>NZ_JABJRC010000009.1 GCF_013131805.1 Kribbella sandramycini | reverse complement strand
GGTGTAACCGGCTGCTACCTGCTACCCGGCGCCGCCACCCCGCGTCATCACCGAAAGTCACAGCACAGCCCGTGTCTCCCCGTCGGGGGCGCGGGCTTTTTTGGTTACGGAGATTCCCATTCCAGTGATCGACCGGCACGGAGACCTGGATGGCGGTGCCCGGCGGCGCCATCGAGACGACGCCGTTGCCCAGCCGCTTCGTCGGCCCCTTCAACAGCTCCTGGACCAGGAGCGTCGCCGTCTGCCCGTTGGACGGGTTCCGCGGCAGGTAGACCGGATCCGGCACCAGGGTCTTCCGGTCCCGGGCGAAGAAGTACAGGTCGAACGACAGCAGCTTCAACGACGCCTGGTTGTTGGCCAGCAGCACCCCGGGCGGCGCGGTGGTGATCCGGTTCTGGCCGTTCACCTTGGCGATCCCGAAGAAGAAGTTCGTCTTGCTCTCGGCGCGGGACGGCGCCCACTCGCCCCGGTCGTCGATGGTGGCGATCTGTCGCGCGGACAGCTGGAACCCGCCCGGCTTCGGGGTCAGCGAGTCCGGACTCTGCTCGTAGACGATGGTCTGCTTCTCGGGCTGCCAGTTCGCCGCGGCTTCGGGCGTCATGTACTCCCGGGCGGTGTCGAACTGGTTGGAGTCCGACATGGCCTCCAGGAAGCCCGCCATGATCGCGGTGGGATCAGAGCCCTCGCGCGGCGGCTTGGCCTCGACTCCGACACCGCCCTGATCGTCAGCCAGCCCCTCGCGGTTCCCGCTGCGCAGCTGCCCCTTGGTCGGCACAGTCGCGCACCCGGTGAGCAGCAGCACACATGCGGCCAGCGCTGCGACCAGCGGCCTCAGCTTCACAGCTCCTCACCACCTGTCAGCTTCTGGTACGGCGCTCCGACGTCGACCAGCGACTTCTCGGTGATGACCCGGCTCGCGTCGGACGGGCGCGCCGGCAGCGGCGACCCGGTCAGCGCGACATCGGGCCGACGCGGCAGCGTCAGCCGGAAGTACGCGCCCTCCCCCGGCGAGCCCCACGCGTCGAGCCGGCCGCCGTGCAGCCGGGCGTCCTCGAGCGCGATCGACAACCCCAGCCCCGTCCCGCCGGTCGTCCGCGCCCGGGCCGGATCGGCGCGCCAGAACCGGCTGAACACCATCTCGGCCTCCTCGGCGCGGAACCCGACCCCGTGGTCGCGCACCGCGACCGCGGCCGCGTCGTCGTCGTACGCCGTGCTGATCCGGATCGGCATCCCCTCGCTGTGCTCGATCGCGTTACCGACCAGGTTGCGCAGGATGCGCTCGATCCGGCGCGCGTCGACCTGGGCGCGGCACGGCTCGGGCATGTCGAGCTGCACCTCGCACCCCTTGCGCTCGATCAGCGTCTCGTGGTTCTCCAGTACACGGCTGACGATGTCGCGCAGGTCGACGTCCTCGAGGTCCAGCGCGGCGGCGCCGGCGTCGAACCTGCTGATCTCCAGCAGGTCGGCCAGCAGCTCCTCGAAGCGGTTCAGCTCGTTCTGCAGGAGCTCGACCGACCGGCGGCTCATCGGATCGAACTGGTCGCGGCTCTCGTGCAGCAAGTCGGCTGCCATCCGGACTGTGGTCAGCGGCGTCCGCAGCTCGTGCGAGACGTCGGAGACGAACCGGCGCTGCAGCCGGGACAGCTCCTCCAGCCGCCGGATCTGGCGCTGCAGGTTGCTGGCCATCTTGTTGAACGACACTGCGAGCCGGGCGAGGTCGTCGGTACCGCGGACCTGCATCCGCTCTTCGAGCTTGCCGGCGGCCAGTCGCTCAGCGATCCGGCGAGCCATCCGCACCGGCGTAACGACCTGCCGAGTGACCAGCCACGCCACTGCGCCGAGCAGAACGACCAGCAGCAGCCCTGCGGTGACGAGCGCGCGCTGAACGACGTCCAGCGTCTCCTGCTGCGCGGTGAGCGGGAAGAGGAAGTAGACGCCGTACTTGTCGCCTGTGCTCGTGACCCGGAGCTGGGAGCCGATAACGAGCCCCGGCACGCTGGGCTTGTCCTCGCGGTAGTTGATCAGCGTGTAGGTGTCGAACAGCAGCGGTGCGTCATTGGTGTTCACGGACGACGCCAGCACCTGCGGAATCGAGTCCGTGTTGACCTGGCCGGTGTAGCGGATCGCATTCGAGCCCGCGTTGCCGATCGGCACGAGCAGAACGTCGTACAGGCCTGGCCGGTTGGTGCCGAGGACCAGCTGGGACAGCTGCTGGTTGACCTTGGTCTGGTCAGCTGCGTTGATCGTGGCGGTCAGTGAGGCCAGCTGCGCGGCCGCCTCGGCCTGAGCGCTCTCCCGACGCGACTCCAGGACGCCGTCGGTCACCTGGCTCATCATCACCCAGCCGACGAGGATCAGGACGACGGTCGACATCAGCAGCGTCCCGGTGACGATCCGGGCCTGGATGGACCGGCGCCAGATGTCCGGCCAGTACTTCGGGTGCGTGCGCCACAGCGGCTGCGGGTAGGCATGCCAGTCAACCGCAGCGGCGGTCAGCTCCACCTCCGTGCCGCGCGGCTCGGCCGCCTCCTGCTCGGGGGCGGCCTGCTGCCCCGGCCCGGCCGGTACGACGGGGTCGGCGACAACCTGCGACTCTTGGTCGCGTCCGTACTCGATCAGTCCGCACCCGCCTTGTAACCGACACCGCGGACGGTGACGACGATCTCCGGGTGCTCCGGGTCCTTCTCGATCTTGGACCGCAGCCGCTGCACGTGCACGTTGACCAGCCGGGTGTCGGCGGCGTGCCGATAGCCCCAGACCTGCTCCAGCAGCACCTCACGGGTGAAGACCTGCCAGGGCTTGGAGGCCAGGCAGACCAGCAGGTCGAACTCCAGCGGCGTCAGCTGGATGGTCTCGCCGGCCCGCTTCACCGAGTGGCCGGCCACGTCGATGGTCAGATCGCCGATGGTCAGCGACTCCGGACCGGGCTCGTCCATGCGGCGCAGCCGGGCGCGGATCCGCGCCACCAGCTCCTTGGGCTTGAACGGCTTCACGACGTAGTCGTCGGCGCCGGACTCCAGCCCGAGCACCACGTCGACGGTGTCGCTCTTGGCGGTCAGCATCACGATCGGCACGCCGGACTCGGCCCGGATCGCCCGGCAGACGTCGATCCCGTCCATCCCCGGCAGCATCAGGTCGAGCAGCAGCAGGTCGGGCTTGAACTCCCGGAACGCCGGTACCGCTTTGTCACCGGTCGCGCACAGATAGGTGTCGTAGCCCTCGTTGCGCAGCACGATGCTGAGCATCTCCGACAACGCCGTGTCGTCGTCGACGATGAGAATGCGGCCCCGCATCGTCCGGTTACCATCTGCCACGCGCTGCTCCTTGCCGTCCGATCGTCGTCCGCCCGGTGCCTGCCGTACGGGCGCACTACGGATAGTGTCCCATTCCCCGGGTAGTGCACACGCCGGATCGCCGAATGACCCCCGGTTTGGGCTGTGATCATGGTGCACGGCCCGGAGCCTTAACAAACCGGGGTGGCGGAACAGTACAACTCGGGGTGGGATATCAGTGGAGGGGAGGGGCGCGGATGAGCGATATCAGGCTGCACGAAGACAGCGGTGCGGAGCCGCTGCGGCCGTGGCTGCCCGCGGACCTGCTCGACAACGCGGCCCGGACGATCTCCGACAACAAGGCCATCATGCTGGGCCTGCCGGTGCTGGCCGGAGTCTCGCTGGTGGCGGTGCAGGCCGCGCTGACCGAGGTCGCCGTACCAGGTGGCATCAGTGGCTTCTTCGGCGCGGAGGACCCGTTCGAGCAGGCCGGTGGGGCGCTGCTGCTCACGTACGGCGTTCAGCTCGTGCTCTTCACCGTCGTGTCGAGCATGCTGGCCGGGATCATCGCTCTGGCCGCAGTGCGCAGTCAGCTGGCGCAGCGGGTCGACGCACGTGAGCTGCTCCGGCTGGTACGCCGTGCGCTGCCTTCACTGGCCGCTGTGGGTCTGATGCAGTCTTTGTCGTTCATCGTGCTCATCGGCGGCTGGGGCCTGTTGGTGTTCGGTGTCGGCGCCGGTGCGGAGTCCGCAGTCTCAGGTGCGGTCGCTGGTGGCGTTGCGATCGCGCTGATGCTGCTCGGCGCGGTGTTGGTGCTGATCTTCGGCATTCGGCTGGTGCTGGCAGGCACTGTGGTGCTGATGGAAGGCCGGTACGCCCCTGATATCGGCCTCTACATTCCGGTCCGGGTCGGCGTCTGGGGGGCGCTGCGTCGTTCCTGGCAGCTCGTCCGGGGCAAGTTCTGGCGCGTGGTCGGCATCCTGCTCTTCGCCGGCCTGGTGGTGAACATCGTCAGCTACGCCCTGCAGTTCGGAGCCACCACACTCGTCGTCACGGTGGGCTCCTGGGCCGATTCCAGCGAGAGCACCGGTGCGACCGTGATCGGCATTGTCGTCGCCGCTGCGGCGGGTCTCGCGACAGTTCTGACTCTGATCGCCAGTCTGGCCTTCATGTCCGCGGTGCAAGCGCTCCTCTATCTGGACCTGCGCGTACGGCGCGAGGGCCTGGATCTGTGGCTGCGGCCCGGTCTGCGCTCCGGAGGTAGTCAGTGATCTTTGCCGAACCGCCGATCGACATCGACCGTGAGCAGGCCGCCCGGGAGGCGGCCGAGGAGCTGTCCAAATCGGCGTACCGGGAGTCGGGCGGCTCACTGATCGAGCGCGCCGTCCAGAAGGTGCTGTCGTGGATCGCGGAGCTGCTGGACGGCGTCACCGGCGCCTCCCAGAACAGCCACGTCGGGGCGCTCCTGCTGCTCGCGCTGATCGTGCTGATCGTCATCGTGGTGCTCTGGCGTGCCGGAGTGCTGCGGACCACCGAGCGCAGTGGCAAGTCGCAGTCCGTCTTCGACACGTCGAAACCGCGCAGTGCGGCCGAGTACCGCGCGCTGGCCGAGCAGGAGGCCGCATCGGGCGACTACACGGCGGCCGTCCGCAGCCGGTTCCGGGCGTGCGTCTCCGAGCTGACCGAGCGGACGATCCTGGACGACCGTGCTGGGCGGACGGCGTACGAGGTCGTGGCGGACGCCGGGCGGTCGGCGCCGGCTCTGCGTGAGGTGTTGCAGCCGGCCGCGCTGGCGTTCACCGAGGTTGTCTACGGCAACCGTCCGGGCAATCCGCAGCGGTACGCCGTCACCGTCGCCGCGGACGATGCCGCTCGCAAAGCCCGGATCACGGTGGTCGCGTGAGTACCAGCACTCCGGTCGGCCGCACCGCGGGTGAGAGCTGGCGGCTGCTTCGCAAGCCGCTGCTGATCACCGGCGTCATCGTGCTGGTGTCGATCGTCGTGATGATCGCGAGTATCGCGCCGACCTCAGGGCCCTTCAGCCCGGACTCCACCGAGCAGAACGGCGCCCGCGCGCTGTCGAACCTGTTGCAGAAGCACGGCGTCAAGGTCACCGGGTCGGAGTACCTGGCGGACGCAGTCGAGTCGGGCGAGGGCAAAACGCTGCTGATCGGTCCGAACGGCCAGCTGGACCGCGACGACCTGAGGCGGATCGCTGACGCGCGCTGGAGCCACCTGATCCTCATCCGGCCCGGTGACCGCGCGCTGGAGATTCTGGCCCCCGGTGTGCGCGACAGCGCGCAAAACCTCAGCTACAGCAGCCGCCAGCCCGGCTGCGACCTCCCGGCCGCAGTGAAGGCCGGTACGGCGGAGGTCGGCGGGGCCGCGTACACAGCGCCGCCGTCCGCGAAGGTCTGTTACGGCGACGGGATCAACAACACCGTCGTCCGCCTGGAGACAGCCGGTCGCATCGTGGATGTGGTCGGGACGTCGCGGACGTTCACCAACGCCGAGCTGGCCGACGACGGCAACGCCGCACTGGCGCTCAACCTGATCGGCACGCATCAGAACCTCACCTGGTACCTGCCGCAGTACGAGGCCGGTGACTCCGTTGCTGACGACTCCGGCCCGCCGCTGGTGCCGCCGTCCGTCCGCTACATCGCCTGGGCGCTCGCTTTCGCCGCGCTGATCGTTGCGATCTGGCGGGGCCGCCGGCTCGGGCCGGTCGTGGTGGAGCGGCTGCCGGTGATCGTGCACGCAGCTGAGACCACTGAGGGTCGTGCGCGGCTCTACCGGCGTTCTCGGGCCAGAGACCGGGCTGCGGCCGCGCTGCGCGAGTCCGCGCTCGGTCAGCTGCAGAAGGCACATGGCATCCCCCGGCGGGCCGAGCCGAGCGCAGTGGTCGCAACGATCGCGACCCGCACCGGCTGGGATCCGCTACTGGTGCACGAAGTCCTGTACGGCATGCCGCCGATGGACGACGTGGCCCTCTTGAACTTGTCCGATCAACTCGACGTACTGACGCAGGAGGTACGACACCCGTGACCACCACTACCGAGATCACCGCCGAAGAGGCGAGGCAGGCATTGGTGGCGCTGCGCACCGAGATCGGCAAGGCGGTCGTCGGTCAGGAGACCGCGGTCACCGCGCTGGTGCTGGCGCTGCTCTGCCGCGGGCACGTCCTGCTCGAAGGTGTGCCGGGTACGGCGAAGACTCTGATGGTGCGGGCGTTGTCGACGGCCATGCGGCTGGAAACCAAGCGCGTGCAGTTCACACCGGACCTGATGCCCGGTGACGTGACCGGATCGCTCGTGTACGACGCGAAGACCAGTGAGTTCGAGTTCCGGCCCGGGCCGGTGTTCACGAACATCATGCTGGCCGACGAGATCAACCGGACGCCGCCGAAGACGCAGTCCTCGCTGCTGGAGGCGATGGAGGAGCGGCAGGTCACCGTCGACGGCGAGTCGCGGAAACTGCCGGTGCCGTTCGTGGTGGCCGCCACGCAGAACCCGATCGAGTACGAGGGCACCTACCCGCTGCCGGAGGCGCAGCTCGACCGGTTCCTGCTGAAGGTCACGCTGGACATCCCGCCGCGGGACGCCGAGATCGCCGTCCTCGCTCGGCATGCGCAGGGTTTCGACCCGCGTGACCTCGAGGCGGCGGGTCTGCGGCCGGTGGCTGGTCCAGAGCATCTGCTGGCCGCCCAGGGCGCCGTACGTCAGGTCGCCGTCCGGGACGACGTGCTGGCGTACATCGTGGACGTGTGTCGGGCGACGCGGCAGTCGCCGTCGCTGCAGCTCGGTGTGTCACCGCGTGGTGCGACGGCGCTGCTGGCGGTCTCGCGGGCCTGGGCTTGGCTGTCTGGTCGGGACTACGTCATTCCGGACGATGTGAAGGCGATGGCGCGTCCTTGTCTGCGGCACCGGGTGCAGGTGCGGCCGGAGGCTGAGCTGGAGGGTGTCAGCTCGGACGCCGTGCTGGAGAGCGTCCTGGCGACCGTGCCAGTACCGCGCTGATGGTTCTCACGGGCAGGGCCGCGGTGCTGGCGGGCGTCGGGGTGCTCTTCGTCGCTCTGGTGCTGCCGAGCTGGGGTGGCATCGGTCTGGTGATCGCTGCGGTCGTCCTGGTCTGTCTGGTCGACATCTTGTTGGCTGGGTCGCCGCGACGGCTGCAGTTTAGCCGTGAGGGTGACACCGCCGTACGCCTTGGTCAGCAGGCCGTTGTGCAGTTGCTGGTCGCGAACCCGGGCCGGCGCGTCAAGGGCCTGCTGCGCGACGCCTGGGTGCCGTCTGCCGGCGTACAGGACCCGCCGCACCGGTTGGACCTGCCACACGGCGAGCGTCGTCGGCTGACCACGCACCTCGTCCCCACGCGCCGCGGCGACCGACAGGCCGACCGGGTGACGGTTAGGTCGATCGGTCCGCTCGGTTTCGCCGGCCGGCAGGGTTCGCACCGCGTTGACTGGACGGTGCGAGCGCTACCGCCGTTCAACAGCCGCAAACACCTGCCCTCGCGGCTGGCCCGTCTGCGGGAGCTCGACGGCCGGACCGCGCTGCTCGTCCGCGGCCAGGGCACCGAGTTCGACTCGCTCCGGGACTACGTCCCCGGCGACGACGTCCGCAGCATCGACTGGCGAGCCACCGCCCGCCGCGGCAACGTCGTACTGCGCACCTGGCGCCCCGAACGCGACCGACAGGTCGCCATCGTCATCGACTCCGGCCGCATGTCCGCCGGCCGCGTCGGCGACGCCCCACGCCTCGACCACGCCATGGACGCCGCCCTCCTCCTGGCCGCCCTGGCCACCCGAGCCGGCGACCGCGTCTCCCTGCTGGCCTGCGACTCCGCCGTCCGCGCCGACGTCCGCCGTCCGGCCCCCGAAGACGTCCTCCCCTCGTTCGTGAACGCCCTGGCGCCCGTAGAAGCCGAACTGGTCCAAACCGACTTCCGCATCGTCGTCTCCCAAGTCCTCGAACGCCTGGGCCAACGCTCCCTGGTGGTCCTCCTCACCGGCCTGGACCCAGCCGTCATCGAGGAGTCCCTCCTCCCCGTCATAGCCCCCCTCCTCCGCCGCCACGTAGTAGTCCTGGCCTCCGTGGCCGACCCCCGCCTCACCGAACTCGAAGCCACCCGCACCGACCTCATCGACGTCTACAACGCCGCCTCAGCCGCCCGCACCCGCCTGGACCGAGACCGCCTAACCGCCACCCTCACCCGAGCCGGCGTCACCGTAGTAGACGAAAACCCAGACCAAATAGCCCCCGCCCTGGCCGACACCTACCTAGCCCTCAAAAAAGCCGGCCGCCTCTGAGGGCCTGTTCGAAGACCGCTCGGTGCATGCCCACAAAGGCATGCTCCCGGCGCGACCACGCGATGTATTCCGCGCGTTGCGCGGACGTGACTGGTGCTGTTGTCTCAGCCCAGAAACGGGAGTTACGGCTCAGGCGCTCCAGCACGGCATCGACGACCACAGAGCGCTGCGCGGGTGTCAGCTGATAGGAGTCGGCCAGCAGTGCGACCTGAGCAGCCTGGCGGTCGACATCGTCGTACTTCGACGCGATGCACCACGTCCACGCGGCGTACCCGAAATCCTCCAGCGGACTGCCCGGAGCAGCCAGGTCGAAGTCGATGAGCGCCACCGGCCGGTCGTCCCGGAAGACGGTGTTGTTCGGGCCAAGGTCGTGATGGCAGACGACCTCGTGCGGAGCAGCCAGCGCGCTGCCGCGGGTGGCTTCGTGGAAGGCCCGAAGGAGGACCCCGAAATCGGCGATCTGCGAATCCGACCAGATCTGGAAGCGCGCCGGCACGCTGCCCTCGACGTAGGTGAGGACGCCGGGTGCCACGTAGCGCGGAGCGCCCTTGAAACCACGTGCGGCAAGGAGGTCGAGGAGCTCGGCGGTGCCGGGTGGGGTGGGGCGACGGACGGTCTCGCCGTCGCGGACTACT
Source organism: Kribbella sandramycini (assembly GCF_013131805.1). Taxonomy (GTDB): domain Bacteria; phylum Actinomycetota; class Actinomycetes; order Propionibacteriales; family Kribbellaceae; genus Kribbella; species Kribbella sandramycini. The sequence goes on along the minus strand of NZ_JABJRC010000009.1, from coordinate 423,701 downwards.
CCTGGCGTGAGACGGCCGCCAGACAGCGGGATCACTGGGTGGGGCGGGCTTGGGCGAAGGTCCAGTGGTGGCCTTCCAGGTCTTGGGTTTCGTAGCGGCGGTAGCCGTGTTGGTGGATGGGGGTGAGGATCTTGGCGCCGGCGGCGGTGGCCTGGGCGAAATGGGCGTCGAGGTCGTCGACGAAGATCCAGGTGCTGTGGTCGTTCTGGGGTGGGTTGGGGGCGGTGCGGGGGAAGAGGAGGATGGCTCGGGTGCCTACGTTGAGCTCGATCCAGGAGGGGCTGCTGCCCTCGGCGGGGATGGTCGACCAGGAGTCGAGGCCGTAGGCGGTGTGCAGCCAGCGGGCCGCCGCGGCTGGATCCTCGTAGTACAAGGCGATTGCGAGGCGGTCGGCCTCGCGGGGAGTGCTGGGCGCCGTGTCGCGGCGGGACAGCCAGGCGGGGAACCAGCTGATGACGTTGGGCCAGAAGTAGAAGGCTTTGGCGCCGTCTTGCACGAGGGATTGGACGACGGTGACTTCGGTGCCGGAGTCGGTGGGGGTGAAGGTGATGTGAGTTTGGGTGTCGTCGACGGAACTGCGGTAGGTGAAGTGGTTGCCGGGGCTCCAGGCGGTGATGCGGCCCAATTCGAGAACGTCGTCGGGGAGGGCGTAGACCTCGAGGATGCGGCCGTCGAGGTGGGGTTCGATGTGCATGGCGGTGGCGCGGGCGGCGTCGAAGAAGTTGATCGGGCCGCGAACCCACCAGAGGTCGATCTCCTCGGTGAAGATCCAGAAGGCAGTGTCGGGGTCGACGGGGACTTCGACGGTCGCGGTCGCGGCGGTGGCTGTCATCGCTTCTCCCTGGTTTCGACGTGACGTTTGAAGGCGCCGAGGTTGTCACGCCAGTGCGCTTGGACCTGGTCGAGCCAGGCCTGGACGGCGACGACGGGCTCGGGGTTGAGATGGAAGAGGCGGACACGCGCGTCGTCCGGGACGCGTTCGTCGGCGATCAGGCCGGCCTCCAGCAGGATGCGGAGATGCCTGCTCATCGCCGGGGACGACGCTCCGGTGGCGACGGCCAGCTGACCGGCGCGCCGGGGGCCTTCACCGAGGAGCTGGACGACCTGCCGCCGGGTCGGGTCGGCGAGGACTTCGAAGAACCTGTCCACCTGAGCTTCCACCATCCTGCAATAGTTCACTCATTCGTTAACTATTGTCAAGTACCGGAAGAACCCCTGAGTTGGTTGGATAGGCCTCATGAGTGAGAGAGATGTTGAGAAGGACTACTCGGTTGCTGATTTTGCGGCGAAGTTGCGGCGGTTGGCGGATGCGCTGGAGGCGGGGAAGCCGTTCCGGATCCAGGTGGCCGGCGAGCGGTTCACGGTGCCGAAGAATGCTCGGATCAGCGTGGAGCACGAGCGGTCGGAGGATGAGGAAGAGGTCGAGTTCCAGCTGAAGTGGGCGCTGGCCGACGCCGAGGAAGAGCCTGAGGACGACGACGAGGTGTGAGCGGGGGTTCAACCCCCGGTGAGGTGAGGACCGGCCGGGGCCCGCGACGTTGGGGGCTCCGGCCGGTCAGTTCGTGGGGGTGAGGTGGCAGGCGACGCCGGGGGCGGTGCTGAGGATGGGGAGGGGCTGGGTGGCGCAGGCGGGGGTGCCGTTGCCAGTGGCAACTAGTTGGCAGCGGGGGTGGAAGCGGCAGCCGGTGGGGATCCGGGTCGGGTCCGGGGGTTCGCCGGTGAGGACGATGCGGTGCGGGGAGTCGGGGAGGACGGAGAGCAGCGCCTGGGTGTAGGGGTGCTGCGGGTTGGTCAGGACGTCCTCGGTGGGGCCGGATTCGACGATCCGGCCGAGGTACATGACGGCGACCCGGTCGGCGATGTTCCAGGCCAGGCCGAGGTCGTGGGTGACGACGAGGGCGCCGAGGCCGAGGTCGGCGCGCAGGCGGAGCAGCAGGGCGAGGATCTCGCCGCGGATCGAGGCGTCCAGGGAGGCGACCGGCTCGTCGGCGATCAGGATGCGCGGGTCGAGGGCCAGGGCGCCGGCGATCACCACGCGTTGGCGCTGGCCGCCGGAGAGTTCGTGCGGGTAGCGGAGGAAAAACCGCTCCGGCGGCCGGAGGCCGGCGCGGGCGAGGGCCGAGCTGACGACGGCCTCCTCGTCGGGCAGCCGGTGGATCCGCGGCCCCTCGGCGACCGCCTCGTAGACGGTGTGCCGCGGGTTCAGCGAGCCCATCGGATCCTGCAGGACGAGCTGGACCTGCCGCCGGAAGGCCCGCAGCGCGCGCCCCGAATAGCTCAGCGGGGCGCCGTCGTACGAGATCGTGCCGGACGCCGGGCGCTCCAGCCCAAGTAGCGTCCGCGCCAGGGTGGTCTTGCCGCAGCCGGACTCGCCGACCAGGGCGACGATCTCACCGGCGCCGACCGACAGGTTGACGCCGTCGACCGCCCGGGCCCGGCCGAACTCGACCGAGACATTCGTTGCCTCTAGCACTTTTCCTCCACCAGGACACAGGCCGCCTGCCGATCGGGACCAGCGGGCCGAAGGTCGATCGGAGTCGTCGAACAGGTCTCCTGGACGGCGGGGCAGCGCGGATGGAAGGCGCAACCACCGGGCAAGGACTGCGGATCGGGCGGATCACCGGCCAGTCCACGGGGAGCCAACCGCGACGCCGGGTCACCGACCGTCGGGAAGGCCGCCGAGAGCGCCCGGCTGTAGGGATGCTCGAACGGCGAGTCCGACGGCCCGGTCTCGACCAGGCGACCGGCGTACATCACCGCGAGCCGGTCGCAGACTTCCGCGAGCACCGACAGATCGTGCGAGATCATCAGCAACGAGATCCCGTGCGACGCGATCAGCTCGCGGATCAGCGTCAGCACCTGCGCCTGCACCATCAGGTCGAGCGCGGTCGTCGGCTCGTCCGCGATGATCAGCCGCGGTGAGCACGCCAGCGCCATCGCGATCATCACCCGCTGCCGCTGGCCGCCCGAAAGCTCATGCGGATAACTCCGCGCCCGCCAAGCCGGCAACCCGACCTGCTCCAGCAGCTCCCGCACCCGCCGCTCAGCCGCCGCCCCCGACGCCAGCTTGTGCACCAGCAGCGGCTCCGCGATCTGCTCACCAACCCGCCGCACCGGGTTCAGCCCGTGCTGCGCCCCCTGAAACACGATGGACGCCGTCGACCAGCGCACGGCCCGCAGCCGCCCCCACTTCATCGCCAGTACGTCGTCGCCGTCCAGCAGAATCCGCCCGTCGAGGCGCGCCGTCCGTGGCAGCAACCGCAGCAGCGACAACGCGATCGTCGACTTCCCCGAGCCCGACTCCCCCGCCAGCCCGACCGCCTCCCCCGCAGCAACCGACAGCGATACCCCACGGACGGCGGGCACCTCACCGCCGGTGATGCGGTAGGTGATGGACAACGAATCGAGTTCCAGCATCAGGCCGCCCGGGTCCGCAGTCGAGGGTTCAGCACGGTCTCCAAAGTCCTGCCGCACAAGGTGAAAGCCATCACCACGATGACGATGCAGAGCCCCGGGATGAGGATGTACCACCACGCGCCCGCGGTCGCCGCGCCCCAGTCGTACGAGCCGCGCAGCATCGTCCCCCACGACGTCTTGTTCGCGCTGACGCCGAGGAACGCCAGCGTGGACTCCGTGACGATCGCGCTCGCGACCTCGAGCGTCGTACTCGCCAACAGCAGCGGCGCCACATTCGGCAACACGTGCCGCGTGGTGATGTGCCAGTGCCCGGCGCCCAGCGCCAGCGAGCGCTCGATGTACGGACGGGCCTCGACCGCGAGCGTCTGCGCACGGATCAGCCGCGCCGTCGACGGCCACGACGTCACCCCGATCGCGACGATGATCGTCGCCGTACTACCACCCAGAATCGCCGCCAGCACCAGCGCCGTGACCAGCGACGGCAGTACCAGGAACCAGTCGGTGATCCGCAACACGATCGCGCCCAGCCAGCCGCGGAAGTGCCCGGCGGCGATCCCGAGCACCGTCCCGATCACCATACTCAGCAGGGCTGCCAGGAACCCGATCAGCAGCGAGGTCCGCGAACCCCACCAGATCATCAGCAGCACCGACCGCCCGGATTCGTCCGTCCCCAACGGCGCATCCAGCGACGGCGGCGCCAGCTTCTCGCCTGTCCCGCTGACGACGTTCGTCACGCCGGCATCGATGAACAGCGGCGCGATCAACGCCAGTACAACCGCCACCACCAGTACGCCGAGGCCGGCCACACCGGCCTTGTGCGTCCGGAACTCCGCCCAGAACCGCTGGACCGAACGCCTACGCCGCACCCACGCCAGTGAACTCATACCGACCGCACCCGCGGATCCAGGACGTGGTAGATCACGTCGGCCAACGTGTTCATCAGGATCACCGACACCGTGATCAGCAAGAACGTCCCCTGCATCAGCGTGAAGTCGGGCACCCGGATCGCCTCGTAGAACAGCTGGCCCAACCCCGGCCAACTGAAGATCGCCTCGACCGTCACCGCACCCCCGACCACGAAGCCGATCCGCATGAACACCAACGTCACCGTCGGCAGTAGCGCATTCGGTACGGCGTGCCGACGCCGGATGTCGTCATCACGCAGCCCCTTGGCCCGCGCGGTCGTGATGTAGTCCTGACCGACCTCATCCAGTACGGACGACCGCATCACCAGCAGGTACTGCGCATAGACGACCGCGACCAGCGTCAGACACGGCAGCACCATGTGCTGCGCCACATCGAGCACGTAGCCGAAACCGTCCGGCGCATCCACACTGGCGATTCCGCGCGTCGGGAACACCCCCGGGATCGGACCGACGCCGGCCGCAAACACCATCAGTAGCAACAGCCCGAGCCAGAACGTCGGCACCGACCACAGCACCAGCGAGATCGCCGTGGAGAACTTGTCGAACCGGCTGCCCGGCTTCCACCCGGCCCGCGCACCCTGCCAGATGCCCAGGCTGACAGCCATCACCAGCGCCGTTCCGGTGAGCAGCAGCGTCGGCCAGATCCGGTCCCCGATCAGGTCGAGGACCGGGCGCTTGTACTCGTACGACGTCCCCAGGTCGAAGCGCAGCGTCTGCCCGACGAAGTGCAGGAACTGCTCGGGGATCGACCTGTCCAGCCCCAGCCGCGCCCGCTCCAGATCCAGCTGCTCCGGCGTCATGTTCCGCCCCTGCGCCAGCGCCCGGACCGGGTCTCCCGGCAGCAACCGGAACAGGAAGAACGTCGCCACCACCACCATCGCGATGCTGAGCAGCGCCCCGCCCGCCTTGGTCGCCGCGTAGCGCAGCAACCCATGGCGGGCCGGAGCCGCTTCGACCTCGGTGACTACCGTCATTCGCGCTCGTCGGCGGCGCCGCGCTGCCGCCGGACCAGGAAGATCGCAGCCCCGATCAGCACGAGCGCTCCGGCCACCACTCCGACGATCAGCCCGGTGTTGGCGCCGTCGTCCTCGGCCGTCTCGGACGCCGTCACCGCAGTCACCGTGTAGAACGGCCAGAACCCGCTACCGCCGTACAGCATGCCCTTGTCCTCGGGGATCGAGGTGATGCCGGCAATCCGGTCCTTGCGGTAGCCCTCCAGGTTGTTCGGGTAGTACAGCGCGATCACCGGCGCATCGACATACAGCCGCTGCTCCATCTGCTTGATGTACTCCGCGCGCTTACCGCGGTCGAGCTCCTTCTGCTGCTGCTTGTAGAGCTCCTCGTACTGCGGATCGCAGTAGAACGACTCGGTGCCGCCCCCCTCACCGGACGCCGTCGGCCGCCGGCTGCACAGGTGCGTCGCGAGCACCTCCTCCGGGTCCGGGTTCACCGACCAGCCGCTGATCGCGATGTCGAACAGCGCTGTCGTCCCGGTCTCCTCGGTGAACTTGCTGGAGTCGAGCCGCTTGGTGGTGAGCTGGATGCCGATCTCCTTGAACCAGCCGGTCAGGTACTCGGCGAGCTTCTCCTCCATCGGCGCGTCGGTGTGGATGGAGAACCGGAACTGCAGCTTCCGCGAGCCGTCCGGCATCGTCCGCAGGCCGTCGGCGCCCTTCTGGTAGCCGGCCTCGTCGAGCAACTGGTTGGCCTTGGCAGCGTCGTAGGTGATCTTCTCGGCGCCGGTCGCCTCCCAGAAGAAGTCCTTGTACATCGGCGGGACGATCGATCCGTCGGACGGCCGGGCCAGCCCGTTCTGCGTCTCGTCGACCAGCTTCTGCTTGTCGATCGCGTGGTGCAGCGCCTGCCGGACCTTCGGGTCCTTCAGCGCCGGATGCCCGTCGCCGACCGGCTTGTCGTCACTGGTGGTCGCGCCGTGGTTGATCTGCAGGTACGTCGCCCGCCGGCCCTCGGTGTTCCACTGGACGATGTTCTGATCGCTCTTCAGCGACTCGAAGTCCGGCGGTGCGAGGCGGCCGATCAGGTCGATATCGCCCTTCTTCAGCCCGACGATCGCGGTGGCCGGGTTGTCGTAGAAGATCATCTGCAGCTCGTCGATCTTCGGGGCGCCGCGCCAGTAGTCCTTGTTGGCGGCGAGCCGGACGAACTGGTCCTTCTTGTGCTCGACGGCGACGTACGGGCCGCTGCCCACGGCGGGGTACTCGTTCGCCTCGTACTTCGCGATATCGGTGACCTTCTCCCAGACGTGCTTGGGCATGATCGGCACCGGGTTGTCGAGCATCGACGCCTGCGGCGCCTTGAGTTTGATCGTCAGCTCCTGGCCGTTCGCCGTGACACCGGCGAAGTTCTCCACGGCCGGGCCGTTACCGGTCTTGGCGGCGTCGTCGTCGATCATCTTGTTGAACGTCCAGGCGGCGTCCGCGGCGGTGATCGGCTGTCCGTCCGACCACTTCGCCTGGCGGATCTTGAACGTCCAGGTCAGCCCGTCGGGTGACGTCGTCCAGGACTCGGCCAGATCCGGGCTCGGCTGCAGGGTCTTGGAATCGGGGACCGTCAGGAAGCTGTACATCCAGCGCTGCAGCGACCCGGAGACGAGCCGCACAGCCAGGAACGGGTTCATCGAGTCGACCGCCTGGGTGACTCCGACCCGAACGGTTTTGCGAGCCGGGTCGGCGGCGAACGCCGTCCCCGGGATCGCCATCACCAGACACAGCACGCCAACCGCCGCCAGCCACCGTTTGATCATGGGAAGAAGTCTCACCACCGAGCCCGTCATGTCAATGAAATACCTACAAAAGACATGACTCCGTCACCATTTTCCGGCTTGACTACACAGTCGTGTAGTTGTCTACTCGATTGTGTAGCCCAGGGAGGACGGAATGAGCGAGGACCTGACCGCCCGCGCCCGGATCCGGGACGCCGCGATCAAACTGTTCAGCGAGCGCGGGATCGACGGCGCATCGATCCGCGACATCGCGGCCGAGGCCGGCGTCTCGTCCGGGCTGCTGCGGCACCACTTCGGCTCGAAGGAGGCGCTCCGGCAGGCCTGTGACGAGTACGCGCGGGATCGGATGTTCGCCCTCGGCCGGGAGCTCGTCGACGAGGTCGGTCTGGAGAACATCAGCCTGGCCTCGATCCAGCCGGTCTCGTTCCCGCTGCAGACCTACATGGCCCGCTCGATGATGGACGGCTCCGAGACCGCGGTCGCGCTGTTCCTGCAGACCGTCGAGTACGGCGCCGAGTGGGCGAAGACCCATGGGGTCGTCACCGACGACTACCGGGCCTGGTCGGCGGTGATCGCGGTGATGAAACTCGGCGTCTTCGTGCTCCGCGACCTGCTCGAGCTCGCCCTCGGCGAGGACATCGCCTCCCCGACCGGCTACGCCCGGATGACCCGGGCCTTCGTCGACATCTTCTCCCAGCCCCTGCTCACCCCCGAGCAGGCCGACAACTTACGGAAGGACTGACCGACCATGCCCGCAGCGGCGATCAGCACGGAAGGACTGGTCAAGACCTTCGGGCGCACCCGCGCCCTCGACGGCCTCGACCTGTCGGTACGCACCGGCGAGGTGCACGGTTTCCTCGGCCCGAACGGCGCCGGGAAGACCACCACCATCCGGATCCTGCTCGGCATGACCCGGCGGACGTCCGGGACGGCGCGCGTCCTGGACGCCGACCCGTGGTCGGAGGCGACCGCGCTGCACCGGCGGCTGGCCTATGTCCCCGGCGACGTCACGCTCTGGCCGAACCTGTCCGGCGGCGAGGCGATCGACCTGCTCGGCCGGATGCACGGCGGGCTGGACAAGAAGCGCAAGGCCGAACTGCTCGAACGGTTCGACCTCGACCCGCGGAAGAAGGCCCGCACGTACTCGAAGGGCAACCGGCAGAAGGTCGCGCTCGTCGCCGCCTTCGCGTCGGATGTCGAACTGCTCCTGCTCGACGAGCCCACCTCGGGGTTGGACCCGTTGATGGAGGAGGTCTTCCGCGAGGTCGTACAGGAGATCAGCGCAGGCGAGGGCCGGACGGTGCTGCTGTCCAGTCACATCCTCTCCGAGGTCGAGGCGCTCTGTGAGCGGGTCACGATCATCCGGGCCGGACGCGCGGTCGAGAGCGGGACGCTGGCCGACCTGCGGCATCTGACCCGGACGTCGATCCGCGCCGAGCTGGTCGGCCCGTCGAACGGTCTGGCGGCGCTGGCCGGCGTCCATGATCTGCACGTCGAGGACGGGTCGGTGCGGTTCGACGTCGACACCGACGAGCTCAATCCGGTGCTTCGGCAGTTGACGGAGATCGGCGTCCGGAGCCTGGTCAGCCAGCCGCCGTCGCTGGAGGAGCTGTTCCTGCGGCTCTACGAACCGGAGGCTTCGCGATGACCACGCTGGCGGGGACCGGCGGTCTGATCCGGTTGATCCTGCGGCGCGATCGGGTCGTGCTGCCGCTGTGGATCGTGGTGCTGTGCGCGATTCCGATGAGTTTCGCCTCGACGTACGGGGAGCTGTTCCCGACGGCGGAGTCGCGGCTGAGCTATGCGAACAACGCGGGGTTCATCACCCTGTACGGCGAGCTGGAAGGGACCAGCCTTGGTGAGTTCGTCACCTGGCGACTCGGGTTCGTGCCGTTGATGGTCGGGCTGATCGGGCTGCTGACGGTGATCCGGCATACCCGGGTCGAGGAGGAGAGCGGGCGGAGCGAGCTGCTCGGGTCGAGTGTGGCCGGGCGGCATGCCGGCCTGGCGGCGGCGCTACTCACGACGTTCGGGGCGAATCTGCTGCTCGGCGTCCTGCTGGCCTTGGGGATGTACAGCCAGGGCTTCGCGCTGGCCGGGTCGTTCGCACTAGGTCTTGAATTCGCCGGCTGTGGTTGGGTTTTCGCGGCTGTTGGCGCCGTGGCTGCGCAGTTGACCGCGAATGCCGGGACGGCGCGCGGGATCGCGATCGGGGTGCTCGGGGCGTCGTTCGTACTGCGAGCCGTCGGCGACACGAGTGGGCACGCGGACGGGCCGTTGGCGTGGCTGTCCTGGCTGTCGCCGGTCGGGTGGGCGCAGCGCATCCATCCGTACGGCGCGAACCGGTGGTGGGTCGGCATCCTGTTGCTGTTGGCAACTGTTGCGCTGGTGGTCGCGGCGGTACAGCTCGCCGTCCGGCGGGATGTCGGCTCCGGGTTGTTGCCGGCTCGGCTCGGGCCCGCCGAAGGTTCGCTGGGGTCGCCGTTCGGACTGGCGTGGCGGTTGCATCGCGGGTTGCTGATCGCGTGGACGTCGGCGTTCGTGCTGCTGGGGTTGCTGTTCGGCGGGGTGGCCGAGGGCGTCGGCGACCTGATGCGGGACGATCCGGCGATTCAGGAGATCTTCCAGCGGATGGGTGGCGCGGCCGGGTTGATCGACTCGTATCTGGTCGGGGTGATGATGATCATCGGGCTGATCGCGGCGGCGTACGCCGTCCAGGCCACGCTGCGGCTGCGCGTCGAGGAGACCAGTGGGCGGGCGGAGCCGGTCCTCGCGACCGCGACCGGCCGGCTGCAGTGGGCCGCCAGTCACCTCGTCTTCAGCCTGCTCGGCCCGGCCGTCGCACTGCTCGGCGCGGGGGCAGCGACCGGTCTGACCTACGGGATGGCGGTGGACGACGTCGGGCACCAGGTCGGTCGGCTGGTCGGGGCGGCGCTGGTTCAGCTCCCAGCGGTCTGGCTGCTGGCCGCACTCACCTTGGCCCTCTTCGGCCTGCTACCGCGCCTCTCACCAGCAGCTTGGGCCGGCCCGGCGATCTGCATCCTGATCGGCCTCACCAACGCCGGCGTCCAGGTAGCCGCCTGGGTCAACGACATCTCCCCGTTCCGGCACCTCCCCCAACTCCCAGGCGGTCCCATCTCAGCTACTCCACTCCTGGTTCTCCTGGCAATCACCGCGGCTCTCGGCGCCGCCGGCCTGATCGGGTTCCGGCTCCGAGACCTCCCGGTCGGATGAGTGCACGAACGACAGGAGGTGGTAGCCGAGCTGGACGCGGCGGACGCCTGATTCGGCGCTCGCCGGCAGCGAACCGGCTCCTACCTCCTGTCCTTCGTGCTAGAGCTTGGCGTTGCGGGACCAGGCGAAGCAGTAGACGCCGAAGGCGGCGATGCCGAGGGCCAGGACGGTGAGCAGGACGGAGCCGAAGGGTTGCTCCTTGATGGTGCGGAGGGCGGTGTCGAGGCCGCCGGCCTTGTCGGGGTCGTAGCCGATCGCGGCCCAGCCGAAGAGGACACCGACCACCACGAAGGCGACGCCCTTGGCGGCGTAGCCCACGCGCCCGAGCTGGACGGTCGCGTGCGAGACGCCGCCGACCAGATCCTCGGTGAACTTCTTCGTGTACGCCTTGTGGAGCTGCCGGACACCGATGCCGATGATGACCAGGCCGACGATCACGACCAGGACCCGACCGGCGCCGTTCTCCATCAGCTTCGCGGTAAAGGTCTGCTGCTGGTTGGAGCTCGAGCCGCCCGATCCGATCGCGACCTTGACCGCGCTGATCCCGAGGACCAGGTAGACCACCGCGCGGCCCGTCGACGACGCGCGCTTCTCCAGGTCGAGGTCGCCGTACAGGAGGTCGAGAACGCGCCACAGGACCAGCGCGAACAGACCGACCGCGACGACCCAGAGCAGCACGCCGCCGAGCGGTTTGCTCGCGATCTCCTCGAGTGCGCCTTGCTGGGATGCCTCCTGGGAGGAGTTGCCCCACGCGAGTTGGAGCGCGATCCAGGCGATGAGCAGGTGGACGACGCCGTACGCGATCAGGCCGACGCTGACGGTGACGCCGTACCACTGAGTGTGTCTGACTTGCTGGGCGGACTTCATTCCAACTCAGTGCCCGCGAGCAAACGGTGTTCAGGCCGAGATCGGCGCCGCGGCGTCCTGCTCCTCGATGTCGCCGGTCTCGCCGGCCTGCGCGGCCCGCCGGCCGAGGATCCAGACGTAGGCGAAGAAGCCGAGCTGACTGGCGATGCCGATCACGACGCGCAGTGGCGACGGGATGTACGGCGTCACGAACGCTTCGACCACACCGGTGTAGAGGAGGATCGCGGCCAGGCCGATCGCCATCGCGACCGTCGCGCGTCCGGTCTGGGCCAGGGCTTGCATGCGGGTGCGCGCGCCGGGCACGATCCACGCCCAACCGAGGCGCAGGCCGGCCGCACCGGCGATGAAGACCGCGGTCAGCTCCAGCAGGCCGTGCGGGGTGATCAGCGTGAAGAACAGCGTGCCCTTGTCGTGGCCGATCATCAGGCCGGCCGCGGTGCCGAGGCCGATGGCGTTGTCCCAGAGGATGAGGATCGACGGGACGACCAGGATGCCGATGGCCAGGACGGCGGCGCTCAGCCCGGCGTTGTTCAGCCAGACGTGCAGAGCGAAGTCCTGGGCCGGGTTCTCCGAGTAGTAGGACTCGAATCCGCTGTCGACGTACTGCTGGATCTCGGTGGGGGCAGCGATCGAGTCGAGCACCTCTGGGTGCGCGAGGATGCGCCAGGCCGACCAGGCGGTCACCAGGTAGAAGAGCAGGCCGATGGTGACCCACCAGCGTCTGGACGTGTAGAGGGCAGCTGGGAACGACACCAGGAAGTAGCGGGAGATGTCTCGCCAGACAGGTGCTTGGGCACCGGTCACCGCGCCCCGGGCGTCCGCGATCAGACCGGACAGCCGTCCGATCGACACCGGGTCGGCTCCGGCGGCTCTCAGCGCGGACAGGTGCGTGCCGACGCGCTGGTAGAGCGTGACGAGCTCCTCGACCTCAGCCCCGGTCAACCGGCGCTGGCGGCGGGTCAGATCCGCCAATCGGTCCCACTGCGGCTGGTGTACCGAGACGAACGCCTCGACGTCCACAACACACCTCCTCCCCTGACTGACTCCCCTGCGCTGGCAGACTAGCCCTCCCGGGTGTCTTAGGAGGAGGGGGGCGGGCTGTGTCTCAGTTGGTCACTGGTGAGGCGGTCGTCCTCCAGGTGCGGATCGCGCGGATGCCGACGCGGGCGCTGGCGTGTGCCATCGACGTGCTCGTGCAGGGGATGGCGCTCGGCCTGATCTTGTCGCTGGTCTTCGGCTTTCTGATCGGTACGGACTCCAGCGAGTCGCTCGCGGCCGCTCTGATCATCCTGACCGTTCTGCTGGTGGTCGTCGGCTACCGGCTGGTGATGGAGACGCTGACCCGCGGACGGACGCTCGGCAAGTACATCCTCGGTCTGAAGGTGGTGCGGGACGACGGATCGTCGATCCGGTTCCGGCACGCGCTGGTGCGGACGCTGATGTGGTTCTTCGTCGACTTCGCGCCGTGGTTCGCGGCCAGCCCGGGGATCGTCGCGAGCCTGATGAACAAGGAGGGCAAGCGGATCGGCGACATGGTCGCCGGAACCGTCGTGATCCGGGAGCGCCATCAGCCGATGGCGTCACCGCCGCTGTTCGTCCCGTCGCAGCTGGTGCAGTGGGCGCAGTCGCTGGAGCTCTCGCAGCTGCCCGACGACCTGGCGAACACCGCCCGCGACTACCTCGCTCGTTTCGTCGAGCTGGACGTCGCCGCGCGGGCCGCCCTCGGCGAAACACTCGCCTTCCGCTTCAGCGAGCTCACCGCACCCGCGCCCCCACAGCCGATGATCGCCCCGGCCTTCCTTTCCGCCGTACTGGCCGAACGCCGCCGCCGCGAGCTCATCCGCCTGGCCACCGCCCGCCCAGCCGCCACCGGCCCGTTCGCCGCTCCGACGAACCCGTACGCCGTCCCCGCCGGCCCGTTCGCCCCACCTAGCCCGTACGGCGCAGTCCCAGCAGCCCCGGCCCCCACGCCCTTCCTCCCGCCACCCCCGCCCGCCGCACCCGCCCGCCCAGCCACCCACAACACCCAAGGCTGGGCCACCCCAGGCAGCGACTCCGGCTGGTCCTGACCGTTCTACTGTCCATGGGCGTGGGTACTGTTGCGACCATGTCGCGGATCGGATGGCAGGGCTGGCTTGATCGGTGGGACGTGCAGCAGGCGGGTTACCTGCCGGATCGGGACGAACAGTTCGAGCTGATGCTCACGATCGTGGAGCGGGTGACCGGGACGCCTGAGCGGTTCGTCGACCTGGCCTGCGGGCCGGGCTCGATCAGCAGCCGGGCGCTGGCGCGCTTCCCCGGGGCCGACGTCGTGGGCGTCGATCTGGACCCGTTCCTGCTGGAGATGGCGCGGAACACGACGTCCGGCGCGCGGTTCGTCGAGGCGGACCTGCGGGTCGACGGCTGGGACGTCGTCCTGCTGGCAGGCCAGGTCGACGCGGTCTGCTCGGCGACGGCGCTGCACTGGCTCGACCCTGCTGACCTGGAGCGCCTCGCGCAGACGCTCGCCCGCCGGATCCGCCCCGGCGGCGTCTTCGTCAACGCCGACACCATGCGCCTCGGCCCCACCGAGGTCCCGCGGCTCGACGCCATCGCCGTCGAGCTGCGCGACGAGATCTGGGCCGCCTCACACGCCTCCGGTATCGAGGACTGGGCCGCCTGGTGGGAGTCCGCCGCCGAAGAACCCGCCTTCGCCGACCTCCTCGCCGAGCGCGACCGGCGCTTCGCCGACCGCTCCCGCAGTCGCGAAATCACCCTCACCGACGCCCTCGAGTCGTTCCGCAAAGCCGGCTTCGCCGAGGTCGCCGTCCTCGGCCAAGTAGCCGACAAGCACATCTTCACCGCCATCCGGTGAGCGGCCACGGCTACGACCTGCTCGCGTCCCGCCCCGTCGAGACGCCTGACCTGAGGTCGTTCCTGCGAGACACCTTCGCGGTCCCCGAGGCCGATCTCTTCGTCGCCCCCGCCGACCGCGTCGACGCCGAACTCCGCGACGTACCGCCGGACCTCGTCTTCGCCACGTTCTGCACCTACGAACCCGTCGAGGGCCACTTCGCGATCTCGCTCACGGTCGGCGTCGATCACGACCGGGCCCGCCCCATCGGCCACGCGGACTTCGCGCTCCGCTTCGCCACCCGCTTCCAGGCGATGGTCCTCTACAGCGACGACGAGCCGCCCGGCCTGTGGTCGGTCGTCCTCCCCGACGGCACCCGGCTGCTCGCCACTCTCGACGAGACCGACGACCGCTTCACCCTCACGACGGCGTCCGTCGCCATCCCGGATCTTCCCGAGGTCGCCCCGCTCTGAAACAGCGCGAAGGCGCCCCACCCTCGACGGGTAGGACGCCTTCGCGATCAGGCTGTACAGCGCTCAGTAGCGGTAGTGCTCCGGCTTGTACGGGCCCTCGACCGGGACGCCGAGGTAGGAGGACTGCTCCTTGGTGAGCTCGGTGAGCTTCACGCCGAGCGCGTCGAGGTGCAGGCGGGCGACCATCTCGTCGAGGTGCTTGGGGAGCACGTAGACCTCGGTCGGGTAGTCGGCCGTGCGGACGAAGAGCTCGATCTGCGCCAGCACCTGGTTGGTGAAGGAGTTCGACATCACGAACGACGGGTGGCCCGTCGCGTTGCCCAGGTTCAGCAGGCGCCCCTCGGACAGCACGATGATCGTGTGCCCGTCCGCGAAGCGGAACTCGTCGACCTGCGGCTTGATGTTGACCCGCTCGACGCCCGGCGTCTTGTACAGGCCGGCCATGTCGATCTCGTTGTCGAAGTGACCGATGTTGCCGACGATCGCCTGGTGCTTCATCTGCGCCATGTGGTCGGCGGTGATGACGTCCTTGTTACCGGTGGTGGTGACGAAGACGTCGGCGATCCCGACGACGTCGTCCAGCGTGGTGACCTGGTAACCGTCCATCGCGGCCTGCAGCGCGCAGATCGGGTCGATCTCGGTGACGATGACGCGGGCGCCCTGGCCGCGCAGCGACTCGGCGCAGCCCTTGCCGACATCGCCGTACCCGGCCACGACCGCGACCTTGCCGCCGATCAGGACGTCGGTGGCGCGGTTGATGCCGTCGATCAGCGAGTGCCGGCAGCCGTACTTGTTGTCGAACTTCGACTTGGTGACCGAGTCGTTGACGTTGATCGCCGGGAACAGCAGCGCGCCGGCCTTGTGCATCTCGTACAGGCGGTGGACGCCGGTGGTGGTCTCCTCGGTGACGCCCTTGATGCCCTGGCCGATCCCGGTCCACAGCTGCGGGTCCTCGGCGAGCGTGCGGGTCAGCAGCTTGAGTACGACGGCGTACTCCTCGGAGTCCGCGGTCGACGGGTCCGGCACGGCGCCGGCCTTCTCGAACTCGGTGCCCTTGTGGACGAGCATGGTGGCGTCGCCGCCGTCGTCCAGGATCATGTTCGGGCCCTGCTCACCCGGCCACTTCAGCGCCTGCTCGGTGCACCACCAGTACTCCTCCAGCGTCTCACCCTTCCAGGCGAAGACGGGGACGCCGGTCGGGTTGTCGACGGTACCCTCGGGGCCGACGACGATCGCCGCGGCGGCGTGGTCCTGGGTGGAGAAGATGTTGCAGGAGACCCAGCGGACGTCGGCGCCGAGCGCGGTCAGCGTCTCGATCAGCACCGCGGTCTGGATCGTCATGTGCAGCGAGCCCATGATGCGGGCGCCGGCCAGCGGCTTGCTGTCGCCGTACTGCGCGCGCATCGCCATCAGGCCGGGCATCTCGTGCTCGGCCAGCCGGATCTCCTTGCGGCCGAACTCGGCCAGCCCGAGGTCCGCCACCTTGTACTCGAACGTCATACCGCTCCCCTGAAGACTGTGGTGAGTGCTACCTAAGTTCCCTGGCTGAGCCTAGAGGGCCGAGCACGGTGGTTTGATCGCTTCACGGGCGTTTTTGACAC
This sequence comes from Kribbella sandramycini, assembly GCF_013131805.1. Lineage (GTDB taxonomy): Bacteria > Actinomycetota > Actinomycetes > Propionibacteriales > Kribbellaceae > Kribbella > Kribbella sandramycini. The sequence goes on along the minus strand of NZ_JABJRC010000009.1, from coordinate 407,607 downwards.
CGAAATGTCAAGATTGTCGTCATGCGCATCACCGAAGCCGCGAAACGCCTGGGCACCACCCCCCGCATGCTGCGCTACCGCGAGACCCTCGGCCTGCTCCCACACTCCCGGGCCGGCTCCCAGCGCCAGTACGACGAGCGGGACCTGGCCGCCGTCCAGCTGGCCCTCGACCTCGAACGCCGGTACGACGTCACCCCGGCCGCACTCGCCTTCGCCCTCCGCGCCCTCGCCGAACCCTCGGTCGCCGCCGACCTGCGCAACCTCGGCTACCGCACCGGCAAACTCACCACCCCACCCACCCAGTCCCAGATAGACCGGGAACGCGCCCTCCAGTGGCTCGGTCGCTCCGGAGTCCTCCCACCCAAACCCCGCTGACACGGGGCCCCAGCCCTCACCGCCCCATTCCCCTAGCTGACCCACGAGCGCGTTTCCCTAGCTGACCCACGAGCGCGTTTCCCTAGCCGACCCACGAGCGCGTTTCCCTAGCTGACCCACGAGCGGGCGGGTTGGCCAACCGCACGCGGTGGGTCCACCCACCGGCCGGCTGGCTGGCCCATCAAATGGGCTGGCCCACCCAGCAAACGCGAGAGGTGCGGTTGGTGGGTGGGCCCAGGAAATGGGTCAGTGGGAGGGGGCTTCGGGGACGGCGGGGCGGTCTTCGCGGACGTAGTTCTCGGTGTAGATATCCGGTTCGAGGTAGACGTGGATGCACATCGGCTCGGCGGCGCGGATGGCCTGCTCGGCGGCGTTGATGATCTGGGCCACGCCGGCGATGTCGGCGGTGGACTCGACGGCGACCTTGGCGGCGACCAGGACCTCTTCGGGGCCCAGGTGCAGGGTCTTGATGTGGATCAGGCGCTGCACGCCCGGGGTGTTCTGGATCGCGTCGACGATCTTCTGCTGGGCCTCGCGGGTGGCCGACTCGCCGAGCAGCAGCGACTTCATCTCGATCGCCAGGAAGACCGCGACGCAGACCAGCAGCGCGCCGATCGCCATCGAGCCCAGGCCGTCGAAGATTCCGTTGCCGGTGGCAAGCGTCAGGACGACGCCGATCAGCGCCAGCACCAGACCGGTGAGCGCGGCGAAGTCCTCGAGCAGGATCACCGGGAGCTCCGGCGAGCGGGCGTTCCGGATGAACTTCGACCACGACACCGGGCCGCGGACCTTGTTCGCCTCGACGATCGCCGTCCGGAACGACAGCGTCTCCAGGATGATCGCGACCGACAGGACGACGACCGGGACCCACTTCCAGTTCTCGATCGCGTGCGGGTCGTGGATCTTGTGCCAGCCCTCGTACAGCGCGAACAGACCACCGACGCTGAACAGCACGATCGCGACGATGAACGAGTAGACGTACCGCTCCCGGCCGAAGCCGAACTGGTGCAGCTCGTTGGCCTGCCGCTGGGCGCGTTTGCCGCCGACCAGCAGCAGCACCTGGTTACCCGCGTCGGCGACCGAGTGGATCGCCTCGGCCAGCATCGAGGCCGACTGGGTCAGACCCCACGCGGCGAATTTCGTGACCGCGATCCCGGAGTTCGCCAGCAACGCCGCCACGACGGCCTTGGTTCCGCCACCTGCCATGGTGTTCAGGTCCTCCGCAAAGAAAAGAAAAATCAGGGCGCGGACACGACGAACGCCGTGCCGGAACCACGCAGGTTACAGGGTCCTTCGGGTCCTCCGGCGAACGCCGACTGTCCGGCGGCCAACGTCACCCCCGCATAGGTGCCCCCGGCACCGACCTCGACCGATCCGGCCACACAGCAGACGATCCGCGGACCGGCCCCGGTGACCACTCGTTCACCGCCGTCCAGGTCGATCCGCTGGACGGCGAAGTACTCACAGCCCGTCTCGTACGCCGACACTCCGTCACCGACCGGCGTCGCCGTCAGCACCGGATCGGCCAGCGGCTCGAAGTCGATCACCGACACCAGTTCGGGGACGTCGATGTGCTTACTCGTCAGCCCGCCGCGCAGCACGTTGTCCGAATTCGCCATCACCTCGAACCCAAGCCCACTCAGGTACGCGTGTACGTTCCCGGCCGGCAGATACACCGCGTCGAACCGCTCCAGCCGCACCCGGTTCAACAGCAGGGCAGCCAGCACGCCCGGGTCGTCCGGGAAGTCGGCGCAGAGCCGCGCCAGCGTCGCCACCTCGAGCTGGTACGCCGAACCGGCGTACTGCGCGCAGGCCTCACCCAAAGCCGCCACGATCGGCCGGATGCTGTCCCGGTCGCTGCTCATGAAGTCGGTGAACGCCTCCCGCAGCTTGCCGTCGCGGAGCGCAGCTGTCAGGTCGTCGAGCCCGACCGGCGCCAGCGCCTCCAGCAACGCGACCGTCGACTCCAGCGGCCGGAACCCGACCAGCGCGTCGAACGGCTCCAGCGCGACCAGGATCTCCGGCTTCGGCCAGGCGTCCTTGTAGTTCCGGTCCCCAGCGTCACGCGGAATTCCGGCGGCTTCGTCGCGTGCGAACCCGTCGATCGCCTGCGCCCGCGAGGGGTGTGCCTGAATCGACAGCGGCTGCCCAGCGGCCAGCAGCTTGGCCAGGAACGGGAAGCGCCCCTCGAATCGCTCAGCCGTCTCCGCACCCAGCACCTGCTCAGCGGACGCCGACACCTCGTCGTACAAGGTGGCGCCCGACGGCAGCACGGACGGCGCCGACTCGTGCGCGCCCATCCACATCTCCGCCTGCGGCTTCCCGTCGGCCGGTACGCCGAGCAGCGCCGGGAGCGCGGTCGTCGAACCCCAGGCGTAGTCGCGGATCGTGTTCTGCAGCGGGACTACCACGCCGGGTCCTCCGAGGGGATGCCCGGCTCGGCCGGCGCATCGTCGACAGCAGTGCCGTACCGGCCGAGGCCGATGCCGAGGTAGGCCGCGGCGTACCGGCCGTGTTGGGTCAGAGCGGCGTACCGGGCGATGTCCGTCCCGTCGGCCTGTTTGACGACGTGCACGCGGACCTCGTGCCGCTCGGCCTTCGTGGCGAGCTTGTTGCGGGTCTCGGTGACGGCAGTGTCGGCCAGACCGTCGTCCAGGATGATCAGCGCGGGGCGCAGCTCCTCCGCCTGGTCGAACGGGTCGGCGAACAGGTCGCGCGGCGGCTGGTTGAGCACCGGCAGCAGGTGACCGGCGTCCGCGGCCAGAGCGGGCCGGCCGCTCGCCAGCCGGATGGCCTCGACCACTCGCCGGGCAGCACGCGCGGAAAGGACAGAGCCACCCCAGACCAGCGGCAGCGCATCCGCCAGCACCAGAGCGAGCTCTTTGGCCGGGTTGGACGAGACATCGTTGTTCGGCGAGCAGGCGATCGCTACGTCGTCCAGCGTGGCCGCAACGGCCTTCGCGTCGACAACCGGGCCCAGCTCCATTTGGTGCAGCGCCTGCAGGACGGCGACGGCGGCGGCCAGCTGGTCATCGGACTGCGACGGCAGCCGGATCGCATGCCGCAGACCGGCCGAGGCGATCGCGACCGGCGAGTCCTCCGGTGCGGCGACCATCAGACCGCAGCCGCGGCGGGCGGCCTCGGCAGCAGCCGACACGGCGTCGTTGTCCTCGGACTGGCCACCCAGCACGATGACGAGGTCCAACGGACCAGCCCAGCCCGGCAGACCCGGCCCAGGCCAGGCAACGAACGGAACCGGGCACACCGGCTCCAGCACTGCCCGCACCAGCCGCGCATCGCGACCGGCAGCCACGATGGCCCGCGGCCGGAAGCCGTCGGAGTCGAGCCCGGACAGTACGTCGTCCGCCGCCTCCAGCTCGGCCCGCACCCGCGCACCGGCCATGGCGAGCCGCCGCAGCAGGTGATCGGTCGCCTGCAACGCGGCCGGGTCGTCCAGCCGCGAGTCGTCGAAAGCGCTCATGCCTGGCTCGCGGTCTCCTCGGTGCGGGTGTCCCGCGCCTCGTCGATCAGCAGCACCGGGATGTCGTCACGCACCGGGTACGCCAGGGCGCAGCCGGTGTTGGTGCAGACCAGCTCGTTCGCCTCGTCGTCCACCCGGAACTCCGAGCGGCACTTCGGGCAGACCAGGATGCTCAGCAGGTCGGGGTCCAGATTGACTGCCATGGGTCAGTTCTCCTTCTTCACCGGGCTACCGGTGATCAGGGCCAGTACTTCGTCGCGGACGCGCTCCATGGTGGCCCGGTCCGCCGCCTCGACGTTCAGCCGCAGCAGCGGCTCGGTGTTCGAGACACGGACGTTGAACCACCACTCTGCCGCCGACACCGTCAAGCCGTCCAGGCGGTCCAGCTCGATGCCCTCCTGGTCGCCGTAGGTGTCCTCGATCGCCGCGACGGTCGCCGCCGCGTCGTCGACCGTGTTGTTCAGCTCGCCGGACGCGACGTAGCGCTCGTACACGGCGAACAGCTCGCTGGCCGGCTTGCTCTGCTCACCCAGCGCGGCCAGCACGTGCAGTGCGGCCAGCATGCCGGTGTCGGCCCGCCAGAAGTCCTTGAAGTAGTAGTGCGCCGAGTGCTCACCGCCGAACACGGCATCCGTCTCGGCCATCTTCTGCTTGATGTTGGAGTGCCCGACCCGCGTCCGCACCGCGACGCCGCCGTGCTCCGCGACCAGCTCCGGCACTGCCTTGGAGGTGATCAGGTTGAAGAGGATGGTCGCGCCCGGGTGTTTGGCCAGCTCGCGGACGGCGACCGCGCCGGTGATCGCGGACGGCGAAACCGGGTCGCCCTTCTCGTCGACCACGAAGCAGCGGTCGGCGTCGCCGTCGAAGGCGAGGCCGAGGTCGGCGCCGAGCTCACGCACCTTGGCCTGCAGGTCGACCAGGTTCTTCGGGTCGAGCGGGTTCGCCTCGTGGTTCGGGAAGCTGCCGTCCAGCTCGAAGTACATCGGCACGATCTCGACCGGACCGGACGCGAACACGGCCGGCACCGTGTGCCCGCCCATCCCGTTCCCGGCGTCCACGACGACCTTGAGCGGCCGGATCTTGGTCAGGTCGACCAGGTCGTGCAGGTGGTCGGCGTACGCCGTCAGCAGGTCCTTCTCGCGGATCTTGCCGGGGACGGCGGTCGTCGCCGGCCCCTCGACGAGCGCCTTCTCGACCAGGTCGGCGATATCGCGCAGCCCGGAGTCGGCCCCGACCGGCGCGGCGCCGGCCCGGCACAGCTTGATGCCGTTGTACTGCGCCGGGTTGTGGCTCGCGGTGAACATCGCGCCCGGCAGGTTCAGTCGGCCGGACGCGAAGTACAACTGGTCGGTCGACGCCAGCCCGATCATGATCACGTCGGCCCCGGTGCTCGCCACGCCTTCGGCGAACGCCGCCGCCAACCCGGGGCTGGACGGCCGCATGTCGTACCCGACCACGACCGCCCCGGCACCGGCGAGCACGTCCAGCACCTCGACGAACGCCGCCCCGGTCGCCCGGGCCACCGACTCGTCCAGCTGCTCCGGGACCACCCCGCGAACGTCGTACGCCTTGAAGATCGCCGCAACGTCAACCATGCGTGGACCCTATCCGGACCACGCGCCAAACCGTATTTCAGGCTCGCTCGAACCAGCCCGTGTCCTTGCGGTGGTGCACCACCGGCAGCTGCCGCGGGCTGGTCGGAGCGGCCCAACCGACCGCGTTGGCGATCACCTGCTGGACGCCGTCGTGGTGGTAGGTCGGGAACTCCTGGTCGCCAGGGCGGAAGTAGAAGACCCGGCCCTGGCCGCGGCGGTAGGTGCAGCCGGAGCGGAACACCTCGCCGCCGGTGAACGAGCTGATGAAGACCAGCTCGTCCGGCTGGGGGATGTCGAACAGCTCGCCGTACATCTCCTCCCGGTCGATCACCAGGGGGTGCGGGATGCCGCGAGCGATCGGGTGGCCGGGGGCGACGGTCCAGATCAGCTCGCGGTCGTTCTCGGCGCGCCAGTCGAGTGAGCAGGTGGTGCCCATCAGCTTGATGAAGATCTTGCTGAAGTGCGCCGAGTGCAGCGCGATCAGGCCCATGCCGGACAGCACGTGCTGCTGGACGCGCTCGACGACCGCGTCGTCGACCTGGTCGTGCGCGGCGTGCCCCCACCAGGTGAGTACGTCGGTCTCGGCCAGCACCTCCTCGGTGAGGCCGTGCTGGTCCTGCTGCAGCCACGCCGTGCGGACGACGACGTCCTGGCCCAGCTTGGCCCGCAGCGCGGAGGCGATCGTTTCGTGCATGGTGTCCGGGTAGAGCTTGCGGACGGTCTCGTCGCGACCCTCGTGGACGTTCTCGCCCCAGACGGTGACGCGAATCGGTTCAGCCATGGAGTACTACCTCTCGTCCCGCCTTCGCCGAGGCGTAGCAGGCGTCGATGACCTCGGTCCGCAGCAACGCTTCGGACCCGTTGTGCCCTTCCCACTCACCACTGCGGACGATCCGGACGAACTCGCGCACCACTCCGCGGTGGCCGAGCCCGGCGCCGGTCGCGGGCCGCACCTCGGCCGGGATGCCGGCCACGTCGGTGAAGATCCGCAGCGTGTCGTCGTTCGTGTAGTTCTGGACGTCGATCTTCGCGCCGCCCTCGGTGCCGAACAGTTCGATACCGAAGTTGTCCCCCGGCGCCCGGTACGTCGCCCAGCTGGTCTCCAGCTGCAGAGCGCCGCCGCCCTCCAGCCGCAGGTACGCCGTCGCCAGGTCCTCGACCTCGAACTTCGAACCGAGCGTGTCGACGGTCGGACGCTCCGCACTGCTTACACTGCCGCGGCCGCGCGGGCCGAGCTCGGCGAATGTGTTCGCCGACACTGTGGTCACCTGCGGCTCGCCCAGCAGGTGCAGCGCCATGTCGAGGATGTGGACGCCCAGGTCGATCAGCGGGCCGCCACCGGACAGCTCCCGGTTGGTGAACCAGCCGCCCATCCCGGGGATGCCGTTGCGCCGCATCCAGTGCGCCTTGGCGTAGTAGATCCGGCCCAGCTGGCCCTCGTCGATCTGGTGCTTCAGCGCGACCACATCACCGCGCTCGCGGTGGTTGAAGACCACCTTGAGCACCCGGCCGGCCTGTTTCGAGGCCTCGACCATTGCCGCGCCCTCGGCCACCGTGCGGGCCAGAGGCTTCTCCGACAACACGTGCAGACCCCGCTCGAACGCCGCCAGGGCGATCGGGGCGTGCAGCTGCGTCGGCGTACCGATGCTGACCGCGTCCAGACCCTCGGTCCGGATCAGGTCCTCCCACTTCTCGTACAGGTGCGGGACGCCGTGCTTCTCGCCCAGGCTGGTCAGCAGGTCCTTCTCCAGACCGGCCAGCGCGATCACTTCGACATCAGGCAGCTCCGAGAACGCCTCCAGTGCGGTGCGGCCCGCAAAACCCAGTCCGACGACTCCGACGCGCAGTTTTCGATCGTTCACACGCACGATCCTGTACCACCCGTTGCAACGTTGTCATCCCCTGTGCCGTCAGTTGGTACGGCGGGTTCACTCCTCGTCGGCGTCGAACTCCGGATCGATCTGCTCGGGTGACAGCGCGAGCACATCGGCCAGCTCGAGCACCAGCGCGGAGCGCACCAGCCAGGCCAGCCCGGCCCCGGACCGCTCGGCGCGGAGCTCGATCGGGCGCCGGAAGACGACGATCCGGTACGGCTCGTGCGAGGTGCCGCCGGTGGCGTGGGTGAGCGGGATCTCGGTCGCGTCCAGGTCGAGGTTGGGGACGTCCTCGATGGCGAACTCGACCCGGGCCACCACCTGCGGCAGCCGTTTCTCCAGGCGCGTCACCTCGATCGCGACCACCTCGTCGAACTGGGCGGCGGCGGAGCGTTGCAGCGGCAGCCCGCGCGGCGCGAAGGAGCTCGGCCGGCTGATCGGGCCGAGCATGCCGCGCCCATGGCGGTCGATGTGCCTGCGATGACGGCGAGCCTCGGTCACACGCTCAGCCTAGTGGGGGTAACGTCTGGTCGTGAGCATCGCCAGGATCTGTTCGCGCGCCGCCTGTCATCAGCCGGCCGTTTCGACGCTCACCTACGTCTACGCCGACTCGACCTGCGTCCTCGGTCCGCTCGCGACGTACGCCGAACCGCACTGCTACGACCTCTGCGCCGACCACGCCGACCGCCTCACCGCGCCGAACGGCTGGGAGGTCATCCGCCTCGCTCCGGACCCGGCCGCCGCCGGTCCGTCGTCCGACGACCTGGAGGCGCTGGCGAACGCCGTCCGCGAGGCTGCGCGCCCGCTGCCGCGTCGCGAGCCCGGCCAGGACGTACCAGGCGCGCCGGTCGAGGTGGCCCGCCGCGGCCACCTGCGCATGCTGCAGGACCCGGGCGCCAACACCTCAGAGGGCTAGTTGCCCAGGGCGGCCCGGACGTCGGGCTGCGCGCCCAGCTGCGCCCGGAAGACCAGCGACGTGTTCAACGGCCAGGCGGCCATCTGAGCCACGGCGTCGCTGTCTGCCTTCGCCGGGGGCGTCAGAGTGACACCCGCGATCAGCGAGCCGCGCGTCTGCTCGACGGTCAGGTAGGTCGGCTTGGTCTGCGCCTTCAGCTGGATCGGAACGGTCGTGCCACCCGAGACATCTACTGTCCGCGTCTGCAGCACCTTGCCGCTGGCGTCCCGCAGCTCCAGCTTGAGGCTGGCGGGCTTCTCCAGGGCGGTCAGCTGCAGCGTGGCCGGCTGCGCGTGCGGCGGTAGGACGACGTAGCCCGGGCCGCGGAGCGGATCCGACGAGCCGGTCGAGGCGAAGTCCTCGCCGCTCTTGTCGACCATCCGCACCGAGGCGGTGATCGGCTGGTCCGAGGTCAGGCTGATCGCGCTGGCGTCACCCTTCAGCACCACCTGGAGCGGGATCGCGACAACGGCCCCCGCAGGCAGGCGGACGCTCTCCTGGCCGGCCGGCTTGAACGGGCCGTTCGGGCCGTTCACGGTGACGCCGATGGTCGCCTGCAGGTCGGTCGGGTTGGCCACGATGAGCGTCCGGGCACCGGCGCCGGGGGCGACGGCCGGGACGAACACCTTGTTCGCCGGGGCGGCCGACGGGCCGATCCAGTCGACGCCGCCGGGGCTCTTGTCGGCCTTGGCCGCGTTACTGCGCAACGCGGGCGCCACCCGTCCACCGGTCGACTCGACGTGCAGCGCGAGGTCCTTCTGGCTGCGCGCGAACTGCCCGAGGAAGACCTCGGTCGTCGAGTGCGCGGCGACGACGATGCCCCGGGTGGCCGGGAGCTCCAGTTGGCCCTTGTTCGAGAAGATCGTCACGTTGACCGCGGCGTTGACGCTGTCCAGGTTGGTGAGCGTCAGGACGTCGCGGCGGTCGTTCGCCGTCGACGCGCCGACGAACCAGAAGTCGGAGCCGGGCGCCTGGCACGGCGCGCTCGCCATCCCCTGGTTCGCACCCGTCGTCGCAGTCGCCGTGCTGGTGCCGACCGTGCCGGCCGCGAGCGGACCGGTGCCGACGATCGACAGCGTCTTCGGCTGGGCGGACGGCGTCGTCGCGGCGATCTTGTTGCGGACGAGGACCGACCCGACCGGCGCCGGGTCCTTGCCGAGGGGCGTGATCGACAGCGGCTGCTCCTCGCCGGCCGCCGTCGGCGTGCCCTCGGGCAGCGTCGGGGCGACGGCGTTCACCACGGCGGTCTGCTTGCCCGCGGTCAGCGCCGGGCAGGCGAGCGCCGCGCGGTTGACCACCGAGCGGGCCGGGGACTGCGCGGCCGCCGTCGGCGAGACATCCGGCTTCTTCGGCTGCGTGACGACGGCGAGCCCGCCGACGGCAGCGATCGCCAGCACGCAGATGCCGAGCCGGGCGCGCGGATCCGACAGCAGGCCGCTCATCGGTCTCTCCTAGCGTGGGTGCCGTGCGGGACGGCGACAGTCCGCCGGACGGTCGGCAGACAGAAGACCAGCGCGATGATCCAGCCGATCAGGCCGAGGATGCGCCAGAAGCTGTGCGTGACGTCCTTCAGCGGCGACTCGCCCGTGCCGGCCGATCTGTCCACCAGCCACGACGCATCCCCTTCGTTGGCAGAGGCGCGCGTCAGACCGGGCAGCGAGTCGAGCGTCGACTGCAGCGTCGCATCGACCGGAGCCGGGAGGTAGACGTAGTCGACCGCCAGCGCGGCCAACTGACGGCCCTCTTCACCTGAGCCGCCACCGCCGAGTGTCGACAGGACGTCGGTGATCGGCTTGCTCTGCTCGGGTTTCGGCGCGGCCTCGACCGCACCCATCCGCGGGCCGCCGTCCTTGACCAGGGTGTACCGCATCGCGCCGCCGGTCGTCTTACGGACGACGAGAATCGAGTTCTCCGTCGGCGGGCCTTGCGCGGCCACGAGGTACGCCGGCAGGTCCTGAGCCGGGCCGCGGAACAGCGGCCCATCCATCCCGCGGACGAGCCAGAAACCAGAGGTGATGATCGTCGTGACCAGAACCAGGCCCAGCACGCCCTGCGCGATCAGGTCGCTCGTCTTGCCGACAGCGTCCCAGGCGACCGTGACGGCCACGATCCAGCCCGCGGTCATCAGGAACATCAGCGGGCCGCTACCGCCGCCGAGCCGGCTGGCGACCAGCGTTCCGACCAGACCGGCCAGAGCGGCCGCCCAGCCGAGCAGCTCGTACCGCTGCCGCGACTCGCGCACCAGGCTGACCAGAGCGACCAGAATCAGCGGCAGCGCGAACCACCACGGAGTCGGCCCGCCAACCGGCGTACCGGTCAGGAGATGCGCCAGGCTGTCGCCCGGACCGATCGCAGCCGTCGGACGGCCACCGGCCTCCTGACCGAGTAGCGACGGGTGCAGCACGAGCTGAATCGTCCACGGCAGCACCAGCACCATGCCGAGGACGACGGAGAACACCAACTGGCGGCCCTGTCGCCGCCACCCCAGACCGAGCACGGCGCCGATCACCAGCGTGATGCCGACCAGCACACCCAGCGCCGGCGTGAACGCGAACAGCACGGCTTGGCAGATACCTGCGAACCAGGCGGCCCGCCAACTGCCCTGGATGATCACCCGCCGCCGCCGCGCCACAGTATGCACCGCGGCGCCCAGCAGCGGCAGCACGATCGCCGCGACGACCGTCCCGAGCCGGCCCTGTGTGATGGCGCCGTTCGTGAAGACAGCGATGCCGTACGCCGAGGCGCCCCACGCTCGCGCGACCCGGTCGACGATGAACGACCGCAGCAGAGCCCAGGCCGCAAGCCCAGCCAGCGGGACCGCGCCGAGCAACAGAATGTTCGTCGCGCCGGACGGGCCGAACATGACCGTGGAGAACGCCCAGAACTGCGCCAGCCAGGCAGGCGGCGTCACCCCGGGCGGAGCGGACGCGGCGGCATGCCACAACGCGCCCAAGCTCTCATGTGCCGGCAGCAGCAGGCTGGACCGCAGGACGCCGCTGCCGATCAGACTGCGGGCCGCAACGAACGAACCGAGCGCCAGCACGACCCACGCGACCAGGAACGGCCGCCGGATCAGCTGCCGCCGCCAGCGCGGCTGGTCTACCGCTACCCGCGCGGTGCTCTTCGCACGCCGGGCAGTGGTGACGACCTGCTCCTCGGGCTCATCCGCCCAGGCTTCGCGGATCCGCTCGGAGATCGTGCTGGTGGTCTCCTCCAGGTTGTGCCGGAGCGCGTTGACCGACCGGGAGAAAAGGCCCTTGATGTCCTCGTACGGGACGCGGTCCAGACTGCGGCGGTCCTTACGGGCCTGCGTCCAGCCGCCGGCCAGGACGGTACCGAGCAGCGCCGTCCATTCGTCGACGGCGCCGGACGGCGTCTTACCGAGCAGGAACCAGACCGAGCGCAGGATCGTGCCCAGCAGGAAGCGCAGGATCAGCAGCGGCACCAGCTTGCCCGGTGCGTTCGCCAGGACCGTGTAGTAGGCGTGGGCGCGGTCGAGCTGGTACGCATGCCGCCGCGTGCCCGCCAGCGCCCGCTCACCGGTCGCGGCGGCCTGGGCGTGGTAGACGACCGCGTCAGGAGCGACGCCGACCTGGTAGCCGGCCCGGCTCGCGCGCCAGCCGAAGTCGATGTCGTCGCGGAACATGGGCAGCCGCGGGTCGAAACCGCGCAGCGACTCCCACACGTCGCGCCGGACGAGCATGCCGGCCGAGCTGACGGCGAGCACGTTCCGCGGCTGGTCGTGCTGGCCCTGGTCGAGCTCACCGCTCTCGATGCCGGTGTCGCGGCGGCCGCCCAGCGACGTCGTGACGCCGACCTCGAGCAGCTCGCGGTCCCGCGGCCAGAGCCGCAGCTTCGGGCCCCAGATCCCGACGTCGGGCGCGGTAGTGGCCTGGAGCAACAGCTTCTCCAGGGCCTTCGGCGCCGGCGCGCAGTCGTCGTGCAGCAGCCACAGCCATTCGACGACCGGGATCTGCGCGTCATCGCCGTACGGGCCGTAGGGCGACGGGATCGGCGCGAAACCGACCGCCTCGACGCCGCGGGAGACCGCCGTACCGAAACCCGTCCGGGCGGAGACGCTGACGACCGGCTCGACGCCGGGCATCGCGGCCAGCAGCTCGGCCGTCTCGTCGGTGGAGCCGGTGTCGACCGCGATCAGCCGGTCGGGGCGCGGGTTCAGCGCCCAGAGCGCCTCGGACAGCCGCGGCAACCAGGCGGCGCCTTCGTGCCCGACCACCACCGCGGTGACGACGTGCCTGATCCGCGGGCGACCCATCGGGTCGTCGATGTGGTCGGTCGGGAAGTCGACGGAGTCGAAGAACTCCCAGCCGGCCGGAGCTTCTTGTTCCATGCGGCGCAGTGACACCTCGGTCGGTACGGACGGTCTGGGTCACCATACAGCCGCGCCGGGAGCCTTCGGAAAAGCCGCGGGCCCCGGTGACAGGTGGTCCCCCGGGGCCTCGCGGAAAGATCGTGTGAAGTTGTGTGGCGGCTTCTGCTCAGACCGTCAGACGGCCCTCTTCTTCAGCTTGCGGCGCTCACGCTCCGACAGCCCGCCCCAAATTCCGAAGCGTTCGTCGTTGTGCAGCGCGTACTCCAGGCACTCCCCGCGGACGTCGCACCCGAGGCACACCTTCTTCGCCTCGCGGGTTGACCCGCCCTTCTCCGGGAAGAACGCCTCTGGGTCGGTCTGGGCGCACAGCGCCCGTTCCTGCCAGTTCGGCTCCTCCTCGATCGCCTCACCGTCGACAATCGCCATCAGGCTCTCTGTCACGGTCCGACCTCCTCGACCCTGTTCGTTCCCCTGTACATGTGGGTTTGCGGTCCACATGCCTGACCTCGTCCGTCCTGCGCTCTGCAACGGTCCCCGATACCGAGTGTCCAACGAACGACACGGTTGAAATTACATTCCTGCAATCCACGAAAGTCAAGCCGTGGTCTGCTATTGGCATCATCCGCAACATGGCTGCAAAACAACGAGAGGCCTGTGTACACAGGCCTCTCGTCATCTTGTGGTAGCGCGTGAAGTTCGCTGAACTTGTTTCAGGTCTGCCGGATCCGGTATCGCGGCAAAGGCTTGCTGCCTTTTCGCTGCCTGCTCAGGAAGAGTTCCCGATCAGGACGGCTGCGACCACCAGCCCTGCTGCCCCTGGCCCTGCTGCTGGTTCTGGTCGTCCTTGTCACCCTCGGAAACCCGCGGATCCACGCGGGTTTCGTCCGGCGCGGCCTCGGCCTTCGGCTGCTCGGCGGCGGGCGCGTCGGCAGCCGGAGCGTCTTCGACCGGCCAGCTCTGCTGCTCGCCCTGCCAAGCCTGCGGGGCCTCCGGCTGCGCCTGCTCACCCTGCGACGGCCACTCGGACTGCGGGTAGTCCTGACCGGACGACCACTGCTGCTGCTCCTGCGGCCACTGGGCGGCCTGCTGCTCCTGGCCGCTCCACTGCTGCTGGCCCTCGGAGCTCCACTGCTGCGTCGGCTCGGCGTTCTGACCACCAGCGGACCAGGCCTGCTCGGCCGGCTGCTGCGGCTGCGCCTCGGCGTCGCTCGCAGACCAGGCCTGCTGCTGCTCGCCCTGGTTCCAGCCCTGCTCCTGCGGCCACTGCTGCTCGCCACCCTGCTGGGCAGCGGCGTACCCACCAGCGGCACCAGCAACCGCGCCCGCACCGGCTGCCGCGCCGTAACCGCCGTACTGACCGCCCTGGGCCTGCCCCTGGTCGTACTGGCCTTGCTGGCCGTACTGCCCCTGCTGCTGCCCGTAGCCCTGCTGACCGCCGAACTGCGGCTGCTGCTGGCCGTACTGGTTGCCGTACTGGCCCTGCTGCGCAAACTGACCCGGCTTCGGGGCCCGCACCGGAGCCGGGAGGCCCTGGAAGGTCTTGAAGACGTAGAGGCCCGCAGCGCCGTACAGCGCCAGGCCACCCAGCGCCCAGACGAACGCGACGACCTTCAGGCCGGCGGTGCTGGTCTCGGCGAAACCGGCGAACGCCGTGATCAGGCCGAGCAGCGCAGCGACGCCGGTGATGGCCAGCGCGGCCAGCGTGACGGTCCGCGCGTTCTGGGTGCGCTCACCGGACTCGTTCACCAGCCAGACCGATGCGACCAGCGCCGTCAGCAGCACCAACGCGGGGATGCCGGGAGGGGTGAGAGTGCCTTGCACGCTGCCGGCGGAGGCAGTGAAACCGGCGCCGCCGACGAACAGCCGGATCAGCGCGGCCAGGACGAACAGGCCGGCGAAAGCGAGCAGGATGTACGCGACCGGCTCTCTGAGCTTCTTGGTTGCGTCGGTGACCACGAGGGCTCCTCGGGATGTTGGGGGGCCGTACAACTGAGCTGTGCGGATGTTCGGACCCACCGCAGCATAGTCGTGCGGTGGCTCGGCGCATTGACGACTCGTGCAGACTCTTCCCATGCGATTGACAGTGCTGGCCGGTGGCGTCGGCGGATCCACCTTCCTGCGCGGGCTCATCAAGGCCCGCCCGGACGCCGACATCACCGTGGTGGGGAACACGGCGGACGACATCACGCTGTTCGGGCTCCGGGTCTGCCCGGACCTCGACACGGTGATGTACACGCTTGGCGGCGGTATCTCGGCCGAGCGCGGCTGGGGCCGCGAGGACGAGACCTGGGTGATCAAGGAGGAGTTGGCGGAGTACGGCGTCGAGCCGACCTGGTTCGGGCTCGGCGACCGGGACGTGGCGACCCATCTGGTCCGGACCCAGATGCTGGACGCCGGGTACGGGCTGAGCGCGGTGACCGAGGCGTTGTGTCAGCGCTGGAAGCTCCCGGTGCGGCTGCTGCCGATGAGCGACGACCGGGTCGAGACGCATGTCGTGGTCGACGACCCGGAGCAGCCGGGCAAGCGAAAAGCCATCCACTTCCAGGAGTACTGGGTGCGCTGGCACGCGGAGGTCACGGCCCACCAGATCGTTGCCGTCGGCCAGGAGAAGGCGAAACCGGCCCCCGGCGTCCTGGAGGCGATCCGGGACTGCGACGTGCTGCTGATCCCGCCGTCCAACCCGGTGGTCTCGGTGGGCACGATCCTCGGCGTACCGGGGATCCGGGACGCCGTCCGGGAGACGTCGGCCCCGGTGATCGGGCTGTCGCCGATCATCGGCACCGGTCCGGTCCGCGGGATGGCCGACAAGGTGCTGGCGACCGTGGGCGTCGCGGCGACGGCGTCCGCCGTGGCCCGGTACTACGGGTCCCGCGCGTCCGGCGGCGTCCTCGACGGGTGGCTGATCGACTCGTCGGACGCCATCCAGGCGGATTCGATCGCCGGAGCCGGAATCAACGTGCAGGCGGTGCCGTTGTGGATGACGGACGAGACCACCACCGCCGCGATGGCCGACGCGGCTCTGAACCTCGCGGAGGCAGTGCGGCGATGAGGAAGCACCTGGAAGTCGTACCGGTGACCGGGCTGCCCGAAGTGGCCGCCGGCGACGACCTGGCCGCGCTGATCGGCGAAGCCGCCGACCTGCGCGACGGTGATGTGGTGTCGGTGACGTCGAAGATCATGAGTAAAGCCGAGGGGCGGATCACCACCGGCACCCGGCACGAGGCTGTGAACGCGGAGCTGGTCCGCGTGGTCGCCCAGCGCGGCGACACCCGGATCGTGCAGACGCGTCACGGGTTGGTGATGGCGGCCGCGGGGACGGATACGTCCAACACTGCGCCCGGGACAGTGCTCCTGCTGCCGGTCGACCCAGACGCGTCCGCAGCGGCGCTCAGAACGGCCCTGAAGGACCGGTACGACGTCAATGTCGGCGTAGTGGTCACAGACACGCTGGGGCGGCCGTGGCGGACCGGTCAGATCGATCTGGCGATCGGCGCGGCCGGCGTCCGCGTGGTTGAGGATCTGCGCGGTACGACGGACAGCCACGGCAATGTGCTCGCAGTGACCGAGCCGGCCCTGGCTGACGAGATCGCGAGTGCCAGTGAGCTGGTGAAGGGCAAGGCGGACGGCGTACCAGTGGCGGTGCTGCGCGGGCTGGAGGACGTCGTACTGCCGGTTGGCGAGCACGGGCCGGGCGCGCGGGCGCTGGTACGGGACGCCGAGCACGACATGTTCAGCCTCGGCACGCGGGAGGCGGCGCGGGCCGCCGTACTGGCCCGTCAGGCGCCCAGCGGGCCGCGGGCGGCGGATGCGTCGCTGTGGGAAGGGCTACTCGATACTGTCGAGGGTGTGCGGCTCGACGTGGCTGACAACGCTGTCACGGTCTTTGGTGAGGAACCGGTCACAGTTGGGGTCGTTGCGGAGCGGCTGGCGGTGCTGCTGCACGCGGAGGGCTACGGCGTGAGCGTGCGGACGGGCCCGGGGAGTGAGGCGACGGTCACGTTCGGCTCACGGTCCCGATAGTTTTCTAGGCAACTTCTTAGGGTCCTCTCGTACACTGCATCAGCACGGCGGCGCGGTGGCCGCCCCGACACCGGGAAGACCAACACTGTGGGTAAAGCGTCGTCGCAGAAGCAGTCGCGCCGCCAGATGATCGAGAAGATGCAGCGGGACCAGGCGAGGTCGGACCGGAACCGGACCGTCCTCATCGTGGTCGCATCGATCGTCGTCGGCCTGGCCATCATCGCCTACCCGGCGGTCAAGCTGATCCAGGATTCCCGGGCCAAGGGCCTCGACGTCGGCGAGTTCGGCGTCGCCGCCTCGGCCGCGTCCTGTGACGCGCCGACCGACGACGCGGCCAACGGCACCATGGACCACAAGCCCGAGGGCACCGTCATCGACTACTCGGTCTCGCCGCCCTCGTCCGGCCCGCACTACGCCGACTGGGCGCCGTTCTCGAAGAAGTTCTACACCCTCGACGACCGCCCGGCGATCCCGAACCTGGTGCACAACCTCGAGCACGGCTACACGATCCTCTGGTACCGCGACACCCTCCCCGACGAGCAGAAGTCGCAGATCGAGTCGATCTCCAAGGCCAAACTCCCCGACAGCACCAACGGCAAGTTCATCGCCGCCCCCTTCCGCGTCACCGACGGCAAGGAATGGCCCGCCGGCAAGAACGTCGCCTTCTCCCACTGGTCCGGCAACAAACCCGGCTCCGACAAAGCCTTCGGCCACCGCCAGTTCTGCGGCTCCGTCTCCGGCGAAGCCCTCACCCAGTTCATGGACAAGTACCCCGCCGCCGACGCCCAAGAACCCAACGGCGGCTAACCCCCAGAACAAAGAACTGGCCCCGGCGCACGTTGCGCGCCGGGGCCAGTTCCATGAACGGCCGGCGTCAGGCACGAAGCCGACCGCCGGCCACCCAAGCACATACGGCGCTGACTTCACCCCGCCCTAGCCGGAACTCTTGCGTCGCATACGGACGCTTTGTTTCCACGGAGCCGACGTCGCCGCCGGAGGCTTGCGTACTACAGGTACTTCTCGGCGTGGTCGGATTGGACTTGGGCTACCAGGTCTTTGACGCGTTCGCCGTCGGTGAGGGGGCAGACCATGGTGACGTCCTGGGTGTGGACGATGATGTGGGCGCGGAGGCCTACGGTGGCGATCAGGTGGTTGGGGTCGTCGGTGACGATGATGTTGTCGTGGGAGTCGAGCAGGCAGGAGAGGGTGGTGCCGTCGGTGCGGTTGCCGGCGGCGTCGGCGGCGTAGGTGCCGGCCAGGGCGGCCCAGGAGCCGACGTCGAGCCAGTGGACGGGCATGGGGACGACGACGACCTCGGCGTCCACCTTGCCCTGGGAGGCGGGCTCCATGACGGCGTAGTCGACGCTGATCTTGCGCAGGTTCGGGTAGATGGCGGCCAGGGTGGCGTCGCGGTCGGGGGTGTCCCAGACGGAGGCGACCTGGCGGAGGTTCGCGGCGGACTCGGGGAGCAGCTCGTCGAGCACGCTCAGCACGGTTTCCGCGCGCCAGACGAACATGCCGGAGTTCCACCAGAAGCGGCCGGTGGCCAGGTACTGCTCGGCGGTGGCCAGATCCGGCTTCTCGCGGA
Organism: Kribbella sandramycini; assembly: GCF_013131805.1. Lineage (GTDB taxonomy): Bacteria > Actinomycetota > Actinomycetes > Propionibacteriales > Kribbellaceae > Kribbella > Kribbella sandramycini. The sequence goes on along the minus strand of NZ_JABJRC010000009.1, from coordinate 389,386 downwards.
AGCGGTCGACGACGTACGCCGACGTCCCGTCGATCGCCGCGCCGCGCTCGATGTAGCCGAGGCCGGTGTGCGGGTGGGTCGGCTCGATGCCGAACGTGACCAGCGACCGGGGCCGTTCCTCGACGACCGCGAACCCGGCCTCGATCGCCGCGCGGAACTCGTCCTCCGGGCTGATCAGGTGGTCCGAGCCGACGAACGCGACGACGGCGTCCGGGTCGTTCCGGGCGACGACGGCCGACGCGAGGCCGACCGCGTTCGCGGTGTCCCGGCGGGCCGGTTCGCCGATGATGGCGTGCGGGCCGAGCTCCGGCAGCTCCTTGCGTACGACGTCGGCGTACGCGCCGACCGTGCACACGTAGATGTTCTCCGGCTCGACGAGCCCCTGCAGCCGGTTGTACGCCACGCGCAGCAACGACTCACCGGCCGCCAGCGGCAGCACCTGCTTCGGCCTGTCGTCCCTGGACATCGGCCACAGCCGCGTCCCCGAGCCCCCGGCCAGGATCACCACGTTTCGCATGGGGACAGACCCTACCGGGATTCGCCAACTCCAGGTGGCAGGCGCAGGTGCGCGAGGTCGGGCGGGACGGGCGAATCCGAAGGCAGGAAGAACGCATCGGACTCCCCGTCGACGCCGGTCGCGGGCGCATCCGTCAGCCGGAACCGGTCCCGCAGGCGGCCGTAGAAGTCCGTCGGCCGCAGTCGCACCAGCCGCAGCGGCCGCGCCGATCCATAGACGCCGATCCAGTCCCCCGGGTCGAGCACGCCGCGCAGCTGCCCGTCGATACTCACCGCCGCCTGCCCCGAATGCGGCAGCACCCGCAGCGCGATCGGCTCATCCGGCGCGGCGATCACGCTGCGGTTGAAGGTCATATGCGGCGCCACCGGCGTGAACACGATCGCATTCGTGTTCGGCGACAGGATCGGCCCACCAGCCGCGAAGCTGTACGCCGTCGACCCAGTCGGCGTCGCCACGATCACGGCGTCCGCCGAGTACGACGCCAGCAACCGCCCGGACAGGTACACCCCCAGCGCCACCTGGTGATCGCGCGCGAGCTTCTCCAGTACGACGTCGTTCAGCGCGGTCACGTCGAGCGCAAGACCCCAGCCGTTCCCCTCGGTGCTCTCCGGCCGCACCGCCGGCGGCGGAAGCGCCGGACCATGCCCGTACCGCAGCAGCGACTCGATTCCCTCCGGGATCTCCAGCGCCCGGGACGCGCGCATCGTCAGCGTCATCCGCTCCTCGATCGTCGCGCCGCCGTGGTGCACGGCCTCGAGCGCCGCCTCGACGTCCTTACACGCCACCTCGGTCAGAAACCCGACCTTGCCCAGGTCCACCCCCAGGACGGCGGCGTCGTTCTTGGCCGCGATCCGCGCGCCGCGCAGGAACGTGCCGTCGCCGCCGAGCGTGACAACCAGATCCGGATCCCCAGCATGGTGCAACTCGGCCATCCCACCGCGCCGATGCCCGTGGTCCTGCCAGACATCGATATCAGTACAGCCGATCCCATGCCGATCCGCCCACTCCCGCACGGTCCCCGCCGTCCGCACAGCCATCTCCCGCCCCTGATGAACCACCAGCCCGATCCGCTCCACCACAGCCCGCTCCTCCCTCACCCACAAGTCCCCCAACCGTAGCCGGAACACCCGCCGCCCCCGTCCCCCATCCGCCGCCCCGCAGGCCGACGCCCCTGGACGCCCCGAGCGCCGTACCCGCGCCCTTGAGCCACGAGCTTCGTAGGTGGACCCACGAGCTTCGTGGGCGGACCCGTGAGCTTCGTGGGCGGACCCGTGAACTGGTGGGTCTGCCACCTGCCTGCAGCAGGCCACCCCACCCGCCGATGGGCGGACCCACCAAACGCGGGGAGGCGGACGCCCGGTGGGTCCGGGGCGGGTGACCCGGCGGGCCGGGTGAGCAGGTGACCCGCGAGGCGGGAGGCCGGGGGTTCAGTGGCGGCCCGGTGGGTCAGGGCGGTAGCCCGGGGTGAGCGCGGGGCCCGGGTGGGTCGGCCCACGAACTGGTGGGTCGGCCACCTGCCTGCGGCAGGCCGTCCCACCCGCCGCTGGGTGGACCCACCAAACGCGAGGACGCGGACGCGCGCGTCCGGGGCGGGTGCCCCGGCCCGTCGGGTGGGCGGGTGGGGTGACCTGGGGTGGGTGACCGGTGTGTGGGTGACCAGCGGGCGGGCGAGTGGGCATCCGCAGGTCGAGCGCTTGGTGGGCGGGCCCAGCACTTGGTGGGTTGGCTACCTGCCTGCGGTAGGCCACCCCACCCGCCGATGGGCGGACCCACCAAATGCGGGGGGACCCGGTGGGAGAGCCGGGGTAGGTGGGTGGTGGGCCGGGGGGCCGGGTGGGTGGTGGGCCGGAGGGCGGGGGTCGGGGGGGCGGGGGGCGGGGGCTGGGGTGGGTGGAGTTAGCCGGCGGCTTCTGCCTCGTGGTGCATTCGGGCGAATTCGGTGCGGAATTGGGGGCGGTCGGTGATGGGTTCGGACCAGGGGATGCGGATTTGGACGGGGGTGCCGGTGGTTAGTTGGGCGGTGAAGATGGCGGCGGTTTGGTCCAGGGCGGTGAGTTCTGCGGCGGTTGCGTCGGGGCGGTTGCCGAGGACTTGGACTATTTCGAGGGAGTGGGCGCTGTGTTCGGCGTTCATGTGTTTGAGGACGGCGGCGATGATCTCCGGCGTGAAGGGGTGGGTCATGCCTTCTTCCTCCGGGTGGCGAGGGTGATCAGGACGCCGGCCAGCAGGAGGACGCCGCCGCCGATGGGCAGCCAGAGTCCCGCGCCACCGGTGTTCGCGAGTGAACCGGTCGGCTTGGTCGGGGTGTCGGTGACTGGCGGCGTCGTCTTCGTGGGAGACGGAGTCGGCGTGGGAGACGGGGTCGGCGTGGGCGTCGGGGTCGGCGTGGGAGACGGGGTCGGCGTGGGTGTCGGCGTCGGGGTGGTTGCTGACGACACCGAGAAGTTGGCGGCCGCGGTCAGGCCGGAGGGGCCGTTCAGCGTCAGGACGTGCTTGCCGACGGCAAAGTCGGCCGGCACCTTCCAGGTGAAGCGAACCTTGCCCTCGGCATCGGCCACCTGCTCACCGACGGCCGGCCCAGCGGACTTGGCCGAAGCGACGGCGGTCGCGAACTCCAGCGGAACCCGGACGTCGAACGCCCGGTTCGCCGTCGACCGGTGGTCGGCCCGCAGGTACAGCACGCAGCCCTTCGCGGTCTTGGCGCAGTCGGTCAGCTCGTCCTTCGAAGACACCGTCAACGTCGTCCGCGCGATCAGGCCGGCCCCGATCTTGACGACGATGTTCTCCGAACCGGCGTACGGGAAGTTGGTGATCCACGCCGACTGCCCGGATTTCCCGGTCATGTCGGCGCCGCCGATCGCCGGGGAGGCCTGCTGCCCCGGGCCGTTGTCGACGGCAGTCAGCGTGTAGAACCCACTGGGCGCGGCCGCGGTGTTCTCCTTGCTGTTCTTCAGTCCGCTGACCTTCACGGCGAGCTTCGCGCCGTCCGCCAGCCGCAGCTTGCCCCCGGCAACTGTCAGCGGCTTGCTGTCGGCGGAGCTGACCGTCACGGTCTGCCCGTTGCTGTTACTGAAGCTGTACTCCGTGGCCCCCGGCGGCGCCTCGGCGTCGACAACCGCCGACACCTTCTGCCCAGCCGGGAATCCGCTGCCGTCAGCAACCAATTCACCGCCCTGCTTCACAGTTTCCGGCGTCACGGCAACCTTCGGCTCGGCACCCGTCACGGTCAGCACGACCGCGGACGTCGTCGCCGAACCGGCTGCATTGCTGAACACGGCCCGGAACCGGGCGTCGTGGTCCGCCGCCTGGACGCCGGTCAGCGCGAGCGTCGTGGTGACAGCGGACGGCGACGCGATCGGCGCCCAGGTCTTGCCTGCGTCCGAACTGCGCTCCCACTGCACGGTCGGCGCCGGCGTACCGGTCGCCGCCGCGGTGAACTGAACATTGCTGCCAGCAACCACAGTCGCAGCCTTGGGCTGGGTGGTCACCACCGGCAGGACCGGCTGCGGGCCGGGGGTCTTGAAGGTGATCGCCTTGAAAACGTCCTGGGTACGGTCGCCGCGCAGGTCGATCACCTCGTTGTCGGAGGCGAGCGGCGAGTTGAAACTCGCGAAGTAGCAGGCAACGGCCTTGCAGTCGATCTGCACACCTTCGTTGGTGAAGGTGACCACTGCCGGGACGGTCGTCTGGAACGCACCGGCCGCCGAGGTGACGACGCGCTGTGCGCCGGTGAACGGCGACGGGTTCGACGTACCAGGAGTGCCCTGCGGGGTCTGAGCGACGTACAGCGCGCGGTTCGGCGCGTAGCCGGCGCCCTTCACGGTGACGGTCTGGCCGTCGGTCAGGTCGGTGCTCGGCTCGACCGTGAGAACCGGCGTGCTGCCGGTGAAGACGATCGGCTTGAAGAGCTCTTGGGCGGCGTTCGGGGCGGCCCCGCCGGCGGCGTACGTCGCGATCCCGTACGTGCCGGTGGCGGCGTCGGCCGGCTTGACGTTCAGCGTGGCCTCGAAGGTGCCGTCCGGCTTGAGCGTGACGAACGCCGGGTCCGGGCCGGGGCGGGACGAGTCGGGCAGAGCCCACTTCTGGTCCAGCACGCGGCGGGTTGCGGCCGGGGCGCCCTCGGAGGGTCGCCAGGTCTTGTCGAAGCTGCCGAAGACGACGTACACGCCGGTGGGCTGGCCGACCGGGACCGGCGGCCGCGTGGACAGATTCGCCGCCGGGTCGAAGCCGCTACCGCGGACGGTCGCGGTCACGCCCTGCGGCGGGACGGTGGTCAGCGGCTTGCCGTCGGGGCCGACGACGTCGAGCTTCGGCTGCCAGACCGGGGTCGTGGTGAGTTCGACGGCGAAGCTGATCGGGTCGAGCGCCGTACCGGCGGTGTAGAAGCCGGCGAAGGCGGGGACGCCGGCTTCGGTCAGGGTGGTGGTCGCGCCGAGGACGGTGGCGACGTCGTCCTTGATCACGACCGGATGCGCGGTCAGATCGACATTTGCGAGCTCGACGTCGTCGTACGTGGTCGGCTGGCCGGTCTCCAGGCTCTTGCTGGTCACGTCGGCGATGATCTTGCCGCTGCTGCCGGCGAGCGCGATACGAATGTCCTTCGCGGTCACCTCGAGGAGCGGGTTACCGGCCTGCATCTCGTGACCCTTGAAGTACACGCCGCCCTGGAAGGCGACTTGCGTCGCCGTGCCGGTGCCGTTCGCGAAGCGGAACGTGCCGTCGGCGTTGCGGGTCGTCGGCGGCTGGAGGGTGATCGAGCCGTGCGCGATCGGACCCTCGATGTACGTGCGGAAGGACGCCTTGAGCCCCCAGTCGAGGGAGCCCGTCGGGGGCGGGGTCGGCGTCGGGTTGTCGCCCGCGAAGGCGACCTTGACGCCGAGCTCGTGGGCCGCGTTGACCGCGCCGCCGCCGGGGTAGGTGTAGACGCCGTAGTTGCGCGGGTTCTCCGCGACGGTCTTCGCCTTCACGGTGACTTCGAAGGTGCCGTCCGGGTTCAGCAGCACCATCCGCGGCTTCTGCGCCGGGAAGTCCCGCTGCACCTGGTCGAACGACGGCTGCGGCACCGCCCACTTCGTGTCGATCAGAGTCCGCGTGCTCGCATCCGCCCCCGTCGACGGCTGCCAGGCCTCCGCAAAACTCCCGAAAACCACATACACCCCAGCCGGCTGCCCAGGCGTCACCGGCACCCGAGTCGACACATTAGCCGCCGGATCAAACCCAGACCCCTTCACCAACAGGTCCTCCCCATTGGTCACCCCAGTCGTCTTCGACACCTCGATCTTGGGAGTAAACGCAGCCGGCGCCTGCGGCGCCGGGTTGGAGGAAGAGCCGGGGTCGAAGGAGGAGCCAGGGGCGGAGGTCGAGCCGGCGTCGCCGGAACCAGAACCCGAGCCCGGGCCGGTCTCGCTGGCGAGAGCGCCTGCACCGGCCGCGACGGGCGCCTGCGGCGTCGGGTCTTCGGCGTGAGCAGGCAGCGTCAGACCGAGCGCAGCGAGAGCAAGCGCCGCGACGGAGGCTGCAGCCCGCACACCGCGACGCCTCGAACGCGCAGCCAAACCCGCGGCAGCGGGAGACGCCGCGGGCGCGTGCTCCGACGGGGCTCGGCGGCTGCGGCCGAGGATGCGGCGGGCTGCGGTGCGGGTGGGCCGGGGGCGGCGGGTCATGCCTGGGGCTCCTTGGTCTTGCGGCGGGAGAGGAGAACTAGGGCGGCGCCGCCGCCTAGGAGGGCTAGGGCTGCTGCGCCGAAGCCGAGGGCGAGGCCGCCGGTGTTGGCGAGGGAGCCTTTGGGTTTGCTGGTGTCGTTACCGCCACTGCCGGTGGTGGGGGCGGTGGTGGGTTGGTTCGTGGGGTTCTTGGTGGGGGTGGTGGTCGGGTTTCCCCCGGAGCCGCTGCCGGTGAAGGTGACGGGGATGAGGACGTCGGCGGAGCGGTCGGCGGTGCGGGTGTGGTCGGCGCGGGTGCCGATGACGCAGCCGAGCGGGGCGGTCTTCTTGTCCAGGCAGTTGGTGAACTGGTCCTTGGCCTTGACGGTGAGCTGGACCTCGAAGGAGCCCTTGCCACCGGATTGGGTGAAGGGGCGGGCGAGGCCTTCGCCGTACGAGGGCGGGTTGGAGGAGATCCAGACCGAGGAGCCGGACTCGCCCTTCATGTCGACGCCGCCCAGACATGGCGACGGTAGTTGCCCTGGGCCCTTGTTCACGCAGAAGGCGACGTAAATGCCCTTGTTCGGATCGAAGCCGCTGCCCTTGACGGTCACCTTGGTCCCGGCCGGGTCGAGTCCGCTCGTCCGGGACGCCGTCACCGTCTGGCCGTTCGGCCCGGAGGCCGCGGGGGCGGCGGCCGCGGGCAACGCCGTACCGGTCACTCCGAGGGCCAGCACCAGCCCGGCCAGCCACAGTCCCACCCTGGTCGTCACGCTCTGTTCCTCCCCAGCTGCACTTCTGTGCTGGACACAAAAAGTGCAGGTTAGCCTCACCTAACATGCAATTGGTTAGGCTAACCTAACTCTCGTGACCCCACAATCGGGCCCGCCGGCCACCGCACAGCCGTCGTTCTCGCAGCGCCTCCGGGAGCGGAGTATGCGTATGCATCAGGACGCCGAAGGAAGCAGCTATCTCACGGCCCTGACCGGAGGCCGGCTCGACCTCACGGCGTACGCCGCCCTGGTCGCGCAGCACGCCGCCATCTACCAGGCCCTCGAAGACCTCGCGGACCGGTTGAGCGGCGACCCCGTGGCCGGCCGATTCGTCTTCCCGGACCTGCACCGGCGGACGGCGCTCGAGGCCGACCTGGCCTTCCTGCGCGCCCGTGGCGTCCCGATCCCGGAGCCGACCGCGGCCACCCGCGAGTACGCCGCCCGCCTGGCCGAGCTGACCGAGTGGCCGGCCGGATTCGTGGCCCACCACTACGTGCGCTACCTGGGCGACCTGTCCGGCGGGCAGGCGATCGGCCGGCTGATCGCGACGGAGTACGGGCTGGTCCCGGGTGGCGACGGCGTCCGGTTCTACGTGTTCGACAACGTGAAGCCGAAGCCGTTCAAGGACGCCTACCGGCTGCTGCTCGACGAGGCGCCGTTCGACGACGCCGAGCAGGAGCGCGTGCTGGAGGAGGTCCTGCTCGCCTACCGGTTCAACGTCGACGTCCTGGCCTCGCTGGCCGATCAGATCCTGCCGCACTACCCCCAGGTCGCCTCGTGACGCTGGACCTGTCCCGCACCTACCGGACGGCGATCCTCGTCGTCCTGCTGCTCATCGTCACCGTGGGGTGCGCCGGACCGGCCACCACCCCGGCCGCCGGGCAGCCCGCGACCGCCGACGCCTGCCGCCCACCGGTCAAGGGTTTCGCGGTCACGACCGACGCCGACGGCAAACCATTGCCCAAGGCAAGCACCACCGAACAACCCGGCCCGGACCCGCACACCCTGACCGGCCCGGCCACCGCGACGCTCAGCGACCACGCGATCCACCCGGTCGTGGCGTCGAGTGAACCGAAGCTGCCGGTCGACGTGAAATCGTGTGACGGCAAGCAGGTGCAGGTCAAGGACGTCAGCCGGATCATCCCGGTCGACCTGTACGGCACGCTGGCCGAGATCGTGTTCAGCCTCGGCCTCGGCGACAAGGTCGTCGGCCGGGACACCTCGACCGGGTTCCCCGAGGCGGCCAAACTGCCGAAGGTGACGCCGTCCGCACACGATCTGAACGCCGAGGCGATCCTGTCCCTCGACCCGACCGTCGTGCTGACCGACAAGAGCATCGGGCCGCCCGAGGTGATCGAGCAGTTGCGGGCGTCCGGCGTACCGGTGATCTTCTTCAGCGACGCGCGGACGATGGACGGGATGCCCAGCCAGATCCGCGCGGTCGCGGCGGCGCTCGGCGTCCCGGAGCGCGGCGAGGAGCTGGTCAAGCGGACCGCGGAGGAGATCTCGACGTCGCTGGCGCTCGCGCCGGCGTCCGGGAAGCCGTTGCGGATGACGTTCCTGTACATCCGCGGGTCGGCCGGGGTGTATCTGATGAGCGGGCCGGGGTCGGGCGCGGACGCGATGATCCAGGCGATCGGCGGGATCGACACCGGGACCGACATCGGGCTGGACAAGACGTTCGTGCCGCTGACCAGCGAGGCGCTGATCCGGGCGCAGCCCGAGGTGATCATCGTGATGACCGAGGGGCTGAAGTCGGTGAAGGGCGTCGACGGGCTGCTGAAGATCCCCGGGATCGGCCAGACGCCGGCCGGGCAGCGACAGCGAATCATCGACATGAACGACACCGAGCTGCTCGGCTTCGGACCGCGGACCGGCCGGACAGTCGCCGCACTCGCGAAGGCGGTCTACACGCCTTGAGCCGGTTGCGATCGCTGGGCCTGGTCGGATTCCTGGTCGTCGCGCTGGTGGCGCTGGTGATCGTTGCCGCGGGCATCGGTCAGCTGCGGATCCCGCCGGCCGAGATCGTCGGATCGATCCTGCATCGGCTCGGGCTCGACCTCGGGCCGATGCCGGCCCATCCCCAGGGTGACAACGCGTTGTGGAAAGTGCGGTTCCCGCGAGTGGCGCTCGCCGTCCTGGTCGGGGCCTCGCTGGCGACCGCGGGTGCGCTGATGCAGGGCGTGTTCGGGAACCCGCTGGCCGAGCCGTCGGTGGTCGGGGTGTCGTCGGGCGCGGCCGTCGGCGCGAGTCTGGTGATCGTGACCGGCGTGAACTTCCTCGGGAACTGGACGATCGCGGCGGCCGCCTTCGTGACCGGCCTGGGGACGACGCTGCTCGTGCACTCGCTGTCGCGGGCCGGCGGGCGCACCGAGGTCGTGACACTGGTGCTGACCGGGATCGCGGTCAACTCGCTGGCCTTCACGCTGATCTCGTTCGCGACGTTCATCGCGAACACGAGCGCGCGTGAACAGCTCGTCTTCTGGCAGCTGGGCAGTCTGAACGGCGCCACCTGGCCGGCCGTGACCGCCGTCCTGCCGTTCACCGTGGTCGGAGTGGTCGCGTCGATCATCCTGGCCCGGCGGCTCGATCTGCTCTCGCTGGGCGATCGGTCCGCGGCGCATCTCGGGGTGGACGTCGAGCGGCTCCGGCTGACGGTGATCGTGGTGGTCGCGCTGCTGGTCGGGGCGGGGGTCGCGTTCGCGGGGATCATCGGGTTCGTGGGCCTCGTCGTACCGCACCTGATCCGGATGATCGCCGGGCCCGGGCACCGGTTGTTGCTCCCGGCAAGCGCATTGGGCGGCGCGGTGCTGACCATCGTGGCCGATCTGCTGGCGCGCACGCTGATCCGGAACGCCGACCTGCCGATCGGCATGATCACCTCGCTCGTCGGCGCGCCGTTCTTCTTCTGGCTGCTCCGCCGGACCCGCATCCGCCAAGGAGGCTGGGGATGAAACGCCGCCTCCCGACCCGAATGGACTCCGGCGCCACGATCGCCGAAGCCCGCGACGTCTCCCTGCGCCTCGGCGGCGCGGTCATCCTGGACGGCGTCTCCCTCACCGTCCGCACCGGCGAAGTCCTCGCCCTGGTCGGCCCGAACGGCGCCGGCAAGTCCACCCTCCTCGGCGTCCTCTCCGGCGACCACACCCCCGACACCGGCGCCGTCCACCTGGCCGGCGAGCCCTTGTCCCATTGGTCTCCCGTCGAAACCGCCATGCGCCGAGCCGTCATGCTCCAGCAGTCCGCCATCTCCTTCCCCTTCTCGGTCGCCGACATCGTCGCCATGGGCCGCTCCCCCTGGCACAACACCCCCCGCGCCACCCACGACGAAGCCGCCATCCAAGAAGCACTCACAACCGCCGACATCACCCCCTTCACCCACCGAACCTTCAACTCACTCTCCGGCGGCGAACGCGCCCGAGTCTCCCTCGCCCGAGCCCTCGCCCAACAAACCCAGCTCCTCCTCCTGGACGAGCCAACCGCAGCCCTCGACCTCCACCACCAAGAAGCAGTCCTCCAACTGGCCCGCGCGCAGGCCGCCGACGCAGACGCGGTGGTGGTTGTGGTGCATGACCTCAACCTGGCAGCGGGGTATGCGGATCGGGTGGTGGTGCTGGATGGGGGGAAGGTGATGGCTGAGGGTGGGCCGAAGGAGGTTTTGACGGCGGAGGTGCTCAGTGGGGTTTATCGGCATCCGGTGGAGGTTTGGGAGCATCCGGGGCACGGTGGGCCGGTGATTCTGCCGCGGCGGTGATGATGGGGTCGGTCTCGTCGTCGAATTCGCCGATGACCTGCTCCAGCAGGTCTTCGAGGGCTACTACGCCGAGGGGGTCGGCGCCGGTGCAGACGACGGCGAGCTGGGAGCGGCGGTCGCGCATGGTGCGGATGGCGGTGGCCACCGGGGTGGTCGGGGCGAGGTTGAGCGGGGCCGTCATCAGGTCTGCGGCGCGGAGAGTGGTGCCGCCGGTGGTGGTGGCGCGGACGGCGTCGCGAACGTGCACGATGCCGCAGATGGTGGGGCCGGTGACGACCGCCAGGCGTGAGCGGCCCTCGCGGCGGCTGGTGAGCTCGACGTCGCGGGCCGAGGCGTCGTAGGGGACGGTGACGAGGCGCTCGATCGGGGTCATCACCTGGGCGATGGTGATGTTCTGCAGGGCGAGCATCGCGGTCAGCAGGTCGTGTTCAGGGGCTTCGAGGGTGCCGTGTTCCCGGGACGAGTCGATCAGCAGCCGCAGCTCGTCGGGGCCGTGCGCGCTGGCGAGCTCGTTCTGCGGGGTGACGCCGATCAGGCGCAGGCAGAGGTTCGCTATCCCGTTCAGCGTCAGCAGCAGCGGACGGACGAGGGTCGTGAACCCGCGGAACGGCATCGCCAGCGCCTGCGCCGCGCGCTCCGGGTTGCTGATCGCCCACGACTTCGGCGCCATCTCGCCGAGCAGCACATGCAGCAGGCCGATCCCGCCGACGGCGATGATCAGCGCGATCACATGCCCGACCCCCTCCGGGAGGTGCACGAGCTCGAACAGCGGATGCAGCAGATGCGCGACCGCCGGCTCACTCAGCGAGCCGAGCCCGAGCGTGCACAACGTGATCCCGAGCTGCGCCCCGGCGAGCATCAGCGACAGCTCGCTGATCCCCGCGATCGCGGACCGCGCCGACCGGCTGCCGGCCGCCGCGGCCTCCTCCAGCCGATGCCGCTTCGACGCGACCAGCGCGAACTCGGCGGCCACGAAGAACCCGTTCGCGGCCAGTAATCCGAGCGAGATGAGCAGTGCGAGCGTCGTACTCATGCGATCCGCTCCATCTCCACGAGGCCGGGCACCCGGCGTTCCAGCGTCTGGACGACGAGTTTCACGAACTCCGCCGGTACCGGACGTCCTTCGTGGTCGAGCCGATGCGGCAGCTCGACGACGACCTCGTCGCCGATCACCGGGATCCGCCCGAGCCGCGCCAGCACCAGCCCGGACACCGTCTCGTAGTCGTCGCTGTCGGGCAGCGCGATCCCGGTCGCCTCCTCGACCTCGTCGAGCCGCCAGCGGGCCGGCAGCACCCACGACCCGTCACCGCCTTGGACAGGCGACGTCTCGGGCAGATCATCCTCGTCGCGAATCGCGCCGACCAGCTCCTCGGCGACGTCCTCCAGCGTGACGATCCCGGCGAACCCGCCGTACTCGTCGACGACGATCGCCAGCTGCCGGTGCGCCGTCCGCAACCGCTCCAGGACGGCGGGTAGCGCGAGCGTCTCCGGGACGACGACCGGCGGCGACGCCAGCGACCCGACGGTCACCTGCAGCCGGTCGACCGGTTCGACCTCGACGACATCCCCGATCGCGATCACGCCGACCACCTCGTCCACCGAGCCGGCGATCACCGGGAACCGGCTGTGCCCGGTGTCCTGCAGCGCGACCACCTTGGTCAGCGGGTCGTCGCGATGCACGGTGACGACGTCGACCCGCGGGACCATCGCCTCGTCCGCCGTCCGGCCGCGGAAGTCGAGCCCGCGGTCGAGCAGCCGCATGGTGTCCTCGTCGAGCAGGCCCTGCTCGTAGGACGACACGATGATCCGGTCCAGCTCCTGGGCGGTCGCGCCCTGCGGCAGCTCCTCGACCGGCTCGATCCCGACCCGGCGCAGGATCCGGTTCGACGCGGCGTCGAAGACGCGGATGATCGGACCGGCGACCGTCAGGTAGATCAGCGTCGACCGGGACAACCGCAAGGCGATCGCCTCGGCCTTCGCGATCGCCAGGTTCTTCGGCGCGAGCTCCCCGAGCACCATCTGGATGATCGTCGCCAGCAGCAGCGCGAGGACGACGGACAACGACAGACTCACCGCCGTCGGCACCCCCGCGCCCTCGAGGACGCCCTCCAGACCTTCGCCCAGGTAGGGCTCGGCGAAGTACCCGGCGAGCAGCGCGGTCACGGTGATCCCGACCTGCGAGCCCGACAGCACGAACGACAACCGCGCCGTCACCTTCAGCGCCCGCGCCGCCGCCGCGCTCCCGCCGTCGGCCAGCGTCTGCAGCCGGCTCCGGTCGACCGCGACGTACGCGAACTCCTGCGACACGAAGTAGCCGGTGGCAACAGTCAGCAGCAGGACGACGCCCAGCCCGACCAGGATCAACATGCCCCAGACTTTATGGGATGCCGGGCTGCCGTCCGGTCAGGCGGTCGGCTCGAGGTCTGGTCGCATCCGGGCCAGCAGCTCGGCCAGCTCGGGCTCGGTGATCTCCGTGGCGAACAGATGCCCGAACGTGGTCGCATCGGCCCAGAAGCAATGTGCTTCGACGAAACCCGGGCCCTGCAGCGACGCGCACCGGATCGTCTCGTTGCCACGGCCGCCGGGGTGGTCGCTGACCCCGTTCAGGAGTTTGCCCTTCTTGCCCAGCGCCACGAAGGCGCGGTCGAAGGTGGCGCTCGGCTGCTGGTTGCCTTCGAGGCCGTAGAAGACCATCACACTCGCCTCCGGGCCGCGCACGCCCTTGTACTTCGGGTGCTCGTACGTGCCGTACTTCAGCGAGCTGCCGTTGCGGAGCTGCCGCTGTGCGTCGGCCTCGACCGCGGGCGGCGTCGGCACTCGCGGGATGCCGCCGGCCACCTCGGGGATCGCGATCCGGCCGTCGAGCCGGACGTCGTAGTGCACGCCCATCGCGAGGATGCCCGCGATCAGGGTCGCGATGGCGAAGCCGCGCAGTAGTTGGGCGCGCTGCAGCTCAGGTGAGGTGAGCGGGCGCGGCGGGCCTGGCGGGACGAACGGCGGCGGCGGGCCGGCGAACTGCGGCTGCCCGAACGGAGGTTGCGCCGGTGGGACGCCGTACCCGGACTGCGGCGGCGGAGGCCCGCCGAACTGGGGCTGGCCGACCGGCTGGCCGAATTGGGGTTGGCCGTATGGGGGCTGGGCCGGCGGGATGCCGTGCGGCTGCTGGGGTGGCGGGGCGAGGTGCGGGGGTGGGAGTTTCGCGCGGGCGGCGGCGACGCGGCGGTTGGTGAGCAGCACCCCGACGACGCCGACGAGCAGCGCGATCAGCCCGATGACGACCGTGACGGTCAGGGCGTTCGGCGGGCCGAATCGCAGTCCGTAACTCGACAGTCCCAGCACGTGACACCCTCTCGGCCGCCTACCCGGCGACGCGCCGGTCAGCAGCAGGGTAAGGCGTTTCCGGGGTCAGCTCCGGGGCTGTTCGATCGGCGTCGAAACGGGCTCGTCGGGCTCGTTCTGGACCTTCTTGAACTCTTTCATCGCCAGCGCGGCGTTGCGGGTCAGCTCAGGGAGTTTCTTCGCGCCGAAGAGGAGTACGACGACGGCCAGGATGACCAGCCATTCGCCGCCCTCCGGCAGTGCCAGGAGTGTCGCCATACCGACCACGGTAGGCCGGTTCGGGAACCGTAGGCTGGGCCATATGTCACGACTTCTGCCTGAGCTGTTCGCGGCCGCGGTCCGGCGCGACGGCGCGAGCCCGCTGCTGACGTACTACGACGACGTCAGCGGTGAGCGGATCGAGCTGAGCGCGCTGACCACGGCGAACTGGGTGGCCAAGACGGCCAACCTGCTCGTCGACGAGTACGACCTGGAGGCCGGAGAGACGGTGGCGATCGGCCTGCCGCCGCACTGGCTCGGGGTCGTCTGGGCGCTCGCGACCTGGTCGGCGGGCGCGTCGCTGACGTCCGGCCAGGGCACGCTCGCGATCACCGGCCCGGACTTCGCCGTCCGCGGCGAGCGGGAGACAATCGCGTCCGCGCTGCTGCCGCTGGGCGGCCGCTTCCGCGAGCCGCTGCCGGACGGCGTCCACGACTACGGCGCCGAGGTCTACAACCACGCCGACGTGTTCGTCCCGTTCGACCCGCCGACCGCCGACTCCCCGGCGTACGACGAGCTGACGCACGCCGAGCTGATCGCGACCGCGACGCCGTTCGCGGATCGCGTGCTGACCACCCGCGACCTGACCACGCCGGCGGGGCTTCAGGTGCTGATCGGGGCGATCACCGATGGCGGCTCGATCGTGCTGTGCCGCAATCTGGATCCCGCGAAACTCGACCGCCGGGTGGCGGACGAGAAGATCGACCGAGTCTTGGAGGACTGAGCATTGCAGCGGTTCGAGGGGCGGGTAGCGCTGGTCACGGCCGGCGCGCAAGGGATCGGCGCCGCGGTGGCGCGGCGGATCGCGGCCGAGGGCGGGAAGGTCGTGGTGACCGATCTGCAGGAGGACAAGGTCAACGAGCTCGCGGCCGAGCTCGACGGGCTCGGGTTACGGGTGGATGTCACGCAGCGGGCGGATGTCGACGCGGCGGTCGCGGCGACGATCGAGCGGTTCGGCCGGCTCGACGTCCTGGTGAACAACGCGGGTGGGTGCATCGTCACCTCGGTCCCCGAGGACACCACCGACGAGGAGTGGCACCGCCAGCTGGATCTCACGCTGGTCGGCGCCGCGCGCTGCATCCAGGCCGCGCTGCCGCACCTCGTGCAGGCCCGCGGCAACGTCGTCACGATCAGCTCGGTGAACGCGATCGGCGCGTTCGGCAATATCGAGTACGCCGCCGCCAAGGCCGGCCAGCTCGCGATGACGACGAACTATGCGGCCCGGTACGGCGGCCTCGGCGTCCGCTTCAATGTCGTTGCCCCCGGCACCATCCGGACGCCGAACTGGGACAACCAGCTGGACACGCTGGAGAAGTTCAAGAAGATGTATCCGCTCGGTCGCGTCGGCGAGCCCGAGGACGTCGCCGCGGCGGTCGCGTTCCTGGCCTCGGACGACGCCTCGTGGATCACCGGGCACACGCTGCCGGTCGAGGGCGGCGTCCTGACCGGCCCGGGTCTGCTCGACCTGACGCCGTCGGGGCCGTTTCGCAAGGAGTACTAGAAGTTGAACCAGTAGGCGACGCGCAGCGGCAGACCTGGGACGGCGATCCCGAACCAGAACGCACGCCCGACCAGGCAGCCGCCGCGATGCCCACGCCGTCCCTGCACGATCAGCGCCCCGAGCACCAGCGCGGCGAGCACACCGAGCACGGCCAGGCCGAAGATCGTCCAGCCGCCGATCAGCGAGCCGACGCCGAGCGCGAGCCAGATCAGCCCGCCGATGAACGACGCCGGGCTGTACGCGCTGTCGCGGCTCCGCCACGGCTGCCGCACCTCGCGCCCACACCCACACCCCGCGGGCGGCTGGTTGAGGTAGCTCATAGTCGGGACTGTAGCGGGGATGCGGACCGCCGGCGCTGCACAATTGCCCGGTGCCTTGCCTGCTGAGCGGGAAGGCGCGGCCGGCGCGTCAATTGTGCAGTTCTAGCGGTTCGCGGGCCAGGCGGCCCAGGCGGACGCGAACATCTCGTCGACGGTGTGGGTGTTCTGCCAGCCCAGGTCGCGGGTGGCGAGGTCGCCGTTCGCGACGACGCGGGAGGGGTCGCCGGGGCGGCGCGGGGTCTCGCCGGGGGTGAAATCGATCCCGGTGACGCGGCGGGCGGCGTCCATGATCTGGCGGACGGACGTGCCGGTGCCGCTGCCGAGGTTGTAGACCGGCGCGAGTTTCGTGCCGCCGTCGAGGGCGCGCGCCGCCGCGACATGCGCCCGGGCGAGATCGGCGACGTGGACGTAGTCCTTGACCGACGTCCCGTCCGGGGTCGGGTGGTCGGTGCCGTAGATCTGCGGCGTCTTTCCCTGGCTGAGCAGGTTGCAGACGATCGGGAACAGGTTGTACGGGCTCGCGTCGTACACCTCGGGATCACCCGAGCCGACCACGTTGAAGTACCGCAACGACGTGTGGTGCAACTCGGTCGCGGCCGCCTGATCACGCAGCAGCCACTCCCCGATCAGCTTCGTCTCCCCGTACGGCGACTCCGGCGCCGGCGCGGTCTCCTCCGTCACCACCTCGTCCGTGGGCGTGCCGTAAACCCCAGCACTCGACGAGAACACCAGATTCCGCACTCCGACGGCGTCCATCGCCTCGAGCAACGACACCATCGCGCTCACGTTCTGCGTGTACGTGTGCAACGGCCGCTCCACCGACACCCCGGCGTACTTGTATCCCGCCAGGTGCACCACCCCGCTCACCCCCGCCAGCGCCCCCCGCACCGCGTCCCCATCCAGCAGGTTCGCCTGCACGAACGGCACCCCGTCCGGCACGAACTCCGCCTTCCCACTCGACAGATCATCGACCACCACCACATCGATGCCGTCAGCAAGAAACGCCCGCACCACATGCGCCCCGATATACCCAGCCCCACCGCTAACAAGCCATGTCATACCCGAATCCTCGCACCCCACCCACACCAAACCCCCCGGAACGGGCCGAACCCGTACCAGCCCCTTCCCCCACCGTTTGCTGGGCCGACCCACCAAACCGTGGGAGGGCCAACCGCGTGCAGTTGGCCCTCCCACTCTCGGACGAGCCGACCCAGCAAAGGCGAAGGGAAGGCGAAGGGGAGGCTAGGTGGAGACTCCGGCTCGGGATTTGGGGGTGAGGAGGAAGGCGCCGACGTAGAGGAGGGCGGCGATGATGAGGAGGCCGTCGAAGCCGATCATCAGGGCGCCGTATTCGAGGCAGCCGCCGAGCATGGCGCCGAGGAGGTTGGCGCCGAAGGAGGCGGTGCCGTCGGCGGTGTCGGTGAAGCGTTTGGCGAAGATGACGTTGGCGGCGAAGATCGGGGTGAAGGCGATCAGGACGGCGACGACGGCGCGGAGGCCGACGGGCATCGAGAGCAGCCAGTCGTCCGGGAAGATCCAGGACAACAGCAGACCGCCGAACAGGATCGCGTACATCACCTTGGTGGGTGGGGTTCTGAAGCGTCTGGTGACTTCGACGGCCGCCAGCACCGCGACCAGGACGCCGGCGAAGACGATCGCGTTCACCACCCACGTCGTCCCGAAGAGCAGGGCGAAGCCGGTGATGCTCTTGGTCTCCAGCAACATGAACCCGGCGCCGAGCAGGAACAGGTCGGCGTACGGGCGCATCCGCTTGTACGACGAGCCGCCGCCGCCGATCCCGACGCCGATCACACCGGCGACCAGGATCAGGCCGATCGTGATCAGGTAGAGCGACGGGATCCGGTCGGTGAACAGGTAGAGGAACGGCCGGTTGTCGGTGGCCGGGGGCGGGGTGGTGGACGTCGTCCCGGCCCAGGCGGCGCCGCAGTTCTGGTCGGTCTCGGTCAGGCCGACGGTGACGACGGCCTGCTGCAGGTCGTCGCCGACCTTGTCCACACAGGGTTTGTGGCCGAAGGCCTGCTCGGCGGTCGAGGCGAGCCGGTCGATCAGCCAGGTCTCGCGGTAGTAGTTGTACATCGCGAACGCGCCGCCCGGGGCCAGGTGGTCGCGCGCGGACTCGAACGCCTGCTGCGTGAACAGGTAGCTCTCCAGCCGCAGCGAGCTCGCGCCGTTCACCAGGGTCAGCGAGTCCGGCAGGGCGAGCAGGATCAGGTCGTACTTCTTGTCGGACCGGGACAGGAACGCGCGCCCGTCGTCGATATGCGACGAGACCCGCGGGTCCTGGTACGGCTTGTCCGGGTGCAGCGCCTTGCCGATATCGCGGATCCGCGGGTCGATCTCGACCGCGTCCACGTGCTCGGCGCCCTTCTTCAGCGCGATCGCGACATCCGAACCGGAGCCGGCGCCGATGATCAGCACGTTCTTGGGCGCCTTACCGGCGTTCGCCCGCTCGTACGGCAGTCCGTACTGCGGCTCCCACTGCAGCCGGAAGTCGGCCGGGATCGCCTGCTGATGCGGTACGCCGTTCACCGTGATCGTCAGCAGCGGCACATCTTGGTGCACCTCGGACTTGGTCTGCACCTTGTAATACGGCGACCAGCTGTTCTCCGACTTCGTCGACTCGGTCAGCAACACCCCGACCATCGCCAGCAGCGGCACCAGCACCAGCGCGCCGGTCACCACGGTCGCAACCACCGACTGCACCGGTACGCCGGCGCCCCGCGACCGCGGGATCATCAGCGCGGCGAAGACGATCGTGACGATCAGCCCCCACCAGACCGGCGGCGCGCCCAGGAACGACAGCGCCGTGAAACCGAGGATGCCGATCAGCGATCCGACCAGGTCGAACCGGTACGCCGTCAGCCGCGGCAGCTCGGTGAAACAGCGACCGACCAGCTCAGCCGGACCAGCCAGCACGACAGCGGCCGCGATGAAGATGATTGGCAGGATCACCCAGACGGGCGGGCCGGTGGTGCTCAGGCTGGTGAAGTAGACGACATCGGACGACGTGCCGCGATCGACCGTGACGGGTTTCCACGCGATCACGAGGACGAGCAGGCCGAGCATCAGCGGCGAGTAGTACGGCAGCCGCTTGGCCTTACCGGCCCGCAGGATGCCGATGCCGATTCCGAGGAAGGAACCGAGCAGCACGAAGTTCGAGAAGTAGCTGAGATGGACGACGTTGGACCCGGTCCAGCGGATCAGTGCGAGCTCGGTGAACAGCATCAGCGCACTTGCTGCCACGAGTCGCGTCCGGACCCCGAAGGGGCTGGGCCAACTGGTCGTCGTCACCGGAGGGGTGGAGGAGTCGACTGCCATGCGGCGCGACGTTACCTCAATCACAGTGGGCTACGTCACTGCCCCTGCGGCGCATACTCCGTTGGGTCGGCCGCGCGCAATGACGGCCGACCCCGGAGAGTGACAGCTACTTCGCGAGCTGGCACCCAGCCTTGTTGAGATCGATCGTCCGGCTCGCCGTCAGACAGGTGTAGAACCACCAGGTCTGCTGGCCGTACGCCGCGCCCTGATCGACCGTGATGTTGCCGTTCGCGTCGACCTCACACGGGTTGTTCAGCGTGCAGCGGCCGCCGTCCTCGTTCCCGGTGTTGTTGACGCCGATCACCTCACCGGTGCTGGTGCTGACGATCGGCGAACCCGACGTGCCGCCGATGGTCTCGCAACCCGGCTGGCGGTACTTGATCGAGTTCTTCATCACCCAGCCGTCCTCGCGCAGCTCGGGAATGGTGGCCTGGACCGAGCAGGTGTAGATCCGCTCCCAGTAACCGGAGATGACGGCCATCCCGGCGCCGTTCGCGGGCGCGGACTTGGCCAGCGTCAGCGGGTTGACCCCCGGCAGCCGCGACTGGATCGCCGCGTACGTCTCGGTCAACCGGTACAGCGCGACGTCGGTCTTGGTCATCGTCGCGTACAGAACGCGGTTCGCACGGACGGTGCCCGCACGGGTCGGTCGCACCTCGGACTTGTACAGCCTGAAGGTCCGGCTGGACGCCTGGTTCACGATCACCCGGTTCGGCGCCGGCATCCCGCTCTCGAGGCAGTGACCGTTGGTGAGAATCAGCGCCGGGTCGGAGGGCTGCGACTCGGCGAAGCGGACCAGCGAACCCGAGCAGTTGCTCAGCCCGGCGATCCCGGTGAAGTCGGCGCCCGGCGCCTGGACGGCGGTGGGCGCAGCGACGGACGCCGGCGCTGCCTGGGCGGTGCTCAGGCCGGTCAGTCCGACGGTGGCCACCGTGACGGCAGCCAGAAGGGGACGAAACAGTTTCATGGGGCGGTTCCTCACTGTTCGGTGTGCAGAACAGATAACCGATCGGTAGCGCGCTGCACCATCACAACCGTGTGAAACCGGGCGACCACAGGGTGTATGCAGGGGTTTTCCTGCACTGGGTGGCCGCCCTGCTACTCTTCGTTTCCGGACCCGCCCCGGCTCGAACCATCGCGGCCTCCGGCACGTCGTACCTCGTGACGGTGGGAGCGACACGGTACGGTCGGCACAGCCCGCCCGAGCCGAGAACGGAAGGACCTCATGCCGCAGGAGAAAGCAGACCTGCGCAACCTCAGCGAGCCGGTGCGGTTCAAGCGGGCCCTGGCGCTGGTGTTGATGACCCTGGTGCTGCCCGGGTCCGCGCAGATCGTCGCGGGTAGTAAACGCGCCGGGCGGTACGCCTGGCGGATCATCGCCGGGTTGCTGGCGATCGTGATCTTCCTGGTCCTGCTGGGATTGATCTGGCGGTCCGGCACGATCAACCTGCTGGCCCGGCCGGGCACGCTGCGCGTCGTCCAGATCCTGCTGATCCTGCTGGCGATCGGCTGGGCCGCGCTGTTCGTCGACGCCTACCGGCTCGGTCAGCCGCTGACGCTGGAGCGCAACCACCGGCTGACCGCCAGCATCCTGGACGCCGTCCTGGTGTTCGTCGTGGCCGGGGCGCTGATCTGGGCCAGCGCGTTCGTGAACACCCAGCGTGACTTCGTCGCCAGCGTCTTCGGCAACGGGCAGAAGTCCAAGGCCGAGCACGGCCGCTACAACGTCCTGCTGATGGGCGGCGACTCCGGCTCGGACCGGATCGGCACCCGGCCGGACAGTATGACCGTGGCCAGTATCGACGCCGACACCGGCCGGACGGTCCTGATCGGCCTGCCGCGGAACCTGGCCAGGGTCCCGTTCCCGGCCGGAACCGCGATGAACAAGGAGTTCCCGGACGGCTTCCGGTGGAAGAAGTGCGCGGCCGAGTGCCTGCTGAACGCCGTCTACACGTACGCCGTCAATCACAAGAACCTCTTCCCCGGCGACCCGAACCCGGGTGAGACCGCGACCACACAGGCCGTCGAGGCGACCACCGGGCTGAAGATCAACTACTACGTGCTGATCGACCTGGCCGGCTTCCGCGACCTGCTGAACGCCGTCGGCGGGATCACCCTGGACATCGGCAAACGGGTCCCGATCGGCGGCGGCAGCTCGCCGATCAAGGGTTACATCGAGGCCGGGAAGAACCAGCACCTGGACGGTTATCACGCGCTGTGGTTCGCCCGGTCCCGCGCCGAGTCCTCGGACTACGAGCGGATGACTCGGCAGAAGTGCGTGATGTCTGCGATGCTGAACCAGCTGTCCCCGCAAACGGTGCTGACCAAGTTCCAGGGCATCGCGGCGGCCAGTAAGCAAGTGGTCAAGACCAGCATTCCGGCCGGTGAGCTCGGTACCTTCACCGACCTCGCGCTGGACGCGAAGAAGCTGCCGGTGTCAAGCTTCTCCGCGGTCCCGCCGTTGATCCACACCGGCAATCCGGACTTCGAGCTGATCCGCTCCAAAGTGGCCGACGCGATCCGGAAATCGGAAGCGCTGGACAAGGCCGCCGAGGAGGGGGACGGTAAGAAGTCCGAGGCACCGAAGAGCACCGCCACCAAGAAGCCGAGCACGTCGACCTCGAAGAAGCCGACGAGCTCACCGACCAAACCCGCCAACGACGTCGACGACGTCGCTTCGATCTGTAAGGCCTGACCTGATATGCCGTTGTCCCACTGGCCGCCCGTGTCCGTCGTGATGCCCGTGCTGAACGAGGAGCGCCACCTCGAAGAGGCGGTCGGCCGCGTTCTCGACCAGAACTACCCCGGCGAGCTCGAAGTCGTGCTGGCCATCGGGCCGAGTAAGGACCGCACCCACGAGATCGCCGGGAAGCTGGCCGATCGCGACCCGCGGATCAGCATCGTGGACAACCCGACCGGTAAGACGCCGGCCGCGCTGAACGTCGGGATCGCGCACGCGCGGCACGACATCCTGGTCCGGGTCGACGGCCACGGCGCGCTCACCGACGGGTACATCACCCGCGCGGTCGAGGTGCTGGACGAGAGCGGCGCGGACAACGTCGGCGGCGTGATGGCCGCCGAGGGCCGGACGCCGACCGAGATGGCGGTCGCCTGCGCGTACCGCTCGCGGCTCGGGCTGGGCGCGTCGACGTTCCACCAGGGCGGTAAGGCGGGGCCGGCCGACACGGTCTACCTCGGGGTTTTCCGGCGGGCGGCGCTGGAGCGGGTCGGCGGGTTCGACGAGACCATGCACCGCGCGCAGGACTGGGAGCTGAACTACCGGATCCGCAAGACCGGCGGCCTGATCTGGTTCAGCCCGGATCTGTCGGTGACGTACCGGCCGCGCTCGTCGCTGTCGGCGGTCGCCAAGCAGTTCTTCCACACCGGGCAGTGGCGGCGCGAGGTCGTCCGCCGGCACCCGGAGACCGCGAACAAGCGCTACCTCGCGCCGCCGCTCGCGGTGATCGCGATCGCCCTCGGCACGCTGCTCGGCATCGTCGGCCTGATCACCGGGATCACCTGGCTCGATCTGGGCTTCCTGGCGCCGGTCGGGTACGGCGTCCTGATCCTGTTCGGCTCGGTCTTCGAGGGGCGCTACCTGCCGTGGAAGGCGCTGGCCCGGATGCCGATGATCGTGATGACCATGCACATGTCGTGGGGGCTCGGCTTCCTGGTCGGTCTGCGCGAGCAGCCGCGGACGGTCTGAGGCTCACTCGACCAGGCGGTCTCGCAGCCGACTCAGGTCGGCGTCGGTGAGACCGCCGTGCCGGAGGTACGCCTCGGCGCCGCCGTACACCTCGTCGATGTGCCGCAGGATCGCGACGATCGACTCGGCGCGGGTGTCGCGGAACTCGATCATCTCCGGGTGTTTGGCGGTGTCGGGCTCCGCGGCCAGCTGCTCCTCCAGCCACGGCTGCAGCCGGCTCTGCGTCAAGAAGTAGTCGGCGACGATCGCGTCGTCCGGCACCCCGGCCACCCGCAGGGCCAGCGCGACCACCATCCCGGTCCGGTCCTTCCCGCCGTGGCAGTGCACGACCACCGCGCCGTCCTGTTCATCCGCGATCGCCTTCACCGCCGCCGCGAACAACTCCGGACGCCGATCCAGCATCCACGTGCACGCGGCGACGATCGTCGGCTGCCCGTGCTGCGGATCTGCCGGATCCGCCACCCGCTGCCGCACCGCCAGCGCACTCCCCGTGAACGGCGTCGGCCCCACCTCGACCTCGCCATCACTCCGCAGATCCAGAATCCGCCCAACTCCCGCACCCTCGACCGCCGCCACCCCCTCCGCCGTCAAGTACTGCAAACTCTCCGACCGAATCAACACCCCCGACCGAACCCGCCCCCCATCCCCCGTCGGCAACCCACCCACATCCCGCACATTCCGGCACCCCGGCCACACCAAATCCATCCCCCCATCCAAACAGAACCCCGGTGAACCGGGGAGAAGCCAAGCAGCCACCCGGCGCCCGCCCTCCGGCCGGAAGACAAAGGAGAGCCGAGCCCCGGACGAGCCCACCAGCAACCCCCGGGGATCAGCCGGCATCCCCCCGCCTTCAACAGGCGGCGGGCGGAGCCCGCGTATGCGGCAGGTGGTGACCGGGTGGGTGGTTATTGTGCGGACATGGGACGGACTGGGCGGGTGCTGCTGGCGTTGGTGATGGTGGTTGTGGGGGCTGGGGTGGGGGCGCCGGGGGCGCGGGCGGTGGTGGGGGGTGAGGTGGTTGCGCCGCCGTCTTGGATGGTGGCGGTGACCAGTCCGGGGATGTTGTTGCGGCCTTCGGGGCAGTTCTGTGGTGGGACGCTGGTGAAGGGGGACAAGGTGGTGACGGCGGCGCATTGTGTCAGTGCGCTGCGGTTGACGCCTTGGTTGGTGCGGGGGATCTTCGGGCGAGCCGATCTGAAGGGGAAGGACGGGGAGAGCGTCTCGGTGAAGAGCATCTGGGTGCATCCCGGGTTCCGCGAGACGAAGTTCGGCGACGACGACGTCGAGCACAACGACGTCGCGGTGCTGACGTTGAGCAAGTCGGTGAACCGTACGACGTTGCCGGTGATCGAGCCGGGTTCGGCGTACCCGGCGGGTGACTCGGCGCAGGTGTTCGGGTGGGGCGGTACGGCGGAGGGCAACACGTCGAACACGCGGTTGCGGACGGCGTCCCTGCCGATCGCGGCCGACTCGACGTGCGCATCGGCGTACGGGAGTTCGTTCGACGCGAGCACGATGGTGTGCGCGGGAACGCCGCAGGCTGACACCTGTCAGTACGACAGCGGTGGGCCGCTCGTCCTGGCGGGCAAGCTGGCCGGGCTGACGTCCTGGGCGCGCGGGTGTGCGCGGGCCGGCTTCCCCGGCGTCTACACGCGGCTGGCGGCGCTCACCCTGCCGTTGTGATCAGCGATCCTGCGGACGGTCCGGGTTCGGGCCGGGGACGTACGGCGGGGGCGCCGGGAAGCTCTGGTTGACCGGCGGCGCCGGACTGCCCGGCGGCGGCGTGTACCCCGGGACGCGACCGACCGGCGCCCGGCGACTCCTGACCATGCCGATCGTGAACAGGATCGCGCCGATCGCCCCGAAGACCAGGAACGATCCGATCGCCCCAAAGATCGACAGCACGAACGACGTCACCGTGGTCCGCGGGCCGACGCCGTACTCCGCGCCGTCCACCTCGTCCGTGCACTCGACGGCGTAGTCACCCGCGGGGACCGGCTCGGCCGACCGGGCGACGACGTACCAGCTGTCGCCGTTGACGGTGATCTGCTCGGTGCCGCGCGGGTCGACCAGCGGGACGTCGTTGCCCTGGGCGTCCTGGACACCGCACGGCTCGCCTTCCACCGGGATCGAGGACCAGATCGTCAGGCCCTTCTCCGTCAGCGTCACAGTGCCTTCGGCGGGCTGTGGCGTGGCAGGAGCGGACGCGACGATCCGCACGACGAAGAACGCCGTGAGCGCCAGGCCGACCAGCCAGCAGGCGATACCGATCCAGACCAGTGTTCGGCGCGGCGCAGCAGGGGCGGAGTAGCTGCTCATGGCGCCACCGTAGCCGGATTACTCAACCCCGAGTAGACGCAGTCCAGCAGCTGTTGCGGCGGCCGCGACCACCACCACGATGAACGGCGCCTTGCGCCACGCGAGGACGCCGCCGACCAGTACGCCGGCCGGTCGGGCGACCCCGACCGGGCCGTGCCCCTCGGTCAGCGCGGCCGTCGCGACCACCGCGCTCAGCAGAACGACGGCCGCCGCGGCGAGCACGCCCTGAACGCGCTCCGACAGCTCGAACCGGCTGCTGATCGCCGGGCCCGCGATCCGCAGCGTAAAGGTGCCGACGGCAAGGATTCCGATCGCGACCAGCAGCAGCGGGACGTTGGTCATCGGGTCGCCTCCACGAGTTTCGGACTGCGGTAGAACGCCAGCCCCAGCAGGGCGCACAGCACCGGGACGCCGGCCGGCAGGAACGGCGTCGTCGCGAGCGCGATCACCACTCCGACGAGCACCGCCGTCCGGGTGGAGCGGTCGCGGAGCGCGGGCAGAACGAGGGCGAGCAGGACGGCGGGGAAGGCGGCGTCGAGGCCGAAGGCGTCGGTGTCGGTGATCACCGAGCCGGCCGCGGCGCCGATCAGGACGCCGAGATTCCAGCAGACGAAGATGCCGACCCCGCAGGCCCAGTACGCCGCGCGCCGCCGGCGCGGATCGTCCTGGCCGATCGCGAACGCGACGTTCTCGTCGGTCATCACGTGACTGCCCAGCCAGCGCCGCCAGCCGGTGCCGACGGCGTCGCTGACCGCCAGGCCGAAGGCGACGTGCCGGGTGTTCACGAGCAGGCCGGCAACCGTTGCGGCGATCGGGCTGCCGCCGGCCGCGACGATCCCGACGAACAGGAACTGCGAGGCGCCGGCGAAGACCACGACCGACAACAGCACCGGCACCCACCAGGCCAGCCCGCCGCCGACGCTGATCGCGCCGTACGAGACCGCGACCACGCCGTCCGCGAGACAGACCAGCGCGATATCCCGGGCGAGCCGCCGGTCGAGTGTTCGCCAGATCGAACGCATGGCCATTATGATGAACACGTCAGCTTTCGTTCGTCAAGCCGAACACCTAGACCGATGGAGCGAACACCGATGGACACCAAGGCCCCACTCGACGTGATCGCCGCCTCGCTCCGCCGGCACCGCGCCCGCGCCGGTCTCTCGCTCAGCGAGGCGGCCAAACGCGCGGGGGTCGCGAAGTCGACGCTCTCCCAGCTCGAATCCGGGACCGGTAACCCGAGCGTCGAGACCCTCTGGGCCCTCGCCGTCGCCCTCGACACCCCGTTCGCCGCGCTCCTCGACCCGCCCCGCCCCCAGGTCCAGCTCATCCGGGCCGGCGAAGGCCCCGTCCTCTACTCCGAGAACACCGAGTACAGCGCCACCCTGGTCGCCTCCTCCCCGCCCTACGCCCGCCGCGACATCTACCGCATCGCCGTCAACCCCGGCCCCGGCCGCCGCTCCGACCCCCACATGCCCGGGGTCGTCGAACACGTCCTCCTGGGCACCGGCAGAGCCCTCGTAGGCCCCGCCGACAACCCCGTCGAACTCCACCCCGGCGACTACCTCGCCTACCCCGGCGACCACCCCCACCTCTTCCAGGCCCTCGCCCCCAACACCCTGGCCACCCTCATCTCCGAACACCCCTAAACCGTTGCCCCCAGCAACAACTCCGCCCGCGGCAGGCGCACCCAACCCCCGGGGGACAGGCCTGCGGCGAGTACAGCTCGGCGCCGTGGCTGCTTGAGCCGGGCGGAGGGGCGGCGCCGCGTTGGGGAACCGGAGTGGGGACGACGAGCGCCCGGAACCAGGGTGGTTCCGGGCGCTTCGGCGTACGAGGGGTTCTAGAGTTTACGGCCGACGGCGCCGACGATGCATTCTTCGACCTGGTTGAGGGGTTTGACGCGGGGGCCGTCCGGCCACCAGTCGTCGCAGAGGACGAGGCCGGGGGCGACGAGCTCCTGGCCGGGGAAGAACTCCATCAGCTCCGCGCGGGTGCGGAACCGGCCACTGCCCATCGGGCTGTGGATGAACTTGTCCTCCATCTTCTGGGCGACCGCCGTGTGCTCCGGCGTCTCGGGGTCGAAGAAGTGCGAGATCACCGTGTACGACCCGGGCACCACCGCGTCGACGTACTGCTGCATGATCTGCGCGCCCTCGGAACCGATGTAGTGGTGCAGCGTGCCGGCCTGCATCACGGCGATCGGCTGGGTGAAGTCGAGGAAGTCCTGCTCCTTGACCACCTTCAGGACCGCTTCGGGCTCGAAGATGTCGGCCGCGAGGAAGAGCGTGTTCTCGTTCTCCTCGAGCAGCGCGCGGCCGTGCGCGAGCACCACCGGGTCGTTGTCGATGTAGAGCACCTTGGCATCGGGCTGGATCCGCTGCACGACCTGGTGGGTGTTCTCGGCCGTCGGCAGACCCGATCCGCAGTCGAGGTACTGCGTGATCCCCGCCTGGCCCGCGAGGAACCGGCAGGAGCGGATCAGGAAGTTCCGGTTCGACCAGGCCAGATCCTGGGCCTGCGGCGCAGCCGCCTGGACACCGCGGAGCACCTCGCGGTCGACCTCGAAGTTGTCCTTGCCGCCCAAGAAGGCGTCGTACACCCGGGCGATACTGGCCCTGGTGGTGTCCACCCCGACCGGAACCGAACTGGGAGCCTTGCTGGTATCTGGCATGCGCTGAACCTCGTGGATGTCGGGAAGTCTGTGAGGAGACTCTACTGACAGTAAGGCCCGCTGAACACGTCGTGCACGCGGGTCCGGGGTAGACGCGGTTACATTCGGTTGTGAAATGATCGCTGCGCACCGAGCGGATGGGGAGGAACGAGGCGTGACGGAACCGGCGTACGGCGGGCCGACCGCCCTGCGCATCATGCTGGGCGCCCACCTGCGCCGCCTGCGTGAGGACGCCGGGATCAGCCGGACGGACGCCGGCTGGGCGATCCGCGGCTCGGAGTCCAAGATCAGCCGCCTCGAGCTCGGCCGGGTCGGCTTCAAGGTTCGCGACGTCGACGACCTGCTCACGCTCTACAAGCTCGAGGACGACGTCGAGCGCGACCGGCTGCTGACGCTGGCCCGCGAGGCGAACAACCCCGGCTGGTGGCAGCGCTACGACGACCTGACACCGAACTGGTTCCACTCCTACCTCGGCCTCGAGATGGCCGCGGACCTGATCCGTACCTTCGAGCTCCAGTTCGTCCCCGGCCTGCTCCAGACGCCGGACTACGCCCGCGCCGTGGTCGAGCTCGGCCGGCTGGACGAGCCGCTCCCGCGCGCCGAGCAGGATCGGCTGATCACCTTGCGGATGCGCCGCCAGGACGTGCTGACGCGGCAGCGGCCGGCGCGGTTGTGGGTCGTCATCGACGAGGCCGTGCTGCACCGCCCGATCGGCAGCAAGACGATCCTGCGCAACCAGCTCGAGTACCTGATCGAGGCGTCCCGGCGGCACAACGTGACGCTGCAGATCATCCCGTTCAGCACCGGCGGTTACACCGCGACCGGCGGCGCGTTCACGCTGCTGCGGTTCACCGACGCCGACCTGCCCGACATCGTCTACATCGAGCACCTGACCAGCGCCGTCTACCTGGACAAACGCGACGACCTCGACACATACGTCGTCACGATGGACGCGCTGTCCATCGCCGCCGCCCAGCCGCGCGACACCGAGCGCCTGATCCGCGCGGCGATCGACAAGCTTTAGCTCGCCAGCTCCCGGCGGACGGCGCCGGGCCCGGGGCGGATGGCCACCTCGCGTGGGATCGGCGCATGCCCGGCCTCGCACTGCAGCACCACCTGCACCTGCCCGCCGCACTCGCGGTGCCGCGCCTCGATCGGCGGGCCGCCGTCGACAGCGACGTACTGATCGCCCCACTGCATCAACGCGACCAGCACCGGGTACAGCGCCAGCCCCGCCTCGGTGAGCCGGTACTCCGACCGCTCCCGCTGCCCCGGCACCCGATACGGATGCCGGCGGATCACACCGCGCTCGATCAACCCGGCCAGCCGATCCGTCAGCACCTGGCGCGGGATCAGCGCGCGAGCCCGGATGTCCTCGAACCGGCGGACGCCGACGAACAACTCCCGCAACACGTGGAACGTCCACTTGTCGCCGAGGATCTCCATCGTCCGGGAGATCGTGCAGTTCTCGGTCGACCAGTTCATCGCCTCCGGTTCCGCCATACCCATCACGATAAGTCTCCTTGACAGACTCAGCAATCCCCAGCCAAGCTGAATCCGTGAACCAGACCCAGGTCACCACCCCTGCCCTCACCATTCGCCCGGCCGCCGAGTCCGACCTGGAAACCCTCGGCGCCCTCCTCACCGCCCTCTCCGATCTGAGCCGCTACCACCGCTTCCAAGCCCCGATCCCCACCCCACCCCGCCCAGCCCTCCTCCGCCATCTCCTCCACCCCACCGGCGCCGCCTGGCTCGCCACCCGCGCCGACCACCCCCTGGCCCACGCCATGTGGGCCTGGGCCACCCCCACCTCCGTCCCCGGCGCCAGCAGTCCGGAAAAGATTGCCGAGCTGGCCGTGGTGGTGGCTGACGGGGAGCAGGGGAAGGGGTTGGGAGTGCGGATGCTGACTGTTGCCGCGGCGGATGCGGTGGAGGCGGGGGCTACGCATTTCTTGTTGGTGGTCGGCGCTTCGAATGAGCGGAGTTTGGGGATGGTGCGGCGGCGGTGGCCGGGGGCGGTGGGTGAGCGGGATGGCAGCTTGCTCAGTTTTGTGGTGCCAGCCAGGCCAGCTGCAGGGCCTCGATCAGAAGTTCGGCCGCGGGAGTTGTGTCGTACGACGGGTCGCTGAGCGACTCCTGGACGATGGCGTCGATACCGCCGCCGATGATGAGAGCCGCCGTGCGGAGGTCGACGTCGTCGGCCAGGCCGTGGGCTGCGCGAGCAGCGCGGAGGAGTTCGGCGAGCGGGGACCAGCGGGCGGCGCGCTGCTCGACGAGCTGCTCCGGGGGGACGACGTTCGTCATCGCCTCGATGATCATCCGGGTGTGCCGCGGGTTCGCGCGTAGGTGACCGATCATCGAGCGGACGTATGCCGCGGGCGCGCCGGCGGGCCCGGCCGCGTCGACCGCCGCG
Organism: Kribbella sandramycini; assembly: GCF_013131805.1. GTDB lineage: Bacteria > Actinomycetota > Actinomycetes > Propionibacteriales > Kribbellaceae > Kribbella > Kribbella sandramycini. The sequence goes on along the minus strand of NZ_JABJRC010000009.1, from coordinate 358,834 downwards.
CCGACGGTGGCCACCAGCGCGGACAGAACTTGCGCGTGTGCCGCCTCGACCAGCGCGTTCTTCGAGGCGAAGTGGTAGATGACCGCGGCCTTGGTGATCCCCGCGGCGGCGGCGATCCGCGCCAGCGAGGTGGCCGGGTAGCCGTGCTCGGCGACTTGGTCGATCGTGACGTCGATCAGCTGGGCCCGCCGGGCCTGCTCGGTGAAGGTCCGTTCGCGCATGACCCTCAACTTACCGTATGGTTAAAGGACTTACCACTTGGTTAGGGAGTCGTCATGACGAAGAAACCCCGGCGCCGCCGCCGCCTGCTGATCGCTCTGGGCGTGGTCGCCGTGCTCGTCGTCGGGTTCGCTCTCGTGCTACGTTCGCCGTCCCCCGTCGGGCACTGGAACAGCGCGACCGGCTACCAGGACTACGTCGCGAAATACGACCTCGCGATGCGGGACCTGCCGAAACCCGCCGCGACCCTCGACATCCGCACGGACTACGGCCTGGTCCGCGCGTACCGGTTCGCCGGTGCCCAGCCGAAGGCGCGCCCGCTGGTCCTGCTCCCCGGCACCTCCTCGGGGACGCCGGTCTGGGCCGACAACCTGCCGTCGCTGCTCCAGCTCGGCGACGTCTACGCGATCGACCTGCTCGGCGAGCCCGGGATGTCGATCCAGAATCGCCCGATCACGACGTCCGAGGAGAAGGCGGCCTGGATCGACCAGACCCTGGCCGCGCTGCCCGGCGACAAGTTCCACGTCCTCGGGCTGTCGATCGGCGGGTGGACGGCGATGAACCTCGCGGTGCATCGCCCGGCGCACGTCGCGACCGTCACCACACTCGACGGGGTGAGCATCTTCGACTCGATCCCGGTCGAGACCGTCATCCGCTCGCTGCCGGCCGCCGTGAAATGGCTGCCGCGCTCGTGGCGGGACAGCTTCAACTCCTACACCGCCGGCGGCGCGCCGGTCGAGCAGGTCCCGGTCGCGGAGATGATCGAGTCCGGGATGAAGAACTACACGATGCGCCAGCCGCAACCGCAGCGGATCACCGAGGAGCAGCTCAAGGGGCTGAAGGTCCCGGCGCTCGCGATCATCGCCGGCAAGTCGGTCATGCACGACCCGGCGAAGGCGCGCGCGACCGCCGATCGCGCACTCCCGGCCAAGACGGTCAAGTTCTACCCGGAGGCCTCACACGCGATCAACGGCGAGTACCCGAAGGAGATCGCCGCCGACCTCGCCGGCTTCATCGCCGCACACCCCTGACCGGCAGCACGAACGACAGGAGGTACGCCGCCGGCGCAGCCCCGCGGCACGCTTGGCGACCCGGCCGCGCCGGCCGCCGTGGCCAGGCACCTCCTGTCGTTAGCGTCGGAAGAACTCGCGGATGTCGGCGACCAGCAGGTCGGGGGCTTCGAGGGCCGCGAAGTGGCCGCCGCGGGTGAACTCCGACCAGTGCGTGATGTCGTGCCGCCGGTCGAGTACCCGGCGGATCGCGGGGTCGGTCGGAAACACCGCGACGCCGGTGGGCACAGCCGATTTCGGGTGCGGCGGTTCGGCCCGGCCCTCGTAGTACAGGTTGGCCGAGGTCCCGCTCGTGTTGGTGAACCAGTAGATACTCGCGTCGACGAGCAGATGCTCGACGTCGACGGCGTCCTCGGGCAGCGGGCGGGCCGGATCGGTCCACTCCCAGAACTTCTCCACGATCCACGCGAGCTGCCCGATCGGTGAGTCGCTGAGCCCGAACGACACCGTCTGCGGGCGGGTGCCCTGCAGTTCGGCGTACCCCGTCCCGACCGCGCGCAACTGCTCAGCCGCGGCGAGCCGCGCGCGCTCGACCTCGGTCAGGTGCGGCAGGTCCGCGGGCAGGACGTCGGGAAACGCGAGCCCGCCGTTCAGATGGACGCCGATCACGTGCTCCGGATCGAGGACGCCGAGCCAGGGCGAGACGACCGACCCGGTGTCACCGCCCTGAGCGCCGTACCGGTCGTAGCCGAGGGCCGCCATCAGCTCCGCCCAGGCCCGCGCGATCCGCCGGTGATCCCACCCCGATTCCAGCGGGACGGAGAACCCGTGCCCCGGGACGGACGGCGCCACGACGTGGAACGCGACGCGCGGATCATCGCCGTACGCCGCCGGATCGGTCAACGGGCCGAGCACCGGCAGGAACTCCGCGATCGACCCCGGCCAGCCGTGCGTGAGGACCAAAGGCAACGCGTCCGGCTCGGGTGATCGGACGTGCAGGAAGTGGATCAGCTGCTCATCGATCCGGGTGGTGAACTGCGGGAACGCGTTCAACCGGGCTTCCCATGTCCGCCAGTCGAAGTCGAGCCAGCGGTCGGCGAGCATCCACAGGTAGTCGACCGGCACCCCGCGCGACCAGCCGTCGCCGGGCAGCTGCCGCGGCCAGCGGGCTCGACGCAGGCGGTCGCGCAGGTCGTCGAGCTCGCTGTCCGGTACGGCGATCCTGAACTGGTCCATGGATCGAACCTACGTCGCCGGGCGGGGCGGCCCCGGCGACCCGGCCGATCAGTCCTCGACGACGATGGCGAGCGCCGGGCAGACCGCGGCAGCCTGGTGCACATCGGCCGCGAGCTCGGGCGACGGGTTATCGGTGAGCAGGACGACGATGCCGTCCTCGTCGCGCTGGTCGAAGACGGTGTCGGCCGCGGTCACGCATTGACCGGAGGCGACGCACTTGTCCTGATCGACGATGATCTTCATGTCAGTCTCGATTCTGTCGCGGGGTTACCAGGTGACCGGGAGCGCGTAGACGCCGTACACGCCGCCGTCGTGTTTGAAGGGGATGTCGGTCAGCTCCGCCGCGCGCCGGAGCGTCGGAATCCGCCGGTAGAGGGTGCCGTAGACGACCTGCAGCTCGAGTCGCGCAAGTGGTTGCCCAAGGCATTGATGGACGCCGAACCCGAACGCGACGTGCCGCCGGGCGTCGCGGTCCAGGTCGAGTTCGTCCGGATTCTCGAAGACCGCGGGGTCGCGGTTGGCGATGTCGTTCGGGAAGATCACGCCGTCGCCGGCCCGCAGGGTCTCGCCGTCGAAGTCGATGTCCTCGAGGACGACGCGACGGCGTCCGTTGTGGGTGATGTTCAGGTAGCGGAGCAGCTCCTCGACGGCGCCGGCGACCACGGCCGGGTCGTCGGACTGCTGCAGTTTGGCCAGCTGGTCCGGGTGTTCGAGGAGCGCGAGGGTGCCGAGGGCAATCATGTTCGCGGTCGTCTCGTGGCCGGCGATCAACAGCAGGACGCCGATCCCGGCGGCGTCCCGGCGGGACAGCTCACCGGCCTTGACCCGCTCGGCCAGCCCGGAGAGCAGGTCGTCGCCCGGGGTCTCGAGTTTGTCGCCCATCAGCTCGTTCAGGTAGCCGCCGATGTTGCCGCGGGCCTTGATCCGCTCCTCGATCGGGGCGCTGGTGCGGAGCAGGATGCTGCTGTTGCGCTGGAAGAACTCGTGATCCTCGTACGGGACGCCGAGCAGCTCGCAGATCACCAGCGACGGGATCGGCAGCGCGAACGCCTCGACCAGGTCGACCGGTTTCGGCCCGGCCAGCAGGTCGTCGATCAGCCCGTCGACGATCTGCTGGATCCGCGGGCGCATCGCGGCGACGCGTTTGATCATGAACGGCGCGGTGACCATCCGGCGCAGCCGCGCGTGCTCGGGGTCGTCGAGGACGATGAAGCCGATACCGGCGTTCTCGTCCGGGCTGAGCGGCTCCTTGGTGGTGCCCGGGAAGCCGGGCCGGTAGACGTCGGAGCTGAGCCGCTGATCCGCGAGCAGCCTGCGCTGGTCGGCGTACCGGGTGACCAGCCACGCCGGCCGGCCGAACACCTCGACCTTGACCAGCGGCGCCTCGTCCTGCAGTTCCTTGAGCTGCGGCGGCGGGTCGAACGGACAGCCCTGCGCGCGGGTCATCGGATACGCCGGAGCATGATCGGTCGTTGTCATCGAATCCCTTCCCCAGTGAGGTTTTCGGGTTTACGCCGGCAACAGGTGTTTCCTGTGCAGGCGAGTCTGTTTGGGCATGTTCCAGCCGAGGACGGCGACGATCCGCCCGTCCTTTCGGTAGTGCGCGACGAACCGGCGCTCGTCGATCGACCCCTCGGCCACCGTCACTTCGGCGTCCGCGGCCGGGATCCCGTGCACCTGGATCTTCGTCGTGAACTGATCCGTCCAGAAGTACGGAATCGGCTCGTACTTGGTCGGCTGCCCCGCGATGTTCGCCGCCACCACCGCGGCCTGTTCACTCGCGTTCGTCCGATTCTCCAGCCGCAGCAGCCGATTCAGCCCGCCGTGCCACCACCGAGCCACATCCCCCGCGGCCCAGATCCCCTCCCCCGCCCGGCACCACTCGTCACAAACCACCCCATCCGCCACCTTCAGCCCACTCCCCTGCAACCACTCGGTCGCCGGCGCCGCCCCCAGCGCCACCACCACAACCTCAGCCGCCAGCTGCTCACCCCCAACCAACTCCACCCCACTAACCCGCCCACCCACCGCCGTCAGCCCACCAACCGCCGTCCCCAACCGCAACTCCACTCCAGCCGCGCCATGCACCTCCCCCAACAACCCCGAAACCACCTCCCCCAACTGCCCCCACAACACCCCACGCTGCGGCCCCACCAACACCACCTCACACCCCAACCCCCGAGCCGTAGCCGCCACCTCACCCCCCAAAACCCCATCCCCCACCACCACAACCCGAGGTCCATCCGTTGTTATGTCTCCTGCGGAACGGGCGAGGAGGTCTTCGCGGAGGGCGGTGGCGTCGGCGAGGGTGCGGAGGACGTGGACGCCGGTGAGGGGTTGTTGGTTGGGGAGTTTGCGGGGGGTGAGGCCGGTGGTGATGACGATGTTGTCGGCGGTGAGGGTGCGGCCGGAGGCGGTGTGGACGGTTCGGCGGGCGGCGTCGAGGGCGACTGCCGGGTCGCCGAGGTGGAAGGTGGCGTTGAGGTTGGCCAGGTGTTGTTCGGGGCGGAGGGCGGGGTGGGGGTTGGTGGTTGCGAGGTAGTGCTTGGAGAGGGGTGGGCGGTCGTAGGGGAGGTCGGGTTCGGCGCCCAGCAGGGTGATGGGGGCGTCGTAGTTGTGGCGGCGGAGGGATTCGAGCGTGGCGAGGCCGGCGGCGGAGGCGCCGATGATGAGGGTGCTCATGGGGTGGTGAAGGGAGCGGACCAGATGGCGACGATGCCGTCGATGAGACCGGTGGCCATGTCGTGCCAGGTCGAGCGGGCGGTGAGCTGGTTCTCGGCGAGGGCGCGTTCGAAATCGGCGTTCATCTGGACGATCAGGATGCGCGCCATCGCGCCGCGCTCCATCCGGACGGCGGGCGGCTGCGCCCCCATCGACTCCGAGAGGGCGTCGATCACGCGGAGCATGGTCGGCGAGCCGAGCATCTCTTCGAACATCACATCGCGCAGCGCCGGGTCGGTGGCGAGCTGGGCGGTGAAGCGCGCCATCCAGCTCGGTACGCCGAGGGTCGCGAGGTAGTCCGTCGTCGGGCGGACCAGCACCTCCACCCAGGCGCGCAGATCGGCGTCCGGCGGCAGCGCGGCGACCAGCTCCTGCCGGCGCTCCTCGACGGCGCCCGAGTGCCGGCGCAGGATCGCGCGGATCAGATCGGCCTTGGTGCCGAAGTGGTAGCCGACCGCGGTGTTGTTGCCCTGCCCGGCCGCCTCGCTGATCTGCCGGTTCGACACCTCGTGGATCCCGCGCTCGGCGAACATCCGCTCCGCCGTCACCAGGATCAGCTCGCGGGTCGCGTTCACCCGATCGGTCCGGACCGTCTTCGCCATCATCATCACCACACCACCGGCACTTCCTGCAGACCGCCGACCAGCAGCCCTTCCACCGGTCGCAACCGAGCCGAGGGTACGGCGAGCGCGAGCCCGGGCAACCGGCGTACGAGCACTTCGAGCACGACCTGCAGCTCCGTCCGCGCCAGCGACTGCCCGACGCAGGACTTCGGCCCGGCGCCGAAGGTGATGTGCACGTTCGGACTCCGCGTCAGGTCGAGCGACTCCGCGTCCGCGAATACGCCGTCGTCCCGATTCGCGGCCGCCATACTGCAGACCGCCGTCGTCCCGGCCGGCAGGACGCCGCTCGGCAGCTCGACATCCTCGGTCAGGTATCGCGTCAACCCGAAGCCGGGGTTGGCGTCGTACCGCAGGATCTCCTCGACCGCCGTCCGGATCAGCGCGGGATCGGCGACCAGCTGCTCCCAGGCCGACCGGTCCGACAGCAGCATCGCCATCATCTTGCCGATCATGTTGGTCGTGGTCTCGTGTCCCGCGATCAACAATCCCTTGCCTGTGGCAACCAACGCCTCGGTGCCCAGCTTCGCCCCCGCGGCATCCGCCCCGGTGATCAGATCGCTGAGCAGATCCTCCCCCGGCGCCAGCCGCTTCGCCTCGACATGCCCAGCCATGTACGCCGTCAACTCGGCCTGCGCGGCATCGATCTCCGCCTGCTGATACCGGCTCAGGCTGAGGAACGTGTCCGACCAGTACGCGAACCGGTCCCGATCCGAATCCGGTACGCCGAGCAGATCGCAGATCACCCAGACCGGCAGCGGATACCCCAGCCCGGCCTTCAGATCAGCCGGCGCCCCATGAGCCACCATCTCGTCGACCAGCTGCGACGCCATCGCCTCGATCCGCGGCCGGAGCGCGGCCATCCGCTTGGCGGTGAACCACTTCGTCAGCATCCGCCGCCACCGCTGATGTCCCGCTCCGGACTGCGGGATCGGCGACGGCTCGTCCCGCCGGTCGAAGATCGTGCTCGCGCCCTCCGCGCCGATCCGCGCGCCGCCCTCCTCCTCGGCCGTCCGCCCGAACCGCGGATCCGCGATGAGCTGCCGGACGTCGCCGTACCGGGTCAGCAGCGTCGCCTGATCACCGCTCGGCAGCCGGACGTGGGCGACCGGGCACTGCTGCCGCAGCTCGGCCCACTCGGGCGGCGGCTCGATCGCATCTATCGGGGGCATCGGGTAGTCCAGCGCACGCTCGATCGGCTCACTCTGGGTCACGAGACATCACCTCCGCGTTGATCTCGCTTCCCACCTTGCCTCGCGATCTTGTTTAAGTCAACTGCCTGACTTAATCTATGGTTGCAGAAACCAACTATCTTCCGATCGTTCTCCCGGAGGCGTTCGATGTCCGCTGTCCCCGCCGAACCCGCAGTGCGCGCCGGCGCCGTCGTCCCGGTGCTCGCCGCGGCCGGCATCACGGTCGCGCTCATGCAGACCCTGGTGATTCCCCTGATCCCCGAGCTGCCGCGATTGCTGCACGCCGCCGCCGGCGATACCGCCTGGGTGATCACGGCCACCCTGCTCGCCGCCGCGGTCGCGACCCCGATCATGGGCCGCCTCGGCGACATGTACGGCAAGCGCCGGATGCTGCTGATCAGCATCGGCCTGATGGTCGCGGGCTCGGTCGTCGCCGCGCTGAGCAGCTCACTGCTGCCGATGATCGCCGGCCGCGCCCTGCAGGGGATGGCCTCCGGCGTGATCCCGCTCGGGATCAGCATCATGCGCGACGAACTGCCCAGTGAGCGGCTCGGCACCGCGACCGCGCAGATGAGCGCCTCCCTCGGCGTCGGCGGCGCGCTGGGCCTCCCGGCGTCCGCCCTGCTGGCCGAGTACGCCAGCTGGCACACGCTGTTCTGGGTCTCCGCCGCGCTCGGCCTGGTCGTCTTCGGCCTCGTCGTGCGCTTCGTACCCGAATCGTCGGTCCGCTCCGGCGGCCGCTTCGACGTCCTCGGCGGGATCGGCCTCTCGGTCGGCCTGGTTTCGTTGCTCTTGGCAATCTCCCAGGGCGCCAAGTGGGGCTGGACGAGCAGCCGGACGCTCGGCCTGTTCGCCCTCGCCGTCGTCGCCGTCCTGGCCTGGGGCTGGTGGGAGCGGCGGACGCCGGAGCCGCTCGTCGATCTCCGGACGACGGCCCGCCCGCAGGTCCTGCTGACGAACGCCGCCTCCCTCGTCTTCGGATTCGCCATGTTCGCGATGTCACTGGTCCTGCCCCAACTGCTGCAGATGCCGAAGGCAACCGGATTCGGGCTCGGCCAGTCGATGCTCGGCGCCGGTCTGGTGATGGGCCCGTCGGGTCTGATCATGCTGGTCGCGGCGCCGCTCTCGGCCAAGCTCTCGAAGGCGCGCGGCCCGAAGGTCACGCTGATGCTCGGCGCAGTCGTCGTGGCGGCGGGGTACGGCGTCGGCATCGCGCTGATGGGCTCGGTGTGGGAGCTGGTGCTCGTCTCACTGCTGATCGGCGCCGGCATCGGTCTCGCCTACGGCGCCATGCCCGCGCTGATCATGGCTGCCGTACCGGTCTCGGAGACGGCCGCCGCGAACAGCTTCAACACACTGATGCGTTCGATCGGCACGTCGGTGTCCAGCGCGGTCGCCGGCACCGTCCTGGCCCAACTCACCATCAACCTCGGCGGCTACGCGCTCCCCTCGCAGAACGGGTTCCGCGTCGTCCTGGCCATCGGAGCCGGCGCCGCACTGCTCGCGCTGGCAGTCGCAGCCTGCATTCCGACCCGCCGGACGCCGGTCGAGGCCCCGGCCGCCGTGGTCCAGGCAACCGCGTGAGCTAGCGTCGGTCGTATGACGACGGTCGAGTTGGGCAGCAGTGAAACGACGGCATCGCGCGTGATACTCGGGCTGATGCGAATCAAGGAGAAGACCGACGCCGAGATCCGCACCCTGGTCGGGACCGCGCGCGAGGCCGGCGTGACGATGTTCGACCACGCGGACATCTACGGCGGTCCGCACGGCTGCGAGCAGCGGTACGGCGATGCCGCGCCGGTCCCGGCCGCGGAGCGGGACCAGATCCTGTTGCAGTCGAAGGTCGGGATCCGGTCCGGCTTCTTCGATTCCTCCCGCGAGCACATCCTGTCCAGCGTCGACCAGTCGCTGGCCGCCCTCCGGACCGAGTACCTCGACGTCCTGCTGATCCACCGCCCCGACACGCTCGTCGAGCCGGACGAGGTCGCGGCGGCGTTCGACGAGCTGCACAGCAAGGGCAAGGTCCGCGCGTTCGGCGTCTCGAACCACACGCCCGGGCAGATCGAGCTGCTGAGGAAGTCGGTCCGCCAGCCGCTGATTGCGAACCAGCTCCAGTTCAGCATCGCGAACGCCGCCCTGGTCGCGCAGGGCCTGGCCGCGAACATCATGGGCCTGGAGCAGTCGGCCGACCGCGATCTCGGCATCCTCGACTACAGCCGGCTGAACAACATCACCCTCCAGACCTGGGGTTCGGTGCAGAGTCCGGCGTCCGGCGTCTTCATCGGCGACCGCACGAACTACCCCGCGCTGAACGACGCACTCGACGAGATCGCCAACGCGCACAGCACCAGCGCCGACGCGATCGCCATCGCCTGGCTGGCCCGGCACCCGGCGCAGATGCAGATCGTCATCGGCACCACCACCCCGAGCCGAGTGCAGGACGCCGCTGCGGGCGCGGCAATCCGGCTCAGCCGCGAGGAGTGGTACCGGCTCTACACGGCCGCCGGGAACACGTTGCCCTAAAGGCGTTCGAGACTGCCTCAAAGGCGTTCGAGGAAGGTGAGCGAGCGGGTGAGGAGCAGCTGCGCGGCCGCTTCGTCGTACGACGGCAGCGACGAGTCCGCGAACAGGTGCTCCTTACCCGGGTAGAGGAACAGCTCGACGTCGTCGGTGGCGGCGATCAACTGCTGCGCGCCCTCGGCGTCCTCGAGGTAGAACTCGTCCTCCTCCTTGGCGTGGATCTGCGCGGGCACGCCCTGCGGCCACGTCTCGCCGAACTCGGTGTACGGCAGGACCGAGTAGTAGAACAGGCCGCCGCGAGCGCCGGGCCGGGTCTGGGTGAGCTGCTGGGCCGGCATGACGCCGAGCGAGAAACCGGCGTACACCACCTCGCTCGGATACCCCTCGGCCGCCTTCAGCGCGCGCTCGAGCAGCGTGCCGAACCCGGTCTCCTGGGCGTAGCCGATGCCTTCTTCGAGGGTGGCGTACGTGTTGCCTTCGTACTGGTCGGGCGTGTGGACGGTGTGCCCGGCCTGCCGGAGCTGTTCGGCGAACGCCAGCACGCCGTCGGTCAGGCCCTGGGCGTGGTGAAACAGCACAATCTCGGTCACGATGCGCTCCAATGATCCAAATATCTCGAACAATCGGCGATGTTAGTATGTTCGACTGTGACAGGCAACAGCCCGGTGCCCGACTACGAGCTCGCCGAGACGCTCGAACTGACCACCGCCGAGCAGGTCCGCGCGATCAGCGATCCACTGCGGACGACGATCCTCGGCCTCCTGCACGAACGCGCCGCGACCGTCACCGAACTGGCCACCGCGGTCAAACGCCCGAAGAGCACGGTGGCCCACCACGTCAAGGTGCTCGCGGACGCCGGCATCCTGCGGATCGTCCGGACCCGCAAGGTCCGCGCCATCGAGGAGCGCTTCTACGGCCGCGCCGCCCGGATGTTCTTCGTCGGCCTCGGCCGCCAGGCCAACGGCGTCCCACTCCCTCCCGACTTCAACGACTTCGAAGTCGCCGCCGAAGAATCCCGCACCGCGTACGACGCCGGCCAACTCCGCTCCTTCATCCGGCACGCCCGCATCCCCGAAGAGCGCGCCGCCGAGTTCTGGCAAGCCGTAGACCACCTGATCCACACCTTCGACCAGCTCCCCCGAGCCGGCGACACCACCTACGGCTTCACCGTCGGCCTCTACCCCATCCTCGACTACCCCACCCTCCCCCCACCGACCGCGTGACCATTTGCTGCCACCGCCCGCCGAACCCCGGCGGCATCCGCTACGAATAGGAGCCGACGCCGGGGAGGCACACGATGGAGCGACCGTCGCTGCTCGAAGCAGCCCTCGCCCTCTCCCGCTCCTGGCTCTCCCCCTCCGGCCCCGTCCACGAGGAGCCCCCGCCCGAACCCGACGAACCGAGCGACGGGTAGTAGTCACCTCCCGACCGGTTCGCTGGGCGCGACCAACGGCCTGACGGCCCACCACTACCCGTTCGTCGGTACCGAAGGTGAGACGCGGCAGGAAGCGGCCATCGGGCGTGCGGAGCGGGTTCGGGTCGTAGCTTGGGGTGATGGGTGGGCGGCGGCAGAGCGATGGGGCTCGGGCGGAGTCTGTGGATCTTCGCCGGGGTGATCACGCTTCCGCCGCCGTTGGTGGCATCGCTGGTCGTCCTCACCTCGGTGCATGCGACGTTCAGGCTGCGCAAGGTCCCGGCCCATCGGCGGGTGTTCTCGATCTGCACCCTGATCTTGGCCGCCGCTGCCGGCGCACTGTGCCTGGCGACTCTGACACCGGTCCAGTACCCCGGGTACCCACCGGGGTTCACTGGTCTGGCCAATACGCTGTTCTGGCACGAAACGGCGGCCAAGCAGTTGCAACGCGGCGCCGAGCTCAGCGTGCTCTACATCGACCTCGATCACTTCAAGCGGGTCAACGATCTACTCGGCAGGCTGGGCGGCGAAGAGTTTGCCGTCCTCCTGCCGCCGGACGCCGGTCACCGACGCGGCCGTGATCGCGGAGCGGATCCGGCGGCGGGTCGAGGGCCTTGCCATCGAGGTGGACACCCCGAATGGCAAGGCCCAGTTGACGAATCTGACCTGCTCGGTGGGCACGGGCGGGTACCCGAACCACGGCGACACGCTGGACGCCGTACTGCTGGCGGCCGATACCGCGACTTACCAGGCCAAGAACAGCGGCCGGAACCGCGTCGTCATCGCGTGATGGCTGAGAGGCCCTTGTAGGGGGTGGTGAAGTCGTCTTGGGCGGTGCCTACGGTCAGGAGTTGATTGTTGGTGACGGTTACGCCGGTGAGGACGCCGAGAGGGGTCTTCGGGGCGGGGGCGGCGACGAAGGCTTTGCCGTTGTAGGTGAGGACGTCGGGCTGGTTGCGGGTGTAGTCGCCTTCGTCGATGAAGTGCTCGCCGACGGCCACGGGCCGATTGTTGTGCAGGGCAACGTCGTACAGCTGGGCCCAGCCGGCCGGGACGGGGACGTTCGTCCAGCGGGCGCCGTCGTAGTGCATGGCGAGGCGCCGTTCGCGGGCGGTGTGGTCGACGCCGACGAGCCAGATGTCCTTCGGGCCGGCGACGGCGAGGCCGGTCGGGATCTTGCTGCCGTCGGTCGGGAGGTCGGCGACCAGCTTCCAGGCTTTGCCGTCGAAGCGCGCGAGGCCGGCGTTGAGGCCGAGCCAGGCGTCGTTCGGGCCGACGACGGCGAGGGTGTTGCCGTTGATCGAGCCCTCCAGGCCCTTGATCAGCGGCTGCCATTTACCGCCGACGAACCGGTACGCCGTCGCGTGCTCCCGCCCGGCGACCTCCGCCCAGCCGGAGACCCACGGGACGCCGTCCGGCCCGATCGCGACACTGCTCAGCGAGCCGGTCGGCACCGCCGGGGCGGGGACGACCTTCCAGCGGGTGCCGTCGAAGCGCAGCACGAGCGGTTTCGGCTGCCCCGCAACGCTGTTGTCGTCACCGACCGCCCACACGTTCTTCGGGCCGCCGACCGCGACCGCGTGCAGCGACGCGTTCGTCTTCACCGGATGCGCGACCGGCTTCCATCGACCGGCGTCGAGGCGGAGCACCACTGCCTTCTGCTCACTCTCACCCGTCGCGCCGACCGCCCAGGTCGCATCGACGTCGTCGATCATCACCGAGGCCTGATTCACCGGAACGTCCTGCCACTGCAGAGCGGCCGGCGTGGCTTGGGCGGTCAGCGCGGACGCCGTGAGCAGCCCCACCGCCCCGGCTCCGAACGCCATCCGCCCACTGCGACGCCTCACCAGCTGAACCACGAGCTCCTCCAAGTCGTTGGAATTACGTCAACGACTGGATGCTCCTACCGCGGATTTTGTTCGCGACCACGCGACGAAGTGCAGAACCGGCCCCCACAACGCGACCATCACCAGGAACGGCAGCAGATCGCCCAGCCCGAACTCACCCGACCACCACAGCTGCGCCGACGCGTACGGCGCGAAAAACGCGCGCACCGACTCCGGAAGCGCGAAGTACAGACCGAGCGGAATCACGATCGTCAGCACGCCCGCGATCCACGCCCGCCCGAGGAGGACGCCGAGACCGATACCAGTCGTCTGCGCGACCAACTGGGTGACGAAGGCGCCGAGCACGATCACCGGCGCGTACTGCCATTGGTCGCCGGACGACGACGGGATCAGCACGGCAATCAGCAGCGCCGCGGCCAACCCGATCGCACCGAGCAGCAGCGCCCAGACATATGCCTCGCGATAGGCCGGCTGCGCCGCCGTCCGCCGGTAGCGGACGCCGATCTGCGCGCCGATGAACGGTAAGCCGATCGAGATGATGCTCAGCGCGGTCGTCGCCGCGAGCGCGAGCGTACGATCCGCTTCCGCTGCGCCGAGTTGAGCGGCGACGGCGCCCAGGACGCCGATGGCGACGGTGACGACGGCAATGACACGGTCAGTGCGCATGGTGGCCCTCCCCAAGGGTCACTCCGAGGCGCGGTCCGCCTCGGACGCCCATTCTTCCAGGACATCCGCGACCCGCGCCAACACTTGCCGTGCGGTGGAATACTCCGCCGGACCGAACTCCGCGGCGAACCGCTCCTCCAGGTCCCGCAGATGGTCGTAACCGCTCGCCGCGACCTCCAACCCGCGGTCGGTGTAGGTGACGATCTTGGCCCGTTTGTCCTCCGGGTCGGGCGCCATCTCGAGGATGCCGAGCGCGACCAGCTCGCGGATCACCTCACCCATCGACTGCCGGGTCATCCCGGCCCGGACCGCCATGTCGGCCGACCGCGACCCCTCCCGCTGCAGCGTCGCGAACACCCCGTTGTAGGCGTGTTTGGCCTCCGGGTGACCGGACCGGCGCATCGTCTCGACCATGTCGTTCTGCAGCGCCCGATTCGCGCGATCGACCAGCGCGATGAACGGTTTGACCCCGATCCGAGGCAACTCAGGCCTTGACACTCGTAAGGATTCCTTCCAATATTTCGACAGGAATCCTTACAGTATCAGGAGTGGCCATGAACCCGCAGGAGCTGTCACCGTTCGTCGGGGCGCTGTTCGCCCGGGGCCGCCGGCGCAGTGTCCGGGTTGCCGTCGAGCAGGAGTTCCTGGTCGCCGACGCGGTCACCGGCGCCGCGGTTCCGATCGGCCGGACGCAGCAAGCCGCGGGCAGTACGCCGTACGTCGGCTTCGAACCGGGCGGTCAGCTGGAGCTCAGCCTGCCGTGCGGACTCGACCCGGCCGGCCAGCTCCGCAACGCCGTCGCAGGCCTCACGAAACGCCTGGCTGCCGACCGAATCACCCTGTACGCGTTACCGGTCGACCCGCGGCCCGAACATGAGGTCCCGCTCCAACTGACGAGCCCGCGGTACGTCGCGATGCACCGGCACTTCGACTCGATCGGACCGGCCGGACGCCGGATGATGCGCCGGACGGCGTCCACCCAGATCTGCCTCGACTGGTGGCCTGGCCGCGCCGGGGCCGAGCAGTGGCGGGTGCTCAACCTCGCGGCGCCGTTCCTGGCCGCGACGTTCGCCCGCAGCTCCGGCCCTCAGGGCCGATTGGCCACCTGGCTCGAGCTCGACCCGGCCCGCACCGGTTTCGACGATCGATTGCTGTACGGCGACGACCCAGTCGCGGCGTACACGTCGTTCGCGGCCGGCGCGACGGTCTTCACCACCGGCGGCCCGGCCGAGCATCTGACCACCATGTTCCCGCCGGTCCGACCGCGGTCGACGTACCTGGAGGTTCGCTTCCTCGACGCCCAGGAGCCGAGCGCCGTCGATCAGGTGATCACGACGCTGACGAGCCTGCTGTACGACGACGTGCGCCGCCGGTCCGTCCTGCGCGCACTCGAACCTGAACGAACCAACCTCGCCGCACACTGGCAGGCCGCCGCGGCCGGCGAACTCCTGCACTGCAAGGAGTTGGCCGCATGAACGGCGTCCTGTTCGTCACCGACCCGCTCGGCGGACTGGCCGCCGACATCGACGCCACCATCGGCATGATGGACGCGACCCAGCGACTCGGCCATGCCGTCTGGTGCTGCGGCCCCGAGGACCTCGCCGTCGTCGACGGCCTACTCGTCGCCCGCGCGCACCACATCCGGCTCCGGCCGCGCCACCCCGGCGTCGACCACCGCTGGATCGTCGACCCGACCTGGTTCGACGAGCTCACGACGGACGTCGTCCCGGTCAGCGAGTTCGCCGTCGTCCACCTGCGGATCGACCCGCCGGTCGACGAGCGCTACCTGCACACGACGTACCTGCTCGATCTCGCGGGCACCCGGGTGATCAACCGGGCCGACGGCGTCCGCGCGATCCACGAGAAGCTGATCGCCTTACGGTTCCCCGACCTGTGCCCGCCGACATCCGTCGGGACCTCGGTCACCGACCTCCGGGACTTCGTCGCCCAGGCCGGGACGGCGATCGTCAAACCGGTCGACGGTTTCGCGGGGCTCGACGTGTGGCTCGTCCCCGACGACCACGCGGCCACGTCGCTGCTGGAGTCGGCGACCCGCGGCGGACGGCGGCAGGTGATCGCCCAGCAGTACCTCCCAGCCGTTGCGCACGGCAACAAACGGCTCTTCCTCCTGGACGGTGAGATCGTCGGCGCCGTACTGCGTCGCCCAGCCGCCGCCGATTTCCGGATCGGACCGCCGGTCGCCGTCGCACCGATCGACGCGGCCGATCTCGCGATCGCCGCCGCCCTGCGGCCGGTCCTCGTTCAGCACGGCCTGGCCATCGCGGGCGCCGATGTGATCGGCGGCCGGCTGATCGAGGTCAACGTGACGTGTCCCGGCGGTATGCACAAGACCGACGCCCTGCTCGGCACCAACCTCAGCGAAACCATCGTTCGCCGCCTCACCCGTGAAGGAGTTCTGACATGACCACCGTGACCGTCACCTGCATGGCCCTGCTCGGCATCCTGCTCTTCCTGCTCGGCGCCAACGTCACCCGGCAGCGCGTCCTCCGCGGCGCCGGCAACCAGCAGCCCACCGACCCCGCCGATCGCCTCCTGATCGCCCAGCGCGCCCACGGCAACGCGGCCGAGTACATCCCCACCCTGCTCGTCCTGATCCTGGTCTGCTCGACCCTCACCGACAGCCCACTCGTCGACGCCCTGGCCATCGCCGCCCTCGCCGTCCGCCTCGCCCACGCCATCGGCATGCTCACGGCCAAAACCCTCGCCGCCCACGGCCCCCTCCGCGACATCGGCGCCCTCGGCACCTACCTCGTCGGCCTGGCCATCGGAGCAACCGCGATCGTGGCTATGTGAACCGCTTGAGCGCCCGCTTCGCATACGGCGCGAGCTCGCCACCCGCGGCAGCCACCGCCTCCAGATGCGTCCGCGCGGGCTCGTGCCGGAGTTTGCCGAGCGCCAAGAGGGCCGCGGCCTGAATGCGTTCGCTCGGATCGGACAACAGCTCCATCAACACCTCCGGCATCCGCGGGTCCTTGGTCTTCGGCAAGCCGGTGCCGATCAGCGAGACCCGAAGGTCGCCGAGCGATTGATCGCGGACCAGGTCGATCAGCTCGTCCGCAACAGCCGGCGTGGCCTGCTTCGCCAGGCCGCTGCAGATCGTCTCGCGGAGCTGGGTCTGCCAGTGCGCCATCCCCCAATCGGACTGGGGATGGTCCACCGGCGGCGGGTTCCGAGTCAGCTCCAGGAAAACCGGTACGGAGTACTTGCGCGCCGCGACCGGACTGAGTACGTGGGCGATATCGGAGGCCAGCGGGTAGTAGGTGACCTTGGGCAACCACTGGGCGAGCAGCGGAATCGCCGGCCGGTAATCGATCTGGCGCCGCTCGACGACCTCGCCCGACGCGTCCTTGACGAAGATGGCACGTTGCGTGAGGTCGCTGACGTGCCGGATCTGGAACCCGTGCGCGTCGAACTCGGGAATCAGCGACTGCAACTGGGGCAGCAGGTCGGCGGCGGCCTCGGCGTACAGCCGCTCCCGCTCGACGTGCTCCGGGTCGGCGGCGAGGGCGGCCGCGCGCTCGGCCTGGATCCCCGGATCGTTCAGGATCCACTCGACCATTTCCCTGTGCGACTTCCACCTCATCGCCGCAGCGTACGACGCCCTGGGGTGCACCTTCGGAGGCCGATACTGGGCGGATGCGCGCACTTACGATCAGTCGGTTCGGCGGTCCCGAGGTTCTTGAGGTTCGGGAGGTGGCGGACGCGGTGGCCGGGCCGGGCGAGGTGCTCGTGCGGGTTGTTGCCAGCAGCCTCAATCCGGTCGATGTGAAGACGCGGGCCGACGAGATCCGTGGTGGGGTGCCGGCGCTGCCGATGATCTTGGGCTGGGATGTCGCCGGCATCGTGGTCGATCCGGGGAGTAGCTCGTTCGACGTCGGGCAGCGGGTGGTCGGGATGTCGGCGCAGCTGGCCGCGGGGAAGGGCACGTGGGCCGATCTGGTCGCGCTGCCGGAGCGGGTGCTCGCGCCCGCGCCCACGGCGGCCAGTCTGGCCGAGGCCGCGACGCTGCCGTTGCCGGCGCTGACAGCGTCGCAGGCCGTTGAGTGGCTCGGCCTGTCGGCTGGGCAGCGGTTGCTGGTGACGGGTGCGGTGGGCGCCGTCGGCGGGCTCGCGGTTCAGCTGGCCCGGCGGGACGGCGTCGTCGTGGATGCGCTGGTCTCTCGGGACGCCCAGCTGGAGCGGGCGATGGCGCTCGGCGCGACCACGGCCTGCACGAATGCGCACGCATTGTCCGCTTCGGCGTACGACGGGATTCTCGACACCGCCGGCATCAGGCCGGAGGAGGCACTCCGGGACGGCGGCCGGCTCGCCTCGATCGCGACCGAGGCCGGCCCGGTCCCGGACCTGTCGGCGCGCGGGATCGCCAGCACGAACGTCCAGGTCGCCGAGGACGGTGCCCGGCTCGCGACATTGATGAAGCTGGTGGACGACGGTGTCCTGCGGGCTCGCGTCGACAGCACGTACTCGATCCACCAGGCACGGGCGGCGCAGGAGCGGTTCGCGGCCGGCGGCCTGAACGGCAAGGTCGTCCTCACCTTCTGAGATGAGCTGATCACAGTCCGCTACAGTCGGCGGGGTGTCCAGGGTTCTGCCGGCAGTGCTGGCCATCTTGTTCGGCGGGCTGCTCGCCCTGGTGTTGCTGACGCCCTTCGTCTATCGCAGTTACCGGCGGCGCGGCGAGCTCGGCTTCGGGTCGACGCTGCTCGCGTTCAGCTCGCTGATCTACGGGTTCGCGCTGGTCGCGTACGTGCTGTTCCCGGTGCCGACGATCGACGACACCTGGTGCGCGGCGCACGAGGCGCTCACGCGTCCGCAGCTGAACCCGTTCCAGTTCGTGCATGACATCGCGAAGGAGCGGCGCGGCTTCGGCGTCAGCGCCTTCCTCGCGAACCCCGCCGTCCAGCAGCTCGTGTTCAACGTGTTCCTGTTCGTCCCGCTCGGCGCCTACCTCCGGCACTACACCAAACGCCGCCCGGTCGTGATCGTGCTGATCGGGCTCGGGATCTCGTTGCTGATCGAGCTCACCCAGCTGACCGGCAACTGGTTCCTCTTCGAGTGCCCGTACCGGCTCTTCGACGTCGACGACCTGCTCACCAACACCGCCGGCACCGCGATCGGCCTGCTGTTCGCGCCGGTACTGCGCGTTCTCGACCACCCGCGAGCCGACGTCCAACCCGGGACGCCGCGGCCGGTCACCACCCGCCGCCGGCTGCTCGGCATGCTCGTCGACCTGATCGCCGTCACCGCCTTCGGCGCCATCCTCGGTGTGTTCGTCACGCTGCTGGTCCGGGGCGCGTTCGACGTCTGGATCGACGACACCCCCGGCGGCAAATTGCTCGGCGTCGTCCTCACCACCTGGCTGCCCGCTCTGCTCCTGCTCGCGCTCCCGTCGCTCAGCCCGCGCCAAGCCACCATCGGCCAAATGTCCGTCCGCCTCCGCCGCGCCCGCCCCGACGGCCGACCGGCAGGCCCCAAGATGATCCTGGCCCTGCTCTTCGGCTCCTTCGGCTACTTCATGCTCTTCGGCCTCTCCCGCTACGTCCCCGTTGCCGAGAGCCTCTACCAGCTCTACCCCGTCGCCGCCTTGATCCTCGCCTGGCGCCCACGCGGCCACCCCGGCCTCTCCGGCGTCGTCAGCGGCCTGACCATCGTCGACGACCGCGCCGACATCTGGACGAACAGCCGCCGCGGATAGGACCCTGTTCCTCCACAGTTCGGGGTCTACACGGGGAGCGCACTTTGTCCGACTCGGTTCTCACTTCGGTGCTGCTGCCGATCGCGCTGGCGATCATCATGTTCGGCCTCGGCCTGAGCCTGACGACCGGCGACTTCGCGCGGGTCGCGCGGATGCCCAAGGCGGTACTGGTTGCGCTCGGCACCCAGATCGTGTTGCTGCCGGTGATCTGTTTCGGGCTGGTGGAGCTGTTCGGCCTCGCCCCGGCGCTGGCCGTGGGCATGATGTTGCTGGTCGCCTCGCCGGGCGGGACGACGGCCAACCTGTTCAGCCATCTGGCCGGCGGCGACGTTGCGCTCAACGTGACGCTGACCGCGGTGAACTCGGTCCTCGCGGTGATCACGCTGCCGATCGTGGTGAACCTGTCGATCGCGCATTTCATGGGCGACTCCGGCCAGCTCGGCCTGCAACCGGCCAAGATGCTGCAGGTGTTCGCGATCGTCCTCGTCCCGGTCGCGCTCGGCATGCTGGTCCGGAACCGCAAACCCGGGTTCGCCGACCGGATGGAGCGGCCGGTCAAGCTCGGCTCGGCCGTGGTGCTCGCGCTCGTCATCTTCGCCGCGATCTACACCGAGCGCGCGAACTTCCTCGACTACCTGGCCGCGGTCGGCCTGATCGCCGTCCTGCTGAACGTGATCAGCCTCGGCCTCGGGTACGCCGTCCCGCGGGCGGCCCGGCTCGGCGAGCGCCAGGCCATCGCCTGCTCGATGGAGATCGGCATCCACAACGCGACCCTCGCCCTGGCCATCGCGCTCAGCCCGTCACTGCTGAACAACAGCGAGATGTCGATCCCGGTCGCCGTCTACGGCATCGTGATGTTCTTCCCGACGGCAGTCGTCGCCTACCTGCTCAGCCGCCGGACGCCGGCCGCCTCAACCCAGTAGCCAGTCGAGGAAGCCGGCCTCGCCGAGGCGGGTGACAGCCGCCTCGGCGGACTCCCGGGTGAGGCCCTGCACGGACACGACATTCCCTTCGTAGAAGATGCCGCCGTCCGCGGTCTCGGCCTCGGCGTCCTGGGATAGCCGGTACGGGTCGTAGACGATGACGGGGAACGTGCGGTCGCCGTACGCCAGCCGGCCACCCATCAGCAGGCCGCGGCTCTCCACCCCGAACCAATCGAGCTCGTCGAAACCGTCCGGGGCGACGAGCCGCCAGCCTGCCTGGGTCATATTCGCTCCTAGCTAGAGAAACTTGATCGCGTTGACCAGTTGGAGATAGGCGTCCTCGGTGAGCTGGACGCCGGCTCTCGGCACGATCTCGAAGTGCGTACTGGTCGCGGGGTTACCGGTCTGCCGGATCGCCAGTTGCGGACTCACCGAGGACCGGTCGATCAGCCGCGGGCTGAATCCCCGAGGCAGGTTACCGGGCACGGTGTTGGTCGACATCCCCGCGTTCGGCTTCACCATTCCGTTGACGTCGAGTTTGTAGTCCACGCCCTTGCGCAGCGCGAGCGGATCGGTGCCTTCCTTGGCGCCGCGGTAGACGGGTTCGTCCGCCCGCGCCTCCCGCCCGACCCGGGACGGCTGTTGTTGCTGCTGTCCCTTGGGTTTGCGCGGCTGCTGCTGTTGCCGCGGCTGCCGGGGCGGCTGCGGCTTGCCAGGGTTCCCTTCCTGCGCCTTCGACTTGCCCTGGTTACCCCGGTTGCCCTGATTGCCGCGGCTGCTGTTGCCGTTGTTGTTGCTGTTGCGCTGGGCCTTGTGGTTGTTTCGCGGCTTCTTCTTGTCCGCGACGTGTTTGATGATCGTCTTGTAGATGATCACCGCCTTCTCGACGATGTACATCACCACGACCCAGATCAGTTTCCAGAGGGTGACGACCACCGTCCAGACGACCTTGACCAGTTTCACCACGGATTTCCAGGCCCATTTCAGGACGTCCCAGACGTTCTGGACCTCCTCCCGGAAGCTGACCATCTGGATTTCCTGCTGGTACGACTGCAGCGCCGCCTGCAACATCAGCGCCACGATCAGCACGATGATCAGCACCGGCACCACGACGACGATCGCGAGCTCGCCGCTGGCGTCGTTGTAGCTGACCGGGTTGTGGTTCGCGTAGCCGTACCCGTTCATCTGCCGCGGATCGGACAGGTCGATGATCGGGTCGACCGAGATGAACCGGCCGATACTCTTGTCGTACTGCCGGGCCCCGAGCTGCACCAGCCCGGTGTCCGGATCGTTCGTCCCGCCGTGGAAGTCGCGCTGCCCCGGCCAGGACGCCGGCGCCGCGCCGCGCGCCTCGCCGTACGGCAGCACCCGGCGCTTCTGCACGACCTGCGTGGTCGCGTCGATCGCCGTCAACGGCGTGCCCTGCAGGTCGCCGAGCAGCCAGCTCAGGTTCTGCGCGGTGCGGACGGCGACGACGCGGTCCCCAAATCCGTAGTACCGCGTTCCGGTCACGGTCTGACCGGTCTTGTCGAGCTTGAGCTCGGTCTCGCCCAGGTAGAGCGTCGTACCGGCCGAGTCCCGGCGGAGCAGGCGTTGCCCGTCCGCGTTGTAGACCGCGGAGGTTCCGGTGGCGCCCTTCGTGGTCTTGGTCAGCCGGTCCTCGGCGTCCCATTCGAGAATCTCGTCGACCCCGTTGGCAGTCCGCCGGGTGGTGTTGCCGACCTCGTCGTACCCGAAGGTCTTGGTCTTCGTCCCGGCTGGGCCGGTGGTGGTGACAGCGGTCACCGCGTGCGGTTTCGCGCTGCCGTACTCGTAGGTGCTCGTCGTCGTCCCGGCGGTTGTGGTGGTCTTTTCGGTCTTGCGGTTACCCGACTTGTCGAAGGTCCACTGCTGCCAGTACGCCGCCGGCCCGCCGAGGTCCGCTGCCGCCGGAGCGGCCGCGCAGTCGCCAGGTCCGTTGTCCTGCCCCGGTTTCGGCGTCCAGGCCTGGGTCAGCCGGCTCATGTAGTCGTAGTCGAAACACTGCGTGTCAGTGGCCTCGCCCGAGCCCTCCGGAGCGATGTCGCTGATCTTCTTGATGTTGCCGCCCGGGTCGTAGTCGTACCGGGTGTCGGAGACCCGTCGCGGCGACAGCTCCTTGTCCACCACCACTCGGCTGACGCGCCGGGTGATCTGGTCGTACTCGAACTTCTGCTGCACGAACGGCCCGGACGCCGTCCCCAGCGTCAGAACATCGGCGTCCTCGAACGGCGTGTACGACAGCTGCCGGACATAGGTGTCCTGACCGGCCAGCGAGGTCGGCAAGCCCTGGTTGTTGTAGCCGAAGTTGAGCGTCTCCGCCCCGAGCCCACCGGCGGCCGGCAGCGATCGCGTGGCGACCTTGCCGTCGTCGGTGTAGGTCTGGCCGATCGTGTAGGCGCCGGCCAGCTTGCCCTCGGACTCCGGCAGGGTGACCGTGGTCCCGGTCGTCCGGCCGGACGAGTCGTACCCGGTGATCGCGGTCGTGTAGGCCTCGGTCTTACCGTCCTTCGTGACGTAGCGGGTCGACGACGTCGGCCGCCCCGCCGCGAGGGTGTCGAACTTCCACTCGCTCTGCAGCGGGCCGTCGGGCGCGTTCAGCCGGGTCGCCGTCTTGCGGCCGTTGATGTCGTAGCTGTTGTACAGCTTGGTCCCGCGGGCATCCGTGGTCGACACCAGCTGGTCGGCCGCGTCGTACTCGAACTTGCTGATCCCCTTGTCCGGGTCGTTCTCCTCGATCTTGCGGCCCTGGACGTCGTACTTGTAGCTCCAGACGTTGCCGCCCGGATCGGTGACGCTCTTCAGCGCGCCGGTCGGCCAGTACGCGTACTTCGTGCTGTCGTACGGGCCGGTCGGGCTGTCGCCGTGGTACTGCCGCAGCTCGGTGAGGTTGCCGTCGACATCCATGATCCGGGTGGTCGGCGTCTGACCGGCCGGCGGATCGATGCTCTGCCGGTTCGTGCTGATGTCGTGGTCGATCGCCCACTTCTGCACGCCCATCGACTTGAACGCCTGCTGCTTCGGCCGCTCGGCCTCGTCCCAGGTCGTCACCTCCTGCTTGGGCAGGGTCGCCTCGTCGACGAGTTTCAGCTCGCCCTCGGCCAGCGTGGCCGTGTAGTACGGGCCGTTGACCTTGACCTCGAGACCACGGGAGTCGTACCGGTTGTCGGTCACCAGCCAGCCGCCGCGCGGCGACTGCTCGTGCGTCTGCCGGATCCGGCCGAGGCCGTCGTACAGGTCGTAGCTGACGTCGTACGTGCCGCTCTTCACCCGGCGCTTCGTGGTGACGAGCGACGGGCCGTCGTCGCGTAGCTTGTACTCGAACTCCAGGTCGGCCGGGCCGCTGGTGGCATGCCCGGAGTCCCAGGTCTTCGCGACCCGGCCCACGGCGTCGAGCTGACGGACGCCGCGGCGGCCGTCCGGCATCTGCACGGCCGTCTCGAACCCGAAGGCGGGCTCGAGCTCCTTCACCACCTGCTGGCCGTTCGCGGAGGTGTCGGTGATCTTCTGGATCGGCCCGTACGCCGGGCTGTACGCACGCGTCGTCGGACGATTCAGCCCGTCGACGGTCTCGGTCTGGCGGCCGATCGCGTCGTACTTCGCCGTGTAGGACAGCTCGTACTTCGGCTGCCCGGCCGCGTCGAATCCGGCCAGCCGTTCGGCCCGGGTGACCAGACCCTTGGTCGGGACGGCGGTCACCGAGGTCGCGTTGTCGTAGAACAACCGCTCGTCGGTGAGGACATCGGCGTTCGTGAACGGCTGGTCGCAGCGCTTGCCGACCTGCTGCAGCCGGGCCGGCAGCTCGCGCAGGTTCTTCGTCGCGTTCTCGACGTAGGTGTACCGCGTGCAGCTGTCGTCGGTGGTGTCAGCGAGGTCGCCGGCTTCGTCCTTGCTGGTCAACCGGCCGCTGGCGTCGTAGCTGTTCTGGGTGTCGATACGCAGTGTGCCGGTGTCGGTCGGCTGGTACTGCGTCAGCTGCTTCTGGCCCGAGTAGCGTGCGGTCAGCGTGCCCCACGGCCGGGTCATCGTCGCTGTCGGCGCGGAGAGGTAGTAGTCGGCGATGCTCTTGTTCAGGACCGTTGCGCCCTTGTAGACCAGCTGTTCGCGCGGCTGCCCGGCGTACTCGTTGAGGTCGTCGACCTCGACTCCGGTCGAGTCCTTGACCTTGATGTCCTTGGTGCCGCCGGCCGCCGTTCGGTCGCCGTCGAGGCCGCGGAAGTACAGCGTCTCGTTGACGGACTGCGGTTCGTCCGCACGACCCTTGACGACCTTGACCCGGCCGAAGCCGCGCCACTGGGACCAGGTGGACTCCTTCAAGTCGGTCCCGGCATCCTGCTCCTCGAAACGCCAGGCCGGCTTGTCGAGGTACTGGACGTTCGTGACGACCGGGACGGGCGCCTGCCACGGGTCGGTGGCCGAGACCGTGCGGTCGGTCTCCTGGACCGACGTCACGACGTACTTGTGGAACCAGTCGGTGCGGTCGGGTGAGGTGTCGAGCAGCGACCACTTCTGCGGTCGGCAGCGCCGGTCGTTGTTGTCCGGTGCGGGCAGACCCGTTGGCTGACAGTCGATTCCGCTGTAGTTGACCGCAAGGTCGCCACCGGTACCACCGTGGACGGCGTTGATCCGGAACCACTCCAGCGGCGGCACGGTGTCGCTTCCGGTGTCGACCCGGTTGCCCAACGCGATGCCGTCGAAGCTGGTCGTGGGCATCTGGATCGGAGTCGAACCGACATGTCCGGTCGGCGCAACCTCCTTCAGCCACAGGGCTGGGCTGCTGTTGTCAGCACGTAGATACTCCTGCCGTAGCGACCAGGAGTGCACGTCTTCGTGTTTGCTCGTCGCGGCCCGCCACACCTGCGTGGTCACCTTGTCGAGCCGGAGCTGCGTCCAGAACGTCGGTGTGTAGTGGTTGTCGCAGTTGGTGGTGCTGGCGCAGGTCAAGTCCCACGGGGTGTCCGGGTAGGTCGCCTTCTGGGTCGGCCCACACGGCAACGGCGTACAGCGCTCGGCCATCGTGTAGAGAACCTGCCCGACCGGCTTCTGCGTGAACACCTGGCCGTCGACCTGGCCGTACTCGATCCGCTTCACCGCACTGGCCCGCACGTAGGTGCTGACCGAGGCCTTGGTGAGGTTGCGGGCGTAGCGGTCGGTCTCGGTGTTGTAGAACAGGCTCATCGTGTTGCCGTGCCGGTCGACCACGTAGTCGAGGTTCCACTCATAGGCCTGCTGGCACCACGAGTCGGCGAACGCGGTCTTGTGGCACTGCTCGCCGGAGTGGTTGCCGAACACCGGGACGGTCGAGGCGGACTTCGTCTCCTCCTTGCCGGTTGCCCAACCAGGCAAGCGGTTCAGGCCGAAGTAGTACTTCGTGCCATCGGGTGACGTCATCCGCCAGTACTCGCCCTTGTCGGCCGCGGCCGTGCCGTCGTCGCCGTTCGTCGCGCCGCCGAGCCGCTCGATGATGGCGCCGTCGTCACCGCGCATCCGCCAGACCTCGCCGCTGGCGTCCTTCTTGGCCAGCACCAGGTCACCGGACTTGCCGTTGACGGAGATGTTCAGGCTGTCACCGGCGAAACAGAGGTCACCGGTCTTACGGGTGCCGTTGTTGCCGTTCAGGTCCTTCGAGCAGGTCCGGTACCGGCGCTCGATCGAGCCCCCACCGGTCGTCGTGAAGCCCTGGCCGATCAACGACGTCTGGTTGTTGGTTGCCGAGGACAACCCATCGAGCGCGCCGGACGAGTAGCTCAGGGCAACCGACGGCTCCGGGCCGCCGATCGCCGGCGGCGCGTCCAGCGGCAGCTGCCACTCGAAGTCACCGGACGAGCCGCCGATACTCCAAGTCGCGCTGCCATCGCCGGACTCGGGCTTCTTGTAGTCGCCACCACCACTGGACTCACCGGCCGCGACCGCGAACGTCTGCGCCTGCGGGCCGACCGGGACGTCGGCAACCACAGCGCCAGAACCGTTGTTGCGGCTGGGAATCACCACGGTCTTGCCGTCGCGCTGGACGGTGAAGCGCAACCGGGTCGCCCAGTCGCCGCCGTACGTCTCGCGGAACTCGCGGTAGTCGACGCCGACCGTGACGTGTCCGGACTTCGCCGAGCCATCCGCCCGGCTGACCTTCAGCTCGAGTGTGTCACCGCGCCGTCCGAGCAGATCGATCTTTATTTTCGACGGCGCAGCGGTTGTCCCCTTGGACAACACCTCGCGAGCCGTTGCGGCAGTCGGCGCAACCCACACCGGCAACTGGCCGGCCTGCGCGCGTTCGTTGACCCGGCCGCCGTTCAGGGCAAGCTGCCAGGTGCCGTTCGCGGCGGGTTGCGGGACGGCGACCTCGGCCGATCCGGCCGTCGGCCACTGGACGGCGGTCGCGCCGCGGAACTCGCGCGCCGCCGTCGCATTCGCGGGCCGGGGCACGGATTTCGCTGTCCTGCCGTCGATCGAGGCGTACTCGGTCGCGTTGAACTTGGGGTCGGGCCGGGTCGCGGCCGCTGCGGTGATGCCTTGTTGTTGGACGGACAGAACCATCGTGACGGCCAGGCCGACGGCGACTGCCGTACGGGCGACGAGGCGTCGAGAGGGCATGGGCGGGCCTCCTGGGTAGACGCCGGTCAGCTTGCCGCCGCCGCGTCGCCCGTCACCAGGTAAGAAGTGGACAACTTCCGGAATTGGCCAGTAATCAAAGGGTTCGAAACCATCGCCTGCACGCGCCGGACGTGTCATTGTCTTCCTCGTCCGACGGAGAACTCTGGTGTGAGGTGGTGGGGGAATGCGTCGGCGACGCTTGTCCTTGGGTGCTGTGCTGGTGCTGCTGTCCGCGGGGCTGGTGGCCTTTCCGGCCGCGCCCGACGCCGCGCAGGCGGCCTTCGAGACGCCGCGCGCGATGAACCCGGACGAGGCATCCCCCGAGGCCCGCGCGATGGCCACGGCCTTGCGGACCGGCGAACGCGTCGAGCTGGCCGACCATCGCACCGAGACCGGCCAGGTGTTCGCGAACCCGGACGGCACCAAGACGATGGAGCAGCACTCGCAGCCGGTCCGGGTCCGCAAGGGCCGCGACTGGGTCGATCCCGATCCGTCGCTGCGACTCGATGCCGACGGCCGGATCCGCACGGTGGCAACGATCTCGCCGCTGGAGCTGTCCAACGGCGGCGACCGGGAGCTGGTGGCGATCGGCGCCGCCGGGGCACAGATCCGGCTGGGTTGGCCGGGCGTGCTCCCGAAGCCGGTGCTGTCCGGCAACCTCGCGACGTACGCCGACGTGTTGCCCGGTGTCGACCTGCAGATCAAGGCGGAGGTCGATCGCTTCTCCCAGCTGCTCGTCGTCCATGACCGCGCGGCGGCGGCCAATCCGGCCCTGGCCACGCTGAACTTCCCGGTCAGTGCGGATGGTCTGACGCTGAAGGTCCAGCCGGACGGCTCGACCACCGCGGTCGATCGCAAGGGCAAGCTCGCCTTCACCGCGGACCGGCCGACGATGTGGGACGCGTCCAGCGACTTCAAGCCCCGGCGCGCGCAGCTCGGCATCCGGCAGGAGCCCGGCCGGTTCGTACTCACCCCGGATCGCAAGCTGCTCACCGATCCGGCTGCGAAGTTCCCGCTGTACATCGATCCGTCGATCTCCGGGACGGCGGTCAACTGGCTGCACGTGAACAAGGAGTCCGGCACGGTCGACGGCTGGACCTACGACCGGGACGCCGGTGGCGCGAAGGTCGGCCCGCGCTGGGGGGAGCCGGCCAACGTCTACCGGTCGATGTTCCTGATGCGGACGACGAGCGGCGCCCAAGCGATCGCGGGCAGCACGATCCTGAACGCCCAGTTCCGCATCACGCTCGACTGGAGCTCGTCGGGGACGGCGAAGCCGGTCGAGCTCTGGCAGCTGACCGACCTGGACACCGCGAACAAGAAGCTCAACTGGGGTACGACGAACGCGACGTACTGGAAGACCGAGCTGGACTCGCGTAACGGCGCGGCCTGGCCGGAGGAGAAGACGCTGCCGATGGAGTTCGGCGCGCTCAACGCTCCCAGCAAGCTGCGCACCTTCGTCCAGGCCGTCGCGGACGGCCGGAAACCGACGCTCTCCCTCGGCCTCCGCTCCCCCAACGAGGGCACGAACACCGAAGCGCAGTACCACTGGAAGAAGTTCGTCCCGAGCTCGGCGGCACTCGCGGTCACCTACAACACCACGCCGAAGATGCCGAAGGGGCTCGCGCTGACCAGGCCGCGGCCGTGCGGTACGGCGTCCGCCCCGACCCCGGTCCTGACCGCGCAGCCGCAATGGGCCTCGGTCGCGGACGACCCAGATCTCGGCGACAACGTCACCACCACGTTGCAGATCAAGGATCCCGCGGGCGCCGTCGTCCACGAGAGCGCTGTCGGGCCGACCGTCAGCGGAGCGGCTTTCGCCTGGCCGGAGACGCCGGCCGGCAAGCTCAGCCCAGGCGTTGTCTACAGCTACAGCGCTTTCACGAAGGACGCCGCGAACGCGGCCGGCCCGACGACACCGGCTTGCTACTTCGTGATCGACACCTCGGCGCCCGCCGTACCGCGGATCGAGTCGACGGACTTCCCGGATGCGGGTGACCCGGTGGTCGAGGCGCGCAAGGTCGGCAGGGTGACGTTCAAGCCGGCCGGCGGCGAGACCGATCTGGACGAGTACGTCTACGGATTCCAGGCCGATGCGCTGGTCAGCCGGGTGAAGGCCGGTGCGGACGGGACGGCGACGATCCCGATCACCGTGCATCCGGATCCGATCACCGGCGTACCGAGTCTGCGGTTGTACGTGCGGGCGGTCGACCGGGCCGGGAACAGCAGCGCGACCCGGGAGGCCTGGGAGCTGAACGCGAAACCTGCGGCCGGTCCGGCGCCGAAGGTGCGCGGGGACAGCAACGGCGACGGGCGAGCCGATGTGACCGCCGTCCTCGACCACGGCTTCGGGCGGACCGGGATCTGGAACATCGTATCGGGCGGCTCGGCGTTCAATGCGGGGACGATGGCGTGGGACACCGGTGAGGGCACCGGTTTCTCGCTGGCCAAGGTGAAACCGGTCCAGGGTGACTTCGACGGTGACGGCCGGACCGATATGGCGGTGTTCCGCTCGGGTGCGGGCGGACGGATGTATCTGTACAAGCTGCCGTCGGACGGGAACGAGTACCAGAACCCGCCTGCGGTGTGGACGACCGAGACCAGCCCGTGGCAGCTGAACACGGCCCGGGTGGTGTCGGGTGATGTCGATGCCGATGGCAAGGACGACATCGTCGTCCAGAACGCAGGGACCGGGGACAACTGGCAGGCGCAGGTGTTCCGGGCGGCCGACGACTTCGCAGCCCCGGTGGGCTGGGTGCAGGCGGCGGCTGGGAACACCTGGTCGCGCAGCGCGCCGCTCCTGGTCGACATCGACCAGGACGGGAAGTCCGACCTGCTCAGCGTGCGCAATCTGACCGGCTGCCGGACGGCGGTCGACCTGTACCGCTCGACCGGTACGGCGTTCGCCGCGGCGACCACGATCTACGACTCCGGCGCGGACGGGTTCTGCTGGGACAAGAGCCGCTTCACGGTGGCCGATCCGGACGGCAACGGTCGCGACGACATCGTGGCGCTGACCGAGAACACCACCAACGACGGCACGCTGGTCGTCTTCAGCGGCTCCGCAACCCAACTGACCAAGGCCGACTGGCGACGCGTGACCGGGCTGGAACTGGCCAAGACGACACTCGTCAGCGGCGACTACGACGGCGATCGGCTCGACGACATCGGCCTGCTGTACGCGGCGGCCGACGGCGACCGTGAGGTCTATTCGCTGCGGTCGACCGGGTCGGCGTTCGCCGACAAGGTGCAGACCTGGTCGGGGGCGGTCGGCGCGGTGACCGGGCCGAAGTTCGACATCGAGCACCGGCAGTACGAGCTGGTCAACAAGAACAGCGGCAAGTGCCTGAACGTCAAGGGCAGCAGCGTCGCCGACAAGGCCGCGCTGATCCAGTTCCGGTGTGTGGGTACGGCGTTGAACGAGCGGTTCCGGCTGATGCCGATCGCGGGCACCGATCAGTACAGCATCCGGCCGGTACACACCGCGGTCGACGTCGGTCCGGTGAAGTGTCTCGACGTGACCGGAGGCAGTTCGCAGGACGAGGTCGCCGTCATCCAATCCAGTTGTGGCGGCGGGTTGGGTGAGCCGCGGGCTTGGCAGCAGGTGACGTTCGATTATGTCGACGGGAGCGCGTACGAGACCGTCGTCCAACTGCGGTTCGCCCACAGTGGTAAGTGCTTGGGCGTCGCGGCGGCGTCGTTGGACGACGACGCGCTGACCCAGCAGGTGCCGTGCGGGCAGGCCGCGAGCGAGCAGTGGATTCTGCGGCCGGCGTTCAACGCGACCCAGCTCGGGGGCACCGGCAGCACGCGCTATCGGGTCGATGCGGCGGTCGGTACGACGACGGTCCTCGAAGTGCCCAAGTGCGTGACGGCGGCGAGCAGCCCGGTCCGGATGGGCACCTGGGCCTCGGCGAGTGTCTGCCAGAAGTGGAATCTGCGCAGCCTCGGCGACGACATCTACAAACTCGTCGACACCAACTCCAAACTGCCACTGGAGATCAAGGGCTGCTCGAAGTTGCCAAGAGCAAGCATGATCATCTTCCCGGACGGCGCCTCGGAGTGCCAGAAGTGGCGGATCGAGCCGGCACCGGGCGGCACCTACAGCGTGATCGCGGTCAGCTCCGGCCTCTCACTGGACGTCGCGAACGGCAGCTCGGCCGCGGGCGCCGAGGTGATCTCCTGGTTCTACCACGGCGGCAAGGGCCAGCGCTGGGCCTTCAAACCGCAGTAGCGCGGAGCGCGTCGGACAGCCGGCGCAAACGGGCTCGATGGGCGTCGGCGACGGCGTCCATCGAGTCCCCTGTGAGCCGCCGACGGGCGGTGTCGATCAGGACGGTCGAATAGCCGGCCACGAAGAAGGCCGCCAGGAGCGCCGCGTCGCCGTCGTACGCCGGGGTGAGTTCTTCGGTGAGCGCCTGCTGGAGGCCGGCGGCGATCTCGCGGGCCCGGGCGGTCAGCGCAGCCGACTCCGCGACGGTCCGGAAGAACGGGACGGACGCCGGGTCGAGACCGGACAGCGGGTGGCGCTCGTCGGCCAACCGCAGCGTCAGGTCGCCGAGCAGGCCGATGATGTCGCCGCCGGGGCGAACGGCCGCGCGGAGCAACTCCTCGGCCTCGGCCTGGCGGTCGAGGAAGAGGTCTTCCTTGCGCGGAAAGTGCTTGAAGACGGTGACGCTGGAGACACCGGCGGCCTTGGCGACGGCGGCCACGGTGACCGTGTCGAACCCGTGCTCGAGGAACAGCCCGGCCGCGGCCTCGGCGATCCGCGCCCGCGTCTGTGGTCCGCCTCGTGACCCCGTCCTCGGCATCGCTCTCCTCCATTAGCTTGTGTCACTAAACTTAGTGAGTTAACTTAGAGACATGATCATCGCACATTCTCCCCGGCTGCGGGATGCCTGGATCGCGCTGGCGGGCCTGTCGGCCGTCTTCTTGTTCGAGATGCTCGACAACTCGATCCTGAATGTCGCGCTGCCCACGATCGGCCGCGAACTGCGCGCGTCGACGACCCAGCTGCAGTGGGTGACCGGGGCGTACGGCGTGGTCTTCGGCGGGCTGATGCTGCTCCTGGGCGCCCTCGCCGACCGCTCCGGCCGGCGGCGGATGATGCTGGTCGGGCTGGTCCTGCTCGCGGTCGCGAGCCTGGCGACAGCCTTCGTGACGACCGCGGAGCAGCTGATCGCCGTACGGATCGCGATGGGCGTCGCCGCCGCGATGACGACTCCCGGCTCGATGGCGCTGGCCTTCCGGCTCTTCCGGGACGACGGGCTCCGGGTCCGCGCCTTCAACCTGATCTCGACCGTCGGCCTGGTCGGGCTCGCGATCGGCCCGACGGCCGGCGGGTTCGTGCTGGCGTTCGCGCCCTGGCAGGTGCTGCTGCTGGTCAACGTGCCGATCGCGATCCTCGCGTTCATCGGCATCCGGACCGGGATCGCCGCCGATGACCCGGCCGAGCTGCACCGGGATCCGGTCGACGTGGCCGGCGCCGTGCTCGGCACGGCGACGATCGCGCTCGCGCTCGTCGCGCCGACGTTCTTCGTCGAACAGGGCGCCCGCGCCTGGCAGCCGTGGGCGGCCACCGCCGCGGTCGTGGTGGCGATCGTGCTGTTCATCGTCCGGGAGCGCACTGCGCGGTACCCGCTGCTCGACCTGAAGCTGATCGCACGGCCACTGGTGTCGAGCGGCTTGGCCTACAAGGCCGCGGCGGGCCTCGCAACCGCCGGCCTCGGCTACCTGGTCACGTTGCAGCTCCAGCTCGACTGGGGCTGGTCGCCCGCGCTGACCGCGATCGGACTGCTGCCGCAGGTCGTCGTCCTGATCGCGGGCGGCGCGCTCGTCACGCCGTTCGTCCAGCGCGTCGGTCTGGAGAACTCGGCCTGGATGAGCTCGGCCATGGTCGTGCTCGGGCTGGCCGTGTACGCCGGGCTCGGTCGGCTCGGCTACGGCTGGATCGCGCTCGCACTGGTCCTGGTCTCCGCGGGGATGCGCGTGGTCGGCGTCGTGGCCGGGACGAATGTTCTGCGTGGATTGCCCGCGAACCGCTCCACGATCGGCGCGGCCCTGGTCGACACCGCCTCCCAGGTCACCACCGGGGTCGGTATCGCCGTCAGCGGCACGATCTTGGCCGCGCTCTTCACCGGCAGTATCGCCGTCTCGAACTGGACCGCACAGCAGACCGCCCAGTTCGAGACGGCGACCACCCTGGCCGCGACCGTTCTCACCGTCACGGCCGCAGCGCTCGTCACCTGGGCCTTCACCCGGCGGGAAACCCATCCGGCCGACTGATGGCACCGAAGAGTACGCATGAGCGAAACGGCGGTACGACGGTTCGCGGCGGCCTTCGGCGGGGTGGTCGCCGCGGGGAGTGCGCTGGCAATCGGCTACCTGGTCGCGGATCTGACCGGCGGCCCCTGGCCGGTCGATGCGGTCGGCGTCCAGGTCATCGACTGGGCGCCCGGGCCGGTGAAGGACTGGGCCGTTCGGGAGCTGGGGACGGCGGACCGGCCGTTGCTGCGCTTCGGGATCTGCGTGACGCTGGCGATCGTCGCGGCGGTGGCAGGCGTGGTCGGACGGCGGTCGCCGCGGTTGGCTGTTGGGCTGGCCGGCGGGCTCGGGCTGGTCGGCCTGACGTTCGCGGTGTTCAGCCGATCGGCGGCGTCCGGGGTGGTCGAGCGACTGCTGCCCTCGGTGGTGACGCTGGTCGTGGCCGTGGTGGCGATGTGGTTGGTCGTTCGGCGGCCGAAGGCCGTCGCGGCCGAGCAGCCGGACGGGTTCGACCGACGCCAGTTCCTGGTGACGGTCTCCGCGCTGGCGGTGGCCGGCGCGGCGAGCTTCGCCGCGACCAAGGTGTTGTCGGTGAAGCCGGGTGAAGCGCTGCGAGCGCGGTTCAAGGTGCCGCGGCCGACCGAGGCGGCGCCGCCGATGCCGGCCGGCGTCCAGGCCGACGTACCGGGCGTCAGCCGGTTCGTGACGCCGAACGCCAAGTTCTACCGGGTGGACACGCTGCTCGAAGTACCGCAGATCGATCCGAACGACTGGGAGCTGCGGATCCACGGCATGGTCGACAAGGAAATGCGGCTGTCACTGGCCGATCTCGTCGACCGGCGCCTGATCGAACGCGACATCACGCTGACCTGCGTCTCGAACGAGGTCGGCGGCCCGTACGTCGGGAACGCGCGCTGGATCGGCGTACCGATCGCCGACGTCCTCGCCGAGGCCGGCGTCCGCTCCGGGGCCGACGCGGTCAAGTCGACCAGCATCGACGGTCTGACCATCGGCACCCCGCTGAGCGCGCTCACCGACGGCCGCGACGCGATCTTCGCCGTCGCCATGAACGGCGAGCCACTCCCCTTCGACCACGGCTTCCCGGTCCGGATGGTCGTCCCCGGCCTGTACGGCTACGTCTCGGCCACCAAGTGGATCGTCGACTTCGAAGTCACCCGCTTCGCCGACTTCAGCGCCTACTGGACCGACCGCAACTGGTCCGAACAGGCGCCGATCAAGACCTCGTCCCGGATCGACGTCCCCAAGGGCTTCGCCACCCTCAAAGCCGGCCCGGCAGTCGCCGCGGGCGTCGCCTGGGCGCAACGCCGCGGCATCCGCTCGGTCGAGGTCCAACTCGACGACGGCCCGTGGCAACCCGCCAAGCTCGCCACCGAGGACTCCATCGACACCTGGCGCCAATGGACCTTCCGCTGGAACGCCACCCCCGGCAACCACCGCCTCACCGTCCGCGCGACAGATGCCGAGGGCAACGTTCAGACCGCGACCGAGGCGCCGCCCCGCCCGAACGGCTCGTCCGGCCTGCACAACACGATCTTCATGGTCGAGTGATCAGTACCCTGCGAAGACGCTGCGGAGGGTGTCCAGGGTGAACGGACCGGTCAGCTCGACACCTTCCGGCGTCCGGTCGGGGCCGAGGCGGCCCGCACTCAGGCGCAGCCAGGCCTCGGCAGGCAAGGTCAGCGTGCCGTCGGGCTGGTCGGTCGATGCCTCGATGCCAACCGGATCGGCCAGGCGGAGCGCGAACTCCTTGGCCGGTTCGGTGGTGGAGACATTGAGGACGGCGGTCTGACCGTCGAGGGCCGTCGGCTTCGCGATCCGGCTGAGGTCACCCTCGGTCTGGACCAGCTCCGCGACGGCCTCCAGGTCGAGTGTCGCCGTGGGGTCGGCGGCGCTGCGGACGTCCCACGAATGGTGAGTCAGTTCGCTGAGGCGCATCCGGCCGAAGGTGGCGACGTCGACCGGCGCCGGGAGAAACCCCAAATCGACCCGGAGCGCGGCGCGCTGTTCGGCATCCAGCGATTCGAACAGCGCAATCAGCTTCTCGTTCCACTCCACGAACCCGGTGGCCTGCTCACGGCGCGACGACGCGTCCCAGCGCGCCCAGACACTCTGGTAGAAATCACCTCCGGCGGCACCCGGCTTCTCGTCAAGAGCCCGCTGCAAGGTGTGCAGCATGATCTCGGCGCCACTACCCAGGTGACTCAGCACCTGCGCGACATCCCACTCGGTCGCCGCCGACGGGCCTGCCAGCGCGGCGTCGTCGTACCCCTTCACGAAATCCGCCAGCCGGTCGTAGCCGGTGCGGAGTGCGGCGATAACGCCATCGGCGGTGCTCAAACTGTGCCTCCAGGAACGCGAGTTGATCCGTCCTCACAGTGAGCCGCGCCGCACCCCGACTTATTCCCGCCGTTACTTCTTGAACGCGTCCTTCACGTTCTGCGCGGCGTCCTTCACGTTCTCGCCCGCGTTCTTCAGCCCGGCCTCGGTCTGATCCGCCTGTCCCTCGGCCTTCAGATCCTTGTTCCCGGTCAGATCCCCGATGGCCTCCTTGGCCTTCCCCGCCAGTTCCTCGGCAGCGTTCTTGGCCTTGTCCGCGATACCCATAACGTCCTCTCCTCTTCATCGACGTCCAACCTGTGCCCGCCACCCCGAATCCGAAGCAGCGACACCGTTAAGACCCCACTCACAGCGAATCGTCACTGTGACCAGTGCCACCCAGGCGGCGGGCGAGGGTGGCGGCGCCGGTTACGGGTGGGGTGGTGAGGAGGGAGGGGGTGGCTTCGGGTGGGAGTTGGGCGCGGATGGCCTGCCAGTAGGTGGGGACGTTGGTGACGAGGCCGCCGGCGAAGACGACGTCGGTGAGGGGGATGTTGCGGGATTGGAGGGTGCGGAGGAGGTCGGCGATGGCTTGGGCGCCGGCGGCGAGGACTTGGCGGGCGTCGGTGGAGCCTTGGCGGGCGGCTTCGATGACGGCTGGGGAGTGGCGGCCCCAGGTTTCGGGGGCGCCGCCCCAGCTGAGGGTGAGGGCGAGGTCGGCGATGGTGGTGACGCCTACGGAGGCGAGGAGCAGGTGACCGAGGGGATCCAAGGTTTGGCCGCGGTCGGCGCGCTGGAGGACGGCGCGGGCGGCTTCGCGGACGAGGGCGGACGCGCTGCCGTCGTCCGAGAGGACCCAGCCCCAGCCGCCGGCCCGGGTGAGGTTACCGGCGCCGTCGTCGGCGATGGCGATCGCGCCGGTGCCGACGATGACGGCGATGCCGCGGTCGAGACCGGCGGCGGGGAGCAGGAGTTCGGCGTCGTTGACGACCTGGACGGGGATGGCGAGGCGGCGGCGCAGTTCGGCGGCGAGGTCGTTGCAGTGGGCCCGTTCTTCGCAGCCCTGGGCGCCGGCGGCCAGGGCGGTGAGCTCGGCGCCGGCGAGGAGATCGACGATCCACTCGGCGGCTTCGGCGATCGGTGTGGCGGACCAGCCGGTCGACGCGACGA
The DNA here is from genome assembly GCF_013131805.1 of Kribbella sandramycini. Taxonomy (GTDB): domain Bacteria; phylum Actinomycetota; class Actinomycetes; order Propionibacteriales; family Kribbellaceae; genus Kribbella; species Kribbella sandramycini. Next base: position 322,372 of record NZ_JABJRC010000009.1, on the reverse strand, counting down.
TGCGGTCCTCGATGGTCGTGCCGTCGGGGGTGAGGAGGCGGAGGTGGGTCTTGGTGCCGCCGATGTCGAGTGCTGCCAGGGTCATCTGAGCTCTCCCGGAGAGGCGAGGCTGAAGTCGGCCGGGTCGACGCCGCCGCGTTTGGTGTCGTCGTTGGCGAAGACGAACGCCTCGGCCGGGACGCCGCGTTCGTCGGCGAGCGCGGCGACGAGCTCCTGGGCGACGACTGTCTCCAGGACGACGCGAACGGCGGGCGCGACCGACGGCAGCGGCACGACCGCGAGGTGCGCGGCGGGTTCGATCGGGTCGGCGGTGACCAGCAGGGTGTGGTGACCGGCCGCCGAGAGCGTCCGCGCGAGGACGTGCTCGCGGCCGTCGCCGAAGATCACGTGCAGGGTCGAGCCGGCCGACTCCATCTCGCCGTGCAGGTAGGTCCGGGTCGGCGACGCCGTGGCGGGGATGCGCGGGACTTCGCGCAGCAACAACGCGGTCTCCTCGGCCGAGGCTCGGGAGGCGCCCGCCGCGACGACGTCCGCGCTGGTCACGCCGGCGGCCTGACTGCGGATGCTGTCGACGACGTGGACGGCGTCCGCCCGGACCTGGCGAACCAGGTCGTCGATCCTGGTCCACACCGGCTTGGTGCCGACGAGGAGATCGAGGGCGACGATCGTGCCGGTGAAGCCGACGGTGGAAGCGTACGAGTCGGGTTCGGACCCGAGGTCGAGCGCGTACTCGGCGACCTCGGTGAGCGGTGCGGGCGCGACGTTCACGAGCGCGACGCGCGGAACGCCGGTGAGGCCCTCGAATGCGGCCAGCGTCTCCGCGCTGCGGCCGCTCTGCGATACCCCGACTACGAAGCCGGGGTCGAAACCGCCAGGGTGATCGCCCAGCTCGTCGGCGCGCACGCGCTGCGACGCGACACCGGCCGCTCGTAATGTCGCGACCGGTACGGCAAGCGCGGCGAACGAGGCGCCGATCCCGGTGAACAGCGGGCGCCCGGTGAGGACGCCCGCGGCGGACCAGGTGTCGAGCTGCCGGGTGACATGGGCGGCGATCCGGGCCAGCGCGGCAGGTTGCGCGTCGCGGCCGGCCAGGAAGGTGAGGCGGGACATGGGTCTCCTTGAAAGTCAGTGGGCGACAGCGAGCAGGAACCAACCGGTGTGCGGAATCCACTGCTCGGCCCAGCGCCAGACCTCGCCCGGCGGCGCGTCGGCGGGCAGCAGGGCGACGTCGTTCTCGTCGGTCCAGCCGGAGGTGATCCCGTTCGCGATCCCGCCCGGGACGTTCGGGAAGTCGGCCGAGTACTCCGGGTTGTTCCGGCCGCGACCCTGCAGCATCGAGCTGTCGAACGGGTTCCGGCCGAGGATCCAGTGCAGCTGATCGGCGGCAAAGGTCTTCAGCCGGGCCCGATCCGCGGGATCGAGTTCATCGAGCGCGGCGCAGGCGCTGGCGGCGGCCGAGAGCGAGGCGATGGTCGCGTTCTCGCCCTGCCACCAGTAGCCGGTCTCGTTGGCATGGGGGAAGAAGAAGGCCGCGTGCGCCTCGTCGTCCGTCGGCTGCACCAGTTGCCGGGGATAGCCGAACGGGTTCGGGACGGCGTGCGTCCGGTCCAGCAGGTCGAGCATCGCGCGGACGGCGGTCGATCGGGCGCGGACGGCGTCCGCCGGGCAGGCTTCGGCGTACCGGAGCAGGGCGAGGACGGGCAGACCGGCCTCGGCGGCGTGGAAGAACGGGCGGCCCTTGGCATCGGCGACGAAGTGGCCGTCGGCGTACCGGTCGATCAGGGCAGCGGCCCGCCGCGCCGCCGCCGGAGCGGCACTGTCGATGCCAGCGGCAACCAACTCGGCGGCAGCGAGTAGCGCGGTGTAGTCGTCGAGTACCGACTCCTCGCCGTCGAACAGGTACTCCAGGTTGTGCGCCTCGAGATGGTGGAACGCCTGCTCGGCGACCTTCAGGTACCTCGTCCGCGGGAAGTCGCCGTCGTCGTCGAGGGTCGCCGCGCGGGCCAGGGCCGCGATCGCCAACCCCCCGCCCTGCCGGTAACCGGCCTGATAACGCGGCGTCCGGACGCTGTTCTGCAACGGCGCGTTGATAAACCGCTCGTCCAGATTCTTGGTCAGGGCATCGAAGATCCCGGTGTAGAAGTAGCCGTCGGCGGAGCGGAAGCGGACCAGGAAGTCCGCGCCGAACAGCGCCTCGTCGCGCAGCCGCGTCGAGACCGCCTTGACCAGCTCGGGATGGTTCGCGGCGATCGCGTCGCGGGCGGCGATCATCGCCCAGACGCAGAGCGGGATCTGCTGCGGGCTCATCGTCGACGTGTAGGTCAGATGGGAGAGGAACTTGCTGGTGTCCCCACTCGCGTCGAGCCAGCCGCCGCGGGCGTCGACCGTCCGGCCGGAGTCGTCCGCCCAGAGCTTCGCCGCGCGATCCTTGCGATCGATCTCGCCGCTGGAGCGCATCGCCTTGAAGTAGTTGAGGACGTCGGACAGCGTCTGCCGCTGCAACCGGGACGGCGCCACCGTGATCGGCTCCGAGATCAGCTCTTTGCCGACGGCCCGGACCCGGACCTGATAGCTGCCCTCAGCAAGCTCTGACGGCAAGGGGATCCGCACGAACGCCCCCGTCGTCCAGCCCGGCACCCGCTGTACCGGGCCAGGCGCGAGGGCCGGCCCGCCGACGAGCTCGGCCGTGACCGGGCCCTCGGCGTCCGGGAACACCGCGACCACCGCGTTGGCCGCGCCGATCCCGTACCCGACCTGACTGACCAGGATTCCTTCAGCCCTTGAGCGCACCGGAGAACACCGCCCCTTCCATCTTGTCGGCGAACAGAACGTAAACCAGGTAGACGGGCACCAGCGTGATGACGATGCCGGCGGCGAGGACGCCGTACTGCGCGGCGTTGGCCATCGACAACAGCGGCAGCGCGACCTGCGCCGTCCGGACGGCGGGGTCCGGGCCGGCGATCACCAGCGCGAAGAAGTACTCGTTCCAGAAGGACAGGAAGTTCAGGATCAGGACGACGGTCAGCGTCGGCAGGGTCAGCGGCGCGTAGACCGAGACCAGCACCCGCAGCGGCCCGGCGCCGTCGATGATCGCCGACTCCTCCAACTCGGCCGGCACCGTGCGCATCGCCTGGGTGAGCAGGACGACGGACAGCGGCAAGGCACTTGCCGGCAGCAACAGAATCAGGAACTCCCGGGTGTGGAACAGGTCGAGCCGGATCGCCAGCAGGACGGTCGGGACCAGCGCCGCGAACCCGGGGACCAGGAAGCCGAGCGCGAAGATCCGTTCGATGATCCGCCCGACGCGGCCGCGGGTGCGGGCCAGCGCGAACGCCGCCGGGACGGCGAGCGCCAGGGTCAGGATGTTCGCGGCGACCGTGATGTAGGCCTGGTTGATCAGGCCGCGGCCGAGGCTGCCGCCCTCCCAGGCCCGGGCGAAGTTGTCGAACTGCAGCCCGCGGAACGGGTTGAACGGCGAGTCCAGGATGGCGGTGTTCGACTTCACCGACGAGATCGCGAGGTAGTAGAGCGGGACCAGCAGGAGCAGGACGTAGACCCAGACACCGAGATGGGCGACCAGCCGGAGCGGCCCGGCGCCTCGCATCGCGCGGCTCATCAGAAGTCCGCCCGGAAGAGTCGACGGATGCCCAGCAGGCCAAGGACGCCGACGCCGAACAGCAGGACGGCGATGGCCTGTGAGTAGCCGACCTTCGACTGGTTGAACGCGTAGTCGTAGACCAGGAACGACAGATTGACGGTCGACGTCCCGGGGCCGCCGCGGGTCAGCAGCAGGACGACGGCGGCGGACGAGAACAGCGTCCACAGGAACTGCAGCATGGTGACGACGCCGACGAACTCGCGGCAGATCGGCCAGGCGATCTGCCAGAGCTGCCGCCAATGCCCGCAACCGTCCAGCTCGGCCGCCTCGAACAGCTCGTCCGGTACGGCGTTCATCCGCGAGGCGAGCATCGCGGCCGAGACCGACATCGACGACCAGACGATCACCACCAGGATCGCGATCCCGGCCGTCGTCCCCTCGGCCAGCCACGGCCGCGCCTGGGCCGACCGGCCGAGGCCGTCGAGGAAGCCGTTGACGAGGCCGGACGGCGCGAACACCCCGAGGAAGACCATGCCGAGCGCGGGCGCGGACAGCAGCACCGGGGTGAACAGGACGGCCCGGACGATCCGGTGCCCACGCGGCCGCAGCGACAGGTAGTACGCGATCATGAACGCGCCGACGATCACGATCGGCAGCGTGATCACCAACTGGAGCAGGGAATTGCGGATCGCGTGGTGGAAGACCGGGTCCTCGGCGAGCCGGCGGAAGTTGTCGCCGCCGACAAAGGTGCGCGGCGCGATCAGGCCGCGCCAGGCGGTCATCGAGTAGTAGAACAGGCTGACCAGCGGGCCGACCGTGAAGACCAGGAACCAGCCGAGCGCCGGCAGGGTGAACCCGAGCAGCGCGAGCTCCCGCCGGCGCCTCACTTCGCGGCCTGGTAGACCGCGTCGATCGTCGTACAGATCTTCTGCGCGTCGTTGCCGGCGGTGTAGGCGATCGACGTCGCGCGGTACATCGGGTTGCCGACGTCGGCCGGGACGTAGAGATCGGGCATCACGGTGAAGTCGACGGCCTTGGGCAACGCGTCGACCGATTGTTTGAGCAGCGGGACGGTGACGGCCGACGAGTCGACGCCGTCCATCGCGGCCGGGACGACGCCGCCCTTGAGCATCGAGTTCAGCACGTCGGTCCGGTACATGAACTTGATCAGCTTCTCGACCGACGACAGCTTCTGCTGACCGTTCGGGCTGACCCACCAGCCGGCCGACGTCGAGCCGGTGTACGCGGTCGGTTTGGCGTAGGTGCCGCCGTCCGGGACGGGGAAGCCGCCGAGCGTCGTCGTACCGACCACGGCCTGGTCGGCGGTCGGGTAGCTCCAGGAGCCGATCGGCGCGATCGCGGCCTTGCCGCTCATGTAGAGGGCGGTCGCCTGGTCGGCGGTCAGTCCTTCGGCGCCCTTCACGAAGACCCCGGCGTCGCGGAGCTTCACGAACAGGTCGACGCCCTTCATGGCCTGCGGATTCGCGCAGAGGCCGCCCTTGGCGAAGATCTCCTTGGCCGCGTCGGGCGTCAGGTAGCTCTCCAGGATCTGCAGGAAGATCTTCTGGCCGGACCAGTCGTTACCACCGATCGCGACCCCGCCGACGCCCTTCGCGGACAGCTTCTGGACGGCGGCGATCAGCTCGTCCACGGTCTGCGGGAGCGGGACGCCGTGCTTGTCGAACAGGGCCTTGTTGTACCACCAGGGCCAGGTGAAACCGGCGTACGGGAAGGCGCGCAGGTGACCGTCGGCGTCCTTCCAGTCGGCCAGAGCGGTGGCGGGGATGGTGAGGCCCCACTGGTCGACGTACTGCTCGACCGGGACGACCGCGCCGTTCTTCACCCAGTCGAGCTGCTTCTCGAGCAGACCGACGAGCAGGACATCGGCCTCCTTCTTCGCCAGCAGCGCGGTTTCGTAGACCTGGTTGAGATCGTCGCCGCTCTCCAGCAGCTTGACCTTGATGCCGGTCTCCGCGGTGAAGGCTTCCAGCGCTGCCTTCAGCGGAACACTCTCCTGACCCCCGCTGGTCCAGTTCGTCTGCACGGTGAGCTCGTTCGCGTCCACCGCCTGCCCGGTATCGCTGCCGCCGCACGCCGCGGTCAGGGTCAGGGCCAACAGACCCGCGACGCCGACACTCCATCGAGCCAGTCGCTGCATGGCTACCTCCTCGTCATCCGTCCGCAAAAGGTATGCAGTGGATCACCAAGTGGTCAATAGTTGTCTTAGATCTGCGCCGCAGTGGTATCGTCACGCTCGATGACCGAGACGCCCAGCCGCGAGCACCGGCCCGAACCCCTCTGGGCGCAGGCCGCGGAGCTGATCAGCGAGCAGATCACCCGCGACGGCCTCACGCCCGGGTCCCGGCTGCCCACCGAACGCGACCTCTGTGCCCGCTTCGGCATCTCCCGCGTCACCCTGCGCAAAGCCCTCGGCCACCTCCTCGACCGCGGCCTCGTCACGTCCTCCCACGGCCGCGGCTGGTTCGTCGCCACGCCCTCGACCGTCCGCGAGTGGCCCAACGACCTGGAGTCGTTCACCACCACCGCCCGCCGCAAGGGCCTGGTCGCCCGCTCCGAAGTCCTCGAGCAGCTCGTCCGCCCGGCCACCCTCGACGAGGCCGACGCCCTCGCCGTCCCGGCCGGCACCCCGCTCCTCGTCCTCGAACGGGTCCGCTTCCTCGGCGACGTCCGGATGGCCCTGGACCACGCCGTCCTCCCGGCCGCACTGGCCCCCGGCCTCGCCGACGTCGACTTCACCGCCGCCTCCCTCTTCGAGGAGCTGACCGCCCGCGGCGTCGTCCTCGACCGCTCCGAAACCGCCATCGAGTCCCGCATCGCGGGCGAGGCGCTCGCCGCCAAACTCCACCTGTCGGCCGGCGAGCCGATCCTGCTCCTCGACCAGACCATCTACGACGCCGACAACCGCCCCATCCTGTTGTCCACCGTCGAATACAGCGGCGACCGCTACCGCCTCCGAACCACCTTCCGCCCCCGCTGACCGCGCACGACCGCCACCCCCAAGCCCGCGCCCACGACGTACCAGAACAAGTCGGGCGGATTGAACGTCGAGCCCAGCACCAGGCGGGCGATCACACTGCGCTCGGACAACTCCGCCGGGACGCCGGTCAGCTGAAAGAACTCAACCGCCCAACTGAAGCCAGTGGCGCCCACCGCAGCCCAAACCGGCTGCAACCAGAAGGCGAGCAGGGCGTAGATCAGCGTGGCGTAGAGCGCGACACCGGCGTACTTGGCGAAGTCGCCGCCCGCAAAGGCGCGAACAGCGAGGCCCAGCGCGAGCACGAGCGGTACGGCGAGCCAGGGGCGCATCGCGACAGCTTAGGCGCGGTTCAGGCCGGGAGGGTGCCGCGGATGATGCTGTTGCGGGAGTGTTCGGGGTTACCGTCGTCCGGCTCGAGGGAGATGTCGACGATGCGGTAGCCCTGCGCGATCAGCTGGGCGGGAAGCTGGAAAGTCCCAGCGCTGCTGGGATCGAGGACGCCGAGGGAAACCATCCGTTTGCCGTCGGTGTTGATCATCCACACCTCGTAGTACCCGGCGGCGGCGGCGAGCCCGGAGGCGGTGACCTTCAGCTGTTCACCCGAAGCGGCCTTGAGCAGGTCGGCCGTGCCGGTTCCACTGCGGCCTTCGAGCGCCGACAGTGGGACGACGGCCTGGACGGTCGGCTTCTCGTCGTCCTGCACGATCAGGGTCGCGCCGACGCCGACGCCCGCACCCAGGACCGCGGCCACCGCTGCGGCCGCGACCAGGGCCCGGCCGCGGAAGCGGCGCACTGAGGCGTTCGGCGTACGACGTGCGTCCGGCAACGGGATCACAGTCGGCTCGGCGCGGTCCGGGTCGAGGCTGAGCTCGTCGGTGATCCGGCTCCAGACTTCAGCCGGCGGGGACTCCAGGCGGGGCAGGTCACCGGCAGCGTCGAGGACCTGCCGAAGCTCGGCCAGGCTGCCCGCACAGCGCTGGCAGCTCTGGAGGTGATCGGCGGCCGGCCCGTCCGGCGCCTCGTCGCCCAGTGCCCAGCGCGCCAGCAGGTCGTCATCGAGATGTGTCGTCACCAGTCACCTCCTTCAGTCGGTCGCGCAGGTGCAGCAAACCCCGGCGGACGTGACTCTTGACCGTGCCGAGCGGCAGGTCGAGCCGTTCCGCGATCTGCGGGTACGTGCAGTCTTCGTAGAAGGCGAGCTTCAGGATCGTTCGCCGCGGGTCGCCCAGCCGATCCAGTTCGTCGGCGATCAGCACCCGGTCGACGGTCAGGTCGTCCACCACCTGCACCGCCGGGCGTTCACCGGCGAGCTGGGCCGCCACCTCGGTGTTCCGCAGGTCGCGGCCGCGCGCGGCCAGCCGATCGGCGATCCGATGCCGGGTGATACCGGTCAGCCACGCGCCCAGCTGGCCGCTGTCGGGGTCGAAGTTCGCCCGGCCCCGCCAGGCCGAGACGAAGACCTGCTGGGTCACATCCTCGGCGTCCGCGCGATTGCCGAGGGCTCGCAGGGCGAGCGTGAAGATCAGCGACGACCAGCACCGATAGGCGTCCGCCAGGCTGTCGGGACGCCCCTCCGCAAACGCCTTCGAGATCTCTGCCGGCGACGGAGGGCCGGCCTCCGCACTGGCCACGGCGCACACTCTAGCCAATCCCGCCCGCGCCGCCAGCAGCTCCACAGTCATTCCGACCTCCCGCCACCTGGCCGCACGAACAGGTGTCAGCCGGTCTTCGACCGTTCCCCCGGGTCCGGATGCAGCGAGCTCACTCGTCGTCCTCGAGGCGCCGGCGGTACGCCTGATAGGAGTCGAGCGTCGCCGCGAGGTAGCGTCGAACGACCTCGACCTCCGCCGGGCTGAATTCGGCGGTGGCCTGGCGGTGCAGATCGCCCAGCGGGACGAAGAACTGCCGCGCCAGCTGCATTCCGGTATCGCCGTAGTGGATCAGCACCTTGCGGCGATCGACCGGGTCGCGCTCCCGGCGGACATGACCGGCCCGCTCCAGCCGGTCGACGAGCGCGGTCACGGTCCCCGAAGTCAGGCCCAGCTCACGCCCGAGCTCCCCAGCGGTCATCGGGGCGCCGTCGGCGCCGGACTGCAGGATCCGGATCAGCGCCTCCATGTCGGTCGGATGCGCGTCGTGGCGCTGCGCGAACCGGTGCGCGATGCGCTGCCCCTCGGCGACCAGCAACTGGATCAGCCGAGTGACCTCCACCGACCCTGGTTTGCGACTCGTCATCCCCGTCCCCTATTGTCTTGATCATCAAGATAATTGACCGTCAAGTCTTTCGTCGAGATCAGGGTGCCACTATGTCAGTCACTTCGCGCCGGCTCGCACTGCTCGTCCTGCTGGGCGCGCTGGCCGTGGCCGCCGCCGTGCTGATGGCGCCCGAGCCGACGCCGGCCACGCCGCGCTCTGCCACCGGGCTCTCGACGGACGCCGGATCGGCGAAAGCCGAGCAACTCCGGCGGCAGTTCGCGGACGACCAGGTGTCGACCGCGTTGCTGGTCCAGTCGCGAACCGATCGCGCCGTCCTCGGCGCGGCCGATCGCCAGGCCGTCGAGGCGGTGCGCACCGCCGTCCGTCCACTGGCGCGCGATTCGGCCGTCCCGCCCCCGCAGTACTCCGAAGACGGTACGGTCGCCCTCACCGTCGTCCCACTCACGGCGCCGGACGATGCCGCCGTGTCGAAAGCGGTCGATGAACTGCGAGCCAAGTCGGCCGACGCCGGATCGGCCGGTATCACCGTGCAGGTGACCGGCGAGGCCGGCTTCACGACTGATCTGACCCGGGTCTTCGACGGAGCGGACCGCAGACTGTTGATCGTCACGGCCGCCGTGGTCGCGGTCCTGCTGCTCGTGACCTATCGCAGCCCGGCGCTGGTCGCGATCCCACTGGCCGTCGTCGCGCTCACCGAGCAGACGACCCTCAAGCTGGCCGGCCTCGCCCTGTCGGCGGCCGGCCTCCCGGGTGGCGGCCAGGTGACCGGTATCGCGAGCGTGCTGGTGTTCGGCGCCGCGACCGATTACGCGTTGCTGCTGATCGCCAGATACCGCGAGCAGTTGCGGACGACCGAGGATCACCGCATGGCCGTACGGCAGGCGGTCCGGCGCGTGTTCGAGCCGATCTTCGCTAGCGGTTGCACGGTGATCGCCGCGCTGCTCATCTTGCTGCTGGCGAGCACCGAGACCCTGCAGGGCATCGCGGTCGCCTGCGTGGTCGGCGTCCTGCTGGCGATGCTCTCGGCGTTGCTGGTGCTACCGGCTGCCCTGAACTTGGCCGGCCGTCGCGTGTTCTGGCCGTTCGTCCCGCGGGTCGGCGATGTCGCGCGGGAAGGCAAGCTCTGGGGTCGGCTGGGCGCCCAGGTCGCCAAGCGCCCGGTTGTGGTTCTGGCTGCGTCCGTGGCCGTCCTGGGCGTGCTGTCTCTCGGTGGCCTGGGCGTCAAGACCGGTCTGCCGCAGAACGAGCAGTTCCGCGTCGAGCCGGAGGCGGTCCGCGGTGCCAAGGTTCTCGCCGGCGCCTTCCCGGCCGGGACGACGGAGCCGGTCGTCGTGGTCGCCAGATCCGGAGCGATTCGAGAGGTCAGCCGCGTGGCGCAGCAGACGGAGGGTGTCGCGTCGGTTCGGGTCACCGCGGGCAACGCGGAGCTGTCCGAGCTGACCGTCGTACTCGATGCGGAGGCCGGGACGGCGCAGTCGTTCGCCACCGTCGAGCGGCTGCGGGAGCGAGTCGGCGCTGTCCCTGGAGCGGACGCCGCAGTCGGCGGTGAGCCCGCGGCGAAGCTCGACGTTCGCGAGGCCGATGCTCGGGACCGGATGGTCATCCTGCCATTGATCCTGCTCCTCGTCGGCGGAGTATTGACGGTCCTGCTGCGCAGCCTGCTTGCCGCGGCGCTGCTCGTCGGCACCGTCGTCGCATCGTTCTTCGCGGCCTTCGGCATCAGTTGGCTGCTGTCCGAGCAGGTCTTCGGATTCGTGGCGCTCGACGGATCGGTGATCCTGCTGTCCTTCCTGTTCCTGGTCGCACTCGGCGTCGACTACAACATCTTTCTGACCACCCGGGCGCGGGAGGAGGCCCGGACGGCCGGAACGCGGGACGGCATGCTCAGCGCGTTGACCTTGACCGGCGGCGTCATCACCAGCGCCGGCATTCTGCTCGCGGCCGTCTTCGCGGTGCTCGGCGTCCTGCCGCTGATCACGCTGACGCAGGTCGGGATCATCGTCTGCACGGGTGTTCTGCTCGACACCCTGCTCGTCCGGACGGTCGTCGTCCCAGCGCTCGCCTTCGCGCTCGGCGACCGCTTCTGGTGGCCCGCGAAGATCTGATCGGAAAATCTCCGCCGCAGTGCATCCGGGCGCTGGGGTCGGCCGGAAGTGCGGTCAAAGGCTGACTCAAGGAGGATTCATGTCTGTTCGTCGTGTCACCGCTGTGATGGCGGCCGGACTGCTGCTGGCGGGTCTGCCGGCGGCGGCCGCGCAAGCTGGACCGACTGCCAATGCGACGGTCTCGGTTCTGCACGCGGTTCCAGGCGCCACCGTGGACGTGTACGCCAACGGCAAGGCCCTGCTGACCGACTTCAAGCCCGGGACGCTGACCGACCCGGTGAAGCTGCCGGAGGGCGCGTACGACCTGAAGGTGACGGCGGCCGGCGCCGGGGCGAACGGCGCGGCGGTCATCCAAGCCGACGATGTCAAGGTTCCCGGCGGCGCCAACATCACCGTGGTGGCGCATCTGGGCGCCGATGGCAAACCCGTGCTGACGCCGTTCGTCAACGATGTCTCGAAGGTTGCCGCAGGCAAGGGCCGGTTGACGGTCCGGCACACCGCGGCGGCGCCGGCGGTCGACATCCGGGCCGGCGGCAAACCCGTCTTCGCAGGGCTGACCAACCCTGAGGAGGCCAAGGCCGATCTGCCCGCCGGGACGGTCAAGGCCGACGTGGCGCTCGCCGGTACGTCGACCGTCGCGCTCGGGCCCGCCGACGTTCCGGTCAAGGAAGGTGTGAACACGATCGTCTACGCCTGGGGCAGCGCCGCGGACAAGAACCTGAAGCTCGCTGTCCAGACCATCTCCGGGCTTCACCACAACCCGTCCGGGATCCCAGGCGGCACCGGCGGACAGGCCGCATCGGACGGCGTCACCCCGGTCTGGGCGCTGGGCCTCGCCGTACTGGCGGCCATCGGCGCGATCAGCGTCGGGTCGGCACGACTGGCCAAGGTACGCGCGCGGTCGTGACTCGCCGTCGCCGACGTGCGGCCGTCGTTCTGACGGCCGCACTGACCTCTGGCCTCCTCCTGGGCTCGGCGGGGTGTGCTGACTCCGGCGCCGGGCCCGAGGCCGGAGGCGAGCGGGCAGCCGCACCGTCGGTCGGGGCGGGTAAGTCCCCCACTCCTCGCCCCACGGGTGCGGCGCCCGTGTCGCCGGGCCGGATCACGGCCCGGCCGGCGGACCTCCCGACTGCGGTCGTCGACGCACCGGCACCGCGGCGGCTCGTCGTCACCGCAGCCGGTCTCGACCTCCCGGTCGCGGCGATGGGTGTCGCGGCCGACGGCCAGATGGCGCTGCCGCCCGATCCGCGGACAATCGGCTGGTATCGCTTCGGGCCCGCGCCCGCCGACCGCACCGGGTCCGTCGTCCTCGGCGGTCATCTCGACAGCCGCGAGTACGGAATCGGTCCGCTGGTGCGGCTCCGTAAGGTCCGGCGGGGCGACTTGGTCGAAGTCCGGACCGCCGACGGCTCCGCGCACCGCTATCGCGTCACGCTGGTCCGCGACGTACCGAAGACCCTGCTCGCCGTCGACGAGCTCTTCGACCGCACAGGTCCGCGTCGACTTCGGATCGTCACGTGCGGCGGCCCGTACAACCGGGATGCCGGTGGGTACCGTGACAACCTCATGGTCACCGCCGACCCGGTCCCCTGAGAATCTGCTCGTTCGGCAAGTGGAGGTCTGCGGTACATGAGTCTGAAACGCTCCAGTGTGGTGGCCGCGCCGCGGCACGAGGTGTACGCGTGGCACGAGCGCGCGGGCGCCGTCGTCCGGCTGACTCCGCCGTGGATGCCGGTCCGGATCAAGCAGGAGGCCGAGGACCTCGCCGGCGGTGTCGCGGTGCTCGGCTTCCCGCTCGGGTTCGACTGGGTTGCGCGGCACAGCGGCGCCCAGGCCCCGGAGCGATTCGTCGACGAGTTCGACACGGCGGTCGTCCGGAATGTCGTGAAATGGCGGCACACGCACAGCTTCGCCGCCGCGGGTCCGGACGCCACCGAGATTACCGACGAGATCGACAGCACGGTGCCAGGCTTCCTGCTGCGCTCAATGCTCGAGTACCGGCATCGCCAGCTGGCCGACGATCTCGCCGCCCTGAGCCGCGCGCGCAGCGGCGGGATGCGCCCGCTGACGGTCGCAATGACCGGTACGCACGGGACGATCGGTACGGCGCTCGCCGCGTTGCTGAGCACCTCGGGGCACACCGTCGTACGCCTCGTGCGAGGTGCCGCGAAGGCTGCTGATGAACGCCGTTGGGATCCGGCCGCGCCCGATGCGACGCTGCTGGACGGCGTCGACGCCGTGATCCATCTGGCCGGTGCATCGATCGCCGGGCGGTTCACGCCGGCGCACAAGGCGAAACTGCGTGCGTCCCGAATCGAACCGACTCGGGCGCTGGCCGCGGTCGCGGCGGCGGCGTCCAACGGGCCGAAGGTGTTCGTGAGCGCCTCGGCGATCGGCTACTACGGAGCCGACCGTGGGGACGACGTCCTGACCGAGGAGAGCGAGCGCGGCGACGGCTTCCTTGCTGAGCTGGTGGAGGACTGGGAGCAGGCCGCCGCTCCCGCGCGCGACGGCGGTCTGCGCGTCGTCCACGTCCGCACAGGGTTGGTGCAGACGCCGGCCGGCGGCGTACTGAAGGCGCAGTACCCGCTCTTCGCGGCGGGCCTCGGCGGACGGCTCGGGTCCGGCGACCAGTGGCAGGCCTGGATCGGGATCGACGACCTGCTCGACATCTATCACCGTGCGCTGTGGGACGGGCAGTTGTCCGGCGCGCTCAACGCCGTCGCTCCGAACCCGGTGCGCAACCGCGAGTACGCCGCCACGCTGGCGCGGGTTCTGCACCGACCTGCCTTCGTCCCAGTGCCAACGTTCGGCCCGCAGCTCCTGCTGGGCGCAGAGGGGGCCCGGGAGCTCGCCAATGCCTCGCAGCGGGTGCTGCCAGCCGCGCTGACCGCGGCTGGTCACACCTACCGCTACGTCACCCTCGAGCCCGCCCTTCGCCACCTCTTGGGCAAACCGGCTTCATGACTGGTGGGAGCGGTGGGCGAGGAGGCGGAGGCGGTCGGCGTCGGGGGTGCCGGGGTCGGCGGTGAAGACGAGCATGACGGGGCCGGGGTTGCCGGGGAGGGGGTAGGTGTCCCAGTCGAGGGTGATCTCGCCGACTTCGGGGGAGAAGTAGACGCGGGTGCCGCTGGTGGTGGCGCCGACGTCGTGGCGGGCCCAGAGGGCGCGGAAGGCGGAGCTGCGGATACTCAGCTCGCCGATGAGCTCGGTCGCGCGCGGGTGGGTCGGGTCGGTGGCGATCGAGGCGCGCATCATGGCGATGTAGTCCTGCGCGTGCCGCTCCCACTCGGGGCAGCCCCACTCGGTCGCCTGCACCTCGTCGAAGACGAGCAGCAACAGGTTCAGCCGGTCGCGGGGGATGGCGGTGAAGTCGCCGAGCAGCAGCTCGGCCATCCGGTTCCAGTGCAGGACGTCGAGATGCCGGCCGAGCACGATCGCCGGCGCATCCATTGCCGCCAGCAACCTTCTGGTGCTGTCCGGCACCGACTCCGGCGTCCGCTCCACCGCGACCGGCATCGGACGCCGAGCCGCCCGCGCCAGCGTGAACAGATGCCGCCGCTCGGCGTCGTCCAGCCCGAGCGCCGCGGCCAGCGCCGTCAGCACCTCGTCCGACGGCCGCAGCTCGCGCCCCTGCTCCATCCGCTGGTAGTAGTCCGTACTCAACCCGGCCAGCAGCGCCAACTCCTCACGCCGCAACCCGGCCACCTTCCGCCGCCCACCCGGCTCCAGCCCCACATCCTCCGGCTGCAACCGCCCCCGCCGCGCCCGCAGAAACTCCCCGAGCTCACGCGCGTACGGATGCGACACCCACCCAGTATGCCGCCCCGGCGTCCCCCCCAAGGTAGGACCACCATTCCTAGGCAAACCGCGGCGACGGCTCCCCCACGCAACCGGCCTAGCCTCGTGGTGAACCCAAACCGCCTCTGAATGGAGTTCCTGATGAACCGCATCAAGAAGGCCCTCGCCACCGCCCTCCTCGGCCTCGCCGCCGTTACTCCCTTCGCCCTCCAGTCCGCCCCCGCCGACGTTCCCGTCGCCGGTTGCCACCAGTGCCCCGGTTGGTGATCAGCCGCTGACATCCGAGGGCCCCGGCCAGGCTCAGGCGGGGCCCTTCGGTCAGCAGAGGTCTAGGGCAGTTGCTGGCCAGGAAGTCTGTGGGGGCTTCATGATCGGGTGGTCGCCCGACCACTGGAGGTAACGTGCCTCGCCGGCCCTGGATGTTTCTTGCTCTGCTGTTGACGATTTCGCTGGTTGTCGCTGTCGGCCCACCGCAGCCGGCTGCTGAGGCGGTGCGGCCGTCGAGCGGCGGAATGTCGGTCTGGACCGAGTCTGCCTATACCTCTGTGTTCCGGGACAGCGGGCCGTCGGACGAGGCTGGGCAGGAGGTGGCGCTCGATACGGCGCGGCATGACTACGAGGGCGCGCAGATCGTGCTGCGGCGGGGGCAGGGGTTCACGGTCGAGGGGGTCGAGTTCAGTGCGCTGTCGGGCGCGGCGGGGAGTATCGCGGCGAGCAATCTGAGTTACAACTTCGTCGACTACGAGTATCTCGAGAAGAATTCGACCGAGGGCTGGCGTGAGGTGACGCCGGTGGTCCGGAACGGGCCTGGGCTGTTCCCGGATCGGTTGCGGAACGACAAGTCGATGGCGGTCGCGGCGAACAGTACGCAGTCCATCTGGGTTCGCGCGTACGTGCCGGCCGAGGCGGCAGCAGGTGTTTACACCGGGACGGCGACCATTCGGACGAGCGTCGGGAGCCTGCAGGTTCCGGTGTCGGTGAACGTGCGGAACGTGGTGATTCCGCCGACCAAGGACAGCCAGTTCACGAATGCCTTGTGGCACAACATGCTCGGGCCGGCGTCCTGGGACCACATGGCCGGCGACACGGGTGAGCTGACCTTCAAGGTCAAGCGGTACGACGAGCGCTGGTGGCAGGTGATCGACAACTTCGCGCAGATGCACAAGCGGTACCGGGGCAACAGTCTGCAGCTGCCGGTCATTCATCTGCTCCGCGAAGGCGGTAGCGGTGTCGATGCCAACGGCAACTACCACTTCAACTGGACGCGCTTCGACCAGGTGGTCGAGCGGATCATGGCCGCCGGGCACGTCAAGCGGCTCGAGGGCTTCACGATGTCCGGGCCGCACACCTCGGGGTCGCCGTGGTACGACCCGAACCGGCCGAACGGCAAATGGCTGACCGAGGTGCTCGGCAAACCCGACGCCGCGACCGGGCAAGCCTCGTTCAGCTGGATCGACTGGGACTCCCCGCAGGCCGGCAAATGGATCGACCAGTTCTTCCCGGCGCTGCGGGACCACCTGCGGGCGAAGGGCTGGGAGAGCCTGTGGTGGCACCACATCGGCGACGAGGCCGGGCACAGCGCCGGTGGCGCGGCGTGGTATCCGCTCGAACAGCGGATCCGCAGCCGCTGGCCGGAGGTCAAACTCGGTGACGCGCTGATCGGTGAGATGGGGCTGGAGCAGGCCAAGAAGGCCGACATCGTGATCCCGATCCTGAACCTGTACGACGAGAACCGGGCTGCGTTCGACGCACAGCGGGCCGCCGGCAAGGAGTTGTGGCTCTACAACTGCATCGGCCCGGCCGCCAACTTCCTGAACAGGTTCGTCGACCAGCCGCAATGGCACCAGCGAATGACCATGTGGTACGCGTACTCGCGCAACGTGACCGGATACCTGCACTGGGCCTGGATGAACTGGCAGTACTCGATGAAGGACCAGCCGGGTAAGGGCGACGGCTACATCGTCCGGCCGGACGCGGAGAACTACACCTTCGAGTCGTCGCCGCGGTACGAATCGCTGCGGGACGGGATCGAGGACTGGGAGGTCCTCAACCTGCTGGGCAAGCGAAACCCGGGCCTGGCCAAGGATCTCGCCACGTCGATGGCCCAAGCCGGTGACACCTACGCCATGGACGTCAGCTACCAGCAGCGCATCCGCCGGATGGCGCTGGACGCCGCCGCCGGGCTCCCCGTGATCGCCGAGGACCACGCCCGCGGCAAGCCGGCGGCAAGCTCCCCGGCCGCGGACGGATTCGGCGCGGACAAGGCAGTCGACGGTAATGCCGCCAGCGGCTGGCGCCCGGCGAGCAGCTCCGGCACGCAGTGGCTGCAGGTCGACCTCGGGCAGCAGAGCCGAACGGACGGCGTCCATCTCGCTTGGGCCACGGCCGCCGCCCAGAGCTACAAGGTACGGACGTCGTACGACGGGACGAGCTGGGTCGACGCCCACGTGACGTCGAGCGGTAACGGCGGGGACGACTTCGCCGGGTTCGTCGGCAAAGCGCGGTACGTACGGATCGAGGTGACCAGCGGGAGCCCGGGCTACCAGCTCAACTCGATCAGCGTCTCGGGGTATTCGCCGGCGCTGCCGAATCTGGCGGCCGGTAAGGCGTACCAGCTCAACCCGGCGCCGGACAGCCATCCGGACGAGACCCAGCGCCAGCTCACCGACGGCCAGCTCGGCGATGCCTGGTCGGACAACCGATCGGTGGGCTGGAAGGCGTTCAAGGGCTCCGATCGGTACACCGACATGAGTATCGATCTGGGCTCGGCGCAACGGGTCGCCGAGGTCAAGGTGCACGCGTACGAGGAGTACCAGCACTACCGGCCGGACGAGGTCACCGTGCTGACGAGCACCGACGGTACGAACTTCACCGCGCGCAAGACGGTTTCGGGCGATCGCCCGGAGGGGCAGTCGAAGATCTGGTACGACCTCGCGTTCCCCGCCGTCCAGGCGCGGTGGGTCCGGGTGTCGTTCAAGAAGCGCGGCACCGACCAGGCGACCGTCACCTTCATGGACGAGCTGGAGGTGTACGGCGCCGGCTCGGCCGTCGGCCCGGAGGAGCCGGCCGGATCACCCGCGTTCGCATGGAAGCACCAGAACCACCTGTTCGCGCCGTCCGCCACCGGCAACCTTCAGCACTGGTGGTGGACGCCGGGGATCGGGATCGAGCGGGACGTCTGGGCCAACGGCCCGGTCCAGGGCAAGCCGGCTGGGGTTGCCCTTGGCAACCAGCAGCACGTCTTCGCCCGGAGCGCCGCCGCCACCTTGCAGAGCTGGTCGTGGACGGAGGGCGATCCCGCGGTCCAATCGGCCGACCTCGGCGGTTCGGCGTACTCGGACCCGACGCCGGTTGTCTGGGGCAATGAGCTGCAGGTCTTCGCACGCTCCGCCGACGGCGGACTCACGCATTGGCAGGGCAACCGGGTCAGCGACTGGCCGAAAGCCCCCGTCGCGATCATCGGCAAGCCCTCCGCATTCACGTCCCGCGACGAACTCCACGTGGTTGCCCGCGGCACCGACAACCGCCTGTACCACTGGTGGCGGCGAGCCGATGATCCTCGTCCGCAGGTGGAGGCCTGGGGTGGCGAGGCCCATTCCGACCCGACCACCTTTGTGTACGACGCCCAGATCCACGCCTTTGCCAGAGCAGCCGACGGCCAGCTCTTCCACTGGTGGGCCGATCCCAGCGACGGGCTGCACACCGACAAGTGGGCGGGCGCGCCCGCGGCTTTCCAAGGGACGCCTGCCGGCTACCGCTACGGCTCGCAGCAGCATGTCGTCGCGCGCGGCGCCGACAACACTTTGTATCACTGGTGGTGGGATCAGCCCACCAACACGGTCAACTTCGCCAACTGGGGTGGCCAAGCGCATTCCGACCCAGCGGCGTCCGTCTACAACAACGAACAGCACGTTTTCGCCCAGTCCGCCACCAACACCCTGAGCCACTGGAAATGGGACGCCGGCGGGCTGCAGCGTGACGACTGGGGCGGCTCCGTCAAGTACTGAGGTCTGTTGACATTCTCGGAGGATGCTGAGCAGGATGGGGGCTGGGCGTCGGCCGACGCCCAGCCTCTGAAGGCCTCCCCCAGCGAGTTCTTCGAGACGGCGAAGGGGAAACTGCCCTCAAGGCCAGCTGTGAGTGTCCAGGCCTGTATCGAGTGTCGCGCTGCTGGGGAGCGGGGACATGTCGAGGAGGCTTGTATGACCAAGCAGGGCAGTTTCAAACGCGCCGTCCGTCAGCGCGCTCGCGAGACCGGGCAGCGCTACACGCAGGCGCTCGCCGATGTGGAGCAGATCAACCGCTCCCCCTTCGCGCGGACGCGGCCCGTCGCACCCCCGGATCTCAAGGCGCATCTCGAAACGCGGTACGGCGTCAAGATCGCATCGCTGGCCCCGATCGACGACGACCCGGCCACTCGCCCCCGCGGCTCCTGGCCCGGCCACTACCCGTCGACGCTCTACGTCCGGCCGGCCGACGGCTCCGCGTGGATCGCGCGGGTGTTCTCGTCACCTGCCGACCAGACGGCCCGGGTCGAAGGGGACGCCGAGATCCTCCGCTTCCTGGCCGCGCACGACTACCCCGCCGAACGGCTCGCCCACGAGCACCCTGTCTCGACGTTCAACGGCAGCGGCGTCATCATCACCCAGTTCATCGAAGGCGGCCGCCCCTCCGACGAGCACGGCCGCAGCGAATCCGCCACCGTCGCCCAAGAGCTGGGCGACCTACTAGGCCGCCTGCACGCCCTCCCGGCTGGAGCCGGCGCAGTAGCCCGCCCCGGCGGCGCCGAAGAAACCGACGGCGGCTTCTACGTCGGCCGCCCCAGCCAAGACCTCGCCGCCGCCATGAGCTTCCTGGCTGCCGTCGAACCCAAGGTTCCCGAGGCCGCCCGCGAGAAGTTCGACTGGCTGCGAGACCAGGTAGAGACCGCCGACGACGCCGAGGGCCTCCCCGAAGCCCTCACCCACAGCAACTACCACCTCTGGTCCGCAGTAGGCGCCCCCGGCTCGCTCAGCATCACCGGCTGGGCCGGGGTCGGCCGCGGCCCCCGCCTCCCCGCCCTCGCCTGGCTGCTGCGAACCACCGCCGAAGCCGCCCCCGACAACCTCACCGCCGTCCTCGACGGCTACACCCGACACGTCGAACTTACCGACGAGGAACTCACCAGACTCCCCGCCGTCCTCAACCTCCGCGCGCTCTGGCTGGCCTGCCTCGACTTCCAGATGACCGTCAACAACGGCGGCGCCCCCACTCTCCACGAAGGCTGGCTACAGCCTTCGAGTATCGATCACGCCAACCAACTGGCCGCCCGCGTCACCACAGCCTTGAACCGGTGAACTGGCGAGCCCGCCTGTCAGGTGCGTGTCAGTCCCGTGTCAGGCGCCGCGGGGATTGTCGTCGCCATGAGACAAGCACTCACCGAACGCCTGCTGGCCGATCGTCACTCGCTGCCCCTGTCCGTCGCGCTCCATCTGGTCCCCGGCGTCCTCATCGTCGCGGCCTACCTGCTCGCCGGCGAACCCCTCGCCCTGGCGCTCGGCGCCCCGGTCTTCCTCGGCTGGGCAATCGCCCTCTGCCTGATCCTCTACCCACTGCTCGCCGCCCTGTACTGGCTGGGCCACCGCCGCAACGGCCGGCTCACACTCCGCGGCGTCCTCCACTACACCGACAAACCGTTGCCCAAGGCAAAGTTGGCCGCACTCGCCATCCCCTTGTTCCTCTGGATGATGATCGTCTCGCTCGCGCTCATCCCGCTCGACAACTTCGTCTTCGAGCAGTTCTTCACCTGGCTCCCGTACGCCGAAGCCGGCGGCAGCGCCACCACCTACCTCGACGGCCACAGCCGCACCGCGATCCTCACCACCCTGGCGATCTGCCTCCCCCTCACCGGCATCTCCCTCCCCCTGATCGAAGAGCTCTACTTCCGGGGTTTCCTGCTCCCCCGCCTGGCCCACCTCGGCGCAACCGCCCCGATCCTCAACACCGTCCTCTTCGCCCTCTACCACTTCTGGGCCCCCTGGACCTTCTTCTCCAAACTCGTCTTCTTCCTCCCCGGCCCCTGGCTCGTCTGGAAGAAGCACGACATCCGCCTCTCCATCGCCATGCACGTCGGCTCGACCCTCATCTCCACCACCGCCGGCCTCATCGCCCTGGCCTTGAACCTCCTCCCCCAATCCCTCTGAGATCTGACGACGATGCGCTGGTGGGCTAGGCCTTCGGCGTCGACGGTGTGCTGAGGCCGACGACGGCTGGATCGCGCAGGAAGCTCGCCCAGCATCCGGCGGCGTCGTCGACCAGGCGTCGCGAGGCGAGGTCCAGCAGGCCGGTCACGCTGGTGACGACCCCGGCCACGACCCCGTCGGACCGTCTGACGATGGTCTGCACCAGCCGCACAATCTTCGGCGATGGGTACTCGAACCGCGTCACGATCACGACCTCGTTGCCGAGGACCAGCTCCTGCCGGTACTCGATCGCCACATTCAGTTCCACCGGCCCGACGCCGGCCGCGGCCAGCTCCCGGATCGACAGGCCGGCGTCGGCCCAACGGGCCTGGATCGAGTAGTCGATGTACATCGAGCTCCGGACCTGACCGCCCGTACCGATGTCGTCGCTGCCGACCACCAGCCTCGCGATATGGGTGACGCCGTCGCCCTCCGGCTGTGCCGGCCGTTCGGCCGGTTCCGTTGCCAGGCGCGATGTGCTCGGACCGTCGACAATCGTGCGATGGGCAGCACGGATCTCGGTGCCAGGTTCGACTCCGAGTTCCTCCGTCAGCCGGCGGCGCAACGACTGATAGATGGCGAGCGCATCAGCTCGCTGACCGGCGGCGGAGCGCACCGCAAACCTCATAAGCGCGGCCGATCTGCCCCCTGACCTGCGATCTCTTTCTCGTTGTTACTCGGCAATCACCAGCCTTTGGCAACACCCCACGGCGCAGCGACGGAGCCGGGACGCCTGCACCATTGGACTGCGCTGGGGGCATGAGTTTATCGGGCAGCGAATAGGGCTCGGTTTGGAGCGCCTTCTTCTCGCGCATTTCGTCGTTGAGGGCCAAATGCGGGGCCCGACCGATGTAGGCGGCGGCTCCTGGTGTCGCAAAATCGAAGGTTGCGCAACCTTCCACCGGGGTCCGAGAGGCTATTGGTGGCGTGTCGACAGTCTCGGTCGGCTCTCTTCAGCTGCAGCCGGACGCCGGCATGTTCAGTGAAGTCTGCTGAGCCACAGCGCCGCGGTGCTGTGGCTCATTGCAGGACAACGCCAGGCTCGGCTGCCGCCGCTTGGTCAGGACGGAATCAGCAAGGAGCCGATGTGGTAGTTGCCGCTGACCGGGGTATACAGGCGCGTGCTTAGCGATGCCGGACCACAGCAAGCCTGCTTGAGGGTGCTTTCCACCACGTACTTCGAGTCGGTATGGGTGAAGATGCGCCGGACCGTCACCACCCACTCGTACGTCCCCGCGGCCAGGTAGATCTCCCGTTCAAGCGGGCTGCCCAGGCCGGTCAAGTCCAGCTGCCAGCGATAGTTGCCCGCTGCCAGATAGATTGACCGGGACCAGCTTGCCGTCGACCCCACCGGTGCCCCGGTCGAGAGATAGATGTCCCTGGACAGCTCGGCGCCGGCCGGCGCCATCACCGCGTTCCCGTGAGCGCTTGGCCCTGACGCTTGGGCGGCCCACGCCTGGCCGGTCAGTGTCATTGTCATTGCGGCGAGCGAGGCGACTAGCGCCATAATTTTGCGCATTTGCGGTTTCCTCCAGAAGTGGTGCCCCATCGTTCCCCAATACAAAAGGGGCTACTGTTTGCAGTTGTCACTACTCACAGCGTAATGATGGGAACCTCTGTCCCAAGCGTGGTGGCATAAAGTTGCAATGGTTCGACGTGAGCCCTTTGTAGGGATCTTGGAGTCAGGACGAGAAGGTGGCGTCGAAGAGGCGCCGCCAGCGATGTCATGAACTCGCGAGCCTCCGCAGAACCGACCATGCGGCCGGTTTCATCAGCGATGCTGCTTCAACCTCCGGCCCGGGGTTCGTCATCGCCGAGACTGGCGGCCGCGAGCTGGTTCTCAGCCCCGGAGAACAGCGCTTGCGATGCCGCGGTCGCCCTGCCAACGAGGCCCCGGCATCCGCTGGATGGCTGCTTGTTCGGCGTTGTCGAACGCCAACCACTCACTGAGGTGGGCCAGCTCGCCGACAGCTGAGGACAGTCCCCGGTGGATGTTGTGACTGGCGTGAGCGGTCCTCATGCCGGTGACGTCTCGGTGGGTGGCCGGTCGGCGTCGAGGGGATGCAGCCACCAGGAGTCCCGGGAGCTGCTTGAGGACCAGTTGCATGAGCAGTCGAAACCCGAGCTGAGCTTGAGCTTCGGCGTGATCCTGAGCAGGGCTGGATGCCAGTCGATTTATGGTTCCCGGTCGCCTTCAAGTCGGCGACGCTCACAATCCCGCCCGAGTACCTCAACAAGCTGTTCGCCGGCCTCGGTCCCGGCCCGGCGGATCCGCACCGGCAGGAGTTCAGCCCGCGGGCAACCGAGCAGGAATCGTCGTGCTTACCTGCGTCTTGGCGGGTGTTCGCGCGGCTGGGAGGTGGGTGTGGCTTGGTCGCGTGCGCGCCGGAGGTGCTGGAAGGGGCAGTCGCCGCCGGAGGCGGTGTCCTTCAGGCGAGGCCCTTGAGGAGTTGGCGGGCCATGACGATGCGTTGGACTTGGTTGGTGCCTTCGTAGATTTGGGTGATTTTGGCGTCGCGCATCATGCGTTCGACGGGGTAGTCGTGGGTGTAGCCGTAGCCGCCGAGGAGTTGGACGGCGTCGGTGGTGATGGCCATGGCGGTGTCGGAGGCGAAGCACTTGGCGGCGGCGCCGAAGTAGGTGAGGTTGGGGTCGTTGCGTTCGGAGCGGGCGGCGGCGGCGTAGGTGAGTTGGCGGGCGGCTTCGAGTTTCATGCCCATGTCGGCGAGCATGAACTGGAGGCCCTGGAACTCGGCGATGGCCTTGCCGAACTGTTTGCGCTCCTGGACGTAGCCGAGGGCGTAGTCGAGGGCGCCCTGGGCGATGCCGAGGGCCTGGGCGGCGATGGTGACGCGGGTGTGGTCGAGGGTGGCCATCGCGGTGGCGAAGCCGGTGCCGGGGTCGCCGATCAGGCGGGACGCCGGGATCCGGACGTTGTCGAAGTAGACCTCGCGGGTCGGGGAGCCCTTGATGCCGAGTTTCTTCTCCGGGGCGCCGAAGGAGACGCCGGCGTCGGATTTCTCGACGACGAAGGCGGAGATCCCGCGGGAGCGCGCGTCGGGTTCGGTGACCGCGAAGACCGTGTAGTACTCGCTCTCGCCGGCGTTGGTGATCCAGCGCTTGACGCCGTTCAGCACGTAGCCGTCGCCGTCCGCGACCGCGCGGGTCTTCATCGAGGCGGCGTCCGAGCCGGCCTCGGGCTCGGACAGGCAGTAGGAGAACATCGCGTCACCGGCCGCCACCGGCGGCAGGTAGGCCTGCTTGACCTCCTCGGAGCCGGACAGCAGCAGCGGCAGCGAGCCGAGTTTGTTCACCGCGGGGATCAGCGAGGACGACGCGCAGGCGCGGGCGACCTCCTCGATCACGATCACGGTGGCGAGTGCGTCCGCCCCGGCGCCGCCGTACTGCTCGGGGATGTGCGGCGCGTGGAAGTCCGAGGCCTTCAGCGCGTCGTACGACGCCTTCGGGAACTCGGCCAGCTCGTCGACATCACCGGCGTTCGGCGCGACCTTGGCGTCGCAGACGTCGCGGACCGCGGCCCGGATGGCGTCGTGCTCCTCGGACAGCGCGTACAGGTCGAATGAGTTACTCACGAGTTCACAGTACGGCGTCCGCCCGGCCGCGGGGAGTTCCCGGACGCCGAAAGTGACGAAGTCCGCACGGTCCGGAACCCGGTTGGCCATGAGCCGGTCACCGGCCGATAACCGCGGTCGGTAGAGTCCCCGGCATGAGTGAAGCGACCTCCCGCCCGCTGCGGATCGCCGTCATCGGCACCAATTACCTCGGCGCGAACACCGCGGCCGGGATGGCCGAGTTCGGTTTCGACGTGATCGGGGTCGAGATCGACGAGCACCGGCTGAAGCTGCTGAACGACGGCAAGGCCCCGCTGTACGAACCGGGTCTGGACCCGCTGCTGAAGAAGCACGTGGAGTCCGGCCGGCTGCGGTTCACCAAGGACTACCGCGAGATCGCCGACTGGGCCGACGTGCACTTCATCTGCGTCGGCACCCCGCAGGTCGATGGCAGCGACGCCGCCGACCTGACCCAGGTGAACTCGGTGGTCTCGATGCTCGCGCCGCTGCTCACCCGCCCGGTGCTGGTGGTCGGCCGCTCGACCGTCCCGGTCGGGACGTCGAAGGTCGTCGAGGCCCGGTTCCACGCCGAATCCCCGGCCGGGGCCGGCGTCGAGATCGCCTGGCAGCCCGAGTTCCTCCGCGAGGCGCACGGCGTCGACGACACCCTGCACCCGGATCGCCTGGTCTTCGGCGTCCAGTCGGAGGTTGCCGAGGCGCGGCTGCGCGAGGTGTTCGCGACGCCGATCGCCGAGGGGACGCCGGTCGTCGTCTGCAACCTGCCGACCGCCGAGCTGGTCAAGGGCGGCGCGAACGCGTTCCTGGCCACCAAGATCTCGTTCATCAACGCGCTCGCCGAGATGGCCGACGCGACCGGCGCCGACGTCACCCAACTGGCCGACGCGCTCGGCCACGACAAGCGGATCGGCCGCGGCATGCTGTACGCCGGCCCCGGGTACGGCGGCGGCTGCCTGCCGAAGGACCTGCGCGCGTTCATGCACCGCGCCGGTGAGCTCGGCGTCGAAGAGGTCATCACACTGCTCCGCGAGGTCGACGACATCAACCAGCGCCGCCGCGCCGGCCTGGTCGACCTGACCCACGAGCTGCTCGGCGGCCAGTGGGTCGGCAAGAACGTCGCCGTCCTCGGCGCCGCGTTCAAGGCCGGGACGGACGACGTCCGCGACTCGCCCGCGCTCGACGTTGCCGGCCGGATCTCGCTGCACGGCGCGACGGTGACCGTCTACGACCCCGAGGCGATGGAGAACGCGCGCCGGGTCCGCCCGACACTGCAGTACGCCGCCAGCGCGGCCGAGGCGATCGCCGGGGCGCACGCCGTCCTGCACCTGACCGAGTGGCCCGAGTTCCGCGAGCTCGACCCGGCGGCGCTGCGCGGCAGCGTCGAGAACCCGGTCGTCATCGACGCCCGCCTGCTCCTGGACGCCACCAAGTGGCGCGCCGCGGGCTGGACCTACCGGGCCCCGGGCAAGCCCTAAACAGTTGCGTTGCGCAGGACGGGGCGGGTCAGCACGACCGCCCCGGCCAGCGCCGCGACCACGGAGATGCCGAGGCAGACGCCGGTGATACCGACGGCGTCCAGATCGGCGAGCGCGCCGAGGACCGGGTTCATCACCACGAGCGCGAGGTTCTGGCAGAGGACGACGACCGACTGCAGCCGGGACTGGTACTCGCGCTCGACCGAGTTCATCAGCAGCGGCAGCACGTGACCGGTGAACGTCCCGACGCCGATGCCGCTCAGGACGCCGGCCGCGAAGGCGAGCGGGAGCGGTTCGAAGACCGATAGGCCGAAGAGGCCGGCCGCGGCGACGATCAGCCCGACGGCCGCGAAGATGCCGGGCCGCGGGAAGGCGCCGCGCAGCAGGATGCGCAGCGCGATGATGCCGACGCCGAGGCTGCGGCTCGCGACCAGCAGACCGGCCGTCGCCGCGTTCCAGCCGTGGGAGCGGGCCAGCAGTGGGAAGAGCAACGCGTCGAGCGGCATCAACAGCCCGGCCGCGACGGTCATCGTGATCAGCAGCGCGCGGGTCAGCGGCCGGCCGAAGGCCATCTGCACGCCGTCGCCGATCGACCGCAGGATGCCGGTGACCATCTGCCCGGGCGGCGCGACCGTCTTCCGCAGCAGGATCAGGACGATGATCATGATCCCGAAGGTGATCGCGTCGAAACCCGCGGCCGCGGTCAGCCCGGCCCAGGTGACGAGCACGCCGCCGACCGCCGTACCGGTGACGGCGAAGACGACGCCGACGACCTGGAAGCTGGCCAGCGCCCGCGGCACCTGCTGCGGCGGGACGAGCAGCCGCGGCATCGAGCGGGACGACGGCAGGAAGAACGCATCGATGACGCCGACGACCAGCGCCAGGCAGACCAGCAGCCAGACCGGCTCACCCGCGGCCAGGGTGGCCGGGACGAGCGCCGCGGTGACGACGAACATCGCCGTACAGCTGGCCAGCAGGACCCGGGGTGCGCCGAACCGGTCGCCGATCGCGCCGCCGATCAGCAGCAGCGCGGCCCGCGGGGCCGCCGCGAGCAGCAGAATCAGACCCGCCACGCTGCCGCCGTGCTTACTCGCGGACCAGCCGATCGCGAACGTGATCGTCAGGTCGCCGAGCAGCGACACGGCAGCGCCGAACAGCCAGATCCAGTACCGGACCGGGATGCGCTGCGTATCCGAATCAGCGGGCGGAGTCACGATCGACGACCTTAGACGACAATTGGGTGGGATCTGACGACTACCCCGGGAGGGCCGTGAAAAACCGGCCGGAGGTCACGATTTACGGAGGTCTGTCGCGCCGTCACGCACGGTAGCGCCCTTGGCCCGGGCCAGCTCGGCCAGCGACTCCTGGAACGCGAGCACCCGGTCCCGCAGCTTGTCGTCACTCGCGGCCAGGATCCGGACCGCGAGCAGGCCCGCGTTCTTCGCGTTGCCGATCGAGACCGTGGCCACCGGGATCCCCGCGGGCATCTGCACGATCGAGAGCAGCGAGTCCATCCCGTCCAGGTACTTGAGCGGCACCGGGACGCCGATCACCGGCAGCGGCGTCACCGACGCGAGCATCCCGGGCAGGTGCGCGGCCCCGCCGGCGCCGGCGATCAGCACCTTGAGTCCCCGCTCGTGCGCTGACCGTCCGTAGTCGATCATCTCGGTCGGCATCCGGTGCGCCGAGATCACATCTGCCTCAAAGGGCACGTCGAAATCGGCGCACACCTCGGCCGCCGCCTTCATCGTCGGCCAGTCCGAATCCGAGCCCATCACAATGCCGATCACAGCTGCCGTCCTTCTACTCGTCGATCGTGCCGGTCAGGTACGCGGCCGCGTGCCGGGCGCGCTCCCGGGTCTGTTCGAGATCGTCGCCGTACGCCGTCACGTGGCCGACCTTGCGGCCCGGCTTGACCGACTTCCCGTAGAAGTGGACCTTGAGGCCCGGGTCGCGGGCCAGGCAGTGCAGCAGGCCGCGGTGCATGTCCTCGACGTCGCCGCCGAGCACGTTCACCATCACGGTGTACGGCGCGCGGGCGGCCGGGGAGCCGAGCGGCAGATCGAGGACGGCGCGCAGGTGGTTCTCGAACTGCGAGGTGACGGCGCCGTCGATCGACCAGTGGCCGGTGTTGTGCGGGCGCATCGCGAGCTCGTTGACGAGCAGGCGGCCGTCGCGGGCCTCGAACATCTCGACCGCGAGGACGCCGACGACGCCGAGCTCACCGGCGATCCGGAGCGCCGTCTGCTGGGCCTGGGCGGCGCGCTCCGGCGCGAGGCCGGGCGCGGGGGCGGTGACCTCGACGCAGATACCGTTCTCCTGCACCGACTCGACGATCGGGTAGGCGACCGCCTGACCGTGCGGTGAGCGGGCCACGATCGCGGACAACTCGCGGACGAAGTCCACCTTCTCCTCGGCCAGGATCGGTACGCCGCTACCGAACGCGACCGCGATATCGGCGTCGTCCGGGCCGTCGATGAACCAGACGCCCTTGCCGTCGTACCCGCCGCGGGTGGTTTTCAGGATGATCGGGAAGCCGCCGACGCGCTTGGCGAAATCCGCGACGTCGGCCGGGGACGCGACCACCTGGTGGGCCGGCGAGGGCGCGTCGAAGCTGTCCAGGCGGCTGCGCATGACCGCTTTGTCCTGGGCGTGGACGAGCGCGTCGGGGCCGGGGAAAACCTTTACGTTCTCGGCTTCGAGCGCGCGCAGCAGGTCGGTCGGGACGTGCTCGTGGTCGAACGTGACGACGTCGCACTCGGCGGCGAACCCGCGGACCGTGTCCGGGTCGCGGTAGTCGCCGACGGGGGCGTCGGCGACCGCCTGGGCTGCGGAAACCGTCGGCCCTTCGGCGAGCACGCGGAGCTGAACACCCAGCGCGATCGCGGTCTCCTGGGTCATCCGGGCCAGCTGCCCGCCGCCGACCATGCCGACGACCGGCGTACCGACCGGCAAGTCATCTCGGGAAAACTTCACGAACGGAGCCTAATTGCCTTATCGCATCAGGCTTACGGCGGCTACCGGGGCACGCTGGCGATTTCGGGACGGGACCGGTCGGCAGGTACCGTGGTAGTTCCTCTGTTTGTTGCGGCGTGATCACAGAAAGTGCCGGAGACCGTTGAAGCTCTTCACCAAGCTGTACCGCCAGGTCGAGCACCTGGTGCACGAAGTGGCCAAATTCGGTCTGGTCGGTCTGCTCGGTCTGGTCGTCGACCTGCCGATCTACAACTGGCTCGTCTTCAACAACCCGCTCGTCCTGGCCGACTCCGGCGAAGGCATGCTGCACCACAAGCCGCTGACCGCCAAGCTGATCTCGACCACGGTCGCGACCCTGGCGACGTACTTCGGCAACCGCTACTGGACGTGGCGCCACCGCGAGCGCTCCGGCCTGCACCGTGAGTACGTCCTGTTCTTCGTCCTCAACGGCATCGGCCTGATCATCGCCTGGGGCTGCCTGGCCTTCTCCCGCTACGTCCTGGACCTGCACAGCTGGCTCTCCGACAACATAGCCGCCAACTTCGTCGGCCTCGGCCTGGGCACCCTCTTCCGCTTCTGGTCCTACCGCCGCTTCGTCTTCCGCGAAGAAATCCTCCTCGACGAAGCCGAACACACCCCACCCAAATCCCTCGACCCAGACACCGGCGACCTCCCCGCCGTCCGCTAACCGCACGCCCGCTCGCCGACCCCGGCCGCCCCCAGCCAACCGGCGCACGAGCCACCTCACCACCAGCTCGCAGGCTCTCAACCCCACCTGCAGTTCGCGGCCGCCGGACATACTTCCCGGCCGCCTTCAGCAAACTGCTGGTGTAGTTCCTGAGCCGATCACCTGGCTGCGGTCAGGTTAACTCGCCAACTGACCGGGGTCAGTTGGAGGTGAAGAGGGTTTCGCCTTCTTCTGGGGGGTTGCGGCGGGGGTGGGCGGGTGGGGTTTCGTCGTCGAGGATGCCGTCGCCGGGGCGGCCTTCGGGGCCGCCGAAGAGGAGGTCGGACATCTGGAGGTGGACGTGTTCCACGTGGGGGACGTCGGGGAGGACGACCTGGCCGCGTTCGCCGGCTGATTCGATGTGCAGGGTGCCGCAGCCGAGGATGCGGTCCATCAGGTGGTGCTCGTAGGAGACGTCGTTGATGCGCATCAGGGGGATGTCGCGGCCGGTGCGGGTGAGGATGCCGTGGCGGGTGATCAGGCGGCGGTTGGTCAGCGTGTAGGTGGAGAAGAACCAGTTCAGGAAGGGCTTGGCCGCGAACGTCAGGAGGATGACGACGCCGACGGCCAGGATCGCGATCCGGCCCGGGGTCTGCAGGTCGCCGGCGGGAATGATCGCCGCCAGGAAACCGCCGCCGCCGGCCACCAGCAACAGCACGAAGACCGGGAAGATCAGCGCCTTCCAGTGCGTGCGGGTGCTGACGACGACGTACTCGTCCTCGCCCAACAGTTTCGCCGAGATCGCCATGGCCCCAGTGTCACAGTTGCCGGGGGCGGTTGTCCCGTCGCCCCGACACGATCGGGCAAAGCAAGTGGTACAACTCTTCACAAAATGCATACAGGTCGGCGAGGATGCGCGAGGGATCATGCGTTTGATCTGACAAACGCAGAGCGAAGAGGAGCCGTGATGGGCATCTTGTCGGTACTCGACCGGGAGCACACGGTCGCACCGGAGGGGTACAGCCGGTGGCTGATCCCGCCGGCCGCGCTCGCCGTGCACCTGTGTATCGGCCAGGCTTATGCGACCAGCGTCTACAAGACGTCGCTGGTGAAGCATTTCGACACCAGCCTGACCTCCGTCGGAGTCGTCTTCAGCATCGCGATCGTGATGCTCGGCCTGTCCGCCGCGATCGGCGGCACCTGGGTCGAGCGCAGCGGCCCGCGGAAGGCGATGTTCGTCTCGGCCTGCTTCTGGGCCACCGGCTTCCTGGTCGGCGCCCTGGGTATCGGCACCGGCCAGCTCTGGCTGCTCTACCTCGGGTACGGCGTGATCGGCGGCATCGGGCTCGGGATCGGCTACATCTCCCCCGTCTCCACCCTGATCAAGTGGTTCCCGGACCGCCCGGGCCTGGCCACCGGCCTGGCCATCATGGGCTTCGGTGGCGGCGCGCTGGTCGCCAGTCCGCTGTCGCGGCAACTACTCGGGACGTACGACGCCGCGTACGACCCGAACGTCAGCAGCTCGGTCGCCAGCGGCGGCGCCCTGGTCGGGCTGTTCGTCACGCTCGGCCTCGGCTACTTCGTGATCATGATGTTCGGCGTCTTCAACATCCGCGTCCCCGCCGAGGGCTGGAAGCCGGCCGGGTTCGACCCGTCGACGGTCAAGCAGAAGGCGCTCGTCACCACCTCGAACGTCTCCGCCGCGAACGCGATCAAGACACCGCAGTTCTGGTGCCTGTGGGTCGTGCTGCTCTGTAACGTCACCGCCGGGATCGGCATCCTCGAGCAGGCCAGCCCGATGATCCAGGACTTCTTCCGCGGCGGCGACGGCAAGTCGACGGTCGCGGTGGCGGCGGCCGCCGGGTTCGTCGGCGTCCTGTCGATCTTCAACATGGCCGGCCGGTTCGTCTGGTCGTCGACGTCCGACGTGATCGGCCGCAAGCCGATCTACGCCGTCTACCTCGGCGTCGGGATCATCGCCTACTTCCTGCTGGCCACGGTCGGCCACAACAGCACCGCGATCTTCGTGCTGCTCGCGGCGGTCATCCTGTCTTTCTACGGCGGCGGTTTCGCCACCGTCCCGGCGTACCTGCGGGATCTGTTCGGCACCTACCAGGTCGGCGCGATCCATGGCCGGCTGCTCACCGCCTGGTCGGTGGCCGGTGTCGTCGGCCCGCTGATCATCAACGGCTTCCTGGACCGCGAGGGCAAGCCGGGCACGCTGACCGCCGAGGCCTACCGGCCGGCGCTGTTCACGATGGTCGGCGTCCTCGCGCTCGGCTTCGTCGCGAACCTGCTGATCCGCCCGGTCGCGGCCAAGTTCCACGAGAAGTCCACCTCGACCGCGGAGGCGACCCGATGAACCAGACCCCACGCCTGGTGATCTCCTGGCTGCTCGTCGCCGTCCTGCTCGGCTACGGCATCATCCAAACCCTGATCACCGCGGCCAAACTGTTCACGAACTAGTTGCCCCCGCAGTTCGGGAAACTGGGCGGCGTGACTGCCTACGAGAATCTCGGGAAGAGCGTCGGCCGCGTCGGCTGTCTGGGCCTGATCGGTATGGTCCTCTGCTTCGTGGCCGCGCTCCAGGGCGGACCGTCCATCGCCGGCGCGGTGGCGCCGCTGCTCGGCAACAGCGAGACGGTCGCCCGCCATATCGGGTTCTTCTGGGGCCTCCTCCCCGCGCCGCTCGGAATCCTGCTGCTGGTGTTCGGCGGTCGAATCCACCCGGTCATCCGGCGGGTCCTCGGGCTCGGTCTGATCCTGTGGTGCCTCAGCGGCGTCCTGCTACTGCCGCTGGGGCCGGCGGCGGACTTCGATCCGGCCGCGCGCGCGACGATGAATCAGTTCGCGTTCAGCTGGTTCTGCGCGATCGGCGCCATCTTCCTGGCGATGCTGATCGCGCGGAAGCTGTCGGCGAAAGGAGCCGTCATCACCTCAGCGCTGATGTTCGTTCTGGGCTACTCGGCGGCGCTGTTCGGCTGAGCCCTGAGGTGGGTGACGTCGCCGGCGGCGAGTGAACGCTCGCCGTCGGGGGTGTCGACGATCAGGCGGCCATCGGCGGCCAGATCGCGCGCTGTACCGGTCAGGAACGTGCCATCCGGCAGCTCCACCCGGATCTCCCGGCCCAGCGTGGCCGAAAGCTCCCTGTACTCCGGGAGCAGCACACCTGGGTCACCACCCGCATCCACCCAGGACTGGTAGCGCGAGCCGAGCTCACGCAGTACGGCGGCCGCAACCGTCGCTCGGTCGACAGTCGCCGCAGCCTCCAGCACCAAGGACGTCGCCGCGGGGTGTGGCTTCTCGTCCGGCCGCAGTGACACGTTGAGACCAATGCCGACCACAGCGGCCGGCCCCTCGATCCGCTCCAGCAGAATGCCCGCCAGCTTGCGGTCTTCAACCAGTACGTCGTTCGGCCACTTCACCTGCGCCGGCAGCTGAGCCACCTGCCGGACGGCCGCAGCGACCGCCAGCGGCACCAGCAAGCCCAGCCACGGCCACCGCGCCGGGTCGACTGCCGTCGGGCGCAGCAGAGCCGACATCAACAGCGCTGACCGCGGCGGCGTCGTCCAGGTGCGCCCGAGCCGACCACGACCAGAGGACTGGTGCTCGGCGAACACCACCAAGCCCTCAGCCGCGCCATCAGCCGCAGCCTTCGCCACGTCTGCGTTCGTCGACGGAGTGTCAGCCACTACGTCGATCTGCGTCCACAGCGAGCCGGGACGCACCAGCCGCCCACTCAGAAAGCGTGCGTCGAGTGGCGGCCGCTCCAGGTCGCCGAACATCAGCCGGTGTTCTGCAGACCCGCAGCAACGCCCGAAACGGTCAGCAACAGCAACCGCCGGGTGCGCACGATCTGCTTCTCAGTGAGGGTGTCATCAGTACGCAGCGTACGCAGGGCCCGCAACTGCAGGTAACTGAGGGCGTCGACGTACGGGTTGCGCAGCTCGACAGCACGGCCCAGAACGCGGCGCCCAGCGAGCAGACGCTCCTGGTCGAGGACTTTGAGCACCCACTCCGTCGTCAGTGCGTGCTCGTCGAGCATCAGCTGGGTCAGGTCGGCCCGGTCGCCCAGCTCCAGGTAGCGGCCGAGGATGCGCCGGTCCGTCTTCGCCAGCGACATTTCGGCGTTCTCCAGCATCACCTGGAAGAGCGGCCAGTTCTGGTTCGCATCCCGCAGTACGGCGACATCGCCGACCGCTGCGAGGGCGGAGCCGAGCCCGTACCAGCCCGGGGCATTGACGCGTGCCTGCGACCAGGCGAAGACCCACGGGATCGCCCGCAGGTCCTCCAGGGAGGACACTGCGACGCCACGGCGGGCCGGGCGGGACCCGAGCGGCAGCTGACCGAGCTCCTCCAGCGGAGTCACCCGGCCGAACCACTCCGCGAAGCCCTCGGCCTTCACGAGCCGGTGGTACGCCGTCCGCGCGGCCTCGTCGAGCGTCTTCTCCATCACCGCAAAGCGCTCCGCAGCGATGGCCGCGCGCTCCTCGATCGCCGGAGTGGAGGCGAGCAGCGTCGCCGCCGTCACCTGCTCGATGTGCCGCTGCGCGATCGGTGCGTTGCCGTAGCGGGCCGGAATGGCCTCACCCTGCTCAGTGAGCTTGAAACGACCGGCCACCGAGCCAGGCGCCTGGGCGAGCACTGCGCGGTTCGCCGGGCCGCCACCGCGGCCGAGCGCGCCGCCGCGGCCGTGGAACAGGGTCAGCCGAATCGCGTTCCGCTGCGCCCACGCGGTGATCCGCGCCTGCGCGTCGTACAGCGCCAGCGTCGCCGACACTGGGCCGACGTCCTTGGCGGAGTCCGAATAGCCGAGCATGACCTCGAACCGGCGGTCGTTCGCGGTGAGCCGGTGCCGGACCCGGGTCAGCTGGATGGCGTTGTCGAGCACGTCGACCGAGTTCTGCAGGTCCTCGCCGGTTTCGAACAGCGGTACGACGTCCAGCTCGATCGGACGGCCGTCGAGCGCCGCATCGGCGAGCTCGTAGACCGCAGCGAGGTCACCCGCGTTCCGGGTGAAGGAGACGACGTACCGACGGCAGGCCTCCGGGCCGAAGCGCTGCTGGATCTGCCCGATCACACGCAGCGTGGCCAGAACCTCTTCGGTCTGCTCGGACAGCTCACCGCCGCCGAGCACCTCCTCCAGAGCCTTGGTGTGCACCGAGGAGTGCTGACGAACCTCCAGCTCGGCCAGGTGGAAGCCGAACGAGTTCACCTGCCAGATGAGCTGCTGGAGATCGCCGTACGCCTGCCGGGGCGCGCCTGCGGTGACCAGCGAGTCCTGCAGCACTTTGAGCTCGTGCAGGAAGTCAGCGGCCCGCGGGTAGCCGAAGTCGGCGTCCCGGGAGCGCGTCGCGGCCAGACGGCGTGCGGCGAGCAGCAGCAACTGCCGGTGCGGCTCGGACGGCGACCTGGTCTCGATGTCCGCGATCAACTCCGGGTTCACTGCCCGGGCGTCCTCGAGGATGCGGCGGACCGGCGCGGACGGCGGCGTGGTCGCCGCGTCCAGCGTCAGGGTGTGGCCCAGCGTGTCAGTGGCCCGCTCCAGCGCCCGCAGGACGTGATCGGCTTGGATCTGCATCGCCTCCCGGGTGATGGCGGCGGTGACGTTCGGGTTGCCGTCGCGGTCACCACCGATCCAGGAGCCGAGCCGGACGAACGGCGCCACGACCGGCTGGCGCAGACCGGCGCCGTCACCGGCCAGCGCGTCGTCCAGCCGGCGGTACACGTTGCCGACGACGTCGAAGAGAGTCTCCTGGAAGACGGCCATCGCGGAGCGAACCTCATCCAGCGGGGAGGGCCGGTTCTCCCGCAGCTGCGCCGTCCGCCAGAGGATGTCGACCTGCTCGACCAGACGGCGCTGGTTCTCGGACAGCTCGCTGTCACCGGCGCGCGGGTCGTGCCGCTCCTCCAACAGCGCCGAGATACGCCGGATCGTCGCCAGGACGGCGCGGCGGCGAGCCTCGGTCGGATGCGCGGTCAGAACCGGGCGGAACTCCAGCCCGTTCAGCAGCGCGCGGGCCTGCTGCTCGCCGCTGTCGCGGGCGATCTGCTCGACCGCCTGGGCCAGCTCCGAGGTGACGGGGGCGTTGCCGACCCGGTCGCGCTCGCGGAGCACCCGGGCACGGTGCAGCTCCTCACTCAGGTTGGTGAGGTGGAAATAGCAGGCGAACGCGCGGGCGACATCCTCGGCCCGGTCCCCCGGCCATGACGCCACGAGCTGCTCGGCGCCTTCGCCGTCCCCGGCGATGGTCAGCTCACGCAGTTTCTCGACATCGTCGAGCAGCGGCTGACCGGCGTACTCGACCAGCACCTTCCCGAGGATCTCGCCGAGCAGACGAACGTCGGCGCGCAACTCCTCGGGCACCTCGAACCGCGCGCGGGTACGGGTCTCACTACCGGTCTCGGTCACGTTCGCCCACCCTAGCGGGCGCACCCCACCTGCACCCCTCGAAGTCCGCCAAGTGGATGCCGATCGTGACCGTTTTTCACGCTACTTCACGGTACGTCACTCAGACATTGCCGAAACCGCCGCCGACGACCTGCGAGACCACCGTGGCCAGCTCGGCCGGCGTCCGGTCGGTGCCGTCGACGACGAGCATCCGCGCGCAGGACTCCGTCATCGACGCGAGCAGCTCGGCCAGCACCGGGAGGTTGGCGCCGGGGTCGGTGACGCCGGGGAGGGACTTGAGCAGCGTGAGGCGCAGGCCTTCGACCAGGAAGGCCCGGGCGGCCAGCACCCGCTCGGCGACCACCGGGGCGGCGCCGTACTGCGCGCCGAAGACGATCCGCCAGGACTGCGGGTTCTGCGCGGCGGTGGTCAGGAACGCCGTCAGGCCCTCGAGCACATGCTCCTCGGGGGTGCCGACGGTCGGGTCGGCCGGCAGCGCGGCGACGATCGAGACCACCAGGTGCTGCTCCTCGCGGGCGAGCAGCGCCAGCAGCAGCTCGTCGCGGTTGGCGAACGAGTCGTAGACGACGGGTTTGGTCACCCCGGCCGCATCGGCGACGGACTGCATCGTCGTCCCGGCGTAGCCCTTGGCGGAGAACACCTGAAGGGCGGCGTCCAGCAGCATCGGCCGCCGGCGCTCCGGGCCCAGGTGCGCCGCTCGGCGGCGTTTGTCGGACCCCTCCACCACTTGACAAAGCTATCAGATCATAGGAAATTCCTACGGTCTGGTAGGAACTGCCGCGCGGGGGTGGTGGGCTCGATGACCGAACGTGGGAACGCAGTCTGGCTCGAATCGGACCGGCTGACGTCCCTGGACGCGAGTGAGCTGGCCCGGCTGGTCGACCGGACATCGGAGCGAGAGCTTCGGCATCGACTCATCGGGGGAGTGCGAGAGATCGCGTTGCGCGAGATCTTTCGCCGGATGCCGGAGTATCTCCGGCCCGCCCGCGCGGCCGGATTCGACGCCGTCGTCGCCTGGCTGATCACGGGGGCGGGCGCGGACGGGCGATCCGTCGACGAGTACTGGCTGCACATCTCCGGCGGCCGCTGCACCGTTCTCGCAGTGCACCCGCTCAAACCGGACATCTCGATCCGCACCGACCCGGCCACGCTGCTGCGAATCGTCACCGGTAACGAGGACCCGATCCTCGCCGTCCTCAAACAGCACCTCTCCGTCCGCGGCGACCTGGCCCTGGCCGCCCGCCTCACCAAACTCTTCGCCGTCGGCCCAACTCCGTAGGCGTCAGCGCGCAGGTGTACCGCGGGTCGCGATCTGTTCCACGGGCTGCGCCGTCCGCCGTCCCTGGGCCGCTTCACCTTGCGGTACCCGCGGCGCTCCAGCAGCCGGCGCCTGGCCTTCGAGGACACCACGAAGTTTGTCCAGCTCCTGGGTGGGGTGGTGCCAGGTGCGGTAGAACTTTTCGGCGTCGCGGACGACGTCCGACGCGCCGGCCGCGATCTCCAGACCGCGCTGCTTCGAGATCGCGTCCCGATTCGCTCGCGGGTCCCAGTACAGGGCGTCCAGCTCGGCGAATTTCCCCTGGATCCAGTCGGAGATCTCCTCGCGAACGGTCTG
Source organism: Kribbella sandramycini (assembly GCF_013131805.1). Lineage (GTDB taxonomy): Bacteria > Actinomycetota > Actinomycetes > Propionibacteriales > Kribbellaceae > Kribbella > Kribbella sandramycini. The sequence goes on along the minus strand of NZ_JABJRC010000009.1, from coordinate 284,697 downwards.
CTCCTCGGACGGCGGCACGACGTTCGGGAGGTCGGAGGCGTCGTACAGCAGGTCCGCGACCACGCGCGCCTTGCCTTCCAGGGTTTCCGCGGACATCCGGCGCAGGACCTCGGTGCCGTCGAGGCCGACGTCGGCGCCGACCCGGCCGGCGAGCGACCGCGCCGCCGGCTCCCAGGCCGGGTAGGCGTGCGGGCCGCGCACATCCCGGACCGCCTTGATCTGCTCGGCCATCTCCGCCGGGAGCACCCGGACGGCGACCCGATCGACGACGTCCTGGCTCCACGCCTCGGTGACGCCCTCTTCGATCGGGCGCGCCAAGCCCCTCCTCAGCTGCGCCTCGCGATCGGCGTGCGTGTGCCCGTCGGGCGCCGTGACGTGGCTGTACTCGTGGATGACGGTCTTCAGCGCGTTCCGGCGCTTGATCCACTGTTCCGGAGTGGCCGGCTGTCCGGCCGTCGCGTACATCTCCTGCAACGGCTCGACGACGTCCGCACGGTTGAGGCACATCCGGCCGTCTTCCCAGGTCTCACCGCGGTTGGCGTTGTTGGTGTAGTCGAGCTGACCGTTCCACAGTGACGTCTCCGCGCCGGACTCGGCCTGGACGGCGTCCCGAATCCGCTCCCAGAGCCCGTTGCCGACGTCCGGGATCTCGCTGTCCGGCGTCCGTCCGACGTTCATCTCAGCGCGTTTCGCCGTCGAGGACGCGGATGAACTCGGCGAGCGCTCCGTTCATCTCCAGCGCGGCGTCCCGCTCAGCGCCGGTGGGCGCGGCGGCGGCGATCCGGCCGATCTCCTCGATGGCCGCGCTCGCTCGCGCGCGCTGCTCGGCCGGCGTACCCGTCGTGCTCAGGCCGCGGATCATCGCGTCGTTGGCCGCCCAGACGACCTGGCTGCTGGGCGCCGGCGTCCGGATGCTCTCGATGAACTCGTCGAGGAGCGTCAGGTGCCGGAACGCCTTGGCCCGGTCCGCGTCGCTCGCGATGGCCGCGGACTGGGCGCGGAGCCGGTCGGCGGCGGCCTGGAGGGCCTCGGGGTCGGCGGTCTCCCGGCCGTAGGCGCCGGTGATCCGGCGGTTCTCCGCGTCGAAGTCGGCGTACTGCATGCGCGGATCATCGCACGCGAGGGGTCGTTGCGGCCGAGGTCACAGGCAGCAGGGTCTACTGACGCGTAGGGTGCTGGCATGGGAGAGACGGTGAACATCCACACCACCGCCGGCAAGCTCGCGGATCTGGAGCAGCGGCTGGACGACGCCGCGCACGCCGGGTCCGAGCGCGCGGTGGAGAAGCAGCACGCGCGCGGGAAGAAGACGGCCCGCGAGCGGATCGCGCTGCTGCTCGACGAGGGGTCGTTCGCCGAGCTCGACGAGTTCGCCCGGCATCGGTCGACGAGTTTCGGGCTGGACGCCAACCGCCCGTACGGCGACGGCGTGGTGACCGGCTACGGGACGATCGACGGCCGCCAGGTGTGCGTGTTCGCCCAGGACTTCACCGTCTTCGGCGGCAGCCTCGGCGAGGTCTTCGGCGAGAAGATCGTCAAGGTGATGGACCTGGCGATGAAGATCGGCTGCCCGCTGATCGGGATCAACGACTCCGGCGGCGCCCGGATCCAGGAGGGCGTGGTCAGCCTCGGGCTGTACGGCGAGATCTTCCGCCGCAACGTCCGGGCGTCGGGGGTGATCCCGCAGATCTCGCTGATCATGGGCCCGTGCGCGGGCGGCGCGGTCTACTCCCCCGCGGTCACCGACTTCACCGTGATGGTCGACGAGTCGTCGTACATGTTCATCACCGGGCCGGACGTGATCAAGACCGTCACCGGTGAGGACGTCACCCAGGAGGAGCTCGGCGGCGCCCGGACGCACAACACGAAATCCGGGAACGCGCACTACCTCGGCAGTGACGAGGAGGACGCGATCGAGTGGGTGAAGGCCCTGGTCGCGCATCTCCCGCAGAACAACCTCGAGGACCCGCCGGTGTACGACGCCCCGGCCGACCTCGAGCCGTCGGAGACCGATCTGGCGCTGGACACCCTGATCCCGGACTCGCCGAACCAGCCGTACGACATGCACACCGTGATCGAGGCCGTCGTCGACGACGGCGACTTCCTCGAGGTGCAGTCGCTGTTCGCGCCGAACATGATCGTCGGCTTCGGCCGCGTCGAGGGCCGCCCGGTCGGCGTCGTCGCGAACCAGCCACTGCAGTTCGCCGGCACCCTCGACATCGACGCCTCCGAGAAGGCGGCCCGGTTCGTCCGCACCTGCGACGCGTTCAACCTGCCGATCCTCACCTTCGTCGACGTCCCCGGCTTCCTGCCCGGCACCGACCAGGAGTGGAACGGCATCATCCGCCGCGGCGCCAAACTGATCTACGCGTACGCCGAGGCGACCGTCCCGATGATCACCGTCATCACCCGCAAGGCCTACGGCGGCGCGTACGACGTGATGGGCTCCAAACACCTCGGCGCCGATATCAACATCGCCTGGCCGACCGCCCAGATCGCCGTGATGGGCGCCCAGGGCGCGGTCAACATCCTCTACCGCCGCGAACTGGCCGGCGCCGAAGACCCCGAGGCCCGCCGCCAGCAGCTGATCACCGAGTACGAGGACCACCTCGCCAACCCGTACATCGCCGCCGAACGCGGCTACGTCGACACCGTCATCAAGCCGAGCCGGACCCGCGCCGAGATCGTCCGCGGCCTCCGCCTCCTGCGCACCAAACGCGACACCCTGCCGCCCAAGAAGCACGGCAACATTCCGCTCTGATGGGAGCCCCCGCCATGAACCTCCAGATCACCAAGGGCGACCCCACCCCCGAGGAGCTCGCCGCCCTGGTCGCCGTCCTCGCCGCGCGGCCCGCGGCTTCACCTGAGCCCGTCGAGACCGAACGCGCGAGCAACTGGGCGACGTACTGGCGAAACGCCCGCCAGCCCTTCCACGCCGGCCCCGGCCAGTGGCGGGCCTCAGCCCACCCCTAAACCTGGGTCGCGGGTCTGGCTGGTCGTCTTGGCAGTCACGGCCGGCGGGGCGGCCGGTGCGATACCGCCGACCGGCGGTGCGATACCGAAGCGCGGATCGAACGCGACATCGGCTGATTTGACCGGTTGCTCAAGGCCCTGTTCCTGCTGGGCAATCAACTCGAGCGCCGCGGTCGCCGTCCGGCGTCCGCCGTTGGCCGACTGCGCAACCGGATCGACGCCGCCGATCTTGGTCAGACCGGTGTTCTTGACGTGGCTCAGGTTCTCGAATTCACCGCGGACGAGTTCGGCAACCTCGCCCTCGGCGACGGCGTACTCCGAAGGGTCCTGCTCGGCGAGTTCGCGCATCTGCGGCGAACCGCTCATCAGCAGCCCGGCAGCGACATCCGGCGTCCACTGCAGGGGCGCGTTGTTCATCCGGTGCAGCGCCTGCTCGGCCGACATCCCAGTGCGCTCGGCGATAGCCTCGGCGAACGCGTAGCCGGCCGGAGCGTTGCGGTGCACCTGAGCCAGAATCTGCCGGCGCTGCTGGGGATCTGCCGCCTCCCAGCCGAGTGCGTAGTCCTGCGTCGAGCCGGGCGGGAGGTGGCCGCGGCTCTCCAGATCGGCCAGCACCTTGTCGTAGTGCGCGGCGGTCCAGGCGCCTGCGACCGCCTCCTGAAGTCCGCCGTACTGCGGTTGCACTCCGGCCGCTGACTCGGCGATGGTCTCCTCCATCGACTTCAGCGTCGTGCGCATGCCGGAGTAGGCGAGCTGCCGGTCCCGGGTCCAGCCGTGCTTAGCGCTCAGGACGCCGTGCTTCGGACGGAACGGGTTGTCGTACGCGGCCGACTCGGCCAGGTCGGCGACGGCTCGCAACGACCCGACCAACGCGCCTCGCCGTGCGTCCCGCTGGTCCGCGGACGGTACGTCCGGGCCACGCAACCGCCGGCCGACCCGCTGCGCCGCGTTCGGTGCGACCAGCTCCTTCAGCGTGCGGTGCTCCTGCTCGCCGTACAGCGGGGTGGCCAGGCTGCCCGGCGCGACCGTCAGGACGCCGCTGCGATGCAGGTCGACGCGTGGCTGCTGCATCATCGTCCGATTCGGATGCCCGGCGCCGAGGTCGGTGCCGACGATGCGCATCGACACCTGCATGTGCCGCAGCAGCTCCCAGACGCGCTCGTGCGCCAGCGGCAACGTGTAGAAGCGCGCGAACGGCCCACGCGGCTTCGACGGACCGGTATCGAAAGGACCTGAGACCATTGCGACTCCTCAGCAGGCTGTGTGCCGCCAGCCTCACATCAGCACGGGTCGTCGAGGCCCGGTCGAGGTGGCTCTCGCCAACAGTTCATCCCACGTTCAGTCCGACCCGGGTTGCAGCCTCGACTCGTCGTACCAGAGCTCGGCGGGGACGCGTTGTTCGAGTTCGGTGAGGAGGGTGTCGGCGGCGGCGAACATGGCGGTGGAGATGGGGATCGAGCAGCCGTTGGCGCCGAAGACGATGGTGGGGTTGTCGGCGGAGCCGCGCATGATGCCGGCTACTTCGTCCCAGCGGATCTGGTGGACGCCGTCCTCGTCGCGGAGGGCGAGGGCGTCGTCGGTGCGGACCCAGCGCATGGTGCGGGCGTCCTTGATGACGGCGCGGGCGAAGAGCGGGGGCTTGAAGGTGCGGCCGGCGGGGAGGTCGGTGGTGACGGGGCAGGAGGAGCCGCGGGTGAAGCCGAAGGGCTCCCAGATGGCGGCGGTGTCCTCGGGGGTGTAGGCGAGGGCGGTGGGTAGCGCGTCGGCGAGCAGGGCGGCGATGTCTTGTGGGGTCAGGGCGCGCAGCTGGTCGACGTCGAACGGCTCGACCTCGGGCTCGCCGAACAGGCTGCCCAAGAGGTTGTTGTACTCGTGCCGGAGACCTTCGGGCTCGGTCTTCAGGCGCTCGAGGTAGCGGTCGACCTGGTAGTTGAGCTCCTCGTCGGTCGGGCCGTTCGCGGCGAGGTCGAGCAGGCTGTCGACGACGGCGCGGGCGACGGACTCCTCGGTGCCTTCGCGGGCCTCGGCGTACACGATGAAGTCGGCCGCGCCGGAGGTGCTGGAGACGGAGTCGCCGCCGACCTCGTAGCTGTGGCCGCCGACGTGCCGGCACTGCTCCTCGATCCGCTGGCGGAGGATCTCGGCGGCCAGGGAGGAGCGGCGGACGGCGTCCTCGGGCGGCAGCGTGAGCAGGACGCCGGCGGCCGGGATGGCGTACTCGATGACGGTGCGGCTGGGGAACGTTCGTCCGGCCGGGTAGGAGCGCTGGGGTACGGCGTCCGCGGGCAGCTCGAAGCGGAGGGTGTCGGGGAGCGGGCCGGTGACCTGCAGGACGGCGTTCGACTTCACGTACCAGCGGGCGGTCAGCGCGGTGACGTGGTCGGCGGTGAGGCCGTCGTACCCAGGGCCCTCCAGCCAGGCCAGGCCGGGGCCTTGGGCGCCGTACTTCACGTACAACAGCAGCGCGACGACCGGGTGGGCCGCGTGGCCGTCCTCCGCGGCGAGGACGCCGGCCTCCAGCGCGAGCCGGTCGACGGGCGGGTTGGTGAGGCTGCGGCAGACCTGTTCGAGGAACTCGCCGACGCGCTCGGGTGAGCCGGCGGCCATGAACGACGTCGTCAGCACGTCGACCTCGGCGTTCATCTCGATCGGCATCCGGCGGACGGTGCTCATCACAAGGTGTTCGAGCGCGTGCGCGACGCCGATCGTCCGCAGCGTCTCGTCCCGCGCGCCGACGGCGAACGTCAGCGTGGCTTCGGTGTGGGTCTGCGTACTCGGATGCCGCAGCACCCGGACGCCGTCGAGGTACTCAGGCACGCCGGAATCTTACGACCGGATACACCGGCTCGGCGCCCGCACCGCGCCCCGGCCCGACGAACGACGTCGCGCCGTCCAGCACCAGCCCGTACGCCGCCGCCCGCGCGACCAACCGCGTCAGCCCGTCCTGCGACCGCACTTCGTTCGGCCCGCGCCCGTCCGCGAACCGGCTCGCCTCCGTCTTCTCCACGGTCGTCACGAAAACCCCACCCGGCCGCAACACCCGGGCTACCTCCCCCAACACCACCTCACTGTCGTCGACCAGATGCAACAGCCACACCGCGACCACCGCATCCACCCGCCGATCCCCCACCGGCAGCACCCCGGCGTCCCCAACCGCCACATGCCCCGGCAGCCGCACCTTCGCATGCCGCAACATGTCCGCCGACAAATCGAACCCGTGCACAAGGTGGCCGAGGGCAACAAGCTCCGCCCCCACAATCCCGGTCCCCACCGCCAACTCCAGCACTCGGTTGGTTCCAGTGGGCAGGAGCGCGTGGACCGCCTGCGCGGCGGCTTGGGCGCGGGGTTCGCCGCCGCGGGTTTCGTCGTAGCGGGCGGCTTCGGTTCGGTCGTAGGTGAGGCGGGTCTTGCGTGGGGTCCAGAGGGCGTGCCAGGGGATGCCTACGGTGGCGAGCAGGGTGCGGAGGAGGGGGAGGGAGAGGCCGACGACGTTGTGGTGGTCGCCTTCGATGCGAGTGACGTAGGCGCCGCCGAGGCCGTCGACGGTGAAGGAGCCGGCGACGACGAGGGGTTCGCCGGTGGCGACGTAGGCGTCGATCTCGGCGTCGGTGAGGTCGGCGAAGTAGACCTTGGTGGAGGCCAGTTCGCGGATCTCTTGTTTGGATTCGGTGTCGATGAGGGTGTGGCCGGTGTGCAGGATGCCGACCTGGCCGCGCATCGCGCGGAGGCGTTCGCGGGCGACCTCCGGCGTGCCGGGTTTGCCGTAAGCGACGCCGTCGATCTCGAGAACGGAGTCGCAGCCGAGGACGGTCGCGTGCTCGTCGAGGGTGGCGACGACGGCACGCGCCTTCAGCGCGGCCAGCAGCCGGGCCAGCTCGGCCGGGCTCTCGGCGGTGACGTTGTCCTCGTCGACACCGGAGACGATCACCTCGGGCTCGATCCCGGCGTTGCGCAGGGTCTGGAGGCGCGCCGGCGACTGCGACGCGAGTACGAACCTCACAGCTTCGCCAGCGCCCGGCGCAGCGGGTCCAAGCCGAGCGAGCCGAGGTTCAGCGCGTCGGAGTGAAACTGCCGCAGGTCGAACCCGGACCCCTTGCGCTGCTTGGCCTCCTCCCGCGCCTGCAGCCAGATCCGCTCACCGACCTTGTACGACGGCGCCTGGCCCGGCCACCCGAGGTACCGGTTCAGCTCGGCCTTCAGGAACTCGGTCTCCAGCCCGGCGTGCGCCCGCAGGAACTCGAATCCGAGGTCGGCGTTCCACCGCTCCCCCGGTCGCCAGCCGAACGGATTGTCCTTCGGGATCTCCAGCTCCAGATGCATCCCGATGTCGACGATGACGCGCGCGGCGCGGAAGCCCTGCGCGTCCAGCATGCCGAAGCGGCTGCCCGGGTCGTCCAGGTAGCCGAGCTCGTCCATCAGACGTTCGGCGTACAGGGCCCAGCCCTCGCCGTGCCCGGAGACCCAGCAGCCGACCCGCTGCCAGCGGTTCAGCAGATCGCCGCGAAGGATCGTCTGCGCGCACTGGAGGTGATGCCCCGGGACGCCCTCGTGGTAGACCGTCGTGACCTCACGCCAGGTGGCGAAGTCCTCGATCCCGTTCGGCACGGCCCACCACATGGCGCCGCGCCGGCTGGTCAGATCCTCACTCGGGGGCGTGTAGTAGATCGACCCGTCGGACGTCGGCGCGATCCGGCAGTCCAGCGTGCGGATCGACTCCGGGATGTCGAAGTGCCGGCCGGCAAGCTCCGCGACGGCGGTGTCGGACAGCTCCTGCATCCACTCCCGGAAGGCTTCCTTACCGCGGATCTTGCGCGCCGGATCGGCGTCCAGCAGCGCGGCCGCGGCCTGGATGTTGCGGTCTCCGCCGTTCAGCTCGGCGGCGATCGCGGCCATCTCGCCCTCGATCCGGGCCAGCTCCTGCCAGCCCCAGGCGTAGGTCTCGTCGAGGTCGACGGTCGCGCCGAGGAAGTTCCGCGAGGCCAGCTCGTACACCTCGCGGCCGCAGGCGTCCCGCTGCGGAGCGCGCGGCGCGAGCTCCGCCGTCAGCCAGCCGCCGAACTCCGCGAAGGCCTTCGCCGCGGACGCCGCCGCGGCCTCGACGGTCGGTTTCACCGGGCCGTCCGGCGCCTGCGCGGCCAGCCCGCCGAAGAAGTTGTCGCCGTTCGGATCGGTCCAGCCGGCGATCCGGCCGGCCAGATCCTCGACCTGGCGCAGCGCGGAGACGCGACCGCGGCCGGCCTGCTCGAGCAGCGTCCCGCGGTACTGGTCGAGCGCCGTACCGACTTGGTTGAGCCGGATCGCGATCGTCTCCCAGTTCTCCTGGGTCGCGGTCGGCATCAGGTCGAACACCTTGCGGATATGCGCCGGAACCGACGAGATCGCGTTCAGCTGATGCTGCGGTACGCCGGCCTCGTGGCTCGCCCCGATCAGGCCGAGCCGCTCGACGAACGCGTCCCGGGCGACCTCCTCGCGCGGGCTGCCCGGCTCGATCTCCGTGGTCTCGGCGACGGCCACCCGGGCCAGCTCGGCCAGCCCGTCGAAACCGCCCGGACTGAAGTCGGGGAACTCGTGGTCATGGCCCGGGATCCCGATGAACGTCGCCTCGATCGGCTCCAGGGTGACGTAGTCCTCGAGGTACCGCTCGGAAAGCTGGTCGATCGGGCTGTTCGGCGCGCTGTCGGTCACCCGGCCGACCCTACCCCGGCCCGGGATCCCGCCTCAGGTGGTTAATCGACGAGTTCGGACGGCGCGACCTGCCGCCACGAGTCGAGCAGGATGTCGCGCAGCTCCGCGTCGTCCTCCAGCGCGGCCAGCCGGGCGCGCACCCAGTTCGACCCGGCCTCGTGCCGCGGCACCCAGAACTTGTCCGGCTCGGCCAGGATCAACTCATCCCGCTCCAGCCGCGGACACCGGACCGCGAACGACGTCTGGTCGTCCGGAACGGTCAGGAACATCCGCCCGGCCACGTCGAACGTCGGATGCCCCCACCGCTTCTTCTCCACGGTCTCCGGGAAGGTCAGCGCGATCCGTCGTACGTCGTCAGCGTCCAGCACGGTAACACCTTCTCAAACCCGGGGAGCGTCGTTCGACCGGTTCCGGTCAGCACCTTCGACAACCGCGAAAACCGTTGTTAGCTGCGCGCATCGCTCGCACTGTAAGCATTATTGAACAGTGAGGAGTGTCCGATGAAACCTCCCGGCCTACTGACGGCCGTCGGCGTCGTCGTCCTGTCCCTACTCGGCGCCCAGCAGGCCCTGCCGGCCGGCGCAGCCCCACCGGTTGTCTGGGTGGTGAACAACGCCGACCACGTCTTCTCGTCATCCGCCCGACCAGCCGGCGCGACAGCCGCCATCGACCTGGACGCCGCCCGCGGTGAGGCCGAGGGCGCCCAGGTGCTGATCCGGCCGGACAGCCGGCTCACGGGCGTCCAGCTGGGTACGCCGCAGGCGCTGACCGGCCCCAACGGCGCACAGCTGGCGGCTAGCGCGATCACCGTCCGCCGCCAGTACAACCACCCGAACGTCCTGGTCGCCCAAGACGAGATCCGCCTGCAGGACCCGCATCTGCCGCCCGACGGCAGCCGCAACTACTACGACGCCCTCGTCGATAACACCGCGGTCGAGGTCGCCGCCAACTACACGCAGGCCTTCCACTACGGCGTCAGCGTGCCGGCCGGGCAGGCACCAGGTCTCTACACCGGTTCGGTCGTCGTGCGGAACAGCGCCGGTGACATCACCGTTCCGGTCCGGCTGACCGTGCACGACGTGACTGTGCCGCCGGCCAACCAGTCCGAGTTCAAAATGAACAACTGGTTCACCTCTGTCGGCTGGGACTACACCGGCACCGAACGAGCCATCCCGTTCCAGTACGACAACGCAGCGGCGTACTCACCGAACTGGTGGCGGGTGATCGGCAACTTCGCCAAGCTGCAGGCCAAGCAGCGCAACAACGTCGTATACGTCGACTTCCAGGCCCTGCTCATCCCCGGTACGACGATCGACGCAGCCGGCAACTACACCTTCGACTGGACGCACTTCGACCGGTTCGTCCAGCTGTTCGTGGACTCCGGCGCGATGCAGTACCTCTACACGCCGACGCTGCTGGAGGGCGCCCCGGACGCTCCCCGGCTGGAGATGCTGAAGAACGTCAACGGAGTCACCACGAAAGAGCTGGTGCAGCCGAACACCGCCGAGAGCACGGCGTACCTGCGCAAGGTCTTTCCGGCGCTCAAGGCGCACCTGGACGCCAAAGGCTGGACCGACCGGTTCTACATGAGCGCGCTGGACGAGCCGACCCACCAGAACCAGGCAATCGCCGCACGCTGGCTGTACGACGTCTACGACGACTACTTCCCCGAGCCGCTGACGAACGAGGCGCACGGCTACACGTTCCTCCCGGACGCCGCCGAGAACATCACTACGATGACGCCGTACACCGAGAACTACGAGGACCACGCCGGCTACTGGCAGCAGGCCCGCCGGGACGGCAAGGAGCTGTGGCTCTACACGTGCATGGTCCCGCAGCACCGGCACATGAACCGGCTGATCGGTGAGCCGCTGGCCAAGACCCGCCTGCTGCCCTGGCTGGTCTGGAAGATCGGCGGCAAGGGCTTCCTGCACTGGGGTTGGAACTACTGGCACCGCTCGACCGGCGACAACAGCCGGGTCTACGACACATTCAACGAGCCGCAGAGCGGTGACAACTACATCGTCCGGCCCAACAAGGCGGCGTACGACGTCTACGACAGCATCCGCGGCGAGGCCCAGCGCGACGGCCAGGAGGACTTCGAGCTGTTGGCACTGCTGGCCAAGACGAAGCCGCTGACCGCCCAGGCGATCGCGGAGTCCACCGTCACCGACTTCTCGGTGTACGACCGGTCCGGCGCGACCGTGACCGATCGGCACAAGCAACTCCTGAAGGCGATTGCGTCCACCGCACCGGACGACAGCGCCAGTGCGGCGTTCAGTGACGACTTCGCGGCCGGCGCCGACAACTTCCGGTTCGGCGTGAACCGAGAGGTCAACAAACCCGGTGGCCAGTGGAGCGTCCAGAACGGCGAGCTGGTGCAGTCGTACGTCGGCGACTGGATCACCGCCGCCGCAGCCGTCGAAGGCCGCAAGTACCGGGACGCCGTCGTCGACGCCGACCTGCGGATCACCGCAACCGGCGGCCGCGAAGACAACTGGGCCGGCGTCACACTTCGCAGCATCAACGGCACCGACTACCAGACGGGCTACTTGGCCGCGATCCGCAACAACGGCGCGGTCTTCCTGTATCGCGGCGGCACCACGCTCGGCAAGGCCGCCATCCCCGGCTACCGAGCAGGGCAGTGGACGCATCTGCGTCTGATCGCCGAAGGCACCAAGCTCCGCGTGTACGCCGGGACGACGACAACCCCGCTGATCACCGTCACCGACGACTTCTACTCCGCCGGATCAGCCGGTCTGGTCACAGGCGGAACCGCCTCCCGTTTCGACAACGTCCGGATCAACCCAGGCATCAATCCGGCCGCTGGCGGCACCGTGACGGCGTCCAGCTCGTACGAGGCCGACGGGTGGAGCAAGGCCGCGCTGACGGACGGCAACCGTGGCTCCTCCGCGCAGAGCAACGGCTGGAGCAGTGACGCGAACACTTCGGTCAACCACACGGAGACTGTGACTGTGGACCTCGGTAAGGCAGTCTCGGCCGGCCGGGTGGACCTCTACCCGCGCACTGACTCCGCAGCCGGTTTCCCGGTCGACTACACCGTTGAGGTCTCCGTGAACGGCAGTGCGTGGACAGCGGTCGCCAACCGCACCGGCGCTGCGCAGGCCGCGCAGTCAGTGGACTTCGCCGCCCAACAGGTGCGCTATATACGAGTCACGGGCACCAGTCTGCGGAAGGACCCATTCGGCGCCTACCGGATGCAGCTGGCCGAGCTGGAGGTTGCTGGCGGCAACTACGCAGCCGGGCGACCGGTGACGGCATCGACGTCCTCGGAGTATCTGGACAACGGCTGGCGGCGCAGTGCGCTGACGGATGGCATCACCACCTCCAACCTCGGCTACTCGATGGGATGGAGCAGCGAGGCCAGCCCGGCCAACGGCGCCGCCTCAGCCACTGTCGACCTGGGCGGCGCCAGCCGGATCAGCCAGGTCACGCTGGCGCCGCGGACCGATCTACAGGCCGGCTTCCCGATCGACTACACCATCCAGGTCTCGCCGGACGGGAACACCTGGACGACGGTCGCCAGCCGCACTGCACAACCACAGCCGCTCCAGCCGGTGCAGCTGACCTTCACAACCACCACATCCCGCTACGTGCGGGTGGCCGGGACCAAACTCGATCCCGGCCCCGCCAGCGACTACCGCATGCAACTGGCCGAGCTAACGGTGCACTGACCGGCGGCCGGGGAGAAGGAGAGCGAGGGCGGCGCCGACGGCTACGGCGGCGGCGCCGACCCAGACTGCGGGTACCAGGCCGTCGACGAACCGGATCGGGTTCTCGTAGGAGCCGGCCGAGGCGAAGACCGATGCCAGGACGGCGACACCCATTGCGACGCCGATCTCGCGGATGGTGTTGTTCGTGCCGGACGCGACGCCACGGTCGGCGTCCGGCATCTCGCCCATCACGACACTTGCCAGTGGCGCGAAAGTGAGGCCCATCCCGATGCCGGCCAGGACGAATGCGACGACGTACTCACGGTAGGCAACGTCGGCTGTAGTGACGAGCGCGATCCAGGCGAGCCCGATCAGCAGCAGCACCTGTCCGGTCACGACCAGCAGCCGCGGTCCGACCCGGTCGACCAGGAGGCCGGCGATCGGCGCGACCACCATCGGCGCCATCGTCCACGGCATCGTGCGGACGCCGGACTCCAGTGGGCTGTAGCCCTGCACCACCTGGAAGAACTGCGCCAGCAGGAACACCGAACCGAAGACACCGAGCGAGAACGTGAACCAGACCGCGTTCACGACGCTGAACGAGCGGACGCGGTACAGCCGCATCGGCAGCATCGGCGTCGGCGTACGGCGCTCCCAACCGACAAACGCGGCCAGCAGGACGACTCCGGCGATCAGCGAGCCGAGCACGCCGGCCGACGTCCAACCGTCGTCAGCACCGTGCACCACGCCCCAGACGATCCCGAGCACCCCAGTGCTAGACAGCAGCAGGCCAAGCAGGTCCAGCCGCTGCTTGACGCCGTACGACTCAGACAGCACCCGCGCAGCCAGTACGACGGCGACCACACCGACTGGCACGTTCAGCCAGAAGATCCACTGCCAGTTGAGGCCGTCGACCACTGCGCCGCCGACAACCGGGCCGACCGCCACACCGAGCCCGGAGATGCCACCCCAGACGCCGATGGCAGCACTGCGCTGCTTCTCCGGTACGGCGCCGGCCAGCAGCGTCAGCGACAACGGCATCACCGCGGCCGCGCCAACGCCCTGAATCGCCCGGGCGCCGATCAGCATCCACGGTTCGGTAGCCAGCGCGCAGGCCGCGGAGGCCAGCGTGAACAGTGCGATTCCGGCCAGGAACAGCCGGCGGCGGCCGAGCCGGTCGCCGAGCGCGGCCGCGGTCAGCAGCAGCGCGGCGAAGGACAGCGAGTAGGCGTTCACGAACCACTGCAGGTCGGACAGCGAGGCGCCCAGCTCGGTCTTGATCACCGGCAGCGCGTTCGTCACGACCAGGTTGTCCAGCGTGACCATGAAGGTCGGGATCCCCACCGCGGCCAGCACGGCGCCCAACCCGTACCGACGGCCGGGCGCGGCGACTGCCGGCTCCTCGAGAGCGGTCGAAGTCATCGTCAACTCCTTGTTGTAATTCACTGATAACAAGCTCGATCACCAAAGTATGCATCGACTGATAACTTGTCAAGCGCACCTCGAAATGGGCCGAGATTGCCGCGAGTTCCGCCTGACGGGAATCGGTTCAGATTGCTCGGTAAACGCTTGCCAGCACCTCGCGACGGGCCGCATGATGACCTCCTGATTCCGCCCTCAGGAAGGTGCTCGATGACGAACCTCTTCAGTCGACGCAGCGTGCTCGGCGCCGGCGGCGCGGTGGCCGGGGCCGCCGCGCTCGGCTCCCTGGGCCTGAACCAGGCCGCCGCCGCGTCCGGGACCAGCCGGCTCTGGCAGTCGGAGAAGGTCCGCTACGACTCGCGCTACCGGCTGGTCTACGCCGCCGACGCCGAGGGCAACCGGATCCCCGATTTCAGCTATGCCGGCTACAAGTACGGCGACAGCCCGATCCCGCACGTACGGACGGCCACGACCGTCCGCCCGGTCGCGGGGGACAACACCGCGCACCTCCAGGCCGCGATCGACGAGGTCGGCGCCCGCACCCCGGACCGGAACGGCTTCCGCGGCGCCGTACTGCTTGCTCCCGGCAACTACCCGGTGGCGGGCACGCTCCGGGTGAACCGCTCCGGCGTCGTCCTGCGCGGCTCCGGCGACGGCGCCGACCCGGCCAAGCACACGATCATCCAGGCCACCGGCAACACGCCGGTCTCCCGGGACGTCGTCGTCCTCGGCGGCTCGGTGAGCACGGGCTGGCGCGGTGAGGTTCCCGGCACCCGGACGGATATCACCAGCGACTGGGTCCAGGTCGGGGCGAAGTCGTTCGAGGTGGCCGACGCGAGCGGGCTGAAGCGCGGCGACAACATCATCCTGATCCACCCGTGCACCGAGGCCTGGCTGGCATCGGTCGACTACGGCGGCACCGCGAAGGACGCCGGCTGGGTCGTCGACAGCCAGCCGATCACCTACAACCGCCATATCAAGTCGATCCGCGGCAACACCGTGACCGTCGACGTCCCGCTCTTCGAGCACCTGCGCCGCGCGCGGTCGCAGTCGTACCTGTATGTCTGGGACCGCGCCGGCCTGGTGACCGACGTCGGTGTCGAGAACCTGCGGATCGACATCCAGTTCGCGGGCGATCCGGATGTCGACGAGGCCCACGCCTGGGTCGGTGTGAAGGTCCGGCAGGTCGAGGACGCCTGGGTCCGGGACAGCACGTTCCTGCACTTCGCGAAGGCCGGTGTCGAGACCACCGAGGCCACCCGGGTCACCGTCCGGAACTGCAAGGCGCTGGATCCGGCGTCCGTCGTCACCGGCGGCCTGCGCTACAACTTCAACTCGGAGGCGTTCAGCCAGCAGATCCTGTTCGTGGACTGCTATGCCACCAAGGCCCGGCACGCGTTCATCTCGAACGGCGCGAGCAGCGCGTCGGGCATCGTCTTCCTGCGCGGTACGTCGGAGGGCGCGCTCGCCTCCAGCGAGGGCCACCGCCGGTGGAGCCAGGGCCTGCTCTGGGACAACCACCGCGATATCGCGCCGAAGGTCGATCTCGTGCTGGGCATCTACAACCGGGGCGACTACGGCACCGGCCACGGCTGGGCGACGTCGCACTCGGTCGGCTGGAACTGCGACGTCGGGACGGCGCGGCTCGTCGTCCAGAAGCCGCCGACCGCGCAGAACTACGCGATCGGCGGCAAGGGCGTGATCACCGGCGACGGCCCGTTCCCGAACCCGGCCGGGTTCATCGAGGGGGCGAACCGGCCCGGCCTGTTCCCGCCGTCGCTGTACCAGGCGCAGTACCTGGATCGGCATCGCTGATCGAAAGTATGCATCGACTGATAACATAGGCTCAGGCGATCAGCGGAGGAGTGACGATGACGAAGGTGCGGCTGACAGCGGCCGAGCGGGGCGAGGAGGTGCTGCGGGCCGCCGTGGTCGCCTTCGGCTCCTCGGGCTACGAGGGCACCAAGACCGATGAGATCGCCCGGCTCGCCGGCGTCTCGCAGCCGTACGTCATCCGGCTCTTCGGCACCAAACAGCAGCTGTTCCTGGCCGCGGTGCGGTCGGTCTGCGACCGGATCAAACAGGTCTTCGCCGAGGCGGCGGCCGAATCGCCGGAGCTGGCCAGCCTGGCCCGCGGGTACACGAAGCTGTCGGAGGAGCGCGAGGTTCTGCTCGTGCTCCTCCAAGGCTTCGCGGCCAGCTCGGACCCGACCATCGGCGCCGTCGTCCGGGAGGGTTTCGGCAGCATCTACGAGCTGGTCCGCGAGGCGACCGGGGCCTCACCGACAGAGGTCCGGGAGTTCTTCGCGACCGGCATGCTGCTGACCGTGATGTCGGCGATGAATGTGACCGGCCCGGATGCCTTCCCGGCCGGCTGGGCCGAGGAGATCGCCGGCACCTTCACCGGCGAAATCTGAGGTCAGTCCTCCCCAAGCCGCTGGCCGGCGGCGAACCAGACCGTGACGGTCGCCAGCACCAGCGCGCCGACCGTCACCAGCAGCGACCCCGGTACGTCGGCGCCACGCACGAGCGCCGCCGCGACCGCGACCACCGGGCCGATCAGCACGGCGATCACCGCCGGCGCCAGCCAGCGTCGTAGCGCCTTGCGCCCGACGCGGACGTACGACGGCAGCTGCGCGGTGAAGGCCGTCGCCAGATGCACCAGCAGCAGGGCGATCCCGGTCACCACCACACCCCAGCCCAGCTCTGCCGGGGCCCGCATCAGCCAGCCGATGAGCACCGTCAGCACGAACAGGAGCGCGGTCAGCGAGTCCGGGATCGCAATCGTGGCTATCAGCAACGGAACGGCCAGGATCGGGATCAGGTCGAGCTGATCCCATGGCAACGCTCCCGGCAGCACGATCGCCACCGTGCCGGCGATCGCGATCAGCAGCCGGGACAGCACGATCGTGCGGCCGGCCGCACGCAGCTGCGCCAGCCACAAGGTGAGTCGTTCGGCAACGCTCATGAGCGGATCCTCGGTGCGGAGGCGAGCCGGGCGGCGTCTCGGAGTACCTCGTCGAGAGTGCCTGGGCCACGCCAGGGCACGGTCGGTACGCCGAGGTCGCCGAGCCGGTCGAGTTCCCGGCGGCGCTCGAGGAGGCGGAGCCGCCAGGCCAGCGGCCAGGAGCGGGCGTCGTGCTCCTCGACGTCCACGATGTCGCCGATGTCCGGCGGCAGGGTGTCCACGGCGATCACTGTGCAGCCGGACTGCACGAGGGTGACGACGTACCCGAGGACGACGGAGCGCAGCAGCGGGCTGAGCACGATGACAAGGCTGTCGGAGCGGATGCGGTTCCGCTGTGCGAGCTGCTCCGGGTCTTGCTGCCGGCCGCGGCGATCGGCGTGCACCAGCGCATCCAGGATCCGGCGCAGGTGCCCGCGGCCGCTGCCGGAGCGGACGCCGCGGATCAGGCCGCCGGTGTCGATCAGTCGGACCCGGTCACCATGCCGCAGGTAGTGCTCGGCCACTGCGGCCGCAGCACGGACTGCGGTGTCCAGACTGCTCGATCGGCCGTCGATACCTTCGCTGATACCGATCTCGCCGCCGGTGTCGAGCAGGATCACCACCTCGGTGTCGCGGTCCGACCAGGTCGAGGTGACATGCAGCTCGCGCGTGCGCGCTGACACTGCCCAGTTGATCCGCCGCAGCCGGTCCCCGGTTCGGAACGGCCGCACACCAGCCAGCTCGGTCCCTTCCCCCGGACGCCGGGATCGGTGCAGGCCGACGAGCCCAGCCGGCCGCGGTACCGAGTCAACGGCCTCGAACCCCTCACGTAGTGGCAGCGTCGTCACGCCGAGCGCATTGGTCGAGGTCACCTGCGTCCGGTACGCGCCGAGCACCGAGGTGGCCGCTACCGTCGGCCGCTCCAGGGCTCGCTGCCCCCAGCGCTTCGACCGGACGCCGACCTCCAGCTGCACGGCATCGCCGTTGTGCACCTGCTCGGCGATCGCTGCCTGCGCCGGCGCGTAGTCGAACCACTGCGACCGCGGCAACGCCGCAACGATCAGGTCGACGTCAGGGTCGGCAACCCCGGCCACTCGAAGCCGGTACGTCGTTGCCTGCCCTTCGAACAGCACGTCTGCATCCAGCTCGCTCTCGACCGCAGGCTGCGCGCGCGGCCGGAAGAACCGGCCCCAGACCGCGATAAATGCGAAGGGCAGCCCGATGACCGCGGCGTCCGGCCGCCGCGCGATAACCGCCACCAGCAGCAGTACTGCGGCCACACAGATCGCGCGAACCTGCGCATGGGTCGGCTGCCAACTCACGTCGTGCCCCCGGATCAACGCGCCACGGTGGGCGGAGTCGGTACCGCGCCGAGGACTGTGCGCACCACAGTCGCGCCGGTCACTTCGTGCAGCCAGAGCTCGGGCCGCACAGTGATCCGGTGTGCCAGCGCCGGTACGGCGACCGCCTTCACGTCCTCCGGGACGACGTAGTCCCGGCCCTTGATCACGGCGTATGCGCGGGCCGCCAGCAGCAGTGCGAGTGAGCCACGCGGCGACGCACCGACCAGGACCTGCGAGTCCCGACGCGTTGCAGCGGCAAGGTCGACGCAGTACTGGCCGACGGTGTCGTCAACGGTCACTGTCTCGATGGCCCGCTGTGCTGCGAGCAGACCGGCCGCGTCGGTAACCGCCTCTACTTTCTGGTCTTCAGTGCGGCGGCTCATCCGGCGTCGGAGGACCTCCCACTCCTCTGCCGCAGTTGGGTAGCCGAAACCGATGCGCAGCATGAAGCGGTCGAGCTGGGCCTCGGGCAGCGGATAGGTGCCTTCGTACTCAACCGGGTTCGCAGTGGCGAGGACATGGAACGGCACGGGCAGTGGGAAGGTCTGCCCCTCGACCGTCACCTGATGCTCCTGCATCGACTCCAGCAGGGCGGCCTGGGTCTTCGGTGGCGTGCGGTTGATCTCGTCGGCCAGCAGCAGGCCGGTGAAGATGGGCCCCGGCCGGAAGACGAACTCGGAGTCCTTCTGGTCGTACACGAAGGCGCCGGTGACATCGGAGGGCAGCAGGTCCGGGGTGAACTGCACGCGGCGGAACTCCAGCCCCAGCGCCTGCGCAAACGAGCGGGCAGCCAGGGTCTTGGCCAGGCCGGGGTAATCCTCCAGCAGGACGTGGCCGCCGGCCAGCATGCCGGCCAGGACCAGCTCCAGCGCCTCAGCCTTGCCGACGACCGCCTGACCCACGCGGGCCAACACCTGCTGGCTCAGCTCCGACACGTCGGCCGGCGAGAGCTCCGTCGTCGAGGTGGCGGTCACAGAGTCGGTCACAGTTCCTCACAGGTTCTCGATGGTCTGGATCGCGGCCTCGATCTCGCTGAGGCTCGCAGTGCGCTTCTCGTCTGCCGTGACCAGCTCCCACAGCTGCTCGCCGGCGATCTCCCGGGCCCGCTCGGGCTCTACCGCCGGGTCGACGCCGTGCCGGTGCACAAGCCGGTCGGTCGTCAGCTCCAGCAACAGCGGCTGGATTCGGCGTACGAAGGTCTGGGAGCCTTCACCGGCCCGCCGCTCCCGGCTGGACTCCTGCAGCCAGGTGGCCAGGAACTGCGTCCGGTTGTCGCTGTTTCGGCCCCGCTTGGCCGCCAGCTCCTCGTCGTGCCGCGCAGGCCAGTTCGTCAGCAGGAGCTGCGGAGCGATCAACCGCAGCGCGACCGCACCGAAGCCGATCGCGAGCGCCGTCGCCACGAACCACAGCGGCCGCGGCGCCATCCCGGCCGCACCGAAGATGGCGACGAGCAGCAGACTGAGCACGACGATGCCGCCGACGTACTGGACGATGATCTTGTTCAGCCGCATCGACCGGACCTTGGGCTGCGGCGTCCGCTCGTCGTCCTCCAGCGGCGTCCACTTGTACGACGTCATTCCGGCACCACCGCCGCCAGCTCCGCCCGCAGCCGCAGGAGGGCCGCGCGGGCTTCGCTCCGGGACTCTTCGGTCGAGCCGTGCGTGGAGTAGCGCGCTTCGCGGTAGAGCGCGCCCAGCCGAGTCAGATCGGGCTCGGAAACGCCCTCGACGCCCAGCACGCGCACAGTGAACTCGGTCGGCGTCTCGGCCGGGTCGCGAGTCACACCGGCCGAAGCCGCGGCCTGCTCGAGCGCAACCCAGCAGGCGATCACCGCGTCGGTCGCATGGCCGGTGTCGATCAGCGCGAGGCCGGAGTCAATCGCCTCGGCGAGCTTCTCAGTCGCCACGCGCTCCCAGTCCGGATCCGGAGGCGGAGCGTCCGGCAGCTTGACCCTGCGCAGGACGCGGTAGAGCAGCAGGCCGATCAGCGCCGCGACGGCAGCCGCAATGACGTAAACGAGGGCCTCGAACAGGCCCTGGATCCACTCCGGAGTTTCGCGGGTCTCCTGGTTCCGCTCCGGCGGCGGTGTGACCGACGGATGCGGCGGCGGGGTGATGACCTCCACTGAACGGTCCGGGCCGGGCTTCGGCGTCAGCGTGCTGTCACTGAGCGGCCGGACCGAGCCGCCTGCCGAGGCGAGGACGACGAAACCGGCACCGGCGACTCCGAGGAGCAGCACGGCCACCAGCACCCAGGTGCCCCGGCGTTGGATCGGCATCTGGGCAGGCTAACCGATTAAGGGGCGGGTGGCGGTAAGCGTTTCCTCTTTGTGCCAATAGGTGGGCCCCTCCCCCGCGAGAGGCCCACCTCAGCTGGTCAGACGGTGATCGACCAACCGGTCAGCGTTCCGATGTCGCCGGGCCCGTTGTCACCGATCCGCAGCGTCCAGGTGCCGGCTGCGGTCTCGTCCGCCGGGACGCTGTAGGTCTTGGTGGCCGGCAGCGGGTGACACGTACTGCCGCCGTACCGCTGCAGGTAGTACCAGCGGCCGCTCGGCGAGACCAGGCTGATGTTCAGGTCTTCGAGGCAGGTGTGGTTGCCCTCGACCGTCACCTTGAGCGGACTGGCCGTGCGGCCGGCAGCGGTCGACTTCACCGTGCTGACCGCGACCTGGAAGTCCCGGATCGGGTAGTCGGTCGGGTTGGCGAAGGTGCGCGGGCCGGGCTCCGGGTCGGGGTCCGGATCCGGGTCGCCGGTTCCGGTGAGCAGGGTGAGGTTCCATTTGGCCAGCGCCTCGCTGACCGGCTGGAAGATCGAGTTGTCCTGATCGCCGGTCACACAGGACGAGTTGCCGCCGGAGTGCAGGCCAACAGCCTTGTCACCGCGCAGCCAGGCGCCACCGGAGTCGCCACCCTGCGAGCACGCACTAGTCGTCGTCAGGCCTTCAACCACCACGTTGCCGTAGTTGATGGTCTGGTTGACGGCGCTGACCGTCCCGCATTCCCAGTTCGGCGCAGTGTTGCCGGAGTGGCAGACCGTCTCGCCGACGATCGCGTCAGCGGCGCCGGTGACCGTCACAGCGGGCGAACCGTAGGTGTTGACCTTGGCCGACGTCGTCCAGCCGGTCTCGGTGACCGCGACGACACCCATGTCCCCTTCGCGGGCGTTGATGCTGCGACTGCCGCCGACGTTGGACGTACCGAGGCGGTTGGCCTGGCTGATCGCGCCGTACGCCGCCTGGTTCGCATCGTTGGTGCAGTGGCCGGCGGTCAGGAAATGCTTGTTGCCCTGCGCATCGGTGGCGGGGAAACCCACCGAGCAGTAGGTCTCGCTACCCGGCCACCAACCGTCACCCGGGTTCACCTCACCGGCCTGCTGCTGGAACTTCGTTCTGACCGACTCCACCCGGACGCCGTCGGTTCCGCGAAAGGCGTCCGACCCGCCGACCGCCTTGACGACGACCTGGTTGCTGATCGGGTCGATACCCCAGCTGCGCAGGTTGCTCTGCTGGCGGGCGATCTTGTCGACCTTCGCCATCAGCTGGTCGAGCTGCTGCTGGTCGCGCTGCACGTACTGCGGGGTCGCACCGGCGGCTCGCACCCGCGCAGCGGCGGCGTCCGTGGTGACTGCGATCTTCAGCCGGCCGTTCTCGATCCAGCGACCGGCGAAACCGGCAGAATCCGGAGGGGGTTCAGCGTCGGCGCGGACGGGTGCGACAAGCAGGGCTCCGCTCAGCAGAACCGCCGCTATGAATTTCCTTCGCATGGTGCACTCCTCGGGTTGGGACGGGTGCCCTGACCGTAGGAGTGCAACAAGCGGGTGAAAATTGCCGGAACGCCTTTCACAGTTAAGAGTCCGGCGTTAACAGTTCACACCCAGGCCCAGCGGAAACCGAGCCGCCCGGGGCCGAAGTTGAGGACGACAACGTGCACCTCGGACGCCACGTCGACCGCGCGGGCCTGTTCGGCGCCGTCGTCCAGCTGGGAGAACGCCGTACAGGTCGCGGGCAGCACGTCCGGGTCGAAACAGACCTCCAGGACGAACTCACGCACTGGCAGCCGGAACTTGCGCTCGTAGTTCGTCGCGGGCGGATAGGGCGCAACGTTGACCAGCTCGTGTTCGGTGATGATCGTCTCGCCCTTACGCAGCGGGCGGTCGAAGAGCAGCTCTGCGACGAGCAGGCCGTCCGCGGGACGGCGTACGGTCCGGCCGAGGGAGCAGTGCCGGAGCGGTCGGATGACGGGCAGCGGACGGTCATGCTCGTCGAGGTGCATGATCACGACCCAGCGGTCCGGGCCGTCGGCTTCGGCCCGTAGTACTTGGCGGGAGTGGTACGAATGCTCACCGCGGTCCGCACCGATCGACACGCGGTCGTGCTGGCTGATGCGGGTGAGGCGTTCGTCCCAGTGGATGTCGACCTCGCTGACGGCCGATTCGACTGCATCCGGGCGCGGCCAGTACGCAGCGACATCCGGGCGGTCCGGGACGGTGCTCAGCCAGCGACCACGCGGGCGTGGCGGGCCCAGCGACGCGGAGAGCGTGCCGGCCGGGACCTCCAGCACCTCTTCGAGGACGGCGATCGCGGCGAGCGAGCCCCGCCGTTCAGGGCGGGAACGGCCGGACTGCCAGTAGCTGAGGGTCGCCATGCTGACCGAGACGCCCTGCACCAGCAGGCGTTCGCGGATCCGTTCCAGGCCTAGGCCACGCGCCTGGATGGCCGCGCGCAGCACGTCGGCAAACTCGCGCTCACCCATGGCTGGACCCTAGACACGACTGGCCGTGCGCGACCAGGGTTCACGCGCTTAACTGTTAACAGGACAACGGACTGGAGTTGTGCTGATGAAAACCATTTTCATATACTCGATGCCATGACCGCTCCTCTCTCTGTTGTGCGGGTTGTCGACGACACTGCGGCAACCAGTGCTGGAGGCAATGATCGACGCCGGAACCGTGGCCGTGGTGGTCGATCAGGACGACCTCCAGGCGCGCGGCGTGCTGAACTGGCGCGTCCTGGACGCCTCCGGGCCGATCGACTCCGGTGAGTTCACCGTGGCCGACGACTGCGGCGCGTGTCAGCTGATCGAGTCCCTGCTGCCACTGCTGGAGACGCTGGTCGCCCGCGGGCACTGGGACCACATCGTCCTGTCGGCGCCGCCTGCGATGGAGGCGCGGCCGCTCGCGAGCAGTCTGGTCGCGCTCCTGCCGGAGGTGGTCGTCGACACCGTCACCTGCGTGGTCGACGCCGTACTGCTCGTGGAGCAGCTGTCCGGTGACGAACTGCTCGATGAGCGCGGTCTGGCGCTCGGCCTGCCGGATCGGCGCAACGTGGCCGAGCTGACGGCGCGCCAGATCGAGTACGCCGACGTCTGCGTGCTGGCCAACGCCCACCGCGCCAAAGCGCCGGAGCGCCTGCAGAACCTGCTGGTGCACCTCAACCCGCGGACGACGGTCGTCGCGGCCGACCCAGTCGGCGTACCGGGCGGGCCGGTCGCGCGGACCGGGCGCTTCGACTTCGAGGCGGCCGAGGCGTGGGCGGGTGACCTCGCTGCGTCCGACCGGCTACAGCCGAGCGCGGACGGCGTGACCACAGTCCTGTGGCGGTCGACCAGGCCACTGCACCCGGCCCGGCTGAACGATGCGCTCGAGGACATCGTGGACGGCGTCGTCCGCAGTCGCGGTGTGGTCTGGCTGGCGAACCGGCCGACGCAACGCGTCCGCTGGGAGTCGGCGGGTTACAGCGCGTCGCTGGGCACACTGGGCGAGTGGGCGGACACCGAACACCTGGCTGAGTGCACTGTGGTGGCTACTGGCATGGGTCTTGACCCTGCGAAGCTGCAGTCGGTGCTCGACGCCTGTCTACTCACGGAGTCCGAGCTGGCCAGTATGGACTGGGAGCAGCTGGAAGACCCGTTCGCAGGAGTGCTCTAGCCGCGCGCTACCCGGAGGTGTTCGGCAGCGATCGCCTCTAGGTGGCTCAGGTCGGAGGAGACCGTGGCGAAGCTGTAGCCCTGCTTGAGGCGGCGGTTGGCATTCTCACCGTCAAACGTGTGGATGCCGGCCGCAATGCCTGCTGTGGCGGCCGCCGCCGCGATCCGGGCGACGGCGTCCTCGAACGCGTCCGCGATCTCCGGGTCACCCGGGTAGCGGGCCCCGAGCGCCAGGCTCAGGTCGACCGGACCGACGTACAGGCCATCCAGCTGCGGCGTCGCGCAGATGGCCTCAACGTTCGCCAGCGCCTGCGCGGTCTCGATCATCGCCAGCACGACGGTCTCCGCGTTCGCCTTGGCCGGCTCCGGCCCGAACCGCAACGCCGACCGCATCGGCCCGAACGAACGCCGTCCGACCGGCGGATACTTCGCAGCGCGCACCGCGAGCGCAACGTCGTCCGCAGTGTCGATCAACGGCACGATCACCCCGGCCGCACCGGCATCCAGCGCCCGTCCGATCGGCGTCGGGTCATTGGCCTCGACCCGCACCAACCCGGTCGACCCACCCGCATCGATCGCGAGCAGCCCGTTCAGCAGGCCTTCGTACCCGATCAACCCATGCTGGCCGTCGAGCACGACATAGTCGTACCCGGCCCGAGCGATCCGCTCGGTCGCCGGCGGCGCATCCATCGTGATCCAGTAGCCGACGAGCTGTTCCCGGTCCCGTAATTGCTGCGCGAAGGTCACCGGATCACCGTATCTTGCGTCGCATGGACGCCCTCCTCCGCGAACTGGTCGCAGCCGCCGGCCTCCCCGCCGTCCGCGAAACGACGCCGATCAGCGGCCACGGCTTCGACCACACGATCGTCGTCGCCACCCTCGCCGACAACCGCCGCTGCTGACCGTCGTCCGCGAGGGGCGCGCGACCGACGGCACCTGGCGAGCAGTCGGGAGGGCGTTCCAGCGGCTGCATGCGATCCCGGCATCGGATCTCCCGGCGGGGATGGTCGAGCCGGCGCCGGCGGACCGGGTGCAGGCATTGCACGAGCAACTGGCCGTCGACGAGCGCTATCTGGCCGAGCATCTGCCTGCGGTCGTGCCGGGGCTGCCGCGAGTGCATGCGCTGATCGATGAGCTGGCGGCGGAGCTTCGGCATCCGGCAGTGCTGCTGCACTTCGATGTGAACCCCGCGAACATTATCGTCAGCGCGGATTCCGCACAGTAGATCGACTGGTGCGACCCGGAGATCGGCGATCCGGCGGCGGAGATCGCGGCGCTGGAGGAGCAACTCTATCTGGTCGACCGGTCGGAGCAATTGCCGCCAGCGTTCTACGCGACGTACGGCGACCGCGGCCCGACCGTGGATCTGTATGGGCTGACCGGGGCGATCGGGTGGTTCGCGAGTGGCGACTTCGAGGAGTGGGAAGAGCTCGACCCCGCCCTCCAGCCACGGGCGATCGGCTGGCGGACGGGGCTGGCGACGTACTTGACTGCCCAGCTGACCTAAACCGGCGGGACGCCGTGCCGGCGGGTGGAGAAGTGCCGGTCCTTGGTCTGGGCGGCGCCCAGGCGGGCGATCAGGTCGGTGCGGAGGTCTTCGGGCTCGACGATGGCGTCGATCACGAGGTCGGCGGCCAGGCGGAGGATGTCGATATCGGTCTCGTACTCCTCGCGGAGTTTCGAGACGTACTCGACCCGCTCGGTCTCGTCGGCGATCTCCTGGATCTTGTTGTAGTAGACGGCGTTGATGGCCGCCTCGGGGCCCATCACCGCGATCTTCGCGGTCGGCAGCGCGATACAGGCGTCCGGCTGGAAACCGGGGCCGCACATCGCGTAGAGGCCGGCGCCGTAGGCCTTGCGGACGACCACCGAGACGGTCGGGACGGTCGCCTCCGAGACCGCGGTGATCATCTTCGCGCCGTGCCGGATGATGCCGGCCCGCTCGACCTCGCTGCCGATCATGAAGCCCGGCACATCGCAGAGGTAGATCAGCGGGACGTTGAACGCGTCGCACAGCCAGATGAACCGGGCCGCCTTGTCGGCGGAGTCGACGAACAGGACGCCGCCCTTGACGGCCGGCTGGTTCGCGACGATGCCGACCACCTGTCCGGCCAACAGGCCGAAGCCGACGACCAGCTCCGGCGCGTACGTCGGTTTGATCTCGAAGAAGCTGTCCGCATCGGTGACCGCGTCGATCACGTCGTGGATGTCGAACCCGACGCTCTCCTCGGCCGGGACCAGGTCGCGGGTGAAATCGCGGCCGGGCGGGGCGGCGTCGTACGCCGGGGGTCGGTGCCGCCAGGAGCCGGGGAGGTAGGAGAAGTACTGGCGGGCCAGCTCGATCGCCTCGGTGTCGTCGGACGCGAGCAGGTCGCCGCAGCCGGAGACGCTGGTGTGCATCCGGGCGCCGCCCATCTCCTCCAGCGTCACCTTCTCGCCGACGACCATCTCGGCCATCCGCGGTGAGCCCAGGTACATCGAGGCGTTGCCGTCGACCATGATCACGATGTCGCAGAACGCCGGAATGTACGCGCCGCCGGCCGCGGACGGGCCGAACAGGCAGCAGATCTGCGGCACCTTGCCGGACAGCGCGACCTGGTTGTGGAAGATCCGCCCGGCGCCGCGGCGGCCCGGGAACAGCTCGACCTGGTCGGTGATCCGGGCGCCCGCGGAGTCGATCAGCCAGAAGATCGGCAGCTCGTCGCGGAGCGCGATCTCGGTGATCCGGACGATCTTCTCGACCGTCCGGGCGCCCCACGAGCCCGCCTTGACGGTCGGGTCGTTGGCCACGATCAGGGCCGGCCGGCCGTCGACCAGGGCGCGCCCGGTGACGACGCCGTCCGCCGGGAGGCCCGCCTTCAGCGCGTTGGCGAGCTGCGCCTCCTCGACGAAGGAGCCCTCGTCGACGAGCAGCGCGATCCGGTCGCGGACGTACAGCTTGTGCTGACTGTCGAGTTTGGCCTTCGCCTTCTCCGGCGGGGTGAGTGTCGCCTCGCGGGCGACCTTGACCTCTGTCCAGTGATCCCGGCTCATGCGGCCATCATTCCACTGGGAGGCCGAGGCTTCGGGCGATCAGCATCCGCTGAACCTCCGACGTCCCCTCGCCGATCTCGAGGATCTTGGCGTCGCGGTAGAACCGCGTCACCGGGTACTCCTCCATGAAGCCGTAGCCGCCGAAGACCTGGGTGGCGATCCGGGTCGCGGTCACCGCGGCCTCGGTCGCGTACAGC
Source organism: Kribbella sandramycini (assembly GCF_013131805.1). GTDB lineage: Bacteria > Actinomycetota > Actinomycetes > Propionibacteriales > Kribbellaceae > Kribbella > Kribbella sandramycini. Next base: position 257,499 of record NZ_JABJRC010000009.1, on the reverse strand, counting down.
TTGGCGACCGACGCGGCCTGCTTGAAGTCCTGGACCGACGCGCCGGCGTCCTTCATCGCGGCCGCCTTGTAGACCAGCATCTCGGCCGCGTCCGCCATCACCTTCAGGTCGGCGATCTGGAACGCGACGCCCTGCTTGCGGCCGATCGGGCCGCCGAAGGTCTGCCGCTCCCCGGCGTACTGGACCGACATCTCCAGGCAGGCGCGGATACAGCCCAGCGCCACCGCGGCGATCGCGACCCGGCCGTCGTCCAGCGTCGCGAGGAACTGCGCGAACCCCTTGCCCCGCTCACCGAGCAGGTTCGCCTCGGGGACGCGGACGCCGGTCAGCGCCAGCGGGTGCGTGTCACTCGCGTGCCACCCGAGCTTGTCGTACGCCGCCTCGGCCACGAACCCCGGCGTACCGCTCGGGACGATGATCGTGGAGATCTCCGGCTTGCCGTTCTCGCGGGTCCCGGTCCGGGCCGTCACGGTCACACACGAGGTGATCGTCGAGCCGGAGTTCGTGATGAACTGCTTCGAGCCGTCGATCACCCACTCGCCGCCGTCGAGTGTCGCCCGGGTCTTGGTCGCGCCGGCGTCCGACCCGGCGTCCGGCTCGGTCAGCCCGAACCCGGCCAGCTTCTCCCCCGCCACCAGCTCCGGCAGCCAGCGCTGCTTCTGCTCGTCCGTCCCGTACGTCAGGATCGGGTTGATCCCCAGCCCAACCGCGGCCTCGAGGGTGATCCCCATCGACTGGTCGACCCGGCTGATCTCCTCGATCGCCACGCACAGACTCGTGAAGTCGCCGTCGGACCCGCCGTACTCGGCCGGCGCGGTCAGCCCGAACAGGCCGAGTTTGCCCATCTTCTGCACGACCTCCACCGGGAAGTAGTGCTTGCGGTCCCACTCGGCCGCATGCGGCGCGATCTCCGCCTCGGCGAAATCGCGCACACTGCGCCGGAACTCGCGGTGCTCCTCGGACAGCTCGAACATGTACGCACTCCTCTGTGCTTGACGCTTACGTAAACGTAAAGCACAGTAAGTGCCATGCACAATATCCAGGTGGCCGAAACCTGGACGATCGCCGAACTCGCCACCGAGTACGACGTCACCCTGCGCACGATCCGCTTCTACGAGGACCGCGGCCTGCTCACCCCCGAACGCCGCGGCACCGTCCGCGTCTACCACCCCCGCGACCGCGTCCGCCTGGCCCTCATCCTGCGCGGCAAACGCCTCGGCTTCTCCCTCGACGAAATCGCCACCATCGTCGACATGTACGACACCGCCCCCGGCGAAGAAGGCCAACTCGTCTACCTCCTCGCCCAGATCGCCCACCGCCGAGCCGACCTCGAACAACGCCGCGCCGACCTTGAGCAAACCCTCACCGACCTCGCCGAAGTAGAAGCCCGCTGCCAGGCAGACCTCGACGCCCTCCGGACCCGCCGCGGCTGAGCTGCCGAGCGGGCACGGAGGGCTTGCGCCGGGTGGGTTACTTCCAGGGGGCGGGGGCGATGGTGGTGGTCAGGGAGGTGTAGCCGGTGGTCTTGCCCTTACGGGGGCCGTCGGTGGCTACCTGGCGGTTGCCGATGTAGTCGCCGGTCTTGGGGTCGATGATGACTTCTTCGCGCTGGGAGCCGTCGTCGCTGGAGTAGGCGACGCCTTCGCGGCCGTCGAGGTTGACGGCGCCGTCGACGATCTTGAGGTTCTTGAGGTTGCCGAGGGCGCGGTAGAGGGTGGCGCGGGTCTCGGCGGGGACGACGCCGGAGCGGAGGGCGTCGTTGGCGTAGACGAGGAGCTGGGTCTCGCCGCGGGAGTTGCCTTCGAGCCGGCCGGGGGCGTCCTTGTCGAGGCGCTTGTAGAGGGCCTTGGAGTCCTTGGGGAGGCCCTTGAGCCAGTCGAGGGACGGGTCCTGCCAGCCGCCGTTGGCGCCGCAGAGGCCGCCGCCGAAGAAGGCGCCGCACTTGGCGGTGCTGGTGGTCGAGGAGCGCTTGAAGGTGATGCCGTTCTTGCGGGCCAGCTCGTCGTTGCCGTCGATCCACTGGTGGCGGCCGGTGTTGGTCTCGCGCTTGTACCAGGTGCCGCGGACGTCGGCGGGGATCCAGACCTCGGTCACCGACTCCTCCATCCACTGCAGGCCGCCGCCGCGGATCTCCGAGTAGACGCCGGTCCAGGCGCGGCCGGTGAGCTTCTTGTACTTGCCGGCCGGAATCACCGGGTCGGAGGCCGAGGTGACGTGGTCGGCGGCGCCGTTCAGGGAGTCGGCGACGGCGGAGCCACCGGCGAGGGTGGTGCTGTAGAGGGAGCCGCCGGCGACCAGGGCCAGGGCGGCCGCGGTGGCGATCAGCCAGCGACGGCGGCGGTGCGGCTTGGTGGCGGTCGTCATGAGGGGCTCCTGGGTGATGGCGCCGAGGAAGGCGGCGCGGGTCTGCTCAAGGCGTACGGGGTCGGTCTGGACGTCGTCGTTCAGGGCGGACAGGGCCCGGTCGAGGTCGTCGGTGGAGTGCAGGTCAGGCATGGCGGTTCCCCTCGGTCAGGGTGCGAAGTTGGCGGCGGACCCGGTGCAGGCGCGAGCGGACGGTCCCGACCGGGATACCGAGCGCGTCGGCCACTTCGACCGTGGTCAGACCGGCCCAGGAGGTCAGCAGCAGGACGTCGCGGTCACCCTCGGACAGGTCCGCGATGGCGGGGGCGATCTGGCGAGCCAGGTTCTCGGCGTCCACCCGGTCGGCGATCCGGCCGTCGTGCGCGGCCAGCTCGTCCGGCTCCCGGCGTACGGCGCGGGCGGTGGCCTGCAGACCACGCACCTCCTGCCGGACGTGCCGCCGGGCCAGGTTGGTGGCGATGCCGTACAGCCAGGCCTTCACCGCGGCCAGGGCCGGGTCGTAGGTCTCACGCTGCCGGTACGCCGCCAGGAAGGTCTCGCTCACCAGGTCGTGGGCCTGTTCCGTGCCGACCCGCCGCGCCAGGTACCGGTGCATCGGCGCGGCATACTGGTCGAACAGCCGGGCGAACTCCTCCGCCACCGCAGGCCCGTCCAGCTGCGGACGGTCCCCCACCAGCTCCGGTGGCGGCTCCGCGGCCACGGAATCGGTCGTTTCGGTCAATGTCATACCCCTGGTTGCCCGCTGGCGCCCGGGACGTTCACGCCAATTGCAGGCTAGACCGCCAGGGGTACACCGCGGAGCGCCGCGTCGTAGCGGCTGAGCGCCAGCCGGGCGAGGCGCGGGTCGGCTCCGAGCGGTGCGCTGACGCGGTGGCCCGCGGCCAGGCTGTGCAGGCGGTCGGAGAAGTAGCCGGGGGCAAGCAAGTAGTTGGCGACTGCCAAGCGACCGGGTGTGGTGGCAAGGACAGCTGGTAGCCGTCGGCCACGACCAGCCAGGTAGGCCACGGTGACCGGGCGCTGGATGCGTGCATGCAGGAGGGCTGCGGTCCGCTCGCAGTCGGCCTGTGCGCGCGGGTCGCTGGAGCCGGCTGCCGCTAGTACGACGTGGTCGGTGCGGGAGAGGTTGCCGAGCCGATCCGCCAGTACGTCGGCCAACAACGGATGCGGGCCGAGTGCGGGGGCTGCGGTCAGGCGGGTCGGGTACTGCGCTGTCTGCGCGCCGATGTCGACGCGCACGTGGTAGCCGCTCGACAACAGCAGTGGGACCAGTACGGCGTGCTCGGTGTCAGCCATTACCCGTCTGACCAGTCCTGGCAATGCAGGCCCGACCACATCGACGAAGCCGAGTGAGACCGGGAGCTCAGGCCGCAGCCGAGCCATCTGGCGCACCAGCTGATGTACGACCTGCAGTCCCCGTGGGTCGGCGGTTCCGTGGGCGACCGCAACCAAATCAACACTCATGTGGGGACTCCGGCTGGTTGGGCGGCTAGGCGGTAGCCGCGGCGGACGACCGTGCGGACCAACTCGGGGCGACCAACGGCCGTGCGGAGGCGGTTGACGGTGACTTCGACGGCGTGGACGTCCTCAGCACCCGGCAGCACGGCGAGCAGGTCGGGACGCGAGACCACGTCACCGCCGGCAGCGACGAGAGCGGCCAGGACGGCGCGGGGGCCAGGGCCCAGCGGCAGGACGACGCCGTCGAGCACAGCGGCGCCGCCACGGATCACGAGCAGGCCGAACTCGGTTTCGATCGAGCGGGCGTTCTCGTCGGTGAGGCGGTCGGTGACGATGCGGATGAGCGCGCCGAGCCGGTAGCGGTCCGGAACCAGCGGTTCGAGGCCAAGATTCACGAACGGCGCCGCGGTAACCGGACCGACACAGGCGTTCAGGACGCGACCAGTACGAAGAGCTGCGATCAGAGCGTCGTACTGGCCGGTGAGGGCCGCGGCGTCGAGCATCGCCTGTGCGCCAGGCGCCGACGTGTGGACGACGGCGTCGACTGCACCTGTGCAGACCTGTCCAATCACCCGCTCGACCACAGCCGCATCCGGTGCCGGCCCCCAGCGGTAGACCTCCAGCCCGCGCACAGACGCGCCGGCACTCCGCAGCGCGTCCATCAGGCCCGGATCCGACAGTCCGTGCAACTGGACGACGATCTTCCGCCCCTGCACGCCTTCTGCGCGCAGCCACTCGACGACCTCAGCCGTCGTCTCCGACCGCGCCGACCAGTGCTCCACGAGCCCAGCAGCCCGAATCGCACCCCGCGCCTTCGGACCGCGCGCCAGCAGCCGCGCCTGCTCCAGCGTCCCGAGCAGATCGGCCGCCAGCCCCGCAGTGTCCGCAGCCTCGACCCAACCGCGGAATCCGACCGCGGTGGTGACGACGACGTCGTCCGGCGGGTTGGCGATCACCCGCCGGGTCGCCTCGATCAACGCGTGATCGTCGGCGACCGGCACGATCTGCAGCGTCGGCGCATGCAGCACCTTGGCGCCGCGGCGCTCGAACGACGCGATCAGGTCGTCCGCCCGCCGGTGCGCGGTCACCGCGATCGTGCACCCGCTGAGCGGACCCGGCCTACTGTTCGCTGTCACCGTTCTCCCCTACCCGAACCATCCCGTCGACGACCTCGACCGGATAGACCGGCAGCGCGACCGCCGGATCGTCCAAACACACCCCGGTGCGCAGATCGAAGACCTGCTTGAACATCGGCGACGCCACCGTCGGCACGTCGCCGCGGTCCCCGACGATCCCGCGTGACATCACGTTCGCCCCGCTGAACGGATCCTGGTTGCCGATCGCGTACACAGCCCCGTCGTGCGTGCGGAACAGCGCAATCTGCACACCACCGGCCAGCGCCGCCACCCCGCGCTCCGGCAGCAGTACGTCGTACCGGCACACCACCGTCGACCCCACGGCTACGACACTCATCGACGTACCTCCAATCGGGGGCCGGCGAGCAGCACCGGCTCCAGCTGTCCGCGTTCGGCCGGGGTGGCCGGGCGCGGCTGGTTGCGTTCGACCACGTAGCGCAGGTCCTCGTCCGGCTGGTCAGGTGCATTCACGAACGACACGAAGCGCGCAAGCTTCTCCGGGTCCTCCAGCGTGGCCCGCCACTCATCGACGTACGCACCGACGTGTTCGGCCATCGCAGCGTCCAGGTCGGCAGCAATCCCGAGGCTGTCGTTCAGTACGACGTCCCGCACGTGGTCCAGTCCGCCTTCGATCTCCCGGATCCACACCGACGTCCGCTGCAACCGGTCGCCGGTCCGGACGTAGTACATGAGGAAGCGGTCGATCGCTTGGGTCAGTTCGGCATCCGACAGATCCGAGGCGAGTAGCTCCGCGTGCCGCGGGGTCATACCGCCGTTGCCACCGACGTACAGGTTCCAGCCGTTCTCGGTGGCAATGATGCCGACGTCCTTGCCGCGTGCCTCGGCGCACTCCCGCGCGCAGCCGGACACCCCGAGCTTCAGCTTGTGCGGTGACCGCAGCCCGCGGTAGCGCAGCTCCAGCGCAATGGCCATCCCGACCGAGTCCTGTACGCCGTACCGGCACCAGGTGGAGCCGACACACGACTTCACCGTCCGCAACGCCTTGCCGTACGCGTGACCCGATTCGAAGCCCGCATCTACCAGCCGCTTCCAGATGGCCGGCAGTTGCTCGATCCGCGCCCCGAACAGGTCGACCCGCTGACCGCCGGTGATCTTCGTGTAGAGCCCGAAGTCACGCGCCACCTCGCCGATCGTGATCAGTCCCTCCGGAGTGATCTCGCCACCGGGGATTCGCGGGACGACGGAGTACGTGCCGTCCTTCTGCATGTTGGCCATCACGTGGTCGTTGGTGTCCTGCAGCGGCGCCCGCTCGCGGTCGAGGACATGCCCGGCCGGATCGATGCTGGCCAGGATGGAACCGACCACAGGCTTGCAGATGTCGCAGCCGCGCCCAGTGCCGTGCCGCTCGATGATCTCGCTGAACGTGCGCAGCCCAGTCACCCGCACCACATCGAACAGCTCTGCCCGCGACTGGCTGAAGTGCTCGCACAGCGCCTTGCTGACCTCGACGCCGGCCTTCAGCAGCTCAGCGTTCACCAGTGTCTTCACAATCGGCAGACAGGACCCGCAGCTCGTCCCGGCCTTGGTCCGCCCGCAGACCGACTTCACGTCACCGCAGCCCTCGTCACGGACCGCACAGCGAATAGCGCCCGCAGCAACGTTGTTACACGAGCAAACCGGTGCGTCGTCCGGCAGCTCCAGCTGAACCGGCGCTGCGCCCTCAGGCAGCAGGAAACCGGCCGGGTCTGCCCCCAGCTCGCGCCCGACCATCGGGCGCAGCCCTGAGTACGCCGAAGCGTCGCCAACCAGGATGCCGCCGAGCAGCGTGCGCGCATCGTCGGACAGCACCAGCTTCTTGTACACACCGGCCACCGGGTCGGCGTAGACGATGTCGAGCGCGCCCTCGGTCGCACCGAACGCGTCACCGAAGCTCGCGACGTCCACCCCGAGCAGCTTGAGTTTGGTCGAGGTGTCCGCCCCGGGGAAGGTCGCCGCCCCGCCGAGCAGCCGATCGGCGACGATCTCGGCCATGGTGTTGCCAGGAGCAACCAATCCCCAGACGCGGCCGTCGATACAGGCCACCTCGCCGATCGCCCACACCCCGGGCGCCGACGTCCGGCAGGCCTCGTCGACGACGACGCCGCCGCGCTCGCCGATCGTCAGCCCCGCAGCCCGGGCCAGCTCGTCGCGCGGACGGACGCCGGTCGCGAAGACGACCACATCAGCCGGCAGGTCCGGGCCGTCGGCCACTGCCATCGCCCGGGCGGCGCCCTGCGACGTCAGCTTGACCCGGGTGGTCTGGGTCGAGGTCCGGACGTCGACGTCCAGGCCGCGAATCAACCGGGCCAGCGCCGCGCCGCCACCCTCATCGACCTGCAGTGGCATCAGCCGCGGTGCGAACTCGACCACGGTCGTCGCCGCCCCCAGCGCCCGCAGAGCACCAGCGGCCTCCAGACCGAGCAGACCGCCGCCCACGACCACACCGGTGACCTGCTCGCGCTCACCGCGCAGTCGTTCGACGTACGTCCGCAGTGCGGCTACGTCGTCGATGGTCCGGCAGACGAAACAGCCCTGCGCGTCGCTGTTCTTCACCGGCGGGACGAAGGCCGACGAGCCCGTCGCCAGCACCAGTTCGTCATACGCGATCTGCTCCCCGCGCGCGGTGGTGACGGTGCGCCCGTCGACATCGATCGCCGTCACCTGCGTGCCCTTGCGCAGTACGACGGCTGGGTCGTTCCACAGCTCGGGGTCGCCGAGGGCCAGGTCGTGTGGGTCGCGGCCGGAGAAGTAGCTGGTCAGTGCGACGCGGTCGTACGGAAGTCGCGGCTCTTCGGCCAGCACGGTGATGCGCCACTCCACACCGGTGTCACGGGCTCGCAGCGCCTCCACCAGTCGGTGCGCGACCATCCCGCCGCCCACCACTACAACGTGCCGGGCCTTGCTCAGCTCTGTCATCGTCGCCCTCCTGGCCGGTACTGGTTCGGTCTCGCCGCGGCGGAACCGGTCGAGCAACTCCCCGACCGCGCCGGTGCAACTGCCGCACCCGGTCGTCGCCCGGGTCGTGGCGGCGATGCCGGCGACACTGTCGGCACCTCCACGCCAGGCCGCCTCAAGAGCCGCCCTGGTCACTCCGTTACAGCGGCACACAGTGACCGCTTTCTGCTGCGGTACGACGGGGTCCGCCAACAGCCCGTCGGCCACCACCGGCGTCCCACGGTCCGCCAGCAGCACCAACTCGGCCGCAACCTCCGGTGCGCCCACAGCCACCGCAGCCCGCACCACGCCGTCCTTCAGAACAGCCCGAACCCACCGATCGCCGTCCTCGAGCCGGACCTCCTCGCCTTCGGCCTCCTGGTCGCCCAACACCAGTACGTCGAGCGCACCGGCCGTCAGCCGAATCACCTCCGGCGCGAGCTCAGTCCGGGTCCCGCTCTCCAGCCAACTGGCGAGGGCCTCCGCATGCGCCCACGCCGACGCCACAGTCCCGCTGACCCGACCATCGACCTCGGCACAGTCACCAATCGCGTGCACACGCGAGTCATCCGGGCTGGTCATGGTCTGGTCGACCACAATCCCGCTCCGCACAGTCAGCCCAGCAGCCAACTCAACACGCGGCCGCACACCGCAGGTCGCGACAAGTTCGCCGAAGATCTGCTGGCCGTTCGCAAGAGTCAACACGGTGCCCTGTGCCGCGACGGCCTGCGCGTTGAGCAGGACCTCGATACCGAGCTGCCGCAAGGCCCGCGTGACCCACCGCCCAGCTGCACGCGGCATCTGCTTGTTCAACAGCGTCTCGCCGTCGTGTACCAGCGTGACCGCGACCCCGCGCCCGCGCAGCGCGCACGCTGTCTCGACTCCGAGCACTCCACCGCCCAGCACCACCACACGCCGGGCTGCTGTCCCGGCGAGCAAGCGTGCGTCCTCCGCAGTGCGCAGCACTCGCCCAGCGACGGGTACTACCGGTTCGCCGCCGATTGCGAAGACCAGGTGGTCGTACGACCACTCCGAACCGGCAGAGTCCGTCACCACCCGCCGACCTCGGTCGACTGCGACCACTGTCGTCACCGGCTCGGTTCCCAACACGGGTGCGGGTGCACGGCCGGCGACGTACTCGGTCAGTCGGTGCCGGTGGTACGACACCTCGTTCCCCAGCACGGTCACGTCGTACGACGGCAGCAGCTGCTCCAACCGCCGCCCGGCCATGCCGCCGCCGATGATCACCACGCGCTCGCTCATGCGGACACCTCCGCCACCGGCAGCGCCGCAGCCGTCACCTCGACCGCACAGGCCTTGAACTCCGGCATCCGCGACACCGGGTCCAGTACGTCGTTCGTCAGCTCGTTCACCGCACCCGCACCGCCGTAGTGGAAGGGCACGAAGACGGTGTCCGGACGGACGTCGGTCGTCACCCGAGCCGGTAGCACCATCGACCCGCGCGCAGTCCGCAGCTGAACCGGCCGCCCGTCCGCGATCCCCAACTGCGCCGCAACCCGCGGGTGAATCTCGACGAACACCTCTGGCTCCGACTCGGCCAGCTCCGGTACCCGCCGCGTCTGCGCCCCACTCTGGTAGTGCTGCAACAACCGCCCAGTGACGAGATATATCTGCGCATCAGCATGCAGATCGTCCGCAACCGGCCGGTGGTCGACCGGTACGACGTGCGCCCGACCGTCCGGCGTACCGAATCGGTCGGCGAACAGCCGCGGCGTACCGGGGTGGCTCTCGTGCGGCACCGGCCAGAAGAGCGCCTCCTCGTCGAGGCGCTCCCAGGTGATACCGGAGTAGTCCGCCTTCCCGCCGGCGCTCGCCAACCGCAGCTCGGTGAACACCTCGGCCGGGTCGGTCGAGAAGCCAGCCACCCCGAGCCGATCAGCCAGCCCCGCAAACACCGCCAGGTCGCTGCGCACCTCACCAGGGGGTGTCACAGCGGCCCGGCGGCGCAGCACGCGGCCCTCCAGGGAGGTCATCGTGCCGTCCTCCTCAGCCCACTGAGTGACCGGGAAAACCACATCCGCCAACAGTGCGGTCTCAGAAGGCACCACATCGGCTACCACCAGCAAATCCAACGCAGCAAGGCGTTCCCGCACCGACGCGAGGTTCGGCGCCGACACCAACAGGTTGCTGCCATGTACCAGCAGCGCCCGCGGGCCGTCGCTGGTACCGAGCGCGTTGATCAGCTCCACCGCACTCCGCCCCGGCCCAGGTAGCTCGGACGGATCAACACCCCACACCCCCGCTACATGCGCCCGAGCAGCCGGGTCGGCGATGCTGCGGTAGCCAGGCAGCTGATCGGCCTTCTGGCCGTGTTCGCGCCCGCCCTGTCCGTTCCCCTGCCCAGTGATACAGCCGTAGCCGCTGCCGACGCGCCCCGGCAAACCCAACGCCAGAGCCAGGTTGATACATGCGGTCACTGTGTCCGTGCCCTTGCTGTGCTGCTCAGCACCCCGACCGGTCAGCACGAAGGCCCCAGCACCCCCATGCACCGGAGCGGCAGCCGCCAGCACCCGAGCAGCCCGCCGAATCGTCGCAGCCGGTACGCCGGTCACCCGCTCGCCCCGCTCCGGCCACCACGCCGCAGTCGAGCGGTACAACGCATCAGCGTCGTCCACCCGTTCCGCAAGGTAAGCCGTGTCAGCAAGCCCTTCCTGCAGTACGACGTGCGTCAGCGCGAGCACCAGCGCCAGATCGGTCCCCGGCGTCGCCTGCAGGTGCAGTGCGCCTTCCAGCGCGGCAGTGGCCGACCGGCGCGGGTCAACCACCAACAACTGCGCCTTCTCCAGATGCGCAACCGCCGGCGGCATCGTCTCGGCGATGTTGCTGCCGACCAGCAGTACGGCGTCCGCACCGGCCACATCTGTCAGCGGGAACGGGAGCCCGCGGTCGATACCAAAGGCCCGGTTCGTCGCTGCTGCGGCCGACGACATGCAGAAGCGGCCGTTGTAGTCGACGTTCGCCGTGCGTAACGCCACTCGGGCGAACTTGCCCAGCGCATAAGCCTTCTCGTTGGTCAGACCGCCACCACCGAAGACGGCGATGGTGTCGTGTCCGTGTGCACGCTGCAGGGCCGTGATGCGGTCCGCAACGAAGTCCAGCGCGTAGTCCCAGGTGGTGGCGACCAGCTCACCCGCAGCGTTGCGCACCAGCGGCTGTGTGAGCCGGTCCGGCACCGTGAGCACCTCCGGCGCCGTCCAGCCCTTCCGGCACAGCCCGCCCCGGTTGGTGGGGAACTCGCGCGGCCGCACCTCCACTGCACCCGGCCGGTCGACCGGGTGCAGGGTGGTCGCACACTGCAGCGCGCAGTACGGGCAGTGTGTCGGGACTGCGGTCACACGCGCTCCTGGCTGAGCGGGCTGCCCTTGCGCAGATAGCAGAAGTACGTGACGGCCAGGCAGACGACGTAGAAGCCGCAGAAGACGTACAGCGCCGGGATCAGCGAGCCGAAGTTACTTGTCGACATTGCGAACCCGCGCGGGACCAGGAATCCGCCGTACGCGCCGACCGCCGACGCGATCCCGATACACGCGGCCGCCTCGCGCCGGGCCCGGCCCGGGTCGCCCGGCGTGGTCAGCCGGAAGACCGCGGGGATCATCCGGTACGTCGATCCGTTCGCCGCGCCGCTCGCGACGAACAAGAACAGGAAGCTGATCAGGAACCCGGCGAAGCTGCCCGCCTGCAGCGCGAAGATCGCGGCCAGGATCCCCAGCCCCATTACGACGAACGCGTAGACCGTCACCCGGGCGCCGCCGACGAGGTCGGCCAGCTTGCCGCCGAACGGCCGCGCCACCGAGCCGACCAGCGCGCCGAGGAACGCGATCCCGATCGTGATCGACGGGAACGTCGTCTTGATCAGCAGCGGGAACGCCGCCGAGAAGCCGATGAACGAGCCGAAGGTGCCGATGTAGAGGAACGAGATGATCCAGGTGTGCGGCCGTTTCGCGGCCATGATCGACGTCCGGAACGACGACGTCGCGACCGACAGGTTCGCCATCACCCGCCAGGCCAGGACGGCGGCCAGCAGGATCAGCGGCAGCCAGAGCAGACCCGCGCGGTTCAGCGTCAGCCCGGCGCCCGCGACGATCGCGACCGGCACCAGGAGCTGGACGACGGCGACGCCGAGGTTCCCGCCGGCGGCGTTGATGCCGAGCGCGAACCCCTTCTCCTTCTCCGGGTAGAAGAACGAGATGTTGGTCATGCTGCTGGCGAAGTTGCCGCCGCCCACACCCGCGGTGGCCGCGACCAGCGCCATGATCCAGAACGGCGTCTCCGGCCGGCTGATGAAGAAGGCCAGGCCGCCGGTCGGGATCAGCAGCAACATTGCCGAGACGATCGTCCAGTTCCGGCCGCCGAACCGCGGGACGGCGAACGTGTACGGCAGCCGCAGCGTCGCACCGACCAGGCTCGGCAGCGCGACCAGCCAGAACAGCTGGTCCGTGCTGTAGGTGAACCCGGCTCGCGGCATCGAGACCACCACGATGCTCCACAGCTGCCAGACCGAGAAGCCGAGGAACTCGGCGAAGATCGACGGCCACAGGTTCCGCCGGGCCACCGCCCGGCCCTTGGCGGCCCAGAACGTCGCGTCCTCCGGATCCCAGACGTCGATCCAGCGGCCCCGCCGCGGCGCCTCGACCGTGCCCACCGTCCCGGCCCGCTCGCTGGGAGCGACGACCTCCGGTCCTGCCTCGAGCGTCATCGTGCGTCTCCGTTCGTCCGACCTCACTGATTAGGCCAGGACGCTATGACCGGGGTGTTTCCACGTGGTCATCTCGTTGTTACGCCGCCGAAACGGCTAACGCACACCGCTCGCCGGGTAGTGAGAGGAAGTGGGTACTGTGCCCCTTACCGACGGAGGGGACGGAACCGTGAGCGAGCAGAGCGGGAAGCCGCGGGGGCGCTGGGCGTGGCGGAGCGCGATCGCGCTGGTGCTGATCGGCTGGCTGGTGCTGGGCGGGATCGGCGGGCCCACGGTGGGCAAGCTGAGCGAGGTCCAGGAGAACGACAACGCCAGCTTCCTGCCGAAACAGGCCGAATCGACGCTGGTCAACAACGAGGCGGCGAAGTTCGTCGACTCGGCCGCGCTGCCGTACTTCGTTCTGATCGAGCGTGACAGCGGTATCACTCCAGGTGACCTGACCGCGGCGCAGGCCTTCCTGGCGAAGGTGCCGTCGCTGGAGCTGCACGGCGGGAAGAAGCTCGGCGACTACCTGACCGCCGCGCCGAAGGCCGTCGTCCCGTCGGAGGACAAGAAGGCGCTGCTGCTCACCGTCGAGCTGGACGGCGAGCGTGCGGACGAGGTCGTCACGGAGGGCGAGACCGTGCTGTTCGCGGCCGCCGACACGATGCGGCAGACGATCAAACAGGATCTGACGCCAACTGGTCTGCAGGTCTACGTGACCGGGCCGGGCGGCGTCTTCGCGGACTTCGTGGTCGCCTTCGGCGGGATCGACGGCATCCTGCTCGGCGTCGCGCTCGCGGTCGTCTTCGTGATCCTCCTGATCGTGTACCGGAGCCCGGTGCTGCCGATCGCCGTCCTGCTCACGGCCGTCTTCGGGCTCGCGCTGGCCGCGCTCGTCGTCTATCCGCTGGCGAAGAACGGCGTGATCGAGCTCAACGGGCAGAGTCAGGGCATCCTGTTCATCCTGGTCGTCGGGGCCGCGACCGACTACTCGCTGCTGCTCGTCTCGCGCTACAAGGAAGAGCTGCACGACTACACCAGCAAGTACGACGCGATGCGGATCGCCTGGCGGGCCTCGCTCGAGCCGATCGCGGCCAGCGCCGCGACGGTCATCCTCGGGCTGCTCTGCCTGCTGCTGTCCCAGCTGGGCAGCACGAAGGGCCTCGGGCCGGTCGGCGCGATCGGTATCGCGGGCGCGCTGATCGCCTCGATGACGTTTCTGCCGGCGATTCTGCTGGCCTTCGGACGGCGGATCTTCTGGCCGTCGATCCCCCGCGTCGACCATGTGCACGCTGCGGACCAGGTCGGCGGCCGGAAGCTCTGGGGCCGGGTCTCCGGTCTGGTTGGGCGACACCCGCGGCGGGTCTGGGTGCTCAGCGCGCTCGGTCTGCTCGTCTGCGGCGCGTTCCTGCCGACCTTCCAGGCCAGTGGGATCTCCCAGGAGGATCTGTTCCTGGACAAGGTCGAGTCCGTCACCGGGCAGGAGCAGCTCGCCAAACACTTCGACGCGGGCGCCGGTACGCCGGTGCAGATCCTCACTCCGGCCGATCGGAGCGAGGCCGTTGTCCGGGCGGCGAGCGCGGTGGACGGCGTCGGTTCGGCGTCCGCCTCGCCGGTGCCGGGCCAGCCGCCGAAGGTTGTCGACGGCAAGGTTCTCGTTCAGGCGACGCTGAAGGTGCCGGCCGACTCGCCGGACGCGACCAAGGTCGTCGAGCACCTGCGGACCGAGCTCGACAAGGTCAGCCCGGACATCCTGGTCGGCGGCACCACCGCGATCAACCTCGACGTCCTGGATGCCAGCCAGCGCGACCTGCGGGTGATCATCCCGGCCATCCTGGCGGTGATCTTCCTGGTCCTGATGCTGTTGCTGCGCTCGATCGCCGCCGCCGTGCTGCTGGTCGTCGCGAACGTGATCTCCTTCGGCGCCACCATCGGCGTCAGCGCCCTGGTCTTCAACCACCTCTTCGACTTCCCCGGCGCCGACCCCGCCATCCCGCTCTACGGTTTCGTCTTCCTCGTTGCCCTAGGCATCGACTACTCGATCTTCCTGATGACCCGGGTCCGCGAGGAGTCGATCACCCAGGGCACCCGCCCCGGGATCCTCACCGGCCTCGCCGTCACCGGCGGCGTCATCACCTCGGCCGGCGTCGTCCTGGCCGCCACCTTCTCCGCCCTCGCCGTCCTCCCCATCCTCTTCCTGGTCCAAACCGCCTTCCTGGTCGCCTTCGGCGTCCTCCTCGACACCACCATCGTCCGCTCCCTCCTCGTCCCCGCCCTCGCCCACGACCTCGGCAAGAAGGTCTGGTGGCCCAGCAAACTGGCGCGCCAGAAGTAGCACTAAAAAGAAGAAAAACAAAAGCAAAATATGAATAGAATGTGTGGTCACCTTCGATTGAAGCTGACACTTGGCCTTAGCGCGTCAACTGGCCTTGGAGTGCAGGAGTGAAACGGCTTCTTGCGCCAGATGATCTTCCTGGCCGACGGCAAAAGGCAGGACACCGAGATTGCTCCAAGCTTCCTCTGCGCCTTCGAAGATCTCCCGTTGCACGGCCGAAGACGGCGGAACGTAGAGTACGCGGATCGGCACGTCTCGTGAGAGACGCACCGGCTCCTGCTTGGTACGCGCGGGATTCAGCAGCAGTCCGCCGTCCTCCCGGAGCCGCTTGATCACATAACTCGTCGCCTGAATATCGCCGGACAGGCCATCGAGCGACTGGCGCTTGAAGGACCACACGTGCGACAGTTGAGCAATCCGGTCGCGGCCGATCGCGAACTCGAAGCGCGCTTGCTGCCGGCCGACCTGCAGCCGCACTCTGCTCTGCACATCCTTTGGCGAGAGTTCAGGTACGTTGTAGAAGGCGTCGCGCAGTTCGCGAATCGCCGTGTTTCTATCTGTCGAACGCGGCCCTTGCGTCGACTCCACGATCAACTGGCTGTACAAAATGTCAGCGGCGCTGTCGGCGTCCGCGGCCCGGAGCGGAAGCGGCTCGGTGATCTGGAACGAATTGTTGAGATGACGCCTGATCCGGTCGAGAGACGCGAAGGAAAATCCCGACGACGAACTCTGCGTAGGCGGCCGCATCAAAGGGAGATCGGAACCGACCGCCGCCTGGAATCGTGCCAGCCAGTCTTCAACCCAGCGCGCGTCACCGCCTAGTCGTGAAGCTCTGCTAAGCGACGGCACCGTCCGCACAGCCCAATCAGCCCGTTGTTCGTTGCCGACGATGAGACCGACGTTGACGAACTCTCCACGAGCCGAGTCAGGGACGTAGCGAAGCATCCAGTACATGTACGGCGTGCCACTCACGCGATCCGCTGTCATCCTGCCCTCCCCGCTGCTCTGAGTCGGTTCGCCACCGGCGTGCGCCTTCGATACAAGAACCAGGCTACGGTCTCCAGCTCGAACGGCGGCACGTCCCAGGCTACAGGCACCCCTGCCACGACCTCGATCAACTGCTCTGCGGTGACCGCCTCGATTCGGTCCGCGACGTCACCGAAAGCGGCTTTGTCCATTCCTGTCACGGGCTCGGTCCACCACCAATTGGCAGCAACGTCATGCGCCAACTGGTCGCCGCTCCAGCCAAATCCACCGCCGAGCCACAGCCCGTGATCGAACGTCCAGATCGAGTGGTCGTCGCGGAGGTCGTACAGCCATTGTTCGTCCTCGCCCAGGCACCAGTCCCATAATGCCGCGAGAGCCGGCTGCCGGCGTGCGTTGTCGTCGTCCGACGTGTACAGCAACTCATCGATGACGTCTGCGAACTCCAGGTTCAACGAGCCGTGCGCAATGCCGGCGGACAGGCGGTGTACCTCGCCGTACTTCCACCCAGACAGTTCTTCGGGAATTTCGATGAGCGCCGTCGGCCGCACCGGTGCGCCGATGAGGCGACCGGCCGCAGAGACCAGTTGCTCGGTGACCAGGATCTGATCGCCTTGAGGGTTTCCCAAGGGTTTGATCCAGTACTGCCGCTGGCTCTCGGCCAGCCCCAAGAAGGCTGCGGCTCCGGACTCCGTGCGTCGTATCGGGGCCATCAGCACTTCGGTCGCTTCGTGGCGGCGCACGCCGTCCAGCGCGCCGCGCCAGTCTTCACGGTCGTCCACCCGCATGAGAATCCCACAACCATTGCGGTTTTCCCATTTCCGGCGATCCCAGCACGATGGATCTCGGTTGTCACTGGCGCAGGTAGCGGCCGGTGATGCTCTCCGGTATGCCGGGGAGCAGCTCGGGGGTGGTGGCGGCGACTATGCGGCCGCCTTGGGTGCCGCCGCCGGGGCCGAGGTCGAGGACGTGGTCGGCGTTGGCGATGAGGTCGAGGTCGTGTTCGATGACGATGACGGTGGCGCCGGCGGCGATGAGGCGGTCGAAGACCGAGAGGAGGACTCGGATGTCGGCGGGGTGCAGGCCGACGCTGGGCTCGTCGAAGATGAAGAGGGTGCCGGTTTGGGGCTTTTCGAGGTCGGTGACGAGTTTGAGGCGCTGGGCTTCGCCGCCGGACAGGGCCGGGGTGGCTTCGCCGAGGAGGAGGTAGCCGAGGCCGATCTCGTCGAGGGTGCGTAGGCGGGCCTGCATCTTGCGGAGCTTCTTGAAGTACGTGCGGGCTTGCTGGACGGTGAGTGACAGGGCCTGGGGCATGGTCAGGCCGTCGAGGGTGACGGCGTCCGCGTCGGGGCCGTAGCGGGTGCCGCCGCAGAGCGGGCACGGGATGTCGACGTCGGGGAGGAACTGGACGTCGAGGGAGATCTGGCCGGTGCCGTCGCATTGCGGGCAGCGCAGGCTGCCGGTGTTGTAGGAGAAGTCGGCGGCCGACAGCGGGCCGGCCGCCGCGTAGGCGCGGCGCAGCTCATCGAGTACGCCGCTGTACGTCGCCACCGTGGAACGCACGTTGCGGCCGATCGGGACGGCGTCGACGACGACCGTCCGCTCGATCCCGCCGGCGTCCACCCGGCGGACGTGCGGAGCGCTGCCGGGCCGGATCAGCTCCGCGGCGAGGCTGTCGAGCACGAGCGTCGTCTTCCCGGAACCCGATACCCCGGTCACCGCCGTCAACCGCCGGATCGGGAACTCCGCCGTCAGCGGCTGTAGCGTGAACCGCTGCTCGGTCTCGATCCGGATCCGCCCGTACTCGAAGACCTCCGCAACCCGCGGCCGTACGACCACCGGCTCGGCCCCGCTCAGAAACCCGCCGATCAACGATTCGTCCGACGCTTCCAACGAGGCAACGGTGCCAGCGGCAACAATCGAGCCGCCGTGCGCACCGGCCCCTGGGCCGATCTCGATCAGCCAGTCCGCCCGCCGCAGCACGCGGACATCGTGATCGACCAGGACCACCGAGTTGCCGGTCTCGACCAGCCGCCGCGCGACGTCGATCAGCGCATCGACGTTACTCGGATGCAGCCCGACCGACGGCTCGTCCAGCACGTAGAGCAGGCCGGTCGCGCTGCTCCGCAGTGTCCGCGCCAGCTGCACCCGTTGCAACTCACCGGTCGACAACGTGCGTGAGGCGCGGCCGAGCGACAGATACCCCAACCCGAGCCCGAGCAGATGAGTCGCCGTCGGGGTGAACGCGGCAACGATCTGCGCCGCCATCCGGCGCAGCGACTCCGGCACCTCCAGCGACTGCAGGAAGGACGTCGTCCGGTCCAGCGTCCAGGTCGACAGCTCGTCGAGCGGTACGCCGTTCAGCAGCACCGACCGGGCCCGCTCGTTCAACCGCGACCCGTGACAGGCCGGGCACTCGGCGACCTGCGTGAACCGATCGAGCCTGGCCATCGTCTTCTCGCTCTGAGCGTTGCCCAAGGCATCTTCGATGACCCGGTTCGCGTTCCGGTACGTCGCGTTGAGGTCGAAGACGTTGCCCTTCCGGCTGGTGACGATCACCTGCCGCTTCGTCTCCGGCCCGTGCAGGACGATCTCCCGCTCCGCATCCGTCAGCTCCCGGAACGGTACGTCGGTCCGCACGTCCAGCGCGGCGACCACCTGCGGCAGCAGACTCGCGCCCATCGAACCCCACGCCGCGACGGCGCCCTCGTCGATCGAGAGCGACTCGTCCGGCACCAACGACGCCTGGTCGATCTGCCGGGTCTCGCCCGTCCCTCTGCAGACCTCGCAGGCCCCGTCACCGTTGAACGCGAAGTCCTCCGCACCCGGCACCGCGAACCGCACCCCGTCGACTGGACAGGTCAGATGCCCGGTCGAGGCGATCTCGATACTCGCCGGCACCGGATGCCCGTTGGGACACAAATGCGTCCCCAATCGCGAGTACATCAAGCGGACCGAGTTCAACAGTTCTGTCGCCGTCCCAAACGTACTGCGCACACCAGGCACCGCGGGCCGCTGATGCAGGGCGATCGCGGCCGGTACGCCGTCCACGGCGTCCACATCGGCCCGCGCCGCCTGCGACAGCCGCCGACGGGTGTACGTCGACAGCGCTTCGAGGTACCGGCGCGAGCCCTCGGCGTACAGGACGCCGAGCGCCAGCGACGACTTGCCCGACCCGGACACGCCCGTCAGCCCGACGAGCTGCCGCAGCGGTACGTCGACGTCGACGTTCTGCAAGTTGTGGACTCGAGCCCCACGAACCGCCACCTGCTCGCCCCAGTGCATATGGTCAGGCTAGCCCCGGAGCGCACGCGGTATCTGGTTGCGCCGGGCCGGGAACTGGTTCGCGGCGCTCCAGAACCGCTAACCTCCGGTAAACGGTCGAGACGTGAGGAGCCCGGATGGCTGACACATCGACGGACCACGGCAGATTCGCGCTGCCGACGAAGAACCTCCCCGCTCCCCAGGTCCGGGACCTGCCGGAGCCGCCGACCCAGACCTGGAAGATCGTCGGTCCGGGCATGGTCGGCGCCGGGGTCGGGCTCGCGTCGGGCGAGTTCATCCTGTGGCCCTACATCTCCAGCCAGGTCGGGCTGGTGTTCCTCTGGGGCGCCCTGGTCGGCGTGGTGATCCAGTGGTTCCTGAACATGGAGATCGAGCGGTACACGCTGGCCACTGGTGAGACAGCGTTGACCGGCTTCAACCGGTACGGCAAACACTGGGGCCTCTTCTTCGCGATCATGACCTACTTCGCGAACATGTGGCCCGGCTGGGCGACCAGCTCGGCCTCGATGCTCACCTATCTGTTCGGCGGCGGGGACCCGCGCTGGATCGCGATCGGCATCCTGGCCTCGATCGGTCTCATCCTGACCTTCGCCCCGGTGGTCTACGTCATGCTGGAGCGGCTGATCTTCGTCAAGATCCTGGCCGTCGGCCTGCTCGTCGTGCTGGCGCTGATCTTCGCGATCCGGGCCAAGACGTACGACGCCCTCGGGCACGCGGTCACACATCCGGAGTTCCCGGTCGACCAGCTCGGTTTCGCGCTGATGATGGGCGCGATCGCGTACGCCGGGGCCGGCGGCGGCCAGAACCTGGTGCAGAGCAACTGGATCCGGGACAAGGGTTTCGCCCAGGGCATCCACGTCCCGCGGCTGACCTCACCGGTCACCGGCGAGCCCGAGGCCGATCCGACCGCCAACGGCTACGTCTTCACGCCGAACGACGAGAACCTGGCCCGCTGGCGGCGCTGGTGGAAGTTCGCCAACATCGAGCAGGCGGCGACCTTCGTCGCGATCACCGTGCTCACGATCGCGTTCACCTCGATGCTCGCGCACGCGACGCTGTTCGGCAATCCCGACGTCAAGAACAACATCAGCTTCCTGAAGATCGAGGGCGTCACGCTGCAGACCCTGGTCGGCGGCTGGTTCGGCTACCTGTTCTGGGCGATCGGCGCGTTCTCGCTGTTCGCCGCGGCCGCGGGGATCGTCGACTACACCTCCCGGCTGACCGCCGACATGATCAAGGCCCGCTACCTGCGGACGTCGAAGGTCAGCGAGTCCAAGCTGTACTTCGGCCTGGTCTGGGGTCTCGTTGCCTTCGGCATCATCGTGCTGCTGGCCGGGCTGACCCAGCCGCTGGTGCTGCTGGTGATCTCCGCCTGTACCGCGGGCACGATGATGTTCGTCTACTCCGGCCTGCTCTGGTGGATGAACTCCCGCGCGCTCCCGAAGGCGATCCGGATCACCCCGCTGCGCACCGCCGTCCTCGGGTTCGCCTTCCTGGCCTTCGGTTTCCTCGCGGTCTTCACGATCATCGACCAGCTCAAGAAGTTGTGAGCAGCAACGCTCTGATCGTCTCCTGGTCCGGCGCGCCGTGCCGGACCAGGAGGTCGAGGGCGATCCGCCATTGGACGGCGGCCTCCTCGTGCCGCCCGGCGGCGGCCAGGACGCGGCCCAAGTGCTCGCGGACGCCGACCTCCGGCTGCCAGGTGCCCGCGAGTACGGCGAGGGCCGCGCGCAGGTAGTCCTCGGCGGCGTCGAGGACGCCGCGGGCCAGCTCGATCCGGCCGAGACCTTCGAGCGCCTCGGCGACGGCGAACTCGTGGCCGGCGCCGAGCGCCGTCGTCCGGCACTCCTCGAAGTAGCGCAGGGCCTCGTCGTAGCGGCCGGTCTCCAGGTACGAGGAGCCGACCGTGTTCAGCACCGACTGCCGCGCGTTCGGCGTCCCGGCCCGGCGGACGAGTTCGACAGCGCGGCCGAACTCCTCGTCCTGCGTCGCCGTCCGGCCCTGTCGGCCGGCGATGATACCGAGAATGAGCCGGCCGTCGGCCTCGGTGATCTCGTACTCCCCGCGGACGGCGCCCGCGACCGCGCGCTCGGCCGCGACCCGCGCCTCGTCGTACCGGCCGAGCTCGACCAGGTACTCACCCAGATGGACGTCGGCCTCCAGCGTCTTCATCTCGTAGTCGAGGGCATGCAGCGCCGCGAGCGCGGTGGTCATGTAGCCGAGCGCCCAGGAGTAGTGACCGGCCGCGCCGCATTGCTGGGCCAGCTCGAAAGGCAGCACGGCGGCCGCCAGCGGGTTCGCGATCGCATCCGCGGTGACGACGGCGATCGTGCCGAGCAGGACGCCGTCGGAGTAGCGGCGGCGGAGATGGAAGTACGGCAGCAGACCAGCCACGAGCTCACCGACCAGGACCCGCTCCGCCTTGGTCGCCGCCGCAGTTGCGGCTCGGCGGACCGCGCCGATGATCTCGTCGGCCTCCGCATCGAGCCAGGCCAGGCCCTCTGCCAGCGTGCGATCCTCGGCCCCGGCCACCCAGTCGGCGTCCATCCAGTCGTCGATCAGGCAATCGAGGAAGTCGAACGAGCGGACCCGCCAGGCGACCGAGCGATAGAGCCGCAGCACCCGCATCCGCGCGGCTTCCCGGCCCGCGTCGTCGACGAGCTGGGCCGTCGTCTCCTGGACGAAGCTGCGGAGCAGGTCGTGCAACTGGTAGCGCCGCGGGGCCACCGAGTCGAGCAGGTGCAGATCGACCAGCCGCTCCAGGATCTGCTCCGTCACGGCGACCGGCAGGTCGAGCAGCGCGGCGGCGACCTCGACGTCCAGCTCTTCGCCGTCGTGCAGGCCGAGCAGCCGGAACGCGGCGATCGTCTCCGGGTCGCGGTCGGCCGCGGCGGCGACCGAGAGCTCGATACTGGCCCGCAGGTCCAGGTCCGCGATCGACAGCTCGTCCAGGCGGCGGTGCGCGGCGTCCAGGCGGTCGCTGAGATCCGCCGCCGTCCAGGTCGGTTCGGCGGCGAGCCGGGCCCCGGCGATCCGGAGCGCGAGCGGCACCCCGCCGCAGAGCCGCGCGATCGCCAGCGCGCTGGCCGGATCGGCTGCGATCCGGCCGTCAGCGACGACGGACGCCAGCATCCGGACGGCGTCCCGGTCGGGCAGCACGTCGAGGGTCACATGAGCGACGCCGGGCAGCTCGGTCAATCCGCGGCGACTGGTGATCAGCACCGCACAGGTCGATGCCCCCGGCAACAATGGCGCCACCTGGGCCGCATCGGCCGCGTTGTCGAGCAGTAGCAGCACCCGGCGCCCGGCCAGCGCCGACCGATAGCGCGCGGCCGTCTCACCGACGTCCGCCAGCTCGTCGGCGGCTTGCAGGCCGAGGCTCTCCATCAGCCGGCTGAGCGCCTCTTCGACCGTCATCGGCTCCCCCGGCCCGAAGCCGCGCAGGTTCAGGTACAGCTGGCCGTCGGGGAAGCGGTCGGCCACGCGATGCGCGACATGCACGCCGAGCGCGGTCTTCCCGATCCCGCCCATCCCGGCGATCGCCGACGTCACCACGACGCCCGGGCGGCTCTGCTGGGCCGCGAAGACCCGCTCCAGCTCGGCGATCTGCTGGTCACGGCCGGCGAAGTCGTCGAGGTCGTCCGGCAACTGCCTGGGCACGCTGACCCGCGTCTGCTTCCGGTCGCCCGCGGCCGCGAGCTCAGCGCGCTGCTCGCTCGTCAGGCCGAGCCCGTCGGCCAGCAGGTTGAGCGTGGCCGACCGCGGGTACCGCCGCCGGCCCGACTCCAGCGTCTTGATCGCCTCGACGCTGACACCGGCTGCCTCGGCCAGCCGCTCCTGCGACAGCCCGGCGTCCTTGCGGAACTTCCGCAGTACCGGCCCGAAGTCAGACATGTGCGGCGTACGGCGGGGCCGCGCCGTTCACGGTCGTATAGAGGGAGTAGACCGAGGTCGTGGCGGTGATGAAGAGCCGGTTGCGCTTCGGGCCGCCGAAGGTCAGGTTCGAGACGACCTCCGGGACGAGCAGCTTGCCGAGCAGCGTGCCGTCCGGGTGGTAGACGTGGACGCCGTCCGCGGCCGAGGCCCAGACGCGGCCCGCGGTGTCGACCCGGATGCCGTCGAAGGCGCCGTTCCCGCACTCGGCGAACAGCTCGCCGCCGGAGATCCGATCGCCGTCGACCGTGAAGACGCGCATCGTGGCCCGCTCGGTGTCGGTGATGTAGAGCAGCGATTCGTCGGGTGAGAAGGCCAGGCCGTTCGGCCGGTCGAAGTCGTCGGCGACGCGGGTCAGGACGCCGTCCGGCGCGATCCGGTAGACATGGCAGCCGCCGGTCTCGATCTCGGCCTGATAGCCCTCGAGGTCGTTGTCGATCCCGTACGCCGGATCCGTGAACCAGACGGAGCCGTCGCGCTGGACGACGACGTCGTTCGGGCTGTTCAGCCGGTTGCCCTCGTGCCGATCGGCGAGCACGGTCACCTGGCCGGTGTGCTCGGTCCGCGTCACGCGGCGGTTGCCGTGCTCGCAGCTGACCAAGCGGCCCTGCTGGTCGAGGGTGTGCCCGTTGGTGTAACCGGCGGGCTGCCGGAACACCGACACCTGGTACGACGTCTCGTCCCAGCGCAGGATCCGGTCGTTCGGGATGTCGCTCCAGACCAGGTAGCGGCCGGCCGGTGAATACGCCGGCCCTTCCAGCCAGCGGCCGCCGGTCCACAGCCGCTCGAGGTGGTGGTCGCCCCGGATCCCGTCGAACCGGTCGTCCAGTTTCTCCCACACCGCCGGCACGGTTCCCGCCAGCGGCTCCAGAATCCCCGACATCTCGACTCCCTCAGATCAGCGGCGTACTCAGGTCCTGACCTTATTCCGTCGCTGTTCGGCGGCGCGCCCGGCACCGGATGTGATCAACGCCCTCCCCACTGTCCAGACTTTGGACTCTAGAGTGGCCTCAGGCTTGAAGGGAGTCGTGCATTGTCCGAGATCACCAAAGTACTGGTCGCCAACCGCGGTGAGATCGCGGTGCGCGTCGTCCGGGCGGCGGCCGACGCCGGCCTGGGCAGCGTCGCCGTGTACGCCGATCAGGACCGGGACGCGCTGTTCGTCCGGCTGGCCGACGAGGCCTACGCGCTGGACGGCGCGACCCCGGCCGACTCCTACCTGAACATCGCCAAGATCCTGGACGTCGCGGCCCGCTCCGGCGCGAACGCCGTCCATCCCGGCTACGGCTTCCTGGCCGAGAACGCCGAATTCGCCCAGGCCGTGCTCGACGCCGGGCTGATCTGGATCGGGCCGCCGCCGTCCGCGATCGACTCGCTCGGCGACAAGGTCAAGGCGCGGCACATCGCCGAGAAGGTCGGCGCGCCGCAGGTCCCCGGCACGCCGAACCCGGTCGCCGACGCGGCCGAGGTGGTCGCGTTCGCCGAGGAGTTCGGGCTGCCGATCGCGATCAAGGCGGCGTACGGCGGCGGTGGCCGCGGAATGAAGGTCGCGCGGACGCTCGACGAGGTGCCGGAGCTGTTCGAGTCGGCGACCCGCGAGGCGGTCAGCGCGTTCGGGCGCGGCGAGTGCTTCGTCGAGCGCTACCTGGACAAGCCGCGGCACGTCGAGACCCAGTGCCTGGCCGACTCGCACGGCAACGTCGTGGTCGTCTCCACGCGGGACTGCTCGCTGCAGCGCCGCTACCAGAAGCTGGTCGAGGAGGCGCCGGCGCCGTTCCTGACCGCAGAGCAGCTGGAGACGCTGTACACGTCGTCCAAGGCGATCTTGCGCGAGGCCGGGTACGTCGGCGCCGGGACGTGCGAGTTCCTGGTCGGGCAGGACGGGCTGATCTCGTTCCTGGAGGTGAACACCCGGCTGCAGGTCGAGCACCCGGTCTCCGAGGAGGTCACCGGGCTGGATCTGGTCCGGGAGATGTTCCGGATCGCTCAGGGCGAGGAGCTCGGGTACGACGACCCGGAGGTGTCCGGGCACTCGATCGAGTTCCGGATCAACGCCGAGGACGGCGGGCGCGGCTTCCTGCCCGCGCCCGGCACCCTGACCAAGTGGAAGCCGCCGAGCGGCCCCGGCGTCCGGATCGACGGCGGGTACGACGAGGGTGAGACCGTGCCCGGCGCGTTCGACTCGCTGGTCGCGAAGCTGATCGTCACCGGCCGGGACCGGACGCAGGCGCTGGAGCGGTCGCGGCGCGCGCTGAAGGAATTCGTCGTCGAGGGGATGCCGACGGTCATCCCGTTCCACGCGGCCGTCGTGTCGGATCCGGCGTACGTCGGGGATGACGGGTTCACGGTGCACACGCGCTGGATCGAGACCGAGTACGACAACCAGCTGACGCCGTACGACGGCGCCCCGGGCGAGGCCGCGGAGGCGGGCGAGCGGGAGAAGGTGACCGTCGAGGTCGGCGGGAAGCGGCTCGAGGTCGTGCTGCCGGCCGGTCTCGGTGTCGGCTCCGGTGCTGCGGCCGGTGGCGGCGCGGCGGCCAAGAAGAAGCCGGCGCGGCGGGCCGGCGGGTCCGGTAAGGGCGCCGCGGCGTCCGGTGACTCGCTCACCTCGCCGATGCAGGGCACGATCGTGAAACTCGCGGTCGAGGAGGGCGCCACGGTCGCCGAGGGCGACCTGATCGTCGTCCTGGAGGCGATGAAGATGGAGCAGCCGCTGAACGCGCACAAGGCCGGCACCGTGACCGGCCTGAACGCCGAGGTCGGCGCCACCGTGTCGGCCGGCGCCGTCCTCTGCGAGATCAAGGACTGAGGTCGAGGGCGCCGCGGGCCTGCAAAGCCGCGGCGCCCCGGCGCACTCAGTAGCTGAGCGTGCCCTTGACCAGGTAGCCGCCGGTACCGGTGGCCGGCGAGAGCAGCACCAGGAAGCAGGTGCCCTTCGCGATCCCGGTGGCCAGGGTGTGGCTCGGCGCCTTCTTGGTGAACTTCTTGACGTCGCCGAGATCCGGGCCCTCGCACTCCTCGACGAGGACCTGGGTGTTCTTCTCCAGCGTGCTCAGGTTGAGCTTGATGTCGCCGCCGGTGGCGATGTACGTGCCGCCGGTGTTCCAGTCCTTGCCCTGGACGAGATGGGTGTAGGGCTGCGACGTCTGCGCCTTGGCCGGCGCCGCGTGCGCCGCCACCGGCGCCGCCGCGAGCATTGCCACGCCCAGTGCCGCCCCGATCAGCCGAATCCTCATGATGTATCCCCTCTTGGTGGATTGCATACTCGGTATCTAGATACTGAGTATGCACGATGAAGAGGTCACTCCGCCAGTCACCCCGGGGTCGCCTATAGTCACCGGGTTCGAGTGAGGCTGAGGAGTGGAATATGTGGCGGGCGCGGGCGCGGTACTGGTTCGACAGCACGATGTCGCGGGGGACGCCGGCGCTGGTCGGATGGCTGGGGCTGGCATCGACCTTGCTGGTGCTGATCGTGTCGGTGCTGGTGATCTGGCTGGTGCCCGGCGACGTGCAGCAGCACGGCGGGTGGCCGGATGTCTTCTGGCTGACGCTGATGCGGGCGATCGACGCGGGCACTGTGAGCGGGGACTCCGGGAGCCCTGTGTTCATGGGGTTGATGCTGGCGATCACGGTTGGCGGGATCTTCGTGGTGAGCGCGTTCATCGGGGTGCTGACGACCGGGCTCGAGGGCAAGATCGCGGACCTGCGCAAGGGGCGGTCGAAGGTGGTCGAGCGTGGGCACACCGTCGTCCTGGGCTGGTCCGAGCAGGTGTTCACGGTGGTCGCCGAGCTGGTGCAGGCCAACCACAGCCAGCGGCGGTCGTGTATCGCGATCCTGGCCGACAAGGACAAGGTCGAGATGGAGGACGCGCTCCGGGCGCGCGTCGGTGATCTCGGCCGGACGGTCGTCGTCTGCCGGACCGGGAACCCGCTGCGTCCGGCCGACCTCGACCTGGTCAACCTGGCCGAGGCCCGGTCGGTGATGGTGCTGCCGCCGCCGGTCGAGGACGCCGACATCCAGGTGATCAAGATCCTGCTCGCGCTTGGCGACCGGTCGCGTGCGTCCGGCGGTCCGCAGGTAGTGGCCGCGGTCAACGATTCCGACAACCTCGCCGCGGCGCAGCTGGCCGGTGGGCCGCGGACGCAACTGGTCGGCGCGGACGATCTCGCCGTCCGGCTGATCGTCCAGGCGCACCGGCAGTCCGGGCTGTCCGCGGTCTGCACCGACCTGCTGGCCTTCGCGGGGACGGAGTTCTACCTGCGTGCCGAGGCCTCCGCGGCCGGGCAGCCGTTCGGCGAGGTGAGCCGGACGTTCGACCGCGGTATCCCGGTCGGGCTCCGCGCCGCCGACGGCAAGATCGAACTGAACCCGCCGTCCGCCCGGATCGTCGACGCGACGGACGAGCTGATCGTGCTCGCGGACGACGACAGCCTGATCCATCGTGCGCACACCGCCGTCCCGATCCTGCCGAACGCGATCGCGCCGGTGGTTCGGCGTCCGGCCGAGCCGGCGCGGACGCTGATGATCGGCTGGAACAAGCGCGCCCCGAAGATC
This sequence comes from Kribbella sandramycini, assembly GCF_013131805.1. Classification (GTDB taxonomy): domain Bacteria; phylum Actinomycetota; class Actinomycetes; order Propionibacteriales; family Kribbellaceae; genus Kribbella; species Kribbella sandramycini. Next base: position 229,819 of record NZ_JABJRC010000009.1, on the reverse strand, counting down.
GTCGCGCTGCTCGACGAGTTCGCCGCACCCGGCTCGCACCTGCAGGTCGCCGGGCCGGACCCGACCCAGCTCGGCTCGTACACCCACCTGACCGTCGGTACGACGTACTGCGACCCGACCAACCGGGCCGAGCTGGAGGCGCTCGACGTGGCGACGTACCAGCACGTGATCGTGCTGTCGGCCGACGGGCGCGGCGGTCAGGAGGCGGACGCGCGCACACTGCTGACGCTGCTGCACCTGCGCGATCTGGAGCAGCAGCTCGGCGACCCGTACTCGATCGTCAGCGAGATCAACGACGAGGCGAACCGCGAGATCGCCCAGGTCACCCGGGCCGACGACTTCGTGGTCAGCGAGAAGCTGATCAGCCTGCTGCTCACCCAGCTGACCGAGAACCGGAACCTGGCCGGCGTCTTCGCCGAGCTGCTCAGCCCCGACGGCGCGGAGATCTACCTCAACCCGGCCGCGGACTACGTCGTCCCCGGCGAGCCGGCCAACTTCGCCACGCTGGCCGAGGCGGCCCGGCGGCGCGGGGAGACCGCGATCGGGTACCGCACGCACGCCGATTTCCACCGGCCCCCGGCGTACGGCGTGGTCCTGAACCCGGCGCCGGACGCGCCGGTGACGCTCGGCGCGGGTGATCGGGTGGTGGTGCTGGCTGATCACAGTTCGGCCGGTTTAACAGACAGTTCTCAGGTTGACGCTGTAAGTTCCCTCCAGACATCTCGGTGAGGGAGGGTTTGCATGTCCAAGAAGACCCATGAGCAGCAGCTCGCGGCGCGGAAAGCCAAACGGCAGGCCGAGCGGCAGGCTGAACAGGCCAAGCAGCGCCGCAACCTGGCGATCACGGTCACGGCCGTGGTGGCGGTGGTGGCTGTCCTGGTCGGGGTCTTCGTGGTCTTCGGCACCCGCGGCGACGACACCCCGGCCGCCGGCGGCGAGACCCCGCCGCCGACCAACGAGCAGCCGACCGGCGCGGAGAACAAGCCGAAGAGCATCCCGACCGCCCTCGCGGCCGCGCCCAAGCGCGACAAGCCGCTGCCGGCCGAGGTCGACTGCTCGTACAAGAAGGGCGAAGCGCCCGCCAAGAAGGTGAACGCCCCGGAGGACGGCAAGACCAAGGCCTCCGGGACGACGAAGGTCAGCCTGAACACCTCGGTCGGCGACCTCCAGCTCACCCTCGACAGCGCGCTCGCGCCCTGCACCGTCAAGAGCTTCCTGAGCCTCACCGGCCAGAAGTACTTCGACAACACCACCTGCCACCGCCTCACCGTCGGCGACGGCCTCCAGGTCCTCCAGTGCGGCGACCCGTCCGGCTCCGGCTCCGGCGGCCCCGGCTACAGCTTCGCCGACGAGGTCTACTCGACCCTCAAGTACGGCCGCGGCATCGTCGCCATGGCCAACGCCGGCCCCGCCACCAACGGCAGCCAGTTCTTCATCGTCTACGGCGACGCCTCCGCCCTGGGCCCGCAGTACACCGCCTTCGGCACCATCGACGAGCCCTCCCTGAAGATCCTCGACAAGGTCGCCCAAGCCGGCGTCAAACCCCAGAACGGCCCCACCGACGGCGCCCCCGCCACCCCGGTCAAGATCAACACGGCAACCTCAGCCGCCTGAGCAAACAACAGCCGCCGCCGAAGCTCGCCTTCGGCGGCGGCTCTTTGCTGCGCTGCAGGTTCGTGCAATCTCAGCCGAATCCAACGTGCTCGAACTGAGTATCGATCAGCGCGGCAGCAACCTGGTCCGGCAGGTCAAGGTCCGGCCCGGAAGTGGGATCTACCAGACGTCGCACCCACCCGGGTCACTCGGTCTGGAGGTCCCGCAGACCGTTGCGGCCAAGGCCGGCCACAAGCTCACCGTCCCTTATCAGCTGACCCGCAGCTCGAATCGCCCCGATACGCCGACGAAGGTCAGCATTACGGCACAAGGACTTCGGGTCCACGGGGACGCCGCCCGTACGGTCGACTGCGTCGGCGACCGCGCCACCGGGCAGTTCACGCTCACCGGCGCTCCAGGCGACTACGTTGTTCAGGTCGCAGCCGTCGGCGACTACAACAGACCCATCGGCAACGTCGCCGTCCACATAGCGGCCGAGACCTCAGCCGGAGACACCCCACGGCTGATTGCCGGTGCACTGCTGGTCTTCGCCGCGATCGGCGTCACCCGCTGGGGAGCGGTCCGGCGGAGCAGGTCCAAGAAACCTCAGCCCTAGCGGTCGCGGCGCTCGCGCAGGAGTGCCAGGCCGAATCCGCACGCCAGCCCGATCGGGGCTGCGAGCAACGAACCGAAGATGATCGAATCCGATTGCTCACCAGGGCCCGAGACCAGCGTCAACAGCACATTCAGCACAATCAGGATCAGGGCGCCGTACAGCGCCCATGACCGGCGGCGACGGTCCCGCGGGGAGATTCCCATCCACAGACCGTAGCCCGCCCGGACCGATCACCGGAAGGTCAACTCGTCCTCGAGGTTCGGCCTTCGCCGTCGGTGCGACCGCAGCAAGCAGTCGCACCGACGGAGCCGGGTTCAGGCCAGGAGGCCGTATTTGGAGCGGGGCCAGGCCAGCAGGGCGTGGATCTGGGCGATACCGGACTGTTGGAGGAGTTCGACCGGGCCTTCGCGGAACTTGTAGAGGTTGGTGGCGGGGTCGCGGAGGGTGGTCCAGGTGTCGTCGGCGTAGGACTGCATGGCTTTGCGGTAGCGGGGGTCGGGGCTGACGGAGTCGAGGATCAGGAGGTTCTTGAACCAGATGGAGTTGAAGGCGGCGCCGTTCTTGGCGAGGAGTTCGCGGGTGTTGTAGAAGGCCAGGGAGGCGTTGGCAACGGACTTGGCGTCGCGGAGGTAGCGGTGGTCGCCGGTGGCTTTGTAGAGCAGGACGCCGGCGCCGAGCATGACGCCCTGGTTGTAGGTCCACTGGGTCTTCTCGATGGTGCCGGCGAGGTCGATGTGGTCCCAGTAGAGGCCGTTGGGGGCGAGCATGCAGTCCTGGGCCCACTGGTACATGCGCTTGGCCCAGGTCAGGTAGGTGCGGTCGCGGGTGAGCAGGTAGAGGTGGGCGCCGAGTTCGGCGCCCGGGCCGTTGGAGATGGTGTTGCGGTCCTGGCTCCAGGGGGCCTGGGTCCAGTAGACGCCGCCGGCGCAGGGATGGGTCGGGTCGGTGTCCCAGCCGTGGATGACGAGGGTGAAGATCTCGCGGGCGCGCGCGAGGGCGGCGCGGTCGCCGGTGCGCTTGTGGTGCTGGACGAGGTGCAGCCCGATCCACTCGTTGTCGTCGTAGAACTTGTCCCCGCCCTGGCCGAGCGGCGGCCGGACGTAGGAGTCGTAGCCCTTCGGCGTCGTGGCCGCGTTCCAGTACGGCGCGTAGCCGTCGATCCGGCGGTCGGCCTCGGCCGACGCCTTGTGACCGGCGCCCGGGATCCCGGCGAGGTTCTCCGCCGCGACGGCCGCCTGGGAGTAGGGCCAGATGTACGAGTACGGGTTGGAGTGCGTGTTCGGGTACTCCTCCAGCAGCAGCCCGGGCCCGGCGCTGAAGTACTTGTTGATCGCGTCGTACGACGCCTTCGCGCGGGCCGCGTTCGTCGCCGGATTGATCCCGGCTTCAGCCGTCACGGTCTGCAGCGAGCCCACGACCGCGACCGCGAGCAGGCCCGCCGCGATCCGAGTTGATATACCCAATTTTCCAAGCATCGACCGGCTCCTCTTGAGCGGTGGCGGTTGACATCGATGTCATGTTCTAACCGGCACAAGGGATTTCCGTCAATGGGTCAGCGACCGGCGACCGCGGCCGACAGAGTTGTCATATCAAGTGGAGCCGCCGGGAAGGCCAGCCAGGCCGACCGCAGGTGCAGCCGCCCGCGGAGCTTGTCCGCGCTCAGCTCGCGCGTCCCCTTCGAGCCGACGGCGACCACGCGGACGGCACGCCCGCCGCTCGGCCCGACCCCGGTTCGCCGCAACACCCGCAGCGACCGGATCGCGCCGACATCGAAGGCGGCCTGGACGTCGGCGGCCGATCGGGTCACCGTCCAGGTGACGTTCGGGTTGCCGTTACCCGGATAGGCATCCCAGGCGTCGACCTTCATCACCTGGTACGGGACTTTGCCGGCCGCCGTCGCGCCACCGTTCGACGAGGAGAACTCGGCGATGATCGGTTTGCCCTTGTAGAGCCGCACCTGCCCGGCCGTCGCCGTGATCGCGGCGTTCGTCGCGGCCTTCTCCGAGTCGTAGCCGCCGTACACCTGACAGGCGATCGTGTCGCACAGATCGTAAGCCCGCTTGGCACTCCGGCTCCGATGGAAGACCGAATAGGTGCGAGCAGCAACGGACTGTGCCTGCAGCGCGGCCGGCTTCCAGGTCGACAGCGCCTCCCGCGGGACGACGCCGCGCAGGTAGTGCTCCAGCGACACCACGTTGACCGTGTCCAGGTGTTTGCCCCCGACATCGATCGCGCGCAGCCCGCCGCGATACCGCCGGACGGCGCCGCTCGGCAGGATCAGGCTGGTCACCGCGGCGCCCTCGAACTGCGTCATCGAGCCGAACGTCTTCCACAGCGTCCACTTGCGCGTCTTGGTGTTGTACGAGCTGACCTTCGTCCCGTGCTCGCCGTGCGGATCGATCGACCACTGGTTCCGGGTCGATGCCTTCGGCAACACGTAGACCTTCTTCCGGACCAGGTCGCGCACCTTCAGGTTGTTGACCGCGGCAACCCGGATCCCGTCGGTGGTGTCCGCGCTGATCCGGACCCGGATACTCCCGGTCGCCTTCCCGCGGGTCGTCCCCGGGTAGTAGAAGTCCAGGATCTGCTGCGCCGACTTTCCCGCGATCGCCGCGCCCTGGGCGCCGTACTGCGACATCCCGCGCCCGTGCCCGAAGCCGCGACCGCTGATCGTGGTCTCCTTGGCCGCATCCGGCTCGATCTCGCGGGCCTGCGCCGTCGCGCTGACCAGCGCGGACCCGACGACGACAGCAGCGATCAGACGCTTCCTCATGAGCCACTCCGATACTGGACGAGCACCGTCCGCCGGTGCGCGTGGTAAGTCAGCCACCCGTTCTGATACTTCTGCCGCAGACCGCCGCGCACCTTGTAGATATCGGTGATCGGCAGCCCGAGCCGCGACCGCTCGGCCCCGAGCGCGACGTACTTGCGGTAGATCAGCCCGGTCACCGGGCGGACGCCGTACGGGCGCGCCCAGTAGAAGCCGCCGTCCCGGAAGATCTGCACCCGCGTCCCCGGGACGCGGCCGTTGTGTACTTCGGTCGTCGGCAACCCGAGCCGGACGTCGGGGCCCATCCGGCGATAGCGATTCCGGAAGACGCCCGCGGTCGAGTGGGCGCCGGTGGAGACCGAGTAGAAGACGTCCCGGGTACCGAAGTACGTCGCCCAGCCGGTGCGCGTCGGATGCTCACCCCAGTACGGCTGGCCGAGCGTCCGGAAGCCGATCTTCTTCGCGAACCGGTAGATCGGCGTCGTCACCGTGCCGCCCATCAAGGTGTTGACCCGTTGCTTCAGCCAACCGAGTTCGGCGTAGAGCTGTTGCCCGGGGCACGCGGTCGCCTTGGTGTCGCGATGCCCGGAGATCGTGTGCACCTTGTGCCCGGCCAGCACGATACTTGCCGACGGCGACCGGTAGTTCGCGTCGAGTTTCCAGGCGATCACCCGGGCCGTTGCCTCGAGCATCGAGGCCGGCGGCGCGACCTTGTCGAAGTTGCCGATCAGCGCGACGCCGAACGAGTTCCCGTTGAAGGCCTCGGTGTGCGCGCCGAGCACGGGCAGCGCGGCGCCGCCGTACCGGCCCTCGAACGCGCGGCCGAAGCGGTCGACGAGGAAGTTGTACCCGAGGTCGCACCAGCCCCGGCTCTTCACGTGGTACGCGTACATCGCCCGCACCATCGCCGGGGCCTGCGCCCGCGTGTAGTCGTTGCGATCGGCGGTGTGATGGACGAACGCCGCCAGCACCGTCTTGGTGTACTTCGGCCGCGCACAGCCCTTGTTCCGGCTACGCAGCCGCTCGTCGGCGCCCCAGCGCTTGCGGCTCCACACGTTCGGCATCGGGTACGGCGCGCGCGTCGCCGCCGGATCGACGTCCTGCGTGGACGGCGACTCGCCACTGTCACTCGATCGGACGCCGGGCTGGATCAACGTCACCACAGCCCCGGCTACCGTCGCTCCGCTGCCGTCGACCGCGCTGGCCTGGACGCCGTCCGCATCACCGACCCAGAGCGGTTCGGTCCCCGGCCGGCCCTCGGGGACGTCGGGGCCGTGGCTGTCGTCGATGTGCAGCGGCTGCCACTCCGTCCACTGGCCCGCGCGTTTGACCCGGACCTTGGCCTGGACGCCGGCGACGCCGGCCGGCCAGGTGACCCCGAGCAGCGCGAACGGCTTCGTCTCGGCGGCCGTCGAGGGACCGGTGATCGCGAGCTCTTGGTAGCTGTCGTCGGCGGCCGCCGGTGTGGGCGCCGACGTCGGCTCCGGGGCACCCGGCAGGGCCTGCGGCGCGGTCAGCGAGAGTGCGGTCAGGGCGAGCGTGACGAGTCGGAGGGTCTGGCTCATCGAACAGCCTTCCGGCGGAGGTGATGCGGTCGCTGGGCGGCGGTAATCGATTATGCGCGTTCCGTGACCGCATTCGGCGGATTGCGGTCACCCTGCGTGGCGTGCCGGGTTTGCGGGGTTCGATAAGCTCGCCGTAAAGCCCCATAATTTGAAGAGGCCCGACATGACATACATCCTGATCATCGCTGTGGTGGTGATCGCGGTGCTGGCGTACCGCTCGTACCGTCGGACCCAGCTGCAGACCAAGAAGCAGCACGAGATCACCGCGGCCGAGCTCGAGTCGGTCAAGCGGACCGCCGACGAGGACATCACCCGCTTCGGCGAGGAGCTGCAGGACCTCGATCTGGAGATGGTCGGCAAGGATCTCGGCGACGGCGCCCGGCAGGACTACCAGCGCGCGCTGGACGCCTACGAATCGGCCAAGCAGGCCGTCGGCCAGGTCACCGAGGCCGACCAGATCAAACACGTGATCGAGATCCTCGAGGACGGCCGGTACGCCGCTGCCTGCGTCCGCGCCCGGGTGAACGGCGAGCCGCTGCCGCAGCGTCGTCCGTCGTGTTTCTTCAACCCGCAGCACGGCCCCTCGGTCGTCGACGTGATGTGGTCGCCGCCCGGCGGCGCCCCGCGCGAGGTCCCGGCCTGCGCCGCGGACGCCGAGCGCGTCCGGGCCGGCGCCGAGCCCGACGTCCGCAAGGTCATGGTTGGCCCGCAGCGCGTCCCCTACTGGGAGGCCGGCCCCGCCTACTCCCCCTACGCCCAGGGCATGTTCGGCGCCCTCGGCGGCGTGATGACCGGTATGTTCCTCGGCACCATGCTCGGCGGCATGTTCGCCGGCGGCGCCTACGGCGACTTCGCCGGCGGTGACATGGGCGGCGACATGGGCGGTGGCGACATGGGCGGCGACATGGGCGATGCCGGCGGCGACGCCGGCGGCTGGGACTTCGGCGACTTCGGCGGCGGCGACTTCTAGCCAACTCCCGGAAGGCCCCGGCGACCAGCACGGTCCGCCGGGGCCTTTTGCATCAACCTGCAATCCGTTCGCGCAGACACCCCGAGCACCCGAGCGGTAGTCTCCGCCTGCGCGACCGTGGGGTGACGGTCGCCCTCACCAAGGAGACCTCCATGCGTTACCGCTCCCTCACCGCGGCCCTCGCCGTCCTCGCCGCCGGAGTGCTCACCGGCCAGGCGCCCGCCACGGCCGCACCGCAGGCGCTGCCGAAGTGTTCACTGCCGGTGCCGGCAAAGCTGACCATCAACTCGCCGAGCAGCTACATCTACAGCCTGAAGCTGGGCAGCGGCTGCCCCAAGACGGTCCAGGACACCAACTGGTGGGCGGTACGCCCCGACGGCAGGTACAACTACGGCGTCGGCGGTCCCTGGGACAGCGTCACCATCTGGGTGAACAAGACGCCGATCGGCGTCACCACCCGCTGGACTCCCGACGGCTACGGCCGCGACAGCGCCGGTCGCAATGTCGCCACCCTGCTACCGGCCACCTCCACCACCAAGTGCGCCGCCGCCATCGGCCTGACCGGCGTGCGGAAGGGGACCAAGACCACGCTCTCCGCGCGGGCGACGTACTACGCCACCAAGACGAACGCCTTCGCGCGGCACCACGGCCGGGTGCTGTTCCAGAAGCGCGACGTCGGGTCCACCACCTGGACCGACCTCGGCTGGGCGTACCCGAACTCGAAGACCGGCGCCGCCAGCTTCGTCATCACCACCAACCGCGCCCGCGACTACCGCGTGTACGTCCCGTCGAGCCAGACGGTCTGGTACGCGTACTCCGCGACCAAGCGGGTCTGAATCAGCCGACCACGACGACCGTCACGGCCGCTCCGGGTGTCAGGACTGTGCCCGGGGCGGGCCGGACGTCGAGGAGGTCGCCGGCGAATTGGCCGGAGGCCTTCTTGGTCTCGACGACGGGCCGTAGTCCGAGTGCTTTTAGTTGCTCGAGGTACTTCGTGCCCGAGGGACTCGCCGACTGCTTCTCGTGGTACCACGGCTCCGGGACCCCGACCCGATCTGGAGCAACCGTGACCCAGCCGAGCATCCGGTCGACGGTGGCGGCGTCCGTGCTGGACTGCGCGTGGATGATCACGCCGAGGGTCGGGAAGTAGACCGCGCCGGAGCAGGTCTCGACCCGGTTCAGGGCCCCTGGAGCGCAGGTCGTCCGTTGCCGTTCGGCTCGGACGCCACCGATCTCGACCACCTCTTCGGACCGGAACGCGAACCGCTTCGGGTTGCCACCGGCAAGCTCGATGCTCTCGGTGTCCTTCGGTCGCGGCGCCATGCAGAACGTCAGGTGCCGCAGGTCGATCACCACCGTGTCCTTCGTCGGCGTACCTCCGCACCTGACCGCATTCCGGCCCCAGGTAACCGGCACGGCGACCGCCACCTGCCCGATACCCACCAGCCGCGTCGGACCAGCCGGCGGATCGGCGGCCACCGGCGGCTGCGTAGCCGCCGGCCCCTGGGCCAGGAACGCCGTCCCGCCGGCCACCGCCACGATCGCCGCCACCGCACCCGCGACCCCGGCCCGGCGCCGCCGCCGGATCCGCGCCGCACCCGATCGAATCGCGTCGATCCGCGGCGGCCCGACGACCTTGTCCGCCACGGCTCGATCCAGCACATCGCTCAAGTTGGGTTCGGTCATCGTGCCCCTCGCAATTCCGCCAGTCCCGGATCTTCCGCAAGGATCTTCGAAGCGCGCGACAGCCGGCTCTTCACCGTCCCGACCGCCACCCCGAGCGCCGCAGCCGCCTGCTCGTCGGTCAGGTGCGCGTAGTACCGCAACACCACCGCAGCCCGCTGGTCCTGCCCCAACCGCTCGAGCGCCCGCATCACCGCGTCAGTCATATCGACACCCGCCGTCTCGTCCGGCGTCGCCCGCTCCGGAAAAACAGCCACCGGCCGCTCCCCCGACCAGCGCCGCCGCCGCGACGAGATGAACGTGTTGACCAGAATCCGGTGCACGTACGCATCCCGATCCTCAGCCACCCGCACCTTGGCCCACTTCACCAAACAGCGCTCCAGCACCGTCTGCACCAGATCCTCGGCCTCCGGATCACTACACCCGAGCAACATCGCCGCCCGCACCAGCGCACCCCACCGCGCCGCGACGTACGCGGTGAAGTCGGAGTCGTCGGTCATCACTTGGTCCTTCCCGGAGCCCACACTCATACAGACAGGCGGGCTCCGGTCAATGGTTCCCTGGGGTCAGGAGACCGCGAGCGAGGCCCCGTAGTAGGTCAGCACGTTCTGGATCCGGGTGAAGACAATGGACGACGAACACCAGCGGGTATCAGTGGGGTAGGACGAACAGACGAATTGCCCTTCGGCTGTCGTCGGCCCGGTGACAATTCCGGAGTAGCGTAGCCCGGGCGCCACAATGTACACCGGTCCACCACTGTCGCCTTGACCTGCCGCAATAGCCCCGGCGCGGGACGCCTGGGTCAGACCACAACTGTCATGGGCGTCGGAGCAAAAGTTCGTGCGACCGATCTTCAGATTGCAGGATTCGCCGGTGAAAGCACCGCCGGTGCACACCGTCTGCCCGGTGAGGCTTTCCCACGGTGTCGCTTGGACGGTATGGAAGTTGTACCAGGTTCGGTACATCGTCGGGCTCATGTTCGTCGGGATGACCATCGCGTCGAGGTTCGGATAGCCGGATCGGTTCGAGACCCTGCCGATGCTCGGCAGGTTGGACAACACTCCCGGATGTCCCTGCTGGATGAGCTCACCGGTCGTTCGGCCGCAGTGCCCGGCGGTCAGCATGTACTCGTTCGAGCCGATGCGCAGGCCGGGGCCCGAGGTACAGACACCGCCGGTCCAGTTGTTGTGGATGAACGTTCCGGAGCTCCAGGGTGCGAAGTCCTCGACCCGGCTGGAGTAATGCAGATCGTCCTCTGTCGGCGCCGGTCCGGGCACGAACTCGAGTGGGGTGCCGGGGGCGAGGGCGGCGACGCGCTCGCGGAGCTCGGGCGTGCTGGGCCCGTGGACGGCGATCTCCAGGGCGTTGCCGGGCTCGTTGACGTCGACCTGGACGATCTGGGACTTCGCGTCGCTCAGCTTGTCGCGAGCGGCGAAGACCTGCGCCATCCGCGCGTCGAGGGCGGCCAGCGAGTGGGTCACCTTGACGACCTCGACCGGGGCGTCGGTGTCGGCGGACAGCTTGGGCAGCGGCATCGCCTTGGTGACCAGGACCCGGAGTACGCCGTTGTCGGTCACGTAGGCGCCGGCGTAATTCGCGGCCGGCAGGGCGGCCCGGATCTTTTCCAGGGAATCGCCACTGCGAAGGGTGGTCAGGTCGGTTTTCGCGAGCTCCGGCGTCGGGGCCGGGACTTTCGCCGTGGCGACCGGTACCCCACCGGCCGCCACCAGGGCTGCGGATATCGCAACAAATACACCGAATTTGCGCATTTCTCTCCCCACCGCTTTTGAACAGGAGTGTGTGACTCCGGTCTATCAACGGCGGTTCGGGCAGGTCCAGGTACGTTGTGATGTCACAACGTGCAAAGGGCCTGCCACAAAGTGCAAAAGATCAGTTGCGGAGGTGGAGGCGGCGGGCGGCTTCGGCGATGGAGCCGGAGATGGAGGGGTAGACGGTGAAGGAGGCGGCTACCTGGTCGACGGTGAGGCGGGCGGCTACGGCGAGGGCGATGGGGTGGATGAGTTCGGAGGCTCGGGGGGCCACGACGACGCCGCCGACGATGATGCCGGTGTTGGGGAGGCAGAAGAGTTTGACGAAGCCGTCGCGGATGCCTTGCATCTTGGCGCGGGCGTTGTCGGCCAGGGGGACCTTGACGACCATGGCGGTGGAGCCGCCGGCGTCGAGGGTTGCCTGGGTGAGGCCGACAGTGGCGATCTCGGGGGCGGTGAAGACGTTGGCCGAGACGGTGGACTGGTCGAGCGGGGCGACGGCGTCGCCGAGGGCGTGGGCCATGGCGATCCGGCCCTGCATGGCGGCGACCGAGGCGAGCATCAGGACGCCGGTGCAGTCGCCGGCCGCGTAGACGCCGCGGGCGGAGGTGCGGGAGACCCGGTCGACCTGGATGAAGCCGCCGTCGGTGAGCGACACGCCCGACTCGACAAGGCCCATTTCGTCGGTGTTGGGCAGCGAGCCGACGGCGAGCAGGGCGTGCGAGCCCTCGACCGTCCGGCCGTCGGTCAGGGTGACCACGACGCCGTCCCCCTGGCGCTGGACGGACTCGGCCCGGGACTTGCCCAGGACGGTCAGGCCGCGGCGCTTGAAGACGTCCTCCAGGACGGCGGCCGCGTCGGCGTCCTCACCGGGCAGGACCCGGTCGCGGGACGACACCAGGACGACGTCGCTGCCGAGCGCGTCGTACGCGCTGGCGAACTCGGCGCCGGTGACGCCGGAGCCGACCACGATCAGCCGCTCGGGCAGGTCGGTGAGCTCGTAGACCTGCTCCCAGGTGAGGATCCGCTCGCCGTCCGGCTCGGAGCCCTTGAGCACGCGCGGCCTTGCCCCAGTGGCGATCAGGACGACGTCGGCGCTCAGCCGCTCGTCGCCGACGACCACGGTCTCGGGCCCGTCGAGCCGGCCGCGGCCGTTGACGATCCGCACCTTGTCGAACTCGAGCCGGCGCTCGATCCCCTCGCCCTGGGCCGCCGCGAGCGCCTTGACGCGCCGGTTCACGACGGACAGATCGACGCGGACGGAGTTCGCCGGGTCGTCGTCGCCGTCGTCCACCCGGACGCCGAGCTCACCGGCCTCCTCCACCTCGGTCATGAGCTCCGCGGTGGCGATCAGGGTCTTGCTCGGAACACAGTCGGTGAGTACCGCAGACCCGCCGATTCCGTCGGAATCGACGACCGTCACCTCCGCTCCCAATTGGGCGGCCGCACTCGCCGCTTCGTACCCGCCAGGACCGCCACCGATGATCACAACTCGCGCCACGAGAGGCCATTGTTCCGTATCCTGATTTCTCGTGAGCCTGTACGCCGCTTTTGCGTCGAATCTCGACCCGAACCTGATGTCCGAGCGGTGCCCGTACTCACCCCTGCGCGGCACCGGCTGGATCGCCGGCTGGCGGCTCACCTTCGGCGGTGAGGAGCTCGGCTGGGAGGGCGCCATGGCGACCGTCGTCGAGGACGCCGCCGACCCGGGCAACCAGGTCTTCGTGGCGCTCTACGACATCCACCCCAAGGACATCGAGCGCCTGGACGAGTGGGAGTGGATCGACCAGGGCGTCTACCGCAAGATCCAGGTCCGGGTGCAGACGCTGGACGGCGAGCAGCTGGCCTGGATGTACGTCCTGAACGCCTACGAGGGCGGCCTGCCCTCAGCCCGTTACCTGGGCATCCTCGCCGAGGCCGCCGAAGCCGCCGGCGCCCCCGACGACTACGTCGCCGAGATCCGCTCGCGCCCCTGCCAGTCGTCCGGACATTAGTTAACCTGCGGTAGTGACTGATGAGCTGCGTAGCGCCGCCGAAGCCTGGCTGAGTGAAGACCCTGATCCGGACACCCGCGCCGAGCTGACGGCGTTGCTGGCGGCCGGTGACACCGCCGAGCTGGCTGATCGGTTCGCCGGGACGCTGGAGTTCGGGACGGCGGGGCTGCGCGGAGCCGTCGGCGCCGGGCCGAACCGGATGAACCGGGTCGTGGTGATCCGGGCGGCGGCCGGGCTGGCGGCGTACCTGAAGGCGAAGGGGCTGACCGACGGGCCGGTGCTGATCGGGTACGACGCCCGGCACAAGTCCGACGTGTTCGCGCAGGACACGGCCGCGGTGATCCGGGGTGCGGGGCTGGACGCGGTGTTGCTGGATCGGCATGCGCCGACGCCGGTGGTCGCCTTCGGCATCCGGCATCTGAAGGCGGTGGCCGGGGTGGTGGTGACGGCGTCGCACAACCCGCCGCAGGACAACGGCTACAAGGTCTACCTGGGCGACGGGTCGCAGATCGTGCCGCCGGCGGACGCCGAGATCGCGGCCGCCATCGCCGCGGTCGGGCCGCTCGCGTCGGTGCCGCGAGGTGACGACTGGCAGACCATCGGCTCCGAGCTCCTGGACGCCTATCTGGACCGGATCGCCGAGTTGGTGCCCTCGGATGCGCCGCGGGAGCTGAAAGTCGCCTACACGCCCCTCCACGGCGTCGGACGCACCCTCGCCGAGGACGCCGTCACCCGCGCCGGCTTCGCCGTCCCCGCGGTAGTTGCCGCGCAGGCCGAACCCGACCCCGATTTCCCCACCGTCAGCTTCCCGAACCCCGAGGAGCCCGGCGCAATCGATCTCGCTCTGGAGCTGGCGCAGGAGATCGGCACCGACATCGCCGTCGCGAACGACCCGGACGCCGACCGCTGCGCGGTCGCGGTGCCAGACCCGGGGGTAGGAGGCGGGGCGGAGGCGAGCGCCGCAGGCGGGGCCGCGGCGGGCGCGGGCTGGCGGATGCTTCGGGGGGATGAGCTCGGCGCGTTGCTCGGGGAGTTCCTGCTGTCGAGCAGGCCGGACGGGGTGGCGGCCTGTTCGATCGTTTCGTCGTCGCTGCTGGGGAAGATCGCGGCGGCGTACGACGTCCGGTACGTGGAGACGCTGACCGGGTTCAAATGGATCGGGCGGGTGCCGGGGCTGGTGTTCGGGTACGAGGAGGCGCTGGGGTACTGCGTCGACCCGGGCGCGGTGAAGGACAAGGACGGCGTGTCGACGCTCGTCCGGGTGCTGGAGCTGGCGGCTCGGGCGAAGGCCGACGGGAAGACGCTGGTCGACCTGCTCGACGAGCTGGCGGTGAAGTACGGGCTGCACGCGACCGACCAGCTGTCGGTGCGGGTCGAGGATCTGAGCCTGATCCAGACCGCGATGGCGAACCTGCGCGCGACGCCGCCGACCGAGCTCGGGGCGCACGGCGTCGTCCGGGTCGACGATCTGGCGGAGGGTTCGGCGGAGCTGCCGCCGACGGACGGCCTTCGGTACACGCTGTCCGAAGGCGCCCGCGTCGTCGTTCGTCCGTCCGGCACCGAGCCGAAGCTCAAGTGCTACCTGGAGGTCGTCGTCCCCGTGCAGAACGGGGATGTCGCCGCGGCGAGAACCACCGCGGCCGGCGACCTCGCCGGTATCAAGAAGGCGCTCTCCACAGCCCTGGGGCTGTGAATCAGTGCGCGGCGGCGGCCTCGGCCTGCTCGGCGCGCAAGGAGGCCTGCAGCGACGAGTGCAGGATGCGCAGGGTGCTGGTCGACTGCATCAGCGCGTCCCGCTCGTCGGGGTTCCGGGAGGCCAGGCTGGTGATGTCGTTGATCGCGCCCTCGATCCGGCTGATCCGGTCGGCGACCGAACCCTCCTGGCTGCTGGCCCGGCGGATCGCCTCGGAGGTGACCGTCCAGACGTCCTCCTTGTCGTTGGTCCGCCGCGACATGTCGACCATCTGGCTCAGGGCGGCCAGGTCGCTGTCGATCTGCGTCCGCTCCACCGGCGCGGTGATCCCGCCGGTGGCCTGGCGCAGCCGGGTGACATGCCCGGACAGCTCCGACCAGGTGGCCCGACCGCTCTTGATCTTGTCCAGCACCTTCGCGTACTCGGTGTTGAACTCGTCGTAGTTCACTGTCCTTGACTCCTGCCGTTCGACCGTTCGACTCAGAACTGTAGGGCGTGCGGATCCGAAACAAGTAACCACACGATCGCAGATCGTGTGGTTGTCGCCAAAACGCAACAGCCGCCTGGTACGGCAACGCGTACCAGGCGGCTGAGTTACGTGCGGATCAGGAGCAATCAGGAGACCCGCGACGGCGCGGATTCGTAGGTGTTGCACCGGGCCGCGGTGGTCGTCGAGCTGGTCGCGAAGAAGCCGTGCTCCGACCACCAGCCGTGGTTGGCGAACGAGCCGTGGTCGCGCGGGTAGCCCTTGACGTCACCGGAGTGCGTCACCAGCCAGCGCCACTCGTTGTAGAGCGCGCCGGTCATCGGGTAGAAGCGGCGGTTCGCGCCGATGTACGCCGAGCCCAGGCAGGAGGCCTGCAGCTCGCGGCGGCGGCTCTCCTCGAGCTTCTGGGTGTTGGTCTTCATCGCGCGCTGCCGCCACCAGGACGCGTCCATGATGCCGGTCGCCTCCTGGATGTGGTGACCGTACTCGTGCGCCATCGTGTTGGTCGCGTAGACCCGGGCGTACGTCGGGCTGGCGGTCTTCCAGAAGTTCACCACGACCTGCGCCGGGAAGTAGATGTTGTTCTCGCAGTAGAACGCGCGGGTCAGCGAGATCACGCCGCAGGGCGTGTTGGCGCGCTGCGCGGTGGTGACGTGCAGCTTCGGCCCGGCCGTGGACTTGGCGCCGGCCTGGGCCAGGATCGGCTTCCACGCGGCGTACATGCACTTGTACAGCTGGTTCACGTACTGCTGGACGCCGGCCGTCGTCCGCATCGAGACGTTGACCTCTTTGCAGCGCGACGCCGGGATCGGCTTGGTCTTGTAGAGCTTGTTGTACCGCACGATCTTCAGCGCCGACGGGCCGGTGTAGCCGGCCAGTGCGACCGGGGCCGCGTCGACGTGCGCGTGCTCGGACTCGGCCGCCTTCTCGGTGACCGGCAGCGGCCGGTTACCGGTGCTGCCGGCCTGCGCGGCGGTCGGCGCGACGACCGCGAGACCGGCCAGTACGGCGACGCCGGCCATGCCGAGCCGGGTGGTACGGGAGAGGTTGACCATGAGCTCCACTCTCGAGAACTTGGGGACTGTCGGGACCATCCTGGGCCGGCCGGGGGTTCACCTCCCGGCCTGGACACGGACTCCGACGTCAACGATTTCGTCCCAGTTCCCACTAATTTCGAAGTTCCCTGCCGAGGAACTCCAACTGGGCCGGGAGCATGCGCCGCCAGTAACCAGGTGTATGCGCTCCGGCCTGTTGGCCACCGCCCGCGCGCAGCTCGCGCCGCAGGTCGGCGGCGGCCTCGGCGAACGGGTCGTCCCGCCCGCAATCGATGCGGACGGCAACATCCTGTAATCCGACCCGGCGGCCGAAGAGCTGACCGCCGTCGAAGTCCTCTTGGTTGTCGAAGGCCCCTGGTGCGGCATCGGCGTACGAGCGCCAGATCGCCGGGCTGAGCGCGCCGACGGCGACCGCGCGCGTCCCCGGCCGGACGCGGCGCTGCCACGACCGCAGGGCCGCCAGCAACAGCGCGCCGTACCCGCCCATGGACCAGCCGAGGACACCGTACCGGGCGGTGTCGAGACCGCGTTTCGCCAACAGGGGCAGGAACTCCTGGTCGAGCATGAAGCCCGGGTCCTCGTCGGTCACCCGCCGGTGCCAGTACGTGTCGGCGCCGCCGTCGACGGTCGCGAGGGCGAACGGCGGCGTCCCGGATCGGACGGCAGCGGTCAGGTAGCGGTCGATCCCGAGGTCGCGCACCGCGGACGTGTGATCACCGCCACGCCCGTGCAACACCAGTACGACGGGCAACGGGTCGGTCGGCTCGTACCCGTCCGGGTAGAGCACCGAGTAGCGCACGGTCGTCCGCCGCCCGAACGACTCGAAGCTCCCGGACGCCGCCGGGCCGGCCGGTACGTCGGGGATCACACCATCCGGACCGGTCAGTCCGACCAGGTCGTGCACCCGCGCGCGACCAGGGATCAGCCCGGTCTCGAGGCCGACGACACCCGCGGTCGCGCCGACGACCAGCGCGGCGCCCCCGGCGCGCAGGATCGTCCGCCGCTCGACCACGCGGTCAGCGCAGGATCGCGGCCACGACGGCGACGACGGCCAGCACGGCGATCACGATCAGCTCGATCCGCGCCCACGACGTCCGCAGCTCGCCGCCGGGTTCCTTGCCGTACTGGCTCATATGCGCCTCGATCCGGTCCACGACCAGGTCGGCGCGGGACAGCGAGCTCTCGCTCGCGGGCTTGTCGCGGCCCATCCGCTGCTTGCGCAGGTCGCGCATCACGAGCTGGACGCCGGGCGCCCGGAACCGGTCGTTCTCCGTGTGCACGCGGAGGATGTCGGTGATATCGGCCCCGGTCACCTTGTCCCACGGGATCCGGTGGTCGCGCAGATGGTTACGCAGCAGCAGGTCCGTGCGTCCGAGCGTGACCGACGGCCGGATCAGCCCGACGTACGTCAGCATCATCGCGATCGCGATCAGGCACCCCACCAGCAGGCCGGTGACCGTCCGCCATTCGATCACGATGTCCAGCAACCCGAGGGCGCCGATGAACATCACGATCACCCCGGTGATCCGGTTGGACGTGGACAGGTACCGCTCGGTCTCGGCCGTATTCGACTTCACGTGCACAAGGTAACGGGGGCCCTGGAACAGCACTAGACTCGCCAGGGTGACAACTACCGACAGCGGGGTCGACACACTGGCCGACGTGACCTCGTCCGAGGACCGGCTGCGCCGGTTCCTGCTCGGCCTGCCGGGCGTCGACCAGGTCGGCGCGGAGGCCCGCGCGGCCACGCTGAGCACGCGGTCGATCAAGACCACGGCGAAGGCGTACGCGCTCGACCTGGCGATCCAGATGATCGACCTGACCACGCTGGAGGGCCAGGACACCCCGGGCAAGGTGCGCGCCCTGTGCGCCAAGGCGAAGCGGCCCGACCCGGCCGACGCGACCGCCCCGCAGGTGGCCGCGGTCTGCGTCTACCCGGATCTGGTGGCCACGGCGAAGTACGAGCTCAAGGGCACCGGTATCAACGTCGCGAGTGTGGCAACCGCCTTCCCCAGCGGGCGTTCGAGCCTGGCGATCAAGATCCAGGACACCAAGGACGCCGTCGCGTCCGGCGCCGACGAGGTCGACATGGTGATCGACCGCGGCGCGTTCCTGTCCGGCCGCTACGGCCTGGTCTTCGACGAGATTCTGGCGATCCGCGAGGCCGCCGGCGACGCGCACCTGAAGGTGATCCTGGAGACCGGTGAGCTGGTCACCTACGACAACGTCCGGCGCGCGTCCTGGCTGGCGATGCTCGCGGGCGCGGACTTCATCAAGACTTCGACCGGCAAGGTTTCCCCGGCCGCGACGCTGCCGGTCACGCTGGTGATGCTCGAGGCGGTCCGCGACTACCACGAGGCCACCGGCCTGCACATCGGCGTCAAACCGGCCGGCGGGATCCGGACGGCGAAGGACGCGATCAAGTACCTGGTCACGGTCAACGAGACCGCCGGCCCCGACTGGCTGGATCCGGAGCTGTTCCGCTTCGGCGCCTCCAGTCTGCTGAACGACCTGCTGATGCAACGCACCAAGCTGGCCACCGGGCACTACCCCGGCCCCGACTACTTCACGCTGGACTGAGGCATGAGCAGATTCGAGTACGCACCGGCCCCCGAGTCGCGGGCCATCGTCGACATCAAGTCGTCGTACGGGCTGTTCGTCAACGGCGCCTTCGTCGAGGCGACCGACGGCAAACCCTTCAAGACCGTCAGCCCCGCCTCGGAGGAGGTGCTGGCCGAGGTCAGCGAGGCCGGTCCGGCCGACGTCGACAAGGCTGTTCGCGCGGCCCGCAAGGCGTTCGAGAAGGTCTGGGGCCCGATGGCCGGCCGGGACCGGGCGAAGTACCTGTTCCGGATCGCGCGGCTGATCCAGGAGCGCGCGCGGGAGCTCGCCGTGCTGGAGTCACTCGACAACGGCAAGCCGATCCGGGAGTCGCGTGATGTCGACATCCCGCTGGTCGCGGCGCACTTCTTCTACTACGCCGGCTGGGCCGACAAACTCGAGTACGCCGGCGCCGGCGAGGACCCGCGGCCGTGGGGCGTGGCCGGGCAGGTCATCCCGTGGAACTTCCCGCTGCTGATGCTGGCCTGGAAGATCGCCCCCGCGCTCGCCGCCGGGAACACCGTCGTGCTGAAGCCGGCCGAGACGACGCCGCTGACCGCGCTCGCGTTCGCCGAGATCTGTCAGCAGGCGGATCTGCCGCCCGGTGTGGTCAACATCGTCACCGGCGCCGGCCGCACCGGCCAGGCCCTCGTCGAGCACCCGGACGTGAACAAGGTCGCCTTCACCGGCTCGACCGCCGTCGGCCGCGCGATCGCGAAATCCGTCGCGGGCACCGACAAGGCGGTCACGCTGGAGCTCGGCGGCAAGGCCGCGAACATCGTCTTCGAGGACGCCCCGATCGACCAGACCATCGAGGGCATCGTCAACGGCATCTTCTTCAACCAGGGCCACGTCTGCTGCGCGGGTTCGCGGCTGCTCGTCCAGGAGAGCGTGTACGACGAGGTGCTCGGCCGGCTCAAGCGCCGGATGGAGACGCTCCGCGTCGGCGACCCGCTGGACAAGAACACCGATATCGGCGCGATCAACTCCGCGGCCCAGCTGGCCCGGATCCGCGAGCTGGCCCAGATCGGCGAGGACGAGGGCTCCGAGCGCTGGTCGCCCGAGTGCGAGCTGCCGGCCCAGGGCTACTGGTTCCCGCCGACGGTTTTCACCGGCGTCTCCCAGGCGCACCGGATCGCCCGCGAGGAGATCTTCGGCCCGGTGCTGTCGGTGCTCACCTTCCGCACCCCCGCCGAGGCGGTCGAGAAGGCGAACAACACGCCGTTCGGCCTGTCCGCCGGGATCTGGACCGAGAAGGGCTCCCGGATCCTCTGGATGGCCAACCAGCTGCGCGCCGGCGTGGTCTGGGCCAACACGTTCAACCGTTTCGACCCGACCTCGCCGTTCGGCGGTTACAAGGAGTCGGGTTACGGCCGCGAAGGCGGCCGCCACGGCCTGGAGGCCTACCTTGCCCACTAAAGACAGCGGCCGCCTCGAGGTGCGCAAGACCTACAAGCTGTACGTCGGCGGCGCGTTCCCGCGCAGCGAGTCCGGCCGGTCGTACGTGGTGAACAACGCCAAGGGCAAGTTCCTCGCGAACGCGTCCCAGGCCTCCCGCAAGGACGCCCGGGACGCCGTCGTGGCGGCCCGGAAGGCGTTCGGCGGCTGGTCGGCGAAGACGGCCTACAACCGCGGCCAGATCCTCTACCGGATCGCCGAGGTGATGGAGGGCCGGCACGAGCAGTTCAGCGCCGAGGTCGCCGCCTCCGAAGGGCTGTCGATCGCCAAGGCCCGCGGTGTCGTGGACGCCAGTATCGACCGCTGGGTCTGGTACGCCGGCTGGGCCGACAAGATCGCCCAGGTGGTCGGCTCCAGCAACCCCGTGGCCGGCCCGTACTTCGACTTCTCGTTGCCCGAGGCAACCGGCGTGGTCGCGGTGCTGGCCCCGCAGGAGTCCAGCCTGCTCGGGCTGACCTCGGTGATCGCCCCGGCGATCGTCTCCGGGAACACGGTGGTCGCGGTCTCGTCGTTCGAGCGCCCGCTGCCCGCGGTGACGCTGGGCGAGGTGATGGCGACGTCCGATCTGCCCGGTGGCGTGGTGAACATCCTGACCGGTTCGGCGACCGAGATCGGCCCCTGGCTGGCCTCGCACCTCGACGTGAACGCGATCGACCTGGCCGGGATCGACGACCTCGACGAGGCTCGTGAGCTGGAGGCAGCCGCGGCCGAGAACCTCAAGCGGGTCCGCCGCCCGGCCGATGAGGACTGGGCCGAGTCGCCGGGTCTGTCCCGCCTCACGCAGTACCTGGAGCTCAAGACCGTCTGGCACCCGATCGGCGTCTGATCACTGCGGGACCGGGAGTCTGGCCGCCTCTTCGGCCACTCCCGGCGGCGCGGTGGCGATGACCGCCTGCAGGGTGTCGAGGGCCGTGCTGAGCTCGGCGATCGACGCCGCCAGCCGGTCCCGCTCACGGTAGAGGTCGAGCAGCAGTTCAGGGCAGTCGGCGATCAGCCGACCGCCTTCGGAGCCCATACAGGGCAGGACATCGGCGATCGTGATCGTCGAGAGACCGGCGGCGAGCAGGTTGCGAATGTGGCCGACCTTCTCGACGTCGGCCTCGGCGTACTCGCGGTAGCCGCTCGGACGACGGACCGGCTCGAGCAGGCCCTGTTCTTCGTAGTACCGGAGCAGGCGCTGGCTGACCCCGGTCCGGCGTTCGAGTTCTCCGATACGCATGGATCTCCTCTTGACTCTGACATCCATGTGAGACTTTACCGTCGGAGCATGTCACTGAGAAGCACCGCCGGTCCGCGCGAATGGCTCGGGCTCGCGGTCCTGGTCCTGCCCACGTTGCTGCTGGCGATGGACGCCACGATCCTCTATCTGGCCCTCCCCAGCCTGTCCGCCGACCTCCGGCCGTCGCCGAGTGAACTGCTCTGGATCACCGACGCGTACGGCTTCCTGGTCGCCGGATTTCTGGTCACGATGGGGACGCTCGGCGATCGGATCGGCCGGCGCCGGCTGCTGCTGATCGGCGCGGCCGCCTTCCTCGCCACCTCGATCCTGGCCGCCTGTGCGATCAGCCCGACGATGCTGATCATCGCGCGCGCCTTGCTCGGGATCGCCGGCGCGACGCTGATGCCCTCGACCCTCGCCTTGATCAGCAACATGTTCGCGGACGGTCGGCAGCGTGGGACTGCGATCGGGATCTGGGCCGCTGGGTTGTCCGGCGGCGTCGCGCTCGGGCCGGTGGTCGGCGGCGTTCTCTTGGAGTGGTTCTGGTGGGGTTCCGCGTTCCTGGTCGCGGTGCCGGTGATGGCGCTGCTACTGATCGCGGGTCCGCTGTTGCTCCCGGAGTACCGCGATCCGCAGCCCGGCATACTTGATCTGGGCAGCGTGCTGTTGTCGCTCGGCTCGGTACTGCCGTTCATCTTCGGGATCAAGCAGCTCGCCGAAGGACAGCTGGCCCCGGCCGCTGCCGGCCTGGTCGTCGGCGTCGTGCTGGGCGTCTTCTTCGTTCGCCGTCAGCGGGGCCTGAGCGCACCACTGGTGGACGTCGGGTTGTTCGGCAGCCCGCGGTTCCGCGGCGCGCTGATCGTGCTGCTCGGCGCGCTCGCGGCCGTTGCCGGGGGCTACCTTTTCGTCTCGCTCTATCTCCAGCAGGGGCTGGCGTTGTCGCCCCTGCGCGCCGGGTTGTGGCTGCTGCCGTCGGCGGCCGCGATGATCCTCACCTCGATCCTGAGCCCGGCGCTGGCCCAGCGGATCCCGGCCGGCCGGTTGATGGGTTTCGCCTTGTTGCTCTCGGCAATCGGGTTTCTCGTGCTGACACAGGTGAACAGCGCCCTGGCGGCAGCGGCTGGGCTGGTGGTCATCTACCTCGGCCAGGGGCCGATCATGGCCTTGGGCACCGAACTCGTCGTCAGTTCAGCACCGCCGGCGCGCGCCGGCGCCGCCTCCGCGCTCTCGGAGACGAGTGTCGAGTTCGGGCTCGCGTTCGGGGTCGCCGTCCTCGGGAGTATCGGTCTGCTCATTGAGCGTTCGCACGGGTTCACCGATGGGCTGGCAGTGGTTGCGGTGATCGGCGCGGCGGCCTGCCTGGCCCTGGCCGCGGTGGCCTTCCGCTCGATCCGGACGGCTACTTGACGGTCGTTCGGGTGAGGGCCGGGTTCGGGTCGGGGTAGCAGCTGACCGGGGAGTTGATCGTGACGAACTTCCACTTGATCTTCGCGGTCAGCGTGAGCCCGGGGTCGTCGTACGACGTGCCTTTCAGCCGGGTCTCGATGACCGCGCCGCGGCGGCCGGCCTTGAGCCGGACCGTCAGGGTCGGCAGCTGATAGTTGGCGCCGCCGGCGATCGGGCCGGCGACCGAGATCACCGCGACCCGGCCCTCCAGCCGGACGGACGGCGTCGAGTTGAGGCCGGAGCCGCCCGTCAGGGTGGCGCTGACGTACGACGAGTTGGCCGGGATCGGGACCCGGAGCCGGAGGTCGCGGACCTCCTTGAGCTTGAAGCCCTTGACCTCACCGGGCAGTGAACCGGGTTTGAGGTCGACGGTGATCGAGAAGCGGTGGTTGGGTTTGACGGTCGCGGGCGCCTTCGCGTCGACGCCCTGCCGCAGCGACAGCAGGTGCTTGCCAAACTTGGTGTCGGCCCGGCACGCGTAGCTCGCGACCGGCGCGGCCGCGGCGACACCGGCGCCGGCGACGAGGGGGAGGACGGCGGCACCGAGGATCAGCAGATTGCGGTGAGTAGCCATGTCGCTACCCTATGCAGTCGAGTCGGGTCTTGAGGACCCCGCGTCTCACTGACCGAACAAGTACCAGCCACCGGCTCCGGCGGCGACGAAGAACAGCGGCAGCGACACCGCGAACCACAGCCACAGCCGGCGGCGTCGGCGTACGGGCGAGTTGGTGGCGACGGTCGTCGACACCTCGTCAGCGGTGATGCTCGTCCGCTCCTGAGCCCGCAGCGGCGCCTCCTGCTCCAGCCGGTAGGCCTCGGCTTCGAGGCGCTCGGCCAGCAGCTCGGCCCGCTCGAACCGGTCGACCGGGTTGTAGGCGAGGGCGCGGGCCAGCACGTCGTCCAGCGCGCCGACCGCGTCGTGCAGGAGCGGGCGCAAGGACGGCGGCGGCTGGTCGGGGTCGCGGTTCAGCACGTCGCCGATCGAGCCCGCGGAGTACGGCGGGCGCCCGGTGAGCAATGCGTAGGTGACGGCGCCGATCGCGTAGATATCGGCCCGCTCGTCGAAGCCGCCGTCCCCACGGCCCTGTTCGGGCGCCATGTACGCCGGCGTACCGACGGCCTGGGTGAGCCCGGAGGCCTCGGCGGCGCGCTTGGCCAGGCCGAGGTCGGCGAGCACGATCCGGTGCGTGCCGCCGCCGGACTCGATGCCCTGGTTCTCGCGGAGCAGCAGGTTCGCCGGGGTGACGTCGCGGTGCACGACGCCCTCGTAGTGCAAGGCGGCGACGGCGCGGGCCAGATCCGCGCCCCACCAGAGCGCGTCCACCGGCTCGACCGTGCCACCGCGTAGCACGTCGCCGAGCGTCCCGCCGCCGACGTAGTCCATCACGAAGTACGGGCGCCCATCCGGCAGGCGGCCGAGGTCGAAGACCCGGACCACCCGGTCGCTGGAGATCCGGCGCATCAGCCGCGCCTCGGACAGGAACCGCTCCCGGACGTCGGCCCGCGACGCCCAGTTGTCGGCGAGGACCTTGACCGCGACGTCGACGTCGAGGTCGTCGTCGTACCCGCGCCAGACCGTCGCGAACGCGCCCGCGCCGATCTTGTCCCGCAGTCTGTACCGTCCGATGACATCCATCCCGGCTATTGTCGACCACACATGAGCTCACTGCGGACTGGGGCACGATGAACGAGGAACTGGAATCGCTGGCGGCGCGCGTGATCGCGGACCGCTCGGAGATGCCGGAGCTGCTGCAGGCCATCCGGCCGATGGTCCAGCGCCGGGTCGCGAAGTTCCTCCCCTACCGCGAGGACGCCGAGGAGGCCGTCCAGGACACCCTGTTCCAGGTGTCCAGCAAGCTCGACACCTTCAAGGGCACCGGCACCTTCGCGGGCTGGGTGACGATCATCGCGACCAACCAGGCCCGGCAGACCTACCGCTCGCTGAAGCGGCGCTCGGTCGAGCAGACCGCGGAGTACCTGCCCGAATCGGTCGACCCGCGGACGACGTCCGTCATCGCCGGCTCCCGGCTCGACCTGCTGGAGGCGCTCGAACAGCTCGAGGCCAAGCACCCGCAGCTCGTGCAGCCGCTGGTCCTGCGCGACCTCGGCGCCTTGTCGTACGCCGAGATCGCGGACGAGCTCGACGTACCGCTCGGGACGATCAAGGCGCGCATCCATCAAGCGCGGAAGGCCGTCGCCGAGCGGCTCACGGTGCGCTGACCCAATCCTTCAGCAGGTCGGTCGCGGCGGCGCGCTGCGCGGCCGGCAGGTCGGCGATCGCGGCCGCGTGGTTGCCGGCTGGGACGGTGAACCAGTGGCAGTCCTTGCTGCCTGGGCCTGGCTCGAACTTCTCCGCGCTCCAGGGGTCGTTCTCGCCGTAGACGAACAGCATCCGGGTCGCGGCGGACCTGACCCAGCGATCGACGTCCGCCATCGCCTGGTCGTCATGCGGCGGCGGGTTCGGGATGGTGGCGGGGGCGGCGGCTGCTTCCGGGTAGTGCAGCAGGCCTTTCAGCCAGGTCGTGCCGGACGAGACATCGGGCCAGTTGAGCTGCCCGGAGGCTTGGTAGAAGTACGCGCGATAGGGCTCGATTCCGGCGTCGGAGTACGACGTGAAGTCGGCGATCTGGTCGATGAACGTGAAGAGCTGCTGGTCGGTCGCCGTCCGGCCGGGGATCCGCGCGCAGCTCGCTGGGGTCTTGTACTGCCAAAACTTGAACGGGGTCTCCAGGACGGCGGCCTCGAAGGCCCGGTCGGCGGAGCCGTAGGCGGTGGTGTACTTCTCGCCGCGGGCGACGAGCATCGGGAGGAGCGTCGCGCGGCGGTAGAGGGCGTTGCGTTGCAGGGTGCGGAGGGACTCGTTGCAGGTCTCGTCGGCGCCGGCGCGCTGGATGAAGTCGACGTAGGTGTCCTGCTGGTTCACGACGTCCTGGGGAGCGACGTACGCGACGGTGGCGTCGACGTCCGCGGGGTAGAAGCGGCGGTGATAGACCGATGTCATACCGCCCTTGCTCGCCCCGGTCGAGAGCCACTTGGCGGCGTACACGGTTTTGAACGCTTCGACGATGCGGTGATGGTCGGTAGCGGCCTGGCGGATGTCGAGGGTGGACCAGTCCTTGCTCGCGGGTGTCGAGCCGGCGAAGAAGCGCTGCTCGACATTGAGCTGGTTGCCCTCGACGAGCCTGGTGGGCTCGGCCGCGAACGCCCCGGCAACACCTTCGTATCCGGTGGTGTGCAAAACGGTCGGCCGGTCGAATCCCTTGTGCCACAAGGTAATCCGCTGCTCGAACCGCTCCCCTTGCAGTTTGTCGTGATCAGCGGGCTGGGCGTAACGCAGCACGAAGAACGGCCGCCCGTTCATCAGCCTGCCACTCTCGATCCGGAGCCCGGCAATCTTCTCCAGCTTGGCGCGAACGACCGCCACGGAGTCCGCCGCAGTCGCCGGGACGGTCGGACTGAGCAAGAGCCCAAGCACAACCAGGAACCGCACCGATCGCATAGGGTGACTCCTCAGACTCAGGCCGACACTCTGCGTGATCAGACTAACTGAGCTGTCAACCGCCGCTAGGTGAGCTTTTCGTGGATCAGGCGGGCCAGGGCCTGGATCTGGGGGTCGGTGGAGGGTGCCGTGGCCTGGGTGATGGCGGCGGCGTCCTCGGGGTGGGCGAGGGTGGTCAGGACGTTGAGGGCGCTGACGTGGTCGAAGCCGGCTGGTACGTCGGTGTCGCCTGGGGCCGGTGGGCGGGCGAGGATCTGGAGCGCGACCTGGCGGGTGTCGTCGGCCAGCTCTTCCAGGGGGTTGCCGCCACTCAGCTGGGTGTAGGCGGCGGCCACCTGGTACATGTTCAGCGCTCGGCAGACCGTGGCGACGTTGTCGCTGTGCAGCAGCGCGCTATATGCGGCCAGGGGGATGTCGGTCATGCCTGCACGCTAGCTGCCGCGTGCAGGTGCTGGGCGAGGAGGTGGGCGGCCTCGGGGGCTCTGGCGGCGTAACAGAGCAGGTGTGCTCTGGTGGACCAGGCATCCTGGAGTGGGCAGATGTCGATCGAAGGGATCGTGTCGACGGCTCGGCGCGGGACGATCGCCAGACCGGCGCCTGCGCTGGCAAGGGTGATCAGGGTGTGCAGGGTGGGGACGAGCGTTCGGTAGCGCGGGACGGGAGCTTGTGGGCCGAGGCGCTCCTCCATCCAGAGGGCGAGCGGGGTGCCGCGGTCGAGGGCGACGAGTGGGTGTTCGGCGACCTCGGCGTACGCGATCGAGACGCGACCGGCCAGGACGCCGCCGGCTTGGCCGATCACCACGAGCGAGTCGTCGGCGAGCGGCTCGGTGCGGAGCGCGGTCGGCTCATCGTCCAGGATGACGCCGAGGTCTGCCTCGCCGGCGGCGAGGATGCGGACGCTGCGGTTGGTGCGGCGCTCTTTGACGTTGACGTCGTACTCCGGGTGGTCGCGCAGGAAAGTGGCGAGCGCGGCCGGGACGAGCAGGTGCATGGCCGAGCCGCCGGCGACCAGACGGATGGGCTCGGCGCGGGAGACGACGTACGAGGCGACGGCGCTGTCGAGGCGGACTGTTTCGGCGAGCACCTCGCGCGCATGCCGGGCCAAGGTGGCGCCGGCCGGGGTGAGGCGGACGCCGCGGCGCTCGCGGATCAGGAGCGGGACGCCGGCCTGGGCTTCGAGGGCTCTGACCCGCGCACTGGCCGAAGGCAGGCTCAGGTGCATGACGCGAGCACCGCCGGTGATCGAGCCTTCGAGGGCGACGCTGGTGAACAGGCGGAGGTCGTCGAGGTCGTACCGCATGGGTTCAGCCTACGCCTCAGGCTTAGGCTGGCTACGGAGATCGCGCATTGTGAAGTCGGCTGCGAGCGCTGATCCTCGAAACGTGCTGATGATTCTTCTGGCCGGGGTGGCCGCGGGTGCGCTGAACGCCGTCGGCGGCGGCGGGAGCTTCGTCGCGCTGTCCGCGCTGGTCGCGGGCGGGATGCCGCCGGTGCTGGCGAATGCGACGTCGACGGTCGCGTTGCTGCCGGGGAATGCGACCAGCGCGTGGGTGTACCGCCGGCAGATGCACGTGTTCGAGCAGGTGTCGACGCTGCGACTGACGCTGGCGAGTGTGCTCGGCGGGGCGCTCGGCGCGGGGCTGCTGCTGTGGTTGCCGTCCGCATCGTTCGACGCGGCGGTGCCGTGGCTGCTGGCGTTCGCGACGCTGGTGCTTGCTTTTGGCAAGCGATTGAACCGGGCGATCCGGCTGGGAGCGCCGGGGCCGGCGGTGATTCTGGCCGGGCAGTTCCTGCTGTCGATCTACGGCGGGTACTTCGGCGGCGCGGTCGGGGTGATGATGCTGGCGTTCTGGACGGCGACGACGTCACTCGACACGGCTCGGGGGACGCCGTTGCGGGTGATCCAGGTCGGCGCGGTGTTCCTGACCGCGGCGGTGATCTTCATCTTCGCGGCCGATGTCCTCGATCAGCCCCGGCACCTGCTCGCGATGCTCGTCGGGGCGATGCTCGGCGGGTACGTCGGCGCCCACCTGGTGCGCCGGTTGCCGGCCGTCGTCCTGCGGGTGCTGGTGCTGAGCACGGCGGTGGCGATGACCGCGCTGTTCTTCGTCCGGGCCTTCGGATGAACAAGGCCCAGCTGGCGATGGCGTACCAGGCCTGCGAAGTGGCTGACCTGGCGCAGGAA
Source organism: Kribbella sandramycini (assembly GCF_013131805.1). Taxonomy (GTDB): domain Bacteria; phylum Actinomycetota; class Actinomycetes; order Propionibacteriales; family Kribbellaceae; genus Kribbella; species Kribbella sandramycini. The sequence goes on along the minus strand of NZ_JABJRC010000009.1, from coordinate 201,216 downwards.
GCGGTCACCGCCTGCCCGGCCGAAGCCCTCGAACGCGCTCACCGCGTCCTGGCCGCCGCCCAACTCCTGGTCGCCGCGGCCGCCCGCCTCGACAACCCGGCCGCGCCCGCCGACCCGCTACAACTCTTCGCCTACGAGCACCCCGACGAGGCCGCCGACGACGTCAGCGACTGGCTGGCCCGTCATCCAGCTGCTGCTTCCGCTCGTGATTCAGGTACAACCCGGCAGCCGTAGAAACACTCGTCAACAACCACACCACCACCCCCGCGTCATCCGTCACCCCGATGATCGGCAACAGATCCGGCAGGATGTCGATCGGCGACACCAGGTAGACGAGCGCGAACACCCACAACGCCATCCGGCTCTTCGGCAGCTCCCCATAAGTCCCCGCCCGAGCCGCCCGCACCAACCGCGGCAACGCCTTCGCCCGCTCGATCACATCCCCCACCGGCACCGGCTCCCCCTTGGCGATCTTCCGCGCCCGCACCTTCCGCCGCCGCACCACCCCAAACCCCGAAGCCGCGGCCCCCACCACCATCAACCCAACCCCAACCCCCACCGCCGGCAACCCCACCACATCGCCGTCCCGGAACAACACCGTCCCAAGCCCAAGCACCGCCAACAGCCCACCGAAATAAACCATCCCCCACTCTAAGCCGCCCCCACCCCGCCACCCCGCCCTCGCGCAAGCAAGCACACGCGCGTCTCCCGCCAGGCAGCTGAAGGCACCACGAACCACCTCCTGCGGCCGCCGTGGACTTGACCATCGGCGAAGTGTTCGGAGCGGACTGGGGCAGGGCGGTCGAGGAGCGCGGAAGCCACCGGCCGCCGGGGGTGGTGAGTACGGCGGGAGGTGGCTGGCGCGCAGAAGTGAAACGGTGTTTCAGTTGCTAAGACGGTGTTTTAGTCGATCAGGGTGCGGACGATGGTGGTCATGCGGTCTACGGGGATGGCGAAGCCGATGCCGATGTTGCCGGAGCGGGAGGCGCCGAGGGTGGCGATGGCGGTGTTGACGCCTACTACTTGGCCGGCGGCGTTGACGAGGGGGCCGCCGGAGTTGCCGGGGTTGATGGCGGCGTCGGTCTGGATGGCGGTCTGGCGGGTGTTGTTGTCGCCGAAGCGGGCCTGGCGGTCGACGGCGCTGACGATGCCGGCGGTCACGGTTCCTTCCAGGCCGAGTGGTGAGCCGACGGCCAGGACCGGGTCGCCGACGCGGAGCTGTGCGGACCGGCCGAGCGTGAGCGCACGCAGTCCCTCGGCCTGGCTCGGTGCGACCCGGAGGACGGCGAGGTCGTTGTTCGCGTCGACGCCGAGCACCTCCGCGTCGACCCGCCGGCCGTTCGGCAGGACCAGTGACACATCGCTCGCTCCTTCCACCACATGCGCGTTGGTGACCACGTGCCCGTCCTGGTCGATCGCGAACCCGGAGCCGGTCGCCCGGCCGGCCCGCACGGACACCACACCGGGCAGCACACTCGCCGCCGCGGCCGAGATCGACCCCTGCGCCGCGGCCGGCGGAGCCGCCGCCTGGGGCAGCTCCACCGGGCCGGTCGTCCCGCGATCCCACCCGCCGGTGACGGCGCCGGCCAGACCGCCCGTCACCAACGAGAGGGCCAACGTGCCGAGGACCAACCCGACATGTCGTTTGGGACCCGTCACCCCGGCCTGAGGTGCCGGCGCCACCGGAGAGGGGGGAGCCAGTGGCGCAGCGGAAGCCGGGGTGACGGAGAACGGAAAGGCAGCCGGTTGCGGCGCCTTGGCCGGAGGTTCGGGCGGAGCTGAGGGTGGTGGGCCGGGGATGTAGTCGGGGCCGCGGAAGGGGGTTCCTAGGTGTGGGGTCATGAGCGTTCCTTCACGACTACGGGAGACGGGAGAACCAGAGGAGGGAGGCGAGGGCGGAGAGCAGGGCGACGGCCAGCGCGAGCCCGGCCACCCAGTTGGTGATCTCGCGGGACTCCGTCGTCCAGCCGATCGAGGACTGCAGGTCGGAGTAGACGTTGCGGAGTTGCTCGTCGCTCTCGGCGGAGTAGAAGGAGCCGTTGGTGGCATCCGCGAGGGACTGAAGCGCCTCGGTGTCAGCAGGCACGGGTACGTCCCGACCGTCGAGGTTCACAGTCCCTTCAGGGGTGCCGTAGGCGATCGTGGAGACCGGTACGCCGGCCTCGACCGCGGCCGCCGCCGCCTCGTCGATCGGACTGCCTGCCGTGTTCCCGCCGTCCGAGATCAACACGATCCGGCTGGGCGGCGGGTCCTCCGGGTCAATCCCGCGCACAGCTTGCAAGCTGGTCAGGACGGCGTCCCCGATCGCGGTGCTGTTACTCAACTGCAGGCCGCTGATCGCGTTGACCGTCGCCTGGTGATCCGTCGTCGGCGGCGCGACCACCGTCGCCGTCCGCGCGAACGAAACCAACCCGACGTTGAACTGCTCCGGCAGCTCCTCCACGAACTCGGTCGCGGCCTGCTTCGCCACCTCGAACCGGTTCGGCGCGACGTCCGTCGCAGCCATCGAGTTCGACACATCCATCGCGACCAGGACCGTCGCCCGCTCCCGCGGCACCCGGATGTCGGCCACCGGCCGCGCGATCGCAATCGCGAGCACCGTCAGCGCCGCCAGGAAGGCCACCGCCGGCGCGTGCCGCCGCCAACCGGGCCGCGTCGGCGCCACCTTCTCCAGCATCGGCAGGGTGGCGAACCGGACGGCGTACTTCGTGCGCCGGCGCTGGGCGATCAGGTACGCGGCAACCAGCGCCGCGACCAGCACCAGCAGCCAGAGCCACAGGGGTTGCTCGAATCTCATCGGATACCGGTCCTCGAAGTCGGATGCCGGCGGGTACTGGACCGACGGCGGGCTGTTGCGAAGGCGGCGACGTCGCGGACCCAGTCCGTGTCCGTCCGCAGCACCAGGTGTGCGGCGCCGGCACCGCGAATGGCTTGGGTCGTCCGCGTCCGGTGCGCGGCCATCGCCTCGGCGTACCGGCGGCGCAACTTCTTGCTACCGGTCTGCACCTCGCGACGACGGCCGGTCTCCGGATCGACCAGCGTGAGCAGCCCGACCTCGGGCAGCTCGAGCTCCCGCGGGTCCAGGACTTCGACCGCGAGTACTTCGTGCCGGGCGGACAGCCGGCGGAGCGGATCCGCCCAGCCGTCGTCGTGGAAGTCGGAGACGACCACCCGCAGCCCGGGCCGCGGGTGCTCCCGGTTCAGCCTGGTCAGCGCGCGGCCGAGATCGGTCCGCGGATACTCGCCCGGTGTTGCCCTCGGCAACGACAGCAGCGTGCGCAGGGACCGTCGCAGCTGGACCCCGCCCCCGGCCGCCGGCAGCCTGCGCAGCTCGTCACCGACCGCGACCCGGACGCCGAGCCGGTTACCGGGACCGGCGGCCAGCAGCCCGACCGCCCCGACGACGGCGATCGCCAGGTCACGTTTCTCGCTGAGCGCCGTCCCGAAATCCATACTGGCCGACGCGTCGAGCAGGGCCCAGGTCTCGAGCTCCCGCTCGGCGAGCGGCGCGCGAACGTGCGCGTCCAGCGAGCGGGCCGTGACGTTCCAGTCCATCCGGCGGACGTCGTCCTGACCGGCTTGGTACGGGCGCGCCTCGTTCGGCTCGCTGCCGGGCCCGCTGCGCAGCCCGGTGATCTCACCGTGCAGGAAACCTTCCAGCTTCCGCTTCACGGTCAGCTCGAGCGCGCGCAACGCACGCTCCCGGCCGGCCAGTAGGTCTGGGCTGCTCATGGTCAGGCCGCCGCGCTGTCGGACGGGACGACGTGCGGCTGCTCGATCGTGTGCAGGATGCGGGCGATCACCGACCGCGGGTCGACGCCGTCGGCGAGCGCGTCGAACGTGAGCACCAAGCGATGCGCCATCACATCGACCGCGACGTCGTACACATCGGCCGGGAGCACGTAGTCCCGACCGCGCAGCAGCGCCAGCGCCCGACCGGCCGCGACCAGCCCGAGCGTCGCCCGTGGGCTGACGCCGAACTCCAGTACGCCGGCCAGGTCGGCCAGCCCGTACTGATGCGGCTCCCGGGTCGCGTGCACGAGGCGGACGACGTACTCGGCCACGGCGTTGTGGACGAACACCTCTTCCGTTGCCAGCTGCAACTGTCGGACCTGCTCGGGAGTGAGGACGGCGTTCGCGTGCGGCCGATGGGCGCTCATCCGCTGCAGGATCGTCAGCTCCTCGAGCGGGCTCGGGTAGTCGACGGTGATCTTCAGCAGGAACCGGTCCCGCTGCGCCTCGGGCAGCGCGTAGACGCCGTCCGACTCGATCGGGTTCTGCGTCGCGAGCACCAGGAACGGCTCGGGGAGCCGGTAGCTCGTGCCGCCGATGCTGACCTGGCTCTCGGCCATTGCCTCCAGCAACGCGGACTGCACCTTGGCGGGCGCCCGGTTGATCTCGTCGGCGAGGACCAGGTTGGCGAAGATCGGGCCCAGCTCGGTGTCGAACCCTTCGGTGGACGGGCGCCAGATCCGGGTGCCCATGATGTCGCCGGGCACCAGGTCGGGGGTGAACTGGAGCCGGGCGAACCGGCCGCCGATCACCTCGGCGAGGGTCCGGACCGCGAGCGTCTTGGCGACCCCGGGCACGCCCTCGAGCAAGCAGTGGCCCTGGGCAAGCAACCCGACGAGCATCCGCTCGACCAGCTGATCCTGCCCGACGACGACCCGCTTCACCTCGAACAACGCGTGTTCGAGGGAAGCGGCCGTTACGCCGGGACGCGCAACGTGAGTGTCGGTCATGCGTTACCGGCCGGGCTGTTCTGATCCGGCTGGGTTGGCTGCGCCTGGCCGCCCTGACCGCCCTGCTTGTCCGGGCAGTCGCGCCCGTCCCGCGCCGCCGTGCCGTCGCTCTGCTGCGGCGCGCCGGTACTCGGCTGCGGGGTGCCTTCCTCGACGGTGACGTAGCCCTGGTCGGGCGCCGGGTCGCCGTTCGCCGCGTAGGCGAAGCCGCCGACGCCGAGGGCCGCGACCGCGACCGCCGTACCGAGGAGGATCCGCTTGCCTGGGATGTTCATGAAAGCTCCTTCGTGTCGAGTGGTCCCACCTCATCAACCAGGTGCGAAAACGACCGGAAAGCCGAACGAAAGTCCGCCGAAAGAGCAGGACGGCGGGCCGCGCCGGGCCCGCTACCTTGGTGTCGTGCGACTACTGGTGGTGGAGGACGAGGAAGGCCTGGTCAGCGCGCTGCGCTCCGGACTCGGCCGGGCCGGCTATGCCGTCGACACGGCGCTGAACGGCGCAGAGGCGGTGGAGAAGCTCGCGACGACGGCGTACGACCTGGCGATCCTGGACATCACGCTGCCGGACACCAGCGGGCTGGACCTGTGCCGCGCCGTCCGTCGCGGCGAGATCGAGGTGGCCTCCGGGCGGGAGCTGCGGGTGCTGATGCTGACCGCGCGCGCCTCGCTGGCCGACCGGGTCCGCGGGCTGGACGAAGGCGCCGACGACTACCTGACCAAACCGTTCGCGCTGGTCGAGCTGCTGGCGCGGATCCGCGCGCTGCTGCGCCGGGATGTGACGAACGGCAGCACGCAATTGCACGTGGGTGACCTCGTGCTGGACTCGTCGCGGCACTTGGCGACGCGGAACGGTCGCGAACTCCCGCTGACGCTGAAGGAGTTCGGCGTCCTGCGGTATCTGATGTCGCGGCCCGGGCATGTGGTGTCGGCCGAGGAACTGCTCGAACACGTGTGGGACGAGAACGCCGACCCGTTCACCCAGAGCGTGCGCGTGACCGTCGGGACGCTGCGCCGCAAGCTCACCCAGGACGGCGAGGAGCCGGTGCTGGAGACCGTGATCGGGCGCGGCTACCGGCTGCGAGGTGAGGACACGTGAGCAAGCTGCCCAGCTGGGCCCAGACGATCCGATTCCGGCTGACGCTGACGTACTCCGCCGTCCTGATCGCCCTGTCGGCGTTGATGCTGGGCGGGGTCTACTTCGCGCTGAAGGCGTACCTGGACCCGAAGCCGCTGAGCCCGATCGTGGTCAACAAGTACTACAAGGACTCCAGCGGGACGGTACACATCAAACCGGGGAAGACGATCGAGGCGGCCGAGATCTCGACGATCCAATCGGCGGTCAACTTCCAGACGCTGGAGATCTTGCGCACGTACTCCGTGGCCGGGATGGGCGCGCTGTTCGTGGTCAGCCTCGGGACGGGGTGGTGGCTGTCCGGGCGGGCGCTGCGGCCGGTCCGGCAGATCACGGCGACCGCGCAGGAGATCTCGGCCACCGACCTGTCCCGGCGGATCGCGCTCGACGGCCCGCGGGACGAGTTGCGCAACCTGGGCGACACCGTCGACGACATGCTCGAACGGCTGGAATCGGCGTTCGTCGCGCAGCGCCAGCTCGTGGACGACGCCTCCCACGAACTGCGCAACCCGCTCGCCGTCATCCAGGCGAATGTGGACGCCGTCCTCGCCCACGACGACACCCCGTCCGAGGACCGCGCCCAGGCGACCGCGATCGTCACCCGCGCCATCCAGCGGATGACCCGCCTCGTCGAGGACCTGCTCGCCTCGGCCCGGCGCTCTTCCCCCGCCTTCGTGGACGCCGACGTCGACCTGGCCGCCATCACCGGCGAAGCCGCCGAGGAGTACCAGCTGATCGCCGCCGATCGCGAGCTGCACGTCGTCCGCCGGCTCTCCCCCGGCCCGATCGCCGCCGGTGACGCCTCCGCCCTGCGGCGCGCGGTCGACAACCTGCTCTCGAACGCCGTCCGCCTCGCCCGCGGCGGCAGTCAGCTCGTGCTGGCCGTCGGCAGCCAGTCCGGCTGGGCCTGGATCGCCGTCCGCGACGAAGGCCCCGGCATCGCCGCCGACGACGCCGACCGCGTCTTCGACCGCTTCTTCCGCGCCGGCCGCCCGCAACCCCCGGCCACCGTCCCCTCCACCGGCCAGCGCCGAGCCGGCCTCGGCCTGGCCATCGTCCGCCAGATCGCCGAATCCCACGGCGGCACCGTAGCCCTGCACTCCGAACTGGGCATCGGCAGCACCTTCATCATCTGGCTCCCCGACCGAGCCCTCAACGACAACATCCGCCGCACCCCCACCCCACCCACCGAAGACCCCCTCGGCCCCCGCCGCTAGTCCCGCAGGTTCACGACCGCCCCGATCAGAAATCCCACGGTCGGCACACCGAGAAAAACGGCGGGAAACCAGTAACTCAGCCCGTAGTCCTCGGCCTGCATCCGCCGCGGCTCGAGCGGGTCGTAAATCACCGCGATCGACTGCCCGACCTCGGCCTCTTCGTAATTCGTCGTCCCCTCGACGATCGTCTCCCCGGCACCGGTCACATACCGCACCTCGATCGACGGGCTCTTCCCACTGCTCTTCTCCAGAACAGTCCCCATCACCACCTCACCCCGCTCCCGCAACCAGTACAGATCAACAATCTGCACCGCCCCCACCACCCCGAACCCAACCGCCGCAGCCAGGAACGCAACGAACTCCCCGCTCACCCGCCAGCCCCGATCCCGCCGATGCCGCCGCCGCTCCACCACGTTCCCTCCCACCCACATCATCCCGCTGCCCACACCCCTACGACGCCCGGCACCCCAAACCGGCTCCCACTCAGGACTGCGAGTCGCGCAATTTGGCGACGCCGAACGCGAGGAAGGCAAGACTCGTCAGGCCGTAGAGCGCCGCCGTCGACCAGGGGTCAGGTGCCCAATCGGCCCCGTGCATCCGTTGCGGCTTGCCGGGGTCGTAGATGATCTGGATCGACTTGCCGACCTCGGCGTCCACGTAGTTCGACGTGGTTTCGACGTAGGTCTCACCGGTGCGCGTCACGTAGCGCACCTCGATCGACGAGTCCCGGCTGCCCCACTCGTCCAGAACGGTTCCCGTCACCACTTCGCCGCGCTGCCGCAGCCAGTACTCGTCCACGACCTGAAACCCACCGATCGCGGCGATCACCAGCGAGAACAACAGACACACGGCGCCGGTGAGCGTCCAGCCCCGACCCAGCAGACCACGCCGTTTCTCCTGCTCGCCCATGTCTCGGCCCATCAGTAGCGGGCGCGTCGGAGCATGGCTAGGCCGCCGCCGGCGGCGGCGAGGCTGAATACGCCGAAGATGATGACCGGCCAGCCGTAGCTGCGGGAGAAGTCGGCGGCCTGCATGCGGTCGGGTTGTTCGGGGTCGTAGATGACGTCGAGTTGGGCGCCGACGCGGATCTTGTCCATGTCGTAGGCGTTGGAGGTGTCCTCGGTGACGGTCTCGCCGGCGCGGGTGGTGTAGCGGACTTCGATCGAGGGAGATCGACCGTCCACGCGGTCGACGACCGTGCCGGTGACGACCTCACCGCGCTGCCGTAACCAGTACAGGTCGTTGACCTGGATGCAGGCGAAGACGACGAACACCACCGCAACCGCCAGCAGAACCGCGCCCTCTTTGCTCCAGCCCCACTGTCGCTGGGCAACGCGTACGCGGGCGCGGCGGCGGCGGATGCCGGCGTTCTCGGCGCGTCGCTGGCGACGGCGTTTCTGGCCTGTCCCGCGGCGGGCCTGCCGCTGCTTACGGCTCACGGCGGCGGATCCGGCGGACGGCGTCGATGATGAAGAGGGCGGGGAAGAGGACGCCGAGGGCGAAGACGGCGTCGCTCCAGAGGGGGATGTCGGCGTCTTTGAGGCGACTGGGCTTCTTGCGGTCGTAGTAGAGGTCGATCGAGTCGCCCTTGGCGTACGGGTTCGCCGCGGTGAGGTCGGTGGTGACGGTTTCGCCGGCGCGGGTGGTGAAGGTGACGTCGACGGACTTCGTCTTCTCGCCCGGAGATCCGGAGACGACGATCCCGGTGGCGGTCTCGGCCCGTAGGAGCAGCGCGAGCTTGCCCGCGCCGTGGATCGCCGCGGGCACGGCGATGAGCAGCGGCAGGACCAGCATCAGCACCGCCGCGAGGCCGAAGCGCGGTTTCGGGGCGCGCGGGTAGGCGGGCTGGGCCGGGTAAGTCATGCCGAGTACGACGCCCGCCGGAGCGCGTCAGTTCCCGTTGTACGACGTGGACAGGAGCGGGCGGGTGTTGGTGAGGACTTGGGCGTAGTTCGCGCGGACGGTGGCGGCGTCGAAGGTGATCGCCGGCTCGGGTTTCGCGGTCGGGACCGACCAGGTGGGGAGGGCGCCGGTGAGGGCCCAGGCCGCTTGGCGGGCGGCGCCGAGGGCGACGTACTCGGCAGGGTCAGGAAGGACGACGTCGGCGCCGAGAAGCCCGGGAGCGAGGGCCTGGACGGCGCGGGACTTGGCGCCGCCGCCGAGGAGGTGGATGCGGTTGACCGGGATGGACTGGGCGCGCAGGGCGTCGACAGCGTCCGCGAGGCCGCAGAGCAGGCCTTCGACGGCGGCGCGCGCCATGGTGTCGGGGTTGGCGGTGGCTCGGGTCAGGCCGTAGACCAGGCCGGTCGAGTGCGGGAGGTCCGGCGTCCGCTCGCCGTCGAGGAACGGCAGCAAGACCAAGCCCTGGCTACCGGACGACGCCAGCGCGGCCTCGTCGAACTCCGCCAACGACATCCCCAGCAGCTGGGCGGTCGCGGACATCACGCGGGCGGCGTTCAGCGTGCAGACCAGCGGGAGGTACTCGCCGGTGGCGTCGGCGAAGCCGGCCACGAAGCCGGTGGTGTCGGCGGTCGCGTGGCTCGACCGGGCGAACGCCGTACCGCTCGTACCGAGTGAAACCGCGACGTCGCCGACCTGCAGGTCGAGCCCGAGCGCGGCCGCGGCGTTGTCACCGGTGCCCGCGGCCAGGGCGGCGCCGGACGCCGTCCGCCCGACGATCTCCGCCGGCCCGGCAACCCGCGGCAGGGCGAGCGGCCGGCCGAACGCGCGGACGACGAGGTCCTCGCGGTAGCTGTTCGTCGCCGGCGACCACCAGCCGGTGCCGGAGGCGTCACCGCGGTCGGTGGTGATGCCCTCGATCCCGCTCCGGTCCGCGGCGAGCCGGTGCGTCATCCAGTCATGCGGCAGGACGACGGCCGCGGCCCGCTTCGCCGCCTCCGCCTCGCGGATCCAGCGCAGTTTGGTGACGGTGAACGACGCGACCGGCACCGAGCCGACCGCCTCGGCCCAAGCCTCCGGACCGCCCAGCTCATCGATCAGCTCCGCCGTCGCATCCGCCGAGCTGGTGTCGTTCCACAACACCGCCGGGTGGACGACGTCGCCGGCCTCGTCGAGCAACACCATCCCGTGCTGCTGCCCGCCGATCGAGATCGCCTCGACGCCGTCCAGCAGCCCGTCGGACGCGGTCTCCCACGCCTTCCACCACTCACCGGGGTCGACCTGCGTGCCGTCCGGATGCGGCGCCCGCCCTTCCCGAAGCACCGCCCCGGTCTCGGCGTCGCACACCACAACCTTGGTCGCCTGAGTGGAACAGTCCACCCCAGCCACCAACCTCGGCTCAGTCATCGAAGCTCCCTCTCGCTGGACGGCGGACCCCAGCCACTGCACAATCTCCGCGTTAACGCTCAGCCGAGCGTCAACCAGGTCCCGAAGGGCCAGTTGTGCAGTGGTGGCGGTCCGGCCCCAGCCTAAAGCCGCTCGAGTGTGGCGCGCGCGCCGATCTCGTGCAGCGAGTCGAGGGCGGCGGCGTACTCGGCGACGAAGCGCCCGTTCTGGGCGAGGTCGGCGAACAGGTCCGGATCGGAGATGAAGGCGAGCGGGTCGTCGACGTTCTGCTGGGCGCGCTCGACCAGCTTGTCGCGGAGCCGGTCGACCACCTCGATCGGCTGCCCCTGCTCGTCCACGCCCTCGGCGTACCGGGCCCAGGAGGCGACGACCAGCGCCGACGCCCTGATCTCCCGATCGGCCGCGAGCTGCTCCCGGATCACCGGGACCAGCCACTTCGGGATCCGGTCCGAGCTCTCCGCGCACAACCGCGCCAGCGTGTCCTTGACCTCCGGGTTCGCGAACCGCTCGATCAGCTGATGCCGATACGCGTCCAGATCGACCCCAGGCACCGGTGGCAGCGTCGGCGTCCCCTCCTCGGTCATGTAGCCGAGCAGGAAGTCCACGAACAGCTTGTCCTGGCAGACCTCATGCGCGTACCGATACCCCGACAGGTACCCCAGGTAGCAGAGCGCCTGGTGCGAGGCGTTCAGCAGCCGCAGCTTCATCAGCTCGTACGGCTCCACGTCCTCGACGATCTGGACGCCGACCTGTTCGTACGCCGGCCGCTCGCCACCGAAGTCGTCCTCGAGCACCCACTGCGTGAACGGCTCGCACACCACCGGCCAGCCGTCCTCGATCCCGAACCGCTCCGACAGCGCGGCCCGATCACCGTCCGTCGTCACCGGCGTGATCCGGTCCACCATGCAGTTCGGGAACCGCACCTCGTTCTCCAGGTACGAGGCCAGCTCCGGGTCCTTCAACCGCGCGAAAGCAGCCAGCATCTTCCGCGCGACGTGCCCGTTACCCGGGATGTTGTCACACGACATCACCGTGAACGGCGGGATCCCGGCCGCCCGCCGCCGGGCCAGCGCCTCGACCACGAACCCGAACGCGCTCCCCGGTGTCGCGCCCGGCTCCAGGTCGGCCTCCAGCCCGGTCGTGTCCAGCTCCCCCGTCACCTGGTTCACGTGGTAGCCGCCCTCGGTGATCGTCAGCGAGACGATCCGGGTGGCCGGGTCGACCATCCGGTCGAGGACGGCGTCCGGGTCGTCCGGCGCGAACAGGTAGCCGACGATCGAGCCGATGACCCGCGGTTCGAGCGTCCCGTCCGGGTGCTTCACCACCAGCGTGTAGAGGTGGTCCTGCGCGGCCAGGACGTCGGCCATCCGCCGGTCGTGCGGGAGGACGCCGACGCCCACGATCCCCCAGTCGAGGGCCTTGCCGTCGTTCATCAACGCGTCCAGGTACATCGCCTGGTGGGCGCGATGGAAGCCGCCGACCCCGAAGTGCACGATCCCCGGCGTCACCGCCGTCCGGTCGTACGCCGGGACCGCGACGTCGTTGCCCAGAGCTCCCAGTACGCCGGTCGCCAGCGCCGTCACTTGACCGCCCCCAGCGACAACCCCTGGACGAGTTTGTCCTGGGCCGCGAAACCGGCGATCAGCACCGGCAACGAGACCACGATCGACGCGGCGCACACCTTGGCGAGGAACAATCCTTGGCTGGTCACGAACCCAGTCAAGAACACCGGAGCCGTCTGCGCCACCGTGCCGGTGAGGACCCGCGCGAACAACAGCTCGTTCCAGCTGAAGATGAAGCAGATCAGCGCGGCCGACGCGATCCCCGGCGTCACCACCGGGGCGACCACCGACCGCAGCGTCCGGGTCAGCGAGGCACCGTCGACCGAGGCCGCTTCGAGGATCTCCGTCGGCACTTCAGACAGGAAGCTGCGCAGCATCCAGACCGCGATCGGCAGGTTCATCGAGGTGTACAAGATGATCAGCAGCCAGATGTTGTCCAGGAACCCGACCGACTGCGCAAACAGGTAGATCGGCAGCAGCCCGGCCACCACCGGCAGCATCTTGGTGGACAGGAAGAAGAACAACACATCCGTCCACTTCCGCACCGGCCGGATCGACAGCGCGTACGCCGCCGGGAACGCCAGCAGAATCACCAGCGCGGTCGACAGCACGCTCGCGGTCAGCGAGTTCGCCAGCGACGGCCACGGCCCGGTCGCGAAGAACTCCTTGTACCCGCCCAGCGACAGCGGCGCCCCGAAGTCCGGCGGGTTCTTCGCCGCGTCCTCCTCGGTGTGGAACGACGTCAGCAGCATCCACAACACCGGCATCACGAACAGCAGACCCACGACCCAGGCCAGCCCGGTCAGCGCGAACCCGCCGCCCCGGTTCTTCTTGCCAGTAACAATTGTCACCTGGCCGCTCATCGTCCGGTCTCCTCTCGGAACAGCGACGACACCGACCGCAGCGCGAAGGTCGCGATCAGGATCGTGCCGATCACCACGATCACGCCGGCCGCCGAAGCGCGGCCGTAGTCGTGCGCGGTGTAGAAGGTCTGGTAGATCGTGTAGGGCAGGTTCGCGGTGCCGAGACCGCCGGACGTGATCGTGAAGACCGCGTCGAAGTTCTGGACGACGTAGATCGAGCCGAGCAGCGCCGACAGCTCCAGGTACTGCCGCAGGTGCGGCAGCGTCATGTAGCGGAAGATGTCCCACTGACTCGCGCCGTCGATCCCGGCCGCTTCGATGACGTCGAGCGGGCGGCTCTGCAGCCCAGCCAGCAGGATCAGCATCATGAACGGCGTCCACTGCCAGACCAGCGCGAAGATGATCGACCACAACGGCTGGTTGCTGATCCAGTCCGGCTGGGGCGCGTTCTCACCGAAGACGCCCTTCAGCAGACCGTTGAAGAGCCCGTACGACGGGTTGTACAGCGCATGCTTCCAGAGCAGCGCCGCCGCGACCGGTACGACGAGGAACGGCGTGATCATCATCGTCCGGACGATGCCGCGGCCGCGGAACTTCCGGTCCAGCAGCAGAGCGATCATCAGCCCGAGCACCAGGCTGATCAGCACGACGCCGACCGTCAGCAGGATCGTCACCCAGATCGCGCTCCGGGTGTTCGCGTCGGTCAGCACCCGGCGGAAGTTGTCGATCCCGGCGAACCCGCGCTCGTCGGGGTAGTAGGCGTTCCAGTCCATGAAGGAGGTGATCAGCGTGACCACGAACGGCAGCTGGGTCACGACGATCATGAAGATCAGCGCCGGCAGCAACGGCGCCCGGCGAGCCCAGTCGCCGGTCTTGCGCATCATCGACCCGCTCTGGCCACCGGAATGCTTCGGTGTCGCGGCCGCGGGCTTGGTGTCAACGGACATGGCTCACTCCCCTCACTTCGCCGCGCGCGAGCGATACCGCTCCGCGACGTCGTCGGCGAGCACCTGCCCGCGTTTCAGCGCTTCCTCGACGGTCATCCGCCCGGCAATCGCCGAGCTCACGTCCTGACTGACCTGGGTGCCGAGATCCGGGAACTCCGGGATGTCGACGAACTGGATCCCGATCGCGGGCCGCGGCTGGGTGCCCGGGTTGCGCGGATCCGCGGTCTCGATGGCCGCCTTGGTCGGGGCCGCGAAGGAGCCGGCCTCCTGCAGGTACGCCGGGTTCTCGTACGTCGACGCCCGCTTACCGGCCGGGACGCGGGACCAGCCGAGCTTCTCGCCGACCAGCTGCTCGTACTCCTTGCTGGACGCCCAGGAGATGAACTTCCACGCGTTGTCCTGTTTCTTGCTGGCCTGCTGGATGCTCCAGGCCCACGCGTACAGCCAGCCCGACGAGTCGGTCTCCTTGACCGGCGCCGGCGCGTATCCGATCTTCCCCTTGACCGGTGAGTTCGGCGCCTCCAGCGAGCCGGCGGCCGACGTCGCGTCGTACCACATCGCGACATTGCCCTGGATCAGGTTGTTCAGGCACTCGGTGAACCCGGCCTGCGGCGCGCCCGCCTCGCCGTGGTTGCGGACCAGGTCGACGTAGAACTTGGTCGCCTCGGTGAACTCCGGCGAGTTCACCTGGGCCTGCCAGTCCTGGGTGAACCAGGTGCCGCCGAAGGTGTTCACGACCGTGGTGAGCGGCGCGAAGAGCTGGCCCCAGCCGGGCTGGCCGCGCAGGCAGATCCCGCGCATATCGGGCTGGGCCTTGTCGACCTTGGCCGCGATATCGGCGACCTCCTGCCAGGTCGGCTTGGCGGGCATCGTGACGCCCTTCGACTCCAGCACGTCCTTGCGGTACATCAGGAACGACGACTCGCCGTAGAACGGCTCACCGTAGATCTTGCCGTCCTCGCCGGACAGCGACTCGGTCATCGGCTTCAGGATGTCGTCCTGGTCGAAGGCGCTGTCCTTGGCGATGTGATCGGACAGCGGCGCGATCCACTTGCTCTTGGCGTAGATCGGGATCTCGAAGTTGCTCAGGGTCGCGACGTCGTACTGACCGGCCTGGCTGGAGAACTCCTGGCTGATCTTGTCCCGGACGTCGTTCTCGGGCAGCACGGTGAAGTTCACCTTGATCCCGGTCTGCTTGGTGAAGTTGTCGGCGGTCAGCTGCTGCAGGTCGACCATCTGCGGGTTGTTCACCATCAGCACGTTGATGCTGTCGGCCCCACCCCCGCCGGCCCCGCCGCCCCAGCCGGCGCACCCGCTCGTCGCACTCACCAGAAGTGCGACAGCGATCGCTCCGACGCGCTTTCCCTGTCTCGACACGAGCAACACTCCTCCGCTCATTTGAGCATGCCTCCGCTCACTGGGCACGAGTGAAGCGGAGTAGGGGTTGACCTGTCAAGAGGTTGTGCCACACTGTGCAGGGACCCGCTCATATGAGCGGCACACGTTTGGGGAGGCGGGATGGAGCCCATCGCGGGCGGACCGGCACAGCTGGTGCTGACGGCGTCGATCGCACGCCGGTACTACGTCGACGGCCGGTCCAAGGTCGAGATCGCGGACGAGTTCCGGCTCAGCCGGTTCAAGGTCGCGCGGCTGCTCGACCAGGCCCGCAGCAGCGGCCTGGTCCGGATCGAGATCAGCCATCCGGGCAACGTCGACCTCGACCTGTCCGCGCGGCTGCAGGAGACCTTCGGCCTGCGCCGCGCGATCGTCGTCGACACCCCCGAGGACGACCCGGCCGCGCTCAGACTCCAACTGGGTAAGGCCGCGGCCGACCTGCTGACCGAGATCGTCACCGCGGACGACGTACTCGGGCTGGCCTGGGCGCGCGCGGTGACCGCGATGACCGACCAGCTCACCTCGCTCGCGACCGTGCCCGTCGTCCAGCTCACCGGGGCCCTCACCCGCCCGGACGTCGAAGCCAACTCGGTCGAGCTCGTCCGGCACACGGCCCGGTTGTCCGGCGGTCCGGCGTACCTCTTCTACGCCCCGCTCGTCGTGCCGGATGCGACCACCGCGCGAGCTCTGCGCCAGCAGCCCGAGGTCGCGGACGCGATCAGCCACTTCGATGTGGTGACGAAGGCCGTCGTTGGGCTGGGCTCGTGGGCGGCCGGCCAGTCCACGCTGTACGACGCGATGGACGAAACCGCGTGTGAGCAGCTCCGGAAGCGGGGCGTGGTCGCCGATATCTCGGGTGTCTTCGTCGACGCGAACGGCGTCCCGGTGCAGAGCAAGGTGACGGATCGGGTGATCGCGATCAACGCCGAGCAGATGAACGCGATCGACGAGGTGATCGCGATCCCGTACGGGTTGGCGAAGGTGGACGCCGTGCGCGCCGCCGTCCGCAGCGGGCTGGTGAATGGCCTGGTGACGCACAGTCCGCTCGCCCGGGCGCTGCTCGACGCCCACAATGAATGAGGTGGAAACCCCTCTGCTCGGCGGCACCGCGAACCGCGGCCTGGTCGTTCGGGTGCGCGACACTGTCCGCCGTCCGATCCGGGCCAGCAGCCCGTCCGTCCATGCGGTCCTTCGCCATCTGGAGTCGGTCGGTTTCGAGGGTGCTCCGCGTTTCCTCGACGTGGACGCTCAGGGGCGGGAAGTGCTTTCCTACCTCCCCGGCGAGACCGTGACACCGCCGTACCCGGCGTGGGCCATGACGGACGCCGCGCTGGACAGCGTCGCGATCCTGCTCCGCGAGTACCACGCGGCGGTCGCCGACTTCCCGGCCGCCGGTTTCAGCTGGCTCGAGCCGGTGCCCCCGGCGTACGTCGACGGCCTGATCAGCCACAACGATCCGAACCTGGACAACATCGTCTTCCGGGACGGCGTCGCCGTCGCCCTGATCGACTTCGACCTGGCCGGCCCCGGCTCCGCCCTCTGGGATGTCGCCGCCGCCGTCCGCCTCTGGGCCCCGCTCCGCCCGGACGCCGACATCCACGACGCCCGCCGCGGCCGGACCCACAGCCGCCTCCGCCGCTTCGCCGACACCTACGGCCTCGACGAACCCGACCGCCACCGCCTCGTCGAAGCCACCGCCGCCAACCACCTCTGGTGCATGGACTACGTCCGCCGCGGCGCCGCCAACGGCCACCGCTGGTTCCACGAACGCTGGACCACCGGCGAAGCCGACCTAACCACCCGCACCAACACCTGGTTCACCCACCAGACCCCAGCCCTCCAGGCCGCCCTGTTGCAGTAGTCACGGCCCCAAGGACAGGACGTAGTCGGCTGCGTAGAGCGGCCCGGGAGCGGGGCGCTCGGGGTGGAGCGGCGGTCCCCAGGGGGCACCTCCTGTCGTTCGTGTCGGAGAATGGGGCGGGTGAGTGCGCGTGTGGTGTTGCTGGCCGGGCCTTCGGGGGCCGGGAAGTCCCGGTTGGCCGAGTTGACCGGCCTGCCTGTGGTTCGGCTGGACGACTTCTACCGGGACGGCGACGACGAGGCGATGCCGCGCTCGCCGCTCGGCATCGTGGACTGGGACGACCCCGCCTCCTGGGACGGCGAACGCGCGGTGGCAGCGCTGGAACAGCTCTGTACGACGGGGTTCGCGGATCTGCCCATCTACGAGATCGCCGCCGACGGGACGGTCGGGCACCAGGAGTTCAGCACCGGCGGCGCATCGCTGATCATTGCCGAAGGCATCTTCGCCGACCAGATCACCGGCGCGCTGCGGGAGCGCGGCCTGCTGGCGGCCGCGTTCTGCGTCTATCACCACCGGGTGGTGACCTTCCTCCGCCGCTTCCAGCGGGATCTGCGCGAGCACCGCAAACCGCCGTTCACGCTGCTGCGTCGCGGTCTGCTGCTGCTCCGTGACGATCCACAGGTCATCCGGCGCTGTGTCGAGGCCGGGTGCGAACCGCTGCGCCCCAAGGCCGCTCGCCGCCGGATCGACGCCTTGTTGGCCGAATCACAGCGCATGGGAGGTACGCCCTAAGTTCGACCGTTGTTCACCTCATCCTGATTCGCTGGGCGGGTGAACCGCACGGCGCCAGGTATCGCCGCTGTTGTGACCGCCCTGCTGCTCGGTCTGACCGGCTGCGGCAGTGACGCGGGCGCTGCGGTACGTCCGGCCGAAGTGCCGAAACCGAGCGTCGCACCGGTCAAAAGCCCACTCGCCGGGCTCGCGGTCCTCCCGCGCGGCTACATTGCCGACCCGAAGAGCGCCCCAGGGCCCTTCACCGCCACGAGCTTCCTGGCCGAGCACTCCGCCGACCCCGCGCTCGACCGCGCCCTGCTGCTGAACGCCGGGTTCGTCGAGGGCTACCGGGCCAGCCGCCTCAGCCCGGACAAGAAGCAGCGGTACGTCGTCCAACTGTTCAAGGCCGCGACCCCAGCGAAGGCCAAGACCCTCCAGGAAGGTCGCTGGTACCAGACCGCCCGCAAACACCCCTTCCGTGTCCCCGGCGCGCTCAGCGACACCCAATCCGGGTACGACGGCAGCCACGGGCGCAATGAGGCCGTCGCCGAGGCGAGCTTCGTCGTCGGCTCCCTGGTCGCCGAGCTGTCCGTCCACGGCTCAGCCCCGCTGGGCACCGACGTACGGCCGGACACCGCGCTCATCACCGCGCTGGCCGCTCAGCAGCAGGCTCGGCTCACCAGCAAGTCCGGCTGACGGTCGCGTTCGGGCTACCCCTGGTGGAGCCCGCGGGGTAGTTCGCTCCTGCCGCGCGATTCGTAACGTGCTGTGAATGAAGCGATTAGGGATCTTGAGCGGCTCGGTCGGCTGGTTCGTCGGGGTGGTGCAGTTCTTCCTGGTGATGACACTGGTCGAGCTCGCCTGGACAACGCCGTACAGCTGGGCGCACAACAACATCAGCGACCTGGGCAACGTCTCCTGCGGCGACTTCGGCGGCCGCTACGTCTGCTCACCCCTACACACCTTGATGAACGTCTCGTTCACCACCGGCGGAGTCCTGATCATCCTCGGCACGATCCTGACGTACGCCGCCTGGCCACGCACCGCGATCAGCTGGCTGATCCGTCTGTTGCTAACAGCAACCGGCATCGGCTGGACCATCGCCGGCCTCTACCCCGCCGACGTCAACGAGAACCTGCACGTAGTCGGCGGAGCCTTCGTCATCTTCACCTGCGGCAACCTGGCCCTACTCCTGACCGCCTTCCTCCGAACCGGCCCCCTGGCCAACCTCCGCCGGCCAGGCCTCACCTTCGGCGCCCTCGGCCTCACCGCAATGCTCCTACACTTCACCGGCACCGGCCTAGGTCTCGGCACCGGCGGCATGGAACGCCTAACCGCCTACGGCATCCCAATCTGGCTAGCCCTCGCCGGCCTCCGCCTGTTCCGCACCGACCCGCTCAAGACACATGACGAGATCGACTCGCCCCCGCCGGCCACAGCTCCTCGATCAGCGCCTCAGTCTCCGGGCTCAACACCAGACCATGCCTGACCACCCGCTCTCCGAGCGCTTCGACAACAGCCTCCGCCGCCGCAACTCCGCCGTACCGATGCTCGGCCTGCAGCAGGTCACGCCACAGCAGATCGGAGCCTGAGGCAAGTCTGAGCCCGGCGCGGGCGGCACTGACCGCACCGGCCGGATCGTCATCGCCCAACGTCAGCTCGAACAGCCGATGGGCAGTATCGACAACCAGATCCGGTACGACGCGCTCAAGGTGGACACGAGCGATCCACGAGTAGCCGCCGCGCGGTCGGCCGCTCAGGAACGGGCCGCGGACGAGGTGCAGACCGCGACGCAGGAGTTCGCGCTCGTCGCGGATCGTCCGGGCGGTGCGGCTGCGCCGGACCAGGTCGCAGAAACAATCCCAGTCGACCGCCACCTCAGGCCCGAGGTAGAGCCGGCCGTTCGGATCCAGGCGAAGCTGGTGGCCGCCCTGCGAGTCCACACCGAGCCACTGCCGAACCCGCTCGACCGCCAGATCCCGAACCTCCGACGTCACACCCCGGGGCCAGACCGACGCACCCAGCACGCTCGGGTGCACGCCGCCGGGATGCAGGGCCAGGAACGTGACGATCTCCGTCGCCAGCGGCCACCGCTCGGCATCGATCGCGTTCGGACTCCGAACCTCGACCGTCCCGAGGACTCCGACCCGGACCGCCGCGGTGACCCAGTTCGAGTCGTCGCCGGCGCTACCAGTGGCCGGAACGCGAACCCGGCTACCGCTCTCCGACGGAAGCCTGGTCGTCGCCCGGGCCGCAGCCAGCAGCTCGGTCACGAGCTCAACAGTCGGTTCGGACAGCCGACTGGCCGAGAGCACCAGCCCCAGCGCAGGAATCAGCAACGTGCCGGACTCGTCCACCTGCAGCTGCCACCGAGCACCAGGCACCTCGCCCGCGACCATCAGCCCGAACCCGGCCCGGGGCCGCGCCGCGAGTACCGCGAGCCGACGCCCGGCGTCCTCGTCCGGCGGAGCGCCCAGGACGACGTACTGCGGCGCTGCGTCAGCCGACCGGGTGACCCGGCCACTGAGCACCTCGGCCGTCGACTCGCCCTGCTCGAAATCGGGGAGTACCGCATCGATGTCCGGGACCACACGGAGCCGGTCGGCGAGCACTTCGCCCACGGATTCCGGTAAACCGGAGGTGGTCACCTGGAGCAGATCACCCCACGGGTTGGTCGCCAGCTGCACCGCGACCGACGTCGCGACCTCGCGGGCGACGACCGAGTCGCCGCGGACACTCAGCGCACCACCGGCCGCCTCGAGGTCGACGAGTACGTCGCGCTCGTGCTGGTCGCGACCGAGACAGACCAGAGCGGGGTACGGCGCGGGGCCGGTCGCGTCGGCCGCGACATCCGATCGCTCCAATCGCCATCGCCGTCCGTCGTCGAGCGCTTGCCACGGAGCCGGAGCGTCCGTGCGGGCCGGCGCCAGCAAGAGCTCGATCGCGTAGTCGTCGACCGCGGCGGCGAACAACGGTGGCAGTGGAACCTCCGCCGCGTCGCACTGACCGACCAGACCACGCAGCGCCCGGTCGAGGGCCTCCGACCGGGCCGGGTCGGAGCCAACCCGCAAGGCCACCTCGGCTACCGCGGCGGCCGGCTCCGGGTCGCGACCGCGCCGCCGGTACCGCTCGGTCAGCAGGAGCCCGAGGATGCCGGCCGCGACGAGTCCGCCGCCGAGCAGGTCGTTCGGCAACCTCCAGCGCGAGTCCTGGTGCCCATTGTCTCCGGCCGGTTGGTGTTCGCCGCCGCCGGTGGGCGTCTGGTGGCCGGAGCCACCCGCGCCGTCGGCACCGCTGCCACCGGTTTGCTCGATGTCTGGGGCGTCCACACCAGGCTGCGGCGAGTCGACCGGCCGGGGGTCGGCCGTCCGGACCGGCGTCGGCGCCGACTCGACCGGCTGTCGCTCGACCCCAGTGGCGTCCTCGGGCATGATCAGCGTCCAGCCCGGCTGGATCAGCCGGGCAAGGTGCAGGTGGCGGCCGTCGGGCTGCACCCGCTCCTTGTTGAGCTCGTAGATCTCCTTGTAGCGCCGGCCATCGCCCAGATGCTTGTCCGCGATGTCCCACAGGCTGTCGTGACGGTGCCCGTGCGGCGCTTTCACGACGTACACCTTCTTACCCGCCAGCGGGTCCTTGCTGGTGACCTTCCCCGACTCCTGGGGTGTGAACCGATCGAGGTCGATCCGCTGCTCGGTGGCCGGCTTGTCGGCCTGGGTACCGGCGGAGATCGAGACCGACGACTTCGGCGTGACCGGGACGCCGACGCCCGCCGTCACCGCACCAGCCTGACCGGCCGCGATCCCGGTCAGCAGCAGAGCGCCGACCAGGACCCTGGCCAGCCGCTGACTCCCACCGCCGAGCGGAATCGCTCGCGGCACGCCGCGGCCGCGGACCGCGCTGACGAACTCGGCGAGCACGCAGCAGGTGAAGTGCAACCAGGCCAGCCAGACGACAGCCCGCAGGACGGTGAGCACGGCGTCGACACCGATCGGCGCCGTCAGGTCCTCGCGGCTCGGCCAGCCGTGCGGGAACGGCGGGGCTCCGGTCAGCAGCAAGAGCGCGACCGGCACGCCGATCACGAGCAGCAGCAGCGCCAGGGCAGCCAGAGCGGCCGTCGCCGTGGACCGACGCTCCACCGGCGGCTCCTGGTGGAAGCGGCCTGGATCCGGTGCCTCGGTGAACCGCTCGGGCCGGGGTCGCTGGGTCGTCATGCTGGTCGTCTCCTAGCCGATCCCGATCTGGGGCACCGCGGTGGCCGCACCGCGGATCGTGAAGGTGTTGATCCCGATCAGCGACAGGATCGCCGTGTCGACGCTCGACTGCGCGGACGCGCTCACTTCGTTGCCGTCCACAACCACCGAGATATCCGTGTAGCCGCGCGCGCTGAGGAAGTCGGTGGCCACCGCTGTGGCCTGATCCGGGTCGACCCGGATCAGCCCGGTGTCGCGCAGGGTGGGAACGTCGATCGCGTTCGCGGCCGAGCGGGCCGCCTGCTCCGTGTCGTCGGTCAGTTGGCTGCGTTTGTTCAGCGCCAGACCGCCGTCGATCACGATGCCGGCGCCGACCATCAGCACCGTGGCGAAACCGAGCATGAAAATGGTCGCCGAACCACGCTGGTCACGGCGCCGCCTGCCGAGCCGGCTCATCCCGTCCTCCGATAGGTGTCGATCGGTGCCGAACTGCTGATCGTCACCGTCTTCGAGCCGGGCAGGCCGATCAGCCCGAGACCGTCGTACGAGACCTCACAGCTGATCGTGACCGTCAGCATGCCGCCGGACACGAAGTTGCCGCTCAGCTCCGGACCAGAACACGCGCCGACGTCCTGCAACGAGGCGGCGGCGATCTCGGCGACGACGGCCAGCGCATCGCCTTCCTCTTTCTCGAGCGTGGCCGCGCGGACGGCGTCCCGGGTCGTGGCCTCGATGTCACCGCGGACAGCGACGTACCGGCCACCGGCGACGACCAGCATCATGAACGCGACCATCAGCGGCGCGAGCAGGACGATCTCGACGGCCATCGAGCCCCGGTCGCCGCGCTGCCGGCGCAGTCGCCACTCAGTCGTCCGCACGGAATTCCTCCAGCGGCGCCTGGACGACCTGGGTCACGGTCGGCGGGTCGACGAACGGTGTGATCTTCTGCGCGTGACCGGTCACCTCGACCCGCACCTGCTCGGTGCCGACCGGGCTGACGACCACCCGCACGTCCTCCAGGATGCCCTTCCCGATCTTGGCGGTGTAGGCGATCCCGGCGGCCTCGGCCTGACCCGCGTCCAAGGTGGTCCGGGCGACCCGAGCGGTCTCCCGGGCCGCTGCGGACGCGGCCTGGTTGCCCAGGTAGATCAGCGACAGCTGGATCGTCAGGAAGATCGCGAGCATCAGAATGGGCATGTAGAGAACGAGCTCGATGCTGCTCGCACCGCGCTCGTCGCGCCGACGGCGGGCCTGCTCCCGGCCGGAAAATTTCATCGGTGTCCGGTCAGCCCAGGTCGAGGTTCTCGGCCTTGCCGGTCAGCTTGTCCAGGATGATCGCGCCGACGGCGATGGCGATCCCGATCAGCAGCGCCGAGATCAGCACCCATTCGACTGCGGAGGCACCCCGCTGTGACCGGCGGGCATGCTGGATCCGGCCTTCGACCAGAATCTTGAGCAGAACGAATGCCTGGTTGGTGGGGTTGAACATGTCGATCACTCCTCGGTGCGGTCCGGGCTCACAGCCCGACCACACGGGCTACCGCTGGATAGGTCAGGAACAGCAGAAATCCCACGCACAACAACATCTGGGCCATCAGCATGGATTGGGACCGCGCCTGCGCGCGGCCTTCGGTGTCGGCGAGTTCTCGGCGGCGCATCGAGACCGCCCGGGCGACCAGTGAGTCGCGGACCTTGGCGCCGTCCTCGGCGACCAGGGCCAGCGCGGCCGAAAGATCCCGTAGCTCGTCGAGCGAGACCTCCTCGCCGAGCTCGCCGAGCGCCGCCCACGGGGTGACACCCTGTAACCGCGCCGTTTCGAGAGTGTCCCGGATCCGGACGAATGCCCACCCGTCGCTGATCCCGGCCGCCGACGACAACGCCTCCGGTACGCCGCGGCCACCGGCCAGGTTCATCGCGACCAAATCCAGGAACGAGCTGACCACGTGGCGGAAGTCCCGTCGCCGGTCGGCCGCGACGGCCCGCAACTGGACCGTCGGCAGGATCGCGCCGGCCACCGCCCCGACGACCGCCAGCCAGATCGGCACGATCCCCGGCAGGCTCCCGGTGACGACGCTGACCGGCAGCAGCAGGAAGAAGGGGACCACGAAACCGGCCAGCGCGCCCACCAGGCTGCTCGCCAGGTGGGCCTCCAGAGACCGGCCGGCGATCCCGAGGTCGGCGCGGACCGACGTCGGCAATTGGATGCCGCGGGCATCGAGTGCCCGACGCAGACCGGACCCGAGCCGCCGCATCCGCAGCGACTCCTCCTGGTGCCTGCGATCCGCGGTCAAGCTCACCTCGCGGCGGTAGCGCCGCCGGTCCGCGTCCAGTTGCAGCAGCCCGGCGGCGCCGCTCGGAGCCGAGCTGCCGAGGAACCGGATCAAGAGCAGTAGGCCCGCACCGACCATCGCACCGGCCAGCATCACCAGCGTCATCGCACCGCACCCCGCTCCGGCACCCGGTCCCGGGCGTGCAGAAAGCGTTCGGGCATCTCGAACGTTGACAGCCGCCGGAGCCAGAAGAAGCCGACCGCGAACAGCCCGAGAATGATCAGCAGCACGAACTGGCCGACCGGGGTCGAATAGGGCTGAACGTACGGCTTGTTGAACAGCGACAGCCCGAGCACGACCACAACCGTGACAGCCATGACGATCTGGACACTGCGCCGGGTGCTGCGCCGGCCGGCATTCACCCGCTGCCGCATGTCCAGCGCGGCGCGGGCCGACTCCGACAGCGAGGTGAGCACCTCACGCAGTCCGGGTCCGCGGAGCCTGGAGTTCAGGATCAGGCTCGCGACGATCAGGTCGACGCTGGAATCGTTCATCTCATCGGCGAACCGCTGCAAGGCCTGCGGCAGCGGAACGCGTACCCGCAGCCGGTCTGCCAGGGCGGTCAGCTCTCTGGAGATCGCCGGCGAGGCGGCGTACGCCGTGGCCGGGATCGCCTGTTCGAGACCGACCGCGCCGGCCACCGTGTCTCGCAGCGACTCCGTCCAGCCTGCCAGCCCCTCGAGCCGGGCGATCGCCTTCGCCTCCGCGGCCGCGCCGCCGAACAGCGCGGGCCAGACGAACACCAGCACGCCCGTCGCCGCGGCGGCCACCGGCCACCTGGTGAGCAACAGGATCAACAGCCCGACGCCGATGGCGATCGGTAGCCGCAGGCCGGCCCGGCGGAGCGCCGCCGTCAGCGCAGACGGCGGCTTCAGCTCCGGGTCCTCCGCACGTGGGATCAGCGCCAGGACCAGAAGCAAGACGCCGCCGCCGACCAGCCCGCCGAGCAGGATGATCAACAGCAGCGTCGCCGACGGAGCCGTCACGAGGCCCACCCCGCCGGGGCCGAGCCGCGGTAGCCGACTGCCTGCAGTTCGGGCAGGCAACTGATCGGCGCGGCGGGCATGATCACGCCGTCCGGTCCGGCCCGGAAGATCTCGCTGGACAGCACCCGGCCGTCGACGCCATTCACCTCGCGCACCGACGTGACGATCCGGCGCAGCTCACCACCGGCCGCGAACTCGTTACGGCGCTCGACGAACACCACGAAGTCGATGGCGCCCGCGATCAGCATCATCGTCGCGTCGGCCGGCAGCCGTTCGGCCGACTGGATCGCGTAAGTGCAGATCCGGTTGAAGACCTCCAGCGAGGAGTTCGCGTGGATCGTCGACAGCGAGCCGTCGTTGCCCTGGCTCATCGCGTTCAGCATCGTGACGATCTCGTCGCCCAGCACCTCACCGACGATCACCCGGCTGGGGTTCATCCGCAGGCTGCGGCGGACCAGATCCGCCATCACGATCGCGCCGTGGCCTTCGGAGTTCGGCAGCCGCTCCTCCAGCGAGAGCACGTTCGGATGCAGGTCCTCGTACTCACCCAGGCCGAGCTCGAGCGCCCGCTCGATGGTGACCAGGCGCTCGTCGGGCGGGATCTCGTTGGCCAGCGCCCGCAGCAGGGTCGTCTTGCCGGCGTTGGTCGCACCGGCGATCATGATGTTCTTGCGGGCCGCGACCGCGGCGGACAGGAACGACGCCAGCTCCGGCGACATCGTGCCGTACTCGACCAGCATGTCCAGGCTCACCCGGGACAGCCGCGCCCGCCGGATCGACAGCGACGGCCGCGCACACACCCCCATCAACGCCGAGAGCCGGCTCCCGTCCGGCAGCCGCAGGTCGAGCTGCGGGTTGGCCGAGTCGAACGGACGGCTGGCCAGGCCCGAGTACGCCGCCAGGGTCTGGATCAGCTCGACCAGTTCGTCATCGGAATCCGCGACCGGCTGCCCGATCTCTTCCCGGCCGTCGGCGTACCCGACGAAGACCCGGTCGCAGCCGTTGATGTCGACGTTCTCGACCATCGGATCGTCGAGCAGCGGCTGCAGCCGGCCGACGCCGAACAGCGCGGCGTGGATCCCGTCGGCGAGCTCCTGCTCCTCGAGCGCACTCGGTGGAGTGCGACCGGACGCGATCTCGCCACGGGCATGCGTCTCGAGGACCCGGCCGACGACGGCTCGGGCGAACTGACGTTCGTCCTCGGCGGTCATCTGCGGCAGACCGTTGGCCGTGTCCTCCCGGCGCTGCCGGGCGAGCACCTCCGCGACCTCTTCGCGCAACCGCCGGACCAGCGACTGATCCATCAGGCCACCCCCCAGCTCTCGGCAGCCTTGGCGTTCTGCAGCGCGATTCTGCGGAGCCGCTCGGTCAGATCGGCTGCCGAACGCACCAGCAACGACGCCCTGGCCTTGCGCCCGGCACCGGCCCGGATCGCCGCTGCGGCCTTCACGTCCTCGGCCAGCACACCGAGCACGGTGGCCTGCAGCCGGGCCCGATCCAGGATTGCCTGCACTTCACCCACGACGTGGGTGTCCCGGTACGACGCGATCAGCGCGACACCGACCGGTACGGCGTCGTACGTGCCCAGCCGGAGCACCTCGGAGAAGCCGCGGATCCACTCCCGCAGATGGGACAGCCCCTCGACGGTCGGTCGCGCGATCAGCAGCAGCGCATCAGCATTCTGCAACACCGGGACCGTCGCGGACCCGGGCATCAGCCGGCCGCAATCGGCGATCACGTCCCGGCCCGGCACGCTCCGGAACAGCCGCGCCAGATGTTGCCAGGCCGGCCCGAGGCCTTGCACCTGACTGGGCGAAGTCACCCCGACCAGCACCTCGAGACCACCGGACAGCATCTGCACGTGGTCGGCGAGCTGCACCTCGGTGCTCCCCCGGCGCACCGCCGCTCCCAGCGAAAGCAGACCGCGCTCCGAGTCCAGTGGTACGCCGGCCTGGTCGCGGTACCGCAACGCGATGTCGCCACCGGCCGGATCGAGGTCGGCCAGGATCGGATCACCCGGCCAGGCTCCGGCCAGCGCGACGGCGGCCGTCGTGACGCCTGGAGAACCCTTGGCCGCAGCCAGGACGAAGAGGCCCATTACTTCGGCTCCACCGACGTACCGCGCTTGAGGACGGCCGCCGCGATCCGATTGTTGCCTGAGGCATCAGTAATCGCCTTGACCAGGGACCGCTCCACCAGCACCGTCGCGCTCTGCGCGGTGGTTGCCTTGTCACCCAGCCCCGACCCGGTGGCGGCCGGCTTCGGTACGTCGAGCACCGTCCCGGTGCCGATCGTCACCGGCGCCGTGGTGCCGTTCCCGATCTTCACCAGCTCGACCAGATCGCCTTTCAGCAGCCCGCCGGCGGGCACCCGGCCGCCGACCAGCACGATGCCGACCTCCGCCTTGCCGTCGGCGATCGGCGCCTCGGCGGTCGTCTGCTGCGGATCGAGCAGCTGCCCCTTGAGCATGTTGACCTTGGCGTACCGGTTGAGGATCTGATCCACCTGATCGACCCGGACGACACGGAGCGAGTCACCCGCCACCCGGGTCTCGGCCAGGTCCGCCCGGGTGATCCGCTGCCCGACGCCGATGTTCTCGCGAACCTGTACGACCGCCTGGCGCTCGTCCATCCGGATCGCCAGCAATCCGGCGATCAGCGCCCCGCCCACGATCAGCAATGCGGCCAGGGCCGCAACCGCCGGCCGCCGCCGCGCCGAGTTCGTCGGCAGCTTTCCGCCGGGCCCACGAGTCGTCCCGACCCCACGCTCGGCCCGCTGCCGCTGCCGGTCGACCGCTTCCCTGCCGGTGCTCGTGGACATCTGCCCCGCTCCTCGAAATCGCAGGGCAACTCTGAACCGTTCCGGCGCAGCTCGCCCCCGTCTGGCGTCCCGTCCGACCCTAGTGCCCGACCGGACCAGACCCACCAGGCCCAGCTCGATCCGCCCAGCCGAACCTCTGAATCCTAGCCCACGAGCCGCAATCGATCGAACACGAACAGTTGTCGATCGCAGCCCCGGAGCACGGCTGAGCGCGCGACGGAATCCGCCGTCCAGCCGCGCACATGGTAAACGTTGACACTGCCATCCGGTCCCGGATCCGGCACCCTTTGCACCTTCCTGCAAAGGTTTCATCGCCTCGGCCGCGCGGCGCCGGGTGCGCATTGCAACAAAGTGCAGCCTGGTTGCGGGTGTTACTCGGGAGCTGTCAGGCTGCGGATTGATGCCCTGAGCAGGTATTGCCGGGTGTCTGGCGAGGGGGCCGTCGACTGGCCCTCCGGAGCGTTACGTTGTAGCTACGAGGTGCTTGGTTCGCACCACCAGGAGATTGGGGAGTTCCGATGTCGGGAGACATGGTCGGCGGCAGCCTGCCGGAGATGGAAGCTTTGAAGAAGAAGCTGACCGAGTTCCAGACGCAGCTGAGCCAGCTGAAGACCGCGTCCTCGGGTGTGGTCACCAGCACGACCTGGAAGGGCAAGTACGCCGACGACTTCCGCACGGCCTGGAGCCAGTGCGAGAAGAACATCGGCAACATCGAGACCGACCTGGCGCACGCCTCGACCGCGGTCGAGAAGAACCGCCAGGCCATTCAGACCGCCACCGGCGGCTGACCCAGCTCTCCTCCGGGAGCCGGCCGACCTCATCGAGGTCCGGCCGGCTTTCGCGTTCCGGCGGTTTCAGGTTGCCGAGGGCAATCAGTCGCCGGGCGCGGCGACCTGGACGGGTTCCCAGCGGCCGCCGGCGACGAACAGCGCCCGGCCGGGCGGAGTACCCCCGGCCATCCCGCGCGGCAGGTTGATGCCGAAGATCTCGGCATCGTCGTACTTCTGCGGGCTCAGGACGATACCGGCCCTGGACTTCTTCATCGAGGCTGCCGGGCCGCGGTACATCGTGGTCAGATCGCCGGCTGTGCCCGCTCCGATGACCAGGTTGCCGGTATCGCGCAGCAACCCGACCCGGGCGTCCACCAACTCGGCCATCGGGCTGTCCATGCCGAGCAACTCCAGGTCGTCGACAACGATCGCGAAGGGGCTGGTCAGTCCGTCCAGGACACTCTTGACCTGCTCGATATCGGCCTCCGCCCCATACACCCCGGCGATCCCCGGCTGTCCGGTCAGCTCCCGCAGTGGGCTACGCCGCGGCACCACGGCGAGCACCTGCCAGCCGCGCCTGGTGACCGAGTCGATCATCGTCAGCAGCGTCGTACTGCGCCCGGACCGCGGTGGCCCAACTACCAGTAGCCCAGGCCCGTGCTCGTACGCGTCGAAGGCCCGGATGCCGAGGTCGTCGCCACCGACGCCGACCAGAACCTCGGTCGGCCGCAAGGGCTGCGGACCGAGCTCCAACGCAGCGGCCGTGCCGATCGACGCCGGCAGCGCGTCCACCCGGAACGGCCGAAGACCGATCGGGATCTCCGACTTCGGCGTCGCGGCTGCGCCGATCCGGTGCAGTGCGGCAACCTGCGCCGTGCCGTCGTCGTCCTTGTCCAGCAGGGCGACTTGGGTCTCCAGCAGGCCCGACGAGCGGAATCCCCGGCCGGGCGGGAACTTCTCCGGAACCTCCTTGGTCGGCATACCGATCATCAGGAAGTCGGACGGATCGGTCATCCGCAGCATCAGCCGGTCCTCCATCAGGGTGGAGATCCGGCCGACCAGCGCCGTCCGGTCCGCGGTCATCACCACCTTGACGCCCACCCCCGCCCCTTCCTGCAGGATCTGCATCCAGGCATCGACCAGCCGGCCGCCGTCGACCGATTCGAACGCCGCCACGAATCCTTCCCAGCGGTCGAGCAGGACGACGAGATAGGGCAACCGCTCGTCCGCGGGGGCGGCTCTGCGCTGCTCGGCGACGTCGGCGAAGCCTTTCGTGGCCAATTGCTGCTGGCGGTTGCCGATGACCGCCTGAAGCCGGCCGGTCAAGCGGGTCAACCGGTCGACCTGCTCACGGGACACGACCGCGCCGGTGTGCGGAAGGCTGATCAGCGGAAGCAAGGCGTTGTTACCGCAATCGACGCCGTACAGGTGCAGATCCCTCGGCTCGATCAAGCGGCCGATCGAGCCGGCGATGGCGCGTAGCGTGGCCGAGCGCCCGCTGCGGGGAGCTCCGATGATCGCCAGCTGGCCGGCTGACTCCAGGTCGTAGGTCGCCACCTCGCGAGCCTGCCGGTTCGGCACGTCGGTCAGGCCGAAGGGGATCGGCGGCAGCACGCCGTCCTTGTCGGCGGCTGCCACCTCCAAGTCGGCCAGGGTGATGATGTCGCCCAGCGGCGGCAGCCAAGGACTCGGCGGCGTCTCGATCCCGGCCAACTCCGCCGCACCCCGCAGAGCCTTCACCAGCGTCGCCAGGTCGGTCGGCACCATGACGTCGTCCTCGGCCTCCTGCACCTCGAAGATCGCCGGTCGGCCCAGGTCACGCCACTCGATCGGCCGGACGCCGACCGTCGCGGCCACCAGGCCCGGTGGGCGGCCACCGACGCGGGAGGTCTGGAACGGGATCAACGAAGAGTGTCCCAGCCGGGCGTAACCCCGGCCGGGTGTGCTCTTGGAGATGTACGCCGCATCGGGCGCTTCGAGCACATCGGAGCTGTCCCCGGCATCGGTGACCCGGAGTGCGATCCGCAGGTTCGTGTTCGCCTTGATGTCATCGCTGACCACACCGGCTGGGCGCTGGGTGGCCAGGATCAGGTGCACACCGAGCGACCGGCCGCGCCGAGCGATATCGACGATTCCAGTGACGAAGTCGGGCAGCTCGGACACCATCGCGGCGAACTCGTCGATCACGATCAGCAGCCGTGGCATCCGTTCGTCGGTCGCGCCCATCCGCTCGAGGTACGCCTCGATGTCCTTGGCGCCGGCACGGTCGAGCTGGCGCTCGCGGCGGTGCAGCTCAGCAGCCAGCGAGGCGAGGGCCCGCGTGGTCAGGTGACCGTCGAGGTCGGTGACCATGCCGACGGTGTGCGGCAGGTAGCTGCAGTCCTTGAACGCCGCGCCGCCCTTGTAGTCGACGAGCACGAAGGTCATCTCGTCGGGTCGGTTGCCAACGGCAAGCGATGCGATGATCGACTGGAGCAGCTCGGACTTTCCGGCGCCCGTCGTACCGGCCACCAGACCATGTGGACCGTCCCGGACGATGTCGACGCCGAACGGGCCTTCGGCGTCCTCGCCGATCATCGCGTAGGTGGTGCGGCCGCCGCTCAGCGCCCACCCGTTGGCGAGCTGGTCGGGTGCCGGGGTTTCCATCCCGAGCACCGTCAGCAATCGGCTCGAGGCCGGAACGGACGTAGCGTCGTCGCCACCGGAGACATCCTGGATCGGCGCCAGCGATCGGGCCAGCCGGTCGAGCCACTGCGGAGTGACGAGGTCCGGGCGGATGCCGTCGATGATCGGCGTACCGGTCCGCCGCAGCCGCCACCACTGGCCGTGCGGCTCGATCACCGCGTTCGCCTCGTCGGGCAACTGCCGCCCGTCGCTGTCCAAGCAGATGAATCGGACACCCACCGACGGCCCGTCGTTCAGCAGCCCGACCACACCGGGGATCAGCCGCAGCCGGCGGGCGCCGTCCATGATCACCACGATCTGCTCCGCGAACAAGGCCGGTTGCGGGATCGGCGAGTGGGAGTTCAGCGCCTTCCGGCGCGCCTCGACCAACCGGGCCAGCTCGTTGATCCGCCGTACGGTCGTCTCGTCGTCGTTTCCGATCGTCCCGAGGAAGCCGTCGTCCTCGGTACCGCGAACGTGCGGAAGCCAGCGCATCCACTGCCAGTTCGCCGCGGATTCGGGCGGGCAGAGGACGGTCAAGCGCAGCGTCCGAGGACTGTGCAGGGCCGCGAGCTGACCGGCCAGCCAGGCGCCGATTTGCTGGGCCGAACCGCCGCTGCCGGAGACACCGAGCACACCGACGCCGACGAGCGGAAGGGTGGCCGGCACGTCAGGCGCCGTCCAGGTCCGCTTGCGCAGATGACTGTCGAGCGACTGGTCCTCGACCATCACCTCACTGGGGAGATCCGCGATGCCGACCCTTAGTTCCAACCAGTCAGGGTCGGTCGGACGCCGTTCCCACAGGCGAGCACGCGGACCGGTGGCGAGCAGCAGCACAGCGGCCGGATCCGGCAGGTCGCGGCGCCGAGCGTTGCGTTCGGCAACGAGTGCCCGGCGGGCATCACGCTCGACCCGGGCCTTGTGTTCCTGGTACTTGGCAAGCTGGACACGGTATCCGGTCTTGCCTTCTTTCCGGCTCTGCAGATACTGGCCGACGTACATCAGCGGCGACAACAGCCCGAACAACAACATGCCGGGCTGCTTGAGGATCAGTGCGAGGGTGACGCTCCCGACCAGCGGCAACATCATCACGAGAAGCGGGAAGGTGGGTTTCTGGGCCTTCTCCGGCTCGGTGGGCAACGCGAACTCGGTCATTCGCGGCGGCGGCAGCAAGCGTGGCGGGCGGTTGAAGTCGAGCGTCCCCCCGGCCGGGTTGGGCGACAGCGAGGCATCCGGAGGCTCGACGGCGGCGAGGGTGAGCATCACCGGGCCGATGGTCAGCTGGGCGCCCGGAGGCCAGTCGCTGCCGGTCCAGCGGCTCCCCGCGCTCAGGTCGCGGCGGTCCAGCTCGACCAGCGCCGGCTGCTGCCCGGGCTCCAGGACGTACGTCGTCTCCTCGGCGCCCGTCTCGTCCGGGATCACGATCGGGCCGGCCAGCGGATTGATCGGGCGCTCCATCCCGGTCGCACCGCCGAACTCCTCGGGCCGGATCGTCACTTCCCCGGTCACCGCGACGTTCAGCGTCGCCACCAGCGGCGGAACACCGGAGCCGATCAGGCGAACGCCCGCATCGGCCGAGCTCCCCATCGTGTAGGTGCCCATCCCCAGCCGATGCACCGACCCCGCACCAGGACCACTGACGACCCGAACCTCGACCACCCCGAGCGGCTCGGTCGGCAGACAACCGCGCGAGTCACCGATACTGAGCAGCGTCCCCTCGCGCAATGGCGAAGCGGCCAGCGCCAGCCGCGGATCCACCGGCTTCCCGTCCACGAACACCGGCGGCACGACCTCCCCGACCGGCGCCGATTCGTGCAGATTGACCACATTCCCGGGCCTCGCCGTCCCCCGCCCGACCGCCGCCACCAACCGCGGAACCAACGCCCCCACCGTCAGCCCGGCCTCAGCATCGACCAACACGTCGACACTCTTCCCAGCCGCCGGATCAGCCACCGTCAGCACAAACCGCATGCGTCCCAATCCCTTACCTCGACCAGCGCGACCCACCGATCCTGCCACGCCCGGACCGCAAACCAGCCCGCCCAGCCCCTAACCCCCCGGCGTAGCCGTCGGACGCGGCAACTTCCCCGTCGTCGGCAAACCCAACTGCGTCACCGTCTGCCGAATCAACGCCACCGCGTCCTGAATCGCGTCCCGGCCATCGACGCGCGGGTGAATGCTGACGAAGTAGTGCCAGTCGCCGACGATCAGATGGGCTGTAGCTGCCTCGTCCAGGTCGTTCTTGCTGGTCGCGAATCCCATTCCTTCACCCGCCGGGAAGACGAACTCCACTCCGCCGCCCGCCAACTTCGAGGGCACCAGGTTGTCCCAGCGCGCAACGCCACCGATCTGCGTCACCGAGATATCCAGCGCCTTGAGCGGAGAGTCGTTGGTGTAGACGCTGCAGCCGGCCTGGTTCAGCTTCGAGCCGTCCTGGTTCCGGTTGTTGCCACGCAGGTCCGTCTTGGCACCCTGAATCGAGAACTTCGAGGTACCGATCGCCGTGACGACGCTCTGCTCGGACACGAACCCGCAAACCGTTTTCCCCGTCACACTCTCAGTCGGCAGCGGCGTCGCTCCGACCTTCTTGTCCGGGTCTGCGGTACAACCTGCCAGCACCATCCCAGCGACCGTGATCGCGACCACACCTCGCCGTACCGTGCTGCTGATCATGCTTGTCATCACCCACCAAACAGCGGGAACTCGTCCCGGTAGACATCCACGATTGTGCCCTGGATCCATTCGTACGGCGCTTGCCCACCGCGCTCGCCCCAATCGAGATACGCCTTGCTCTCGAAGTCGAACCGCAACGGAACCAGCGGCTTGCCGTCAGGCCCCATCTTGAAGGCTCCCGGCGGCGGTGGGACGAACTTGTTCGGTGCATCGGGCGTATTGGCCTGCTGGTAGAACTTCGGATCGAAGTACCCATTGGCCAGCAGGCTGTTCATGGCCAGCTTCCGCAGACTGTCCTGACCGTCGCCGGCCGCCGGGTTGTAGAGCTCCTTGGCATCCTGTTTTGGGCCCTTCCCGAGCCCGTCCAGCGCCGCGGACTTCGCCTGGTCGATGATCAGGCCGGACCAGTCGCCGGTCGGCGACGGAATGACCGGCAGTTTCAGCGCCACCCCGAGCGCCTTGGAGATGGCCTCGGCCCGCTTCTTCTGGAACTCCTGGTCAGTCTTGTCGCCTTCGTAGCCGGCCGTCATGACGAAGCCGAGTGTATTGGCCAGCTGTGTGGCGGCAGCGTTCAGGACCGGCGACTTCTCGTCGTCCTTGATCATGTCGACCGCGGCGTTCGGATCCTTCTTGAGCGCCTCGGCCATCGAGTGACCGAACATGAGCTGACCGGCCGCCAACACTCCGGTGGACACGATGGTGAGGTTCTTCTGCTCCTCACCGACCACGCCGAGCAGCTTCCTCATCAAGCCCGCGCTCATGACCGCGCCGTACGGCCCTCCCGGTGGGAAAGAGTCGCCGGCTTCTGCCGTCCAGCCACCACCGAGCGGATCACTGGACGGATTCTCGGTACCCGCGACGCGGATCAGGTCGGGGCTGTAGCTGGCGAGGATGTGGGCGAGGCTGTCGCGCATGTCGGTGCCGGGTTTCCAGCCTTGGCGGGAGTTGAGGCCCAGGGCCCAGACGTCGCCGCTCTTCTTGCCTTCGCCTGCTTTCTGGCCGAGGAGGAGGAAGGTCTGGCTCGCGATCACCGCCGAGATGCGGCCGTTCTCGGAACGGTCCCGCCAGTTGGTGGTTGCCGCCTGGAGGGCGTTGCCGAGGGCGTCGGCGTTGTCGTACTTCCAGGTTCGGGCCTGGAGCAGGTACTTCATCCGGTCGTTGACCTTGAGCTTCTGACCGTTGACCTCGATGTCGGCGGTCTTGGCGTTGGGGTTGCCGACGTCGAAGAAGTTCTGCGCGGCCTGCGGGTTGTGGCTCAGCGCCTCCATGATGTTCGCCATCGGGTCCGGCATGATGCCGCCGTCCGGCATGTAGGCGCCGCCGAAGGCGTGGTCCGGCGGGTAGTAGCTGCGCGGCTGCCAGACCGGGCCCTTCTTGCCGTGCTCACGTTCGTAGTCGTACACGGTGTTGCTGACCGTGCCGAGGAATTCGGTGGAGTACTGCCCGTAGCGCATCAGCAGTGTGAGTGCGGAGGCTTGGCCGTACTTGACCTGGCCACCGTCACCGGGCTGCGTCCCACCCTCGGTGATGGCCGCGGCGTACTTCCTCGCGAAATCCGCCGGTAGCGCGAGCTCACCGGTGTTGCGGGTCGCCGTACCGAGCGTCGTTCCCATTGCGGAGACCAGCGCCGGGTAGTTCGTCTTCCACTTCTCGTACTCCGCGGCCGTGCGCGAGGTCGGGTGGCGCATGATTTCGTCGCGCTGACGGGACACCCTGAGCAGGTAGTCCGACATCTCGGTCGGCGTCATACTCCTGGCGAACCCGGCCGCGAAGTACGGGTCGTTCTGGTACTTCGTGATCTGCGCGATCAGGTCCGGATCGAGCTTCCCGTCGGATTCCTTCAGCTTCTTGGCCGCGGCGGCGCCATCGGCCTGTGCTTGTGCCGGCGGGACGTTCGAGAGCAGCGACTCGTCGATCTGGACCGTCGACTGCGGGCCCTGCGTCTGCGCCTCGATCTGCTGGGCCAACGCGAGCCGACGCCGCAGGCCTGGGAGCTGGTCGTTGATCCAGCCGGCCGACTGGCTGATCTTCGTCGTACCGGACGCCGTACCGAAAACATGCGTACTGCTGGACTTCATACTGCCCGCCGAGTCGGTCAAGGACTTCGACGCCTCGGCCAGCTTGCCGATCAGGTCGGCCATCGCCGCCAGCCCGATGCCGGACATCACCATCTCGGCACGCTCCGCCCGGTCACAGGTTCCGCCAATGAATCTGCCAGGCGCCCGGCTCGACCTTGTCCGGCTCCTTGGCGTAGATCGACTCGAGCTCCGTCACACAGGCGTCCGCGCCGCCTTTGGCGCTCGTCCCGTTACCGGTGAGATCGGTCAGGAAAGCGGCCGACGTCCCGCCGGTCCAGGCGCCCGCGGCAAAAGCCTTCTTCGCCGCATCCAGCGCCGTCGACACCGTCGTCGCATGCCCGCGCACCGTCCCCAGCGCACGCCCAACAGCGGACTTGTACGGATTAGGCACCTCGCCGGTCATCGCCCCGTCCTCCCCGAAGGAACCAGTCGTCGAAATCGTAGTCTGTAGCCGGTCCAGTCACACACTGTGACGCCCGCGCGTCAGCCGACCTTCCCGGTACTCGGCCGGAGACGGGTGTACGACTGCGCCGACTGGCGGGTCGACACGGTCAGATCGCGCAGTTCGGACGACGCTCCGGACCCGAACGGCATCGTCTCCCGCACCAGCGGCGCCGGGCTTCCGCCAGCTTCAGTGCCCTGCTGGATCAGGTTCCGCACCCGCGTCCGCAACCGGTCGGATGCCGCGCCGACGTCCTCCAGCGCCTTGACCAGCAGCCGGACGCGTGACGGCGTGATCGAGACGTATCCGATCATCGCGGGCCCGCCGCTTTCTCCTTCTCCTTGCGGCGCTGGTCCCCGGCCTGTTCGTCGAACGCGTTCGCATCCCGCTCGAACTGCAGCGCCGCGTCCCTGATCGCGTTCTCCGCGCCTCGGACGCTGCTCTCCCAGCCGCCCAACGAAGCACCGAACTCGGCAGCCACCGGCCCTTCCCAGGTCTCCTTGGTCTGGAGCTCCTTGGCGCCTCTCAGCAGATCCGCCACCTTCGGAGCCTCCTTGCGCAGATCGCCCGCGATCTCGCGCAGCCGAAGCGCCTTCTTCTCGAGCTCAGCGGGCGACGTCACCCACCGATCCTCCCAGACCCCAGGCCCACCCCTGCCAAACTTGCACCAACCTGCAACCCGATCCGCT
The DNA here is from genome assembly GCF_013131805.1 of Kribbella sandramycini. GTDB lineage: Bacteria > Actinomycetota > Actinomycetes > Propionibacteriales > Kribbellaceae > Kribbella > Kribbella sandramycini. Next base: position 163,836 of record NZ_JABJRC010000009.1, on the reverse strand, counting down.
GCGCGGTCAGCAACCTGCGGCTGAGGACGCACTCGTGCAGCGGGTCGGGTACCGGATGGTCAGCGGTTGTAAGTGCCGATTTCGCTCACCTGGATCGTCGTCAATGAGGGGGTCACGACAGGCTGAGTGGGGATGTCGCCTTGCGGGGCGCCGTTCGCGGACCAGGTGGCGTGCCAGGTGCTCTGCGTACTGACGGCGGTGGGGCCGGGCCGGGTCAAGGTGATAGCGCACGCGCCGGTGGCCGAGGGCGAGTACGGGACGCCGGGGCCGTCGCACACCGCGGTCTCCGCACCGTCCGCGGAGACGGTGATACCGGTCAGCATCACGTCCACTCGGGCCGAGGTCGGACCGCCCATGGTGTTGGCCGTCGCTTCGACGTACAGGCTGTCGCGGCGGTCGGTCAGCCAGACCCAGGTATCGAGATTGACGATCGTGCCGTTGCTCTCAGCCGTCTTCGGGTTCCAGTCGATGGTTGGCGTCGGCAACTCCATCTCGGCAATGGCCGCGTCGCGCAACACCTCCGGCGGCACCGGCGGCACCGGGACCGGACGACCGGCGCGGATGAAGGTGAAGGGATGCTCCTCGAAGTACGCGGCGGACACCTCGAGGAACTCCTTCGTCGGCCCGTCGTAGTTGCCCGAGTTACACGTCCCGCCCCACCAACGCCCGGTGATGTCGTCCTTGTACTGCTCGTACCCGGGCTCGGCAGTCAGATTCTCACCCATGTGCTGATTCACCCAAGCCATCCCGCCACGCTCGCGGTACTGGCCAGTGCCTGTGACGAACTCGTAGTACTGCTTGCCCGTGTAGCTCGGCTCCATCCAGCAAGGCGACGGCACCGACACCTTCCTCGACACCGCACGCCCCGGAGACCCACCCTTCAACGCCGTCCCCGACACCGTAATCGTGACCGTGCCGCCGGTGGTGACAGGCTTGCTCGGCGGAGGATCTTCCTCGCCGAAGCCCGCGGAAGCGATCGTCGACGTTGTGATCGCCAGCGAAACGCTCAGTACTGCCACGGCGAGACAACTCGCTGACCTGGTCAGCATGGTGTGCTTTGCAGCTTGTACTCGCTGACGCGCCAACCGGCCGCGCTCCGGATAGTGATTGCCTGGATCCCCAGTCGCGGCTTCCGCTTGACCAGGTCGTTGCCGAACCGGGTACCGTCCGAGTGGATGCCGTAGCTCTTCGACTGATCGAAGCAACCCCCGATCAGAACGATTCCCGTCTTGGCTTCTTCCACCGTGGCTGTCACGGTCAAAGTGCCACCCAATCGGTCGCCGTCCTTGGTCTGGTTCTTCAGTACCTTCTGGACATAGTCGAGGACGGCCGGGGCGGCAATTGTCTTCAGCGACGGATCGAAGGTGTTCGTGCCCAGAGTGCGGCGGAAAGCTTGCTGGAAGAGTTTGTAGGCTTTCAACGCAGGGCGGGTCTCGACGGCGACATTCGCCGGCTGATTGAACACCAGCGTCAGATCCTTGTACTTCGTGACGACCTGCGTCGGATCCGCGGTCGGTGTCGGAGTCGTGCTCGGAGTGGAGGTAGGGCTCGTGCTGGTGATCGGCTCCGGGGTGAGAGTCGGCAGGTCGCCGGAGCTGGCGTCCGTACCGCCGCAAGCGGCCAAGGAACATGCCAAAGCAGCTGCGAGCACCACGGACCAGACGCCAGACTTCGTCATCACATCATCCCCTGAGCTTGTCGACGAACCTGTCCCTCACACTATCGACCCGGGCGACCACCGAGTCACATCCAGTAGTTGCGTAGGCCGATCTTGCACTTTGTTGCAAAGGGGACCGGCAGATTCGGTCTCGTCAGCGGTTGTGGGTCTGGACTTCCGTGACAGGGACGTTTGTGGTCAGCGGAGGTGGATCCAGTTGCTCTGGGGTCAAGCCCTGAGGCACACCGTTGGACAGCCAGGTCGTCTCCCAGCGGGTCTGCACGGTGACCGGCGTGCCGGAACCGGCGGGGCTTGCACGGCGAAACTTGATACTGCACTCACCGACGGCGCCACGAGCGTAAGGAACACCGCCGTCCGCGCAGTCCGCCGACCCGTCAGTCGGCGTGCTGACAGTCATCCCGGTCAAGTTGGCATCCACTCGCGCCGAGATGCGCCCAGCAATCGAGTCGACCGACGCCTCCACGAAGAAGACTGTCCGGCGATCCCTCAGCCAGACCCAGGTATCGAGATTGACCACCGAAGCGCTACCCGAATATTTGGGATTCCAGTCGATGGCCGGCGGCGGCACCGTCATCGCCTCGAACGCGGCGTCACGCAACACGACCGGAGGAACCGGCGGCACCGGCGGCCGTCCCCCCGCAGGTACGTAAATCGCCGGATGTTCGGCGAACCACTTCGTAATGAACTCGTTGAACGCGGCCATGTCATGGCCGAAGAGCTCCGACGAGCACATACCGCCGTACCAGTGGCCCTCGTCGTCGTCCTTGTACTGCTCGTACCCGGGATGCGGCTTGAACGGGACGCCGTCCTTGTCACGCCCCAGCGGGGCGCCACCCGCGATGTACTCGTAGTACTGCTTGCCAGTCATCCCTTGGATGTAGTTGCAGGGAACCGGTACCTGTTTGACCAAAGGTCGCCCAGGACGTCCGCCTTTGCCGTTACCAATACCCGTGCCGGTGATACGCACGCTGATCGTGTTGCCCGAGGCACCAGGGGTGGGCGGCGGAGGCACCAGCTCCGCGTGAGCCTGCAAAGTTCCGGCCACCAACGACAACGTGACCGCGGATGCCGTTCCCAGGGCCGCGAGAACCTGTCGGCTCAGCATTTTTCCCGCTTGATGTTGTACTCCGCGACCTTCCATTGGCCGTCGAAAACTCCAAGGACGACAACGACCTTGATCCGCGGGAAAGCCTTCGTGCCGGGCCCGACGTAAGCGGTGCCATTGGCCCTGACCAATACCGACTTCGATTGATCGAAGCAGGTGGTCAGCGCCCCGATCCGGTCGATGATCTGAACCTTTGTGGTCAGGTTGACCTGGCCACCGGTCACGACCTTTTTCGCCTTCTGATCCGCCAACTGAGCACGTATCGTGGTCAGCGCCGCGCCAACCGCATACTTCGGTAGCGTCGGGTCCTCGACATTGGTGGCCGTCGACTTGTTGGCGGCCCGCTCGAAATTGTCGTACGCCGCCAGCACGTCGTCGGAGTTGGCAGGCGGGTTCGGGTGGTTCAAGATCACCGTCAGCCCGCCGTACTTCTGAGTGCTGGTGGTTGGCAGCGCCGTGGGCTTCGGCGAGGCCGACTGAGTGGGGGGCGGGCTCGTGGTGCTGGGCTCAGCGGTGAGGGTCGGGAGGTTGCTGGACTTGGCGTCGTTGTCGCCGCAGGCGGCCAACGAACAGACAAGAGCAACTGCGGGCAGCACGGACCAGACGCGAGACCTCGTCATGACTTCTTCCCCTGAGCTTGTCGACGAACCTGCCCTTCACACTAACGGGTCAAGCGGTCACTAAATCACACTGAGTGGTCGCGTGGTTCGTTATTGCACCTTGTTGCAAGGGTTAGCCGATGCGGTCGATGATGAGGGGACCCGCCTCGTAGGAGGTTGAGACGGCGACTGCGTCGGTCAGGGACTCCAGGGCGCGGTCGAAGCGGGTTGGGTTGTCGGTGTGGAGGGTTAGGAGTGGTTGGCCGGCGGTGATGGGGTCGCCTGGTTTTGCGTGTAGTTCGATGCCGGCTACGGCGGATACCGGGTCCTCTTTGCGGGCGCGGCCGGCGCCGAGGCGCCATGCGGCTACGCCGACGGCCAGTGCGTCGAGTTTGGACAGGACGCCGGACTGCGGTGCTGTGACGACGTGCTGCTCGGGGGCGACGGGCAGCTCGGCGTCGGGGTCGCCGCCCTGGGCCGCGATCATCGCGCGCCACGCATCCATCGCCGTACCGTCGCGCAGCTTCTCGGCCGGGTCGACGTCGGTGACGCCGGCCGCGTTGAGCATCTCGACGGCCAGCGCGACCGTGAGCTCGACGACGTCCGCCGGGCCGCCGCCGGCGAGCACCTCGACGGATTCGCGGACCTCCAGGGCGTTCCCGGCGGTCAGCCCGAGCGGGACGGACATGTCGGTGAGCAGGGCAACGGTTTTCACGCCGGCATCGGTGCCGAGCGCAACCATCGTCTCGGCCAGCTCGCGCGCGTCGGCGAGGTCCTTCATGAAGGCGCCGGAGCCGACCTTCACGTCCAGCACCAATGCGCCGGTGCCCTCGGCAATCTTCTTGCTCATGATCGAGCTGGCGATCAGCGGGATCGCCTCGACGGTGCCGGTCACGTCGCGGAGCGCGTACAGCTTCTTGTCGGCCGGGGCGAGGCCGTCGCCGGCCGCGCAGATGACGGCGCCGACGTCCTCCAGCTGGCGCAGCATCTCGTCGTTCGACAGCGCGGCGCGCCAGCCCGGGATCGACTCCAGCTTGTCGAGCGTGCCGCCGGTGTGGCCGAGGCCGCGGCCGGACAGCTGCGGGACGGCGACGCCGCAGGCGGCGACCAAGGGTGCCAGCGGGAGCGTGATCTTGTCGCCGACGCCGCCGGTGGAGTGCTTGTCGGCGGTCGGGCGGGACAGTTTCGCGAAGTCCATCCGCTCGCCGGAGGCGATCATCGCCGCCGTCCAGCGGGCGATCTCGCGGCGGTTCATCCCGTTCAGCAGGATCGCCATCGCCAGTGACGACATCTGCTCGTCCGCGACGTCGCCGCGGGTGTAGGCGTCGATCACCCAGTCGATCTGCCCGTCGCTCAGCTCACCGCGATCCCGCTTGGTGCGGATCACGTCGACCGCGTCGAAGCTCACTTCTCCTCCAGGAACTCAGGGCCGAACGCATCCGGCAACAACTCCCGCAGCGGCCGGCTCCCGGTCGCGGTCTCGATCCGCAACTCCGGCCCGCCGTGCTCCTGCAACAACTGCCGGCACCGTCCGCACGGCGTCAGCAACTCCTCGTTGTGGTCCACACAGGTGAACGCGACCAACCGGCCGCCGCCGGTTCGGTGCAACTCCGACACCAGGCCGCACTCGGCGCACAACGTCAATCCGTACGACGCGTTCTCCACGTTGCACCCGGCAACGACCCGGCCGTCGTCCGTAACTCCGGCCGCGCCCACGGCGTACCCGGAGTACGGCGCGTAGGCGCGGCGCATCGCCTCGACCGCAACGGCTCGCAACCCGACCCAATCCACATCCACCACCCCAGCATCCCTCACCACCCCACCCTCACCCACCCCCACCCGCCTTTGCTGGGCCCACCCAGCCATTTGCTGGGCCCGCCCACACGACCGTGGGTGTACCAGCCGCACGCGGTTGGCCCACCCACCACGCCGTGGGCCGGCCCACCAAAGGGTGGAGTGCGGAGCCAGCCCTGAGGTGGGGTGGGTGGCCGGCGGAGTCGCCGGCCCGAGGTCGTGCGGTTGGGTGGGTGGGAGGTCGGATGGGTGGGTTATTCGGTCACATACGGTTCGCCATCTGCCTTGGGAGCGCGGACCCGGCCGACCAGACCGGCGACGGCGATGATGGTGGCCAGGTAAGGGGCCATCAGCAGCAGCTCACCGGGGATCGGCGTCTGGATGATCTGGAGCTGGGACTGGAGCTGGGTGGCGAAACCGAAGAACAGCGCCGCGACCATCGCGCCGATCGGGTGCCAGCGGCCCATGATCAGGGCGGCCAGCGCGATGAAGCCGTTACCGGCGGTCATCTCCTTGGTGAAGGAGCCGGCGTACCCGACGGTGAAGAACGCGCCGCCGAGACCGGCCAGCACCCCCGCCCAGAGGACGGCGGAGTACCGGACGCGCTTGACCCGGATGCCGACCGTGTCGGCCGCCTTCGGGTGCTCGCCGACCGCGCGGACCCGCAGGCCCCAGCGGGTCTGGAAGAGCACGAACGTGACGACGGCGACCGCAATGTAGGTCAGGTAGACGAGCGCGGTCTGGTTGAACAGGATCGGCCCGATGAACGGGATGTCGCCGAGCCCGGGGATCTTCACCGCGGACAGCACGTCCGGGGTGTTCAGCTTGGCCGCGTCCTCCTGCAGGAACTGATCGAACAGGAACCCGGTGATACCGGTCGCGAACACGACCAGCACGACGCCGAGGACGACCTGGTTGACCAGGTACTTGATCGAGAACACCGCGAGCAGCAGCGCCATCAGGACGCCGGAGACCGCGGCCGCGATCAGGGCCGCGACCGCGCTGCCCGTCGTACTCGCGACCACCGCCGCGGTGAACGCGCCGACCAGGAACTGGCCCTCGATCGCGATGTTGATGACACCGGCCCGCTCGCACAGGACGCCGGCCAGCGCGCCGAGGATCAGCGGGGTGGCGAAGTTCAGCGTGCCCTGGAACTGGTTGGCCAGCGGGAAGGTCTTGCCGGCCGCGGCCCAGCACAGGAACGCGCCGATGAAGCAGACGCCGAGCACGATCGCCAGCCAGCCGGAGTACTTCTGCGGCACCCGGCGCAGCACGTAGGCAACCGCGGCCAGCACACCGAGCGCGCCGAGCAGCAGCGCGACCGGCTGCGCGGGCAGGCCGAGCAGGTTGTTCTGCAGGTCGCCGGAGACGAGCTGGAAGGTCGCCTCGCCGCCCTTGGTGAAGATCGCCAGCCCGAGGCCGATCAGCGCGAAGACGAGCATCAGCCCGCCGACGCGCAACCGGCGGACCCGGTCGGCCGGGGCCTCGATCGCCGCCGGAGCGGCGGCCGGGACCGTGTCCTGAACCGTCACGTCGCTCATCCGTTCCAGCCTTTCGCGAGGATGGCGCCGGCGCCGCGATCCTTCGGCAGGAACCGGAAGATCGAGCGGACCAGCGCGGGCGCGGCGACGAACAACACGATCGTTGCCTGCAGCACCGTCGTCAGGGTCAGCGGCGTCTGGGTGATCAGCTGCATTTGCAGGCCGCCCGCGTTCAGCGCGCCGAAGAGCAGACCGGCCAGCACGGTGCCGAGCGGCGTCCCGCGGCCGAGCAGCGCGACCGTGATCGCGTCGAACCCGACCGACGCGGCGACGCCGTCCGTCAGCGGCAGGTCGGTGCCGAGCACCTGCTGGGTACCGGCCAGGCCGGCCAGCGCGCCGGCGACGACCATGGCGACGACGTACGCGCGGCCGACCGACATACCGGCCGTCTTGGAGGCGTCGGCGTTCGCGCCGACGGCCCGCAACTCGAAGCCGATCGTCGACTTGTTCAGCAGCCACCAGACGAAGACCGCGGCGACCAGCGCGAGCAGGAAGCCGACGTGCAGCCGGGTGTCCCCGAACTGCGGGTACTGCGCGTTCGCGTCGACGATCGGCGAGATCGGGTCGGCGCGGCCGGGGCGCTGGAAGGTGGACGTCGTCAGCAGCCACTGCAGCAGGTAGATCGCGACGTAGTTGAGCATGATCGTGACGATCACCTCGTGGGCGCCGGTACGGGCCTTGAGCAGACCGACCATGCCGCCCCAGATCGCGCCGCCGATCAGGCCGGCCACGATCGCGACGATCAGGTGCAGAACCGGCGGCAGGTGCCACGCGAAGCCGACGTACCCGGCGAGGATCGCGCCCATGATCAGCTGGCCCTGGGCGCCGATGTTGAACAGACCGGTGCGGAAGGCCAGCGAGACGGCCAGCCCGCCGCAGATCAGCGGCGTCGCCTGGGTCAGCGACTCGCTGATCGGGGTGATGCCGCCGATCGCGCCGACCGCCAGCGCCTGGTAGGCCTCGCCGACCGCGGAGAACGCGGCCGAGATGGTGTCCATCGGCGCGGCGCCGAAGTACTTGACCGCGGCGTTCACCTCGTCGTCGCCGACGATGATCAGGATCGCGCCGACCAGCAGCGCGAGCACGATCGCGCTGACCGAGACGAGGCCCTGGATCGCCCACGACGGCAGCCCGGACCGCTCCGGTTTCGCGACCGGCGGGGTGGCAGTTGCTGTGCTCATCTAGATGGTTCCCAACGTGGTCGGGTTCTCGATCGCGACATCGTGCGCCTCGGTCTTGGAGGCGCCGGCCATCATCAGGCCGAGCTCGTCGCGCGGGGTGTCGGCCGGGACGACGCCGACCACCTTGCCGCGGTACATCACCGCGACCCGGTCGGCCAGCGCGGCGATCTCGTCCAGCTCGGTGGACACGATCAGGACGGCGGTGCCCTGGTCGCGCTCGCGGACGATCCGGCCGTGCAGGAATTCGATCGAGCCGACGTCGACGCCGCGGGTCGGCTGCGAGGCGACCAGCAGCTTCAGCGGCCGGGACAGCTCACGGGCCAGCACGACCTTCTGCTGGTTACCGCCGGACAGCGACGAGACGGTCAGGTCGATGCCCTGGGTGCGGATGTCGAACTCCTCGACCCGGGCGTGCGCGTTCTTGTCGATCTCGTCGGTGTTCAGCGCCAGGCCGTTGCCGAACGGCGCCTTGCGGAACAGGTCGAGGACGAGGTTCTCCGCGACCGTGAACGAACCGACGAAACCGTCGTGCCCGCGATCCTCGGGGACGTAGCCGATCCCGGCGTCCAGGCGGTGCCGGGTGGATTTGCCGGTCAGCTCCGCGCCGCTCAGCTTGATGCTGCCGGCGGCGATCGGCGTCAGACCGAGGAGCGCCTCGGCCAGCTCGGTCTGACCGTTGCCCTGGACACCGGCCACGGCGAGGATCTCACCGGCCCGGACCTCCAGGTCGACGTTGTCGACGGCGGTGAACCCACGCTCGTCGATCACGGTCAGCCCGGTCACCTGCAGGACGGCGTCCTGCGGCTGGGCCGGCTCCTTGTCGACGACGAGGTCGACCGCGCGGCCGACCATCAGCTCGGCCAGCTGCTCCTCGGTCGCCGAGGGCTCGGCCTGGCCGACCACCTTGCCGCGGCGGATCACGGTGATCTTGTCCGCGATCGCCTTGACCTCTTTGAGTTTGTGGGTGATGAAGACGATCGAGGTGCCGTTCTCCTTGAGCTGGCGCATCACCGCGATCAGCTCGTCGATCTCGGCCGGTGTGAGCACCGCCGTCGGCTCGTCCAGGATCAGCACGCTGGCGTCGTTCGTCAGCGCCTTGATGATCTCGACCCGCTGCTGGACGCCGACCGGGATGTCCTCGACCAGCGCCTCGGGGTCGACCTCGAAGCCGTACCGCTCGGACAGCTCGCTGACGAGCGCGTTCGCCTTCTTGCGGTCCAGCACGCCGCCGGGGTGGGTGTTCTCCCGGCCGAGCATGATGTTCTCCGCGACGGTGAACACCGGGACCAGCATGAAGTGCTGGTGGACCATGCCGATGCCGTGTTTGATCGCGTCACTCGGCGAGGTGATGGTCACCTTCCGGCCGTCGATGACGATCTCGCCGGAGTCGGGCTGCAGCAGCCCGTACAACATGTTCATCAGCGTGCTCTTGCCGGCGCCGTTCTCACCCAGCAGGCAGTGGATCTCGCCCGGCTCGATGACCAGGTCGATGTGATCGTTGGCGACCAGGGAGCCGAAGCTCTTCGTCAGGCCGGACAGCTCGAGATGCATGCGCTTCCCTCTCGGACCTCTCGTAGCGCGAGCCAGGAAGGCGCGACCTGTCGGTCTGCCTTCCTGGCTCGCACCGTACTACGCGATGGTTCAGGACGCCTTCGGCTGCGCCTTGGACTCGATGGTGATCTTGCCGCCGACGATGTCGGTCTTGAGCTGCTCCAGCTCGGTCTTCAGCTCGGCCGGGATCTTCGAGTCGAACTCGTGGAACGGCGCCAGCGAGGTGCCGCCGTTCTCCAGCGTGCCGATGAACTGCGAGTTGTCGAACTTGTTGTCGACGACGGAGACGATCGCGTCCTGGACGGCGACGTCCATCCCCTTCTTGACGCTCGTCAGCAGCACCGAGCAGTACTCCGCGGCGGACTCGCAGCCGTCGGTGTCGACCCAGATCGCGTTGACCTTGCCGTTGCTGGCCTTGGCCGCCTGCAGACCGCCCAGACCCGCCGGACCGGCGACCGGGAAGATGATGTCGGCGCCCTGGGTGATCAGGTTCTGGGCGTTGTTCTGGCCCTTGGCCTTGTCCTCGAAGTCACCGGTGAACAGACCCTCTTGTTTGACGTCGTCCCAGCCCAGCACGGCGACATTCTTCGACTTCTGCTTGTTGTAGTACTTCACGCCCTCGGCGAAACCGTCCATGAAGATGGTCACCGGCGGGATCTTGACGCCGCCGAAGGTGCCGACCTTGCCGGACTTCGACATCGCCGCGGCCAGGTAACCGGCCTGGAAGCTCGACTGCGCGGTGTTGAAGCCGAGCGGCTTCACGTTCGCGATCGGCTTGGCCGGCGCGGAGTCCACGATCGCGAACTTGACGTCCGGGTTCTTGGTGGCCGCGTCGTCGGTGGCGTCCTCGAGTTTGAAGCCGACCGAGATGATCACGTTGCACTTGGCGTTGACCATCGCGGTCATGTTGGTCGGGTAGTCGTTGTCCGACTTCGACTCCGCCTTGACCTCGGTCAGGCCCTTGGCTTTCACCGCGTCCTGCAGCCCCTTGTACGACGTCTGGTTGAACGACTTGTCGTCGAAACCGCCCGAGTCGGAGACCATGCACGCCTTGAAGGCCTTGTTGTCAGAGCCTCCCGTCGAGCCGCTTTCGGTCGGCTTGCTGCCACAAGCTGCGACGGCGAGCGTCAGGACGCCCACGATCGCGGTTCCCCGCACGTACTTCTTCACCGGACGTCTCCTTCGTCGTACCAGTCTGTTTGCCCGCACGCCTGCCCCTGCGTGCCATCCGCAGACTATAGGTGCGGCCAGTGCTTCTTTGAACGCCAAGTTGGCCTCGATACCGGAAAGTGATCGGCACTTTCGTCACATTTCCGCAACTCCTGCGGCGCGATCACCGTCAGCCTGGTAGTAGTCACGGTGCGCAAGCCCTCTGGTGGCACTGGTATGACGGTGAGTGAACGATTCAGGCCCGTGCCACAATCGCGGGATGAGTCATCAGCTGCTGGTCGCCGACGTCCTCGCCCGGGTCGAGGAGGTTCGCGAGACCACGGTCGAGCTGCGCCGGGACCTGCACGCGCACCCCGAGCTCGGCTGGCACGAAGTCCGCACGACCGAGCTCCTGGAGCGCCGCTTGAAGGAGGCCGGCCTGTCGCCGCGCGTCCTCCCGACCGGCACCGGGCTCATCTGCGACATCGGCTCCGGTGACTCCTGCGTCGCGCTCCGCGCCGATATCGACGCCCTGCCGGTGCCGGACGGCGTCGAGGCGCCCTGGCGCTCCACGATCGACGGCGTCGCGCACGCCTGCGGCCACGACATCCACACCGCCGGCCTGCTCGGCGCCGGCCTCGTCCTGGCCGGGATGGCGCGGGACGGCGTCCTGGACCGCCGGGTCCGGCTCATCTTCCAGCCGGCCGAGGAGGTGATGCCCGGCGGCGCGCTCGGCGTCATCGCGGCCGGTGGCCTCGACGGCGTCCGCCGGATCTACGGCGTCCACTGCGACCCGCGCCTCCAGGTCGGCCAGGTCGGCCTCCGCGTCGGCGCCCTCACCGCGGCCGCCGACCGCATCCTCGTCCGCCTCAGCGGCCCCGGCGGCCACACCTCCCGCCCGCACCTCACCGGCGACCTGGTCTACGCCCTCGCCACCCTCGTCACCGAACTCCCCGCCGCCCTCTCCCGCCGCGTCGACCCCCGGGCCGGCATGTCCCTCGTCTGGGGCCGCATCACCTCCGGCTCCGCCGCCAACGCCATCCCGTCGCGAGGCGAAGCCGAAGGCACCCTCCGCTGCCTCGACGTCAACGCCTGGCGCCAAGCCGCCGACCTGATCCCCAAACTGGCCAACCAGCTGGTCGCCCCCTACGGCATCCAGGTCGACACCGAGGTCACCCACGGCGTCCCCCCGGTCATGAACGACCCCGCCGCCATCGAAACCCTCCGCAACGCCGCCACCCAAACCCTCGGCGCCGGCGCCATCAGCCCCACCGACCAATCCCTCGGCGGCGAAGACTTCGCCTGGTACCTCGAACACGTCCCCGGCGCCATGGCCCGCCTAGGCGTCCGCCCACCCACCCTCGACACCACCGGCGACCTCCACACCCCCACCTTCGACCCCTCCGAAGAATCAATCTCCCTAGCCACCACCCTCCTGACCTCCACCGCCCTCCTCGACTAGGGCGAACCGCCACCACTCACCAACAATGCGGAGCAGCTGCTGACGCAACCGCTCCGAGCGTGCGCGTACCCCGGAGCACCCGGCCGTAGGCGAGTTGGTGAGTGCCCCAGATCCGCTCCCACCGAAGGCGGCACGGGCAGTCACCGCGAGCGGCCGTCCCCGAGCGATGTTCGGGGCGATGCCATTCGAGTACTCAATCGCGTTCTTGGGCAGTTGAACGCGGCTGGCGGCGAGTGGTCGAGTTCGTCGGAGCCGCAGTGGGCTGCCGCTGCGGTTGACGGTTCGCTAGTAGGCGCTCGGCTCTGAGCGCGAGTAGCTGGAGCTCACGGTCGACGTCGCTGCCGTCGAGGATGAACTCGAGCGCGCCTTCGTCGGTGTAGTAGCGACGGACGAGCTGTTCGAGGTCGGCGGCTGAGGGGGCTTGCAGGTGTATGGCGGTCGGCGAGTACGACGATGTCTGCGGCGTCCTTGCGGCGTTGTGCCACGAGTTTGGTGGCCAGGAGGAACTCGTCGGCGGCGTAGGTGATGTGCAGGCCCGCAACGTCGTCGTGCTGCAAGGCGTCCGGCGGCAGCGGTGGCACCCAGGCGCCGGCTCGGGTGTTCAGCCAGTCCTCGGGGAGTTTGCGCTGTGCTGCGATCGCGCGGGCTTCTTCGAGGACGACGTCGTCCCGGGTGATGGCGTCGATGTCCTCGGTCCGCCGAGGGTTGTCGCGTGCGGTGACGGCGATCGCGGCGCCGCGGGCCTTCAGTCTCTTGTCGAGCTCCGAGAGGAGGTCGACGATTTCGGCGGCTCTGAACTCGTGGGGTGTTTCGCTCATGCGGTCACCAGGTCTCGTGCGGGGACGAAGATGTTGAGGCGGGCCAGGTAGTCCGGGGTCTGAGCGATGATCTCGTCGCGGCTGAGGAACGGGTGGTCGGGGATCCACGGTTCCGCGAGCGGTTCGACTTCGGTCCAGGTCGGGGGATCTTCGCCGGCGGCGGCGAACTCGCGGGCGGTGAGAGTCGCGAGCAGGGTGTCGAAGGCGGTTTGGCCGGTGGTGGCCGGGGCCGCCTCCCAGGCTGCTTCGGCGCCGTCGTGGCGCGCGAGCAGCAACCGCAGGTGGTCCCGGCCCTGGAGCAGCACTCGCCAGGCCCACTCGACATCGGTTGCTTCGCGGATGGCGGCGGCCGTCGCCGGGGCCGTCAGGATGCGGTACTCCCGAGCAGCCTGAAGCGCGCTCGCGATTCGGCCGGCTCGCAGGAAGAACTGCGCGGTGGGCTTGGTCTTGCCGGATCGATAGGTCGAGAACCGCGAAGCCGATGTCCCGAGCGCGGTCGCGAACGCAGCCTGCGACAGCCCGCTCACCGCAACCGCACGCCCGAGCGCCTCAGAAACCGCCAGGCTGTCCCGATCCATCACTCCTCCAAGTATTATCTAATTAGATAATACTTGGAGATGGTCAGAAGGTGTCGGCGGGGACGTAGACGCCCCAGACGGCGCGGAGGGTGTTGCAGACTTCGCCCACGGTGGCTCGGGCTTTGAGGGCTCGTTTCATGGGGTAGAGGCAGTTGTCGGAGGTTTCGGCGGCCTTTGTGAGCTCGGCGAGGGCTTCGTCGACTTCGGTTTGGTCCCGGGAGGCCCGGAGGGCTTTGAGGCGTTCGACTTGCTGAGCCTCGATGGCTGGGTCGACGCGGAGGGGTTCGTAGGGTTCTTCGGCGGAGATCTTGAACTTGTTCATGCCGACGACGACGCGTTCGGCGGCGTCGATCTCGAGGGAGATGCGGTAGGCGGACTGTTCGATCTCCTGTTTCTGGAAGCCCTTTTCGATGGCGGCGACGGCGCCGCCGTACTCCTCGACCTGGTTCATCAGCTCGACGGCTTCGGCTTCGACCTTGTCGGTGAGGGCCTCGACGACGTAGGAGCCGGCGAAGGGGTCGACGGTGGCGGTGATGTCGGTTTCGTAGGCGAGGACCTGTTGGGTGCGCAGCGCGAGACGGGCGGCTTTCTCGGTGGGCAGGGCGATCGCTTCGTCGTAGGAGTTGGTGTGCAGGGACTGCGTGCCGCCGAGGACGGCGGCCAGGCCCTGGACGGCGACGCGGACCAGGTTCACCTCGGGCTGCTGGGCGGTCAGCTGGACGCCGGCGGTCTGGGTGTGGAAGCGCAGCATCATCGACTTCGGGTTCTTCGCGCCGAACTCGTCGCGCATCACCCGTGCCCAGATCCGCCGGGCGGCGCGGAACTTGGCGACCTCTTCGAGCAGCGTCGTCCGGGCGACGAAGAAGAACGAGAGCCGGGGCGCGAACTCGTCGACGTCCAGCCCGGAGGCGACGGCGGCGCGCACGTACTCGATCCCGTCGGCGAGGGTGAAGCCGATCTCCTGCGCGGGCGTCGCCCCGGCCTCGGCCATGTGGTAGCCGGAGATCGAGATCGTGTTCCAGCGCGGCAGCTCCGCCTTGCAGTACGCGAAGATGTCGCTGATCAGCCGCAGCGACTCCTTCGGCGGGTAGATGTACGTCCCGCGGGCGATGTACTCCTTCAGGACGTCGTTCTGGATCGTCCCGGTCAGCTTGTCACCGGCGACGCCCTGCTCCTCGGCCACCAGTTGGTACAGCAGCAACAGCACCGACCCCGGTGCGTTGATCGTCATCGAGGTGGACACCTGGTCCAGCGGAATGCGGTCGAACAGCACCCGCATGTCGTCGATCGAGTCGATCGCCACGCCGACCTTGCCCACCTCGCCGGAGGCGATCGGCGCGTCGGAGTCGTACCCCATCTGGGTCGGCAGGTCGAACGCAACCGACAGGCCCATCGTCCCGGCGTCGATCAGCTGGTGGTACCGCTGGTTCGACTCCGCGGCCGTCCCGAACCCGGCGTACTGACGCATCGTCCACGGCCGCTGCGTGTACATCGTCGGGTACACACCCCGGGTGAACGGGAACTTCCCCGGCTCACCCAGCTTCGCCGCCGGGTCGAACCCGTCCAGCGCGTCCGCGTCGTACACCGGCGCGAACTCGAACCCGGACTCACTGCGATGACTCATCTCCCCACCGTAGGCCGAACCACCCCGCCACAGGTATGCAGCAGCCGGGTGAGATCGAGCACTACCGGTCCGTAACCACGCGCTGTTCGCCTGCCCGCCGCCGCCGGACGCCCACCGGTCACCGCGCAGACATCAAGCGGCATTGAAGGCGTCGACAGGGCATCGACCACGTGTCACGGAGTCGTCGCCGAGGGTTCACGCACGACCCGGAACCTCCGAAGGGTGCGAATCGTGATGGTTGCCGAGACCTTCCTGCCGCAGATCAATGGCGTGGCGAACACGGCTCGCCACGTCGCCGACCGGCTGCGTGCCCGCGGGCACGAGCTGCTCATCATCGCGCCCGGGCCGGGGCCCGATCGGTACGGCGACGTCCCGGTGATCCGGGCCCGGAGCTTCCGGACGCCGGGGTACAAGGAGTTCCCGGTCGGTCTGCCGGACCCGTCGATCGAGCGGGCGATGGCCGATTTCCGGCCGGATCTGGTGCACCTCGCGTCACCGTTCATCATCGGCGCCTACGGACTGCGCGCCGCGCGCAAACTCGGCCTGCCGACGGTCGCGATCTTCCAGACCGATATCGCCGGTTTCGCCCGTCAGTACCCCTGGTTCGCCGCCGCGGACCGCGGGATCTGGCGCTGGGTACGCCGGACCCACGGACGCGCGGATCGCACGCTGGCCCCGTCGTCCGCCTCGGTGGAGGCGCTCGTCCAGGGCGGCGTCCCGCGGGTGCACCTGTGGGGCCGCGGCGTGAACCTCGACCTGTTCGACCCCAAGCACCGCGACGACGCGTGGCGCCGGGAGATCTCCCCGGACGGTCAGCCGATCGTCGGGTACGTCGGCCGGCTGGCCGCGGAGAAGAAGGTCCGCCGGCTCGCCGAGCTGGCCGACCTCGGCTGCCGGCTCGTCATCGTCGGCGACGGACCCGACCGCGCGGCCCTGGAACACGCGTTGCCGACGGCAACCTTCCTCGGGATGCGCCGGGGCGCCGACCTGGCCGCGATCTTCGCCGGGCTCGACGTCTTCGTGCACACCGGTGAACACGAGACGTTCTGCCAGACGATCCAGGAGGCGCAGGCCTCCGGCGTCGCCACGGTCGGCCCGGCCGCGGGCGGCCCGCTCGACCTGATCCACCCCGGCGAGAACGGCCTGCTGTTCGAACCCGGTAAGCCCGGCTCGCTGCGTGCGGCGGTCAGCACCCTGCTCGACCACCCGGAGGCGCGCGCCCGGATGGCGGCGAAGGGGCTGGAGCGCGTCCAGACCCGGACGTGGCCCGCAGTCGTCGACGACCTGGTCGACCGGCACTACGCCGAGGTGCTGGCCGAAGCCGCGGCCGTCCGGCGGGTCGCGTGAACGGCCTCCGGATCGCCCAGCTGGCCAACTTCGTCGGCCCGACCTCCGGCGGTATGCGGACGGCGATCGAACACGTCGGCCAGGGGTACGTCGAAGCCGGCGCCGAGCGGATCGTCATCACGCCGGGTGAGCGGGACGTCGTCCTGGAGACCGAGTTCGGCACCGTCGTCCGGATCAAGGCGCCCAAGGTCGGCGGCGGCTACCGCCTGATCACCGACCCGTGGAAGGTGATCGACACGCTGGAGAAGTTCGGCCCGACCACGGTCGAGATCTCCGACAAGTCGACCCTGCTGCCGGTGGCCCGCTGGGCGCGGCGGAACGACATCGGGTCGGTCCTGTTCAGCCACGAGCGCCTGGACGCGATGCTCTCGCTGCGGACCGCCCGTCCGAAGATGCTCGGCGGCGAAGGCGCGCAGTACCGCCCGAGCGTCGCGACCGGCGTCGGCGCGCTCTATCGCCTGCTCAGCCGGACGTACGACGCGGTCGTGGTCACCTCCCGGTACGCCGCCGCCGAGTTCGACGAGGTGACGACGCCGCTCGTCCGCATCCCGCTCGGCGTCGACCTGGACACCTTCCACCCGGAGCTCGGCGAGCCGACCGACGACGGCGTCCTCAAACTCGTGCACGCCGGGCGGCTGTCCCGCGAGAAGAGCCCGCACCTGGCCGTCGCGACCGCGGTCGAGCTGCACCGCCGCGGCGTCCCGCTCCGGATGGACGTCTACGGCTCCGGGCCGCACCTCGACGAGCTGGAGGCGATCGCCGGCGACGCGCCGATCACCTTCCACGGGTACGTCGACGGCCGCCGCAACCTGGCCAGGCACCTCACCGAGGCGGACGTCGCACTGTCCGTCTGCCCCGGCGAGACCTTCGGCCTGGCCGTCCTGGAGGCGCTGGCCGCCGGGACGCCGGTCGTCACCGCCGACACCGGTGGCGCCCGCGAGCTGGTCGACGACTCCTGCGGCCGCTGGGCACCCGCCAACCCGGCCGCGCTGGCGGACGCCGTACTGGAGCTCGCCCAGCTCCCCGGACGCCGATCCGCGGCCCGGCACCGCGCCGAGCGCTACGACTGGCCCACCTGCATCCGCCACATGCTCGCCCTGCACCACCGCCTGGCCACCGCCAGACTCGCCGCTTAGGACAGGAGGTACTCGCCGGATCCGGCGACGGTCAGGCGGCGCTGAGCCTGCGAGCGGCACCGGCGGCGCACTACCTCCTGTCGTTAGCGACGCCTAGGTGAGGTGGTCGTTGGCGCCGCTGGTCCAGGCCATGTGCCGGTCGGCGGAGCGGCGGACGATCGCCTTGGCGTCGACCGGGATGACCGAGCCGAAGTTGTTGTAGAGCCGGTCGTACTCGAACCGGTCGACGGCGCGCGCCACCCGATCCACCACCGCGCCCGACAGCGGGATGCGGTTCGGGTAGCTGCGCATAAAGCTCACCGACGTCCGGTCCGGGTTGGCGAAGATGGTGTCGCCGGACAGGATCACGCCGCGCCCCTCCGCTCCGGCGGCCCAGTGCACCACCGCGCTCCCCGGGAAGTGCCCACCCGGCTGGATCAGCGTGACGCCGGGCAGCGGGTTGAGCTCACCGGACCACGGCCGGATGACGTCATCCGGCCGGGCGACCCACTCGGCGTCCGCCTCGGAGACGTAGACCGGGACACCGCCCAGCCGGTGGCTCCACTCGACCTGAACGCCGTACATGTGCGGGTGGCTGGCAACGATCCCCACCACGTCGCCGAGCTCGCGGACCCGCGCGACGGCGTCGTCGTCCACGAAACCGATCGGATCCCAGAGCAGGTTGCCCTCGGCCGTTGTCACGAGCATCGACTGTTGGCCGATCCCCACCGGCGGCTTGGAGGTGACGCCGTACAGACCCGGCTCGACCTCCTCGATCGCCACCGTCGTCCCCGCCGCGGCCAGCTCGTCGAGCGTCGTCCACTGCTGCCCGTCGGCGGGCACCCACTGCCGCTCGTCGGCGCAGATCAAGCACACCTCGACCTGCTCGGCATGCTCGACAGCACAGGTTGCACAGATCCAGAAACTCACCGTGATCTCCCCTCATTCGGATCCTCAGCCTGGAGGTTAAAGACCGGTTGAGGTCAACCCGCCGCGAGAGCGATGTCACACCTGTCAGGACAAAAGCCGCCGAACGGCAGGACTACCATCGAACCGGCGCGGTTTCCGACCGGGCCGAGCCGAGATCGCGGCAGCCGCATCGGCTCTCGAATCCGAGATCCGATCGGAGGATCGGTTTGCCCAGCAAACCAGCCGGCACGCTCTACCGTGGCCGGGAGGGCATGTGGTCGTGGGTCGCGCACCGGATCACCGGCGTGGGAATCTTCTTCTTCCTGCTCGTGCACGTACTCGACACCGCGCTGGTCCGGGTGTCGCCGGAGGCCTACAACGAGGTCATCGGCACCTACAAGAACCCGATCGTCGGCCTGATGGAGGTCGGCCTGGTCGGGGCCATCCTGTTCCACGCGTTCAACGGCATCCGGCTGATCCTGGTCGACTTCTGGGCCAAGGGCCCGCGGAACCAGCGCAAGCTGATGATCGGCGTCGGCGTGGTCTGGGTCGTGCTGTTCGTCCCGTTCGTCGCCCGCCACCTGACCCACGTCTTCGGAGGCTGAGATGAGCGACATCGCGGCGCCCCGCTCCAGCTCCCGCGCCCGCAACCTCAAGGGCGGCGGCCGGAACCGCTCCGGCCAGACCAACTTCGAGCTCTACAGCTGGCTGTTCATGCGGCTGTCCGGCCTCGCGCTGGTGGTGCTGGTCCTCGGGCACCTGTTCACGAACCTGATGCTCGGCGACGGGATCAACGGCCTGGACTTCGCGTTCGTGGCCGGCAAGTGGGCCAGCCCGCTCTGGCAGGTCTGGGACCTGCTGATGCTGTGGCTGGCGATGCTGCACGGCACCAACGGCATGCGGACGATCATCAACGACTACGCCGAGAAGGACCAGACCCGGTTCTGGCTGAAGGCGCTGCTGCTCACGGCCTCGATCGTGATCGTCGTCCTCGGCACGCTGGTCATCTTCACCTTCGATCCCTGCCTCGACCCGCACAGCACGCTGTCGGTCTGCCAGTAGTTTTAGGAGAGGTTCACAGATGCAGCGGCATCAGTACGACGTGGTCATCGTCGGCGCCGGCGGCGCGGGGATGCGCGCCGCCCTCGAGTCCAGCAAGCGGACCCGGACGGCCGTGCTCACCAAGCTCTACCCGACCCGGTCGCACACCGGCGCGGCCCAGGGCGGCATGTGCGCCGCGCTGGCCAACGTCGAGGAGGACAACTGGGAGTGGCACACCTTCGACACCGTCAAGGGCGGTGACTTCCTGGTCGACCAGGACGCCGCCGAGGTGATGTGCCGCGAGGCCGTGGACGCCGTCCTCGACCTGGAGAAGATGGGCCTGCCGTTCAACCGGACGGCCGAGGGCAAGATCGACCAGCGCTTCTTCGGCGGGCACACCCGCAACCACGGCGAGGCCGTCGTCCGCCGGTCCTGTTTCGCCGCGGACCGCACCGGCCACATGATCCTGCAGACGCTCTACCAGCAGTGCATCAAGCAGAACGTCGAGTTCTTCAACGAGTTCTACGTCCTCGACCTGCTGATGGTCGCCGGGAAGGCGACCGGCGTGGTCGCCTACGAGCTGGCCACCGGCGAGCTGCACATCTTCAGCGCGAAGTCGATCGTGTTCGCCTCCGGCGGTTTCGGCAAGGTGTTCCGGACGACGTCGAACGCGCACACGCTGACCGGCGACGGGATGGGCATCGTCTGGCGCAAGGGCCTGCCGCTGGAGGACATGGAGTTCTTCCAGTTCCACCCGACCGGCCTGGCCGGCCTCGGCGTCCTGCTCTCGGAGGCGGCCCGCGGTGAGGGCGGCATCCTGCGGAACAAGGACAACGAGCGCTTCATGGAGCGCTACGCCCCGACCGTGAAGGACCTCGCGCCCCGCGACATGGTCGCCCGCGCGATGGCCAACGAGGTCCGCGAAGGCCGCGGCTGCGGCCCGGACGGCGCGTACGTGATGCTCGACCTGACCCACCTCGAGCCCGCGCACATCGACGCCAAACTGCCGGACATCACCGAGTTCGCCCGGACGTACCTGGGCGTCGAGCCGTACACCGAGCAGATCCCGGTCTTCCCGACCGCGCACTACGCGATGGGCGGTATCCCGACCAACATCAAGGGCGAGGCGCTGGCCAACAACGACGACGTCATCCCCGGCCTGTACGCCGCGGGCGAGGTCGCCTGCGTCTCGGTGCACGGCGCCAACCGGCTGGGGACGAACTCGCTGCTCGACATCAACGTCTTCGGCCGCCGGGCCGGGATCGCCGCCGCGGAGTACGCCGAGACCGCCGCCTTCGAGGAGCTGCCGGAGGCGCCGGAGGCCTTCGTCGTCGACCTGATCGAGGGGATGCGGAACGCCACCGGCGAGGAGCGGGTGGCCGCCATCCGCAACGACCTGCAGGCCACGATGGACCTGAACGCCCAGGTGTACCGCACCGAGGGCTCGCTGAAGCAGGCGCTGGTCGACATCGAGCGGCTGAAGGAGCGGTTCGCGCAGGTTTCCGTGCAGGACAAGGGCAAACGGTTCAACACCGACCTGCTCGAGGCCGTCGAGCTCGGCTTCCTGATCGACCTGGCCGAGGTGCTGGTGGTCTCCGCGCTGGCCCGTAAGGAGTCCCGCGGCGGGCACTTCCGCGAGGATTACGACAAGCGCGACGACGTGAACTTCATGCGGCACACGATGGCCTACCGCGAGCTCGATGCCGAGGGCAACATCAATGTCCGCCTGGACTACAAGCCGGTGATCCAGACCCGCTACAAGCCGATGGAGCGGAAGTACTGATGGACGTCAAGGTCAAGATCCTCCGGTACAACCCCGAGGTCGTCGACGAGGCCGAGTGGAAGACGTACGCCGTCACCCTGCAGCCGACCGACCGGGTCCTGGACGCGCTGCACAAGATCAAGTGGGAGCAGGACGGCACGCTGACCTTCCGGCGCTCCTGCGCGCACGGCGTCTGCGGCTCGGACGCGATGCGGATCAACGGCCGCAACCGGCTCGCCTGCAAGACGCTGATCAAGGACCTGAACCCGGAGAAGGAGATCACCGTCGAGCCCATCAAGGGCCTGCCGGTGCTCAAGGACCTGGTCGTCGACATGGAGCCGTTCTTCGACGCGTACCGCTCGGTGATGCCGTTCCTGGTCACCAGCGGCCACGAGCCGACCCGGGAGCGGATCCAGTCCCAGGCCGACCGGGACCGGTTCGACGACACCACCAAGTGCATCCTCTGCGCCGCCTGCACGACGTCCTGCCCGGTCTTCTGGTCCGACGGCCAGTACTTCGGGCCGCAGGCGATCGTCGGCGCGCACCGGTTCATCTTCGACAGCCGGGACGAGGGCACCGAGCAGCGACTCGAGATCCTCAACGACAAGGAGGGCGTCTGGCGCTGCCGGACGACCTTCAACTGCACCGACGCGTGCCCGCGCGGGATCGAGGTCACCAAGGCGATCCAGGAAGTGAAACGCGCGCTGATCTTCCGCCGCGTGTGAGCTAGCTCACATCAGGCAACCAGCCTCTGCCCCTCAGGAGTCGTGCGGGGCAGAGGCTGATTGCTGACTGGGGGTATGCGATGGAGGACCTGCGCGAGGTCTACGAGGGCTGTTACCGCCGGCTGGTCAGTCAGCTCTTCGCCGTGTGCGGCAGCCTGGCCGAGGCCGAGGACGCCGTCCAGGAAGCCTTCGTCCGGGCGATCGAGAAACCCAGCCGCTTCGCCCAGGTCGACAACCCCGAGGCCTGGCTGCGGATGGTCGCACTGAACATCGCGCGCAGCCGGTTCCGCCGGGCGGCGACCTTCCACCGGCTGATCAGCCGCGCCGGCCCACCGCCGGACACCGTCCCCGGCGTCTCGCCGGACCACGTCGCCCTCGTCACGGCCCTGCGCCGCCTGCCCTGGGACCAGCGCGAAGTGATCACCCTGCACCACATCGTCGATCTCCCGACCCGCGAGATCGCCGCCCAGCTCAACATCCCCGAAGGCACCGTCAAGGCCCGCCTGGCCCGCGGCCGGGCCCGCCTGGCGCCCTTCGTCCGCGAATTCACCGAGGAGGTCGACCATGTCTGATCTCAAGGACCTGGTCTTCTCCGTCCAGGAAACCGTCGACGCCCCGCCCTTCGCGACCCTCGCCCGCCGCGCCTCGCACCGCCGTGCGCGCCGCCGTACGTCGTTGCTGGTCGCCGTCACGGCCGTCGTGGCCACCGTCTACCTGCTGCTCAACCTCCCCGGCGCCGACGGCTCGAAGGTCCCGATCGCACCTCAGCCGTCGGTCAACACCCCCGCCCCCGACCTCGACAACGGTGAGGATCTGGTGCGCGGCCCCGGCGCGACCCTGCTGGGCGTCGCCGCGACCGGCCCGACCCGCTGGGTCTCGAGCTGGAACGCCTGCCCGCGGAGTGAGTGCCGCTTTGCGGCCGCACTCGGCAGCGAAGGCATGATGGCCTTCGCCCCCACCCGGCCGAACCCGTGGCGGACGCTGATCGTCGCCGGCGATCCAGTGGCTCTGTACACGTCGGACCTCGCGCTCGAGCCGGACCACCCCGGCTGGGGCAGCGCGATGTTCGTGACGCTCAACGCCGAGGGCTCGACGCAGTCAGGGCTGAGCTACGCGTCGCCGACGGCGACCTACGACTCGGACGAGGTGGTGACGGACTTGGGGCAGCCGGGCCTGCTCGCCGTCCTGAATCTGCAGAACTCGACCCTGCGCCGCCTGGAGCTCCCGGACTCCGTCGGTAAGCCTGGACGGCCGGTGCGGGATCTTGCCGGCAATGTGTACTTCCTCGGCGGCCAGGCGAACGACACGATCTACTGGACGCTCGACCGCGGGCAGACCTGGAAGCACGAACCGCTCGACGACCGCGACGCGGGCCGGTGGCTGGCGGTCAGCCCGAGCGGCGGCACGATCGTCGCGACCTCCTCGAAGCCGGCGACCGATGCGCTGGACCGGCTCGCGACGACCAAGGTCTCCGTCGACGGCGGCGCGACCTGGCGCATCGTCCAGAACACGCCGTACGGGATCGACGGAGCGCCGGTCGCGCTGGACGACAACACCGTCCTGATGGCCGGCCGGAGCCCTGGCGCCGCCGTCTCGTCGCTGTACAGCATCACCGACGGCAAGGTTCAGCTGATCAAGCCCGCACCGCAGGTGCTGGCCGGTCTCGCCGGGAACACGATGCTCGTGTACGGGACCACCGTCGAGAAGCCTTCGGCGACCCTGACCCGGGTTGCGTTCACGACGGATCGGGGCCAGAGCTGGAGTTACTTCACGCCGCGCTAGGGATGCATTCGGGCGCCCTTGAGGGTTTTGTCGACGGCGGTCTTCGGGCCGTAGCAGGCGATCCCGACCAGGTCGAGCGCGTGCGTTCCGACCGCCTTGACGGCGGCGCGGTTGTCCCGGTCGTTGCCGGTGGCAAATAGATCTTGGGTGAAGACGGAGTACTCGACGCCGCGCTGGAGCGCACGCTGGTGAGCGGTCGCCATGAACTCCTTGCTGCCCTCGAAGACGAGCACCGGCTGCCGGAACATCGGCAGGTAGCGCACGCCGTCCGCATCCTCGTACGGCTCCCCGACCACCTCGGCATGCGTACCCGCGATCCCACTCACCAGGAACGCGGTCACATTGAGCCGCTGCCAGGTCGGCAGATCCTCCCGCAGCAGCACGGCGATCTTGGTCTCGAAGCGAATCGGTTCGTTGTCCACCGGCTCATCCTCAGTCTCCCCCCACCACCCCGTCTTGTACGTTCTGAACCTCCCTCAGCACCCGCATCGTCAAATACAAAGCCCGCAACAACCCCGCCGCCCCCACCCCCTCCGCCGGATAAACCCCCAACCCAACCCCCCGAAGCCCCGCCACCCGCCTCCCCAACTCCCCCTCGAACCCCACCCCAACCCCCCGTTCCCCCACCCCCACCAACCACTCCCAAAACCCCACCACCACCCCACCAACCTGCTCCACAGCCGACACCCCACCAACCACAGCACGCCCACCCCCTTCAACCACCCCGAAGTGCAAAGACACGATCGCCATGCCACCGGGTGACTCCGCGTCCGCGGAGGGAGCGGTTCCCGCGGGACGCCCGCCGCCGTCGACCACAGCCGCTCGACCCGCCGCGCCGGGTGACTCCGCGTCCGCGGACGCCGGATGCCCGCTGGCGGCGGGTGGGACTGCTCCGACCGGAGGTTGTGCGGCGGGTTTGGGGTCGCGTGCTTCGGGCGGTTGAGCGGCGTCAGCCGCGGGTGGGGTGGGGGTGATGAGGGTTATGGGTTGGGGGGATTGGGGGTGGAGGTGGACCAGGAGGAGGGTGGGTGGGGTGGGTGGGGGGAGGGATTCGAGGTGGGTGATGGCTTGGTGGGATTCGGGGGTGTAGGGGAGGTGGAGGGTGAGGGTGGCGCCTTGGGTGTCGGTGAGGGGCCAGGTGAGGTGTTGGTGGGCTTGGTCGAAGTGGGGGGTGCCGTAGGTGGTGGGGGCGAGGACGGCGTAGGGGCGGGGGTGGTCGGGGTCGGCGAGGGGGGTGATGGGGTGGGGGGAAGGGAGGTCTGACCAGCGGGTGATGGGGCGCAGGTTGGGGG
The DNA here is from genome assembly GCF_013131805.1 of Kribbella sandramycini. GTDB lineage: Bacteria > Actinomycetota > Actinomycetes > Propionibacteriales > Kribbellaceae > Kribbella > Kribbella sandramycini. Next base: position 138,783 of record NZ_JABJRC010000009.1, on the reverse strand, counting down.
TGGTGAGGGGGGTGCAGGTGGCGTGGGTGGCTTCGGTGCCGGAGAGGCGGCCGGAGGGGGTGATGCGGGCGTTGAGGAGGGTTACGCGGGCGCCGGTGAGGGCTGCGGGGTTGAGGACGCCACTCCAGGGGCCGGGTGCGGTGTAGCGCGCGCGTGGGTCGAACGGTACGCCGGGCGGGCGGCTGTCGGTCCAGGTGACGAACTGCTGCTCGCTCTCCGACCAGAGGACGACGGTCAGCCCAGCGTGGCCGGACGCCGTCCGCCAGGGCACAGCGCCAAGTCCGACCAGTTCCAACCGACCACTGGCCTCGAAGCGACCGCGCGCAGTACCGACCAGGCGCGGCAGGTCGCCCAGCGTGCCCAGCGCGGTCACCAACGCGTACGTCGTCGCGAGCTGCTCCAGCAACGCCTGCTCATCCGCCCGCGCCGATCGCGTCAACACCCGCTCGACCTCACCGGTGAGACCACGCAGCATCGACGCCAGCCGGTAGTACTCCGCGCCCTGCGCCGACACCGCAAGCGTTTCGTACCGCTGCCGCAACGACTCCGACAAATGCGCCACCCCGACCTGCACGGTGTCACATGCCAACCGCTCGACCGCCTCCCGGACGGCGGCCCGCCGGGCAGCCAACGCACCATCCAGCCCGGCCCGCGTCCGCACCGGCTCCAACTCGACGCCGTTCGCCCGCTGGTACGCCAGGACGACGGCGACCTGGTACCGCTCGACATTCGGCAGCTTCACATCCGCCACCACCCCGGCCAAGCCACCACCCGTCACATGGAAGCTCACCCGCGGACTGGTCAGCGACAGCACCAGATGATGCCCCTCCACCACCCGGAACCGATCAGCCGGCAACTCCTCCACGAACTCCCGAGCCCACCGATAAGCAGCAGCCCCAGCCGCTGCCCGCAACTCCCCCGCCGACATCCTCAACAGCTCGTCGCCCGGCGACACTGACTGAACCTCGCCGCCGGCAGCTGGATCGGCCGCGACCAGCCATAAGGCTGCAGTGATGACGTGCTGGCAAGTAGCACCAGCCGGGCAGGTGCAACGAGCAGCCGGTGGGCCGGCTGGGCCGAAGCTGACCGTCGCGTCACCGACCACGACCTCCAGCATGTCGGGGCCTTCAGCAACTACCTCCGGTGTGAGCCGCTCCAGATCCTTACGCGCTCGCCGCAACAACCCCCGCGAGGCCAGAGCTGACCACGCGGCGTCGTCGTACCGCTCCAGGACCGCGATCACCTCGACGCGCACCGTCATCCCGTCACCTCGACCAGCCAGGACGCGAGCTGCCCCGGCGTCAGCGCGGCGATCTCCATCCCCTCGTCGGCCAATCGGCCCGCCATCGCGCGGTCGTACGCCGGAGCGGCGTCGCCATCCAGCGCGGCCAGCCCCAGCAGGCGCACCCGGGCCGCGGCCAGCTCACGCACCACCCGAATCAGCTCGGACGGCGGCCCGCCCTCACAGAAGTCCGTGACGAGCACCATGACCGTGCGCTGTGGGTTCTCGACCAGCTGCGCGCAGTACCGGACCGCACGCGCGATATCCGTCCCGCCGCCCAGCTGAACACGCATCAGGATGTCGACCGGGTCGTCGACGTACGCGGACAGATCCACGACCGAGGTGTCGAACAGGACCAGCCGGACGCGGAACGCGGGCAGCCCGGACAGGATGCCCGCCATCACCGCGCTGTGGATGATCGAATCGGCCATGCTGCCGCTCTGGTCGACGCAGACGATGATGTCCCAGGGCAGGCGGCGCGCGTTGCGCTGGAAGAAGAGGACGTCGGCGAGGACGAGGCGCTGCCCCTCGGGGTCGTAGTGCTTGAGGTTGCGCCGGATCGTGCCGTGCGGATCGAAGTTCGCGGCGATCGCGAGCGGGGAGTGCCGGTGCTGGCTCAGCCGGCCTGCCATCGCCGCGCGCACCTCCAGCTCCAGCCGCCGGCGCAGCTCGTCGATCACCTGCCGGATGATCCGCCGGGCCACCTCCAGCGTCTCCTCACCCAGATGTCCCTTCAGGGCGAGCAGCGTCTTCAGCAGCCCGATATCCGGCTCCAGCCGTTCGAGCAGCTCAGGGTCGGTCACCAGCTCGGTCAAGCCGTACCTGTCCAGCGCGTGCCGCTCGACGATCTCCACCGTCTCCCGCGGGAACAGCTCCCGTACCTCCGACAACCAAGTCACCAAAGCCGGCGCCGAAGGCTCGCTCCCCGCCCCACCAGCTCCCGACCCGCGGCCGCCGCCCAAACCGTCCTCCGAGTCGCCCGCACCGCTGGGCTCGCGCACCCCGCGCCCGCCGTACTCGCGGCCGTACAGGTAGTCGAGCGCGGCCTCCATCCGCGCCTGCTCACTCCCCGCGGCCGCCTCTCCCAGCTGCGAGCCGGCGTACCGCCCAAGCACCAGCCGCCACCGCTCCACCTCCCCGGCCGTCATCTGCGCTCACCACTCCATTCGGCCAGCCCGTCCGCAGCCAGCTGCGCCGCGACCCGCGCGGAGACGGCCAGGTAGTCGTCCACCTCATCCGCGGTGACGCCAGGCGTCGTCAGCGGCCCCAACTCGGTCAGGCCTTTGAGGTGCGCGACCAGACCGGCGACCCGGTCGGTCTCACTCGGCGTCAGCTCCGCGAAGGCCAGGCGCAGCTCGGGAAGATGCCGGACGAAGGTCTCCTGATCCCAGGCCGCCAACCGCCGGTCCAACTCGGTGAGCAACTGCTGCTCGTGCCAGGCCGCTTCGCGCGCCGTCAGCAGCACACCACACAGGAAGGCGACGCTCTCATCGACCGGCAACCCGCCGGCCAAGTACGCGGCGACCTGCCGGCTGAGCTCACCACTCGCCACCCGCCCCGCCGAGTAGGCCAGCCCAGTGGCCGCGCCGCGGACGAACGTCGACGAATGCTCAGCCGCGACGACGTCTATCAGCTCCCAGTACAGCTCGGCGTCCAGCCCGCTCCCGGTCGTCGAGACCAAGAGATCGCGCAGCTGGACGAGCGCGGCAGCAACCGGCCACGGCTCGCCATTCAACTGCCGCCCGAGCAACAACGCCCGCTGGTACGCCGATCGCACCAGCCCGAGCAGCTCATCGCCCAGCCGCCGCGCCTCAAGCGGCTCCCGCGCCTCCCACAGCAGGGCAAGCTGACTCACCGCCGTCGCCACCTCGACGAACGACACTTCCGCCGCGACCTGCTCCCGCACCAGCTCGACCGCCACCGCGGCCTGCTCGTGCAAGCCCAGCACACACGCCTGGACCAACAGGGACGACGCCTGCCGCGCCCCGAGCGCCGTCGTACGCCGAGCCGCCAGCACCTCCCCGAAGCGCGTCGCGACCGCCGTGGGCACGGTGGACCCGTAGACCGACGCCTCGACCAGTGTGCCCTCCACGATCGGTGACCAGCCCACCTCCCATTTCTCGTGCAACCGGTTCAGCTCGAAGCCGCCGACGAAGTCCGGCCCGGCGGTGCGGTTGGCGATCGGCACACCGAGCATTCTGAGGCCGTGCAGCAGCCGGGAGGTCTCGCGATGCGCCGCACTCCGGTAGAGGTCGAGGGACACGCTGTGCCGACCGGCGTCGTCCACTCGGATGCGCTGGGCCCGCAGCCGCTGCCGCGCATCCTCGACGAGCGGTGTCAGCCCGGCGCCGGGCGGTAGCTCGCCGACCACCTCACCGGTCAGCGTCTGCCGGCAAGCCGCTCGGACCAGCACGCCTTCGACGCCGATATCGCCTTTCACGAAACAGCTTTGCACTGCGTCGAGCAGGTCGCTCCGAAGCGGCGCGGGGCGCTCGCGCAGCTCCGCCAGCCGCACGGCCTGCTCGAACGCGGCTGCTACCGCGGGCATCGGCAGCGGCACCCGATGCCGATCACGCAGCTCGGCGCTGATGTCGAGGACGGCGGTCAGCGTCGCGGCGACGCGTGGATGCTGGCCGGCCGGTGGGTCGACGAGCTGTTGCCAGAGGCGCTGATGCCAGGCCGGTGCGGTCATCCCGGCGCCGTAGCCGTTGAGCCGCTCCAGCCGCTCGAATGTGTAGCGGATCAGGGCGGACTGCCCCGTCACGCCGTCGACGTCGATCTCCGGGCGCGGCACGTCGTCCGCGAGCAGCTGCGGCAGGACCACACCGTGGAAACCACCGAGCACGACCAACACTGGGCCGTCACCGGGGCTCCGGCTCCGCAACGCCTCTCGGACATGCCAGGCCATCTCTGCCTCGCGCAGCGTCGTCCCGTCGGCGGTCAGCTCGGCCTCGCTCCGGTCCGCCCGAGCCAGCAGGCAGTACGCCGCCATTCGCGCGATTTGCTCGGCCGGCTCCGTCGTACCGGCGTCGGACTCGAAGAGCAGCTCCCACAGGTCTTCGTCGTCGGTGCACCCGAGCCGCTTGGCCAGCAACTCCAGGCTGCGGCTGTGCCGGAAGTGCCGCTCGTCGAGCAGCGAGACCCCCTCCTCGCCGACAGCCTCCGCCTCGATCGTCTGTTGCTCAGCCAGGTCGAGGTCGATGAACCGGCTGGGGACCCCCGCCGCGGCCGCCTCCCGCAGCGCCACCAGCTCCGGCGAGTAGTCGCAGAACGGGAAGTACGCCGCCCACCGCTCGGACCCGCGTGACGCGTAGCTGTAGACCGCCAGCGGCATCCGCGCCGCCGAATCCGTCAGCAGCGGAATCAGCTCGCTGAAAGACCGCGGCCCCTCCACCAGCACCACACTCGGCCTGCGCTCCCGAATCAACCGCCGAACCAACACCCCACAAGCCGGACTGTGATGCCGAACCGGCACCACAACCAACTCATCCCGCACCAACCCCGCCGCAACCTCCCGCACCCCCTCGGCGCTGAACACGGCCTCGTCTGAGCTGACCATCGGGTGGGCCTTAACGGTCGAGGTCGTGGCGGGTGGTGTGGAACTGGCGCCAGGTGGGGTTGGATTGGGCTCGGGGTTTGACGACGATGTCGAAATAGTGGCGCAGTTTCTTGCCGTCGTCGGGGTTGTCTTTGAGGACGGTGCCGATGAGCTGGCGGGCGATGTGGTCGCCGCCGACCTCGCCCGTGCCGAAGTACTGCGCGTCGAGGCCCGCGGCGTAGCCGACGGCGACTGCCTCGGCCGACGAGAGGACGGCGCTCGGTCGCTCGATCACCGTGCCCTCGGCGGTGACGCCTTCGCGCAGGTCGTGGAACGCCGTGACGAGCAGTGTGACGACGTCGTCGGTCAGCCGGGTCTCGACCTCGGACTGGGCGAGCAGGGCCGCCGTCTGCTGCCGGATCAGCTCCGCCTCGAGGCGCCGGTCCGCGATCGGGCGTACCGTCTCGAAGTTGAACCGGCGTTTCAGCGCGCTCGACATCTCGTGGACGCCGCGATCGCGCAGGTTCGCCGTGGCGAGCACGTTGAACCCGCGCTCGGCGAATACCGTCGACTCGGCACCGGCCAGCTCCGGCACGTGAATGACCTTGTCCGAGAGCAAGCCGATCAGCACATCCTGGATCTCCGGCTGGACCCGCGTCACCTCCTCGAACCGGCAGACCTTGCCCAGCTCGACAGCCTGATACATCGGCCCCTTCACGAGCGCACGTTGCGTCGGCCCCTCGGCCAGCAGCAGCGCGTAATTCCACGAGTAGGTGATCTGATCCTCGGTCGTACCGGAGGTGCCCTGCACCGTGCAGGTGGAATCGCCGCCGATGGCCGCGGCGAACAACTCCGACAGCATCGATTTCGCCGTCCCCGGCTCGCCGACCAGCAGCAGCCCGCGGTTGCTCATCAGCGTGACCACACACCGATCCACCAACGCGTCGTCGCCGTAGAACTTCGGCCGCACCTCCAGCTCGTCATCACCCAGCACAAACGCCCTGACCGCCCGCGGCGACAACCGCCACCCAGCCGGCCGCGGCCCCGCATCTGCCGCCGCAAGCCGCGCCAGCTCCCCGGCGTACACCACCTCGGCCGGCTCTCGCAGAATCGTTGCCTTATGCATCAGAACTCCGTCTTCTTCGCCCAGTCCGGATCGAATCCGGACCCGTCGGCCGCGAGCAGCCGAAGATCGTTGTACACCTCGGACAACAGCACCGGCGGGACGTCGCCGAGTGCCAGCAGCGGGCCGCCGCGCCGGCCAACGGCGCGGGCGACGTACAGGGCTCGGAGCGCGACCACGCGGTTCTCCTCGGGGAGCATATTGCCGGTGAACTCGATGACGACCGTCAAGCCGATCGAGGGAAAGCGTTTCTCGTACTCGTAGAACCAACCGGCATCTTGGGCTTCACCGCGCTGGTAGCCGAGCTTGGCGGCGCGGCCGCGCAGGGCGAAGGTCTCCAGCAGGTGGCCCTCGAAGTCGAGTAGACGGGTGTCGCCGGCCTTCGCGGCCGGCAGCCGGAAGAGCTCCTTGCCGAACTGCTGGAAGAGCGGGGCCACCTCATAGTCGACGAAGTGCTGCTGCCAGCTGCGGACAGTGGCCGGCTCGAGCGCGGTGTCGTGGGCGAGCCGGACGACCGCATCGGCGGCGAGCTCGACCGGATCGTCGGCGGCGTCCGTCAAGGTGCCGTCGTCGAGCGGACGGAACACGACGTCGTCCGCACTCCAGGCCAAGCGTTGGACCAGCTGACGCAGGATCAGATGACCGTTCAGGAAGCGTTGCCAATCGGCAGCCGGCCACGCGCGACCGGTGCAGAGCGCCTCGTACAGGCGCTGAGTCTGCAGCTCGACCACCGCTTTGAGCTCGCGCTTGGTGGCGGTCAACGCTTTCTTCGCGGCCTTGACGGCGTCCTCGTCATCGGACTGCCGCGGCGCGGGCAACGCCTTGAGCGGTTTGCCCTGCGGGTCGATCAGCGCGACGGTCAGCTCGGGCGTCAGCTCGGCAACGAAGACCCGATCCCCGTACGAGAGCTCGGCACGCCCGTCGTCGTCCAGCCCGGCCACCGGCACGCTCCGGTCGGCCAGCTCGTCAAGCGTCCACCCCTTCCGCTCGGCCAGCGCCGCCGCCTGTCGATTCGCCTCATCCTGAAAGCTCTTCGTCCGGAACCGCGATCCGACCGCCAGCATCAGCTGCGTCGCCGCGGGATCGTCGACCCAGGCCAACATCGCGATCAACGCCTTCCCCTGCGCCGCCCGGCTCCCGAACCATTCCTTCAAATACCGCTGAACCGGCGCAGCCACCCCAGCCCCACCACAAGCCGCGACGACGGCCAACAACCCCTTGGACGAAGCCGCCGACCCGGCCAGCTCCTGCAGGTTCATCGGCAGCAGCTCGGCGACCAGCTCCGCATGGCTCAGGCCGGCCATCCACGACTGCTGGTACTGCGGGTCACCTATGAGCCACGACGCCTCCTCTTGGGAGGTTCGCAGCGCATCCTCCGGAGCAACCGTCCGGACGTCTTCGGCGAGCCAGGCCTCCAGAAGGTACTGGCCGAATGCCTCGCGGGTGCTGCGCTCGAACAGGCCGCAGTAGTTGCGCAGAAGCGCGTTGGGCTCGGCCGACTTGCCGCGGACGGCTTGGACGACGAACCACTGCAACACCGCGCGCGGGACCTCGACGCCGGTCTTTGCCCAGTGCACGGCCGGAACAGCGTCCCAGCTCAGCCAGTCGAGGTTCTTGGGAAGGCCTTTGGCGACAGCGGTTTCAGCTTGGGACCGCAGGGTTTCGAGGTCGAGGTACTGCGCGACCGGGCGGCCCAGTGACTCCAGCGTGTCCAGGAGCGCGCCTTGGGTGAGATCGTGTCGCTCCTTGGCCACGGCGGCTTCCAGGGCTGGGATCGCGGGCTCGTGCCGGAGGCGTTGTAGCCATTGCGCGGCGATCGCTCTGACCTCGGCTTTGCCGTCCGCCAGGGCCGCGATCGGGAGGTCCTCGACGCCCTCGTTGCGGGCGAGCAGGTCTTGGGCTTGACGGCGTGCGGCTTTCCGCGAGCCCAAGGCCAGCTCGGTGAGAGCTGTTACTGCGGCCGGTGGGAGCGCGGGCAGCGTGGCGAGGGCTCGGAACGGGCCGTCGTCGTCCTCATGCCAATCGCCGGTACGGCCTAGTTTCTCGAGGACTTCGGGCAGCACGGTCTGGATGAACGGTGCGACGGCCGCATCCGGCCAGCCCATACCGAGCGGCTGGAAATACCGCCCGGTGTAGTGCTGCAGGACGAAACCGGAGCCGTCCAGACCGACGGCGTTGAGCAGGCCCGCGATCTCCAGGAGGGTCGGGTGGCCGGTCTCCTCGAAGAGGCGGGTGTAGAAGGCGGCGGCTCCGTTGCTGAGCGAAGGACGACCGCCGTCGTCAAGCAGGTCGAGGGCTGCGTAGATGACGGTCGTGAGCACCGGGCCGAACTCGAGCACGTGCGGGCCGAGGATGTAATGCGCCCAGCGACCGGGCTGGTTGGCCAGCATCCGGCCTGGTGGAAGCTTGCCCGACTCCAACGTGTCCAGAACGCGTTGCAAGTCTCGATCCTTGAGCGGCCGGTCGTACACGGACGGCGATGGCGGCGGCTGGACGGCGAACAGCGCCTCCAGCTTGGCGCGCAGCTCAGGACTGACCGGCATCCGAAGATCCATGACCGGGACCAGCCCGTCGTCGGCGATCATCAGCGGCCCGTCGTCTGTTGCCAGGCCGGGTCGAAACCTGAGCCGTCGGCGGCGAGTTGGCGGAGGTCGTTGTAGGCCTCGGAGAGCAGGACTTGGGGGACGTCGCTCAAGCGGAGGGCCTGGTGTCCGCGGCCGCGGACGGCGAGCTCGGTCAGAGCGACGGTCTTGTTCTCCTCGGGGAGGAGGTTGCCGGTGAAGCCCAGCTCGACGGTGAGACCGATGGCGGGTAGGCGTTTCTCGTAGGAGTAGAACCAACCGCCGTCGCCGGTCTCGCCGCGGAGGTAGCCGAGCTTTCCGGCGCGGCTGCGGAGCGCGAAGGCTTCGACGAGGTGCCCTTCGAAGTCATGCAGGGCTTTGTCGGTGGTCTTCTCCGGTGGCAGCAGGTAGGAGCCACGGCCGAACTGCTGGAAGAGCGGAACGAGCTCGTAGTCGGTGAAGTGCTCCTGCCAGGCCTGGACGGCGTCGCTGGTGAGGAGGGTGTCGTGGGCGAGGGTGATGACGGCGTCGGGCGCCAGCTCGATCGGGTCGTCGTCGACGGTGGTCAGGGTGCCGTCGTCGAGTGGACGGAAGACCCGGGCGCCGTCCGCGATCCAGGTCAGCCGCTGGCTGAGGCGGCGGAGAATCGGGTGGCCGTTGAGGTAGAGCTGCCAGTCTGCCGCGAGCCAGCTGCGGCCGGTGCACATGGCCTCGTAGAGGCGGGTGGTCTGGGCCTGGACGAGCGCTTTCAGCTCACGCTTGGCGGCGCCCAGGGTCTTCTTCGCCGCGGCCGCCGCATCCGCGTCGTCCGACTGCCGTGGCGCCGGCAGGGCCTTGAGCGGCTGGCCGGTCTCGTCGGCCAGCGCGACGGTCAGATCGGGCGCGACCTCGGCGGTGAACGCGCGATCGCCGTACGAGAGCTCGATCCGGCCGGTTTCGTCGAACCCCGCGTACGGGACGGTACGGTCGGCCAGCTCGTCGAGCGACCAGCCTCTGCGCTCGGCCAGCGCTGCGGCCTGCTGGACGGCCTCCTCCTGGATGCCCTTCGTCCGGAACCGCGATGCCACCGAGAGCACCAGCTGCGTTGCACTCGCCTGCTCGATCCAGCCGAGCATCACGACCAGCGCCTTGCACTGCGCAGATCGTGTCCCGTACCAGTACTTCAGGTAACCGCCGGCGACCGGTACGACGTCCGCGCCGGCGCAGGCTGCGACCACCGCCAGCACCCCCTTGGACCCGATCGCCGACCCGACCGGCCAGTCGGCGAAGTCGGGATCTTGCACCTCATCGGGTTCGGGCAGCCGGGTGTCCTCGGCGATCCAGGCATCCAGCAAGGCACGGCCGAACCGCTCGCGCTCGGCCGGTTCGATCAGGGCGGCGTACGTGCGCAGCAACGCACCCGGCTCCGGCGACTTTGCCTTCACCGCTTGGTTGGTCAGCCACTGCAGCACCGGGAGCGGGACGGCGTCGCCGCTCTCGGCCCAATGCACGACCGGCAGGGCGCTCCAATCCAGCCAGGCCAGCTCCTTGTGCAGGCCCTTGGTCACCGAGGCATTCGCCTCGCCGAGCATCGCCTCGTGATCGAGGTAGCTCTCGATCGGCTCGCCAAGCCCTTGGAGGGCATCCAGGAACGCAGCCTTGGCCAGCTCGTTCTTCTCCTTGCGCAGCGCGGTCTCCAGCGCCGGAACTGCCGCTACGTGGTTGATCCGCTGCAGCCACTGGGCTGCGACCTGACGAGTGGTCGCCTTGCCGTCGGTCAGCGCCGCGGCGATGCGGTCAGCAATCCCGGGCACGTGCGCGACAGCATCCTGGGCGAGGACGCGGTAGGTCTTCTGTTGCCCCAGGCCCATCCGGAGCAACTTGTCGACCGCATCGAGCGGCAGATCTCCTTGCAGGGTAGCGATTGCGTGGTAGATCGCGTCGTCGTCGGAGTACCAGACATCTGGCGAGGTCAACATGGTCAGGTAGTGCGGCAGCGCGTGCCGGGCGAACGGCGCGATCGCCTCGTCGCTCCACAGACCGCGCAGGCCTTCGTAGTCACCACGGTCCCAGTAGGCGAGGACGGCGGCGCCGTCGAAGCCGACCGCGTCGAAGATCCGGGCGATCTCCAACGGCTCCGGCCGCCCGGTCTCCTCGTAACACCGGACGTAGACGCGGCTCGCCGCGTAAGACAGCCCATCCGTCGGGCGCGTCAACAGACCGGCCCGCGCCAGCAGCAGGGTCGCAACGACCGGACCGACCGCGCCGACGTGTGGCGCGAGCACATCGGCCACCCAGTTCGGATGCAGCTCCGCGCCGCGCGGTTGCAGCTCGAACATCCGCCCGGTTTCCAGCGTCTCGAACACGGGCGCGAGCTCCGCGTCGGAGAACGTGTACTTGCCTGTCCGGCCTGGCAATCCGGCGACCTTCTCGCCCTCGGTGGCGAGCTGTCGCAGCTTCTCCCGCAGCTCCGGCGTCACCGGCACCCGCAGATCGACCGGCGGCGCTTCCGTCGACGGCTCAGCGGCCGCGGCGAGCTGCGCATCCCAACTGCTGACGAGATCACGCACGCTGGCCGCGCGATCAGCCGTCGCGCGTTCGTGGGCCCATCGGCGCTGCTCAGGGTCTTCTGTTGCCCACAGCGCCTTCAGCGCCGCAGATCGGACGGCCGGTTTCGCTGTCTCGATGAAGCGCCGTAGCTCGCCGAGCACCCCCGGTACGCCGAGGAGCGGCGCGGCGTCCCGGCGGATCGCGGCGTCCGTCGACGCGACGATGGGCACGAGCATCGGCACGAAGTGGGTCAGCGATTCGGGCGTCAGCGAGCGCAGCATGTACCACGCGTCGCGCTGCGCGTCGGGTTTCGCCACGTCGACCTCAGCCGTGATCGCGGCGGCATGGCGGACGGCTGCCGCCTCGTAGCCCGGCAGTTCGAGCACGGTGGTCGAGACGGTGGTCGGGAGCGCTCGACCGAAGGCCCAGATCAGCGGTTTCGCCGGTTCGACAACACAGAGCGTCGCGACCTTCTCGAGCCAGGCGTGGTCGAGGCCGGCGGGGCGGACGACGTCGTCGTCGAACGGCGGCCACAGGCTGTTGAGCTGGACCAGGACGGCGTCGAGACCGTACGTGGGGTCGAGCGGCTCCTCGGACGGCGGCCAGGTCGACAACAGCGCGCCGAGCACCCCGATCCATCGCTGCAGCACGTCGTCCGGGACCTCGGCGAGCCCGCCGACGAACTCGGTGAGCGGGCCGCTCTGAGGCAGCCGGGCGATCGAGTACTGGCCGGCCAGCCCTAGCCGAGCGAGGGTCTCGAACCCGCCCGGGGGTAGGCCGTTCAGCGGCGAACCCGTCAGCACATGGTCCGCGATCCCTTGCCAGACAGCGGAATCGCCCTTCTTGCCGATCAGATCCGTCACCGATCGAAGCAAGTCCATACCCACCCCCAGATCATCGAGACCTGAAAGCTACAAAAGGCCTCCGACAGTTTTCGTTCAGCAGTACGGCGGGTTCGACGTGACCGCGGTGGCAACGCGCAGGAACAGGTTGAACATCCGGTACAACTGGAGCATGTCGCCCGTCAGGGTTACCGTCCGATCGTCCCGACGGGTGACGCCGGGGATGGCGGTCAGGTGGGAGGCGACCGAGGCGGACTGCCAGCGGACAGTGAGGGTGTGGTCGCCCTGCGGGGCGACGGCGGGGAGGGCGCCGAGCGCGAGGGCGGCGGCGGTCTCGATGGCTGTGCGGGCCTCGGCGACCGGGACGAGCTGGGCGGCGAAGCGGTCCTTGGCGTGTTTGACCGCGACCGTGCGGACGGCGTGGTCCCAGGCGGTCATCTCGGCACAGGCGGTGTCGTCGCCGGTGAGCATTGCGACCGGTACGCCGTACGCCGCCGCAGTCGCATGGAAGAGGCCGATCTCGCCGGTGACCCGGTCGTCGAGCCAGATGTCCTCGATCTCGTGGCCCATGAAGCTGTGGCTGAGGACGCCGAGGACGCCGGCCCGGGCGTGAAACCCGACGCACAGGACGGCGTCGTACGCACTCGTCAGGCCCTCGATCATGCCCATCGGCTTCGGCCGGCCCTTGATCAGCACGGCACGCTGGTCGAGCAGATCCGGCAGCAGGTTGCGCATCGGGCCGTGCGCGTCGTTGACCAGGACGCTGGTCGCGCCACCGGCGTACGCGCCGCGGATCGCCGCGTTCACGTCCTCGGTCATCATCACCCGGCCGCGCTCGTAGTCCCGGCCCGGGGGCTGGACGTCCTCCGCGTCGACCAGCCCGGTAATGCCTTCCATATCTGCGCTGATGTAGACCTTCACGCCGAGAAGCGTATGTTCTGGAGGTGTGAAGCCCAGTGTGAAGGCCTGGCGGCCCGCGCTCAGCGGAGTCGTCGAAGTCCTGCACGCGCACTTCCCGTCGCACGCCTACCCCAGCCACACCCACGACGCCTGGACGGTCCTGATCGTCGACGAAGGCGCCGTCCGCTACGACCTGGACCACCGCGAGCACGGCCTGGCCCAGGCGCAGGTCTCGCTCCTACCACCCCACGTGGCGCACGACGGCCGCTCGGTCCGCCCGGGTGGCTTCCGCAAACGCGTCCTGTACCTGGAGAGCGACCGGCTGGGCGCCGAGCTGATCGGCGCAGCGGTCGACCAACCCGAGTACGCCGACGCCGCGCTCCGACACCGCATCCACCAGCTGCACGGCGTCCTCGTCGACGGCAAAGAGGATCTGGAAGCCCAGAGCAGGCTGACTCTGATCGAAGAGCGCCTGCGGCAGCACCTGCACCGAGCCATCACCGCTCCACCGGACCAGCGCGACCCCGGCGTCGCCCAGCAGCTCCGCGACCTACTGGACGCCCAGCTCCCGCAGGGGATCACCCTCGACGAGGCGTCCCGCATCATCCAGGCGCACCCGGTCCACCTCGTCCGCTCCTTCAGCCGCGAGTACGGCGTACCACCCCACCGCTACCTGACCGGCCGCCGAGTCGACCTCGCCCGCCGCCACCTACTCGACGGCCGCCCACCAGCCGAAGTAGCCACCCTCGCCGGCTTCTACGACCAGTCCCACCTCACCCGCCACTTCCGCAAACTCCTCGGCGTCACACCGTCGGCTTACGCCCGCCGCTGACCCTGCTCGCCTTGTAAGCCTTCACACCCCACGTCCCCAACACCCCGGCAATCGCCAGGTTCACCACGATCAAGATGCTGTGCGCAACGTAGTACCCCGTCGGCCGATCCTCCGGCGTCTCCACCAACGCCTTGATGAACCGCAGATAAGTCACCACGTTCCACACCGCGATCCCCAACAGCACCACCGCATGCTTCCGCTCAAGTTTCACCCCACCATTGTGAAGCTCCCCCGAAATCACGAGTGCGGGCGGTCGACCATGCGGAGGAGTTGGGTGCGGTTGGCTACGCCGAAGCGGCGGTAGAGGCGGGTCAGTTGGGACTCCACGGCTTTGACGGAGAGGTAGAGGGCGGCGGCTATTTCGCGGTTGGTGGAGCCGTCGCGGACCATGGCGACGATTTGTTGTTCGTTGTCGGTGAGCTCGGAGGGTTGGCGGCTGCGGCTGGGGACGTCGAGGCGGGCGAGTTCGGTTTCGGCTACTTCGCGCCAGGCGGGGGCGCCGTAGGACTCGAACTGCTCGATGGCGTCGAGGAAGGCGGTTCGGGCTACTGAGCGGCGGCGGGCTTGGCGGGCTACGCGGCCGCGGGTGAGTTCGCAGCGGGCGAGGTCGAGGGGGTAGACGCGGTCGCCGGCGGTGCTGATGGTTTTGTCGAGGAGGTCGAGGGCGGCGGCCGGGTCACCTTGTTTGGCGATCAGGAGGGCTTCGGAGCGGGCCAGGCCGACGAGGACGACGGAGCGGTCGAGGGTTTCGGCTCGGGAGCGAATGTCGGCGATCAGGGCGGCGGCGTCGTCCAGGCGGCCGGCTGCGACGAGGGCTTCGGCGTAGTCGGCGTGCCAGGGGATGATCACGGGGTCGAAGGGCATGGCTGCTTCGCCGGACTCCGCGATCGCGTCGAAGGCCTCGACTGCGCGCTGCGGGTCGCCGGTGAGGACGCCGATCAGGCCCTGCGATGCCAGGGCCGGGCCGGTCCATTCGTCGTTGCCGACCAGCCGGACGCCCTCCAGCGCGGCATCGGCCAGCTGACGCGCCATGGCTGCGGTACCGCCGGCCCACTCCGAACGGCTCGCCACGATCAGACCGACCTCGGCCTCTTCGCCGATGTCCTGCATCAGTTGGTAGCACTCGTGACCGGCGGCGACGGCATCCGCACCACGGCCGCTGCGCTCGTAGATGGCGGTCGACGAGATCAGCACCGAGGCGAGCCAGCGCATGGCGCCGCCGTCACGGACCTCTTCGACCAGAGAGCTGATGGCGGTGATCGCCTCTGCTGTCTGGCCGCGGAAGAGCTTCTGCATCGCAGCCATCTGACGCGCGTTGACCACAGCCTTGGTGAGCGGCAGGTCCCGAGCCAGCTCGGCGGCCTGCTGCAGGAGCGAGTCGGCGCTCTGGCCGGCGTCCCAGGCCATCAGCACCGAGCTGGTCGCGCTCAGCGCGTCGACCAGCGCTTCGGTGTCACCGGACGCCCGGGCCAGCGCCTCGGCCACGCGTGCGTGCTCCTGGGCGTCTTCGAGTCGACGGTCGAAGTACGCGCTGTGGCTGAGCATGATCCGGACCCGCGCCTCGAGCCGGTCGTCGCCCTGCGCCGCCTCGAACGCCTCGTCCAGCAGCTCGACCCGACGGTCCCGGTCCGGCCAGGCGGCGTCGACCTGCAGCAGCAGGGCCGGCACCTTCGTGTTCGACTGGGTCGCGGCCTGGACGGCGAGGCGCGCCATGTCTGCCGACTCGGCCAGGTGGCCAGCGGCAGCGGCGTCATCGGCAGCACTGGTCAGACGACGCGCCCGGTCGTCCGGCAGGCTGCTCGGTGTCCGCTCGGCGGCCAGCCGCCACAGCGTGGCGGCCGCACCGGGTGCGCCGCGGCCGGCAGCGACCGCAGCGGCCGCCTCAATGGCCACTGCGAGCTCGGCGTCCGCCTCTTGGGTCGCCAGGGCTCGGTGGGTGGCGTTCTCGACCGGTTCGTCGACGACGGCGGCCAGCTGGGCGTGGGCCTGGCGGCGGGCCGCGGACGTCGCTTCGGCGTACACGAACTCGCGGAGCAGCGGGTGAGCGAACCGCAGCCGCTCGGAAGCGATGTCGACCAGGCCCAGCGCCTCAGCCTCGGCCAGCTCGGTCTCGATCGAGCGCCCGAGGGACTGCGCGAGCTGAGTGGTCGTGGGACGTGGCGAGGACGCCGCATGCAGCAACAGCTCATGTGCGCCATCGCTCAGATCGGACAGCCGGTCGCCGAGCAGCGTCTTCAACCGACTCGACACCGGGAGCGGATCGTTCGGCGAGACACCCTGCGGATGCCGCAGCACGGCCCGGCCGAGCTCCAGCGCCATGAACGGGTTGCCGGCGCTCGCAGTGAAGATGCGGCGCGCAGTACGCACGGGAAGCGGGCTGGAGAGCCGCTGGCGGAGCAGGCTGAGGACGTCGGTCTCGGTCAGCGGCGGCACCTCAAGCTGGAGCACCGGCTCCGGACACGCCTCGGCCATCACTGGCAGGTCCCCATCGGCAACCTGCTCAGTCGACAGCATGTGCACACCCTCGGACAGCCGCCGGGCGCAGAACGTGAGCACCTCAAGACTGGACGGGTCCACCCACTGGATGTCGTCGACGACCAACAGCACCGGCCCCTGCGCCGACAGCCGGCGCAGCACGTGCAGTACGGCGAGGCGGACGGCCAGCTCATCGCGGACGGTGTCCGGAGCGCTCGCCTTCAGCAGGGCGACCTCCAGCGGCTGACGGAGATGGTCAGGCAGGACCTGCCACGCGAGCTCGAGCTGGTTGGAGAGGAGATCGAGGAGCGTGACGTACGGGAGCCCGGCCTCGCTCTGCGACGGCGCCGCGCTGAGCACGCGGTAGCCGGCTTTGGCCCGGTCCGCGACCAGGGCCCGGCCGAGCGCCGACTTGCCGATCCCGGTCGGACCGTAGAGCAGCACGCTCCCACTGGTCTCGAGCTGCTTGCGGGCACGCTCGACCAGCGCGCCCCTGCCTACCAGCTCGTCGTCAGTCATCGATCACTTAGCTCCTCGGAGGTTATCCCTTGCTGATTAAAACAGCCGAAGACCGTCCGACACGGCGAGTGTCACATGAGGAAACCGTCTCGACACCATCCTGTCACCCGAACCTGGGCTGATCAGAGCGCTCAGAGCGGCACGACAGTGCCGGGGCACCAGATGGCGACCCGGCACAATCGGTGACAGACAGTGATTTAGATGACGTCGAGGTCGCGTTCGATGGCGGCCAGCTCCTCCTCGCTGCCCTGGACCTTGGGGCCGGTGAACCACTTGCGCGCGGAGACGAACCAGTAGGTGGCCGCGAATCCGAGGACGACCAGGACGGCGACCGGCGTGTAGTTGAAAGTGCTACCGGTGATCGGGCTGACCTGCGGCAGCATGAACAGGATCGTGATGAAGCAGACCCAGACGATCGCGATGATCCCGACCGGCCGGCTCCAGCGGCCGAGTGACCACGGCCCCGGCTGGAACTTCGAGCCCTGGAGCAGCCGGAGCAGCGTCGGCAGCACGTAGGCGATGTAGAGCCCGATGACCGCGATCGACGTCACCGCGGCGTACGCCGTCTGGTTCCACAGGTAGGGCAGGCCGAGGACGAACGCGCCGCCGGCGGCCAGCCAGATCGCATTGGTGGGCGTCCGGGTCTTGGAGTTGATCTTGTGCCAGATCGACGAGCCGGGCAGCGCGCCGTCCCGGGAGAACGCGTAGATCATCCGCGAGTTCGCCGTCACCGACGCCATCCCGCAGAACAGCTGTGCGCCGATCACGACCAGCAGCAGGATCTTGCCGAGCACCAGGCCGACGGCATCGATGAAGATCTGCGCGGGCGGGACGCCGGTCTCGCTGCCGAGCGCGCCGTCGTAGCTCTGGATCGCGAACGTCAGGCCGATCAGGAGCACCCAGCCGGCGCCGAGCGAGACCAGGATCGACATCACGATCCCGCGCGGGCCCGAGCGAGCGGCGTCGTGCGTCTCCTCGGTCATGTGCGCGGAGGCGTCGTACCCGGTGAAGGTGTACTGCGCCAGCAGCAGACCGAGCAGGCCGACGTAGAAGGTGGATCCCCAGCCGGTGTTGTTGACGAAGTGGCCGAAGACGAAACCGGCCGACTGGTGCTTGTCGGGGATGATCACCAGCGCGCCGACGATGAACAGGACGCCGACGATGTGCCACCAGACGCTGATGTCGTTGAGTTTCGCGACCAGTTTGACGCCGAGCGAGTTCAGCAGGGCGTGGACGAGCAGGATGATGCCGAACAACAGGATCGTGTGTTCGGGGGTCGCGCTGAAGCCGAACTGCAGGTCGAGGAACGCGTTCAGGAAGAACGCGGCGCCGAAGTCGATCCCGGCGGTGACGGCGACCTGGCCGAGGAAGTTGAACCAGCCGGTGAACCAGGACCAGGCCGCGCCGTTCGACGGGGCGAGTTTCGCGGCCCAGTAGTACAAGCCGCCGGCGGTCGGGTAACTCGAACACACCTCGGCCATCGCGAGGCCGACGAACAGCGTCATCAGACCGACCAGCGGCCAGCCCCAGACGATCATCACCGGGCCGCCGGTGTTCAGCCCGAACCCGTAGAGCGTCAGACAGCCGGACAGGATCGAGATGATCGTGAACGAGACCGCGAAGTTCGAGAACCCGGACATGGTCCGGGACAGCTCCTGCGCATAGCCGAGCTGATGCAGACGTTTTTCGTCATCGGTCATCGGAGTGTTCTGCTGCTCGCTCACGGATCCTCCTTGGCGATGAAAGATCCCCCAATGGTCTTCCCCCAGACCATTGGTGTCAACGGATCAGGTGAGGAAGCCGTGGAGGAGGGTGGCGGTGCCGGAGAGGTGTTCGGACATGGCGGCGCGGGCGGCTGCCTGATCGCCTTCCAGGATGGCTTGGATGATGGCTTCGTGTTGTTCGTTGGAGTGGGTGATGTTGCGGGAGAGGAGGGGGATGGCGTCCAGGAGTTCGTTGAGGCGCATTCGGGCGTCGGCGACGGCGGAGGTGAGGGAGGGGGAGCCGGTGACTTCGGCGATGGCGAGGTGGAGGCGGGAGTCGAAGCGGCGGTAGTCGGTGAGGTTTGCGGCGGAGGTGTCGGCCAGACAGCGTTGCAGGTGGTCGATTTCGGCCACTGACAGCTCACGGGCCGCGGCGGCTTCGGCGGCGCCGGTTTCGAGGGCGCCGCGCAGGGTGAGCGCGTCTTCGAGGCCGTCGCCGAGTTCGCGGGCGATCCGGCGCGCCGGGGTACGCCGGGGCTTCGGCAGCTGCTCGTTGACGAATGTGCCGCCGTACCGGCCGCGGCGGGACTCGACGTACCCGGCCTCGGTCAGCGCGTGGATCGCCTCCCGCAGGGTGACGCGGCTGACGTTCAGGCGGGTCGCGAGATCCCGCTCGGCCGGCAGCCGCTCCCCCGGCGCGACCACCCCCAGTTTGATTGCCTGCAGCAACCGCTCGACCGTCTCCTCGAACGGGTTACCGGTCCGGACCGGCCGGAACACGGCGTCATCTGCCTGGGCAACCATGGGAGCAGCCTAGAGCGGCGTCACGTAGGCGCCGGAGATTCCGCCGTCGACGAGGAACGTGTTGGCGGTGATGAACGACGCGTCGTCGCTGGCCAGGAAGGCGACCGCGGCGGCGATCTCCTCGGGCTCACCGAAGCGGCCCATCGGCACGTGGACGAGCCGCCGCTGCGCGCGCTCGGAGTCCTTGGCGAACAGCTCCTCCAGCAGCGGGGTGTTCACCGGCCCCGGGCAGAGCGCGTTGACCCGGATCCCCTGCCGGGCGAACTCGACGCCCAGCTCGCGGGTCATCGCGAGGACGCCGCCTTTCGAGGCCGAGTACGCGATCTGCGAGGTGGCCGCGCCCATCACCGCGACGAAGGACGCCGTGTTGATGATCGACCCCTTGCCCTGCCGCTGCATGAACGGGAGCGCGGCCTTGCAGCACAGGTACACCGAGGTCAGGTTGACTTCCTGCAGCTTGCGCCAGGTCTCCAGGTCGGTGTCCAGGATGGAGGCGTCCTCGGGTGGCGAGATGCCCGCGTTGTTGAACGCGATGTCGACGCTGCCGTAGGTGTCGAAGGTCTGCTGGAACAGGTTGTCCACCGCGGTCTTGTCCGTGACGTCGACGGTGACGAACAGCCCGCCGACCTCGTCCGCGGCCGCCTTCCCGGTGGCCGGGTCGATATCGGCCACCACGACCTTGGCGCCTTCGGCGGCGAAGCGGCGTACCGTCGCCAGGCCGATCCCGCTGGCGCCGCCGGTCACCACCGCGACGCGACTCTCGAGCCGGTGTGCCTTCACGTCCGTCATTCAGTCCTCCGTGCTGATGAAGATGTTCTTGGTCTCGGTGAACGCGTCCAGCGCGTCCGGTCCGAGCTCACGGCCGAGCCCGGATTGCTTGTAACCGCCGAACGGCGTCGAGTACCGCACCGACGAGTTCGAGTTCACGGACAGGTTGCCCGCCTCGACACCGCGGCTGACGCGGAGCGCGCGACCGACGTCCCGGGTCCAGATCGAGCCGGACAGCCCGTACTCCGAGTCGTTCGCCTGCCGGACGGCGTCCGCCTCGTCGGTGAACGGGACCACACTGACCACCGGACCGAAGATCTCGTCCGGGACGACGTGTTCGAGCACCGTCGGCGGGAACCAGAAACCGGGCCCGGACGGCGCGCTGCCCTGGAAGGCCGGATTCTCGACGTACGACGCCACCCGGTCGAGCTGCTGCCGCGAGATCAGCGGACCCATCTCGGTCGCCGGGTCGCTCGGGTCGCCGACCTTGAACGCTTTCACGGCCGGTTCGAGCAGTTCGAGGAACCGGTCGTACGCCGTCCGCTCGACCAGGATCCGCGATCGGGCGCAGCAGTCCTGACCGGCGTTGTCGAAGACGCCGTACGGCGCCTGGGCCGCGGCCTTGGCCAGATCGGCGTCCGCGAAGACGATGTTGGCCGATTTGCCGCCGAGCTCCAGCGTCACCCGTTTCACCTGGTCGGCGCAGCCGGCCATGATCTGCTTGCCGACGGCAGTCGAGCCAGTGAAGACGACCTTGCGGACGGCCGGGTTCGTCACGAACCGCTGACCGACGACCTTGCCCGCGCCGGGGAGCACCTGGAAGACATCCGCGGGCAAACCTGCCTGCAACGCCAGCTCCCCAAGCCGGATCGCGGTCAGCGGCGTCAGCTCGGCAGGTTTGAGCACCACCGTGTTGCCGGCGGCAAGCGCCGGGGCGAAACCCCAACCGGCGATGGGCATCGGGAAGTTCCAGGGCACGATGACGCCGACCACGCCGAGCGGCTCCTGGAAGGTGACATCGATGCCGCCGGCAACGGGAATCTGCTTGCCGAACAGGCGTTCCGGCGCGGCCGCGTAATACGTGAGCACGTCGCGAACGTTGCCGGCCTCCCACCGCGCGTTGCCGATGGTGTGACCGGCGTTCTCGACCTCCAGCGCGGCCAGGTGGTCGAGGTCGGCGTCGACGGCGTCCGCGAACCGCCGAAGGAGCCGGCCGCGGTCGGCGGGGGTGACGTTTCGCCACGTTTCAAAGGCTTTCGCGGCCCGCGCGATCGCCGCGTCGGTCTGCGCCTCGTCGGCCGGCTCGACCGTGCGAACGACCTTCTCGGTGGCCGGGTTGATCACGTCGTACGTCATGCGGTCCTTCTCCTGGATGCGTCGATCAGTGCGGTGAACAGCCGCAGGTCCTCGGCGTTCTCCTCGGGATGCCATTGGACGCCGAGCGCGAAGCCGTAGCCGTCGGCCTCGGCCGCCTCGACCGTCCCGTCCGCGGCGCGGGCGGTCACGCGGAGCGCGGGGGCGACGGCATCCAGGGCTTGGTGGTGGTAGCAGTGCACGCTGCTGCGGTCGCCGAGCAGGCGAGCAGTGAGGCTGTCGGGTTCGAGTTCGACCTCGGTACGGCCGAAGACCGCCGGGGACGGGCGGTGCTCGTCACTGGTGATCAGGTCGGGCAGATGTTGGTGCAGGGTGCCGCCGAGCGTGACGTTGAGCATCTGGAGGCCGCGGCAGATCGCGAGCAGTGGGAGGTCCCGATCGAGCGCCGCCCGGATCAGGGTCGCCTCGTGCTCGTCGCGGCCCGGCCGGGTGTCGACGGTCTCCTCGTGCGGGACAGCGTCGTACGAGCCGGGGTCGACATCGCAGCCGCCGGCGATGATCAGGCCGTCGAGGACATCGAGGATGCTCGGATCGGTGCCGAGCGGCGGGAGCAGGATCGGTACGCCGCCCGCGGTCACGACTGCGTCGAGGTAGACCCGCGGGAGCAGGGCGGCTTCGCGCTGCCAGATCCCCCAGGTGGCGGGTTCGAGGTAGGTCGTGATGCCGATCCGGGGCCGGTCAGAGGCGTTCGAAGCCACGGATCCGCTCCCAGTCGGTGACGGCGGCGTCGTACGCGTCGAGTTCTACGCGGGCGGCGTTCGCATAGTGGTCGACCATCTCGTCGCCGAAGGCTTCGCGGGCGAGTTTGGAGCCGGTGAAGAGAGCCGCGGCTTCGCGGAGCGTCGAGGGAACGTGATCCTTGTCGGACTCGTAGGCGTTACCTTCGAGGAGGGGTTCGAGCTCGAGCTGGTTCTCGATACCGTGCAGACCGGCGGCGATGATCGCGGCGACGGCGAGGTACGGGTTCACGTCGCCGCCGGGGAGGCGGTTCTCGACCCGGAGCGACTCGCCGTGGCCGACGACGCGGAGCGAGCAGGTGCGGTTGTCGAGACCCCAGGCGACCGCGGTCGGCGCGAAGCTGCCCTTCTGGAAGCGCTTGTAGGAGTTGATGTTCGGCGCCAGCAGGTAGGTGAACTCGGACAGGCATGCGAGCTGACCGGCGATGAAGTACTCCATCAGCTCGGAGAAGCCGTGCTCCCTGTCCCCCGCGAGGACGGCGGCGCCGTCGTCCGAGCGGAAGCTGAGGTGAATGTGGCACGAGTTGCCCTCGCGCTCGTCGTACTTCGCCATGAACGTGAGGCTCTTGCCGTGCTGGGCCGCGATCTCCTTCGCCCCGGTCTTGTAGATCGAGTGGTTGTCGCAGGTCTTCAGGGCTTCGTCGTACTTGAACGCGATCTCGTGCTGCCCGAGGTTGCACTCGCCCTTGGCGGATTCGACGTACAGGCCCGCGCCGGTCATGCCGTTGCGGATGGCCCTGAGCAGCGGCTCGACGCGGGAGGTGCCGAGGAGGGAGTAGTCGACGTTGTACTGGTTGCCGGGAGCCAGGCCCTGGTAGCGCTTGTCCCAGGCAGCCTCGAAGGTGTCGTCGAAGACGATGAACTCGAGCTCCGTCCCGACGTACGCCATCAGGCCGCGCTCGGCGAGCCGCTCGAGCTGCCGGCGCAGTACCTGCCGGGGCGACGCCACGACCGGCGTCCGGTCCAGCCATTGGACGTCGCACAGCACCATGGCCGTGCCCTCCAGCCAGGGGACCAGCCGGAGCGTGTCGAGATCGGGCGCCATCACCAGGTCGCCGTACCCGCGCTCCCAGGAGGACATCGCGTACCCGTCGACGGTGTTCATGTCGACGTCGACGGCGAGCAGGTAGTTGCAGCCCTCCGTCCCGTGGCCGAGCACCTCCTCGACGAAGTACCGGCCGCCGCAGCGCTTGCCCTGCAGCCGGCCCTGCATATCGGTGATCGCCACCAGCACGGTGTCGATCTCGTCGCTCGCCACCAGATCCCGCAGTTCCTGCACACCCAACCGACCGGTCACAGCGGCTCCTCACTCAATGGTCTGCCGACGATCCATTGAGTCAATCGTAGGGGCTGGTGTCAACGCCGGGAGAGCAGGTTCTCGCCGTCCACGCGAAGGCAAACCCTTGCTGTGCGTCATCGCACGGGGACCGAGAGCAACTTTCCCTTGCTTGGTATACCGGAATTCCTCATGGTTTCAGGACGCCGTTTTCGGCGGTACTCCGTGTTTCCCGCCCCACCGCCCTGTGAGGAGCACAACCGTGAGGAACTTTCCTGCCCACCGCCGGGCAGTCCGACTGGCTGCGGCCAGCGGTCTGACCGTCGCCCTGGTCGGCGCCAGCCTGGCCAATACCAGCTTTGCCGCATCGCCCGTCGAGCAGAGCACCCCGCCGGACGCCACCGCGACGGCCGTCGCCGCGGCCGACAAGGCGGTCAACGCACTCGGCCTGCGAAAGAGCTCGGCCGAGCAATTCGTCCGGCTCGGCGTCGTCGAGGGTGGCGACGCCACCACCCAGGACGTGTTCTACGTGAACTACGACAAGACCTACCAGGGACTCCCGGTGGTCGGCGGCGACGCTGTCGTCTCGACCGACGCCGCCGGGAACGTCCTGTCCACGATGGTCGCCTCCAAGGCGCCCATCGCCGTCTCGACCACCCCGAAGCTGACCTCGGCCCGCGCCACCACCGCGGCCCGCGGCTCCTTCACCAGCGTCGCGGCGACCGGTAAGCCGGAGCTCGTCGTCCTGGTGGTCGACCAGCCCAAGCCGATCCTGGCCTGGCGCGTCCCGGTCTCCGGCAAGGCCAAGCACGCCGGCCACGACCACGGGACGGGCGACACCCAGGAGCTGGTGTACGTCGACGCCGCCACCGGCCGCGTCGCGTACAACTCCGAAATGACGGCGTCCGGCACCGGAACCGGCGTTTGGAACCGCACCGGACTCTCCTTCGGCACCACCCTGTCCGGCGGCACCTACCGGATGACCGACCCGGCCCGGCCGGGCCTGTCGTGTATCGACTACAGCACCAACGCCGTGATGAGCGATGCCGACGACGTCTGGGGCAGCGCCAGCCGCACCGACAAGGTCTCCGGCTGCGTCGACGTCATGTACGTCGCCAAGGGTGAGTGGGACCTGCTGAAGAACTGGTACGGCCGCAACGGCCTGAACGGCAGCGGCAGCTGGGCGGACGCCGAGGTCGGCCTGCCCGACATCAACGCGTACTGGAACCACTCGGCCAACCCGGGCGGCGTGACGTTCGGCTACAACAACCAGAACCAGTGGATCACCGCGACCGACGTCGTCGCCCACGAGTACGGCCACGGTCTCGACGCCCTGACCCCGAGCGGCATCTCCGGCGGCCGCACCCAGGAGGCCGTCGCCGACATCTGGGGCGCGATCACCGAGGCCTACCTGAACAACCCGAACGACAAGCCCGACTACACCGTCGGCGAGCAGGTCAACCTGGTCGGCCAGGGACCGATCCGGCACATGTACAAGCCGGACAACGTCTCCGGGCACCCGAACTGCTGGTCGACCAGCCTGCCGACGTCGGTGCACGCCGCCGCCGGCCCGATGAACCACTGGTTCTACCTGCTGGCCGAGGGCACCAACCCGACCAACGGCCAGCCGGTCAGCCCGACCTGTAACAGCACCACGCTGACCGGGATCGGCATCCAGGAAGCCGGCCGGATCTTCTACAACGCCATGCTGATGAAGACCAGCGGCATGACGTACGGCAAGTACCGCATCAGCACCCTGCAGGCCGCCAAGAACCTGGACGCGACCTGCGCGAAGTACAACAAGGTCAAGGCCGCCTGGGCGGCCGTCAACCTGGGCGCCCAGCCCGGCGAGCCGACCTGCTGATCCAAGCATTTGACCGCCGCCCACCTGGTTCTGCCAGGTGGGCGGCGTGCTGGTGCCGTGGCACTGCGTGGTCAGGTAACAGGTTGCGAATCGCGGAGCGGCGCGGAAAATCGGGGGGATTCGGCCGCACCGCCCATAGCGGCCCATCTTCTGGAGGACGCGCTATGCGATCTTTCATCACCCGTCCCCGCGCACTCGCCGTACTCGTCGCCGGCGGCGCACTCGCGTTCAGCCCGCTCGGAGGTACGGCGACAGCGCAGTTGCCGGCCAGTCAGACCGGGAATCCGTGTATCCAGCCGGCCGCGGGGCCGGAGGCTCGTGGTGGCCACGGAGCCGACCACCGGGAGTTGTCGAAGGCCGAGCAGGTGTCGATCGAGGCGAAGACGGCCGAGCTGCTGAAGGCCAAGCGGGCCCGCGGCCTGGCGCCCGCGCCCGGCAAGCTGGCCGCGGCGAACGTGCCGGTCTACGTGCACGTGATGCGGAACAACTCCGGCGGCGGCGACGTCACCAACACCCAGATCAGCCAGCAGATCGCCGAGCTGAACCAGAACTTCGCCGGCGGCGAGTCGTCGCAGGCGGCGAACACCGGGTTCACGTTCACGCTGGCCGGGACGTACCGGTACAACAACAGCACCTGGCACACCGACGGTCAGAGCACGACGTACCGGTCGCAGACCCGTAAGGGCGGGAAGAACGCGCTCAACATCTGGCTGGTCAACTTCTCCTACCTGGGGATCGCGACCTTCCCGTGGGACTACGCGAGCAACCCGGGTATCGACGGCATCCGGGTGCAGTACACCTCGCTGCCGGGCGGCTCGGCGACGAACTTCAACCTCGGTAAGACCGCGACCCACGAGGCCGGTCACTGGTTCGGGCTCTACCACACCTTCCAGGGCGGCTGCACGAGTACGAACGACTCGGTCGCCGACACCCCGGCCCAGGGCAGCGCGTCGAGCGGGTGCCCGACCGGGCGGAACTCCTGCTCGCTGCCGGGGCTGGACCCGATCCACAACTACATGGACTACTCCTACGACTCCTGCTACAACCAGTTCACGCCGGGGCAGAGCACCCGCATCAGCAACATGTGGACGGCGTACCGAGCCTGATTCTGGGCTTGACCGGAATCGGCAGGTCAGATGACTCCTGCCCCGTCGGGCGTCTAGAGTGCCGCCGATGCGTTTGCTTCTGACGGTCTGTGTGACCACCGCGCTGGTGGTCACACAGCCGCTGACAGCGACCGCCGCCGACCGGGGCCCGCACGGCCCGGTCGGCGGCGCGCTGCTGACGGGGAAGCCGACGGTGGTCGCCGCGGGGGCGACGCCGCCGGCCGTCCAGTCGTCGGCGTACGTCGTCGCGGATGTCGACACCGGCGACGTCCTGGTCGCGAAGGCGCCGCATGCGAAGCTGCGGCCGGCGTCCACGCTCAAGACACTCACCGCGCTGGTGCTGCTGCCGCGGCTGAAGAAGACCGACCGGGTGATCGGGACCGACGAGGACGCCGGGATCGTCGGCAGCAAGGTCGGGGTGTCGCCGGGGTTGAAGTACACCGTCGATCTGTTGTTCGAGGGGATGTTCCTGGCCTCGGGGAACGATGCGGTGAACGCGCTCTGCGAGCACGACGAGGGCGGCGTCGACGGGTGCATCCGGCGGATGAACGCGAAGGCGAAGGAACTCGGAGCCCTCGACACCCACGTCACCGATCCCACCGGACTGGACGCCGACGGGCAGCTCTCCAGCGCCTACGACCTGGCGTTGTTCGCCCAGGCCGGGCTCGAGCGGCCCGACTTCGCGAAGTACGCGGCGACGAAATACACGAACTTCCCGCTGGCGACGAAGGGCACCTATCAGGTCGCCAACCAGAACAAACTGCTCTTCACCTACGACGGCGCCCTCGGCGTCAAGACCGGTTACACGACGCTCGCCCGCAACACCTTCGTCGGCGCCGCCCGCCGGAACGGCCACACCCTCGTCGTCACGATGCTCGACTCCCCGCACGGCATCACCACCGACGCCGCCACCCTCCTCACCTGGGCCTTCGAGCACTACGACGACCTCACCCCCGTCGGCACCCTCGCCAAACCCACCCCACCCCCCAAACCGGCCCAAGCCGACAAACCCCAGGCCGCGGGCCCCCTCCCCACCACCCGCACCGTGGACACCCCCGTCCACCCCGTCAACTCCGTCTTCGCCATCCCCGCCTGGCTCTGGGCCGCCCCCGCCATCCTCCTGCTGGCCCTGTTCCTCCGCCGCCCCCGCCGACGCCGCCACTAACTGTTGGCACGAACGACAGGACGTACCCGCCCACTCGAGGCGCGGTAAGCCCGACTCAGGCGCACGTCACGCACCTACGTACCCAACTACGTCCTGTCCCTCGTGCCCGCCCCCTCCCCACGCACCATTTGGTTGGCCGACCCACCCGTTTGCTGGGCCAGCCAACCAACGAGTGGGTGTGCCCACCGCCTGCGGTTGGCTGACCCACCACTTGCCTGGTCAGCCCAGCAAACGGCCGAGGCCGTGGGCGGTGGTTGGTGCTTGGGGGTCGGCCCACCGGCTTGGGGGTGGGCGAAGCGGGTGGGCGGTTAGCGGCGGAGGGAGCGGGCGGCTTTGGTGAGTTGGACGGCGATGGTGGTGAGGGCGATGCCTACGACGGCGCCGGCGGTGACGGCTACGGTGTCGGCCTTCTTCTGAGGGATGGGGACGACTTTGTAGCGTTTGCCGGGTGGGCCGGGGAGGAGTGGCTCGTAGGGCGGGAGGGGCGCCTCGGCGATGCGGAGGCGGGCGTCGTCGGTGGCGGCGCGGGCTTCGGCGTCCAGGGCGGCTTCTTTGGTCCAGGCGGCGATGAGCATGATGACGCGGGTCATCAGGTAGATCCAGACCAGGAGGGCCAGCGGGAGCGCGAGGGCGCCGTACGCGGCGTTGGAGCCGAGGACGTGCTTGACGTAGACGTTGCCGAGTTTCTGGGCGAGGTAGAAGAGGATGCCACCGGCCAGGGCGGCGATCAGGAGGACCTTGCGGGGCAGGGCGATCCGCGGGAGGGCCGTCTGCAGGTAGGCGAACAGCAGCGCGCCGGCGGCGATGCCGAGGACCAGGCTGATCAGGTCGAGACCCCAGTTCGCCAGCCAGGTGCCGTCCAGGTCGGCGGCGGCGACGATGCGCTCGGAGAGACCGGTCAGGATCGACGACGCGCCGGTGCCGACGGCGCCGATCAGGCCGAGGCCGACCAAGGCGCCCAGGTCGACGAGTTTGAGCTGGACGGCGTTCCCCGGCTGGTCGTCGAGCTCGTGCATCGAGCGGATCGAGGCGCGCAGCGAGTCGATCCAGCCGAGGCCGGTGAACAGCAGCGAGATCCCGGAGACGACGCCGATCGTGCCCGCGTTGGCGATCAGCGAGTCGATGTCGATCTTGTCGCCGATCCCGGGCAGGTTCGTCTTCAGCGCCGTCTTCAGACTCTGGACGGCGGCGCTGCCGAGCAGCGGCCCGGTGACGGCGGCGGCCAGCACGATCAGCGGGAACAACGAGAGGAATCCGAAGAAACTCGTTGCCCCGGCCAACCGGTTGCCGCGACGATCGCCGTACCGCTGCCAGGCCCGCCAGACCTGGGTGCGGGCGAACCGCGCCCAGACAGCCTTGATGTTCATAGCACTCCTGTACCCCGAAGCAGGAAGCTCAGCCTGCCAGGGGGAACGAGCGTTGCGGCCGCCACACGCCGTCCGCGCCGTGCTCGTACCGGCTGAACGCGTCGACGTCGAACGCGCAGTCGTACTCCGAGAGCGTGTCGTACGCGCGGTCGAGCGCGGACTTCTCCAGGTCGTGGGCGACCGTGACGTGCGGGTGGTACGGGAACCGCAGGTCGACCTGCAGCGGACCGGATCGGACCTGCGACTGCAGGACCTCGCACGACGAGATGCCCTCGGCCAGCGGCACGAAGACCACCGGCGAGATCGGCCGGAAGGTCGCCGTCCCGCGGAGCCGGATCCGGAACCGCGGGAACCGCGCGGCGACCGCGAGCAGGTGCTCGTCGATCGCGGCCAGGTCGCCGTCCGGGATCTCGGTCGGCGGCAGCAGCGTGACGTGGGTCGGGATCGAGGCGGCCATCGGGTCGCCGAACTCGGCCCGGTACTTCTGCAGCTCGGAGCCGTACGGTTCCGCGATCGGGATCGCGACGCCGATCGTCGTCATCGGGGGCTGCCCGGGACGAACCCGAGCTTGTCGTAGACGCGGGTCAGCGTCCGCTCGGTGACCGCGCGGGCCCGCTCGGCGCCGGCGGCCATGATCGCGTCCAGCTGGGCCTTGTCATCGAGGTAGCCGAGGGTCTTCTCACGGAACGGCGTGACGAACTCGACCACGATCTCGGCCAGGTCCTTCTTGAAGTCGCCGTAGCCGCGACCGGCGTACTCGTCCTCGAGCTCGCTGATCTTGCGGCCGGTCAGGGCCGAGTAGATGGTCAGCAGGTTGGCGACGCCGGCCTTGTTCTCCGGGTCGAAGATCACGTCCCGGCCGGAGTCGGTGACCGCGGAGCGGATCTTCTTCGCGCTCACCTTCGGGTCGTCGAGCAGGTCGATGATGCCGGCCGGCGACGAGCTGGACTTGCTCATCTTGGCGGTCGGGTCCTGCAGGTCGGAGATCTTCGCGGTCTCCTTGACGATGTACGGCTCGGGCAGCCGGAAGGTCTTGCCGAACCGGTGGTTGAAGCGGCCCGCGAGGT
Source organism: Kribbella sandramycini (assembly GCF_013131805.1). Taxonomy (GTDB): domain Bacteria; phylum Actinomycetota; class Actinomycetes; order Propionibacteriales; family Kribbellaceae; genus Kribbella; species Kribbella sandramycini. The sequence goes on along the minus strand of NZ_JABJRC010000009.1, from coordinate 108,951 downwards.
CGCGGGTCAGCTCCAGGTGCTGGCGCTGGTCCTCGCCGACGGGGACGCGGTCGGCCTGGTAGATGAGGATGTCGGCGGCCTGCAGGATCGGGTACGTGAACAGGCCGACCGTCGCGCGGTCCGCGCCGCCCTTGGCGGACTTGTCCTTGAACTGCGTCATCCGGCTGGCCTCGCCGAAACCGGTCAGGCAGCCGAGCACCCAACCCAGCTGCGCGTGCTCCGGGACATGCGACTGGACGAACAGCGTCGACCGCTCCGGGTCGATACCGGCGGCCAGCAGCTGGGCGACCGAACGCCGCGTCCGCTCGCGGAGCTTCTTCGGCTCGTACTCCACCGTGATCGCGTGCAGGTCGACCACGCAGTAGAACGCCTCATGGTCGTCCTGCAGGGCCACCCACTGCCGCACCGCGCCGAGGTAGTTGCCGAAGTGAAACGAGTCCGCCGTCGGCTGGATCCCGGACAGCACCCGCGGGCGCCGCTCGGTTCCGGCTGCGGAGGGGTCAGACGCAGCGAGGGACATACCCCCGATTCTGCCAGCGTCCCGGTCCTCCCCCACACCGGGTCACCCCCAAGGTCATACAGTCCACGTTATGCCTGCCCGCACCGCGATCGTCGTCCCCGGCGGCCAGAACGGCCCGACCGCCCCACTCCCCATGTACGCCGCCGACGCCGCCGAACACCGCGGCGCCCACATCCACCGCATCTGGTGGGCCGACCCCGACATCCCCCTCACCCTCACCGAACCAGAACGCGGCCCCTGGGTCTGCCACCAGGTCGAACGTGCTCTGGAGGCCGCATCCGGGGAAGTGCTGGTGATTGGGCGGTCTTTGGGGGGTTATGCGAGTTCGGTGGTGGCGGAGTGGGGGGTGGCGGGGGTTTGGTTGAGTCCGATTTTGACGAGTGAGTGGGTGGTGGAGGGGTTGCGGGGGGCGCGGGCGCCGTTCTTGTTGGTGGGTGGGACGGCGGATGCGGCTTGGGACTCGGGGGTGGCGCGGGAGTTGACGCCTTATGTGTTGGAGGTGCCGGGGGCCGGCCACGGGATGTATGTCCCGGGCCGGCTGGCGGCGTCGGCGGCCGTGTTGGGGCGGGTGGCTACGGCGGTGGAGGATTTTCTGGACGAGGTGGTGTGGCGTTAGGCCGTCGTCGTGGGGTTGCCGTCGAGGGCGGCGGTCAGTTTGGGGACGAGGTGTTTGAGGACGGTGGGGAGGCTGAGGACGGAGACGAAGCTGGTGGCGCCGTAGAACTCGTCGTCGTAGTTCTCCTCGATGAAGATCTCGCGGCCTTCGGCGCGGGCCTTGAGGTTCTTCAGCAGGGGGTCGGCCTTGAGTTTGGCGGTGCCGTCCTTGGGCGGGAACCAGACCAGGACCTGCTGGTCGACGACGGCGATCCGCTCGGCGCTCAGGTTCGCGCCGAACTTGTCGCCGACGATCTTGTCCATCTCCGGCGGCAGGGTGAAGCCGAGGTCGGCGAGGACCTTGGAGCGCGGGTCCTGGCGGCCGTAGAGGAAGTAGCCCTCCCACGGCGACGCCATCAGGCCGGTCTTGCCCTGGAACTCCGGGTGCGCGGCGCGGGTCTCGGCGAACTGCTTCTCGATGCCGGCGACCAGCTCGGCGGCGGCCTTCGGCTTGCCGACCGCCTGGCCGACGGTCTTGGTCGCGGTCTGCCAGGTGACGCTGTAGTCGGCGCTGCCGTCGGCAGGCTGGGCGACGGTCGGCGCGATCGCCTCGAGCTTCTTGTAGTCCGCCGCGGTGATCGACGAGTACAGCCCGATGATCAGATCCGGCGCCAGCCCCGCGACCTTCTCGAACTGGATGCCGTCCTTGTCCGACAGCACCGTCGGCAGCGGCGCGTCGCCGAGCTTCTCCTTCGCCCACGGGAACAGCGCGCCCGGCTTGTCGCCGAACCACTCCGTCGTCCCGACCGGTGCGACGCCGAGCGCGAGCAGCGCGTCCTGCTCGATCAGCCCGACCACGACGACCCGCTTCGGGGCCTCCTTGATGACGGCGTCGCCCCACTTGTTCTTGATCGTGACGGGGAACGCGCCGTCCTCGACACCGCCCTGCGCCGACGCCGCGGCCGGGCTTTCCTTGGCCGAACCGCTGCCGCAGGCGGCGGTCAGCGCGAGCAACGGGACGACGAGCAGCACCACAGGGCGCAAGAACTTGCGCATCGGGACCTCACAGGAAGTAAGTACGTTAGGAAACCCTAAGCTAACCTATTCACTCTCGGTGATATTTCGTTACACCAGAGTCCTGCTTCAAGGCATCCGCCGCGGCCTGGATGCGCAGCATCCAATCGGACGCCGACACCCCGCCGGCCAGCAGCTGCCCGGTGATCCCGGCGGCCGTCGCCGCGAACGTCGGATACCAGCTGTCGAAGTACCAGCCGACGGACTGATCGCCCGCGACCGTGAGCAGATCACGCGCCGACCGCAACGCCGTACTCAGCTCCAGCCCGTCGGCCGCGCCGCGGACGATCGTGAGCAGATTGGCCTCCGCGGTCACCTGCGCGGCGACCTCCTTCGACAACGCGGCCCGCAGGTACTCCAGCCCACCTGCCTTGTTCTTCGCCTGCTCCGCCACCAGGTACGGCGCGGTCGTGGCGACATGCAACCCCCGCGGCAGCGCGGCCGATCCGTCCAGCGGCGGGACGCCGAACATCGTCAGCGCGAAGTTCTCCGGGATCAGCGGCTTCATCTCGTTCTCGAGCCAGTTCCCGCACGGCAGCACCCCCGCCTTCCCGGCCAGGAAGCGTTTCTGCGCGGCCAGATGGTCGTACTTCGCGCTCCCCGGCGCGAGCAGCCCGCGCTTGACCAGCTCGGCGACGGCCGCGATCGCCCGGGTGACGCTCGTGTCCTGCCAGGCGCCGTCCTCGAGGTTGTCGATCCGCTTCAGCACCTCGTGACCGCCGGTCTTCGCCGCCAGCGTGAGCACCAGCTCCAGCATGTAGTACGGGTTCGCGCCGGGATGCACCACCGACCCGAGCCCGGCCGCCTTCATTTTGGTGCCCAAGGCAAGCAACTCCGGCCAGGTTCGCGGCACGTCCCAGCCGAACCGCTGGAAGAGCGCGGCGGAATACCAGAGCCCGTAGACGTTCACGACGTAATTGACCGTCCGCTGGACGCCGTCGTACCGGCCGGTCTCCAGCATCCCCGGCAACAGCCCGTCCCGCAGCTCCAGCAACGAGGACAGATCCGCCACCTGTCCCTGGGCAACCAGCCGCCCGACATCCAGCGGCTTGGCGCCGGCGTTCAGTACGACGTCCGGCGGCGACCCGGCCTGGAATCGCGGCAGCACGCCGTCCCGCAACTGGCTCACGACGACCGGCTTCAGCACCGCGTTCGGATACTTCTTCCGGTACGCCGAAGCGGCGAAACCGCCGTAGTCGGCACCGGCCGCCACCTCCAGCGGCAACGTGCCCGGATCAACAGAAGGAGCGCCCACCGGCGTACCCGTCGAGCATCCGCTCAGAACGGCGCCGGCGAGCGCTCCTTGCAGAACTGTTCGCCGTTTCAGCACCCCGGCAGGCTACTTCACGCCGCCCTGGGTGACCGAGACCTGCAGCTGACGCTGGAAGATGATGTAAACCACCAGCACCGGGGCCACGGTGATGATCACGGCCGCGAACAACGCGCCGAAGTCCACCGCGTAACCGGCCTGCGACGCGAACGACGCCATGCCCTGGGAGAGCACGTAGTTGTCCGAGTCGGTGTTCAGCGCGACCGGCAGCAGGAACTGGTTCCACAACCCGAGGAAGTTGAAGATCGCGACCGACGCCATTCCGGGCTTGGCCATCGGCAACATCACCGAGAAGAACGAGCGCCACTCACCGGCGCCGTCGATCTGCGCGGCCTCGTAGATCTCCCCGGGCAGCGCCTTGAAGAAGCTGTGCAGGAAGAAGACCGTGAACGGCAGCGCGAAGGCGACGTAGGTCATGATCAACCCGGGCAGCGTGTTCAGCAGCGACAGGTTCTTCAGGACGAAGAACAGCGGCACGATCGCCAGGAAGACCGGGAAGGTCAGACCGGCCAGCATCGAGTAGTAGATCAGCCGGTTGCCGGGGAACGTGAACCTGGCCAGCACGTACGCGCACATGGCGCCGAGCACCATCACCAGCACCAGCGCGGTGCCGACGACGATCACCGTGTTCAGGAAGTACCGGCCGATCCCGGCCGTCGTCCAGGCGTTGGCGTAGTTCTCGAAATGCAGCTTGCCCGGCAGCGACAGCGGGTTGCCGAGCACCTCCTGCGTCGACTTGAACGAGGAGAGCAGCGTCCACAGTAGCGGCAGGATGACCAGCAGCGACCAGATGATCAGCGCGATGTGGGCGATCGTCGCCACGCCGCGGCCTTCTTTGCTCCCCCGCGACGGGGAGCCGGCGGCGAGTGTCGTCATCGGCGTACCTTTGCTTTCCGCGGGTCACGTCCGCCGGTCAGGGCGTTCACCGTGAAGACGATGAGCGCGAACAGCATCGTGACGGCGGCGAGGACCACGCCCATCGCCGTCGAGTACCCGAACTGTCCTTTGCTGAAGGCCGTGGTGAACAGCTGCTGCGGCATCACCAGGGTCGAGTTCTGCGGACCGCCGCCGGGGTTCAGCGCCTGCATGTAGACGAACGCGTCGAGGGCGGCGATCCCGAGATAGATGTACGCCGTCTGCACGTTGTCGCGGATCAGCGGCACGGTGATCCGGGTCGCGGTCCGGAACCGGCCGGCGCCGTCGATCCGGGCCGCCTCGAACACCTCGGGGTCGATCCCCCGGATGGCGGCGATGAACAGCACCATGTAGAAGCCGACGGCGCCCCAGATCATCACGAACATCGAGGCCGGCATCGCGGTCCGCGCGTCACCGAGCCAGGCGAAGTCCTTGAACCCGGTCAGGCCGATCTGGTTCAGGACGGCGTCCAGGATGCCGGAGGTCGGCGTGAACACCTGCGCCCAGATCAGACCGATCACGATCGCCGGGATCACGTACGGGAAGAACGAGATGATCCGGTAGAACCCCGCGTTCTTCAGACCGCGGACGGTCCCGGTGCCCGAGCCGCCGATGGTGACCAGGGTCGCCAGCGTCAGCGACAACACGATCGTGACGATCGGGACCACGATCGCCAGCAGCACGTTGTTGCGGACGGCCTTGAGGAAGATGTCGTCGTTGAACAGCTTCACGTAGTTGTCGAGGCCGACGAAGTTCATCCCCGAGCTGAACCCGGACCAGTCGGTCAGCGAGTAGTACAGCGCCTGCACGAACGGCGAGGCGACGAAGATCACGAAGACCGTCAGCGGCAGGCCGAGGAACACGACCATGAAGCTGACGCGATCGAAGGTCAACGGCCGGCGACGCCGGGTGACGGTCCGCTGCTGCGGACCCTCACCCGGCACGGCCTCGTGCGTTGTGGTCACTTGGTGACCGGGATCTTCTTGACGGAGCTGTCGTTACGCACCTTGTCGGTGATCTCCTGCAGGCCCTTGGTCAGGCCCGCGGCGTCCAGCTGACCGGACAGGAACGAGTTCCAGACCACGAGCTGGTCGGTGTTCATGCCGTAGAGGCCGAAGACCTGGTAGTCGAAGATGTTCGTGCCGGCCGCGTCCAGCATCGCGGTCTGCGACTGCAGCGCGGTCGAGCCGAAGCCGTCGGCCGGAACCAGGCCCTTGACGATGGTCGGCGCGAGCCGGGTCTTGGCGAAGTTGGTCGCCGCCTCCTTGGACAGCATGGCCCGGAGCAGCTCCTTGCCGCCGGCAACGTTCTTGCCCTTGGCCGGGATGATGAACGGCTCGCCGGCCGCGCTGCGCAGCGACTCGTACGGCAGCTTCGGCGCGTCGGTCAGCGTCGGCTCCGGAACGCCCTTCATGTCGAAGCCGGCCTTGGTGGCCTTCTTCATCTCGTTCTCGATCCAGGAACCCGACGGGTAGAGCAGCGCCTGCTGGTCGTTGCTCCACTTGGCCTGGGCGGCGGTGAACTGGGTACCGGCGCCACCGGGTACGAAGTACCCGTTCTTGACCATGGTCTCCAGGGCCTTGAAGATGCCCTGGAACTGCGGCATCGACCAGCAGTTCTCCTTGAGGTTCTCCAGCGCCAGCCGGACCTCGTCGCCACCCTCCTTGATGGCGCCGTCGACGGCCATCGTGTGGTAGTAGGTGGCGGCTTCCTTGCCCCAGACGAACAGGTACTTGCCCTTGGCCTTCGCCTTGGCGCCCAGCTCGAGCAGACCCTCGTACGTCTTCGGCGGCTCCCAGCCGTTCTCCTTGAACAGGCTGTCGGAGTACCAGATGCCGTACAGGGTGAGGACGTAGTTCATCGCGACGAACTTGCCGTCGAAGGTGCCCGGCACCTTCGCACCCGGGTACAGGGTGTCGGCGATCTTGGTGCCCTCGTAGTTGTTGGCCTCGAAGACGTCGTCCAGCGTCGACAGCTGGTCCAGGATCGTGTTGAAGCCGATCTGGTTGGCGCCGGAGTTGTCGATCAGGTCCGGCGGGTTGCCGCCGACGAAGCGCGGCTGCAGCTGCTGGGCGATCTGGGTCGACGGGTCGACCTTGAACGTCGAGCCGGCCCACTTCTTCTGCGCGATGTCGGCCGCGAAGGTCACGTAGTCGTAGCCGTAGCCGCCGTTGAAGATGATCGCCTCGACGGTCGCCTTCTCCGCCAGCCCGAACGGGTTGTCCGCGGTCTTGTCGGCGCCACCGCCGCTGTTACCGCTGTCGTTGCTGCCGCTACCGGCACAGGCCGCCAGCAGCGTGCTGCCGCCGGTGGCGAGCAGGGTGCCGACCGCCGCGCGCTGCAGGAACAGCCGCCGCGACAGGGGGTTGGGAGTGGTCATGGTCCCGCCTTCCGAGTGTGTTTCAGGCAGTACGCCGGATCCGGCCGGCGTACTGGGCTTCAAGGGCGTGGTTGTGCTCGTCGCCGCCCGGGATGTTCGCGGACAGGTAGACCGGCGGGGTCTCGCCCGCGTCGGTCAACCGGCGGAGCACTTCCGCGACCAGCATCTGCGCAATCAGCGCTGCCGTGATGGAGGACACGGCGCAGACCTTGCCGCCGCCCGGCAGGTCCAGTACGGAGTCGCCGTAGGGCGCGTGGTTGTCGAGGACGACGTCGGCGTAGTCGATCAGCTTCTTCCCGGACGGGTGCCGGGAGTCGACGCCCGCGGTGTGCTGCAGCGAGGTGATCGCGATCAGCGCGTGACCGCGCTCCTTGACCACCTTCGCGAGCTCGACGATCGAGCCGTTCACACCGGAGTTGGACGCGATCACGAACAGATCGCCGTCGCGCGCGGCGGACAGCTCGTAGAGCTTGCGGGAGTACGACGGGTCGCGCTCGAGCTCGGCGCTGTGCAGCAGCTCGACCGGCTCACCGCCGAGCAGGACCAGGTCGCGCAGCGCGATCCGGTTACTCGCGATCAGGCCGCCGGCCCGCCCCGCGATCTCCATCGCGAGGGCCTCGGAGTGCCCGGAGCCGAAGGCCTGGATGACGCCGTTCGCGCGCAGGGAGGTGACGAAGAGGTCCGCCGCCTGCTGGATCGGGCCGTCGATCTGCTCGGTGACGGCAGCCAGGATCGGGGTCAGCGCGTGAACAAAACTCTGCGCGCTCACCGCCGTGCTCTCCCCCGGTCCGCTCTGGTCACTGCTGGCCATTATCGGCCCCACCCCTCAAATAATGTGTTCGCTGCGACACTCTTCATGCCGACAACTGCGCAAGTTTGCGGTTTGCTGGACAGAACTTTTCTCAAGTGGCAGCTAAAGTCAAGGCTCATCTCACTCCGGCCCCCAGATCGGGACCGTTGTGTGACCTTGTCCGCTGATGTCCATAAAGGCCTCTTTTGAGCAGTTTGGAGCATTGCGTATGTCGGTAGAACGCCCGCTGCCGGAACCTGTGGACACATTGGTCTTGAAGCCCGCCGGCTCGCTGGTCCTGGGCGGCGATCTCGGCGGCACCTCCACCCGGATCGTGATCGCGGACCATGAGGGCAACGTAGTCGGCCGGGGGGCCGCTGCCGGGGGAAATCCGATCAGCCACCCGGCGAGCGCCGCGGCCAACTTCGGCCAGGCTCTGCGGGCCGCCGCGGAGGGGGTCGATCCGGCCGCCGTGAAGGCCGCCGTGATCGGCGCGGCCGGCGGCTCGGCGCTGGCCCGACCGGACGTCCGGGCCCAGTTCGACGCGGCCTGGTACGGCGCCGGACTGACCGTCGAACCGGAGTTCATCGGCGATATCGAGGTCGCTTTCGCATCCGGTACGCCGGAAGCGGACGGAACAGTGCTGATTGCGGGCACGGGATGCGCGGCCGGCCTGGTCCGGGACCGCAAACTGGTCCGGACCGCTGATGGTCACGGATGGTTACTGGGCGATGACGGCTCGGGTTTCTGGCTCGGCCGGGAGGCAGTGCGCAGTTTGCTGCTCGCGTTCGATCTGGGCGAGCCGCTCGGCCTGCTCCAGGACGCCGTCCTGCAACAACTGCTGCCGGACCACGATCCGGCCGTGATTGCACGCCGTGAGGGGTACGACATCGTGCGTGACGAGCTGATTCGCGAGGTGAACCGGCGGCCACCGGTGCTCCTGGCCGAGTTGGCCCGCACGGTGGTGTCGGCGTACGGGCAGGGCGACCAGACCGCGCAGGCCCTGGTGAAACGCGCAGCCGAATTGCTCACAGCAACGGTCGGAAGGATCCGGACAACGAAGGACAACACCCCCTTGGTGCTGGCCGGCAGTGTCGCCGGTGAACAATCTCCGGTCGGCCTGTTGCTGAGGGAGACCTTTCACCAGCGGTTCGACGGGGAAATCCTGACCGCCCGGGACGGCGTCAGCGGCGCCACCTGGCTGGCCCTCGGCGTCCTCGACCCGACGCTGGCTACCCGGAGTAACCACACCCGGCTGGTCAGTTAGGGCCGGCCTGTCGAGCCGAAAGGGACGGCTCCGACGTATCGCTCACCAGGGCAGATTCCTCTTCTTAAGGTGAGCAGCATGTTCGAGACCGACCTACGGCTGCCGGACGGGCGCGTCCTGCGCACGTATGACAGCGCGCCATGTGACGACGCCCGGCTGGCCGTCGTCTGGTGCCACGGGACGCCGAACCTCGGCGCGCCACCGGTCCCGCTGTTCGAGGCGGGCGACTGGCTCGGCATCCGCTGGATCTCGTTCGACCGGCCGGGGTACGGCGGCTCGACCGCCGCCCCGGGGCGCGGTGTCGCCGCCGTCGCGGCGGACCTGGCCGCGGTCGTCGACGCTGCCGGGATCGACACCTTCGCACTGATGGGCTACTCCGGCGGCGGCACCTTTGCCCTCGGCGCGGCCGCCCTGCTCCCCGAGCGGGTCGAGGCGGTCGCCACCTTCGCCGCGATCGCGCCGTACGACGCCGCCGGGCTCGACTGGTACGACGGCATGCTCGCCTCCGGCCGGATCTCGCTCCGCGCCGCCGCCGCGGGCCGCGCGGCCAAACTCCACCACGAGACCTTCGGTCCCGAGTACGACCTCGAGTTCACCCCGACCGACCTGGCCATGTTCGACGGCCCCTGGAGCTGGCTCGGCTCGGTCGCCGGCGATCAGTCGATGCCCGCCGGCCCCGACGGCCTGATCGACGACGACTGCGCCTACGTCCGCCCGTGGGGCTGCGACCTCACCGCCATCCAAGCACCCACCCTGCTCTGCCACGGCGAAGCCGACCGCATCATCCCCAGCACGCACGCCCGCTGGCTGGCCGCCCACCTCCCTTCGGCCACCCTCGACCTGCACCCCCACGAAACCCACATCTCGATCCTCAACCAGGCCGAACCCGCCCTGGAGTGGCTCCGCGACCACACCTTCTGAGCTATTCCAAGCAACAGCTTGACATCGGGTGGCGGCTCGGCGCATATTCCAAGTATGTCCTTGGAAAAGCGGACCCGCTTCCTCGACGACCCGTTGGCGATCCGGGCGATGGCGCATCCGGTGCGGCTCGACCTGCAGGCGCTGCTCGGCCAGGAAGGGCCGCTGACGGCGGCGGACGCGGCCCGGCGGCTCGGGATCAGCCAAGCGCTGGCATCGCATCACCTGCGGCAGTTGGCGAAGTACCAGTTCGTCGAGCCCGCGCCCGGGAAGGACAACCGGGAGCGTCCCTGGCGGTTGGTGTCGACGTCGCAGTCCTGGCGAGACGCGGCTCGGACGCCGGAGGGCGCCGCGGCCGCCGACGTCCTCGAACAACTGCTGGCCGAGCGGGCGCTGGAGTCCCTCGCGCGCTGGCAGCAGCAGCGGCTCGACGAGGAGCCGGTCTGGCGTGACCACGCGGGGATCGGGCAGAGCGGCATCTATCTGACCGGCGCCGAGTTCGCCGAGCTGACCGAGCAGATCGACGCACTGATCAAGCGGTACGTCGCCGAGCGGCCGATCGACGACAAGACGACCCGGCCGCCGGGCAGCAGGCACATCTCGATCACCCAGATCGTCACCGTCTCACCGGAGGAGTAGCGATGAAGGACTTGTGGGGCGTCCTCGCGCGGCAGCGCGACTACCGGTTGGTGCTGAGCGCCGGTCTGATCTCGCTCACCGGCGACTGGCTGTTGCGGACCGGTCTCGCCTTCCAGGTCTACGTCCTGACCGGGTCGACGCTCGCCTCCGGCGGGCTGCTGCTCGCGTCGTTCGCGCCGACCGTCCTGCTCGGCTCACTCGCCGGCGTCTTCGTCGACCGCTGGGACCAGCGCCGCACGATGATCGTCGCGAACCTGCTGAACGCCGCCGTCCTGCTGCCGCTGCTGTTCGTTCGCGACGCGAGCGTGCTCTGGATCGTGTACGCCGTCGTCCTCGCCCAAGCCTGTCTACAGCAGTTCTTCCAGCCTGCCGAGCAGTCGGTCATCCCTCTGCTCGTGCCCAGCGAACAGCTGATCACCGCGAACGCTCTCAACAGCCAGATCCGCGACGTCGCGCGTCTCGTCGGAGCCGCCGTCGGCGGGCTCCTGGCAGCTGTCGGCGGGCTGCCGCTGCTGGCCGTCGCCGATGCGGCTGCACTTCTGATCGCCGCAACACTGCTGAGTGCCGTCCGGCATCGCACCACCAGGGTTCGCGAGCTGACGGAGGCCGCCGGAAGCGCGGTCCGCAGACTGCGGACTGAGTGGATCGAGGGGCTTCGGTTGTGTGTTGGTGGGTCGGCGATGCGGCTGCTCTTCGTGTTCTGCCTGGTGACCGGGTTGGGCGAGGGCGTGATGAGCACGTTGTTCGCGCCGTTCGTCTCGACCGAGCTCGGCGGTGACGGGAAGGCGTACGGACTGATCGTCTCGGCGCAGGCAGTGGGCGGAATCGTCGGCGGGCTGGTCGCCGCGAGTCTGGGCACTCGGTTGCGGGCGGCAACTATGTGGGGTGTCGGCGCCCTGCTCTTCGGGGTGATCGACCTGGTGCTGTTCTGCTATCCCCTGGTCTGGGACAGTTTGGCGCCCGCGTTCGTCTGCATGATCGCGGTCGGGCTGCCGGGCGCGTTCGCCGTCGCCGGGATGATGACGGTGCTGCAGCGGCTCACCACCGACGGCACCCGCGGCCGGGTCTTCGGCGCCGTACTGGCCGCCAAAGGCCTGACCGTGCTGATCGGGATCGCCGCCGCCGGGCTGCTCGGTGAGGTGGTCGGGATCATCCCGCTGCTGATCTTCCAGGGCCTCGGGTACGTCGGCGGCGGCGTCGTGATCCTCAGTCGGCGACGGCTGCTGGAGACTCGAGCGGCAGATCCGGCTGCTGGTCTTCCGTCTCCGGTCTGACCCGGTGGACGCGGACCCGGGCGACCCGGCGGCCGTCCATCTCCTTCACCGTGAGGGTGTGGTGGTCGACGCGGGCCTCGTCGCCGACGGCGGGCACCCGGCCGAGCTGCGCGGCGAGGAAGCCGCCGACGGTCTCGTACGGGCCGTCGGGCAGTTCGAGGCCGGTCTCGTCGGCGAAGTCGTCGAGGTTGAGCAGGCCGTCGACCTCCATGTCACCGCTGCGGAAGCGGGTCGTCTCGGCGGACTCCTCGTCGTACTCGTCGCGGATGTCGCCGATCAGCTCCTCGACCAGGTCCTCCAGGGTGACGATGCCGGCCGTGCCGCCGTACTCGTCGAGGACGATCGCGAGATGGGTGCTGCGGCGGCGCATCTCGGTCAGCGTCGGCAGCAGTTTCGCGGTGTCCGGCAGCATCAGCACCTCGCGGGCCAGGTCGCCGACCCGGACCGAGCGGGAGGCGACCGCCGGGTCGAACAGATCCCGGACGTGGACGAAGCCGACGATGTCGTCGGCCGAGCCGTTCATCACCGGGTAGCGCGAGTGCGGCCGGTCGGAGGCGAACTTGACCGCCTTGTACGCCGGCATCTCGGCGTCGACGAAGTCGACCTCCGTCCGCGGCAGCATCAGCTCGCGGAGCTGGCGGCTACCGGCCTCGAAGACGTCGTCCACGATCCGGCGCTCCTCCTCGCCGAGCGACTCGTGCGCGGAGATGACATCGCGCAGCTCCTCGTCCGACATCACCTCACGGTTCGCGTTCGGGTCGCCGCCGAGGGCGCGGACGACCAGGTCGGTGGACTTCGAGAGCAGCCAGATCACCGGGCGGGCGACCGACGCGATCCGGTCCACCAGCGGGGCCAGGCCGAGCGCGAACGTCTCGGCCCGCTGCAGCGCGAGCCGCTTGGCCGCGAGCTCGCCGAGCACGATCGAGACGTACGAGATCAGCACGGTGATCAGCACCAGCGCGACCGTGTCGGCCACGCCCTGCGGGAGCCCGAGCTCCTGCAGGTGCGGGGACAGCGCGTCGGCCAGGGTCGCGCCGCCGAAGGCCGCGGACAGGAAGCCCATCAGCGTCACGCCGATCTGCACGGCGGACAGGAAGCGGTTCGGGTTCGCGGCCACCTTCGCCACGATCGCGCCGCGGCGGCCACGCTGTGACAGGGCCTTCAGCTGCGACTCGCGCAGCGAGACCAGGGCCATCTCGGCCGCGGCGAAGACGCCGCCGATCAGCACGAAAACCAGGATCAAGACGATATTGAGCAGGGTGTCGTTCATGGCTGGGAGTTCCTAGAGCCCTCTCGGTCTTGGGCGAGAGGGCGGGCGTAGGGCGTAGTCGTCCATCCGTCAAGAGTACCGGTGGCACGTCTCACGATGCATGTTCGAGTTTGTTGGTTTACGATGATTAGCGTGAACACACCGCGTGGCGCGCGCCGAACGGATACCCGGCTGTCCGACGGCCGGGAGCTCTTCTACTACGACCCGGCCGACACTCCCGCCCGCGTCCCGCTCGCGGACACCCGCGGCCTGCCCGCGCCGCAGCCGCAGGTCGAGCTGCGCACCGACCCGCTGACCGGCGACGTGATCACCTACGCGACGCACCGCAACACCCGGACGTACCTGCCGCCGGCCGACCAGTGCCCGCTCTGCGCGAGCAAGCCGGGGAACGCGACCGAGATCCCGGACCACGACTACAACGTCGCCGTCTTCGAAAACCGGTTCCCGTCGTTCGCCGGCCCGGGCCGGACCGAGGTGGTCTGCTTCACCAGCGATCACAACGGCTCGTTCACCCAGCTCTCCCAGGGCCAGGCCCGCCTGGTCGTCGACACCTGGGCGGACCGGAACGCCGACCTCGGCGCCCGCGACGACGTCGAGTACGTGTTCCCGTTCGAGAACCGCGGCCGCGAGATCGGCGTCACGCTCAGCCACCCGCACGGCCAGATCTACGCCTACCCGTTCGTCCCGCCGCGGATGCGGACGCTGCTGGACCGGGCCCGCGCCCACCAGCAGGTTGCCGGCAGCAACCTGTTCGCCGACGTCCTGGCCGCCGAGCGCAAGGACGGCGCCCGCGTCGTCGCCCAGAACGGCAACTGGACGGCGTTCGTGCCCGAGGCGGCCCGCTGGCCGGTCGAGGTGCACCTGTACCCGCACCGCCAGGTGGCCGGGATCGACGAGCTGTCGATCGGCGAGCGCGACGACTTCGCGCAGCTCTACCTCGACGTCCTGGACCGCTTCGACAGCCTGTACGGCGATCCGCTCCCCTATATCGCCGCCTGGCACCAGGCCCCGGTCCGGATCGACCGCGAGCTGGGCTACCTTCACCTGGAAGTGCTCTCCATCCGCCGCGCGGCCGACAAGATCAAGTACCTGGCCGGCTCGGAGTCCGGGATGGGCGCCTTCATCAGCGACACCCGGCCGGAGGACGTGGCCGAGACCCTGCGGAAGGTGGGCTCGTGAGCTTCGAGGACGTTTTCGGTACCGCGCCCGACGGCAGCTGGCGCGCGCCCGGCCGGGTCAACCTGATCGGTGAGCACACCGACTACAACGACGGCGTCGTCCTGCCGATCGCTCTGCCGAACCAGATCGTCGTCACCGCCTCGAAACGCGCTGACGGCCGCGTCGCGGTCTCCTCGGCCGGGCACCAGCGGGTGATCGAGTTCGCGATCGACGAGCTGGCGCCGCGCTCGGTCGACGACTGGGCGGCGTACCCGGCCGGCGCGGCCTGGGTGCTGCGCGAGGCCGGCTACCCGATCGGCGGCGCGAACCTGCTCTTCGAGTCCGACCTCCCGTCCGGCGCCGGGTTGTCGTCGTCCGCGGCGCTGCTCTGTGCGACGCAGATCGCGCTGCTCGGGCTGATCGACGTCGAGGTCGAACCGGCCGAGGTCGCCAAACTCGCGCAGCGCGCCGAGAACCAGTACGTCGGCGCCCCGGTCGGCCTGATGGACCAGACGGCGTCCATGTGCTGTACGGCCGGGCATGCGCTCGCCTTCGATATCCGCTCGGGTTCACTCGACCAGATCCCGTTCGACCCCGAGGCTGATGGCCTGACGCTGCTCGTCGTCGATGTGAAGGCCCCGCACCGGCATGCCGACGGCGAGTACGCCGCCCGTCGGAAGAGCTGCGAACACGCCGCGGCGCAGCTCGGCGTCCCGGCGTTGCGGTCGATCGCGTACGACGATCTGGACGCCGCGCTGACGCGACTCGACGACGAGGTGGACCGGCGGCGCGTCCGGCACGTGGTGACCGAGATCAAGCGGACCGAGGACGCCATCGCGCTGATGAAGGCCGGTCGGCTGCGCGACGTCGGCCCGCTGTTCACCGCCTCGCACGTCTCGCTGCGCGACGATTTCGAGGTCACCGTGCCTGAGCTCGACGTCGCGGTCGACACCGCGCTCGCCGCGGGCGCGATCGGCGCCCGGATGACCGGCGGCGGATTCGGCGGCTGCATCATCGCGCTGGTCCCGACCGCCGATGCCGGCGCCGTCCTGGGCGCGATCGAGAAAGCCTTTGCGGAGCAGGGTTTCACGGCCCCGACGGCACTCGCTGCAACCCCCTCGAACGGAGCGTCGAGAATCAACTGATTGATCGCCTGCCCGTTCGGGCGAAGGCCGTTCCGAGGCCTGGGCAAGCGCCGTCTCCCGGCGTACTTTCCCCTTAAGGGGAAGGACTAGGGTGTGCCGAGCGCCCCGCAGTAGGCGGGGAATCACCAGACGCACCCTCCAAGGGGGAATGGGGTGGGGGCGATGGCCCAGCCTTTGCCTGCCGGAAAACTGACGGTCGGCACCAGATGGCGTTATTCCAAAGGCGGTTTGCACGCCGCGTTCGACTATCCCGTGGTGACCGGTACGCCGGTCTTCGCGGTCGCGGACGGCGTCGTGCTGGACTGCAACGACGGCGTGACGAACAAACCGAAACAGGTCACCGGGGCGCCGTCCAACTGGGTGTTGCTGGGGATCACGCACGCCGGCCGGAAGGCGTCGGTGCTGTATCAGCACCTGTCGCCGGGGATCGACGTGCAGAAGGGGCAGAAGGTCAAGGCCGGGCAGAAGCTCGGCGACTCGGGCAGCTCGGGAAACGCGACCGGCCCGCACCTGCACCTGGCCGCGATGTGGGGACACCGCGACCGGGCCGGCCGGTACGACTACCTGAAGGGGATCGGCTCGAAGGAAGGCGTGCCCGGTGACGGCACGGCGTCCAACGAGATCTGCATCTTCCCGCCGTCGCTGGTCTTCAGCGCGGGCGCGCCGCAGCGGCTGATGGCGGCGGCCACGGTACTCGCCTCCGGGCTCGTCTTCGTCGACAAGCTCCGGTTCGGGACGTCGAACTCCGACAGCGTGAAACGGCTGCAGTTCGTGCTGAACGGGATCAAGCTGAAAGACGGCCGGAACCTCAAGCTGAGCGGCAACTACGACATCGACACCAAGAACGAGGCCACCAAGTGGCAGATCCAGAAGGACGGTTGCGCGCCCGGCAGTATCGGGGCCGATGGCAACATCGGGCTCAAACAGGCGCACAAGCTGTTCGGCAAGACCTACACGGTCAAGGCGAAGTCCTGAGCTCCCGCCGGATC
The DNA here is from genome assembly GCF_013131805.1 of Kribbella sandramycini. GTDB lineage: Bacteria > Actinomycetota > Actinomycetes > Propionibacteriales > Kribbellaceae > Kribbella > Kribbella sandramycini. The sequence goes on along the minus strand of NZ_JABJRC010000009.1, from coordinate 92,688 downwards.
AGCGGCGCGTAGGCCAGCGTCGCCAGGAACAGGATCACGCCCATCACCAGGTACGGCGTGCGCAGGTCGGTGCGGTGGGCAAGGAAACCCGCGCCGACCGCGCCCAGCGGCGCGGCGCAGAACGCGACCATCCGGTAGACGGCGGTGACCCGGCCGAGCAGCTCGGCCGGGACGATCCGCTGCCGCAGGGTGATCGAGACGACGTTCCACCAGGTGCCGCCGAATCCCATCAGGATCGCGCCGGGGATGATCGCGGCCAGCGTGCCGAACAGACCGAAGACGACGGTCGACAACGCCAGCACGAGCATCGAGACGATCAGGTTCGCCGACGTCGAGAAGCGGCGGGCCAGGGCCGGCGCCAGCGCGGCCCCGGCGATCCCGCCGACGGCGTAGATCGCGACCAGCCAGCCGAACCAGGCCTCAGGCAGGTGCAGTGCCTCCAGGACGTAGAGCACGAGGATAGCGATGATGCCGGAGCCGACCGCGTTCGAGACCATCAGCAGCAGGCACATCGAGCGCAGCAGTTTGTGCCGCCACAGGAAGGACAGGCCCGCGTGCAGCTCGCGGCCGAGGTGGCGATCCGGCGACGGCTCGCGGGCGGGCGCGGCTCGGCGTACGGCGAAGACCAGGATGGCGGCGAGCGCGAACGAGATCGCGTCGACCAGGATCGGCAAGCCTTTGTGCAGGACGAACAGGACCGCGCCGAACGGCGGGCCGAGCAGATTGGACAGCAGGAGCAGCGCGGCCTGGTTGTAGCCGTTGGCGCGTTCGAGCGCGGCCGGACGGACCAGGTCGGGGATGATCGCGGACGACGCGTTGTCGAAGAACGGCGCGAGCATGCCGAGCAGGAAGCCGGTGATCAGCAGTAGCGGGATGCTCTCGTGGCCGAGCAGCACAGCGGCCGCGAACGCGCCGGCCACCACCGCGCGAATCGCATCGACGATCCACATCGTCGACGTCCGGCGCCAGCGGTCGACCAGGACGCCGGAGACCAGCCCGAGCAGCAGCCAGCCCAGGCCCGCGACCGCCTCGGACAGCGAGACGATCCGCGGGTCGCGGCTCATCGACGCGGCCAGCAGCGGCAGCGCGCCGAACATGATCCCGTCCCCGAGGAACGACACCGCCCCCGCGACCCACAGCACCCAATAGGGCCGGCCGAGCCGTTCGGACTTCACGAAGCTATTACTAGCTCACAACCGGTGTCACGCATCGCCTTGCGGGCCGGGGTGGACAGGCCGTCGTCGGTGATGATCACGTCCAGGTCGGCCCAGGTGGCGAAGGTGCTCAGCCCGACCGTGCCCCACTTGGTGTGGTCGGCGACCACGACGACCTCGCGGCTGGCCGCGATGAACGACCGGTTGGTCTCGGCCTCCATCAGGTTCGGCGTGCTCAGACCGTGCTCGGCGTCGACTCCGTGCGCGCCGAGGAAGAGCAGGTCGAGATGCAGTGAGCCGAGCGCGGCGGTCGCGATCGGGCCGACCAGCGCGTCGGACGGCGTCCGGATCCCGCCGATCAGCACGACCGTCCGGTCCGAGCGGGCGTTGCCGTGGAAGACGTCGGCGATCCGGGCCGAGTTCGTCACGACGGTCAGGTTCTCCACCCGGAGGAGCTGGCGGGCCAGCGCGTACGTCGTCGTCCCGGCGCCGATCCCGATCGCGGAATCGGGTTGCACCCGGTGCGCGGCCTCGGCGGCGATCGCCTGTTTGGCGCCCGACTCCTGGGTCAGCTTGGCGTCGAACCCGGGCTCGTGCGCGCTGCGCAGCCCGACCGACGTCGCCCCGCCGTGCACCTTGTGCAACAGGCCGCTGGAGTCCAGCGCGTCCAGATCGCGGCGGATCGTCATGTCCGACACGCCGAACCGGTCGACCAGCTCGGCCACCGTGATCGCGCCCCGACTGTTGACCTCGGCAACGATCGTGGCCTGCCGCTGGGCGGCCAGCTGTCCACCCCGGCCGCGTGGCGGCTCGCCTCCGGTCTGATTCACGGGTCAAGACTAAACGGAGATCGTGATGCTGTCAGGGAAATGCCGTTGCCCGGGCGGGGACGGCTTGTCACCCTGGAACATGCGATTCCCCGAAGACGTGCCGCAACTGGCCGACGACCTGGTCCGGCTCCGCGCGCACCGCGCCGATGATCTCGACGACCTGTACCTGCTCTGTCAGGACCCGGCGATGCAGCGCTGGACCGTCATCCCGGTGCCGTACCAGCGCTCCGACGCGGAGTTCTTCCTCAGTGAGCTGGTGCCGAACGGGTGGCGCGCCGAGCACGGCGAACGCGCCCTCGCGATCGAGGTGGACGGCCGGTTCAGCGGTTCGGTCAGCCTGCACGGCGGCGAGGGCGGCGTCGGGGAGGTCGGCTTCTCGGTCGCGCCCTGGGTGCGCGGCCGCGGGGTGATGACCCGGGCCGCGCGGCTCGCGATCCGGTACGCGTTCGACGAGCTCGGCTGGCAGCGGGTGATCTGGCGCGCCTACGTCGGCAACTGGGCCTCGCGGCGGGTCGCCTGGAAGCTGGGCTTCCGCGGGCTGGTCGTCGTACCGGGTGAGGGCCTGGCCCGCGGCGTCCGGTACGACGACTGGGTCGCCACGCTGGCCCGCGACGAGGAGATGGCGCCCCAGGGCAACTGGTGGGCCGTCCCGGAGCTCGACGGCGGCACGTTCAAGCTGCGCGCCTTCCGGCCGACGGACGCGCAGCGGGTCCAGGAGGCCTGTAACGACGAGCGAACGCAGTACTGGCTGGCCGGGCTGCCCGCGCCGTACACCCTGGACGACGCGAAGGGGTTCATCGAGGGCCGCCTGGAGAACGCGGCGTCCGGGGAAGGCGTCAGCTTCGCGATCGCCGATCCGGTCACCGACGAGCTGCTCGGGTGTGTCAGCCTCTACGACCTGAACAACCGGCTGAACAAAGGGCACGGTGAGATCGGGTACTGGATGCACCCGGCCGGCCGCGGCCGGAAGGTGATGACGAACGCCGTCCGGCTGCTCGTCGACCACGCTTTCACGCCGATCGACGCGGGCGGCCTCGGCCGGAGCCGGCTGCTGTTGCTGGCCGCCGTCGAGAACACCGCATCGGTGCGCGTCGCCGAGGCCAACGGCATGCACCGGATCGGGATCGCCCGGGCCGAGGGGCCCACCCGGGACCGTCCGCGCGACGACTCGGTGATGTTCGATCTGCTGGTGACCGATCCGCGTCCGTGACCACATCGAGACGGCGAGTTGGTGTCAGGCGACACCGTTCCCCTCGCCGTCTCGGCATTCGGCTGGTTGAATCGACAGGTGAGAGATCGTGAGGAGCTCGTCCGCCGCTGGCAGGCCGGGTGGTCGGTTTCGAGGGGCTGGACCACCGTGGAGGACGACAACGACGGCATCCTGACCGTCCGCGCGGGTGAGGACAACCGCGCCATGGAGTACGTCGTCCTGGACGCCGACGACAAACCCGAGCGTGTCGAGCGGGCCGCCGAGCTCGCCCGGGCCGCGGGCAACGAGCGCGGCGCGGGCTGGATCACGCTGGCGACCGACGACAAGGAAGCCCGGATCGACCAGCTCGAGGACCTCGGCCTCGAGGTGCAGCCGGAGCAGGACTGGCTGATGACGATCCAGCTGTCCGAGCAGCCGGCGCTGAAACTGCACGAGCGCTACGCGCTGCACACCGAGCTCGAGTCCGATCTGATCATCACCCGCGCCACGCTGCACGGCGGCGTCGTGTCCAGCGGCCGGATGGCGGTCGTCGGTGAGGACGCGGTCGCCGATCGGATCGAGACCGACCCGGCGCACCGCCGGCGCGGGCTCGGCAGCGCGGTGATGGCCTCACTCGTCGAGACGGCCGCGGCCCAGGGGGCGAAACGCGGCATCCTGATCGCCTCGATCGACGGCCTCCGGCTGTACCGCAGCCTGGGCTGGAAGGTGATCGCGGACGTAGTTTCCGCACGTCCTTAACTATCAGACGTGCGTTAAGGGACTCCGGTTGGTGGAGTCAGCTCAGTGGCTGGTGGGCAAGGCTGCTCACCATGACGAACCGTGAGGGGTCCCGAGGCCGCGCCGTCGCCGGTCCCCTGCTTGCCGCCCTGTCCGCGCTGGTCCTGCTCACCGGGATCGGGTGGTTCGTCCTGCGCGACCTCGACGGGGGTCAGAAGGTCACCGGGCAATCCGATCCGTTGACGATGCCGACCGCGACCGACGACGCGTCGATCGCTCCGACGACACCGACGCCTGTCCCGCCGACGAGCCCGTCGGCGACGCCGCGGCGGACGACGGCCACTCCGACGCCGACCCGGACCGCGAGCAAGACGCCGTCCGCGACGCCGACGCGCGCGAAGACGACGGCGAGCCGCGAAGGCACCCGGTCGCCGAAGCCGAAGCCCACGCCGAAGCCGAGTCACACCGCGACCCCGAAGCCGGAGCCGAAGCCGAGCAGCGGGTCGGGGGCGCCGGAGGCGCAGGTGCTGTCGCTGACCAATGCCGAGCGGGCCAAGAAGGGCTGCGGACCGCTGCGGGCGAACAGCGCGCTGACCAGGTCGGCCGAGGGGCACGCGGTCGACATGGTGCTCAAGCACTACTTCGCGCACGACAGTCTGGACGGGCGGTCGCCGTTCGACCGGATGAAGGCCGCGGGGTTCAAGGGCGGCGCGATGGCCGAGAACATCGCGGTCGGTTACACCAGCCCGGCGGCGGTCGTGAAAGGCTGGATGAACAGCCCCGGGCACCGGGCCAACATCCTCAACTGCGACTACACGATGCTCGGTGTCGGTTACAGCTCCGGACAGGTGAAACCCGAATGGGGTAAGGGATCCTGGGTGCAGAACTTCGGCGGTTGAGCCGAACCTTCAGGAAGTGTTAAGTCGCGTCGCGAAACTGTAACGGTGACCGGCCGTGTCGGTTAAGGTCGCTGTTCGGTAACCAGGGGGGACCTGGCAAGTACCGCGGGGAACGACGTACTCGGCACGACGCACACGAAGAGGATTCGCCCACTCATGACGGATGCGCCAACCCCCCGGCGGCACCGCGGTACCCGACGCGCGGCGAAGCGCAAGCGCGGCCTGGTCGGCCCGATCGCCAGCGCGCTCTCGGTCCTGGTCGCCATCGGCCCGGTGATCTATCTGATGTCGCGGGACAACTCGACGGTCAATGACGCGACCAAGGTTCTGAACGTCTCCGAGGACACCCGCGACAACTCCGGCGGCTCCCTGGTCGGCGACGCGAGCAAGGGCCCGCTGAAGACCGTCACCCAGACGCTGGCCAACGGCAAGGTGACCACCGCCGTGATCGGCACCGGCGCGAACGGCATGGAGACGACGTCGACGCCGTCCACCCCGGGCGGCACGCCGCCGAGTGGCTCCCCGTCGAACGTGCTGACCACCCCGACCGCGCCGACCACCGGTGTCACAACGGTGACGGTCGACCCGAGCAACCCCAAGACGCCGGACGGGCGCCCGAGCGACCCGCGGCCCAGCCGCCCGACGCCGACCAAGACCCGGACGACGACGCAGCCGACCCAGCCGACGCAGGAGCCGAGCAACGACCCGGAGCCGCCGCCGTCGGGTGGCGGCGGGACGAACGCGCAGGAGCGTGAGGTCCTCGAGCTGACCAACTCCTACCGCGAGCAGGCCGGCTGCGGCCCGCTGCGGCTGAACAGCGCGCTCGTCGAGGCGGCCGGCCGGCACGCGTCCGACATGGTCCGCCGGCACTACCTGGACCACACCAACCCCGACGGCCAGGACCCGGGCGACCGGATGCGCGCCGCCGGGTACAGCGGCTCCAGCTGGGGCGAGAACATCGCCGCCGGCTACCCGAGCGCCCAGAAGGTGGTGTCCGCCTGGATGAAGAGCGAGGGCCACCGCAAGAACATCCTGAACTGCCGGTTCACGGTCATCGGCATCGGGTACGACGACGGTCGCGTGAAACCGGACTGGGGCCCCGGTAGCTGGGTGCAGGACTTCGGCCGCAACTGAGGTTGCGTCGTCATTGTGCCGAACACACCGAGTGTGGCGCAGACGTTGTTCCGATGCCACAACGTCCGGTCGATTTCCGGCCGGTCACCGCGGGTAGATCCGTCCTTGTCATGGCGTTTGACGAGGCACGTCCTGGGGGCGCGACAGTGAAGGGAACAACGACATAATGTCGTCGGAGTCCGGCAACGGCCGGCAGAAACCACGCCGGAAGGCGACCCGCGCCGCCAACCGCGGCACCCGGTTCAACAACCGCCCGTCCGCCCCCGAGGCGGAAGTCCCGGCCCCGCCGCCCGAGCCGCCCCGCTACGCGCCGCGCGACGGCTCCCCGTTCTGGGCCAACGCCCAGCCCCGCACCGACCCGCAAGCCTGGGCCGACACCCACCTCGACCCCCCGCGCACCACCTTCCAGTACGCCCCCCGCCCGGCCACCACCGGCGGCTGGGTGACCCAGTCCACGACGGGCAACCTCACGCCCGCCGCGCCGCCCCCGGTCCCCGGCATGCCCACCCCCACCACCCACCCCACCGACTGGACCAAACCCGCCACCCCCACCCCCTCCCGCCGCCGCGCCCGCACCACCACCGCAGCCGCCGAAGACCTAGCCGGCCTAGGCACCTGGGCCACCCCAACCCCCGCCGACCCGCGCGTCGGGGACACCGCTTCGCGGGACCGCGGAGCCGAGAGCGGCAGCGCGCTGCCCGCAAGCACCGCCTACGCACGCGAGGCGGGCCGCGCCAGCACGCCGTCCGGCGCTGCAGCAGACGCCGCCTACACGCGCGCGGCGGACGCCGCGTATGCACGGTCGGGGGACGCCGCCACCCGCCAGTCGGGTGCAGCAGACGCCGGCTACTCGCGGGCGGGGGATACCGCTTCGCGGGAGCGCGGAGCGGAGAGCGGCGGCGGGCTGCCTGCAAGCACCTCGTATGCACGTGAGGCGGGGCGCGCCGGGGGGCCGGCGGGTGCGGATGCTGCTTCCGCGCGCTCTGCGTTTGGGCAGACGGCGGGGAGTAGTGCGTTGGCGCCGGAGTGGGCGCGGGTTGTGGAGGATGAGGGGGTGCCGGCGGATGCTGGGGAGTTTGCTCGGTCGGCGGCTGCGGCGGCGCGGGCGAGTGAGCCGGTGGGTCGGGCTGGGAGTAGTGCGTTGGGTGGGCCCCGGACTTCGGGGGGTGGGGGTAGTGGGGGTGGGCGGGTTGCGGCTCGGGCTGCCAAGCAGCCGGGTGGGAAGAAGCGGGTGGGGGTTGCCGCGCTGGTAGTGCTGCTTGTCGGCGCGCCGATCACGTGGCTGCTCGTCCACCAGCCGAACAAGGACCAGGTCGACTCGTCGATCCCGATCGTCACGAGCACCGACGACCGCTACGTCACCCCGACCACCCAGCCGGTGGACGCGCCCACCACCCCGCCGGCCACCCCGCCCAAGACCCCACCGCCCACCCCGTCGGCCACGCCCACGGCCACCCCGACGGACGGCGTCACCCCCACCACCCCACCCACCGGCGGACCCACGTCCGTCCCCACCAGCGCCCCCACCGACAACCCGACCACCACCGCCCCGCCACCCCCCAACCCCACCGACCCGACCCCCACCCAACCCACCACCAGCAAGCCGCCGCCTCCCCAGCCCCCGCCGGACGACGGCGACATGCGAGAACTGGAACTGGACCTGTTCAAGCGCATCAACGACGCCCGCATCAGCAACGGCTGTGCGGCTCTGAAGCGTGACAGCAGCGTCACGCACGGCGCTCGCGGCGAGGCTCAAAACCGAGCCGAGGACAACAACGTCAACGGCGGTGACACATCCTCGAAGGCAACTGTCGGCGGTAACAGCATGTCCGCGTCGGCGGCGTTCGACCGGATGATGTCCGACAACCGCAGCACCGTGCTGAACTGCAACCTCACGACGCTGGGGGTGGGCAGAGGAGCGGCAGACTACAGAGATTGCGCGGTCGTCGTCCTCATCTGCTCGGACCGGACGCGGGTCGGGTGGGTTGCGAACTTCCGGTAGCAGGCGTTCTTACCGTGTAGGTGCGACTATGGGAGGACTGCGGCGGCGGGAGGGTGCATGTTCGGTGGACGGGATGACGACCTGGATGCGGCGGGGCCGGCGCATTTCGGGATTCCGGCGGAGGCGCTGGCGGACGAGCGACCTGATCGGCGGCCGGAGGAGGCGAAGCGGATGGGGTTGAGCCGGCATACCGAGGAGGGGGCGGTGTTGTCGTTCGCCTCGTCGCTGGATCGGGCCAAGCCGGGGCATCGGTTGATGGCGTGGATCCTGTTGGTGGCGTTCGCGGCGCCGGCGTTGTACACGCTGTTGATCCTGCTCTGACGACGGGCTTCGTTGAGCCCTTGACGAACACGGAGCGTCACCCCTAGGGTCGCAGCGCCGGGGGGAACCGGCAGCAGTACACAGCTCGGGCCGGGGGGAATTCGGCCCACTGCCGAAGGGGAATCTCTTGTTCACGCGACGCTTCAGCCTGCCCGTTGCCGGGATCACCGTCACGCTGCTGGCGGCCAGTACGGCGGTGCTGCCGGCCGCCGCGGCGGCCCCGCAGTTCCTGGTGGCCGGGATCCAGTACGACCCGGCCGGTACGGACACCCGTACCAACGCGCACATCAACCAGGAGTACATCAGCATCCGCAACAACACCACCCGACCGCTCAGCCTCAAGGGCTACCGCATCCGGGACGCCGCCAGCCATGTCTATTTCTTCCCGCCGACGTTCGTCCTCAAAGCCCGCTCGACGGTGCTCGTGCACACCGGCAAGGGCCGCAACAGCGCGAACCACCTGTACTGGGGTTCGGGCAACTACATCTGGAACAACACCGGCGACACCGCGCGGCTGCAGAACGCGGCGAACACCGTGATCGACTTCTGCACCTACCAGCAGGTCACGGGCCGCGTCGCCGTCAAGTGCTAGGCCACGCCGTGCGTCCGCCAGAAGGCGGACAGATCGACTGAGCTGGCGGCCTGCGCGGCGTCCCGGAACGCAGCCGCGGTGACCACCCCGTGCCAATGGGCCTTCGCGTAGGCCGCCAGTAGCCGATCCATCGCCGGCGTGCCGATCAGCCGCTCCAGCTCGTGCAGCATGCAGGAACCGTAGGTGTAGACGTAGGTCCCGTACGACGACGCATGGGCACCCCAGTAGCCCATGTCCTTTGTGATTGCCACCGGCAACGTTCCCGGCCAGCAGCCGGCCCGGTGGTTCCCTTCGTGCACATCGGTGGCGTACGTCGCGAACGCCTCGTCCAGCCACGGATCGGCGTACTCGTTGTTGCCGACGATCCCGTACCACCATTGATGCGCGACCTCGTGGACGACGGGCGCCCCGGGTGAGATCAGCAACACGAACCCCGGGTACTCCATCCCGCTGAACGTCGTCCACCGATCGTTCAGCACCAGATCGAGCTCATGATCCGGATACGCGCCGTACCGCCGCCCGAAATCGTCGAGCGCCGCGACGGCCTCATTCCGCGCCTTGACCACCGCATCCGCAGTGACCGTCGGCGTCGCCCAGGTTCGCACCTTCACACCACCCGGCGACGTCGCCTCTGTGCTGACGAACGGCCCGGCCGCCCACGCGAAATCCCTGACCTGCCGGGCATTCACGACCCCATCAGCCAGGACGCCGGTCGCCGGCACCGCCAGGTTCCCGGTATGCGTCAGCCGGACGGCGAAGTCGGCCGCGACCGTGTAGAAGCTCTCGCCGATCCCGACATCGGACTCCAGATGCCACCCGGCCGCATCGCGGACGGCGAGCACCGGCAACGCGTTCCCGAAGAAGCTGAACGCCCCCGATCGCCCGAACCGGTCCTCCCGGTCCGGCGCCGTCATCGTCACGCCGAAGCTGATCGACATCCGCTTCCCCGGCTTCAGCGGCTCGGCCAGTGGGAACTTCCGGACCGTGCAGTCGCGCGTCTCCGTACCGCCGGTGACGACGACCGCGCCGCATCCGCGCGCGTTCCCCCAGAGCCGGAGGTAGATCTCCGGCAGCGGTTCGGACGCCGTGTTCGTGAAGCTGACGGTCTCCCGCCCCGACCACGTGCGGCCATCGGCCGAGCCGGTCAGCTCCACCTCGTACGACGGCGTCCCCGGCGTCGACGGTGTTGCCACCAGCAACGAGATGGGGGCTGCGAGCAACAACAAGAGCCGGTGCACAGCACCGGAAACTACCGGGTCGCGGGTGCCGGGTCCGTACCGTCCGGAATCCATTCGTGTACCAAGATCTCATCACCCACGGTGACCAGACCGCCGGTCAGCACCGCGGCCTTGATCCCGAAGCTGACCCCGCCGCCGTACGCCGGCTCCCGCCGGTACGACGCCAGCGTGCGGGTCGGCTCCGGGCCGGTCTTGCGCCCGGTGTCCTGGTCGACGGTGGGGACCGCGCAGCGGATCGAGCGCGCGGAGTACCCGATCTCGACCTCGCCGGCCCGCATCCGCAACACGCTGTCCTCGGTGTGCGGCTCGGGCCAGCCGGAGACGACCAGGTTCGGCCGGAAGCGGTTCATCGGAATGGCCTCGCCGCCGCGCTCGACGATCCGGGCGTTCAGCCCGTCCAGCGATGAGAGCGACGTGATCAGCAGCGCATGCGCGTCCCCGAAGCCGACCTGGCCGCGATGGACACCCCACCCGGGCCGATCGTGCTCCGGCGTGATCCGGACCAGCCCGACCGGCCGCCCGAGCTGCTCCGAGAGCCACTCGTCAGCCGCCGCATCCTGCGCGATGCCCTGACCGAACCATGTCCCGAACAAGCTGACATCGCGCCGCTTGCCGTCGTACCGGACGTCGATCGCGAGTTCATCGGCCCCGGCAGCGGACAGCCGGATGACGTCGTCGGCAATCGCGGCGCGCAGCGCGGCCATCGCCGGAACGCTCCGCTGGCTGACGAAGGCGCCGTCGGGGTCGACCACCATGAACTCACGGTCCCCGACGACACCGGCCGGGCCGAGCTGAGCCTGCTCGACGGGCACACCGGTCAGACCCTTCACCGGGTAACGGATGACAGCGGCAACGCGCGCGACGGACATGACCTCATCCTAACGGCAGCAAGTCTCTTGAATTGTTCGATCATGTTGACTTATGTTTGATCGCGAGGAGGTCGTCCATGGAGCTGGAAGCATTCGCCGCCGCCCTGCGCCGGGTCCGGCAGGAGGCCGGCCTGACCTATCGCGAGCTCGCCGACCAGGCCCACTACTCGCATGCGCATCTGGTCCGCGCCGCCGGCGGTAAACAGCTGCCGAGCTGGCCGGTCGCCGTCGCCTTCCTGACCGGCTGCGGGGTACCGGCCGAGGTGCTGCCGATCTGGCGCCGGCACTGGGAGGCCGCCGCGCGTGACCCACAGGACGTCGGCGCCCTGCTCCGCACCGCCAGCACCCCTGAAGACCTGGGTGCGGCGCTGACCGCCCTGACCCGGCCCAGGTCACTCCGCTCGCTGGAGCGGCTCACCGGCGTCCCGCGGGCCACCCTGCAGAGCTGGCTGCGGGGTGGCCGCGTACCGCGCCCGGATCGGCTCGACCAGTTCATCCAGGCGCTCGGCGCGACCCGCACCGAGCGCCTGGCGTTCAGCGACTGTGTCGATCGCCTCGCCGGCTGACCACGATCAGCAGCACGCCCGCCGCCAGCAGCGCGAACGCCGCGATCACGCCTGCGAGCCCGACCGGCGCGCCCGTCTCCGGGAGCTCGCCATCCGGCTTCCCCGGCTTCGGCTTCACGTCGACCGTGACCGAGCTGCTGTTGTCACTCGGATCGGGATCGGGTGTGCTCGAGGTCGCCGTCACCCGGTTGGTCACCGACTTCCCGCCGTACGCCGCGTCCACGGTCACCTCGATCGTCCCGACCGCGGTCTGCCCTGGGTCGAGCCGGCCGACCGGACAGGTCACCCGTTGCCCTTCGACCGAGCAGCCGTCCGCCTTCCGCAGCCGCAAGCCGGCGGCGAGGACGTCGGTCACTGTCACATCGAGCGCGGCCGACGGACCGGCGTTGTAGACCTCGATCCGGTAGGTCAGCCCCGACCCCGCGACGACCGAGTCGGTCGCGGCAGCCTTCCGGACTGCGAGGTTCGCACCCCGGCCGATCTTCCCGGTCACCGTGGCCTCGTTGTTCCCGGTCACCGGATCCGGCGTCGCCGAGCCGACCCGCGCCCGGTTCTCCAGCAGCCCGTTGAAGCCCGGGACCACCGTCGCGACGATCGTGACCACCAGCGAATCACCGTTCGCCAACGACTTGACCGAGCACTGCACCGTGCCCGCCTCGGGCGCGTCCGGCGACCCAGGGGTGGCCGGCGGCAGGACGACGCACCCCTTCGCGACCACCATCGTCAGACCGCGCGGCAACTCGTCGGTGACGGCCACCTGCTGCGCGTCGGACGGCCCGTTGTTCTTGATCGTCAGTGCGTAGGTGACCTTGCCGCCCGCAATGGGGTTCGCCGGTGTCATGGTCTTGGCGATCGCCAGGTCGGCCAGCGCAGTCACCGGCGAGACGATCTTTCCGGTGTTGTTGTCCTTGTCCGGATCAGATGTCGGTGAAGTCGCCGTCGCGGTATTCGTCAGCGTCTGCCCGTCGTACCCAGCCGCGAGCCGAACCCGGAGCGACAGGATCAACTGCCCGATCGGCACATCGCCAACAGCACACCGCACGACCGAACCGTCAGCCTGACAAGGCGCCTGAGTCGAGACGACGGTCAGGCCGGCCGGCAGGGTGTCGGTCACGACCACCGAACGCGCCACCGACGGTCCCGCATTGGTGAGCTGCAACGTGTAGTCGAACGTGCTGCCCGGCGTCACCGCGGCCGGCTCGGACTGCTTGACGAGCTGCAGGTCCGCACTGGTCCCGACCGGGATCGTGACGGTCGAGCTGTTGTTCGCCGGATCCGGATCCGGCACCGGCGATTTCGCACTCGCCGTGTTCGCTAGCGACTTCCCCGCGTACGCCGGGTCCAGCGCCGCGGTGACCACCACCTTCGCCGACTCACCCGCCTTGATCGTCCCCAGGCTGCAGATCAGCTGCGGGCAGTCCGGCTGGACGCCGATCAGGGTCAACCCGGCCGGCAGCGTGTCGGTGAAGGTGACCGCGGTCGCGTCGGACGGGCCGTGGTTGGCGACGGTGATCCGATAGGTGACGCCGCCGCCCGCGGTGGCCGACTGCTCGTCACTGGTCTTGATCACCTCGAGGTCGGCCGACTGCTCGACCTCGGTCGTGATCGTGCTGGTGTTGTCCGGCTCGTTCGGATCCGGTGTCGGGCTGGTGACGGTCGCCGCGTTGGTGAGCGCCGCCGTCTGCCCGGCGTCGACCCGCACCCGGATCTGGATGACCGCGTCACTGCCCGGCCCCATCGAGCCGAGGTCGCAGCTGACCGCCGTCGTACAGGTGCCCTCGGCACTCGTTGCCGACAGCACCGAAAGCCCGCTGGGCAGCTGGTCGGTCACCGTCACGGCGGTCGCGGTCGACGGGCCGTTGTTGTGCACAGTCAGCGTGTAGAGACCTTCGCCACCGGCAATCAACGGCGACGGCTTGACGGCCTTGGTGATCGACAGATCGGCCGATGCGGTGACCGTCGTGTCGGCCGTGTCGCGGTTGTTGCTGTCATCCGGGTCCGGCGTCTGCGAGGTCGCCGTCGCCGTGTTCGTCAGCTTCCCGGTCACCGCTGGGCCGACGCGAACCACGACAGTGATCATCAACTCGCCGCCCGGCTTCAGCCGCCCGCCCGGGCAGATCACGACCGGCTCGGCCGTCGACGGATCCTGCAGGCAGTCGCCCGCGCTGCTCGAGCCGCGGACGTACGCCGTACCCGGCGGCAGCGTGTCGGTCACCACCGCACCTACTGCATCCGACGGCCCGTCGTTGCGCACGGTCAGCGTGTAGGTCAATTCGTTGCCCGCGACAACAATTGCCGGCGCGCTCTTGGCGATCGAGAGATCCGCACCCGCAACCACCTCGGTCGTCGTGGTCGACGTGTTGTCGGATTCGGTCGGGTCCTCCGGCGTCCGCGATCCTGCGGTCGCCGTGTTGATCAGCTTCCCCGGCGCCGTCGCCGGTGCGACCGTGCCGGTGATGGTCACGCCGAACTCCGCCCCGGCGGCAAGAGTGTCCGCCGAACACCGGACCTGATTCCCGTCCAGCGTGCAGGTCGCACCGCCGGTCGCGGCTGCGTTCACCCCGTTCAGCGCGGCCGGTACGTCGTCCTCGACCGTCACGCCCTGCGCATCGGACGGCCCGGCGTTGCGCACGGTCAGCACGTAGGTGAGCTGCTCACCCGCGACCACGGGATCGGGACGCGCAGTCTTGGTCAGCGTGATGTTCGCCTGCGCGCCGGTCAGCAGCGTGTACGTCGCGGTGTTGTTCTCAGTCACCGGGTCGGGTGTCGGCGACGCCACCTTGGCCGTGTTGTCGAGCTTGTTCGGCGGTGTCCCGGACGGAACGTTCGCGACCACCGTCACCGTGACGACGTCGCCTGGCGCGATGGTCCCGATCGCACAGCTCACAGTGCCGTCAGCCTGCTCACAGCTGCCTGCGGACGTCGCAGCCGACACATAGACCAGGGGCGCCGGCACCGGGTCGGTCACCGTCACCGATCGCGCCGCGGACGGCCCGTTGTTGGTTGTCGTCAGCGTGTAGGTGACCGGACGCCCAGCCTGCACCGGAACCGGCTGCGCGGTCTTGGCGATGGCCAGATCCGCACTCGGGCTGAGCTCGTCGGTCGTCCGGCCGGTGTTGTTGCCAGGCTCCGGATCCGGCGTCGAGCTCGTCGCCGTGGCCGCGTTGACCAACGAGCCCGTCGCCGTCACCGAGACGGTCGCCAGCACCGTGATCGTGGCCGCCGAGCCGGCCCCGAGATCACCCAGCTCACACCGAACCTGGCCCGCCGAGACGGTGCACGACCCGGCCGTCGTATTCGCCGACGCGTCGATCAAAGCGGCCGGCAGGTCGTCAGCCACCTCGACCGCGAGCGCATCCGACGGCCCGTCGTTCCGCACCGAGATCTGATAGGTCACCGGCTGCCCAGGCACGACCGGCGATGTCATCGTCTGCTTCCCGACCACCAGATCGGCCTTCGGCGCAGCCGGCGTCACCGTCGCCGTGCCGGTGTTGTTCGAAGGATCCGGGTCCGGGGTCGCACTCGACACCGCCGCCGTGTTGGTCAGCGGCCCACCCTGATACGCCGAATCCAGCACAGCCGTCACCTGGACGACGAGCGTCGCCTTGCCCGCCAGTCGATCCACGACACAGCTGACGTCCTGTCCAGCCGCCGAACAGACCGCCGGAGCCGGCACCTGGACGTCGAGAATCGTCAACCCGGCCGGCAACGAGTCCGCGATCCGTACCTGCTCGGCATCCGACGGCCCGTTGTTCCGGATCGTCAGCGTGTACTTGACCTTCTCCCCCGGTGCCGGGCCGGTCGGCGCGACCGCCTTCTGCAGCTGGAGATCGGCCGATCGGGTCACCGGCGTCGTGACCGTCGCGCTGTTGTTCCCCGGATTCGGGTCGGATGTCGTACTGGTCACGGTCGCCACATTCGTCAGCGCGGTCGTGGCCGGCACCCGGACCACGACCGTGATCGTCGCCTCCGCACCCGACGCGACCTCACCGATCGCGCAGTCGACCTTGCCCGGGCTCGACGTACAGGCGCCCTGGGTCGACGTCGCGGAGACCAGCGTGACGCCATCGGGCAGGGTGTCGGTCACGGCGACGTTCTGGGCCACGCTCGGACCGTTGTTGTGGGCAACGAGTTTGTAAGTCAGCTCGGCACCGGCCGGAACCGGATCCGGCGTACCGGTCTTGGTCAGCACCAGATCGGCCGACTCCGCGACCGGCGTCCGGACCTCTTCGGCGCGGTAGGTGTACGGCTTCTTCAGCGTCGCGGCCGTGTAGTCCAGGTAGCCGGTGTTGACCACAGTCGTCCCGGCCGAGGCCGCGTCGAGTGTGACGCGGAACCGGACGGTCGTCGTGTCGTTGGTGCGCAGCCGGCCGCCCTTGTTGGCGTTCGCGCCGGTGCCGACCCGGAACCGCACGCTGCGCGCGGTCTCGTCGTACTCCGCCTGGTCGTCACCGGCCTGATCGGTCTTACCGGCCGTCCCGATCGCGAGCGACCCGGGGACGTACGTCGTGTTCGGCGGCAGATCGTCGCGGACGATCGAGTCGAGCGCGTCGTCCTCGCCGGTGTTGCCGTAGCTCAGCGTGTACTCGAGCGTGTCCCCCACCTTCGCCGGATCGTTCCCGGCCAGGTTGCGGACGGTCTTCGTGCCCTTGATCGTCGGGGCGTAGAGATCGATCTGCGTGGTCAGCGCGGCCGGGTAGTAGAAGTCGCCGGTGCTGGCGAAGGTGAGCTCGGCGGTCGTCGCGCTGTTCGCGAGGATGCCGGCCGCATCGACCACCTTCGCGTCCAGGCCGAGGTTGTTCAGGGCGGCCGGCGTCCGGTCGGTCAGGTTCGCGCCGGCGTCGGTGACCCGGCTGCCGAAGAAGTTGGCCGACGGGCTCTGGGCGTCCGCGAGCCGGGTGCCGTTGACGGCGAAGTAGTCGCCGCTGATCCCGGCGTCCCCCTCGTAGGTGACGCTGCCGAAGCGCGCGTTGACCGGGCCGCTCGGCGGGGCCAGGAAGCCCGAGATGCTGGTCTTGATCACGTCGCCGGTGGTCACCCGGGCGTACCCGTTGAAGACGGACAGGTCGCGCAGCGGCTCGTCGGCGTCCTCGTAGGCGATCACCAGGCTCCACCCGGCGTACCGGTCGGCGCCCGTCCCGGCGGCGATGTCGGCACCCCAGTACTCACCGGGGCCGGCCTCCTGGACGAGCGTCGTCACGTCGAGGTAGGAGGAGTAGTCCTGCGTCTGGGCGCTCAGGTAGTCCGTCCGCCCGGCGGTCAGCGTCTGGTACTCCGTCTTGTTCGGAAGCCGGAGCTTGATCGTCTTACCGTCGCCGGTGCTCGCCGTCCCACCAGTACCCGCGGCCCGGCTCGCACCCCAGAACAGGCCCGCGTAGAGCACCTTCGCGCCATCCGGCAGGCTCACCTTGGCCGCCGAGGACGACTTGGTGCCGGCATCGGCGTCCGCATCGAGCAGGCGCATCGCCCACTCGTTGTTGGAGGCGCCGGTAGCGCTGCCGGCCAGCGCCGACCGGCAGGCGGCGACGCCGGTGTCACAGGTCTCCAGCGCGTTGCCGGTGATCCGGATCGCGCCGTTCGTCTGCGTGCCGAAGACCTTGCCGAAGGTGCGGATCGTCTCCGCCGCTGCTGTTGCATTCGGCACCAATCCGGAGCCGGCGAGCAGTAGCAGAGCGAGTAGCAGGCGCAGCCGACCAGCCATCGATGATCCCCGTTCAGTCGCAGATGGCGGCGGAAGCCGTCATCTACATACCACACTCCGTAGCCGAACAGCTACGCGAAGTGCCGAGGTCAGGCGCGAAAAGTTCCCGGCGGCGCGGCGGGCGGCGTGAATCCGTCGCCGTCGGTGAGCACGGCCGCCTTCCCAGCGAGCTCGCTCAGCGCGAGCACCTCGTACGGCGGCTGGGCCCGGCGACCGGCGGCGGCGAGCTCCGGGAGCGGGTGCCGAGAGGCGACCAGGATGACGTTGCCGAAGCCCTTGCCGCGGAGGACCTTGCGCTCGGCCAGGACGACGCCCTCCCCGAGGGTGGCCCGCACGGTGGCCGCCGTCCGCCGGATGAACGGCAGACCGGCCGTGCCGTCGATCAGGTTGGCGATCAGAACGCCGGTCGGCCGCAGGACGCGGGCGCATTCGGCGAAGAACTCACTCGTCACCAGGCTCGCCGGGACCGCTTCGCGCTCGAACGCGTCCAGGATCAGGACGTCCATCGAGTCCTCGTAGAGGTCGGTGACACCGGCGCGGCCGGTCACGCCGCGGACCTTGATCCCGGAGCGCTTCGGCAGCGGCAGCGTCTCCCGGACGAACTCGGTCAGGTCCTCGTCGGGTTCGAGGACGACCTGCCGCGACCGCGGCCGGGTGCCGGCGACGTACCGCGGCAAGCTGAGCGCGGCGCCGCCGACGTGCGCGACCGCGATCGGCTGCTTGCGCGGCGCGATCACGTCCAGCACGTCGGCGATCCGCCGCATGTACTCGAACGAGAGGTGGGTGGGGTCCGCGAGGTCGACCTGCGACTGCAGTGAGCCGTCGACCCGCAGCACGTACGTGCCGTCGGCCTCCGCCTCGACCGTCGCCGTCCCCGAGCCGACCTTGCGTTCCACCCGCCTATCTTCGCAGCACCTACTTGCTTTCCTTCTCCTGCGCCACCGCGACGTCGGGGTTGTCGCTGAACAGGCCGTCGATCCCGGTCGCCCGGTAGGCCGCGATCTCGCCGAACAGGTTGCCCGACTCGAACGGCACAGCCGAGCTGTCGAAGTTCGCCGGGAGGAAGTTGTTCTCGATCCGGAAGGTGTACGGGTGCACGACCAGGCCGGCCCGGTGCGCGTCGGCGACCAGCGTGGTCGGCTTGCCGAGCTTGCCCTCGGCGGTGAACGGGATGACCTGCTCCTTGTACGGGCCGAGGCCGGACGCGTAGCGCGCCACCTCACGCAGGCCCTTGGGGCTGGTGATATCGGCGTACGTGCGCTTGTCGCCCGCGACCGTGAAGTCGTACGGCTGCCCCTCGGCGTCGGTCAGCTGGACCAGCGGCACCCGCAACTGCTTGTGCAGGGCCTTCAGGTTCGCCACCTCGAACGACTGGACGAAGACCTTCGCGTCCGGCCGGTTCAGGCCGTTGCGGTTCAGCGTCTTCACCAGGGCCGGCTCCAGCGCGAGACCCTGCTGCTGGAAGTAGGTCGGGTGCTTGGTCTCGGGGTAGATGCCGACCGGACGGCCGAGCTCCTTCGAGAGCCGCTTGCTGAGGTCGATGACCTCCTGCAGGGTCGGGATCTGGTAGCGGCCGTTGAACACGGTGTTGTGCTGCCGGATCGCCGGGATGCGCTCGGCCGCGCGCAGGGTCTTCAGCTCCTTGAGCGTGAAGTCCTCCGTGAACCAGCCGGTCGTCGCGACGCCGTCGAGCTGCTTGGTCTTCTTCCGCTTGGCGAACTCGGGCCGGCTCGCGACATCCGTCG
This sequence comes from Kribbella sandramycini, assembly GCF_013131805.1. GTDB lineage: Bacteria > Actinomycetota > Actinomycetes > Propionibacteriales > Kribbellaceae > Kribbella > Kribbella sandramycini. Next base: position 73,710 of record NZ_JABJRC010000009.1, on the reverse strand, counting down.
TGCCGCCGATCTCCGGCTCGTGCCGGGCGACCAGGACGCCGTCCTTGGTGGTGACCAGGTCCGGCTCGATGTAGTCGGCGCCCATCCGGGCAGCCAGCTCGTACGACGCCAGCGTGTGCTCGGGCCGGTACCCGGACGCGCCCCGGTGGCCGACGATGACGAAGTCGTCGCGCTGGTGCGACGCCCCGCTCACCTGGGCCTGGCTCTGGGACTGGTTCTGGGTGAGCACCTGGGGAACCAGGGCCGTCGCGGTGACCGCGAGCGCGGACACCACCACCGGGACCAAACGCTTCATGGAGTTACTCCTTACAAGTCAGGGACTGGGAGAACCTTCGGCGACCTCTGCAGACCCGCGACGTACGGCGGATGACCGAACGGTGAACGATGAGACCGGGTGTGAGCAAGTCGGGGGCGACCCAGGGTTGGGCCGCGCGGTGGATGTTGCTAGCGTCCGAAGCACCAAGAATGCACAGATAGGAGCTGTCGTGAGCAATACACCGGTGAAGGTGGCCGTAACCGGCGCCGCTGGTCAGATCGGCTACAGCCTGTTGTTCCGGATCGCGAGCGGCGCGCTGCTCGGCCCGGACACCCCGGTGGAGCTGCGGCTGCTGGAGATCACCCCCGCGCTGAAGTCGCTCGAGGGCGTGGTCATGGAGCTCCAGGACTCGGCCTTCCCGACGCTGGCCGGGATCGAGATCGGCGACGACCCGAACGTCATCTTCAACGGCGCCAACGTCGCGCTGCTGGTCGGCGCGCGGCCGCGGACCAAGGGTATGGAGCGCGGTGACCTGCTGGAGGCCAACGGCGCGATCTTCACCGTCCAGGGCAAGGCGCTGAACGACCACGCCGCCGACGACATCCGGATCACCGTCACCGGTAACCCGGCCAACACCAACGCGCTGATCGCCAAGAGCAACGCGCCGGACATCCCGGCCGAGCGCTTCTCCGCGCTGACCCGGCTGGACCACAACCGCGCGCTCGCCCAGCTGGCGAACAAGACCGGCGTCCACGTCACCGATCTGAAGAAACTGACGATCTGGGGTAACCACTCCGCCACGCAGTACCCGGACATCTTCCACGCCGAGGTTGCCGGTAAGAACGCCGCCGAGGTCGTCAACGACCAGGACTGGCTGGAGAACGACTTCATCCCGACCGTGCAGAAGCGCGGCGCCGCGATCATCGAGGCCCGGGGCGCGTCCTCGGCCGCCTCCGCCGCGGCCGCCACCATCGACCACACCCGGGACTGGCTGCGCGGCTCGGCCGACGGCGACTGGCTGTCGATGGCGGTCGTCTCCGACGGCTCGTACGGCGTCCCGGAGGGCCTGATCTCCTCGTTCCCGGTGACCACCAAGGACGGCGACTGGGAGATCGTCCAGGGCCTCGAGGTCAACGACTTCTCGCGCGCCCGGATCGACGCGTCCACCGCCGAGCTCGGCGAGGAGCGCGAGGCCGTCAAGGCCCTCAAGCTGCTCGGCTGATTCACCGCTTGCGAAGGCCCCCGCGGATCGACTCCGCGGGGGCCTTCGGCGTTACTTGAGCAGGTACGCCGCGATCACGGCCTGCTCGGTGGTGTTCCCCGCCTTGTCGACGAGCTGCGCCCGCAACGAGACACTCGGCCCGGCCGGCGTCGCGAAGCTCGCCCGATAGCCCTTCGCCGTCCGCTGCACCTTCGCCTCCGTCCACTTCGTCCCGTCACCCGACACCTGGACCTTCAGCGACTTCACCGCCGTTGTGCCGTCGACCACCACCGGCAGCTCGGTCACCGCCGTCCGCGCCACCTTGTTGTGCAGATCCACAACCGGCTGGAACCGCACCGTACTGATCGGCAGATCGGTCGGCACCGTGGTCGCCGCCGACGTGAAGGTCACCGTCAGATCAACCTTGCTCGCGAACGGCAGCACCGACTGGGTACCGGTGGCGACCACCTTGTACGTCGCCTCCCCAGCCGGCAACCCGGACACATTGACCGAGCCGAAGGCGCCCGTGGTCGCGATCTGCTGACCGTCCCGGTAGAAGACGGTCTGCGCGGTTCCACCCACAACCCCGCCGAATCGGCCGTCCGAGTCGCCCAGCCGATCGATCCAGATCAACATCCGGTCGGCGGTCCGCTTGGCGTGGAAGGCTCGTGGGCCGAAGGCCGCCGCGTTCCAACGATCCTGGTAGGTCCGGCCGGCCCGGTACCGCACCGGGTCGACCGAATCCGAACGCCAGATCAGTTCGGGCGGACGTCCTCCGCCCTGCTCTTCCACCGCTCCCAGCCAGCCACCCGGCAGGTCGTCGTAGTAGTACCGAACGGTCCGCGGGGTGTCGAACTTCAGTCCGCTGAGCCAGAGTGAGCCTCGCCCTCCCGGAACCTCGGGCCAGGTGTACCGATTGATCCGGGCGCCGGACGTCGCATGCAGCGTCGTATCGACGACCGCGAGCTCCGAACGCCGGACGACGCGCTGGTCGCCGGTCGGGAACTCGCCAGGCTGCGTTTTCGCCAACTGGTAGACGTACGGCGAGTTCACGAAGCGGCCGTCTGCTCCGGGCACCGCCCACTCGGAGATCAGGTGTCCGCTGAACTCGTCAGCCGACAGCTTCGGTCCGATGCCGGCGGTGAAGAGGCCGTCCGGGCCGTAGCTGGGGCCGGAGTAGAAGTAGCCCTGGCCGCCTGGCGACGCCGGCCTCCGAAAGAAGCCGATCTGCTGGCCGGTCTGCTCGGCCTCGGCGTCCGGCAGCTTCGTCGTGACGCCCTTGGCCGTCCGCGCGTCCAGAACCACCGTGCGATCGGTGTCGAGCTCGACCTGCGGAGCCACCAAGTGGATCGAGACCCAGTCCTCCGGCGCTCGCTCGAACTCCGCCCATTGCCGCAGGAGGTACTTGCCCTTCGGCAGCCGGATCTGCACCGTGCCACGCGAGGTGTCGAGCGACTTGCGCTCTTCGCGTTCGATCGAGAACAGGTCGACCGGCCAGTCGGAGGGTTTCCCGTCCCGGGCGATCGCCTCCAGGGTCAACGTGTACGACTCGACCTCCTTGTCGACGCCGAGCGCCGTACCGACGGTCTGGTCGCCGTCGGTCGCCGTGATCCGGCCGGCGTACGTCCCGTCCGGGCCGGTGTGCTTGGTGTTCGAGGTGACCTGCACGGACGCCGTTCCGTTCGCGGGCACGGTCAGCGTTTCGGCACTGAGCCGAAGCGCGCCCGCCGGGGCGGCCTTACCGTCGGGCCCGGTGAGCTTGCCGTCCAGCTTCAGGGTGATGGGCTGGTCGCCGCTGTTGCGATAGGTGAGCGCCTTGGTGACCGGCTCGTCGTCGGTGTGCGGGTATGCCGCCAAACCGAACGACAGACTGCCTTCGACGGCCTGCACGGTCTGCTTGATGCCTTGGGCAACATCGATCCGCCCGGCGCCCTGCTGGAACCCGGTCTGCCCGGCGATCTCCTTCGCCGACCCCAGCAGCGCGCTCTTCAGCTCGGCCGCCTTCCAGGCCGGGTGCTGCTGTGCGAGCAACGCCGCGGCGCCGGCGGTGTGCGGCGTCGCCATCGACGTACCGGACGCGGTGGTGTAGTGGTCACCGACCGGATCACCCATGAAGCCGTCCTTCGACTTCGCGGCGATGATATCGACGCCGGGCGCGGTCACGTCCGGCTTGAGCGCTCCGTCGCCGGTCCGCGGACCGATGCTGGAGAAGTCCGCCAGACCTTCCTCCTTGTCGACCGCTCCGACGGTCAGCGCCGCGTCCGCGCTGCCCGGGGACTCGACCGTCCCGGCCCGCGGCCCACTGTTACCGGCCGCGACCACGAACAGTGTCCCGGTCTGCGCGGTCAACCGGTTGATCGCCTCCTCGAGCGGATCGAGCTCGGGGAAGTCGGGTCCGCCGAGGCTGATGTTGACGACATTCGCCTTGATCTCATTGGCTGCCCAGTCCATCGCGGCAAGGATCGCGGAGTCGGCGCAGCTACCGGACCCGTTGCAGACCTTGCCGTCGTACAGCTGTGCCTCGGGCGCGACCCCCTTGTACTTGCCGTCGGACGCCGCGCCGGTACCGGCGATCGTCGACGCGACATGGGTACCGTGGCCGTACCGGTCGCCGTCCGCTTCCGCGGTGAAGTTCTTGCCACCGGCAATTTGGGTGACCAGATCCGGGTGGGTCTTGTCGATCCCGGTGTCCAGCACCGCGACCTTGACGTCCTTGCCGGTGAAGCCCGCTTGCCAGGCGGCCGGGGCGCCGATCTGGGGGACGGATTTGTCCAGGCTGACCTTGCGTTTGCCGTCCAGCCAGACCTTCGCGGCGGCGGTCAGCAACGCCGGCTTCGCCTGCTTCTTGTCCACCTTCAGGGCGGCGCCGTTGATCGCCGGCAGCTGCCGGGTCACCGTCGTACCGGCAGGCGCCGACCGCTTGCCCTTGCCCTGGTACGTCGCCAGGATCGGGATCTCCTTGGTCGACGCGTCGTCGTACCCAGCCTCGATCAGGCCGGTGATGTCGAAGAGCCGTTCGTCCACTCGCCCGGCGCCGATCGCCTTCACGGCGTCCCCGGGAATGACGTACGTGTGCCCTCGCACGCTGTAGGTCTGGAAGCCGATCCGCTCCCGCCCCGGCCCACGCTCGATCGTCGGCTGCTTGCCGTGCAGAACGACGCGGTCACCCGTGATCAGCGTGACGCTGACTGACCTGCCACCAGGCTCGGCAGCGACCGGCTCGGCCGCGGCCGGCCCACTCACCGTACTCAACGCCAGACCCGCGACCGCCACGGCGGCGATCGCGGGTCTGCTTCTCCTACTCGGAGCCATCTTCAGGCCCTCCCCAGGTCTCGGTTACCGCCGAGACGCAACGGTCGCGACCAAGGGTTGCAGGGCTCAGCGAATTCGATAGGCGTCGAACACCGCTTGTTCGGTGGAGTTTCCGTCCCGGTCGACCACTTGCGCCTTGAGCGCGACACTCGACCCGGCCGGGGTCGGGAAGACGGCCCGATACCCGGCGGCCGTCCGCTGCACCGTCGCCTCGGTCCACGTCGCGCCGTCACCCGACACCTGGACCTTCAACGACTTCACGGATTTCGCGCCGTCCACCAGCACCGGCAACTCGGTCACCTTCGTCCGATCCACCTTGTTGTCGAGCCCGACCGCCGGCCGGAAACGGACCGTGCTGATCGGCAGCTTGGTGTCCTGCGCGCTGGAGGTGAACGTCGCCGTCAACTCGATCTTCGTCGCGAAGTCCGCCAGCGACTGGGTGCCGGTCGTCACGAACTTGTACGTCGCCTTCGCCGCCGGCAGTCCGGTGGCCGCCGCGTATCCGAAGCTCGGCGAGCTGGTCACCTCCTGCCCATCGCGGAGGAGCGTGCTGACCGCCTGGTCGGACCAGAGGTTCCCGAACCGGCCGTCCGCGTCACCGCGATTCCCGATCAACAACTGCAGTTTGTCGGCGGTCCGGGTGGCCGCAGCGACGCGCGGCCCGAAGGCAGCGGCCTGCCAGCGCTCGTGGTAGTTCCGGCCTGGCTGATACGTCTTCGGCGAGCTCGCGGTGTACCCGACGACGTTGTCGTCGGCATCGAAATCGATCGCCTCGCCGAACCACTGCGGAGCACCGCGGTCGACGTACTGCCGGACCGTGCGCGGCGCGTCGAGGGGGAACACCCGCACCCAGACGCCGGACACCTCAGGCAACACCGGGACGATCGTGCGCCCCACCTCCCGGTCCGAGGTCAGATGGATCGGGGAGTCGATGATCGCGAAGTCCTGCGGCTTGGGGACCCGGTTGTATCCGGTGACGAACTCCCCTGGCTGGTAGTCGGCCAGGGCGTAAATGTACGGCGTGTTCCGGTGTCTACCCGCACCGTCCGGGAGGGCCCACTGCGACGCCACGTACCCGGTCAGCTGCTCAGGCGGCAACTTCGGGCCGAGGCTGAGCGTGTACGCCGTTCCGAGCCGGAAGTTCAGCAGGCCCGTAGCCAGTCCCAACTCGTCGGGGTCGGTCAACCTCCGGTCGTACCCGATCACGGACTGGGCCTGCGTCGCGCCGGCCCGCGGCGCGGAGGTCAGGACGGGCTTCGCTTGTCGCGCGTCGAGGACGATCGTCCGGTCGGCGTCGAGTTTCACCTGTGGGGCAGCGAGTTCGAAGAAGATCCAGTCCTCCGGGCCGCGCTCGAACTCCTGGAACTGGTCGATCAGGTACTCGCCCTTGGGCAGCGTGAGCTCGAGTGTTCCGGTCGTCTCGGGGTACGAGATCTCCCCGGTGGCGAGGTCCAACAGCAGCAACGGACCGTCGGACGGTTTACCGTCGCGGGCGATCGTCTGGATGGTCAGCTGATACGACTCGGCAGCCTTGTCGACGCCGGTTGCGACGGTGACTTTCTGGCCGCCGCCGGTTGCGGTGATGCGGCCGGAGTAGAGGCCGTCCGGGCCGGTGTGCTTGGTGTTCGAGGTCGCCTGGACCGCAGCCGTACCGCCCGCTGGGATCGTGACGGACGTCGCGCTGAGCTGGAAGGCGTCGGCCGGAGCGGGATTGCCGTCCGGGCCGGTGAACGATGCTTCGAGGTCGAGGGTGATCGGCTGGTCGCCGAGGTTGCGATAGGTCACCGGCTTGGTGACGGGTTCGTCGTCAGTATGCGGATAGGTCGCCTGGCCGAAGGAGATGTTGCCCGGCTCGGCGATCACGGTCTGCTTGATCGCGGTGGTCAGATCGACCCGCCCGGCACCCTGCTGGAAGGCAGTCTGGTCGGCGGCCGGCTTGGCCGAGCCCATCAGCGCGCCCTTCAGTTCGGTCGCCTTCCAGGCCGGATGCTGCTGGGCGAGGAGGGCAGCTGCGCCCGCGGTGTGCGGTGCGGCCATCGACGTACCGGAGAGGTTCAGGTACTGATCGCCGACCGGCCGGCCGATCGTCGCGTTCTTGGCCTTGGCCGCGACGATGCCGGCACCGGGTGCGGAGATATCCGGTTTGACCGCGTGGTCACCCACCCGCGGGCCCTGGCTGGAGAAAGGGGTCGGCCCATCCTGTTTGTCGACGGCGCCGACCGTCAGTGCGGCGTCCGCGCTCCCCGGTGAGCCGACCGTCCTGGCCTTCGGACCTTCGTTGCCCGCGGAAATGACGAACAGCGTGCCGGTCTGCGCGGTCAACCGGTTGACGGCGTCTTCCAGCGGGTCGATCTCCGGCCCGTCCGGACCGCCCAGGCTGATGTTGACGACCGTGGCCTTGACCTCGTTCGCGGCCCACTCCATCCCGGCCAGGATCGCCGACTCCGGACAGCTCCGGGTGGCGCAGACCTTGCCGTCATAGAGCTTCGCCTCCGGGGCGACGCCCTTGTACTTACCGCCGGACGCCGCACCGGTGCCGGCGATCGTGGACGCGACGTGGGTGCCGTGACCAACGGCGTCGTCGGCCGAGGTGTCGGTGAAGTCGCGCGCGCCTGCGACCTGGCCGGCCAGATCGGGGTGGGTGGCGTCGATCCCGGTGTCGAGGACCGCGACCTTGATGCCCTTACCGGTGAACCCGGCCTGCCAGGCAGCCGGTGCGCCGATCTGCGGCACCGACTGCTCCAGGTTGAGCTCTCGCTTACCGTCGAGCCAGATCTTGGTCGCCGAGCCGAGGTCGGCGGTGGCCTTGCGCTTGTCGATGCGCAGCGCCGCGCCCTTCACGGCGGCGAGCTGGCGGGTGACCTCGGCGTTGGCCGGGACGGTGCGTTTCGCCTTGCCCTGGTACGTCGCGATGACCGGGATCTCGGTGGTCGACGCGTCGTCGTACCCGGCGGCGATCAGGCCTTTGACGTCGAACAGGCGCCGGTCCAGACGGCCATCGGCGACTGCCTTGGTCAGGTCCGCCGGGATCACGTACGAATGGTCCTTCGTCCGGTGGGCCTGGAAGCCGATGCGCTCCCGGCCGGGACCGGGTTCGATCGACTGCCGGGCCGGATCGCCGCCATGCAGCCGCACGGTGTCGCCGCTGATCAGCGTGACCCGCACGTCTTGCGGCCCAGCCGCCGGCGGCGGCGCGGCCTCAGCGTGCAGGCCGGGTACAGCAAGGCCCGCGACCGCCAGTACGGCGATCGCGGGCCGCTTTCTCATCTTCGGAGCCACTGTCGGCCCTCCCAGGTCTCGGTCGGTTCTGCAGTGTCGATACGCAGTGACCGAAACCTGGGGTTGCGCGGGTCAGCGGATTCGATAGGCGTGCAATACCTTCTGCGCCGAGACGATGCCGGCGCTGTCCTTGACCGAGGACCGCAGCGAGATCGTCTTACCTGCTGGGGTCTTGACGACGGCCTGGTAGCTGCCGTCGGCCAGCTTGGTGACGGCGGTGCGCTGCCAGGTCTTCCCGCCGTCACCGGAGACATCGACCGCGACCGCGGTGATCCCGGCCGGCTTCGCATTCTGCGCGTTGACGATCCGGAACGGCAGCGTGGTGGTCGCCGTGCGGGCGACCGCGTTCTGCTGGTCCACCGCCGGTGTGAAGTGGACGTCGCGCAGCGGCAGGATCTCCTTGACATCGCCGGTGTCCTGCGAGTCGAAGCTCCAGACATGGTCGACCTGCGTGGCCAGCTGCATCTTGCTGCGCTTGATCGAGACCTCGATCCGGTACGCCGCCTTCGCGGCCGGCACCGCCGGGATGTTGATCTGCCCCGCGACCGAGGACCAGTTCAGCAGCTTGCCGTTGTGGAACACCTTGGTCGTCTCGGAATCCGAGCCGGCCAGCGACGTCCCGAGATGGCCGTCGGCATCCGAGACCGGGAAGACCAGCACGTCGAGCTCGTTGCCCTGGCGATACACGCCGTCCCCGGCGTCGAGTGCGGCGTTCGCGACCGACCGGCCCCACTGCTCGGCGTATCGGCTGCCCGGCTTGAGCTTCGGCCCGGTCGAGTTCAGCATCAACGGCAGGTAGACCTCCTCGCCCTCGATCACGCTGTACGTCGCCGCGCCGTACCAGTGCATCGGGCCGGTGCCGGCATTGATCTCGACGAAGTGTGTCGCGGTCGCCGGAGCGTTGTAGAACGTGCTGATCCCGGCCGTGCTCTGATCCAGGCCGGGGACCCAGCCGAACCGCTCGTCCGACAGCAGCCCGCCGACCGCGTCCGCGGCGTACTTGGAGTCGATCCGCGCCAGGTCGGATTCGCGCACCACGCGCCGGTAGCCGGTGTAGTAGCTGCCGCGGCGGTTCTGGACCAGGTTGTAGTCGTACGGCGCGTTCCGGTTGTCACCGGGTTTGCGCTGCACCACCCAGCGCGAGTTGCTCGTCACGTGGAACTTGTCGAGCGGGGCCGCCGCGCCCATGGACCCGACCCAGAGGTTGTCGGGGTTGCCCTCGACCTCCATCCCGCCCTCGACCTCGAGATCGTTCGCGCCCTTGCGGAGGTACTCGAACTCCGCCTTGATCAGCGCGGTGTTCTTGCGCGGCAACGTCACCTTGATCGGCTTGGTCTTCCGGGCGTCGACGTCCAGCTTCATCGCCCGGCCGATGCTCAGGTTCGGCCAGATCAGCTGGTAGACGCGGGTGCTGGTGTCCCCGAGGATCGACTCGACGAAGTACTTGTCCTTCGGGATCCGGACCTTCGCGGCGCCGTTGGCGTCGGTGGTGATGTCGATCGCGAGCGGTTTGGTCAGCGAGTACAGCCGGGTGAAGTTCTTGTCGGTGCCCTTGCCGTCGAGCATCAGGTGCCGGACGGACACGTCGTAGCTCTCGATCTCCTTCTCGACGGCGAGCGGCGTCCCGATGCTGACACCGGGCGCGGTCGCGACGACCCGGCCGGAGTACAGGCCGTCCGGCCCGCGGTGGTTCGTGTCGGAGGTGACCGTCACGGCCGCGGTGCCGTTGGCCGGGACCGTGAGCTTGGCGGCGCTGAGCTTGAACGCGCTCTCCGGACCCGCCGCGCTGCCGGTGATCGAGCTGGCCTGCAGCGACAGCGTGACCGCCTTCGCGCCGAGGTTGCGATAGGTGAGCTGTTTGGCGACCGGCTTGTCGTCGGTGTGCGGCCAGAGCGCCGTGCCGAAGTCGATGCTGCCGGGGACCGAGACGACGGAGCCGGTGATCGCGCGGGCGACGTCGATCCGGCCGGCGCCCTGCTCGAACACGGTGGCGGCCTTGATCACCTTGCCGGTGCTCATCAGCGCGGCCTTCAGCTCCGCCGCCTTCCACTTCGGATGCTGCTGGGCCAGGATCGCGGCCGCCCCGGCCACGTGCGGCGTCGCCATCGACGTGCCGCTGGCCATCACGTAGTTCTCGCCGACCGGCTCGCCTTCGTTCGTGCCCTTCGCCCGGGCCGCGACGATGTCGACGCCGGGGCCCATCACGTCAGGTTTGATCCCGACGCCTTCGAGCAGGGGGCCGCGGCTGCTGAGATCGGCCAGCGCGTCCTGCTTGTCGACCGCGCCGACGGTCAGCGCGGACACCGCCGTACCGGGCGAGCGAACGGTCTGGCCGTCGGGGCCCTCGTTACCGGCGGCGACCACGAACAACGCGCCGGTCTTCGCCGTCAGCCGATCGAGTGCGGCCTCGATCGGGTCGAGCCCCGGCTCGTCGTAGATCCCGAGGCTCATGTTGATCACCCGGGCCTTCTGCTCGACCGCGGCCCACTCCATCCCGGCCAGGATGGCGGAGTCGGGGCAGCTGCCCTCGCCGTCGCAGATCTTGCCGTCGAGCAACCGCGCGCCAGGTGCGACGCCCTTGTACTTACCCTTCGACGCGGCGCCGGAGCCGGCGATCGTCGAGGCGACATGGGTGCCGTGACCGAGTTGGTCGCCGGCCGGGTCCTTGGTGAAGTTCTTGCCGCCGACAACCAAGCCCTTGAAGTCCGGGTGGTTGGCGTCGATCCCGCTGTCGAGCACCGCCACCGGCACGCCCTTGCCGGTGAACCCGGCCTTCCAGGCCGCCGGCGCGCCGATCTGCGGAACGCTCTTGTCGAGTTGCGTACGGCGTTTGGCGTCCAGCCAGATCGTGCCCGCCGACCGGCTGCGCAGCCCCCGGCTCAGACTGGCGAAGAACGCGCCGCCGGCGGCTTTGTCGACCGTCGCCGCGGCCAGCCCGGAGGTCCCGATCGGCCGCGGCATCGTTGCCCCAGGCAACGTGCTGCGCAGCTGGACGCCGGCCGCCGGCAACAGCACCGGCGTCGCCTTCGTCCGGGCGTCGTCGTACCCCATCTCGATCAGCCCGGTGACGTCGAAGAACCGGCGGTCGAGGCGCCCCGACTTGACCGCGGCCAGCACGTCGACCGGCAGCACCCGCAGCCGGCCACGCTCCCGGCTGGTCTTGAAGACCATCCCGGCCCGCCCCTTGCCCGCGGTCACCGTTGGCGCCTGCCCCGGCCGGACGACGACCCGGTCACCGGTGATCAACGTGACCACCTTGGCCGGCTCCGGCTTCGCAACCGCCGGCTTCGCGGCCGCGGCAGCCGGCTGGGCCGCCTGCGCACCGCCGCCGGCCAAAGCCGCGGTCGAGACAAGCGCCGCGGTCCCCACGACCGCGGCGCCCGCCAACGCAACTCGTTTTCTGTTCAACCTCATCTACCTTTCCAGTCGACGCACAAGTCGATCAGGCAGACGTCGCGAAGGACACAGAGGTTGATCTCAACTTCCCTTCATTTCAAGGGATATGCGCCAATCGTGGTCTGATCCGTAGTGTTGCCTTCGGCATCGGCCACATGAACCCTCAGCGAGATATCCTGCGCCCCCTTCGGCGTCGCGAACACCGCCCGATACTCACCCTTGCTCCCGCTCACCTTCGCCGCCCGCCACGTCTTCCCGCCGTCCCCGGACACCTGAACCTCGACCTTCTTGATCTTCGGTAGCGGCTGCTCGACGCCGTTGACATCCCGGGAGGCGGTCAGGAAGACCGGCAGCACGGTGACCGGCGTCCGGTCGACGCGGTTGCGCTGGTCGACCTTCGGGCGGTAGCCGACGCCGACCATCGGGATCCGCTTCTCGCCGTCCCCGGGCGCGGACGTGAACTCGAAACGCAGGTCCGTACGGGTACTGAGGGCGGAGTGCGACGGGCGCGACTGCGTGGTCTCGTACACGTAGCGGGTCGGTTCCTTGGGCAGCCCGTCCATGACGACGAACCCGAACCGGTCGACCTCGTAGACGAGCTCGCCGTTGCGGAAGAGCTTGCCCGACTCGCTGTCGACCAGCATGTTGCCGCGGTTACCGTCGGCGTCCACCAACGGGTCGAGGAACAGCAGCATCAGGTCGCCGGACCACATCGGCTCGGACGGCCCGGTCCCGAAGGCGGCCGCGTTGAAGCGTTCGCGATAGGTCTTACCGGGCTGGTAGACCTTGTACGGGCTGTCGATCCAGCTGTGCCAACCGAACGGGAGACCGTGAGGATCCTGACTCAGATCCATCGGCTCGATGATGCTGGTCGACCAATGCGCGGCTTTCGCCTCCACGAATACCTTGGCCGAGCTCGGCTGACTGTTGCTGAAGGCGCGGGTCCACAACGACAGCCGGCCCGGAGTCAGCGCGTTGACCGACCGCCAGATCGTCCGGTCGCTGACCGCGTTGACCTGCTGCTCGATCGTCGCGAAGTCCTGCTGCCGCAGCTTTCGGGTGACGCCGGTCGGGAACCGGCCGTAGTCGCTGTGGAACTGCGCATAGCTGAACGGCGAGTTGTCGAATCCACCGGACGCGTCCGGCTTGGCCCACTGTGTGCTGAGAAAGCTGAACAGCTGATCGGTCGGGAGTTCGGGGCCGAGGTGCAGCGTGTAGAAGCTGTCGATCCCTGGAAGAATCGCCGCCGGCGCCCACAGCTTGTAGTCCGGCAGCGGGCGTTCGTACCCCAGCACCGCGGTGGCGAGCTCGGCCTCCTGGTTCGGCACCGAGACCTCGAGCGGTTTCGCGGCGCGGGCGTCGATGACGATCGTGGTGTCCTCGGTCAGCTGCAGACTCGGCTGCGCCGTCCAATAGTTCGAGCTCTTCGCCGGGTTGTTCGGGTCGGGCACGATCAGGCGGTTGTCCAGAATGTGCTCGCCCTTGGGCAGCCGGAGCTTCACCTCGGACTTTCCGGTGCCGTAGAAGTGCAACTGGTCGTCGGCGATCTCGTAGAGCATTCCGCGCGGCGCCACCGGCTCGCCGTCCGGCCCGACGCCGCGCAAGGTCAGTACGTACTTCTCCACCTCACGGTCGATGCCGATCGGGCTGGTGAGCGTGAGGCCTGCGGCGGTTGCGGTGACCCGGCCGGAGTACAGGCCGTCCGGTCCGTCGTGTTTGGTGTCGGAGGTGACCTGGACGGTCGCGGTGCCGCCCGCCGGCACGCTGACCTGGTTGGCGCTCAGTGCGATTGCGCTGCTCGGCGCGGGGTTGCCGTCCGGCCCTTTCAGGTCGGTGGCCAGGTTCAGGGTGACCGGCTGGTCGCCCAAGTTGCGGTAGGTGAGCGGTTTCGTCACCGGCTGGTCGTCGTCGTGCGGCCAGGACGCCGTACCGAACGACAGCGCGCCGGGCTCGGTGACGACGTTCTGCTTGATCGCCTTCGCCACGTCGACGAGGCCGGCGCCCTCTTGGAACGCTGTCTGCCCATCCGTGGCTTTCGCCGTTCCGGTCAATGCGCTCTTCAGCTCGGCAGACTGCCAGGCTGGATGCTGTTGCCGCAGGAGCGCCGCGGCGCCGGCCGCATGCGGGGTGGCCATCGACGTGCCGCTGAGCACCAGGTACTGATCGCCGACCGGCCGACCGATGATCGCGTCCTTGGCCTTGGCGGCAATGATTCCGTCGCCTGGTGCGATCAGGTCCGGTTTCACAGCGGCGTCGCCGATCCGCGGACCACGGCTGGAGAACTCGGCCAACTGGTCGAACTCGTCCAGGGCGCCGACCGTCAGCGCGGCGTCCGCGCTGCCGGGCGACTCCACCGTTCCGTTCGTCGGGCCGGAGTTGCCGGCGGCGATCACGAACAGCGCGCCGGTCTCGGCCGACAGCCGGTTCACCGCGGCTTCGAGCGGATCGATCTCCGGAGTGTCCGGGCCGCCCAGGCTGAGGTTGACCACGTCCGCCTTGACCTCCTTGGCGGCCCACTCCATCCCGGCCAGGATCGCCGAGTCCGGACAGCCCTCGACGACGCACACCTTGCCGTCGTACAGCTTGGCGTCCGGGGCGACGCCCTTGTACTTGCCGCCGGACGCCGCGCCGGTCCCGGCGATCGTCGAGGCGACGTGGGTGCCGTGGCCGACCTTGTCGGCGCCGGGCTCGTCGGTGAAGTTCTGCGTACCGGCGACCTGCGTCGCCAGGTCCGGGTGGGTCTTGTCGATGCCGGTGTCCAGGACGGCGACCTTGACCCCCTGACCGGTGAAGCCGGCCTTCCAGGCTTCGGGGGCGCCGATCTTCGGCACCGAGAGGTCGAGCGACGGCTTGCGCTTCCCGTCCAGCCAAACCTTCGCCACGGCGCCGGCCGAGCGAGCCTTACCGACACCGGCCAGGAAGCTGCCGGCGTCGGTCTTGCGCACCTGCAGCGCCGTGCCGTTCACACTCGGCAATTGCCGGGCAACCTTGGCGCCCGGTAGTACCGCGCGCTGTTTCGCCCTACCTGCGTAGGTGACGATGACCGGGATCGAGGGACTCGACTTGTCGTCGTACTGTGCCGCGATCAACCCGTTGACGTCGAAGAGCCGCTGGTCGAGCCGGCCGCTCGCGACGTCCGGCTGCACATCCGACGGGACGACGTACAGCCGCTCGCGGACCCGGTAGGTGTTGAAAGCGATCTGGCGGCGTCCCGGCCCCGGCTCGACAACGGCCAGGCCGCGACCACCGTCGTCCAGTAAGACACGGTCTCCGGTGATCAGAGTGACCTGATGTTTGGTCGGCGACTCCGCTCGCGGCGGCTTCGGTGGCGCGGCCTGCGCCGGCGCACTCAGTCCGGCGGTCAGGATCGCGAGCGCAGCAACGGCGACGGCGCCTGCCTGCCTGGATCGGGCGGTAGATGGCACGTGAGTCCTCCCATGTGGTGGTCTGCATGGGTAAAGCGACTCGGGGTGCCGAAGGTTGAGGGAAGGGCCTGCCCTGGCAGTAAGTTGCCAGGGCAGGCCGATTTCATCGGGTACTAGCGCAGGGGGTAGGCGCCGATCGTGGTCTGATCGGTGATGTTGCCCTGGGCATCTACCAGGTGGGCCTTCAGGGAGATGGTCTTCGCGCCCTTGGGGGTGCCGAAGATCGCCTTGTAGGCGCCCTTGCCGGACGGGGCGACCGCGGCCTTGTGCCAGGTCTTGCCGTCGTCGCCGGAGACCTGGAGCTCCAGCTTCTTGACCGCCGGGACCTTGACGCCACGCTGGGCGACCAGGGTGATCGGCAGCACGGTGACCGGCGTCCGGTCGGCGACGTTGTGGTCGTCGACCTTCGGCGAGTACTGCAGGCCGGCGATCGGGATCGGCGTCTCCTTGTCGGTGGCGGCCGACGTGAACGTGTAGGTCAGGTCGGTCCGCGTGCTGAGCGAGGAGATCGACTCCCGGGACTGCGTGGTCTGCAGCTGGTAGGTCGCCTTGCCGGCCGGCAGGTCGAACGCCTCGGCGTTGCCGAAGCCCTCGAACTCGCCGATCAGCTCGCCGTTGCGCAGCAGCTTCGACGATCCGGAGTCGGACCGGGTGAAGCCCGCGTTGCCGTCGCCGTCGAGCAGGCTGTTGGCCAGCACGAGCAGGTAGTCCTGGTCCCGGATCACCAGGTTCGGCGCGGTCGAGAACGCGGCGCCGTGGAACCGCTCGTCGTACTTCTTCCGGGCCTGGTAGCCCTTGAACGGCGACTGCACGTCGGTGATCAGGTCCGGGAACGGGTTCTCCGGGTCGGCGCTCGGGACGACCTCGCTGAAGCCTGTGCTCCAGGTGGCCGGCTTGTCGTCGACGAACGCCTTGAGTGCGGTCGGCTGGTCGTACTCCAGGATGGCGCCCCAGCCGCCGCCGAGGTTCGGCGCGGCGGCGTACGCCACCCGCTCCAGCAGCCGGTCGCTGTTCACGTTGACATGCTGGTCGAGCTGGGCGAGCTCCTTACCCTTCACGGCGCGGGCGAGCCCGGTCGGGAAGGCACCGGGAGTCGGGTCCATCTGGCCGTAGAAGACCGGAGAGTTGCGGAACCGGCCGTCCGCGCCCGGCTTGGCCCACTGCGACGACACGTAGCCGGTCATCTGCTCCGGCGGCAACGCCGGCCCGACCTGCGCGGTGTAGGCGCCGTCGTAGTTCTGGCCGAGGTAGGTCGCATCCAGACTGCCTTGCCCACCGGACGGCGTCCAGACGAAGCCGTACGTCGCGAGCACCGACTCGACGCCGGATTCGGCTACGGCCACCTCGAGCGGCTTGGCCTTCCGGGCATCGTGCACCGACGTGACGTCCTTGGTCAGCTTCACACCCGGCTCGACGAGCGAGTAGGACTTGAAGCTCGCCGGGTCCTCCGGGTCACCCTCGTACTGCGAGGTGTCGGCGACGTACGAGCCCTTCGGCAACCGGACGGTCGCGCCGTCGGCGGGGACCTCCAGGAAGACGAAACCGGTCGGGCCGAACAGGCTGCCGAACGCCTCGGCGGGCTTGCCCTGGCGGTCGAGCGCCTTGAGCGTGTAGTTGTAGCTCTCGACCTCCTTGTTGACGCCGAGGCCGGAGATGACCGTGGCGTCACCGCCGGTCGCGGTCACGCGGCCGGAGTAGGCGCCGTCGGGGCCGTTGTGCTTGGTGTTCGAGGTGACCTGCACCGAGGCGGTGCCGCCGGCCGGAACGGTGACCGAGTTCGCGCTCAGCGCGAATGCGCCCGCCGGGGCCGGGTTGCCGGCCGGGTCGGTGAAGGTGGCGGCCAGGTTCAGCGTGACGGTCTGGCTGCCGAGGTTGCGGTAGGTCAGCGTCTTGGTGACCGGGGTGTCATCGTCGTGCGGCCAGATCGCCGTGCCGAACGAGACGGTGCCCGGGTCGGTGACGACGGTCTGCTTGATGCCCTTGGCGACGTCGATGCGACCGGTGCCCTGCTGGAAGACACCCAACTCCGGAGCCGGCTTGGCGGAGGCCATCAGGGCCGCCTTGAGCTCGGCGGCCTTCCACTCCGGGTGCTGCTGGGCCAGGATCGCCGCGGCGCCCACGGTGTGCGGGGTCGCCATCGACGTACCGGAGGCGCTGAAGTACTTGTCACCCGGCAGGGCGCTGTCCTTGGAGCGGGCAGCCACGATGTCGACGCCGGGCGCGGTCACGTCCGGCTTGACGCCGCCGTCGCCGACGCGCGGGCCGAGGCTGGAGAAGTAGGCCAGCTTGTCCTGCTTGTCGACGGCGCCGACGGTCAGCGCGGCCTCCGCGCTCCCCGGCGAGCCGATCGAGCCAGGGCCCCGCAGGCCGGAGTTGCCCGCGGCGATCACGAAGAGCGTGCCGGTCTGCTCGGTCAGCTGGTTGACGGCCGCTTCGAGCGGGTCGATCTCCGGAGTGTCCTGACCGCCCAGACTGAGGTTGACCACCTTGGCCTTCACCTCGTTGGCCGCCCACTCCATCCCGGCGAGGATGCTCGACTCCGGGCAGTCGAAGGCGCCGCAGACCTTGCCGCTGTACAGCTTCGCGTCCGGAGCGACGCCCTTGTACTTACCGCCGGACGCCGCGCCGGTGCCCAGGATCGTCGACGACACGTGCGTGCCGTGGCCGTCGGTGTCACCGACCGGCTCCTCGATGAAGGTCTTGGCCTCCGCGACCTGCGTCGCCAGGTCCGGGTGCGCGTCGTCGACACCGGTGTCGAGGACGGCGACCTTCACGTCCTTGCCGGTGAAGCCGGCTGCCCACGCGGTCGGCGCGCCGATCTGCGGGACGGACTTGTCGAGGAACAGCTCGCGTTTGCCGTCGAGCCAGATCTTGTCGATCCCGGCCGCCGACCGCGCCGCGGAGCCGGTCAGGAACTCGGCCGCCTTGGCCTTGTCGACCTTGAGCGCCGCGCCGTTGACGACCGGCAGCTGGCGGGTCACCGTCGCCCCGGGCGCGGCAGCCCGCTGTTTCGCCTTACCTGCATAGGTGACGATCACCGGGATGGTCTTGGCCGACTTGTCGTCGTACTTGGCCTTGATCAGGCCGGTGACGTCGAAGAGCCGCCGGTCCAGCCGGCCGCTCGCGAGCTGCCCGAAGACGTCGGACGGCACGACGTACAGATGGTCCTTGACCTTGTAGGTCTTGAATTTGACGTGTTCGCGCCCCTTACCAGGCTGCACGGTCGCACGGCCGTCGGCGCGCACGATGACGCGGTCGCCGGTGACGAGTGTGACGGTGGCCGGCTGCGCGGTCTTACCGACCTGCGCCTTGCCGGCCCGGGCAGGCCCGGGTTGGGCGGCTGTTGCCTGGGCCAGGCCGGATAGGCCGATCCCCAGGGCGGCGATCGAGGCGACGGCGGCAACGCCGATCCGCCTCGATCGTGGTGTTGATACCACGATGAGTCCCTCCCGTTTCGGTTGTCCTCACGACGAGCCCATCCGCCCTCCCTCACGGAACGGAGCCGATGGGCCACTACCGGTAGATGTCCGGTCTAGCCCATTCAGTTGCACGAACCGGAGGACATGGCAGGAAGCTGCAAAAACAGTGACCGCCCGTTCACCCTTGGTATACCGGGTGAACGGGCGGCCTGGACGACGGATTACCGCAGCGGATACGCCTCGTACGTCGTTTCTTCGGTGACGAACCCGGATTCGTCGACGATTTTCGTCTTCAGTGAAACGGCCGCGGCGCCCTTCGGGGTCACGAAAGTTGCCCGGTAGCCGCCCCGTCCGTCCGCGGTCACCGTTGCCTTCGACCACGTCTTTCCGGCATTGCCCGAAATCTGAGTCGACACACTCCGGATCTTCGGCAGCACCCCGTCCCGCTGCGCCTCCAGCGCGATCGGGAGCACCGTCACCGGCGTCCGCTCAGCCACATTGTCGACCCCGACCTTCGGCCGGTAACGGATCCCGACCGCCGGCAACAGCGCCTTACGATCGGTCGCCGCGGAGGTGAACGTCCACTTCCGATCCGTCCGGGTGCTGAACGACGACCAGGACTTCCGGGTCATCGTGCTCTCCAGCGTGTACGTCGCCCGCTCCGGCGGCAGCCCGTCGATGTACGCGTCGCCGTAGATCGACTCCGCGATCAGCTTGCCGTTGCGGAGCAGCCGGCTGCTGCTGGTGTCCCGATACGTCTCACCTTTGTTGCCGTTGGCATCCATCAGGGTGTGGTCCAAGAGGTTCAGCACGTCACGATCGCGGAAGGCCCAGACCGGCGCGGTCGTGAAGGCAGCGGCGTTCATCGGCTCCCGGTACGTCTTGCCCGCCTGGTACGGGCGATGCCTCGACCACAGTATGGTCGCCGCGAAACTCGGATCGGCGGGGTCGAGCTCCTCGAGTTGCCGCATCCACACGGCGCCTTGCCCGGCGACCAGCAGTCGTGCGGTCCGACCCTGGTCGAACTCCGGTTGCGCCCCGAAGGTCCACCTCATCCCAGGCGCCATTCCGAACGCGCCGACCCGGGTCTTGCGGTCACCGGCCTGGTGGATCGGGACCTCGATCGTGGCGAAGTCCTGTTCTCGCAGCGCCCGGTCGAAACCGGTCGGGAACCCCCCGGGGAAGGTATCGAAATGGTTGTGGACGTACGGCGGATTCCGGAAGTCGCCGGCTGGACCTGGCGGCACCCAGCCCGCCGCGAGGAACCCGGTCATCGCCCCGGGCTGCGCCGACGGCCCGACCTGACCGGTGTAGACGGCGTCGTAGCTGTGATACTGCGACATCACCGTCAGGCTGCTTTCGGCGCCAGGTGTCTCCTTACGTTCATAGCCGACGGTCGCCCGCTGGATCTTGGCCTCGGCGTGCGGGGCGGCAACCGTGACCTTCTTCGCCTTTCGGCTGTCGAAGGTCACCGTGCTGTCCCCGGTCAGGTCCAGTCGTGGCTGGACCATGGTGAAACTACGTCCGAGGGCCTCGGGGTCCTCCGGGTTCGGGATGAACTGCGTCGAGTAGAGCAGATACTCACCCTTCGGCAGCCGGAGCTGAACCGGACCGGGCTCGGGCCAGAACATGTCCGTCGATTCGCCGGTCTTGACGTTGTACGTCATCAAACTCTCGAAAGTGCCTTGTTTGCCGTCCGGGTCGACGACGTCAGTGGTGATCGTGTAGTGCTCAAGCTGCTTGTTCACCCCGAGTGCCGTGGTGATCGCGACGCCGTTGGCGGTGGCGGTCACCTGGCCGGCGTAGGCGCCGGTCGGGCCGTCGCTGTTGGTGTCGATCGTGACCTGCACGACCGCGGTTCCACCGGCGGGCACGGTGACGCTTCGGGTGCTGAGCTCGAGTGATCCGGCCGGTGCGGGCTTGCCGTCCGGCGCGGTCAGGGCGGCGTCGAGCTGCAGCGTGACCGGCTGCTTGCCGCTGTTGCGATAGGACAACGGCTTGGTGATCGGCTTGTCGTCGTCATGTGGGTACTCGACCAGGCCGAAGAACAGGCTGCCGGGCGAAGCGCCCACCTGCTGCTGCACGGCTTTCGCGACGTCGACGCGACCGGCGCCCTGGTCGAATCGGGTCTGCCCGGCGATGCTCTTGGCTGCGCCCATCAGCGCGCCCTTGAGCGCCTCGGCGTCCCAGTCGGGGTGTTGCTGGGCGAGGATGGCGGCAGCACCGGCGACGTGCGGGGTAGCCATCGAGGTGCCGCTGAGCTGCAGGTACCGATCGCCGACGGGGAAGCCGATTTTCGACTCGCTCGCCTTTGCGGCGACGATGCCGGCGCCGGGCGCGGTCACATCAGGTTTGAGACCGCCGTCGCCGAGTCGCGGGCCGCGCCCGGAGAAAGCCGAGAGCTGGTCCTGCCGGTTGACCGAGCCGACGGTGAGGGCGGAGTCTGCGCTGCCCGGCGTGTCGACCGTGCCGGCGTCCGGGCCCCAGTTGCCGGCAGCAATCACGAACAGCGTGCCGGTCTGTTCGGTGAGCCGGTTGACGGCCTCCTCGACCGGGTCGATCCCCGGCGTGTCGCGGCCGCCCAGGCTGAGGTTGACGACCTTCGCCTTCACCTCGGTCGCGGCCCACTCCATCCCGGCGATGATCGACGAGAGGGCGCAGTCGCCGTACTCGTCGCACACCTTGCCGTCGTAGAGCTTGGCCTCCGGCGCGACGCCCTTGTACTTGCCGGCCGAGGCCGCCGCCGTGCCGGCGATGGTCGAGGCGACGTGCGTGCCGTGGCCGTTGCGATCGCCGGCTCCGGTGCCGGTGAAGTCCTGCGCAGCGGCGACCTGCGTCGCCAGGTCGGGATGCTCGGTGTCGATTCCGCTGTCCAGGACGGCGACGGATACGCCCTTGCCGGTGTAGCCGGCTTGCCAGGCGGCGGGGGCGCCGATCTGGGGGACGGACTCGTCCAGCGAGACCTTGCGCTTGCCGTCGAGCCAGACCTTCTGGACGCCGGCGGCGGAGCGGGCCGTCGTCGTATCGGCCAGGAAGGCGGCCGCGTTCTTCTTGTCGACCTTGAGCGCGGCGCCGTTGACGACCGGCAACTGCCGGGTGACGGTTGCGCCCGCGGCGGCCGCGCGCGACTTGGCCTTGCCGTTGTAGGTGACGATGACCGGGATCGACGAGCTCTTCCGGTCGTCGTAACCGGCTTTGATCAGCGCGGCGACGTCGAACAGCTGCGGATCGAGCCGGCCGGCGGCGAGCTGCTTGGTCACGTCGGCCGGCAGCACCTCGACCCGGTCCTTGACGATCCGCGTCGTGAACCGGATCTGCTCGCGGCCGGGGCCGGGGTCGATCGCGACCCGGCCTTCGGTGAGCGTGACGCGGTCGCCGGTGAGCAGCGTGACCTGACCGCTGAGTTTGCCGGCGCGCGTCGGTGTCGGCGCCGGGGCGGCCTGGGCCGCGGCCGGTAGGCCAAAGGTCGCGATCGAGACGGCGGCGACGACGCCGAGCCATCTCGATCGTGGAGCGGATCCCACGATGGGTCCCCTTTCGGTTGTCCTCGACCGTGGAATGTCGCGAACCCCGAAGGAGGTTGCATCACCCTTCGAGCGACCTCGAAACGAACCCGGATTCGACCAGCTCCGCGACGGTCGCGCGCAGGAACGCGATCGTCTCCGGCTGCCGGTTCTGCGGCGTGCCGACGGCCTGCCGGATCTCCATGAACGGCTCCTCGATCAACCGGAACCCCGGCTGGGCCGCGACGAACTCCGTCACCGGCTCCCGGATCCCCGCACCCACCTCGAGCCCCTCGGCGCGGAACACATCGACGCCTTCCTCGCCCCGGACGACGGTCGCGTGCTGGACGGTCCGGCTGAGATGCAGGTCGTACGCCGAACCGGCTTTCACCCCGATCCGGACGCCGGGGGCGTCGACGTCCGCGACCGTGGTCAGCACCGACTCGGCGGGGACGACGTACACGCCCTCGATCACGACGTACGGCTCGGTGAACGCGACCTGGTCGGCCCGGGCCGGGTCGATCGCGAGGAAACACAAGTCGGCCGCGCCGGTGACGATGGCGTCGAAGGATTTGCGGGCGGCATCGAAACAGACGAGCTCGACCGGTACGCCGAGGCGCCGGCCGAGCTCGCGGGCGATGTCGACGGTGACCCCGCCCGGGGCGGCCGGCGTCCCGTGCGCGAGGACCGGGTTCCCCAGGTTGACGGCGGCTCGCAGGACGCCGGTGGGGGCCAGATCCGCGCGGACATTCGTCATGTCGCGACCTTACTCACCAGTGTTTTGAAAGGGACATTGTGTTAATCGTCGGAGCGCGCCTAGGGTGAGCCCAACTTGTCCCTGAACGCCCAATTGGGGAGTCAGATGAAGCGTCGAAAGATCAGCCTGTTGGTCGTCGCGACCGCGGTGCTGGCGGGAGGCACCGCCGTACCGGCTCAGGCGCACGGCAGTAGCAGTCAGCGCGTGGTGGGGTATTACACGCAGTGGAGCGGTTACGACCGGAACTTCCTGGTCAGTGACCTGGTCAAGAACGGATCGGCCGCCCGGCTGACCCATATCAACTACGCGTTCGGTTTCGTCGACGAAGCGGGCACCTGCTACAGCAGCGACCCGAACGCCGACTACCAGCGCGCGTTCACCGCCGAGCAGAGTGTCAGCGGAAAGGCCGACGCGCCCGACCAGGCCCTCAAGGGCAACCTGAACCAGCTCAAGCAGCTGAAGCAGAAGTACCCGAAGCTGCGGGTGAACATCTCGCTCGGCGGCTGGACGGGTTCGAAGTACTTCTCGAACGCCGCCCTGCCGGAGACCCGGGCCGCGCATGTGAAGTCCTGCCTCGACCTGTGGATCAAGGGCAACCTGCCCGGGCTGCCGGCCGGCGCCGCGAAGGGCGTCTTCGACGGTATCGACCTGGACTGGGAGTGGCCCGGCAGCGAGGGCAACCCCGGCAACGTGATCCGGCCCGAGGACAAGCAGAACTTCACCGGCCTGGTGCAGGAGTACCGCAAGCAGCTCGACCGGTTGTCGTGGCCGTTCAAGGGCCGCTACGACCTGACCGCGTTCCTCCCGGCGGCACCGGCTCAGGTCGACCGGGGTTTCGAGGTCAAGAAGGTCTTCAAGGAGCTGACGTTCGCCACCACCCAGGGTTACGACTACCACGGCGCCTGGGATCCGCAGACGAACCAGCAGTCCGCGATCGACGGCCCCGAGGGTGACCCGACGGCCGCCGAGTTCAGCTCGCAGGTGACGATCGACGCCTACCTGACCCGCGGCGCGCCGCGGAACAAGCTGGTGATGGGCGTGCCGTTCTACTCCCGCGGCTGGACCGGCGTCACGAACGCCAACAACGGCCTTTTCCAGAACGCCACCGGCCCCGCGCCGGCGACGTTCGAGGCCGGCTACGAGGACTACCGCATCCTCAAGGCCAAGCTGTCGACCTTCACCGTCCACCGCGACAACAAGGCCGGCTTCGCCTGGCTCTTCGACGGCACGACGTTCTGGACCTGGGACGACCCGACCGAGATGAAGCGCAAGGCCCAGTACATCTCGCAGCGCAACCTCGGCGGCGCGATGATCTGGTCCCTCGACGGTGACACCTCAAATGGGGAGCTCATCTCGGCGTTGCACCGTAACCTTCGCTGAGTGAACCTCCAGCTCCTGACCGACCGGTTCGGCGCCACCAGCGCCGAACCGGTCCACGTCGGCCACTCCGAGGCCACGGTCGTCCGCCTCGATCGGCGCGGTGAACGCCTGTACTACAAGACCGGCAAGGTGCTGAACGCCGAAGCGGAGCGGCTCGCCTGGCTCGGCGCGACCGGCTTCCCGTGCCCGCGCATCCTCGACCGCGGCGACAACTGGCTGCTCACCGCCGAACTGCCCGGGCAGGACGCCTCCCAGCCGTGGGCCGCGGCCGACCGCCCCGCCGTCCTGACCGCGATGGCCACCGGCCTGCGCGAGCTGCACGCCCTCGACGCGTGCCCTTTCGACTCCGCCTTCCCGGGTGCCCGCGACACGGTCACCCACGGAGACTTCTGCGCGCCGAACGTCTTCGTCGACCCCGAGACACTGCGATTCAGCGGCATACTCGATGTCGGCAACCTCGGGATGGGCGATCGGTACGTCGATCTCGCGCTGATGTACAAGAGTCTCTCGAACGGCCTGAATCCGCAGTACGGTCTGACCCCTGCGGCCCGTAGCTTCGTCGAGCAGTACGGCGGTGATCCGGACGATCCGCGGATCGCGGAGTTCATCGCCCTCGACGACTCCGACAGCTTCTGGGATCAAGCCCGATGAACCTGCTCACGCGCTTCGGCGCCTCCGCTGCCGAACCGATTCTGGCCGGATACTCCGGTGCGACTGTTGTTCGGCTCACCCGTGGCCGGGAAACCCTTTATTACAAGGCAGGCGAAGGGCCGCTGGCCGGCGCTGTGGACGACGAGGCGGATCGGCTGGAGTGGTTGTACAGCACCGGGTTTGGTTGTCCGCGGGTGCTGGATCGGGGTGCGGGGTGGGTGTTGATGTCGCAGCTGCGGGGGCGGGATGCCGCTGAGGAGTGGCCGGTCGCCGACCGTCCGCGGGTGTTACTCGCGCTGGCCGAAGGGCTGCGGCAGCTGGATGGTTTGAGCGACTGCCCGTTCGGCTCGCCGTTTCCGGGTGGCGGGACGGCGGTCACTCATGGGGACTACTGCGCGCCGAATGTCTTCATCGATCCGGAGACGCTGCGTTTCGCGGGCATTCTCGATGTCGGGCGACTTGGCGTCGGCGATCGCTATCTCGACCTGGCGCTGATGACGATGAGCCTGCGGGGGATGAACCCGCAGTACGGCGGGACGCCCGCCGCACGCGCGTTCGTCGACGCGTACGGCGGGGACAACGACGACCCGCGGATCCAGGGCTACATCGATCTCGATCAGTCCGGCGCGTTCGACCCGCGGAACGGTTAGTTGCTGCTGCGCAGTTCGGTGGGGGCGCCGTGGACGGCGGGGATGGTGCCGAGTTTGCCGGCCTGGAAGTCTTCGAAGGCCTGGACGACCTCGGCGCGGGTGTTCATCACGAACGGGCCGGCCATCGCGATCGGCTCGCGGATCGGGCGGCCGCCGATGACCAGGACATCCAGGTTCGGCTCGGCCTGGGGCTGTTGCTGGGCGGCCGCCGTCCGGATGGTGTCGCCGGGGCCGAAGACGGCCAGCTGGCCCTTGCGGAACGGACGACGCTCGGTGCCGACCGTGCCTTGACCGGCCAGCACGTAGACGAGCGCGTTGTAGTCGGGCTGCCAGGGCAGCACGAGCTCGGCGCCCGGGCTGACGGTCGCGTGCACCAGCGTGATCGGGCTGTACGTCGACCCCGGGCCGTCGTGTCCGTCGACCGATCCTGCGATGACGCGGATCAGCGCACCGCCGTCGTGTGTGGACAGCAAGGCGGAGTCACCACCGCGGATGTCCTGATAGCGCGGCGCCGCCCACTTCTGCGCCCGCGGCAGGTTGACCCAGAGCTGTACACCGTGGAACAGGCCGCCGCTGACGACCAGGTGCTCCGGCGGCGTCTCGATGTGCAGCAGACCGGAGCCGGCCGTCATCCATTGGGTGTCGCCGTTGGAGATGACACCGCCGCCGCCGTTGGAGTCCTGGTGCTCCATGATGCCGTCGAGCATGTAGGTGACGGTCTCGAAGCCGCGGTGCGGGTGCCAGGGCGTGCCCTTCGGCTCACCCGGCGCGTATTCGACCTCACCCATCTGGTCCATGTGGATGAACGGGTCCAGGTCCTTCAGGTCGACCCCGGCGAACGCCCGGCGGACGGGGAAGCCCTCACCCTCGTACCCGGTCGGCGCCGAGGTCACCGACTTGACCGCGCGCTCGCGGGCGACCGCCGGGTCCGGCTGGTGGATGCGGGGCAACACGGTGATGTCGCTGACGGTCACGGCGGGCATGGCGTTCTCCTCCTGGCTAAGTAGTTCAAGAATAAACTACCCACTTGAACCCCCGCAAGGGGCCGGTAATTCCCGGGACAGCTGCGCGCGGGTCCTGGTACGGTCGTACTTATGGGGCCATACCTCTTCTTCTCGTGACAGCACGGACTCCCGCGGCGCCCGCTCTGGGCCGGCCGCGGTTCTGACGTCCGCTGTCCACTCTTGACACCTCGAACTACGGAAGAACTCTGTCCGGGTTCGATTCGGAGGAAGTATGTCCAGCACCACCATCAACCTGCCCACGCGCGCCCATTTGAGTGCCACCGGGCTCCGGATCGCCCGTGGCGGGCATCCGGTTCTGCACGGGGTCGACCTGACCGTCTCGGCCGGTGACCGGCTCGGGCTGGTCGGCGAGAACGGGCGCGGCAAGACCACACTGCTGCAGATCCTGGCCGGCCGGCTGATCCCCGACGAGGGCGAAGTACGCCGTACGGGCGGGATCGGAATCGCCGACCAGGAGATGCCGATCGACGACGGCCGGACCGTCGGCGACCTGATCGACGTCGAACTGGCCGCGGTCCGGGCCGCGTTGGCGGCGTTCGACGCTGCGACGGAGGCGCTCGCGGCGGAGCGGCCCGGGGCGGACGACGAGTACGCCGCGGCGCTCACGGTGGCCGAGGCCTTGGATGCCTGGGACGCCGACCGCCGCGTCGACATCGCGTTGGCGGCGTTGAGCGCGGTCGACGATCGGAGCCGGGTGCTCTCGACGTTGTCGGTCGGGCAGCGGTACCGGATCCGGCTCGCCTGTCTGCTCGGGGCCGGGCACGATCTACTGCTGCTCGACGAGCCGACCAACCACTTGGATGCTGGTGGGCTGAGCTATCTGACCGCGCAGTTGCGGGCGCATCCGGGCGGCGTCGTACTGGTCAGCCATGACCGGGCGCTGCTGTCGGACGTCGCGACGTCGATCCTCGATCTGGACCCGACCAGCGATGGGCTTCCGCGCACGTACGGCGGTGGGTACGCCGGGTATCAGCAGGGTCGCGCCGCCGAAAGGGACCGCTGGGAGGACGAGTACCGCACGCAGGTCGCGGAGCGGCAGCGGCTGGCCGATGACCTGTCGACCGCACAGAACCGGTTGTCGACCGGCTGGCGCCCGGACAAGGGCACCGGCAAGCACACCCGGGCGACGCGGGCGCCGGCGCTGGTTCGGGCGGTGCATCGTCGCCAAGAGGATCTCGAGGCGCATGTCATCGCCGTCCCCCGGCCGCCGATGCGGTTCCGGGTGCCGGAGCTCGGGTCCCGGCCGGGGGCGACATTGATCCAGGCGACGGACGTCGCGCTCGTCGGGCGGCTCGAGCCGGTCGCGCCGGTGTTGCTGCAGTCGGGCGACCGGCTGCTCGTCACCGGGCCGAACGGCGCGGGGAAGTCGACGCTGCTGAGTGTCTTGAGCGGTCGGATCGCGCCGTCCGCGGGGATGGTTCAGCACGGGCCGAACGTGCGGATCGGGCTGCTCGGGCAGGAGTCGCCGGAGCCGTCGGGGCAGCGTGCGTACGAGGTGTACGACGCCGCCGTGGGCCGGCTGATCAGCACCGGGCAGGTGACGGACGCCGTCGCGCTGAGCGAGCTCGGGCTGGTCGGCTCCCGGGAGGCGTCCCGGCCGGTCGGCGAGCTGTCGATCGGTCAGCAGCGGCGGCTGGACCTCGCGATCCTGCTCGCGTCGCGGCCGCACGTCGTCCTGCTCGACGAGCCGACCAACCACCTCTCGATCGCGCTCGTCGACGAGCTCACCGCGGCCCTGCGGTCCACCCCGGCCGCAGTCGTCGTCGCCACCCACGACCGTCAACTGCTGCGGGACCTGGCTGCCTGGCCCAGCCTGCAACTCTGAGACGCAAACCGCCAGGCCATCACAATCGCCGCCGCCGCCCGCTCTCCCGCGGACGGCGGCGTTCGGCGAGCACTTGTGAAGCTGTGGCGGTCCGCATGGCAGACTCCTGCCTTGTGACCGCGCAGATTCTGGATGGCAAGGCGACGGCGGCGGCGATCAAGGACGAGCTGAAGGTCCGGGTCGCGAAGCTGGCGGAGCAGGGTGCAGTGCCCGGCCTGGGCACGATTCTGGTTGGCGACGACCCGGGCAGCCGGGCGTACGTCGCCGGGAAGCACCGCGACTGCGCGGCGGTCGGGATCGCCTCGATCCAGATCGAGCTGCCGGAGACCGCCACCCAGGAAGAGATCGCGGCCGAGGTCCAGAAGCTCAACGCGGACCCGGCCTGTACCGGGTTCATCGTCCAGCTGCCGCTGCCCAAGCATGTCGACACCAACACCATCCTCGGCCTGATCGACCCGGCCAAGGATGCCGACGGCCTACACCCGGTCAGCCTCGGCAAACTCGTCCTCGGCCAGGACGGCCCGCTGCCCTGCACCCCGAAGGGCTGCGTCGAGCTGCTCCGCCGGTACGACGTCCCGATCGCCGGCGCCCACGTGGTCGTCGTCGGCCGCGGCGTCACCGCGGGCCGCCCGATGGGCCTGCTGTTCACCCGCCGCTCCGAGAACGCGACCGTCACCCAGTGCCACACCGGCACCACCGACCTGACCGCCGTCGTCCGCACCGCCGACATCGTGATCGCCGCCGCCGGCTCGGCCGGCCTGATCACCGCCGACATGGTCAAGCCGGGCGCCGTCCTGCTCGACGTCGGCACCAGCCGCTCGGCCGAAGGCAAGATCGTCGGCGACGTCGCCCCCGAGGCCCGCGAAGCCGCCGCCTGGATCGCCCCGATGCCCGGCGGTATCGGCCCGATGACCCGGGCGATGCTGCTCACCAACGTCGTCGAGGCCGTCGAGGCCTCCACCTCGCGAGCGTGACGTGCTGATGGCAGGCGAGGCCCAGCGCCGCACCACCGAGTGGCCCCTGGCCCTCACGCTCCTGGTCGCCGCCACCGGCCTCGTCGTCCTCACCTTCTACAACTGGCGCAACGGCGTCCTCACCTTCGCCGCCGCCCCCGCCCTCGCCGCCCTCCTCCGCGCCACCCTCCCCGAACGCACCGCCGGCCTCCTCCACGTCCGCGGCCGCACCTTCGACATCCTCTTCCTCCTCGCCACCGCCACCGCCATAGCCACCCTCGCCCTCATCGTCCCCAACTGAAATTGACGCGATCAGTACTTTCGGGTTCTAGAACTTAGAGGTACTATGGTGTGGCGATGACGTACACGGTCGCGTACACCGAGGACTGCTTCAAGTGGCTGCACCAGCTGTCAGTGCCGGAACTCGACAGGGTGCTCTTCGCCTTCGACCCGGCGCGACAGGTTGTCCTGCTGATCGGCGGCGACAAGGCCGGGCGCTGGGAAGCCTGGTACGAAACGAACATCCCGATCGCCGATGAACTGTACGACGCGTGGCTGCTTGAACTGAACAACAGCCAGAACCGATGAACGGGCGGAGACGACGAATGACGAAGAAGTCCTATACGCACGACGAAGTCATGGCCGAGTTCTACAAGGCTCCGGAAGACATGGCTCGACTCGATGCCGCCCGGGACGAGGCGCTGGCGGAGGTCCGCGCCTATCAGCTCGCTGAGGTACGCAAGCAGCACGGCCTCACCCAGACCGATCTCGCCGAGCGGCTCCACGTGACGCAGAAAGCGGTCTCGAAGATCGAGCGCGGGGATCTGACCCGCTCCGAGCTGAGCACGGTTCGCAAGTACGTCGAGGCGCTCGGCGGAAAGCTGGAGATCGTCGCCGACTTCGGTGACCGGCGGCTCGTCCTCGGCTGATCGCAGCACGCGAACGCCCCAGGACCCAGTGGATCCTGGGGCGTTCGGGGTCAGTGGAAGAAGTGGCGGGTGTTGGTGAAGTACATGGTGATGCCGGCTTTGGTGGCGGCTTCGACGGCTTGGTCGTCGCGGATGGAGCCGCCGGGCTGGACGACGGCTTTGACGCCGGCTTCGAGGAGGACTTCGAGGCCGTCGGGGAAGGGGAAGAAGGCGTCGGAGGCGGCGACGGAGCCGGCGGCTCGGTCGCCGGCGCGGGAGACGGCCAGGCGGCAGGAGTCGACGCGGTTGACCTGGCCCATGCCGACGCCGACGGAGGCGCCGTCGGCGGCCAGGAGGATGGCGTTGGACTTGACGGCGCGGCAGGCCTTCCAGGCGAAGGCGAGGTCGGCGAGGACCTCGGGGGTGGCGGCTTCGCCGGCGGCCAGGGTCCAGTTGGCGGGGTCGTCGCCGGCGGCCTGGAAGCGGTCGGAGTGCTGGAGCAGGAGGCCGCCACTGACGGCGCGCATCTCGACCTGCTCGGCGGCCGAGACCGCGGGCGCGACCAGCAGCCGGATGTTCTTCTTGGCCTGCAGGATCTCGGCGGCGCCGTCCTCGAAGGCCGGAGCGACCAGCACCTCGGTGAAGATCTCGGCGACCTGCTTGGCGAGCTCGACGGTGACCGGGCGGTTGGTGGCGATCACACCGCCGTACGCCGAGACCGGGTCGCACTCATGGGCGCGGCGGTGGGCCTCGGCGATATCGGCGCCGACGGCGATCCCACACGGGTTGGCGTGTTTGATGATCGCGACCGCGGGCTCCGCGAAGTCGTATGCCGTCCGCCGCGCGGCGTCCGCGTCGACGTAGTTGTTGTACGACATCTCCTTGCCATGCAGCTGCTCCGCGGCGGCCAGGCCCTCGCGGCCGTTGGTGTACAGCGCGGCCGGCTGGTGCGGGTTCTCGCCGTACCGCAGGACGGCCTTCTTGTCCCAGGCGGCGCCGACCCAGGCCGGGAAGCCCGAGCCCTCGGAGCTGTCGGTGAGCACGCTGCCCATCCAGGACGCGACGGCGACGTCGTACTCGGCCGTGTGCACGAACGCGGCCGCGGCCAGCTGCTTGCGGTCCTCGAGCGAGAAGCCGCCCTCGTCCAGCACGCTGTAGATCAGGTCGTACTGCGCGGGGGACGTGACGATCGCGACGCTCGGGTGGTTCTTCGCGGCCGCGCGGACCATCGACGGCCCGCCGATGTCGATCTGCTCGACGCATTCGTCCGGGGTCGCGCCGGAGGCGACCGTCTCGGTGAACGGGTACAGGTTGCTGACGACCAGGTCGAACGGCTCGACCCGCATCTCCTTCAGCTGCTCGACGTGCTCCGGCTTGCGCAGGTCGGCGAGGATGCCGGCGTGGACCATCGGGTGCAGCGTCTTGACCCGCCCGTCCAGGCACTCCGGGAACCCGGTCAGCTCCTCGACCTTGGTCACCGGGACGCCGGAAGCGGCGATCCGGGCCGCGGTGGAGCCGGTCGACACCAGCTGGACGCCGGCGTCGGACAGCGCCTTCGCAAGCTCCTCCAGACCGGTCTTGTCGTAGACGCTGATCAGCGCCCGGCGGATCGGCCTGCGGTCGGTGCTCACTTCAGTCGAACCTTTCGTCCGGTGATGGTCCAGCCTTCGCGGACGAGCCGGCCGACCCACTCCACCAGCTGGCGGCGTTCGACCTCCTTGATCCGCTCGGTGAGGGTTTCCTCGGTGTCGTCGTCCTCGACCGGGACGACGACCTGCGCGATGATCGGGCCGGTGTCGACCCCGCCATCGACGAAGAACAAGGTGGCGCCGGCGACCTTGACGCCGTACGCGAGCGCGTCCCGCGGCCCGTGGATCCCGGGGAAGGCGGGCAGCAGCGCGTTGTGGGTGTTGATGTACCGGTCGCCGAAGGCGCCGAGGAAGTCGTCCCCGACCAGCTTCAGGAACCCGGCGGACACGACCAGGTCGGGCTGGTACTGCGCGACCGACGCGGTCAGCGCCTTGTCCCACTCGGCCCGCTCGGCGTGGTCCTTGACCTTGTGCACGAACGTCGGCACACCGGCCGCGGCAGCGCGCTCCAGGCCGACAGTCCCATCCCGGTCCGCGCCGACGGCGACCACCTGGGCGCCGTACGCCGGGTCCGCGCTCGCGTCGAGCAGGGCCTGCAGGTTCGACCCTGAGCCCGAGACGAGCACGACGAGCCGTGCAGGCTGAGGGGTGGGCGCAACGGGGTCTGTCACGCCGGGAAGCCTATCGCTCGGCTTCAGGCTCCGGTTCAGCCGGTCGGCGGGCAGCCGCCACCGCAGCGGTGATGGCGGCCCCGATAGCCATCCCAGCGGTCAGTACGCCGGCAGCGGGCAGAGCAGCCGGTACGCCGACCTCAGCCATCCGCCCGGGGCCCGCTGCACCGCCGGACAGAGCCATCAGCACGAAGAAGGCCACCCCGGCCACCAGAGCCGCGATTCCGCCGCGCAGCGCGAACGCATCCCAGCCCAGCGCGTCGGTGTGCTGTTCGGCGCGGCCTCGGCGTACGACGATCAGCCCGGCCACCGCACCGGCCCCGAGCGGGACAAGGGCGGTCAACACCAGGAGGTACGTCGGCGTCGCGCCATCCGCCGGGACTGCGGCCAGCAGCGGCAGCGCGGGCAGGTTGCCGACGTCCACGCCGGTCGGGGCGATCGTCGTACCGACTCCCAGCTGGAAGCCCGGACCGGCGAGGAACGCCACGACGTACAGAATCACGTTCGGGACGAGCATCAGGCAGATCGCGAACAGCACGACCGAGCCGATCACTCCGGCGCCCAGCAGCTCCAGCATGCCGGTCGCGCGGGAGAAGTGGATGGCGAGCAGTACGCCGTACAGGACCGAGGCGACGGCGAGCACTGTGAGTACGGCGGCCGCAGCGGCCGGTACGGCGTCCCGCAGCCCGCTCGGCGTCGCATCGGCCAGGTCGTGCGCCGCACCGGACTCGACCAGTACGCCGAGCGTCCCGGCGACCAGCGCGAGCGAGGCGGCGCCGAAGAACGCTGACAGCGGTGAGGCGTGCAGTGTGCCCTCAGAGGTGAGCAACGCCACGATCAGCGCGCCGAGGCCGTACGCGGCGGCGTACGTGCCGATGAGCGTCATCAGCTCCTGAGTCCGGTCGGCCGCGCTGGTCCGCGCCGCCGACTTGCCACCGCGGTACAGACACCAGGCGAAGAACAGCGTCAGACCGAGAGGCGCGACGGAGATACTCGCGCCGCCCAGCGTCACACCGGACTTGTGGGCGATCAGCCAAACGGACGCACCGGCTCGGACGGCGCCCGACGCACTGCCGAAGGTTGCGGCGAGCCAACCGATGACGGCGACCGCCGTACAGGTCAGGAGGCCAGTGAGCAGACAGGCGCCCGCCGAGAGCACCGCCGACAAGATGACAGGCCTGGTCGGAGCGGCGTCCGGGGCCTGAGCGGGGCCGGGCGTAGGGGCAGAATCGCCGCCTGGAGCGCCCGGGCGGCTGAGCGTGTCGGTCATCTGACTCCCATGGTCGCTCCCCTGCTGGACACCGCTGTGCCGGACACGCCGGATATGGAAGACTTCGGGCCGGTTGCTCACGCTCGGTCCACCTGCGCACGCAGGGGGGTAGCAGATTGTGGGCGATCCGGATCCACCGAGTACTGTCGGTCGGAATCAGTGTCAGGAGGTCGAGCTTTGGCCGGTTCCCACCGCGCAGCCCGTGGAGGCGGTCGCGCCGCTGCCCGTGAGGTCCGGCGGCAGAAGGCGCGTAAGCGGAACCAGACGATCGCTGCCGGCGCCGCTGTGGTGGTGCTGGTCGGCGGCGGCGGTATCGCCGCGCTGAACGCCTTCGGCGGTGACGACTCGGCCGGCGCGAAGGGCGGCGGCGACGACAAGCCGAGCAAGTCCAAGGTCCTGGCCAGTGACACCGCGCTGCTCGACACGGCCGGCGTGAAGACGCTGAGCCCCACCGGCAGCTGGGACATGAAGACGCTGGGCGGCGGCGACGACACCAGTCACGTGTTCGTCTGCCAGTCGCAGAGCGTCGCCGATGCCTCCGTCGCGCGGAACTGGGTGCGCACCTTCCAGAACCGCTCGACCAAGGAGACCGCCGTCCAGTACGTCGAGGTCTCGAACGACGCGACCGCCGCCGGCAAGGCGTACGCGACGATCGTGAGCTGGTTCAGCGGCTGCGTCTCCGAGAAGCGGACCAGGCTGAGCGCCAGTTACCAGACGACCGGGCTGGGCGACCGCGGCTGGATCGGCGTCTTCGCGCAGCCGTCCGGCCCGAAGACGAAGTACAAGGCGATCTCGATCACGCTGGCCGGGCAGGCCACGGTCGTCGTCCAGCACGACAGCATCGGCTCGGCGCCGCCCAAGCCGACCGCCCTGCTGAGCACGACGAGCGCCGCCGTCCAGAAGATCTGCACCGAGTCGGGCGGCTGCGGCAGCGGCACGCCCGCGGTCAAGCCGAGCCTGCTGCCGACCGAGCCGCCCGGGTTCATGGCGCCGGTCGATCTGCC
The DNA here is from genome assembly GCF_013131805.1 of Kribbella sandramycini. Classification (GTDB taxonomy): domain Bacteria; phylum Actinomycetota; class Actinomycetes; order Propionibacteriales; family Kribbellaceae; genus Kribbella; species Kribbella sandramycini. The sequence continues at coordinate 39,236 of NZ_JABJRC010000009.1, read as the reverse complement.
CGTGCTGAGCGCGATCGACGCGCCCTGGGTCGGTACGCCGGCCCGCGCCGCGAGCGTCATCCAATGCGTGACGGACCCGAAGAAGGAGAAGGCGAGCAAGGTCAGCACGCAGACCTATCTCGCGCCGGATGCCAAGGTCCCCACCGAGTTCGGCCTCGACGACACCGTCGCCCGCTTCGCCTCGACGGCCGCCGCTTCGGCGTACGTGAGCAAGTTCCGGAAGACCTTCGACGGCTGCCAGAAGAACGTCTCGACCGCGAAGGTCAGCGTCTCCGGCACGGTTGCCACCGGCCCGGTCAAGGGCAAGGCCTGGGAGGCGTCGTTCGAGACCGGGAACGGCAAGAAGTTCAAGATGCGGATCGGCGTCGCGGCCAACGGCAGCCACGCCGTCTATCTGCTCTACCCCGTCCTGCCGAACCTGGACATCTCCGACTCCGCGTTTCTGGAGACGCTGACCCGCGCGGCCGAGCGCTCCGCCGCCTACAAATAACAGAACCCGCGGCCACTCGGGCCACGGGCTCTGTCGGAGCGGCTGGTGTTACTTGGCCAGGTTCTCCATGATTTCCCGCATCAGGTTGGCGGTCTCGGTCGGCGTCTTGCCGACCTTGACGCCGACGGCCTCGAGGGCCTCCTGCTTGGCGGCCGCCGTGCCGGAGGAGCCGGAGACGATGGCGCCGGCGTGGCCCATGGTCTTGCCCTCGGGCGCGGTGAAACCGGCCACGTAGCCGACGACCGGCTTGGTGACGTGGTCCTTGATGAAGGCCGCGGCCCGCTCCTCGGCGTCGCCGCCGATCTCGCCGATCATCACGATCGCGTCGGTGTCCGGGTCGTCCTGGAACGCCTGCAGCGCGTCGATGTGGGTGGTGCCGATGATCGGGTCGCCGCCGATGCCGATGGCGGTGGAGAAGCCGAAGTCCCGCAGCTCGTACATCATCTGGTAGGTCAGCGTGCCGGACTTCGACACCAGGCCGATCCGGCCCTGGCCGGCGATATCGGCCGGGATGATGCCGGCGTTCGACTCACCCGGGGTGATGATGCCCGGGCAGTTCGGGCCGATGATCCGGGTCTTGCCGGACGCCTGCGCGGCGGCGAAGAACGCGGCCGTGTCGTGGACCGGCACGCCCTCGGTGATCACCACGACCAGCGGCACCTCGGCCGCGACGGCCTCCAGGACGGCGTCCTTGGTGAACTTCGGCGGCACGAAGATGACCGACACGTTCGCGCCGGTCTGCGCCACCGCGTCGGCGACCGTGCCGAACACCGGCACCGCCGTCCCGTCGAAGTCCTGGCTGGTGCCGGCCTTGCGCGGGTTCACGCCGCCGACGATGTTGGTGCCGGAGGCAAGCATCCGGGTGGTGTGCTTGGTGCCTTCCGAGCCGGTCATGCCCTGGACGATGACCTTGCTGTCCTTGGTCAGGAAGATAGACATTGTTCAGCGATCCCTTACTTCGCAGCCAGCTCGGCGGCCCGCTTGGCGGCGCCGTCCATGGTGTCGACCCGCTCCAGCCCGGCGAGCCCGGCCTCGTCGAGGATCCGGCGGCCCTCCTCGGCGTTGTTCCCGTCCAGCCGGACGACCAGCGGCTTGCTCACGGCCTCGCCGCGCGCGGCCAGCAGCTCGAAGGCCTGCACGATGCCGTTCGCGACCGCGTCACAGGCGGTGATCCCGCCGAAGACGTTGACGAACACGCTCTTCACCTGCGGGTCGGAGATGATGATCTCCAGCCCGTTGGCCATCACCTCGGCGGACGCGCCGCCGCCGATGTCGAGGAAGTTGGCCGGCTTCTGGCCGCCGAACTCCTCGCCGGCGTACGCGACGACGTCGAGGGTGCTCATCACGAGACCCGCGCCGTTGCCGATGATGCCGACCGAGCCGTCGAGCTTCACGTAGTTCAGGCCCTTGGCCTTGGCCGCCGCCTCCAGCGGGTCGGCCGCCGAGGTGTCGGCGAAGTCCGCGTGCTCGGGGTGCCGGAAGTCGGCGTTCTCGTCCAGCGAGACCTTGCCGTCGAGAGCCTCGACGCGGCCGTCCTTCAGCTTGACCAGCGGGTTGACCTCGACCAGCGTCGCGTCCTCGCTCAGGAAGACGCCGTACAGCTTGACGATCTCCGGCGCGACGGCGTCGATGATGTCGGCCGGGTAGCCGGCCTGGGTCGCGATCTCCCGGGCCTTGGCCTCGTCGACACCGGTGGCCGGGTCGATCGAGATCTTGGCGACCGCGTCCGGGTTGGTGTGCGCGACCTCCTCGATCTCCATCCCGCCGGCGGCGGAGGCGATGCAGAGGTAGTTGCGGTTGGCGCGGTCGATCAGGAAGGAGAAGTAGTACTCCTCGGCGATCGCGGCGGCCGGAACGATGTTCAGCGTCTTGACGATGTGACCCTTGATGTCCAGACCAAGGATCTCGCGGGCGCGCTCTTCGGCCTCGTCCGGGTTCGCGGCGAGTTTGACGCCGCCGGCCTTGCCGCGGCCGCCGGTCAGCACCTGGGCCTTCACGACCACCGTGCCGCCGCCGAGCTTCTCGGCCGCCGCGCGGGCGTCCTCCGGCGTGGTGACGACTTCACCCACCGTCGTCCCTACACCGTGCTTGGCGAAGACAGTCTTCGCCTGGTACTCCATCAAGTCCACGACTGTGGTCCCTCTCTCGCCTGTTCGAGTTGGGCCGCGGCAGGCTGCGGTGCAGAGGGCACGGTCGCCGGCGCGTTCCGTCGGCCTGAGACTAGCCACCTCGGGCGTCGGCGCGACAGGCGGGGTCGCCGCTGAGACGACTGTCACAGCTGAGCCGCGTCCGCGTGCGAGGCTGGACGTCATGACAGAACAAGCGACCAGACCAGCTGACGACTGGTGGCGTAGCGCCGTCGTCTACCAGGTGTACCGCGCTCGTTCGCCGACTCCGACGGTGACGGCACCGGCGACCTGAACGGCATCCGGGCCCGGCTGCCGTACCTGGCCGACCTCGGCGTGGACGCCCTGTGGATCAGCCCGTGGTATCCGTCCCCGCTGCTCGACGGCGGGTACGACGTGTCCGACTACCGGGACATCAACCCCGACTTCGGCACGCTGGCGGATGCCGACGCCCTGATCGCCGAGGCGCACGCGCTCGGGCTGCGGATCCTGATCGACCTGGTCCCGAACCACTGCTCCTGGGAGCACCCGTGGTTCAAGGCGGCGCTCGCGGCGGGTCAGGGCTCGCCCGAGCGCGAGCTGTTCTGGTTCCGGGACGGCGTCGAGGGCCGCCCGCCGACCAACTGGCCGGCCACCTTCGGCGGCGGCGCGTGGCAACAGATCGACGACGGCCAGTGGTACTTGCACATGTTCGACATCTCCCAACCGGACTGGAACTGGGACCACCCGAAGGTGATCGAGGAGTTCGACTCGATCCTGCGGTTCTGGTTCGACCGCGGGATCGACGGGTTCCGGATCGATGTCGCCGATTCGATGGCCAAGGATGCGACGCTGCCCGACGTACCGCTGAAGGACGGGCAGCCGACCAGCGAGAAGTACGTCGGCAACCCGTTCTACGACCAGCCCGGCGTCCACACCATCCACCAGCGGTGGCGTGCGATCGCCGACGAGTACGCCGAGACGCCACAGGGCCCGCGGGTCTTCGTGGCCGAGGCGTGGCTGTCACCGCCGGAGCGGCTGGCGCAGTACGTGCGGCCCAACGAGCTGCAGTCGGCGTTCAACTTCGACGCCCTGCGCGCTGCGTGGGAGGCGAAGGACCTGCGCGAGGTGGTCGACCGCTCGACGCACAGTCTGTGGGCCGTCGGCGCACCGGCGACCTGGGTGCTCAGCAATCACGACACCATTCGGCACCGCACCCGATACGGCCGTGCGCTCGCGGACGCGCTGGAGGGCGCGGGCGTCGTACCGACCGATCTCGAACTCGGACTGCGGCGCGCCCGGGCCGCTGCGCTGCTGGAGCTCGCGCTTCCGGGCGGTGCGTACATCTACCAGGGCGACGAGCTCGGACTGCCCGAAGTGGAGGACTTGCCGGAGGAGGTGCTCGACGACCCGGTCTGGGAGCGCTCCGGGCACACCAACCGCGGCCGTGACGGCTGCCGCGTCCCCATCCCATGGTCGGGCGCAGAACCGCCGTACGGGTTCGGTCCGGGTGACGGGCAGCCGTGGCTCCCCCAGCCGGCCGACTGGGCGTCGCTGACCGCGCAGTCGCAGCAAGCGAGCCCAGGCAGCCATTTGAACCTCTACAAGGCTGCACTGAAGATCCGGCGCGAGCATCCGGATCTGGGTGACGGCCGGCTGACCTGGGATGACGACTCCCCAGCCGACGTTCTCTCCTTCATTCGGGGTGACTTCCGTTGCGTCACCAACTTCGGCGCCGATCCGGTCGAGCTGCCGCCGCACAGCGCCGTACTGCTGAGCAGCGGCGAGCTGGTCGACGGCAAGCTGCCGACCGACGTCACCGCCTGGCTGGCGAGCTAAACCGCCAGCGGAAGGGTGAGGAAGCCGCGGACCAGGGAGGACGGCCGCGGCTTGGCGGGACCGGTTCGATGCAGGGTGGGAAGGCGGGTTGCCAGGGCCCGGAAGGCCAGGTCGCCTTCCATGCGGGCCAGCGGTGCGCCCAGGCAGTAGTGCGGGCCGGTGGCGAAGGCCAGGTGTTCCTTCGGCGCATCACGGTAGATGTCGAAGGCGTCCGGGTCGGGGAAGACCTCGGGGTCGCGGTTGGCCAGCCCGAACATGATCAGCACGGGCGCATCGGCCGGTAGGTCGACATCGGCGACGGTGATCGGCTCGTGCGTGAAGCGGACGCCGAACTGGAACGGCGTCTCGAAGCGCAGCGTCTCCTCGACGACCCGCGGCGCCAGGTCGGGGTCGGCGCGCAGCATCGCCCACTGCTCGGGATGGTCGAGGAGCAGCTGGACGCCGTTGCCCAACAGGTTGACCGTGGTCTCGAACCCGGCCAGCAGGAGCAGACCGGCCGTCGTCACCAGCTCCTCCGGCGTGATGCGCTCCGCGTCGAGCGCGGTGACCAGCGTGGAGATGACGTCGTCGCCCGGATTCTTCGACCGCTCCTCGATCAGCTCGGCGAAGAGTTTGCGGAGCGCATGGCTGACCGCGCGGATCTCCGGGACGTCGGCCGCGCTGTTCAGATCGACCGCGGCCCCGACCACCTTGCCGTAGTGGGCGAACGCCGCGTCGTCACCGTCCGGGACGCCGAGCAGCTCCCGGATCACCGTGATCGGCAACGGACCGGCGAACCGCTCGATCAGATCGAACTCGCGCGCCGTCTCGAGCTCGTCGATCAGCTCGTCGACGACGACGCCGATCCGCTCCTCGTACGCCGGCATCCGGCCGCGGCTGAAGGCCGGGGTGACCAGGCGCCGGAGGCGGGTGTGGTCGGGCGGGTCCATCTCCAGGAAGGTGTTCGTCCACGGCGGCTGGACGCCGATGTTCATCTCGTACGGCGGGCGGCCGTCGGCGTGCCGGACGCCGATCCGGCGATCGCGGAGCAATGTCTCGCAGACGTCGTACGTGGTGGCGACCCAGGCGCCGGACATCGACTTCCAGAGCGGGCCGCGGTCGCGCATCCGCTGGAGCACCGGATACGGATCGTCACGGCGACTCGGGTGCTGGAAATCGCTGACGGGGTCACCGAGCAGCCGGAGCAGGCGCTGGATTGCGCGTTGGGCGGCGAACTGAGCGGTGAGACCGAGTTCCATGGGTTCCCTCCCGGATCATCTGGCATCAGATCAGAACATCAATGTATAGTTCTGAACATGAGTGTTCAAGCGCGGAGAGTGACCTCGAGTGACCCGGTGACGATCCTGGAGATCGCCGCCGAGGTGCTGACCGCCCAGCCGGGCGCATCCCTGGCCGACGTCGCCGCGGCCGCCGGGGTCGGCCGGACGACGCTGCACAACCGCTTCCCCACCCGTGAGGCGCTCCTGCTCGCCCTCGCGCACGACTCGCTCGACCGCTGTGCCGACGCGACGATGAACGCCGGCGTCCACGGCGTCGACGAGACCACCTCGCGGGCTGAACTGCAGGCGATCCTCACTCGCCTGGTGCACGCCTACATCCCGCTCGGCCCCCGCCTCGACTTCCTCCTCCAGCAACCCCGGGCCGCCGTCGACGAAACTCTCCAGGCCCGCATCCCCGAGCTGGACGCCCCGCTCGAACGCTTCATCGCCCACGCCCAGCAAGCCGACCTGATCGCCCCCGACCTCCCACCCTGGTGGGTAGTAGGCACCCTCTACTCCCTCACCTACTCCGCCTGGGACCACATCGCCTCCGGCAACCTCGCCCCCCGCGAAGCCACCCCCCTAACCCTGAGAACCTTCCTCAAAGGCTGTGGCTTGTGACCCAGCAACTAGCACCGACAACACGGCGTCCGCTCACTGGACTACTCGCGGCTACTTCGCTTTCGGTTACTGGGAATGCGATCGTCGCGGTGGCTGTGCCTTGGCTGATCCTGCAAAGAACGGGGAGTGCTACGGCGGCCGGCGTTGCGGGGGCGGCGGCTATTGCGCCGGTGGTGTTGTCGGCGCTGTTCGGCGGCGCGCTGATCGACCGGCTCGGACGGCGGTTCTGCGCGGTGGGGGCCGACATCCTCAGCGCGCTGGCGGTCGCGCTGCTCGCGTTCCTCGACGAGGCGTTCGGCCTGCCGTTCTGGGGGATCCTCGCCCTCGTCGCCCTCGGCGCGGTCTTCGACGGCCCCGGCACCGCGGCCCGCGAGACCCTGCGCCCCGACGTCGCGAAGGCCACCGATACGCCGTTGCCGCGGGTCAACGCCTGGGGTGAAGCGGCCGAGGCGACCGGCGCACTGGCCGGCCCGGGGATCGCGGGCGTCCTGCTCGTCACGCTGGGCGGTTTCAACGTCCTCTGGGTGACCGTCGGCATGTTCTTGCTCTCGGCAACCATCACCGCGCTGACGATCCCGGCGCACCTGTCCGCGAAACCGGCCAAGGAGCCCTACCTGCGCTCGATCGTCGTCGGCCTGCGCTTCCTGCTCCGCGAGCCCGGCCTGCGCACGGTCGCGATCACCGCCGCCGTCCTGGTCGGCTTCATCGCGCCGTTCGAGTCCGTCGTCCTGAACGCGCACCTGCAGGCCACCGACCAGGCGACGTACTACGGCTTCGTCGTCGCCGCGTTCGCCGCCGGCGGCCTGATCGGCGCGATCCTGTACGGCGCGGCCGGTCACCGCCTCCGCGAGCGCCCGGTCCTGATCGCCACCCTGACGATCACCACCCTGGGCCTCGCCGCGTTCGCGCTGCTCCCGCCGCTCCCCGTCCTGATCGCGCTCGCGTTCGGCACCGGGATCGCCAGCGGCCCGATCAACCCGGTTGTCGCCGTCGTCATGCAGGCGCGCACACCCGAACACCTGCGCGGCCGCGTGATCGGCAGCTACACCTCGGTCGCCCTCGCCGCCGGGCCGCTCGGCCTGCTGCTGATGGGCCCGATCGTCGACGCCGGGACGCCGTCCCTCGGCTTCCTCGTGATCGCGATCGGCTGCGCCCTGGCCACGGCGTTCGCCGCCGCGGCCAGGGCACTGCGGACTACTTGACGCCGCCCGCGGTCAGACCGGCGACGATCCGGCGCTGGAAGATCAGCACCGCGATCACCAGCGGGATCGTGACGACCACACCGGCCGCCATCTGGCTGCCGAACGGTTGGTCGCGACCCGATGTCCCGGTGAAGGCCGCGATCACGACGTTCGCGGTCTGGATGTCCTTGCGGTTCACCATCGAGACCGCGATCAGGAACTCGTTCCAGGCCGCGATGAACGTGATGATCGCCGTGGTGAACACACCGGGCGCGGCCAGCGGCAGGATCACCTTGCGGAACGCCTGCGCCGGCGTACACCCGTCGACCATCGCCGCCTGCTCCAGCTCCCGCGGCATCTGCCGGAAGAACGCGGTCAGGTTCCAGACCGCCAGCGGCAGCGCGAACGACAGGCTGGGCACGATCATCGCCTGGTAGGTGTTGATCCACTCGATATCGCTGAACAGCTTCTTCAGCGGGATCACCAGCGAAATACCGGGGAACATCGAGGTGGTGATGATGATCGCCAGGACGGCGTTCTTGAACCGGAACTCCAGCCGGGCCAAGGTGTACGCCGCGACCATGCCGACGATCAGCGTCAGGATCGTCACCGTGCCGGCCACGATCAGGCTGTTCAGCAGACCCCGGCCGAAGCCGGTGCCGGCCTGGAACACGTCCTTGAAGTTGTCGACCGACCAGACCTTCGGAACGATCGAGTTGTCGAACTGGTCACTCGGCCGGCGCAGCGCCGACACGATCATCCAGTAGAACGGCAGCAGGCAGTACAACACGATCAGCCCGACGCCGAGCAACGGCAACCACCGCCGGTACCACGGCGCCTCGGCGGCCTTCACATCGATCCGACCAGCCATCACGCACCACCCTTCTTGCGGCGACCGGCCTTCTTACCCGTCTGGCGGGCCTCACCGATGACGTCGGCGCCGAGCAGTTTCACGAACGCGTAGGCGACGACCGCGACGTACACGAACAGCAACGTCGCGTACGCCGCCGCCGGCCCGTACCTGGTCTGGTTGGCTTCGAGGAACGCCAGGATCGACAGCGTCTCGACGGATTCCTTGTTCGGCCCGACCAGCACGTACGGCAGGTCGAAGATGCGCAGCGTGTCGAGGATGCGGAACAGCACCGCGACCAGCAGCGCCGGCTTCACCAGCGGCAGCGTGATCCGGGTGAAGGTCTTCCACGGGCTCGCGCCGTCCACCTTCGCTGCCTCGTAGACCTCGTCGGGGATGGTCTGCAGACCCGCCAGCACCAGCAGGCCGATGAACGGCGCCGTCTTCCAGGTGTCGGCGATGATGACCGACAGCACCGACTGCCAGCCCTCGGTGGACCACAGCACCTGGGTGCCGAGGACGGCGTTCGCGACGCCGTCGGCCTGGAAGATCCACTTCCACAGCAGCGCGGACACGACGGTCGGGATCGCCCAGGGGACCAGGATGCTGGCCCGGACGATGGACCGGCCCTTGAACGCCTTGTGCATCACCAGGGCCATCAGCACACCGAGCAGCGTCTCCAGGACGACACAGGTGACGGTGAAGAACGTGGTGTTGTAGAACGCGTTCCAAAACCGCTCGCCGGTCTCGCCGGAGAAGATCGCGGCGAAGTTGTCCAGCCCGACGAACTGGGTGCCTTCGACGACGAACCCGTCGTCGCCGATCCCGCCGCTGGTGTACAGCGACTCGCGTAGCGCCGAGATGATCGGGTAGACGACGACCAGGACCAGCACGATCAGGGTCGGTGACAGCAGTAACGCAGCCAGCCGGCCGGTGCCCTCGTTGAACGACGTACGCCGGACCTTCGAGGGCGGCGGCTCAACAGCCGAGGCGGATTGACTCACCTCTTGCCTCCTTCTCTCTCCGCCCACTGCCAGTGGGCGGTGACGACGCCGGGGCCGGCGCACAGCGTTGCACTGCGCACCGGCCCCGGCATTCGGGTCACTGCGTGATGAGCGTGCTCAGCTTGGTCTGCAGCCCGGCCAGCGCGTCCTTCGGCGGTGTGGTGCCGTTCAGGGCGCCGTACGCCGCCTCCTGGATCGCGGTCGTGACATCGCCGTACTTGACCACCTGCGGCCGCGACTTCGCGGATCCGATCGAGGCCTTCAGCGGGGCCAGGTACGGGAACTGCTTGTTCAGCTCCGGGTCGTCGTACAGCGACGCCCAGGTCGGCGCCTGCGAGGTCTTCTCGACGTTCGCCTTCTGGCGCTCCTCGCTGGACATGAACTTGATGAAGTCGGCCGCGGTCGCCTTGTTCGGGGTGAACGCGGAGATGGCGTAGTTGTGACCGCCCAGCGTCGAGACGCCCGGGCCCTTCAGACCGGGCAGCGGCGCGACGCCGAACTTGCCGGCGATCTTCGACGAGCCGTCGGTCTTGTTGGCCAGCGCGTACACGTACGGCCAGTTGCGGTGGAAGATCAGGTTGCCCTCCTGGAAGGCGCGGCGGCCCGGCTCCTCCTGGTAGGTGATGGCAGCCTTCGGGATCTCACCGGACTTGAAACCGTCGACCAGGAAGTTCAGCCCCTCGAGGGCCTCCGGGGTGTCGACGTTCGGCTTGCCGTCGTCACCGACGACGACGCCGCCGGCGCCGTTGATCGCCTCGGAGAAGTTCACCGTCAGGCCTTCGTACTTCTCGAACTGGCCCGCGTAGCAGCTGGCGGCCTTTGCCTCCGGCAACGCCTTGACCTTGGCGCAGGCGTCCTTCATCTCGGCCCACGTGGTCGGCGCCTTGACCCCGGCCTTGTCCAGCAGGTCCTTGCGGTAGTACAGCAGCCCGCCGTCCGACGTCACCGGGACGGCGTACAGCTTGTCGCGGTACTTACCGGTCTCGACCGTTGACGGGAGCAACTTGCCGAGGTCCGGGAACTGGTCCTCGGGCAGCTCGGTGATCCAGCGGTTCGCGGCGAACTCGGCGGTCCAGACGACGTCCAGGTTCAGCACGCTGAACTCGGTCGACTTGATCTGGGCGTTCGAGATCATCTGGTTGCGCTGCTGGTCCGCGGACTCGGGCAGCTCGGTGATCTCCACCTTCTCGTCCGCGTGCTGCGCGTTCCACGCGTCCACCTGGTTCTTCAGGTTGCCGGAGGTGTCCTTACCAGTGGCGAACTTGATCGGGCCCCGGCCCTCGAGCGCACCCCCGGACGAACCGCCGCTGCCGCCGCTCCCGTCGTCTCCACTGCCACACGCCGCCGCGAACAACACCAGGCTGCTCGCCACGGTCAGAGCGACCGCCTTGCGGGTATGTGATCGTTCAAACCTCATCGTTACCTGCCCTCTCCCGATGGGAATCGCATCGTCCCTGCGCGGGCGGCGTGCAGACCCCCACCGCACTGTCACGCCACCTGCCCGGACAGTAACCGACGAGGGGGGTGACCTGGTCTGAGCAACTCACCCGCCGCCGGCGATCGCCGTTCCGGACGTACCGCATGGCTGTATGCGACCGCGATTCGGAAGCCCGCACAACCGGGTGTTTCTTAACGATTCGGTATTACCGATTAGTAACCTCACGCAGGGGAGGCGGACGCGTCCCCAACGTTGCCGCGGACCCACTCGACGATCTCGGTGGTGGTCGCGCCGGGAGTGAAGATCTTGTGCACGCCGAGCTCGGCCAGCGGCTGCAGGTCGGCGTCCGGGATGATGCCGCCGCCGAAGACCACGATGTCCTCGGCCTCGCGCTCGGCGAGCAGCTCGCGGACGCGCTTGAACAGCGTCATGTGCGCGCCGGACAGGACGGACAGGCCGATCGCGTCGGCGTCCTCGGCGATCGCCGTCTCGACGATCTGCTCGGGAGTCTGGTGCAGGCCGGTGTAGATGACCTCCATCCCGGCGTCCCGCAGGGCCCGGGCGACCACCTTCGCGCCGCGGTCGTGGCCGTCCAGGCCGGGCTTGGCGACGACGACCCGCAACGGGTTGGCAGAAGGCATGCTCGCAGGTTAACCGGTCGCAATCTCACGGATAAGACACGGGAAGGTGTGTTCCCCGCCACGCGAAGTGGGAACCGGTTACCGTGAGAAGAGATCGGACCACCGGGGGGACTGGTTCTGAGGAGGCGCCGCCCATGGGTTCCTGGCAGGAAGAGGTCCGCGGCGCGCTGGACGGCCTCGCGTACGGCGCCCGCTCAGCGATGTCACCCCGGGTGCTGCAGGGCGCGGCGGTCGAGCTCGGCTGGATGACCACCCATCTCGCGATGTATCCGCTCGGCCTGCTCGGCAGCACCGGATCGCGCACCGAGCGGCTCTCGCTGACCGGCCTCACGCCCGCGCAGCGCAGCCTGTTGGTCAACGACGTGGTCGCAGCCGGGACGCCGATCCTGCTCGCACACGGGATCATCGACAACCACACGATCTTCGCGCTGATGCGCCGCCAGCTGGCCCGGCGCGGGTTCAGCAGCATCCACACGTTCTCCTACTCGCCGCTGACCCTCGACGTCCGGCGGACGGCGGAGCGGATGGGCGCCGAGATCGAGGCGATCTGCGAGGCCTCGGGGTCGGACCAGATCCATGTGGTCGGCCACAGCCTCGGCGGGCTGATCGCGCGGTACTACATCCAGCGGCTGGGCGGCCACGAGCGCGTCCACACCTGCGTCTCGCTCGGCACCCCGCACCAGGGCACGGTCGCGGCCCGGCTGCTGCCCTGGCCACTGGTCAAGCAGCTGCGCCCGAACAGCGACCTGATGGCCGAGCTGGACGAGCCGGCCCCGGAGGTCCGGACCAGGTTCATCGCGTTCTACTCCGACGTCGACCAGCTGATCGTGCCGCAGCGGCGGGCCCGGATCCGGCACCCCGACCTGAGCGCGACCAACATCCGGGTGAACGGCGTCGGACACCTGTCCCTGCCGTTCGACGGCGACGTCGTCCACCAGATCACCGGAGCGCTCGCCCACCTGGACGACGAGCAGCAATCCGCCTGACCGGCCACCCCGTCGACACCAGACCAGTTGCCTGACTGGGCAGGATCTTTGTGCTCATCGGGCTGATGCACGTGCAGCGGCGCATGCAAAAGTTTCGTGAAGCTGGCGGGTGAAATGTGCCGGATGGGTTTGTGGCCCCGTGACTGTTCCGTTATGGTGCATGAGTTCTCACCGGGAATAAACCCCCGGCGAGGATGGTCAAAGCCCCTCCCCTGTGACCGAAAGGCCACGTTGTGTCCCAGCACCGTGCCGCGGGTAACCGCGTCACGCCCGGCAACGCTGCGCGCAAGACCGGCGCAGGACGTCACAGTGCAAAGCATCGTGTTGCCCGGCGTAATACCCCCAGCAGTACCCAGATCGTCGGTTTGACCGCAGCCCTGGCTGCGGCAGCAGGAGCTGTCGGCTTCAGCCACAGCGCCCTGACCGCGCCGACCCAGGCGAACACCGCGGTGAACCTCGCCGCGCTCAGCCTGGACAACGGGTCGCTGTCCGGTATCACCACTGCCCGCATCCAGGCCCGCCAGCTCGCCACCCGCGACCACTCGCGCAGCGACCTGACGACGGCCGGGGCCGAGACCACCAAGAAGCAGGCGGCCGCCGCCGCGCTGGCCAAGGCCCGCGCCGCGAAGCTGAACGCGAGCAACAACCAGACCGCCAAGCGCGCCGTCGCGCTGGCCGCGGCCAAGAAGGCCGAGGAGAAGAAGCTCCGCGAGTCGCTGAACCGCTGCGAGATGATGCTGTCCGGCTACCACATCACCGCGACCTTCGGTCAGGGCGGCGATCGCTGGGCCCGCAACCACACCGGCCTCGACTTCGCCGCCCCGGGCGGTACCCGGATCGGCACCGTGATGCGCGGCGTCGTGATCTTCGCCGACTGGGCCGGCTCCTACGGCCGTCAGGTCCAGGTCCGGCACGCCGACGGCACCGTCACCTGGTACAACCACATGAGCCAGTTCGCCGTCTCGGTCGGCGACGTGCTGATGGCCGGTGACAAGGTCGGCGAGGTCGGCTCGACCGGTAACTCGACCGGTAACCACCTGCACTTCGAGGTGCGGCCCGGTAACGGCGACCCGATCAACCCGATGTCCTGGCTGCGCAACCACTGCGGCCTGAACCCCTGATCCCGAATTCGGGCTGATCCCGCGCGGCCGCGGTACTAGGATCTTCGGCATGCGTCCCGCCCCCGGAGAGGTCCTGCACTTCTCCGAAGATCCGACGATCGAGCTCTTCCGGCCGTACGTCGCCAAGACGGCCGGCCGGATCACGCCGTACGTCTGGGCCGTCGGCCACGACCGCGCCCCGGGCTACTGGTTCCCGAGGCAGTGCCCCCGCGCGATGGCGTGGGTCGGCCCCTCGACCACCCCTGACGACCAGGCCCGCATCATCGGCGCCGGCGGCGGCACCCGGGTGCACGCCGTCGAGTACGGCTGGCTGGAGGCGATGCGCTCGGTCGAGTTGTACGCCTATCGGCTGCCCGCCGCGGAGTTCGAGCTCCATGACGCCGCCTTCGTCGCCACCTCCGCGGTCCGCCCGCTCGGGCCGGCCGAGCGGGTCGGCGACCTGTTCGCGCTGCACGACGCGGCGGGCATCCAGCTCCGCGTCCTGAACCGGCTGCACGACTTCTGGGACCAGGTCGTCGCCAGCACCCTCGAATGGAGCGGTATCCGGCTCCGCAACGCCAAGCCATGACGTACGGCGCGCTCGGCGAGGCCGCCTGGTCATGGGTGCTCGGCCAGGTCCGGTGGGACGACACCGGCCCCTGGATCCCGGAGTCCGGCGACGGCCCGAAACCCGAGCAGTTCGTGACCGGGATGCACAGCGGTGTCGGCGGGCTCGCCTACACGCTGGCCGAGATCAAGCTCAGCCGCCCCTGGACGGCGTCCGAGCAGGAGCTCGCGGCCGGGATCGCCGACCGGGTCCGGCGCTCGATCCCGGTCGAGTCGTCGATCACGTTCTTCGACGGGCTGGTCAGCTCGATCGGGATCCTCACCGCGCTCGGCGAGCCCGGCTCGGCGGCGGCGATCGAGCGCGCCTGGGAGCTGATCACCCCGGCCGGTTGGCACGAAACGTTCCTCGAGGACGAGACCGTCTACGCCCCCGGCGCAGTCACCAACGATCTGACGCTGGGGACGGGCGCCGCGCTGCTGGGCGCGCTCTGGGCGCTCCGCCACGGCATCCCGGCCCAGCCGCTGGCCGAGCGGGCTGTCGAGTTGCTGCTGGCCGAGCAGGAGCCCGGGCCGAACTGGCTGTTCGTCCCGCGCCGCTACCTGCGCCAGGCATCGGCGTACCAGATGCCGAACTTCTCTCACGGCCTGGCCGGGATCGCGGCCGTCCTCGCGCTGGCGGGCGCCGAGCTCGACCGCCCCGAGCTGGTCGAGACCGGCCGCCAGGGTGCTGAGCACCTGATCAGCCTCGGCATCAACGACGGCAAGGGCTTCCGCGTCGCCCGGGTGATCCCTTGGGAGGAGCGGCACGGCGACGAGTTCACGTTCAACTGGTGCCACGGCGGCGCTGGGACCAGTCTGCTGTTCTCCGCGCTCCAGTACGCCGGTGCCGACCAGGTGGCCGGTGAGTCGCCCGCGACCTGGCGAGAGCGCTGTCTGGACGCCGTCCGGAACTCCGGCCTCCCCGAGCGGCTGCACCCCGGCTTCTGGGACAACGACGGCCGCTGCTGCGGCACGGCCGGCGTGGCCGACGCCTTCCTGACGGCCTACCAACGGGACGGCGCGCCGCAGGATCTGGCCTTCGCCAAGCAGCTGGCCGACACCCTCGTCGATCACGCGCACCGCGACGGCAGTACGGCGTACTGGCGTTTCATCGAGCACAAGAACGAGGAGCCGCTGCTGCCGCCCGGCGTCGGCTGGATGCAGGGCGCGGCCGGGATCGCGGCGCTGCTGTTCCGGATCAACCGGGTGGCCGAGCAGGGACGGCCTGCGGCCATTGCCACGCACCTGGACAACTGGTGGGCCAGCTGAGCCAGCCGCGGTAGAGCAGCTCCTCCGGGAGTTGTTCGGTGAGCGCCATCCAGGCGTCGTACCAGCGGCGGCGCACCACAGCGGGCGGCCAAGGGCTGGCGCGCAGCTCTGGCGGCAGGAGCGGGTCGGGGCGCAGCGCGTGCTCCAGCGCCTCGGCCAGGTGGAGCTGCCGGACGAGCGGGGGGCCGGTCTGCCGGATGGCGTCATCGATGGCGTCGTACGCCGCAATGGTCGGTGCGGCGGGCCAGAGCAGCTCGGCGATGGCCTGCGGGTCGGTGACGCCACGGACGTCGAGGTCGGTCGCCTCGGCGTGGACGAGATACTCGCTGCTGTCGAGGACGATCGCCAAGTCGTGTGGGCTCACGTACAGGCCGGTCGAGACGAGGGCCGCGCCTGCCTCGACGAGCGTACGGCGAAGACCATCGCGGATCGCCCGCTCGGACTCCGGCGCGCTGACCGCGAGCAGTCGCCAGCGCCCGTCCCAGGGATCGAGGCCTTGATCCTGTGTGAAGGCCAACCGGACGGCGAGCCGGTCCTGATCGAGGCGCTCGCGGCCGACCGCGGTCAGCGCAGCCGTCGCCTGCCGACCTCGACCGCTCTGGACGACCTCCCCGGCCGCGACCATCCGGCGCAACGCCAGCCGGATCGGCTGGTCGGCGATCCCGGCCGCGTTCGCGGTGTCGTAGACCAGCTCCAGCGCGATGTCACCGCGGCTCGGCAGGAAAGCCTCGATGACCGTGCGCGGGGACACCATGGCTTGAATCTATCATCTAGGCTACGAACGTGCGTAAGTTGATCATTCTTGGGATCGTGCTCGCCCTGCTCGGCGCCGGGGTCGTCGTGACGCTGGTCGGGAACGACTACCGGCTCCGGACGCGCGAGCTGACGATCCCGGTGCCGGGTGGCACGCTGGCCGCCGTCCTCGCCACGCCGGAGGGCGAGCCGGCGCGCGGGCTGGTCGTGATGGTGCACGGCGACGGCCCGGTCGAGGCGACGCACGACGGGCTCTACCTGCCCTGGTTCGAGGCCGCTGGGGACGCCGGGTTCGCGACGCTGTCGTGGAGCAAACCGGGGATCGGCGGCTCGACCGGCAATTGGCTCGCCCAGAGCATGGCCGACCGGGCGAGTGAGGTGTCCCAGGTGCTGGAGTGGGCTCGCGGTCAGTCGGAGATCCCGGCTGGGCCGGTCGTGTTGTGGGGCGCCAGCCAGGCGGGCTGGGTGCTGCCCAAGGTGCGGGCGGACGCCGTCGTCGCCGTCAGCCCGGCGATCAACTGGCTGCGCCAGGGGCGGTTCAACCTGCTTGCCGAGCTCGACCATGAGAAGGCTTCCGCGGACGAGCGCGCCCGGGCAATCGCCGTCAGCGATCAGACGCGCGCGCTCCTCCAGCAGAACGCGGACTACGACACCTACCGGGCCAAGACCACCGACCCGGAGCCGATGGCCGCCGATCGGTGGGCCTTCGTCCGGCGCAACTACACCGCGGACGCCACGGCCGACCTCCAGGCGCTCAAGATCCCCGTGCACCTGATGCTCGGCGAGCACGATCGGAACGTCGACATCGCGGAGACGGCGTCGACCTATCAACGGCTGCTCGGCGATCGGCTGACCGTCCGGCGGTTCGCGGCCGCGCATTCGATGGCTCGGCCCGACGTTGCGGACTCCGAGCTGCTCGGCCTCGCGACCGCCGTCCTCTGGCCGCGGGCCGTCTTCGCGCCCGGCGTCCTCGACGACTACCGGGCAACGCTGCGAGCGCTCTAGCGCCGCCAAACCTCAGCTGTGGTGAGGAATGCGGAGGAGCCGGGCTTCTCCGGTGTGCCGTCGACCTGGACGAAACCGGGGACGGACGCGCCGCCGATCGAGACCGTGGCCGAGCGGACCGGCGCGATCACCAGACTCAGCGCATGGTTGCCTTCAGCAAGCGGAAAGTTGTCAGTGGCAAACAGCCGGCGATCCAGCACGCCGCCCATCTCGATCTGGATATCGGCCGCCTTGGCGCTCAACCCGTCGGCCAGGTTCATCGAGACCTGCACCAGATCCCGCTCGACCGCGGGCTCGTGCCACGGCAGGCCCTGCACCTCGAGGAACGACCGGACGAAGTACCGCTCCAGCCAGGAGGCCAGATCGACATCCTCCGAGACCACCCGCACGATCCCGTCGAACCACAACACCACCGCCGTCCCGGCGCCCCGGATCGACCAGTCGACCATCCAGATCGAGGCGTACGCCGTCACCTTCCCCGCCTCGTCGAACAGCCGCAGCCCAGGGTTCGCCCCCGCCAGAATGATCCGGCGGTGACTGTCTGCTACCGGCTTGGGCATGAAGTGGGCGCTTCCGAAGGAGGGGCGAAGATCCTCGATTGTCTCAATCTTCGCCCCAGATGCAACGCAATACGAAACTTTCTTGCCGCAGGTCTTCTAGATCTTTTCGACGGGTGCGTAGCGCAGGAGCAGGCGTTTTACGCCTTCGGAGCCGAAGTCGATATCGGCCTGGGCCTGTTGGCCCTCGCCGCGGACGACGACGACGGTGCCCATGCCGAAGCTGTCGTGGACCACTCGGTCGCCCGGATTCAGGCTGATGACGGGCTTGTCGGACGACGTGCGTCGCGACGGTTCGTAACGGCTGGGGATACCGCTGCCGGTTGACGTGCCGGTGCCGGACCAGCGGGTGATGGCGGACTCGTCGCGGCGCCAGTCGAGCAGCTCGGCCGGGATCTCCTCCAGGAAGCGGGACGGCGGGTTGTGCTGGGGAGCGCCGTACGCCGAGCGGACGGCGGCCCGGGAGATCGCCAGCCGCTGCCGGGCCCGGGTGATGCCGACGTAGGCCAGCCGGCGCTCCTCCTCGAGCTCCTTGAGGTCGGTCAGCGATCGCGAGTGCGGGAAGACGCCGTCCTCCATACCGGTCAGGAAGACGACCGGGAACTCCAGGCCCTTCGCGGTGTGCAGCGTCATCAGCGTGACGACACCGCCGTCGTCATCGGCATCCGGGATCTGATCGGCGTCGGCGACCAGCGCGACCCGCTCCAGGAAGGCCTGCAGATCGGCCGGCTCACCCGCCGCCGTCCGCTCCTCGACGAACTCGCGGGCCACCGAGATGAACTCGTCCAGGTTCTCCAGGCGGGTCTCGTCCTGCGGGTCGGGGGATTTCTGCAGGGTCTCGTAGTACGTCGAGCGGTGCAGCGCGGTGTCGAGGATGTCGTCCGGCGGGGCGCCGGAATCGACCATCGCGGTCAGCTCGTCGAGGATGTCGACGAAGGCCTGCACCGCGTTCACCGAGCGGGACGCCATCGCCGGCGCGTCCTGCGCGCGGCGCATCGCCTGGGCGAACGAGATCCGCTCGCGCTGGGCGAGCGCCTCGATCGCGGCCTCGGCGCGGTCGCCGATCCCGCGTTTCGGCTCGTTCATGATCCGGCGCAGCGAGACGGTGTCCTCGGGGTTCACCAGGATGCGCAGGTAGGCGAGCGCGTCCCGGACCTCCTTGCGCTCGTAGAACCGGACGCCGCCGACCACCTTGTACGGATGGCCCGTCCGGATGAAGACCTCCTCGAACACCCGGGACTGCGCGTTCGTCCGGTAGAAGACCGCGACGTCACTCGGTTTCACCTGGTCGGCGTCGGCGAGCCGGTCGATCTCGTCGGCGACGAACTGGGCCTCGTCGTGCTCGTTGTCGGCGACGTAGACCGCGATCTGCTCGCCCTGGCCCTGATCGGACCACAGGTTCTTCGCCATCCGGCCCTCGTTCCGCGAGATGACGGCGTTCGCGGCGGTCAGGATGGTCTGGGTGGAGCGGTAGTTCTGTTCGAGCAGGATCGTCTCGGCGCCGGTGAAATCCTCCTCGAAGGCGAGGATGTTGCGGATCGTCGCCCCGCGGAACGCGTAGATCGACTGGTCCGAGTCGCCGACCACCATCAGCTCGGCGGGCGGCGCCGTCGGCCCGGCGGCCCCGGGCTCGTCCTCCCCGCAGAGCTCGCGGATCAGCGTGTACTGCGCGTGGTTGGTGTCCTGGTACTCGTCGACCATCACATGCCGGAAGCGGCGCCGGTAGTACTCCCGGACGTCGGGGAAGGCCTGCAGCAGGTTGACCGTGGTCATCAGCAGGTCGTCGAAGTCCAGCGCGTTGGCCTGGGCGAGCCGCTCCTGGTAGATCCGGTAGCACTCGGCGTACGTCTGCTCGAGATGGTTCTCGGTCTTGGACGCCGCGGTCTCGTGGTCGATCAGCTCGTTTTTCTGGGTGCTGATCCAGTTCAGCACGGCGCGCGGGTTGTAGCGCTTGACGTCGAGATCGAGCTCGCGGCAGACCAGCGTCATCAGCCGGCGCGAGTCGGTCGCGTCGTAGATCGAGAACGTCGGGTTGATACCGAACTTCTTGATGTCGCGGCGCAGGATCCGCACACAGGAGCTGTGGAACGTCGAGACCCACATCAGCTTCGCCCGCGGGCCGACCAGGTCGACGACCCGCTCGCGCATCTCGGCGGCCGCCTTGTTGGTGAACGTGATCGCCAGGATCGACCCGGGATGCGCATCCCGCGCGCCGAGCAGATAGGCGATCCGCCGCGTCAGCACCCGGGTCTTCCCCGAGCCGGCGCCGGCCACCACGAGCAGCGGCTTACCCGCGTGCACGACAGCGGCCCGCTGCTGCGGGTTGAGCCCGGCCAGCAGCGCATCCGGATCGGTCCGGTGCTTCTTCGGCTCCTCCAGCGGCACGGGGAGCTCATCAGGCGAGAACAGCGTAGTCATCACCCAACACCTTAGGCGCTCCCCCGGACACTTTCGAAAACCGGTTCGAGTCGGCCCCGCCGAACTGCCAGGATGCCTCCCATGGACACCCGCTACGACGACCTCGTCGACCACGTCGAGGCCCAGTACGGCGAAGGCCGCTACGCCGAGGCGCTGACCGCCCTCGACGCCGCCGAC
This sequence comes from Kribbella sandramycini, assembly GCF_013131805.1. Taxonomy (GTDB): domain Bacteria; phylum Actinomycetota; class Actinomycetes; order Propionibacteriales; family Kribbellaceae; genus Kribbella; species Kribbella sandramycini. Next base: position 18,937 of record NZ_JABJRC010000009.1, on the reverse strand, counting down.
CTCCCCGCGCACGCCGCCGAGCTCGCCCACCTCCGCGCCTGTCTTCTAGGCGCTTCGGGCGACCCGGCCGCCGCCCTCGCCACCCTCCAGTCCGCCGCCGCCGCCGGCGCCTGGTGGCGCCCCGAAATCCTCGAAGACGACGACCTCGAAGCGTTGCAAGCCAACCCCGACTTCCGGCACCTCGTCGCAACTTCCGCGGAACGAGCCACCGACGACCCCACCCCCGCCCGCATCACTCTCCCGGCGGTCCCATCAGTTGGAGTGGTGGTGGCGTTGCATGGGGCTGGGCAGGGTGCGGAGCATGCTCGGCGGGATTGGGCGGGGGTGCTCGAACTTGGGTATGCGCTGGTTTGTGTGGAGTCGTCGCGGCGGATGTCGCCGATGTACCGGACGTGGCCTGATCCCGCGCAGGCGGCGGCTGATATCGCTCGCGCGCTTGCCGGTCTGCCCGCCGAGCTGGCCGGGCTGCCGGTTGTCGCGGCGGGGTTCTCCGCGGGTGGGCGGGTCGCGCTGAACTGGGCGTTCACGGCGGAGCCGAGCCCGGCGAGCGGCGTCCTGGCGTTGGCGCCGGCGTTGCGTGAGTTGCCGGCGAGCGCGGCCAACAAGTTGTCACCGGCAACTATTTGGATCGGGACCGACGACGACCTGCTCGAGGTGGTGGACGCCGCGGCGGACGCGCTGACCGGGTTCGGGTGTGAGATCGAGCGGGTGCCCGGGCTGGGACACGCCTTTCCGGCGGACCTGGCGGACCGGTTGGCTGCGAAGCTGTAGCGCATGGGCCATCCCGTCTTCGCCAGGATCTACGCGCGCGTGCGCCCGCAAATGGATGCCCAGGGGGTGGCCGCGCATCGGGCCCGGCTGCTGGCGGGGCTGTCGGGCGCGGTGGTCGAGATCGGCTGCGGCGACGGCGGCAACTTCGGCCACTACCCGCCGTCCGTGACGAGCGTGCTCGCTGTCGAGCCCGAGCCGTATCTGCGGGCCCGCGCCGAGTCCGCGCCGGCGTCCGTCCCGGTCCAGGTCGTCGACGGCACCGCGGATCGCCTCCCACTCGCGGAGAACTCGATGGACGCCGTCGTCACGTCGCTCGTCCTCTGCTCGGTCCCCGACCAGGCGACCACGCTCGCCGAGGCGCGACGCGTCCTCCGGCCGGACGGCGAGCTCCGGTTCTACGAGCATGTGGCCGGCATGCCCGGCCGGCTCCAGCGCGTCCTCGACGCGACCATCTACCCAGCGCTGTCGGGCGGCTGCCACCTGCACCGCGACACCCTCGGCGCGATCACCGCGGCCGGCTTCACCGTGACCGAGGTCGACCGGTTCGACTTCCCCGCCACCGGATTCAATCCGGCGGCGCCGCACATCCTGGGCCGGGCTACGAAAGCTGGCGGGTGAGCTGGAGTTCGACCGGGGTCGCGGCCCCGAGCCAGAGCATGTCGGCGGTGTGGTCGTTGCAGGAGGTGATGCGGAGGCCGGGGACGCCTTCGATCTGGCCTTCGTAGTCCTTGGCGGCGAGGTGGGCGACGACTTCGGAGAGTTCGGGGCCGTCCATCCACTCGATCCGGGCGAGGTCGGGGCGGGCCTGCCACATGTCGACCCAGGCGGCCGGGTCCGCGCTGAAGAGCGTCGTCCGGAGGATCATCGAGACCGCGCCGAGTAGCGTCGCGGCGGGAGTCGCCGTACGAGCCAGCAGGGTGCGCTCGGAGTCGGACAGGTCATCTGCCACCAGGATCGCGGTGTCGCTCAGGTTCACAGCGCGAGAGCCTGCCACAGCATCTTGTCGGCTGAGAGCAGACTTGCCGTCAGCAGAAAAACTGGGGAACGCGGATGGCGCCCGGCCAGAGTGGAACGTATGGCAGATGACCCCAAAGCACCGCTGTTCAACTCGACCGCGCGGCAGCGGCTGCTCGACCGCCGCGTCGTCGTCCTGGACGGAACCCTCGACGACGACAACGGCACCCTGCTCGCCACCCAGCTCCTGACGCTGGCCGCCGAGGACCCCGAGCGCGACATCGCGTTGTGGATCCACTCGCTCGGCGGATCGGTGCCGTCGATGCTCGCGATCCGCGACGTGATGCGGCTGGTGCCCTGTGACGTGTCGACGCTGGCGATCGGGCTGGCCTGCAGCGCCGGTCAGTTCCTGCTCTCGGCCGGTACGCCGGGGAAGCGGTACGCCCTCCGGCACGCCCGCATCCTGATGCACCAGGGCTCGGCCGGCATCGGCGGCTCGGCGGTCGAGATCGAGATCCAGGCCAACGATCTGCGGCACATCCGGGACACCGTGCTCACGCTGGTCGCCGACGACACCGGGCAGCCGTTCGACGTCGTCCACGAGGACTCGCGCCACGACCACTGGTACACCGCGGAGGAAGCCCGCGACTACGGCTTCATCGATCACATCGTCTCGTCGTTCGACCAGGTGATGCCTCTGGAGGGGACGGCCGCATGAGCAGCTACACGATTCCGAACGTCATCACCCAGCATCCGCGCGGTGAGCGGGTGATGGACGTCTACTCGTTCCTGCTCTCCGAGCGGATCATGTACCTCGGGACGGCGATCGACGCCGGCGTCGCCAACGCGCTGATCGCACAGCTCCTGCATCTGGAAGCCGAGAGCGCCGAGTCGCCGATCAAGCTCTACATCAACTGCGAGGGCGGTGACATGACGGCCGCGCTGGCGATCTACGACACGATGCGGTTCATCTCAGCACCGGTAGAGACGTTCGGCGTCGGGCAGGCCATTGCGGCCGGTGCGGTGTTGCTGGCGGCCGGTGCGCCCGGGCAGCGCGCGGTACTGCCACATGCTCGGGTCGTCCTGCACCAACCGGCCGCACGGGGTCGGGGCACGATTCCGGACCTGATCCTGCAGGCGGACGAGGTGGTCCGGGTACGTGGCCAGGTCGAGTCGATCCTCTCCGAGCACACTGGGCAGAGCATCGAGAAGCTGCGGCACGACACCGACCGCGACCACGTGCTGACGGCAGAGGCGGCCAAGGAGTACGGCATCGTCGACCACGTCGTCCAGCAACGCGTTCCGGTGCCGGTGTTCAGTTAGCCGGCCGCAGCGAGGACTCGGTCCGCGACGGCGGCGTGGTGGGCCCGTTCCGCGGGCCCACGGCCGAGGTGGTCGGTCAGATAGGCGTAGGCGAGCTGTCGGTCCGGGTCGGCCCAGCCGATACAACAGTTGCTGCCGTTGTGCCCGAACGTCCGTGGGCTGCTCAACTGACCGAACGCCGAGTCCGGCCGGGCCAGCTGGAACCCCTGCCCCCACCGGATCGGCAGCTGCGCCCAGCGGTCGACTTCGCCCTCGCTGGTCGGTGTGACGGCGGCTGCGATCGACTCCGGGCGTAGCACGCGGCCCGACGTACCGATGCCGCCACGCAGCAGCATCAGGTAGAGCTCAGCGAGGTCGCGCGCGGTGGTGGAGACGCCACCGGCCGGGATGACGGCTTCGCGCGTACTACGCCGGTTCAAGATCGACTGCACGACCGGACCGGTCACTCCACTGACCTTCAACGGCACCTGCCGCCCCCACAGCTCGGACGGCTGCCCGAGGTAGGTGTTGTGCACACCGAGCGGCCCGAGCACCGCCTCCCGCAGCACGTCGGGCAGCGGGTGCCGGGTGATCCGCTGCACCAACTCGCCCAGGACGAAGCCTGACGCCAACGGGCTGTAGGCAACCGTCCCGATCGCGTACGTCCGCCGCGCCTGCTCGATTCGGCGCAGCGACCGATCCCAATCACTCATCGCCCGGACGTCGGACAAGTACGACCCAACCGTCGTCAGCCCGGACCGATGCCGCAGCACGTCGCGGACGGTGATCCCGTCCTTCCCCTCCCCCGCGAACTGCGGCCAGTACGCCGCCACCTCGTCGTCGAGATGCAGTACGCCGGACTCCACCAACTGATGGACCAGAATCGCGACGTACGGCTTGCTGGCCGAGAACAGCCAGAACAGCGACTCCGGCGCACAGCCGAACGATCTGTCGACCACAACCCGGCCGTCCTTGATCACACACAGCTGCGCCACGCCGCGCCGGGACCGCACCTGCTCGATCGCCGTACCCAATCGAGCGGCGTCCAGACCGACCTCCCGCGGATCACACTCGCCGCCGAACTCCACCACTCCAGAGTGCACGCACGATCAAGCTAAGGTCGATGAAATGAGCGTGCCTGCAGCGAATCCGCGACCTGACCGTGAAATCGAACGTGTGCTTGCCGTGGTCGCCCACCCGGACGACATCGACTTCGCAGCGGCCGGCACGGTCGCGTCGTGGACCAAAGCGGGGATCGAGGTGCACTACTGCGTCGTCACGGACGGTCAGGAGGGCGGCTTCGAGCCGGAGCGAGACCGGGCCGACATCCCAGCCGTACGCCGAGCCGAGCAGACAGCGGCCGCGGAACACGTCGGCGTCACCGATCTGCACTTCCTCGGGTACGCCGATGGCGCTGTCGACCCCACTCGGGAGCTGGTCCGCGACATCGTCCGGGTGATCCGGCAGGTCCGCCCGCAGCGGGTGATCAGCTCCTCCCCGGAGCGGAACTGGGAGCGTCTGCAGGTCTCACACCCCGACCACCTGGCCGCCGGTGAGGCAACGCTCCGCGCCTGCTACCCCGCGGCCGGCAACCCGTACGCCTTCACCGAGCTCACCGAAGCGGCATGGGACGTCAACGAGCTCTGGCTGGTCGAACATCCGGAGGTGAACCACTACGTCGACATCACCGACACCATCGACCAGAAGATCGCCGCGCTGCTCTCCCACACCAGCCAGCACCGCAACCCCGACGACCTGGCTGCCCGGATGCGTCAGCTCGCCCAGCGCCGCGCTGGCCTCGCGGGCTTGCCGAAAACCAGTTACGCCGAGCCCTTCACCGTGATCCGATGGGGCATATGACACTCGCGTACGACGTCCACGGCGACGGCCCGCCGCTCCTCCTGGTCCACGCCGGCGTGGCCGACCGCCGGATGTGGCAGCCACAGGTCGCCGAGCTCCAGCAGACCCACCGCGTGATCGCGGTCGACCTCCGCGGCTACGGCGACAGCCCGATCGCACCGGAGTACTCCGATGCCGACGACGTCCTCAACGTCCTGGACGAGCTCGGCGTCGACGAGGTCACCGCCGTCGGCGCCTCGTTCGGCGGCTACGTCGTCCAGCAGGCAGCCAGCAGCCAGCCGGCTCGCTTCAACCGCCTCGTCCTGCTCTGCGCGCCCACCGACAACGTCGAACCGGACGACGCCCTGCGCGCGCTCTGGGCCGAGGAGAACCGCCTCCTCGAAGCCGGTGACGTCGATGCCGCCACTCAGCTCAACGTCGACCGCTGGCTGGGCCCCGAAGCCGACGAGCAGGCGCGCGAACTCCTGCACACCATGCAGAAACGCGCCTTCGAGCTTCAGCTCCCGGCCTGCGACGTCGACAACCGGGAACACCCGATCACGCCGGAGCAGATCAGCGCACCGACCCGCGTCATCACCGGCGCCCACGACTTCCGGTTCTTCGCCGACAGCGCGGCGTACCTGCTCGACCGCCTCCCGAAGGCGGAACGAATCGACCTCCCCTGGGCGGGCCATTTACCCACCCTGGAGAGGCCGTCCGAAGCCTTGCGGCTGATGCTCTAGTCGGCGAGGGCGCCCATCGGGTCCCAGGCGGGGAGCACGATCGGCGTCTCGTCGAGGCGGGCCTGCAGCTCGGCGGGGAGCGCGGACCGGCGGACGGCGATCTCGAAGACGTGCTCGCCGTACCAGGAGTCGTTCATGGTCCAGAAGCCCGAGTCCGCCTTCTCGTCACCCCAGCTGTTCTCGACCCGCCAGCGGCGCGGCTCGCCGTCGACGAGGTCGACGCCGGTGAAGAGCATCGCATGCGTCATCAGGGTCTCGTGGTGCAGCAGCCGCTCGGCCTTGTTCAGCGTGAACGCGGTGTCGTAGATCGAGCCGTAGTCGTAGAGCTTGGCGTCCCAGTAGCCCAGGTCGGCGTTCATCTGCTTGCCGACGTCACAGCCGAACCAGACCGGCTCGCCGCCGACGATCGCGTCCTGGGTGAGCTTCTTCATCAGCTCGATCTCGACGTTCAGGTAGGTGACCGGCGGGGCGTCGATCACGTTGCCGAGGTAGTCGACGGTGAAGGTCTTGCCGACCGGGCTCGACTCCCGCGGGTCGTGCACGAGACAGACGTACTCGTCGAGCGGCACCTGGACGTACGCCGCCGCGAACTCGGCCGGCGTCGTCCAGCCGTCGCGGTGGAAGCCCTTGTCGCTGTCCTTCCACTGCCACAGGAACTTCTGCGGCGGCGTGCCGAGGTGGATGCTGAGCACGCGGTGGATGGTGGTGAGCAGCTCGCGCTTACGCTCGCGGCGCGCCTCGTCACCCTCGATCGCGCGCAGGTCGCGGGCGCCCTGGCGGAGCAGCTTGCGGAGCGTGTCGTTCATCTGGGCGCTGGCCGAGGAGCTCTCGGTCTCCGGCATCGCGGTCTTCGGCACCAGGCCGTGTTTGCGGACCAGCGCGACGAACATGTTCCACTGGCCGCCGTCGCCGATCGGGTCGGACAGCAGGTGCGCCACCGTCCGGTCGTCGACATCGCGGCCGGCGGTCTCGATGATCGCCTCGAGGAAGAAGTTCGAGCGCTCGAACTTGTCCCAGAAGAACAGGTAGTTCTGGGAGAACTCGAAGTCCTTCACGCCGAGCTTCTCGGCCGCGCCGGCGCGCAGCAGATTCAGCCCGGCGAACAACCAGCAACGCCCGCTCTTCTTCTGGCTGGTGACCTTCCAGTCGTCCAGCAGATCGGAGACCGAATGGTCGATGGAGGTGACGACCTGGCGGTCGAGGGCGAGGTTGGCGACCGGCGTCTGCGTGACGGCGTTCTGCATCACCCGGTACTGCGGGTTCGACGCGAACTCCTTCTCGAAGAGCGCGAGCTGTTCGGGGGTGAGATTCCGCTCCATAACCATCGACGGTATCTCAGCCGCCAACCCCGTAGCGCCGCGCCCGGGGTGGCGAATCGGTGCCCTGTCCACAACCCGCCACCCGGTTCCGGTCCGGCGTCTCAGTCGATGAGACCGCGCTGGTACGCCCGCACCAGCGCCCGCGGCACCCGCAGCTGTTTGCCGTCCACCACAATCGGCACCAGCTCGACCGGCGCGGCCTTCCACTGGGCCCGCCGCTTACGGGTGTTGGACCTGGACATCTTGCGCTTCGGAACGGCCATGGAGCTATGCTAAATGAAAATGACTTTCAACACCAAAGGAGCTCGATCGATGGCACGACGTCCCGCGCCGGGCGCCAAGCGCAAACCCAAGCAGAACCCGCTCGACCGGGACGGCATCACGGTCGTCGACTACAAGGACACCGCGCTGCTGCGGAAGTTCATCTCCGACCGCGGCAAGATCCGCTCCCGGCGGGTGACCGGACTCACCGTCCAGCAGCAGAAGCAGGTCGCGCGGGCGATCAAGAACGCCCGCGAGATGGCGCTCCTGCCCTACACCTCGACCAACCGCTGACTCACCAGAAGACCGCGATGGCGGCGTTGGCCGCGGTCAGGCCGCCGATCGCGAAGAACATTCCCCGGGTCAGCGCCGGCTTCTTGCGGTAGGCGAACACCACCCCGGTGATCACCAGAACGACGAGCAGCTTCACGCCGATCTTGGCGTTGTTCACGGTGAAGTCGTCGTCCTTGATCCCGGACGCGAGCCCGACCAGCAGGACGCCGGTCACCAGCTGCGTCAGCGCGCCGTGCAGCATCGCCGCATTCACCACCGGCGCCTTCGCCTTCAGCTGGGTGAAGAACCCGCCGAACAGCGACGCGAACCCGATCAAGTGCAGAAACGTCAGCAGTTGGTGCACGAAGTCCATGCGGTCAGCCTAGTGCTGGCGCGGGAGCGTCAGACCAGGCGGCGGTCGGTGGCCCAGCGGGTGAGCTCGTGGCGGTTGGAGAGCTGCAGCTTGCGCAGGACCGAGGAGACGTGGGTCTCGACGGTCTTCACCGAGATGAACAGCTCGCGGGCCACCTCCTTGTAGGCGTAGCCGCGGGCGATCAGCCGCAGCACCTCGCGCTCGCGCTGCGACAGCCGGTCCAGGTCCTCGTCGACGGACGAGATGTCGATCGCGCCGGAGAAGGCGTCGAGCACGAAGCCGGCCAGCCGCGGCGAGAACACCGCGTCGCCCTCGGCCACCCGGTTGATCGCGTCGACCAGCTCGGCGCCGCTGATGTTCTTGGTCACGTAGCCGCGCGCGCCGCCGCGGATCACGCCGATCACGTCCTCGGCGGCGTCCGACACCGACAGCGCCAGGAACTTGATCTCCGGGTGCCGCTGGTGCACCTGCTTCATCACCTCGGTGCCACCGCCGCCGGGCAGGTGGACGTCGAGGAGGACGACATCCGGCTCGGCGGCGACGATCGCCTTCACCGCGCTGTCGACGTCCGCTCCCTCGCCGACGATGTCGACCGAGGCGCCGATCTCACTGCGCACCCCGGCCCGGAACATGTCGTGATCGTCGATGACGACAACGCGCCTGCTGCTCATCTGTCCATCTCCAGTCGCACTTCGGTGCCAGTCTCCGGATCGGACCGCACTGTCGCGCGGCCGCCGTGCCGTTCCATTCTGCCCATCACACTGTGCCGCAACCCGAGGCGGTCATCGGGGACGCCGTCCACGTCGAACCCCTTGCCCCGGTCGCGGACGAACATCTCCACGCGGTCGCCGTCCACCTCGACGAACACGTCGATCTTGGCCGCACCGGAGTGCTTGGCCGCGTTCACCATCGACTCCCGCGCCGCGCGGACCATCGCCGACAGCTGCTCGCTCAGCTCGCAGTCGCCGACGGTCACCACCTCGATCGGCACGCCGTGCGAGTCCTCGACCTCGGCCGCGGCGCGTTTGGCGGCGCCGGCGATCGTCTGGTCGGTGCGGTCGTCCTCGTCGTACAGCCAGGACCGCAGCTCACGCTCTTGGGAGCGGGCGAGCGTTGCGACCGCTCTGGGATCGTTGGCTTGCTTCTGGATCAATGCGAGCGTCTGAAGGACGGAGTCGTGCAGGTGGGCGGCCATGTCGGCCCGCTCCTGCGAACGGATCCGCTCCGCGCGTTCGGCGTTCAGATCGCGAGTCAGCCGGTGCACCCACGGACCGGCGATCACACCGAGGCCGACGACCGCTAGTAGTAATGCGATTAGTACGTCGCCTACCTGCGACAGGCGGCCGTTCTGCACCAGGAAGACAGTCACGGCGGTGCCGATCAGCACCAGGCCGACGACGATCCGGACCAGTGACTTCCAGCCGCCCTTGCCGAGTAGTACGCCGAGGACGGGGACTTTGACGCCCTTCGTCCACTCGTTGCGCTGCCCCTCGTCCGCCTGCCGCCAGATCAGCGCCAGACCGGTGCCCGCGAAGACCAGCGGCCAGAACATCGTCCCGGCGATCCCCACGTTGGCGACCTTCAACAGCAACAGCACACCGAACCCGACGACCACCAGAGCGGTCACCTGCCCGTGGCTCTTCTCCCGCTTCTGCGCCCGAGCCTCAGCCACCGGAGGCGGCGGCTCGTCCGACCGCATCCCACTCCGCGTATGCGCAGCCAAACCCGGCGCCGCCGGCACCCCCGGCGTCCCCAACGGCATCAGAAACCACAACGCCGCATAAATCAGTACGCCGAACCCACCAAAAATCGTGGTCGCAATCAGCACCAGCCGCACAACTGTGTCCGAAACCCCCAGGTGGTCCGCCACACCCCCCGCAACCCCAGCAACCACCCGCCCCTCAGTCCGCCGATAAGCCCGCCGAACCGGCGGCAACCCGCCGTGCGCCCCAGCACCACCCGCGCCCGCGGCACCGCCGCCGTAGGCGGCTCCCGGCCCGGCGGCACCGCCGCCGTAGGCCCCCGGCCCGGCTCCAGCTGTTCCCGGCGCACCGGCATAGCCGGCGCCTCCCGGCGCACCCGCCGCCCCGCCCAACCCGGCCGGCCCTCGTCCGACACCAGGCTCACCGGAGCCGGCCTGCGGCCCACCGCGACCACCTAGCCCGCCGGGCAGTCCGCCGTTGCGGGCGGCGTACGCGGCGTACGGCCCTTGGTATTGGCTTGGCCCCGCAGGCCCCCACCCCTTGTAGCGCCAGGGCGACTCGCTCTGCTGCGACTCGTCCGGCGCAGGGGTGGCCTCGGGTGGGGCTCCGGTGTCGGAGGTCCCGCCCGTGGGCGCGGCGGAAGCTGGCTGGCTCATCACCACGATCGTCACATGCCGACCGGGCCGACACCAGCAGGCTTCTCCCCGGCCGGCTCCTCAAGCGGCCGCGGACGACGCTCAGGGTCGGTTCGGGGTGATCCCCGAGGTCGGCCCACCCCGACCGCGGATCCGGGGGTTCCCCGATGTCGCCGGACGCCGGAACGCGGCAGTATCGATGCCATGGAGCAGAACTCGACTGGACCCGCTGGGTTCGACCGCAGCCGCCTGCAGAACATGCAGTGGCTGCGCAGCCGGTCGGACCGGATGCTCGCCGGCGTCTGCGGCGGGATCGGCCGCTCCCTCGGTATCGACCCGGTGCTGATCCGCGTGGTGATGGCCGTGCTGATCCTCAGCGGCCCCGGCGTCATCTTCTACATCGCCGCCTGGGTCCTGATGCCCGACGAGGCGACCGACCGCTCGGCCGCGCAGGGCCTGCTCGGCGACCGGATCCGCCCGGACCACCCGTGGGTAGGCCCGATCGTGGTCGGCGCGGCGGTCTTCACGGCGATCGCGGTGATGTCGTCGTTCAACTTCGGCCGCTTCCTCCCCGGCCCGGTCATCGTGCTCGCCGTGATCTGGCTGGTCGCCCGGAGCCGCAAGGGCCGCAGTCCCAGTCCCAGCGCCCAGTGGGCCCCGGCTCCGCAGCCCGCGACCGGCGGTCCGGCAACTGGTGTGCAGGACACACCACCTCCGACCGGCCCGTCGGCAACCTCGACGGGTCCGTCGTCCTCGGCCCCGCAGCGTCCACAGGACCGCACCGTCGCACCGGTCCAGCCTGTGTGGACCGAGGACGACCCCCTCGGCTTGTACGTCGACGAACCACCAGCCCCGGCTGTCACCAGACCGGCCGAGCCGCCGGTCAAGGGCGTCCGCGGGCTGAAGTCGATCATCGTGCTGCTCACCGGCGCCACGATCGGCATCGGAGCGATCGCGGGGCTGTCGACCCCGAACATGCTGCTGCTGGGTATCGCCGTCCTCGGCCTGGGCATGCTGTTCGGCGGTTTCGCCGGCCGGACGGCGGCCCTGCTGCCGCTCGGTCTGCTGCTGGCCGCCGGAGTGGCCGCGAGCACGCTGTTCCCGAACGTCCCGAAGAACCTCGCGGACGTGAACCTGGTCGCCCCGGCCGGGCAGGTGATCGGCGCGACCGGGACGTCGTACACCTTCGAGGCCGGCACCGTGCACCTCGACCTGACCAAGGCGACGTTCGGGCCGGGTGCGAAGGTCGACGTCCACGGCCGGGCGGGTGACGTGCTGATCAAACTGCCGAAGGACGTCGACGTCGTCGGCCAGCTGGACGCCGATCTCGGCGACGTGAACGGGCTCGGCCAGAGCCGCAGCGGGCACAACGCGACCCTCCGGCTGGACGACCTGGGCGCCGACCGCGCCGCCGGCCCGGCCAAGGTCACCCTGGACCTGGACCTCAAACTCGGCTCGATCAAGGTGGAACGCGGATGAAGAAGCCGAAACCCGATATCTCCGGGATCATCGCCGGCACCGTGCTGTCCGGCGGCGCGACGATCTGGTTCCTGAACGAGCAGGGCGTCCTGCAGACCAAGGACCTCGGCCTCACCGGCGCCCTCCTGCTGCTCGCCGCCGGCGCCGTCGGCCTGGCCGCCGCCCACCGCGGCTGAGCGGTCCGACCAACCGGTAAGTTAGGCTGTTGCGCGCTCATCGGGCTCCCGGTGGGCAAGTTACCCGAGGGGTCCGGGTGCAGCGGGTCCCGTGGTCACAGGAGTATCCGATGGTGCGCGGCACCGTGAAGTGGTTCAACGCCGACAAGGGTTACGGCTTTCTCGCCGTCGACGGCCAGGACGACGTCTTCGTCCACTGGAGCAAGATCGTCACCGACGGCTACAAGACCCTCGAAGACGGCCAGCCCGTCGAATTCGACATCATCGACGGCCCGAAAGGCCGCGAAGCCGAAGCAGTCACCGCCGTCTGAAGGCTGCACACAGCTCGGACCAGCCACGCGGCACCTCGCCCGGCCCTCCACTCACCCACGCTCGACACCGCGCTGCCCGACGGCACCGGTTCCCCTGAGAGGCCGCGAAGCCGAAGCCGTCACCGCCGTCTGACGGCTGCACATAGCTCGGACCAGCCACGCGGCACCTCGCCCGGCCCTCCACTCACCCACGCTCGACACCGCGCTGCCCGACGGCACTGGTTCCCCTGAGAGGCCGCGAAGCCGAAGCAGTCACCGCCGTCTGACGGCGCGGGGTTTCCGGCCTGCGGCGCCGGACGGTAACCGGTAACCTGACCACCTCACCGTGGGAGGGGTTCCAGACGTGACTGAGCCGGTACACGTGATCCGCAGGCTCGAGAAGGCACTGACCGACCACGACTTCACGTGGTCGCTGGTGCTGACCGGTGAGGATCAGACCGACAAGCTCGCGACACTGACCGCCGACCTGCGCGGCCCGGTCTCGACCACCGGCGACGGCAAGCAGATCACCTCCGGCTTCTCCTACTGGGGGATCGGCCCGACGATCGCCTGGGCGAACGCGACCAGCGACCCGTTCTACCTGGTGATGAAGGCCGGCACGGAGTCCTTCCTGCGGCACTGGCGCAAGGTCCGGCCGCATCTCGACAAGGGCGGCTACCACTTCGTCAGCCTCGGCATCGGCACCGGTGTCAAGGACCGGACGATCCTCGAGGACCTGCGCCGCAGCAACCCGAACATGTTCTACGTCCCGGTCGACATGAGCTCGGAGATGCTCCGGCTCGGCACCGTGGAGCCGGTCCGCAGCGCCCGGTTCCCGATCGAGCAGGTGCTACCGGTCCAGCTCGACTTCTCGCTGGCCCACAACATGAAAGAGCTCGGCCAGATGCTCGGCCGGCTGGTCGACGACGAGCCGCTGCTCTACACCCTGACCGGTAACACCCTGGCCAACTTCGAGGACGACGAGGACCTGCTGCGCCTCATCGCCCAGGCGCTCCGCCCGCAGGACCGCCTGCTCCTGGAGGTCGCCAGTACGACGCGCCTCGACCAGGCCAGCGCGGACGCCGCCGCCGACGAGTACCACCAGACGCGCGCTTTCGCGGAGTTCGTGACCAGCGCGCTGCGCTACAACACCGACCTCAAGATCGAGAACGAGCGGGTCAAGTTCGTCGGCGAGATCGAGGACGACGACGCGCTGCTGGTGAAGATCCTCTGGCAGAACGACACCGACGCCGAGATCCGGATGGGCCTGCCCGACCACACCGAGGTCCCGCTGCCGGTCGGCGACACGATCCGCCTCTACACCACCCGCAAGTACTCCACCGCTCGCCTGAAGCGGCTGACGACGGCCTGCAAGCTGACGCCGGTCGAGGCGATCCAGTCCCAGTTCCGCTACCAGCGCCGGCCGAACCCGTTCGGCCTGGAGCTGTTGCTGCTCGCGCCGGAGGGCGCCGAGGAGGCCGACCACACCCTGGCCGACGACATCTGGGCGCGATGAGATCGCGGTGGGCGGCGTCCCGGCGGACGATCGTCACCGTCGTCAGCTACGGGCTTCTCGGCCTGGCCTTCGTGCTCGGCGTGATCTGGTTCTTCTGGCCGGAGAACTCCCGCTGGGAGCCGGCCGTGAACTCCTTGACCCTGGTCGCCGGGCTGGCCGGCATCTTCGTCGAGCGGCTCACCGCTGAAGCAGAGCGACGTACCGAAGTACTGCGAGCCGTCGCGCGCGAGCTGCAGGAGAACACCCGGCTCCTGGACGACGACCGCTTCTCGCCGCAGGCTCCGAACACCCGGCAGGTGTACCCGCGGCTGGTGGTCTCGGCCGTCGACTCGGCGCTCGGCTCCGGCGCGATCGGCCTGCATCGGGACGCCGAGCTGGTCAGCATGCTGCATCGCTGGCGGGACACCGTCCACCTCTTCAACCGCCGCCTCGACCTGACCGAGATCAGCACCTTCTCCGCGTCGGCGTCCGCCGTCGAGCTGGCTGCCTTCCACCGCGCCCTGCACCGGCCGGACAGCTTCTTCGCCGTCACCCGCAAGCAGCTGACGGACCTGATCCCCAAGGTGCCTCAGGTCTAACGGGCACGGCCGTAATCGAGCCGTTCCTGCCAGAAGCGGCAATCCGCGCTGAGCCGTTGACTTCGCCACGGCTTCGGCGCTTACTTTCGGACAGGACCGTAAATACGGCACCCCCGGAGGCAATCGCATGCGATCATTCCGCCCGCTCCTGGCCCTGGTAGTCGCGACCGCTCTGGTCATCGCGCCGACTGCCCCCACCGCTTCCGGCGGCTCGCCACCGCGAGCCGAGGCGGTGTCGCTCGGCGTCCCGCTGTCCGACGTCCTGTTGATCGGCGGCACCGTCGCCCGCGGCCCGAACGGGCAGACCGCGATCTGGAACATCTCGGCCGGCGCCCCGGCGTACCTGAACGCGATCAACCCGGTGAACGGCGCCAGCCTGCTGTCCGTTCCGCTGCCGGGCGCCGAGGGCAGCTACACCGTGGTCGCCACCCCCGACGGCACGATGTACGTCGGCACCTACAACAACGGTCATCTCTATCGGCTCCGCCCCGGCGCGACCTCCGTCGAGGATCTCGGCCGCCCGCTGGCCAGCGAGTCGTTCATCTGGGCGCTCACCACCGACGAGCAGGGCAATGTGTACGGCGGCACCTATCCCGGCGGCCGGATGTTCCGCTTCGACCACACCACCGGCGCGATCCGCGACTACGGGAAGGTGCTCGCCAGCCAGCCGTACGTGAAATCCATCGGCTACGCGAACGGCAAGATCTACACCGGATCGCTCCCGGACGCGCACATCATGGAGATCGACGCCGCGACCGGCGCGAAGACCGAGCTGCCGTCGCCGCCGAACCTCGGCGACCCGCTGCTCAAGTCGGTCTACGACCTCAGCGTCCGGGCCGGCCGGGTCTACATCCGGGTCGGCGGCGCGTTCCCGATGCCGATGTACGTCTGGGACATCGCGTCCCGCACCTGGGTCGACGAGATCCCGCTCGCACACGGCCTGGACATCTCGCCGGTCGGCGCGAACGGCGAGCTCTACTTCATCCAGGCGAGTGAGCTGCGTGAGTACGACCCGGCCACCAAGACCCTGACCGGGACCGGCCTGAGGTTCACCGGCCGGATCCAGAACGCGCGCTCGATCGGGTTCGCCGAGCTCGGCCTGCCCGACTACCCCGGCACCAGCGTGGTCGGCACGCTGTGGCGTGGCGAGGAGTTCCGGTACAACCCCCAGACAGGCAAGTCGGAGATCTTCCTGACCGACGTCCGCCGGGAGCCGATCGAGATCTTGGCGCTATCGGGTGGCGACAAGTTGATCTACACCGGCGGCTACCTGAACGGCGGGGTCACGGCGACCGATCCGAAGACCGGGGTGGGTCAGTTCAACCGCTTCTCGCAGACCGAAGCCATCCTGGAGGCCGCCGACGGCCGGGTCTGGATCGGGACGTATCCCGAGGCCCGGCTCTATTCGTACAACCCCGCCCAGGCCTGGAGCAGCCCGGAGTACGCGCCCGGCCCGCCTGGGTCGCCGGACAATCCGAAACTCGCGGTCAACCTCAAACCCGTGCTGCAGATGCGCGCCCGGGCGCTGGTCGAGGTGAACGGCAAGATCGCGGTCGGCACCGTCCCGGACGGCGATCGGCTGGGCGGGGCACTGGCCATCCACGACCCGCGCACCGGTGAGACGGCGTCGTACCGCAACGTCGTCCAGGACGAGAGCGTGTTCGGGCTGACCGCGCGCCAAGGCATCGTCTACGGCGGCACCTCGATCACCGGCGGCCTCGGGACGACGAAGCCCACCCGCGAGTCCGGCACGGTCTTCGCCTGGGACGTCGCCCGCGGCGTGAAACTGTGGGAATCGGTACCGGTGCCCAAGGCACCGACCGTGTCGTCGGTGACCTTCGGCCCGGACGGCCGGCTGTGGGGCGTGGCCAGTAAAACCGTGTTCGAGTTGGACCCTCGTCATGGGACAGTGCTGAGGTCCTTCGCCCTGGGGACGACGACCGCCACCGGTGACATCGTCGCGACCCGGGACGGGGTGTACGTCAGCATCGACCTGAACAAGATCTACCGGATCGCGCCCGGCCGCTGGCAGACGCCGAAGCTGTACCTGGAGCACCCGCATCGACGGCTCGCCGTCCAGGGTGGCCAGCGGCTGGTCTTCAGCAACGGGCCCGAACTGTTCCGAGTCGATATCGGGCGTTGACAGCAGAAAATCCTTCCTATTACTTTCGGTCCTGACCGTTATTGGGTCACTCAACTTTTCGCCCCTCCCGGGCATTTGGGGGTTGTGATGAAATCCACCGTTCGCCGCGTCGCGGCGCCACTCACAGCACTTGTCCTCACCGCCGCGCTGGCCGCCTGCGGCGACAGCGGCGGCTCCGGCTCCGAGAAGCAGGCCGTCACCCTCTGGATGTATCCGGTGATCGCCGACCAGGCCGCGAGTACGGCGTACTGGGAGAAGGTCGAGAAGGACTTCGAGGCCGCGAACACCGACGTCGACCTCAAACTCGAGATGCAGCCCTGGGACAAACGCGACGAGAAACTCGCCACCGCGTTCGCCGGCCGTAAGGGCCCGGACGTCGTCCTGCAGATCCCCGACCAGTTGCCGCAGTACGTCAAGAACGGCTCGCTGGAGCCGATCGACGACGTCGTCGAGGCCGACAAGGCGAAGTTCCTGCCGAACTCGATCCCGGGCCTGACCGTCGACGGCAAGGTGTACGCCGCGCCGATCTACCAGACCGTCACCACCACCATCTACAACAAGACCGTGCTGACCAAGGCCGGGATCGCCAAACCGCCCGCCACCTGGGACGAGATCAAGGCGGCCGCGCCGAAGATCAAGGCCGCGGGTTTCTCGACCCTCGACTACTCCGCCTCGCCGGAGACCACGCTGAACCTGAACTTCTACCCGCTGCTCTGGCAGGCCGGCGGCAAGGTCTTCGCCGATGACGGCAAGACGGTCGCCTTCAACCAGCCGCCGGGGGTCGAGGCGCTGACCTTCCTGAAGACGCTGTTCGACGAGGGCGCGATCCCGAAGAGCGCGCTGACCAACGCGAACGCGATCGACAACCAGCCGCTCGGCAAGGGCACCGTCGCGATGGCCTTCACCGCGACCCCGGCGAACGCCGCGACCGCGGCCAAGACCTGGGGCGCGGGCAACCTCGAGGTCGGGACGCCGCTGACCGGCGCCAAGCAGGTCGGCTACGGCATCCCCGGCGGCCTTGCGGTGAACGCGGCCTCGGAGAATGTCGGCGCCGCGAAGAAGTTCGTGTCGTTCATGATCCAGCCCGCACAGATGCAGGCGCTGAGCAAGGCGACCGGCTACTTCACCCCGCGCACCGACGCGACGGCCGAGATCGCCGACCCGACCGCGCAGAAGTTCGCGGACTCGCTGCAGTACGCCTTCCCCGGGGAGCCGAACACGGCGGCCCGGCAGGTGATGTCACTGCTCGCGGTGGAGATCCAGGCCGTTCTGACCGGTAAGAAGGCACCGCAGCAGGCCCTCGACGACGCGGCCAAGCAGGCCAACGCCCTCCTGGGCCGATGAGATGACCGAGGTCGGCGTCGGCCGGAGCTCCCGCGCCCGGACGCCACGTCCCGCGCCGCTCAGGGGGCGGCACGGTCCGCGGCGCCGGGCGTGGGTCGGGCTGGTGTTCGTGGCACCGATGCTGTTGCTGTTCCTGGCCTTCCGGTTCCTGCCGGTGGTCGGAGCGCTCTGGCTCTCGCTGACCGACTACCGGCTCAGCGGGCGCTGGAAGTTCATTGCCTTCGACAACTACACCAGGCTGGTCACGGACTCCGTGTTCCACCAGAGCCTGCTGGTCACGCTGACCTACACCCTCATCTTCGTTCCACTGACGGTGCTCATCTCGCTGGGCACCGCCATGTTGCTGCACCAGGTGGTCTGGCGTCGCGGGTTCTTCCGCGGTGTCTTCTTCCTCCCCTACGTGACCAGCATCGTGCTGGCCGCGGTGATCTGGCGCTGGATCTACGACGTCGAGGACGGCCTGCTGAACGCCGTCCTCGGCCTCGCCGGCATCGGCCCGGTCGACTTCCTCGGCGATTCCGGATCGGTGCTCGCGTCGATCGCGGTGACGTCGGCCTGGAAGGGGTTCGGCTACTCGATGCTGATCCTGCTCGCCGGGCTGCAGGCCGTCCCGGCGTCCTACCTGGAGGCCGCGCAGATCGACGGCGCCTCGGCCTGGCAGCGGTTCCGCTACATCACGCTGCCGCAGCTGCGGCCGGTGCTGTTCTTCGTGCTGGTGATCGAAACGATCGGCTCGTTCCAGGTCTTCGACGCGATGTACGTGATGACCGGCGGCGGGCCGGTCCGCTCCAGCTACTCGCTCGTCTACTTCCTCTACGACAGCGGTTTCAAGTACTTCGACTTCGGTTACGCCAGCGCGATCGGGATCGCGCTCTTCCTGATCGTGCTGGTGATCTCGCTGATCCAGCGCCGCCTCGTCGGGAGGGACGACTGATGGTGAACCTGCTCGACCGCCCGAAGGTACGCCGTCCGTCGAGCGCCGGCCCGTCGTCGAAGGGCTCGCGGCCGGTGGCCCGGCTGACGCTGCCGACCTTGCTGCTGCTGACCGCGATCGTGACGATCCTGCCGTTCGCGGCGATGGTGCTGGTCGCCTTCGCGCCGGACAGCGGCCAGACCTTTCCCGGCGCGTTCAACCCGTCGACCTGGACCTTCGAGAACTTCGCGCACGTGTTGTCCAGCTCGAACATCCCGCGCTGGACGCTGAACTCGCTGCTCTACTCGCTGATCTCGGTGGTCGC
>NZ_JABJRC010000008.1 GCF_013131805.1 Kribbella sandramycini | reverse complement strand
TGTTCGCCTCGTCGGCCGCGCCGCTCAGGCGGATGTAGATCGAGGCGAGCGGGCGTCGGGACTGCAGCTTCGGGACGCCGTCGGCGTAGCGCGTAGGGGTCATGGTTACGCAGATTACCCGTTCATCACTGCTTCGGCATGGTGATGGGAAACCTCGGAGCCACGACCCACGGCGCGTGCATCGTGCTGCCGGCGCCGGCGTTCGATCCGGCGGCGACGCTGCAAGCGGTCCAGGACGAGCAGTGCACGGCGCTGTACGGAGTGCCGACCATGTTCATCGCTGAGCTCGGACTGACGAACTTCGACAGCTACGACCTGTCGAGTCTCCGGACTGGCATCATGGCCGGTTCGCCGTGCCCGATCGAGGTGATGAAGCGCTGCGTGTCAGACATGCACATGGCTGAGGTGGCCATCTGTTACGGCATGACCGAGACGTCGCCGGTGTCCACGCAGACCCGCCGTGACGACGATCTGGACCGCCGTACGTCGACAGTCGGGCGAGTGCTGCCGCATGTCGAGGTCAAGCTGGTCGACCCGGCCACTGGTCTGGTGGTCGAGCGCGGTGCGACCGGAGAGCTCTGTACGCGCGGCTACTCGGTCATGCTCGGCTACTGGGACGAACCGGCCAAGACGGCCGAGGCGATCGACCAGGCGCGCTGGATGCACACCGGCGACCTCGCAGTGATGCGTGAGGACGGCTATGTGAACATCGTCGGCCGCATCAAGGACATGGTGATCCGCGGCGGCGAGAACGTGTACCCGCGCGAGATCGAGGAGTTCCTCTACACGCACCCCGCGGTGGCCGACGTCCAGGTCATCGGCGTCCCGGATGCGAAGTACGGCGAGGAGCTGTGCGCGTGGATCAAGCTCAAGCCGGATGCGGAGCCGCTGGACGCCGATGCGGTGCGAGAGTTCGCCACTGGGAAGCTGGCACGGTTCAAGATCCCCAAGTACGTTCTGCTGGTGGATGACTTCCCGATGACGGTCACCGGGAAGATCCGCAAGGTCGAGATGCGCGAGACGTCCGTAGGCCTGCTGGGGCTAGCGGACCGCGGCGAGGGCGGCTGAGTCCTCGTCGCCGAAGACGTCCTCCAGCTTCTCGGGGGAGTAGTCGAGGTCGATGCCGGCGACATCCGCGCCGACGGCGGACTCGATGGCGCCGAGACGGCGGGTGGCGCGATCGCCGGCGTACGTCATCAGTGCGGTCGGGTTGATCTCCGGGGGCAGTTCCGGGGAGTTCTCGAGGGCGTACTGGATCTGGACGAGCGCATGCGGGAGCAGCTCCTCCATGGTGTCGGTGACGACCTTCCAGTTCGACTCGTCGGCGGCCACGTGCCGGCGGCAGGTGAACGTGCCCCAGGCCATGTGGCGGCGCTCGTCATCGCCGATGCGGCGGATGAGCTCCTGCATGCCGGGTAGTACCCCGCGGGCCGTGCAGAGGAGGTTCCAGGCGTGGTAGCCGGTCAGTGCCAGGGTGCCTTCGACGACGTGGTTGTAGGTGACGGACGCACGGACCTGGTTGGCGGGGGAGGGGTCGTCGGCCAGTGACTTGAGCGCTACCGGTAGCGCCTCGTAGAAGATGGCTCGGTAGCCCGGATTGGTCTCCACATACCGGTGCAGGTCTTCGGTGACACCTACTGCGTCCAGCCAGAGGCGGAAAACCGCAGTGTGCTTGGCCTCCTCGAAACAGAACTGCGTCAGGTACATCTCGTCGCCGAACCGCCCCTCGGCAGCCATGGCCTGCAGGAACGGCTGCAGGTCCTCGGTCACCGCCTCCTCACCGGCGATGAACTGCGCGCAGAGCATCAGCGCGTTGTCTTTGTCGTTGTCGCTGAGCTCCTGCCAGTCCAGCGCGTCCTGGGTGAAGTCGATGTCGCGGGGGTTCCAGAACTTGCGGTTGCCTTTGTCGAAGAGGCGCAGCGGCAGTGCGTCCCAGTTGAAGCCGCCAGACTTCAGCGAGTTGAAACCCTGCCGGTGCAACGGATTGGTGGTCATCACTGCCTCCTGGACTGGACGAGGAAGGGGCTCAGGACACGAGCCAGCTGCGCCGCCACACTGTCCGGTGGGGGCCCGGGCGTGACTATGTGGCTCAGGACAACGCGGAGCGCGATGTCGACGCAGCTGGTCGCGTCCTGTGGTGGCACCTCGGGCCAGTGCTCACGGACGTGGGCGTCCAGCGCCTGGTGACTCACCTCCAGCAGTTGCTGCCCCCGTGTGGTCAGCAGCTGGCTGGCCTGGTCCGATCCCGGCTGACCCAGCATCGCCTTCACCAGCGGGTTCTCCCCGGCCAGTGTGAGCGCCCGGCTGACCGCGGCCTGCAAACCGGCGATCGGGTCGGGTGACTCGGCGAGTGCCGCGTTCACGTCCAGCAGGAACCGTTCCGTCTCACGGGTGGTGACTGCCTGCAGCAGCCCCCACTTGTCGCTGAACTCGTTGTAGACGGTCTGCCGGGACACTCCGGCACGGCGGGCCACTTCGGCCATCCGCAGCCCGTCGTACCCGCCGGCCACGATCGCGTCGTACGCAGCGTCCAGCAGCTCGTCACGCAGCCGTCGTTTGGTGCGGTCCGCGAACGAGTCCATGAGACAGATGGTTTACAGATCTGCCTGAAGTGTCAAGAGGTCAGACGTCAACTGCCTAGTTGTCAAGTGATGAGAAGTGGGCCGCGTCCCCGGTCCGCGGCGTACTGCGGACGCCGTCCACGCTGACCGGGACGTCGCCGGCCAGTGTGATCCGGTGCAGCCGGCGCGGCTGGTCGTCGTAGTCCGCGACGCCGTAGTGCTGGGTGGCGCGGTTGTCCCAGATCGCGAGGTCGCCGGGCTGCCACTGCCAGCGGACGGTGTTGTCGAGATTGGTGATCCGGTTCTGCAGCAGCTGGAACAGCGCGGTCGTCTCGGTGCTGCTCAGCCCGACGAACCGGCGGACGAAGTGCCCGAGGACGAGCGCGCGCTCGCCGGTCTCCGGATGCACGCGCACGACCGGGTGCTCGGTCTCGAAGAGCTTCGACTCGAACTCCTTCTGGTACTCCTCGAACTTCACGTCGACACCGCCGACCCGGCCCTCGTCGGCGTGCCCGGCGTAGTCGTACACGTTGCTGTGCACGGCCCACAGCCGGTCGACGAGCGCCTGCAGCGGCGCCGGGAGTTTCGCGTACGCCGTCACCGTGTTCGCCCAGGTCGTGTTACCGCCGTACGCCGGGAGCGTGACCGCGCGCAGCAGGCTGATCGCGGGGATCCGGTCCACGAACGTGACGTCGGTGTGCCAGCTGTTCGCCTTGCTGTAGTCGGAGTCGATCGGCAGCACGTTCGCGGCGCCGTCCACGCTCCTCGAGGTCGGGTGCGCGAGGGTCGGCGTCCCGAGCAGCTTCGCGAAGGCGAGCTGACCGGCGTCGTCCAGCTCGTGCTGGTCGCGGAAGAAGATCACCTTGTGGTCGAGCAGGGCCTGCCGGATCGCGGCGACGGTCTCCGGCGCCAGCCCGCCGCCGAGCCGGACGTTGCCGATCACCGCGCCGATCGCACCACCGGCCTTGTCGACGGTGATCTCGGGCGCTTCGAGCTGAGCGGTCATATTTGCCTCCAAGGGTTCTGTCCATAATCCGATTGATTCAGTGCACTTAACAGCCGTTTCGGGATGCGAGACCGGCCTGTCGGCGGCAGGACGTAGGGTTGGGGACGTGTCAACCGCCGACCTGCAGCCCGCCCCCGCCGGGTACGACGTGCCGGAGCTCGTGGTCGGCTTCGACCTGGACATGACGCTGATCGACTCCCGCCCGGGCATCCGCGCGGTCTGGGAGCTGCTCGCCGCGGAGACCGGCGTCCCGATCGACTCCGACCTGGTCGTGAGCCGCCTCGGCCCGCCGCTGACCTGGGAAATGGCGAACTGGTTCCCCGCCGATCAGGTCGACGCGATGGTCGCGCGCTACCGCGAGCACTACCCGTCGCAGGCGATCACCGGCAGCCTGCCGCTACCCGGCGTCGCCGAGTCGCTGGCCGCGATCCGCGCCCTGCACGGGCGGACGATGGTCGTCTCCGCGAAGTACACGCCGTCCGTGAAGCTGCACCTGAAGCACCTCGGCCTGGATGTCGACGAGCCCGTCGGCGATCTGCACGGCGCTGAGAAGGGCACGGCGCTGCGCGCGCACGGCGCCTCGATCTTCGTCGGCGATCACACCGCCGACATCGACGGCGCGCAGGCGGCCGGCGCGGTGGCGGTCGCGGTCGCGACCGGCCCGTTCACGGCGGACGAGCTGCGGGCGTACGGCGCGGATGTCGTGCTCAACGATCTGACCGAGTTCCCGGCCTGGCTCGACGCGTACGTGCTCGAGCAGCGGCTGGAGGCGTTGATGAAACGCCTGACGAGCTACGACAAGCTGGTCGTCGCGTTCAGCGGCGGCGCCGACTCGGCCTTCCTGCTGGCCGCGGCCGCCCGCGCGATCGGCGCGGCGAACGTGGTCGCCGCGACGGCGATCTCGCCGAGCCTGCCGGTCGCCGAGCTGGAGCCCGCGGCCCGGTTCGCCGACGGTCTCGGCGTCCGCCATGTCACCCCGCACACGCACGAGATGGAGCGCGAGGGTTACCAGGCCAACGCCGGGGACCGGTGCTACTTCTGCAAGGCCGAGCTGGTCGAGACGCTGCAGCCGATCGCCGACGAGTTCGGTATCCCGGCGATCGCCACCGGCACGAACGCCGACGACGCGAAGGCCGGCTTCCGCCCGGGCATCCGGGCCGCCCACGAGCGCGGCGCGATCACCCCGCTGAAGGACGCTCGGCTGACCAAGGCGCAGATCCGCGCGGCCTCGCGCAGCTGGGGGCTCGCGACCTCGGACAAACCGGCCGCGGCCTGCCTGTCCAGCCGGATCGCGTACGGCGTCCGGATCACGCCGAGCCTGCTCGCGCGGGTGGATCGGGCCGAGCAGGCGGTCCGCGCGCGACTGACGGCGTACGGCGTCCAGAACGTGCGCGTCCGCGATCTGGGGGCGAGCGCGAGTATCGAGATCGACCGCGAGCTGCTCGACCGGGTCGACCACGGCGAGCTCGTCGCGGCGGTGGTCGCCGAGGGCTTCCTGGCCGCTCAGCTCGACCCGCGCGGTTTCCGGTCCGGATCGATGAACGAGCGGCTGCCGGATCCGGAGAAGTACCGGTGAGCACGATTTCCCAGAGGCGCTGACGCCGCCGTTCACGTACGCTGGGTAGCCGATCGGGCCGCCCGCCCGGTCAGGGTTTTCCGACGATTGATTTTGAAGAGGTTCCCGTGCCCGTTGGCAAGGTCAAGTGGTATGACTCCGAGAAGGGGTTCGGCTTCCTCAGCAAGGAAGAGGGCGGTGACGTCTACGTCCGCGCCGAGGCGCTGCCGGCCGGAGTGACCAACCTCAAGCCCGGCCAGAAGGTCGAGTTCGGGGTCGTCGAGGGCCGTAAGGGCGAGCAGGCGCTGCAGGTCCGGCTGATCGACCCGCCGCCGTCCGTGGTGAAGGCGATGCGCCCGAAGCCGGAAGAGATGCAGCTCGTCATCGAGGACCTGATCAAACTCCTCGACAACCTCGGCGAGGGCTACCGCCGCGGCCGGCACCCGGACGGCAAGGCCGCCCGCCAGGTCGCCACCGTCCTGCGCGGCGTCGCCGACAAACTCGACATCTAAGCGGTCGTCACTGGCCAGATCACCGAGCCGATCGGCATTCAGCCGGTCGGCCGGCTGCCGTTGTCGGGCTCCGGCGGCGTGTGATGCAGCTGAGTTAGCGCGGCGGGTCGGTACGGCGGTTGTTCTCCAGGGTGGGCTCTTCGGCCCAGGGGGCGGTCTGCTCGTCGGCGTCGTCCTCGGGCTGGCCGCTCCACCACTTACCGACCGGCTGCTGCGGTTTCTCGACCTTGATCTCGACGGTGGGCTCGGCGCCGTCCTCCTGCGGGCGCTCCGCGCGATGCGCCCGCTGCTCGGCGATGCTCGTGGTCATGACCGTGCGCGTCGTACTGCGGGGCTCGGAGGGTTTGGGCTGTTTCGGCGCGCCTGGACGGCGGACGCCGCCGACCCCGGGGACACCGGACGGTTTCATCCGCAGGACCAGGAAGACGGCGACCAGCAGCACCGCGGCGAGGAAGCCGAAACCGAGCCGCGGGATCAGCGGCAGCACGATGCCGCAGCCGCCGCCGAGCACCCACGACAGCTGCAGCACGGTCTCCGAGCGCGCGAACACCGACGTCCGGACGGTCTCGGGGACGTCGCGCTGGATCATCGCGTCCAGCGAGAGCTTGCCGAGCGAGCTGCACGAGCCGGCCACCAGGCCGAGCGCGATGAGTATCGGGAACCCGTAGAAGATCGCGACCAGGACGGCGATCGCCGCGTCGGCGAGCAGCACGACCAGGACGACGGTCTCGGGTTTTCGGGCCTTGAGCAACGATCCGGCCAGCGTGCCGAGGCTGTTGCCGATACCGGCCGCGGCGACCACCGCGCCGGCCGCGACCGTGCCGTTGATGCCGGCGATGGGCTGGTCGCGGAGCAGGAACGCCAGATACATGGTCAGGAAGCCGGAGACGAACCGCAGGCCGAGGTTGCAGCGGATGCCGCGGGCGACGGCCGCGGTGATCGCCTTCCGCCGGGCCTCGCGGCCCGCCGTACCGGTCATCTCCTCGCCGGCCGGCGAATCGACCGCGGCGGGCAGCCGGATCGCGAGGATCAGGCCGACGCCGTAGACGACGGCGGCCCAGCGCAGCGACCACTGCGGGCCGATCGCGGCGAAGGCTCCGGCGATCCCGGCGCCGACGGTCGCGCCGGCGACACCGGCCAGCGAGATCCGCGAGTTGGCCGTGACGAGCGTGATCTCCTTGGGGAGCAGCCGTGGGACGGCGGAGGCGCGGGTGACGCCGTACGCCTTGGAAGCCACCAGACAGCCGAGGGCCGCGGGGTAGAGCCAGACCGAGCTGCTGTCGTTGATCGAGGCGGCCAGGCTCCAGACCAGGAAGCCGCGGGCGCCGAGCGTCGCGCCGATCGCCCAGCGGCGGCCGTGGCGGAACCGGTCCAGGATCGGGCCGATCAGGGGGGCCATCAGCGCGAACGGCGCCATCGTGAGGAGCAGGAAGAGGGCCACCCGGTCGCGCGCCTGGTCGCTGGGGACGGTGAAGAAGACCGTGCCGGCCAGGGAGACCGCGAAGGCGGTGTCGCCCGCGGCGTTGACCGCGCCGAGCTCGATCAGCCGGGACAGGCCGGACTCGCGCGCACCCTGGGCGCCGGTCAGTCCGCGGATCCGCCGCCCGGTCCAGCGGCCGACGTTGCCGCCGACGGTCGCGGTCTTCTTGGACGCCGCGGCGACGCCCGTCGCGCCGACCTTGGACGCGCGGCCGACCCGCCGGCCCGCGGTGCCGAGGCGCTCGCGCGCGGCGCCGACCCGCTCGCCGGTCGACTTCTTCGGACCCGCACCCGCCCCCTCGCCGCCCGGCTTTCGCGCACCCGCACCCGCCCCCTCGCCGCCCGGCTTTCGCGCACCTCGGGTCGCGCCCGGGCCCGGCGTACTGCCGGTGCCGCGCGGCTGGTCGGCCGGGTCTGGCGTGTGCATGTCTCCATCCTGCCTCGTGCCGGGGACAGAGCGCAGTCACGGCGCGTTCGAACGATGACCGGAGACATGCGAGAATGGGCGACCGTGACCCCCGTCAAGACTCCGGAACCTGTGCGCGCCAAGGCCGACGCGGTCTGCGTCGCCGCGATCGATGCTGCCCGTGAGGCCGCGATCGACGAAGCGGGCGCCGCGCAGATCGGCGAGTACCTCGGTCATCTGGTCGAGGGTGAGCGCCTCGTCACGCACTACTTCGCCTCGACGCACCCCGGCTACCGCGGCTGGCGCTGGGCGGTCACGCTGACCCGCGCCTCGCGCGCGAAGACGGTCACCGTCAACGAGGTCGTCATGCTGCCCGGCGGCGAGGCGATCGTCGCGCCCGAGTGGGTGCCGTGGTCCGAGCGCGTCCAGCCCGGCGACCTGCGCCCCGGCGACCTGTTCCCGACCCCGGCCGACGACCCGCGGCTCGAGCCCGGGTTCAACGACACCGGCGCCGATGACGAAACGCTCGAGATCGTCGAGGAGCTCGGCCTCGGTCGCGAGCGCGTGCTCTCCCTGTTCGGCCGCGACGAGGCCGCCGACCGCTGGTACGCCGGTGAGTTCGGCCCGTCGTCCGCGATCGCCCAGGCCGTTCCGTACAAGTGCGTCGGCTGCGGCTACTGGATCCGCCTCGGCGACAGCCTCGGCCGCTCCTTCGGCGCCTGCGCCAACGAGATGGCCCCCGGCGAAGGCCGCGTCGTCGCCTCCGACTACGGCTGCGGCGCCCACTCCGACGCCGTCATCGACATCACCGAGCCCCCGGTCGCCGACCACGCCTTCGACACCACCGGCTACGACACCCTCGAGCTGGCCGCCGATGCAGACGCCGTCCAGGCCGAGGTCGAAGCCACCGACGAACCCCAGTCCGACGCCGACCTGACGGCCACCGAGCCGGTTGTCGTCGCCGAGTCGGACGCTGGGCCGGCTGATGCCGTGGCCGACGTTTCGGAGTCCGCTGCCGGCGCCGAGTCTGCCGAGAGCTAGTTCGACCTGTGGCTGAGCCGGCGGACTTCCCGTACCGGTTCGAGCTCCTGGCAAGCCTCAGCACGCTCATCCTGCTCTGAGAGTCTCCCAGTCTGCAGCGAGAGATCTTGACCGCCGCCTGGGCTCGTCGCCTGGACAACTGACTGCGGACGGCGGCGCAGGAATGGACCGTGGTGCAGCAGCCGGGCCGATCTATCGGGATTGGCCCGACACCTGCACGAACACGCTGCACCGCACACGTTCCGACCGGAGACCAAGTCCCCGAATGTGAGCCAACGGCAGGCGGTAGCCGGGTTGGCGCGCGGGGGCTGATTAGTCGCGGACGGGGTGGCCGGCTTTGATTTTGGTCCAGCGGCGGTGGCAGTACCAGAGGCCGATCCAGCCGAGGGCGAAGCCGGCGGCGGCTACCCAGAGCCACCATTCGAGGCCGTCGCGTTCGAGGGTGGGGCGGAAGATGAGGAGGATGACGAAGGCCACGGCCCAGGTGGCGATGCCGACGACGACGGTGGGGATACCGGAGAGGTCGAGGGGTTTGACGTCGGCGTGGACCAGCTCGCCGCGGGCGAGTTGGCTGGTGGGGTCGGTGCGCTTCTTGGGCGCGGGCTGCTCCTCCGTCACGGGTCCACCATAGACGGCCGGTCCGAGCGACTGGCGGATAGTGCTCGCGACGGGGTGGCTGAACCTGAGACCATGCGGTTATGAGCTCGTCCCAGGCCGCGACGGCCCGCTCCGGATCGAATCCCTTCGACTCGTTCTTCAAGATCAGTCAGCGTGGCTCCACGGTCGGCCGGGAGATTCGCGGTGGGCTGGTCACGTTCTTCACGATGGCGTACATCGTGGTGCTGAACCCGTTGATCATCGGCTCGGCCAAGGACGGCGACGGGCAGTTCATCGGCGGTGGGCTGGACTCGGGGGCCGCGATCGCCAAGGTGGCGGTGACGACGGCGCTGGTGGCGGGGATCGTCACGATTCTGATGGGGCTGGTGGCGAACTTCCCGCTGGCGCTGGCGACCGGGCTCGGGCTGAACGCGTTCATCGCGTTCAGTGTGGCGAGCAAGATGACGTGGGCCGATGCGATGGGGCTGGTGGTGATCGAGGGCCTGATCATCTTGGTCCTGGTGCTGACCGGGTTCCGGAAAGCGGTGTTCGAGGCGGTGCCGGTGCAGCTGAAGGTGGCGATCAGCGTCGGCATCGGGTTGTTCATCGCGTTCATCGGCGTCGTCGACGCGGGGTTCGTACGGCGGACCGACGCGCCCGGGGCGCCCCCGGTCGAACTGGGTGTCGGCGGCAACCTTCGGGGCTGGCCGGTGGTGGTGTTCGTGGTCGGGCTGATCCTGATCATCACGCTGTACGCGCGGAAGGTCAAAGGCGCGATCCTGATCGGGATCGTCGCGGCCACGATTCTCGCGATCATCGTCGAGGCGATCGCCAAGATCGGCGGCCGGACGCCGGAGAACCCGAGCGGCTGGGGGCTGAGCGTGCCCGCGCTCCCGGATCAGATCTTCACCACGCCGAATTTCGATCTGGTCGGCGAGTTCAACCTGTTCGGCTCGTTCGAGCGGATCGGCGTGATCTCCGCGCTGCTGCTGATCTTCACGCTGATGCTGGCCGACTTCTTCGACACGATGGGCACGATGACGGCGATCGGCGCCGAGGCGAACCTGCTCGACAAGGACGGCAACCCGCCGAACTCGCAGCGCATCCTGATCGTCGACAGCGTCGCGGCCGCGGCCGGCGGCGCGGCGTCGGTGTCGAGTAACACCTCGTACATCGAGTCCGCTTCAGGTGTCGGCGAGGGGGCCCGGACCGGCCTGGCCAGTGTGGTGACCGGGGTCTGCTTCCTGATCTCGATGGTCGTCGCGCCGCTGGTCACCCTCGTCCCGTACGAGGCGGCGACGCCCGCGCTGATCCTGGTCGGCTTCCTGATGATGACCCAGGTGAAGGGGATCGACTTCGACGATCTCGAGGTTGCGTTCCCGGCCTTCCTGACGATCATCCTGATGCCGTTCACGTACTCGATCACGGCCGGGATCGGCGCCGGATTCGTCTCGTTCGTCGTCCTCAAGGCGGTCCGCGGCAAGGCCCGGCAGGTGCACCCGCTGATGTGGATCGTGTCGGCGCTGTTCGTGATCTACTTCGCGATCGGCCCGCTGTCCGACTGGCTCACCTGAGCCCGCAGGACGAGGTAATCGGCCCGGGCTGCGAACAGTGAGCGCAGCTCGGCGCTGACGTTGTCCAGGAACTCCTCCCGGTACGACGAGTCGGTCAGCAAGGCGATCGAGTAGTACAGCCCGGTGAAGTTGGCGATGCCGATGGCAACCTTCACCAGGCTGGCGCTCAACAGCATCTCGTGACCGAGAAACTTCAGCTCCAGTGACCACGAGCCGACCGGGATACTCCAGGACTCGTAGATCGAGGCGCTGATCCCGAGCATGCCGAAGGCAACGAAGAACAGCCCGACCCCGGTGCTCACCACCAGCGCCTGAACCCATTGCCGGATCACCAGATTCACGCTCAGGTTCAGCCGCTGCACCCGCCGCAGCGGCGGATCCGACTTGACGTCGTCCTCGATCGCATCCAGCTCCTTCGGCAGCCGGACCATCAGGAACAACGTGCTCAGCAGGGTGAACGCGAGCACCGACAGCACGATGAACGCGACCGGCATCCCGGAGAAGACCTGCCACATCTCGGTGTTGATGAACAGCACCAGCGAGAAGACCAGCAGCAGCGGCAGCGCCCGGACCAGGCTGGTCAGCGAGTTCGCCAGCTCGCCCGCGATCCGGCGCAGACTCCAGTACGTCGTCGCGATCAGCCCGTAGCCGACGACGACGTACACGGCGCCGACGAGCAGCAAGTTGCCGATGGCAAAGACGAAGAACTGCTTCAGCTGGTTCTCGGTGACCAGCGGCAGCAGCGCCGGCAGGAACACGAACACCGCCAGCTCCGGCAGGCCGAACCGGCTCGGGAACGAGAAGAACGGGCGCTTGCGGACCACGTTCAGGACGCCGAATGCAGTGATCAGCACGAGTAGCGCCAGCCCGGCCGCCAGCACGTTCTGCCACACCTTGTCCTTGAGTGAGGTCGCGCCGAGCATCTCGGTCAGGAACACCAGCGTGAGCAGCGGCGCGGCCCGGTTGAAGATGTCGTGCGTCGGCGAGAAGTCCTCGATGAACAGTGGCAGCCCGGCCCGCCGGAACTGCCGCTCGTACTGCGCGAGCTCAGCTGACGTCCCCATGGCACCGAACTCTAGACCACCGGGAATACCACTTGGTGGACCGGCGTTTTAGTTAGCAAAGGTAATGAGTTAAGGTAACGATATGCCGGAAGTGGTAGCACAGCAGGTGAAGAGCGACGTCGGGCTGGCGAGCGCGCTGCGGTCGTCGACGCTGCGGTTGTCCCGGCAGATCCGCCGGCAGCGCGAGCCCGGTCACGAGCTGACCGCGAACCAGCTCTCCGTGCTCGGCGCGCTGGCCAAACACGAGCTGATGACGATCGGCGAGCTCGCCGCGCACGAGCAGGTGAAACCGCCCTCGATGACGCGGATCGTGACGACGATGGAGGAGTCCGGGCTGGTGGTCCGGCGTCCGCATCCGTCCGACAAGCGGCAGATCACCGTCGAGCTGACACCGAAGGCCGACGAGCTGATCCTCGCGAACCGCCGGCGCCGCGACGAGTGGCTGCAGACCAAGCTGAAACAACTGACCCCCGAGGAGCGTGACATCCTGCGTAAGGCAGCACCGGTACTGGAACGGCTGGCCGCCCGATGAGCCCGACGTTCCGGGCCTTCCGCGTCCGCAACTTCCGGCTCTACGCCACGGGCGCGATCGTCTCGAACGTCGGCACCTGGATGCAGCGCGTCGCTCAGGACTGGCTGGTCCTCGAGCTGACCCACTCCGGCACGGCCCTGGGGATCGTCACCGGTCTCCAGTTCGCCCCTGCCCTCCTCCTCGGCCCGTACGCCGGCCTCGTGGCCGACCGGTTCCCGAAGCGCAAACTGCTGATGGTCACCCAGGTCTGGATGGGCATCGCCGCCCTCCTGCTCGGCACGCTCACCGTGACCGGCCTGGTCGAGCCGTGGCATGTCTTCGCGCTCGCCTTCCTGTTCGGGATCGGTACGGCGTTCGACGCGCCGGCCCGGCAGGCGTTCGTGGTCGAGATGGTCGGCCGCGACGACCTGTCGAACGCCGTCGGCCTGAACTCGGCGTCGTTCAACGCCGCCCGCCTGATCGGCCCCGGCCTGGCCGGTCTGCTGATCCACTGGATCGGCACCGGTCCGGTGATCATCGCGAACGGCGTCAGCTACGCGGCCGTCATCTTGTCGCTGCGCCTGATGCGGCGCTCGGAGCTGCACACCCCGAAGGTCGCGGGCCGCGACAAGGGCATGATCCGGGACGGCATGCGCTACCTGTGGCGCCGTCCGGATCTGATGATGGTCCTGGTCACCGTCGCCTTCGCCGGGATGTTCGGCCTGAACTTCCAGCTCACCTCGGCCCTGATGGCGACCGAGGTCTTCCACAAGGGCGCGGGCGAGTTCGGCATCCTGGGCTCGATCCTCGCGATCGGCTCGCTGTCCGGCGCCCTGCTGGCCGCGCGCCGGGTGCGGATCCGGGCCCGGCTGGTGATCGGCGCCGCGATCGCGTTCGGCCTGCTCGAGGTGGTCAGCGCCGTGATGCCGTCGTACCTGACCTTCGCCGTCGTGCTCCCGTTCGTCGGCCTGGCCTCGCTGACCATGCTGACCGCGGCCAACGCGACCATGCAGCTCAGCATCGAGCCGACCATGCGCGGCCGGGTGATGGCCCTCTACATGTCCGTCCTGATGGGCGGTACGACGATCGGCTCACCGCTGATCGGCTTCGTCGGCCAAGAGCTCGGCGCCCGCTACTCGCTGATCGTCGGCGGCGGCCTGACCGTGCTCGGCGCCATCGGCTCGGTCCTCTACTTCTCGCACCGCCGCGGCCTCTCGATCCGCCCCCGCCTGCTGCCCCGCCCGCGACTCGACATCCTCCCGCAGTCCGAGCTCCTGGCCGAGAAGGCCGTCGTCGAGACCGGCCCGGTCAAGGATCCGCGGGTCGCCTGAAGGTTGGCGAAGAATTACGCCGACGCGTAGCGACCTGGGCAGAACCTTTCTAGTCTGTCGCCCACCTGGGTAACCGCCCCGCCCAGGCAGGAGGGAGCACGCGGAATGACGCGCGCCTTCTGGCTTCTGCTGAGCGGCTACACCGCGTCGTCGTACGGCAACTATCTGAACTTGGTTGCCCTCGGTCTGTTCAGCTTCCACTGGTCGCAAAGCACCTGGGTCACGGGTGCGGTGATGGCGATCCGGCTCGGCTCCGGCTTCCTGGCCGGGCTGATCGCCGGCCGGGTCCTGCTCCGGCTGCCGCGCCGGCCGCTGCTGGTCGGGCTCGACCTCCTGCAGGCGGCCGCGATGCTGGTTCTGATCCTCGCGCCGAGTCTGATCACGCTGGTCGCGGTGGCGCTCGTCCTCGGCTTCGGCAACACCACCTTCGTGGTGGCGTTGCGCAGCGCGATCCCGGAGCTGGTCGGGGTTGATCAACGGGCCCGGGCCAACGGCCGGGTGGTGACCGGCCGCTCGCTGGCCAGCGTGTTCGGATTCGGCACGGCGGCGCTCGTGATCGATCTCGGCGGCTACGACCTCGCCTTCGCCGTGAACGCCGCGTCCTTCCTGATCTCGGCGGCCCTGCAGAGTTTCGTGGTCTGGCCGCCACGAACCGCCGTCCGGACGCCGGGCGACGAACCGGCCAAGGATCGGCTCCGGCCGTGGCAGCTCCTGCCGGGGCTGATCCTGGCGATGGTCGCCGTCCGCGGCGTCGACGCTCTCGCCTCGGCCGGGCACAACGTCGCGCTCCCCATCTACGCCACCCTGACCGCGCCGGACAACCCCGCCGCCGTCAGCGCGCAGTTCTTCACCGCCTGGGCGATCGGCAGCGTCAGCGCCCATCAGCTGGTCAGCAGGGTCCTGAAGCGCCTTGACCACCGCGCCTTCGCCCTCGCGACCTGCGCGATGTCGGTGTGCTTCGTGCTCGCCTTCACCGGGTTGCCCGCGGCGGGGCTGATCGCGGTCGCGTTCCTGGCCGGGGTCGCCGACGGAGTGAGCGAGATCGGCTACCTGTCCACCTTGCAGGCCCGGCCCGAGGAGCAGCGGACGCGGGTCTTCGGCCTGTCCGCGAGCGTGGAGAACTCGGCGTTCGCGGGCGGGATGCTGCTCGCCGGCGGCCTGCTCGACGTCCTGCCCGTACTGCCGGTCGTCGCCGGTCTGCACGGGATCGCGGTGACCGGCGTCCTGATCTTTCTGGTCGTGTCGAGTGGGTTGTTCCCGAGGAGGCATCATGGCGAACTCGTCGATCGTGCACGGCCCGCGGCCGGTGCCGACCCCGGCTGATCCGGCCGATGCGGTCCAAGCGCTGTTCCGGGCCGCCGCCGAGTTCCCGACGGCGGGTGCGGGCACGCCCGCCGGGCTCCTGACCTATCCGGAGCTGCTCGACCGGGCGCGCCGGATGCTGACCGGACTGCGCTCGCACGGCGTGACGCCCGGCGCTGCGGTGATCCTGTACGGGCTCGCGGCCGAGGACTTCTTCGGCGCGTTCTGGGCCTGCATCCTCGGCGGACTGCGGCCCGCGCCGATCAGCGATCCGACAGCGGCCGAACGCCTCCGGCACACCTATCAGCTGCTCGACGAGCCGCTGATCCTGACCGATTGCGCCAATCCGATCGACCTGCCGACGATCACCGTCCAGAATCTCGCCGGGCTGGAGCCGGCCGTCGAGTTCCACGAGCCGGCGCCGGACGACGTCGCCGTACTGATCCTCTCGTCGGGCAGTACCGGCGCACCGAAGGCGGCCGCGCTCACGCATCAGGCGCTGGCCGAGTTCGCCCTTGGATCCCGGCTGCTCATCGACGTCCGGCCCGGCGAGACGATGCTGAACTGGCTGCCGCTCGACCACAGTGCCGCACTGCTGCTGTACCACGTCCTGCCGGTGTTCGCCGGGGCGACCGGAGTTCACTTGCCGACTGCCGACGTCCTTGCGAATCCCCTGCTCTGGTTGGAGAAAGTAGCCGAGTATCAGGTGCAGCACACCTGGGCGCCGACCTTTGGGCTGCAGCTGCTCACCGATGCGTTGCCGGCTGGGCGGACGTTCGATCTGCGCGGCGTCCGGTCCATCGTGAGCGGCGGCGAGCAGATCGTGCTGGCGGTCGTCGAGCGGTTCCTGGATGGCGTGGGGCTCGAGCGGTCCTGTTTCCGGCCTGCGTGGGGGATGGCCGAGACGGCAACGGGTATTACCTTCGGCCGCTTGACCGACCCTGGGTGTGTGGTCCGGGTGCGGAGGGCGCCGTTGGAGCTCGCCGGTCCGGAGGTGCCCGAGGCTGAATGTACGACGTACGTCGCGGTCGGCGTCCCGGCCGCGGGGGCTTCGATCCGGGTGGTCGGTGCGGACGACGAGGTGCTGCCGGAGCTGCGGATCGGGCGGCTGCAGGTGCGATCCAACCGCATCACCACGGGCTACGTGAACAACCCGGACGCGACCGCGGCCACGTTGCCGGACGGCGAATGGCTGCGGACCGGCGACCTGGCCTTCGTCGCCGCCGGGCAGCTGGTGATCACCGGCCGCGAGGGCGACACCGTGGTGGTCAACGGGAACACCTTGTTCTGCCACGAGATCGAGGGGGTCGCTGCGGCGGCCGCCGGGGTCAATCCGAACGCGCTCGGTGCGGTCGGGATACCGAACGCGACAACGGGCACCGAGGATCTGGTGATCTTCGTCGAGGCGGGCGATGAGGTGGTGCCGGCGATCAAGGCGGCGGTCTTCGGGCGACTCCGGCTGACGGCGGACGTCGTCGTCGTACCGGCCGGGGAGTTTCCGCGGACGGCGAGTGGAAAGGTTCGGCGCAACGAGTTGCGGGATCGGTACGCCGCTCGGCGTCCGGCATCGGCTCGTGAGGTGACGGCCGAGGTCAGCCGGTTGTTGGCGGAGCTGGCGGGGCGGCCGGTGGCTGCGGATACCCCGTTC
Source organism: Kribbella sandramycini (assembly GCF_013131805.1). Lineage (GTDB taxonomy): Bacteria > Actinomycetota > Actinomycetes > Propionibacteriales > Kribbellaceae > Kribbella > Kribbella sandramycini. The sequence goes on along the minus strand of NZ_JABJRC010000008.1, from coordinate 422,848 downwards.
TACGAGGTGGGATTGACGTCGGTCCAGCTGACGCGGTTGCGGGCGATGCTGGCTGAGCGCTTTGGGGTCGAGGTGCCGGCGACGGTTCCGTTCGAGTACCCGACAGCGGTCGCCTTGGCCGGCTGGCTCACCGGCGCCGAACCGCTCGCGGCAGCGCGTGCGAGCGAGGTGGCTGCGGCGGACCAGCGGGTTGCGATCGTCGGCATGGCCGCGCGCTTCCCCGGGGCGCGGACAGTGGATGAGTTCTGGGCGAACCTGTGCGGGGGAGTGGACAGCGTCACCGTCGCCGACAGTGCGGACGGATGGGTGCGTGCGGGCGGGGTGCTCGACGACGCGGAGGGGTTCGACGCGGCGTACTTCGGGCTGTCGCCGCGGGAGGCCGCGCTGACCGAACCGGCTCATCGGCAGTTCCTGGAGGTTGCGTACCAAGCCTTGGAGCACGGGGGATACGCCGACTCGGCCGGGCAGCGGATCGGCGTCTACGCCGGGTCGGGGATGAACCTGTACGGACACCAGGACCGGCTGAACCCGCCGGCCGGCGAACAGCCCGTCGACGTCCCGACAGCGATGCAGGCGACGATCGGCAGTACGGCGGACTTCCTCGCCAGCCGGGTCGCGTACCGGCTCGGGCTGACCGGGCCCGCGATCGGCGTCCAGACCGCGTGCTCGACGTCGCTGGTCGCGGTTCATCTCGCGGTGCAGGCGTTGCTCGCGTCCGACGCGGATCTCGCGCTGGCGGGTGCGGCGGCGATCCGGCTGCCGCAGGACGCGGGGTACCGGTACGTGCCCGGCTCGATCCTGTCGCAGAGCGGGCGCTGCCGGCCGTTCGACGCGGAGGCCGACGGAACGGTCGGCGGGAACGGCGTCGCCGCGGTGCTGCTGAAGCGGCTGGACCGCGCGATCGCCGACGGCGACACGATCCACGGGGTGATCCTCGGCAGCGCGGTGAACAACGACGGCACCGGCAAGGTCGGGTTCACCGCGCCGAGCGTGCCGGGGCAGGTCGACGTCGTCCGCCGGGCGCTCGACCGGGCCGGCGTCGGCCCCGAGTCGATCTCGTACGTCGAAGCCCACGGGACCGGGACGGCGCTGGGCGACCCGGTCGAGTTCGCGGCGCTGGCCCAGGTGTTCGGCGCACCGGAAGCCCGTGCGGCGCGGTGCGGGCTGGGATCGGTGAAGGCGAACGTCGGGCATCTGGATGCCTGCGCGGGAATGGCCGGTCTGCTCAAGACCGTCTTGATGTTGCGGCACGGCCGGATGGTTCCGACGATCAATCTGCGTCGGCCGCATCCCGAGTTGCGGATCGAGAGCAGCCCGTTCGAGTTGGTCACCGAGACGCGCGACTGGCCGGTCGGCGACGGGCCGCGCCGGGCCGGGGTCACCGCGCTCGGCGTCGGCGGGACGAACGCGCACGTCGTCCTCGAAGAACCGCCGGCCCCGGCGCCTCGTGATCACAGTGCGACCGAGGCGGTCGTGGTGCCGCTGTCGGCGACGTCGTCGACAGCGCTGGCCGAGCTGGTCGATTCGCTGCGGGAGCGGTTGACGGCGACGCCGGAGTTGCCCGCGGTCGACGTCGCGACGACGTACGCGCTCGGCCGGCGGCACCATCGGTATCGGGTCGCCGTGGTCGGTACCGATGCGAGTTCGCTCGCTGCCGCGCTCAGCCGGGTGACGATCGCGGAACCCCGTACTCCCGGGCGGTTGGCGTTCGCGTACTCCGGCCAGGGGGCGTCGTACCCGGGGATGTCCGAGTGGCTCGCCGGGCGGTTCGAGGTTGCGCGGGCGGTGTTCGACGAGGTGTCGCAGCTGCTGGGGGACGACGTCCTGACCAGCGAACGCGAGGAGCTCGCCCAGGTTGCGTTGTTCGCGCACCAAGTGGCTTGGACGGAGGTGTGGCGGACGCTCGGCGTCGTCCCCGAGATGGTTCTCGGACACAGCGCCGGCGAGTACGCCGCCCTGTACGCGGCGGGCGGCCTGTCGCTCGCCGACGGGGCGCGGCTGATGGCTCGCCGTGGTGAGCTGATGTGGACGCGGATGCAGCCGGGCGCGATGATCGCCGTCGCCGTGGACCACGCGTCGGGTGCGAAGCTCGCGGCCGAATGCGGTCTGGAAGTTGCCGCCGTCAACGGTCGGGATCGGTTGGTGTTCTCCGGCTCCACAGCAGCCGTGTCCACCGCAACCGAGCGCCTCGACCGCACCGGCATCCCCTGGCGCCGCCTACCGGTCGCCCGCGCCTTCCACTCCGCCCTCGTCGACCCGATCCTCGACGACCTCCGAACCGCCGCCGACCAGCTCACCTTCCACCCCCTCACCCTCCCCTTCATCAGCACCCTCGACGGCACCCGCCGTACCCAAATCACCAGCACCTACCTAACAGACCAAGCCCGCCACCCCGTCCGCTTCGACCTAGCCACCGCAACCGCAGCCCACCAAGGCGCCACCCACTTCCTAGAACTAGGCCCCACCCCCACCCTCACCCCCCTAGCCCCCCGAGCCGCCCCCAACACCACCTGGCTCCCCACCTCCCCACCCCACTTCCCCCAAACCCTCGCCACCCTCTACACCACCCCCCACCCCCTCACCTGGCACCCCCTAACCCCCGGCCACCGAACCCCCCTCCCCGGCCACCCCCTAACCCCAACCGTTCCTGGAGTTTCTGGGCCTCCGGAGCCAAGCCCCAAACCAGCCGTCAGGCCTACTCCAACTGCTGTTACGGCGAGTGCTGTACCGGTTGCTCCGGGGGTGGTTGGCCGGTTGCGGGGGTTGGTTGCGCCGGTGCTTGGGGTGGAGCCGGAGGAGATCCGGGCGGATGTTTCGTTCCTCAGCTTGGGGGCGGATTCGCTTTCGCTCATGCGGTTGGTCGGCGATCTTGCTGACACCTTCGGGGTGACCGTGCCGATGCGCTCGCTGTTCGGCGACCTCGACACGCTTGAGAAACTCGCCGCACACCTCGGCGCCGAGCCCGAGCCGCAACTGCCTGCAACCCCCACCGACCTGCCCGAGGCCCCCGCCGACCTGCAGCAGATCGTCGACCGGCAGCTCACGATCGCCGAACGCCTGATGGAACGCATCACCAACCTGATGTCCGACCAGTTGGCGCTCCTCGGCGGCACACCCAAGCAAGACAGCCCGCAGCAACTGGAGAGCCCGCGTGAACCAGCGCAGGCCGTGGAGCGGCCGCGGGTGGAACCACAGGTCACGCCGGGCCGGCAGACCAGGTGTGACTTCAGTTTGTACTTCTTCGGCGACTACCCGGACTCGGCCGCGCAGGACAAGTACGGACTGATCCTCCAGGCAACAGAGTTCGCCGACCGAAGCGGGTTCCACTCGGTGTGGTTGCCGGAGCGGCACTTCCATTCGTTCGGCGCGCTGTTCCCGAACCCGTCCGTCCTCGCCGCCGCACTCGCCACCCGGACGAGCCGGATCCGGCTCAACGCGGGCTCCGTCGTCCTCCCGCTGCATCACCCGATCCGCGTGGCCGAGGAGTGGTCCGTCGTCGACAACCTGTCCGGTGGCCGGGTGGGGTTGTGTGTGGCGAGCGGCTGGCATGCGCGCGACTTCGCCCTCGCTCCTGATGCCTATGGCAACCATCGTGCCGAGATGTACGAGCGGCTCGAAACGGTTCGTCAATTATGGGCCGGCGCGACGATCACCGCGACCGCCGGCGACGGGAAACCCACCGAGCTGCAGCTCTTCCCGCGGCCGCTCCAGGACGAGCCGCCGCTGTTCACCGCCGTCGTCGGCAACCCGCAGTCGTACGAGCTTGCCGCCCGCAACGGCCTCGGCATCGTCACCAACCTGATGGCCCAATCCATCGAGGACCTCGCCGCCAACGTCGCCCGGTATCGCGCCACCCGCGCCGAGCACGGCCTCGACCCGGACGCCGGACGCGTCGTCGTACTGCTGCACACCTACCTCGGCGACGATCTGCACACCGTCCGGGCCGCGGCGTACCAGCCGTTCTGCGACTACCTCCGCTCTTCCCTCTCCCTGTTCGGCCAAGTCACGAACAGCCTCGGCTTCCAGATCGATCTGGAGAAGACCGCGCCCGACGACGTCGACTTCCTGCTCGGCCAGGCCTACCAGCGGTACTGCGAATCCCGCGCCCTGATCGGCACGCCGGACAGCTGCCGCCCGATCGTCGATCAACTGGTCGCGATCGGCGTCGACGAGATCGCCTGCTTCGTCGACTTCGGCCTCGCCCCCGAGCAAGTCATGACCAGCCTCACCGCGGTAGACGGGCTCCGCGCCGAGTACGCCGAAGACCGCGGCCGCGCGCTGACCCCGCCCGAGCGCCGAATCTGGTTCCTCGAACAACTGAACCCCGGAGCAAACACGTACCACGAACCGAAAGCCATCGAACTCCACGGCCCCTTGAACCCGACAGCGCTCCGCGGCGCGCTCCAACGCGTCGTCGACCGCCACCCGGCCCTCCGCACCGAGTTCGGCCAGGTCGACGGCGAGCCCCGCGCCTGGGTCCGCCCGACCGCCCACCTCGACTGCCCGCTGGTAGATGCTAACGGCAACGACCTGCATGACGTCCGCCTCGGCGAGCTCGATCTCGGCACCGCCCCGCTGGTCCGGGCCCAGCTCGTCCGCCACACCGAGAACCACCATGTTCTACTGCTCGTCGGTCACCACATCATCTGGGACGCCGCCTCCACCGCGACCGTCGTCCGCGACCTCGGCACGTACTACCAGGCCTGGCCCGCCGACCCCGGCCTGCCTCCCGCCACCGACGGCCTCCGCGCCGGCGAACCGGCCGATCCCGCCTTCTGGCTGACCGAGCTGGCCGACGCCCCCGAGCTCCGCCTGCCCACCGACCGACCACGGTCGCAGACTCCGATCGGCCGCTCGCTGACCAAAGTGCTGAACAGCGAGCTCAGCAACCGCGTGCACTCCTTCGCCGCGAGCGAGGGCGTCACCGTCTTCAGTGTCCTGCTCGCCGGCCTCGGCACGGTGCTGTCCCGCTTCAGCGGGCAACGCGACTTCGTCATCGGCACCGGCGTCTCCGGCCGGGACCGCGAGGCAGCCGACGCCGTCGGCATGTTTGTCGACACCCTCCCGCTACGCCTCCGCTTCCCTACGGACGCAGGCTTCACCGACCTGGCCCGGTCGTTCGGCCTGGCCCTGATGGATGCTCTCGACCACCGCGACGTGCCGTTCGAGCAGATCGTCGCCGAGCTCAACCCGGACCGCGCACCCGGCCGCAATCCGCTGTTCGGCGTCCTGGTCGAGTTCGAGCGCGGGACCAGCGCGGTCGAGTTCGCGCCGGACATCTCGGCCGCGCTCCAGGACTTGCCGAGCGAGCGGGCGCCGATGGACCTACTGCTCTACCTGACCGCAAGCCCGGCGGGGATCGAATGCGTCGTCGAGTACGACGCGAACCTGTTCGACGACACCACGATCGACCGGCTGCTGGCCTATTTCGAGCTGACCCTCGAGAACGCAACCGGCCAAGACGCCCAACCGGCGTTGTCCCAGCTGGACGAACAACTCCTGCCCGCGCTGGAGGGTGAGCCGGGCGCCGCGCCGGAGTACTGCCTGCACGAGCTCTTCGAACAGCAAGCAGCGGTCAACCCGCAGGCGATCGCCCTGTCCGGCGACTTCGGCGCGCTGACCTACGCCGAACTCGACCAGCGCGCGAACGACGTCGCCGCCGCGCTACTCGAATTCGGCGCCCGCCCTGGCGAGCTGATCGCCTGCTGCCTGCCGCGCGGCATCGAGCAGATCGCTGTCCTGCTCGGCGTCCTCAAGTCCGGCGCCGCCTACCTCCCGCTGGACCCGGAGGCGCCCATCGAGCGCTTGCGTTTCCTCCTGGACGACGCGCGCCCGATCGCCCGGGTGACCTGCGCGGGGATGCCGGACCTGGGTGAGGGGCCGACCCTGTGGCTGGAAGAGCTCGTCCGCGGCTTACCGACGCCAGTCAAGGCGACGCCCGGCGATCTCGCCTACGTCATGTACACCTCCGGATCGACCGGTACGCCGAAGGGCGTGCTGGTCCCGCATCGCGGACCCGTGAACCATGTGCTGGCCTACCGGGCAACCCATCCGGCGACCAGGGCGCTGCAGTGGGTCGCGCCGACGTTCGACGTGAGCGTGCACGAGATCTTCACGACGTTCGCCGCCGGGCAGACGCTGATCCTGATCGACGATGCCGCGCGCTACGACCCGGGCGAGCTCGCCGAGAAGATCCGCCGCTTCGAGGTCGAGCGGATCGCGATGCCGTTCAGCGCCGTCCACTCGTTACTGTCGGCCCGGCCCGAGTTGCCGTCGTTGCGTGAGATCTACTCGGCCGGTGAGGCGACGACGCCCGGCGCCGCTGAGCACGAGTTCCTCGCGGCGCACCCGGATTGCATGCTGTACAACGCCTACGGGCCGACCGAGTCGTCGATCATCGTGACCGAGTACAAGGTCGGCCCGGGGGAGACCCAGCCGCCGATCGGCCGGCCGATCGCGGGTGTCCGAGTGCGGCTGCTCGACGCGGATCGCCGTCCGGTACCGGTCGGCGCCGTCGGGGAGATCTGCGCCGAAGGGGTGTGCGTCACCGACGGCTATCTGAATCGGCCGGACGAGACGGCCGCGGCGTTCTTCGCGTCCGGCTGGTATGCGACCGGCGACCTTGGGCGTTGGCGATCCGACGGGATGCTGGAGTTCCACGGCCGCGTCGACGACCAGATTCAACTGCGCGGTATCCGGATCGAGCCGGGCGAAGTGCGCGCCGCGATCCTCGACCACCCGGAGGTACAGGCGGCCGCGGTCGTGGTCCGCGATGGTGAGCTGGTCGGGTACACGGTCGGCGCCGTCGACCACGATGCCCTGACCGACCACCTCGCGGAGCGACTGCCGCGGTACCTGGTGCCCCGGCGCTGGGTCGCGCTGGAGCGGTTGCCGTTGACCACGACCGGCAAGCTCGACCGCGCGTCGTTGCCGGCCCCGGCGTCCGATCGCGCGCGGGTTGCCCCGGCGACCGCGGCCGAGCAGGAGCTGCAGGCGATCTGGTGCGAGGTCCTGCGCCGCGACGACATCGGCGTGACGGATTCGTTCTTCGAGCTGGGCGGGCATTCCCTGCTCGCCGTCCGGCTGCTGAATCGGTTGCGGGCGGCAACAAGTGTCGACCTGACGCTGTCGGAGTTCTTCCGCTCGCCCACCATCCGCGCGCTGGCCGGACCGGAGACCGCGCCGCTGACGTTCGCGCAACGACGGCTGCTGCGACGGCGTCGCGGCCGGTCGGATGCCTCGGTCTACAACATCGTCGGACGGGTCGACATCACCGGCGAGCTCGATCCGGAGCGGCTACGGCGCGCGCTGCAGGAGCTGGCCCAACGACATGGCGCGTTGCGGACCAGAGTGGTTGACGATCGCCAGGAGGTCCTGCCGGCTGTCGCAGCCGAACTGCCGGTGACGGATCTGCCGGATGACGAAGCCCGGATCCGGGACTGGTTTCGCGACACCGCGCAACCGGCACTGGAGCCGAGTACGGCGCCGATCTGGCGGGCCCGGCTCGGGCGGGTCGCCGCGGATCGATGGGTCCTGGCGCTGGCCGTCCATCACATCGTCTTCGACGGATGGTCGCAGGGCCTGTTCTGGTCCGAGCTGTCCGCTTTGTATTGCGGCGAGGAGTTGGCGACGCCGGAGGCCGACTACGCCGACTACGCCCGCTGGGAACAAGAGTCGCTGACCGGAACGCACCGAGCGAAACTCGAAGCGTTCTGGCGGGACGAACTCGCCGGCGCCACGGTTCGCCCGGCCCTGCCGATCGACCATCCGCGGCCCGTCAAGCTGTCCGGGCGCGGCGCCACCCACCATCTGGAGTTGCCGACCGAGTTGATCACCGCGCTCCGATCCGCGGCGACCGCAGCTGGGACGACGCCGTACGTGCTGATCGCGACCGCCTTCGCGGAGTGGCTGGGCGCGTTGTGCGGCCACGAGGAAGTCGTGCTGCCGGTGTCCAGCGCTCGCCGGGGGCGATCCGAGTACGACGGGGTGATCGGCAACATCGGGGAAGCCGTCCTCGTCCGGGTGCGGCTCGATGCCGACGATCTGGTCGCGGAGACGGCTCGGTCGCTCTACTCGGCCCTCGACCATGAGGCGCTGCCGTTGGGCGAGGTCGTCCGCGTCGCGCTCCCGCACGAGGCCGGACTGCCCTTCCCGGCCGTGCTCTTCACGGTGATCACCACCCCACCGGCCGCCTTGGTCCTGCCGTGGGGTGAGTTTCGGGTCCGCCCGCAACCTTCCGTGGGTCAGGCCCGGACCGAGTTGTACGTCGTCTTCACGCTCACCGATGCCGGGCTCACGCTGGATATCGAGTACTCGACCGACCTGTTCGCGCCGGAGACCATCGCCACCTGGGCCGCCGAGCTGACCAGGAGCCTGGCTGATCGGGTGTGATGGGTCAGGGCTGGATACGGGTCAGCAGCCGGGCCGCGAAGAAGAGTGCGTCGAACCCGCGAGCCGGTACGCGCAGGGCCGCCGGGTCGTGTCGCGGCTTCGGGCGCTCCAGCGGCGTCCGGGCGGTGTCGATCCGGAACAGCCCCGGCTCCCACGAGACGGCGGTGATATCGGTCAGCGGCACCGAGCGGGGGTTGCCCTCGGTCTTCTTCCGCCGTGACGCCGACCGCGGATAGGCGAACATCAGCTGCCCGCTCGCGACCGCGACCGTCGCGTCCTTCCCCTGTAACGCGTCGGCCGCCGGCGGGGTCGCGACCAGCCAGGCCGGCGCCGCAGTCTCGGGGACGCCGCGCCGCGCCCGGGCGATCCGGAGCTCGGAGGCCAGCCGCTCGGCCCCGGCAACCTCGAATCGGTAGATCGACGCCAGCGAGCCGCCGCTCACGCTCAGCAGCGGATCGGCATGCTCACGCAGCTCCAGGGTGAGCTCGATGGCCGACACCTCGACCGCGCGCAGCGCCTCGATCGGGAGCACCCGCGGACCGAGGCCGGCCAGCGCTTCGGCGTACTCGATCCGGAGCGCGCCGGAGCCGTCCCACTCGAGCGCGCCGGTACCGGTCTGCAGCCTCACCACGAGTAACCATCCAACCCCCTCTTGGGGTCAGACACATAATGGGGTGTGACCCATTACGATCTCGTCGTCATCGGTACCGGCTCCGGCAACTCGATCGTGAACCATCGGTTCGCGGACTGGAAGGTCGCGATCGTCGAGCGCGGCACTTTCGGGGGGACCTGCCTGAACAAGGGCTGTATCCCGACCAAGATGTTCGTGCACACCGCGGACGTCGCCGCCACCCCGGCCGGCAGCGCCCGGTACGGCGTCGACGAGGAGCTCACCGGCGTCCGCTGGGCCGACGTCCGGGATCGGATCTTCGGCCGGATCGACCCGATCTCCGCCGCGGGTTCGGAGTACCGGCACCACAACCCGGAGAACGCCAACGTGACCGTGTACGACGGCACCGGGCGTTTCACCGGCGTCAAGGAGCTGACCGTCGAGGGGAACGACGGCGCGACCAGCGTCGTGACCGGTGACCGGTTCGTGCTGGCGGCGGGCAGCCGGCCGGTGATCCCGCCGATCATGGGGCTGGAGGAGACCGGGTTCCACACGTCGGACACGATCATGCGGCTCGACGAGCTGCCGCGCCGGCTCGCGATCCTCGGCAGCGGGTTCGTCGCCGCCGAGTTCGCGCACGTGTTCTCCTCGTTCGGCGTCGAGGTCACGCTGATCGCCCGCTCGAAGACGCTGCTCCGCGGCGAGGACGCCGAGATCGCCGAGCACTTCACCGAGATCGCCCGCGGTAAGTACGACGTCCGCCTGCAACACGAGACCGTCCGCGCGACCCGGCGGCCGGACGGCGCGATCGAGCTGATGATGCTGCACCCCGAGGGTAAGCAGCTGCTCGTCGTCGACGAGCTGCTGGTCGCCGTCGGGCGGACGCCGAACGCCGACCTGCTGAACCCGCAGGCCACCGGCGTCGAGGTCGACCGCGAGGGCCGCGTGGTCGTCGACGAGTACCAGCAGACCGCCGTCGACGGCATCTACGCGCTCGGCGACCTCACCTCGCCGCACCAGCTCAAACACGTCGCGAACCACGAGGCCCGGGTCGTCAAGCACAACCTGATCGAGCCGGAGAACCGGATCAAGTCCGACCACCGCTTCGTCCCGCACGCCGTCTTCAGCTCCCCGCAGATCGCCGCCGTCGGCCTCACCGAAGCCGAAGCGCAGGAACAAGGCATCGACTACGTCGTCAGCCGCCAGAAGTACGCCGACATCGCCTACGGCTGGGCCATGGAGGACACCACCGGCTTCGCCAAACTCCTCGCCGACCCGAACACCGGCCAACTCCTCGGCGCCCACATCCTCGGCCCCCAGGCCTCCACCGTCATCCAGCCCCTGATCCAAGCCATGAGCTTCGGCCTCGGCGCCTACGAAATGGCCCGCAACCAGTACTGGATCCACCCCGCCATGCCCGAACTCATCGAAAACGCCCTCCTCGCCCTACCCCTCACCCCGAAAAGCTGACCACTCATTGAGCTGGAACGGACTGCTCATAACGGAGCTCGTAGAGATGCGCGCCTTTGATGAGGATGGATGCCTCCACGGGACGACGATCGTCGGAGTACACCGTTCGAAACTGCCGGATGACAGGAACGTCGTCGGGCAGGCCCAGGATCTCGAGTTCTTCGGTGGTGGGCAGCCGAGCGGACAGCCGATCGGCGAACTCACGTTGTGAATAGCCGAGGTCAGCCAGCGCCTGGATGGCTCCGCCCGGGATGCGGAGTCTCCGCGCGAGGGGGCTGTCCGCGGCGATCTCGGCTGGGTAGTACGACCAGGAGAGTTCGATTGGCTCGCCGTCATGCGACAGCAGTCGCTTGCGGAGAATGGCAGTCGACGGCGACGTGAGACGGAGCGCCGAAGCGACCTCGCTCGAGGGCTGAACCTCGATCACGTCGAGCAGTCGGTAGGCGTAGCCCTTCGGGCTTGGAGCCAGATAGGTGGCCGCGTCGACCACGATCGGGCGGCGGTCACGAACGTAGACGCCCTTGCCGACCAGGCTGTAGATGAAACCCTCGCGTTTGAGGGCGCCGAGCGCGCGCTGAACTGTCGCGTTGGCCGCCGAGAACCGATGCACGAGGTGTTGGGTCGATGGCAACTGCTCGCCAGGCGCGAGGACGCCGGCCATGATCTCGGCCCGTAGATCAGCCGCGATCTGTTGATGGCGCGGCCGGACGTCGCCATCTGCCGCGGGCGTCATGAACTCACCTGATAGCGCAGTCGTCGGCCGTTGGCCGTCATGGTCATGATGCTCATCTCGAGAGGCTCACCGGCGGTGGTCCTGATCAGGCGGGACAGGATGAGCACCCACTCGCCGTCGGCGAGGTCGAGGGCAGCCGACTCGTCCGTGGTGGGAGGCCGAGCCGAGATCTCTTCCTGTACTGACCCGGCCTCGTACCCGAGCTCTGCCAGCAGTGTGACCGCGCCGCCGCGAATCTTCTTCGCTGTCGCCAGGCCGGTCCCGGAAGCGATCTTGGAAGGGTAGTAGGAGTCGGTCAGCTCGACTGCCTGGTCGTCGATCAGCATCACTCGGCGACGAACCACAACCGACTCCCCGAGGGAGATCCCCAGACCCTCAGCGACCTCAACCGGTGGCGCGACCTCCGCGACCTCTCGGAGTTGCTGACTGCCGGCGACCTCGCGGGCCGCGAGTTCCTCGGACCACGCATCCGGCTCACCTGCTGCCCGTGGTCTCAAGTACGGCGTCGAAACACTCTCCCAACGGGTCGCTCCGCCTGCCACCGCTGCCTCCGTCCGCGCTGCCGATCACTTCACTGTACTTGGAAGGCAGCAAGGAGGACCCTAGGGGCATCCTTGCTGCGATATGCGAAAAGTAGTACGCTCGTGACGATGGCGGCCATTCCGAGATGAGGAGCGTGCGGGTATGCGGAATGTGGCAATATCGACGACGTTCCACACATTGGTGATGCAGCCGACCAGCCTGTGCAATCTGGACTGCTCGTACTGCTACTTGCCGGACCGCAAACGGCAGGCGTTGATGTCAACAGCAGTTGCCGATGCGTGCGCCGTGTCTGTCCGTCGGCAAGCAAGCGTCCACCCAGTCGATGTTGTGTGGCACGGCGGAGAGCCGACGACCACTCCCTTCGAACACTTTCGCGCGCTGGTGGAGTCGTTCGAGCCGCTGCGCTCGTCGAGCCTCGTCAAGCACGGAATCCAGTCGAACGGAACGCTCATCGACAGTCGTTGGTGCGATCTGTTCAAGCACTACGACTTCGACGTCGGGATCAGTGTCGACGGTCCTCCCTGGGCGAATCGGGACCGGGTCAATTGGCGAGGCACCGAGTCGTTCACCCAGGCCCGGCGCGGCATGGAGCGGCTTCAATCGGCCGGGATCGACTTCACCGTCATCTGCGTGGTGACGCCTGCGACCATCGGTCACGCCGAAGAGTTGGTCGATTTCTTCGGCGCCATCGGATGTGCCTCGGTCGGCTTCAATATCGAGGAGGAAGAAGGAGCGGGACGGCCCGCAGTTCAAGAGTCCGCTGCGTACGAGTTCTGGAGAGCCGTCCTGCGGCACCGTGAAGCCGGTGGCGACCTTCGGGTTCGCGAGCTGGATCGGCTGAACGACTTCCTGGCGGCTCGCGTCGGAGCCGGCGACGGGCCGCGGAGGCCATTCGATCCGATCCCGACGGTTGCGTACGACGGCGACACCGTATTGCTGTCGCCGGAGCTACTCGGCATCAAAGACGCGAAGTACGCCGACTTCCTCGCCGGCAATGTTCTGCGGACGCCGTTGTCCCAGATGATCGCCGAGTCCGGGCGGCTCGCCTACGTACGGGAGTTCGAGGAGGCGTTGGGTAAGTGCGCGACCGGTTGTGACTACTTCGCGTTCTGCGGTGGCGCGCAGGCCGGCAATCGGTACTTCGAGCACGGCTCTTTGACGATCGCCGAGACGGCTTACTGCCGGAACACCCGTCAGAGCCTGGTCCGCGCGGCAGCGGACCACATCACCGAAAGGAACAGCACATGAATCCTCTGACCACGCTCATCAGCGCCGACCCGACCGCGCTCGCGAGGCTTCGACTGGGTTCGCAACGCCAGATGTGGCGACTTCCTGAGACACACGCACCCTCAAACACCTGGGACAACCGACCGTCGTGGGACAACTGGACGAAACACAAGTAGATCCGCCACAGTCGGCGGGTGGTACCCAGTGACCATCCGCCGACTCCGTACAAGTTCGGGAGAGCTGTGGAGATTCGGGAAGTACGCGAGACGCATATCTTGCTGCCGTCGGTCGATGAGCTGGACCTGACGCCAGTCGATGCTGTTCCCGGCGACGGGCTTCGGGACGCGGCTGTGGGTCGCGTCGACGCGTCTCGGCTGCGGCTCGATGGTGTGGTTGTCGGATCCAGCTTCGCCGGGACGATCCTGACCGAGACCGTCTGGGAAGGTGTGGCGATCACCGGCAGCGTCTTCAACGAAGTGGATCTCTCGTCGGCCCGATTCAGTGGGGGAAAGCTTGACCGAGTGCACTTTCGCGGTTGTCAGCTGTCCGGACTCTCGCTGAGCGGTGTGAGCTGCGAGAACGTGATCTTCGAGAACTGCCGACTCGACTACGCGACGTTCGATGCCGTGCGGACGGTGGGCGCACTGGGGTTTGTGAACTGTTCGATGACCGAGATGTCTGTCGTCGGCTGCCGATGGGACAAGGTCGTCATCGATGGCTGCCGCTTGTCCGGTCTGGAACTGGATCGTTGTGATCTACGGGGTTCCGATCTGCGCGGGAGTTCGCTGGAGACAGTGCGGGGCGTCGTCTCGCTGCGCGGCGTCACGCTGGCAGCTGACCAGATAGTCGACCTGACCGTGGCGATGGTCGCGGACCTCGAGATAACAGTTCGTTGAGCACAAGCTAAACCCGAAAGGCTGAGATCACTCGGCCGACGTCGTCGAGGGTGTCGAGGTCGGGGAGGGTCAGCATCACTTCGGAGATGCCGGCTTCGGCGAGTTCGCGGAAGCGGCCGATCTGGTCGTCGACGGTGCCGGCGTTGACGGCGGCGGCGTACTTGGCTGGGTTTTGGTTGCGGGGACGTAAGCGCTCGACCAGGGCCGCGTCGCCGACGAGCGTGGTTGAGAGGTGGGTTATCTCGAGTGGGCGGTCCGTCAGCGAGCGTACGTACGCTGCTCGGGCGCGGACGGTCGCGAGATCGCCGAAGAGGTTGACCGCATCGGCGTGCCGGGCCGCGAGTCGCAGGGTTCGTTGCCCACTGCCACCAACGAGTAGCGGCAACTTTTCTTGTAAGGGTCGTGGATAGCAGGTGGTGTCGGGGATTTCGAGCACTCGGCCGTGGAACGGTTTGTTGCCTGGGCCCCACAACACCGGAAGCAACTGCAGTGCGTCTTCGAGCAGCGTGTAGCGATCGGCGACCGATGGGAAGGGCCAGCCGTAGGCCTGGTGCTCGGCTTCGAACCAGGCCAGTCCGAGGCCGCAGACCGCACGTCCACCGCTCAGTACGTCGAGCGTCGCGGCGATCTTGCCCAGATGCGCGACGTTGCGGTAGGTGATCCCGGAGACGAGCGTGCCGAGCCGGACGCGCGTCGTGCAGGCGGCCAGGTAGCCGAGCGTCGTCCAGCTCTCCAGGAAGTCGTCCCAGGCGCGGCCTACCTGCGGGATCTGGCGGAAATGATCCATGACGTAAATGGCGTCGAAACCGACCTCCTCGGCCTTCGCCGCGACCTCGCGCGTCCAGGTCGCCAACCCGGCCCGGCCGCCCGGATAACTGCTCAACTGCAGCCCGAATCGCAGCCCGGTCGGTGCCTCCGCCTGCCGCGCGACGGCTGCGTCCGCGCCCACGAACGCCTCCGGTACGACGCGCACCACGGTCGGCTGCAGGACGTCGTCGTATCCCTCGGTCGCCAACTCATCGCGAGCCGCGGCCCAAGCGCGCAGCTGCCCGGTCAGCACGTCGGCCGGGATCCGCTTCGGCCGCTCCCGGTTCCGCCGCCGGCACTCGGCCGCCGGAGTGCCGAAACCGACGGCCACACAAGGCATTCCGGCCGCGCGCGCCAGACCCAGCCAGCGCAGCCGTCGTTCGCGATCGAGGCCGAGGGTGTCGATCACCGTCGTCAGCCGCCGCCCGATCCGCTGCTCGACGACCGTCTCCAGCAACGCGAACGCATCCGCGCTCGCCGCCAGATCGTCCTCGCCCGCCCCGACCAGCGCCCGCAGCCGATCACTCGACACCACCAGCTCCGGCGCGAACTCCGAAGCCGCCCACGACGACTTCCCGGCCGCACCCGGCCCGACCAGGATCACCACACACGGCGACGGCAGTTTCCGCTCCACAAACTCAGTTTCCACCACCGATAGGCTTGCCGGATGCGATTGTTCGTGGCCGTGGTGCCACCCATCGAAGTTGTGGAGGATCTGAGCGAGTTCGTCGGACCGCGGCGCGAGCACCCGGATGAGGACATCCGGTGGGCCGCCGACGACCACTGGCACATCACGCTGGCGTTCCTGGGCGAGGTGCCGGAGTGGAAGGCCGACGAGTTGGGGGAGCGGCTCGAGGCGGTCGCGAAGCGGCAGCGGCCGTTTCCGTTGCGGCTGGCCGGGGCCGGCGCGTTCCCCGGCGTACCGGAGGCGCGGGTGCTGTACACCGGCGTCCGGGACGAGACCGACGCGCTGAAGCAGTTGTCGAAGACGACGCGGGCCGCCGCGAACCACTCGGGTGTGACGGTCGACGGGCGCAAGTTCGTCCCGCATCTGACGCTGGCCCGGCTGCGCCGGCCGATCGACGTCACCCGCTGGGTGCGGGTCTTCGACACGTACGACGGCGCCGAGTGGACGGCCGGGAGCCTGCAGCTGATCGAGTCCCGGCTGGGTGAGGGAGCTGGCCGTTCTGCGGCGTACGCCACAGTGGGCGAATGGGAATTCTTAGGTTAACCTCAGGAAGGTTAGCCATTCCTAAGGTATAGAGGACCGTCCGCCATGCTCGCGAACTACTTGATCGGGCTCCGTGAGGGGCTCGAAGCATCGCTGGTGGTCAGCATCCTCGCGACCTTCCTGGTCCGCTCCGGACGCCGGGACCGGCTGAAACTGGTCTGGATCGGAGTCGCCGCGGCGCTCGCCGTGGCGGCTGCCGCGTGGGGGCTGCTGCAGTTCGTGACCGCGCTGACCGCGAGGTCCTTCACCACCCAGGAGACCATCGGCGGGGTGATGTCGATCCTCGCGGTCGGTTTCGTCACCTGGATGATCTTCTGGATGCGCACGGCGTCGCGCAGTATCGCCAAGGAGCTGCGCGAGCGGATGGACCAGGCGCTCGCGATCGGCCCGCGGGCGGTCGTCATCCTGTCTTTCCTGGCCGTCTTCCGGGAGAGTATCGAGACCGCGTTCATCGTCTACGCGTCGGCCGCCACCGCGACCACCGCGGGCCCGTTCCTCGGCGTCCTGCTCGGGCTCGCGACCGCCGTCGTCCTCGGCGTCCTGATCTACCGCGGCGCCGTCCGGATCAATCTCGCGGTGTTCTTCAAGTGGACCGGCGCGATCCTGATCCTGGTCGCGGCCGGCATCTTCGCCTACGGCTTCCACGACCTGCAGGAGGCGAACCTCTTGCCCGGCCTGCACCACCTGGCGTTCGACATCTCGCACGTCATCCCGCCGGACAGCTGGTACGGCGTCCTGCTCAAGGGCATCTTCAACTTCAACCCGGCCCCGACCGTCGTCGAGTCGATCGCCTGGCTGGTCTACCTGGTGCCCGTGCTGGTGCTGTACTTCCGTCCGATCACCCCTGTCCAGGAGAAACATGTCCAGGTCCAAGACTCTTAAGGCCGCCACCGTCGGCGTCGTGCTGGGGCTCGCCGCGCTCACCGCGTGCGCAGAGGACCAGCCGGCCGCGACCGACGACGGCACCGGCCCGGTCACGGTCAAGGCGACCGACTCGTCCTGCGACCTGAGCCGCCGCGACGTGAAGTCCGGCACGAGCACGTTCTCGGTCTCCAACGGCGGCAGCAAGGTCACCGAGTTCTACGTGTACGCCGAGGGCGACCGGGTGATGGGCGAGGTCGAGAACATCGGCCCCGGCCTCAAGCGGGATCTGATCGTCGAGCTGCCGACCGGCAAGTACCACGCGGTCTGCAAACCCGGCATGGTCGGCGACGGCATCCGCGGCGATCTGACCGTCGCCGGCGACGCGCCCGCGCAGGTCGACGAGGACACCCTGCTCAAGCAGGCAACCGAGAGCTACCAGCGCTACGTGAACTCGCAGGCCGTCGCGCTGGAGCAGAAGACGACCGAGTTCGTCGACGCGGTCAAGGCCGGTGACGTGGCCAAGGCGAAGGCGCTGTTCCCGGTGTCCCGCACGTACTGGGAGCGGATCGAGCCGGTCGCGGAGTCGTTCGGCGACCTGGACCCGAAGATCGATGCCCGGGTCAACGATGTCGAGCCCGGTACCGAGTGGACCGGCTACCACCGGATCGAGCAGGCCCTGTGGGAGAAGAACAGCACGGCCGGGATGGCGAAGTACGCCGATCAGCTGCTCGTCGATGTGAAGACCGTCGTCGCCAAGGCCAAGGTCGTGAAACTGAACCCGCTGCAGCTCGCGAACGGCGCCAAGGAGCTCCTCGACGAAGTTGCCACCGGCAAGATCACCGGTGAGGAGGACCGCTACTCGCATACCGACCTGTGGGACTTCCAGGCCAACGTCGAGGGCTCGCAGGCCGCGATCCAGGCGCTCCGCCCGGCGTTGCAGAAGCGCGACGCCGCGCTGGTCAGCGCGCTCGACACCAACTTCAAGGCCGTCTTCGCCGCTGTCGACAAGTACCGCGAGGGCGACGGGTTCAAGCCGTACAACGTGACGGACGCCGAGAAGAAGCAGCTCGGGCAGGTCGTCGACGGGCTGGCCGAGCCGGTCTCCAAGGTCGCCGCGGTGATCGCGAAGAAATGAGCGATCCAGCGGAGCGTAAGGGCATCTCCCGGCGCGGCCTGATCGGCGCGGCGGGAGCCGCCGTCGCGACCGGAGTCGCCGGGTACGCCGCGCATTCGGTTCTGGCCGGCGAGGCGTCCCAGGCCGCGGACGCGAACGGGCCGGTCGAGTTCCACGGTCCGCATCAGGCCGGCATCGTTACCGCCGTCCAGGACCGGTTGCACTTCGCCGCGTTCGACGTCACCACCACCAAGCGTGACGAGCTGGTCGCGCTGCTGAAGGAGTGGACGGCGGCGGCCGCGCTGCTCACGGCCGGTCGCGACATCGGTCAGTACGGCGCCGTGAACGGCCCGGGTGAGGCTCCGCCGGAGGACACCGGCGAGGCGGTCGGCCTGCCGCCCGCGCGGCTCACGCTCACCATCGGCTTCGGGCCGTCCTTGTTCGACAAGCGATTCGGCCTGGCCGGGAAGCGCCCGGCCGCGCTGGTCGACCTGCCGCATTTCATCGGCGACGACCTGGACCCGAACCGCTCCGGCGGCGACATCGCTGTCCAGGCCTGCTCGGACGACCCGCAGGTCGCGGTGCACGCCATCCGGAACCTGGCCCGGATCGGGTTCGGCCGGGTCGCCGTCCGGTACTCGCAGCTCGGCTTCGGGCGGACGTCGTCCACCTCGCGCGCGCAGACCACGCCGCGGAACCTGTTCGGCTTCAAGGACGGCACGAACAACCTCAAACTCGAGGACGCCGACAAACTCGAGCAGCAGGTGTGGGTGCAGCCCGGCGACGGCGCGGAGTGGATGGCCGGCGGATCGTACCTGGTCGCCCGCCGGATCCGGATGAACATCGAGATCTGGGACCGGACGTCGCTCGGCGAGCAGGAGACCATCATCGGCCGCGGCAAGGGCACCGGCGCCCCGCTGGGCAAGGCCGACGAGTTCGACCCGATCGACTTCGCCGCGAAGAACGCCGACGGCGAGGCGAAGATCCCGATGGACTCGCACATCCGGCTCGCGCATCCGCAGTTCAACAACGGCGCCGAGTTGCTCCGCCGCGGCTACAACTTCGTCGACGGCTCCGACGGGCTGGGCCGCCTGGACGCCGGGCTGTTCTTCCTCGCCTACCAGCGCGACCCGCGCAAACAGTTCATCCCCGTCCAGACCCAGCTGGCCCGCACCGACACGCTCAACGAGTACATCCACCACGTCGGTTCCGGCATCTTCGCATGTCCCGGTGGTGTCACACCTGGCTCCTACTGGGGCGAGAAACTCTTCGCCTGAACCAGATCTTCACTACATTGGCCGCGTGAGCAACCAGCAGCCCCCGTACGGCCAGCAGCCCCCTTACGGACAGCAACCACAGCAGCCGTACGGTCAGCCCCAGGGGCAACCGCCGTACGGGCCGCCGCAGGGGCAGCCCCAGTACGGCCCGCCGCCTGGGCAGCCGCCGTTCGGGCAGCAGTACGGCGGGGGCTACCCGCCGCCGCCCCCGCCGCAGAAGGGCGGCGGCAAGGCTCCGCTGATCATCTTCGCCGTGGTCATGGCAGTCGTCGTCCTCGGCGCCGGCATCTTCATCGTCAGCCGCTTCACCGGCGGCGGCTCCGACGACGCCACCGGCGGCAGCGCCCCCGCAACCACCCAGCCTACGGACGTCCCCAGCGTGCCGAGCAGCTCGCCGACCACGGGCGGCAGCCCGACCGCGCCCGGCTCACCGACCGCCCCGAAGCAGCCGTGTGACGGTTGTATGCCGGGGATCACCGTCAACGGAAGCGTCAAGGCCCTGAAGGGCAGGGGGTTTGCCTGCAAGGACGACGGGGTGCTGGGCATCAGGTGCAAGAAGGGCAACCTCGAGGTCGCGGTCCGCCCCGACTACTCGAACAAGGCCTATGTCGAGCGGATCAACATCAGTGGATCGGCCGGAGCGCAGAAGCAGAACTGCCCGGAATGCATCCCCGGCGCGGTTGCAGCGCTGAAGCAAGGCCTGCCGACCGTGCTGCCGTACTTCGTGCCGGACGCGGCCATCCGCAGCCAGCTGGTCGCCTTCGCGGCCAAGAACTCCGCGCGACCGGACACCGGGCCGAGCGGCGTGCAGAGTCTGCCGATCGAGGGCAGCTACCGCGTCTCGACCCACGGATACAGCGGCGTGACCGTCGGTAAGAACGGCCGCTACGGGACGTCGTACTCCACGTCGCTCTACGTCGACGGCTGGAGCAGTTAGGGCCGCGCGGGGAGGGCTCGCGCGCTGAAGAGGTTGAGGACGACGCAGGACAGCACGAGAGTGTTGTCCTGGTTGTGGAGTTCGGCGCGGGTGCGGACCAGGCCGCGGTCGGGTTTGGCGCGGGAGCGGTCGGCCTCGAGGACTTCGGTGGTCAGGCGGAGGATGTCGCCGGGGCGGACCGGGAGGTGCCAGCGGAGCTCGTCGACGCCGGGGCCGCCGAGGCTGGCGACCTTGGAGAGGTACTGGTCGGCGTACAGGCGCATCATCAGACCCGCGGTGTGCCAGCCGCTGGCGATCAGGCCGTGGTAGGGACCGTCGGCCGCCGCGACCGGGTCGACGTGCACGGGCTGGGGGTCGAACCGCCGCGCGAACTCGACGATCTCGCCCTGCCCGACCACGACCCGGCCCGGATGCTCGGTCCGGGTCCCCACCACGTAGTCCTCGAGGTACATGACCTCAAAGATACTGATCAAACAACTATTTGACTGCTCCCGCCGTCACACCGGCCACAAAGTGGCGCTGGGCAAGCAAAAAGCCGATCACGACCGGGATGCTGACCACGAGCGCCGCGGCCATGATCTGGTTCCAGTAGATGTTGGTCTGGGTGGAGTACTGGCGCAGGCCTACGGAGAGTGTCCGATTGGCTTCGGTCGTCATCACCGAGGCGAACAGCACCTCGCCCCAGGCGGTCATGAACGAATAGATGGCTACGGCAATCACTCCGGGCCGCGCGGCCGGCAGGACGACGCGGGCCAGCGCGCCCATCGGGCCGCAACCGTCCACCAGCGCGGCCTCGTCGAGCTCTCGCGGGATGCTGTCGAAGTACCCGGCGAGCATCCAGATCGAGAACGGCAGGCTGAACGTCAGGTAGGTGATGATCAGGCCGAGCCGGGTGCCGACGAGTTGCAGGCCGAACTCGTTGTTGATGTTCACGAAGATCAGGTACAGCGGCAGCAGGAACAGCACGCCGGGGAACATCTGCGTCGAGAGCACGGTCGTGGTGAACGTCGTCCGCCCGCGGAACCGGAAGCGGGAGACGGCGAACGCGGCCAGGATCGCGATCGCCACCGAGAACACCGTCGCGGCGACCGCCACGATCGTGCTGTTCACGAAGTACCTTGCCAGCGGCACCGTTTTCCACATGTCGATGAACGGCGCGATGGTCAGGTTCGACGGCCACCAGGTGAACGCGCCCTGGACGTCCTTGAGCGGTTTCAGCGACGACGTGACCATCACGTACAGCGGGATCAGCACGAACAGGCCGAGGACTGCGAGGACGACGCCGCGGTAGATCTTGAACCCTCTGGTCTCACGCACGACGCGACCGCCTTCCGGTGACGAGCAGGTAGATGCCGGTGACAATCATCAGGAAGATCAGCAGCAGCACGGACATCGCGGCGCCGGTGCCGAAGTTCCAGGTCAGGAACGAGGCGTTGTAGATGTGGAAGGTGATCAGGTCGCCCGCCGGCGGCTGCGCCGTCCCGAACAGCACGTACGGCGTGTTGAAGTCGCTGAACGTCCACAGGAACAGCACCAGCACGAGGACGAGATTCACCGGCCGGAGCTGCGGCAGCGTGATGTTGCGCCACTGCCGCAGGTTGCCGGCGCCGTCCACCGAGGCGGCTTCGTAGAGCTCGTTGGGAATGCTCTGCAGCCCGGCCATCAGGGTCAGGAAGGCGAACGTCCACAGCTTCCAGGTCGCGACCGTGATCAGCGCGGCCAGCGCGTTTCCGCCGATCAGCCAGAACGGGCGATCCGACGTCAGGTGCAGCTGGTTGAGCACGTGGTTCACGGCGCCGGTGTCGCGCTGCAACATGAAGTTCCAGGTCAGAATGCCGGCGTACGCCGGGAGCGCGTACGGGACCAGGAACAGCGTGCGGACCAGGTTGCGGCCGCGGAACGCCGGTTGCAGCGCGACGGCCGCGGCCATCCCGAGTACCCAGGACAGGCCGACCGTGACGAGGGAGAAGACGATGGTGACGCCGAAGGATTTCAGCAGCCCTTCGCCGACCGCGTTGTCGAAGTCGATCGCCACTTTGTAGTTGCCGAGCCCGGCGCCGGGCGCCTGGGACCAGTTGGCGATGTAGATCCGGGTCAGTTTGACGAAGCTCACCCAGATCCCGACGAGCATCGGGACGATGTGGATGAACAGCTCCAGGACGACGGCCGGGGCCAGCAGCGCGTACGGCAACCAGCGCCGCAGCCCGGGCCGATGTTCGAGCCCTGCCTTCTTCGGGGCCTTCTTCTGCGGCGGCCCGGCCGTGGTCGCATCGGTTGTGGCGACGGACATCTGGGTGGTCGCCTCCTGTCCTTGAGGTCGCGGGATGGGCGTGGCAGTACGGCGCCCCGGGCGGAACCCGGGGCGCCGTCGTCCGTCAGCTGCCCGCGGCGACCTGGTCCTCGGCGGTCTTCAGCGCCGCCTTCACCTCGTCCGCGCTCACGGTGCCGCCGGTGGCGATCTTGGCGAACATGTTGTTCATCGCCTTGCCGACGGTGCTCTCGAACTGGTCCTCGGCCGGCACCAGCGGCAGCGGCTTGGATTTGGTGTTGTAGATGTCCTGGAAGATCGCGGCCTCGGCGGCGTCCGTGGTGAACACCGGCTTGGCGTCCTTCAGGACCGGCAGCGACGCGAACGGCTTGCCGAGCGTCGTCTGGGTGCCGGCGTCCGTCATGTACTTGACGAACTTCAGCGCCGATTCCTTGTGCTTGGTGTTCTTGAACACCGACAGGTTGATCCCCGCCACGTGGCTGGCGACCTGCTCGCCGCCGGCCGGAGCCGGGAACGGGACGACGCCGTACTCGCCGGCTTTCATGCCGTTGGCAACGATCGAGGAATCCGCGTTGTTCTGGTTGATCACCATCGCGACCTTCTTGGTCGCGAAGTCGTTGACCGACTTGGTGCCGTTGTCGTACTGCGCGTTGGACGGGTTCGCGACCTTGTCCTTCTGCATCAGGTCGAGGTAGCGCAGCACGCCCTGGACGTTGCCGTCGGTGGTGAAGGTCGGCTTGCCCTCGCCGTCGAACCAGTCGGACTTGTTCTGCGCGCCGTTGATGAACGCGAAGTGCACGTTCTCGGTGTAGCTACCGGCGGCGAGCGCCATCCCCCACTGGTTCTTGGCCGGGTTGGTCAGCTTCTGAGCGGCGCTGACCATCTCCTCCCAGGTCTTCGGCGGCTGCAGGCCGGCCGCGGCGAACATCGCCTTGTTGTAGTAGAGGCCGTAGGCCAGGCCGTAGAGCGGGACCGACGTCGGGTCCTCGCCCTCCTTGCCGCCGGTCGCCAGGGCCGTCGGCACGAACTTGTCCTTACCCCCGATCGCGGTCAGCGCGTCGGCGTCGAACGGCAGGAACGCGCCGGTCGCCTGCAGCGAGGCGGCCCAGGTGTTGCCGATGTTGACCACGTCGGGCGCCTGGCCGGAGGTGACCGCGGTCTGGATCCGGGTCTGCAGGTCGTTCCAGCCGATCACCTCGAGGTTGACCTTGATCCCGGTCTCCTGGGTGAACTTCTCCAGGACCGGGGTCAGGACCTGCTTGTCGTTGTCCAGGCTGGTGCCCTGGTTGCTGGCCCAGTAGGTCAGCGTCTGGTCGCCGCCGGACCCGCCGTCCGAACCGGAATCACTGCCGCCGCACGCGGCCAGGCTGACTCCCAGAGCGGTCGCCGCTACCGCGGCTACAAGCGAACGCAGTCTCACGTCGGACTCCTAGCTTTCGTCCCGTGGTTGGTGGGCCCCATCGTGGCCTAACCGGTTAAGTTCGACAACCCTAACCGGTTCAGTTACGTGATGTTCGTTACTGCCTCGTGATTCGGTCAGCACTCGTGGTGATGGACTGCTTCCACAGCGTAGTGGTTCAGCGGTGCGCGGCGGGGCCTGAGGAGGCGCGGGCGCGCAGCTCGCCGGCGGGCGCCTGCTCGTGGATGTCGTCCTGACCGGCGGCGACCCGGAAGAGCAGGTCGGCGGCGGCGCGGCCGCGCTCCATCGTCTTCTGGTCGACCGCGGTGATCCCCGGGTGGGCCAGTTCGCACAGCGGCGAGTCGTCCCAGGCGACGATCGAGACCTGGCCGGGGACCGGCGTCCCCAGGTCGATCGCGACCCGGAGCGCCGCGACCGCCATCAGGTCGTTGCCGAGGACGATCGCGGTCGGCGGGTTCGGGCCGGTCAGCAGCTGCCGGGTCAGGGCTGCGCCGTCGTCGTACCGGTAGCTGCCTTCGAGCTGGCGGACGGTCATCCCGCGGTCGGCGGCGAGCTCGCGCAGGGTCTGCACGCGGAGCCGCTCGTGGACGAACATGAACGGCCCGCTGATGTGCGCGATGTCGCGGTGGCCGAGTGCGGCCAGGTGGTCGAGCAGCAGGGTGACGGTTTCGGTGGGGGAGCTGATCAGGCGGCCGGCCTGGTCGTCGGGCGCGTTCGAGCTGACAACCACGCACGGGATCCCGAGCTCCTTGAGCAGTGGGATCCGGGGGTCGTTGTCGTGCTCGTCGAACAGGATGAATCCGTCGACGCGGCCTTGGCGCGACCAGCGCCGGAGTACGTCGAGGTCCTCGCCCTGCTCGCCGGTCAGCCGGAGGAGGAGGGAGGCGTCGACCTCGTTGAGGTACTGCTCGATGCCGACCAGCGTGCGCATGTAGAACGCCTCGGTCGAGATCAGCGCGGGGTCGCGGGCGATCACGATGCCGATCGTCCGGGTGCGGCTGGCCGAGAGCGCGACGGCGGCGGAGTTCGGGTGGAAGCCGAGCTCCTCGGCCAGGTCGAGGACACGCTGGCGGGTCTCGTCGCTGACGCCGGCGCGGCCGTTCAGCGCGTAGGAGACCGAGGCCTTGGAGATCTGCAGCCGGCGCGCCAGATCACTGATCGTCACACGATGGGTACGGCGCAGGCCGTTCGGCTCGTCACCGTCGCTTGCTGTCATCTTCTGGCTCCCCGCACAGCGGGAGATTAGCAGCGCCGGTTTCGGCCACGCGGAGATCGCGAGTGTTGGATAGCGTTATCCCATGACGTCTGCCGAGCCGTTGCGACTGGATTTCCTGCCGTGGGAGTACAAGCGGACCGCCTCCGCCGCCGAGCGCGAAAGTCAGCTCGCCCGCCAGGCGCGCCTCACCGGAGCGGTCGAGCTGGCCGCTGACGTGTACGTCGCCGAGTCGGCCGCCGTCTACTGCGACGAGCTCCGGCTGGGGGAGCGCTCGTACATCGCCGCCCACGCCTACGTCACCGGCTCGATCACCCTGGGCTCGGACTCCACCATCAATCCGTTCACCACCGTCCGCGGCCAGGTCACCATCGGCGACGGCGTCCGGATCGGCGCCCACACCTCGATCCTCGCCTTCAACCACGGCACCGCCCCCGGCGAGCCCATCTTCCGCCAGCCTCACACCGCCCGCGGCATCACCATCGCCGACGACGTCTGGATCGGCTCCGGCGTCACCATCCTCGACGGCGTCACCATCGGCCCGCACACCATCATCGGCGCCGGCGCCGTCGTCACCAAACCCATCCCCGCCCACTCCATAGCCGTCGGCAACCCCGCCCGCGTTGTCCGTTCCCGGAATGGTTCTTCGAAGCCTGTTGCCGGAATTTCTTCTCGGCTGGCGGACTTTGCTGCGCGGGCTCGGGAGCAGGTGGACGCCGTGCTCGCGCGCTCCTGGGACGGCGAGCGGTTTGTCGACCGGCCGGGGACCGACCTCCCGCCTGCGGTCCGGCCGTGGTGTGACGCGGTGGAGATCGCCGACCTGCTGGTCCGCCGGACGCCGTCCGGCCACACCCGCGACGACCTCGTCCGCCGGCTCCGCGCCCGCCAGGACCCGAAGACCGGACTGGTCGCACCAGGAGACCTCTCCGACGCCGGCCTCGACGTCCCCTCCGACCACGAACTCGCAGTCCTGCAAGGCGAAGCGCCGTACCACGTCCTCTGCGTCGGCTACGCCCTCCAGGTCCTCGGCAGCGCCTTCGAGCACCCGATCGACACCACCTTCACCACCGCCCAGCTCAACAACTTGCCCTGGGCAAGGAATGCCTGGTCGGCCGGCGCCGCGATCGACGCCCTCGGCACCGCGATCGCCCGCAATCACCACGACCACGGCGAATCCGGCCCCCTGGAGCAGCTGATCGGCTGGCTGACCATCAACGCCGACCGCACCAGCGGCGCCTGGGGTGCACCCCACCCCGACGACGGCTGGCTCCAAGTGGTCAACGGCTTCTACCGCCTCACCCGCGGCACCTACGCCCAGTTCGGCCTACCGCTCCCATACCCCGAACAAGCCGTCAAAACAGTCCTTGCCCACAGCAATGACCGCCGCATGTTCACCGGCGACAACTACAACGCCTGCAACGTCCTCGACGTCATTCACCCACTCTGGCTCGCCCGCCGCCAAACCTCGTACGGCGCAGCGGACGCCACCCGCTGGGCCGAACACCAACTGACCGCCATCCTCGACCGCTGGATCGACAACGCCGGCTTCGCCTTCGCCCCCGACGGCACCGACACCCGCGCCGTCCCCGGCCTCCAAGGCACCGAGATGTGGCTCTCCGTCATCTGGCTACTGGCCGACTACCTGGGCCACTCCGAAGCCCTCGCCTACCGCCCCCGCGGCGTCCACCGCCCAGAACCACTCATCACTCTGTGAACCAGCCGCTCGCGGTCGGCTGCTGGTGCAGCCGGCCGACGTAGTGGTCGAAGAAGATCCGGGACATCAGCTCGCGGCGGCTGGAGACGTTGACCTTGTCGAAGATCGCCTTCAGGTGGTCTTGAACGGTGTACGGCGAGAGGTGTAACCGCTTGGCGATCTCAGCCGTGCTGCCGCCGCTGAGCACTTGCTGTACGACCGTCTGCTCCCGCTCCGTCAGTCCGTAGGCCTCAACGACCAGCGGGATGATGTCCGCCGGCCCGGCGACGGAGATCGTCACAGCGACGTCCGTCGTCAGCCCCTCCGGTCCGCGCACTCTCGCGCCGTGCAAGGTCAGCCATTCGCCCGCCAGGCTGCGGATCCGCATCTCCGGAACCCACTGACCGCCGTCACCACGAGCCGCCGCCAACACACTCCCCACCGCCACCGGCAGCCGCGACCACAAGTCACCGCCCAACTGCCGGAACCGCTCCTCAGCCGCCTCGGTCGCCGAAACGACCTGGTCCGCCGCGTTCAGAATCACTACCGCCGCTGCGGACGATCGCTGCGCCCGCTGGAGGTCGCCAACGATCAGACCGCGCCGCAGTCCGCGAGCCAGCACCGCCTCGATCCGGTGCATGAACGCCGCCTCACCCGGCGAGAACCCGCTCCGCCCATTCGAGCGGTACAGCGTGACCACACCCCACATCCGCCCACCCGACCGCAGCGCACCCCGCATCTCGTGCGGTATATCGCTCTTCGAGAGCAGCTCCCGATACCGCCGACTCAGCTCCGGCTTCCCCTCGGTCGCCTCAGCCAAAATGCTCACCCCGACCGGCCGATGCGCCAGGTCCACGAAGTGGTTGTAGTCCGGCGCCCCGTACTCGGCTTGCACGAACGACTCCGTACTCATCTCCTCCAGATCGTGCATCACCGCCCCACACAACAAGTTGGTCGCCGGATCCGACGTCCCCATGCACAACGAGTCGAACGGGATCGCCTGCGCCAGCAGCTCCGTCGCCGCCCGGCAGAAGTCGTCCCACCGCAGCCCGGCATCCGCCGCCGCCTCCAGCCCGGCGTACGCCGATTCTGCGCGGTAGGTCTTCATCCGGCGAGCCAGCCGTGGGCGTCGAGCGGGTTGTCGAGGCGGCCGGCGTAGTGGTCGAAGAAGATGCGGCCCTGGAGTTCGCGGCGGCTGGAGACGGACGTCTTCTCGAAGATGGCCTTGAGGTGGTCTTGGACTGTGTAGGGCGACAGGTGTAGTGCCTTGGCCATTTCGGCTGTGCTGGCACCGGTGAGCACTTGCTGCACGACTGTGCGCTCCCGCTCGGTCAGCCCGTACGCCGCGACTACCAGCGGGATGATGGCGGCCGCACCGGCGTTCTCGATGGTGACTGCGATGTCGGAGGTGCGTCCGTTCGGTCCGCGCACCGGTGCGGCGTGTACGGACACCCACTGGCCGTTGCGGGCGCGTAGGCGCACCTGCGGGAGACTCGGCTGTCGGCCGCGGGCTGCAGAGACGACGACCAGGACAGGTGTCGGTAGCTGCGACCACAGGTGGCCACCGAGCTCGGCGATCCGTTCTTCGGCCGCATCGGTTGCTGAGACCACCTGGTTGGCCGCATCGACGATCAGTACGGCGGCGCCCTGCGTGGGCTGCGAGCGCGCCAGTTGGCTGGCGATCAGACTGCGCCGGATGCCGGTGGTCAGCAGCGGTTCGAGGCGATGCATGAAGTCGGCTTCGCCCGGGGAGAAGCCGGAGCGGCCCTGGTACCGGTAGATCGTGTAGAAGCCCCACATCTGCGTGTCCGCGCGTAGCGTGCCGCGCATCTCGTGCTCCAGCCCCACCGTCGGTGCGATGACCCGGTACCGCTCGCTGAGCTCCGGCCGGCCCTTGGTCGCCTCGAACAGGATGCTCACGCCGACCTCGCGCCTGGCCAGGTCGGAGAACCGGTTGACGTCGTCGGCGCCGTACTCGTGCAGCAGGAACTGGGCCTCGTCCACCTCCTCCAGACCGGACTTGACCCGCCCGGTCAGCAGGCCGGTCGCCGGGTCACTCGGGCCCAGGCAGATGCCGTCGTTCGGCACTGCCCGGTTCAGCAGCTCGATCGCGGTCTGGGCGAAGTCCTCCCAACCGAGGCCGGCCATGGCGGCAGCTTGCAGTCCTGCGCGTGCCGACTCCGCGTGGTAGGTCTGCATGTTCTCAGTGTGACCCGGCGCCACCTCGGTTGGCATCCCAGAAAGCTGGGGAGCGAAGACCCCCACACTCCTGGGATACCGAAGTGTGCCCGAACGGGTCACCGTGGTTGCCATGGTGCAACTGCTGTGTCCGGCCGCGGTGACGGCCGGGGCCTACCGCGGGCTGTGACGCGGATACCCAGAAAGTTGGGATACCGCCCGGGCAGGCGCTGTCCGAGGGTTTTCCCATGATCGAGGAACTCCGCGACGTGCTGTCCGGGCGGCTGGTCACACCGGCCGATCCGGACTGGGGGACGGTCCGGCCGGCCTGGAACCTGACCGTCGACCAGCAACCGCTGGCCGTGGTCGAGGCGGCCGGACCAAGTGATGTCGAGCACGCGGTGGCGTACGCCGCTGCGCACGGCCTGAAGGTCGCAGCGCAGGCAGGGGGGCACGGCGCGACCCGTGCGCTCGACAACACGATCGTGGTCCGGACGAACGCGCTGGACGACGTGTGGGTGGACTCCCATGCGCGGATCGCCCGGGTGGGGGCCGGCGTCCGGTGGGGCACGTTGCAGTCCGCTCTGGACGGCACGGGCCTTACCGGGCTGCCGGGATCGAACGGGGACATCTCCGTCGTCGGCTACTGCGTCGGCGGCGGTCTGTCCTGGTTCTCGCGGCCGTACGGGTCCGGAGCGAACAGCCTGCGGGCAGCAGAGATCGTCGACGGGGCTGGGGCCCGCCGATGGATCGACGACTCCACCGACCCGGATCTGATGTGGGCGCTGCGGGGCGGTGGCGGAAACCTCGCCGTCGTGACGTCGGTCGAGGTGGAGCTGCATCCGGCGCCTGCGATCGTGGGTGGGCGGTTGATGTTCCCGATCGAGGAGGCCGCGGCGGTGTTGACGGCGTACGCGAAGGCGACGCCGCTGGCGCCGGAGCAGGTGACGCTGTGGGCGTACCTGGCCCACTACCCGCCTGCGATGCAGCTGCCGGAGGCGATCCGTGGCAAGTCGTTCTGCATGATCGACGCGGCCGCGCCGTACGAGCCGGAGGCGCTGGAGGAGATTCTGGCGCCGATCCGCGCGGCTGGGACCGTACTCGTCGACACGATCGGGCCGCTGCAGTCAGGTGACGTCGTACAGATCACGCAGGAGCCGCTCGCACCGGCCGCGATCGCGCTGACCACCAGCACGTTCGACGAGCTGACGCCGGAGCTGGTCGCCACCCTGCTCGAGTACGCCGGGCAGCCGTCGCTGATCTTTCAGGTCCAGCTGCGCCATCTACGGGCCAGTGAGGAGGTCCGGCATCCGGGGATCGCCTCGGCGGATCCGCAGGCGCAGTACATGCTGCTGGCGGCGTCCGTGCTGCCGGTGCCGGAGCTGCTCGGTTCCGCCCGGCAGGCACTGGCTGCGCTGAAGGAGGCGGTGTCGCCGTGGCATGCCGGCGACCTGCCGCCGACAGGGCTGTCGTCCTGGGGAACACTGCAGGACAGCTTCACCGAGCCGGACCTCGCGCGGCTGCGGGAGGTCAAGCAGCGGGTCGATCCAATGGGGACGCTGATCGGTAACTACCCCCTGCCCTGATCGGTCCGGAGCGGGGGTCCATTAACCTGAGCCGGTGGATCCCCGCACACGCCGCCTGGTGACGACGCTCGTTCTGGTCGCGCTGGTCGCGATGGTGGTCATCGCGGCCCTCGTCCGGTGAACTAACCTTCTGGCGCATGACCTCCACCACGACGCGGTCGTCGTACCTCATGCGCGCGGGTCTGGTTCGGAACGTGCGGTCGGGCGAGCATCTGACCACGTTCGTGGTGTCCGGCGTGGCGACGGTGCTGATCACCCGCCTGTTCCTCAGCTTGAGCGGCTACCCGCAGATCGGCGGAAAGGGCCTGCACATCGCGCACGTCCTGCCGGGCGGCGTGCTGATGCTGATCGCGATCTCGCTGCTGCTGGCGTACGTCGGTCCGGTCGTCCGGCCCGCCGCCGCACTGGTCGGCGGGATCGGGTTCGGCCTGTTCATCGACGAGGTCGGCAAGTTCGTCACCTCCGACAACAACTACTTCTACAAGCCGACGGCGGCGATCGTGTACGTCGTCTTCGTGCTGATCGTGCTCGCCAGCCGGTTCCTGAGCACTCGGCGGCCGATCGACCCGCGCGAAGAGCTGGCGAACGTGATCGACCACGCGGTCGAAGGCGTGGCCGGTGGGCTGTCCCGGCAGCGGCGGGGCCCAGGCCGCCGAACTGCTTCGCGACGTCGAGCCGAAGGTGCAGGGCCGACGCGAGACCGAAGCGCTGCTGGAGGCCTGCCCGCATGACGAGGTGGAGCTGGCCGCGCCGGTCGATGCGGCCTGGCGGGCGTTGCAGCGTGGGTTCGAGCGGCTGGCCACGCACCCGAAGGCGCCGGTGGTGGCGGTCGTCGTCCTGACCATCCAGGCGATCGGCGCGCCGCTGATCGCGGGTGTGGTCAACGCCGGTGTGACCGGGTTGTCGGTGACCGGCGTCACGGTCGGGAGTTTGCTGTCCGCAACCTTCACGTTCCGCGGCTGGCTGCAGCTGCGGAAGGGGAACCGGGCGCGGGCGGTGCGGTTGTTCGAGCTCGCGGTGCTGGTGTCGTTGCTGATGACGCAGGTCTTCCAGTTCGCGGGGACGCAGTTCGCGGCCGCGGGCGGGATGCTGCTGGACCTGGTGCTGCTGGGGCTGTTGCGCGCCGAGCGGGACCGGATGCAGCGCGAGGCGGAGCTGGCCAAGAAGGAGGCGGCCGCGACGACTCCGCTCGGCCTGCCGCCGGACCCGGCCGCGCCGCGATTCCCCGAGGACCCGTCGGACCCCGTCCGCGACTGAGGTTTTCCACAGATTGCGAATCGGCCGTCGAAAGGGGGCCGGATCGCGGCATCTTCTCCGGTGACATATCGACCGGTGGCCGTGGAGCGGCCACCTCATGACACGGAGAGACCCACGATGCTGCGAGTGATGCTCGAGGACGCCGACTACTGCGATGTT
Organism: Kribbella sandramycini; assembly: GCF_013131805.1. Lineage (GTDB taxonomy): Bacteria > Actinomycetota > Actinomycetes > Propionibacteriales > Kribbellaceae > Kribbella > Kribbella sandramycini. Next base: position 390,973 of record NZ_JABJRC010000008.1, on the reverse strand, counting down.
GCGGCTGACCTGATGACGTTCGACGAGGAGGCGGTCGTGTTCTGGCGGGAGGGCGAGGAGGTCGGCCGGCACCGCCAGGCGCGGATCCGCTCGCTGGAGCTGCAGGACAGCCGCTCGATGACGCGGCGGATCCGGGCGGCCCGGCGCAGCCACCCGAACGCGTTCCGCCCCTGGACGGCGGCGGACGAGCAGCTGCTGACCGATCTGTTCCACGAGGGCGCGGGGAAGGAGCGGATGATGGAGACCCTCGGTCGCCAGGAGGGCGGGATCGCGACCAGGCTGCGCGCCCTCGGCCTCCTGGAGGAGGACGCGAAGCTGCTGTGAGCCGTCCGGGGGGTGCTGGTGGCGGCTGCGAAGCTGCGGTGAGCTGCTGCTCCGCCACGCGCCGTAGGCGAGACCCTTTTGTGATCAGCCGGAGCCGTCGGCGACAATGGCGCGATGCAGGCAGAGGTGGTTCCCGGCGTACTCGACGAGCCGACCGCGCAGGCGGTGGGCGAGACGGGGGCGTGGGAGGCGATCCGGGCGGCCCTGCTCGACCGGTCCGGCCTGGTGCGCGCGGTCGCGTCCGGTCGGCGGCGCGGGCTGGATCAACCGCCGTATCAGCGCCTCGAGCTGCGATACGTCGATCTCAAGGGGCAGCGGCATCTGCAGCTCACCGAGTACGACGAGCGGCAGGCCCACACGCGGAACGTCCCGGCCGCCGAGGCAGCTGCGCTGGTCGGCGAGCTGCTGACGCTCCCGTACGGCACCTGGCATGTCGAGACCACGACGGAGACGCTGCGGCTGCGCTACACCAAGAAGGGCAAGGAGCTGCTGCACCGGCAGGCGGAGAGCCGGGAGCAGGTCACCGGCCACGACCGGGTGAAGCAGCGGGTGCTCGACCCGGCGGCGCCGTTCCTGGTCGAGCTCGGGATCAGCGACCACCAGGGCCGGGTGAAGCCGTCCCGGCAGGCGAAGTACAAGCAGATCGAGGAGTTCTGCAAACTCCTCGAGCCTGCGCTCGAGGAGGCGCTGGGGGCGGGCCGGATCGCGACCGGCCGCCCGCTGCAGGTGGTCGACCTCGGCTGTGGGAACGCGTACCTGACGCTGGCGGCGTACCACCTGCTGACCGCGGCCGGGCACGACGTCCGGATGACCGGTGTGGACCACAATCCAGCGGCCCGCACCCGGAACACCAAGGTCGTCACCGCGCTCGGCTGGCAGGAGCACCTGCGCTTCGTCGACGCCACCATCCAGGGCGCCGAGCTCGACGTCCAGCCGGATGTCGTGCTCGCCCTGCACGCGTGCGACACCGCGACCGACGACGCGCTGGCCCGGGCGGTCCGCTGGGAGGCGCCGCTGGTGCTGGCAGCTCCGTGCTGTCATCACGACATCCAAAAGCAGCTCAAGAGCGTCTCACCACCGGCGCCTTATGCGCTGATGACCCGATATGGCATCGTTCGTGAGCGGTTCGCCGACATCCTGACGGATACGTTCCGTGCGGCGGTGCTGCGACAGCTCGGATACCGCGTGGAGGTAGTGCAGTTCGTGGACAGCCAACACACCCCTCGCAACCTGCTGCTCCGAGCTGCCCGGACGAACGCACCCGTCACCCCCGACCTGGTCGCGGACTACGACGCCCTCGCCGCCACCTGGCAGGTGCATCCGCGGCTTGCGCAACTGCTGCTGCCCGCCCGGCCGGCGCCGGCGGAGGTGGTCTCGTGAAGGTTCTCCGGCGCGCGCTCCTGCTGACCGCGGCAACCTGTCTCGCGGGGGCCGGAGCGGTGCTCCCGGCAACCGCCGGGCAGACGGCTGCGACCGGGGAGACCGCGACCGCGGCCGACCCGACGCCGGCGGCGCCGAAGAAGCTCTTCACGATCAAGGACAACCGGCTGGAGGAGTCGTCCGGGCTGGCGAAGAGCGCGAAACACGACGGCCTGTACTGGACGATCAACGACTCGGGCGACTCGGCGCGGGTGTTCGGGGTGGACACCACCGGTGAGGTGCAGGTGGTGCTCAGGTTCAACGCCCAGGTCCGGGACGTCGAGGCGATCGCGGTCGATGCGGACGGCACGATCTACGTCGCCGATATCGGCGACAACAACGCCACCCGGGACATGATCGAGATCTACACGATCCCGGAGCCGGAGACCCTGAAGGACGCCGAGAACGTCCGCTACCACCGGTACGACTTCAAGTACCCCGACGGCGCCCACGACGCCGAGACGCTGCTCGTCCAGCCGCAGACCAACCGGCTGTTCATCGTCACCAAGACGACCAAGAAGACACCGGCCATCTACGCGGCCCCGCGGTCGCCGTCCCGCCAGGGCACCAACGAGCTGACCAAGTACGCGTCGGCGCCCAAAGGCCAGTACACCGACGGCACCTTCCTGCCGGACGGCGAGCGCATCGTCCTCCGCTCCTACACCGATGTCTCCACCCTCTCCTGGGGCACGACGCCCGCGCTGGTCGCGCGCGGCCCCGTCCCGCTGGCCCAAGGTGAGTCAGTTGCCGTCGGCGCCGCCGACAACACCCTCCTGGTCGGCAGCGAAGGCGCCAACTCGATCGTCTACCAGGTCCCCGTCCCCGCCAAAGCAGGCACCGGCTCCCCGCCCGCCACCGCCACCCCCAAACCCACCAGCGGCGCCCCCGACTCCGGCGCCACCCCCGCCGAGAAGAACCACTCGCTCCGCTGGATCCTCATCGGCGCCGCCCTCTTCGCCATCGTCGTCACCGCCCTCACCTTCCCCCCAGGCCGCCGCGAACGCCTCGACCGCATGGCCGAAAACGCCCGCCTCACCGGCCAGCCCCCCACCCCCACCCCCACCCGCCGCCGCCACAGCGCCTGACCCCCACCCGCCCTGCACAGACTCCACGCGGCTTCCGCCCAATCCCCCGCGTAGCGGATGGCACCAAGGACAGGTGGTAGTTGCCGGATCGGGTGGCCGGTGAGCTGGGTCAGGTGGGCGGTGAGGTGTACGTAGGTGACTACGTCCTGTTGTTCGTGTCGCGCTCGTGTTGAGGCCGCACGGGATCGTGGCCGCGAAAACGAAACGACCGCCGGTGGAGACCGGCGGTCGTTGGGATTTGGTGCGGGTTACTTGAGTTTGTCGACGATGTAGTCGATCGACTGGGTGAGTTTTTCGACGTCGTCGGGGTCCACGGCGGGGAACATGGCCACGCGGAGCTGGTTGCGGCCGAGTTTGCGGTAGGGCTCGGTGTCGACGATGCCGTTGGCGCGCAGGGTCTTGGCGACGGCGGCGGCGTCGATGGAGTCGTCGAGGTCGATGGTGCCGATGACCAGCGAGCGGGCGTCGGGGTCGGTGACGTACGGCGTCGCGTAGTCGGACTTCTCGGCCCAGGTGTAGAGGCGGTTGCTGGAGTCGGTGGTGCGGGCGACGCTCCAGTCCAGGCCGCCCTGGCTGTTGATCCAGTCGGTCTGCTCGGCCATCAGGAAGAGCGTGGACAGCGACGGGGTGTTGTAGGTCTGGTTCTTGCTGGAGTTGTCGACCGCGGTCGCCAGGTCCAGGAACGCGGGGATCCAGCGGCCCGAGGCGGTGATCTCCTCGACCCGGGCCAGCGCGGCGGGGGACAGGATCGCGATCCACAGGCCGCCGTCGGAGGCGAAGCACTTCTGCGGGGCGAAGTAGTAGGCGTCGGTCTCGGCGATGTCGACCGGCAGGCCGCCCGCGCCGGACGTCGCGTCGATCGCGACCAGCGCGCCGGCGTCCGCACCCTCGACGCGCTTGATCGGCGCCATCACGCCGGTGGAGGTCTCGTTGTGCGGCCAGGCGTACAGGTCGACGCCGGCCTCGGCCACGGCGGCCGGGCGGCTGCCCGGGTCGGCCTTGACCACCGTCGGGTCGCCCAGGTGCGGGGCGAGCTGCGCGGCCTTCGCGAACTTCGAGGAGAACTCGCCGAAGCTCAGGTGCTGGCTCTTCTCCCGGATCAGCGCGAACGTCGCCACGTCCCAGAACGCGGTCGAGCCGCCGTTGCCGAGCACCACCTGGTACCCGTCCGGCAGCTTGAACAGGTCCGCGACGCCCTGCTGCACGCGCGCCACCAGGTTCTTCACCGGCGCCTGCCGGTGCGACGTCCCCAGCAGCTTCGCGCCCTCCGTCGCCAGCGCGGCAACCGCCTCCGGCCGCACCTTCGACGGCCCGGCCCCGAACCGCCCGTCAACAGGCTTCAGCTCATCAGGAATGACAATGTCGCTGGTCACCAGCGTGTCCCTTCGTCGTCTGGCAATACAAGCGCCGACGACGCTGTCAGCACCCACATCCTCCCACACTCCCACGATCCCCCCGCCCCGGGTCTCACCTCGGCGGGAGTGTGCGAGCCCGGCTACTCGTGTTTGCGGGTCAGGTGTTGGGTGCCGGTGAGGAGGGCTACGGGGCCGGTGGGGGTTTCGGTCCATTGGCCGCAGGCGCCGCCGCCTTCGGCGGTTTCGAGGGGGAGTTCGGCGCCGTTCATGCGGAGGGCGGGGTGGTAGTAGGAGGCGACGGCTTGGGCTTCGCCTTGGATGTAGTGGCCGATGAGGGCGCGGCGGAAGCGGTCGGGGGTGGTGTTGGGGGCGGAGCCGTGGACGAGGGCGCCGTGGAAGAAGAGGACGTCGCCGGGGGACATCGGGACCGGGGTGGCGGGGTCGGCGGTGGGGAGCGGGACGGTGACGTCGGTGAAGCTGACCGTGGTGTCGGCCTTCTCGGTGCACAGGATGGGCCAGCGGTGGCTGCCGGGGACGACCTCGAGGCAGCCGTTGGCCTGGTCGACGGGGTCGAGGGCCATCCAGGCGGCGATACAGGTGCCGGGCTCGGCCTTCAGGTAGAAGTTGTCCTGGTGCAGCGCCTGGCCGCGGGATCCCGGCGGTTTGAAGTAGATCATCGTCTGCACCGCGTACGGCGACCGGCCGAGCAGCGCCGTCATAACCTGATCGAGCCGGGCGTCGATCAGCCAGCGCAACGAGACCTCGTCCCACCGGTGCATCTGCGCCATCCGCGGGTACCGCCGCAGCGGGTCCCGGCTGCCCGACTGGACGCCGACTTCGTCGTTCTCGTACGACCCGCGCTTGCGCAGCACCATGTAGTGGTCGCGCAACGCCTCGGCCTCGCCGGCGCTGAACAGCCCGCGCACCACCGTGTACCCGTCCTGCGCGAACTCTTCCCGCTGTGCCTTGAACGAATCACTCATCGCCGTCTCCCGCGTATTGTCGTCAATACGACAAGTCTCCAGTCCACAAGCATCAGCAGCCACAGAAGATTCACGCGAGGAGTTGCACTTTTGACGCAGCCACTCCAGATCACCCGCCTGTCGCCCCCGACCTTCTGGCGGTGTGAGCCGAGCTGGTCCTGGGAGTCGCCAGTACAGGCCGACCACCTGCTGTGGTGCGTGCTGGACGGCCGCGGCCACCTAGAGCTGGACGGCGCACACCAGGAGCTCAGTCCCGGCGTCTGCGCGCTCTTCCGGCCAGGCGACGCGCCCCGCGCCACTCACGACCCGCACCGGCGGTTGCTGGTCTTCGGCATGCACTTCGAGGCCCCGAACGCCGCCGTCCCTGAGCCGCGCTGGGGTGACGTGCAGGATCGCGAGCTGCTCGGCGTCCTCGCCAGGACGAGCGATTCGGCGTACCGGCGCGGTGACGCACTCGGCCGCCGCCAGGCCGAGCTCTGCCTCGAACAGCTGATCGGCCTGATCTGGGACGCCGTCCACAACCCCGGCCGCGCCGTCGCCGACACCGCCGTGGACGAGATCGCCCGCCAGCTCCGCCAGGACCCGGGGCGGGAGTGGAGCGTGGCCGAGATGGCCGGCAGCGCAGCCCTGTCGCGGGCGCAGTTCACGCGCAGGTTCGTTGCACAGCTCGGGATGTCACCCGCGCAGTACCTCATCCAGGCGCGTATCGACCGCGCCCACCAACTGCTCACCGAGAGCGGGATGACGGTCGGCCAGACCGCCACCGCCCTCGGCTACACAGACGTTCCGTACTTCAGCCGCCAGTACAAACAACGCACCGGCCGCACACCCAGCCAGGACAAGAAGTAGGGCGTGTCTGACAATCCCCCGCCTACTGCGGGGCACTCGGCACAGCATCTCGCCGCACGGGTGCAAAGGGCACGATGCTCCGCATCGAACCCTCCGCCCCCGCACACCGAGCTACCGCACCGAGCACCTCCTCGCTACGGCGCGGAATTATCAGACACGCCCTAGCTCCAGGCGTCGTTCCAGCCCTCGATGGACGTCGCCGGCCGGGTGCCGGGCCCGGAGTAGATCGCGGACGGCCGAATCAGCCGCCCGGTCCGCTTCTGCTCCAGCACATGCGCGCTCCAGCCCGCAGTCCGCGCGCAGGTGAACATGGAGGTGAACATCGGCGGCGGGACCTCAGCGAAGTCGAGCACGATCGCGGCCCAGAACTCGACGTTGGTCTCGAGCACCCGGTCCGGACGGCGTTCGCGCAGCTCGGCCAGCGCGGCCTGCTCCAGCGCCTGCGCCACCTCGTACCGCGGGGCGGCCAACTCCTGCGCCGTACGCCGAAGCACACGCGCTCGCGGATCCTCAGCGCGGTACACCCGGTGCCCGAAGCCCATCAGCCGCTCACCGGCGTCCAGCAGGCCCTTCACATAGGCTCGCGCATCACCAGAGCGCTCGACCCCCTCGATCATGGTCAGCACCCGCGCCGGCGCACCGCCGTGCAGCGGGCCGGACATCGCGCCCACTGCACCCGACAGCGCCGCAGCGACGTCGGCACCGGTCGAAGCGATCACCCGGGCGGTGAAAGTGGAGGCGTTCATGCCGTGCTCGGCGGCGGACGTCCAGTACGCGTCGACGGCCTTCACGTGTTTCGGATCCGGCTCGCCGCGCCAGCGGATCATGAACCGCTCGGTGATCGTCTTCGCCTTGTCCACCTCACGTTGCGGCACCATCGGCTGCCCGATACCGCGGGCGGCCTGCGCGACGTACGACAGCGCCATCACGGCGGCGCGGGACAGGTCCTCGCGCGCTTGGACGTCGTCGATGTCGTACAGCGGCCGCAGGCCCCAGGCGGGCGCCAGCATCGCCAGCGCGGACTGGACGTCGACACGGATGTCACCGGTGTGCACCGGCAGCGGGAACGGCTCGGCCGGCGGCAGACCCGGGGTGAACGCTCCGTCGACCAGCAGGCCCCAGACGTTCTCGAACGGCACCCGACCGACCAGGTCCTCGATGTCCACGCCGCGGTAGCGCAGCGCCGACCCTTCCTTGTCCGGCTCGGCGATCTGCGTGTCGAACGCGATCACGCCTTCCAGCCCGTGCTGCACCTCGGTCTTCGGATCTGACATACCACTCCCTCGTCCTCATGGTCGGCGCTCAGTGAGCATAGTTCTCCCACGACACCTGGGTGTAACTTTCGTGGGCTGAATCGCATCGGGTAAAACGTGGAAACTCTGGTCGCCTACGCTGCGCCCCGGCCCGACTCGGCCGAGCGCGCCGCCCGCGTCGAGGCGTACTACGGTCGTGAAATCGGCCATAAGGCGTCCGACGCAGCTGCCCTGCCGGAGCTGTTCGCCGGCGACGACCTGTTCGAGGTGCAGTCGCCCGACGGCCCGGTGTGGAGCAACCGCCCGGTCGCAGCGCTCCTGTTCGCAGGTATCCCCGCCGCGCCGTCACCGCGCGGCTGGACGTACGCCGCCGCCTGCGGCTGGTTCCTGGCCGACAGTACGCCGTACGACGGTGTGGTCAGCCGAAGTCACATCGTGGCCGAGGGCAAGGAGGCCGATGTGCCAGCGGACCGAATCGACGAGGTGCTGAGTTGGCATCGCCGTACTGAAGGCATCAACCCGGTCCATGACATCTACGGCCAGTACTACCCGGCTCCACCGCCCGAGCTGGATTCGCTACCTGCTGTAGCTCGCCACCTGTTGAGCACACTCGTTCCGGCCGCAGGGCCGTCCGATGCGGCCAGATACGCCGTTGCGGTCCAGATCGAGCGGACTCTGCGCGACGCCGTCCGCAGCGGCCTCAAAGGCACGCAACTGCTTGACCACTTCTACGACGTCGAACACGTACGCCAGGCCGTTCCGCCGGTACGCCGTCCGCAGCGGCTCGCCGACGCGCCGGACCGGGACCGGATCGAGTTCCTGCTCGTAGACGTGGACGGTTTCGACAACCGAGCGCTGAGCACGCTGTGGGCCGCGTCCGTCGCCGGTGCGAGCTCCGCTGCGGCTGAGGCGATGCTGCGACAAGCGCTGCGGCGTGCGACGTTCGACCTGTTCCTGGCCGAGGTCAACAGGCACCTCAGTCCAGAAAGGGCAGCGCAGTAAGGTCAGCGGTGTGGACCTTGCGCAGATGCGGCAGACGTACGGCCTCGGCGAACTGCTCGAGGAGCAGCTGAACCCGGACCCGATCGAGCAGTTCGGCACCTGGCTTGCACAGGCGACCGACGCCGGTCTGCACGAGCCGAACGCGATGGTGCTGGCGACCGCGGACGCCGACGGCCGCCCTTCGGCGCGGACCGTACTGCTCAAGGGTCTCGACGAGCGTGGTCTGGTCTTCTACACCAACCAGCAGTCCCGTAAGGCCGATGAGCTCGCAGCGAACCCGCACTGCGCGATTGTCTTCCCCTGGCACGCGATGGAGCGTCAGGTCCGCATCGAGGGCACTGTCGCGAAACTGCCCACCGAAGAGGTCGACGCGTACTTCGCCGCCCGGCCGCGCGAGTCCCAGCTGGGAGCGTGGGCCTCCCAGCAGAGCCAGCCCGTCGAGTCCCGTGCGGAGCTCGATCTGCAGTACGCCTCGTACGAGCGCCAGTGGCCCGAAGGGACCGAGATCGCGACGCCGTACTTCTGGGGCGGGTACCGGGTCGAGCCGCACGCGTTCGAGTTCTGGCAGGGCCGGGTCGGTCGTCTGCACGACCGCCTGGCCTACCGCCGGACCAGCTCCGACTCCTCCTGGGAGCTGCTCCGGCTCCAACCTTGAGGCACCTCTGAGCTCTCCCGGATCCCGTACTTCTCCCACCAGCGCACCAGCGGCGCCGGCGCCCACCAGTTGACCCGGCCGAGCAGCCGCATCGTCGCCGGCACCAGCAGCGCCCGGACGACGGTCGCATCCAGCGCGATCGCGATCACCAGCCCGACCCCGATCATCTTCACGAACACGATGCCGGACGTCGAGAACGCCCCGACCACGATGATCAGCAGCAGGGCGGCGCTGGTGATGATCCCGCCGGTCCGCTGCAGGCCGAGCGCGACCGCCTGCGTGTTGTCACCGGTCCGGTCGTACTCCTCCCGGATCCGGCTGAGCAGGAACACCTCGTAGTCCATCGACAATCCGAACAGGACCGCGAACAGCAGCACCGGGTTGGTCGCGTCCAGGAAGCCGGCGGGGGTGAAGTCGAGCAGGCCGGACAGATTCCCGTCCTGGAAGATCCAGACCATCGCGCCGAACGCCGCCGACAGCGACAGCACGTTCATCAGCAGCGCCTTGGCCGGCAGGACGAACGATCCGAAGGCCAGGAACAGCAGGGCAAACGTGACCAGTACGACGAAACCGGCCATGTACGGCACCCGCTCGGCCAGGACGTCGAGCAGATCGACCAACGCGGCTGTCTCACCGCCGACCTGCGTCGATGTCCCACTCGGCGGTGCGACGGACCGCACGTCCTGGACGACGTCCCGCGCGGGCAACTCTTGTGACGTGAAATGCGTGTGCACGATGACCTCGGCGACGCCGTTCTGGTAGCCGCCGATCCGCACGTTCTCCACCTCGGCGACCCGGCCGAGCTCGGCCAGGTACGGCTGCAGCGCCGGCGCTGGGTCCGTCGGCGGCTGGTCGAATCGGACGGCGACGAACACATCCGACCCGCCCGCGCCCGCGAAGTCGCGTTGCAGTGTCTCGGTCACGGTCCGGGACTCCGCGCCGGACGGCAGGGCTCGGTGGTCGACACCGCCCAATTGCGCCTGCAGGAACGGAATGCCGAGGATCAGCAGCACCGGGACCAGGACGAGGACGTACCGCAGCGGCCGCCGCATCACGCTGTGCGCCAGGCGATACCAGGCGCCGTGGTGCACCTCGGCGACCGGAGCCGTCCGGCGGCGGCGCAGGAACGGCAGCCGCAGGTTGTTCACCCGGTGACCCAGCACCGCGAGCAGGGCGGGCAGTGCGGTCAACGCGGCCACCATCGCGACCACGACCGCCGCGACCCCGCCGTACGCCATCGAGCGCAAGAACATCACCGGGAACAGCGCCAGGCTGCTGATCGCGACGCCGACCGTGACACCGGAGAACGCGACCGTCCGGCCCGCCGTCGCCATCGTGACGCCCAGCGCGGTCTCGACATCATTGCCCTTGGCAAGTTCTTCGCGGAACCGGGTGACGATGAACAAGGCGTAGTCGATGGCCAGGCCAAGGCCGATCATCGTGACGATGTTGATCGAGAAGATCGAGACGTCGGTGATCGCCGACAACCCGCGCAGCAACACGAACGCGCCGAGGATGGCCAGCGCGCCGACGAACAACGGCAGCGACGCCGCGACCAGGCCGCCGAACACGACGATCAGCAGTACCAGCACGATCGGCATCGAGATCATCTCGGCCCGCACGATGTCCTGCTCGGTCTGGGTGTTCACCTCGTCGAAGACCGCGACCTCACCGCCGACCTGGGTCTCCAGCCCGGCCGGCCCGGACCGGAGCTGGTCGGCGATCCGGTGGAAGGTCGCCAGCCGCTCCTCGGACGTCGCGCCGGCCAGCGTCAGGACGGCGTACGTGCTGCGTTGGTCCTTCGAGACGAAGACTGGGGACTTGCTGCTCCAGTAGGTCGCCTTCTGAACGACGTCGGCGCCCGGGAGCGCGGCGAGGTCCTGCTCGACGGCGGCGCGGAACGCCGGGTCGGCGACGGTGCGGTCGGTGCTGCGGTAGAGCACGACCACGTCCGTGCCGGTCCGGCCGACGCTCTCCTCGATCGTGGCGACGGCGTTCGCGGCCTCGGTGTCGGGCGCGTCGAAGCCGCCGTTCGCGAGGGAACCGAAGACGCCGAGGCCCCAGGCCAGGCCGAGCGCGACGAACGCGGCGGTGAGGGCGAGCACCAGGCGGCGGCGCCGATAGCTGAAACGGCCGAGCGTCTCGAACACGAACACTCCCGAGGGGCGTAAAGTCAGGCGGAAAGATTTGAGTGAACACCGTTAACTGTTAACAGTGTTCACTCAAGGCTCGACGGTGTCAAGGAGTGTGGTGATGAACCGGCGTGACGAGGCGCGCGCAGCGACGCTGGCCGCGATCCTGGCGGCCGCGCGGCGGCTGCTGGTCAGCGGCGGCGTCGCGGCGATCGGCCTGCGGGCCGTCGCCCGCGAGGTGAACCTCACCGCCCCCGCGCTCTACCGGTACTTCCCGAGCCACGAGGCCCTGGTCACCCAGCTGGTCGCCGACCTGTACGACGAGCTCACGACCGCGCTGGTGGAGCTCGGCGGTGAGAGCGAGGGCGACCTCGGCGCCCAGCTCTACCTGCTCGCCAACGGCCTGCGGGACTGGGCGCTCGCACACCCGGCCGAGTTCGCCCTGCTGTTCGGTACGACGGTGCCCAGCCCGGACGCCGAGGATCACAACGACACCCCCGGCCACCAGGCCGCGATGCGCTTCGGGGCCCTGTTCAAGGAGTTGGTCGCGGCGATCTGGCACGAGAAGCCGTTCCCGTACCCGCCGGACGAGGTGCTCGGGTCGCAGCTGATCGCCCAGCTCAGCGCCGAGGCCGTGCATTTCCACGGGATGCCGCCGGGCGCCATCTACCTCGGCCTGACCTACTGGACGCGGCTCTACGGCCTGATCTGTATGGAGGTCTTCGGCCAGCTGCACTGGGTGCTGCCCGAAGCCGGCGCGTACTTCGAGGCCCAGCTCTACGAGATCGGCCTGGCGATGGGCCTGGACTGCCCGGCGCCTGAGTAGCTCGGGCCTGAGTCGATCGGTCCGGAACAGAAGAAACCCGCGGGCGCTTCCTGTCCGGTGCCGGATGGCAACGATCCAGGGCCAGGCGGACTACCTGGCTGCCCGCGGGTCCGGTGGCGGCGTTGGATTGGCCGACCACTTGCCCACATAGCTAGTGGTTGGCGGTCAGCCCGCCGCCACCTCACGAGTCCGGTAAGAATTCATTCTTAGGACCACCTCCCTTCGCGTGTACCGAAAACCTACGTCGGAGATGGCCCCCGTTCAACCGGTTTATGACCGAGAATCGGGCCCATGGTCTTGAGGCTGGGTCTGCCCGTCATCCTGCTGCTGGTCGGAACCGCGTGGTTCGCCTGGGCGTCGTACCGCCGGGCCGCCCAGGCCGAGCGCGCCCTGGCCGAGATGAACGCCGAACACCGGGCGTTGCTGCACGAGGTCAGGGCGCTCGAGCGGGCGGTCGCGGCTGCCGAGCAGGGCTTGCGTACGCTCAGCTCGCATCCGTCGGTGCCGCGCGATGTCGCGGTGACCGCCGACCTGACCCTCGCCGACGTCCGGCGACTGGTGGAACGCAAGGAGCTGGAAGACTGATGGCCAAGTTGGGGACCACCACGGTCAAGTCGAACGGCGGCGCCGTCGGCAAGGTGATCGGTTTCGTCGTCGTCGCGATCATCGTGATCATCGCGCTGTTCAACATCTTCAACTTCGCGGACACCGACGCGAACAAGATCGGCCTGCACTACGGCGGCGGCGTGGTCGAGGACAAGAAGTTCAAGTCGGTCATCCCGCCCGGCTCGACGAACAGCCTGATCGGCCCGGGTGACACCGTCTACGCGTACCCGATCGACCAGCGCTCGTACATCATCGGCGGCGCCGGCGCGGACACCGACGCGGGTGACGAGGTCACCGTGGTCAGCAAGGACAACGTCCGGCTCGGCGTCCGCGTGCAGGTGTACTTCACGCTGAACCGGACCGAGGAGACGCTGAAGTCGTTCCACGAGCGGATCGGCCTGAAGACCGACGCCTTCACCGAGCGCGGCTGGAATTCGATGCTGCAGTCGTACTTCCGGCCGCAGATCGACCGGGCGCTGTCCGCGGTCGCGACCAACTACGCCTGGGCCGAGCTCTACAACAACGAGGCGAAGAAGTCGGAGTTCCAGACGGCCGCGGCCAAGGAGTTCACCCGGCTGCTGCCGGCCGCCGTCGGCGGCGACTACTTCTGCGGGCCGAGCTACAACGGCGGTAACGCCTGTGGCGAGCTGTCCTTCACGGTGCAGAAGCCGACCCCGCTGGACAAGGGCATCATCGACGGCCTCGAGGCCAAGCAGCGCGCCGAGCTGGCCAAGGCCACCCAGGAGCAGACCAACCAGCGGGTCAACGTCGAGCTGGAGTCGGTGAAGAAGCAGGTCCAGATGCTCGGCGCGCAGGGCTACCTGCTGAAGACCGCGATCGAATCGGGCAAGATCCAGTTCATGGTCATTCCGCAGGGCACCAATGTCAGCGTCCCGACCGGTACGGCGACCCTGCCTGCGGAACGCTGATTTCATGAGTGCGCTGCCGTCACACCTGGAGCTCGTGCAGGGCGTCGTCCTGCCCAAGCCGGTCGGCGCGCACCCAGTGCTCGATTTCGTCAACACCCGCTCCGACTGGACCGTCCGCGGCCCGGCCCGGACCGAGTGGCTGACGTCGTACGAAGCCTTCCTGATCTGGAACTCCGCCGTCGGCCTGTTGTCGCCGGCGGCGGTCTTCCGGCTGATCGAGCAGGCCGGCGGGAAACCCACCGAGGCGGCCCGCCGGCTGACCGGCACGCTCGACTTCCGGATCGACCTGTACGACGTCCTGACCGGGCAGGCGACCGAAGGATCGTTCGAGGCGGTGGCGCGGGTGATCGAGAAGGCCTCCGGCCGCCGCCGATTCGTCCGGACCGAGGACGACGGCGCCGGCTGGGAGCTCCCCGAGGATCTGGCCCGCCCGCTCGACCATCTCGCCCTGCTGGCCGCCGAGCTGCTCACCAGCCACGAACGCGCCCACGTCCGCACCTGCCCCGGCTGCGGCTGGCTCTTCCTCGATGCCCGCGGCCGCCGCCGCTGGTGCTCGATGGCCACCTGCGGCAACCGCGCCAAAGTCCGCGCCCACGCCGCCCGAACGCGTTAGTTGAACAACGCTGGATCGACCAGGATCCAGGTTGCCCGGGCTCGGGCCAGCACTCGCCCGTCGGAGTCGTAGAGCGTGCTCGCGGTCAGCGTCTTCCGCCCGTCCTCGCTGAGTAGCTGCCCGAGGACGACGCACTCCTCGCCGGCCCGCGGCTGCGCGTCGATACCCACGGTCAGCTGACCCAGCACCGAGGGCCGGCCCTCCAGATCGATGGCCCACCCGCTCGGGCAATCCAGCGCCGCCCACACGTGCACCGGGTCGACCACGCCGCCCGGCGCGAGGTCGGCAGCCGGCACCCAGGTGCATGCTGTCCGCCCGTCGCCGAGCGGCCCGGGTTTCAGTTGCAGACCTGTCGGATTGGCCGGCCCGCAGACGAAGCAGCCGGGGAACGGGTGCTTGCCCAGGCCGCGGTAGGCGGACTCGGCAGCTGCGGCCTCCTCGAAGGACACAGGCTCGACGGTCGCGTCGGCCAGCAAGTCGGCCGGGACCGGCGCGCCGGTCGCTACCAACTGCTCCCCGTCGAGCAGGCGAACGACGGCGTCCGCCACCAGTTCGAGGTCGGTTTCGAGTGGCGGGGGCACTCGGAGCGTCACCTGGGGGACCTCGCCGGTGCCGAGCCGCGCGGCCAGCGCCACCCCGACCAGACCGGCGACATACCCGCCGTTCCCGGATTTGGCCGGACCTTGGAAGCGCCGCTCGACGCGCACCGAACTCATGTCCCCGACCCTAGCCACGAGGTTCCGGAACTCACCAGGAACCCAACAGGTATTTAAAGCGCACTCTCGCGCCTCCGCAGAGTGAGGGCCGAACAGGTGTGAGTAGCGGGAAGGGAGGGAAGGAAACGGATTTCAGGGAAATCTGAGGATTTCTCGGAAAGAGATGAGCTGAGCCCTCTGATTCAAACGACCGTTTGAACTATGCTGACTGCAGGCTACGGCGCGTGAGCAGGTGGGGTGCCTGGGCAAGCAGTAGCCGGGGGGAAGGAGAACTCTGTGGAGACACCGGTCGAATCGACCCGGGAACGATTGCTGAACATCGCCGAGCAGCGTTTCGGCGAGGGGGGATACGAAGGGACGTCGCTCCGTGCCATCACGGTCGCGGCGGCAGCGAATATCGCCGCGGTGAACTATCACTTCGGCTCGAAGGAGGCGCTGCTGCGCGCGGCGGTCGCCCGCGCGATGGCGCCGGTGAACACCGAACGGCGCCGCCGGCTCGACCAGCTGGAGGCCCGGGGCGCGCCGACCGCGGAGGATCTGATCCGCGCGTTCGTCGAGCCCGGCCTGGATCTGGTCCTGCGCCGCGGCGAGCGCGGCGCGGTGGTGGCCCGGTTCATCGGGCGGATCGCGTTCGACCCGAGCCAGCGGATCCGCGAGCTGTACGCCGCCGAGTCGGATCCGATCGAGTCGCGGTACCTGGCCGCGTTGCGGGCGGCGCTGCCGCATGCGGCGCCCGAGGCGGTCGCGTTCGGGTACGTGAACATGCTCGGTCTGCTCGCCCTGCACCAGTCCCAGGCGCTGACGCCGGCGCCCGGCGGCGCCGATGCGGAGGTGGCCGACACGGGCAAGCTCGCGGAGAACCTGATCGCGTTCCTGGTCGCGGCCTTCGACCGCGGTTTGCGGTCGTGACTGTCCAGAAATTGCTCACGGATGTTCGGACCGGTGGGTAACGCTGCATAATGGCGCTCCGTGGACCCCAGTGAAGTCGTGGTTGCCGTCGATCTCGGTGGAACCCGGATGAAGTGCGGCCTGGTCGCCGCGGACGGTGCCGTCGTGCACCGCGAGACCAGGCCCACACCCCGGGAGGCTGGGGGTCGCGCCGTGCTGGACGCTTTGCTGGAGACCGTGGTCGAGCTCTGGCAGAAAGCTACTGCGGACGGTCACCGGGTGCGTGCGATCGGTGTCGTCGTCCCGGGCATCATCGACGCCGACAACGGCACAGTCGTCGCGGAGAACCTGGCCTGGGCCGACCTGCCGGTCCGGGATGCCCTGGTGGCCGCAGTGGGCGCCGACGTACCGATCGTGCTCGCGCACGACGTCCGCGGCGGTGGGTACGCCGAGCTGCGCCAAGGGGCCCTGACTGGTACGACGAACTCGCTCTTCCTGCCGCTCGGCACCGGAATCGCCGCTGCGATGGTTGTCGACGGCTCACTGGTCAGCGGAGACGGTTACGCCGGTGAGCTCGGCCATACCCGTTTCATCCACGGTGACGCGGCTGAGCTGTGCGCCTGCGGCCAGTGGGGCTGTCTGGAGACAGTCGCCTCCGCAGCGGCCATCGCCCGCCGGTACGCCGCCCGCACGGGCCGGACTGTGGACGGCGCCCGCGAGGTGCTCGAACTGCTGGCCGCCGGGGACTCCGACGCCGCAGCGGTCTGGGAGGAGGCGCTGACCGTGCTGGTCGATGCGCTGGTCCTCTACACGACACTCGTCGCGCCGACCCGGATCGCCATCGGCGGTGGGCTGGTCGGCGCCGGTGAGACGCTGCTGCAGCCGCTGCGCGACGGCGTCCACGCGCGTCTGACGTTCCAGCGCGAGCCGGAGATCGTGGCCGCCGTGCTGGGTGAGGAGGCCGGCTGCCTCGGCGCCGCGCTGATGGCCTGGGATCGAGTCACTGCCGACGAAGAGAGTGGGGAACAGCCCGCATGACGACCTATCGGGTGGGGCGACTCGTCACCCCGGACGACGTGCTGGAAGGCGCCTGGGTCCAGGTCGTCGACCAGGACATCCTCGCCTACGGACGCCGCTCCGAGGGGATGCCGGCCGACGGACAGCGCCCGGTCGACCTCGGTGAGGTGACCCTCGTCCCCGGTTTCGTCGACATCCACACCCACGGCGGCGGCGGATCGTCGTACTCGACCACCGACCCGGAGGAGGCCCGCAAGGTCGCGGCCTTCCACGCCAAGCACGGTACGACGACGACCATGGCCAGCCTGGTCACCGGGCCGCTCGACGTCCTCGCGTCCCAGACGGCCTGTCTGGCCGATCTGGTCAAGGACGGCGTGATCGCCGGCGTCCACCTGGAGGGGCCGTTCCTGTCCGCGGCCCGCTGCGGTGCGCACGAGCCGACGCTGCTGCGGGACCCGGTGGCCGACGACGTCTCGAAGGTGCTCAGCGACGTCGTCCGGATGGTCACGATCGCTCCCGAGCTGGAGCACGGTCTGCAGGCGATCCGGCAGGTCGTGGACGCCGGTGCGGTCGCCGCGCTCGGCCACACCGATGCGACGTACGAGCAGATGATCGCCGGTGCGGACGCCGGCGCCACCGTCGCGACGCACCTGTTCAACGGGATGCGCCCGTTCCATCACCGCGACCCCGGCCCGGTCGGCGCCGCGATCAACGACGAGCGGTTGCTGCTCGAGGTGATCAACGACGGTATGCATCTGGATCCGCAGGTCGTCCGGGTCGCGCTGGCCGCGGCCGGCGTGCACCGGATCGCGCTCATCACCGACGCGATGGAGGCGACCGGGATGGGGAACGGCCGCTACAAGATCGGCGACCTCGAGGTCGACGTCAAGGACGGCCTGGCCACCCTCGCCGAACCGCCGCACTCGATCGCCGGCAGCACCCTGACCATGGATGTCGCCTTCCGGAACGCAGTCCAGGCCGGGACGTCGCTCGTCGACGCCGCCCGGATGGCCTCGACCACCCCGGCGCACGCCTTCGGCTGGTACGACGTCGGCGCGATCGAGACCGGCCGCCGGGCGGATCTGGTCGTCCTGGACGACGATTACGTCGTACAGAAGGTGATGCGGGCCGGCGCATGGCTCTGATCGGCACGGTCACCCTCAACCTGGCGCTCGACGTCACCTACGAGGTCGACGAGCTCACCGTCGGCGGCAGCCATCGGGTCGGCGCGATCCGCGAGCGCGCGGGCGGTAAGGGCGTGAACGTCGCCCGGGTCGCGGCGACGCTCGGGCATCAGGTGCTCGTCCTCGGGTTCGTCGGCGGGGTCGCCGGTGAAGCGGTGGCCGCCGAACTGTTCGACGCCGGGCTGACCGCGTTGCTGACTCCGATCCAGGGTGAGACCCGCCGGACGGTTGCCATCGTCAACGGAGTCGACGGGGACGCGACGATCTTCAACGAGGGCGGGCCAACGGTCTCTGCGGACGAGTGGCGCGCCTTCGGCGAGCGGATGCCCTGGGGCCGCCTCGGCGTCCTCGCCTGTTCGGGCAGTATCCCGCCGGGTCTGCCGGCCGACGCGTACGCCGAGCTCGCCGTCCGCGCCCGTCATCACGACGTGCTGTCGGTGATCGACGCCGGGGGAGCGGCTCTGGTCGCGGCCGCCAAGGCCGGGGCCGTGGTGCGCGCCAATGCCGCCGAACTGCGCGAAGCCCTTGGCGAGCTGGAGGTCGAGGACGGCGCTCAGCAGCTGGTCGGGCTGGGCGCGACCGCCGCCGTCATCACGGACGGCGCGCGTGGAATGGTTGCTGCAAGCAACAAGGGTGTGTGGCGCGCATTGCCGGTCGAGCGGGTGTCCGGCAATCCCACCGGGGCAGGCGATGCGTGTACGGCGGTCGTCGCCGCCGCGGTCGCCGAATCACCCGAGCCCGACTGGTCCGTCGTCCTGAAGTCGGCCGTCGCCGCGTCCGCCGCGGCTGTGCTGACACCCGTTGCCGGAGACATCGACCTGGCCGCGTACCGCCGCTGGCAGCCGCAGGTCACCGTAAAATAAGGGGAATCACATGCCGTTGGTATCTGGTGCCGAGGTCGTTCTGGCCGCCGCGAAAGCCGGCCGGGGGGTCGGCGCGTTCAACGTGATCCAGCTCGAGCACGCGACCGCGCTGATCGCCGGCGCCGAGCAGGCCGGGACGCCGGTCGTCCTGCAGATCAGTGAGAACGCGGTCAAGTACCACGGCGCGCTGAAGCCGATCGGCGTCGCCACCCTGGCCGCCGCGGCGGCGGCGTCCGTCCCGGTCGTCGTGCACCTCGACCACGCGATGGACCGCGACCTCGTCACCGAGGCCGTCGGCCTCGGCTTCACCTCGGTCATGTACGACGCCTCGAAACTCGAGTACGCCGACAACGTCGCCGCGACCACCGAGGTGACCAAGTTCTGCCACGACCACGGCGTCTTCGTCGAGGCCGAGATCGGCGAGGTCGGCGGTAAGGACGGCGTCCACGCGCCCGGCGCCCGGACCCGCCCCGACGAGGCTGTCGCGTTCGCCGAGGCCACCGGCGTCGACGCCCTCGCCGTCGCCGTCGGCTCCTCGCACGCGATGACCGAGCGCACCGCGAGCCTCGACTTCGACCTGATCGCCGACCTGCACGCCGCCGTCGCCGTCCCGCTCGTCCTGCACGGCTCTTCCGGCGTCGCCGACCCCGACCTCACCCGCGCTGTCGAAGCCGGCATGACCAAGGTCAACATCGCCACCCACCTCAACAACGTCTTCACCGCCTCGGTCCGCCAAACCCTGACCGACAACCCCGCCCTCGTCGACACCCGCAAGTATCTCGGCCCCGCCCGCGACGCAGTCGCCACCGAAGTCGCCCGCCTCCTCGCCCTCCTGAAGGCGTAGGCCGAACCGCCCCCACTCACCAGCATCGCGCAGTAGCGCCGGCCCCACGCTCAGCAGGCCCGGCCCGACCGGCGCGGCGGGAGGTTGGTGAGTGGTGCAGGTCCGCCCCTCAAGCGCGAATCGCCTCGTACCGCCGGAGGGCCTCGAGGCGGGCTTCGGCGTGGTCGACGATCGGGGCGGGGTAGCCGTCGGCGCCGCCGTGTTTCCAGGGTTCATGGGCCTGTTTGCCGGGCAGGTCACGGAGTTCGGGGATCCAGCGGCGGACGTACTCGCCCTGTGGGTCGAACTTGAGGCCCTGGGTGATCGGGTTGAAGATCCGGAAGTACGGCGAGGCGTCGGCGCCGCAGCCGGCGACCCACTGCCAGTTCAGTGAGTTCGAGGCCAGGTCGCCGTCGCGCAGCGTCTGCATGAACCAGCGGGCGCCGTACTTCCAGTGCACATGCAGGTCTTTGACCAGAAAGGAGGCGACGACCATCCGGACCCGGTTGTGCATGAAACCGGAGTCCTTGAGCTGCCGCATCCCGGCGTCCACGATCGGGAAGCCAGTCCGGCCCTGTTGCCAGGCTTCGAGCTGGTCGCCGGGTTCGTCGTACGCCATCCGGTCGAACTCGGGCCGGAGCGGTTTCCAGGCGGCGTGCGGATGGCGGGCCAGGAGGTCGGCGCAGAACTCGCGCCAGGCGAGTTCGCGGCGGTAGGCCTCGGCGCCCTGGCTGCGCTTGTGGGAGAGGTCGAAAAGCATTGTGCGTGGATGGATCTCACCCCATTTCAGCGGGATCGACATCCGGGAGGTGCTGTCGAGATCGGGGCGGTCCCGTTCGTCGTCGTACTGGGCGACGTCGTCGAGCCAGGTCTGCCAGTGCTCGCGGGCGGCATTCTCGCCGGCGGTGTCGTCGATCTTGGGGAGGTGGTCGCTCTTGGCTTCGAGCCAGTTGACGTCCGTCGGCGCGTCGACGGGTTTGCGCCAGCCGTGCTCCAGCCAGGCGCGGAAGTACGGCGTGAAGACCTGATAGGGCCGGCCTTGCTGGTTCTGGATGCGGCCGGGGGCGATCGCGTACGGCGAACCGGTCGCGACCAGCGGACACTTCAATGCGGCTTCAACTTCTTGATCGCGGCGTTGCCCGTACGGCGCGTAGTCCGCGCTGATGTGGACACTCGCGGCGCCGATCTCGTCCGCCAGCTCCGGAATCACCTGCGCCGGATCGCCGTGGCGGATCACCAGGCGGCCGCCCATTGCTTCCGACAACGCTGTCAACGAGGCGGTCAGGTGGTCGCGGCGCGGGTCGCCGGAACGCTCCCAGAGCAGGGGATCCACGACGAAGACGCCCAGGACGTCGCCGTCCCCGGCGCTCACGGCGTCCAGCAGGGCCGGATTGTCGGTCAGTCGAAGGTCGCGGCGGAACCACATCAGAGCTGTCACATCGGGCATCTAACGCCAGTACCCGTGCCTTATGCGGGCAGACTTGCCCGCATAAGCGAGAATGGTTGTCGTGAGCGAGCTGATCGATACCACCGAGATGTACCTGCGGACCGTCTACGAGCTGGAAGAAGAGGGCATCCTGCCGCTGCGCGCGCGGATCGCCGAACGGTTGCACCAGTCCGGGCCGACGGTCAGTCAGACGGTGGCGCGGATGGAGCGCGACGGTCTCGTCACGGTCGAGGGCGACCGGCACCTCGAGCTCACCCCCGTCGGGCGTAAGCAGGCGGTCCGGGTGATGCGCAAGCACCGCCTGGCCGAGCGGCTGCTGGTCGACGTGATCGGGCTCGAGTGGGAGGACGTGCACGCCGAGGCCTGCCGCTGGGAGCACGTGATGAGCGACGCGGTCGAGCTGCGGCTGCTGAAGATCCTGGACAACCCGACCGAGTCGCCGTACGGCAACCCGATCCCGGGCCTGGAGGAGCTGCTCAGCGACGGCCAGGCCAGCGCCACGGAGGACTTCCGGATCGGCGTCGAGCCGCTGGACAAGGTCCTCGACCAGGCCACCGGGCAGAGCGTCCGGGTGCTGGTCCGGCGGATCGCCGAGCCGGTACAGACCGACGACAGCGCGATGGCCGTCCTGCGCAAGGCCGGCGCCCTGCCGGGCCGCGAGGTCGACTCCGCGCTGGACGCCGAGGGCGTGCTGGTCGGCAGCCGCGAGGCCGGCGGCGTGATCAGCGACGAGACCGCCGGGCACATCTTCGTCAGCATCGTCTGACTCGGGTCAAAGCTCTGTTAACGCTGAGCACTCGATGCGGTACGTCGTGTGCTCAGCGGGTACCGTCTCGCTGAAATGTCCGAAAACGTCATCGACTGGCCCGAGTACCTGCGGGAGTTCCACACCGCGGCCCCGGGCAGCACCGAAGCCCTCCTGTCCCGAGCTGTCGCCGGCGATCACACGCCGTACCGGTGGCTGGTCCGCGCTGTCTCCGGCGAGGCGAGGCGCGTCCTCGACCTCGCCTGTGGAAACGGTCCGGTCGCCCGTGAGTTGTACGGGCGCTGGGTCGTGGGCGTCGACAACAACCCGGCCCAGCTGGCCGGTGCGCCTGGCCCGAAGGTCCAGGCCGACGCGCTGCACCTGCCGTTCGCGAACGAGGTCTTCGACGTCGTCACCTGTTCGATGGGGCTGATGGTGCTGCAGCCGCTGCCCGCCGTCCTGTCCGAGGCCGCGCGGGTGCTGCGCCGGGGCGGCGTCCTGGCGGCGATCGTCCCGGCGGTGCGGCCGCTGCGGCGCGGCGACATCCGCACGCTGAGCGGGCTGACCACGCGGCTGCGGTCGACACCGCAGTTCCCGGCCGGTGGCGAGATCACCGAGCTGAAGGAGAAGCTGCTGACCGCGGGCTTCGACGTGATGGAGAGCCAGCGCGAGCGGTACGTCTACACGATCCGCAGCCGTGACGACGCGCAGCGGCTGGTGAACGCGGTCTACCTGCCCGGCACGCCGGACGCCCGCCGCGACACCGCCGCCGAGTGGCTGGCCGATCGCGCGGAGTCCAAGGACGGGCTGGAGGTCGCGATCCCGATCCGCCGGATCACCGCGATGCGGACGAAGGTCGCCCTGACGTCCTGAGCTGACCACCTGACGAGTCAGTGGCCGGACGGCCCGCGCGGGGAAGTAGCGTGTGCCTGTGGGTGCGCTGAGCTGGTCCGTGCGGACGGTGGATCGGGCGCTCGACGGTGAGACGGTCTACCGCGAGCTGCTGGCCGACGAGCCGGTCGCGTTCTGGCTCGACGGCAGCCTGACCGATCGGGTCGAGCGGCGGGTCTCCGTACTGGGGACCGGGCCGGCGTCCGACGTACTGGTTCGGGATGCGGCTGACGGGGATGTGTTCGCTGAGCTGGCTGAGCTGCTCGCCGCGCGGGCTGCGCCGGCGCCTGCTGGGCTGGAGGGGTACTTCAGCGGTGGGTACGTCGGGTATTTCGGGTACGAGCTGAAGGCGCTGACCGGCGGCGCGGCCGCGCATACCGCCGCGACGCCGGACGCGTTGTGGATCTGGGCCGATCGGTTCGTGGTGATCGACCACGATCGGGAGATCAGCTTCCTGGTTGCCGCGGACGAGCGCTGGGTGGAGCGCGCGACGACGTCCGGCTGGTGGATGTCCGGGGTTGAGCGGCCGGCGATCGCGGAGCTGGACGTCGAGGCGCATCTCGAGCTGGATCGAGCGGCGTACCTGGCGGCGATCGGGCGCTGCATGACCGCGCTGGAGGCGGGGGAGACGTACGAGGTCTGTCTGACCAACCGGGTTCGGCTGCCGGCTGTCAACGACCCGTTCGGCTTCTTCTGCTGGCAGCGGGCCACGAACCCGGCGCCGTACGCGGCCTTCCTCCGATACGGCGAGCTGGCGGTGGCGAGTTCGTCGCCGGAGCGGTTCCTGACGGTGGACGGCGCGGGCTGGGCCGAGTGCCGGCCGATCAAGGGCACCGCGCCGCGGGACGCCGACCCGCAGGCGGACCAGATCGCCGCGAAGGCGCTGGCCGAGGACGAGAAGACCCGCGCCGAGAACCTGATGATCGTCGATCTGATCCGGAACGATCTCGGCCGGGTCAGCGATCCGGGGACGGTTCAGGTGCCGCAGCTGATGCAGGTCGAGAGCTATCGGACGCTGCATCAGCTGGTCACCACGGTCCGCGGCCGGTTGCGGGCCGGCGTGAGTGCGGTGGACGCCGTCCGCGCCTGTTTCCCACCGGGGTCGATGACGGGGGCGCCGAAGATTCGCACGATGGAGTTGCTCGACGAGCTGGAGCCGAGCGCCCGCGGGGTGTACTCGGGCGCGCTCGGCTATTTGACGCTGGACGGCCGGGCGGATCTCAGCGTGGTGATCCGGACGGCGGTGCTGACACCCGACGAGACGGTGATCGGCGCCGGGGGAGCGATCGTGCTCGACTCCGACGCGAACGCGGAGTACGACGAAATGGTGCTCAAGGCAACAGCTGCCCTGGGCCGAAAGGTGGGGGAATGAGCGGTTTGCTGGTGGCGGATTCGTTCCTGGTGGTGGACGGCGGGGTGCGGGGGCTCGATCTGCACCGGGAGCGGTTCGTCGGGTCGTGTGCCGCGGCCGGTGTCGACGCGGTGGCCTTCTGGGAGCAGCAGATCAACCGCCTGCCCGGCTTCGGCCGCTGGTTTCCCCGCTTCGAACTCCGCGACACCGGTGAGCTCGCCGTCCAGCGCCGCCCCGCACCGCCCACCGGCGGCCGCGTCCGGGTAGCCCTGCACGAAGGCCCCGACCCGCGCACCAGCCCCCGGGTCAAAGGCCCCGACCTGGCCCTCCTCGGCAAACTCAAGGACGCCGCCCCGCACCGAGCCGACGAACTCGTCCTCCTCGACTCCGACGGCACCGTCCTGGAAGCCGCCTACGCCGCCATCGCCTGGTGGGAAGGCGAAACCCTCTGCTTCCCACCCCCCACCAGCCCCCTCCTCCCTTCCGTAACCGCCACCCTCCTCCAATCCCTGGCCACCACCCACAACACCCCCACCGCCCACCACGCCCGCACCCCCGCCGACCTCCAATCCACCGAAGTCTGGCTCCTCAACTCCCTCCACGGCATCCGCCCCGTCCACGCCTGGAACAACTCCCCCATAGACCCCCTCCCCAACTCCACCGCCCCCCACTGGCAATCCCACCTCCATTCCCTCACCAAGCCCATCTAGCCCACCCCCACCACCCCGCGCCCGGCACCCACCCCGCGCGTCGGCCGGAAGAAGTAGTTCGTCAGGCCTGCGAACCGGGTGGTTGGCTGTGGGTGGGTGAGGGGGTTGGTTAGGGGGTGGGGAGGAGCCAGGTGTCGGCGAGGGAGGGGTCGTGGCCGGTGGCGGTGGGGTTGTGTTGGATGCGGAGGCGGAGGGTGGGGGTTTGGAGGGCGGGGGTGGTGATGTGGAGTTGGAAGGTTTCGAGGCCGGGGGTGGTGCGGGTGTGGGTGCGGCGGTGGACGAGGGTGTTGTTGACGCGGATGTCGTAGGACTTGGTTTGGGGGCCGTCGTAGGTTTCGACGAAGCGGAGCAGGTAGGGCTGGTTGGGGCGCGAGGTCAGGGTGTACTCGAACCAGCTGTTGGGGACGGCGATACCTGAGTAGCGGCGGGTTCGGCCGGCTTCGATGCCGGTGCCGGAGTTGGGGCCTGGGGTTAGTTCGTGGGCGGCTTCGGAGGACGCGACGCCCAGGTCGATGTAGTCGACGGCGTTCGGGGGCGTGAGGGATTGGGTGATGGTGAAGGGCACGTTGGTGAAGGCCAGTTCACCGCGCGCGTCCGTGAAGCCCGCGCGGAACGACATCGCGGTCGCGTTACCCGCCAGCGGAATGACCACCGGTACGGCGATGCGCGTCTCGCCCCCGGCCGCAATGGTCACCTCCTGGGACGGCGCCGGCGTCGCCCACCCATCCGGTACGTCGACCTTCAGCCGGCCCGAGATCGCAGCGGACGACGTGTTCCGCACCAGAGCCGAGATCGACGTCGACGTACCAGGCTCACCGGACGCCGGCTGCGCCGTACCCGACTCAACAGCTACCGGCACCGGCGACGCCACGAACGAATAGGACCCGGACCCGACGGTCACGGTCACCGTGTCCCCGGAGTCGACCACGTCGCGCACCTGGTCGGCCGACGACAGCGGCCCGCCGCCCTCGGTCACCAGCGCCGGTGCGGACGCCGGGATTCGCACCGTCGCGGTCGTGTTCCCCGGCACCCGCACATCCAGCCGAACCCCGCCCGACGCCAACCGAGTCCAATGACTACGGATCTCCCCGTACGGCGTCCCGTGCCGCAGGTCCGCCGCACCGATCCCCGTCCCCAGCACCGGTGCGATCAACGCCTTCCGGTATCCAGGCGTCTCCGCGGACACCCCGGCCAGCGTCCGGTACATCCACTCGCCGACCGCGCCGTACGCGTAGTGGTTGAAGGAGTTCATCCCGACCGGGCCGACCTCGCCGTTCTCGTCCATCGAGTCCCAGCGCTCCCAGATCGTGGTGGCGCCCATCGCCACCTCGAACCCCCACGAAGGTTTCGTTGTCTTGAGCAACAACTCGTACGCGAGATCGGCGCGCCCGATCTTCGTCAGCGCCGGCAACAGCCCGTCGACCCCGAGGAAGCCGACGGTCAGCGACGTCCCGGCCCGCTGGATCGCGTCGACGAACCGGCCGTGCAGCGCGGCGCTCCGATCGGCCGGCACCAGATCGTTGGTGATGGACAGGATGTAGCCGGTCTGGGTGTCACCCTCGACGCGTCCGTCCGCCCTCACGAACTTCGCGATATAAGCGGCCTTGATGCTCTCGTACAGCTGCTGGTACCTGGTCGCGTCCGCAGTCCGCCCGGTCGCGGTCGCCATTTGACTCAGCTCACGAATGCTCTTGGCGTAGAAGGCCGTCCCGACCAGCTCGGCTGGTGTCCCCGGCGCGGCGTCCAAGTTGAGCCAGTCGTTGTACATGCCGCCGTGCCGGATGAATCCGTCGTCGGTCCGCTCCAGATAGTCGGCGTACAACGCCATCGACCAGTAGTGCTCGTCGATGATCGCGGTGTCCCCGTAGGCCTGCCACAGCGTCCACGGCACGTGGATGCCGGCGTCCATCCAGCCCGCGTTTCCGAGGCCGCCGTCGATCGCCTCGGGCACGGTCGGGGCGACGCTCGGATAGGCGCCGTGCAGGTTCGGGTTGCCCGGGTTCCACTGCTGTTCGGTGCGCAGGTCCCGCAGCCACTTGGTCAGGAAGGCCTGGGAGTCCTGGTTGTAGACGGCGGTCCGCGCGAAGACGTTGATGTCACCCGTCCAGCCGAGCTTCTCGTCCCGCGCCGGGGTGTCGGTCGGGATCGACAGGAAGTTGCCGCGCTGACCCCAGGTGATGTTGCTGTGCAGTTGGTTGACCATCGCGGAGTCCGTGCTGAACTGGCTGGTCGACGGCGCGTCCGTACCGAGCACGATGCCCTTGACCGCACTGGCCGGCGGCGCGCTCGGCAGTCCGCTGATCTCGATGTACCGGAACCCGTGGAACGTGAACCGGGCCTGGAAGGTCTCCGGTCCGGAGGTCGCGAACGTGTAGTGGTCGGTCGACCGGGCCGTGCGCAGATTGTCGGTGTAGAACTTCCCGTGCCGCAGCACCTCGGCGTACCGAATCCGGACCGACGTTCCCGGCGTACCGGTCAACGTGATCCGGCTGACCCCGACCATGTTCTGGCCGAGGTCGTACACGTACGTCCCCGGGGTCGACGACGGCACACTGGTCGCGGTGCGCTCCTGCGTGACCCGCACCGGCTGGTCCGTCTGCGGCACCAGCCTGCTGGTCACGGACGGACGCAGTACGACGGGCCCCCACCCGGATGCGTCGTATCCGGGCTGGTCCCAGCCGGCCCGCGCCTGCCGCGCGTCGTACGCCTCACCGTCGATCAGGTCCGCTGCGCGGGTAGCGCCCTGCGCCGTCCGCCAGCTGGAGTCGGTGCCGAACACCTCGGTACTACCGTCGGTATAGGTCACCCGCAGCTGTGCGGAGACTGCAGTGTTGGCGCCGTACCGGTTGCCGCTCACATGCGCCAGCCGACCGGCGAACCAGCCCTTCGCCACTTCTGCACCGATGACGTTCGCACCGCTGCGCAGGAGGGACGTGACGTCGTAGGTCTGCGACTGGATCCGTAGCCGGTAGTCGGTCCAGCCTGGCGCGAGATAGTGGTCGCCGACCTTCGCGCCGTTCAGCCGAAGCTCGTAGACGCCCTGAGCAGAGGCGTGCAACCGAGCCCGCGCTACGGTCTTGTTGAGCTGCACCTCCTTGCGGAACAGCGGCAGTCGATTGGTCGGGTACCAGACCACGTTCTCGGTGTTCGGGAACGCCTCGGAGAACGTCACGTCCAGACCGCCCTCGGCACGGACCTGTCCGGTCGGGAACGTCGCATCCCCCGGCCGGAAGTCGGTGTCGATCAGAACCTTGCCCGCCGTGTTCACCACCTTCAGCCGATGCACAACCCCGCGCTCCCGGTCAGCTACCCGGAACCCGACAGTCCCGGCGCCGTTGTGGTCGCCCAGCCGTCGCTGGTCCACCTGCCGGCCGTCGATGTGGGTCGTGATCAGGTCGCCCGCAACAGAGATCTTCAGGTTGTGCCGCTGACCCAGATCGATACCAGGCAGTCCGATCTCGGCCACCACGCGGTACTTGCCATCGGCGAACCGCACGTGCGGGCGGAGCCGCCCTTGAGCACGGCTCAGCTGCCACATGTACGCGCCGCCGTTGCCGCCGCGGAAGAACACCCCGAGCCCGCCGTCGGTGACCGAGACATCGGTGTCGATCGTGTAGTCGGTCCAGTCCGCACCGGTCGCCTCGTTCGCACCGATCCAGTCCCCATGCCAGTCCGACGGTTGCAGCGCACCCGTCTCGAACGTCGCCGTCGGGCTCCACTCGGACGCCGTACCCAGCTCGTCCCAGACCCGCACCGACCAGAAGTACGCCGTGTACGGCGTCAGCTCCGGCCCGCCGTACGTGACGTCGACCGAGCGATCGGAGGTCACCGTACCGCTGTCCCAGACGTCCGGACTGGTCAGTTTGGCCGGTGTGGAGGCGACGTGGATCTCGTACCGGCTCTGCAGCAGTCCACGCCGGGCAGCGTCCAGCCGCCAGCTCAACCGGGGCTTCTCCCGGCTGACGGCGAGGGGGTCGGTCAGACCGTTGGTCCGCAGCCCTGAGACGGCCGGGGCGACGGCCGCGGCGGCGGTCATCGGGACGGCGACCAGCAGCGAGGTGAGCAATGCGACCAAACAGAGCCAGCTTCGAGTGCGCACTGGAAACCTCCGGGGTGTGGTGTGTGCACGCATCCCACCGCGTTCGGGCCGCGACCGTACATCGCGGTGACCGGATCCGGTCGCCCTTATCAGCAGCATCGAAGGACGGCTTGTAAATGTGATATCAGTTTGCTACCTTCAAGACATCGAAGGGAGTGGGACATGATCGACGTGGATGTGGTGGAGATGCCGGCGCCGAAGGTGCGCGAGCGGGCGGCGCGCGAGGTCAACGGCTGGCCGATGGCCGGCGCGGCCTTCGTGCTGGTGGTCGGCGGTGGCGCGCTGTTCAGCGTCGGGGCGGTACAGGGGGCCGTCCCGATCGTCGTGGTGGGGGTGGCGGCCTTCCTGGCCGGCGCCTTTCTGGCGGCGGGGCTGACGCCGGTCGCGCCGGGCCGGGCGCGGGTGCTGCAGATCCTCGGGCGGTACGCCGGGACGCTGCGCACCGACGGGCTGCGCTGGGTGAACCCGATCAGCTCCCGGCACGAGGTCTCGACCCGGATCCGGAACCACGAGACGGCCGTTGCCAAGGTCAACGATGCCGACGGCAACCCGATCGAGATCGCGGCGGTGGTGGTCTGGCAGGTCGAGGACACCGCGCAGGCGATGTTCGAGGTGGACGACTTCGTCGAGTTCGTCGCGATCCAGACCGAGACCGCCGTCCGGCACATCGCGAACAGCTACCCGTACGACGTGCACACCGACGAGGGCGGGATGTCGTTGCGGGACAGCACCGACGAGATCACCGAGACGCTGTCGACCGAGGTCGGCGTCCGGGTCCAGGCGGCCGGCGTCCGCATCATCGAGTCCCGGATCACCCACCTGGCGTACGCGCCGGAGATCGCGCAGGCGATGTTGCGCCGCCAGCAGGCGGGCGCCGTCGTCGCGGCCCGGCAGCGGATCGTCGAAGGCGCGGTCGGCATGGTCGAGCTCGCGCTGGATCGGCTGTCCGAGCACAACGTGGTCGAGCTCGACGAGGAGCGCAAGGCGACCATGGTCAGCAACCTGCTGGTCGTGCTGTGTGGTGACCGGGACGCCCAGCCCGTGGTCAACACCGGTTCGCTCTACCAGTAAGCGGCCGTCATGGCCGTGGAACGCAAGAAGATCCTGCTCCGGCTGGATCCCGGTGTGCACGACGCGCTCGCGCGCTGGGCGGCCGACGACCTGCGCAGCACCAATGCCCAGATCGAGTTCCTGCTCCGGCGGGCGCTGGCCGAGGCCGGCCGGCTCCCGTCGGGCGTCGGTAAACAACGCGGTCCGGGCCGTCCGGCCAAGGGGGACGAGGATGAGTGAGACGATGATGATGATGAGTCGAGTGCGGCGGCCGGCGGGGGTCGGGGCGCCTTCGGTGCCTTCGGCGCTGGCGGCGCGGATGTTCTTACTGGCTTACGATCCGGCCAAGGGGCGGCTGACGGCGAAGGCCAAGCTCGGCCGTACGCTGCGGGCCGCCGCGCTGATCGATCTGCAGCTCCGGGGGAACCTTGCCGATGACAACGGCAAGGCGCGGGTCGAGTCGAAGGCGGCGGTCCCGACCGACGAGGTGCTGATCGGCATTCTCGCCGATATCGAGGCCTCCCGGCCGAAGAAGTGGCGGGCCTGGATCGATCGCCGGCAGGGCGCGATCCTGCGCCAGGTCCGCGACGGGCTCGAGCAGGAGCAGGTGATCAAGGTCGAGCGCGGCCGGTTGTTCGGCCTGATCCCGATCGACCGGGTCGCCGTCCGGCATCCGCTCGTGCGGCGGCAGTTGGCGCAGCGGGCGACCGACGTACTGCGTCCGTCCCGCCCGGTCAGTCAGGTCGACCTGCGGGATGCGGCGCTGATCGTGCTGGCGGCGACCGCGGATCTGCGGGTCGTGCTGACCAAGGAGCAGCAGCGGCAGCACAAGAACCGCCTGGCTCAGTTGGCGGTTCGGGTCGGGCCGGTGGCTCCGGCGCTCAAGAAGGCCCTGCAGGCCGCTCAGCACGCGTCCTCGGGCGCAGCTTGACCGATCGGGTTGACCGGTTAGGCCCCGGCGGTGCTATGGTTCGTTACTCAAGTAATGAACCATGGAAGTTAGCGGGTCCGCTGAAGAGGGAGGGTGTCGTGTTCGACGAGCGCAGCCCGATCTATCTGCAGATCGCGGACCAGATCAAGAACGACATCGTCAGCGGCGCGCTCGCCGAGGACGAGCAGGTGATGTCGACGAACCAGTACGCCGCGTTCTACCGGATCAACCCGGCGACCGCGGCCAAGGGTTTCGCCCAGCTGGTCGACGAAGGCGTGCTGTACAAGAAGCGCGGGATCGGGATGTTCGTCAGCCCGAATGCCCGCGATCTGCTCCGCACCGGGCGTCGCGAGGGGTTCTTCGCCGACGTCGTCGACCCGATGATCCGTGAGGCCAAGGCCCTCGGCGTACCGCTGCGGGACGTCGTCCAGCACATCCGCGAGTACGGAGACGCGTGATGACCACGAGCACTGTTGCCCAGACCGCCCTCGGAGTACGTGCCGAGAACCTGACCGTCCGCTTCGGCGGCGTCCCCGCCCTCGACCGGCTGGATCTGCGGCTCGCGCCGGGCAAGATCCACGGCCTGCTCGGCCGCAACGGCTCCGGCAAGAGCACGCTGGCCGCCGTCCTGGCCGGGTTCCGGCAGCCGGACGACGGGCGGGTGCTGATCGACGGCGCCGGGCTCGGTACGCCGATGCCGCCGTAC
Organism: Kribbella sandramycini; assembly: GCF_013131805.1. Taxonomy (GTDB): domain Bacteria; phylum Actinomycetota; class Actinomycetes; order Propionibacteriales; family Kribbellaceae; genus Kribbella; species Kribbella sandramycini. The sequence continues at coordinate 359,521 of NZ_JABJRC010000008.1, read as the reverse complement.
GAGAACGCCGTCGTGACGAGCCGGGTCTGCCTGATCCGGGAGTCCGGTGATCTCGTCGACAGCGCGCCGGTCCGGCAGGTGCTCGGGCTGGCGGCGAGCCTGCGCCCGTACTGGGACGCCGAGCTGGCGGCCGAGCTGCTGGACCGCTTCGAAGTACCGGCCGGGAAGCGGATCTCGAAGCTCTCCCGCGGAAAGCGGTCCGCGCTCGGCGTCGTGCTCGGGCTGGCCAGCCGCGCGCCGCTGACGATCTTCGACGAGACCTACCTGGGGATGGACGTCCCGTCCCGGAACGTGTTCTACGACGCGCTGCTCGCCGACTACGCCGAAGTGCCGCGGACGATCGTGTTGTCGACCCACCTGGTCAGCGAGGTCAGCACGCTGCTCGAAGAGGTGGTCATCCTCGACAACGGCCGGCTCGTCACGCAGTCGCCGGTCGACGCGCTGCGCGGCCGCGGTGCGGCGATGGTCGGGCCCGCGGCGCTGGTCGACAAGTTCGCGGCCGACTTCACCGTGCTGGCCGAGGAGCGGCTCGGCGGGACGAAGTCGGTGACGGTGCTCGGCGACCTCGATCCGGCGCTGCGCGCGGAGGCCGCGGCGTCCGGGCTGGAGATCGGTCTGGTCGGCCTGCAGGACCTGTTCGTCCATCTCACCGCTCCGGCGCCGAAGGGGGACCGCCGATGACCGCCACCACCGTCGCGCTGCCGCGTGGCATCACGAATCTCGATCGGCTCCGGCAGGTGCTGCGGGCGATGCGGATCGGGTCCATGCCGATGCTGAGCGTCTACTGGGGCGTGATGCTGATCCTGTTCCTGGCCGGCGGTTTCGTCGTCCAGGCGCTGAACGACGGCACCGGGAACAGCATCTGGGACTACGGCACCCAGTCGCCGAAGTACTTCTCGATGGCGGCCGGGATCAGCCTCGCGCCGGCGTACCTGAACCTGCTCGTCGCCCAGGGCGTGACCCGGCGGATGTTCTCGGTTGCCGCCGGCATCTTCCTGGCCCTGGCCGCGACGACGACGGCATTGCTCTGGGTGCTGGGCTACCAGGTCGAGCGCGTGGTCTACGACGCGCAAGGCTGGGGGCAGAGTCTGGAGAACGCACATCTTTTCAGCAGCACGTCACAGGCCGGACTGATCTTCGTCGAGTTCTTCCTGCTGATCGTCTCGCACGAGGCGACCGGGTGGTTGCTGGGGGTCACCTTCTACCGCTTCGGTTTCTGGCGCGGGCTGGTGCTCATACCGTTGTCGCTGTTACCGGCCGCGGCGACCGAGTTCCTCCTGGTCTCGCAGTGGCTGGCCGGGCCGCTGTCCGGCGTGTACGAGCGGCCGCCGCTGGCGATCGCCGTCCCAGCGGTCCTGGTTGTCACCGCGCTCGGCCTGTACGCCGGTCATCGGGTGCTGCGGCCGATGCCGCTGAAACCCGCCAAGGGCTGAGTTATGCACAGGGGATGTGCATAACTCGGGTGCGTTCTGTGGACGGTTGCGTGCTCACTGTGGACGACACGCAGATAGTCGCCGAGTCGCAAGAACTGTTGTCTGGAAAGGGTTGTGCGGCCCCCATCGGCGGCGGTACAAATGTCGACACGCCGTTCTCTCGAGGAGCGGCGGGTCGACGAGAAACCGAGGACCCAAGCGGTGGGGATCCCCACCGAGGTAGACCGGTGACGGGGTCTGCTGGTCCCACGGATCTTGCTCGGGAGGCTGGAGACGTCACCTTCCTTCAGCTACTGAGGGGCCCCTCCGACTCATACTCGGAGGGGCCCCGCTTCACGTCGCGGGGCCCCTCGGGTTATCGGAACTCGGTGGTGCCGGTTAGCGCAGGGTGATGCGCAGCTCGTTCCGCGCGCCGCGGGCGGCGACGTGCAGCTCGGTGCCGCGGGCCGTCTTCTGCAGCTGGTAGTTGACCGTGTGACCGTTGAGCGTCACGCGCTGTACGTTCGCGCCCGCCGGGAGCACCGCGCCGACTGTGAGCTTCGCGGTGACGCCGTACGACGTCACGTCCGTACGCAACTCCTTGGCGGTAAGGCGTGCGGTCACGTCGACGGCTCCGCGACCGAGCCGGATGTTGCTACCGGCCACCTTCTGCTGCCCCTCAGGGAGCTGCGGGACGATCGTCAACCGGCCGTGGCCGAGATCGGGGTCGACGCCGAGCTGCTGATGGACGACCGGCCAGAGGACGCCGTACGTTCCCCAGGCCTGGAGGTTCATCGAACGGTCGTAGAACGGGCGGCCGATATTGGCGGGGGAGTCGGGGGAGGGGGCGATCTCCGGCATCGCGCCGGGGGTCTCCCAGACCTTGGGATCGAGCTGGATCCGCGCGTTCCCGGTCGTGTAGACCTGCTGCTGGGTCTTGCCCAGGCGACCATAGTTGCCTTCGGCAACTGCCATGATCGAGGTGTTGAGGGAGAAGATGCTGCGCTCGCTCTTCACCTGGGAGACCACTGGGTCGCAGCTCGGGCCAGGATTGCCGGCTGCGTCGGAGGTCGGGCCGGTGCCGGTGTGGAACAGGCCGAATTCGCCGGTGTAGCAGGGCTTTTCGCGCTGATCGAGTGCGGCGGCCGCGTGCTCTGGGGAGGCGAGCGGGGACGTCGGTTTATCGGGACGGACGAGCTCGGCCTCCATCGGGGTGACGCCGGTCCAGTGCCGCTGGAAGATCGGGGTGTTGTCGTTGCCGGGATCGGCCGGGTCGTCGATGGAATCGGCGTACCCGAGGGCCTTCGGCACCCACCACTGGGCCTCGAAGCGTTGTTCGAGCTCGGTGGCGCGGGCGGTTGCCCACTGCGCGGTCGGGCGGTCCTTGCGGGCCGCGGCCAGGTCGGCGAGGTCGCGCAGGCCGCGGGCGAGATAGACCGTGCTGTCGAGTTTCTCGGCGCCCATGCCGCTGCGTTCGACATTCGCGAGACCCTCGGGCCAGCCGTCCTGGTCCCGGTCGAGCTCGCGGTAGACGTAGCGCAGGTTGCGGACGCTGAAGTCGTACATCTCGTCGCGGAACCGGTCGTCGCCGGTCCAGCGCCAGAGCAGCGCGACGATACTCGGGAACTTCACCGTCTCGTCGGTGTTACCGGCGCTCTGGTTGGAGCCGAAGTACACGTCGCCGGTCGGGATGATCTCGTGCGCGACCTTGCCGCTGCGCTGGTTGAGCAGATCGCTGATGTCGCGGAGCGCGCGCAGGTGCGTCTTGACGGTGTCGAACTGACCGGCGGCGACGGCGGCGTACGACGTGTACTCGCCGTCGGTCGCGAACAGCCAGGGGTAGTCGGGGAAGCCGGCGCCGAACCAGCGCGCGGTATCGATCTTGCCGGCCGGGGTGGGGTAGTCCTTGCCCTCGTTGACATCGCGGACCTGGAGGTCGCGCGCCTCCTGGACCGAGTCGGCCAGATTCTGCTTGCTCCAGGCAATGCTCTGTTGCAGCAGTTGGTCGCCCGGCAGTTCTACCTTCGAGCGCCCGTCGATCTCCGCGCGCTGCCTGATCTTTGCCTGGAGCAACTTCTCGGGGTTTCGGAGCGCTTTGTCGTACTCCCGTTTCGCTGCGGCACTACCTTCGTCCGAGCCCGCCGCTGCGAACCAGATCGTCCGCTCCTGGTTCGCCTGCAGGTCGATCTCGTACGTGAGTCGCCCGCCGGTGCCCTTCCCGATCAACGAGTCATCGCACCGGGCCGGCGTCGTCCCGTCCGCCGGGCAGATCACCGCCGGGCTCTGCGGGCCGCGATGATCCGGGCCGAGGGTGTGCGCGGTCGGCGGGAGCGACGAGCCGACGTACGCCGCGTAGTCGTGCTTGCTCGCATTCGGGTAGCTCGGCGTCCCCTGCTCCCGGAACCGCAACGCCTTGCCCTGGAAATCACCGGTGTCGGGCAAGTTGGCGTCGCCCGCACTCGGCGTCGTCCAGCCCCACGGATACGACGACATCAACTCCGAATGCGCATCCACGTCGAGCTTGACGCGCTTCGTCGTCCCGGCCCGCAGCGTCAACCCGACCACGGCGCCCCGCACGCCGTCCGGCACGAAATCCGTCCGCCGAACCCGTACGTCGCCGCCGTACTCGACCCGGCTGTACCCCCACCCGCTCGTGTACCTGTCCGCCGTCTCCAACCACTTCCCGTCCACCCCGAACCACAACCCGTCCAACAACTTCAACGGCTGCGCCCAAACCCCACCCATCTCCCCGCGAACATGCCACCCAGCAGCCGGATACCCCCCGTTCTCGTCCCCCATCACATAAGCCCGATCCCCCACCACCAAAGCCCGCCGATCCCCCAACCGCCCCACCTCCGACAGTTCCCGCCCACCAGCCGCCCCCACCTGTTCGCCCGCCCCTCCAGCCAGCACCCCACCACCACCTGCCGAACCCACGCCTCCACCCGGCTCACCCTCCGCCCGAGCCGACGCCGTCCCCGCCAACACCACAGCCACCCCCAACAACCCAACCCCCACAATCCGCGCAACTCTCGCCCCCGGCGCTCCGTCGTCCTGCACGCGGCGGCTGCGGCGTACCTGCGCCTTCTCCCGCAGCAGTTTCGGCCTGTTGGCCAGGCTCGTGCTCGGCTCGCTGGCGAGGGAGCGGGGCGGGGCGCTGGGTGCGGAGGTGCGGCTTGTGGGGGAGGTGCTCTCGCCGCGGGGCGGGGTGGCGGGGGTGGGGGGAGTCATGGCGGGTCTCCTTCGGGGGTTAGCCAGGGGCGGTGCTGCCTCGGACGACCAAGGTGGGGTGGAGGAGGTGGGCGGCGTGGGATTGGGTGGTGAGGGTGGTGATGAGGTGGGTGGCGATCTCGTCCATGGGCTGGCGGAGGGTGGTGAGGCCGGGGGCGGCGACGTCGGCGAGGGGGGAGTCGTCGAAGCCGGTGACGCCGAGGTCGCGGCCGGGGGTGAGGTTGCGGCGGGTGAGCTCGCGGAGGGCGCCGAGGGCGAGGATGTCGGAGAGGGCGACGATGCCGTCCGGGGGTTCGGGGGAATCGAGGAGGTGGGCGGTGGCGCGGGCGCCTTCGGCGAAGGTGTCCTCGCGGCAGCGGACGGCGAGGCCGGCGGTCGGTAGGCCGAGCTCGGCGCAGGTGCTGCGCCACCCGTCCAGGCGGTCCTCGGCGAGACCCGAGGTCTTCGGCCAGCTGAGGAACGCGATCCGCCGCCGTCCGGTCTCGTACAAGTGGCGGACGGCGAGCGCCGAGCCGGCCGCGCCGTCGACGTCCACCCATGCGCCGGGCTGCGTGCTCTCCTTCCACACCCGCCCGAACGACACGAACGGGATCTTCTTCTCCTTCAGCCACCCGTGCCGCGGATCCCGCGTCTCCGTCTGCGACAGCACGAACCCGTCGACGAGCCGCCGCGCGTGCAGATCGTCGTACACCGGCATCCCCTCGACCCCAGGCGGCGCTGTGAACAACAAGATGTGCCGCCCGGTCCGCTCCGCCGCCGCGCACAACGCGTGTAAGAACTGGTCCATCACCAGGTGCGTCTGATTCGGCCAGCTCGGCACGCAGTACCCGATCAGCTCGACCGCGCTCGTCCGCAGACTCCGCGCATTACGATTGGGCCGGTAGTTGAGCAGTTCGATCGAGGCGTTCACCCGAGCCAGGGTGTCCGGCCGCAGTCGATGCGGCGCGTTCAACGCGTTCGACACCGTCTGCACCGACACCTCCGCGTGCGCAGCAACCTGCTTCAACGTCGCCACAACCATCGCCCCCAGGCCTTTTGAACGTTAAAACCCTTCGCATCCTCCCCCGCCCCCACCCGCCTGTCAACGCCTCACACCGGTGGGCCGCTCCGCACGACCGCCAGCGTCTCTGCCCACGACCCCGGAGCGATCCACCGCCCCCACCACGCCGCCCCCGCCGCGGCGAACGCCGCCGGATCCCCACCGCTCACCTTCACCTCGAGCCCCGGCCGCTCCGCGAGCAGCCCGCGGACGTCGTCCGGCGTCATCTGCTGTGGAGCATCTGTCCCGCCCTTGTACGCGCAGCTCCCGTCCCACCGCAGAATCCGCCGCCGCACCGCCGGCACTAGCAGGTTTCCACCCACCCACACCGGAATCCGCGGCCGCTGCACCGGTCGCGCTGTCAGCTGCGCACCCTCCAGCCGGTAGTGCTTTCCCGCAAAATCCACCGGCGCGCCCGACCACAGCCGGTCGATCAGCGTCAGCCCTTCGTCGAGCATCTCCGCCAGCACCCGAGCCGGCCGCCGCGGCAAGAACGGATCATTCGGATCCCCCGTCCCGACCCCGAACACGAACCGCCCCGCCGTCAGGTGATCCAGCGCCACCGCCTCCGCCGCCACCTGCCACGGACTCCGCCGCGGCAACGGCGTCACCGTCGTCCCGATCCGCACGCGCGACGTCGCCGCCCCCATGGCCGCCAAGCAGACCCAAGGCTCGTACGTAGGCCGCGACACATCGCCTTGGTAGGCGAGGTAGTCCTCCAGGAACACGCCGTCCCACCCGGCCTCCTCGGCCGCCCGAGCCAGCTCCGCCAACCCCCGCGGGTCCCGCCCTTCGCCAACTGCTCCGACTGTCACCGAGTAGCGCATGTCCAGGACCCTAGACGCCCCCACCGACATGGCCAGTTGTGGAAGTTGTCCTGTATTGACCTGTTGGCGTGAGAGGTGGGGGCTCAGGCTGTTGGCGAGTTTCCGCCCCAGGAGGTGCTGCGTGTCTGGTTCTTGGAGTTATCGAAGTCGGGTGTGGCCGGGGCCCCGGTTGGTGAGGTGGGTCGGGGTTGGTGTGGGGATCTCGTTGGTGGCTGCGGTTCTGCAGTTGCCGGCGGAGGCGGTTGCGGTGGCTGCGGAGGACGTGGCTGCTGAGCTGCCGTTGGAGCGGCCCGATGAGGCCGCGGCGCTCGTGACGGCGAAGCTGACTGGAAAGCCGGTGCTGATCGGCGACCGGACGACGGAGACGACGGAGCATCGGGCGTTGCCTTCGGGCCGGATCGAGGCGACTGTCGCCGGTGCTCCGGTTCGGGTACGTGATGCGGACGGCGACTGGGTCGACGTCGATGTGACGCTGCAGCATCAGACTGACGGGTCCGTGGCGCCTCGGGTGCACCCGTACGGCGTCAAGCTCGCTGGAGCCACTGCAGGTAGGGGCGACCACGAGTTGGTGGCTTTGGGGGAGAAGGGGCGTCGGTCGAGCCTCGGGTGGTCCGGTCCGCTGCCGACGCCGGAGTTGGATGGCAGTACGGCGACGTATCGCGACGTGAAGCCGGGTATCGACCTGGTCGTCGAGGTGACCAGAACGGGTTACCAACAACACCTGCTGGTGAGGAACAAGGCTGCTGCCGCACAGGTCAAGCAGCTGCGGATGCCGTGGAAGTCCGACGGTCTGACCACCAAACTGGACGGCAAGGGCGGTCTCACTGTTCGGTCCGCAACTGAGACCCGTGACGTCCCGGCGCCGCTGATGTGGGATGCGACCGTTGACGAGGCGTCCGGTGAGCACACCCGCAGGGCACTGGTCGGGCTGGGCCTCGCGAAGGATGCGCTGCTGCTGACGCCGGACGCCGCCTTTCTGAACGACCCGAAAACGGTCTACCCGGTGACGATCGATCCGTCGCAGAGCAACGGCGCGAGCTTCGACGCGTTCGTGCAGAACACCTACACCAGCGACCAGTCCGCGGCGACGGAGCTGAAGCTTGGCACGTACGACGGCGGCACCAACAAGGCCAAGTCGTATCTGCGGTTCGACAACCAGGAATGGCTGTGGGACAAGCAGATCCAGGCGGCCACGCTGAACCTGTGGGAGAGCCACTCCTACTCCTGTACGGCGGCCGGCTGGGAGGCCTGGCGCGTCGGCAACATCACCAACGCGGCCCGCTGGACCGCCCAGCCCGCCGAGCTCGAGCGCGTCGGTACGTCGACGCAGACCAAGGGTTTCTCGACCGCCTGCGGCGACGGCTGGGTCACCATCCCGGTGACGGCCGCGTTCCAGCACACGGCGACCAACCACGCCACCAAGACCAACATCGGCATCAAGGCCGCCAGTGAGACCAACAGCACCGGGTGGAAGCGGTTCGCCTCCCGCGAAGCCGCAGCGAACCCGCCGTCGGTCACCATCACCTACCAGACCAAGACTGCGGTCAACGCCCGCACGACGGCTCCGGAAACGGCTTGTGGCACCGGTGCGGCTCGTCCGTACATCTCCACCCTCACTCCGCAGTTGCGCGCGCAGATCAGCGACGGGCTGGGCGCAGCCGTGTACGGCGAGTTCGAGTGGCAGCCGATCGGCGGCACCAGCACCACGAAGACCGAAGGCCCAGGTGCCTCCGGTAGCTGGCTGGGCACCACCATCCCCGACGACGCATTCGTCGAAGGCGGTACCTACGCCTGGCGCGTACGCGGTTCTGACGGTACGACGCCGGGCGCCTGGTCGGACTGGTGCGAATTCACCGTAGACACCATTTCACCGGCGTCCGCGCCGACCGTGTCGTCGACGACGTACCCGGTCGGCCAATGGTCCGGTGGAGCCGGCACCGCGGGCACCTTCACCTTCGGCGCCGCAGGAGTCGCGGACGTCGCGGCGTACGAGTACGGCGTCGACAGCAACCCGCCGGACGAGGTGGTCAACGCTGCAACCCCAGGAGCCACTACCAGCATCGGCATCACCCCGACCGCAGACGGCCCGCACACCCTGTGGGTTCGGACCCGGGACCGGGCCGGCAACCGCTCCCCGCTGACAGCGTACGAATTCGCCGTCGGTGGTGGCGCAGTGATCGCACCGAAGACCGGTGACATCAGCGCGGCCAAGACCGCGATCGTCGGCGTCGGACGCGGTACTGCGACCGGCGTCACCTACCAATGGCGTCGCGGCGACACCGACGCGTGGGTGACGATTCCGGCCGCACACGTCAAGGTGGCCGCCGGTGGCGGCGCAGTGACCTGGCCGCTGCCTACCAGCGGCAACGGCCAGTTCCCCAAGCTGAACTGGGATCTGGAGACCACACTGGCCGCAATAGACGCCAAGTCGATCCCACGGGACGGCCCGGTTCAGATTCGCGGCAGCTTCACCGGCGGCACCGCTGCGTCCTCAGGTGCGGTCAAGATGACCTTCGACCGCAACCTGGCCACCGCAGCCACCGAAGAGATCGGTCCGGGTGAGGTCAACCTGCTGACCGGCAACATCACCCTCTCCGACACCGACGTCTCGGTCGACTCCTACGGCAGCGACCTGACCGTCAGCCGCACGTACAACAGCCGCCAGTCCGCCAAGGTCGACGACTCCGGCATGTTCGGCCCGGGCTGGATCTCCGGCGCCGTGGTCGACGAGGCGCAGACGCCGTACACCTCCCTCGACGTCTTCGGCACCCTCATCCAGGTCGGTACGCCGGACGGCGACACCGTCGGCTTCACCGCCCGCGACGGCGTCAACTTCGACCCAGAGGTCGGCCAGGAGACGCTCAAACTGACCTACGCCAGTACGACGGACTCGTACAAGCTCACCGACGAGGAGGGCTCGGCAGTCACGTTCGGCCGAGTCACCGGTACCGCAGCCGGTCAGTACTACCCGACGACGACGGCCCTGCCGGGCAGCAACCAGATCACTGCGTACAACTGGGAGAAGGTGACCATCGGCGGCGCTGAGGTGGTCCGCCCGACCCGCATGCTGGCTCCCGTGCCGGACGGCGTCAGTTGCGCGACCATGGCCCGCGGCTGCCGCGCGCTGAACTTCGTCTACGCCACCACGACTACCGCCACCGGAACCACCGAGGGCGACTACCTCGGCAGGGTGAAGGAGATCTCCTTCACCGCCTGGGATCCGGACCTGAGCACCCCCGCGCTGCGGACCGTCCCGGTCTCCCGCTACACCTACGACAGCGCCGGCCGACTGCGCTCGGCCTGGGACCCGCGGCTCGACACCGGCACGACGCGTGTCGGCGACAGCTACACCTACCAGGCGGACGGCGTCCTCTCGACGGTGAAGCCCGCTGGGCAGGAGCCCTGGCAGCTGACCTACACCACGCTGTCGAACGACCCGGCCATTGGGCGTCTGCACAAGGTGTCGCGTTCCGCGCTCGCCGCAGGCACTGCAGTCGAGACCGTCGTCTACAAGGTCCCGCTGTCCGGATCAGGCGCACCGAACGACCTGTCCCCGGGCCAGACCAAGCGCTGGGGTCAGCCAGAAGCGCCGACTGACGCCAGTGCGGTGTTCCCAGCCGACCAGGTGCCCGCCAGTGCGCAGCCGAGCAGCTGGGAGCGCGCAACCGTCACCTACCTCGATGCGAACGGCCGGGAGGTCAACAAGGCCGCACCGGGCGGCAGCCTCAACGCAACCTGGTACGACGGTTTCAGCAACACCACCCGCAGCCTGACCGCCGAGAACCGCATCCGCGCGCTCAACCAGTCCCAGTCCGACAACGACGCGGCGGAGCAGACTCTCGCGCAGGCCTACTCCACCGTGAACAACTACTCCCTGGACGGCGAGCGTCTGGAGAGCACTCTCGAGCCGGAGACCGAGGTCCGGCTCAACAGCGGCGCCACGGTCCGGGGTCGTCAGCTGGTCCGCAACACCTACGACCAGGGCGCACCGACCACAGGTGGTCCCTACAACCTGGTCACCACTACCGAATCGCAGGTTCGGATCTGGGGCGCAGGCGGTACGACGGTCGAAGCAGACCGTCGAGTCAGCACCACCGGCTACAACTGGTCGCTCCGGACGCCGACTGTCACCACCACCGACCCAGGTGGCCTGGGGCAAACCGTCCGGACGGCGCTCGACCCGGTCACCGGCCTCGAAACGTCGACCACCCAGGTAGCGGGCGGCGCGACGACCAATACCCCCGCCACGCAGAAGACGATCTACTACCGGGCCACCTCCGGATCCGGTTACGCAGAATGCGATCTGCGCCCGGAGTGGGCCAACCTGCCCTGCCGAACCCAGCCAGGTGGGCAGGCCGCCACCGGACCGGAGCTGCCGGTCAAGGTGCAGACGTACGACATCTTCAACCACCAGCGGTTGCAGATCGAGAAGACGAGCGCCGGCACGCTCCGGACCACCACAACCAAGTTCGACGGAGCCGGCCGGGTCCTGGAGATCTCCACCGTGGCGGCAGCCGGTCTGGGGACGGCGACCCCGACCCAGCGCAGCATCTACGACCCGGTGAGCGGCAACCTCGTCCGGTCCCAGTCCGTCTCCGCAACCGGCACAGTGACCGCCGAGATCGTCCGCACCTTCGACACCCTCGGCCGGATGACGTCGTACCAGGATGCCGACGGCAACCTGTCGAAGACGACGTACGACCTGCTGGACCGGCCGGCGACCAGCTCGGACGGCAAGGCCGATCGCACGTACGGGTATGACTTCCGCGGTCTGCTCACCTCGGTCAACGACACCCAGGCCGGCACCTACACCGGCACGTACAACGCCGACGGCCAGTTGGTCAGCGAGACCTGGCCGAACGGCATCAAGGTCGACACCCGGTACGACGAAGCCGGCGAAGCGACCGGAATCACCTACTCCAAGCCCGGGTGCGCATCTGGTGACTGCCAGCTGTTCAGCGAGTCCCTGACGGGGACTGCGCACGGCCAAACGGCCAAACGCGTGTCCACGCTGTCCAGCCAGGTCTACCGTCAGGACGCCGCCGGTCGAGTCACCTCGGTCGCCGAGACCATCGGCGAGAAGTGCGTGACCCGGACGTATGGCTTCAGCCCGGCGTCCGACCGGACGAGCAGCGCCGTCTACGCGCCCGCCGCCGACGGTAGCTGCCAAACCAGCACACCGGCGTCGTCACGTACGTGGACGTACGACACCGCCAACCGCGTCACCACGGCCGGCTACACGTACGACGAACTCGGCCGAACCACTACCGTCCCCGCAGTCGACACCGGGGCCCCCGGCGCCGGCCCTGTCACGGCGACCTACCACGCGGACGACCTGGTCGACACGGTTACTCAGAACGGCCGTACGACGGACTACACGATCGACGTCACCGGCGAACGCGTCCGTTCCTGGACCGACAACTCCACAGGTGAAGTGGTCCGCAACATCAACCACTACGACGAGGACGGCGACTCGCCCGCCTGGACGCAGGAAGGGGAGGGCCGGTACACCCGGGTCATCGCCGGCCTGTCCGGGATGACAGCGATCCTGGACAGCGACAGCGCCGTCGCAGACTGGCAGATCGTCGATCTGTCCGGTGACGTCGTCGCTACCGTCCACAGCGGTGACGAAGGCCTGTCCAGCACCAACGTCGCCGACGAGTACGGCCGGCCGAGCGACTCGGAGTCCGTCGGCAAGCAGCGGTACGGCTGGCTCGGCTCCCAGCAGCGAGCGGCCGATGCGCCGTCCGGAATCATGCTGATGGGCGTCCGGCTCTACAACCCGACGACCGGCCGCTTCCTGCAGGTGGACCCGATCTACGGCGCCGGCTGCAACGCCTACGAGTACACCTGCGCCGATCCGGTCGACAAGACCGACCTGAACGGCAAGTGGCCGTGCTGGACCAAGAAGTGCATGCTCAAGGCCGCTGCGAAGAAATGGAAGGCCCTGAAGAAGAAGGTCCGCAAGAACAAGTACGTGCGCTGGGTCTGGCGCAAGGTGGTCAAGAACAAGTACGTCGTCGCCTGCGTCAAGGGCGCCGGGCTGTCGATGGCGCGGAAGGCGTTCTGGGCCAAGTACAAGCGGCTGCCGTACAAGCTCGGCCGCTGGGGCGCCCAGGGCTGTGCCTTCGGCATCGTCAAGACCTACGTCAAGAAGAAGTTCAAGGAGTACATGACGCCCGGACCGATCCGGGTCTTGTAGCCAGGCCCACCGGCCCCCGGTCCGCGACGGACCGGGGGCCGGCGCCTCGATGTCGCAAACTCGCTAGTTTCTGTCGGCGCGGCCAGGGATGCTGGGGTCGTGTACGAATCCAGGGAGCGGTGTGTCCGGGCAGTGCAGTCCAAGGACGCACGGTTCGACGGCTGGTTCTTCACGGCTGTCCTGACGACTCGGATCTACTGCCGGCCGAGCTGCCCGGTGGCACCGCCGAAGGTCGAGAACATGGTGTTCTACCCGAGCGCCGCGGCCGCGCAACAGGCCGGTTTCCGGGCCTGCAAGCGCTGCCGCCCCGATGCCAGCCCCGGCTCCCCGGAGTGGAACGACCGGGCGGACGTCGTCGCCCGCGCGATGCGCCTGATCGCGGACGGCGTCGTCGACCGGGAGGGGGTCCCCGGGCTGGCCAACCGGCTCGGGTACAGCGTCCGCCAGGTCCAGCGGCATCTGCTGGCTGAGCTGGGCGCCGGCCCGCTGGCGCTCGCGCGGGCGCAGCGGGCGCAGACCGCGCGGCTGCTGATCGAGACCAGCGACCTGCAGCTGGCCGACGTCGCCTTCGCGGCCGGCTTCTCGAGTGTGCGGACCTTCAACGAGACCGTCCAACAGGTCTTCGCGCTCTCGCCCCGTGAGCTACGCCGCCGCGGTACGCCGATCGCCGCTGCCGGCACCATCGCGCTCCGCCTGCCCTTCCGGGCTCCCCTCACTCCGGACAACCTCTTCGGCCATCTGATCGCGACCGGCGTCCCCGGCGTCGAGGAGTGGCGCGACGGCCACTACCGGCGGACGCTGCGGCTCCCGCACGGTCATGGCGTCGTCGCGCTGAAGCCGATGCCCGATCACATCGCCTGTCAGCTGTCCCTCACCGACCAGCGCGACCTCGCGATCGCGATCAGCCGCTGCCGCCGAATGCTCGACCTGGACGCCGATCCGGTCGCCGTGGACGAGCTGCTCACCACAGACCCGGTGCTCGCGCCGCTGGTCGCGAAGGCGCCCGGCCGGCGCGTCCCGCACACGGTGGACGGCGAGGAGTTCGCCGTCCGCGCGGTCCTCGGCCAGCAGGTCTCGACCGCCGCCGCGCGGACCCACGCGCAGCGGCTCGTGCTTCAGCACGGCGAGCCGATCGCTGATCCGTCCGGCGGCCTCACCCATCTCTTCCCGACCATGCAGGCGCTCGCCGGTCTCGACCCGGAGACGCTCGCCTTCCCGAAGTCCCGGCGGCGGACGCTCGTCACGCTGATCGAGACGCTGGCCGCCGGGGAGATCGATCTCGGCGCAGGCGCCGACTGGGAGCGGGCTCGCGCGCAGCTCGCCGCCTTGCCCGGCGTCGGCCCCTGGACGGTCGAGTCGATCGCGATGCGCGCGCTCGGCGACCCGGATGCGTTCGTCGCCAGCGATCTCGGCATCCGGTACGCCGCCCGCGACCTAGGGTTGCCCGAGGCGGCCAAACCGCTGACCGGCCACGCGGCCGCCTGGCGGCCCTGGCGGGCGTACGCCGTGCAGTACCTCTGGGCGACCGGAGACCATGCCATCAACAAGATTCCGGAGTGACCATGGCCGACCTGACCACCGACCGGTTGCTGCTGCGGCAGTGGCGCGAGTCCGACAAGGAGCCGTTCGCGGCCCTCAATGCGGACCCGGTCGTGATGGAGCACTTCCTCAAACCGGTCAGCCGGGAGGACAGTGACGCCCTGGTCGACTACACGGCCGCCAAGATCGCCGACCAGGGCTGGGGGCTGTGGGCGGTGGAGGTTCGCGAAACCGGGGAGTTCATCGGCTTCACCGGCCTGGCCGTCCCGCGGTTCGACGCGCCGTTCCTGCCCGGCGTCGAGATCGGCTGGCGGTTGGCAAAAGCTGCCTGGGGCAACGGGTATGCGACCGAGGCGGCCCGGGCGGCGCTCGGCTACGGATTCGGCCCGGCCGGGATGACCGAGATCCTGTCGTTCACCGCGACCACCAACCTGCCGTCCCAGCGGGTGATGCAGAAGATCGGTATGACCCGCGACGAGGCCGGCGACTTCGACCATCCGCGGATCCCGCCCGGCCACCGCCTGCAGCGGCACGTCCTCTACCGGATCAGCCGATGACGTACGCGGTGATGGACAGCCCGGTCGGCCCGCTCACCCTGGTCGCGACCGACGCCGGCGAGCTGGCCGGCGTCTACATGACCGAGCATCGGCACCAGCCGCCGTTCGAGACCTTCGGCGCTCGCGACGACAGCGTCCTGCCCGCGGCCGTCGAGCAGCTCACCGAGTACTTCGCCCACGACCGCACCACCTTCGACCTCCCGCTGCACCTGCCGGGGACGCCGTTCCAGCAACGCGTCTGGGCCGCCCTGCAGGACATCCCGTACGGCGAGATCCGGACGTACGGCGAGCTGGCGCGCGAGCTCGGGATGGTCCCGGGCGCGTCCCGTGCCGTCGGCCTGGCCAACGGGAAGAACCCGGTCTCCATCATCGTCCCCTGTCATCGGGTGATCGGCTCCAGCGGCAGCCTCACCGGGTACGGCGGCGGCCTGCACAACAAGCAGGCCCTCCTCGACCACGAACGTGGTGACGCCTTGTTCTAACGGCTGATCAGCCGGCGCCCGGCCCCGATCATCGGCAGCTCCACCCACCGGTAGGTGAAGTGCGCGATCCCGATCGACAGCCCGCCCGCGACCAGGAACATCAGCGGGCTCCTCGACAACTCCAGCCCGGCCAGACCGCACAGCCAGTCGCCGAGCTCGTGTGCCAGATTCTGCACCAGGTAGATCGAGTACGACCGTTCACCCAGCCACACCATCGGCTTCAGCGACAGCAGCCGCTGCGGCAGCGCGTTCGCGATCAGTGCCGGGAGCAACAGAAAGGCGACCAGGACGACGTACGGCGGCGTGATCGCGACGAAGCCGGGGATGTCGCCGACCAGGTCGTGGCGGTCGATCAGTTTCGTTGCCGGCAGCACGAACAGGTGAGCGATCAGGAACGCGCCTGCGGCAACGGCGGCTACCCACGGCCGAGTCAACGGCCGCAGCAGCGCGAAACCCTTCGGGTGATGGAGCAGAATACCGACCAGACAGCCGATCAGGATCCCGAAGTAGTGCGCCGGCCAGCCCTGCGGGTTGCCGCCCATCGAGATCGGCACGGCGATCAGCGACAGTGTCATCAGCGCGAGCGTCAGCCCGATCCGGAGGCCGGACCTCGCGCGTCGCTGCGCGACGATCGTCGCGAACGCGAGCAACGGCCAGAGCAGGTAGAACTTCTGCTCGATCCCGAGCGACCACGCCTGGCCGTACAGGCCGCCGTTGCCGAACTCGGTGAGAAAGAACAAGTAGAGCGGCAGCTCCGATCCTGGCGCGCTACTGGTCAGCGTGCCCACGGCGAGCTGTCCGATCAGGGTCGCCAGCAGTACGACGAAGTACACCGGCAGGATGCGGAAAACCCTGCGCAGGTAGAAGTTCCGGAACGAGATCCGGCCGGCCCGGTCCTCCTCGCGCAGCATCAGCGAGGTGATCAGGTAGCCCGAGATCACGAAGAAGATCTGGACGCCGATCCAGCCCTGCAGCCAGTCGGGGCCGTTGTTGTGCGAGAAGACCACCATCAGCGCGGCGATCGCGCGGAGTCCGTCAAGGGCCGGGAACCGCCGCAGCGCCAGATACTCGGCGTGGTTCAGCGGCGATCGAGCGGGTGACACCGCCGGCCTGCCCGTACGGCCGGCGGTGTTCGGTCTGGTCAGTACAGCCATCGGAGGTCGCCCTTCAGCAGGTTTCCCCCCATGAATGTCTGGGAGCTGCTGTTGGGTTTCCCGGATCGCCGAAGTGATCCGGGAACCTCCGGATGGGAACTATCGGGCGGTGTTGGCCGTGTCGTCGATCCGCTCGGCGGCCGGCGCCTCGATGGGCGCGACCGGCGGCTGCTTGCTGAAGCGGCGCGCGATCGGCTCGGTGTAGCGGGCCGCGATCGGGCCGAGGATGACCAGGATCAGCACGTAGGCCGTCGCCAGCGGGCCGAGCCGCGGCTCCACGCCGACGGCCAGGCCCGCGATCACGATCGAGAACTCGCCACGGGCCACGAGCGTGCCGCCGGCCCGCCAGCGACCGGCCGACTTCACGCCCGCACGACGCGCGGCGTACCAACCGGTGGCGATCTTGGTCAGCGCGGTGAAGACCGCGAGCGCGAACGCGATCGCCAGCACCGGCGGGATCTCCCGCGGGTCGGTGCTCAGCCCGAAGAACACGAAGAAGACCGCGGCGAACAGGTCGCGGAGCGGGCTGAGCAGATTCCGCGCGCCGTGCGCGACCTCACCGGACAGCGCGATGCCGACCAGGAAGGCGCCGACCGCGGCCGACACCTGCAGTTGCTGCGCGATACCCGCGACCAGCAGCGTCAGGCCCAGGACGACGAGCAGCAGCATCTCCGGGTTGTCCGACGAGACGGCCCGGCTGATCACGCGCCCGTACCGGAGCGCGAGGAACAGCACAATGCTGACCGTGCCGAGCGAGATCAGCAGCGTCACGCTGCCGCCGGCCAGACCGACACCGGCGAGCAGCGCGGTCAGGATCGGCAGGTAGACCGCCATCGACAGGTCTTCGAGGACGAGGATGCCGAGGATCACCGGCGTCTCGCGGTTACCCAGACGCCCCAGATCGCCGACCACCTTGGCGATCACACCGGAGGACGAGATCCAGGTGACGCCGCCCAGCGCGACCGCGGCCACCGGGCCCCAGCCCAGCATCAGCGCGACCGCCGCACCGGGCAGCGCGTTCAGCACGAAGTCGACGACACCCGACAAGTACTGCGTCTTGAGCGTGCCGACCAGGTCGGACGCGGTGTACTCCAGGCCGAGCAGCAGCAGGAGCAGGATGACGCCGATCTCGGCGCCGGTGGCGACGAACTCCTCGCTGGCGGCCAGCGGCAGCAGGCCGCCGTGCCCGAAGGCGAGACCGGCCAGCAGGTAGAGCGGGATCGGGGAGAACCCGACCCGGCCGGCGATCCGGCCGAGGATGCCGAGCGCGAGGATGACCGCGCCGAGCTCGATCAGCAGCATCGTGATGTTCTCGTGCATGTCACCCTCCCAGAATCAGATCGGCCACCGCGTCCACACCTTCGCGCGTCCCCACGACGACCAGGGTGTCGCCGGTCGCGAACCGGAAGTCCGGCGTCGGCGACGGGGTCGCGCCGGTCCGGCGCAGCACGGCCACGATCGAGGCGCCGGTGCGGCTGCGCGCCTGGGTGTCGCCGAGGGTGCGCCCGGCGTACGGCGATTTGCTGGTGATCGGGATGTGCTCGGTGACCAGATCGATCTCGATCTCGTTCCGGACCGGGTCGAGCTGTTCGGGGATCAGCAGATTCGCCAGCGCCGTCGCTTCACCCGGATCGAGCGGGACCGAGTTGGTGCAGGTGTCGTCGTCGTCCGGATCGTGGAAGCCGAGGAAGCGCCGCCCGTCGTTGCGGACCACGACCGAGACGTGTTTCCCGCCTTCGGTGACCAGGTCGTACCGGGTGCCGATCCCGGGCAGCGTCGTCTTGGTCGGGTGGGCCTGCTGGTCCATGATGCTCCCTCGATCGTCCGGCGCCGGATAGCTGGCGTCTGCAACCATTATCTCAAGTCCT
Organism: Kribbella sandramycini; assembly: GCF_013131805.1. Taxonomy (GTDB): domain Bacteria; phylum Actinomycetota; class Actinomycetes; order Propionibacteriales; family Kribbellaceae; genus Kribbella; species Kribbella sandramycini. Next base: position 341,210 of record NZ_JABJRC010000008.1, on the reverse strand, counting down.
GACAACTGTGTCCGCTGCCTGGATGTGACTTGTGCTGCAACCAGGTGCAGTGCACCGAGTTGCATAGGTATGGTCAGGAGATGGCGCTGGAGCACGCGATCCTGGTCTCACTGACCGAGCGGGCCGGGTCCGGGTACGAGCTGGCCCGGCGGTTCGACCGGTCGATCGGCTACTTCTGGCCGGCCACCCATCAGCAGATCTACCGGGTGCTGCGCCGGATGGACGAGGCCGGTTGGGTGACCCACACCGACGTCGCCCAGGAGGGCCGGCCGGACAAGAAGGTCTACCGGATCGCCGCCGCCGGCCGGGCCGAGCTGGCCCGCTGGATCGCCGAGCCCAGTGACGCCGTCATCCTCCGCGACGCCCTCGGCGTCAAGTTGCGCGGCGCCTCGATCGGCGGGGTCGGCGCCGTCCTGAGCGAGGTCGCGCGGCACCGCGCCGAGCACGCCACCCGCCTCGAGGTGTACCGCGGGTTCCAGGCGCGCGACTTCCCGAAACCGGACACGCTGAACGGCCGCGAGCTGCATCAGTACCTCGTGCTGCGCGGCGGGATCCGGGCCGAGGAGTCGTTCGTGGCCTGGTGTGACGAAGTGACCGAAGCCCTGCAGAAGGAGATCTCATGACGGAGTACCCGCACCTGCTGGAGCCGCTCGACCTCGGTCATGTGGTGCTGCCGAACCGCGTCATCATGGGCTCGATGCACACCGGTCTCGAGGACCGGCTGAGCGATCTGCCCAAGCTCGCGGCGTACTTCGCCGAGCGGGCGCGCGGCGGCGTCGGCCTGATCGTCACCGGCGGCTACGCCCCGAACCGGACCGGCTGGCTGACGCCGTTCGGGTCGACGCTGCGGACCCGCCGGCAAGCGCGCAAGCATCGCGATCTGACCGCGACCGTGCATGCCGCGGGCGGCAAGATCGCGTTGCAGATCCTGCATGCCGGCCGCTACGCGTACCACCCGTTCAGCGTCTCGGCGTCCGCGCGGAAGGCGCCGATCAACCCGTTCAAGCCACGCGCGTTGTCCGATCGCGGCGTGCTGCGGCAGATCAAGGCGTACGTCGATTGTGCGGCGCTCGCCCAGGAGGCCGGGTACGACGGCGTCGAGATCATGGGCTCCGAGGGGTACTTCATCAACCAGTTCCTGGCCGAGCGGACCAACAAGCGCACCGATCGATGGGGCGGCAGTGCCGAGAATCGCCGTCGGCTCGCGGTCGAGATCGTCCGCCGGACCCGGGAGCGGGTCGGCCCGAACTTCCTGATCATCTACCGGCTGTCGATGGCCGATCTGGTCGAGGGTGGCCAGAGCTGGGACGAGGTCGTTGCGCTGGGCAAGGAGATCGAGGCGGCCGGGGCGTCGATCATCAACACCGGGATCGGCTGGCACGAGGCGCGGGTGCCGACCATCGTCACCTCGGTGCCGCGCGCGGCGTTCACGAGTGTGACCGCGGCCTTCAAACCGCATGTGAACATCCCGGTCGTCACCTCGAACCGGATCAACCTGCCGCAGGTCGCCGAAGAGGTGCTGGCGCGTGGGGACGCCGATCTGGTCAGCATGGCCCGCCCGTTCCTCGCCGATCCGGACTGGGTGCGCAAGGCGATGACCGAGCGGGCCGACGAGATCAACGTCTGTATCGCTTGTAATCAAGCCTGTCTGGACCATGTCTTCGCGAAGAAGAAGGCGAGCTGCATGGTCAATCCGCGGGCCGCGCGGGAGACCGAACTGCGGCTGCTGCCGACCCGGAAGGTCAAGCACGTCGCGGTCGTCGGTGCGGGCCCGGCCGGGCTGGCCGCGGCCGTCACGGCGGCTGAGCGCGGGCACCGGGTCGAGCTGTTCGAGGCCGAGGCCGAGGTCGGCGGCCAGTTCGGGATCGCGCAGCGGATCCCCGGGAAGGAGGAGTTCGCCGAGACGATCCGGTACTACCGGCGCCGGCTGGAGCTCACCGGCGTCAAACTGCACCTTGGCCGCCGTGCCGGTGCCGAGGATCTGGCCGGATTCGACGAGATCGTGCTCGCGACCGGCGTCGTCCCGCGGGTGCCGGCCATCCCGGGGATCGACCACCCGAAGGTGCTCTCGTACGTCGACGTCGTCCGGGACGGGAAGCCGGTCGGCGACTCGGTCGCGGTGATCGGCGCGGGCGGGATCGGGGTCGATGTCAGTGAGTTCCTGACCACCGCGGAGTCGCCGACGCTCGATCTGGCCGCTTGGAAGGCGGAGTGGGGTGTTGCTGATCCCACGGTCGCGCCCGGGGCGCTCGGCGTACCGGCTCCGGAGGCTTCGCCGCGGCAGGTCTATCTGCTGCAGCGCAAACCCGGGCGGATCGGCGCGGGGCTGGGGAAGACGACCGGTTGGGTGCATCGGGCGGCGCTGAAGAACAAGCAGGTCGAGCAGTTGCGCGGGGTGAACTACGAGCGGATCGACGACGAGGGGCTGCATCTGACCTTCGGGCCGCAGCGGGAGAAGCCGCGCGTCCTCGCGGTCGACACCGTGGTGATCTGCGCCGGGCAGGAGTCGGTCCGCGAGCTGGCGGACGCGCTGGCCGGGAAACCGGTGCACATCATCGGCGGCGCCGACGTGGCGGCCGAGCTGGATGCCAAGCGAGCCATCGACCAGGCCACCCGGCTCGCGCTGACGCTCTAGTGCACCACCCGCCGGTGCACTAGGGCGCGCTGGCGTTGTTCGGTGCGGCTGGTGGAACGTGTACGGCGTACGCGCACTAGTCGACAAGAGGTGGTTGCAATGACGACGGTACTGATCAGCGGCGGCGGGATCGCCGGGCCCGCGCTGGCGTTCTGGCTGCGGCGGCACGGGTTCACGCCGACGATCGTGGAGGTCGCGGCCGGGCCGCGACCCGGCGGGCAGACCGTCGACCTGCGGGGTATCTCGCGGGTCGTGGCCGAGCGGATGGGCCTGCTGCCGGCGATCGCCGAGCGGCAGCTGCACGAGCGTGGTTTCGAGTACGTCGATGCCCGTGGCCGGCGGCAGGCGGCGATGCCGGCCGAGCTGTTCGACGGCGCCGGGCCGGTCGCCGAGCTCGAGATCCTGCGTGGTGACCTGGCCGGCATCCTGGCCGCCGCGACCGGCGACGCCGAGTACCTGTACGGCTACTCGGTCACCGAGTTGGAGCAGGACGCGAGCGGCGTCCTGGTGACGTTCGCGAGTGGACTGCGGCGCCGGTTCGATCTGGTCGTCGGGGCCGATGGTGTGCACTCGCGGGTCCGGCGGCTGGCGTTCGGGCCGCACGACCGATTCGTCCAGCACCTCGGTGGCTACTCGTCGTACTTCACCGTCGAAGCGCCGGAAGACTTGCAGCACTGGATGAAGGTCTACAGCGCGCCGGGCGGCCTGTGGGTCGGGCTGCGGCCGGATCACGATCCACAGTTCGCCAAGGCCCTACTGGGCTTCCGGTCGCCGGTGCTCGACTACGACTACCGCGATGCGGCTCAGCAGCGGCAGTTGATTCGGGAGCGGTTCACCGGGCTCGGCTGGCACACGCGCCACCTTCTGTCCGAGCTGGACCGGGCGGACGACTTCTACTTCGACAGCACGAGCCGCGTCGTCGTCCCGGAATGGTCGCAGGGCCGGATCGCACTCGTCGGGGACGCCGGCTACTGCGGCTCACCACTCGCCGGACACGGGACCGCGCTGGCCCTCGTCGGTGCGTACGTGCTGGCCGGAGAGCTGGCCACGGCCGACGGCGATCACCTGCGCGCGTTCCCGGCGTACCAATGCCGCATGCAGGCGTACGTCGATCAGCGGATGGAGCTGCCGCCCGGTGGGATCAGAATGGCGATGCCGATGTCGTCGGCCGGAATCGGCTACCGGAACTTCACCACGCGACTGATGACGTCGCGGCCGTTCGTCGGGCTGATGGCCAAGCTGGTGGTCGGGAAACCGGATGCGATCGAGCTGCCGGCGTACGCCCGCGATCAGGCACACTGGTGATTCGACCCGAGTTTTGGAGGCCTGATGAGCGAGTCCCCGGACGAGCGGTTCCGTACGTTGCCCGAGCCCGTGCGGCTGGAGGACACGATCGCCACGCATCCCGCGAGCGAGCCGGCGGACCCCGACGAGGGCCGCAACGCCGAGCAGGATCTGATCAAGGGCATCGGCATCTGAGCAACCGGTCGAGGAGACGCGGCTGATGACGGTCGCGCCGTACCAGGCGATTGCGGCGGAGCTGCGGCACCGGATCGAGTCGGGTGCGCTGCGGCCGGGTGATCGGGTGCCGTCGACGCGTGCGCTGATGCGGGAGTACGGCGTCGCGATGGCGACGGCGACCAAGGCGTTGCAGGCGCTCCAGCAGGAACGGCTGGTACACGCCAGCCCGGGCGTCGGGACAGTGGTCGGCCCGCCGCCGCGGGCTCGCACGGTGCGACCGACACCACGGCCGACTCCGCCGCCCAGCGGGCTGACGTTGCAGCAGGGTGAGGTCCTTCGGATGGGGATCGCCATTGCGGACGCCGAGGGCCTCGCCGCGGTGTCCATGCGACGGATCGCGGCCGAGCTCGGGGTCTCGACGATGGCGCTCTATCGGCACATCGGCGGTAAGGACGCGCTGGTGCTGCAGATGATCGACGCGGCCTTTGGTGAGTACCCGCTACCCGAGCTGACTGGAGACTGGCGCGCCCAGGTCACAGCGGTCGCGCGGACGCAGTGGGCGGCGTACCGGCAGCATCTGTGGCTGGCGGGTGCGCTGTCGGTCGGCAGGCCGCAGTTGCTGCCCAAGCTGTTGCCGTACACCGATGCGCTACTGGCCGCGTTCAAACCGCTGGAAAAGAGCGCTGCGCTGTACGCCGCGATCAGCGTGGTCGGTTATGTGCGCGGACTGGCCCAGTCGATGGAGGGGGAGGCGCAGGCCGAGCAGGACACCGGCATGACCGGCGACGACTGGGCTGAGCGCCAAGGCGAGCAGCTGGCCGCGCTGGTCGCCGCCGGTGGGCTGACGGCCTTCGCCGAGCTACTGGCCGACAACTTCGATTTCGACTACGACCTCGACCAGCTGTTCGCGTTCGGGCTGGAGCTGCTGCTCGACGGGCTGGCAGCCCGCCTCAGGCCGTAGCTGCCTTGGCGGCGGCCTTCGCCTCTTTCTTGAACGCGCGGACCTCGCCGAGCGTCTTGGCGTCGACGACGTCCGCGATCGAGCGTCGCGAGCCGCGATCGCCGTACGAGCCGGCCGCGTCGCGCCAGCCCTTGGGCTCGACGCCGCGCTGCTTGCCGAGCATCGCGAGGAAGATCTTCGCCTTCTGCTCGCCGAACCCGGGCAGCGCCTTGAGCCGCTTCAGCACCTCGGCGCCGTCCGGCTTGGGCTTGCCGGCCGTCCAGATGTTCGTCGTGTCGCCGTCGTAGTTCTCGATGATGTGCTGGGCCAGCGCGTGCACCCGGCGTCCCATCGAGCCGCCGTAGCGGTGGATGGCCGGCGGCGTCACGCACAGCTCGACGAACGTCTCGATATCCGAGTTCGCGATCTTGACCAGGTCGAAGCCGTCCATCCGGTCCGCGATCTTCCGCGGGCCGGCGAAGGCGTGCTCCATCGGGTACTGCTGGTCGAGCAGCATCCCGACGAGCAGGGCGAACGGGTCGTCGTTGAGCAGTTTGTCCGCGGCCGGGTCCCCGGTCAGGTGCAGTTCGCGCAGCATGGACTCATCTTGACACGGGCAGTCTGGTTCGCCAGAGCAGGTAGACGAAGTAGGGAGCGCCGATCATCGCCGTGAGCAGACCGGCCGGGATCTGCGCCGGTGCGATCAGCGTGCGGCCGAGGCTGTCCGAGATGCTGACCAGAACGGCGCCGAGCAGCGCGGCGACCGGCAGGATCCGGGCGTGGCTCCCGCCGACCAGAGCGCGAGCGGCGTGCGGTGCGACCAGCCCGACAAAGCCGACGACGCCGATCGCCGACACCGCGGCCGCGGTCATCAGGGCCGCGCAGAGCAGCATGACGAGCCTGGTCCGCTCCAGGCGGACGCCGAGCACGCGCGGGACGTCGTCGTCCAGCGCGAGCAGGTCGAGCTCGCGGCGCGCGTGCAGCATCACCGGCGTCAGCACCAGCAACGCCAGCGTGACCGGAAGGACCTGCGGAAGCGTCCGGCCGTAGGTGCTCCCGGACAGCCACGTCATTGCGAGGCTGATGTTCCAGGGGTCGGTCGCGACGATCATCAGCGTGATCACCGCCGTCGCGGCCGACGAGACGCCGACACCGATCAGCACCAGCCGGTCCGAGCTCAGCCCGCCCCGCCACGACACCAGATAGACCAGAGCGAACGTCGCCAGCGCACCCACTGCGGCGACCCCGGAGAGCAGCCAGATACCGGCCGCCGGCGCCAGGACCAGCGTGGCCACGGCACCGACGCCCGCGCCGCCGGTGATCCCGAGAATGCCGGGCTCGGCCAGCGGGTTCCGGCAGACCGCCTGGACGACGGCGCCGGCGATCGCGAGCGCCGCGCCGGACAGGATCGCGGCCAGCACCCGTGGGAACCGCGCATCGAGCACATAGGTGATGACGCGGCCGGAGCGGTTGTTCGCCCAGTTGACGATGTCGCCCGTCCGCAGGAAGGCATCACCGGCGAGCATCGCGAAGACCGCGAACGTGACCAGCAGCACCAGCAGGACGGCGGTCGCCAGCAGGAACGTCCGGCGGCTGCGCAGTCCACCGCCCGCACCGCCGGGGGAGCGGCTCGGCCCGGAGTCGCGGTAGCGCCGGGCCAGCCAGACCAGCACGATCGCGCCGACCATCATCGTCATGATGCCGGTCGGGATCTCGACCCCGGCCTGACCTCCGAGGGCCGCGCGGAGTACGACGTCCGACAGCAGGACGACGAGGATGCCGGCCAACCCGGACAGCGGAAGCAGCACGCGGTGCCGCAGCAAGCCGGGGACCAACGGTGCGATCAGCCGGACGAGCACCGGCGCGACCAGCCCGACGAAGCCGACCGGGCCGGTCACCGTCACGGCCGCGGCGGACAGCAGCACGGTGAGCAGAGTGATGATCACGCGCACTCGGCGGACGTGCACGCCGAGGACGGACGCCGTGTCGTCGCCGAGGGCAAGGATGTCGAGTTTGCCGGCCAGGATCAGCGATCCGATGATGCCGATGGCAACGAGTGGGGCCATCTGGCTGACGGCGTTCAGATCGGTTTGGACGAGTGTGCCCGCGCTCCACGCGAACGTGCCGACGGTTTCCTCGCGGTACAACAACATCAGCGTGGTTGTGACGCCGCCGAGCGCCATCGCCACCGCCGATCCGGCCAGGATCAGCCGGGTCGGGCCGGTGGTTCCGCCTGCCGACAAGGCGAGGACGAGGACGGCGGCCGCCAGGCCGCCGGTGAACGCGACACCGCCCGCGGGGAGTACGGGCAGTTGGATGCCGAGGGCGGCGACGGTCACGACGGCCAGGTAGGCGCCGGCGTTGACGCCCAGCGTGTCGGGGGAAGCGAGTGGGTTGCGGGCCAGCGATTGCAGGCCCGCGCCGGCGAACCCGAGGGCGATCCCGACCAGGACGCCGGCCAGCAGGCGGGGCAGCCGGGACGCGATCAGCACGTTCGCGGTGTTGTCGGTGCCCTGGCCGAAGACCAGCTTGACCAGGTCGCCGGCGCCGACGGTCGACGTCCCCTGGGTGAGGTGGACGCCGGCCAGCACGACGACCGCGGCCAGGGTCAGCACGAAGACCCCGGCGACGCGAATCCGTCGGACCGGCCGGCGCAGCGCCGCGGCAGCCTCGTCAGCTGCCCGCGCGGTGTCGAGCTGGGTCAAGAGGTGACTGCCTGCACGGCCGCGTCGATGAACTGCTCGGTGGACTTCGGGCCGCCGAACATCCAGATCCCGTCCTCGAGGCGGTGCACGTTGTCGTTCTTCACGAACGGCAGGTTCTTCCAGATCGCGTTCTTGGCCAGGTCGTCGCCGAACACGTCGCCGCCGTCGGACTTGTTCGCGATGTAGAGGAACTCGCCGTCCTTCAGTTTCGTCATGCCCTCGAGGTCGCTCTGGGCCAGGCCGTAGTCCTTGTCGCCCTCGCCCGGCCAGGCGTTCTTCAGGCCGAGCTCGTTGCCGACGGCCCCGAGCAGCGAGCCGGAGGTGTACATCCGGATCGAGATCGAGCTGCCGTCCTTCCAGCCGTCGGCCATCGTGAACGCCGTCCCGGCCTTACCCGCGTCGGTGATCTTCTGCTTGCCCTCAGCAACTGCCTTGTCGAAGTCGGCGTTGATCTGCTGGGCCTCCGGCGTCCGGCCGACGGCGCTCGCGGTCAGCTCCAGGTTCGACTTCATCTGCGGGATGGCGTTCTTCGCGTCCGCGGCCCGGACCACCAGGACCGGGACGGCCTTCTCGATCTGCTCGATCGCGCTCTTCGACTCGTCGCTGGTGGTGATCACCAGATCGGGGTTGAGGGCAACGATCGCGTCCACGCTGGACTCGCCGCGGGTGCCGACGTCCTTCACCGAGGGGTCGAGCTTCGCCGCCGTCACCCAGGCGGTGTAGCCCTTCACGTCGGCGACGCCGACCGGCATCACGCCGACCGAGATCAGGTTCTCGACGACGCCCCACTCCAGGCCGACGACGCGGGTGGCCGGCGCCTTCAGATCGATCTTCTTGTTCCGCGCGTCGGTGATCGAGATCGGCACCGGTGTCGCGGTCGCCGTCCCGCCGGAGTCTTCGCTCGCGGCGGGTTCACTCGTGCCGCACGCCGTCAAGGCGAGCAGTGCGGAGACGACGAGGGCAGCGGTTCGCTTCATGACAGTTCTCTCAGCTGGTTGGGATACGGCTCAGGTGCTTGCCGATCGGGCGGGTGCTGACCAGGCCGGTGGCCGGGTCGGTGCCCACCTCGATCGGGATGCCGTAGGTCTCGGACAGCGCAGCGGCGTCCAGGACTTCGGCGGGGGCGCCGGTCGCACGTACTCGCCCCTGATCGAGTAGTGCGATCCGGTCCGCGACCGCGGCGGCCTGGTTGAGGTCGTGCAGGACGACGCCCACCGCGACCCCGTGGTCGTCGGCCAGGTCACGCATCAGGTCGAGGATTTCGATCTGGTAGCGCAGATCGAGGAAGGTGGTCGGCTCGTCGAGCAGCAGGACGCCGGTGTCCTGGGCCAGGCAGGTCGCGAGCCAGACGCGCTGCAGCTCACCGCCGGAGAGCTCGTCGACCGAGCGCCCGGCCATGGCGGTCACCCCGGTCACCGCCATGGCGTGCTCGATCGCGCGGTGGCCGTCGGGGTCGTCGCCGCGCCAGCGGCCGCGGTGCGGGTGCCGCCCGTACCCGACGACGTCGTGCACGCTGACGCCGTTCGGCGTCGGGCGGGACTGCGAGAGCAGGGTGACCTTGCGGGCGAACTCCTTGGCCGACAAGGCGAGCGCGTTGCCGCCGTCCGGGAAGGTGATGCTGCCGGACTCGGGCTGGTGCAGGCGGGCGAGGGCGCGCAACAGCGTGGATTTGCCGCTGCCGTTGGGCCCGACGAGCGCGGTCACACTCGCCGCCTCGATCCGCAACGACGCGCCGTCGACCACGCGCTTTCCGTGATAGCCCAGGCGCAGATCGTCACCGGATAACCCTGCCTGATCGCGCATGAACGAGAGCATAGCCTTACCTAACCTGTCAGCAATATCGTTCAGATCTCACCTGCCCTTGAACCTGCAGCGGCCCAGCTACGCTGTGTGCTGATGAAGCCTGCGGAGGTGGCGATGGATCCGGTGTTCGCGCCTGGTGTGCCGGTGGCGGTCCGGCGGTTGTACGCCGACCGGCCGGAGTTGTTCGTCCCGGCGGACGCGGCACGGCCGAAACGCCAGACCTCCTGGTCGGGGACGCCCGCGAACACCCTCGGCCAGTTGCTGGTCTGGGTGACGGTCTGCGTCGGCGGGTGGATCCTCGCGACCATCGTGATGGGCGCGGTGCTGCCGACGACGGTGACGATCTGGGTGGCGACCGCGCTGGCCGCGCTCGCCGTCCTGTCCACCGCCGGCATCCTGGTCAAGTCGGTGGTCGAGGACCGCGGTCACAAGTCCGTCCGGCTGCAGCACGGGCAGTACCTGCTGCCCGCCGACTTCGACGAACCCGCCGCCCGCCTCCTCACCCGTGCCCAGCGCGCCGTCAAATCGGTGCTAGAGGCAACAGTCACCCGGCGCGGCCTGCTCGACGACATGCAGAACGAGCTCGTCCTGCCCGAACAGCTCTGGGACGTCGCCCAGGTCCTCCGCGAGCAAACCGTCCTCCGCGCCCGCCAGCGCGACATCGCCCGCGGCATGGCCACCGCCGAACTCGACACCGTCCTCGGCCCCCAGCGCCGCGCCCTGGCCCTCTCGGTAGCCGCCATCGACCGCAAAGTAGCCCTCCTCGAGCAGTACGCCACCCGAGTCCAAGCCGCCGACGCCGCCCTCCGCGCCGAAGCCGCCCTGGCCGACTCCGACCGCTACCTGGACCTCCTCGCCCGCACCGAACCCCTCCACAACAACACCCTCCTCGAAAACTTCACCGACGAAGCCACCGCCCTCCGCGAAACCTTCACCCGCTCCATCACCGCCGCCCGCTCCGCCGGCAAAACCCTCACCCTCCCCGAGTAACCCCCGCCGCACGTCAGCTACAACCGGCGGCAACTTCGCCGGTGCTCCAGCTGCCAGCGCCGGAGAAGTTGCCCACGAACACACCAGCCCACCCAACCTGAGCTCGGGGAGGCGCCCTTCGACCAACTCCATGTCCGGCGGTGGGGAGGTGAGCGCCGCCGGGGTGGTCGCCGGTTGTGGAGGGACTAGAGGCTTGCGAGGAGGGCAGTTTCGGCTTCGGGGGTGAGGCCGGCGGTCAGGGGTGGGAGGCCGCGGTGGTGGTCCCAGGTGTGGAGGGCTTCGAGGGTTTGGGGGAGGGGGTTACGGGGAGGCCGGCGGCGCGGGCTTTGGCGGGGTTGCGGCGGCGGGTGGGCCAGAGGGCGGGTGGTTCGACGAGGGGGAAGCGGGGTGGGACGGAGGTGGTGGGGATTTGGATGAGGTCGACTGTGGTGTTGGTGAGGGTGGCGGCGGTGGTGATGAGTTCGCCGAGGGTGGAGTCGGGGCCGATGGCGTTGTAGGCGCCGGGGCGGTCGTCGGCGGCCAGTTGGACGACGAGGCGGGCGACGTCGCGGCTGTCGACGAGCTGGAGCGGTTGGTCGGGGCTGGTGGGGACGGCGACCCGGCCGCCGCGTGCGCCTCGGCGTACCCAGTAGAGGACGGTGTCCGAAGACTCACCCGGCCCAGTGACCCGGCCCGGGCGGACGATCGTCGCCCGGTCGCCGTACCGCGCCAGGACGTCGTCCTCGCACGCGACCTTGCATCGCCCGTACGTCTCGTTCGTGAGGACGTCGGCCGCCCGCAACGGCTCCCGGCGAGCACCGTCCTCGGTCGCGCCGGTCGGCAGTTCCGGCGCGTACACCGCATGACTCGACATGAACACGTACCGCCCGACCCGATCCCCGAGCGCGTCCATCGCCTCGTCGACCTCCCGGCTCTGATACCCGCTCAGATCGACGACGACGTCCCACTCACCGGACGCGAGGGCGGCGTAGTCCGCACGCGATCGATCCCCGACGAGCTGCACCACCGCCCCCGGCAAACCCTCCCCGCTCACCCCACGGCTGAACGACGTCACCGCCGCACCGTGCGCCAGCGCGTCCAGTACGATCGCGCGCCCCAGAAACCCGTTCCCACCCAACGCCAGCATCCGCATCCGCCGACGCTAACCCCGGCCCACATCCACCGCGACCAGATTAAGCTCCGACCATGACGCAGACGGTGGTTGTTGCCGGAGGCACCGGAGGCCTCGGCCGCGCGGTGGTGGCCGAGTTCCTGGAGGCCGGGTGGCGGGTCGTCGCGCCCGGCCGGAGTGAGCAGACGGTTGAGCGGCTCGGCGCGCATCCCGCGCTGAATCCGATCGTCGCCGACCCGTTCGACCCCGCCGGTGTCGCGGACGTCGTCGCGCTGGCGGCGTCCGACGAGAGCGCGCCGCTGGTCGCGCTGGTCAACCTGGTCGGCGGGTTCGCCTCCGGCGGACGTGTGCACGAGACGCCGATCGAGGAGTTCGAGGACCAACTGCGGATCAACCTGCGACCGACGTACCTGATCACGCAGGCCGTCCTGCCGCACCTGCTCGCCGCGGGCGCCGGGGCGATCGTCTGTACGGCGAGCCGGTCGGCGATCCGGCCGTTCGCGGGCGCGGCCGGGTACATCGCGGCCAAGGCCGGCGTGATCGCGTTCGCCGACGCGCTGCACGCGGAGTACGCCGGGGACGGAATCCGGGTGAACACGATCCTGCCCGCGACCATCGACACCGCGGCCAACCGCGCGGCCCGCCCGGGCGCCGACACCAGCGGCTGGACCCCGCCGGAGCAGATCGCCCGAGTGGTCCGGACCCTGGTCGAGACCGAGGGATTCGCCGCCGGTCATCTGCCCGTGTGACAACCGAATGGCCCTGTAACACGTCTGAAGCTGTAGAGCGTGCTGCAACGATGCACACTTGGGAGGGCGTGTCCCGAGACACACCCGGACGGCGACAGGGGAGTCAATGGGGAGACACTCGCACACGGCAGTCGACCGGCCACGCTCGGTGCCGAAGCTGCTGGGCTGGACGCTGCTCGGCGCCCTCGTGCCCGGTGTCGGGCTGATCGCCGGCGGTCGGCGGCGGATCGGTGCGTTCGTCCTCACGGTCACTCTCGGCCTGGTCGGCCTCGGCGTGTACGTCGGGCTGACCCGGCGCCAGGAGGTCCTCGCGGCCGCCGTCGTGCCGAGCCGGCTGCTGATCACCTCGGTGACGATCGGCGCGCTCGCGCTGCTCTGGATCGTGGTGATCGTCGCCTCGCACCGGTCGTTGCGTCCGGCAACGGGCGGGGCCGGCCGCCGGGCGCTCGGCGCGGCCTTCGTCGGGGTGCTGTGTTTCGCGATCGCGGCCCCGGCGGCGATCGCCGTCCAGAACGTGATGGCCCAGCGGGACCTGGTCCAGGACGTGTTCGTCGCCCAGGGCGAGAGCAAGAGCGCGACCCGGCCGAAGACGGTCAACATCAAGGACCCGTGGGAGGACCGGCCGCGGCTGAACCTGCTGCTGCTCGGCGGTGACGACGCGCCGAGCCGCGTCGGCGTCCGGACCGACACCGTCATCGTCGCGAGTATCGACACCAGGACCGGTAACACCGCGCTGATCTCGATGCCGCGCCAGCTCACCTTCATGCCGTTCCCGAAGGATTCGCCGCTCTACCGCAAGTACCCGAACGGCTTCGGCAAGGAAGGCCTCAGCCTGGAGGGCCGGCTGGAGTGGATGCTGACCGCGATGTACGAGAACGTCCCGGCCGCGCACCCCGGCATCCTCGGCCCGTCGGACAACGAGGGCGCCGACGTCCTCAAACAGTCCGTCGGTGAGGCCACCGGCCTGAAGATCGACTACTACCTGCAGGTGAACCTGACCGGTTTCCCCGAGCTGGTGAACGCGCTCGGCGGGATCACCGTCAACGTCAACGAGCGGGTCGCGATGGGCGGCGTCAGCAGCGCCCACATCCCGCCCAAGGAGTGGATCGAGCCCGGCCCCAAGCAACACCTCGACGGCCGGCACGCCCTCTGGTTCGCCCGCGGCCGCTACAACGCCGACGACGACCAGCGCCAGATCCGCCAGCGCTGCACGATCAAAGCCATGGTGGACGCCGCCGACCCGGCCACCCTGGTCACCAAGTACAAGGCGATCGCCAAAGCCGGCCAGCACCTCCTCCGCACCGACATCCCCCAGGAGATCCTCCCCGCTCTCGTCACCCTGGCCCTCAAGGTCAAGTCCGGCACTGTCTCCAACATCAACCTGGACGTGTCGAAGCTCCGCATGAAATACCTCCACCCCGACTACGAAGGCATGCGCGAAGCCATCGCCGCCGCCCTCGAAGCCCCTACCCCACCCGCCAAAACCACCCCCAAAACCCCCGCGAAGTCCAGCCCCAAATCCACCCCCGCCAACACCCCCAAACCCCCCACCCAAAACCTCGTCGACGCCTGCGCCTACCAACCCGAAGGCACCCAACCCAGCTAACCCCACCCGCTTGTGGATAACCGGCGGGCGACCACGTCCCCGACGGATACGCTTAAGCAGAAGGAGCAGGGGGCGGGGTCGGGCCGAAGAGGGCTTGGGCTATGGCGGTCAGGTGGGGGGTCAGGTCGGATTCGGTGGCGACGGTGAGGTGGGGGGTGCCTACGGCGGTGCGGAGGATGCCTACGCCGAGGAGGAAGGCGCCGAAGAGTTCGGCGCGGAGAGCCTTGTCGTTGCCTTGGGCAAGTTCGGCGAGGGCGCCGAGGTAGCCGTCGCAGACTTGCTGGCGGAGGCGGTCGCGGGTGTCTTCGTGGGAGGCGGAGCGGAGCATGGCGATCAGGGGGTGTTCGCCGGCGTACTCGGACCAGTCCTGGAAGACGAGCTGGTGCATGAGTTTGGCGGGGAGGTCCTCGAGGGGGCCGTCGGGGAGCGGGACGGCTTCGTGGGAGGTCGTCATGGCTTCGGTGAAGAGGCCTGACTTGGAGCCGAAGTAGCGGAAGACGAGGGCCGGGTCGACGCCGACGTCCCCGGCCACGTCGCGGACCGACGTGCCGTCGTAGCCGTCCCGGGCGAAGCGCAGCCGGGCGCACTCCAGCAGCCGCGCCCGCGTCGCCTCGCGATCCCGCTTCCGCGCGCCCGCGGCCGGTCGCTCCGCGGCGCCCTCGGCCGCCTCGCTCCGCTCCGGCATCCCGCCCTCCAAGTCATCGAGTGTTGACATCGTACTCGCGGGCCGCCTAGCCTCGTTCTCAGATAAGTCATCGATCGATGACTTGAGGGGAGCGAGTGATGCGGAACGTGCTGGTCGCCGGTGGGACGACGGGGTTGGGGCGGGAGATCGCGGTGCACTACCTGCGGCGCGGGGCGCGGGTGACGGTGGTGGGGAGTACGCCGGAGCGGGGGCGCGCGTTTCTGGACGACGTCGCCGCGTTGCCCGGGGAGGCTGCGTTCGTGGCGGCGGATCTGACCTCGCTCGCGGAGAACCGCCGGGTGATCGAGGAGGCCCGCAGCCGCCACCAGGCGCTGGATGCGTTGGTGCTGACGGCGATGGTCCCGTTCGTGAAGCGCAAGGTGACGGTCGACGGGTTCGAGGCCGGGTTCGTCCTCTACTACCTGAGCCGGTTCCTGCTCAGCTACGGCCTGACCGACCTGCTCGAACGTGGCGCGACGCCGATCATCGCCAACATCGGCGCGACCGGCATCACCAAGGGCGCCGTCGCCTGGGACGACCTGCACAGTGCGCGCAAATACAGCCTCGTCCACACGACGATCGCGAACGGCCGGGCCAACGACCTGCTGCCGATCCACTACCTGCAGAACCACCCCGACGGCCGGACGAAGTACTTCGGCATCCAGCCGCCGTACACGAACACTCCCGGCAACCACCTCCCGCAACCGCTCCGGGCGCTCAGCCGCCTCACCGCCGCCGCGTTCGCGAAATCCCCCGCGGACGGCGCCCGCGACACCCTCGCGGTCATGGACGATCAGCCCGCCGAGCGGTTGATCCTGCGCGCGGTCGGGAAGCCGGTCGACCCGGGCCTGCCCACCTTTGATCCGGCCAACGCGCGGCGGCTGTACGAGCTGACCGCCCCGATGCTGGAATCTGTGCGCCGCTGAGTGTCGATCCGGTCGATCGCCGCTCGACGTGAGAGTAAGAGATCGACCGAGACAGAGGAGCCGAGCGCCATGCGTTACATGATCATCAACAAGGCGGACGCCGACAGCGAGGCCGGGAAGTTCCCCGGGCCGGAGGTCGTCGAGGGGGTCGGCAAGGTCGTCGAGGACCTGTCCAAGGCCGGCGTCCTGCTGTTCGCCGAAGGGGTGCACCGCAGCGCCCTCGGCGCCCGGGTCAAGGTCGACGCCGGACGCCGGACCGTCACCGACGGCCCGTTCGCGGAGACCAAGGAGCTGATCGGCGGCGTGATGGTCGTCGAGGTCCGCTCCCGTGACGAGGCCGTCGAGTGGGCCGCCCGCCTGGCCGAGGCGCTCGGCTCCGAGGTCGAGGTCCGCCGGGTCGTCGAAGAAGCCGACTTCGCCCCGGACTCCGAGCTGTACGGCGAACCGACGAACGGGTAGTACTCCGGCCGCCAAGCGGCGGCAGGCGCTGCTTCGGCCTCGAAACAGCCACCTCTACCCGTTGCTCGGTACGCCGCACGGCAGTTGCCGTTCGTCGCGGTCGTGGGGTTGTATCGGCGGGGTGAGCGATGTACACGGGGCGATTGACGCGGTGTGGCGGATTGAGTCGGCGCGGATCGTGGCCGGGGTGGCGCGGATCGTGCGGGATGTCGGGCTCGCGGAGGAGCTGGCCGGTGACGCGCTGGTGGCGGCGCTGGAGCAGTGGCCCGAGTCCGGCGTCCCGCAGAACCCGGGCGCCTGGCTGATGGCGATCGCGAAACGGCGGGCGGTCGACCTGATCCGCCGCAAGGAGACCTACCAGCGCAAACTCGCCGAACTGGGTCACGAGCTGGAGATCGACGGCGAGAGCGTCGAGGACGACGTCGAGGCGATTCTCGAGGATCACATCGAGGACGACCTGCTCCGGCTCGTCTTCACCGCCTGCCACCCGGTGCTGACGATGGACGCCCGGGTGACGCTGACCCTGAAACTGCTCGGCGGCCTGAAGACCGACGAGATCGCGCGCGCGTTCCTGGCGCCCGAGTCGACGATCGCGCAGCGCGTCGTCCGCGCCAAACGCAACCTGGCCAAGGCCGGGGTCGAGTTCGAGGTCCCCGCGGGTGAGGAGCTGCTCGACCGGTTGGCCAGCGTGCTGGAGGTCGTCTACCTGATCTACAACGAGGGTTACTCGGCGACCGCCGGCGACGACTGGATGCGCCCGGCCCTGTGCAACGAGGCGATGCGGCTCGGCCGGCTGCTCGCCGAGCTGATGCCGGAAGAGCCCGAAGTCCATGGCCTGCTGGCGCTGATGGAGCTGCAGTCCTCCCGCGCGAACGCCCGCGTCGGCCCGACCGGCGAGCCCGTCCTGCTCCTCGACCAGGACCGCCGCCGCTGGGACCGCCTGCTGATCGGCCGCGGCCTGGCCGGCCTCGACCGCGCCTGGGCCCTGGAGAAACCGCCCGGCCCGTACCTCCTGCAGGCCGCGATCGCCGCCTGCCACGCCCGCGCCGCCGACCCCGATGACACCGACTGGGAGCGGATCGCCGGTCTGTACGCCGTCCTCGCACAGCTCGTGCCGTCACCGGTCGTGGAGCTCAACCGCGCGGTCGCGATCTCGATGGCGTTCGGCCCGGAGCAAGGTCTGGACGCCGTCGACGCGCTGGCCGACGAGCCGTCCTTGAAGGACTACCACCTGCTCCCGAGCGTCCGCGGCGATCTGCTCTTCAAACTCGGCCGGCTCGACGAGGCCCGCAAGGAGTTCGAGAAAGCGGCCGGCCTGACCCGCAACGAACGCGAGCGCGCCCTCCTGCTCGACCGCGCTGCCGCTTGCTGAGAAAACGTGCGGCCCGGGAGCCCCTTGCAGCGGAGGCTCCCGGGCCGGGACCTGTTACGTCACCAGATCTGGTCGACCCGGCGGCGCTCAGCGGCGTTCGGGGTCGCGTTCGTGCAGGACGTGCCAGGGCCCCCACCGGACATCAGCTCCGAGCAGGGCCCGGAGTAGTGATCCGGCAGCCCGAGGACGTGGCCCGTCTCGTGCGCGGTGATCCGGGTCGAGTTGTACTGCTGGGCCTGCCGGTAGTCGATGAAGATGTAGCCGTGACCGCGTCCGTCGGTCGAAGCATACGAGCCGCGGGAGTCATTGCCCTCCCGGTAGCTGAAGTCGGCGCCGCTGCTCACCTCGGCCAGCCGGACGTCGTTGACCGAGGAGTTCCAGATCTGCGTACTGCGGTTGATCTGGGTCCGGAAGGTCGGGGCGTTGACGCGGTAGGTGACGGTGACGGCGGCCAGCTTCTGGCCGTTCTTGGCCGCCGCCGCGCGCTTGGCGAGGACGGACTTGCGGACGGCCTCGTAGAAGGCCTTGGTGGCAGCCGCGTCCTCCGGCGATCCGGTGTAGGCCGAAATCGTCGTCGGGGCGGCTTCGGGGGCGGGTGCCGCGGTGGCGGTCGGCGCGGCGAGCGCACCGGCGGTGGCGAGTACGGCGAGGGCTGTCAGGGCATGACGGTGTGACATGGGCGGGCCTCACTCCGAAACTGGGGCGGATACGAAGAGCGATGCGGGGACTACGTTTCGCTACTGCGGTAGACAGTGCCAAACGCACCACCCCGGCGCACCCCCTCAGCCCCAACGCAGGGGATAACCCGCGAAGAATGCCCATAACCACGCGGAAAACCGCCGGTGGGCCCCCGAAGAACCAGGCACCCACCGACGGCTGAGAGGTCCAGCCCGAAGGCCGAACCGGTCTATCTGTTCCGCGTCGCCATCCAGGCGACCGCGCCCGCGCCCAGCAGGACGGCGCCGCCCACCGCCGCAGCCGCCTTCGGGTGCTGCTTGGTCGTCGCCGGTAGCTGCCCGGCGCCTTCCTTCATCCGTTGCCCCGCGACGCCGGCGTTCTCCTTCATCAGCTGACCGGCGTGCCCAGCACTCTGGCGAACACGGCTCCCGGCCTGCCCGGCGCTCTCCCGAACCCGGTGCCCGGCCTGGCCCGCGGACTCCTTGATCCGGCGCGGGACGTTCAGCTGGCGGGTCAGCTCCTGCACGGTGTCGGCCAGGTGCTGACGCGTCATTTCGAGTTCGAGACGCAGCGCCTCGGTCTCGGACATCGGCTCGCGATGTTTCGAGGTGGTCATGCGGTGATCTTCCCTTCCGGCTGATGCCCCTTCAGAGCTTCGAGGTCCTCGTGCACGCCTTCGACGGCACGCTGCGGAACGGGCGGAGTGGCCTGGCTGACATGTTTCTTACCCAGCAGCGCCGCCACCGCGGCAACCGCGAACAGCAGCACCGCGACGATCAACGCCGCCAGCCAAGCCGGCAGTACGACGGCAAGTCCACAAATGGCCGCCGCGATCAGCGCTCCGAGCCCGTACAACGCGACGGTCCCGGCCCCACCGAACAATCCGATCCCGAGCCCGGCCTCTTTGCCCTTGTCCTTCAGCTCGGCCTTCGCCAGCTGCAGCTCGTCCCGAACCAGCCGGCTCACATCGCTGGTCACCTGACTCACCAGCGCCCCGACGCGCTCGTTCTCCACCACCGGACGTGTCACAGTCATCTTCGGCCTCCCGTGATCGGCTCGACCGACCGGTACCCACCTCGCCGGAGGCTACGCAAACAGGCCGAAGGCCCGGTGGAAGTCCACCGGGCCTTCGGGAACGCTCGTACTACTTGGAGCAGGTGTAGATCGACGCGTTGTCGAGCCACCAGTTCGCCGGGAGCAGGTCGGCGAAGTCCTTGCCGTGCTCGGTCCAGCGGAACTTGACCTGCTTGCCCTGGAGCTCGGTCAGGTCGAGCCGGCTGGTCTCCCAGCCGCCGGAGTTGCCGTGCCAGGCGGCGGGCTCGTCGTCGAAGTTCGGGTCGACGGTCGGGCCGTTCGTCCAGCCGGTGAGCGCGGCGCTGTCCTTCCAGGTCGCGCCGCCGTTGTCGGAGTACTCCAGCGTGCCGGTACCGGTGCGGACGCCGAAGATGATGAACACGTTGTAGAAGTTGTACGCGTGCTGGAAGCGCAGGTACGTCTTCGGGTTCTTGATCTTGGTGCCGTTGGCGGTCTGGATGCCGATCGACTGGTCCGGGGCGGTCACGACGCCGAGCATGGAGTCGTCACCGTCCTTGCTGTACGACGTGTCGACGAGCGAGCCCTCGACACCCTCGGCCTTGCCGAGGACCCAGCCCTGGTCCCGGACGACCTTGCCGTCGGGGTACTCGGCGAAGCTGGTCTTGAACAGGTTCTTCGCCTTGGCGCCGGCGGTGTCGCAGACCGGGGCCTGGGCCGGCAGGCCGCCGGCCGGCTCGAGGTCGAGCTCAGTAGCCTTGATCGCGAGGCCGACCTGGACGCAGTCCTTCTTCGTCATACCGGACTTCTTCTTCTTGGCCAGCTTGTCGCAGCTCGACCGCAGGCCCTCGGCCAGGTCGCCGTAGTCGGCGCCGGTGGTGAGGATCTTCTGGGTCTCGTGCCACAACACCTCGGAGCGGGCCAGGCCGATGCCGAGCATCTTCTGGCCGTTGAACGAGCCGCCGTCCGCGATCAGGTACGCCGTCTTGTTACCGACGCCGGAGTTGAAGTGGACGCCGCCGTTGTCCTGGAAGAAGTCGTCGTCGAACCACTTCGGGCTGGTCATCTTGTCCGGGTCGTTGAACTTCGTCGGGTCGGACATCGACCGGATCACGCCGAGGCTGGAGCCCTCGCCGATCTGCCAGCGGTTCTCGGCGGTGTCGTCCGCGGAGCCGTTGGTCAGGTCGACGAACTCGCCCATGATGTCGGACAGCGCCTCGTTGATCGCGCCGGCCTCCCACAGGTAGGCCAGGCCCGCGGTGTGCTGGGTGACGCCGTGGGTCAGCTCGTGGCCGGTCACGTCATCGGTGGAGACGCCCTCGCCGAAGGCCATCTGCTCGCCGTTCCAGAACGCGTTGGCGAACGGGCAGCCGCCGTCGACGCAGATCCGGACGGTGCCGCGGATCGCCTTGCCGAGACCGTCGCCGTAGTCGACGCCGATCAGCTGGGTCAGGTCGGTGCCGAGCGACTCGTACGTGTCAGAGGTGTCGCCGAAGAACTCGAAGACCTGGTTCACGTCGCCGACCGTCGAGGTCGGGCCGCCCTCGACGCGAGTCGGCGCGAACACGCCGCCACCGCAGCGGACGTCCTCACCGCCGGTCTGGATGATCGCGCGATCCGCGTCGCAGACGACGCGGTTGATCTTCTCCTGCAGGTCCCAGGCCAGCAGCGCCTGGCCGGACGCGTGCACCATGGCCTGCCAGCGGACGTCGCCCGGGCCGTGCACCTCGTACATGTAGACCGGGATCGCGACCGAGCCGGGCTGCCGGGTCACCAGACCCATGTCGAACCAGCGCGGGCCGATCAGCTCGGCGTCCAGCTTCGAGGCGTCGAGCTTGCCGCGGGTGGCGACGGCCTGCACGGCCGAGCCCTGGGCCTTGGACTTCGCCGCGTCGGCCTGGTCGGCGGCCGGGAAGGCGCCGTACGTCGCGAGCGCGACCTCGCCGTTCGCGGACTCCAGCGCGCCGGTCTTGTCCAGGTTGGTGACGATCTCGCCGCCGTACACCTGGACGCCGTCGATGGTCTGCTGGAAACGCGTCTGCGAGCCGTACTCCGACAGCTCGGTGGTCTTGGCGACCAGGTCGGCCGGGCGGGCGCCGAAGTACGGCGCGACCGCGGCGACCTGCGCCTTGGCGACGGCCTGCGAGTCGGGCTTGCTGGTGGCGGACTTGGCCGCCTTGCCGCTGACGGCCGCGGGCGCCTTGATCGGCGTCGCGGGACGGATCGAGTGCGCACGGCCGAGCGCGTCCCGCTTCTTCACGTAGTCGCCGCCGCCACCCTTCGGGGCGCTGAGCGTGCGGACCTCGGGGCTCTTCGGAGCCGGGTCCGCCGTCGGGGCGCCGATGGCGGCGTTGGGCGCCGCCAGCGTCAGTGCGACTGCGCCGGCGGCAAGGCCGGCGAGCCAGGTACGGGCTTTCACAGGGTTCCTCCCAGGTTTCCGTCTGGCGCCAGGAACGGTGACGAGCCCCCAAGCTCGCTCCTGGCCGGAAACGCCCAGCCCCCACCTGTGATGACAAGCGGGGCGGGCGCTTGTTGACCGCACCCTGTCATCCGCCGACTGCGAATCGCGACCGACCGTGATTCAAGTCACATTGGTCTCCGAAGTACACGGGTTTTCCTCCGCACTCCGGGTAATTTCCGCACGCTGTGTCGATCTCGCGGCAAGATGTTCGACGCACTGGCAAGACCACCGATGAAGGAGCAGTGCGATGAACACGACGGTTTCCAAGGACGGCACGACGATCGCGTACGACCGGCGCGGATCGGGCCCGGCGCTCGTCCTGGTGGACGGCGCACTCTGCAGCCGCGCTCAGGGCCCGATGCCCGAGCTCGCCGAATTGCTGGCCGACCGATTCACCGTCTACAACTACGACCGGCGAGGCAGGGGAGACTCCGGCGACGCGAGCCCGGGCGGATCCGGGCGTGCAGGCGAGGCCTCGATCGACCGGGAGCTCGAGGATCTGGCGGCGGTGATCGAGGTCGCCGGCGGTTCGGCGTACGTCTACGGGACGTCGTCCGGTGCGGCGCTCGCGCTGGCCGCTGCCAACGCGGGCCTGCCGATCGAGCGAGTGGTCGCTTTCGAGACGCCCTTCGTCGTCGACGGCAGCCGCAAGCCGATGCCGGAGACCTTCGTCGCGGATCTCGAAGCGCGCGGCCCGGCCGACGCGGTGAAGTACTTCCTGACCAAGGGCGTCGGGCTGCCCGGCCCGATGGTCACCTTGATGCGGCTGATGCCGGCCTGGAAGCAGATGACCGCGGTGGCGCACACCCTGCCGTACGACGGCCGGTTCGTCGCTCACAACGGGTTGGGTCGCTCGTTGGACGCCGGGCAGTGGTCGGCGGTCGGCGTCCCGGTGCTGACCGTGATCGGCGGCAAGAGCCCGGCGTGGATGAAGAACGCGGTCGCCGCCGTGACGGCCGCCGTCCCGGGGGCGGAGTGCCGCGAGGTGCCGGGGCAGAACCACATGATCGCGGCGAAGGCGATCGCGCCGGTGATCGCGGGGTTCTGTTCCTGAGGGCCATCACAACTGCGCCCGCCCGGCCCGCATGAGCGGGCAACGGGCGGGCGCGGCCGATGGCGATGGCCTGGGCGATCAGGCTCCGGTGATGAGCCCGCTCGCGCCGCGCGCCGCGTCGAAACGCGCCTGCGCGTCACCCCAGTTGACGACGTTCCACCAGGCCTTGACGTAGTCCGGCTTCACGTTCTTGTACTGCAGGTAGAAGGCGTGCTCCCACATGTCCAGCATCGCGATCGGGATCTGCCCGGCCGGCAGGTTGCCCTGCTGGTCGTACAGCTGGTGCACCAGCAGGCGGCCGGCCAGCGCGTCCCAGCCCAGGATGGCCCAGCCGGAGCCCTGGATCGTGGTCGCGGCGGCGGTGAAGTGCGACTGGAAGCCGTCGAACGAGCCGAAGAACTCGTCGATCGCGGCGGCCAGCTCGCCGGTCGGCTTGTCGCCGCCCTCCGGCGAGAGGTTCTTCCAGAAGATCGAGTGGTTGACGTGACCGCCCAGGTTGAAGGCGAGCGTCTTCTCCAGCCCGACGATCGCGCCGAAGTCGCCCTTGTCGCGGGCCTCGGCCAGCTTGTCGAGGGTGTCGTTCAGACCCTTCACGTAGGTGGCGTGGTGCTTGGAGTGGTGCAGCTCCATGATCTCGCCGGCGATGCTCGGAGCGAGGGCGCCGTAGTCGTAGGAAAGATCGGGAAGCGTGTACGTGGTCAACTCTGCTCCTTCGTCGGGGCCCCGCGGGGGCCGGATATCGCCGTGTCCTGGTGTCGGCACCAGCTTGAAACTTCAACCACGGTTGAGGTCAAGACGCCACGCGGTGGGACGATCCGCCCGGCACTCGACCGGTGCCCGATGCGACCGCTCCGAACCGCCGAGTGCACCCACCGGACCACCCCAGCTTCACACATGCCGCCACACGAGCGACTCCGGGTGTCAGATGTCGGCTAGCACCGCCCGCAGCGCGGGGAGGAAACCGTTCGGGTCCTCCGCGAATCCGGTGTGGTCCCCGGGGAAGCGGACCGGCGCCACGCCCAGCCCGGCAGCCAGCGCGGACGTCGTCCGCTCGCACAGCTGACCGGCCGACTCGACCCCGATCCCGGGCACGATCCGGGTGTTCCGCAGTACGCCGAGATCGGGCTGCCAGCCGACCGTCCAGGCGAACTCGTGAGCGAACCAGTACTCCTCGTCCGCGACCGCCTGCGGATCCCGCTCGCCGCCGAACATCAGCTCGAGCATCCCGTCGGGCAGCTCCAGATTCGCCTGCGCGAAGAACTTGCGCCAGCCGCCCAGGACGTCACCGGACAGGTACGTCGCGCACAGGTCCGCCGAGATCGCGAGCTGCTCGGCGGAGTCGTCGAGCAGGTTCAGCAGCGGCGGCTCATGAGCGATCACGGCCCGGACCAGCTCGGGGTACTCCTGGGCCAGCGCGAGCGCGCTGACCGCGCCGCCACTCGATCCGAACACGATCGCGGGCCCGCCGACCGCCTTGATCAAGGCGGCGAGGTCGCCGGCCCGGTGCTCGGGGCGCGAGTCGTGGTTCGGGTCGTCGAGCGGGCTGCGACGGTGCCCGCGCGGGTCGGTGGTCAGGACCGTGTAGTCGGAGGCGAGGAGGTCGGCCAGTGGCGCGAACGAGTCGGCGTCCATCGGGGAGCCGACCAGGACGACGAGCGGGCCGGCGCCGCGCAGTTCGTAGTAGACGATGCCATCGGCGGTGTCGAGAGTCTTCGCTGTGGTTTCCATGTCTCGACCATGCGGGAGATCCCGGCCCGGACTCCAACACCTGTTGACACCCGATTGACGCACCTGGCGTGTTAATAAGGAGCTGTGGCCGACGACTTGGAGATCAGACTGCTGCGGTACTTCGTCGTCGTCGCCGAGGAGCTGCATTTCAGCCGCGCGGCCCAGCGGCTGTTCGTCGCGCAGCAGGCGCTGAGCCGCGATATCCGCCGGCTCGAGGAGCGGCTCGGCGTCCGCCTGCTCGATCGGACGACGCGGCGGGTCGACCTGACGCCGTCCGGGCAGCAGCTGCTCGGACGGGCACGGGAGCTGATCGCGCTGCACGATCTGGCCGTCCAGGAGCTGCGCGGCGCGACGCCGTCGCTGACTGTCGACGTGGTCGGCCCGGGGCTGACGCCGACGCTGGTGCTCGCGGCCGCGCGGCAGCGGACGCCGGACATCGAGTACTTCGCCCGCTATCAGACCGGCGCCGAGGCCGCCGTCCCACTGCTGCTCGCCGAACGGATCGACGTCACCTTCGGTCGGCATCCCGGCTCGATGGACGGTCTGCAGCAGCGCGTCGTCCGCCGGGAGCCGATCGCGGTCCTCCTCCCCGAGGCGCATCCACTGGCCGAGCTGGACGCCGTACGGTTCGAACAGCTGCGGGATACCGGCGTCTGCTCCCGGGCCGGGAATCACGCGACCCCCGGCTGGGAGCACGCCGTCAATCAGCTGCTCGCGCCCTTCGGAGTGGACGCCGCCAAAGCGCACCCGCATGTCCAGGGGACCGACGAGCTGGCGCAGCACATCCGGGACCGGAACGCCCCGATCCTCACGATGACCACCCAGCCCGCCGTTCCCGGCGCCGTTCTGCGCCCCCTTGTCGACCCCGTCGCCCTCTACCCCTGGTCGATGATCTGGCGCGCCAACTTCACCCACCCCGGCCTGACCGCCCTGCACGCCGCGATCGACGAGCTGGACGACTGGTTGGACGTCCCCGAGGGTGCGTGGCTACCCGACTAGATCCAGCACGAGCTTGCCCCGAGTCCGCCCTTCCTCCAGCTGCCGATGGGCCTCGGCGACCTTCTCCAGCGCGAAGACCTGCTCGACCTCGACCCGAACCTGCCCGCTCTCGATCAACCGCGTGATCTCGCCCAATGCGTGCCCATCGGGCTCCACCAAATACCCCGCGACCCGAACACCGGCCGCCGCGGCCGTCGCCAGCAACTCGGGCGAGGTTCCCGACGGTACGGCGACCAGCAACCCACCGGGTTTCAGAACGGCAACCGACTCGGCCAGCGTCTGCTCGCTCCCGATCAGATCCACCACCAGATCAAGGTCCCCAGTCGCATCGGCCACCGACGTCGAGTGGTAATCGATCACCTCGTCGACACCGAGCTCACGCAACCACTCGTGCTTCGCCGCGCTCGCCGTCCCAACCACAAACGCGCCCAGCTGCTTGGCGAACTGCACCGCCAAATGCCCAACTCCACCGGCCGCCGCATGTACGAGCACCCGCTGACCAGCCTGCACATCCGCGAGCGCCGTCAAGATCTGGTACGCCGTGAGCCCAGCCAGCGGCACCGCGGCCGCATCGATGTGGCTCAGGTTCGCCGGTTTGCGGGCGAAGTGCCGCGACGGCGCGGTGACGTAGTCGGCGTACGCCGAAGCCGCGCGCGGGAACCACGGCATCCCGTACACCTCGTCGCCGACCGCGACCGTGTGCACGCCGTGCCCGACCGCCTCGACGACACCCGACACGTCCCATCCGAGCACGAACGGCGGCGCCCCGAGCACCCCGGCAACCCCGCCGCCGGCGCGCGTCTTCGCATCCACCGGGTTGATCCCGGCCGCGTGCACGCGGACCAGCACCTCCGTCGGCAGCGGCTCCGGCCGCGCGGTCTCGATCACCTGCAGGACCTCGGGCCCGCCGAACTCTTCCTGGCTGATTGCTCTCATGGCCGCGAAGCTATCCCCAGGACCGTAGTTTCCCGCAAGGAGTATTGCTATCCTTTGGGAAGTATGAGCACCACCTGCTCCTCCGGAGCCCACGACAAACACGATGTGTACGCCGCGCAGTGCCCCTGCCGCGACGTCCTCGATCTGCTCGCGAACAAGTGGGCCGCGCTCGCCATCGGCGCCCTTGAAGGCGGTCCGCTGCGCTTCGGCGAGCTGCAGCGCCGGCTCCAGGGCATCAGCCCGAAGGTGCTCACGCAGACCCTGCGCCGGCTGGAGGAGCACGGCTTCCTGCACCGCGAGGTCTACCCGGCCGTGCCGCTGCATGTCGAGTACTCGCTGACCGACCTCGGCCGCAGCGTCGCCGTCCCGCTGTCCGCGCTCCGGACGTGGGTCGAAACCAACCTGGACCAGCTGGGCGTCTAGGTCGCGGACCGGTCGAAGGCCCCCGCGTACGCCCCCTAGACTTCCGCTTTGTAGATCCTCCGGAAGACGGCTTGAGGTTAGTTGTGCTCACCATGCAGGACGCGCTGATCGCGCTGACGAAGTACTGGACCGACCGGGGCTGCATGGTCGTGCAGCCGTTCAACACCGAGGTCGGGGCCGGGACGCTGAACCCGGCGACCATCCTGCGCGTGCTCGGTCCCGAGCCGTGGCGGGTCGCGTACGTCGAGCCGAGTGTCCGGCCCGACGACGCGCGCTACGGCGAGAACCCGAACCGCCTGCAGACGCACACCCAGTTCCAGGTGGTGCTCAAACCGGATCCGGGTAACCCGCAGGAGCTGTTCCTGGAGAGCCTGACCGCGCTCGGGATCGACATCCACGCCCACGACGTGCGCTTCGTCGAGGACAACTGGGCGAACCCGGCGACCGGCTCCTGGGGCCTGGGCTGGGAGGTCTGGCTGGACGGCCTGGAGATCACCCAGTTCACCTACTTCCAGCAGGCCGGCGGTATGACGCTGGACCCGGTGTCGGTCGAGATCACCTACGGCATCGAGCGGATCATGATGGCGCTGCAGGGCGTCTCGCACTTCAAGGACATCGCCTACGCGCCGGGTATCTCGTACGGCGAGGCGTTCGGCCAGGCCGAGTACGAGATGAGCCGGTACTACCTCGACGACGCGGACGTCGAGTCGCAGAAGCGGCTCTTCGAGGAGTACGCGAGCGAGGCCCGGCGGATGCTCGACGCCCGGCTGCCCGTCCCGGCGCACATCCAGGTGCTGCGCTGCTCGCACACGTTCAACGTCCTCGACGCCCGCGGCGCCGTCAGCACGACCGAGCGCGCCAAGGCCTTCGCCCGGATGCGGACGCTGGCTCGTGAGGTCGCGCAGCTCTGGGCCGAGCGGCGTACCGAGCTCGAACACCCGCTGGGCCTGGCCGAGCTGCCGGCCGCGGCGCCCGAGCCGACGTCGTACCCGGTCAGCGCGGGCACGCGGCAGCTGACGTTCGAGATCGGCACCGAGGAGATGCCGCCGTCCGAGGTCACCAAGACCGCGGCCGCGGTACAGGCGGCGCTGACCGAGAAGCTGGCCGCGACCCGCCTCGGGCACGGCGCGATCACGACGTACGCGACGCCGCGCCGCGTGGTCGCCTTCGTCGCCGAGGTCCAGGCCGGGGAGCCGGACGCCGAGCGCGTCGCCCGCGGCCCGAAGAAGGCCGCCGCGTACGACGCCGACGGCAACGTCACCAAGGCCGCGGCCGGATTCGCCCGCGGTCAGGGCGTCGACGCCGGTGAGCTGCACACGATCGAGGTCGGCGGCGTCGAGTACGTCGCGGTCACCAAACCCGACCCGGGCCGGGGCGCGGCCGAGGTGCTGAGCGGCGTGCTGAGCGAGATCGTCGCCGGGCTGCGCTCCGACAAGAACATGCGCTGGAACGACGCGAAGCTGTCGTTCACCCGGCCGGTCCGCTGGCTGGTCGCGCTGCTCGGTGACGAGATCGTCCCGGTCTCGGTGTCCTCGCTGGCCGCCGGCCGGACGACGCGCGTGCACCGCACCGCCGCCCAGCCGAAGGTGGAGATCGCTTCCGCCGAGGGCTACCTGGATCTGCTCCGCATCCATGGTATCGAGGCCGATCCGGCCCGTCGTCGCCAGCAGATCGTCGAGACCTCCGAGCGGCTGGCCGCCGAGGTCACCGGGTCGATCGACTTCGCCGCGGAGTCCGCGCTGCTGGACCAGATCGTCAACCTGGTCGAGGAGCCGACGCCGATTCTCGGCAACTTCGCGGCCGACTACCTCGACCTGCCGAGCGAGATCCTGACCACGGTGATGCGCAAGCACCAGCGTTACCTGCCGGTCCGCGGCGCGGACGGCGAGCTGCTGCCGCACTTCGTTGCCGTCGCCAACGGTTCGGTCAACGAGGCGATCGTCCGGAACGGTAACGAGGGCGTGCTCCGGGCCCGCTACGAGGACGCCGCGTTCTTCTGGCGCGCGGATCTCGACACCCCGCTGGAGTCGATGAAGGCCGAGCTCGACAAACTGGCCTTCGAGGAGAAGCTCGGCTCGATGGCCGATCGGGCCGGCCGGATCGGCCGGATCGCGCTCGCGCTGGCCCCGGTCGCCGGGGTCGAGGGCGACGACCTGGACACCCTGCGGCGGGCCGCCGAGCTGGCCAAGTTCGACCTCGGCTCGCAGATGGTGGTCGAGCTGACCAGCCTGGCCGGCACGATGGCCCGCGAGTACGCGCGCCGGGCCGGTGAGACCGAAGCCGTCGCGCAGGCGCTCTACGACATGGAGCTGCCGCGTTCGGCGGGCGACCCGGCGCCGGCCACGATCCCGGGCGCGCTGCTTGCGCTCGCGGACCGCTTCGACCTGCTGGCCGGTCTGTTCGGCATCGGCGCCAAGCCGACCGGCAGCTCGGACCCGTTCGCCCTGCGGCGCGCGGCCGGTGGTGTGGTCGCGATCCTGCGCGAGCACCCGGCGCTGCGCGCGATCACGCTGGCCACGGGCCTGCAGGCCGCCGCGGCCGAGATCGGCGCCCAGGGCATCGAGGTCACCGAGGAGTCGATCGCGGACGTCGTCGAGTTCACCGTCCGGCGGTACGAGCAGCAGTTGCTCGACCGCGGCGACGACCACCTGCAGGTCGCGGCGGTGTTGCCGTTGGCAACGGCTCCGGCGATTGCAGACGAGACGCTGGCCGGCCTGCAGTCGCTGGTCGGCAGCGCCGAGTTCGCGCAGCTGGTCGCCGTCCTGCAGCGCGTCCGCCGGATCGTCCCGGAGGGCACCGCGGCCGAGTACGACGCCGGCAAGCTCACCGAGCCGGCCGAGGTCGTGCTGCACGAGGCCGTCCAGAAGGTCGGTCAGGCGCCGACCGCGCTGGGCGACTTCGCCACCGCGGCCTCCGTCCTGGTCGAGCCGGTCACCACGTTCTTCGACGAGATCCTGGTGATGGCCGAGGACGCCGACGTCCGCGCCGCGCGCCTCGGCCTGCTCGCCACGATCGGCGCACAGGCCGCCCCGGTCCTCGATTGGCAGGCCCTCGGCACCTCCCTCACCCCAGCAGAGTGAGCAGTCGCTCCGCAATCACGCGATAACCCTCGGGCCCTGGATGCAGACCATCTGTGTACAGGGCCCGAGCTTCGTCCGCCGACAGAATCGTCCGCCCGTCGATGATCCGGACGCCGGGATCCTGCCGGGCGCCCAGCTCGACACACGTGCGGATGTCGTCCAGGGTCAGCCCGGCCGCGTTCGGCGTCCGATCCCGATCGGGGACGGTCAAAGCGGTGATCACCACGATCGGCGTCGTCGGGTGCCCGTCCCGCACGGTCCGGATGAACTGCTCGACCTGCCCCGGCAACGTCCGCCCGCCGAACGTGGCGCCGCCGTAGATGTTGACCCCCAGACACAGCGAGATCAGCCGCGCCGGAGTGTCCCGAATCGTGCGCGCCACCACCGGGTCCAGGTGACACTCACCGGACAACCCGAGACACCGCAACTCCCACCCCCGAGCCCGAGCCACCAAAGCCGGCCAAGTCTCCGAAGGCCCCGCCGCCCCCGCCGCCTGCGTAATGGAACTCCCATAGGTAACCCACCGCGGACCCTCGGAAGCTACCGCCGCACCGTCGAGTGCCAGCCCCCGCACCGCAATTCGCCCCGCCTGCGGCAACCAGATCTCAACAGTTGCAGGCCTTCCGGGCAATTCGACGACAACCTCTTGCTCGCCTTCCTGCAGCGGGCAGCGTGCGTTCAACTGCCCATCTACCAGCACATCGATGGGTGCGATCTTCTTCGAGATACCGAACGCGGCCCGGACCTCCAGGCGGAGTGAGGTTGCGGCCGTCGTCCACACCCCGCGCACACCGGCGGGGGTCGCCGCGCGTTCCCAGAGCCGGTGTTCGGGGCGGGTGGGGTCCGCCGTCCAGTCGTTCAGGGCGAAGTCACGGCCGCGCGGGTCGAGGCGCCAGAACGTCGTCCAGCCGCCGGCGTCGGTCTCGGCGTACTGGTAGCCGCTCCACAGCGCTTCCGTCATCGCGCGCACCCTCCGGATAGCCTGCATTCGACGACGACAGAATACGAGGAGCGCACGTGGACGCCGCCGACATCGCCGCCCGGTCCCGAGGGATCGCGCCGTCGCTGCACGAGTACCTCCCGCCGACCCCGCTGCTCCCGTTCCGCGGGTTCGGCGCCGACCTCGGCATCGACGTGCTGGCGAAATGCGAGCACCTGCAGCTGACCGGCTCGTTCAAGGCTCGCGGCGCGCTCGCGAAGATCCTCACGCTGACCGACGCCGAACGCGCGGCCGGCGTCGTCACGGCGTCCTCCGGAAACCACGGCCTCGGCGTCGCCAACGCACTCAACCTGCTCGGCGGCCGGGCGATCGTCTACCTCCCCGAGAACGCCGCCGCGAGTAAGGTCGCCGCCCTCCGCCGCCTCGGCGCCGAGCTGCGCGCCGAGGGCGCCGACACCGGTGCCCAGGAGCTGAAGGCCCGCGCGTACGCCGAGGAGCACGGGCTCACCTACGTCTCGCCGTACAACGACGCCGACGTGATCGCCGGTCAGGGCACGATCGCCGTCGAGCTCCTCCGCCAGCTCGACGGCGAACCCCTCGACGCGGTCGTCGTCGCGGTCGGTGGCGGTGGGCTCATCAGCGGGATCGCCGCCGTCCTCGAACAGCAACGCCCGGAGATCAAGGTGTACGGCGCCTCCCCGGCTGCCGATGCCGCGATGGCCGAATCGGTCCGCGCCGGGCAGATCATCCAGGTCGACGCCGCGCCGACCCTCTCCGACGGGACGGCGGGCAGCGTCGAGCCGGGCGCGATCACCTTCGACCTGTGTCGTGAGCTGGTCGACGAGTGGATCCTCGTCGACGAGGCCGAGATCCGCTCCGCACTCAAGACGGTTATCGACACCGAACACCACCTGATCGAGGGCGCGGCCGCGATGGCGTTCGCCGCGGCGCGCCGGGTGACTGGCGGCCGGGTCGCGGTGGTGTCCTGCGGTGCCAACATCTCGTCGGCGACGCTGGCCGAGGTGCTGGCCTGAGATGCGTGAGCTGGTGGTGCTCGGCACCGGGAGTCAGGTGCCGTCGCGAGAGCGGACGCAGAACGGCTACTTCCTGCGCTGGGACGACGAGGGCTTCCTCTTCGATCCGGGGGAGGGGACGCAACGGCAGATGCTGTACGCCGGGGTCCCGGCCGGCGCGATCACCCGGCTGTGCATCACGCATTTCCACGGTGACCATTGCCTCGGCGTACCGGGCGTCATTCAACGGATGTCACTGGACGACGTGCCGCACGCCGTCCGCGTGCATTACCCGGCCTCGGGGCAGGAGTACTTCGATCGCCTGCACTACGCGGCGTCCTTCTACGAGCGGACCGAGCTGTTGGAGGAGCCTGTCGAGGAGGACGGGCTGCTCGCCGTCGGGTCGTTCGGACAGTTGTGGGCGCGGCGGCTGGAGCATTCGGTGGAGTCGTTCGGTTATCAGCTGATCGAGCCCGACGGACGCCGGATGCTCCCGGAGAAGCTGCGTGCGTACGGCGTTGCCGGGCCGGATATCGCCCGCCTGCAACGAGCCGGCTCGATCGACGTCGACGGCCGGACCGTGCATATCGACGAGGTGAGTGCGCCGCGGCCGGGGCAGCGGTTCGCGTTCGTGATGGACACGCGGTTGTGTGCGAACGTCTTGAAGCTCGCCGATCGGGCTGACCTGCTGGTGATCGAGTCGACGTACTTGTCGGCCGGGCGCGAGTTGGCGCATCGGTTCGGTCATCTCACCGCGCAGCAGGCCGCTCGGGTGGCCGCCGAGTGCGGCGTCCGCAAGCTCGTGCTGACGCACTTTTCCCAACGGTACTTGGAGCCTGAGCGTTTCCACGAGGAAGCGGCGGCCGAGTTCGACGGTGAGATCGTCGTCGCCGCCGACCTCACGCGGACGGCGGTTCCGGCCCGTAGTCCGTCCTAGCTTGTGCAGTTGTCTTCGATGAAGTCGTCGATCAGCGCGTTCACCTCGGCCGGGGACTCCAGCGCGGCCAGATGCGCCGACTGTTCGAGGACGACGAAGCGCGCGCCCGGGATCGAATCCGCCATCACCTCGGTCTCGGCGACTGGGAACGTCGCGTCCTCCGCGCCCGCCACCACCAGCACCGGCGTCCGGATCCGGCCGAACAACTCGCGCTGATCCGGCCGCCGCGGCACCACACTCGCAACCGCATGCCGCCCCGAGGCCACCTTCACCTGCTGCGCCAATTGCTTGACCGTGGCAACGACCTCGGGTTTCTCCTTCTTTGCCGTCGGCCCCAGAAACGCATTCACCACCGGCCCGACCAGCGGCCCCCGGATCCCGCCGACGATCCGCGTCGCCCGATCCAGGACGCCGTACTCGAATTTCTGCGCCCGCCCGGCCGGGGACGCGGTCGCATTCATCAACACCGCAACGCCGATCCGGTCGGGGTGCAGCGCCGCGAACGTGCCGCCGATCATCCCGCCCCAGCTGTTGCCGACCAGATGAACCTGCTCGATCCCCAACTCGTCCAGGATCGTCAACACGACCTCAGCACACTGCTCGAACGTGAACGGCCCCGTCAGCGGCGAACTCCCGCCATGCCCCGGCGGATCCACCAGCACCACCCGAAACCGATCGACGAAGTGCTCGACCTGCCCCGCCCACAACGTCCCATCCATCAACAAACTGGGCCAGAACAACATCCCCGGCCCCGATCCCCCCACCCGCAGCCGAATCCGCCCCAACACCGTCTCGACAAACCGATCCTCAACCCCGCCGATCGTCATCCCCAAACCGTACCGCCCACCCCGCTGCCCAGCTACTGCAGTCGGGCTCAGTTGGTGGCGGCGGTGAGGCGGGCGGCGAGGGTGCGGATGTGGGTGATGAGTTCGGGTGGGGACTCGACTTCGAAGGGGTGGCCGAGGAGGCCGACGTACAGGGTGAGTTCGTCGAGGGAGTTGGCGCCGGTGGTGACGCGGGTGGTGTGGGGGTCGAGGGGGCTGACGGTGGCGACGGTCGGCGGGAGCTGGTCGGCGACGACGCCGGCGGGGGCGGAGACGCGGAAAGTTGCCTGGTAGCGGTATCCGCCGGAGGCGACGCCGGTCGCGGTGGACTTCAGCTCGGGGATCTCGCGCGGGGTGAACCGCGGGCCGGTCGGGATCACCGGCTCCAGCCGGTCGAGGCGGAAGGTGCGCCAG
Organism: Kribbella sandramycini; assembly: GCF_013131805.1. Lineage (GTDB taxonomy): Bacteria > Actinomycetota > Actinomycetes > Propionibacteriales > Kribbellaceae > Kribbella > Kribbella sandramycini. The sequence continues at coordinate 307,249 of NZ_JABJRC010000008.1, read as the reverse complement.
TCGTCGCGGTCGAGATCCCAGGCGACGAGATACCAGCGGCGTCCGTTGTTGACCAGCCGGTGCGGCTGCGTCGTACGTCGGGCCGTCGCGCCGTGATGGTCGCGGTAGTCGAACCGCAGTTGCTGATGGTCGCGGCATGCCTCGGCGACAGCAAGCAGTACGTCGGTCTGCACGGCGGCCGCGCCGGACGGGGTGACGGCGACCGTCTGGAGCAGCTTGACCCGATGCCGCAGCCGCGACGGCAGGACCTGCTCGAGCTTGGTCAGCGCCCGGACCGACGACTCCTCTATCCCGGCGATCGGACCACCGGCGGCAGCCCGCAGCCCGACCACAACCGCGACGGCCTCTTCGTCGTCCAACAGCAGCGGCGGCAGCGAGGCGCCCGCGCCGAGCCGGTAGCCGGCCACGCCAGGCAGGGCGTCGACCGGGTAGCCGAGGTTGCGGAGCTTGTCGACGTCACGCCGTACGGTCCGGACGCCGACGCCGAGCTCGGCGGCCAGGGCAGCGCCGCTCCAATCGCGCGGGGATTGCAGCAGGGACAGGAGTTTCAGCAGCCGTGCGGAGGTTTCCAGCATGTTCAGAAGTCTTCCGGTCGCTTAGGACAGAAACTGACCTAACTGGGTGGAAGAGTACAAGACATGACGACGATCAAGCCCTTCCGCATCGAGATTCCGCAGAGCGCTCTGGACGACCTGGCGGCGAAGCTGGCCGCGACCCGGCTGCCCACTCCGCTGCCGGGGGACGACTGGGACACCGGCGTACCGGTCGGGTACTTGTCCTCGCTGATCGAGTACTGGCGGACGGAGTACGACTGGCGGGCGGCGGAGGCCGAGCTGAACGCGTTCCCGCAGTACACGACCGAGATCGAGGGGCAGCAGATCCACTTCCTGCACGTCACCTCCGCCGAGCCCGGCGCGCTGCCGCTGCTGCTGACGCACGGCTGGCCGGGCTCGATCGTCGAGTTCCTGGACCTGATCGGCCCGCTCACCGACCCGGTCGCGCACGGCGGCGACGCGGCCGACGCGTTCCACGTGGTCATCCCGTCCCTGCCCGGCTTCGGCTTCTCCGGCCCGGTCTCCGAAGGCGGCTGGACGGCGGACCGGATCGGCCGCGTCTGGGCCGAGCTGATGCGCCGCCTCGGCTACACCCGGTACGGCGTCCAGGGCGGTGACATCGGCGGCGCAGTCTCACCCGAGGTCGCCCGCGCGGACCGCGAGCACGTCGTCGGCGTCCACACCAACGGCGGCCCCGGCCCGATGCCGACCCTCCCGCTGCCGCCCGGCGAGCTGGAGACCATGACGCCCCTGGAGCAGGACCGGATCGCCCGCATCCAAACCTTCCTGCAGACCGAGTTCGGCTACATCTCCATCCAGTCCACCCGCCCCCAGACCATCGGCTACGCCCTCGTCGACTCCCCGGCCGGCCAGCTCGCCTGGATCATGGACAAGTTCCACGCCTGGACCCACCCCGCCCGCACCCTCCCCGACCAGCTCATCCCCAAGGACCGCCTCCTCACCAACGTCATGCTCTACTGGCTCACCGGCACCGCCAACTCAGCCGCCTACGTCGGCTACGCCCAAGCCCAAGCCTGGGGCGCCGGCAAACAGAACTCCGGCATCCCCACCGCCGTCCTCGCCTTCGCCCACGACGTCCCCATCCGCTCCTACACCGAACGCGAGAACACCATCACCCGCTGGACCGACATCCCCCAAGGCGGCCACTTCGCCGCCCTCGAAACCCCCACCCTCCTCCTGACCGACCTCCGCACCTTCTTCCGCGATCTGCGTTAGTCGAAATCTGTCGAGGTGGACACGTGCGCCCAGGTTTGGGTTTCGGTGGCGCGGGACTGGGCGCCTTGTTCGGCTCGGGTGAGGGCGTCGGAGCCGAGGAGGAGGCGGAGTGGGGGAGTGGGGTGGTCGACGATGTGGAGGAGGGCTTGGGCGGCTTTGGCGGGGTCGCCGGGTTGGGCGCCGTCGGATTCGCGGCGGTAGGTGTGCATCGCGCCGACGGACTGTTCGTAGTCGGGGCCGACAGAGGCGATGCTCATCGACGAGCCGCCCCAGTCGGTCCGGAAGCCGCCGGGCTCGACGATGGTGACCTTGACGCCGAAGGGCTGGACTTCGTTGCTCAGCACCTCGGAGAACCCTTCGACGGCGAACTTCGCGGTCTGGTAGGCGCCCATCCCCGGTGTCCCGCCGACGCGGCCGCCGATCGACGAGAACTGCAGGAAATGCCCGCCGCGCTGCTCCCGGAAGACAGGCAGCGCGGCCTTCGTCACGTTCACCACGCCGAACAGGTTCGTCTCGACCTGCGCCCGGAAGTCGTCGTCCGCCATCTCCTCGATCGGCGCGCTGTTCGCGTAGCCCGCGTTGTTCGCCACGACATCGAGCCCGCCGAACTCGGCAACCGCCGTACGGACGGCGCCCCGCGCAGCCTCCGGATCGGTGACGTCGAGCGCCACCGCACGCACCTGATCGCCGTACTTCGTCACCAGATCGCTCAACTGCTCCGGCGTCCGCGCCGTCGCGACGACCCGGTCGCCGGCTGCCAGCGCGGCCTCGGCCAGCGCCCGCCCCAGCCCACGGGAACTCCCGGTGATCAACCACACCTTGCTCATGCTCAGTCCTAACTAACCAAACGGTTGGATACTTGACCACGGTAACTCGCGCCCTCCGAGGAATCAACCAACCGGTTGGTTATGCTGATGGCATGCAGCAGCGCAACGCCGACCGGACCCGGGCCCGCATCCTGGCCGCCGCCACCGAGGAGTTCGCCGAGCGCGGGATCGCCGGCGCCCGCGTGCAGCGGATCGCGGAAGTGGCCGACTGCAACAAAGCCATGCTCTACGCGTACTTCGGCAGCAAGGACGGGCTCTTCGACGCCGTCTTCAGCGCCAGCGTCGAGGAGTACCTCACCGTGGTCGGCTTCGACACCAGCGATCTCCCGGCCTACGCGGGCCGGCTGTTCGACTACTTCGAGGACAACCCGGCCCGGCTCCGGCTGACCAGCTGGTACCGCCTGGAGCGACCCGACGGCAAACCGCTGGAGGCGGTCCTCGCGGTCAACCACGACCGGCTGGAGGAGCTGGAGCGCGCACAGCGCCGCCGTACCGTCCCGAAGCAGTTCAGCGCGGTCACCCTGCTGTCGCTCATCCAGGCGATCGCCACCAGTTGGTCGTCGATGACCCCCGAGTACGGCGCCGCCGCGCCGAGCCGGATCGTCCGCCGCCGCGCCGTCGTCGCGGCCGTGGAGAAGATTCTCAGCTGATTCATTGGTTGGCCCGATGGAGTTCTCAGTCTGGCGAGCTCTACTCGAAGGCAGAGCGAACTGGCTGACGGAGGGCAACGGCGATGAACGACGGTACGGGACAACAGGACGACCAGCAGGCCCAGAGCCCGCAATCCCCACAGCAGCAGGCGATTCCAGGCCAGCAGGCTCCGGGCCAGACGCCCGAGACACACGCCCCGAAGGCGCAGCCCGGCGTCCACCTTGACGAGGGCTCGAAGCCGAGGGCTCGCGTCGAGGGTTCGCAGGTGAGCGGGGCGGCCGGAGGTGCGCAGCTGGGTGCGCCGGTCGAAGGTTCGCAGGCGGCCGGTGCTGCTGGATCGGGTGCGCAGTCGCTGGCTGGTGGAGTGCAGGAGTCTCGTCCGGCGATCCCGCTCCCGCCGGGTCCGCAGTACCAGGCGCCGGGTCAGCCTGTGCAGCAAGGGTTTGTGCAGAATGTGGCGCCGCAGGCGCCGTTCCAGAATCCGGGGTGGCAGTTGCCGGGGGCTCCTGGTGGCGTGCAGAACCCGGAGCGGCAGCATGCACAGCAGGCTCAGGTGCCGGCGCAGTATGCGTGGCAGCCGGGTGGGTCGGGTGGGTATCCGCCGGTTCCCGGGCAGGTGGTCGGGGTTGGGCCGGCGCAGGGGCCGCGGCGGAAGAAGCGGCGGCTGCTGGCGGCCGGGGCGATGAGTATCGCCGCGCTGCTCGTCGCCGGGTCGGTTGCCTGGGGCATCGATCAGCAGGTCGGCGGGACGCACGGCTCGCAGTTGTCGCAGCAGCAGTTCGATCCGGCGTCGGTCGCGGCCAAGGTCTCGCCCGGGCTGGTGAACATCAACACGGTTCTGGGGCTGGAGAACGCGAAGGCGGCCGGGACGGGCATCGTGCTGACGTCGGACGGCGTCGTCCTGACCAACCACCACGTGATCGAGGGCGCGACGTCGATCACCGTGACGAACGTGGGGAACGGGAAGACGTACGAGGCGAGTGTGGTCGGGTACGACGAGGACCACGACATCGCCGTCCTCAAACTGAAAAACGCGTCCGGGCTGGAGACCGCGAAGATCGGCGACTCCGGGAAGGTCAAGGTCGGCGACCAGGTGGTCGGGATCGGGAATGCTGGCGGCAAGGGCGGTACGCCGAGCTACGCGTCGGGCAAGATCACCGGGCTCAACCAGTCGATCACCGCGACCGACCAGAACGGGCAGGACCCGGAGAACCTGAGCAACCTGATCCAGACCGACGCGCCGATCAAGTCCGGCCAGTCGGGCGGGCCGCTGGTCAACACCAACGGCGAGGTGATCGGCGTCGACACCGCCGGGAACAACGGCGGCAGCGGCGGCGGTAACAACTTCCCCGGCCAGACGAAGTCCGGCGGCGCGAAGCCGGGTAACACCCTCACCGCCGACGGCAACGGCAACCCCGACGGCACGGGCATCCCGGACGGCACCGGCATTCCGGACGGTACTGGCGACGGGTCGGGCAACGGCTTCGGCGCCGGGCCGGGCGACGGCTCCGGTAACGCGTTCGGCCAGGGCGGCCCCGGATTCGGTGACGGCTCCGGCGGCTACGGCCAAGGCGACCCGAACGGCGGCCAAGGTAATGGTGGTCAGGGCAACAGCTCCGGCGCCCAGGGTTACGCGATCCCCATCAACCAGGCCATGGATATCGCCAACAAGATCCGCTCCGGCCAGGAGTCCGCAGGTATCCACCTGGGCGCCGACCCACTGCTCGGCATCTCGATCGCCCCGAACGCCGGCGTCCAGGGCGCCGCCGTCCAGGACGTCATCCCCCAGGGCAAGGCCGACGACGCCGGCATCCAGCCCGGCGACGTCATCAGCTCCTTCGCCGGCAAACCTGTCACCTCCCCCGAAACCCTCAGCAACCTCCTCGACTCCCACCACCCCGGCGACAAGGTCGACGTCACCTGGACCGACCAGCAAGGCGCCTCCCACAAAGCCACCATCGAACTGGTCCCCGGCCCAGTCCGCTAACCCCCAATCCGGGCCGTCGGCGCCACCCCCTCGCCGACGCCCCCACCGGGCCCGGCGCGCCTACCCTCCCCAGGCGCCCGGGCCCGTTTCACCTTCCCCAGGTCTCGTCCCGCCGACGGCAGCAGCCCGCAACAACCCCGGGCGGACGCCACGACTCACCAACTGCTGATTGACGCCGCGACACGCCGTGTGTTGCGGCGTGTCGTCGCATGTTGGGGGAGTTGGTGGGTGGCTGGGGTTCGGGGCCGGGATGGTGAACGGGTGTTTACTATGGGTGGGTGAGGGAGCGGGGAGTGCTGGGGGTGTTGGGGTTTTGTGGGGTGCTGGTTTCGGTGGGGCAGACGATTGTGGTGCCGCTGTTGCCGGCGTTGGTGGGGATTACGGGGCGGTCGGGGAGTGATGTGAGTTGGGTGGTGACGGTGACGTTGCTGGCGGGGGCGGTTTTTACGCCGTTGCTGGGGCGGGCGGGGGATATGTACGGGAAGCGCCGGGTGTTGGTGCTGGTGCTGGGGTTGATGGTGGTCGGGTCGGTGCTGTGCGCGAGTAGTAGTGCGCTGGCGGTGTTGGTGGTGGGGCGGGGGTTTCAGGGGGCGGCGGTGGCGGTGGTGCCGTTGGGGATCGGCATCTTGCGGGACGAGTTGCCGCCGCGACGGGTGTTGCCGGCGATCGCGTTGATGAGTTCGACGCTGGGGGTCGGGGCGGCGTTCGGGGTGCCGGCGGCGACGCTGGTGGTCGAGTACTGGAACTGGCAGGCGATGTTCTGGGCGTGCGCCGTGCTCGGGCTGATCGACATCGTGCTGGTGTTGCTGATCATCCCGGAGTCCACTGTCCGCAGCAGTGGGCGGTTCGACGTCCTCGGGGCAGTCGGGTTGACGGTGTTCCTGGTCTGCCTGCTGCTCGCGATCTCGAAGGGCGGCGCGTGGGGCGCGGGGCCGACGATCGGGCTGGTCGCCGTGGCATTGGCCGTCGTGCCGATCTGGGTCCGGTACGAGCTGCGGACGATCGGCCCGCTCGTCGATCTCCGGGTGTCGGTCCGACCCGCGGTCCTCTACACCAACCTGACCGCGCTGCTGATCGGTTTCGCCTTCTACGCGAACTCGCTGTCCACTGCGCAACTCGTCCAGGAGCCGAGCTGGACCGGCTACGGCCTGGGTAAATCGATCGTGGTCAGCGGTCTGTGCCTGCTCCCCGGCGGGATCGCGATGGTCCTGCTCTCCCCGCTCTCCGCCCGGATCTCCGCCGCCCGCGGCGCCCGCTTCACCCTCGGGATCGCGGCGGTGCTGATGGCCGTCGGGTACGTCGTCCGCCTGTTCACCAGTCACAACCTCGCCGGGATCGTCGCCGGCGCGACCGTCGTCTCCGCCGGGACGGCGATCGCCTATTCGGCACTCCCGGCTCTGATCATGCATGCTGTGCCAGTGACCGAGACCGCGGCGGCCAACGGAATCAACGCCCTGATGCGCACGATCGGCACGGCGGTCTGCAGCGCGATCGTCGCCACCGTCCTGGCCAATCTGACGATCGCGGACGCCGGTCGGGTCGCGCCCGCGCTGTCGGCGTACCTGTCCGTGTTCGTGGTCGCGGGGCTCGCGGCGGCCGTCGCGGCCGCGCTGGTCCTGCTGATCCCGAAGACCGAGGCGGGTACGCCGTGATCGATCCCAGCCGGACAGCCATCCTGCGGGCGGCCCGCCGTGCCTTCGCCCTGCAGCCGTACGCCGCGGTCACGCTGCGCGGGATCGCCAAGGACGCCAATGTCAGCGCCGCCCTGATCGTGAAGCACTTCGGCAGCAAGGAGGCGCTCTTCGAGCGGGTCGCCGACTTCAGCGAGGCCGCCGAGTTCCTGCTGGCCGCGCCCGACGCCGAGCTCGGCGCGCACGTCGTCCGGACGCTGATCACCCACCGCCGGGAGAACGGCCTCGACCTGCTGCTCCGGGTGGTCTTCGCCGCCGGCGGCGGGGACGAGCGGGCGCTGATCCGCGAGCATTTCCGCGACCAGGTGACCCACGCCTTCGCCGCCCGGCTGACCGGCACCGACGCGCACCTGCGCGCCGAGCTGATCACCGCCCAGCTGCTCGGCCTGAGCGCCGCGATGGCGATCGACCGGACCGGCCTCGCCGCGACCGCGGACGTCGAGCGCATCGTCGAGCTCTACGCGCCGGGGATCCAGCAGCTGATCCACTGACCGCCGAGAAAGCCCCGGCCATTCGAAATGTGAACACCCGTCTCATAGAATGGATCGCGGGCCTGACCCAGGGCTGTGACGCCGCTAACATGGTGTGACCAGCTCGAGAGGCGCTGCAACGGATCGTCACGGTCCGCCACGCTCGGGTGGGGCCTCGTGGGGAGGCACTGTTGCAAGGGCGCCTCCGGAGCGAATCTGGAGGTGACGCGACGGATGAGTGAAGCTGATCTGCGGCAACTGCTCGCGGAGCGGGTGGCGGTTCTCGACGGCGCCTGGGGCACCATGCTGCAAGGCGCGAAACTCACGACCGCGGACTATCAGGGTGATCGGTTCCAGAACCACACCCACGACGTGACCGGCGATCCCGACCTGCTGAACCTGACCCGGGAAGACGTCATCCTCGACGTCCACCGGCAGTACCTCGCGGCCGGCGCCGACATCACCACCACGAACACCTTCACCGCGACCAGCATCGGCCAGGCCGACTACGGCATGGAGGCGCACGTCCGGGAGATGAACGTGCGCGGCGCCCAGCTGGCCCGCCAGGCCGCCGACGAGTTCGGCGGCCGGTTCGTGGCCGGCTCCATCGGCCCGCTGAACGTCACGCTCTCGCTGTCCCCCAAGGTCGAGGACCCGTCGTACCGGGCGGTGACCTTCGAGCAGGTGAAGGCGTCGTACGCCGAGCAGATCGCGGCCCTGGCCGAGGGCGGCGTCGATCTGCTGCTGATCGAGACGATCTTCGACACCCTGAACTGCAAGGCCGCCATCGCCGCCGCCCAGGAGGTCGCGCCGCAGCTACCGCTGTGGATCTCGGTGACGATCGTCGACCTGAGCGGACGGACGCTGTCCGGGCAGACCGTCGAGGCGTTCTGGAGCTCGATCGAGCACGCGAAACCGCTCGTCGTCGGCGTGAACTGCTCACTCGGCGCGGCCGAGATGCGCCCGCACGTGGCCGACCTCTCCCGGTTCTCCGACACCTTCGTCGCCTCGCACCCGAACGCCGGCCTCCCGAACGCCTTCGGCGGGTACGACGAGACCCCGGACGAGACGGCCGGGATGCTGCAGGAGTTCGCCGAGTCCGGCCTGGTCAACATCGTCGGCGGCTGTTGCGGTACGACGCCCGCGCACATCAACCGGATCGCGACCGCGGTCAAGGGGATGCCGCCGCGTCCGGTCACCCCGACCGACCACACCACCCGCTTCTCCGGCCTGGAGCCGTTCAAGATCGGCGCCGACACCGGCTTCGTGATGATCGGCGAGCGCACCAACGTGACCGGCTCGGCCCGCTTCCGCCGGCTGATCGAGGGTGACGACCACCAGGCCGCCGTCGACGTCGCGCTGGAGCAGGTCCGCGGCGGAGCGAACCTGCTGGACGTCAACATGGACGCCGACCTGCTCGACTCCGAGCAGGCGATGACCACCTTCCTGAACCTGATCGCGACCGAGCCCGAGGTGGCCCGGATCCCGATCATGATCGACAGCTCGAAGTGGACCGTCCTCGAGGCCGGCCTGAAATGCGTGCAGGGCAAGGGCGTGGTCAACTCGATCAGCCTGAAGGAGGGTGAGGAGGAGTTCCTCGACCGGGCCCGCCGGATCATGTCGTACGGCGCCGGCGCGGTCGTGATGGCCTTCGACGAGCAGGGCCAGGCCGACACCGCCGAGCGCAAGGTGGAGATCTGCGGCCGCGCGTACGACCTGCTGACCGGGATCGGCTTCCCGGCCGAGGACATCATCTTCGACCCGAACGTGCTGGCCGTCGCGACCGGTATGTCCGAGCACAACGGTTACGCGAAGAACTTCATCGACGCGCTGCCGCTGATCAAACAGCGGTGTCCCGGCGTCCACATCAGCGGCGGTATCTCGAACCTGTCGTTCTCGTTCCGCGGGAACGACGTCGTCCGGGAGGCGATGCACTCGTCGTTCCTGTACCACGCGGGCCAGGTCGGCCTGGACATGGGCATCGTGAACGCCGGTCAGCTGGCCGTCTACGAGGACATCCCGAAGGACCTGCTGGAGCTGGTCGAGGATGTCATCTTCGACCGCCGCGAGGACGCGACCGACCGGTTGGTCGAATTCGCCGAAACCGTGAAGGGCAAGGGCACCAAGCGCGAGGTCGACCTGAGCTGGCGCGAGGGCACTGTCGAGGCGCGGTTGTCGCATGCGCTGGTGCACGGCATCGTCGACTACATCGAGGACGACACCGAGGAGGCCCGGCAGAAGCTGCCGCGGCCGCTCGAGGTGATCGAGGGCCCGTTGATGGACGGGATGAAGGTGGTCGGCGACCTGTTCGGCGCGGGCAAGATGTTCCTGCCGCAGGTCGTGAAGAGCGCCCGGGTGATGAAGCGCTCGGTCGCCTACCTCGAGCCGTACATGGAGGAGGAGAAGGAGCAGGCCCGCCGCGAGGGCCGCGCCGAGGCCGTCCGCGGGCAGGGCAAGGTCGTGCTGGCCACCGTCAAGGGCGATGTGCACGACATCGGCAAGAACATCGTCGGCGTCGTCCTCGGCTGTAACAACTACGAGGTGATCGACCTCGGCGTGATGGTGCCGGCGGCAAAGATTCTCGACACGGCTGTTGCCGAGGGCGCCGATGCGGTCGGGCTGTCCGGGCTGATCACGCCGTCCCTCGACGAGATGGTCGCGGTGGCGAGCGAGATGCAGCGCCGCGGGCTCAAGCTGCCGCTGCTGATCGGCGGCGCCACCACCTCGAAACAGCACACGGCGGTCCGGATCGCCCCGGCGTACGACAAGACGATCGTCCACGTGCTGGATGCGTCCCGTGTCGTCGGCGTCGTCTCGGACCTGTTGGACGACGACCGCGCCGAAGCGCTTGCCATCAGCAACGCCGCCGACCAGGAGCGGCTGCGCGAGCAGCACGCCAACAAGCAGCGTGCGCCGTTGCTGACGGTCGAGCAGGCACGCGCGAACGCCGAGCCGGTCGAGCACGGCACCCCGCCGGTGCCCGCGTTCACCGGATTGCGGCGGGTGTCGCCGAGTCTGGAGACGCTGCGGGCGATGGTCGACTGGCAGTTCCTCTTCCTGGCTTGGGAGCTGAAGGGCAAGTACCCGGCGATCCTGGAGCAGCCGGTGGCCCGCGAGCTCTTCGACGACGCGCAGACGCTGCTCGACGAGATCATTGCCAACGGCTCCTTCACGGCCGAGGGCGCCTACGGTTTCTGGCCCGCGCACAGCGAGGGGGACGACATCCTGCTCGACGGCACGGAGATCTCGTTCCCGATGCTGCGGCAGCAGACCGAGAAGCCGGCCGGTCGGCACAACCGCTGCCTGGCGGACTACGTCGCCCCGGCCGGCGACTACCTCGGCGGCTTCGGCGTCGCGATCCACGGCGCCGAGAAGCTGGCCGCGGTCTACGAGGCGAAGAACGACGACTACCGCGCGATCATGGTGAAGGCCCTGGCCGACCGGCTCGCCGAGGCGTTCGCCGAGTGGATCCACCTGGAGGCCCGCAAGGCCTGGTTCGAGCCGGACGCCGAGCCGGAGCTGTCCGACCTGCACGCCGAACGCTTCCGCGGCATCCGCCCGGCGCTCGGCTACCCGGCCAGCCCCGACCACAGCGAGAAGCAGGAGCTGTTCCAGCTGCTCGAAGCGGACAAACTCGGCCTGGCCCTGACCGAGTCCTTCGCGATGACGCCGGCCGCGGCGGTCTCCGGCTTGATCTTCCAGCACCCGGCGTCCCGCTACTTCAGCGTCGGCCGCCTCGGCAAGGATCAGATCACCGATTACGCCGCCCGCCGCGGCGAGACCGTCGAGGAGATCGAGCGCTGGCTCCGCCCGAACCTGGCCTACGACCCGGACTGAAACGCACCGCCCGCCCGCGACCCATGACATCTGTCAGCGGGTCGCGGGCCCGGACGGAGTTAGGTTGCTGACGCACACCGAACTCGGTCCGGGAGAAGGTCATGATGGGTATCCGCGTTTCGCGGCGGGTGGTTGGGATCGGCGCCGCGGTGGTGGCGCTGACGTCGGTGGTCGGCGGGGTCGCGTATTCGGCGGGGACGGCGGCGATTCGGACGTCGACACCGCGCAGCGAGCGGGATGTGACGAATATCGATGTGCTGCGTCAGCAACTGCGGAACTACTACGGCGATCCGCTCGGCTCGGGGACATTCGGTGCCGACAGCAACTATGCGCGCGAGGCCAGGTCGGTGGCCAAGGCCGGGCAGCGGTGGATCGCGGCTCAGCACCACACGCGCAAGACCAAGGCGATCCTGCTGGACGTCGACGACACCTCGCTGGTCACGTGGAACTACGAGATCGCGAGCAACTGGGCGTTCAACCCGGCGACCAACGCGGACTACGTGCTGGGGCAGAAGTTCCCCGCCGTACCGGGGATGGTGGATCTGGTGAAGACGGCTGAGCGGGAGGGGTATGCGGTCTTCTTCCTGACTGGGCGGGGTGCCGCGCAGGAGCAGGCGACGTTGGGCAACCTCACGGCGGACGGGGTCGGGATCGACGCCGGGTATCCGAAGCCGACCAGCCTGCCGAACGGCGAGGACGGTCTGTTCACGAAGCCCGCGCCGGCGGACTACCCGACGTACCTGAAGCAGGCCTGTGCGGCCGACCCGAACGGTGCCTGTACGACGATCCACTACAAGTCGGCGACCCGCGCGCACATCGAATCGCTGGGCTACGACATCGTGGCGAACTTCGGCGACCAGTACTCCGACCTCAGGGGCGGGTACGCCGATCGCACGTTCAAGTTGCCGAACCCGAACTACTACCTGCCCTGAGCGATCCGCCCGACCAGCTCGCGGCGGCTGCGGACGCCGACCTTCGCGAAGATCGATTTCAGATGGCTCTGCACGGTGTGCGGCGACAGGTGCAGCCGGCCGGCGATCTCCCGGGTGTCGTTGCCTTGGAGAACCAACTCGGTCAGCTCGCGCTCGCGCGGCGTCAACCCGTACGCCGCCGAGACGAGCGGAGCCACTGACGGGACGGCGGCCGTCTGCAGGACCACCGCCACCCGATGATCCCAGGTGTCGCCGGTGCTGGCCGGCGCGGCGTGGATCTGGATCCATCGGCCGGATTCGCCGAGCATCCGCGCGGTCGCCTCCCGCCCGGTGATCCGGACGCGTTCGACGATCGAGACCACCTTGTACGGCAGCCGGTCCCGGGTGATCGAGCCCTCGAAGCCGAGCTCGGCCAGCCAACCGGCGGTGGACGGCGTGTGCGACTCCAGCTGCCGCCGTTCGTCGAAGACCAGGACGCCGGGCCACAGGTTCGCGCCAGGTCCGCCCGATCGGGCATGAATTCCGGCCGATCGGAAGCACAGCCCGAGCAGCGGCGCGATCACATTCGCGAAGTCGCGCTCCTCGGGAGTGAAGTCGCCCTGCCGGAAGAACGAGACGCAACCCCAGGCGACGCCGTCCACGACGAACGCCGTCCGCAGCTCGCCGGTCATCCCGACTGGCTCGAGCAGCTCGCGGTAGCGGCGGCTCTTCCGCAGGTCGCCACCGGTCGCCTCGCTGAGGACGCCGCTGTGCCGGGGCGCCTTGAACAACGTTCCGAACGAGTTGAAATCGTCATACAGGTAAGCGATCTCGGCGATCTGCGCGGTCGGCGCCGGCATCCGCTCGGCCGAGTACCGGGTCTCGATCAGCGTCGCCGGATCCATCGCGTGCCAGCAGCTGCTGTCCCGCGAGATCGCCCGCCGCAGGACCTGCTGCGCCTCGTCGAACAGCTCCGCCAACGGCAGCTTCGCATCCGTCAGCGACACCACCCGATCGTAGGCGCGGAACTGCGCGGCATGGTTCACCCTTCGATGGTCACACAGGTGTTCGCCGCACGGCATCCCAAAAAGATGGGATGGCTCGCAACTGTCGCGGTGCTTAGTTTCGATCCATGCCTGAAGCACAGATCGTCTTCCGCGCCGTCGATGCGCAGGATCTTGACACGATGACAGCCTTGTTCGCGGCCGACGGCCGATTCATCTTCGGTAACCAGGAGCCGCTGGTCGGGATCGAGGCGATCCTCGGCGGGAACGCCGCTTTCTTCGCCACCGTCCAGGGCGTCGCGCACCGGATCAACCGCGTCTTCACCGTCGACGCGACCACGATCGCCGAAACCGATGTCACCTACACCCGCCTGGACGGTAAGGAGGTCACGCTGCCGACCGTCAGCATCTGGGACGTCGATGCCGCGGGGCTGATCACCAGCTACCAGGTGTACGCCGACCTCGGCCCGGTTTACGCGGCTTAGGGGAGTACGCCGTCCATCAAGGTCGTCAGGTGTTGGCGCAGGGTGGGGGCGAACTCCATCCGGAGTGGGGCGAGGGCGGGGTCGGCGTCGTAGGCGGCGAGCATGGCCGGGGTGGGGTGGGCGTGGGTCCAGATGGCGCCGGCCAGCATGCTTGCGGGTGGGATGAAGCGGGCTGCGCCGTCCGCGCCGATCTCCGGTAGTGCGACGACGACGGCGTCGATCATTCGCTGGTAGTTCGCCGCGGCCGAGCGTTTGAAGGTGAGTGCGGTCTCGGCGGAGATGTTGCGCTCCAGCACCGGCGCTTGACTGCTGATCAGATCGCAGAGCACCGGACGTGCGCTCAGCGTCTCGACCACGATCTCGACCAGCAGCCCGGCCCGCTCGCGCAGTGCGGCGGACGCCGGGAGCGCCGCCGTCCCCGCGGCCAGGTCGGTGACCCAGTCGGTCAGCTCGGAGCCGGACAGCTCGAGCAGGATCGCCTCGCGGGAGTCGAAGTACTTGAGCACGTTCGACTTGGCCAGGCCGGCCCGGCGGCTGAGCTCGTTCAGGCTGACCTCGCTGACCGGCATCTCGGCCAGCATCGCCGCGGCCGTGGCCAGGATCGCCTGGCGCCGGACCGCGCGCTGCTCCTCGTTGCGGGCGCGCTGGAATGTCGTCACGGTCACATCCTACAGACCGTCGGTCTGTTGTTATCGAACCGGCGGTCTGATAACGTCTCAGTCATAACAGACCATCAGTCTTTTATGGAGGAGATCATGTATGTCGTCCCCGATCAGCGCGGCAAACTTGCCGTCGTCACCGGCGCCAACAGTGGGACCGGCAAGGAGGCCGCCAAGCGGCTGGCCGCCGCCGGGGCGCGGGTGATCATGGCCGTCCGGACGGTCGCCAAGGGCGAGGCGGCCCGGGCCGAGATCCTCGCCGAGGTCCCCGGCGCCCAGCTCGAAGTCCGCCGGATCGACCTCGCCGACCTGGCCTCGGTCCAGGAGTTCGCCACCGGTCTGATCGCCGATGAGTCGCGGCTCGACCTGCTGATCAACAACGCCGGCGTGATGAACCCGCCGAAACGCTTCAGTACCGCCGACGGCTTCGAGCTCCAGTTCGGCTCGAACTTCCTCGGCCCGTTCGCGCTCACCCTGCGGCTGCTGCCGCTCCTCCTCGCCGCCCCCGCGCCGCGGGTCGTCACGATGAGCAGCGGGACGGCGAACTACGGCCGGATCCAGTTCGACGACCTGAACTGGGACAAGCGCTACAGCGCCGGTTTGGCCTACGCGCAGTCCAAACTCGCCGACCTGATGATGAGTAACGAGCTCGCCCGGATCGCCACCGACCGCGGCTGGAACCTGCTCAGCGTCGCAGCCCACCCCGGCTTCACCCGCACCAACCTGCAGACCGCCGGCGCCACCCTCGGCGCCGGCGCCCCCAAAGAGCCGCTGGCCAACCGCATCCTCGGCCGCCTGCTCCCGTCCCAGGAAGTTGCTGAGGGCACCGAACCGCTCCTCTACGCCGCCACCAGCCCGGACGCCCGGCACGGCGCCTATTACGGCCCCTCAAAAGGCTTCGGTCTGATCGGCCCCACCAAGCTCGCCAACGCTCCCAAGCGCTCCCGCATCGAGGCAGACAACACCCGCCTCTGGTCCGTCGCCGAAGACCTCACCGGCGTCACTCTGGCCGCCCAGGTCAGCTGACGTAGTCGGAGCTCAGGAGGCCGAAGAGGAGGTCGTCGGTCCACTCGCCTTTGATCCAGGTGTGGGAACGGCGGAGGCCTTCGCGCTGGAAGCCGACGCGTTCGAGCAGGCGGGCGGAGGACGTGTTGCGGGCGTCGCATTCGGCGGAGACGCGGTGCAGGTTCTTCGTGGTGAAGAGGTGGCTGAGCAGGCCGTGGACGGCTTCGGTCGCGTAGCCGCGGCCCTGGTAGGCCGGCGCCAGGGTGAAGCCGAGTTCGGCCTGCATCAGATTGGGGTCGAGGTTGAGGCCGAGGTCGCCGATCAGCGCGCCGTCCAGGGCCACGGCGTACTGGAACCAGCCGGGGGCATCCGGGTCGCCCGCGCCGTAGTCGGTGACGGTCGCGAGGGCGTCGGCCGCGGTGAGCGGCGTCTCCCAGGACTGGTAGCGGGCGACCTCGGGATCTGAGCGGTACGCCGCGAACGCCGTCGCGTCGGCCGGTTCGAAACGGCGGATCGTCAGCCGCTCGGTGCGCACGAACATGCGCTCATCATCTCAAAGCACGTCGAACCACAGGTTGGTCCCGGACGCCGCCTCGGTCACCCGCCGCCGCGCGAGCCGAACCGGCCCGGCGCCTGCGAACACCCGCGTCCCCGCGCCGAGGAACACCGGCGCCACGATCAGCAGCACCTCGTCCAGCGCGCCGGCCTCCAAACACTGCCGGGCCACGTCGGCCCCGATCACGTTCACATACTTGTCCCCGGCCGCCTCCGCGGCTGCTGTGATTGCCGTGGGCAACTGATCGACGAAGGTCACCCAGGGGTTCGGGTTTGCCGGGATGCGATGGGTCAGCACGAACTCCGGCCCGTCCCACCCGCCGCCGAAGGCCTCGCCCTCGCCGGGTTGGCCCTTGTGTGGGTCGTCGCCGTCGTGCGAACGCCGCCCGGCCAGGATCGCCCCGATCTGGGGGACCAATGCGTCGAGTTCCGCATTGGCCCCCAGATAGGGCCGCATCCACTGCATGTCACCGCCCGGGCCCGCGATGAACCCGTCCGCCGACATCGTCACCGAGTACAAGAATTTTGCCATGACGGTTGAGACGAGCGAGCTTCGGAAAACTGATCGGTGAAGGACGAATCGCCCCCACTCACCAACTCTGCGGAGTACCGCCACGCCTGGGCGGCCTGCCGGAACAGGCTCCGGAGGTAGTTGGTGAGTGTCTGGGGTCCGGGGCTACGACCGCGGGCCGACGTCGGCGGCGGTGAGCGGGCGCCGCAGCGGAGCGGCGGTGCTGTATTCGTCGGCGCCGATGTCGGCGCGGCCGGTGCGGGGGTGGCCGTCGAGGTCTTGGGTGACGTTGGAGTAGGTGCGGGCGGCGGCGTTGATCGCGGGGCTGGCGGCGGTCAGGTGGCGGATGCCGGTGGTGGTGAGCCGGGGGTCTTGGCGGGTGAAGCCGGCGGCCGGGATGTTGCCGTTGGCGGCGGCGCCCCACAGCAGGTTGCCGGCCCAGGTGATGCCCTGCTGGAAGGGCATCGAGACGAGGGTCTTGCCGGCGTCGCCGATCAGGAGGTTGTCGGAGATCGTGCAGCCGGCCGGCGCGAGGGTGCGCTGACTCTCGCCGCCGATCGCCGTCCCGGAGGAGAGCACGGTGTTGAGGGCGATCGTCACGCGGTCGGGAGCGTCGTTGCCGCGGCGGCTCTCGGGGGAGTCCTCGGGTTTGTGGTCGCGGACGTTCCCGCTGCCCAGCACGATCCCGACCCCGCTCACCTGCTCGACGTAGTTGTTCACGATCAGGTGGTCGTTACCGTAGATCCGGATACCGTTGCTGCCGTTCAGCACGAAGTTGCCCTCGACGCGGCTCCGGTTCCCGTGCCGCAGCACGATCCCGCCGAGACTCGACCGGACGGTGTTGTGCCGGATCGTGTTCCCCGACGACTTCACCGAGACCGCCTCCGGGTCGCCGTTCGCGCGCTCGAACAGGTTCTCCTCGACGATCGCGCCCGCATCGCTGAGCGACCGCCCGCTGAGCCCGAGCCGGATCGGCTCGCCGCCGTTGTCCCCGGCGAAGGTGTGATCGGAGAAGTGGTTCCGCGCGATCCGGACGCCGACCGCCATCCCTGCGCTCCCCGGCCCCTCGACGCCCAGGAACACCCCGAGCGTCGACTTGCCGTGGAAGTGGTTGCGCTCGACCACCGTCGAGTCACCCCGCACCAGCAGCCAGTTCAGCCCTTCGACATCGGCGAACTGCAGGTCGTTCCGGCTGATCCGGATGTTCTTGCAACTGGTCGGGATGTCGAACGTCGTCCGCTGTCGCAGCTTGAACCCCTGAATCACCACGTGCGCCGAATCGCTCAGCACGAATCCGCGGTCGCCGGTCAGCGTCACCCCGCCGACCGTCGCGGCCCGGATCACGATCGGCGCGGACACCGTCCCGCGGCGGCTCTGAACCGGGATGCCCTGGCTGCCGGTGACGGCGTACGTGCCGTCGGCCAGCACGATCTCGGTGCCCGCGCCCGCCGCGGCGATCGCGCGCCGGAGCTCGTCGACCGAGCGGACCTGGACGGCGAGCGCCCGGGCGGCGGCGGGCGGCAGGACGAGGGCGGTGGACGCCAGCGCGCTGGCGGCCAGGAAGGTACGGCGACGTAACTCGGTCATCGGGTCTCCGGTAGTTCGGGGCGGGGTGGAGCACGAAAAATCTGGCGTAAGTCTGGGGGCCCTGCCGACTGAGGGCAAGCGCTTACCGCGAGCTCGCCGGAAACTCCCGTGGGGTGGGAGCTCACGCTCCGCATGTTCCGCGACACAGCCCGTTTGGTGACCCGGGCCACGTGCGCGATAGCCTTCCGGGCAAGCGATCTTTTCGGATGCCGGAGCGGGGTGGTCGGGGCGATGCCAACGGGTGATACGGCCGGAGATGTGGCGCGCCGGATCGGCCCCGAGCTCGACCTGAATCGGCCCTCCGACGCCCGGATCTACGATCTGATGCTGGGCGGTAAGAACAACTTCGAGATCGACCGCCAGTTCTTCGCCGAGCTGCTCAAGATCGCCCCCGAGATCCCGCAGCTGGCCGCGGAGAACCGGCGCTGGCTGGGCGCCGCCGTGAGCCGGATGGCCGGGGCCGGCGTCCGGCAGTTCCTCGATCTCGGCTGCGGCCTGCCCGCCGCCCCGAACCTGCACGAGGCGGCCGGCCCGGCGTCCCGAACGGTGTACGTCGACAACGACGTGACCGCGATTTCGCACGGGCAGGCCCTGCTGGCCGACGAGCAGACGTCGTTCTTCGTACCCGCCGATCTGCTCGATCCGGCGAGTGTGCTCGGGCATCCGGCGGTTACCGAGGTGATCGACTTCCAGCGCCCGGTCGGGCTGGTCTTCGGCCTGGTGCTGCACACCGTCATCGACGAGGACCAGCTGCGCCGTTTGCTCGACGAGTACCTCGCCGGGCTCCCCGCCGGCTCGCAGATCGCCATCACCCACCCGATGAACCCGCGCGACGGCAGCCGGCTGGCCGAGTTCGCCACCGCGATCGAAGAGCGTTTCCAGGAGTCCTTCCCGCGGCTGCGGTTCCGCTCCCGCGGCGAGCTCGCCGAAGCGCTGGCCGGCCTCGAGATCCTCGATCCCGGTATCAGCGATCTGACTCACTGGTGGCCCGCCGGCCAGCAGCAGCTCAGCCCCACCGGCGCGGCCCGGCTGATCCTCGGCGTCCTGGCCCGCAAATAGGTGGTGCCGTGTCGGCATCGCGCCGATGATGGGCGGTATGGGTGATCAGGCGGGCGGACATGCCTGACCTGGTGATCGCCTGTGACGAGTCCGGGTTCTCCGGCAGTAATCTGCTCGATCCCGAGTGGCCCGAGATCGTCCATGCGAGCGTCGATCTGACCGTGCCGGAGGCGGCCGGGCTGATCGCGGCCGTGCGGACCGGCCGGGGTGCGGAGTACAAGTCCAACCGGCTGCTGCGGCCCGAGGAGCGGCCGGCGCTCGAATGGTTCCTGCGGCAGCTCGACGGCCGCGCGCATGTGCACCGCATCGACAAGCGGACGTACGTCGCCCGTCGCGTCCTGGAGCTGTTCACCGGCGAGCCGTCGTACGGCGACGGCACCCGCCTCGGCCGCGCGTTCGACGTCCGCGAGCTGCGGGAGCGGACGGCGTTCCTGGACGCGTTCCTGATCCTCACCCGGACGAAGCGGCTCCGCCTGCTCGACCACGACGCGATCGACCAGTTCTTCGCGCATGGCCCGCCCGAGCTGTCCGGGGTGTCCCGAGCGCATGTCGAGCAGACCCTGCTGCGGCTGATCGACGACGATCCCGCGATCCCGCCGCCGCTCGAGCCGTTGGTCCCGGCGCTGGCCGAGACCGTGTTGTTCTGGGGTGCGGGCGGCCGCTCGGTCGGGGTCGTCCACGACGAGCAGAGCGCGCTGACCCGGCGCCGGGTCGCCCGGCTCCGCGCGTACCTGGCCGAGTTCGCGGACGTCGACCTGGCAGGCTTCGAACAGGTCGACTCCCGGCAGGATCCGCGGGTCCAGGTGGCCGACCTGCTGGCCGGGATCGCCCGCCGCGGCGACCACGATGTCGAGGACCGCTCGACGGCTCCGACGTTCCGGCCGTAAGCAGAGCTCACCGAGGAGGATGTTGTGAAGTACGTGATCCTGATCCACTCCAACCCGCAGCCGTGGGGCCACCCGACGATCGACTTCACCGAGGTCGGCCGGGCGATCCCGGCCGCCGAGCGGGCGGCGATGGACGTCGATTTCGAGCGGATGCTGACCGAGATCTCGGCGTCCGGCGAGCTGGTCGAGGCGCAGGCGCTCGGCGACCCGCAGGACGCCAAGCTCTACCGGGTCGGCCTCGACGGCCGGGTCGCCACCGACGGGCCCTATGCGGAGGCCAAGGAACACCTGGCCGGGTTCTTCCTGATCGACGTCGCGTCGCACGAGCGGGCCGTTGAATTGGCCGAGCAGTTCGCCGGCCCGGGGGACACCGTGGAGCTGCGTCCCACTATGTGAACAAGGGATACGGCGTACATCACAGGTCCGGACGTGACGTACGCCGTATCGCAACGCCGCCACCAGCCTCTAACCTGAATCCGAACTTACCGTGAGTCAGGAGGCGCTGTAGTGACGACCGTCGTCCTGATGGGCCCGCCCGGAGCCGGCAAGGGCACCCACGCCGGCACGCTGGCCGAGCAGATCGCCGTGCCGGCGATCGCCACCGGTGACATCTTCCGCGCGCATGTCGCCGCGGGTTCCGAGCTGGGCCGGACCGCCCAGCAGTACGTCGATTCCGGCGCGTACGTCCCCGACGAGGTGACGAACGCGATGATCCGGGAGCGGCTGGCCGCAGCGGACGCCCGCTCCGGGTTCCTGCTCGACGGCTACCCGCGCACCCTCGACCAGGCAGGCGTTCTGGACGAGTTGCTGGTCGCGCAGGGCCGCGAGCTGACGGCCGTCGTCGTCCTGCACGTCGATCGTGAGTCCCTGGTCGCGCGGCTGCTGAACCGCGCCCAGGTGCAGGGCCGCTCCGACGACTCCGAGGACGTCGTCCGGCACCGGCTCGAGGTCTACAGCAACCAGACCGTCCCGTTGCTCAGCCTGTACGGCGAGCGCGGCCTGCTGCACGAGATCGACGGCAACGGCGACATCACCGAGGTGCGCGAGCGGCTGCTCGAGATCACCTACCAGCTCACCCCCGCGCGCTGACGGCGGCGGAACAACCCAGCGCGGTAAGGGGTTGTGACGGGTATGCATGGTGAGTACAAGGTCCCCGGCGGGAAGTTGGTGGTCGCCGATCTCGACGTGGTGGGCGACCACGTGCGGTCGGCGCAGATCAGCGGAGACTTCTTCCTGGAGCCCGACGACGCCTTGGAGCGGATCAACGGCGCGCTGGCCGGTCTGCCGATCGTGACGCCGGCCGCGCAGGTGGCGGCCCGGGTGCGCGGAGTGCTCGGCGACGGTGTCGAGATGGTCGGTTTCTCCCCGGAGGCCGTCGCGGTGGCGGTCCGGCGGGCGCTGACCGGCGCGACCGGATGGCAAGACCACGACTGGCAGTTCGTGCACGACGTACCGCGCGAGCCCGCGCTGCAGATGGCGCTCGACGAGGTGCTGACCGAGGAGGTCGGCTCGGGCGTGCGGCCGCCGACGCTGCGGGTCTGGGAGTGGGCTTCGAACGCGGTCATCATCGGCAGTTTCCAGTCCCTCGCCAACGAGGTCGATCTGGACGGCGCCAAGCAGCACGATGTCACCGTCGTCCGCCGGATCAGCGGCGGCGGGGCCATGTTCGTCGAGCCCGGGAACACCATCACCTACTCGCTCTACGTCCCCGAATCGCTGGTCTCCGGGCTGTCGTTCGTCGAGTCGTACGCCTTTCTCGACGACTGGGTGATCGGCGCGCTGAACGAGCTGGGGATCGCGGCGACGTACCAGCCGATCAACGACATCACCTCGCCCGCGGGCAAGATCGCGGGCGCCGCGCAGAAGCGCTTCGCGGGTGGCGCCGTCCTGCATCACGTCACGATGGCCTACGACATGGACGCCGCGAAAATGCTGCAGGTGCTGCGGATCGGGCGCGAGAAGCTCTCCGGCAAGGGCACCACCAGCGCCAACAAACGCGTCGATCCGCTGCGCAGTCAGACCGGTCTCGCGCGGCCCGACGTCATCGACCGGATGGTGGCCTCGTTCGGCAACCGCTACGGCCTGACCGAGGGGTCGATCGACGCGGACACCGTCGCGCGCGCCGAAGAACTGGTCGAGACCAAGTTCGGCACGGAGGACTGGCTGAGACGCGTCCCGTAGGGACAGGACGTAGCTGTCTACGTATAGCCCGGCCCGCGCCTGAGTCCTCCTCGCGAAGCCCTGATTCGGGGACTACCTCCTGTCCTTACCGACGCAGCCGGTACAGGGTGGCCCTGGGCAGGACGACCGTGTCGGTGACGTCGAACTTCTTCAGCGCGTCACCGCCGAACGGGGACTCGCCGGCGCCGAGGAAGATCGGCGCGACCATCAGGTCGATCTCGTCGATCAGATCGGCGTCGAGGTACTGGCGGATGGTCGCGGCGCCGCCGGCGACCACGATGTCCTGATCGCCGGCCGCCTCCCGGGCGCGGTCGAGGACGGCCGCGGCGGGCTGGTCGGTGAAGTGGAAGGTGGTGCCGCCGTCCATCACCAGGTCGGGGCGGAGGTGGTGGGTGTGCACGAAGGTCGCGTGGTGGTAGGGCGGGTTCTCGCCCCAGTAGCCGCGCCACGACTCGTCGGCCCAGGCGCCGCGCAGCGGGCTGAACATGTTCCGGCCCATGATGGTCGCGCCGACGCCGTCCCGGAAGCGGTCCAGCTGGTCGACGCCGGGGCCGGTCTCGCCGCGGTCGCGGGCCGCCATCGCGATCAGCATCCAGTCGTGCAGGACCTCGGCGTCATCGCCGAAGGGCTGGTCCAGCCGCTGGTTCGGGCCGGCGCCGTAACCGTCCAGGCTGACGGTGTAGTTCGCCACGATCACCTTGCTCATGTCCGTCTCCTTCCAAAGGGTTGCTGTCACCCCTTGGTCGGAGCCGGATCGCGAGCTTTGACATCACTGTCGATAGTGGTGGTAGCGGCGGCGGTTGACGCCGCTGAACAGGGCGATCCAGAAGATGCCCCAGAGCAGCCACGGCGCGGTCAGCGTGACCGCGGTGACGACCAGGCCGACCATCAGCACCGGCGCCAGGAAGAACAGCGGCGACGGCGCCACCAGCTTCTGCATCGACGTCTCGCGCCGCGCCAGCTGCACCTCGCCCGCCGTCGGCAAGTCGTCGAACAACCCGTTCAACTCGTCCGACCACCGCGCCCGAGTCGCCTGCCCACTGCGCTCCTCGAACTCCTCCTGCGTCAGCCGCCCAGCCACGAAATGCTCACTCAGCGCCTCAACAGCCCGATCCCGCTCCACATCCCCGATCCGCACCCGCCGCTTCGGTTCCGGCCGGACGAGTTTCGGCCACTCCGGCCCGGCGTCGTACCGGTAGCGGTCTCGCCGTGGGTGCGGGCTCATGAGCGGGGCTCGTCGTCGGCGAGGATGCCGTAGAGCTTGCGGCGCAGGTCGGCGACGGCTTCGCGGGCGCGCTCCTGCTGCTCGGGTGTGCCGGTCGACATGATCTGCCACAGGGCGGCGGCGACCTGACCGAGCACCGGCTTGAAGCCGTTGTCGTCGTCGGCCGGCGCGCTCATCGCCTCCCACGGCGCGGCGACCTCGTCCGCGTGCTCGGCGACGTACGCCCGGCCGTCGTCGGTCAGCGTGAACGTCCGCCGGCCGACCTCGGCGTCCGCCGTCACCAGGCCTTCGTCCTCGAGTTGCTGCAGTGTCGGGTAGATCGAGCCGGGGCTCGGCTTCCACGCGCCGCCGCTGCGCTCCGCGATCTCCTGGATCAGCTGATAGCCGTTCATCGGCTGCTCGGCCAGGACGGCGAGGATCGCGGCCCGGACGTCGCCGCGGCGCGCCTTCGGCCCCCGGCTCCGCGGCCCCTGCGCCCACGGCGGCCCGAACATCGGCCCGCCGAACATGCCCCACTGACCGCCGAACCCGTGCGGCCCGCCGGGCCCGCGGCGGCGCCCGTTCAGCGCGGTCTGCAGCTCTCGTTTGAGACTCTCGAAGAAGTCGTCACAGTTCCGTTCCGCACCGGCCCAAGGCCAGCCGGCGGCGTACGCCGATCCCGTCATCCCGACCACCGTTCCTTCACGTTTGCGATACGTCGACGATATATCGCGATCGTTCGGCGCCCAAGGATCCGAAGCTAAGAAAACCCGCCGTCCCTCTCAGGGACGACGGGTTCCGGGGCGCGATCGATCAGGTGGTCATCGACAGATTCGCCGCGCTGGCGATCAGCACCACCGAGGAGCCCTCGACGGCGACCTCTTTCAGCGTCGCGTCGTACGGCAGTTTCGGCAGCGCGATCCCGCGCTTCAGCCGCGCCTCCAGCACCTCGCGGACGACGCTCGGCACGTTGCCGGCCAGCTCGCCGACGGCCAGCGAGACGCGGCCGTTCCGCGCGGTCGGCGTCACCTCGGTGTCGACCGAGACGCCCTGCAGGGACAGCTTCGCCATCAGCTTGCCGTCCACGACGCGCATGGTCAGGCCGTCCAGCCCGGTCGCCCGCGCGGCCAGTTTCGCGATCTCCGGCGGCGCCAGCTGCAACCGGATGTCGGTCGTCTCGACGGTGACCGCGGCGCCGGACTGCTGCTGGATGACGGCGCGCGGCACATGGACGCCCTTCATCGTCACCTGCAGATCCTCGGCCGGGACCTCGGAGAACGTCGGCTTGATCATGTTCAGCGTCACCGACGAGAAGTCCTCGCGCACGACCTGCGGCAGGAAGCCGAACCCGCCGATGTCGACCGACGTGCTCTCCGCGGTCAGGTCGTACCGCGCGGCCTGGGTCACGGCCATCTTGGCCAGCTGCTTCTCCGCGGCCCACGCGGCGGCCCGGTCGGCCGCGACCAGGATCACCCCGAGCACGATCAGCGTCACCAGCAACCGACGTCCCCAGCGACGTGGTTTCCTCGCAGTCATTACAAGCCCTTCCGGCGTCGGCGTCCCCGTCGAACCCCGCACAGCATAGGTCGTGCGTCCCAAGTACGACGCCCGGCATCGGCGATCGGTTCAGCCGGACTTGTCGCCCCGGCGATCACCATGCGTCAATGGTGCTCCGCCTGCTGTGAGGAAGTCATGGACAGCTCGATCCTGCAGACCGTCATCGGTCTGGTCTTCGCCTTCGCCGCCTTCTCCGTGCTGGTCTCGGTACTGACCGAAGCCGCCGCCCGCTACATCGGCTTGCGCGGCGAGTACCTGCTCCGCGGCATCCGCTCGCTGGTCGACGGCGAGAGCCGTTTCGAGCTGCGGCTGCCCGACCTGCTCCGGCGGACGTCACGCGCGCCCGCCGTGGCCGAGGGCGAGCCGGCGCTGCCGATGGTGACGCGGATCGTCGAGCAGCCGATGGTCTCCCGCTCGGCCGACAAGGGCACGCTCCCGGCGAACGCGGGGAACGCGAAACTCAGCGCGAAGGACCGGCGGGCGATCCCGTCGTACGTGTCGGGGCGTTCGTTCGCGCGGGCGCTGATCGGCGTCCTCGTCCCCGAGGGCACCGGCCGGACGACGCTCGACGACGTCCGCGCCGAGATCGAGCGGCTCGAGCCGAAGAACCCGCTTCGGCAACCGCTGCTGGGCCTGCTGGCCGAGGCCGGTGACGATCTGGCCGCGTTCCGCGACAACGTCGAGCAGTGGTACGACGACCACATGGCCCGGGTGTCGGGCTGGTACAAACGCCACGTCCGCTGGATCTCGCTGGCCTTCGCCGCCGTCGTGGTCGTCGTCTTCAACGTGAACGTCGTCGGCATGGCGCGTGCTCTCTACACCGACGAGGCCCTCCGGGACGCCGTCGTCGCGCAGGCCGTCACCACATCCGACTGTGCGAGCAAGACCCCGGACGCCTGCCTGGCCGAACTGCGTGACCAGGTCCCTACCGCGCTCCCGCTCGGCTGGTCACAAGCGCCAGGTTGTGAGAGCGGCAACTGCAGCTGGCTCGACCGGCACGCCCTCACCGACCCGAACCGCGGCCTGGTCGGTGACCTGACGACGTTCGCGCTGGTGCTGCTCGGCTGGGCGCTGATGGCGCTGTCCACGTTGCCCGGCGCCCGCTTCTGGTTCGACACGCTCTCCCGTCTCAACACCCTGCGCTCCACCGGCCCCAAACCCTCGAGCAGCTGAGCCTTCGGGCCCGGTCGCCCGGGCCCGAAGGGGATCAGCGCACTTGGTACGCGTTCAGCGTGGTCTGCGCAACTTTGTTGCCATTAGCATCTACTGCGGTGCTGCGCAGCGAGATCGAACCGGCCGCGGGATGGTTGACCGTCGCCACGCCGTCCTTCAGGCTCGCCTTGATCCAGGTCTTGCCGTCGGTGGCGTACTCGACCGACTTGACCTGGGCGTTCGGCTGGGTGCTGACGGGGATCTGGAAGGCCCGTCCGCCCGGCGCGCTGTTGTCCGGGGCAACCGGTGGCTTCAATGCAACCGTCAGCAGCTGAAGGGGCTCGGACCGCGCGGACACGAACGTCCAGTCGGCCTTGACCTCGAGCTCGCCGCCTGTGCGTTCGGCAGTCGCGCTCAGCCGGTACGTCGAACGCTCGGCCGGCAACTCGGCTGTCAGCGGATCCTCGGGGTTGTCGTTGTGGGCCACCTGGCGGTCGCCGTCCCAAAGGGTGATCGAGCCCTCGTACGCCTCCTTCAGCGCGGTCGCCGGGTGTCCGGCGCTGTCCGACACCAGCGGCAGCTGGATCGTCACTTGGTCGCCGTCCCGGGTCGCGTTCGGCTGGGACGGCCCGATCGCCGGGGCGGCCCAGCTCGTTCGCACCTGGCCGGCCGCTCGCTGCATCTCACCGTGGTGAATGCCGACCGGCGAGAACAGCATCTCCTCCCAGTGGACCGGCGCCGGTGAGCGCAGCACCGTGCGCCGCAACGGCAAACTGATCGGCTCGGCGAAGATGAGCCCCGCCCGCAACCCGTTCAGGCTGCCGCTGGCGAAGGTCCGCGCCTTGGCGCCGGCCGGCCCGTAGTACGTCGTATCGGCCGCGATCAGGTCGCGATCGCGAACCCGCCGGTCGAGGGTGGCCGGGATGCCGCCCTCGGTCGCGAAGAGCAGTTCGTAGCGGTACGTGCTCTGCGGAAGCCCGGTCAGCGTGACCCAGGAGCCGGCCTGCGCGACCAGCCGGCGTACGGCAGGCCCTTCGCCGATCACACTCGGCAGCTCGGGGGCCCTCCCCGGCCAGGCATCGACGTCGGTCACGTAGTTCAGTGTTGCGACGGCGCCGAGCTCACCCAGCCGCCGGACCCGGTCGACGTAGTCCCCAACCTCGTCCCCGCTCAGAGTGAACATTGCCAGCTTGCCCTTCACGTCCGCCTTGGCCAGCTCGGCCTCGGTGGCATGACCGACGTCGACCGTCCGCAGCCGCTTGCTACCGGTGAACCGCGGGCCTTCCCAGGCCCAGTCGACCGGGACCACGGAGCCGTCCGCGCCCGTCAGCCGGACCTCGTCGGCTTTGCTCTTCGACGCGTCCACGAAGCTGAACCCTTCGGCCGGCTGCGTCGACGGGACGGCAAACGCCCGCTCGGCGAACCAGGACGAGTACCCGATCCGGGTCTCACCGACCAGCGACGACACCAGGACTGTGCCTTCGGGCCGGCCGGGTGCGTCGGTCCGGTGCCGCAGCGGCCGCCCGGCGCGCGCGTCGACGGTGATCCGGCGATCGGCGTCCAGAACGAAGTCGGGCTGGTTGAAGACGGTCACCGACGGCGTCACATATCCCTTGTCGGCGGTGTAGATGTAGCCGTTGAACCGGTAGCGGCCCTTCGGCAGGCGGTTCTTTCGGCCCGGTTCGGCGAACCTGAACTGGCCGTCGGGGCTGTCGAGGTCGGTGAGCAGCAGGCTGGCGTCCGCGCCGCTGTTCGGCAGGGCGGCGCCGTGCCGGTCGGTGACCTGTACGTCGAGGTCGAAGCTCTCCGGCTCCTTGTGGACGCCGAACGGCGCCTGAACCACCGTCGTGCCGTCGGCCGAGCGCGCGATGAGCCGGCCCTCGTACGTGCCGACCGGGCCGACCTTGGGGTCGACAGTCACGGTCGCGACCGCTTGCCCGCCGGCCGGCACGGTCAGCTCGGCCTGGTCCACAGCTGCGAATCCGGCCGGCGCTTCGTTGCCCTCGGCGTCCTTCACGGTCAATTGGGTGCGCAGGGCAACAGATTTGTTGCTCAGATTCCGGAAGCTGACCTTGCGCTGGACGGCGGGCCGGTCGGCATGCGGCCAGCTGAGCAGGCCGAACTGTAGTGCGGCCGCATCCGCGACGACCTGTTGCCGGTCGGCGCGCGCGACGTCGAGCCGACCGGCGCCCTGCGCGCTGACGGCGATCCCGTCCAGTGGTTTCGCGCTGCTCATCAGCACGTCCTTGATCCGGTCGCCGGTCCAGTCCGGGTGTTGCGCGGCCAGGATCGCGGCGGCGCCGGCGACGTGCGGCGATGCCATCGACGTACCGGACATCCGGGCATACGACGCGTCGACGGCGTCCCCGTCCAGGGTATCCTTGGCCCGGGCCGCGACGATATCCGAGCCGGGCGCCGCGAGATCGGGTTTGAGGCCGAAATCGCCGTACCGCGGGCCGCGGGAGGAGAAGTCGCTCAGCTCGTCCTGCTTGGTCACACTGCCGACGGCCAGTGCGCGATCGGCCGCGGCCGGGCTGGTGACGGTTCGATCGCCGCCGTTGTTGCCGGCCGCAACGACGAACAGCGTGCCGGAGGCGGCCGAGATCCGGTTCAGCTCCTGGGACAGTGGGTCGGTGCCGTCCGACGGCTCACCGCCGAGACTCAGATTGACCACCTTGGCGCCGCTGTCCGCGGCCCACTGCATGCCCGCGATGATCGCGTCGTACGAGCAGCCGTCCCAGACGCAGACCTTGCCGATCAGCAGATCCGCGCCTTTCGCGACCCCGGTGTACTTGCCGCCGGACGCCGTCCCGCGACCGGCCGCGGTCGACGCGACATGGGTACCGTGCCCGACCTGGTCCTGGATACCTTCCCCGGTGAAGTCCTTGCTGCCGGTGACGACCCCGGCCAGATCGGGATGCCCGGTGTCGTACCCGGTGTCCAGGACGGCGAGCTTCGCGCCCTGGCCGGTGTGACCCGCTTGCCACGCGGCCGGGGCACCGACCTGGGCGACGCTCGCGTCCAGCGTGGGCTTCGCCTTCGCGTTCAGCCAGACCTTCTTGACTCCAGCCGGCAGCTCGGTGAGCGCAGCGGTCGCCTTGGCGGTGGCGACCGCGGTCAGATTCCCCTTGGGCAGCTGCCGGATCACCTTGCCGAGCGTGCTGACCGACCGGCGTCCATCTGTCTGGACCAACAGCGGCATGGTGCTGGTCTTGGCATCTGCATAGCCCTGTCTGATCAGACCAGTGACGTCGAACAGCGCCCTGTCGAGCTTCCCGGCCTTAACCAACCCGGCCACATCAGCCGGAATCACCGTCACCCCCTTCGGACCGACGCTCTGCAGAAACCCGACCCGACGCCCAGCCCGCGCCTCGACCGTGACATCCCAACTCTTCCCGACCGGCCGCACCCGCACCTTGTCCCCGGTCACCAACGTGACCACCTGCTCAGCCCCCGGCGCAGGGGGCTTCTTGGCCTCAGCACCCCCAGGCCCGGCACCCGCCACCACCAGCAGCCCGGCCACCACCACAGCCGACGCTCTTCGTCCCAGACCCACGAACCCACTCCTCACCTCGGAAACTCGTGGCCCCAGGACGAACACCCCCACCGAACCGATGACCTTTCGACCCCGCTCGAAGCCCTCCCAGCCCGCTGAGCGTGGCCATACGAGGTCGTGTATCCCGCGTATGAACGGCTGGGGGACGTTTACCGCCAGCTGGCGGGCGGGGCGTTGGCGGTCGGTCCGATGCGCTCAGCCTGGGGGTTTTCATGCGCGTGGTGGCAATTGGTACGGCGGTGGCGCTTGCTGCCGGTCTGTTGGTCGGTGCGGGGACTCCGGAGGCGGCGGCGGTTTCGAAACAGCCGCCGCTGCAGGAGGAGAAGGTGGTGGCCAGTAAGAGCCTGCAATCGCGCAGTACGAGCAGGTGGTCGCAGCCTGCGATCAGGTCGGTCTGGCTCGCCGACAGGTCGGTGTGTCGATCAACCTCGGCGCCGTCCATCGAGAGCTCGGAAACCTGGCTCAGGCGCGCAGCTGCCTGCAGTCCGCGCTGCACATTGCCCAGAGCAACGACTTCCCCACCACTGCGATCCGTGGCAACCTCGGCGCCATTTACGAAGAGATGGGCTGCTTCGAAACGGCCGGCCACGAGTACACGTCGGTTCTCGAGTTCGCTGACGTCACTGCGCCCGAGAAGGCCTTCTGCCTCACCTCACTGAGCGCAGTGCACCGCCATGCTGGCCGCCTCAGCCAGGCTCGCACCTGCGCAGCCGAGGGCCTGGAGCTGCACCGCGCCACCGGCAACCGCGCTGGGGAAGCCTTCGCCCTGGAGAACCTGGCTGCCGCCGACCTGGACCGCGGCGACCTCATCACCGCTCTGACCGAAGCCCAGGCCGCCCTCGCCATCGCCCAGGACATCGCCAACCCACGCGCCGAAACCGCCACTCTCACCATGCTCGCCACCGTCCACCTCCGTACCGGCGACCACCCCCAAGCGGAGCACTACTACGAGCTGGGCCTCCAGTCCGCCCGCACCCACCGCATCACCTACCTGGAGGTCGCCGCCCTCCTCGGCCTGGCCGCCACCCACGCCGCCACCAACCACGCCGACCAAGCCGCCAACCTCTGCACGACTGCCCTCCACACCGCCACCACCGCCGGCTTCACCCACCACGCCGCCACCGCCCGCACCCTGCTGACGAAGCTCTCCGCCCAGCACGCCTGCTGAATCTCAGACTCGGTCGAGGACGCCGAGGGTCAGGTCGGGTTCCAGCGCTTCGAAGTTCCAGGTGGGGCCGGTTACCTGGTTGGTGACCCAGAAGGACATGGTTTGGTCGGTGAGGGAGCGGGCGTAGTTGGCCAGGGACCAGTCGTTGCCGCCGTCGTGCCAGGCGAGGCGGTCGCCGTCGGGGGCGGTGCGGACGTTCCAGCCGTAGGCGTAGGACTCAGCGGTGTGCGGGGTGAAGAGCTTGGTGCGGGTGCTGGCTGGGAGGACGGTGTCGTCGAGGAGGGCCCGGTGCCAGCGGAACAGGTCGCGGGCGGTGGAGAGGAGGCCACCGCTGCCGCGAAGGTTCCAGTGCGGGCCGTCGTCGGCCCAGGGGTGGTCCATCGGGCGGCCTTGCGAGCGGCCGGCGGCGTCGTACTCGACGGCAACGCGGTCGGTCGGCCAGCGGGGGAGGAGGTAGCCGGTGTCGGTCATGCCGGCCGGCTCGAAGAGGTGTTTGGCGAGGAACTCCTCGTAGCCCAGGCCGGAGACCTTCTCGATGATGGCGGCGAGCAGGCCGTAGCCCAGGTTCGAGTACTGGAAGTCCGGTCCCTGGGTGAGCTTGGAGGCGAGCGCCTGCTTGATCAGCTGCTCGCGGCTCAGGACGTCGTAGTCGTCGCCCAGTCCTTCGACGAGCCCGGACGTATGGGTGAGCAGGTGATGAATGGTGATCGCGCGTTTGTCAGCGGGGACGGGGCCGAGGTGGACGGCGATCGGGTCGGTGATGCGGAGCTTGCCCATCGTTTCGAGTTCGAGGACGGCGGCCGCGGTGAACTGCTTCGTGATCGACATGACGTCGTACACGGTGTCGCAGGTCGCCGGGATGCGTCGCTCCCGATCGGCAAAGCCGAAACCCGCGCAGTGCACGAGCTGGTCGCCACGGGCCGCGATCACGGTTCCGCCGGGGCCGGCGGGAACAGTGCGGGCCAGGTACGCCGCGACCGGGTTCGGTCGGGGTGCGGAGCAGGCAGTGACGCCGAGCGCAACGATCACGGCCAGGGCGACGCGGTACATGGGACCTCCGGGATCCATCGGGGAGATCCACACGTTGACCGGGGCAACAGCCGCCGAACAACCCTTCCAGGTGTTCGAATGCGTACGAACCCGTACGAACGGAGCGCAGATGACACCCGACGACTCGGCCTTCCTCACCGACCTCAGGCGCCTGAAGGCAGACACCGGCCTGAGCTACCGCCAGCTCGAACGCAACGCCGCCAAACTCGGCGACACCCTGCCCGCCTCCACCGCCGCCACCATGCTCAACCGCAAAACCCTGCCCCGCAAAGACCTCCTCCGCACCTACCTCCGCGCCTGCGGCCTCACCGCCCCCCAACAAACCCCCTACCTCAAAACCCACACCAACCTCACCACCCCAACCCCTGCCGCCCTCCCCGAGCCCGCGCGGCCGCTTCGGCGTCCCCGGCTCGCCCGCCGGCAGTTGGTGCTCGCCGCGGCCGCGCTGCTGATCGCCTTCACCACGGGCACCCTCAGCGCCGTTCTACCCGCCGA
This sequence comes from Kribbella sandramycini, assembly GCF_013131805.1. Taxonomy (GTDB): domain Bacteria; phylum Actinomycetota; class Actinomycetes; order Propionibacteriales; family Kribbellaceae; genus Kribbella; species Kribbella sandramycini. Next base: position 274,970 of record NZ_JABJRC010000008.1, on the reverse strand, counting down.
AGCAGTCGCGGAACAGGAGTCCTACGCGGCGACGCCGCGACTCAGTCGGTGCGGCCCTTGAGGCGGCGTTGCAGGACGCGCTCGGTTTCGCGGTCGGCCTCGCGTTCGGCGAGGGTTTGGCGTTTGTCCCAGTTCTTCTTGCCGCGGGCGAGCGCGATCTCGACCTTCGCGTGACTGTTCTTGAAATAGAGCAGGACCGGGACGATGCTCAGACCGCCCTCGCTCACCTTGCGCTCGATCTTGTCGATCTCGGCGCGGTGCAACAGGAGCTTGCGCTTGCGGCGCGAGCCGTCGTTGAACCAGCGCGCCTGCGAGTACTGCGGGATGTGGACGCCGTGCAGCCAGATCTCCCGGTCCTCGACCATGGCGAAGCCGCCGATCAGCGAGGCGCGGCCGGCCCGGAGCGCCTTCACCTCCATCCCCTGCAACACGATCCCGGCCTCCCAGGTCTCGCCCAGGTGATAGTCGTGAGCCGCCTTGCGGTTGCGGGCGACGACGGGATCGGACTGCGGTTTCTTCACGGGACGATTCTGCCGCAGCTTCCCTCAGGAAGCTCTTGGGTTTGCTTGTTACGCTGGGTGATCCCCTCCTGGCCAACGATGACTGAAGGGTTCTCCCCGCATGGGTATCTTCGACTCGCTCAAGGACAAAGCCTCCGAGCTCCTCTCGGGCGCCACCGACAAGGTCACCGAGGCCACCGGCATCGACCTGTCCGGCGCCGCCGACAAGATCTCCGAGACCACCGGCGTCGACGTCACCGGCGCCGCCGACCAGGCCACCCAAGCCGCTGAAGGCCTCGGCGAAACCGCCCAGGGCCACGCCGAAGCGGTCCAGGACCAGGCCAACGCCTTCGGCGACCAGGTCACCGAAGCCACCGGCATCGACCTCCCCACCGAAAACCTCACCGACCAAGCCACCGACAAATTCGGCGAAGCCACCGGCCGCTGACCCCAATCGAGCTGCTCCCACGCTGGGACGCGGGAGCAGCTCGGGCGCCGTCAAGATCTTCGACGGTGCTCGAAGCCTGCTTCGCCCGTCCTCGAATCTGTAGGACGAGGAGGACGCAGCTGATTACCTCCAATCCGCGGCAGCGGCTCGCGCTGTCGCGGATCGGAGGAGCAGAGAGTGCGTCAGACGTACGAGAAGAATGCACGGCGAGCCGTCGGCCGGATCTTGATCGGTGCGGTGGCTGCGGTCGCCATGGCAATCCCGGCAGGCAGCGCGTTCGCCGCGCCGGCCGGCCAGTCGACCGGGTCCGGCCCGGTGACCGTCCAGGCCAGGAAGTCGTTCGGCCCTTATGTGGATCTCACCGACTGCAGCTACTGGCGTGGGTACCTGGCCGGTAGCGGCAAAGCCAGCTGGGTAGGGAACTGCGAGCGCCACCCGGTTACCGGCCAATGGTGGTTCCTGGCGGACGTCAACTGATCAGGAACTCGCCGCGTGCATCGGCATTTGGCGACCCGTGCGCCAAATGCCGATGGTGCCCCCGGCAGGATTCGAACCTGCGACGCACGGTTTAGGAAACCGCGCTATCCGACCTCCAGGGGCATCTCCAGGCGTATCGAGCCACCACCAGTTCGACTCTCTCCAACTCTGGTTGACTCAGATCAACACCCGCATGTTCCCACCAGTGTTCCCACGCCACGAGCCTTCCTCTAGACGAGACACTTCTGTGCGACGGTGTAAGCGACTCCGTCCAGAATCGCCGGTTCGAGCACTTGCCGCCTAGTCGGATGCCGGTGAGCTGGAAACCGGCCGACATCGGGCCTGATGCTGGGCCAGCTGCGCGGGGGTAACCAAAATGGACGCGCGGCCACAGCGGTGGATGGCGCGAAGCGACAGCTTGGGCGATAGCCTGGCACGCCTCTACGAGGATTGGTGGCCCGATGGGTGAGGAACAGCCGTCTCCGAGGCGCCGGGCAGTCAAGCTTGATCCACTGCCTCGATGGCTCACTGGACTAGTCGGTGCCGTAATGCTCTCCGCCGGGGGGACAGCCACATTTACCCAAGACGTTGAGGCTGGGCCTGTCGCTCTTATCGTCAGCGGTTCGCTGTTCGTGCTAATCGGCATCGCGGGTGTCTTGCCTACACGACTCAAAGTTGGCGAGGGCGAGGCGGAATGGATCGAAGTGGTCGGCGAGGCCATCGAGACAGTAGTAGAGGCCGTGCGGCCTGAGGCGCGCGTGCAGGTAGAGCACGCGCTCCAGGAGCTGTACAGCTTCGCGCCGGAGGTCGCGCAGGTTGTCCGCCAAGCTAGCGCGGGAGAGTACGTTCTACTCTCCCGGCTTGCCAGCTCTGTCGAACGACTAGGCCTCGAGATTGCCCTCGAGCCGGGGATCCGAGTGAACGGTGCACGGCCTGACGCAATCGTCACCGACGACATCGGACGCAAGCTGTGGGTGATTGCAATAGGGCGTCGCCTCAAGTCTTGGCAAGTCGGAGTCACGCGGCAGCTGCTGACAAGGATCAAAGCTCAGAATGAGACGTTCGTTGGGGTCCTGATCATCGCGCCGGCTTTGCAAGGCAACGAGCAACGAACCGATCGGACCTCGGATGGGACCATCTGGGTTGCGCTAGCGCGCAAGGGGTTCGAGGGCGATTTCGACCATGCACTCGGCGAAGCGTTCGACCTGCACCGGTGATGGGCTTCTCTGACCGCCTCTATCCTCTCTCTTTGACCTGTGTTCATGGCACGAATCCATGGCACGTAGCGACAGGCTGGCGCCTGGCGAATGCCACCTGGCAGGTATCCGGGTCGCCGTTCGCTGAGCGCCGCGGACTAGCTCATAGCTTGTCGTAGCCCCCGTGGCGGAAGCCGCCCGGATCGACATCATCGACGACCCGTTCCATCCTGAGCACCGAGTCGATCACATAGGCAGTCGCCTGACGGATGTCGCTCTCGGTCCAGTCGCTGTCTCCGTCGCGTCGCATGAGTTCGCCGCTGATATTGAGTGGGCTCGCTCTGATGAATCGGCGTTGCCAGAGGAGGAACAGCGGCACATCGATCCCGAACGCCGTGAGGCGGCCAAGCGTCTGTAACCTACGGAATGAGGTCTCCAAGTCGGCCCTTACGCTCCTTGCATCGACCCGCTTCGGCTCAGCGAGCGCGAGTACGTCGGTCCTGATCGGCGGACCCACGAGGTTCTCCCCACCGTGGCTGAATGCGTGTTCGAACGCGGCACGAAGCCACCCCATCGCACTGATGAGGTCGCTGTTCCTCTCGGCCTCGGCAGCTCTACTCAGATACCGTCGCACGATAGGCGAGCGGAGCGCGTCCATCTCGTAGGCGAGAAAGTCGACGTCCCACGCGATGCGCGCGATTCCGACAGCCGCGTCCCGTGAGTAGACGAGGCACTCAAGAACCTCCACCTCCGTGGGGATACGCGCCTCGTGCTGTGCGGCGTTGCGCAGACTGCGCACATGCTCCAAACCTGACCGGCCCGGAACGTCGTTCGCCAAGCTCGCATTCCTCAGTGTGTCGGCCGCACTCTCCAGCATGGGGCGGAAGCCTGGAATCTTCGGATCTGTCTTCGCGCCGAGCAGTCGCCCAGCATCGAACAAAAACGCCCGAACCACGGTCTCAAGGGTGAAGTCGAACTGCACGACGGCCGACACTCGATCTGCGCCGGACGAGCCGGCCGTCGCCAGAGACTCAGCCGCGCGGTGCATCTGTCGCGCGACGCGCAACCGCCTAGCTGTCCTCTCGCCTACCTCGCTGAACAGAACGCCAGAACTCATGGCGGCACGATAGCCCCCGAGTCACCGAGCTGAATGGCGAGACTCGTATCAACGGCGCGCTCCCCACTCGCAGCGGGGCAGTATCAGTCGCCGTTCACATGGATCGACCGTGGTCTGTTCCGACGAGAGTTCCTAGGTCCGTGCCACCCCTTGGACTCGATCGCCGACGGCATCTACGGGCGGGGGATACCCTTGTTGTGTGGTGGATAGGACGTTCGTTGGAGCCGAGGTCCCTCGGGATGCGACATGTCACGTGTGCGGCCTATCTGCGCCGTTAACCCGCGCTCACGTGCCGCCTCAATGCGCTGGCAATGGTCACCCCGTGCGTCGGGCGCGAGTCGTGATCGAGAACCAGATCATGAAGCACAGCCGATCCCTGGAAGGTGGGTTATGGTTCCGGACTGTCTGTGCAGCGTGCAACGGACTGGCCGGCCGCTACGACAATGACTACGGCTCCTTCGCGGAGGAGATCCATAAGCGACAGATGCCCGGTGGGCTCGTTCTCCCGAAGCGGAATGGTGTGCCGTCCGTAAAGGTCGTGCCCGGACGCGTAGCGCGCTCGGTCTTACATGCCATGGTCGCCCTCGCGCCGTCGTTTCGTAGGATCCATCCCACGTTCGTCGCTGCGCTGCAGGAGGACCTGCCGGAGCTGCGGCTCCCCGAAGGCCTGGAGCTTCGGATCGCTTCAACTACCGACGACTTCTGCCGCATCTCAAGCGGATTTGCTATGCACCGAGTTCTGACGAAACGAGTAGACCATTTTCCTCTGGCCGAGGTCTTCTTTCGCCCGTTGGCCTGGGCGCTGACAGGGCCAGCGATAGGTGATACGCAGCGGCTGCTGGATGTCGAGGGCTGGGGTGATGCGACAGACTGGATCACCTGTAGCCCCCAGGCCTCTGCGGTCGACCTGCGTGACGTCATTGAATCGATTCCGATCGTGCGTCATCCTATGCGCGGCCGACGCGACGAATGGGTCGAGCTCCTCGGCCCGGAAAGCTACTTGCTCGAAGGATTCGTTCCTCGCGGGCAAGTCCCGAAGGTCAACTGACCGCGCCCCGGTCTCGGCGGATGACCAGCACCGTGCCGGCGAGTATGACTTACATCCCGGCTGGTACGGCGTCCTGAATTCGTGTTCGGATGGCTGGCCAAGGCAGCTGTCGGCCTGGTGCGCCGCGGGGGGTGTGCAGCGGCCATACGTCGTCGCCGTAGATCAGATGCACGCCGGCGGCCGAGAGCGCCTGGATGTGGGAGTGCCAGTTTGGTTGGCCGGCGTGTGCTGCGTTGATTCGGGGAAAGACGACGACCGGGGGCTGCCGTCTGCCGATCGCTTCGCAGACTGCTGTCAGGGCCTGGTTGTCGGCTAGGCCGAGTGCGAGCTTGGCGACTGTGTTCGCTGTCGCGGGGATGACTGCGTAGCAGTCGACCTCTGGGTGCGGGCTGCGCTCGCCCGGGAGTCTTGGAGTGCTTCGAACCGGCAATCCGGTGACGGCGGCGATCTTGTCGACTTCGCCAATTGCTTCGAGCCAGGTAGCTGCGGTCGGTGTGAGGGTGACCGCGATGGTCCAGCCGTCGCTGATCATCGGTTCGATGAGCCGTTCGCGGATCTCTTCGACTCCGCCGGCGGCGGCGCAGACCAGGCCGAGGACGCGGCGGGTCAACGGATCGCCCGGCAGCGTTCGGCGAGAGCGAGGATCTCGGAGTGACGCTGGCCGCTCGTGACTGGCGAGCGTCTCTGGATCTGCCTGACGATTTCACGCACGGCAGGATTATGTCGCACCAGAGCTGGCGACTTCTGCTCCGCAGTCAGCAGCGCGGTGATCGCCGCGTCGTCTTGCGCCGAGTAGGCGAGGGCGCGGGCAAGGTCGATCTGGTGTGCAACTTGGCGGACCGTTGGCAGCGGCGAGGTGTCGACTTGCGGCGCCCGCTCGGTGACGAACGCGATGTCGCCAAGGTCAAGGGCGGCAGACAACCGGTGGAGTTTGACGTTCGTCGGTCCGAAGGAGGTCTGCCAGTGGTTCGCGTCGGCGCCGAGCTGGTCGGCTGCGCGCTCGGCGGAGTCCAGCAGTTCGGTGGCCGTAGAGCGGTCATTTCGCCTTGCCGCGGCAGTTGCCATGCGGAGGTCGAGCATGCCGAGCAGGCTTAGTGCGGCCGGGTCGAGGTCTCGGACGTTGTCCGTGAACCACGTGCGGGCGGTCTGGCCGAGTTGGATCGCGTCGTCGTACCGACCAACGGCAAGTAGAGCGTGTGTTCCTGCTCTGGCTGCCGATGCGAGCACCAGCGGGTCGTCGGAGCTGTCCGCAGCGTTCATAGCGCGCTCTGCAGCGATCCAGGCGAGGTCAGCCTCGCCGATCTTGGTGAGCGTCGTGGCGGCCAGGTGGTGGACTCGAGCCGACACCGCGGCGCCGGCGCGGGCGTCGTTTGCTTCGAGCGCCTGCGCGGCCCGGATGAGGTCAGGAAGCTTGGTGATCGCAGGTCCGATGCGCCCCTGCTGATACTGGTCCCAAGCGCCTTCCGTCCGGCTGGCGATCTGGGCCCGGTCCGGATGCCAGTCAGCGCCAGCCCCTGTAAAGAGCCGCCGCGAGAGGCGCTGCGGCGCCATGAGCGCGTCGCGCACGGCCGGGACGTCATCCTGTTGGTGCTCGTCCTCCAGGAGTACTGGTTGGCCGACCAGGTCGCCCAGTGTGATGCGGAGTGCCGATGCCAGTTCTTCGAGGAGGTCGAGCCGGCGGATGTCGCGCTCGCCGCGCTCGATCTTGCTCAGCCAGTCTTCCGATCGGCCGACGAGGCTGGCTAGTACCGACTGCGTGAGACCACGACGCTGCCGGTAGAACGCAATGCGTTCTCCGATGCTGAGGTGATCGCCGACGCCGCGCATACCTCAACGATAGGTCAGCAGTCGGCTGAGACCACCCGGACAGTTTGTCCGGGTCCTTCTTCCAACTCCAGTGTCAACTGGTTCACATGACCCCACTAGACCGCCGCAGTTCAACCGACTCACTCGGGTTGCGTGAGGCTGGGGCGGCCGGCGAGCTGTTCCAGTTGCTCAACGCGGGCGCGAAGGTCATCGAGTTGCGCTTGCAAAGTCTGCTCGACAGAAACGTTGTTACTGGTGGCTGTGACGAATACGCCGACACCTTGGGTGCTTCGGAGAAGGCCTTCACGGCGAAGGAGATCGATGGCGCGCCGCGCGGTCATGGTTGCGACGTCCAGATCCTTCGCCAGCTTCGGGCCGGACGGGAGCTTGTCCCCGGGTTTCAGTTCGCCGCTCGCGATAGCGGCGCGGATGGCGTCCGCGACCTGGACGTAGGGCGCGTTCGGTGACGTGTGATCCAACTTCATAGCTGAACGGTAGTCCGAGCTAGATCAGCTAGCCAGGTCGGCCGGCGAACTGTTGTAGAGTCTAGTTAACTAGTCTAGTCTAGTGAAGACTAGCTAAGTGAAGGAGAGTGGAGTTGTGGAGCACAACGAGTCCAAGTCGGACTGGCTGTCGGTGGCCGACGTTGCCCGATCGATGGGCATGTCGGAGATGACGCTCTATCGGGCTATCGCCGCGGGGGAGTTTCCCGCGGTCCGCATCGGCCGGCGATTGCTGGTCCCCGCGCGAGTGCTTGAGCGGATGGCGGAGCTGGCGATCTCGACGGGGCGTGAAGTCTCGGCCGCCGAGATCAGTGGTCAGGCGTCATGACGCCGGGCGTCGAGCAGCGCTCGATCAATCAATCAGCAAGTCAGGACCGGCCCTGCACAGGCGCCAACCAGAACAGGGCCGGTTCTCCCGTCACTCAGGTACGAGTTCGAGAGGTCTACAGCATGACGGACGTGGTGCGGTCTGGCACCGAGTGGGTGCCGCGGATTGGGATGTTGGAGGTGTCGCCGGAGCGGGCGGCGGTGATTCGGGGGTTGTTCGAGCTGGCAGCGTTCGTTGCGGATCACCCGGGGCTGCCGTTGCCGTTCGTTTCGGCGGTGATGGTGCCGCCGGCGCTGGGTCTGCAGCGGGAGATCGGCGTTGTGGGCGAGGTTGCCCGGGTGCTCGGCGTGACCCCTGCTACCACTCCGGACGGTGCGTGCGTGGCGCAGCGGCGGTTTGGCCGTGCGGTGCAGGTGAAGTGCCTTGTCCGGCCCGTGGTGGTTGCGGCGGGGGTGGTCCGATGAGCGAGCACAGTGTCATCGATCTCGCGTGGCGGATGTACGACTCGGCGGCTGCTGCGGTCGACCGGGCGGACACGAAGGCCGGGTTCGCGGCGACGCTGGAAACGGCGGCTGCAGCAGTGGTTTTGACGTTGCTGTCGCAGGCGCATGGTGCGCCGGTAGTGGTGCGGGTGTTGTTGGGGCTGGCGCTGGTCTCGTTCGGGGTGGCGCTGGTTGCGGCGATGCTCGTGGTGACGCCGCGTATGAAAGCTCCGGGGTTGACGTTGGTGCCGGGGGAGTTCTTGTACTTCGGTGCGGTTCGGGTGCGGTCGACGACGCAGATCCGCAAGCACATCGATCCGTCGGTGCATGGCGGTCTGATCGCGAGGCCGACGGACGCCGTGATCTATCAGGCCAAGCAGTTGGCGGGGATCGCGTGGACGAAGCACCGGTATGCCCGGTGGTCGCTGCAGGCGGCTGCCGCCGGCGCACTGCTGACCACGGTCGCCGTGCTGGGCGGGGGTGCTTCCTGATGGGCGACTGGGACAAGAAGAGCCGCCGGGCGTCGCGGAGGTTCGCTGCTCGCGACGGGATCAGTTACACGGACGCCCGGGAGCTCCTCATTCGACTGGGCTATTGGGGCCGCGGCGCGCGCTTCTACGACGAGCTGCTCGCCGAGATGGACGCCCGGGGTCAGTCGCTGACCGACCTCGCGCAGGAGAACTACTCCGGCGAATTGACGGTCGGCCAGGTCGATCAGCGGTTGGGCCACGGAGGCCGGTTCTACAACGAGATGAGCACCGATCGCGTCCGCCAGCGCGAGGTCGACGAGCCGAAGGGAGAGGGCGAATGAATCGCCGTCCGAACGCCCGCGAGGGCGTCGTAATGCCGAAGTTCACGCTGGCCGCGGTTGGCCTGCTGGTCGGCGGATTCCTGCTGACGACTCTGGGCGGCCAGCTGTCCGCGCCGGACGCCAAGCCGTGGATGCTCGCGTTCGCTCCGGCGGCGGTCGCTGGCCCGTGGATGCTCGCGGCCGGTGCCTTGACGTCGGCGACGTCCGCGCTGCTGTTTTGGAGGGTCGGTCCGGGGCTGTTGTTCGCGCTGCCGCTGTGGCTCGGGTTCGCTGGCGTGGTCGCGCAGCGCCTCGATGCGCCCGGAGGTACCGGGCTTTGGCTGTTCGCGGCGGGAGCCCTAACGGCTCTGTCGATCGCGCTGGTCCAGATCAACGCGGCGCTCGGCGCCGGGATCGTGACCGGCGGCTGGCTGCTGTTCGCCGGGTTCCTGCTGCGTGCGCTGCCGAACGACGTGGCGGCGCACGGCTACCGGTGGCAGACGATCGCCGCCGGCGTGCTGGTCCTGGCCGGGACACTGGCCCGGGTCTTCATGGCTCGGTCGAGTTCGCGGGGGCTGCTGCGTCGCCTGGGCCGCGCTGGCCGCGACACCGATGGTCTGGCGTCGATGTGGGACGTGTACCGGGCGGCGTCCGCGCGGGTGCTTCGCCGTAAGGCCGCGCAGCTGCGGCCGAGTCTGGCCGAGGTGTCGGCGTGGAAGCGCCGCACGGTCGCGAAGTCGCAGCTCGGCGTGAAGGTCGCTCGAGTCGGTCTGATGGGTGTGTGGAGTTCGGCGCAGGACCACACGCTGACCTTCGGCGGACCGCGTAAGGGCAAGACGCAGCTGCTCCTCAACTGGGTCGTCGACGCGCCAGGCGCGGTGATCACGACGTCGACCAAGCTCGACGTGCTGTCGCTGACCTACCGCCGGCGGCAGGAGCGCGGCCCGGTGTGGGTGTTCGACCCGTCCGGGATCGTGCAGCCGGGCTCGAAGATCGCCGAGCAGCTCGACGCCGACGGCGTCACCTATGTCCGCTTCAACCCGCTCGTCGGCTGCGAGAAGGCCGCCGTGGCGATGGACCGCGCCGCCGACCTGATCGACGGCATCGGCCGCTCGAAGGGCGACGGCCAAGGCGAGCGGTGGGACGGGTTCGCGAAGCAGACCCTGCAGTCGCTGCTGCACGCGGCCTCCTTGGGCGGCTACACGATGTACGACGTCCAGCAGTGGGTCGCGAACCCGACCGACCAGGCCAAGCGCGACGTGCTGTACGAGCTGCGCAACGCCGGGCCGCAGGCCGCGGGCATGACACAGGAAGCTACGCAGTTCTTCGAGAACAACCCGAACACCCAGTCGTCGATCTCGACGACGATCATGCCCGCTCTGTCGTGGCTGTCGGTCCCTTCGGCCGCTGCTGCGGCGGCGCCGGGCGGGCAGCAGTTCGACGTCGCGCAGCTGCTCGCCGAGACCGGCACGGTGTACCTGATCGGCGCGGAGGACAAGAAGACGTCGCCGCTGGTGACCGCGCTGACGGCGCAGATCGCCCGGCACGCCCGGACGATCTCGGCCGCGATGCCCGGGGGCCGGTTGGACCCGTACCTGTCGATGGTGCTGGACGAGGCGGCGCTGATCTGCCTGATCCCGCTCGACCAGTGGTCGGGTGACTTTGGCTCTCGCGGGATCTGCATGCACATCGCCGCGCAGTCGCGCGCCCAGCTGGTCGACCGGTTCGACGCGGCGGCGACCGGAGCGCTGCTGACGAACACCTCGACGAAGATCGTGTTCGGCGGCACGGGTGACGCCGAGGACCTGCAGTACTGGTCCACGCTGGCCGGCGAGCGCGAGGAACCCGCGATCACCCGGGACCGCTCGACCGGATCGCGGTCGGAGACGACCCGCCGCACGCAGGTCTTCACGCCGAGCCAGGTGGCCCAGCTCACCGCGGGTCAGATGCTGGTTACCTGCAACGGCATGCCGCCCGCGATCGTGAAGGCGCCGATGTACTACAAGCGGTGGGACGTCCGCCGAGCCAAGCTCGCTCGCCGGATCGACGCCCGCCGTACGCAGGCCGCGCAGGCGCTGCGGTGGCTCGCTCGGCGTCCGGCCGTCGCGGCGGCGGCGCGGGGCATCTCCGCCGTGGTCGAGCGGACCGGTGAGTGGATGGTCGGCCGGTTCGGCTGGATGCTCGCTCCGCTGTCCGGTGACGCCCACGTCGCCGCCGGCGGCCACGTCGTCGACACCGAGACGCCGGTGCCCGGCGGACGCCGGACGGCAGGGCTGCTGGCCCGGCTGGAGGCCGCCGACCCGGTCCGCGAGGCCGTGGCGTGGCTGCGGCTCAAGCGCGCTGCCCGCAAGGCCCGCGTCGCGATCGCCGCACGCTCTGCCCAGAACACGAACCAGCAGGAGGTGCAGCGATGAAGTGGCCTGCGGCAACGAACGTGACGGCCACGGGTGGACTGGTCACGATCTGCGGCTCGACCCGGTTCCGCGACGACATCGCCCGGGTGAACCGGGAGCTGACACTCGCCGGGTACGTCGTCCTCGCACCGGGGGTGTTCGTCCACGACGGCGACCCGGTCAGCGCGGACGACCAGGCCCGACTGGACCGGCTGCACCTGACCAAGATCGATCTGGCCGCGTGGATCTACGTCGTCAACCCCGGCAACTACGTCGGGGAGTCGACCCGCCGCGAGATCGAGTACGCCACCTCGACCGGCAAGCCGGTCTGGTACCTCACCGGCGGCCCTCGCCCGGCCGTCGGCGCTCCGCAGCGCGACTCCTCGCACAGCCCTCAGACCGTCAAGGAGACCCGCGCATGATCACGGCCACCTGCCAGTGCCGCTGCCACGTACTGACCCACACCGGCGACGAGCGGCCCGCCCGGCTGAATCCGGCGGATGCCGCCAACGAGGTCCGCGCCCGCTGGAGCTGTGACGAGCTGTCGGAGTTCCTCGGAGTCGACGCCGTCCCTGCGCACGACGCCATGGGCGCGATCACCGGGTGGGTCGCGGTCGACCCGGAGGCGCTCCGGCAGGCCGTCTACGCCTTCGCCGACCGACCCCGAGAGGAGGGCTTCTGATGAAGCACACCGACCACGAAGACCCCGAAACGACGGCGTTGAAGGCCGTCGCGGCGGTTGCGCGCGAGGTCGAGAAGCTCGACCGAGGCCTGCAGGCCCTCAAGGGCGGGATGCGCACGACCGCCTCGAAGCAGTCCGTGACCGATCTCGCGGAGATCGTCACCGCCCTCAGCGAGACGGTCATGTCGATGACCCACAAGGCCGGGACCGAACCGGTGGCCGTGCGGTCGTGGCTTCGGCTGGCCGAGGATGACGCGGACGCCGTCAAGGCGGTGCTGAGCGAGCTCGTGCCGTGGATGCAGGACACCTACCTGCGTTACCACGACGCGGCCGAGACGCTGCCGCCGTGCTGGCTGTGGCACCCCGAGATCGTCGAAGAGCTGGTGTGGCTCATGGACGCGTGGACGGCTGCTTTTTACGGCCCGGAGGCCTCGATCCGGCTGGTCGGCGACTGGCACGACCGCCAGCGCCCGGGCGTGATGCGCCGCGTCGGCCTCTACTCCTCCAATTGCGACCTGACCATTCACAAAGAGCGGGCGGACGCCGCCCCGAAGGCTGTGCCGCTGGTCGACCACCTCGACCAGTTCGTCACCTGGTGGTCCACCGACCGGGCGGGCCACGGCCCGGCCCCGACCGAGGACCAGATCCGCGCTGGCCGCCGTAACGGCCTGACGGCGGTTCCGGCACGAGACGGGAGCTACTGATGAACTTCTCGAATCTGTTCGACGCCGTCACGGGCGAAGCCTCGTCGACGCGGGGCTGGATCGCGCTCGCGCTGGCGGTCGCCCTCGCGGCCGGAACGGTCTGCCTGCTCGGCTGGGCGGTGCTGCGCGGCGTCCGTGGGCTGGCGCGCGGTAACGCCGGCGGGCGCCGCGTACTGATCGTCGTGGCCGTCACGGTCGCGTTCGCGGTCGCCGGGATCGGCGGCGTGCAGTCGTTCCAGGCGGTGTCCGACAAGTTCGACAGCGCCCTGGTCCCGTTGGTTGCCGACGGCATGGTGGTGGCCTGCACGGCGCTGCGCCTGGCGGCGCTGACGCGCGGGTGGCGGATTCCGGGCGCGCTGCTCACGACGTACGTGTTCATCGGCGGCACCGTCGTGCTGAACGTGGACGCCGCGAACGGTCAGCTGGACAAGGCGATCGCGCACGCGCTCGCGCCGCTGGCCTACGCGGTGCTGGTCGAGATGCTCGCGCACATGTTGCGGCTCCACCTCAAGCTGTCGCAGCCGGTCCGGGCGAAGCTGTCCGCGCTGACCTGGTTCACCTCGCCGGTGATCACTACCCGCGTGTGGCTCCATCTGTCCCGTACGGGGACGACGGACCCGATCGAGGCGCGGGCGCTGGTTCAGCAGGTCGTGCGGATGTCGTCGCGGCTGTCGACGGTCTGCCCGTCGTGGCGGCTGTGGCCGCTGGACTCCGCGAGGGCCGCCCGGTCGGCGGCGCTGCAGACGATCCGCGACGGACTCCTCACCGCCGGCGCGCTCGCCGCGCTGCTGCCGACCGGACGCCGCCTGTCGGCGGGGGAGCTGCTGGCCGTCGTCGACGGCGCCGCGCTCGGCATTCCCACCGCCGAGCCGGAGCCCGCGCCCCGGGCGGACTTCCCGGCCTGGGCTGTGCTGTGGCTGCTCGCGGCCAGCGGTGACCGGATCGACCCGCCTGCCGATCAGCTCGCCGATGAGGACTCCAGCGACGACGCGGAGGAGTCGGTGGAGCTGGCCTGGGCGATCGGGTTCGTGTTCGGCGCGCTGCAGCAGCAGACGCAGTTGCACCAGGCAGCGCTGCTGCCGCCGAGTGCCGGTGCAGCTACAGCGGTGCAGCCGGTCAGCGCCGGTGCGGTGCAGCCGCCCGCACCGGCGCACTACGCACCGACTGCACCGGTGCACCGCCCGGAGGTGCACCGCGCTACTGGTGCACCGGTGCAGTCCAGGACTGCTGCTGCTCCGGCTGCTGCCGCGAGCAGGAGTGCATCGGTGATCAGTGCACCTGTTTCCGAGTCAGCTCGAAGCGGTGCGGGGGTTGGTCCGAAGGACGACGACGAGGCGGCGGTGGCGGAGCTGGTCGAGGCGTCGCGGCGCGTGCACGGCGGCCAGCCGCTGGGCCAGCGCGAGATCACCCGGCTCCTGGGCTGCGGGTTCCCGCGCGCGAAGCGGCTCCAGGCGCTGGCCGGTTGGGCGTCGCCGCGTGTCGGCGGCGACGCCGACCACGACGGGGTCAACGACACCGACGAATCCGATGCCGACAGCAACGAAGACGACGACGAGATCCCCAGCAATGAGACCGACGAACTCGAAATGAGCAGCAACCGATGAACCAGATCAGCAGGCCTCAGCAGATCATCCGATCAGCCTCGATAACTCCTCACGCGATCCCCAAAGTAGGGACCCGGAGGAAGCAAAGCATTGATACACACCATTGCATCACGATCAAGTGGAGCCCTCACTCCGCTTGTCGTGTTGGGCTGGACCCGGCCTGCGCGGTGGCTTCGGTCGCCGCCGGGCGGGCGGTTCGGGCGGGTGGTGCCGCATGGTGATGAGCGTCCACGCGGGTCACCGCGCCGACTATCTGACCGGCGCTGTCGCGTCCGGTCGCGAGAACTACTACACCGGCGCGACGGCCGCCGGCGAGCCGCCGGGGCGCTGGTACGGGCGCGGCGCCGCGGCGCTCGGCCTGCGCGGCGAGGTCGACGCGCAGGACATGACGGCTCTGTATGAGCGGTTCCTGGACCCGCGTGACGAGCGGTTCGGCGACCCGGCGCTGTGGGACGAGGCCGACACGCTCGGGCACACCGGGCGGGTGTACAAGACCGAGGCCGAGCTGTACGCGGCTGCACTGGCTGCGGAGCCCGGTGCAGATGCGGAGCGGCGCGAGGAGTTGCGCACCGAGGTCGGGAAGAAGGCGCAGAAGAACGTGGCGTTCCACGACGCGACGTTCTCGGTGCAGAAGTCGGTGACGGTGCTCCACACCTCGTTCGAGGCCCAGGAGGTGCGCGCCCTCAAGCAGCTGAACGACGCGCGAGTTGCACTCGGTGCAGCTGGCCGGAGCACCTGGAACCCGTTGCGGCGGCGTGCACTGGTGCAGGCGGTGCACCGCGCGGAGACCGAGGCCGCGACCTGGACGGCGCACCGCGAAGCGGTCGAGGCCGCGATCTGGGCCGGGAACAACGCGGCCCTGGAGTACCTGGCCGACAAGTCCGGATACGTCCGGATCGGCCATCACGGCGGCGCGTCCGGCCGGTACGCCGATGCGCACGACTGGACCGTGGCGTCGTTCTTCCAGCACGACAGCCGCGACCACGACCCGCAGCTGCACATCCACAACGCGATCCTGAACCGCGTCCAGGGCCCTGACGGGAAGTGGCGCACGATCGACGGGCAGGGCCTGTACAAGTACAAGGCCGCCGCCGGCGCGGTCGGCGAGCGCGTGATGGAACAGCACCTGACCCGGTCGCTCGGCGTGCAGTTCAAGCTGCGGCCCGACGGCGAGGCCCGCGAAGTTGTGGGCGTCGACCAGGCCGTGATGGACCTGTTCAGCTCGCGCCGGGTCGCGATCACCAAGAAGACCGCCGCGATCGTCGCGGAGTTCCGTCAGCGCTACGGCCGCGAGCCGAACGCGCTGGAGCTGGAGCGGCTGCAGGAGCGCGCTACGAAGGCCACCCGTCGCGCGAAGTCGCACGACGGTGAGACCGCCGCCGCGCGCCTGGACCGGTGGGACCGCGAGCTTCGCGCCGAGGTCGCCGGCGGTCTCGCGACGGTCGCGTCGCGCGTCTTGTCGCAGCATCAGCGCCAGGAACGGGCCGCGCGTTTCGATGAGGACGCCGTCCTCGAGACGGCCTTGGCGATGGTGCAGGAAAAGCAGTCCGAGTGGCGCGAGGCCGACCTGACCCGCGCGATCAGCCTGGCGCTGCCCGACGCGCTCGGCGGGCTGGACGCGGACGACATCACCGAGCAGCTCGAACGGCTTACCCGCAAGGGCCTGGACCGGGCCGTTCGGCTCGGGATCGCGAAGCCCGGCGCGGACCAGCTGCCCGCGGAGCTGCGGCTGGCCAACGGCCAGTCGTCGTACGAGGCTCCCGGGCGGACGACGTACGCGACCGGCGGTCACCTGAACGCCGAACGGAAACTCGCGCGCGCGGGCTACACCGGCGGCGCTCCGGCGATGCTGCACGGCCACGCGAAGTACTTCGTGCGGGTTCTGGCCGGTCTCGGCCTGGAGCTGGGCGAGGACCAGGCCGCCGCCGTCCAGGGGATCTTGTGCTCCGGCGCGAAGACCGAGGTGCTGATCGGGCCCGCCGGCACCGGCAAGTCCCGGGTGGTCGGCGCGCTGGCCTCGGCCTGGACCGATCAGTCGCTGTGGGCGGGCGGCGAGCAGCGCCGCGTGATCGGCCTGGCCGCGTCCCAGATCGCCACCGACGTCTTGGCCGCGGACGGCGTCCCGGCCATGAATGTGTCGCGCTGGCTGGCCACGCAGCGCCGTCTCGAAGCCGGGACCGGCACTCTCGAAGACCTCGGCCGCAAGCTGCGCGGGGGCGACCTTGTGGTGGTCGACGAGTCGAGCATGACCAACACCAACGACCTGGCCGCCATCGTGGCCTACTGCGACCGGCACGACGCGAAACTTGTCCTGGTCGGCGACCAGCGGCAGCTGTCGGCCGTCGGCGCCGCGGGCGGCTTCGACCTGGTCGCCGGCGGCGCGCTGGTGCACGAGCTGACCGAGACCCGCCGGTTCACCGAGGAGTGGGAAGGCCCGGCGTCGCTGCGCCTGCGCGAAGGCGACGCCAGCGTCCTTGGCGAGTACCACCGCCGGGGCCGGATCATCGACGGCGGCAACATCGAGCGCGCCGAGACGCTCGCGTCGGACGCGTGGCTGGCCGACCGGATCAACGGCCTGAACTCGCTGCTCATGGTCGACACCAACGAACAGGCCGCCCGGGTGTCCGCGCAGCTGCGCGCCCGGCTCGTCGGTCTCGGCTACGTCGACGACGAGACCACCGTTCGCCTCGGGATGCAGGGCACCCGCGCGGGCGCCGGCGACATCATCCAGGCCCGCAAGAACGACTGGTCGCTGAACGGGTACCTCGGCAACCAGCAGGCCGCGATCAACCGGGCCCAGTACCAGGTCGTCGAAGTCCTGCCCGACGGTGCGCTGCGCGTCGCCCCGATCAAGGACGACGACGTCTTGTGGCACAGCCCGATCGGGCTCGACGACCCGACCGAGGAACCTTGGTACGACCAAGAGCGGGGAACGATGATCCTGCCCGCCGCCTACGTCGCCGAACACGTGACCCTCGGCTACGCCTCGACCGTCCACGCCGCCCAGGGGCTGACCGTCGACACCTCGTACGGCGTCGTCACCTCTGCGACCTCCCTGAACGCGCTCTACGTCCAGGCCAGCCGAGGCCGGGCCACGAACACGATGTTCGTGGTGACCCAGGCCGCTGCGGCCGACGCCGAGACCGGCGACACGAACCGTGCGCTGCGCCGCTCGGCACGCGCCGTGCTCGGGGACCTGTTCGACAGCTCCGACGAGCGCCAGCAGCGCTCAGCCACCCAGGCCCGCGACGAGTACACGGCCGAAGCGACCCGGCACCGCACACCCGCCGAGCTGCTCGCGGACGCGATCGGCCTGGCCACCGGCGGCCGGGCCGCGCAATGGCTCGACAACGCAACCATCAACGGCCTGCTCACGCCGGCGCAGCGGACCAAGCTCGCCGCCGAAGCGGGCGCCGCGACGCTGACCGCGCTGCTGCGCCGCGTCGAGCTGGCAGGCCTCGACCCGGAGGAAGTCCTGACCGACGCGATCAGCCGACGTGACCTCGGCAACGCCCGCGAACTGTCCAACGTGATCCACGACCGGATCACCAAGACCACCCGCCTCGACCCGATCGGCGCCACCTACAGCGAACGCCTGCCCGTGCTGGACGACCCCGTATGGGCCGCCTACCTCGAACGGCTCGCGATCGAGGCCGACAACTCGGCGCGCGATCTCGCGTTCGAGCTGGCCGAGCAGCAGCCCGATTGGCTGGTCCACCGGATCGGCACCTGCCCCAGCGTCGAGGAGCCCGACGCCCGCGAGCAGTGGATCACCCGGGCCGCTGCGGTCGCCGGATACCGCGACCTGGCCGACTACACCTCCGACGACCAGGCGATCGGCCCGGCGCCGGGCGCGGGCCAGACCGAGGCCTACGCCGCGTGGCGTGCCGCCTGGACCGCGATCGGTGCTCCCGACGAGCAGCGCGCCGAAGCCGAGATGAGCGTCGGGCAGCTCCGGGTCCGGGTCGCGGCCTACCGGCGCGAGCAGAACTGGGCCCCGGCCTACGTCGGCGAAGAACTCGCCGCGACCCGTCAGGCCGCCGAGGAAGCGGGACGGCGCGCCACGCTGCTCGAAGCCGAGATGATCAGCGCGCGCGACGAGGACACGCTGGAACGGGCCGCCGCGGAGGCCAGGCAGTTCTGGGCCCTCCACGACAGCCACAAAGCTGTTCTGGAGCACCTGGAGCAGGTCGACGAGGCCCGCAGCAAATGGCTCGCGCACACAGCCGCCACCAAGGACGCCGCCAACCGGGCCGTCCAGGAACTGAAGGACCGCGGCGTCGACATCGCCGCCGGGGACAGCGACGGCCAGACCGCCGCCGAATGGCTCGCCGAGCAGCGCCAGCACGACGACTGGACCGTCCGCGACGAACACGACTTCCTCGACGTGGCCCAGGCCCGCGAACGTGACTACGCCACCGCCCAGCGCGGCGACGAGTTCGTCGAAGCCGAGCTGATCCACGACCAGCTCCCCACCCCTGACGAGGTCGCCGCCACGATCGACACCGACGACATCGCGGACGCCGAGATCGTCGACACCCACGAACCGGACACCACCGATAACGCCGCCGGCGAAGACGACACCGCGTCGACGGCTGACCCGGACACCTTCGACCTGCGCGAAGCGACCGCCAGCGAGCGCAGAGTGCTCGAAGCCGACCAGCTCCACGTACCGACCGCCGACGAAGCCGCCGAAGCCGTCCGCCGCGCCCAGCGCGCCCTCATCGAGGTCCGCTACCGCGACCAGGCCGACGCCGCACGCGCCGACGAAGACGCCCTCCACCGCGAAGACGAACTCGCCCGCTGGCACCACGAAGACCTCCACCACGAGACCGCCCAGCCGCAGGCCGACGCTCTCGACCTCCACTGAACGACCAACAGAAAGGACAGACACGATGAACGCCAACGAGCACCGCCATCCCAGCTACGCCGACGACCACGTCAGCGACGCAGCGCCGACAGCTGAGCGTGTCGTCGCGGACGACTACGCGAAAGCACACCCGGCGAGGATGACCACGCGGCACCCAAAAAGGCGGCCGAGGTGAAATCCGCCGTCGAACGCTCAGCCTGCAGCACCGCCGTAAGCCGTGCTTCGGTCACCGTCGACAACACGACCACCGCCGTGCGCGCCGCGAACACCGCCGACCGCGACGAGCAGCTCGCGCGGTGGAGTGCCGACGACACCGCTACCCAGCAGACCGAGCAGCACCAGCACTTCACCGCAGACCCTGACGTTCCCTTCTGAACGAACCTCCGGCCGTGTGTGCCCCGCCCTTCGGGGCGGGGACTCCGGCCCAAGGGCCGGACAAAGAAGTCGGTGGCTGGGTATGGCGGGCGGCTACCAGACCGGCCCCCTCCACCCGATTCGGTTCCGGCAGTTCTCACCTGGAGGACAAAGAGCGTCCACCAGCTGACAACGACCGAAACCAAATCGCGCGGAGCCTCTAACCGCTCTGGTCAGCGGCAGTAGCCGGCAGGCCCCCAAGAACGGGGCTGCCGCTACACAAGCCCACCAGCGGGCACGGACCAGTCGCAAGGAGACCACCGTGAAGAACACCAAGAAGACCCCGGCCACCGCGCCGCAGCCGGGTTACACCGTCTGCACCGCGAACTGCAGCATCACGAAGCACTCGCACTGCGGGTCGATGATCTGCTGCCCCCACCGCTACACCGCCGATGGCCAGCTCAAGACCGGCCGCAAGGGCGATGCCCGATGAGCCTCACGATTACTGACCTGTTCTGTGGCGCCGGGGGATCGAGCACGGGAGCCGTCCAGGTTCCCGGCGTGACGGTTCGGCTGGCCGCGAACCACTGGAACCTGGCCGTCGAAACCCACAACGCCAACCACCCCGACACCGATCACGACTGCGCTGACCTGTCGCAGGTGGAGCCGAGCCGCTACCCCCGCACCGACATCTTGTGGGCTTCGCCGGAGTGCACGAACCACTCCCAGGCCAAGGGCCGCAAACGTAACGCCGACGCGATGCCCGACCTGTTCGGCGACACCCTGCCCGACGAGGCGGCCGAGCGGTCCCGGGCGACGATGTGGGACGTCGTCCGGTTCGCCGAGTATCACCGGTACTCAGCGATCGTGGTCGAGAACGTCGTGGACGTCGCGCTGTGGGTCCTGTGGCCCGCTTGGCGATCCGGGCTCGATGCCCTTGGCTACTGCCTGCACAGCGTGTACCTGAACTCGATGCACGCCCAGGCCAGTGGACTCCCGGCGCCGCAGTCACGCGACCGGCTCTACGTCGTGGCGCACCTGCGCAAGACCACATGCCCGGACCTGAACCGGTGGACCCGGCCGACCGCCTACTGCGAGGGCTGTGACGCGCGGGTGCGGGCGATGCAGGCGTGGAAGAAGCCCGAGCGGACCTGGGGCCGGTACCGCGCGCAGTACGTGTGGCGCTGCCCGAACGTTGCCTGCCGCAACCAGGTCGTCGAGCCGGGCTGGCTGCCCGCCGCTGCCGCGATCGACTGGAGCCTGACCGGCGAGCGGATCGGCGACCGCACCCGGCCGCTGGCCGACAAGACCATGCAGCGGATTCGGGCCGGTCTGGAGCGCTACACGCAGCCCGAGCTGCTCGTGCCGGTCGAAGGCCGCGACGGCAAGACCGCCGCCTCGGTCTGGGACGCGATGCGCACCATGACCACCCGCAACGAGACCGGCCTGCTGGTCCCGGCAGGCGGGACCTGGAACGAGACCGCGACCCCCCTGAACCAGGTCATGCAGACCCGCACCACCCGCGAGAGTGAGGCCCTGGTCGTCCCGCTGCGCAACAACAACACCACAAAGACCGCCGCCGACCCGTTCGACACCTTCGCCGCCAACGGCAACCACCACGCCCTCGTGATGCGGAACAACGGCTCCCGCTACAGCGGCGCGGAAATGGTCACACCGGTCACCGAGACCCTGCGAACGCTGACCACGGCCGGGCACCAGTCCCTGCTGGAGCCGATGAGCGTCGCTGTCGAGGACTGCCTGTTCCGGATGCTGGAGCCCCACGAGGTCGCCGCCGGGATGGCGTTCACGCCCGGCTACCTCGTGCTCGGCAACAAACGCGAGAAGGTCCGCCAGCTCGGCAACGCCGTCACCCCGCCCGCCGCCCGCGACCTGATCGCCGCCGTAGCCGAAGCCCTCGGCCACGACCTCACCAGCATCAACGCCGCCTAACCAACCCCAGCCGGTGGAGGGACGCGGACAGCGTCCCTCCCCCCCCGACACCAGGAGCACACGATGACCGACACGTTGGACGTCGAGAACCCGGCCGCGACCGGCTATCAGATGCAGTCGTGGACCTGCGCGGCACCGTGCACCTGCGGCGTCGGGCGCACCGCCGACCCCGAGCCGCACAAGTCGGGCTGCCCGTACCCGAGCGCGGACCGCGCGTGGACGCCGATGGAGAGCGGAGCCGCTGCGCGGCACTGGCGGCCCAAGAACACCGGCCGGGAAGCCGTCGAGCAGGCCGCGATGTGGACCGGCGCTATCCACGGGGTCGGGATTCCCGCGATGCAGGTCGTCGAGCTGGCGACCGGCCGCGTCGTCTGGCGCGACTCCCACCGCTACCCGGACGCCGGCGACCCGATCGCCCCGGCCTGGCAGCACGAGGCCTACGCCGCGGCCCGAGCGGAGTACGCCGCCGATCACGGCCTCGAAGCGCCCAACGAGCCCGTCACGATCCAAGACACCTTGTTCTGATGAAGCCACCCACTGCAGGCCGCCTGGCGGCGGCCGGTGACCTGGTACGGCCCGCCCCCTCCAAGTTCAAGCCGTATCTCAGCTGCGGGACGGCGGCGCTCGCTGCGCTCACTGAATTCCTTGTCCAGCAACAGAGATACGGCTTGAGCCCGGAGCCTCTGGCGGACCTGAGAGCGGCAGGAGCGGGCAGGCCCCACAGGGGCTGCCGCCCACCAACGGTCACCACAAAGACCCGGGGAGGGCTGCCGGTGAAGGACCAGACACCCGGCAGCTCGCCCCGCCCAACCGACACCAACCGAGAAGGAACAGACCATGACCCTCATCCCCAACGGAACCCTGATCACCACCCGCGAAGCCCTGGACGAGCTGATCGATTCGGTCAATCCGCCCGTCGTCGTCGATCGCGAAGGACACCCGTGGATCGTGTTCGCGAACGAAGACGGAGACGACTGGGCCGTGACCGCCGAGTGCCCCGACGACGAGATCCCCGCCGCCACCGGGTTCGACGGGCTCCTCGACCGCGGCCCGCTGCGCGTCGTCTACAACGGCCGCAACCGCGACGACCAGTGGACGAGCCAGACCGGCGTCGAGGTGAGCGCATGACGGTCAAGGTGCGGCTGTCGGGTGATCCCGCCGAGATCGAGCAGCTGATCACCTTCCTGAGCGGCCGGTTCGACGTCGCCGGCGGCGAGCGGCACTACCCCAACCGCGGGAGCTTCGGCGTCCGCGCCTACCTCGAAGTCCGGCACCCCGCGGACGGCGTCCGCCCCGAGCGCATCCACCCACAGCGGAAGGAGATCGAGCCGTGAACAGCCGAGTAGGGATCGCGAGCAGGCGCGGCACCCGCGCACACAACATGGACGCCGCCGCAGCCTTCGAGGCCGTGACCGGCGACGTGGCCGTTGCCGTCGTCGACGGCATCGGGAACGACCCGGACGGCAGCGAGCTGATGCAGCTGATCTGCACGGCGGCTGCGCGGATCGCGGCGTCCCGAGGAGCCCTCGCCGGCGTACTGACCGCAGCGGCGCTCATCGATGCAGATCCCGGCACCGACGACTACGGCCCGGACGCCGTGATGGTGCTGGCGGTCAGCCGCCCTGGCTACGAAGTAGAACTCGCGTGGGTCGGCGACAGCCATATCTACAGCTGGGACGGCGTCCGGCTGGCGCGCCGAACCACCCCGCACACGATGGGGGAGTACCTGCGACTCAACGGAGAGAGCGAGCAGCTCGCGGTTCGCCACGACAACTGGACCCGAATGTCGCTCACCATCGCCTCCCCGACCACCGTCGCACTCGCAGAAGCACCCGCGCACGAGCTGCTGATCCTGCTGTCCGACGGCCTGGACGGCCTCCTGCACGGCGAACTCGCTGCGGCTGTCGCCGAGCACGCCGGCGATCCGCAGACGCTCGCTGAGGCGCTGGTGGCCGCCGCTCGGCCTTCCGGGGACTACCGCGACGACGCGACCGCCGTCGTGCTCGCGCCGAACGCCGAGGCGAGCCGATCATGAGCGGCCTGGGACGGCTCGGGCGGTCGGCGCTGTGGCACGCGGAGAGAGGCCTCGCGGTCTTCCCGCTCAGACCCGGCACGAAAGTTCCTGTGTTCAAAGACGAGGACTGGCAGCAGCTCGCCACCACGGACCGGGCCGTGATCACCGGGTGGTGGAGCGAAGTGCCCTACAACATCGGGCTGGCGACCGGCGCCGCCGGGCTGATCGTGCTCGATCTGGACAAGCCGAGGACCGCCGAGAAGGCCGTGCCGGAGCAGTGGGCCTCCCGGGGTGTGACCAGTGGGCGTGACGTTCTCGACGCGCTCGCGTTCGACGTAGGGCAACGGCTGCCGAAGACCTGGACGGTGGCCACACCCTCTGGCGGCCAGCACCTGTACTTCCGGCAGCCCGCCCGGACGCCGCTGGGCAACTCTGCAGGGCGGCTGGGCTGGAAGGTCGACACCCGAGGTCAAGGCGGGTACGTCGTCGCGGCGGGCTCAATGGTCGGCGGACGCCGCTACCGCGCAACGGTCATCCGCCGGCCAGCTCCACTGCCCGAATGGCTCACCGAAGCCCTCACGCCGCCGCCGGCACCTGTGCCCGAACCCATCTCGCTGAACGCCCGGAGCAACGAGGCCTACGGCCTGGCCGCGCTGACCAGGCACCTCGACAAGCTCCTCGCTTCCACCGAGGGCCGCCGCAACGACGACCTGAACTTCGCGGCCTACTCGCTCGGCCAGGTCGTAGCGATCGGCGCGCTCATGCCGGCGGTCGTACGAGACGAACTGCTGTCCGCGGCGATGCGCATCGGACTGGCCCGGCGTGAAGCCGAGCGCACCATCAGCAACGGGATGACTGCCGGAATCCGCAAACCCCACCGCCAGGTCAGCTGACAACGCGAAGAGGGCCTCAGCTCGCCATTCACGGCGGCTGAGGCCCTTTCGCCGATCAGGAAGCCTGCGACCGCGGCGAGCGCAAGGGCGGTACGCCGGAACCCCGCCATGTCCACATGAGGGTGGCCCACACACCACCGACGTAGTCAGGCCGCCGCACCTCAGCGGGGGTTCGGATGGCTCGCTCGGCGGCGCGGACCTCAGCCTCAATCAGGTCAGGGCTCGCCGGCACCGACTGCCCAGTGACAGGGGACGGAACGACCTCGCCGGCCCACCACCCGGACTCCGCGATCCACCGGCACGTCTGGAGCACCCCGGCCACGAAGTCGTTGGTGCTCTGCGTCTCGCTCAGCTCGTCGGCTCGATCTTCGATCGCCTGCCAGACCTTGGCGAACTCCGTGACCGTCACGCCGCGCAGATGCTCTGGCCGTACACCGCCAAGATCCTTCGCCGTCAGCTTCACACCACAGCACGATCCCAGACCCCACCGACAATTTCTATGGCCCCGGAAGGCGGCAGGGTCCTCCTGGTGGAAGATCCAGCCGATCGAAGGACGGCGCCCGAGACCCTGGACGCCGTACCGACTTCTTCCGTCAGCTATCAGGCCAGCGATTGCTAACGGCCCCTGAACGGGCATCGAGCAGGGAACGGCCGATCGAGCGACGGTCGTTATCCTTGATCCGGACCCTTTGGGCCCTCTGGGTCGGCTCGCCGATCCGGATCAAGGATAACGACCGTGTCAAGTCATGACGAGTTAGGCCGAAGGTCATCGGCGTTCGGCCGGTGGGTGGCTATCAGTGCCCGAGCTACGGCGAGATCAGCTGGCGTTGTCCTGCTTGACACGCTCGGCGTGCGGCTGAACATTGGCGGCACCGTCGGAGCCTTGGGTCAGCATCACGAAGCTGGATACGTTGGGCTGAATACGGCGAAGGAGCTCAATTACGTCCTGGTGGACGTGGTACCGGTCGACTAGCTGCTGAAACGGGATCTGAGCAGACAGTCGGAGTACCTCGATACCGACGACCACGTCGAACTCATCCAGGTCCACCAACACTTCGTCGTTTACCTGCTCGGTGCGAGTACACTCAGCTTCACTCAGCAAGATGTAGGCAGCTGCGGCAACGGGGTCGATCTGAAGCTCGATCGTAGCCATGTCACGCTCCCTTCCAAGCGGTGGATTTAAGTATAGGTCGCAGAGCGGTCACGCCAGGCTCAACGATCCAAATCTTGAGCAGACGACCGTCCACGGACCTACCAATGTACTTGACACTGTTCTCCGGCGTCGACTCTGGCGGAGCGTCGAGATGAGTCAGGGCATGCTCTACATCGGCGCGGGTCACACCGCGCTGCTTCATTCGCTGCCTCATGTGAGCCGTGTAGTGGTACGCCATCGCTACGACTTAATGACCTCGAACATGAGGGTTCTAGCGTGAGAGCCCTCTAGCTCAAGGTCGATCGTGTAGACCCCCTCGTGGTCAAGAGGTAGCCCTGTCGTGATCGCGAAGAGCAGGCCGAGGCGGCCGTCACCGTACGGGCGGGCGTCCGGCTCGGGCGTGAGATCCATGGTGAAAACGACGACGAACTGGTCGGTAAGCGGCGGCTTAATTGTGACGGTCAGACTCACGGGGCCAGCGTCGACACGTGACCGAACACGACCAGCGATGGACATCAGGTGAGCGGCGGGAAGCCGAGACACGGTGACTTGCGTGTAACTTGCCCCAACGACGGTCAGAGTCCCGCTACGCTCGACCTTCGCGTAGTCGGCGACGAAAGCGTAGTCCAGTTCAGCCACTGGCATAGTCTAGAGCCCGCTGAGCCAAAGTCGAGTCTTGCCGGTGCAACTGGCCCGGGTGCTCGGGCTCCTTTGATACCCAGGCGAGGGTCAGGCCGCGACGGTGCCAGGAAGGCCGAGCGCCTCCAGGACTTGCCGTGCGCATCCGTTCTCGAGCGCAGGATGCTTACCGGTATCGGGACAGAACATCACCGCTACGAGCCGGACCTTGAGCGATACTGTCGCCAACGGTGCCAGCGCCGGCCCCAAGGTCACTGCGGCTAGATGGCCTGCAATCATCGAGGCAGCCTTGCTACGCAACGGGCCCCACCCAGCATCGACACACCCGGCGTATACGTCATCTGCGACCATTCCGCCGACGTCGCCGAGCTCATCTAGCATGTCCGCAACCTCGGACAAGATCTGGCACAGCCAGTGACGACGTCCGGCTTTGCGCCGGCGTGGCTGCCTCTCCCACAAACGTTCCCACCACTCGTCCGCGACGATCTCCTGGACCGTCTCATACAGCTGCGCCGCATCCGCCGGCGACCGCTGGATCGCCTCAGCCAGTACGTCGACTGCGACCCGCGCTGGCTGCCCGACGAGCTCGAACTCCTTGGACTCCGTGTAACTGCTCAGCATCGACCGGAACAATGGCGCGGCGACCCCGCCGTGCAAACTGCCTCCACACGAACAACTGCACGGCGCTAACGTCGATTCCGAGCACACTCGACCGTGGGACATGGCTAATCCTCCTGAAGGGCACCACCTGGACAGTTGTCACGTATAGCTGCGACGCGGCTACATTCAGTGTGGTTCCGGGAAGCTCATGGCGCATGCTTCATGGCGTGGCATCAGGGGCTAGCGGGCGAGGCGGATCGTCTCCTGACCGCGCGTCCCCTACCGGGGGATTGAACGCAGCTCAACCCCGCGCCTGAACCCGACTGTCTTGTGAATCCGGCGGCTATCAGGGGCAGGCGCGGAGATATGGTCGACATGTTCGGGTGACGCTCTGGGCGCAACTCGTGCGGAGTCCGTGGGATCAATCGTGGTGCGAAACCCTGTCAATCGGACCGAACCAGAGTGACTCCGAGGCTAAGTGAGAAGGGCTCCTGAGCTGAAAAGTGAGAAGGGCTCCTGAGCTGAAAACGCCATCACACCCCCTTTTAATCCGCGGGTGGGCGGGATCGAGTCGCACGGGGCCTACCCAAACCGCAGGTCGCAATCGCCCTGCGCCTCCCGCAACGACTCGCGCTGTGAGTTGCTTGCGCTGTCGCAGCTGCCGAATCCGTGGGCACTGTAGGCTATGCTCCGCGCGTTGCCCCCGTAGCTCAGGGGATAGAGCAGTGGTTTCCTAAACCATGTGCCGCAGGTTCGAATCCTGCCGGGGGCACCCATCCGAATCAGCCAGCTTCTTCGACGATCGTCGGTGGCCGGAACTGGCGCATCACCTTCGCTCGCCGGTACTGCTTAGCTTCGACTAGGCCGAGGTCTCGTAGAGCAGCAGTCGCTCTGCTGACGGTCCCGACCGAGACGTTGTGTTCGGCTGCGAGCTCACGTGCGAGCGGCAGTTCTGAGCCCACGGGATAGGTCCCGTTCTCAATGCTGTGGCGCAGTGAGGCGGTGAGGATCTCCCAGGCGTGGCGTGGGGTCCGGTCGGCGAAGTCCGGGCGCGGAACCGTCTGCGCAAGGATCGCAGAGGCGGCAGCGTCAGATCGCTCCGACCAGGCGGTGTAGAACCTGAGTGTGGTCGAGCCTTGAGCGTGTCCGAGCCGCCCCTGCACGGTCCGGAGGTCGACGCCGGCGCTCAACAGCTCCGTGGCGCCATAGTGGCGAATCGAGTGGAGTCGGGTGCTTCGCAGCTTGTTTCGAGTCGCGAGCCGGCGGTATCGCTGCGTCGCCGTGTTTGGTTTCAGAGCCGCGCTGAAATCCGGCTCTGTCGAGAACAGGAATGCATCGCGGGCTAGCTCGACTCCGAGCCGTTTGCACTGCCGCTCGCAGTACTCGCGGTACATCTGGAGCAGCTCCATCGTGAGCGGGTCGAGAGACTGCAGCTTCTGTAGCTTGCGTTTGGTTGTGATCTCCTCGACCTTGCCGGCGTACTGGTCTCCGGCGCGCGCGACCATGATCTTCGCCTGTTTCCACTTGACGTCCGTCCACCGCGCGACGCAGATCTCGCCGCGCCGGCTCGCGGTGATCATGGTCATCCAGAGGAACATCCCCCAGTTCAGGTCACGCCAGGCTTCATTGAGTACGGGAGCTAGCTCCTCCGGTGTTGGCGGGTCGGGCAGATTCAGTTCGAGCGCCGGCGGCTCCGCCAGAGCCGGTTGGTTGACGTCCAGATAGCCCCATTTGACCGCCCGCTTGAAGGCGCCGGTGAGGATGAAGTGGATCTGGCGCACTGAGCTGCTCGCCAGCGGCTCGCAGGTGTGCTCCTTGGCCCTGTGATTCATGCGGAGCTGAGCGTTGTCCTTGCAAGACTGGAGCATTGCGTAGTAGTTCTCCAGCATCTCGGCGTCTATCTTTGCTGCCTTGAAGTCCTTGCCAAACCGTGGCATGACGTAGTCGCGAATCAGTTGGTCACGGCGAACGATCGTCCGCCGCTTGTGGTTGGGATTGACGACCGCGCGGTACTTATCGAGCACCTCCATGACGGTGAGGTTGCCCTTGGTCGCTTTGCCTTGCTGGACCTGGAGCAGTAGCTGGAGCCTCGCGATCTCAGCGTCGGGCTCCTCGGCGGTCCACGGTGACTTGAGGAACCGGCGTTTGCCGGTGACCGGGTCGCGGCCGTTCGACACGACGGCGCGAAACCGTCCGTTCTTGTGCTGCTCGACGTGTCCTTGAGGTGCTGCCACAGCGGCAGAATACTGCGACGCTGTTCCCAAAAGTGTTCCCACGTGCGAGTTCAGAGTCACGCGGGAACCGCGTATGCGCAGGTCAGAGAAGGATTGATGCCTGTAGATCGATCTTGCGACGCACGGTTTAGGAAACCGACGCTCTATCCCCTGAGCTACGGGGGCGCACGATGCGGGGACAGCTTAGCGGAGGGTTAGTTGGTGAGGGCGCGGACGCCTAGGTGGCCGGTGATGGAGGCGTAGCGTTCGGCGTAGAGGGTGGTGCAGCGGGAGGAGGTGCAGCCGGCGCCGGCGAAGGTGATGCCGCGGATGGTGGCGGTGGCTGAGCCGGGGCGGCTGTAGAGGGGGCCGCCGGAGTCGCCGCCGACGATGGCTACCTGGCCGCCGCGGGTGGCGCGGATGACGTAGGTGGTGCAGCCGTCGGTGTCGCAGTAGCGGGCGTTGGTGGAGCGGACGGTGAGGCCGCAGAGTGAGGTGCTGAAGCTGCCGGACTGGCAGACGGAGGTGCCGACGCCGGGGTCGCCGCCGCCGGTGACGGTGCGGGTGTTGGCGGAGTCGCCGGGGCCGTCGGTCCAGATCTTGGTGCCGTAGCTGCTGCCGGTGAGCAGGGACTGATCGTAGTCGGGGTACTTCGTCCGTACGGTTGTCGTGCCGTAGTAGTTCGGGCCGGACTTCCACTCGGTGCCGACGCCGCCGCAGTGGCCCGCGGTGACGGAGCCGCGCTTGCCGTCGGAGCGGCGGACGACGGAGAAGCCGGCCGAGCAGTTCTTGCTGGCCGAGGTGATCCGCGCGCCGCCCCAGTGGCCGCCCTTCGGGGTGTCGCTGAGCCGCGACGTGCGCCCGAGGGCACCTTCGACGAGTTGTACGCCGGAGAGGCCACGCAGCCCGGCCAGCGATTCGGGGGAGGTGGTCGCCTTGTCGTACTCGACCAGGACCTTTTCGCTGCTCGGGTCGAGATCCGCGGCGAACGTCGTCCGCTGCGCGTCCTCGGACCAGGCGCGGGCGCCGACGGCCTTCCAGCTGTCGCCGATCGACTTCGCCGAGCGGCAGCTGCGCTCGAGGCCGACCAGCTGCTTACCCGCGGGCGGCACGTTCTTCGCCATCGCGGCCTGGTAGCGCTTCTGGTTCAGCACCTTGGCGTCGACGACGACCTTGTATCCGGTCGTGGCCGAGCCGATCACGCCGACGATGCCCTGGCTCAGCCCGTACGGCAGGCCCGACTTCGGCCGGCCGGTCGCGTCCAGCGGCTCCAGTGAGCGGAGCGCGGTGCTGACGCCTTCGCCGAGGGTCTCGCCGAGCGGGCGCGGGTCCTTCGGCGAGGTCGGCTGGGAGAGCCGCTTCGCCGAGCTCGCGCTGATCGACGGCTGCCCGTGCGAACAGGCGTCGGCAGCCGTCGCTCCGGTCGGCGCGGTGGCCGGTGAACGTGTCGACGCGGTGGCCGTGAGACCGACTGCGAAGAGTGAGACTGAGCCAAGGGCCAGCAGTGGGACGGTGGCTGAGAGTCGCACAGAGCTCCCCTATCAGTGGACGACCTCGGTCAATCGTCCGGTGAGAGACTCCGCTCAGTCAATAGGCGATCACGGTCCGCAAGCAAATTTGACTACCGTGCGCGAGCGTATCTCGCAAGCTCGTGCCCATTCGCAGCGTAGAAAGCCAGGGTGTCCGAGTCCTTCCCGGCGCTGATGGCGATCCGCTTGGCGGACTGCAGGACGTCACTGTGCGGAACGTTGTTGCAGCCGATCAGTCGTTGCGGGCCGGCCTTCGCGCTGAACTCGCCGCGCTGGCCGATCGTGTAGGTGCCCTGGATCCCGTTGCAGCCGTCCGAGCCGCTCCACGTCCCGTCGGTGCGGAATCGCAGGACCGGGTTGTCCGGCCGGGGAGCCTTCAACGACTTCTGGCCGGCGATCTGCAGCACGTTCCAGGTGCCGGTGACGGTCTTGGCGGACGGCGCTTGCTCGGTCGGCTGGGGCGGCTGGGACGTCGCCCCTCCGACGGCGACCGGCGGCTCGGTCGTCGCGCCCCGGCCGGCCAGGCCGAAGCCCGCGGCCGTCACGGCGACGACGGCGGCCGCGGCGATGCCGGAGACCATCCAGGCGCGGCGCCTGGCCTGACGGACGCCGGACGTCGCCCGGTCGGACAGGCCGGTGGCCATCGGCACGGAAGCAGCAGCGCGGCCCAATGTCCCGCGCAGGTCATCCTCGAGCTCGGTGTTACTCACGACAACCTCTCATCAACACGGTGGGACTGCCTGGTCCTCCGCAACGTGGCCAGCGCACGGCTGGCCGTCGAGCGGACGGAGGACGGTTTGATGCCGAGCAGGTCGGCGATCGTGTGGTCGTCGAGGTCCTGGTAGTAGCGCAGGACCAGCACGACCCGCTCCCGGCCCGACAGCTCCTGCAGCGCGTGCCACAGGTCGTCGGAGTTCACGATGTCGGTGGCCGGGTCGGGCACCGTGCGGTGCGGTTCGACGTCTGCCGTCGGCGCCTCGGTGAACGAGCGGCGACGCGTCATCGCCAGGTACTCGTTGACGAGGATCCGCCGGACGTAGTGGTGCGGATCGTCCGCCCCGCGCACCTTGCGCCAGGACCGGAACGCTTGCATCAGCGCGGTCTGGGCCAGATCCTCGGCGCGCTGGTAGTCGCCGGAGACGGTGAAACCGAGCCGGACCAGGTCCTGTCCGCGCGCGGACACGTACTCCTCGAACTCCACTCGTGACTCCCGGGCTGGGCGTGCAACACCTCACAACTATTAGATGCATCGAGGTGTTCAGAGTGCTGCATGGTTCGCCGCACAGTTGCGTCTCACCAGGTTCAGCTCACCGGGCGGTCCAGACCGGTCTCCCGGTCTGGACCGCGGTGTGACCCCGGTCCGGACGGCTTCGGGGGGCGCGTCCGGCGCAGGGTCAGCGCAGGCCGAGCGACTTGATCAGCTCGGGGGTGGCCTGGCGCGGCGCCGGCAGGACGCCGGGTTTGCCCTGGCCCTCCAGACCGGTCGCGACCAGGTGACGGCAGCCGAACGCCTCGACCGTGTAGGACAGGACGCCGCGGTCGTTGTCGGTGAACCGCAGCACCCAGGTCGGGCCCAGCTCCTTGGTGCAGAACTCCGGCTTCTTCGCGACCGGCTTCGCCGCGTTCACCAGGGCGAACAGGCCGGTCGCCTGGGCGCCGCTGCGTTTGGTGGTCACATTCGCGTACGTCGGTCCGGTCGCGCCGGCGTCGTACTGGCAGATCGCCACGGAGACGGGTTGGAACAGCGACTTCGCGGCTCCGGTGCCCCACGGCACCTTGTTCGTCGCGTCCTGGACCGACTTGATCGTGTCGGGGCAGTCCGTACTGGGGGTCGGCGTCGCGCTCGGCGGCGGCGTGCTGGTCGGGGTTTCGGTGGGCTGGGCGGCGGGCGGAGACGAGGCGTTCTCGGAGCCGCAGGCGGCGGTCATCCCGAGAACTGCCACGACGAGCGTCGCACCGATCAGGCCCCGTGTCCGTAATGCGCTCACGACTGGGTCCTTCCGGTTGGCAAGGCCACCCATGATGGTTGAACGGAGTCTCATAGCGCGTGCCAAACGATCACGGCGGCGCGTCGTTCCGGTCACGCCCCGGGATCGTGGGGCAACCGAGCCGGTTCTGTAACGCGCAGGCACTGTACGCCGTTTCCCGACTACGATGCTGTGCCGTGGCCCGGAACCAGAAAGGCGCACTCGAACAGCGCCAGCGCGAGGAATGGCAGCTCGGTATCGACTGGGCGCGCTGGCTCCTGGCCGGGAACCAGCCACAGCCGCTGACGATCTACGGCCTGGTGCTGGAGCCGGGCGAGGTGCCCTACGTGCACACGCAGACCCACTACTCGCGGTTGTACCGCGGCAGCGGTCGCTACACGCACAGTGGTGGTTTCTTCATCGGCCACCCCGCTTTGGTCATGGGCGCGCTGGCCGCGAATGCTGCCGTGAACATGAACCGCAAGGCCGTGGCCAAACGCAACACCGAACTGATGTGGCGCGACCTGCAGGAAGTGCCGACGGTCGCGACGAACTACCGGATCCTGACCCAGCTGCCCGGCCGTGGCTGGCTGAGCTTCTACTACAACTCCGTCCAGGAGTTCTATCCCGATCCGGCGAACTGGATGATCAACTTCGGTTTCATGGAAGCCGAGCCGCTGCGGATCGCCGGCCTGACCGCGCCGACGCTGTCGGTGCTGACCGCCTGGTGCGTGCTCGGCGACCGCTGGGTCGGCGAGCCGGGGATCCAGCCGCTGCTCCAGGCCGCCGCGGCGTCCGGATCACATCTCGACCCCGGTGCCGTCCAGGGGCAGATCGTCGCCGAGCAACCGCGTGAACTAGGCCCCGGCGACCCCCGCTGACTCGGTAATCTGGACCCATGACGAGCCCGTACGAGGACGACGAGCCGCTGCTGCCCGAAGGAACCCGCGACGACGACCCGCGGACCTGGGGTGACAACGACTTCAGCAGCGACGACGACGAACGCATCCTGCGCGAGGTCCCGCCGCACCACGGCTGACCCGGCCGGACGAAGTGCCAGTGAGCTGCTAGCGGACCCGGGGAGGGATGAGCTCCCCGGGAGTCGCGAGTTCGATCAGGGGCGGGCGCGCAGGGCGTCGCGGATCTCGGTCAGCAGCTGCTGGTCGGTGGTCAGCGGATCGTCCGCGGGCTCCGGCTCCTGGCCGCGCCGACGACGCTCGGCCAGCTTGTTCAGCGGGTACACGATGAAGAAGTAGACCGCGGCGGCGACGAACAGGAAGTTGAGCGCCTCCTGCGCGATCAGGCCGATCGAGAACTTGGCGTCATTGACGTAGAACACCATCGCCTCGGAGAGGCTCGGCTTTCCGAAGATGGCGGCGACCAACGGGTTGATCAGGCCGTCGACGACGGCGGTGATGATCTTGCCGAAAGCGGCGCCGATGACGACGGCGACGGCGAGGTCGACGACGTTCCCACGCATGATGAATTCTTTGAAGCCCTTGAGCATTGCGGTGCCTCCACGAACGGGTGATGTACCCGAGTCAACGTAGGACCGCGCTGCTGGTCACGCGAGAGACCGCGCCGCACAACTACCCATCGTGTCGTCGAATGTTCGCCCCGTGATCAACTCGTGTCCGGTGTCAGGGCGACCGAGATTCTGGAGTTCGTTGTGGCCTGGGCCAGTCTGGCGGCGATCGAGCGCGGGACGCCGACCACGATCAGGGCGCCGGTGGACATCGACTTCGGCAGCGCGATCACGCGGACACTGGACGCCGCGAGGCCGGCCGAATCGGTCGCCGTACTCGTGCCGGTGTAGAGGTCGAGGCGATCGCCCACGCGCAGCAGCGCGCCGATATCGGAGTCGTCGATTCGGAACGGGTAGGCCACCAGGCCGGCCGGAACCAGCGGCGGGCCGAGGAAGCGGACGTCGGTGAGCGGCTCACCGGCTCGAATCGGCCCACTCAGCACGCGTTTCGACAGATCTGCGCCAGGTGTCAGCGCGCCGCTGGGCACGGCGTCGACGGGGAGCCGGATTGTTCGCAGCGCGTCGGGCACGACGCCGCCTGGTAGATCGCGGTCGGCGGCGAGGACGGGGACGGTCGGCGGGGGAGCGGGCGCGAGGCTGGTCAGACCGAGATAGACGGCGGCCGCGGCGGCGAGGCCGGCCAGCAGCCGACGGCGCCGGCGGAGGACGCGGGACAGGTCACGAAGGAACGAAGGGATTGTCATGCCGGAGAACATATGGGTCTCCGGCACCCCGATTTCAGTTGTCCACAGGGGAAAATCAGGCCGCGCTGGTGCTCGAGGAAGAGCCGCCGGACGAGCCCGACGAGGAGGAGGAACCCGAGGACTTCGACTCCGACGAGGACGACTTCGGCTTCGACTCCGACGACGAGGAGGAAGACGACGACGAGCCGGACGCCGAGGACTCCGGCTTGGCCGGGATCGAGCCCTTGCCCGAGGAGCGGCTGTCCGTGCGGTAGAAACCCGAGCCCTTGAAGACCACGCCCACCGCGTTGAAGACCTTCCGCAGCGAGCCCTGGCACGCGGGGCAGACGGTCAGCGCGTCGTCGGTGAAGCTCTGCCGCACCTCGAGCGCCTCACCGCAGTCGGTGCACTGGTACTGGTACGTGGGCACGGTTGGGTTCCCTTCAGGCCGCTGGCACTCCTACTACTCGACTGCTAATAATGCGTCAGCGACCCGAAGTATTCCAACTCTGCCCGTCGCGCCCGCCTGAACACCGCTCCGCAGCGCCGCCGGAACGCAGAGCAACGCAAAGTTCCGTGGTCCCCATTTGGGGCCTTGGGCCGGATTCTCTACGGTTGGGTCCGTGCGTCGCCTGCTTCGAGCCGTCATCATCTGCGGTATCGCCTTCGCCACGGTCCTCGTGGTCATCGCCGGTACCGCTGTTTTCGTCGTCCGTCACTCGTTCCCGACGTACGACGGCAACGTCGAGCTCGCGGGGCTGGACGCCGACGTCGAGGTCGTCCGGGATGCGAACGGCATCCCCCAGATCTACGCCCAGAGCCCGTCCGACCTGTTCGCCGCGCAAGGCTACGTCCACGCGCAGGACCGGTTCTTCGAGATGGACTTCCGCCGCCACGTGACGGCCGGCCGGCTCAGCGAGCTGTTCGGCAAGACCGCGCTCGAGACGGACAAGTTCGTCCGGACGCTCGGCTGGCGCCGGGTCGCGGAGCGGGAGCTCAAACTGCTCAGCCCGGCCACCCGGCAGTACCTGGACGACTACGCCCGCGGTGTGAACGCCTACCTCGACAAGCACAGCGGCTCCGGTCTCAGTCTCGAGTACGCCGTGATCGGCCTCGACCCGAACGGCCGCCGCGACTACCGCCCGGAGCCGTGGAACGCGACCGACTCGCTGGCCTGGCTGAAGGCGATGGCCTGGGATCTCGGCGGCAATCTGGGCGAGGAGATCACCCGCACCAAGCTGCTGGCGGCGATGCCGTCGAAGAGCGTCGACGTGCTCTACCCGCCGTACCCGTACGACCGCAACGAGCCGATCGTCGCCAGTGCCTCGGTCTCGGCGGACGGCAAGTTCAGCACGGCGCCGGCCACCGGCGAGGTACGCCGCGGGATGCTGACCAAGGAGCTGCTCAAGTCGCTGGATTCGGTCGACAAGGTGGTCAAGGGCCTGCCGCAGCTGCTCGGCCAGGGCGACGGCATCGGTTCGAACTCGTGGGTCGTGTCCGGTGAGCACACCGACACCGGTAAACCCCTGCTGGCCAACGACCCGCATCTGGGCGCCACCATGCCGGGCATCTGGTCGCAGGTCGGTCTGCACTGCAAGTCGGTCAACCGCGCCTGCCCGTACGACGTCTCCGGGTTCAGCTTCTCCGGTCTGCCCGGCGTCGTGATCGGGCACAACAACTCGATCTCCTGGGGTTTCACCAACCTCGATCCCGACGTCCAGGACCTGTACCTGGAGAAGCTCGACGGCGACAACGTCCTCTACAACAACCGCTGGAAGCCGCTGACCAAGCGCGAGGAAACCTTCCAGGTCGCCGGTCAGGACGAGCCGGTCAAGATCACCGTGCGCGAGTCCCGGCACGGTCCGCTGCTGTCCGACGTCGCGGACGACGAGCGCCGGGTCGGCGAGCTGGCTGCTGGGCGTGAGCGGGATGCGGGCCGGGAGAAATCCCCCCAGGGGTACGGCGTCGCCCTGCAGTGGACGGCGCTGAAACCGGGCCGCACCATGGACGCCGTGTTCGCGATCAACCGCGCCCAGAACTGGAATCAGTTCCGCGACGCGGCCAAGCTCTTCGAGGTCCCTGCGCAGAACCTCGTGTACGCCGACAAGGACGGGCACATCGGCTACCAGGCGCCCGGCCTGGTGCCGATCCGGCGCGTCGCCAGCGGTAAGTGGCCGGTCGCCGGCTGGGACCCGCGGAACGACTGGAACGGCTACATCCCGTTCGACGCGCTGCCGACCGAGTACGACCCCGACGACGGCATCATCGTCACCGCGAACCAGGCCGTCGTCCCGAAGTCCTACCCGTACTTCCTGAGCGACAACTGGGACTACGGCTATCGCTCGCAGCAGATCCTGGACCGGATCAAGGCCGCCGGGAAGCTGGACCCGAACGAGATGGCGTCGATCCAGCTCGACACCAAGAACCGCGCCGCCGAGATGCTCGTCCCGTACCTGCTGAAGATCGGGATCAACGACGCCTTCGAGCGGCAGGGCCAGGACACCCTGAAGGGCTGGGACTTCACGCAGCCGGCCGACTCCGCCCCCGCGGCGTACTTCAACGTCGTCTGGCGCAACCTGCTCTCCCAGACGTTCCACGACCAGCTGCCGAAGGACACCTGGCCGGACGGCGGCTCCCGGTGGGTGGAGGTCCTGCACACGCTGCTCGGCCAGCCCAACAGCGCCTTCTGGGACGACACCCGGACGCCGCAGGTCGAGAGCCGGGACGACATCCTCCGGCAGTCGATGATCGACGCGCGTACCGAGATCACCAAGAAGATGGCCCGGGAGCCCTCGAACTGGCAGTGGGGCCGGCTGCACAAGCTGACGCTGACCAACCAGACGCTGGGCACGTCCGGCATCGGAGTGGTCGAGAAGCTGTTCAACCGCGGCCCGTACGAGCTCGGCGGCGGTACGTCGATCGTCGACGCGACCGGCTGGGACGCATCGGTCGGCTACACCGTGACGTCGACGCCGTCGATGCGCATGGTGGTGGACCTGTCCGACTTCGACAAGTCGCGCTGGATC
Organism: Kribbella sandramycini; assembly: GCF_013131805.1. Taxonomy (GTDB): domain Bacteria; phylum Actinomycetota; class Actinomycetes; order Propionibacteriales; family Kribbellaceae; genus Kribbella; species Kribbella sandramycini. The sequence continues at coordinate 237,476 of NZ_JABJRC010000008.1, read as the reverse complement.
AATCTGACCGGTGTCTCCGGCCATGCGTTCGCGTCGAACTACACCGATCAGACGGAGCTGTGGGTCAAGGGCGAGACGCTGCCCTGGGCGTTCAGCCGCGGCGCGGTGGAGGCCAAACGCGAGCACACGCTGACGTTCACGGCCAACCCGGAGCGCTAGGCGACCCGAGCGCTAGCCGACCGGGACCAGACCGCCAGGTGTCAGAGCCGCCTGCACGAGGTGGTCGTGCGGGTCGGCGGGCAGGGTGTCGACGACCTCGGAGTCGTACACCGCGGCCCAGATCGGCGTGCCGGCGGTTGCGCGGGTCAGTGCGCGGTCGTAGGACCCGCCGCCGCGCCCCAGCCGGACTCCGTCCCGGGCGACCGCGACAGCCGGGCAGATGATCAGATCCGCGGTGCTGATCGCGAACGAGCCCAAGTCGATCCGGGGCTCGGACATCCCGAGCCGCCCCGGAACCAGATCGGCCGCTCCGGGTGCGACACCCCAGCCCAGGTCGTTGTCGGCGTACAGAATCGGCAGCAGCACCTCATGCCCGTCGGCGAGCAGCCAGTCGATCAGTGCGCCCGTCGGAGGCTCGGGTGTGCGGGAGACGTACAGGGCGACGCGCTGCGCGTTCTGCACGGCCGGCAGCACGCGGGCGGCCGGCAGCAGGTCCTCCACGGGCCGGTTCGCGCGGGCGCCGAGGAAGTGCTGCCGGGCGGCGGTCTTCGTCGGGAACACGCGCTGATAGTAGGCGGCGTGACGCGGTTAACACTGCGATTACCCCGTGTCCCCTAGGGTTGTCACATGAGTGAGCGCAGCGAACGAACAGAAGATACAGCTGAGTTCTCACTCTTGTCGGAGCCGAGCGCCAGCGAGGCGGAGGCATGAGTGAGGCGGGGTTACAGCAGGCTCAGGACAAGATGCGCGCCGCTGGTGTCGCGGATGTCGCGATCCGGGTGTTCACGCACTACTACCGGCTGCTGGAGGCTGGTCAGCAGGGGAAGATCCGCGAGGACGACATCGAGCCGGTCGGCGAACTGCCGCACCTGGACCACCTGGACTCCGACACCGACGCCATGCGGGACGCGCTGTCCGGCACGGTGGTGATCAAGCTCAACGGCGGCCTCGGTACGTCGATGGGCGTCACCGGGCCGAAGTCCGCGCTGCCGGTCAAGGACGGTCTCAGCTTCCTCGACATCATCGCCCGGCAGATCCTGAGCACCCGGCGCAAGTACGACGTACCGCTGCCGCTGGTCCTGATGAACTCGTTCCGCACCCGCGACGAGTCGCTGCGCATCCTCGGCGAGTACGACGGGCTTCCGGTCGACGGTGTCCCGCTGGACTTCCTGCAGAACATGGAGCCGAAGCTCCTGGTCGACGACCTGACCCCTGCCGAGTGGGAGCCGGACCCGGAGCTGGCGTGGTGCCCGCCCGGCCACGGGGACCTTTTCACCGCGCTGGTCGCCTCCGGCGCGCTCGGCGCGCTCCGCGAGCGCGGCTTCCGCCATGCGTTCATTTCGAACGCCGACAACCTCGGTGCGACCGCGGACCCGCGGATCGCGGCCTGGATGGCCGAGCACGATGTCCCGTTCGGTATGGAGGTCTGCCGGCGGACGCGGTCCGACCGCAAGGGCGGGCACGTCGCAGTGCGGAAGTCCGACGGCCGCCTGATCCTGCGCGACAGCGCCCAGGTCGCCGATGAGGACACCAAGTACTTCCAGGACGTCACCCGGCACCGCACGTTCAACACCAACAACCTCTGGATCGATCTGGACCGGCTGGCCGAGCTGATGGATGGCCACGACGGCATCCTCGGCCTGCCGATCCTGGTGAACCGCAAGACGGTCGATCCGGCCGACCCGACGTCGCCAAAGGTCATCCAGCTGGAGACCGGGATGGGGACGGCGATCGAGACCTTCGAGGGTTCGCAGGCCGTGATCGTGGACCGCAGCCGCTTCAAGCCGGTGAAGACCACGAACGACCTGCTCGTCCTGCGCTCGGATGTCTACGAGCTGGACGACGCGGGCGACCTGACCACGACCCACGAGGGCGACGAGCCGTACGTCGACCTCGACCCGGAGTACTACCGGATCCTGGCCGACTTCGACGCGCGCTTCGCGGCCGGTGCGCCGTCGCTGGTCCGGGCGGACCGGCTGGAGGTCCGCGGCGATGTGGTGTTCGGTAAGGACGTCACAGTGACCGGTGAGGTCGAGATCGAGGCTCCTGCCGGCGAGCGGCGGCTGATCGCGGACGGCACGGTTCTCGAAGGCTGATGGACGACCTGCTGATCCGGCCGCTGGAGCCGTACGACACCGACGAGGCCGCGCAGGTGTGGTGGCGCTCCCGGCATGCCGAGGGCTCGCAGCTACCCCCGGCGATCCACACCCCGGAGCAGGTCGCCACCTGGTTCGCAGACGTGCTGCTGCCGGACGCCCAGACCTGGGTCGGCCTGGACGACGGCCGGATCGTTGCGGTGCTGACGCTGGACGGCGACGACCTCGACCAGCTGTACGTCGAGCCGGAGCTGGCCGGCCGAGGGGTCGGATCGACCCTGGTCGACCTGGCGAAGGATCTGCGGCCCGGTGGGCTCGCACTGTGGACTTTCCAGACCAACACGCGCGCCCAGGCGTTCTACCGATCCCACGGCTTCGTCGAGGTACGGCGTACCGACGGCGCGGCCAACGAGGAGCGGGCGCCGGACGTCCGGATGGTGTGGGGTGCGCACCCGGAGCGCCGTACCGACTAGGGTCAACTCCGTGAGACGGAGTGTTGATGAGCATCTGGAGGCTGTGCTCGGGCGGTTAACCGCGCTGCCGGCGTTCGACCAACCGCTGCTGGAAGCGCTCGGGCTGGTGCTCGCCGAGGACATCGTCTCGGGGGTGAGTCTGCCGAGCTTCGACAACTCGGCCATGGACGGGTACGCCGTCCGGGCCGAGGATCTGGCCGGAGCGACGTCGGAGACGGCCATCACGCTGCCGGTCGTCGGTGAGCAGCGGGCGGGTCGCAGCGAGCCGATCGTGGTCACTCCGGGGACCTGTGTGCGGATCATGACCGGTGCGCCGATGCCGCGCGGCGCGGACAGCGTCGTCCCGGTGGAGTGGACAGACGGCGGCACTGTACACGTCCGGATCACACAGCAGCCGCCGCTGGGCGGATCGGTACGCCGAGCCGCGGAGGACCTTCAGGCCGGCCAGCAGGTGCTGAGTCGGGACACCCTGATCGGGCCGCGGCAGGTCGCCGTACTGGCCGCTGTCGGTCGCGCACGAGTCAAGGCGCGTCCGCGGCCGCGGGTGGTCGTGGTGTCGACCGGCTCCGAGTTGCGCGAGCTGGGCGGTCCGCTGGGTGAGGGGCAGATCTACGACTCCAACAGCTACACGATGGCGGCCTGCGCACGGGACGCCGGTGCTGAGGTCTACCGGGTCGGCATCGTCGACGACGACCCGAAGAAGATCATGGACACGCTGAACGACCAGCTGTCTCGTGCCGACCTCGTAGTCACCACCGGCGGGGTCAGCAAGGGCGCCTACGACATCGTCAAGGAAGTGCTGAGCCAGACCGGGACAGTGGACTTCCCCGAGGTCGCCATGCAGCCGGGTAAGCCGCAGGGCTTCGGCCTGCTCGGCGACGTACCGATCTTCACGCTGCCCGGGAACCCGGTGTCGGCGTACGTGTCGTTCGAGGTGTTCGTGCGGCCCGCGCTGCGCAAGCTGATGGGGCAGATGCCGTACCAGCGCGCCCTGGCGCGCGGAGTGTCGCTGGACGGGTTCAGCTCGCCGGCCGGGAAGCGGCAGTTCGTCCGCGCTGCGGCCAGGTCCGGCGACGAGGGCTGGATGGCCAGTACAGTCGGCGGGCACGGCTCGCACCTGCTCGGCGGTCTGAGCCGGGCGAACGCGCTGATCGTGGTGCCGGAGGACGTGACGTCGGTCCGGGCCGGAGATCAGGTCGAGCTGTTGCTGCTGGACGAGGAGAACCGATGACGGACGACCGCGGGCTGACCCACGTCGACGAGACGGGGGCGGCGCGGATGGTGGACGTGTCGGCGAAGGAGACCAGCACCCGGCGAGCCGTTGCCTCCGGCAAGGTTTTGGTCTCGGCCGAGGTGGTCGGCGCGCTCCGCGGCGACGGGGTGCCGAAAGGCGACGCGCTCGCGGTCGCCCGGATCGCGGGCATCATGGGCGCCAAGCGGACGCCGGACCTGGTCCCGCTCTGCCACCCGATCGCGATCACCGGCGTCAAGGTCGACCTCGAGGTCGCGGACGACGCCGTACTCATCACTGCGGCCGTGAAGACGACCGACCGGACCGGCGTCGAGATGGAGGCCCTCACGGCGGTCGCCGTGGCCGGTCTCGCGGTGATCGACATGGTGAAGGCGCTGGACCCAGCCGCGGTGTTGTCCGACGTCCGCGTCGAGCGCAAAGAGGGCGGTAAGACCGGCCTGTGGGAGCGCTCGTGAAGGCGCTGGTGGTCAGCGTGTCCAACCGGGCCGCTGCCGGGGTGTACACCGACACAACGGGCCCATTGATCGCGGAGCGGCTCGCAGAGTGGGGCTTCGACGTCGACGGGCCGCAGATCGTGCCGGACGGCGCTCCGGTGGGTGAGACGCTGCGTGCTGCGGTCGCATCGGCGTACGACGTCGTACTGACGACAGGTGGCACCGGGATCTCGCCGACGGACCGGACGCCGGAGGAGACCGCCGCTGTACTCGACAAGGTGGTGCCGGGGGTTGCTGAGGCAATCCGGGCCTACGGCGTCGCGAACGGCGTACCGACGGCTTCGCTGTCGCGTGGGCTTGCGGGCGTCGCCGGTACGACGGTGATCGTGAACCTGCCCGGCTCGCGTGGCGGAGTGAAGGACGGGCTTGCGGTCCTGCAGCCGTTGCTGCGGCACGCGGTCGAGCAGGTGCGCGGTGGCGACCACGTGCGGACGGACGGCGACTGATGGCGATCGTGCACTGGCCGGTCGAGCTACAGCACGGCCAGGTCGCGCTGCGGCCGCTGAAAGCCGGCGACGGCGCAGAGTGGGCTGCTGCCCGGCAGCGCAACGTCAGTTGGCTCCGCCCCTGGGATGCGACCCAGCCGCCCGGCGCGGACGACGGAGCCCGCACCTTCCGCGCCATGGCGCGGGACTGGAACCGGCAGGCGCGCTACGGCCGGATGCTGCCCTTCGTCATCACGTACGGCGGCGCCGCGGGCGCGGGCGCGCGGGCGAAGTGGCCGCTCGTCGGACAGCTCACCGTCTCCGGCATCACCTACGGCTCGGCCCGCTGGGCCAACCTCGGCTACTGGGTCGACGAGCAGTACGCCGGACGCGGCATCGTGCCGACCGCGGTCGCGCTCGCGGCCGACCACTGCTGGTTCGCGCTCGGGCTGCACCGGATCGAGGTCGCGATCCGGCCGGAGAACAAGGCCAGCCTGCGGGTGGTGGACAAGCTCGGTTTCCGGTACGAGGGGGAGCGTCCGCGCTTCCTGCACATCGACGGCGACTGGCGCGACCACCGCATCTTCGCGCTCAACCGGGAAGAGGTCGGGCCGGGCCTGGTCGCCCGGTTGACCTGATTACGCTGCGTACTGTTCACATCAGTCACACGAGTCTTCTTGCGACACACCGTCGCACGTACCTGAAGTTCTGCTCGCGGCGCTTTAGCGTCGTCGCATGGGGACGACAGGACTGATCTATGTGGCGATCGTCGCCGCGTGGGCCGCCTATCTCGTCCCGATGATGCTGAAGCGGAGTGACGAGGCCCGGGCCCGCTCGGTGCCGACCTCCGGCGACGGCCGGGTGCTGTCCCGCGACCCGTCGCGGCCGCGGTACGTCGTCCGTCCGGCCGGCGCTGCCGAGCCCGTGGACACGGCTGACACTGCCGAGGACCTGCCGCCGCCGGCGCGGTACGTCCCGAACAGAGCCCGCCGGGTGGCCGCTATGCGCCGCCGGCGGGTGCTGTCGATCCTGACCCTTTCTCTGCTGTCCGTCACGGCGCTGGCCGGCCTCGGCATCCTGCTGTGGTGGGCGGTCGCCATCCCGGGCGGCCTCATCCTGGGCTTCGTCGTCCTCACCCGGGTGCAGCTGCGCCGGCAGGCCCAGGAGCGGGCCCGGCTGGCCGCCGAGCGGCGGACGCGTGCGCAGTCCCGGCACGACCGCGGCCCGGCCGGCAAGCCCGCGCCGTCCCCCGACGACGAGCTCACGATCGAGGTCAAGCTTCCCGCCGACCCCGCACCGGTCGTCGAGAAGCCGGCCCCCGCCGAGGGCCTCTGGGACCCCGTGCCTGTCACGCTCCCGACGTACGTCCTCAAGGAGAAGGCCCCGGACCGCACCGTCCGGACCATCTCCCTCACCGACGACGAGGTCTTCTCCAGCGCCCGCACCACCGACCCCGCCGAACAGCCCTTCGTCGCCGACGCCCCACCCCCGGCCGTCGAAGAGCCCGAGGTCAAGCGCGCGGTCGGCGACTAGCAATCCGGTTTTAGTCTCTGGCACCCATCGTGTTAGAGTTTCGCGGTCGCCAAGGGAAACCAGAAGCGACCGATCTGGGGCTGTGGCGCAGTTGGTAGCGCGCTTCGTTCGCAACGAAGAGGCCAGGGGTTCGAATCCCCTCAGCTCCACGAAGTCGAAGGCGAGGTGTGCGGCGCTTACAGCGCTCGCCGCCTCGCCTTCGTCGTGTTGTGCGGCCGCGCTTCGCTTGCCGCGGGCGGGGGCTTCGCCACCCGCACCCCCTGCGACTTCGCTTCGCTCGTCGGCGGTGGCCGGCTCCGTGCGTTGCTGGGGGTGGTACGGGTTGGGTACGGGCAGCGGGGTGACGGGGGTGGTTCCTAGGTTGGCGGGGTCCGATCTAGGTAGGAGTGGGTTGTGAGAGTTGTTGTGCGCGGGGTGTTGGTGCTGGGGTTGTTGACGGCTGGGTTGGTGGCGGGGCCGGTGGTTGGGGAAGCGGCTGCGGTGACTTGTGTGCGGTCGTCGAGTGCGACGGATTCGGTGGGGCGGGGGATCGGGTTCTCGTACCGGAACTGGCCGGGTGGGAATGCGAAGGTGAAGGTCACGTACTCGATCGTGGGCACCAAGAAGATGATTCGGGTGCGGAAGGCGCAGGGGACGGCCAGTACGTCGACGACGTTGCTGGGGACGTCGGGGCGCAAGGTGACGAAGACGGTCAGCTTGAGCTATCAGGCGGCCGGGAACGGCACGCTGTGGTTCGAGCCGCGTGGCGACACGACGACCACGGGGCGGACGATCTATTCGTTCTGCCTGTACAAGGGCTGACGAAACGAACAAGGCCGGTCCAGCTGGACCGGCCTTGGTTCAGTTCCAGAAGGTGTCTTCTTCGGGCTGGTTCTCGCTGATCAGCCAGATCTCGGCGATCTTGTCGCCGTCGACGCGGAAGATGTCGACGCCGCGCTGGTCGAGGTCGGGGCGGCCTTCGCGCTGGGCGGTGAAGCGGACGGTGGTGGAGACGAGGGCGCCGGACTCGGTGGCGGACTCGGTCTCCAGGGCGAACGTGCCGTTGGAGAGGGCGAAGAAACGGCCGAGGTGGGCGACGATCGCCTCGGGGCCGGTGTGGTCGCCGGAGAGTTGGTTGGCGCCGGGCTGGTGCCAGACGGCGTCCGGGTGCAGGGTGGCGGCGAGGGCTTCCAGGTCGCCGGCTGCGGCAGCGGCGCCGTACTTGCCTACGACATCGATGGCTGACATGTCTGACCTCCGTGGTTAGCTGGGAATCCAGCGTGCCGGAGGAGAGGGTGGTTACTTCAACGTGACCGAACAGCGGCGGGAGTGGACGGTGTTCTCGGCGAAATGCCCGTCGCGGGCGTCGCTGGCCCGCATCGCGAACAAATGGACGGCGATGATCGTCATCCTGCTCCACGAGCAGCCGCTGCGCTTCGGCGAGCTGCACCGGCAGGTCGACGGCATCACCAAGAAAGTCCTCGTCGACAGTCTGCGCGCCCTGGAGCGCGACGGAATGGTCGAGAAGGACGACGTCCACTACCGCCTCACTCCGCTCGGCCGAACGCTCCACGATCCGCTCCGCGCCCTCCAGACCTGGGCCGAGTCGTACGTCGACGACGTCCAGCAGGCCCAAGAGCGCTACGACGAGGCTGCCGACAACCGCCTGCTAGGTGTCGCAGAAGCTAATCTTGACTGATTCCAGAAAACACGTAAGACTCTGGAGGTGCCGACGGTCGAGGAGCTCCAGCAGTTGTTGCGGGGCGCCGAGCTGCGGGTGACGCGGCCGCGGGTCGCCGTCCTGCAGGCCGTCCATGCGCATCCGCACGCGGATACCGACTCGCTGATCGGTGCCGTGCGCAACGATCTGCCGGAGGTCTCGCACCAGGCGGTCTACGACTCGTTGCACACGCTGACCGGAGCCGGCCTCGTCCGCCGGATCCAGCCGCTCGGCTCGGTGGCGCGCTACGAGTCCCGGGTGGGGGACAACCATCATCACGTCGTGTGCCGCAGCTGCGGCGCCATCGCCGACGTCGACTGTGCGGTCGGGCATGCGCCCTGTCTGCACGCGTCGGACGACCACGGGTTCGTCATCGACGAGGCCGAGGTCATCTACTGGGGGCTCTGCTCCGAGTGCGCTTGACTTCCAATGCAAACGTCCAGTCCTGGAAGGATCCAGATGTCCGACAACCATGAGCCGCACGAGCCGCTGCCGGGTGAAGGCAGCGAGGAGAGCCGCGGTCACGAAGACGCACAGGCGGCCGGCGGCTGCCCGGTGGCCCACGGTCAGGGTGCGCACCCGACCAGTGGCAACGCGAACCGGGGCTGGTGGCCGAACCAGCTGAACCTGAAGATCCTGGCGAAGAACCCCGCGGTCTCGAACCCGCTGGGCGAGGAGTTCGACTACGCCAAGGAGTTCCAGACGCTGGACCTGGCCGCCGTGAAGGCGGACATCCGCGACGTGCTGACCACCTCGCAGGACTGGTGGCCGGCCGACTTCGGGCACTACGGCCCGCTGATGATCCGGATGGCGTGGCACAGCGCCGGCACCTACCGGATCAGCGACGGCCGCGGTGGCGCGGGCGCCGGGCAGCAGCGGTTCGCGCCGCTGAACAGCTGGCCGGACAACGCCAACCTGGACAAGGCGCGCCGCCTGCTCTGGCCGGTGAAGAAGAAGTACGGCCAGAAGATCTCCTGGGCCGACCTGATGATCCTGACCGGCAACGTGGCGCTGGAGTCGATGGGCTTCCAGACCTTCGGTTTCGCCGGCGGCCGCGCCGACGTGTGGGAGCCGGAGGAGGACGTCTACTGGGGCCCGGAGACCGGCTGGCTGGACGACGAGCGCTACAGCGGCGACCGTGAGCTGCAGCAGCCGCTCGGCGCCGTCCAGATGGGTCTGATCTACGTGAACCCGGAAGGCCCGAACGGCAACCCGGACCCGATCGCCTCGGCGCGCGACATCCGCGAGACCTTCGGCCGGATGGCGATGAACGACGAGGAGACCGTGGCGCTGATCGCCGGCGGTCACACCTTCGGCAAGACGCACGGCGCCGGGAACGCCGAGGAGCACGTCGGCGTCGAGCCCGAGGGCGCCGACCTCGAGCACCAGGGCCTCGGCTGGAAGAGCACGTTCAACTCCGGCAAGGGCAAGGACGCGATCACCAGCGGCCTCGAGGTCACCTGGACGACGACGCCGGCGAAGTGGGGTAACGACTTCTTCGAGATCCTGTTCGGCTACGAGTGGGAGCTGACGAAGTCGCCGTCCGGCGCGAACCAGTGGGTCGCGAAGGACGCCGAGGCGATCATCCCGGACGCGTACGACGGTCCGAAGAAGAAGCCGACGATGCTGACCACCGACCTGGCGCTGCGCTTCGACCCGATCTACGAGCCGATCTCGCGCCGGTTCAAGGACAACCCGGACCAGTTCGCCGACGCGTTCGCGCGGGCCTGGTTCAAGCTGACCCACCGCGACATGGGCCCGATCGTGCGCTACCTCGGCTCCGAGGTCCCGTCCGAGGTGCTGATCTGGCAGGACCCGGTCCCGGCCGTCGAGGGCGACCTCGTCTCCGCGGACGACGTGACCGCGCTGAAGGCGCAGATCGCGGCCTCCGGGCTGTCGGTGTCGCAGCTGGTCTCGACCGCGTGGGCGTCGGCGTCCAGCTTCCGCGGGAGCGACAAGCGCGGTGGCGCGAACGGCGCCCGCATCCGCCTGCAGCCGCAGGCCGGCTGGGAGGTCAACAACCCCGACCAGCTCGCCCAGGTGCTGCGCACGCTCGAGAGCATCCAGGAGAACTTCAACGCCAGCGGCACGAAGATCTCCCTGGCCGACCTGATCGTGCTCGCCGGCGGCGTCGGCGTCGAGGTCGCCGCGAAGAACGCGGGTCACGACATCGACGTCCCGTTCACCCCGGGCCGCACCGACGCGACGCTGGAGCAGACGGATGTCGACTCGTTCGCCGCGCTCGAGCCGACCGCCGACGGGTTCCGCAACTACAACGGCAAGGGCAACCGCTACCCGGCCGAGTACCTGCTGCTCGACAAGGCCAACCTGCTCACGCTGAGCGCCCCCGAGCTGACCGTCCTCGTCGGCGGCCTGCGCGTCCTCGGCGCGAACTACGACGGCTCGGCGTACGGCGTCCTCACCGACAACCCCGGCACGCTGACCAACGACTTCTTCGCGAACCTGCTCGACCTGAGCATCGAGTGGAAGTCCACCGACAGCAGCCAGGAGCTCTTCGAGGGCCGCGTCGACGGCGCCGTCAAGTGGACCGGCACCCGCGCCGACCTCGTCTTCGGCTCGAACTCCGAACTCCGCGCCGTCGCCGAGGTCTACGCCTCCGACGACGCCAAGTCCAAGTTCGTCACCGACTTCGTCGCCGCCTGGCACAAGGTCATGGAGCTCGACCGCTTCGACCTCCACCGCTGACCCACCACGAACCGGCCCTCGCCCACACGGTGAGGGCCGGTTCGTGCGTTCACGGAGTTGCTTGTCGGGGGTGGGGGTGGATGGGAGGGTGGTGGGGTCGGCGGCGGAGGAGGGGTTGTGCGGTTTCACTTGGAGCGGGTGCCTGCGGGGGATTTGACGTTCAGTGATGTGTTTTTGGTGCCGGGGCGGTCGCGGGTGGCTTCGCGGCTGGATGTGGATCTTTCGACGGGGGACGGGAGTGGGGCCTCGATTCCGGTGGTGGCCGCGAATATGACGGCGGTGTCGGGGCGGCGGATGGCGGAGACGATGGCTCGGTGTGGCGGGCTGGCGGTGATTCCGCAGGACATTCCGGTCGGGGTGGTGGGGGAGGTTGTTGCCTGGGTCAAGGAGCGGGATCCGGTACATGACACGGCTTTGGTGTTGCCGCCGTCGGGGACGGTGGGGGAGGCGCTGAACCTGTTGCCGAAGCGGGGGCACGGGGCGGTGGTGGTGGTTGACGGAGGCCGGCCGGTCGGGGTGGTGACCGAGGCGGACTGTGCGGGGGCGGATCGGTTCACGCAGCTGGATGCGGTGATGTCGCGGGAGTTGCTGACGGTGCCGGCCGGGATCGATCCGGAGGCGGCGTTCGTTCAGTTGCACGACGGGCGGCACCGGTTGGCGCCGGTGGTGGATGCGGCGGGGACGATCGTCGGGATCCTGACCCGGCAGCGGGCGCTCCGGGCAACCCTGTACGAGCCGGCGCTGGATGCGCAGCAGCGACTGCGGGTGGCGGCGGCGATCGGGATCAACGGGGACGTCGAGCAGCGCGCGAAAGCCTTGCTGGACACAGGCATCGACGTACTGGTGATCGACACCGCCCACGGTCATCAGGAGCGGATGCTCGACGTCCTGAAGATCGTGAAGAGCCTCGGTCCCGAGGTTCCGGTCGTCGCGGGGAACGTCGTCACCGCGGAGGGTGTCAGCGATCTCGTCGCGGCCGGCGCGGATATCGTGAAGGTCGGCGTCGGGCCGGGCGCGATGTGTACGACGCGGATGCAGACCGCGGTCGGGCGGCCGCAGTTCTCGGCGGTGCTGGAGTGCGCGGCCCGGGCTCGCGAGCTGGGTAAGCACGTCTGGGCGGACGGCGGCGTCCGCTACCCCCGGGACGTCGCGCTGGCCCTGGCGGCCGGGGCATCGAGCGTGATGATCGGCTCGTGGTTCGCCGGCACGTACGAGTCACCCGGAGACGCGCACCGCGACAGCGACGGCCGCATCTACAAGGAGAGCTTCGGCATGGCGTCGGCGCGCGCCGTCCGGCTGCGCACGGTCGACGACACCCCGTTCCAGCGAGCCCGCAAGAGCATCTTCGAGGAGGGCATCTCGTCGGCCCGGATGTACCTCGACCCCAAGACCCCCAGCGTCGAGGACGTCCTCGACGCGATCGTCTCCGGTATCCGCAGCTCCTGCACGTACGTCGGCGCCGCCAACCTCGCCGAGTTCCACGAGAAAGCCGTCGTCGGCCTCCAAACCGCCGCCGGCTACGCCGAAGGCAAACCCCTCGACACCAGCTGGTGACTCACTCCCGGGGTGAGGTTGAGAGCACAACCAGCTAACCCGGCGAGCGATAGGCAACCCCCGGAATCCGGTGGCACGCTGTAATCAGCAGGGGGGAGGGAACCCCGGACAACCGCGGGGGGCCTTTCGATCTCAGGTGGGGTCGAGAGTCGCGGGCAACCGGCGTTCCGGACGTGGTCGCGGGTGGCGGACGGGAGTACAGCCGAGGCTTGGGAGGGCGACTCGGAGACTCCGAACCCCACCCGCGACTACCTGTGCGTGACACCGATTGCACGGAGCTGCAACGGCCGCCCCTGCCGAAGCATTGCGACTCAGCCGGCTGGTCAGCGGCCGACGACGGTCTGGATCTCCTTGACGGTGACGGTCGTGGAGGCCGTGTTGTCGGGGCCTGCGAGAGAGTCCTGGGCCTCGCCGTCCAGCCACCATTCGACGGTCCAGCTCATGGTGGCGGCGAGCGTGTAGGTGCCGGATTTGCCGTAGGTGACGGTGCACGCGTCGGCGGGGTCGGCGGTGGCGGACCAGGGGACGCCGATGCCGGTACAAGCGGGAGAGATGTCGCCGGCGCCGGTGTCGACGGCGAGCTTGGGGACGATGCGCCAGCGGAGGCTGTAGCCGAAGCGGACAAGGTTCTTTTCCTGGGCGTCGTAGCCGGCGGGCTGGTAGGCGCCCTTGGCGTCGGTGAGCCAGATCCAGGTAGGAACGTCGATGACGTTGTCGCCGGCCTTGGGGTTCACGGCGAGGTAGGTCTGGGGGTAGACCGTCTCGGCGGCGATGTACTCCATCACCTGGCGGGCGGTGGGGCGGGTCGGCGGCGGGGTCACGAAGAAGCGGTAGTCGATGCCGGCGCGGCGCATCATCTCGTTGCGGCGGATGCTGTCGAAGTCGCCCCAGGACGCCATCTCGGCCTCGAACTGCTCGAGGGTCTGGAAGTCGCCGAACTTGCAGAAGCGGGCGTACCACATGCCCTTCTCAGTGGTGGGTTCGGTGTGCGGGGGGACGTAGCCGGGCTGCGGAACCCAGACGCAGAGCGGCGGCTGACCGCCCTTGGTCCACTTCGTCTTGTCCTTCTTCCCGCCGGTCCTTTCGCTACCGCTGCAGCCGAGCTCACCCGTGACGCTCTTGCCGTTACCCGAGAGGCCACCGGTCGGGGCGCAGGTCGGCCGGGCCTCGGCCGGCGCACTCGCTGTCAGCAACGCGGCCGTGATCGCGAGGGCGGTGAGAATCCTCATTTGCTGCAGCCGAACGAGGCCACCCTGGTGTCGGTGGAGAAGATGAGCCATTTGCCTTTCACCAGCTGAACCTTGTCGAGCCGGGTGATCTTGCCCGCCGGCTTGATCAGCTGCTTGCCGTTGCGGGCGCTGACCGCGGACATGTTGTCGATCACGCACGCGGTGATGGTGGCGGTAGGCACCTTCGCCTTCAGATCGGGTGCGGAGACGCGCGACTCGAGCAAGCGTAAGTAGCCGGTCACCTTGGCTCGGTGGAAACCTTTGTTGAACGTCGTGGAGTGCTTGAGGGATTCCAGGGCGTCGCCGGTCATGAATCTGGCGTAGGAGACGTCGGGACCGCCGTCGCGGAAGCCCGTGTCGAGCGTGACGATGAAGGTCGAGTAGTTCGCCAGGATCTGGGTCTTGGCCTTCGCGGTGGGGTCCGCGGTGGGCGTCGGCGTGGGGGTGGTTGTCGGAAACAAGGGTGTTCGGGTGGGTGCCGTGGTGGGCTCGGAGTTGCTGCCGCAGGCGGTGAGGGTGAGCAGCAGGAGCCCTGTTGTCACGGTCGTGCCGAGCCTGATCACGTACTGCCTCCCCGAGAAAAAGGTGGTTCGAACGGGTGATTCTAGGTGACGGATGGTCTCGCGCCGGTCGCTGCGAGTTGCAGGAACGTGCAACGGCCGGCGCCGAGTCGGTCGGTTCGCGGTAAGGCGTCGGGTTGGCTGACTGCTTGGCATTGGGGCGGGGGTTGGGCAGGATTGGGAGTTGATCGATAGAGCAGGGGTGTGTCGTGCCGGAGGCGGGTGCGGCTCCGCTCAGGGTGGACGCCGAGACTGCGATCGTCCTGCGCGAGGCTTATCACAAGATCGAGGCGCTGTTCCGCGCCGATCACTACGGGCTGTACGACTATGTGCGGGTCGTGGTGGCCAAAGTTGCGCGGGTCGACACGTTCTTCGTGGGCTTTCTGCACGGGGCGAATCGGGTGCGGTATCCGTACGGGTACGACGATGGGCGTTATGTCGCTCCGGATACGCACAGCTACGGGCCGAATGGGCAGACGGCGTGGTTGCTGAAACATCGGCAGACGTATCGGTACGCGTACGACAACGGCTCGGCGTTGCATGCCGGCGTGCCGATCGGGGCGGTTGGGCGGCGGTCGGAGGATGTGGTGACGGTGCCGATCTTCCGGCCGGCGAAGGACGGTCCGGATCAGTTGTTCGGGATGTTGTCGATGCAGAGTTACGAGCCGCGCAGTTACGACGACAACGCGGTCCGGGCGTTCGAGTGGCTGGGCGGGGTCGTCGAGCGGGTGCTGACTCGTGAGGGGGAGGATCGGGAGGCCCTGCGGCGGTTGCCGGCCGGTGACATCGGGCCGAATCTGCTGACGTCGGACCATGTCATGGAGTACCTGGTGCACCGGATCGCGGCGATCCGGGAGATCGCGGTCGAGGCGATGGGCGAGACCGAGGTGCACGGTCATCTGAGCCGGATCGTGGAGACCACCGAGCACATTCAGTCCGAGCTGATCGAGATGCTGATGGAGACCGACGAGGGGCCCGAGCGCCGGTTCGGCGGGCTGACCAAGGCCCAGCAGGGGATCGCCGTCCTGCTCGCCGACGGGCTCGACAACGACCAGCTCGCGGCCGAACTGGGGATCAGCCTCAATACCGTAAAAACACATCTCAGTGCGATTTTGCGCAAATACGAGATGGCGCACCGGGCGCAGGTTGCCGATGACGTTCGGAAATACCTGGCCCGCTGATCGGCTCTCGACATACTTGATTAGTTGAAGTAACTTCCGGGTGGCTGTCGTATTTCATGAATTTTCCCGCCGCCCTGGGAGGCTCTGTCGTGTCCGATCCGCTGTCCCGCCGTACGTTCCTGGCCGCAAGTGGTGGTTTGCTGGCCGGCGTCACCTTGCCCACCGCAACCGCCGGAGCGGCTCAGGCTCCGGCGGCCAAGACTGCTGCCACCGATCTCGCGAAGTACCGTCCGGTCAGCGCGTCCTCGACGGCGTACGCCGCGACGCCGCCGGAGTTCGCCGTCGACGGGCTGGCCGTGCCCGGCGTCCGCGGCTCGGGCTGGCGCGCCGCCGGTAAGGATCCCCAGTGGATCGTGGTCGATCTGCAGGGGAAGTGCCGCGTCGAGTCCGTGCGGCTCACCTTCGAGGCGACCGCGCAGGATCCGCCGTTCGACTTCACCCCGTGGAACCCGTACGGCAACACGACCGGTCAGGAGCTGCTCTCCAGCTCACCGCTGGACTTCCGCGTCGACATCTCGACCGACGGCTCGTCCTGGCGGACCGTGCACCAGGCGACCGACAGCGCTGGTGGCACTGTCGACGTCACGCTCGACAGCCCGGTCACCGCGCAGTACGTGCGACTCACCGCGAGCCGCCAGGCCAACACCAATGCCCTTGGCCTGAACGGATTCCAGGTCTATGGAACCGCAGGCAGCCGCCCGGCCGTCACCGGCTGGACCGACTTCGGCAAGCACAGCGACAAGCCGCCGGCGCTGACCAAGGCGGCGGACGGCACGTTCCCGATCGAGTCCGGCTGGACGCTGACGATGGACGACTTCGTCGGCACGTCGGACGGCGCCGCGCTCGCCCAGCCCGGTAAGGACACCTCGACCTGGCTGCCCGCGGTCGTGCCGGGCACCGTGCTCGGCGCGCTGGTGGAACAGGGCCAGTTCCCGGATCCGGTCGAGGGGATGAACAACCTCGAGATCCCGGAGGCGCTCAGCCGGCACGTGTGGTGGTACCACCGGAAGTTCGACCGCCCGACCGGCTCCGGATCGCGCGTCTGGCTGGAGTTCGACGGGATCAACCACCAGGCCGACGTCTGGCTGAACGGCGTCTCGATCGGCACGGTCAAGCACCCGTTCGCCCGGTCGGCGCTCGACGTCACCGCCGCGCTGAAGGCGAAGAACGGGCTCGCGGTGAAGATCACGCCGATGCCGCATCCCGGATCCGCTGGTGACAAAGGCGATGCGGGCCAGGCGTTCGTCCAGGCCGCGACCCTGTACCTGGATTCGCCGACGCTGCTCGCGGCGTCCGGCTGGGACTGGATGCCCGCCGTCCGCGACCGGGCCGCCGGGATCTGGAACCACGTCCGGCTGCGCTTCACCGGCGACGCCGTCCTGGGCGACCCGCGGGTCGTGACCAAGGTGCCGAGCCGGGACCGCGCGACGGTCGCGATCACCGTCCCGGTCCGGAACGCGGCGGCGTCCGCGAAGGCGATCACCGTGCAGACCGCCTTCGGCGGACGGACCGCGAGCAAGACGGTCACCGTCGCGGCCGGGGCGACGGCGAACGTCGTCTTCGACACCGTCACGATCGACAAGCCGAAGCTCTGGTGGCCCAACGGGTACGGCGATCCGGCCCTGCACGAGCTCACCTACACCGCACTCGTCGGCAGCGGCAAGAGCGACAGCCGCAAGACGACGTTCGGCATCCGGGAGTTCGGTTACGACTACGAGATCCCGATCAAGGTCGACCCGGCGACCAACAGCGCCGCGCAGACCGTGTCGATCCCGCGGCAGACCGCGAAGTTCGTCCGGATCCAGGGCCGCCGGCGCGCGACCGGCTGGGGCTATTCGCTGTGGACACTGGCGATCAAGGACAGCGCGGACCCAGCGGTCGACCTCGCCCGGAGCGGCACCGCGACCGCCTCGTCGGACGACGGCAGCCCGGCCCCCAATGCGATCGACGGTAACGACCGGAGCCGCTGGTCGTCGGCGTACAACGACAACGAGTGGATCCAGATCGACCTGGGAGCCGCGAAGAGTTTCGACCGGATCGAGCTGTTGTGGGAGACGGCGTACGCGTCGTTGTTCGAGATCCAGGTCTCGGACGACGGGAACGAGTGGCGCAAGGTGCAGGAGGTGAACAACGCGCCGATCCCGTTGAAGATCAGCGTGAACGGCGTCCGCGTCTTCGTCCGCGGCGGCAACTGGGGCTGGGACGAACTGCTGCGCCGGATGCCGAAGGAGAAGATGGACGCGGTGATCGGTATGCACCGCGACATGAACTTCACGATGATCCGGAACTGGATCGGCTCCAGCACCCGCGAGGAGTTCTACCAGGCCTGTGACGAGAACGGCATCCTGGTCTGGAACGACTTCTGGGAGGCCGGGCCGTTCAGCGACAACCTGCCCGGGTACGTCGACATCGCGCGCGACACCATCGTCCGGTACCGGACGCATCCGTCGATCGTGGTCTGGTGCGCGGCCAACGAGCAGCACCCGCCGCCCGCGATCCACGAGGGCATCCAGGCCGCGATCCGGGCCGAGGACGACGAGATCCTCTACCTGCCGGACTCGGCGGCCGGGTTCGTCTCCGGGCACGGTCCGTACTACTGGGTCGAGCCGGCCAAGTACTTCGACGCGAACACCTACGACACGTTCAACTTCGGCTTCCACACCGAGATCGGGATGCCGACGATCCCGGTGATCGAGAGTATGCGCAATCTGGTCGGGGAGGGGGAGGTGGGCTGGCCGATCGGGACGCCGTGGTACCACCACGACTGGTCCGCGAACGGGAACCAGCGGCCGGCGACGTACCTGGGGGCGATCGACGAGCGGCTCGGGGCGTCGAGCGGGCTGGAGGAGTTCACCCGTAAGGCGCAGTTCGTGAACTACGAGAACATGCGGGCGATGTTCGAGGCCTGGAACGCCAACCTGTGGACGGACGCCTCCGCCCTGCTGCTCTGGATGTCGCACCCGGCCTGGCACTCGACGGTCTGGCAGACCTACGACTACGACCTCGATGTGAACGGCAGCTACTACGGCGCCCGGAAGGGGTGCGAGCCGATCCACGTCCAGGCCAACCCGACGGACTGGACGACGGTCGCCCTCAACCACACCACAGCGCCGCTGTCGGCCACTGTGGTCGCGGACCTCTGCGACCTCAACGGCGCGAAGCTGTGGTCGCAGCAGGCTGCGGTATCTGTTGCTGCTAGCAACAAGACGGAGTCGTTCAAGGTCGGCTTCGGGGCCGAGCTGCCGGCGCTGCACCTGCTGCGGCTCAAGCTGGTCGATGCGCAGGGCAAGGTGTTGTCGGAGAACACGTACTGGCGTTGTCGCAAGCCGGCCGACCTTCAGCGCGTGAACGCGTTGCCGGCCGCGCGGCTCGACGTCCGCTCGACCGCGAGCCGGGGCAAGCTGACGGCGACGGTGCGCAACACCGGGAAGACGGTGGCGGCGCTGATCCGGTTGTCACTGCGCGACCGGCAGGGCGAACGCGTCCTGCCGGCCGTCTACAGCGACAACTACTTCTGGCTGCTCCCGGGCGAATCCCGAGCCGTCACCGTCACCACACCCACGTCGGCCTCGGGGCTGCGGCTGGAGGCCGACGCCTACAACGACTAGTACGCCCGGGCGACGTAGGCGATCAGGCCGCGTTCGTCGTCCTCGGTCGGCAGGGTGCCGTCGGGGCGTTGGAGGCAGCGAACGGTGAGGCCCGCTTCGGCGAGGCGGTCCTCACCTTCCTCGCCGACCGCGTCGTACGGGATGGTCACCCAGTCCGTCGCTTCGAGGGCCTCCTCGACTGTGGCGACGGGCGTGGTGCGGGCGGATTGGCGGGCCGCAGCCTGGTCGAGGAGCCAGGCTTGGTCTGCGGCGAGCGCTTCGGCGACCGTGCTGGTGAGGGTTGCCAGCTCGACCGGGGCCTTGTCGGACAGGCGAAGCCGACGGACGACGGTGGCGACACCCGACTCCAGGTCGCGCGGACCGACCTCGATCCGGATCGGGACGCCCTTGAGCTCCCAGCCGACCGCCCGGCGTCCGAAGGGCTGGTCGGTCCGGGTATCGACCTGGACGCGGACGCCGGCGGCTCGCAGGTCGGTCGCGATCCGGTGTGCGGCTTCGAGCGTCTCGTCGCGGACCGCGAGGACGACGACCTGAGTGGGCGCGGCGAGCGGGGGGATCCGCAGCCCGGCGTCGTCGCCGTGGATCATGATCAGGCCGCCGAGCATCCGGGTGCTGGTGCCCCAGGACGTCGTCCAGGCATGCTCGCGCCGCCCCTCGGCGGACAGGTAGCCGATGTCGAAGGCGCGGGCGAAGTTCTGCCCGAGCTCGTGCGAGGTGCCCAGCTGCAGCGCCTTGCCGTCGCCGGTCATCCCTTCGAGCGTCATCGTGTTCACCGCGCCCGCGAACCGCTCGCGCCGGGTCTTACGACCGACGACGACGGGGATCGCGAGATGGCCGACCATGATCTCCCGGTAGACCTCCTGCAGGATCTTGATCGCGTAGGCGCGGGCCTCCGCGGCCGTGGCATGCGCCGTATGTCCTTCCTGCCAGAGGAACTCCGTCGTCCGGAGGAAGACGCGCGGGCGCAGCTCCCAGCGGACGACGTTGGCCCATTGGTTCAGCAGCAAGGGCAGATCGCGATAGCTCTGCACCCACTTGGCCAGATACTCACCGATGATCGTCTCGGAGGTCGGCCGGATGACGGCGGGCTCTTCGAGTTGTTTGCCGCCGGCATGCGTGACGACGGCCAGCTCGGGGCTGAACCCCTCGACATGTTCGGCCTCGCGCTGCAGGTAGCTCTCGGGGATCAGCAAGGGGAAATAGGCATTCTCGGCGCCGGCCGCCTTGATCCGCCGATCCATTGCCTGCTGCAACAACTCCCAGATCCCGTACCCGTACGGCCGGATCACCATCGTCCCCCGCACCGGCCCGTTCTCGGCGAGCTCGGCTTTGGCAATCACATCCTGGTACCACCGGGGAAAGTCCGTCGCCTGCGCGGCAAGCACGGATCGGGTCGCTGTCATGTTCGCCAGTGTAGGAACGGGCTCATTCGGCTGGCGAAGGGATTTCGGGCAGCAGAAAGCCCGGCGACCCTGGGGTCGCCGGGCTGACGGCGGTGATCAGATCGCTGCGAGGGCGTCGTTCCAGGTCTTGGAGGGACGCATGATCGCGGCGGCCTTGGCCGGGTCGGGCTGGTAGTAGCCGCCGAGTTCGGCGGGGGTGCCCTGGACGGCGTTCAGCTCGTCGACGATGGTCTGCTCGTTGGTGGCGAGCGTCTCGGCGAGGGTGGTGAACTGGGCGGCCAGCTCGGCGTCGTCGGTCTGCTGGGCGAGCTCCTGGGCCCAGTAGAGGGACAGGTAGAAGTGGCTGCCGCGGTTGTCGATACCGCCGACGCGACGGGTCGGGGACTTGTCCTCGTTGAGGAAGGTCGCCGTGGCGCGGTCGAGGGTGTCGGCGAGGATCTGGGCCCGCGCGTTACCGGTGGACTGGGCCAGGTGCTCGAAGCTCGCGGCCAGCGCGAAGAACTCGCCGAGGCTGTCCCAGCGCAGGTAGTTCTCCTTGACGAGCTGCTGGACGTGCTTCGGGGCCGAGCCGCCGGCGCCGGTCTCGAACAGGCCGCCGCCGGCCATCAGCGGCACGATCGACAGCATCTTCGCGCTGGTGCCCAGCTCGAGGATCGGGAACAGGTCGGTCAGGTAGTCGCGGAGCACGTTCCCGGTGACCGAGATGGTGTTCTCGCCGCGGCGGATCCGGTCCAGCGACAGCTTGATCGCGTCGACCGGGGCGAGGATCTTCAGGTCCAGGCCCTCGGTGTCGTGATCGGTCAGGTAGCGGTTCACCTTGTCGATCAGGTTCGCGTCGTGGGCGCGGGTCTCGTCCAGCCAGAAGATCGCCGGGTCGCCGGTGGCGCGGGCCCGGGCGACGGCCAGCTTGACCCAGTCGCGGATCGGGTCGTCCTTGGTCTGGCAGGCGCGGAAGATGTCCCCGGGCTCGACGTTCTGCTCGAGGACGACGTCGCCCGCGCCGTTGACCAGCCGGACGACGCCCGCGGCCGCGACCTCGAAGGTCTTGTCGTGCGAGCCGTACTCCTCGGCCTTCTGCGCCATCAGGCCGACGTTCGGGACCGAGCCCATCGTGGCCGGGTCGAACGCGCCGTGCTCACGGCAGTCGTCGAGGACGACCTGGTAGATCCCCGCGTAGCTGCTGTCCGGCAGGACGGCGAGGGTGTCGGCCTCGGCGCCGTCCGGGCCCCACATGTGGCCCGAGGTGCGGATCATGGCCGGCATCGACGCGTCGACGATCACGTCGGACGGCACGTGCAGGTTGGTGATGCCCTTGTCGGAGTCGACCATCGCGAGCGCCGGGCCGGCCGCGAGCTCGGCGTCGAAGGAGGCCTTGATCGCGTCGCCCTCGGGCAGGTTCGCGAGCCCGGCGAGGATGCCGCCGAGGCCGTCGTTCGGGCTCAGGCCGGCCTTGGCCAGCGTCTCGCCGTACTGGGCGAAGGTGTTCGGGAAGAAGGCGCGGACGGCGTGGCCGAAGACGATCGGGTCGGAGACCTTCATCATCGTCGCCTTCAGGTGCAGCGAGAACAGGACGTCGTCCGACTTCGCCTTCGCGACCTGCGCGGTCAGGAACTCGCGCAACGCGGCGACGTGCAGGACGGACGAGTCGACGACCTCACCGGCCAGCACCGGGACCGACTCGCGCAGGACGGTGGTCGTCCCGTCGGCGGCGACGTGCTCGATCCGCAGCGAGTCGTCGGCCGCGATGACCGTCGACTTCTCGGTGGAGCGGAAGTCGTTCTGGCCCATCGTGGCGACATTGGTCTTGGAGTCGGCTGCCCAGACGCCCATCCGGTGCGGGTGGGTCTTGGCGTAGTTCTTGACCGAGGCGGGTGCGCGGCGGTCGGAGTTGCCCTCGCGGAGCACCGGGTTCACGGCGGAGCCCTTGACCTTGTCGTAGCGGGCCTGGATCTCCCGCTCCTCGTCGGTCTTCGGCTCGTCCGGGTAGTCCGGCAGCGCGTAGCCCTGGGCCTGGAGCTCGGCGACGGCGGCCTTCAGCTGCGGGATCGAGGCGGAGACGTTCGGCAGCTTGATGATGTTCGCCGCCGGGGTCTTGGCCAGCTCGCCGAGCTCGGCCAGCGCGTCCGCGATCCGCTGGTCCTCCTGCAGGTACTCCGGGAAGACCGCCAGCAGGCGGCCGGCCAGCGAGATGTCCCGGGTCTCCACGCCGACACCGGCCTGCCCGGCGTACGCCTGGATCACGGGGAGGAACGAGTACGTCGCCAGCGCGGGCGCCTCGTCGGTGTGGGTGTAGATGATCGTCGAGTCAGTCACAGAGCCCACCCTAATGGGCGGCTGGACCGGCTCTGCCTGCACGTGGGCAGGCTCACTCTGCGTCAAGGTCGTCCGGGTGGGCCAGTGTGATCCCCGCGGCGACGGTCACCGCGCTGGTGAAGCCGAGGGTGTCGATCGGGGACGCCGCCGCGACCGTCGACCCGGCCAGCGAGGCCAGCCCCTTCGCGCCGTCCCACGTGCAGTCGACGAACACCGCGCCGGCCGCCTTCACCTGGGACAACTCCGCGCCGCTCAGGTCACACCGGCGGAACACGGCCCCGCTCAGGTCGGCCGACACCAGATCCGCGCTCTGCAGGCGGCAGTCGGTGAACTCGACCCGGTTGAACTTCGCGAACCGGAACGACGCGTAGTCGAGCACGCTGTCGCGGAACGTCGTGTGCTGCAGCACCATCCCCGGCCCCGCGAACCCGGTCAGCCGCGACGAAACCACCGCCACTCGCGTCAGCCCCGCGTCGACCCACCGCGAATTCGCGAGGTCACACTGCACCAGTTCGGTGTCCACCACGATCGGCTTCTCCAGCCCCGACCCCGCGACCCGGCACCTGGTCAGCCGGCACCCGCCCAGCTCCAGATGCTCGGCCTCCAGGTCGCTCAGGTCGACATCGTCGAGCTCGAGATCGAGTAACCGGGTCTCGTCCTCGATCTCGTCCGGCAGGGTGGTGTCCAGCTGCGCCCGCAGCCGCGGCGCAGCGATCTTCCGAGGAGGCATGCGAGGACCGTATCCAGGTCCACCGACAATCTCTCAAGGAGTACGCAGGCTCTCAAGGAGTACGCAGGGAGTGCGCCGCGGCTCCGATCAGGGCTGCGTGTTCGGTGTCGCGGGTGGCGACCACCTCGAACGGGAAGACGTCGTGGACGAGGTCGAAGGCGCCGGAGATGGAGCCGCCGAGGACGGTCCGGGTGACGGCGAAGCGATCGATCCAGGGCGTCAGGGCTTCGGCGAGAACGGTGAAGCCGGCGCGGAGGGAGTCGAGGGCAGTGCCGTCGCCCGCGCGGGCCCGGTCGGCGATCTGTTTGACGCCGATGCCGGGCTCGTCGACGCCGGTGCGGTCGAAGTACGCGCGGAGCAGGGCCCGGCCGGAGATCGAGTCTTCGAGGGGGCGTCCGTCGTACTGGGTGCGGTAGAGCTCGCCGCCGGGCGGGACGGTACCGCCGGTGCGGACGACGTAGCCGTCGGCGAGGAACGCCGTACCGATGCCGGTGCCGACCGTGACGCCCGCGCAGCGCTCGGCGCCGCGAGTCGGCCCGGCGGTCCACTCGCCGACGGCGAACGCCTCGGCATCGTTGACGAACTCCAGCCGCTCCAGCCCCAGCTCGGCGCGCAGCGCGGCGCCGAGCTCGAAGCCGTACAACGCGTCGAACTTCGTCTGACCCTGGTACCAGCCGATGCCGGCCTCGTAGTCGAACGGCCCGGGGATGGCGATCGCCAGCCCTTGCAGACCCGGCAGCTTCCGCGCGGCGTCGGCCAGCTGCCCGACGACCTGCTCCGCCGCCTGCTGCGACGCCAGGTCGATCCGCTCGACCACCTCGACCCGCCACCCGTCCGGCGACACGACTGCCGCCGTCACATGGCTACCCCCGACCTCCAGCACCGGTACATCCATGCGCACATCATCCCGCACGCGGTGTCACGAATGAGTGATGCGGAGGGCCTGCCGCCCGTCGGGCAGCATGATCACCGCTCCGCTGGGAGTCGGGCCCGGCCAGGGCAGCGACTCCAGTTTTCGATAGACGAACAAGCCATCACGCACCGAGGCCTGCTCGGTTCGCCACTTGCCGTCGACCGCGACGTCGACGGCCCCGTCCCGGGTGGGTAGCACGCCGTACACGGTGGTCACGCTTTGCTTGCTGCCATCGCCGACTGCGGTCTTCCGGAGGACGATTCCGCCCACGTGCCCGAGGGGGAGTTGAGCGGTGCCGCGGTCGGGCTGGCTCAGGCAGTAGACGACCACGTGCGAGTTGGGGTCCTTACGGATGGACGCCGCGCCGTAGGCATCGTGCTGCTCCACGACCACCGGCCAGGTCCAGGTGTCTTTGCCCATCCGGCGGCCGCTGGAGGAGTCGCACTGCAGCCAGGCCTCCTGTGGCGGCCGTGGCTGGCCCGCCACTGGGGCCTCGCGCTCCCGGAGCGCCAGACCGACGCCGCTGGTCAGTACTGCGAGCGCAGCGACGACCGTGAGGGTGACGGTGGCTGTGCGGATCCGGGCGCGGCGGCGGCCCGCGGTGAGGATGGCGACCGGGTCCGGTGCGAAGTAGCGGTCGGAGCGGTCGCTCTCGCGCTCCATCAGCGCTTTCAGGTCTTCGGTCATATCAGCCTCCCATCCCGGCAAGTTCCGAGAAGTGTCTGAGTGCGGGGTGTTCACGGAGCTTCTCCAGCGCGCGCATCGTCTGGCTCTTGACCGTCCCGGGCCGGCAATCGAGAGCGATCGCGGTCTCTTCGACCGTGAGCTCGTCGAAGTACCGCAGGACGACGCAGGCGCGCTGGCGAGGCGGGAGCGTGGCGAGCGCCTCGGTGATCACCATGCGGTTCTCCAGGACGCCGAGCGGGTCAGCGGGGTCCGGCTGACCGCTGAACATCTCACTGTCGCCGACCACCTCCTGACTCGACTTGCGGCGCAGACCGTCGAGGGTGGTGGAGACGACGACCTTCCGCGCGTAGGCGCTGACGCTGCCCTTGCGCTGGATCCGGCTCCAGATCCGGTACATCCGGATCAGCGCCTCCTGTGTCGCGTCCTCTGCCCGGCGCCAGTCGCCGCACAGCAGGTACGCGGTCCGGCACAGCGCGTTCGCCTGATGCCGGACGAAGTCGACGTAGTCCTGTTCGACGTCGCTCTTCATGCCCCACCCTCTCCACACCTCTGTGTGCCTAACGCGATCACCGGCAGGGGCGGTTGCACGGCGGACGGCACTTTTTCGACCGAGATCATGGTGACCGGAAAGCGGGTCATGGCTAGACCGGAATTTTCGCCGCTCCGCCGCGACGAACCGTGACTGGGCGGTACTCGTAGAGTTGAGGCCAGGTCCGGTGAGGAGGACACGTGCGAGCGCAGACAGGGACGACGTCCGTGGTCGCGGCGCTCAGCGTCGTGGTGGCGGCGGTCGGTCACGTGCTCGCGGGTGGCGGCGGAGTGCCGTTACCGGTGCTGCCGCCGCTGCTGGCGCTGACGGCGGCCTGCTGGTTGCTGGGTGAGTATCTGGCTGATGAGCCGGTGCTGATCGCGCTGGTGCTCGGCGGCGTGCAGCTCTTCGTCCACGTCACGCTGGACGCCGCGCACCACCCGATGCCGATGTCAGCCGGGCTGGGCGGCAGTGTCCTGATGACGTTGACGCACCTGGCCGTTCTGGGCGCCGGTGTGCTCGCGGTCGGGTTCGCACACGAGTGGGGCCGACGGGTGGTCGCGATCCTGGCTCGGCTGCTGCCAGTGCGGCCCGTCGTACGGCGGGTGCCCGCAACAACCGTCGTACCGGTGATGCCCGCTTCGGTTGCGGCGTGGGCGCAGCGGTGGTGGATCGGGTCGGCAGTGTCGTGGCGTGGGCCGCCTGGGCGCGGAGTGCAGCCAGCTCTGTTCTGAAACCGGTCGTGGCTTCCGCGGCCGGGTCCGCCCCGTGTATGACCGCGAAAGGTTCCCACTGCCATGTCCAAGAAGCTCTTTCTGCGGGCCGGCGCCATTGCCGCCGCGTCCGTTCTCGTCCTCGCCGGTGCGACCGGCTCGGCGTCCGCCCATGTCTCCGTGTCATCGCCGGATGCGAAACCTGGCGGCTACGCGAAGCTCGTCTTCCGGGTGCCGACCGAGTCCGACACCAGCTCGACCACGAAGCTCGTCGTCTCGCTGCCGAAGGACCATCCGTTCGCGCACGTCGGCGCGCAGGTGAAACAGGGCTGGAAGGTCGAGAAGACGACCGAGAAACTGGCCACCCCGGTCAAGGTCGGCGATGTGACGCTGTCCGAGGCGATCACCACCGTCACCTGGACCGCGACCGCAGGTGGTGTCCCGGCGAACGACTTCGACGAGTTCGCGCTGTCGGTCGGCCGCCTCCCGGAGAAGGTCGATTCACTCAGCTTCCCGGCTGTGCAGACCTACAGCGACGGTGAGGTCGTCAAATGGGACCAGCCGCGGACAGAGGGCGCCGACGAGCCTGAGCACCCGGCCCCGGCACTGAAACTGGTCGCCGCGGTCACTCCGGTCGCTGCGAACACCAACCCGGTCGACAAGGACTCTTCTGACCCAGTAGCCCGTTGGCTGGGCGGTGCGGGGCTGCTGCTCGGTCTGGTCGGGTTGGGCCTCGGATTGCGGCCGCGTAAGACCGAGAAGGCACAGTAGTAGCCGTGCGTCGTCCGATCGCAGTACTCGCCGCGTCGCTGCTGGCTCTGGTGATCTCCACCGGGCCAGCGGCGGCGCATGCCAAGCTCGACTCCATCTCGCCCGCTGATGGCGCTTCGATGGCCGCACCGCCGGAGAAGGTCGTGCTGACCTTCAACGAACCGGTCGGGAGTAGCGGCCTGCAGATTCAGGTGAAATCGCCGGCCGGCGTGAATGTGGCCACTGGCGAGCCGCAGGTGCTCGACGGTACTGTCACCCAGCCGGTCGGCGCGATGATCGAGACCGGTCGCTACCAAGTCGACGCCCGCGTCGTCTCCGCTGACGGTCACCCCATCACCGTCAGCACCGGCTTCACGGTCACGCACGCCGGGCACCCGCCGGACAGCCCACCTGGGACGCAGCCGGTTCAGCCGAGTAACAACAACACCGTCACCATCGTGGCGATGTGTCTGGTCATGCTGGTCGTCGTCGCGCTGGCTGTCGTCATCGTCCGGCGTCGCCCGGCTCGTCCATGAGCTCTCCGGCGACGCCGCGCTTCGCAGTCTGGAGCGCGGCGACCGCGGCCGGAGTCGTCGTACTGATCGTTGCGCTGCTGGCTGCCGGCGGTGCGCCGCAATCGACTCCGCACGGGCTGCACGGGGCCGGGCTGCCGGTCTCCTGGGCAGTTCCGGTGCTGCGGTTGCTTGCGGACGGCGCAGCGGTGCTGGCCGGTGGTGCCGTGCTGACTGCGGCGTGGTTGCTCCCAGCAACGGACGGCGTACTGGGCGAGCGGGCGCTCAAGGCCTGTCAGGACGCCGCTCTCGCGGCTGGGGTCTGGGCGCTGGCGAGTATCGGCGGGCTGGTGGCAACGGCGGCGGTGATCCTGGGGGTGCCGGTGGCACAGCTGGGGGAGTACGCCGGCCAGGCTGGGCAGCTGAGCCAGGTCCGGGCGCTGGCGGTCGCGATCGTCCTGACGGCCGTGCTGGCGGTCCTCGTGAGTGGCGTCAAGAGCTTGCGCGGCGCCCGGGTCGCGCTGGTGCTGGTCGGGGCTGCGCTCGTCGGACCGTTGCTGACGGGCCACGGGGCGAGTGAGGGGACGTCGTTCTGGTCGGTGACGGCAACGACGTCCCTGGTAGTGCACGTGTTCGCCGCGACGCTGTGGGTCGGCGGGCTGTACGGCGTGCTGCGCTATGCGCGGGAGACGGCCGCAGTGCAGCGATTCAGCGCGCTGGCGCTCGGATGTGCGGTGGCGATCGGTGTGACCGGGCTGCTGACCGCGGAGATCCACCTCGGCGGCCGGGAGGACGGCTGGGGCCTGATCACCCAGTGGGTGACGACCGGGTACGGCGCGCTGGTGTTCGCCAAGGCGATCGCGTACGCCGGGCTGGTCGCGATCGGCCGGCAGCATCGGCGGGCGACGCTACCCGCGCTGGCCGCCGGGCAGCCGGGCGCGTTCCGGCGGCTCGCGATCGGGGAGCTGATCGTGATGGCGGCGACGGTCGGGCTCGCCGTTGCCCTTTCGCGCACCCCGTGACGCGCGGAGTCGGTGATATGTCAACAGCCGCCCGTACACTGGCCGCATGACCGAACCACGCTGGCTGAACGCGCGGGAGGCGCGGTTGTGGCAGGCGTGGCGGGACACCCAGCGTGAGCTGAACCGTGTCCTGGAGGCCCGCCTGATCGCGAACTCCGGCCTGTCCGGCGCCGACTACGCGCTGCTGCATCCGCTGTCGAGCTCGGCGGACGGCGTCCTGCGGACCCGCGATCTCGGCCGCTCGGTCGGCTGGGAGCGCAGCCGGCTGTCGCACCAGGTCAGCCGGATGGAGAAGCGCGGGCTGGTCAGCCGCGAGGAGTGCGCGGACGACGCCCGCGGCTCGATGGTCCGGCTCACCGAGCTCGGCCGGAAGGCGGTCGAGGCCGCCGCGCCGGATCATGTCGAGGCGGCCCGCGCGTACTTCTTCGATCATCTGAGCCCGGCCGAGGTCGGCGAGCTCACCGCGGTCCTCGAGCGGGTGCTGGGCGGGATTCCCAGCTCGCCGTGTGACGACCCGTCCGGCGACTGCGCCGAGTAGCACCCCAGCTTTGAGTTGACATGTCACCTCGAAGGAGTATTTTGGTGATACGTCATCAAACGATGGCATTCACTCCTGCGTCGTGAAGGAACTGTCATGCCCAAGATCGCGATCATCCTCGGCAGCACCCGGCCGGGCCGGAACGGCGAAGCCGTCGCCCATTGGGTGCTCGACATCGCCAAGCAGCGCGGTGACGCCGAGTTCGAGCTGGTCGACATCGCGGAGTACCGGCTGCCGCACCTGGACGAGGCGATGCCGCCCGCGATGGGGCAGTACAGCCGGCCGCACACGCTCGCCTGGGCCGAGAAGATCGCGTCGTTCGACGGGTTCGTCTTCGTCACCCCGGAGTACAACCACTCGACGTCCGGCGCGCTCAAGAACGCCATCGATTTCCTGTTCGCCGAGTGGAACGACAAAGCGGCCGGCTTCGTCAGCTACGGCTCCGTCGGCGGCGCCCGCGCCGTCGAGCACCTCCGCCTCGTGATGGCCGAACTCAAGGTCGCCACCGTCCGCAGCCAGGTCACCCTCCCGCTGGCCACCGACTTCGAGAACTACTCCAAGTTCACCCCGCTCCCGCACCAGGAGCCCGCCCTCCAGCAGACCCTCGACCAGGTCATCAGCTGGTCGAACGCGCTCAAGACGGTGCGCCCCGCGGCCTGACGGCTGTCGGTGGAGGTGCGGCCGGCTCGGGGCGCACCTCCACGCATTTGACGCAGGTCGAAAGGTCTGCGGGCGGTTCGATGGCTGTGCGACCGTGAGTGGACTCGGAGGGAGTTGCTCATGCGCAGGATCACCGCCCTGGTTCTGGCCGGCTTGTTGACTCTTGGCGCGCTGCCGGCAGGGGGTGCCGTGGCTGCTGTACGGAATTTGGCGGTGGGTGCGAGAGCTACCGCGAGCGACAGTCTGGCGCGGTTCGAGCCGGGCAAGGCGGTGGACGGGAACAGCTCGACCTACTGGGCGGCTTCGAACGGCGCCAAGCCGAAGTGGCTCGAGGTGGACCTGGGTCAGGTCCGGCAGCTGGCCTCGGTGGAGCAGAACTTCAAGGACGTCGACGTGCACTCGTTCGTGATCGAGGGCCGGACGGACGGGAGCGGGTGGACGACGCTGCTCGACCGGCGCGGGGGCGCGCGCGGGCAGGTGTTCACCCAGCCGGTGACCGGCTCGTACCGGTACGTGCGGCTGACGATCACCGGGTCCGCGGCCGGCTACTGGGCCGGGAGTACGGAGTTCGCCGTGAACGGGTACGACGACGCGCCGCGAAACCTGGCTCGTGCGGTGTCGGCCACGTCGTCCTCACTCGGGCCGGGATACGAGCCGT
Source organism: Kribbella sandramycini (assembly GCF_013131805.1). Taxonomy (GTDB): domain Bacteria; phylum Actinomycetota; class Actinomycetes; order Propionibacteriales; family Kribbellaceae; genus Kribbella; species Kribbella sandramycini. The sequence continues at coordinate 207,079 of NZ_JABJRC010000008.1, read as the reverse complement.
TCAAGGCGGTCGACGGCGACCCGGCGACGTACTGGGGTGCGGAGAAACCCGACCTCCCGCAGTGGCTGATGCTTGACTTCGGCAACGACATCGCGATGACCCGGATCGAGCAGTCCTTCGTCGACAACGACCACTGGAAGTTCCGTATCGAGGGCTCCCGGGACAAGCAGACCTGGCAGACCCTGGTCAGCAAGGACGAAGTCGGCCGTGTCTTCGGGCAGGACGTTTCCGGAACCTACCGCTACCTCAAACTCACCGTTCTCCACAGCGGCGCCGGCCATTGGGCGTGCAGCCAGGAGCTGAAGGTCTTCGGCTCCGGCGAACCCGTCACGACCAAGTGGTGGGAGAACCGCTCCGGCGTGATGCGGTACTACCCGATCTGGCAACAGCTCCGCCTCGACGACATCACCGCCCGGCTGGACTCCTTGAAAGCCAGGGGATTCCGCGCGATCGAGCTCTCCCCGGTCAACGACGGCGACCGCAACCTGTGGGCCGGGCTCCCGGTGATGAACCTCTACACGATCGACCCCGATATCGGCACCATGCAGGACTTCGAGGAGCTGATCGCGGCCGCGCATGCCCGCGGCCTCAAGGTGGTCATCTTCACCAACCCGGGTTACGCGTCGATCGACTCGCCGTACTTCCAGAAGGCTCAAGATGACTTCCGCAACGGCGTCCAGAGTCTGGAGCGGTCCTGGTTCGACATCCGCAAGCGGCGTGGCGAATATCCTGAGCTGTGGCACTACAGCGCCCGCGCCCAGGGCTACTACTGGGGGACGTGGGATGCGAAGGCGCCGTCCTTCAACTACTCCAGCCAGGCCTGGCTCGACGAGACCCGCAAGTACCTGCGGTTCTGGATGGACAAGGGCGTCGACGGGATCGCGCTCGACGCGCCGAACGTCTACCACACCACGACCGTTGCCAAGAACAACTATGCGATCACCGACGTGCTGCGCAACTACGACGCGTTCATGAACGGCGAAGGCGTCCGCGAGCCGGAGTTCATCTACGACTGGCACTACAACAGCCTGCAGGACTATCCGATCACCCAGTGGGGGATCCCGCCGAACCAGGGCGCCAGCGCGATCCTGTCCGCCATCGACTCGGGTGACCCGAGCGGCCTGGAGAACACCCTGAAGAACTACCGCGACCTGATGGTGAACGCCGGCGGCATCACGCAGACCGCGCCGAACTGGGGCCGCACCAACTATCCGGTCGACCGCCGGCTGCTCGAGATCGCGATGCTCACCTCGATGGGCACGCTGTTCTATCTGCACAACGACTACTACACGATCCTGCCCGACGAGCAGGAGATCCCGAACTGGCCCGCCGCCCAGCGCGAGCAGCTCGACAAGCTGATGCGCGCCCAGAACGCGTCCCCCGCGCTCGCTCCACTCGGCCTGCGGGTCCGTATCCCGACCAACGACGACCGCAAGTACTACGCCTACAAACGGCTGAACAAGGACGGGACGTCGAAGGCCCTCGTCCTGCTCAACTTCCAGAGCACTCCGCAGACGGTCTCGGTCGACCTCACCGGCACCGGGATCGCGACCGCTCAGACCCCGACCGATCTGGTCGAGTCCCGCCCCGGCCCGGCGATCACCGGATCGGCGTACCAGGTGCAGTTGCCCGCGTTCGGCTACCAGATTCTCGCGGTCCAGTGACGGTCACGCGGAGTACTCGGGGGTAGTCCGTGCGGGACACGCCGTCACGCAGAGCAGTCGGCGCGCCCGGCCGAAAGAATGATGCCGTCCCGTTCAGATGCGCGCTGAATTGACAATCGTTTTCACTAACGTGAGGATGTTGCGCGTGTCCGATGCTCTGAACCGTCGTGGATTTCTCGGGTTGGCCGGCGCGCTGGGGGTGGCTGCGCTCACCGGTTGCGGGAGCGGCCAGTCGTCCGGCGCCCAGCCGTCAGCGGGCGGGCGGCTGCGTGCCGTGTACGCCGGGGGCGGGGCGAAGGAGGTGCTCGACCCGCACGTCCAGAGCCTGTTCGTCGACCTCGCGCGGCACAAGGCGATGTACGAGAAACTCGTCGAGCTCGGGCCGGATCTGAAACCCGTGCCGCGGCTGGCCGAGAAGTGGGACCACGACGGAAAGGCACTCGTCTGGCGGTTCACGCTGCGCGACGCGACCTTCCACGACGGCCGCAAGCTGACCGCCGAGGACGTGCTCTACAGCCTGGCCCGGGTCGCCGATCCGAAGGTGCCCGAGCGGGTCGCGCAGTCCTCGCTGGCCGCGCTCGACCTGCGCCGCAGCAAGGCCGTCGACCCGCGGACGGTCGAGCTGGTGCTGGCCGCGCCGAACGCCGAGTTCCCCGCGCTGCTGGCCGGGATCGGCACCCAGATCGTCCGCGACGGGTTCACCGACCCGACCAAGCCGATCGGCACCGGGCCGTTCAAGTTCGTCTCGTTCGAGGCCGGCCGATCGATGGTCGCCGCCCGGTTCGACGACTACTGGGAGGGCGCCGCGAAACTCGAGGAGCTGCACCTGCTCTCCGCGGACGCCGAGGCGCGGGCGAACGCCGTCCAGGGCGGGCAGGCCGAGTACGCGAACGACATGACCGCGACCTTCGCGCGGACGGCCGAGGCCGGTAAGTCGGTGCGGATCGTGGCCGCCAAGGCGAGCACGATGCAGGCGTTCGTGATGAAGGTCGACCAGGCGCCGTTCGACAACCCCGACGTCCGGCTCGCCTTCAAGCTGCTCGCGGACCGGCAGCGGCTGGTGGACGTCGTCCTGGCCGGGCGCGGCGCGGTCGGCAACGACCTGTTCGGCAAGGGCTATCAGTACTACCCGGAGGGGTTGCCGCAGCGCGAGCGGGACGTCGAGGAGGCCAAACGGCTGCTGAAGAAGGCCGGGCTGGTGAACAAGGAGATCGAGATCTTCACCGCCGACGCGTCGGCCGGGTTCGTCGAGTCGGCGACGCTGTTCGCCGAGCAGGTGGCCGAGGCCGGCGTCAAACTCAAGGTGACCACCGGGAGCGCGCAGACCTACTCCAAGGACCTGTTGACGAAGGGTGTCATCGGCAACCATCGGTCGGGGGCGATGCCGATCCCGCAGTACCTGACGGACCGGTTGCTGTCGAAGTCGCCGTTCAACGTGACGCATTGGCGTAAGCCCGAGTTCGACGCGGCGTTCGCGGCGGCCCAGGTGCAGACCGACGAGGCGGCCCGGGCGGCGAAGTACGGCGAGCTGCAGAAGACGATCCGGGACGACGGCGGGATCATCGCCTGGGGTCTGCCGGACTACCTGGTCGCGGTGTCGGCGAAGGTCCAGGGGGTCGAGGCGGCGCCGCCGAACACCTTGGACTTCGGCCGGTTCGACAAGGTGTGGCTGGCCTGAATGCGGTCGTACGCCGCTGGGCGCGCCGCGCTCGCCGTCGTCCAGCTCGCGGTGCTGTCCGTGCTGGTCTTCGCGCTGACGTCGTTGCTTCCGGGCGACGCGGCCGATCTGCGGTTCACCGAGACGCTGTCGCCGGAGCAGGTCGAGCGGTTGCGCGAGCAGCTCGGCCTGGACCAGCCGGCGGCCGAGCGGTTCGGGCACTGGTTCGGTCAGGTCCTCACCGGTGATCTCGGGACGTCGCTGATCAGCGGCGGGCCGGTGGTCGACATCGTGCGCGACTCGGTCGGCGCGACCCTCGTGCTGACGATCGCGACGCTGGCGATCGTCGTCCCGCTGGCCGTTGCCCTGGGCATCTTGATGGGAACCCGGGAGAACGGCCGGCTCGACCGGACGATCACCTCGATCACACTCGCCCTGAGCGCGATCCCGGACTTCGTGATCGCCGTTGTCCTGGTCGCCGTGTTCTCGCTGAAACTCGGCTGGCTGCCGGCGACCTGGATCGGCGGCGACCTGCTCACCTCGCCGGTGCTGCTCGTGCTCCCGGTCGCCGTCCTGCTCGGCCGCACGGTCTGCCTGCTCTCCCGTCAGGTCCGGGCCGGCACCATCAACACCCTGAACGCCGACTACATCACCCAAGCCCGCCGCCTCGGCGTCCCCCGGCGCCGCCTGCTGTTCCGCCACGTCCTCCCCAACGCCGCCGTCCCCGGCGTCCAGGAGCTCGCCCGCACCGGCGACACCCTCCTCGGCGGCGTCCTCGTCGTCGAAGCCATCTTCGCCATCCCCGGCTTCGCCACCGCCCTCGTCGACGCCGTCGAAACCCGCGACCTCCCCGTAGTCCAAGCCCTGACCCTCGTCCTGGCCGTAGCCGCCCTCCTCCTCAACCTCCTAGCCGACCTGACCTGCAACCGCCTCGTCCCCCGATCGGCCCTCCTCAAATGAGTGGCCGGAAGGAGGACGCACTCTCCAGTCCCCAGCCGACCCCGCGCGGCCCGCTCGTCCGTGTCTTCGCGGTTCTTCGGCGCATTCCGGTTGCGGTGTCGGTGGTTCTGGTTGGCGTGCCGCTGCTTGTCGCCGTCCTCGGCCCGCTTGTCCCGCACGACGTCAAACCCGGGATGCCTTACGCCGCGGATGGTGTGCTGGGAACTGACGGGCTGGGGCGAGATGTGTTCGGGCTCTTGCTGGTGGGGGGACGGACGGCGCTCGGGATGGCGTTCGGGGCAGTTGTGCTCGCCTACCTGGTGGGTGGGGTGATCGGGCTGGTCGCGGCCTCGACGCGCCATCGGTGGCTCGACGAACTGCTGATTCGACCGCTCGACGTCCTCCTGCCCCTGCCCTCCTTGCTCGTCATCAGCGTGGTCGCGGTCGGCTGGCGCGCCTCGGCGCTTGCCATCACCGTGGCGGTCGCGATGGTGAATGTGCCGACAGTGGCGCGCTTGGTACGAGCGGCCGCGCTGGATGCGGCCAGTTCACCGGTGGTCGAGGCGCTGCGGATGCAACGCGAGTCCTGGGTGACGATCCAGCTCGGGTACGTCGGCCGCGCCGTCCTCGGCCCGGTCGCGGCCGATATCGGCACCCGGATCACCCTCGCCGTCTTCCTGGTCGCGTCGGTCAACTTCCTCGGCCTCGGCCTGAGCCCGACCGCGCCCGACTGGGCCGTCAGCATCTCCCGCAACCGCGAAGGGCTTCTCCTGCAACCCTGGTCCGTCCTCGCCCCGGCCCTCCTGCTCGTCGCCTTCACCCTCGGCTTCAACCTGCTCGCCGACCGCCTCGTCCATCGCACCCGCCGCCCGGCGGAGGTGACCGCATGACGATCGTCGCCCAAGTACGCCGCCTCTCGGCCACCGCCGGTCACGCCGTCCTCGTCGACAACGTTTCCTTCGACGTGTACGCCGGGCAGGTGACAGCCCTCGTCGGCGCATCCGGCTCCGGCAAGACCACCTCCGCGCTCGCCCTGCTCGGCGAGTGCGGCAATGGCGTCCAACTGACCGGCGAGGTAGTCGTCGGCGACACAACGGTTGTCGACAGCAACGGAGTCACCGCCGCGGCCGCCGCGGTACGCGGTCGGGTCGTTGCATATATGCCTCAGCATCCAGGCAGCGCCTTGAATCCCGCCCGCCGAGTCGGCGCCACCCTCAAGGAGCTCGAACGACTCCATCACCCCGGGGAAAGCGTGGCCCAGGAGGCGATCCGAGCCGCCCAGCTCCCCGGCGACCGCGACACCCTGCGCCGGTTCCCGCACGAGTTCTCCGGCGGCCAACGCCAGCGAGTCGCCTTGGCGCAGGCGCTCACCTGCCGCCCCGAGGTGCTCGTCCTGGACGAGCCCAGCACCGGTCTGGACTCGGTGACTCGGCTCCAGCTGGCCAATGAGCTGAAGGATCTGGCCGGCCAAGGATTCGGCATCCTGCTGCTGAGCCACGACCTCGATCTCGTCCGCGAGCTCGCGTCCCACATCGTCGTCCTGAACGCCGGCCGCGTGATCGGCGACGTCCTGCCGCTATCGATCGACCCGCCGAAACCGGGGCCCAGCACGCCCGGCAAGCCATTGCTACAAGCAACGAAATTGTCCGCGTCGGTGCGCCCGCGGGGCCGGACGCCGATCCTGTACGACGTCGATCTGACAGTCCGCTCCGGCGCGAGCGTCGGCGTCGTCGGGCGGTCGGGCAGCGGCAAGACCACGCTGGCCCGATGTTTGGCCGGTCTGCACGAACGCAGTACCGGCAATCTCCTCTTGGACGGCGCCCCGCTCCCCGTCCTCCGCAAGCGCACCAGAGAACAGAACCGCCGCGTCCAGTACGTCTGGCAGGAGGTCCGCGGCTCGTTCGACGAACGACGGGCCGTCGACCAGCAGGTCGCTCGCACCGCGCAACGCCTCCGCGGCCTGGCCGCCGAGCAGGCCCGGGCCGAAGCCGTCGCGACCCTCGCCCGGCTCGGCGTCTCCGCGATGACCGCGGCCCGGCCGCCCAGCCGCCTCTCCGGCGGCGAGCTGCAGCGCGCCGCGCTGGCGCGGGCCGTCCTGGCCGAGCCCGACGTGCTGATCTGTGACGAGATCACCACCGCGCTCGACGACGACGGTACGGCGCTCGTCGTCGACCTGCTCAACGAGCTGAAGGCCCGCGGTACCGCGCTGGTCTGGATCGGCCACGACCTCGGCCTGGTCGCCTCGGTCACCGACCACGTGCTGGTGCTGGACGCCGGCCGCGTCGTCGAGGAGGGCCCGTCGGCCCGCGTGATGACCGAGCCCCGGCACGAGCTGACCCAACGGCTCGTTCGGGCCGCGCGGCTCGGCCGTGAGCCGGAGCCGCCACCGAAGCTGCCCACCCCGCCCTTCGACACTGCCGACCCGAGGAGCGAGCCGCGGCGATGACGTCAGTCCGACTGCACGACCACCTGGCGGAGGCGATCAAGGACCCGGACCCGATCCGGGTCGGCGACGCCTTGATCTGCCTGCGGTTCGAGACGATGAAGGTGTACTCCGCGCTCGGCGCGGTCCGGCACCTGCTGGAGACCGGCGTCGTCCGGCCCGGTGACACGCTGATCGACAGCTCGAGCGGGATCTACGCGCACGCGCTGGCGCTGGCCTGTCACCGGTACGGGATGAAATGCCATATCGTCGGCTCGACCACGGTCGACAAGACGCTGAAGATCCAGCTGGAGATCCTCGGCGCGAGTGTCGAGCAGGTCCCGTCGTCGAACAACCTGCAGCTCGACCAGAATCTGCGCGTCCGCCGGATCGGCGAGATCCTGCGTGACAACCCGACGTACCACTGGATGCAGCAGTACCACGACGACATCCACTACCTCGGGTACGGCGCCGTGGCCGATCAGGTCGCCGAGCTGGTGCCGGAGGGGCCGCTGTGCCTGGTCGGTGGCGTCGGGACCGGCGCGTCGACCGGTGCGATCGCGGAGTACCTGCGCAACCGCGGCCGGGACGTGAACCTGATCGGCGTCCAGCCGTTCGGCAGTATCACCTTCGGTGCCGGGCACACCCGGGATCCGGAGATGATCATCGCCGGGATCGGCAGCTCGATCGAGTTCCGGAACGTGCGGCACGAGCTGTACGACCGGCTGCACTGGGTGTCGTTCGACTACGCGATGTCGGCGGCCGTCGACCTGCTCCGGACGTCGGGGGTGTTCGCCGGGCTGTCCGCGGGCGCGGCGTACCTGACCGCGTTGTGGGAACACACCTGTGACAGCTCGCGAACGCACGTCTTCCTGGCCGCCGACACCGGCACGCGGTACGTCGAGTCCGCTTTTTCCCGGCATGCCGAGGCATTGCCGATGGCCTCGATGCGACCGCGCGAGATCGCTTCCCTGGATGAGCTCGCGGTGCCCTGGTCGGCGATGTCGTGGGACCGCCGGGAGCCTGCCCAAACCCTGCGGGAGGAATTTCCATCCGCGACCCCGTCGCATTAACGTGATGGGTATGACGGGGTATGTGCTGCTGCCGGAACTGTTCACGGCCGCCGAGGTCGAGCGGCTGCGGAGCGTCGTCGAGCAGGTCCACGTGGACGTCGTCGCCGCGGCCGAGGCGGGGGAGACCGAGGTGACCGTCTGGCCCGACGGGCACCGGCTGGAGAAGGTCCGCGGGACGACGATCCACTGGGAGCCGGATGCCGTCGGCAAGGCGGTGCGCAGCCTGTCGCCGGTGTCGCAGTTGCACCCGGCGCTGGAGGCGCTGTGGGCGGAGCCGCGGCTGGTGGAGCCGATGAGCTCGCTGATCGGGGCCGCCGCGGGGCGGTTCGTGGCCAAGCTGAACTTCAAACGGGCCGGCGTGGGGTCGGAGTTCGCCTGGCATCAGGATTTCCCGTACTGGTACTGCTGCGCGGGGGAGCCGGCGTACGACATCGCGACCGCGATCGTGATGCTCGACGACAACACCGTTGCGAACGGCGCGCTGACGCTGATCCCGGGCAGCCCCGCCGAAGGGCCGGTACGCCGGGATCCGCTGGAGCCGACCGGCTTGCTCGTCGACCCGACCGCCGTGGACGGGTCGCGGGCGGTGACCGTCGAGGCGCCGGCGGGGTCGGTGCTGATGTTCCCGGGGCTGATGGTGCATCGGTCCGCGCCGAACCGGACGGCGTCCGATCGGCGTTCGCTCCTCTACTGCTTCCAGCCCGCTGGTCGTCCTGAGCTTTCCGCCCTCACCTATCACCCCGAAAGGCTGGCCGCCCTCCCATGACAGCCCCCACCTCGGTCTCCGAACTCACCACCGCCGTCCTTGCGGGGTCGTACGGCCCGGATCCGGCGTCGCTGCCGGTGATCAGCGCGTTCTGGTTGCACCACACCACTCAGCTGCCCGGTGCCGACGTCACCTATCGGAACTACTACGTGCTGCTTCGCGTCGGCGAGGTCTTCGGCGCCTGCGCCTTCGAGGCGGGCGAGCTGGAGCCGGCGTACTGCGCCGACACCTCCGGCCGCACCATCGCCGACCTCCTCACCTCGGATGACGCGCTGCCCGTCCGGATCGCTGCTCTGGATGCCTACCTGGCCGCCGTCGCCCCGCACCACCTCGCGCCTGAGGCCGAAGAGGTCGTCCTCCCGGCCGGCGCCCCCGACGTCCGCGCCCGTGCTCGCGATGCTGCCGTCGCCGGGCTGCTGGATGTTGCCGAAGGCACCAAAGTCGCGCTGATCGGCGTCGTCAACCCGCTCGTCGACGCCATCACCGCCCGCGGCGGCGTCTGCCTGCCCTGTGACTTCAACCTCGATCGCACCGCCTCCGGTCTCGAGGTCTCCCGGGACATGCAAGCTGTGGTGGACGCCGCCGACGCGGTCGTGGCCACCGGTATGACGCTGTCCAACGGCTCCTTCGACACTCTGCTCTCCAGTTGCCGTGAGCAAGCAAAGCCGCTGGCCATCTATGCTCAGACCGGAAGCGCCGTCGCCCGCGCCTTCCTCGGCGCCGGCGTCACCGCCCTCTCCGCCGAACCCTTCCCCTTCTCCCAGTTCTCCGCCCGTCCCACCTCCCTCTACCGCTACCTCCCCAGGAAAGTCCTATGACGACCACCCCTTCCCGGCCCAATCCGTTGCCCGCAGCCCCGAATCCGCTACCAGCTTCCGCCAGTGCGCCCGAAGTTCCAGGGGACTGGGCGATGGTGAAGCGGTTGTGGCCGTTCCTGGTGGCTTCCGCGGTGAGTTTGATTCCGTTCACGGTGTTCGGGATGTATCTGGTGCCGATCGCGGCCGCGGCGGACGGAAATGTGGCGGAGATCGGCGGGCTGCGGGGGCTCGGCGGTCTGGCCGCGTTGGTGGTCGGGTTCTCGGTGGCGCCGCTGATCGATCGGCTGGCCCGGGAGGTGGTGGCCGCGGGCGGGCTGGCGCTGCTGGGGATCTCGGCGCTGTTGGGTGCTATCGGCAACGTGTTCGCGCTGGCCGCGTTCTGTCTGCTGATCGGGGCCTCGACGTCCATCCTCGCGCCGTCGATCGGCGCCGCCGCGGCGGACCGGTTCGGTACGCCGGCCGCGGCCGGGCGCGCGGCCACGCTGGTGTCGGCGACGACGTCCGCGATGGCGATGCTGGCCGCGCCGCTGCTCGCCGTACCGGGCATCGTGTGGGGCTGGCGGGGGAACCTGATCGCCGCCGCGGTGGTCTCGCTGGTGTTGTCGGCGGCGTTCTTCTGGCGCGGCCGCGGGCGGACGGCGCCGCTCCGGGCCGGCGGCGCGCCGCGGATGAGCTACCTCGCGACCTACCGCGAGCTCGGCCGGATCCCGGGGGCCGTCCCGCTGCTGATCATCGCGATGCTGCGGACGGCGGCGTTCATGGGCTACCTCGCCTATCTCGCCGCGTTCTACGATCAGCGCTTCGACCTCGAGCCGGGCTGGTTCGCGCTGGTCTGGTCGCTGAGCGGCGGGTCGTTCTTCCTCGGCAACCTGCTCTCCGGCCGCTTCCTCGCGGTCGAGCGCCCGTGGATCGGCCCGGAGCGGATGCTGCTGGTCGGTCTGGGCGTCGCGCTCGTCAGCGTCTCGGCGTTCTACTTCTCCCCGACGATCCCGCTCACGCTGCTGCTCACCGCGCTGATGGGCGCGAGCCACGCGACCGTCGCCGCCTGCGTCACCACCCTGCTCGTCCGGCGCAGCGGCGAACTCCGCGGCTCGGCGCTCAGCGTGAACGCGGCCGGGATGAGCCTGGGCACCTTCCTCGGCGCCGCGCTCGGCGGTCTCGGCCTCGGCCTCGGTGGTTACCCCGGGACGGCCCTGACTTTCGCCGTGATCACCCTGGTTGCGGTGCTCTGCGCACTGCGCGTGCGCCGATAGGCGATATATCGTTCCTGATATGGACAACCTGCCCGACCGCCCGAACCCGCATGCGCACCTGCGCGCGTCCGATATCGACCGCGACCAGGTCGTCGACGTCCTGCGGGATGCGCTGATGGCCGGCCGGTTGACCCAGGAAGAGCACGCCGACCGGCTCGAGCAGACCCTGCAGGCCCGCACGCTGGGCGAGCTCGAGCCGATCACCAGCGACCTCATCGTCGCCGGTCCGCAGCTGACGCCGCTCGCGTCGTCCGCTCCGGCGCGCACGGTCTCGAACAGCCCGGTCCCGATCGAGGAGCCGGCCAACCCCGACGACAGCTTCACCACGATGGTCGCGATCTTCGGCGGCGGCGAGCGCAAGGGCGCCTGGCGGGTCAAACGCCGGACGAACGTCTTCGCCGTCTTCGGCGGTCACGACCTCGACATGACGCACGCCGTCTTCGAGGGCCGCGAGGTCACCGTCTGGACGTTCGCCGTCTTCGGTGGCATCGACCTCACCGTCCCCGACGGCGTCACCGTCCGCAACGAGGGCATCGGCATCTTCGGCGGCTTCGGCTTCGAAGGCGACACCGAACCGCACCCGGACGCCCCGACCGTCGTCATCAAGGGCCTGGCCCTCTTCGGCGGCGTCGGCGGCCGCAACTCCAGCAAACGCCACGGCAAGAAGAAGAAAGGCCACGGCCAACTCGGCCACGGCGGCTGAGCACATTCGGCTGTGCCGGGTGCACCCCGCGGACCGCAACCTGCTGGCTGTTCTCGCGACCCGCGCGCTGTTCGCCGTCGGCGCCCTCGGGCTCGTGGTCGCTGCCATCGGGGGCTACTTCCTGATGGTGGTCACCAACGACCAGGGCCTGGCCCGCCGCCTGAACTCCGCCGGGGTCTCCGCCCAGGTGACGGATGTCGAGGTCGGCCACCGCATGGTCAAATCGAAGAACTCGCCTCCGCAGTTGCAGTTCGACGGCGCGCGGGTGACGTTCCGGACCGCAGGCGGTGAGAGCGTCACCACGGTCCTGGCAGCCGCTCGATCGGACCGGGTCGTCGGCTTCGAGGGCCGGCATCCGCCGGTGCCGGGTTCGGCGGGTGGTCGTCCGGCGGGTCAGATCCAGGTCTTGAACCACATTCGGCTGAGCCAGTCCGGGTGGGGGAGCACCTTGTCGGTCAGGATCGGCCAGATGTAGGCGAAGTTCAGGACGACGAGGACGACGAACGCGCCCACGATGGCGCTGCCGATCAGGCGGCGTGGGGCGGCGGCTCCGCTGGCTGTTCGGGCCGGGCCGAGGATCTTGCCGAGGACGAGCGCCACCGCCATCACGGTGAACGGGATCATCGTGACGGCGTAGAAGAAGAAGATCGGTCTGTCGTCGTAGGCGAACCAGGGCACCCAACACGTCACGAACCCGATGATCGGGACGCCGAATCGCCAGTCCCGCTGGCCGATCCACAACACGACGGCCGCCAGCAGCGCGAGCGCGCCGCCCCACCACAGCAACGGCGTCCCGACGGCGGAGATCACCGACAGACAGTTCGTCCCGGCGGGCGCGTCACAGCCGGGGGAGCCGGGCTTGATGTCGTTGACCGCGTCGAACCCGATCGGACGGGCGATGATCGGCCAGCCGGCCGGGTTCGAGGAGTAGGGGTGGGTGGCGTTCTTGATGTAGTCGCCGGTGTGGAACTCGTAGACCTCTTGGTGGTAATGCAGCAGGGAGCGGAAGTCGTCCGGGACAATCTTCATCACGCCGGTCGCCGGGTTCTTCGACGCGTAGTCGTGGCTGTAGGCGTTGTCGTGCAGCAGCCAGCCGGTCCAGGTCGCGGTGTAGGTGACGAGCGCGACCAGCACGATGCTGAGGAACGCGGGGACGCCGTCGATCAGCGCCGATTTCACGAACGCGAACCGGACGCCGAGCGCGCGCCGGGCGCCCAGGTCCCAGGCAAAGACGAGGAGGCCGAAACCGGCGATGACCCAGACCGCCGACCACTTGGTGCCGAGCGCGAGGCCGAAGCAGACGCCGGCCAGGATCCGCCACGGCCGCAGCAGCAGCCAGCGGCCGAACTTGCGCGGCGCGAAGTCGTCGGGCTCGCCGAGGGCGCGGACCGAGTCGGCGTGCCGGCGTCTGGTCCAGTCCCGGTCGGCGACCAGGCAGGAGATCGCGGCGACCAGCCAGAACGCGAGGAAGATGTCGAGCAGCGCGACCCGGGACATCACGAAGTGCAGCCCGTCGACGGCCAGCAGCAGGCCGGCGATCGCGCCGATCAGGGTCGAGCGGGTCATCCGGCGGACGGTGCGGATCACCAGCAGGACGGTCAGCGCGCCGAACAGCGCCGGCATGAACCGCCAGCCGAACGGCGTCATCCCGAACAGCTGCTCACCGGCCGCGATCATCCACTTGCCGACCTCGGGGTGCACGGTCAGGCTCGGGCTGGGTTTGAAGACGTCCAGATTGCCGGCCAGGATCGCCTTGTCGGCGGCCCCCTCGGGCTGGTCGATGAACTGCCGCGCGTACCCGAACTTGAGCAGGCTGAAGGCGTCCTTGGCGTAGTACGTCTCGTCGAAGACGAACTTCACCGGGTTGGCCAGGTCCCAGAACCGGATGAACGCCGCCAGCGCGGTGATCGCCAGCGTCGCGATCCAGCCGCCCTCGAAATCCTTCGGCATCGGCGGGTACAACCGGTCGGCCAGCGGCGGCAACCGCCGTCCCAGCACGTCTCTGCCGAGCGCCTCCCGGCCCTCGGCAGCCTCGTCCCGGCGCGTGGTTCCGTCCTCGATCACAGCCGTCACGACCGCCATCGTACGGAGCCCGGAGTCTCACCGCCTCCTCCCATCGCACGAGCGGCCTGGAATGATGGCCGGGTGACCGGGCGATTGGTGTTGGCGGGGACTCCTATTGGGGACGTGTCGGATGCTTCGCCGCGGTTGGCGCGGGTGCTGGCCGAGGCGGATGTGGTGGCCGCGGAGGACACGCGGCGGCTCCGCCGCCTCACGGGTGAGCTGGGGATCACCGTCAGTGGTCGCGTCGTCAGCTACTTCGAGGGGAACGAGCGCGAGCGGACGCCGGAGCTGCTGCAGGCGCTCGTCGAAGGCCGGACCGTCGTCGTGGCCACCGACGCCGGGATGCCGAGCGTCTCCGACCCGGGTTACCGCCTGGTCGCGGCCGCGATCGACGCCGGGATCGACGTCACCTCGGTCCCCGGCCCCTCCGCCGTCCTCACCGCCCTCGCGCTCAGCGGCCTCCCCGTCGACCGCTTCACCTTCGAGGGCTTCCTCCCGCGCAAACCCGGCGAGCGCCTCCGCCGCCTCACCGAGCTCGCCGACGAACCCCGCACCATGGTCTTCTTCGAGGCCCCGCATCGCCTTACCGCCTCGCTCGAGTCGATGGCCGAAGCCTTCGGCGCCGACCGGCGGACGGCGGTCTGCCGCGAGCTCACCAAAACCTACGAAGAGGTGAAACGCGGCCCCCTCAGCGACCTGGTGACCTGGTCCAAGGACGGCGTCCGCGGCGAAATCACCGTCGTCGTCGCCGGCGCCGACCCCGGCCAGGTGCTCACCCCCGCGGACCTCGCCCGCGAGGTCGCCACCGACGAAGCCGCCGGCACCCCCCGCAAACAAGCCATCGCCGACGTCGCCAAACGCTTCAACGTCCCCAAACGCACCGTGTACGACGCCGTCCTCGCCGCCCGCAAGTAACTGTCGGAGCCGGCTGGTAGACCTGCCGGATGGAGCTTGAGACCTTCGTCGTCCGTGCCAAGGCCGCTACGTACGCCGGTGACGGCGGCTTCGCCGAGTCCGGCCGTCCCGGTGCCCACGACCTGCGCTTCGTCGACGGCGAGCTGTCGTATCTCGACAGCTACTACGGCGACGCCGACTTCCTCGGTCAGGAGGTGGTCCACGCTTCGGGCCGTCCGGTCTGGGGGATGAACTACTACGGCTATCTGCTCCAGCCCGAGCGGCTGACCGCGGCCGCCGCCGGGCGGCTGATCAAGCAGGCGCTCTCGGCGCTGTACGCCGAGGGCCGGTTCCTGGGCGGGTTCAGCTACCGAGACGGCGATCTCACCTACGTCGACGAGAACTCCGGCGACTTCGCGCGGTTCGAGGGGACGGAGTACATCAGCGGGGCGGGCGGGGCGGTGTACTACCGGCTGCGGTACCACGGCGGGCTGATCGCCTGAGGGCTGGTCAAAAGCGCTGGTGAGCGGGACTAGGCTTGAGACATGTCCGAGAAGGCCTATTACGTCACTACTCCGATCTACTACGTCACGGCGCCGCCGCATATCGGGAGCGCCTACACGACGGTGGCGGGGGATGTCCTGACCCGGTGGCACGCGCAGCGGGGTGAGCAGAAGTGGTACCTGACGGGTACCGACGAGCACGGCGAGAAGGTGCTGCGCAGCGCGGAGGCGCAGGGGATGTCGCCGCAGGAGTGGACGGACAAGCTGGTCGAGGAGGCGTGGAAGCCGGCCTGGGTGGATGTCGACATCGCGTACGACGACTTCATCCGGACGACGGAGCCGCGGCACACGGAGCGGGTGCGTGAGTTCGTGCAGGCGCTGTACGACCAGGGCGATGTGTACAAGGGCGAGTACGAGGGGCTGTACTGCGTCGGCTGTGAGGAGTTCAAGCTCCCGGCCGATATCCGGACGGACGAGGACGGCACCCAGCGGTGCACGATCCACGGCACCGAGCTGGAGACGGTCTCCGAGACCAACTACTTCTTCCGGCTCTCGGCGTACGCCGACCGGCTGCTGGAGCTGTACGAGTCGCAGCCCGATTTCGTCGCGCCGACCAGCGCGCGGAACGAGGTGGTCGCGTTCGTGAAGCAGGGGCTGCAGGACCTGTCGATCACCCGCTCGACGTTCGACTGGGGGATTCCGGTCCCGTGGGACGAGAAGCACGTCCTGTACGTCTGGGTCGACGCGCTGCTCAACTACGTGACGGCGGCCGGCTACGGCACCGACCCGGAGCGGTTCGCGAAGCTCTGGCCGGCGAACGTGCACCTGGTCGGCAAGGACATCCTGCGGTTCCACGCGGTGATCTGGCCGGCGATGCTGATCGCCGCCGGGATCCCCGTCCCGCAGCAGGTCTTCGCGCACGGCTGGCTGCTCGTCGGCGGCGAGAAGATGAGCAAGTCGAAGCTGACCGCGATCGCGCCGCACGAGATCACCGACCACTTCGGCTCGGATGCCTTCCGCTACTACTTCCTGCGGACCATCCAGTTCGGCTCGGACGGCTCGTTCTCCTGGGAGCACCTGAGCGCGGTCTACACCTCCGAGCTCGCCAACGGCCTGGGCAACCTGGCCAGCCGGATCGCCGCCATGGTCGGCAAGTACTTCGACGGCGCCCTGCCCGAGGCCACCGACCACGGCCCGGCCGAGCAGGCGCTGGCCGACAAACTCGCCCAGACGGTCACGACAGCCGACGCCGCGATCGAGAAGCTCGCCTTCCACGACGCCCTGGCCGCGATCAACGACCTGGTCGGCGCGGTCAACGGCTACGTCACCGAGCAGGAGCCCTGGAAGGTTGCGAAGGACGAGTCGCAGCGCTCCCGCCTCGCCACCATCCTCTACTCCGCCGCCGAGACCCTGCGCGCGGTCGCCGTCCTGCACAACCCGACCATGCCGAAGACCGCCACCAAACTCTGGGAGCTCCTCGGCGCCGAGCCCAAACTCGGCTCCCTCGCCGACCAGCGCCTTCCCGAAGCCGGCGCCTGGGGCCAGCTCCCCGCCGGCTCCGTCCTGGTCAAGGGCGACCCGCTCTTCCCCCGCCTCGAAGAGGCCTGAGGCCCACCCCACCCGGGGCCGGAGCCAACTCCGGCCCCTCCCTCATCCGGCTCCCCGACCATCCCGCTTTGCGGGGTGGAGTTGTTGGTGGGTCAGCGGGTGGCGGTGCGGTGCGTCGGTCGCGTGGTGAGGTGGCGGCGGCGGACTGGCATGCCCAGGGTGGGGTTGGCGACGCCGACGTAGGCGCCCCAGCAGATGAGCTCTTTGTAGATGACGGCGGCGCGGCCGCGGAGGGCGGACTGTTTGGTCCGGTCGCCGGCGGTGACGAACTGGATGAGCCCTTCGTTGCGGCCGAGGCTGATGCACTGCTGGAAGTAGCGGATCATCGTGTGCGGCAGTTTGCCGCCGGTCAGGCGGGCGGCGATCGCGTCGGCTGCCTGGTAGGCGGTGAAGGTGCCCGAGGCGCACGACATCCGGAGCAGCTGCCCGCTGGAGCCCTTGGCCTGGGCGGCGTCGCCGATCGCGTAGACGTCCGGGTGCGAGACCGACGCCATCAGGTCGTCGACCAGGATCTGCCCGGACGCGGCCGTCCCGAGTGACGTCGCCGCCGCGATCGGGTGGACGGCGAACCCGGTCGTCCAGATCGTCAGCGCCGACGGGATCGTCGTACCGGCCGCGGTCACGACCGCGTCAGCCTCGACGCGAGTGACCTTGGTGTGCTCGTGGACGGTGATACCGAGCCCGGCGAAGACCTTCCGCAGGTGCCGCTGCCCCTTGGCCGACACCCAATCGCCCAGCCCACCGGCCGCCACCAGAGCGACGTTCAGATCCGGCCGGGCTTCGGCGATCTCGGTGACACCCTCGATCCCAGTCAGCCCGCCACCGACCACCGTGACGGTCTGCCCGGCCTTCAGCGCGGCCAGCTTGGCCCGCACCCGCAGCGCACCCGGACGGCCGGCGATCTGCTCGGCGTACGCCGAAACGCCCGGTACGCCGTGGTCGTTCACCCGGCTGCCCAGCGCGTAGACCAGGGTGTCGTACCCCAGCTCACCGCCGTCATCGAGCGTGACGAGCTTCTGATCGACGTCGACCGCGGCCACCTTCGCGACCCGCAGGACGACGTCCGTCCCCTTGAACACCTCGGCGAGCGGTCGCGGCTTCAGCGTCCGGCCGGCCGCCAGCTCGTGCATGCGGACCCGCTCGACGAAGTCCGGCTCGGCGTTCACGACCGTGAGCTGGACGTCGTCGCCGTGCAGCCGCCGGGCGAGCCGGCCGGCCGCGACCGCTCCGGTGTAGCCGGCGCCGAGGACAACGATGCGGTGCTTCATATCCGTGCTCCTGTCTGCGGGGTTGTGCCTCCTGAACCGGGCAGCCCGCGGATTCCTGACAGGTCTCGACTGTGAAGCAGCTCACATCACCACTGGCTGATCAGCGGCGCCTCGTGCTCGGTCGCGTTCCAGTGCGCGGTCGCGCGCTCCAGCTTGTCCGGGTTCACGGCGGTGTGGACGGCGGTGATGCCGTCGGCCGTCACTTCGAGGTGCATGATCCCGACCACCGTGCCGCCCACCACGACCACGATCGACGGCTCGCCGTTCGCGACCCCGGCGTACATGTCCGGGCTGCCGCCGACGTACGCCCGCTTGACCGCCGCCGGCTTGAACAGCCCGCGCAGGAACGCCGCCACCGCCTTGACGCCGACGAACGCGCTCGCCCGGGCCGGCACCTTGCCGCCGCCGTCGCCGATCGCGACCACATCGCCGGTCAGCAACTTCACCAGCGGCTCGGTCTGCCCGCTCATCGCCGCGGCCAGGAACTCCTCGACGATCCGCCGGGCCGTCGCCGCGTCCACCGCCGTCCGCGCCTTCCCGTCCGCCACGTGCTTCTTGGCCCGATGAAAGATCTGCTGACTCGCGGCCTCACTCAGCTCGAGGATCTCTGCGATCTCCCGATGTGAGTAGTCGAACGCCTCCCGCAGTACGTAGACGGCCCGCTCGTTCGGCGTCAGCCGCTCCATCAACGTCAGCACCGCGATCGACACCGACTCCCGCTGCTCCGCCGTCTCCAATGGCCCCAGCATCGGATCCCCGGCCAGCAACGGCTCCGGCAGCCACTGCCCGACGTACGTCTCCCGCCGAGCCCGAGCCGACGCCAACTGATTCAGGCACAAATTCGTCAGCACCTTCGTCAGCCAGGCCTCCGGCACCTCGACCCGCTCCCGCTTTGCGCCCGCCCACCGCAGCCACGTCTCCTGCACCACATCCTCAGCCTCGGCCGCCGACCCCAGCATCCGGTAAGCGATCGCCCCCAACCGCCCCCGAGCCGCCTCGAACACCCCCACCTCACCCACCGTCAACCCCATCCCCGAACCGTACTTCGCGCGCGAGTCAGGCGGAGGTGGCGTGGTAGAGGGCGGCGGCTTGGGTTCGGGTGGTGACGGCGAGTTTGGTGAGGATGTTGGCCACGTGGAACTTGACGGTGGATTCGCTGATGTGGAGGTCGTCGGCGATGGAGCGGTTGCGGGAGCCTTGGGCGATGCGTTCGAGGACTTCGAGTTCGCGGGCGCCGAGCGGGGCCAGGGGGTCTTCGGCGGGGAGAGGGGTGGCGCCGAGGGTGAGGGTGATGCGGGCGGTGAGGCCCCAGCCGGGGACGGCTTCGAGGTCGAGTTGGCCGGCCCGGAGGCGGAGGCGTTCGGAGAGCTGGCCGAGGACGAGGACGCCGTCCAACCGGCCGGGGCCGTCGTCGCGGATGACGGTGTGCAGGTCGGCGCCGTCCCACTGCCAGCCGACGCGGATGCGGCGCACGTCGTCCTGGGTCAGCATGGCGAGGACGATGGAGCGGACGGCGACGCGGGCGGTGTGGGCGAGGTCGCCGGGGAGCATCTGGTCGTTGCCGGGGGCATCGAGTTCGAGTTCGACGGTGGTGTGCCGGAGCAGCGCGCGCAGCGATTCGGCCAGCCGGTCGAAGGCTCGCCCGGCCGACTCCTCGCCGTGGTACGTGCGTTCGCGCCGGGTGTCGATCCGTAGCTCGGCAAGGCTGTTCAGCGCGACCTCGACCGCGGTCGACCGGGCCGCGGCGTCGTCGATCCGCTGATTCCGCAGGACGCCGAGGAGCGTCGCGAGCGTGGCCGCATGCGCCTCGCCCAACTCGGCCGCGACGTCGAACCGCGCGTCCGCGACCGCCCGGGACTGCGCGGTCGCGCTCGGATCGCTCTCCTGGGTCAGCCGGTACATGTGAATGGTCGCCAGATCCCACACGGCCTGCAGGACGGCGTCATGTTCGCCGTACTCGACCCCGTCGACCTTGATGAACAGCAGCACCGACCCGCGCGGCGCTCGATCGCTCGCGATCGCGAGGGCCGGGTGGTCCACCCCGCCGACCGGGACGACGCCGTGCCACGGCCGGCCCGCGGTGACCGTGCCGAGCAGACCGGCCAGCTCCGCGCCGGTGATCGCGCGGGCGAGCGTCGGATCGCCGTACGTGTAGACGGGCGTGGTCGCGCACTGGCTGGCCAGCTGCGCCACCGCGCGATGCGGGACCAGCTCCGCGAGTGCGGTGGAGAGCCGGGGGAGCAGCTCCTCCGGCGATCCGTCCAGGATCTGCGCCGCTGCGGCCAGTACGTCCATGTCACTCAGCGTACGTCGGTTGACGTATCCACCCGAGCTGGCCGAACGGCCAGTGGACAACCGTCCGTTCGGCCAGTCGGGAATATCCGGGACCACTCGATGATTGATTGAAGCATCAAGCAAATTCCGATGGAGGCGTGACATGCAAGCGGTGGTGTTCGAGGAGTTCGGCGGTCCCGAGGTACTCGCGGTCCAGGAGGTGCCGGAGCCGCAGGCAGGCGCCGGGCAGGTTCGGATCAAGGTGCACGCGGCCGGTGTGAACCCGATGGACTACAAGGTCCGCCGGGGCTACATGCAGGGCATGTTCGACGTCACCTTCCCCGCGACGCCGGGCTTCGAGGTCGCGGGCGTCGTCGACCAGGCCGGTGACGGTGCGGAGTTCGCGGTCGGCGACGAGGTGGTCGGCTGGGCGGCGGGCGGCTCGTACGCCGAGTACGCGATCGCCGGCAACGTGACCCGCAAGCCCGCGGGCGTCAGCTGGGAGCAGGCCGTCGGCCTGCCGGTGGCCGGCGAGACCGCGCAGCGCGTCCTCGACCTGCTCAAGGTGCAGGCGGGCGAGACGATCCTCATCCACGGCGCCGCGGGGGCTGTGGGCTCGATCGCCGTCCAGCTCGCGACGGCCGCCGGGCTGACCGTGATCGGCACCGCCTCGCCGCGCAACCACGAGTTCCTCCGCGAGCTCGGCGCGACCCCGATCGAGTACGGCGACGGCCTGGTCGACCGCGTCCGCGCCGTCGCCCCGCAGGGCATCGACGCCGCCTTCGACACCGCCGGCCAGGGCGGCCTGCCGGAGTCGATCGAGCTGCTCGGCGGCCCCGAGCGGGTGATCACGATCGCCGACTTCAGCGCCGGTGAGCTCGGCGTCCACGCTTCTGCCAGCGGCTCGGCGAGCCCCGAGGAGGTCCGCGCCGGTCTGGACTCGCAGCTCCAGGCCGCCGCTGACGGCAAGCTCGTCGTCCGCGTCGCCGAGAGCTTCGCGCTGACCGACGCCGCCAAGGCGCAGGAGATCAGCGAGGGCGGCCACGCCCAGGGCAAGCTCGTCATCCAGCCGTAAATACTTGGTCCGCGGTCGGCCCGGTCCTTACAGTCGGCCGCATGACCAACATCCTGTCCGCGGTCGCCTGGCCGTACGCGAACGGACCCCGGCACATCGGGCATGTGTCGGGGTTCGGCGTACCGTCCGATGTCTTCAGCCGGTACTCGCGGATGGCCGGTCACGACGTTCTGATGGTGTCCGGGACGGATGAGCACGGGACGCCGATCCTCGTCCAGGCCGAGCGGGACGGCGTCAGCCCGCAACAGCTCGCGGATCGGTACAACCGGGTCATCGTCGAGGACCTACAGGGGCTGGGCCTCTCGTACGACCTGTTCACCCGAACGACGACGCGCAACCACTACGCCGTCGCGCAGGAGCTCTTCAAAGTCGTGCACCGCAACGGCTTCCTGGTCCCGAAGACCATGCAGGGCGCGATCTCGCCGTCCACCGGCCGCACGCTCCCCGATCGCTACATCGAGGGCACCTGCCCGATCTGCGGGTACGCCGCCGCCCGTGGCGACCAGTGTGACAACTGCGGGAACCAGCTCGACGCGATCGACCTGCGCAACCCGCGCAGCCGGATCAACGGCGAGAAGCCGGCCTTCGTCGAGACCGAGCACCTCTTCCTCGATCTGCCTGCGCTGGCCGACCAGCTCGGCGGCTGGCTGCAGACCCGGTCCGGGTGGCGGCCGAACGTGCTGAAGTTCGCGACCAACCTGCTGGACGACGTCCGTCCGCGCGCGATGACCCGCGATATCGACTGGGGGATCCCGGTTCCGCTGCCGGGCTGGGGCGCGAAGCGGCTGTACGTGTGGTTCGACGCGGTGATCGGGTATCTGTCGGCCAGTGTCGAGTGGGCCCGGCGCAGCGGCGATCCGGAGGCCTGGCGGAAGTGGTGGTGCGATCCGGCGGCCGAGTCGTACTACTTCATGGGCAAGGACAACATCACCTTCCACGCCCAGATCTGGCCGGCCGAGCTGCTCGCGCACAACGCCGCGCCGGGGGAGTACGGCGTGCTGAACCTGCCGACCGAGGTGGTGAGCAGCGAGTACCTGACTCAGGAGGGGCGGAAGTTCTCGTCGTCGCGATCGGTGGTGATCTATGTTCGCGACGTCTTGGAGCGCTATGGGCCGGACCCGTTGCGCTACTTCATCGCGGTCGCTGGGCCGGAGACGCAGGACACCGACTTCACCTGGTCGGAGTTCGTCCGCCGGACCAATGACGAGCTGGTCGGCACCTGGGGCAACCTGGTGAACCGGACGGCGTCCATGATCGCCAAGAACTACGGCGCGATCCCGCCGCCCGGCGAGCTGACCCCGGCCGATCACGAGCTGCTTGCCAAGAGCAAACAAGCTTTCGGCGTCGTGGGTGACTTGCTCGGTCGGCAACGTCTCCGTCAGGGCGTCAGCGCCGCGATGCGCAACGCCGCCGAGGCGAACCAGTACCTCTCCCAGCAGGCGCCCTGGAAGCTGTTCGACCGGGAGCGCAAGGCAACCGTCCTGCATGTGGCCGCTCAGGTCGTCGCCGATACCAACCGGCTGCTGGCGCCGGTGCTCCCGCATGCGGCGCAGCGCGTCCACGAGGCTCTGGGCGGGCGCGGCGCCTTCTTGCCCACTCCGGAGATCCGCGAGGTCGCCGACCTCGACGGCGGCCCGGGCTATCCGGTCATCGCCGGCGACTACGAAACCCAGCCCCGGTGGGCCTCCGAGCCGATTGTCCCGGGGACGGCGGTGCCGGTGCCTCGGCCGGTGTTCACGAAACTTGGCCCGGAGGTCGTGGAGGTCGAGATGGCTCGGTTGGAGGGCGGACCTGCAACACTCACCAACTCGCCTGATGGGTGGTCTGGGCCGCTCGGCTGAGCGTGGGGGTGCGGGGTTGTGCATAGTTGGTGAGTGGGGGCGGTCCGCCCCGTAACCTTGGGCGCATGGCAGATATCGGCGGGCCGACGCGAGAGCGGGCGGCGGTCAGTGAGGACGGGCGTTCGCGGGACCGGAGCCGGCCGGTGTTGCCCGATCCGTTGCCGATGAGCGTGGTCGACGCGCACTGCCACCTGGATATCGCCGACGGAGAAGACGGCGCGTGGCTGAGCCCGGCCGAGGCGATCAAGCTGGCCGCTTCGGTCGGCGTGACGCGGATCGTCCAGGTCGGTTGCGACCTGCCCGGTTCGGCCTGGGCGGTCGAGGCGGCGACGCAGTACCCGAACCTGATCGCCGGCGTCTCCCTGCACCCGAACGAGGCGCCGAAGCTGAAGGCCGCCGGTGAGCTCGACAGCGCGCTGGCCGATATCGAGCGGCTGGCTCAGGTCTCCGACAAGGTTCGCGTGATCGGCGAGACCGGGCTCGACTACTTCCGCACCGGCGAGGACGGGCGCGCCGCGCAGCACGAGTCGTTCGCCGCGCATATCGAGCTGGCCAAGCGGCTCGGCAAGACGCTGATGATCCACGACCGGGACGCACACGACGACATCCTGCGCATCCTGGATCGCGAAGGGGTGCCGGATCGCCTGGTCATGCACTGTTTCTCCGGTGACACCGAGTTCGCCCGCGAGTGCGTGAACCGCGGCGCGTTCCTGAGTTTCGCGGGGGTGGTCACGTTCAAGAACGCGACCTCGTTACGCGACGCGCTGGCGGTCACGCCGCTGGATCGGGTGCTCGTCGAGACCGACGCGCCGTACCTGACGCCGTCCCCGCATCGCGGGCAGCCGAACGCGTCGTACCTGATCCCGCACACCGTGCGGAAGATGGCCGGCGTGCTGAACATCTCCGTGCCCGAGCTCTGCGCGGCGCTGAACGACAACGCCAACCGCGCCTTCGGCGGGGCCTGGTAATGGAGTTCAGCGAGGTCGTCCGCCGGCGCCGGATGGTGCGCAACTACGACCCGGACCGCCCGGTCCCGGCCGAGATTCGCGAGCGGATCCTGGAGAACGGTCTCCGCGCGCCGTCGGGTGGGTTCACCCAGGGCTGGGCCTTCCTCACCTTGGAGGGCGCGGATCGCGAGCGCTACTGGGAGATCGCGGCCGCGGACCCCGATCCGAAGTATGTGGAATGGGTCACAGGGCTGCGCCGGGCGCCGCTGCTGATCCTGGCCTTCGCGCACAAGGACGCGTACCTCGATCGGTACACCGCGCCGGACAAGGGCTGGACCGACCGCGACGAGTCCCGCTGGACGGCGCCGTACTGGTACGTCGACACCGGGATGGCATCGCTGCTGATGCTGCAGACGGTGGTCGACGAAGGCTTGGGAGCCTGCTTTTTCGGGCCTCCGGCGGACCAGGTGGGGGCCCTGCTGACCGAGTTCGGCGTACCGGCCGGGTTCGACCTGATCGGGGTGTTGTCGATCGGGTACCGGGCCCCGGACAAACGGTCTCCATCGTTGAAGAGAGGCCGCCGGACGACGGCCGAAGTCGTCCATCGCGGGCAGTGGGGGAATCACTCGGCGTGATCGCGTCATTACACCTTTTTCCGACGCGCCGGGAAGAGGATTGGCGTCAACGCGACTTCTTCGTTATGGTCCCGTGATGTTGGCCGGGATCGGGGAAGATTCCGGACAGCACGCCCCTCGGCGTCGACCGTGGTAGCCGGGCCTCCAGCCCGGAGATTGTGGCCGCTGCCAGTGCTGTCCCACCCCGTGCCCGGGTAGCTCTACCTGGGAGCGTTAGTGCGTAAGTCCATCATCGCGGCCGTCGGTGTGACAGCCGCGTTCGCCGTCGTCGGCGGCTCCGTGGCGTACGCCGCGAAGAGCAAGACGGTCAGCCTCTCCATCGACGGTCAGGTGCAGAAGGTGCACACCTTCGGCTCCACCGTCTCCGACGCCCTGAAGGCGGAGAAAGTTCAGGTCGGCGACCATGACGTGGTCGCCCCCGCTCTGGACTCGAAGCTCCAGGACGGCCAGGAGATCGCGGTGCAGTACGGCCGCCAGCTGACCGTGAACGCCGACGGCGTGAAGAAGGCCTTCTGGACGACGGCCGACACCGTCACCGAGGCGCTGGCCGACCTGGGCCTGCGATATGACACCGGCGCCTACTTCTCGACCAGCCGTTCCGCCCCGATCGGGCGTGAGGGTCTGGAGCTCACGGTCAAGACCCCGCGGACGGTGCAGATCGTCCGGGCCGGCAAGCCGTCGACCGCGAAGCTGATGGCTTCGACCGTCGGCGAGGCGCTGACGGCGGCCAAGATCGCCTGGGACGAGGACGACAAGATCGTCCCGGCGCCGGCGACGGTGCTGAAGACGGGTGTGAACAAGATCAGCTTCGTCAAGGTCGACACCAAGCGGGCGACCAAGACCGAGAAGGTCGCCCACGGCACCGACGAGACCGAGTCCGCCGAGATGTTCGAGGGCGAGAAGAAGGTCACCGCCAAGGGCACCGACGGCTCCAAGTCCGTCACCTACCTGTACACGTACCTGGACGGCAAGCTCAGCGCCACCAAGGTCGTCACCAGCAAGGTGCTCACCGAGGCTGTCGACGAGAAGGTCACCGTCGGCACCAAGGAGAAGCCGGAAGCCCCGGAGCCGCCGACCAGCGGTAACGCCGGCGCCTGGGACCGGATCGCCGCCTGTGAGTCCGGCGGCCGCTGGAACTTGAACACCGGTAACGGGTTCTACGGCGGTCTGCAGTTCAGCAGCGGGACGTGGGCGGCCTACGGCGGCCGCACGTACGCCCCGAACGCACACCAGGCCAGCAAGGCCCAGCAGATTGCGATCGCCGAGAAGGTTCGCGCGGCGCGCGGCGGCTACGGTGACTGGCCGCACTGCGGTAAGAAGGCCTGATAGTGCGAGACTGACGGGGTGACCTCGTCTGATTCATCCACAACGGCCGGACCGAGACTCCTCGGTCCGGCCGATGTGCGTTCCCTGGCCGCGCGGCTCGGCGTCCGTCCGACCAAACAGCGCGGCCAGAACTTCGTCATCGACCCGAACACCGTGCGCCGGATCGTTCGCGCCGCGGAGTTGTCGGCCGACGGTGAGACCGTGCTCGAGATCGGGCCGGGGCTCGGGTCGCTGACGCTGGCGTTACTTGCCGAGGGCCACCGGGTCACCGCGGTCGAGATCGACTCCGTGCTGGCGGCCGCGCTGCCGTCGACGATCGCCGAGTACGCGCCTGGTCAGGTGGGCGACTTCGCCGTCATCGAGGCGGATGCGATGACGGTCACGGCCGAGCAGATCGGGTCGCCGTCCGCGTGTGTGGCGAACCTGCCGTACAACGTCGCCGTACCGGTCCTGCTGCACCTGCTCGCGGTGTCGCCCTCGCTGCGGCACGGGCTGGTGATGGTCCAGTCGGAGGTGGCTGATCGGTTGGCTGCCGGGCCGGGGTCGCGGACGTACGGCGTACCGTCGGCGAAAGCGGCCTGGTACGCCGAGGTGCGGCGCGCCGGGCCGATCGGGCGGAACGTGTTCTGGCCGGCGCCGAACGTCGACTCCGGCCTGGTCGCATTCGAGCGCCGCGAGCCCCCGGGGACGGCGGCGTCCCGCGAGGAGGTGTTCGCGGTGATCGAGGCGGCGTTCTCACAGCGGCGGAAGACCGTACGCTCGGCGCTCGCCCGCTGGATGCCGGATCGTGCGGCCCTCGACGAGGTGTTCCGCATCACAGGGATCGACCCGGCGTTGCGCGGCGAGATGCTCGGAATCGCCGAGTTCGCCGCCCTGGCCGGCGCAGGACAGTCGTTGAAGACTGCCTGATGTCCTAGTGTGTGCCCGTGCCACCTTCTGCTGAGGTCACGGTGCGGGCGCCGGCCAAGATCAACCTGGGTCTGTCGGTCGGTCCGCCGTTGCCGGACGGCTTCCACCCGGTGGCCACGGTCTACCAGGCCGTGGCGCTGTACGACGACGTCACGGCCGTCCTGCGGGACGACGACCCGACGATCTCGGTCGAGGTGACCGGTGACTTCGCCGGTGAGGTGCCGACCGACGAGTCGAACCTCGCCGTCAAGGCCGCCCGGTTGTTGCAGGCGGAGTACGACATCGACGAGGGCGTCGAGCTGACCATCCGCAAGACCATCCCGGTCGCCGGCGGTATGGCCGGCGGTTCGACCGATGCCGCGGCGACGCTGGTTGCCTGCAACCGGCTCTGGGGCCTCCAGTTGTCGCAGACCGAGCTGCAGGGGCTCGCGGCCGAGCTGGGCTCCGACGTCCCCTTCTGCCTGGTCGGGCACACCGCCCTCGGCCAGGGGCGCGGCGAGCAGGTCACCGAGGTGATGTCCCGCGGCACCTTCCACTGGGTCTTCGCGATCGCCGACGGCGGCCTCTCCACCCCCGCCGTCTACCAGGAGCTCGACCGCCTCCGCCCGCTCCGCCGCGTCGAACCGCCCCAGGTCCGCCCCGAACTCATGTCCGCCCTCCTCTCCGGCCGCCCCGAAGCCCTAGCAGTTGCCCTCAGCAACGACCTCCAGGCCGCCGCCCTCTCCCTGCGCCCCGAACTCGGCGACACCCTCCAGTTCGGCCTCGACCAAGGCGCCCTCGCCGCCCAGATCTCCGGCTCCGGCCCCACCTGCCTCTTCCTCGCCGCCGACTCCCGCTCCGCCGTCGACCTAGCCGTAGAACTCGCCGAATCCGGCCTCTGCCGCATGGTCCGCCAAGCCGAAGCCCCCGTCCCCGGCGCCCGAATCCTCCCCGCCACCATCAGCCGGTAAATCGGTCGACCTGCGGGTGGCGGGGTGTTAGCTTCCGGGGAGACCTGTCGGGAGTGAAGGAGAGCGGGATGCGGTGCTCAGTGATCCAACCCATCTGGACTGATCACTTCGGAGCACTCGCGAGGACCGTTGAACTCTTTGACGATGGGTATTGTCGCGCATGTCGACGCCGGTAAGACGAGCCTGACCGAGCGGCTGCTGTATGCCGCCGGGGTCATCGACCGGGTTGGTCGGGTCGATGACGGGAACACGCAGACCGACTCGATGGAGCTGGAGCGCCGGCGGGGGATCACGATCCGGTCGGCGGTGGTGGCGTTCGAGCTGGGGGATCTTTCGGTCAATCTGATCGATACGCCTGGGCATGCGGATTTCATTGCCGAGGTGGAGCGGGCGCTGTCGGTGCTGGACGGCGCTGTGTTGGTGCTGTCTGCTGTCGAGGGCGTGCAGGCACAGACTCGGTTGCTGATGCGGACGCTGCGTCGGCTGGGGATTCCGACGCTGATCTTCGTCAACAAGATCGACCGGGTGGGTGCGCGTGACGTGGGTCTACTCGCCGATATCGATCGGTTGCTGACGCCGAACGCCGTACCGATGGGGGTGGTAGCCGGCTTGGGCGCTCGGGCGGCCCGGTTTGTTGCCCGGCAACCCGAGCTGGGGGAGTTCCTTGCCGAGCGCAACGATGCGTTCCTGCAGCGGTATCTCGATGACGGGTTGGCGCCGGGGGATTATGTGGATGAGCTTCGGCGGCAGGTTGGCGCCGGGCTGGCGCATCCGGTGTACTTCGGCTCCGCGATGACCGGTATCGGCGTACCGGAGCTGATCGACGGTATCCGCACTTGGTTGCCGCGGCCAACCGCCGTAGCTGATCAGCCCTTACAGGCAAAGGTGTTCAAGGTCGAGCGGGTCGCCGCGGGGCAGAAGCTCGCCTCCGCGCGCATCTACGCCGGCAGGCTGACCGAGCGCTCGTACGTCGACGTTCACACCGCCGACCGTGCGTACCAGGCCCGCCCGTCGGGTATCGAGGTTTACGAACGCGGCGTCCGTCGTACGGCGTCCTGTGCGGAGGCCGGGCAGATCGTCGCGCTCCGCGGGCTGAAGGATGTTCGGATCGGCGATCAGCTCGGCGTACCGACGTCCGACGTGCCGGAGCTCTTCGCCCGGCCGACCCTGGAGACTGTCGTCACCGCGCGGGATCGCGGCCGGCTCTTCCAAGCCCTTACCCAGCTCGCTGAACAGGACCCGTTGATCCAGGTCCGCCGTGCTGATGACATCACCGTTCGGTTGTACGGCGAGGTTCAGAAGGAGGTGATCGCCTCCTTGCTCGACTCCGAGTACGGGCTGCACGCGGAGTTCAGCCCCACGACGCCCATCTACATCGAACACCTGAACGGCATTGGGGAATCCCGCCGAGAGATGGGTGCCCCCAGCAACCTCTGGGCGGCCGGCATCGGGTTCCGGGTCGCCCCGCACGACGAAGGTCTCGCGTACGAACTCGCCGTCGAACTCGGCGGTCTCCCGCGCGCCTTCCACACCGCCATCGAGGAAACCATCCGCCAAACCCTCCATCAGGGTCTCTACGGCTGGGAAATCCCCAACATCCACATCATCCTGACTCACACCGCCTACAGCAGCGTCGCCACCACCGCCGCCGACTTCCGCCGTCTGGTGCCCCCAGTCCTCCTGGAGGCCGTCAACCAAGCCGGCACCACAGTCCGCGAACCCATCAATCACTTCACCCTCGACATCCCACCCGAAACCCTCCCCCAAGTCCTCACCCTCCTCGCCGACCACCGAGCCACCCCCACCCACATCACCCCCACCCACCTCGAAGGCACCCTCCCCGCCGCCCACACCGCCCCCCTCGAAACCGCCCTCCCCGCCCAAACCCACGGCGAAGCCCTCCTCACCACCACCTTCCACACCCACCACCCCACCCGACCCCCCTACCCCACCACCCCCCGAACCGACGGCAACCCCCTCAACCCCGCCGAATACCAAACCCACCTGAACGGACTCCGATGACCTCCGGCGCCGCGGATCCTTGGGAAATGCTGGTGGGGTTCGCCCCGGCGGAGGACGTCGACCTGACGGACGAGCATGTTCGGTGGGCGATCTGTCAACGCGCGCTCGTGGAACCGTCGGCCCATCCGGCGCTGCGGCCGGCGCTTGTTGCTGAGCCAGATCAGAGCCTGGCGACGTCGACGGTCCTTGTGTTGTTCGAGCAGCTTCCACCTGGTGAGCGCGACTCGTGGATTGCCGTCGTCCCTTCAAGCGGGCGGGCATTCCTGACGCGCCGCTCCGCGGAGCTGGCGACGGCCGACGTCCATCGGACGGGGTCGCCGCCGGCTGATGTCTCCGGGTGGTCCGACTGGCTGCTCCGTCGAGTTGCGAGCACAAGCACCAGGGAGGAGACCCCGGTGAAGCTGGCCGCGGAGGCACGTACGCGACGTGCGCGAAACCTGGCCGCCGAGCGGTTGAAGGCGCTCCGCCGGCTGTGAAATGCGGCGGCGCCCGAAGTCTTGGGGACTTCGGGCGCCGGCGGGGTGGTTACTTCTTGGTGATGGTGAGGTGTTGGGGCTTGGTGACGAGGCCGGCGACGGCGATGCGGAACTGGTGCTTGCCGACGCGGGAGGTCTGGACGTAGACGGAGTAGGTGCCCTTCGAGGTGACCTTGGTGGTGGCCGGGAAGTTGACCCACTTCGTGCCCTCGAGGCGCTGGACCTGGACGACGGTGTTCTTCGCGATACCCGCGGTCTTGCCGAAGTAGCGGACCTTCGAGCCGGCCGGGACGATCCAGTCGGAGGCGTCGATCGTGACCGACTTCTTCACCGCCGCCGCGCTCGACGCGCTCTTGGTGGTCTCGGCGTTCGCGGACGCCGCCCCCACAACCCCCACCACCGCACCGGCCGCCAGCCCCAGCCCAGCCGCAACCGCGGTAACCCGGCGAACCACCTGAGAACGAACGCGCATCGTAACTTTCCCCTCTAGAACAAGGGCCCCCAGTGAGCCCGCCGCCCATAGAGACGCCAGCACCTCGAACTTAGTTGGATCACAGCCTGGTCACAAAGATGCCCACAGCAACAGGCCTGAGCTTGAATCAGCTGATGCGAGACCACCGCCCCACGACCTTCGTCGTCCATGACAACCCCGCACGGCGGGCCGACGCGAACTACGTCGCCCGCATCGACCTCGAGCGGTTCGGCTTCGAGGGTGAGGTCGAGCAGGTGTGGTTGCGGCGCCTCGACGGCGACCTCGCCGAGCTGTGCTGCATCCCGTTCGTCGCCTACGGCCTGGCGCTGAACGACGTCGTCCGCATCTCGCCGGACGGCTCACACGCGACCGATCTGGTCACGGCATCTGGTCACCGGGCGCTGCGAATTCTCATCGCACCGGAGCACGCTCCTGGCCCGTTGGAGGCAGTGCTCGCGGCCTCTGGGCTGGCTCACGAGTGGCGCGGGGGCCGGCACGTGGCGATCGACGTCCCACCGGAGGCTCAGCCCGCTGAGCTGGGGGAGTTCGTCGTGGGGGCAGCTGCGGCTGGGCACTTGCACTGGGAGTGGAGCCAGGTGGAGGCGTTCCATCCTGAGCAGTAGGGGTGGGAGGGTACGCTGGGGCGGTTATGGCTGCCTTGAATTTGGTGAATTTGGAAGGCGTGTCCAAGGGGTTCGGGACGCGGGTGTTGCTGGATTCGGTGAGCCTGGGGGTGGGGAAGGGCGACCGGGTCGGGGTGGTGGGGCGGAACGGCGACGGGAAGTCGACGTTGCTACAGGTGCTGGCTCGGCGGTTGGAGCCGGACGGGGGGCGGATCACGCATGTGCGGGATCTGCGGCTGGGGTATCTGGGGCAGGCCGACGAGCTCAATCCTGAGGAGACGGTGGAGTACGCCGTCCTGGGGGATGTCGAGACGTACACGTGGGCGGCGGATCCGCGGGCGCGGTCGGTGATGGAGCACTTGCTGGGTGGAGTCGACCACAGTGCCAAGGTGGGGACGCTGAGTGGTGGGGAGCGGCGCCGGGCGAGTCTGGCGAAGCTGCTGCTGACGGACGTCGATCTGCTGATCCTGGACGAGCCGACCAACCATCTGGACATCGAGGCGGTCAACTGGCTTGCCGCGCATGTGGTGGATCGGGCCGGGGCGCTGATCGTGGTGACCCACGACCGGTGGTTCCTGGACGCCGTGTGCACCGACACGTGGGAGGTGCAGAACGGGAACGTCACGTCGTACGACGGTGGGTACGCCGCCTACGTGCTCGCCAAGGCGGAGCGGTCGCGCTCGGCGCAGGTGAGTGAGGCCAAACGGCAGAACCTGTTGAAGAAGGAGCTGGCCTGGCTGCGGCGCGGTGCGCCCGCGCGGACGAGCAAGCCGAAGTTCCGGATCGACGCCGCCAACGCGCTGATCGAGAACGAGCCGGAGCCGCGCGACAAACTCGCGCTGTCCAAGCTCGCGACGGCCCGCCTCGGCAAGGACGTGTTCGACGCCGAGGACGTCAGCCTGAGCTTCGGCGCGCGGAAGATGCTCGACCATGTCACCTTCCGCCTCGGCCCGGCGGACCGGATCGGCCTGCTCGGCCCGAACGGCGCCGGTAAGACGACGTTCCTCAAGGTCCTCACCGGCCAGCTCCCGCCGGACGGCGGTCTGGTCAAACAGGGCAAGACGGTCCGCATCGCCAACCTGTCGCAGAACCTCGAGGAGATCGACGGTACGGCGACCGTCCTCGACCACATCACCGCGATCAAGCGGACGGCGGCGCTCGCCGGCAAAGGCGGTGAGCTCACGTCGTCCCAGCTGCTGGAGCGGTTCGGTTTCACCGGCGACCGGCTGACCACCCGCATCTCGGATCTGTCCGGTGGTGAGCGGCGCCGCCTGCAGCTGCTGCGCATCCTGCTCGACGAGCCGAACGTGCTGATCCTCGACGAGCCGACCAACGACCTGGACGTCGAGACCCTTACGGTCCTCGAAGACTTCCTGGACAGCTGGCCCGGCGTCGTCGTCACGGTCACCCACGACCGGTACTTCCTCGAGCGGGTCAGCGACATGGTCTACGCGATCATGGGCGACGCCCGCGTCCGGCACCTGCCGCGCGGCGTCGACCAGTACATCGAGGAGCTCGAGAGCGCCCCGAAGCGGACGGCGGAGCCCACGCAGCAGCCCCAGGCCGCGGCCGAGGCGCCGGTGGCCGACGCCGCCGCGGCCCGCGCGGCGAAGAAGGAGCTGAACCGGATCGAACGGCAGCTGCAGAAGCTGACCGAGTCCGAGGCGAAGCTGCACGACCAGATCGCGGCCAACGCGAGTAACTACGAACGCCTCGCCGAGCTGGACGCCGAACTGCGCAAACTCGGCGACGAACGCGGCGAGCTGGAAACCGCCTGGTTCGACGCCGCCGAACGCGCGGAATAACCATTCGAGAATGCGGATCTGATCAAATCCGCGGGGCCGTGATGGAGGCGGCGGCCCTCCGATCCCCTGTGATTCGGAGGGCTCGCCGCCCAGGGTGAGCGGGCCCCGTGCCGGTCGGCGTTGTTCGGGCCCCGAGCCCCGGACACCGCACGACCGCTTTCGGCGGACCACCTCTTGCCGCCGAAGTCACCGTGCAACTCTAACGTTTTGTAGTCGATCAACCACCGACAGTGATGACCCTAGTGGTCCCGATCACTCAGTGTCGATAGTGGTCCGCTACAACAGCCTCTCGATCTCGTTGCAACTAGCAACGATTCGGGAGATGCGAAGTGACGGCCGGGTATTTCGAAGAATTGCGGCGGATTTCTGCCCAACTAATGTGTATACAAAACCCGCTCAGTGTTTTTCGAGATCGAACGGGCGGACCAGCTCGCGCAGCACCTGTGCGATGTGCGACTGGTCCTGCTCGCTGATCGACCCCAGTAACGTCCGCTCGTGCGCCAGCAAATCGGCCATGGCCGCATCTACCGCATCCCGCCCGGCGTCGGTCAGCTGAACCAGGACGCCGCGCCGGTCTCCCGGATCGGGCAGGCGCTCGACCAGCCCGCGTGCGGTCAATCGATCGACCCGGTTCGTCATCGTCCCCGACGTCACCAGCGTCTCCTTCAGTAGCCGCCCGGGCGACAGCTGGTACGGCGATCCGGCCCGCCGCAGGGCCGCCAGGACGTCGAACTCCCAGGACTCCAGCCCGTGGGTCTCGAACGCCTGGCTGCGCGCCCGGTCCAGATGCCGGGCGAGCCGGCTGACCCGCGAGAGCACCTCCATCGGGGTCACATCGAGATCGGGCCGCTCCCGGCGCCAGGCCTCCAGCAGCCGATCGACCTCGTCTTCCATACCGCGAGCGTACGCCATCAAGACTCTTGACATCAAGAGACCTGAGAGCGTTCAATGTATCTTGACATCAAGATAAATCGCTGATGAGAGGTGCCGAGGATGCGCACGTCCCCCGTCTGGAGTCCCGAGCAGTACGGCACGTACGCCGATGAGCGCGGCCGCCCCTTCGCGGACCTGGTTCGCCAGATCCGCACCACCGACGTGACCACCGTCGTCGACCTCGGCTGTGGCCCCGGCGCCCTCACTGCGACTCTGCGCGAGGCCTGGCCGACGGCGTCCATCGTCGGTATCGACAGCTCCCCGCAGATGATCGAGGCCGCCCAGCCGTACGCCGACGATCACCTGAGCTTCGCGCTCGGCGACGTCCGGGAGTGGACGGCGCCCGCGGCGAGCCTCGACGTCATCGTCACCAACGCGACCCTGCAGTGGGTGCCCGAACAGCTCGACCTGCTCCCCGGCTTCGTCCAGGCGCTCCGCCCCGGCGGCACGCTCGCGATCCAGATCCCCGGTAACGGCAACGCCCCGTCGCACGCGATCCTCCGCGAGCTCGCGGCCAAGGAGCCGTACGCCGAGTTCGCCCGCGACACCTCGTTGCGCCCCGACGTGCCCGGCCCGGCCGACTACGTCGACGTCCTGAGTGCCGAAGGCTGCGTGGTGAATGCGTGGGAGACGACGTACATCCATGCCCTGCAAGGCGACAACGCCGTTCTGGAGTGGGTGAAGGGGACGGGCGCGCGGCCGGTTCTGCAGTCGCTGCCGGATGGTCTGCGGGCGGAGTTCGAGGCTGAGTACGGCGCCCGGCTGGCCGCGGCGTACCCGCAGCAGGATTACGGCACGCTGCTCCCGTTCCGCCGCATCTTCGCGGTTGCGCAGAAGCGATGAGACTCGACCACGTGCAGGTCTCCTGCCCGCCCGGCGGTGAGGATGTCGCCCGCGCGTTCTACCGCGACGCGCTCGGCATGATCGAACTCGAGAAACCCGAGCTGCTGAAACCGCGCGGCGGCTGCTGGTTCCGGCGCGGCAGCGCGGAGATCCACGTCGGCGTCGAGCAGGACTTCCGCCCGGCCCGCAAGGCCCATCCCGCGCTCGCGGTCGACGATCTGGACGCATTGGCAGCCAGACTCGAGAACCAGGGCTACCCGGTTGCCTGGGACAACGAAACGATCCCGGGCCGCCGGCGCTTTCACACCGCCGACGGCCACGGGAACCGGATCGAGATCGTCTGAAAACAGCGGCTCGCCCAGCCCCCTCAAGCCGGGCGAGCCGCTAGCTTCTGGTTACTCGGTCGCCAGCGCGCCGGCCGGGGCGACCTTGGCGGCCCGGCGGGCGGGCAGGACCGAGGCGAGCAGGCCGGCGACGATCGCGACGGCGGCGATGGCGATCAGCAACCCGATCGGCAGGGCGTACTCGACCGTGCCGTCCTTGGTCTGGCTGCCCATCAGCGCCGTCGTCCCGACCCAGCCGTAGATCAGGCCGAGCGCGATCCCGAGGCCGGCGGCGACCAGCGCCATCAGCACCGACTCGATCGCGAGCATGCTGCGCAGCTGGCGCCGGGTCAGACCCATTGCCCTGAGCAACGCGTTCTCCCGGGTCCGCTCCAGCACCGACAGGCTGAGCGTGTTGCCGACGCCGACCAGCGCGATCAGCACCGAGACGCCGAGCAGCCCGATCCCGACGGCCAGCAGGACGTCGAAGATCTTCGTGTACGCCGTCCGCTTGGCCAGCCCGCCGCTGATCTCCAGGTTCTGCACCGACGGCATCGACTGGCTGAGCGCGTCGATCACCTTGGCGCCGTCGGCGTTCGGATCGGCGGCCAGCCAGTAGCTGCCGATCGGCGCGTTCGGGGCCAGCTTGGCCAGGTCGGTCGTCGTCAGGTTGAACGGCTCCAGGCCGAGCCCGAGTTTGAGTGTCGCGGTGAGCTTGTTCTGCCCGGAGACGATCGTGACCGGATCGCCTTCCTTGAGTTTCAGCATGTACAGCGTGTTGTTGTCGACGAGCGCCGTACCGGGCTTCAGATCCGCGACCAGCTGCGAGTTGTGAATGATCGAGCCGGCCGTGGCTGGGTCGATCCCGACGACCGGGAACTGGTTCTCGCCCGCCTTCACCAGCACCTTCTTGACCGGGACGACGTGTGTGATGCCCTTGATCTCCTTGAGCTGCTGCTCGGCGCTGGCCGGCAGCTTCTCGTCGTACGTCGTCGCGGTCAGGTCGACCGGGTACTGCGCGTCCATCGAGACGTCGAACGTCTTCTGCACCGAGGCGATGCCGACGCAGGTCAGGCTGATCAGCGTCACGCCGATGAGCAGCGCGGCGGTGGTGGCCGCCGTCCGCTTCGGGTTCCGGACGGCGTTCGCGACGGCGATCCGGGACGGGACGCCGGTCTTGGCCGGCAAGACGCCGAGCACCCGGATCAGCGCCGGGACCAGCAGTGAGCCGATCGCCAGGACACCGAGGAACGAGATCACGCCACCGGCGACGCCGAAGATCACGCTGTGCTGTGCGGCCGAGCCGGCCAGCAGGGCGCCGCCGCCGGCGAGCAGCAGGAACCCGAAGACCAGCCGAACGATCCCGCGCTTGGACGCCGCCGCAGGCGCGGCCTCGGGCCGAAGTGCGGCCAGCGGCGCGACCTTGGTCGCCCGGCGAGCCGGTACGACGGCCGCGACGATCGTGGCCACGGTGCCGAGCAGCAGCGGGACGAAGATCGACGTCAGGCCGAGGTGCAGCGAGACCGGCGGGATACCCCAGTCGAACTCGCGGGACAGGGCGAGCGCCAGCGCGGACAGTGCGACCCCGAAGACCACACCGATCGCGGAGGCGACGACGCCGACCACGGTCGCCTCGGCGAGCACCGAGCTGAAGACCTGTCGCTTGGAGGCGCCGACGCAGCGCAGCAGCGCCATCTCCCGGGTGCGCTGGGCGATCACGATCGTGAAGGTGTTGCTGATCACCAGGCAGGCGACGAAGAGCGCGATCACCGCGAACATCCCGAACACGCCGCCGAGGACGTCGATGCCGTTGGTGTAGTCCTTCACCTCCGCCGCGATCTTGTCCGCGCCCGTCATGGCGGTGAAGCTGGAGCCGACCGCGGCCTGGACGGCCGCCGTCAGGCTCTGCGGGTCGGTGCCGGACTTGCCGGCGATCGCGATCCCGCTGATCCAGCCGTTCTTCTCGAAGATGTTGAGCGCGGCCGGGGTCGCGACCGCGGCCCCGAGCCCGAAGGCGCTCTTGTCGTCGATCAGACCGACGACCTTCACAGTCCAGGACTTCTTCTCGTACGACGTGATCCGCAGCGTCTGGCCGACCGCGACGTTGTGCTTGGCGGCCAGCTTGTTCGGTAGCGCGATCTCATCGGTTGCGGTCGGCAACCGCCCGGACGTCGTCCCGGGCGTGGCGATCTGGGTGGTCTGGTAGAGCGCGTCGATCGCCAGGTTGACCGGCCGGACCAGGCCCGGGAAAGTCGCCTGCAGGTAGGCGGTCGACTTCGGCACGACCTCGGCCACCTGCGGGAGCGCCTTCACCTTGGCCGCCAGGGCCGGGGTGATCGTGTCGCTCCGGCTTTCGACGAAGGTGTCGACACCCTTGTACTGGACGCCGATCGTCTCGTCGATCCCGTGCGACGCGGAGGCGTGCGCGGTCATCGCCAGGGCGCCGAAACCGACGCCCAGCACGATCGCCAGACAGGCGGCGATCAAGCGGCCCAGGTGGGCGCGCAGCGAGGAGAGCAATGAACGACGCACGTCACGCCCCCAGCCGGCGCAGGGCGTCGAGGACGGTCTCCGGCTTCGGGTCGCGCAGCTCGCCGGCGAGCTTGCCGTCGGCAAGCATCACGACGCGATCGGCGTACGACGCGGCCAGCGGGTCGTGGGTGACCATGACGACCGTCTGGCCGAACTCGCGGACGCTGCGCCGCAGGAAGCCGAGCACCTCGGCGCCGGAGCGCGAGTCGAGGTTACCGGTCGGCTCGTCGGCGAAGACGACCTCCGGCCGCCCGACCAGGGCGCGAGCGACGGCGACGCGCTGCTGCTGACCGCCGGACAGCTCCGACGGCCGGTGCGTGAGGCGGTCCTGCAGACCGAGGACGTCGACCAGCGTCGCGAGCCACTGCTCGTCAGGTTTGCGGTTGCCCAGCTCGAGCGGGAGCAGGATGTTGTCCTTGGCGGACAGCATCGGCAACAAGTTGAACGACTGGAAGACGAAACCGACGCGGTCCCGGCGGATCCTGGTCAGCGCGGCGTCCGGCAGCTGGGTCAGCTCGGTCTCGCCGAGCAGGACCTGGCCGCTGGTCGGGGTGTCGAGGCCGGCCAGGCAGTGCATCAGCGTCGACTTGCCCGAGCCCGAGGGGCCCATGATCGCGGTGAAGTTGCCGACGGCGAAGTCGACCGACACGCCGTCCAGCGCGGCCACGGCGGTGTCGCCCTGGCCGTAGACCTTACGCAGCTCGTGCGCGCGGATCGCCGTACGCGGCATCCCGTCCTGCGGCAGCCGCCCCACCGCAAGTCCACCGGTCTGCAAACTCATGTCACTCCTCGGATCATCGACAGGCCCGCCCTGTCATGCTCCTCAAGGTAGTGAACGCGGTGCGCCGGTACGTCGTCCCACGGAACGTATTCCGTGTAGTACCTGGGTATTACTTGGTCGGGCGGACCAGCCCGGTCTCGTACCCGAGAACGACCAGGGCAACCCGGTCGCGGAGACCGGTTTTGGCCAGGATACGGCCGATATGCGTCTTGACCGTTGCCTCGGACAACGTGAACAGCTTGGCGATCTCGGCGTTCGACAGGCCGCGCGCGACCTCGACCAGCACCTCGCGCTCGCGAGCCGTCAGGTCGGCCAGGTCGGGGCGCTCGACCTCGGAGTCCGGGAGGGCGCCCGCGAAGTGCTCGAGCAGCCGCTTCGTCGTACTGGGGGAGACGACGGCGTCGCCGGAGTACACCTGGCGGATCGCCGACAGCAGATCGGCCGGCGGGGTGTTCTTGAGCAGGAACCCGGCCGCGCCGGCCTTGATCGCGGCGAACGCGTACTCGTCCAGGTCGAAGGTGGTCAGCACGATCACCTTCGGGGCCTGCGGCAACGACTGGAGCTGCTGGGTGGCCTGGACGCCGTCCAGTCGGGGCATCCGGACATCCATCAGCACGACGTCGCATGCCGTCACCGAGATCTTCTCGACCGCCTCGCCGCCGTCCCCGGCCTGCCCGACCACCCGCATGTCGGGCTGCGAGTCCACCAGCATGGTGAACCCGGCCCGGACCAGCTCCTGGTCGTCCACCAGGAACACCCGGATGTTCTCGTCACTCACTGCTGGCCTCCGGTGGGCAGGTTGTACGGCAGTTTGGCGATCACCTCGTAACCGCCGCCCGCCTTCGGTCCGGCGCTCACCGTACCGCCTGACACGGATGCGCGTTGATGCATCCCCACCAGGCCGTGCCCGGGCTCGGTACTCGGGGCGACGCCGCCGCCGCGGCCGTCGTCGGTGACCACCACGGTCAGCATCTCGCGACCGAAGTCCAGCGCGACGGAGGTGCGCGCTCCCGGCCCGGCGTGTTTCAGCGTGTTGGTCAGACCCTCCTGCACGATCCGGTACGCCGTCAGCCCGAGCAGCGCCGGGAGGTCGCGCGGCCGGCCGGTGACCGAGTAGTCGACCGACAGGCCGGCTTCGCGGACGTTCTCGATCAGCTCGGGCAGGCTGGAGACGCCCGGCTGCGGGCGCGGCTGGTTCGGGTCGAGCTCGCGCTGCTCGTCGGCCTTGAGCAGGCCGAGCATCTTGCGCATCTCGGTCAGGCTCGCGCGACCGGTGTCGCCGATCGTGGCCAGGGCCTTCTTCGCGGCCTCGGGGGACTGATCGGCGGCGTACAGGCCGCCGTCGGCCTGGACGATCATGATGGAGAGTCCGTGCGCGACGACGTCGTGGATCTCGCGGGCGATCCGGGTGCGCTCGGCCGAGACGGCGAGTTTGGACTCGCGGTCGCGGTCGCGTTCGAGCTGGGCGGCGCGGGCTTCGAGCTGGGCGACGTACAGGCCCCTCGTCCGGCGGCGTTCGCCGAAGGCCCAGACGCCGAGGACGACGGCGCCGAGCGCGACCATCATCGTCACCTGCTGGCGCCAGTCGGAGTTCGACCAGTAGCGCGAGGTGGCCATCAGGACGCCGAGGCCGCCGACGCCGAGCGCGATCCGGCTGTAGCGGACGTCGCCGTACACGGAGATCGTGTAGAGGGCGATCAGCAGGCCGACGTTCCCGGGGAACAGGTCGATGCCGACCAGCCATTGCAGGACGGCGACCGCGGAGACGCCGAAGAAGACCAGCTCGGGGTACGAGCGTCGCCACCACAGCGGGCCGAGCATCGCGAACGCGAGCACACCGCCGTACCCGGCCTGGGCGATGCTCAGGAAGCCGAGCGTCATGCACAAAGCGCCCGCGAGCAGCAGGTCGAACGCCTTACTGCGGGCAGGCAAAGGCTGCGCGGTCATGAACCCCGTCATAGCGGCCAGCGTACGGCGGCGCGCCCGCCCGCGGGTCATGCCTGAGGCTGATGTCGTCGTACGACTGGGGGAGGGCGCGGTCCGCTACTTGTGGGGACGGGTCGAGAGGGTCGGCTTCAGCTCCAGGCCGGACAGGCCGTTCCAGGCGAGGTTGACCAGGTGGGCGGCGACGTCCTGTTTGCGGGGTCGGCGGGCGTCGAGCCACCACTGGCCGGTGAGCGCGACCATGCCGACCAGCATCTGGGCGTACATCGGGGCGTTCTTCGGGTCCAGGCCGCGGCGTTTGAAGTTCTCCGCGAGGATGTGCTCGACCCTGGTGCCGACATCGCTCAGGATCGAGATGAACGAACCTGTCGCGGAGCCGACCGGCGAATCCCGGACGAGGATCCGGAAGCCGTCGGAGTTGTTCTCGATGTAGTCGAGCAGCGCGAGCGCCGCCTGCTCGACCAGCTCGTGCGCCCGGCCCGCGGTGAGCGACTGGGTCACGCCGTCCAGGAGCGCGCGGACCTCGCGGTCCACGACGACGGCGTACAGGCCCTCTTTACCGCCGAAGTGTTCGTAGACGACCGGTTTGGAGACCTCGGCGCGGTTGGCGATCTCCTCGACCGACGTCGCTTCGTACCCGCGCTGCGCGAACAGGCCGCGGGCGATCACGATCAGCTGCTCGCGACGCTCGGCACTGGTCATCCGGATCCGGCCGGATCGCCGCGGTTTGGGGTCCGTCACGTCGAGATCACGTCTGCATCATGCCGCATTCCGGTGCCGCGGGGTGGGAGTTTTACGGTCAGGCCGCCTTCAGGGTGCGGCGCGAGTCGTCCTGGCGCCGGGCTTCGAGCCGCTCCTTGACCGGCCAGCGGACGTCGCTCACCCAGCCCATCTTCTCGAAGAACCAGATCGTCCGGGCGGAGGTGTCGAGCTGCCCCTTGAGGACGCCGTGCCGCGCGCAGGTCGGGTCGGAGTGGTGCAGGTTGTGCCACGACTCGCCCTGGCTCAGGATCGCCAGCCACCAGACGTTGCCCGACTTGTCCCGGCTCTTGAACGGCCGGTCGCCGATCGTGTGACAGATCGAGTTGATCGACCAGGTCACGTGGTGCAGCAGCGCGATCCGGACCAGGCTCGCCCAGAAGAACGCCGTCAGCGCGCCCTGCCACGACCACGACCACAACCCGCCGATCACGGCCGGCAGCAGCAGCGAGATCGTCACCAGCACCGGGAACAGCCGCGACACCTTGACGATGTCCTTGTCCTTCAGCAGATCCGGCGCGTACTGCCGCTGCGGCGTCTGCTCGGTGTCGAACAGCCACCCGACATGCGCGTGGAAGAACCCCTTGGTCAGCGCGCCCAGCGTGTTCCCGTACTTCCACGGGCTGTGCGGGTCGCCGTCCCGGTCGGAGAACTTGTGATGCTTGCGGTGATCGGCCACCCAGCGAATCACCGGCCCCTCGATCGCCAGCGACCCGGCGATCGCGAGCGCGTACTTCGTCGCCCGGTTCGGCTTGAACGACTTGTGCGTGAACAACCGGTGGAAACCGATCGAGATCCCGTGCCCCGCGATCGTGTAGAACACGACCGCGATCACCACGTCCCGCCACCCCAGGAACCCGCCCCACGCGATCGGCACCGCCGCCAGCACCGCCAGGAACGGAATCCCGATGAACAGCGCCAGCGCGACCTGCTCCCACACCTGCTTCTGCTCACCCCCGAGCGTCCCGGTGTGCACGTCGAGCTCGTCAACCTGCCCAGCGCGCTCAGGCGCCTCCGGCGCGGCAACAGGGGGTGGCGTCATGTCTGTATCCCTCGGGTGGAGGACGGCTTACCTACGCCACCGTAACCTACGACACCGTAGGTAAGGAACCCCTCAGGCGTGTCATCCACCCCACTCATGGCAAGATGTCCCGGCAACCACCACGATCCCCCGTGGGGTAATCGGCAGCCCGCGAGACTTTGAATCTCGAAGACCTGGATCGAAACCAGGCGGGGGAGCAACAAGAACCCCCAGGTCAGAGCGTTCCTGACCTAGGGGTTCTGCCATGTTCCGACCTGTTCTGCCAACGCAGTGCAGCGTGCCGACCTTCCCGATGGTCAAAGGGGAGAGTGTTTGGCGAGGTAGTTGCGGAGTTTGGTGGAGAGGGGGAGGAG
The DNA here is from genome assembly GCF_013131805.1 of Kribbella sandramycini. Classification (GTDB taxonomy): domain Bacteria; phylum Actinomycetota; class Actinomycetes; order Propionibacteriales; family Kribbellaceae; genus Kribbella; species Kribbella sandramycini. The sequence continues at coordinate 164,582 of NZ_JABJRC010000008.1, read as the reverse complement.
GTTGTACAGGTTGTCGTGGGGGTAGCGGGGGAAGACGTGGACGTGGTGGTGCCAGGCGTCCTGGTAGCCGGCGGGTTCGTTGTGCTGGCGAGTCGAGGTGCCGGCGCAGTTGTAGGTGTGCCGGATGGCGATGGCTACGGCGCGGACGACGTCGTGGACGGCGTGACCGGCCTCGGGCGGGAGGTCGTAAAGGTTCTCGTGGTGGGCGGTGGGAACGACGAGGACGTGGCCCGGGTTGTTCGGCCACCAGCGAGAGGCGACGAACGCGAGTGCGCCGTCCGTCCGTAGGACGATGTCTTGCTGGGAGGTGACGTCGTCCTCCTCGCCTGCGATCAGCCTGCAGAAGGGACAGTCGTAGTCCGCCGGAGCGTGGTTGAACATGCGGTCAGGCGAGCTTGTTGGCTGATAGCTGGTCGGAGACGGAATTTGGTTCGACTTCGTAGTAGCGCATGGGATGTCCTTGGGTCATGACGCGGCTCGATCTGGACAGGATCTGTGCGGCTCGGCCGCTCATCAACCCGGTTTTTCTTGGGACGCCGTTCTCTATGTGCGAGCCGCTTGGAGAGCGGCTTGGGTGTGAGGTTGGGGTGAAGCTCGAGACCGCTAACCCGGTCAGGAGTTTCAAGGGGCGGGGGACTGAGCTGGTGGTCGAGGGGTTGGCCGGGGCGTCGGTTGTTTGTGCGAGTGCGGGCAATTTGGGGCAGGCGCTTGCGTGGTCGGGTGGACGGCGGGGGCTTGGGGTGACCGTGGTGGCCTCGCGGTTCGCGACGCCGGCGAAGCTGGAGCGGATCCGCGCGCTCGGGGCTCGGCTGGAGCTGGTCGACGGTGATCACGAGCTGGCCCGGGAGCGGGCGGCGGCGATTGCGGCGTCCGACGGGATCCGTCTGCTCGAGGACAGCCTCGACCTCGAGACGTGCGAAGGCGCCGCGACGATCGGGCTCGAGCTGGTCGAATCCGGCATCCCGTTCGACGTCGTCCTGATCGCGCTCGGCGGCGGCGCGATGGCAACCGGCGTCGGCCAGGTCCTCAAGGAGCTCGCGCCCGGCGTCGAGGTCGTGTGCGTCCAGCCGGCCGGCGCCCCCGCGCTCACGTTGTCGTGGCGCGAACGCCGGCTCATCACGACCGAGACGATCGAAACGATCGCGGACGGCGTGGCCGGCCGACGTCCGATCCCCGAGGTGCTGGCGGACCTGCTGGTGATCGCGGACGACGCCGTCCTCGTCCGAGAGGAGTCGATCGTCGCGGGCATGCGATTGTTGTTCGAGCAGGCGGGCCTGATCGTCGAGCCCTCGGCGGCGCTCGGCGTCGCCGCCGTCCTCGAGGACCCCGACCGCTTCGCCGGACGCCGAGTCGCCACCATCATCTGCGGCAGCAACGTCGACCTGACAGCCCACCGCCGCTGGGTTTCCCCATAAAATCAACCATGGACGAGCAGTCATGGGGCAACAACCGCTGGACGCGCGGTCTCTTCGCGCTCGTCTGGCTGGGGTTGGTCGTTACTGTGCTGTTCTTCGGGGAGCCAGCGACGGACTGGTTGTTCCTCCTGCCGCTGACGCTGGTGATCGTGCTTGCCGCCCGTCACGACGTCCGCATCACCCCGGATGAGCTGATCGTCCGCTACCCGATCGGCGGCTACCGGATCCCGCGCGCCGACGTCCTCTCCGCGCGCTTCAACTACTTCGGCCTGGTGATCCAGCTCCGGTCCGGCGCGACAGCGTTCGCCTTCGCCACGCCCAAACTCACCTCAGCCGAACTCAGCTCCGGCGGCCAGCCCGAGCCAGGCGGCGCCGCCTACGAAATAACCCGCTGGGCCGAACGCCACACCGCCTAACCAGGCACCCAACACAAACAAAACGGATGCCCCGCCGGATCGGCGTACACCTGCACTCCCCGCGCAGCCCCCGGATCGGCACCCTTCAACTGCCGAGCACCAAGAGCCAGCGCCCGCTCGTGCGCCTCGGCATGCGCGGCGCCGGCCTCGAAGTAGAAGTCGAGATGGATCTGTTGCGGCGCCCCGTCCGGCCACTCCGGCGGGACGTGGTCCGGAGCATGCTGGACGCCGAGCGCCCAGCCGCCGTCCACCCAGATCGCGTGCCACCGGTCGGACCACTTCTCCACCGTCCCACCCAGGAACCCGGCCCAGAACGCGCTCTCGGCCTCGATGTCCGCAGCGTCGAACACGATCATCCGGTGCTTGATCTCCATACCCGCCAGTCTGCGCCACACCACCGACAATGGTGGGGTGGAGATCGTGGCGGAGAACGACCGGTTCAAGGTGGAGTTGGACAGGTCGGGGTTTCTTGCTTGAGGTGATGGGTTGGGGGCCGGCGGCAGCGGTGAGCCTGTCGAACTGCTCGTGATGCCGGTTCTGTGGTTACTCAGTTGGTTTGTGCACCTCGTCTTCTTTCTGGGTGGTTGGACCTTGTACGTCTGGGAAGTCGGCGACGACGGCAAGGTCGTCCGCAAGGTGCGTTACCGCCGGAAGAAGCACGCCCGGGCGGACGCCGGCCGCGTTCTGAACGAGGCGCTCGCCGGCGCTTAGCCGATGATGCAGAAGTGGGTGCCGTCGGGGGCTTGGAGGACGGTGAAGTCGGGGTTGGTGGGGTAGGTCCAGGGGGCGCGGGTGGCGCCTAGGGCCAGGAGGCGGGCGGTTTCGGTGTGGGCGGTGGAGCCTGGGGTGGGCCAGAGGTCTAGGTGGGTTTGGTCGGTGGTGTCCAGGTGGAGGCGGGTGGTGGGGGCGGTGGGTGGGGGGAGGAGGAAGTCGGGGTTGGTGGGGGAGGGGGTGTAGGCGAGGGCTTGTTGCCAGAAGGTGGCGGCTTGGGGGGTGGTGTTGAGGACGACGGCGCCGAGGGTGAGAGGCATGTGGGCTCCTGGGGTGGGTGGGGTTTCAGTGTCGCGGGCGGCGCCGACAGGTTGCGGTTACCTGGGTGGGGGGTGGGTCGTTGGGAAGGGCATGAAGGCGGTCGGGTGGTTGGCGGTGGGGGCTTTGCTGGCCGGCGGTCTGGTGGTGGGCAGTGGGGGTGGTGAGGCTCGGGTTTGGCCGGTGGGGATGGAGGTGGCCGGGCCGCGGAGTGGGGATGGTCAGGTTGATCCGCTGGTGGCGGATGCGGTGGACGTCGCGCTGGCGCGGCAGGCGGTTGCGGTGCGGCGCGGTGACGGGAGTGGATTCGTCGCCCAGGTCGCACCGGCGGTGAAGGCACGCCAGCTGCGCGTCTTGCAGAATCTGCGCGCCCTGAAAGCACAGGTCGGGTTCCGGCGCCGGGAGGCGTGGGTGGATCCGGGGGCCGTGCAACGGTACGGCGCCGGCGCGGTCACCTTCCGCATCAGCTTGCGGTACGCCGTGACCGACCTGCGGCCCGCTGCGACCGACCTGGGCTACACGTACGTCGTCCGGGCCGGAAAGGCCGAGCTGGTCGACGTGACCCGGCTGGACGGCGTCCTGCGCAGCAATCGGCAGCCATGGGATGTGGCCGACCTCGAAGTGGTCGAAAAGGACGGCGTCGTCGTGCTGGTCGATCGGGGGCAGCGGGCGAAGGGGGAGCGGCTGGCGGCGGTTACTGCGCGGGCGGCGGTGGTTGTGCGGCGGCTGTGGCCCGGGCCGCTGCAGGAGATCCCGCTGGTGGTGGCGGTGGCCGATCCCGGCGTACTGACCGATCTGCCCGCGACGCTACCGGGGAGCGAGCCGGTGCGGATCCACCCGATGCACAGCCCGGCGGACGACGGCCGCCCGGTCGGCGGGTGGGCTGTGGTGACCGGTGAGCCGACGCTGCCCGAGCTGGTGCACGGGCTGACGCATCTGACGCCGGTCAAAATGGGGGACGAGGCGCCGCGCTGGCTCGCCGAGGGGCTGGCGGCGTACGCGGCGAACCTGGTCCGCCCGCCCGCGGCGGTAGCCGCCGAGCGGGCCGAGGTGGCGCGGCAGGTCAAGGGGCGGATCGAGCGGCTGCCGCGGGACGACGAGTTCACGACCACGGAGAGTTACCGGACCAGCTGGCTCGCGGTGGACCTGATGGCCCGGGGCGTCGGAGTGGGATCGGTCACGCGGTTCTACCTCCAGGTGGCCCGCCGCGGGTACAACGAGTACGCCCGGAACCGCATGATGCAGGCGTACGCCGGGCTCACGGCCGACGATCTGGTCGCCAACCTGCGCGGTCCGGCCGCCTGAAAGGCCGAGTACGGGATCCCCGGGGTGAGCAAGTAGGCTTGCGCGGGCACTGTTTCGGGTGCCTGTGCAGATACTTGTTCCAGAAACTCGCAGGGAACTCGAGGAGAAGACCGCGTGACTTCCCATCGGCCCGCCGCCGTCGTGATCATGGCCGCCGGGCTCGGAACCCGGATGAAATCAGCGACCCCGAAGGTGCTGCACGAGATCGGCGGGCGCAGTCTCGTCGGGCACGCCGTGGTGACGGCGCGGGTGCTCGCCCCCGAGCACCTCGTGGTGGTCGTCGGGAACGGCCGTGAGCTGGTCGAGGCGCACCTGCAGGCGCTCGACCCGGACGTGAAGACCGCCGTCCAGGAGCAGCAGCTGGGCACCGGGGACGCCGTGCGCGCCGGGCTGACCGCCGTGCCGGCCGAGTTCGAGGGCTCCGTGGTGGTGACGTCGGGCGACGTCCCGCTGCTGCAGTCCGAGACGCTGGCCGAGCTGGTCGCCGAGCATGACAAGCAGGGCAACGCCGTCACCGTGCTGACCGCGCGGGTGGCCGACCCGACCGGCTACGGCCGGATCGTCCCGGGCGCCGACGGCACGGTCGCCGCGATCGTCGAGCACAAGGACGCGACGCCCGAGCAGCGGCAGATCGACGAGATCAACGCCGGGATCTACGTCTTCGACGCGGCCACGCTGCGTGACGGTCTGAGTCGGCTGACCACCGACAACGCGCAGGGCGAGCTGTACCTGACCGACGTGCTGTCGATCGCCCGTAACGACGGCAAGCGGGTCGGCGCGTACGTGACCGAGGACGCCATGCAGACCGAGGGCGTGAACGACCGCGTCCAGCTTGCCGCGCTGCGCGCCGAGCTGAACCGCCGAACGCTCGACAAGCTGATGCGCGCCGGCGTCACGATCGTCGACCCGAACACCACCTGGGTGGACAGCACCGTCGTCCTCGCCCAGGACGTCACCCTGCTGCCGAACACGCAGCTGCACGGCGCGACCACGGCCGGCAGCGGCACCACGATCGGCCCGGACACCACGCTCACCGACGTCGAGATCGGCGCGAACGCGACGATCATCCGCGCGCACGGCTCGAGCTCGGTGCTCGGCGACGGCGCGAGCGTCGGCCCGTTCGCCTACCTGCGGCCGGGCACCAAGGTCGGTGTGAAGGGCAAGATCGGCACCTTCGTCGAGACCAAGAACACCTCGATCGGCGACGGCGCCAAGGTGCCGCACCTGACGTACGCCGGGGACGCGACGATCGGCGAGGGCGCGAATATCGGCGCCGGCACGATCTTCGCCAACTACGACGGCCAGAAGAAGTACCCGACCGTGATCGGCAAGCACTCGTTCATCGGGAGCAACTCGGTCATCGTCGCTCCCCGCACGGTCGCGGACGGCGCCTACCTGGCCGCCGGCACCGCGCTGACCGAGGACGTCGAACCGGGTGAGATCGCGGTCGCCCGGGGCCGGCAGCGCAACATCAAGGGCTGGGTCGAGCGCAAACGCGCCGGCACCAAGACGGCTCAGGCCGCCGCAGATGCGCTCGCCGAGGGTGCGAACGCGGCGACGCCGGGCGACACTGGCGAGAAGGCGTAACGGGAGGCCGGTCATGAGCGGGATGAAGCGAACCACCGAGAAGAACCTGATGGTGTTCTCCGGCCGAGCCCATCCCGGGCTGGCCGAGGAGGTCGCCGAGCAGCTGGGCTCCGGCCTGGTGCCGACCTCGGCGTACGACTTCGCCAACGGCGAGATCTACGTTCGCTTCGAGGAGTCGGTCCGGGGCAGCGACGCGTTCGTGATCCAGAGCCACACCTCGCCGATCAACGAGTGGATCATGGAGCAGCTGATCATGGTCGACGCGCTGAAGCGCGCGTCGGCCAAGCGGATCACGGTCGTGCTCCCGTTCTACGGGTACGCCCGGCAGGACAAGAAGCACCGCGGCCGGGAGCCGATCTCGGCTCGCCTGATGGCCGACCTGTTCAAGACCGCGGGCGCGAACCGGCTGATCTGCGTGGATCTGCACACCTCGCAGATCCAGGGTTTCTTCGACGGCCCGGTGGACCACCTGATGGCGCTGCCGATCCTGTCCGACTACGTCCGCGACAACTACGGCGACCAGCAGCTGGCCGTGGTCTCGCCGGACGCCGGCCGGATCAAGGTCGCCGAGCAGTGGTCGGCCCGGCTGAACAACGCGCCGCTGGCCTTCATCCACAAGACCCGGGACATCGACCGGCCGAACGAGACCGTCGCGAACCGCGTCGTCGGTGAGGTCAAGGGCCGGGTCTGCATCCTGGTCGACGACATGATCGACACCGCCGGCACCATCACCAAGGCCGCCGACGCCCTGTACGCCGACGGCGCGGCCGGCGTCGTGATCGCCGCGACGCACGCCATCCTCTCCGGCCCGGCGGTCGACCGCCTGAAGAACTGCCAGGCCAGCGAGGTGATCGTCACCAACACGCTGCCGATCTCCGCCGAGCGCCGCTTCGACAAGCTGACCGAGCTCTCGATCGCCCCGCTGATCAGCCGGGCGATCCGCGAGGTCTTCGAGGACGGCTCGGTCACCAGCCTGTTCGAGGGTCGCGCCTAGCCCCCCGCCAGGCGTAGTACGCGGTGCCGAGGCTCGCCGCCGTCATCGGGACGGCGGTGAGCAGGCCGATCAGGCCGTTCCCGGGGACGAGGAACGTCGCGACCACGGTCAGCCACAGCAGCGGGATCCAGCGCGGGACGGCGTTCGAGCGCCACAGCCCGACGACCTGGAGCACCGTGCCCAGGGCGACCAGGAGCGCGCCGGGGATCATCACGCCGAAGATGTGCGCCGAGTCGGCGTTGATCCGGTCCAGCACCGACGGGTCGACGCCGTCCGCGGTGGCGAAGTAGTACGCCGCTGCCCAGCCCGCGCCGCCGACGGCGTACAGAGCGGTGCCGATCCACAGGACGACGCCGCCCGCGGTGGCCCAGCCGGCGCCCCGGTTGCGGACGAGCAGGACTGTCAGCAGCGCCTGGGCTGGGACGTTGATGACCAGGTTGATGGCCAGTGCGGTGAGTAGTCCCCACCAGAGCGCGCGCTGCGGCTGGATGTCGGCGTACGTGTAGGTCTCACCGCCGCCGGACGCTTCTGGCCACAGCAAGCCGCCGGGGAGTGCCAGCAGGGCGGTGATGCTCAGGGCGAGTGCGACGAACCCGACGCGCCGCCGGGTGGTCGAGTCGCGGCGGATGAGCGTTTCGGTGGACATGACGGGCACCTCCGAGATCAGAAACAGGATGTGTTCAGAGAACCGCTGAGAAGTGGCCGGACACATCGGAGCGAGCGCGGAGAAGGATCTCCGTGTTGGCTCGGAGTCCTGACGGAAGATTCGGACTTACTCTGACGGAATGGGGTGGGCAGCCGGTCTGGCCGTGATCGGTACGGCGATTGCCGTACTGGGCCTCGTGGTGTGGCGGAAGGTGCCGCGCAACGTGGTCGGCCTGCTGCTGGTCTGGGTCGGGGCGGTCGTGGTGTTTGTTGCCGCTCGGGACGTGTTTCTGCCGTCCAATCAGTTCTTCGAGGAGGGCGCCTGGTGGCTGGTGGTCGCCGTTGCGCTGCTCTTACTGTTCTTCCCGGACGGACGGCTGCCGAGCCCGCGCTGGCGGGCGGTGGCGGTGCTGTTGGTGGTCTGCTGCCTGGTGCAGCAGACGGTCAGCGTTCCGCTGCTCCGGGAGCCGGCGTTCGGGCTGATGCTTGTTCTGGTGCTGGTGGCGGCGTTCTCGCTGGTTGTCCGGTTCCGGCGCGCAGGTGGGCGGGAGCGGGCGCAGCTGAAGTGGCTGGCGCTGGCCGGGCTGGCGGTCGCGGTCTACCCGATTGTCTGCCTGGTGGAGATTCTGATCACCGGTGAGTCCGGTGTGGTGGCTACGGGGTTCGGAATCGCCACACTGATCGGGCTGCCGGCTTCGGTCGCCGTCGCGATGCTGCGGCACGATCTGTACGACGTGGACCGGATCGTCGCGGACAGCGTCACGTACGCGATCGTCGTCGTCGCACTGCTCGGCACGTATGCCGGGATCGCCCTCACGCTTGGGCTCTTTCTGGGTAAGGAGTCCGCACCGGCCGCGGCGATCGCGACTGCGGTCTGTGCGCTGGTGCTGAGCCCACTGCGGACTCGGCTGCAACGACTGGTCGACCGGCGGCTCTATCCGCCGCGCCGGGCCGCGCTGGCCGCGATCGAAGACCTGCAGCGGCGCATCCACACCGAGCAGGCCCAGCCGGAGGAGCTGGAGCTGTCGCTGCGGACGGCGTTGCGTGATCCGACGCTGCGGGTCGGGCTCCTGGTGCCGGGTGCCTCGGGCTTCGTGGATGCGGCCGGCGTACCGGTCGGTGCGGACGGCGGCGTACCGGTGTTGCTGGGCGGAGTGCAGATCGGACTGCTAGCTGGAGCCAGTGGACCGGCGGTGTTGAAGGCAGTGGCGACCGGTGCGGCGAGTCTGGTCGAGGTGAGTCGGCTGCGAGCCGAGGTGGCATCGGCCTTGCGTGATGTCGCGGCCAGCCGGTCCCGGCTGGTTCAGGCGGGTGATCGGGAGCGGCGTCGACTGGAACGCGATCTGCACGACGGCGCACAGCAACGGCTGGTGTCGCTCGGCATGGCGCTTCGGCTGGCGCAGCGGCACCTGGACGACGGCAGCGTCGATGTGAACGGTCTCCTCGACCAGGCGGTGGCTGAGCTGTCCACTGCGATTGCCGAACTGCGGCAGATCGCGCATGGGCTTCGGCCGACGAGTCTGGACGACGGCCTGCACGCGGCGCTCGCAGCGATCACCCGGTCGCTGCCGATCCCGGTGCGGTTGGACATCGGGCCGGATGAGCTCCCGGACGAGCTGGCGATCACTGCGTACTTCGTCGCGGCTGAGGCGGTCACCAACGCCGCGAAGTACGCGCATGCGAGCTCGATCGCGGTCCGGGTGGAGCAGGCGGCTGAGGACGTCCGTATCCGGGTGGAGGACGACGGTTGTGGCGGCGCGACGCCGCGGCCGGGGTCAGGGCTGAGCGGGCTGGCCGACCGGGTCGCTGCGATCGGCGGCTCGTTGTCGATGCACAGCCCGGCCGGGCGCGGTACGACGATCGAGGTGGTGCTGCCGTGCGGATCGTGATCGGTGAGGACTCGGCGTTGTTCCGGGAAGGGCTGGCCCGGCTACTGGTCGACGCCGGCCACGAGGTGGTCGGTCGGGCCGCCGACGCGGTCAGCCTGCTCACAGTCGTCGCGGAGACCGAGCCGGATCTCGCAGTCATCGACATCCGGATGCCACCGGATCAGACCGACGACGGTGCCCGCGCAGCGCGGACGCTGCGGACGAGTCACCCGGCGATGGGGATCGTCCTGCTCTCGCAGCACGTCGAAACCCGGCATTCGCTCGAGCTGGTGAGCACCGGCGGCTTCGGCTACCTGCTGAAGGACCGAGTGCTCGACGTCGATCAGTTCCTCGATGCGCTGACCAGAGTCGCCGCCGGCGGGTCCGCACTGGATCCGGAGGTGGTCGGGCGGCTGCTCGGGCGTCCGGAGCGGTTCGGCGCACTGACGCCGCGGGAATGGGAGGTGCTCGGGCTGATGGCGGAAGGATGTACGAACGTCGGCATCAGCCGTCGGTTGTGGCTGAACGAGCGCACGGTCGAGACGCACGTCGGCAGCATCATGGCCAAGCTCGGCCTGGTCTCGAACGCCGAGGACCACCGCCGCGTCCTGGCGGTCCTGGCGTATCTCGGCCAGAAATGATCTGCTCGGGGACATGCGAATCGCTGTCTTCCACCCTGGTGCCATGGGATCGCGACTGGCTGCGGAGCTGGTCGCCGCCGGTCACACGGTGAGCTGGGTGCCGGAAGGACGCAGTCCGGCCTCGGTCGAGCGAGCCGCGGCCGCCGGGCTGCTCGGAGTCGCGTTCGACGACGCGGTCGGTACGGCGGACGTCGTCCTGGCCTCGTGCGCGCCGCAGGGCGCGGTGGATATCGCTCGGCAGGTCGGCGCGGCCGGATTCACCGGCCTGTACGTCGAGGCGAACCCGCTGTCGCCGGAGTCGCTACAGCGCGCGGAGGACGCCGTACCGGAGGCGACGTTTGTGGACGCCGGTGTGGTCGGTCCGCCGCCGACTGGTGGTCAGAGCCCGACGCATCTGATGCTGTCTGGTGCCGCGGCTGCCGACGTCGCTGCGCTGTGGCAGGGGACCGCGGTGACGCCGATGGTGGTTGGAGCGGCGCCGGGCGCAGCTAGTGCGGCCAAGTCGGCGTACGCGCTCTACAACAAGGGCAAAGCCGCGCTGGCCGTGCTGGCGTTCCAACTGGCCGAGAAGCATGGCGTCACCGAGGCGCTCACCGCACAGACGATCCGCGGGGACGCCGGGTCGCTGCAGGACCCGGCGTTGCCGGAGCGGCTGCGGGCGGTCGCCTGGCGCTGGGGGCCGGAGTTCGACGAGTTGGCGGCGACGCTGGACGACGCAGGGCTCGAGGGCGACGCCGCCCGAGCCCTGCGCCAGGTGTGGACCAAGCTGACCTAGACGGTGCCGAAGTTCTGCACCCAGTAGTGGCCGTAGGCGGTGCCGCTGCGGTAGGCGTAGCCGACGCCGATCGAGCGGTAGCTGCAGTTGAGGATGTTGGCGCGGTGGCCGGACGAGTTCATCCAACCGGCCACTACCTGTGCCGGTGTGCTGTAGCCGGCGGCGATGTTCTCGGCCATCCCGCTGTTGCTCGGATATCCCGCCTGGCGCATCCGGTCGAACGGGCTGCGTCCGTCCTGGCTGGTATGGCTGAAGTAGTTCCGGTTGGCCATGTCGGCGGCGTGGCCCTGGGCGGCGTTGTCGAGCGCGCCGTGCCGGTTCAGCGCCGGACAGCCGACGCGCGCTCGTTCGGCGTTCGTCCGCGACACGACCTCGGACCGGAAGTCCTGCGGGGTCATCGTGGCGGACGCCGTACCGGTAAATGGAAACGTTGCAGTGAACAGCCCGGCGATGGCCAGGCCTACTCGGACACGTGTTTGCATGGTGCACTCCTCGTCGGTAAGGGGGCGGTCAAACCAGACGGTGCATTCAGCAACTAGTGTGCCCTGAACTCCTCGAACACGTAAGGGTCGATGCGTTCCAGCAGGCCGTCGAAGGCCGCGGTGCTGTGTCGTACGACGTCCGCCGTCCAGTAGCCGGCGTTCCAGGCGAGCAGCACGTTGCCGTCGACTTTCCACTGCAGCTTCGGGTAGGTGAGCAGCCACTCCATGACCCGCGGCGTCAGTACGGCGCTCGCGTACCGCCGGTCGAAGCACTCGACCGAGAACGTCCGGTTGAACTCGGCGCTCTCGAACTCCAGATTCCCCGGCAGCATGGGGTTTTTCGGGAACACCGCCAGCGGCGGCAACGCAGTTGGCAGGCTCACCGCCACGACGTGACATTTGGCCGCAGTCGACGAACGCATGGCCTGGTAGGTGAAGTCACAAGCCCACACCCGTTCGCCGCGAACCATCCGCTCTGCGTTCCCCTGCACCCCGAACGCGCGCTCTGCCGCCGCAGCGAGCCATGGCTCAACCGGCGCCTCGCCGAGTCCGATACTGGCCACTCTGTCCCGGAAGAACGCCTGCTGCCGGCGCTGCACCCGCAGATACAGCGCACCGAGCCCAGCCGCCAGCACTGCGATCACTACGAGCGTGATGGTCATGCGCCGTAGTCCCTCAGTACGAACGGCGGAATGCGGTCGAGGACCCCTTGCAAAGCCTCCAGACGGGCCAGTAGGTCCGGGATGGCGAAGGCGCCGTACGCCCAGGACACCAGCGCGTTGCCGGCCAGTTGCCACTCCAGTGCGGGGTTGGCCAGCATCCACTCCATCAGCCGCGGGTGCAGAACAGCCGAGGCATACCGCTGGTCCTGGCAGTCGACCCGGAACGCGTCGTTGAAGGCCTGGCTCTCCAGTTCGATGTCGGCACTGAAGGCCCGGCGAAGCGCGGAGTCATGCGAGACCGTGAGCGGAGGCAGCGCTGCGGGCAGGTTCAGCGCCACCAAGTGCACTGTGTGCGTCTGCGAGCTCTTCCCATTGCTGGTCGTGTACCTGTACTCGAGAACGCAAAGCCCTCGCCCACGAAAGTCTCCGGCGAACATCTCACCCGGCGCCCCGTTGGTGTAGAGCCTGGCGGCCACCTCAGCCAGCCAAGGGCTCGGCGGCGCCGGAAACCAGCCGTACTGAGCCATAGCGTGCGCTCGCTGCTGCAGAGCCTCCCGGCGACGCTTGACATAAGCCAGCAGAGCCAGCGTCCCGCCGACGACGACCACACCGCCCACCAGATAAAGCACGAGCATCAAAGCCACCGCGTCAACTTAGCCGAGAGGTGGGTGCAGGGGGCCTGGCGCCAGGCCCCCTGCGGTTCACGGTGGTGTTACGGCTGAACGGTGAAGGTATAGGTCTTCTGGCCGGTGGTGATGGCAGTGCCACCGGTAGTCGTGGCGGTGACTTCGAAGACGGCGGTGTAGGTGCCGGCGGCTCCGAAGGCCCAGTTGGCGTGGGCGTGGGTGTTGATGGGGAGGGAGCGGGTGTCGGGGAGGCCGTTGCCGCTGTCGAACCAGATGGTCGGCGTGCCGAGGGAGCTAGTGGTGTAGACGGCGACGTCGTCCGGTCCGCTGACGGAGACGAGCTTTACGGCGACGGTGTTGCCGGAGAGGACGCCGCTGGGGACGCCTTCGGTGCTGAAGCCCGGCCAGACGATTCCGGTTGCCTGCGTCTGCGGCAGGATCCAGACTGGGTCGCCAGGTGCGCCCAGGAACGAGTACGCCGAACCCGACGGCACCGTCGTCTTGCTGGCCGACACCGCGTTCAGTACGACGTCGGCCGGGGCCCGGTCGACAGCCGGGGTGACGGTGCCGTCCCTGAGGTCCAGGGTCAGTGCGGAACCCGTCCAGTCCACGTCGATGGCGTCGACGTGGCCGGACGAGATGGTGGTCAGTGCGAACGCCGGAGTGACGGCGAGGACAGTGGCGGCGACACCGGCGACCAGGGCGCCGGCTACCGCACGGGCCGTCACTGCTGCACCTTGAAGGTGTAGGTGGCGACGGTCGAGGTGACCTTCTTGCCAGTGGCGGCCAGCGTGCCGCTGACCTTGAACTTCAGCTTGTAGGTGCCGGCGGCCTCGAAAGCCCAGTTGGCGTGCAGGTGGCCGCCGGCCGTCGTGTTGATGGCGTCCGGCAGTCCGTTGCCGCTGTCGGCCAGCCGGGTCGGCGTACCGAAGGCATCCGTGGTGAAGATGCTGAAATCGGCCGGGCCGGTCACCCCGACCAGCGTGACCTTCAGCGCGTCGTTGGTGAACACACCGGAGGCGATCTCCTCCGATCCGATACCCGGCCAGAGCAGCTCCGGGTCCTGGACCTGCGGCAGCACCCAGGCCGGGCTGCCCGGCGCACCGAGGAAGGCATAGGCCGGATCGTTCGGTACGGCGATCTGCGCGCCCGGCTTGGCAACCAGCTGGACTTCGGCGGGGGTGTACTCGGTGGCGCTCTCCTCGTCGTGCACGTGGACGTTGAAAGCGTTGTCCTCCCAGGCGATGCCGACGACGTCGACGTGACCCTGGTCGAGGACGACAGAGGTGGTGGCGGTCGCTGGGACGGCGACGCCGGTCAGCGCGAGGACTGTCGCGGCGGACAGCACTACGCGGTGGGACTTGCGCATGCGTTTCCTTTCAATGGACGGGACAGCAAACCGTGCTTGGGCGCGAACACCCAGCAGGCGATGAACACCGCCGTGGCGGTGAGCACGATCAACCCGCCGGCGGCGAGGTTGAAGGCGTAGGAGAGGTAGAGCCCGGTGAGCCCGGAGCCGGCGCCGATCAGCGGCGCGATCAGCATCATCACGCCGATCCGGTCGGTCAGCAGGCGGGCACAGGCAGCTGGGGTGATCAGCAGCGCCAGCACGAGGATGTTGCCGACGGCCTGGATCGAGATGACGATCGCGACCGTCACCATCGCGTACAGCGCGAGGTCGAGCCAGAAGATCGGCAGACCGACCGACCGCGCGGTCTCCCGGTCCAGGCCGACCGTGACGAACTCCTTGTGGAAGGCGCCGGTGACCAGCAGCAGTACGGCGCCGGCCACGCCGACTGTGATCACATCGGCGTTTCCGATCCCTAGTACGGACCCGAACAGGAACGACTCCAGTGAGCCGCCGTAACCGGGTGCGGTACTCATGACGACGATGCCCAGGCCGAAAGCGCCGGCGAAGAAGACTCCGATCACGGTGTCCTCCTTGAGCCGCCGGTTCTGCGAGAAGATCGCGACCGACACCGCTGTGGCGAGTCCGGCGACGATGCCGCCCAGAACCAGGCTGGTCTTCAGTACGAACGCAATCGCGATCCCTGGGAACACCGAGTGCGCCACGGCGTCCCCGATGAATGCCATCCCGCGCAGCGCGACATGTGTCCCGATGACGCCGCACACGACGCCGGACATCAGCACGACCAGGAACGCACGCTGCATGAACACATGTGTCCACGGCTCGGTGAAGAACTCGATCATCGCGTCACTCCCAGGCTGTGCAAGAGCTGTTCGGACCGGGCGACGCCGAACGCGCGCAGCCAGACCGCCGGGTCGCGCAGCTCCTCAGGCGGACCATCTGCGACGACCGTCCCGTTCAGCAGACACAACCGATGACAGGTGTCCGCTGCGGCCGGCAGATCGTGCGTAGTCATCAAGATTGCGGTCCCCTCCGCAGTAAGGTCCTTGAACAGCCGCGTGAGGATCTCCTGCGTTGGTACGTCGAGACCGGTGAACGGCTCGTCCAGCAACAACAGCTGCGGCCGCAGTGCCAGCGCCCGCGCGACCAGCACTCGCTGCCGCTGGCCGCCGGACAGCTCACCGATCGGCCGGTTCGCCAAGTCAGCCAGGTCAACGCGTTCCAGTGCCTCCTGTACGGCGTCCCGGTCGGTCTGCCCCGGACGGCGCAGCCAGCCGATGCGGTGCGTCCGCCCAGTCATCACCGCAGTGCGGACCTGCACCGGGTAGTCCCAGACGAACTCGTGTCGTTGCGGCACGTACCCGATCGAGCCGCGCGCGGCGGACGGCGTACTGCCGTTGATCGTGATCGTTCCTGCGGTGACGGGCAGCAGTGCGAGCAGCGCACGGAGCAGCGTGGTCTTGCCAGCGCCGTTCGGACCGATCAGGCCGACGTGTTCGGAGGCGGCGATGCTGAGGTCGACGTCGTGGAGGACCTGACGTCCGGCCAGTTCGACGGCGACTCCGCTGACAGTGAGAACAGTCATCGGCGCTTCCTGACTACGACGGTTCCGGTGGTTGCGAGCACCAGAACGACCGCACCGACGACGAACCACCACACTTCAAGCCCGCTGCCGTCGGACTGCGCAGCTGCCGGGGCTGGTGTGGCGAACGCCGTCCGTACGTCACCGTCACCGGCGTAGATGCGCAGCGTGCGGCGGTCGGTGACTGTGGTGCCGTCGGTGAGCTTCGCGGTCATCGCGACATCGAGCAGGTAGGCGCCTTGGGTGTCGAACGTCCAGTTGCCGTGGACGTGGGTGTTCACGTCGACGCCGGTCTGCTGCGGGAAGGGTTTCCGGCTGTCGAACACCTCGTGCGGCTTACCGAAGTCCGAGTTCAGGAAGAGTGTGAACGTGCCTGGCCCCTGCACGCCTTCGAGCGACCAGGTCACCTCGCGATCGACCCGAGTCGCCACTTCCCGGTCCTGCGTGTTCCAGCCCGGCCAGACGATGCCGTCCTGCTGGACCTGCGGAATCACCCAGACCGACTGCCCCGGCTTGCCCAGGAACTGGTACGCCGGGTCGTTCGGGACGGCGATCTTCGCCTTGCCGTTCGCCTGGACGACGACGGCGTCGAGATCACGCCAGGTCTCCGGATCGGTGGTGTCGTCGCGGAGCTGCACGGTCCAGCGGCCGTCGGCGAACCGGGGGCCGAGGTCGACGTGACCGTTGCTGATGACAACAGGTTCGGCGGCCGGCGCGAGTGGCGCGACGGCGAGGAGGAGGGCGGCGAGCAACTTCATCGGTGATCTCCCAGGCAGCGCTTCAGCTCGTCGGCGTTGTGGCGCATCATGTCCACGTACGTGCGGGCGTGGTCGTCGAACGAGTCGCCGTACAGCGAGCAGACCTGGACGCCCTGATCGCGGGCGACCTGGATCAGCACCGAGGCCCGCTGCGCCAGGTTCGGCTCGGTGAACACGGCCGGCACCCGCAGGTTGCGGATGGTGTCGGACAGCTTGCGCACCTGCTCGACACTCGGCTCCTGCGCCGGATTCGGGACGACGAAGCCCGCGACGGTCATTTCGTACGCCGAAGCCAGGTAGCCGAACGCATCATGCGTCGTGACGAGCTGGCGCCGGGCGGGCGGAATGGTGGCGAGGGTCGTCCGGACGTAGTTGTCGAGGTCGTCCAGCTTGGCCAGGTAGGCCTTGGTGTTCGCCTCGTAGGTCTGCTTGCCGTCCGGGTCGGCGGTGCTCAGCGTGTCGCGCATCAGCTGGGCGTACGCCTTGGCGTTGGCGACGTCCTCCCACAGGTGCGGGTCGATCTCGCCGTGTACGTGCTTACCCAGAACCGCCTGTGGCAGCTGGTGGATCTGCGTGCCGGGCTTGCCGAGGAAGCTGAAGCGCTGGTCGTCCGGGATCGGGACCAGTGCCTTGTTCGGGACGTCGATCACCACGTTGCCGGCTGGGACCTGGGTCTGAGGTGCTCCGACCTTTCTGGCGTCGGAGTACGCGTACACCTGCCCCGAGTCCAGGTCGACGGTCAGATCGGTATGGCCGTCGTCCAGAACGGTCGCTGGGCCGCTGCTGGCCGGTTTGACGGTGTGCGGCTCGACACCGACCGCGAAGGTGAAGGTGCCTTGGCCAAGTGGCTGGAGCTTCCCGTCGTTGTTGTCGAGGGCACCGGTCAGCGTCAGGCGGTAGACGCCCGGTTTGGTGAAGGCCCAGTTCAGATGCGTGTGGGCGGCCGGCGGCAGCGTCGTACTGTCGGATTTGTCGAGGCCATCGGTGGAGTCGAAGTACTTGTCGGGTTGGCCGAGGGACTCCGTCAGGTAGGCGACCAGCTGGCCCGGACCGTCGAGTTTGGTCGCGGCTAGTTGGACGGACGATGTCCTGGTCGCACCGCGCTGTTTGCCGGCGCCGCGGACGCGGAGTCCGAGCCAGAGGACGTCCAGGCCGATGTTCTCGACCAAGGGGATGACGTTGGCGCCGTACGACTCGGCTGCTTCGGCGAGTGAGACGTTCGGTGCGTCCTTGGCGGCGTTCGCGTCGATCGTCTTGATCAGGCTCTGCGGCTCCAGTAGTAGGTGGTTGGTGAAGGTGACGTCGGCCTTGGCTACCCGTTTGGCGTCTTTGGGCGTGGGCTCGTACGAGTGCGGGTCACCGCCGGGTGGGACGAGGCTGCTGGCCTCAACACGGTCACCGCCTACCTGCTGCGCCAGGTCGGCCAGGATCTCGGTGGTGGTGACGACGTTCAGCTTGTCGGTGCTGCTGCTGGTCGTCGCGCCACAGGCGGTGAGCAGGGTGAGGCTGAGGGCTACTGCGGCCGTGCGCTTCATCGGGTGCCTCGGCGGGCGACCAGTAGGAGGCCGGTGCCGAGCAGGAGGAACAGAACTGCTGCTGCGATCCAGCCGGGGCTGACGTCGGCACCGGTGGCGGCCAGGCGGCAGTTCGGGTCCGGTGTGGCTACAGCTAGAGGTGCCTCGGCGGGGATGGAGCGGGCACCGCCCGGCGCCACTACGACGGTGAGGGTGTTGGTGGCGGTCTGGGTGCCGGCTGCGTGGGTGAAGGTGAGGCGGTAGGTGCCGGGCTTGGTGAAGGTCCAGTTGCCGTGGGCGTGGGTGCCGACGGGGACCTTGTAGGTGTCGGGGAGGCCGTCGGCGGAGTTGAAGATGATCTGGGGCTGGCCGAACGGGTTGAACTCGAAGATGGCGAAGCGGCCGGGGCCGGTGAGCTTGTCGAGGCGCCAGGTGAGTTGGTCGCCGGGGAGCTGGCCGGGTTTGAGCTCTTCGGTGTTCCAGCCGAGCCAGATGACACCTGTCTTCTGGGTCTGGGGGATCTGCCAGACGGGGGTGCCTTTGGGGCCGAGGAAGCTGAAGGCGCCGCCGGGGGAGGTGGTGCCGGCTGCGGCGGTCAGGCGGATGGTGACGTCTTTCGGGTCCCGCCACGTCGGGGCGCCGGGTTGGGTGCCGTCCTTGATGCGGGTGCGGAGGACGCCGTTCTCCAGGCGGGCGGCGTAGTCGGCGTGGCCCGTTTGCAGGGTGGTGGTTGTCGTCGTTGGGGGCTGTGGGGGCGGGCTGAGGGTGGTGGGGCGGGGGGATGTGGTTGGCGGGCTGGTGGTCGGGCTGGGGGTGGTGATGCAGGCTCTGGTGTCGGCGGCTGTCCCCGGCGCTCGGACTGGCGTGGTCGTCGGTTGACTGGCCGGGGGAGTGGGGCGAGGGGTGGGTGCGGGGGTGAGGGGTGGGTGCTGGGTTGGGGAGTTGCTGGGGGCGGCGCTGGGTGACGGGGGTCCGCTGGGTGTGGGGGTGGGTGACGGGGGTTCGGTGGGTGATGAAGGTCCGGTGGGTGTGGGTGATGGCGGGCTGGTGGGGGAGGTGGTGGGCGGGGTTGGGGAGCCCGGCGGAGTGCCGGGTGGGGTGGTTGGCGGCGTGGTGGGTGGGGTGTAGGGGCCTACGGCCCAGGTGTAGGTGGTGGGTGGGGAGGTGAGGTGGGTGCCGGTGGTGGTGGTTGCGGTGGCTTGGAAGGTGAGGGTGTAGGTGCCGAGGGCGGAGAAGGACCAGTTGGCGTGGACGTGGCGGCCTACTGGCTGGCGGAGGGTTCGGTAGGCGGGGTCGACGGAGCTGAAGAGGCGGGGGACGGTGCCGCTGAACTCGTCGTAGTTGAAGAAGACCTCGACGGCTCCGGGGCCTTCGGCGGACAGCAGGGTGAGCTCGATGCTGTCGTCGCGGAAGACGCCGGTGGGCAGGGTTTCGGTGTCCCAGCCGGGCCAGATCAGCTCCGGGTCCTGGGACTCGGGGGCGATGAAGACGGTGCTGCCGGGGGCGCCGAGGAAGGCGAACGCCGGCAGGTCGGGGAGTTCGGTGCGGGCCGAGCCGCGGTCCTCGAGGTTGAAGACCAGGTTCGCCGGGTCCGCCGCGCGGTAGTCGCCGGTGCCGATCCGGGTCGCGAGTTTCAGGGCGGCGCCGTCGTACGTCGGGTGCAGGGCGTCGGTGTGGACGGCGCGCAGCACCTCGGGCGCGGCCTGCGCCGACAGCGGCACGAGCAGGCAGAGCGCGCCCAGGACGAGGCTCAGGAACGCGGACAGCAGGGCAGGACGGGAGTGCGTGGCGGTCACAGCCGCGGACTTTATCTGACTTGACAATCATTTTCAGTAAGGCGGTTCGATTCCGGGCCTGTTGACGCCCAAAACTCGCTGTCCGGCAGGCGGGCAACGGCCCCGGCCCCGGATTTCTGATCTGAGCGCCCGAGTGGGTAGACTGTCGAGGTTGCCTCGGCGAGGGACGCCCCCCGAGAACTGATGGGCGCGGCTCCGTGATCGACGCGGTGGTTCGTTGCTTGATGCCTTCTCGGTGTCAGCAGGCGCCCGCTGAGGCCGCAGCCGAGTTTCAGCCAGTCAACAGATCACCGCAACGCATCTGAGGAGTTCATCTCGTGGCCGAGGTCAAGATCCAAGCCGAATCGCGTTCGGAGTTCGGCAAGGGTGCTGCCCGCCGAATCCGCCGGGACAACAAGGTGCCCGCCGTCCTCTACGGCCACGGCAGTGACCCCGTGCACATCACGCTGCCCGGTCACGACACCATGCTGGCCCTGAAGACCGCCAACGCCCTGCTGCTGATCGAGGTCGCCGGCGGCGAGAGCCACCTGGCGCTGCCGAAGCAGGTTCAGCGCGACCCGCTGAAGGGCACCATCGAGCACGTCGACCTGGTCATCGTGAAGCGCGGTGAGAAGGTCCAGGTCGAGGTCGCCGTCCACCTCGAGGGCGAGGCCGTCAGCGACGCCCTGGTCGTCACCGAGCACACCACGGTCCTGGTCGAGGCCGAGGCGACCCACCTGCCCGAGCAGATCACCGTCTCGATCGAGGGTCTCGAGCCGGGCGCCCAGATCCACGCCTCCGACCTGCAGCTGCCGTCGGGGACGACGCTGGCCGTCGAGCCGGAGACGCTGATCGTCAACGTGACCGCGGCCCCGACCGCCGAGCAGGTCGACGCGGAGCTGTCCGACGCCGAGGCCGAGGCCGGTATCGAGAAGGACGAGCCGGCCGAAGAGCCGGTGGCCGCCGCCGCGGAGTAATCTGCACCGCGCAGCAGCACACACTTTCAGGAAGGGCCGGGATCCGTGGCGGACGACGTGTGGTTGGTCGTCGGGCTGGGGAATCCCGGCCCTTCCTATGCCCGCACCCGGCACAACATCGGCCACCTGGTCGCCGATGAGCTGGCCGCGCGCACGGGCGGGAACTTCAAACAGCACAAACAGGTCCGCGCCGAGGTCGTCGAGACCCGGATCAGCGGCATCCGGACGGTGCTGGCCAAACCGCGCTCGTACATGAACGAGTCCGGCGGCCCGGTCTCCGGCCTGCTCAAGTTCTTCAAGGTCGACCCGGCCCACCTGATCGCCGTCCACGACGAGCTGGACATCGACTTCGGCGTCCTGCGCTGCAAGTTCGGCGGCGGCGACAACGGGCACAACGGCCTCAAATCGCTGCGCAAATCGCTTGGCACCGGTGAGTACTATCGAGTGCGGTTCGGGGTGGGTCGTCCGCCGGGCCGGCAGAGCCCCGCCGACTTCGTGCTCAACGAGTTCTCCGCCGTGGAACGCAAGGATCTCCCGTTCGCCGTCGACCGGACGGCGGATGCCGTCGAGTCGCTGATGACCGCGGGTCTCGAAGCCACCCAAGGGCTGTACAACTCCTGATTGGACAACGCGTGAAACTGAGCGGTCTCGTCGACACGCTGATCACCGATCCGGTGGTCGCCGACGCGGTCCGGGACGCCCACGCCGACGGCGTCAGCACGCTCGACCTCGCCGCGCCGGGCCCGATCCGGCCGGTCCTGCTGGCCGCGCTCGCGGCCGCCCAGGGCGCCGACCGCCCGGTGCTCGCCGTCACGGCCACCTTCCGCGAGGCCGAGGAGCTGACCGAGGCGCTGCAGTGCCTGGTCGAGCCCGGCTCGGTCGCCTACTACCCGGCCTGGGAGACGCTGCCGCACGAGCGGCTCTCGCCCCGCTCCGACACGGTCGGCCGCCGCCTCGCCGTACTGCGGCGCCTCGCGCACCCCGACCCGTCGGACGAGACGACCGGCCCGATCAAGATCCTGGTCGCGCCGGTCCGATCGGTGCTGCAGCCGCAGGTCGCCGGGCTGGCCGATCTGAAACCCGTGCAGCTCCATGTCGGCGACACCGTCGACCTCGAGGACGTCGTGACCGCGCTCGCGGGAGCGGCGTACAGCCGGGTCGACCTGGTCGAGCGGCGCGGCGAGTTCGCCGTCCGCGGCGGCATCATCGACGTCTTCCCGCCGACCGAGGAGCACCCGCTGCGGGTCGACTTCTTCGGCGACGACGTGGAGGAGATCCGGTACTTCGCGGTCGCCGACCAGCGCTCGCTGGAGGTCGCCGAGCACGGCTTGTGGGCGCCGCCGTGCCGCGAGCTGCTGCTGACCGACGAGGTCCGCGCGCGGGCCGGCGTCCTCGCCAAGGAACACCCCGAGCTGGCCGAGCTGTTCGAGAAGCTCGCCGAGGGCCACGCGGTCGAGGGGATGGAGTCGCTCGCGCCGGTGCTGGTCGACGACATGGAGCTGCTGGTCGATCTGATGCCGGCCGGCACCCATGTCGTGGTCAGCGACCCGGAGCGGGTGCGCGCCCGGGCACACGACTTGGTCGCCACCAGCCAGGAGTTCCTGGAGGCGTCCTGGGCGGCCGCGGCCGGCGGTGGCGAAGCCCCGATCGATCTCGGGGCGGCGGCGTACATGTCGCTCGGCGACGTCCGCTCGCAGGCGCTCGGCAAGGGGCTCGCGTGGTGGAGCCTGTCGCCGTTCTCCGCCGCGCCGGACGACGCTCCCGAGCTGCGCGACTCGATGGGCGAGCGGGTCTCGTTCAGTATCGACACCGACGCGGGAGCCGTGCGCAGTAAGACGATCGCGGCCCACGAGGTCGATCCGTACCGCGGCGAGACGGCGTCCGCGATCGAAGACATCCGCGGCTGGCTGCGCGACGGCTGGCGGGTCGTCTGCGTGACCGAGGGCCAGGGCCCGGCGCAGCGGCTGGCCGAGGTGCTGTCGGACGCCGAGGTCCCGGCGCGGCCGGTCGACGGGATCGCCGGCGTGCCCGAGCCGGGGGTCGTGCTGATCTCGCAGGGCGCGCTCGACCACGGGTTCATTGCCGATGGCATCAAACTCGCGGTGCTCACCGAGAACGACCTGGCCGGCCAGCGCTCGGCGGCCGAGCGCCGTTCCCAGCAACGGATGCCGTCCCGGCGGAAGAAGTCCGTCGACCCGCTCGAGCTGCAGCCCGGCGACTTCGTCGTCCACGAGCAGCACGGCGTCGGCCGGTATGTCGAGATGATGCAGCGCACGGTCGGCACCGGCAGCCAGAAGACCACTCGCGAGTACGTCGTCGTCGAGTTCGCCCCGAGCAAACGCGGCCAGCCGGGCGACCGGCTCTACGTGCCGACCGACCAGCTCGACCAGGTCACCCGGTACGTCGGCGGCGAGCAGCCGACGCTGGACCGGATGGGCGGCGGCGACTGGGCCAAGCGCAAGGGCCGCGCCCGCAAGGCGGTCAAGCAGATCGCCGGCGAGCTGATCAAGCTGTACGCCGCGCGGCAGGCGACCAAGGGGCATGCGTTCGCCAAGGACACCCCGTGGCAGCGCGAGCTCGAGGACGCGTTCCCGTTCGTCGAGACCCCCGACCAGCTGGCCACCATCGACGACGTGAAACGCGATATGGAGCGCGTCATGCCGATGGACCGGATCGTCTGCGGCGACGTCGGCTACGGCAAGACCGAGATCGCCGTCCGGGCCGCGTTCAAGGCCGTTCAGGACGGTAAGCAGGTCGCCGTTCTGGTCCCGACCACGCTGCTCGTGCAGCAGCACTACGCGACGTTCGCCGAGCGGTACGCCGCCTTCCCGGTCACCGTGGCGCCGCTGTCGCGGTTCCAGACCGACAAGGAGGCCAAGGAGGCGCTGGAGGGCCTGGCCAACGGGTCGATCGATGTCGTGATCGGCACCCACCGGCTGCTCTCGGGCGAGGTCCAGTTCAAGGATCTCGGGCTGGTCATCGTCGACGAGGAGCAGCGGTTCGGCGTCGAGGCGAAGGAGCAGCTGAAGCGGCTGCGGACGGCGGTCGACGTCCTGACGATGTCGGCGACGCCGATCCCGCGGACGCTGGAGATGTCGATCACCGGCATCCGGGAGATGTCGACGATCGCGACCCCGCCCGAGGAGCGGCATCCGGTGCTGACCTTCGTCGGCGCGTACGAGGAGGGCCAGGTGACCGCGGCGATCCGGCGCGAGTTGCTGCGCGAGGGCCAGGTCTTCGTCGTCCACAACCGGGTGAACACGATCGAGAAGGCCGCCGCGCGGATCCGCCAGCTGGTACCCGAGGCGCGGGTCTCGGTCGCGCACGGCCAGATGAACGAGCACACTCTCGAACAGGTCATCCAGGACTTCTGGGAGAAGCGCTCCGACGTGATCGTCTGTACGACGATCGTCGAGTCCGGGATCGACATCTCGAACGCGAACACGATGATCGTCGAGCGCTCCGACCTGCTCGGCCTGTCGCAGCTGCACCAGCTGCGCGGCCGGGTCGGCCGGGGTCGCGAGCGGGCGTACGCGTACTTCTTCTTCCCGCCGGAGAAACCGCTCACCGAGACCGCGCACGACCGGCTGGCGACGATCGCGCAGCACGCCGATCTCGGCGGCGGGATGGCGGTCGCGATGAAGGACCTGGAGATCCGCGGCGCGGGCAACCTGCTCGGCGGCGAGCAGTCCGGGCATATCGCGGATGTCGGCTTCGACCTGTACGTCCGGCTGGTCGGCGAGGCCGTCGCGGAGTACCGCGGCGACACCCAGGCCGAGGAGCCCGAGGTCAAGATCGAGCTGCCGATCGACGCGCATCTGCCGCACGACTACGTCCCGTCCCAGCGGCTCCGGCTGGAGATGTACCAGCGGCTCGCGGCGGTTCGGGACGCCGACGGCATCGCCGAGCTGGTCGAGGAGCTGCACGACCGGTACGGCGACATCCCGCAGCCCGTGCTGAACCTGATCGAGGTGGCGAAGTTCCGCAACCACGCCCGCGCGGCCGGTCTGCAGGACGTGACGCTTCAGGGCTCGAACATCCGGTTCGGGCCGGTGGATCTGCCCGATTCGAAGGTGCTGCGGCTGAACAGGCTGTACCCGAAGAGTCTGGTCAAGCCGCAACTGCGTACGATCCTGGTGCCGAGACCTGCCACCCGGCCGATCGGCGGTCAGCCGCTCCGCGACCAGGAGCTGCTGCAATGGTGTACCCGATTGATCGACGACATCGTCGCCGAACCGGTCGGAGCGACGGCGTGATCACGAGCAAACGAGGAGATTCGGTGAGCAGAGGGCGGAAGTTCGGGGCTCTCGGTGCGGCGGCGGCCCTGGTGCTGCTGGCCGGCGGCTGCGCGGCCGGGACGCACCCGGGCGCGGCGGCCACGATCGGGACGACCGAGATCAGCGTCAGCGACGTCGACGAGACCGCCCGCGCGGTGTCCGGCGCGCTCGGGCAGCAGTTCGAGACCGCGGTCACGCTGAACGAGCTGGTCAACAACGCCCTCGTCCAGCAGGTCCGCGACCAGCGGTCGGTGACCGTGACGGACGCCGAGACGGCGGCCGCGGCGAAGCTCGTCGTCCGGGACGCGACCGCGTTCCAGAAGTTCGAGGCCGACCCGGTGGCGCGCGACTTCCTGTACCGGGTCGCCGCGACGGCGGTCGCGACGATCAAACTCGGCGGCGGCACCGGCGTCACCGACCCGCAGGCGGCCCAGGCGCAGCGCGCCGGCGTCGCCGTGGTCAAGGACGCCGCGAAGAACATCGACGTCGCGATCGCGCCGCGGTTCGGCCAGTGGGTCGACGGCGCGATCAAGTCCGACGTCTCCGGCTCGCTGTCCGAGGAGTCCGACCAAGCCAAGGCGAAGCGCCAGGCCGCCGAGGAAGCCCAGCGCCAGCAGCAGCCCCAGGGCTGAGGTCCGCCTCCGATGCCCGGTGCCCCCGGCGGCTCGATCACGCTCCTCCTGACCAGCCCCCGGGTCCCACCGGGCCTCCTCACCCGCCTCGCCTGGACGGCCCTCTCCGCCGCCGACGCCATCGCCGCCAGTACTTCCACCCGCGCTGACGTCGACGCGATCGCCGGCTCCGGTTTCGTTGTCACTCAGGTGGACGGCGACCCGTGGGTCTGGCTGGAGGAGGCCGCTGCGAGTGGGCGGCGGGTGGTTTGGGTGGTGGGGGAGGACGGCGAGCCCGGGTTGTTGCGGGTGGTGGCTGAGCAGGTGAGTGTGGAGCCGCGACCGGCGTACGAGGTCGAGGTGTTGCACGGCTCGTACGACGTCCCGGGCGGGCGGCTGATCGACCTGGTGCGGGTGATGGACCGGCTGCGCCGGAACTGCCCGTGGGACCAGGAGCAGACGCACGAGAGCCTCGCGAAATACCTGCTCGAAGAGACCTACGAGACCCTCGAGGCGATCGACACCGGCGACCGCGACCACCTCCGCGAAGAACTCGGCGACCTGCTCCTCCAGGTCGCCTTCCACGCCCGCGTCGCCGAGGACCACCCGTACGAGCCGTTCACGATCGACGACGTCGCGGGTGGGATCGTCGAGAAGCTGATCCGCCGGCACCCGCACGTCTTCGGCACGGTCGACGCCGCCGACGCAGCCGCTGTCGAAGCCAACTGGGAGTCGATCAAGGCCGCCGAGAAGCAGCGCTCCTCAGCCCTCGAAGGCATCCCCACCGCGCTCCCCGCCCTGGCCCTCGCCGACAAGATCCTCGGCCGCGCCGCGAAGGTGCTCCCACCGGCCGCCGACCGGCCCGCCGCGGGAGATCCGGCCACCGAACAGGAGCGGATCGGCCGCGAGTTGCTCGCGCTCGTGCGCGAGGCTCGTACGCACGGCGTCGACGCCGAGCAAGCCCTCCGAACGACGCTCCACGGCCTCGCCGCCGACATCCGCGCAGCCGAATCGACAGACTGACGAAAACCGGCTGCGGGCTGCTGTGCTGGGGTGACAGGGTGGCGGTGTGGATGTTGCTGGGGTGCTGCGTGAGGGGTGGGGGTTGCGGGCGGCGCGGGTCGAGGTGTTGTCCGGGGGGATGAACTCGGCGGCGTGGGAGGCGTCGGGGGAAGGCTGGCGGGTTGCGGTGAAGAGCGTGCCGGCGGCGGATACCGGGTTCGGCCCCGGCCTGCAGGTCGCGGAGCGGCTGAGCGCGGCCGGGATCGTGAGCGGGCGGCCGCGGCCGAGTACGGCGGGGCGGCTGAGTGAGGTCGTCGACGGGCGTCAGGTCGCGGTGCTCGAGTTCGTCGAGGGCGAGCCGCTGGCGTACGGCAAAGGTGACCAGCGGGCCATCGGCGTACTGCTCGGGCGGGTGCACGGCGTTCTTCGGGAGCCTGCGGGTGACCTGGAGGAGTGGCTGTCGATGGCGACCGTCTTCGCGGAGTACTTCGACTACGAGGAGTGGGTCGAACCCGCCGTCCGGGGCGCGCTCGACGGCGTCCGCGCGCTGCCGCCGCTCACCTGGGCCTGGCTGCACGGCGATCCGGCCCCCGAGGCCTTCCTCCGCCAGGCGGATGGCGAACTCGGGTTGATCGACTGGGGATCGGCGTCCCGCGGCCCGGTTCTGTACGACGTCGCCTCGGCCGTCATGTATCTCGGCGGGCCCGCGATCGTCGTCCCGGCGTACCTCACCCAGCGCCCGGAGCTGGCCGCTGAGCTCGAGGGCTTGGAGGCCTTCCTACGCCTCCGGTACGCCGTCCAGGCCGGCTACTTCGCGTGGCGCTGCGCCGAGCGGATCGGCACCGGCCTGGACGACCTGGAGGGCAACCGGATCGGCCTGACCCACGCGCGGGAGTTCTTCCGGTGAGTGTGGACAGCCGGATGATTTCGCGGCTGCTTCGGCACACCGCTGGCGAGCGGGGGCTGGCTATGACGCCGGACGGGTGGGCGGCGATCGGCGACGTGCTGCGGGTGCTCGGGATGGAGCGTGGGCGGCTGGATCGGGCGGTGGTGGAGAACGACAAGCGGCGGTTGCAGGTGGACGGGGAGCGGATCCGGGCCTGTCAGGGCCATTCGCTGGCCGGGATGCCGGTGCGTCGTGAAGCTTTGGAGAACAGTTGGGAACGGGTCTACCCCGAGGAATTGTTGTGGCACGGAACTACTGAGCGTGTGGTTCCGGTGATCCGGCGTGAGGGGCTCAAGCCGGGACGGCGTACGCATGTGCATCTGGTGCCCGAAATCGGCAGTCCGGTGGGGCGGCAGACCAAGGTGGATGTGTGGCTGGGTGTGGTTTCGGTTAATTTGGCCGTGTATCGGGCGCCCAACGGGGTGTTGCTGGTTCGGGAGGTCCCGGCGGGTGCGATCGTGGACGCGGTCCACTCGCCCCGGTGGTCTCACCGATAGGCTCGGAGCCGATTCGTCATCGAAACCTGGGAGTCAATTGTGGCCACCATCGAGGCCGTCGGCGCCCGCGAGATCCTCGACTCGCGCGGCAACCCCACTGTCGAGGTCGAGGTTCTGCTCGACGACGACACCGTCGCCCGGGCCGCGGTGCCGTCGGGTGCGTCCACCGGTCAGTTCGAGGCTGTCGAGCTGCGCGACGGCGACAAGGCGCGGTACGGCGGCAAGGGCGTGCAGAAGGCCGTCGCCGCCATCCTCGACAAGATCGACAAGGAGATCGTCGGGTACGACGTCCACGAGCAGCGGCTGATCGACCACGCGCTGCTCGACCTCGACGGCACCCCGAACAAGGCCACGCTGGGCGCGAACGCGATCCTCGGCGTCAGCCTCGCCGTCGCGAAGGCGGCCGCGGAGAGCTCCGGCCTGCCGCTGTTCCGCTACGTCGGCGGCCCGAACGCGCACGTCCTGCCGGTCCCGATGATGAACATCCTGAACGGCGGCTCGCACGCGGACAGCAATGTCGACGTGCAGGAGTTCATGATCGCCCCGATCGGCGCGGCGACGTACGGCGAGGCCCTGATGCAGGGTGCGAGCGTCTACCACGCGCTGAAGGCGGTCCTGAAGGAGCGCGGCCTGTCCACCGGCCTCGGCGACGAGGGCGGTTTCGCGCCGAACCTGGCCAGCAACCGCGAGGCGCTCGACCTGATCGCGGTCGCGGTCGAGAAGACCGGCCTGAAGCTCGGCGCCGACATCGCGCTGGCGATGGATGTCGCCGCGAGCGAGTTCCACACCGACGGCGTCTACGCCTTCGAGGGCGGCAAGAAGTCGGGTGACGAGATGATCGCCTACTACGCCGACCTGGTGGCGTCGTACCCGATCGTCTCGATCGAGGACCCGCTGAACGAGGAGGACTGGGAGGGCTGGAAGAACCTCAGCTCCCAGCTCGGCGACAAGATCCAGATCGTCGGCGACGACCTGTTCGTCACCAACGTCGAGCGGCTGCAGCGCGGGATCACCGAGAAGTCGGCGAACAGCCTGCTGGTCAAGGTGAACCAGATCGGCTCACTGACCGAGACGCTGGACGCCGTCGACCTGGCCCACCGCAGCGGTTTCACCTGCATGATGAGCCACCGCTCGGGCGAGACCGAGGACACCACGATCGCCGACCTCGCCGTCGCGACCAACTGCGGTCAGATCAAGTCCGGCGCCCCGGCCCGATCCGACCGGACGGCGAAGTACAACCAGCTGCTCCGGATCGAGGAGGAGCTCGACGACGCGGCGGTCTACGCCGGTCGCTCGGCCTTCCCGCGGTACCAGGGCTGATCGCAGGAGGCTGAGGTATGTCGTCGTCCCGTCGGGATTCGGGTGCACGTCCAGGTTCACGGCCGTCGAGCCGGACCCAGACGCGTCCACCCGCCCGCCGGGGCGACCAGCCGAAACGCCGGACGACGGGCACCCCGGCCGGCCCGGTCCGGACCAGGGGTTCCCGCAACCTGACCGGACGGGCGGCCGTCGTCCTGCTCGTCCTCGGCGCGCTCGTCGTGTCGTACGCGCAGAGCCTGCGGGTCTGGTTCGACCAGCACTCGCAGATCACCGCGCTGCAACAAGAGATCCGGGACCGGGAGAAGCGCGTCGCCGAGCTGAACGAGGAGATCCAGCGCTGGGACGACGACGCGTTCGTCAAGGCGCAGGCGCGGCAGCGGCTCGGCTGGGTGATGCCGGGGGAGGTCGGCTACCGCGTGATCGGAGCCGACGGCAAGCCGGTCGGAGCGCCGCCGGAGCCCGGCGTACCGGCCGATCAGGCGGCCGAGGTGGAGAAGCCGACCTGGTACACCAAACTGTGGGGGAGTGTCGAAGGGGCCGGGAAGCCACCGGCCGCGCCGACGAAGAATCCGGCGAAGCCGACACCGAAACCGATTTTGACCCCCGCACCGGAGAGGTGAACCGTTGAGCGTCAGCCCCGAGGACATCGAGGCCGTCGGCGAACAGCTCGGCCGGACCGCGCGCGGCATCCGGTCCATCGCGCATCGGTGTAGCTGCGGCCGGCCGGATGTCGTCGAGACCGAGCCCCGGCTCCCCGACGGAACGCCGTTCCCCACGACGTACTACGTGACCTGCCCGCGGCTCGCGTCCGCGATCGGCACGCTCGAGGCCGAGGGCCTGATGAAGGACATGACGGACCGCCTCGGCGAGGACGAAGAGCTGGCCGCGCAGTACCGCGCCGCCCACGAGTCCTACCTGGCGCACCGTGAGTCGATCGCGCACGTCGAGGAGATCGCAGGTATCACCGCCGGCGGGATGCCGACCCGCGTGAAGTGCCTGCACGTCCTCGCCGGCCACTCACTCGCCGCCGGCCGCGGCGTCAACCCGCTCGGCGACGAGACCCTCGACGCGCTGGAGGACTGGGGCCGCCGGGGGCCGTGTGTTTAAGAGGGCATCTGGGCACCCCACGTCTACTGCGCAGCACTCGGCACGGCACCTCGCCGCACGGGTGCAAAGGGCACGATGCTCCGCATCGAACCCTCCGCCCCCGCACGCCGATGCACCGCACCGAGCACTTGCTCGCTACGACGTGGAGCGCCCAGATGCCTTCTGAGCGGGTCGCAGCCATTGACTGCGGCACCAACTCCATCCGGCTGCTGATCGCGGAGGCCGGCCCCGACGGGCTCGTGCAGCTCGATCGGCGGATGACGATCGTCCGGCTCGGCCAGGGCGTGGACGCGACCGGCCGGTTCGCGCCCGAGGCGCTGCAGCGCGTCTTCGCGGCCGCCGACGAGTACGCCGCGGTGATTCGGGAGGCCGGGGTGGTGCGGACGCGGTTCGTGGCGACGTCGGCCGCGCGCGACGTGAGCAACCGGGACGAGTTCTTCACCGGGATCGCGCAGCGGCTCGGGGTGAAACCCGAGATCATCAGCGGGACCGAAGAGGCCGAGCTGAGCTTCCGAGGTGCGACGTCCGGGCTGAGCGCGCTCGCCGTCCCGGGGCCCTATCTGGTCGCGGATATCGGCGGCGGGTCGACCGAGCTGATCCTCGGGGACGCCTCCGGGGTGATCGCGGCGCAGTCGCTGAACGTCGGCTCGGTGCGGATGACCGAGCGGCACATCAAGTCCGACCCGTCGACGGCGCTCGAGCTGGCGGCCGCGGGGAAGGACATCGACGCGATCCTGGACACCGCGACGGTGCCGATCCTGCAGGCGCGAGCGCTGATCGGCGTCGCCGGGACGGTCACCACGGTCGCGGCGGTGATCGGCAAGCTGGCCGAGTACGACTCCAGCCGGATCCACCACGCCCGGATCTCGGGCCCGCAGCTGCGCGAGACGACGTACTGGCTGACCCGGACGACGAAGGCGGAGCGGGTCGCCAACCCGGCCATCCACCCGGGCCGGGTGGATGTGATCGGCGCCGGCGTCCTGATCCTGCAGCGGCTCTACGACCGGATGGCGGTCGGCGAGGTGATCGTCTCCGAACACGACATCCTGGACGGCGTCGCCCAGTCCCTGCTCTGAGGCGTACCGCCACGTCGGCACAATGAAGCCTGCCCTCGCCGGCTGAGCGTGGCGCCGGCCGTCGGCGCCGATTGTGCAGCGGTGGCGGATCGGGCTCAGCGGGCGCGGACGCCGTCGAGGGCGATCTGGAGGACGCGGTCGCGTTGCTCCTCGTCGACGAAGTTGCAGCCGGTCAGGCCGCTGACCATCCGGAGCAGGTCGTCGATCGACATGTCCGCGCGCGCCTCGCCGGCGGCCTGGACGCGCTCGAAGAGCGGCGTGCCGGCGGCGTACATCGCCTCGCGGGCCTCCTGGAAGCTGTCGGACTCGCGGTTCAGCGACTCCCAGATCGCGCGCTTGGTCGCCACGTAGGCCACGAATCGGCGCAGCCAGGTGGTCAGCGCCTCCCAGGGCGGGAGGTCGGCGGCCTCCTCGGCGGCCAGGCAGAGCTCCTCGATCTCGCCGAAGTAGACCGCGCTGAGCAGGTCCTGGCGGGTGGGGAAGTTGCGGTAGAGCGTGCCGATGCCGACGCCGGCCCGGCGGGCGATGTCCTCCAGTGAGGCGTCGACGCCCTTCTCGGCGAAGGCCTCCCGGGCGGCGGACAGCAGGGCATCGAAGTTCCGCCGGGCGTCCGCGCGCTGCGGGCGCTTGATGTCGACCCGGAGCACCGGTCGCGTCGTCTCTGTCGCCATGACATCACCTTCCCACCTCGCTCCGGATTGATACCGGAGGGGTGCCTCCGTTATAGTGGAGGCATACCTCGACTTTACCAGGCCGAGAAACCCCATACCTGTTCGAAGGACTTTGGCATGCCTGGAAACTCCACCCGCCGGACGCTGGCCGTGATGGCGACCGTCGTGGCCGCCTTCTCGATGCTGCAGTCGCTGGTCAGCCCGGCGCTGCCCGTCATCCAGCGGGATCTGCACACCGACCCCGGCACGGTCACCTGGGTCTTCACCGCGCTCCTGCTCTCCGTCTCGGTCTCCACACCGCTGCTCGGCCGGATCGGCGACATGTACGGCAAGGACCGCACGCTCGTGATCGGGCTGGTCGCGCTGGCCCTCGGCTGTCTGCTCGCGGCGGTCGCGCCGAATATCGGCGTACTGATCGCGGCGCGCGTCATCCAGGGCATCGGCGGTGTGGTCTTCCCGCTGGCGTTCGGGATCATCCGGGACGAGTTCCCGGCCGAGCGGGTGCCTGCGACGGTCGGCGTCGTCTCCGCGATCATCGCGGCCGGCGGCGGGCTCGGGATCGTGCTCGCCGGGCCGATCGTCGAGACGCTCGGCTGGCGCTGGCTGTTCTGGATCCCGCTCGGCGTCGTCAGCGCGTCGATCCTGCTCGTCCGCCGCTACATCCCGGCCTCCCCGAGCCGCCACCCCGGCCGGATCGACTGGCTGGCCGCCGTCCTGCTGTCGAGCTGGCTGATCGCGCTGCTGCTACCGCTGAGCAGCGGCCGCTCCTGGGGCTGGACGTCGGGTCTGACGATCGGCCTGTTCGCCGCGGCCGCCGTACTGGCTGCGGCGTGGGTGACCGTCGAACTGCGGTCGAAGAACCCGCTGATCGACATGCGGGTGATGCGCCTTCCGGCTGTCTGGACGACGAACCTGGTCGCACTGCTGTTCGGAGCTGCGATGTTCGCCGTCTACGCCTTTGTGCCGCAGTTCATGCAGATCCCGACCGTTGCGGGCTTCGGGTTCGGGTCGAGTGTCTCGGAGGCCGGCGTCCTGATGCTGCCGATGCTGGTCACCATGGCCATCACCGGCTCGCTGAGCGGCCACCTGGCGCCGTACTTCCCCGTGAAGCTCCAAGTCATCATCGGCTCGGCCCTGAGCCTGGTTGCCTCCCTGACCTTCGCCGGACTGCACAACCACCCCTGGCAGGTCGCCATCTCCACCGCCGTCTTCGGCATCGGCCTGGGCCTCGCCTATGCCTCCATGACCAGCCTCATCGTCCAGAACGTCCCGCGCGAGCACACCGGCGCCGCCACCGGCATGAACGCCAACATCCGCACCATCGGCGGCTCCATCGGCACAGCCCTCTCCAGCTCCATCATCACCGGCCACCTCCAACCCACCGGCCTACCAGCCGAATCCGGCTTCACCGACACCTTCCTCCTGCTCTCCGCCTTCTCCGCCGCCGCCGTCCTCCTAGCCCTGGCCATCCCCGCCGCCCGCCGCACCCCGGCCCTGGTCAGCTAACCGCGTCGACGGCCGCCAGCACTCGCCCCCACGGCAGCCGGCGGCCGTGAGCCTCCCTCGGCTCCAGCAACTCCCACTCCACCAGCACAACCCCAGCCTGCCGCAGCACGCCGAGATGCCCAGCCCACGCCGGCCGCCGCGGCTGGGACCGGACCGCCAGACCGGTGAGCAGCTCGAGGGTTTGGAATGTGTCCGGAGACTGCCAGCCGGCGGCGGTCGGGGTGAAGGTGACGGCGGGCTGATGTCCCCGCTCGAGGAGCGGACGGATGAGTCCGTCGGTCAGCTGGTCCAGTCCGCCGATGGCCGAGGCTACGACGCCGATGATGCTCATCTGATTAGTCTGAGGGGGTGAAGTTGCCGCATCCGTTGACGGGGGAGTTGTTCGAGAGCCCGGTGCCGCCGGGGGCGGGGTGGCCGGGGGACCCGGCTTCGGCGGGGACACCGGTGGCTCGGACGGCGGGGGAGGTCGTCGAGCTGTCGTCGGTGGGGGAGCTGGGGGAGGTGGAGGCTCGGGTTTCGGTGTGCCGGGCCTGTGCGCGGTTGGTCGAGTGGCGGGAAGATGTTGCCCATAGCAAGCGAAAGTCGTTTGCGGGGGAGCCGTACTGGGGCCGGCCGATCCCGGGGTGGGGTGCGGCCGAGCCGCGGATTCTGATCGCCGGGCTGGCGCCGGCCGCGAACGGCGGGAACCGGACCGGGCGCGTCTTCACCGGAGATCGGTCGGGCGACTGGTTGTTTGCGGCGTTGCACCGGGTCGGGCTGGCCAACCAGCCGACCAGCTCACACGCCGGCGACGGGCTCGAGCTGTACGCGACCCGCATGATCGCC
This sequence comes from Kribbella sandramycini, assembly GCF_013131805.1. Lineage (GTDB taxonomy): Bacteria > Actinomycetota > Actinomycetes > Propionibacteriales > Kribbellaceae > Kribbella > Kribbella sandramycini. The sequence continues at coordinate 130,324 of NZ_JABJRC010000008.1, read as the reverse complement.
GCCGTCCGCTGCGCTCCACCCGCCAACAAACCAACGCCGGACGAGCGCGACTCCTGCGCCCCCTGGTTCCGCCGCGAACTGGAGCTGGTCCTCCCGACCACCCGAGTCATCATCACCCTCGGCAAGTTCGGCTACGACGCCCTCCTGGCCGGTCTGGCCTCCCTCGGCGCCACCATCCCGAAACCCAAGCCCGCCTTCGGCCACGCCGTCGAACACGAGCTCGACGGCGTGACCGTCCTCGGGTGCTACCACCCCAGCCAGCAGAACACCTTCACCGGCAAACTCACCGAGGAAATGCAGGACGCCGTACTCCGCCGCGCCCGCGAACTCGCCGACGTCTAACCACAGAAAGCCTTGTCCAGAAAGGCATCCACGACGTCATCCGAATCGACGTCGAAGTTCGGCGTCAACAGCAGTGCGACTCGCTGACGCCGATCCGCCGTACTGAAAACCCAGGTCTGATACGCCAACGCATCCCCGTCGTTCCCGTAGACCGTCGTCCCGCACGTCGTCGTCCGCCAAGTCAGCCCGAGCCCGTACCGCCCGCCCTCGACACCCGGCGTCCTCATCGCGCGCAGCAGCTCCGGCGACAGCAGTCGCCCACCCAGCAACGCGGTCATGAAGGTGTCGAGATCCCGCGTCGACGAGATCAGCTCTCCGGCCGCCCCGAACACCGACGGATTCATCTTCGTGTAGTCGATGAGCGGGCCGTCCGGGCCTGGCACATACCCATGCGCATGCGGCCCCTGGATTGCCGTCGACGTCCCCGGAAAATACGTGTCCCGCAACCTGAGCGGCCGAATCACCCGCCGCTCCACCGCCTCGGCGTACGAAACCCCGGTGGCCTTCTCGACAATCTCTCCGAGCAACAAGTAGTTCGTATTCGAGTACTTGTAAACCACGCCAGGCTTGGACGTCGGCGGATGCACAAGCGCCCGGGCGATCAACTCATCAGCCGTCCATGTCCGCCACCGATTCGCATAAAACTCCGCCTCCGGCGGCCGCGGCAACGTATTCAACACGTCGTACAACCCACTCGTGTGATCCAGCAACTGCCGCACCGTCACCCCCTCGGCCCGAACCCCCGGCAACCACTTCAGCACCGGATCTTCCAGCCCCACCCGCCCCTCACCCACCAACTGCAAAACCGCAGTCGCCACAAACGTCTTCGTCACACTCCCCACCCGAAACCGCCCCGCCAACGGCACCGCCCGCCCCGTCCCCACCTCCCCCACCCCACTCCGCCCCCGCCAAACCCGCCGACCCTCCCGCACCTCAACCTGAGCCCCCACCCCAGCCACCCCCACCACCCCATCCAACTCCCGCTGCAACCCACCCCTCCCAGCCTCCGCACTCAACGGCGCCCCCACCAACGCCCCCACCACCAACCCCACAACCCCAACACTTCGTCTCATGCCGATCAGCCTCACCCGGCTGCCCGCCCCACAGAACCCGGCAGTTCCCTTCCCCAACCCCGACTGTTCCCGGACCATCAACCCTCAAGCGGTAAACACCGCGCGGCCGTTGACCAGGATCGATACCAGTCCGCGATTCAAGCTGGTTTCGATGAGCAGTAGCGTGCCACGAACAAGGGTGGAACAGATCGGGGGGCGATCTGATCTACCACCCTTTCCCGGAGGGGGAACAATGAACACGAAGTATCAGCCACAGCGGTTGGCATGGCGACTGTCCTCACAACTGAAGAAGAGGAACACGATCCCTGCCGTTGGCGTTGTCCTGAGCATCCTCGTCGTCCTGGGCGGTTGCGGCGGCCCATCCGAACGGGGATCGGCTACACCGACAGTTACGGTTACCGCGACGATCTCGCCGACTCCAGGTATGTCGGTTCAGCAGGTTGCAAGCAAGGTTGCCGGCCTTCGAGCGAAGAACCAGAAGTTGGTCGAGGACTTCGAACAAATGTGTGATTTGACCAAATGGGACGACTCATTGGTCGAAGCGCAGGCGGTAGCTTGCAGTCTGGTCGTCCAACGCGCTCCTCTGGAGGGGCAGGTTGCGGCGAAGACGCTGACCATCGCAGATCCACCCGCTGAACTCTCGGAGCTGCTCGCAACGACTCGTGCCAGCGCGTCATCGCTCGGCAAGGTCTCATCGAAGAGATGCGAAAGTGCACCCAATTCTGATGACTGCATCATGGTTGAGAGGTTCAAGGCGAGTCAGGCCGCAGAAAGCTTCCACCTCGCGTTCGCCGTCTGGGAGCCCTACCTCTGACGAGCAAAGTGTTGTCCGCGACGGACCTGCGTCGGTCGCCCCGCCCACCGTCCGGCTCGGATGCCTGACTAACTCGCGCCTGCCCGGCCACTGTCGCCACGCCCTCGACTGCGGGCCTTCTTCCGGATGTAGCCCGGAGGGCCGGCGGTAGCCGGGTGGGGGAGGACGGCGCTGAGCCGGGGGTGGATGGGGTGCGGGTGGAGCGGGCGCGTTAAGGAGCTAGGAAGTAGCGGGCGCGTAGCGGGCGGGGGTGTTCGTCCGTCGTGCAGTTGGTGCCCGGGACGGGATTCGAACCCGTATGCCTTTCGGCTGCGAGGTTTAAGTTCGAACTGAGGGCACCCTCCGGCGTTCATGGAGGTTCACCACGGCTCACAACCCCGGCGTCCGACCGCCCTCGGATCGGGGTGAACGACGGCGAACTGCAACCGAAATTGCAACCACCCGGCCCCGGCTGACAGTTACGTGTCAACCGCGGCCAAGCCACCGGATCGTCCCGATAGCTGCCGCCTGAGGTCCGGAGCGGTGCGTGTCCAGAGTCGAGCTTGCTCGATCGCGAAGCGACGCCGTAGGCGCTCTTGACGCGTGCCGTGGAGGGCCGTCCCTTCCACGATTGCTGTCGGGACGATCCGGTATCCCGCGCGGTCCAGGCCGACCAGGGCACGCACCCAGGGCGGTTGGTCGATTCGGAAGTGAGTCGCAAGACCAAGGGGTGTCGAGCCGTTGACGGCGAGTTCTGCCGTCTTCGACCCGGCCCCCTTTGGCACGTGCGCGCCAAGCCAAGGGACGCGCCCAAGCGCAGCGAAGCGGAGCGGCGGGCAGGCGGCCCGCCCTGTGGTGGCGGCGCGCTTTCGGGCCCCTCAGGGGCCCGTCTTGAAGACGTAGAGAAAGTTGTCAGATGGGCGCGAGTAAGCACTCTGTACCTGGCGACGGATGCGCGCTAGCCTCCCGTTGTGGCGATAGAGAAGCGTGAGCAGGTCTTTGTCAGTTCGACATATCTTGATCTGCTGGAAGAGCGGCAAGAAGTAATCCAAACTTTGCTGGAAGCTGACTGTATCCCCGCAGGGATGGAGTTGTTCCCCGCGTCTAACGATGACAGATGGACCCTAATCAAGCGAGTGATTGACGATTGTGACTATTATCTGATCGTCATCGGTGGACGGTACGGCTCGGTTGATCCGGAACAGCAGATCAGCTATACGGAGATGGAGTTTGATTACGCGGAGAGTCAGGGAAAGCCGATCCTGGCTTTCCTGCACGGCGAACCGGGATCTATTCCGGGAGATAAGACCGACCTTAATGACGAACTTCGAGCAAAGCTGGATGTGTTCCGCAAAAAAGTTGGCAATCGCATGGTGAAGTACTGGGATTCGCCAACAGGACTCGGTGGCCAGGTGGCGAAGAGTCTAATTCAGATTAGAAAGACACATCCTGCGGAGGGTTGGGTTCGAGCTAAGAATGCATTAACCCCGGAAGTCGAGAGAGAACTCGTAGAGCTCCGAGCTCGCGTTGTCGAATTAACAACCGAGCTCGCAACCACTCAGCGTGATCGGCTACCGGGCAGCGTCGAGTTAGCCAACGGCGAGGACGCGGCGCATGTAAAAGTTCTATTTAGATACATGGAGGATGGCGTCACTAAGAGGATCTGGGGCCAGTTCGAAACGACTTGGGACCGACTCTTCTCCGCGGTAGGGCCTAGGCTTCTTGTGGAAGCAAGTGAGTCTGACCTGCTGTCAGGATTGAATGCTATCGCCCGTAGCATCAGCGAAGAAGATGGTTCGCACGAGAAGACGCTCGAAAAATTCGATATCAAGAAATCAGAGTTTATGCAGGAGAGCTTCCAAGACATCCTTGTGCAGTTCACTGCTCTCGGGTTGATCGTGCGAAGTGATCGGCGTCATCCAATCAATGACTCGAACATCTATTGGACTCTGACGTCGGAAGGGAATGCCAAGTTGGTGCAGCTAAGGGCTGCACGCAAACCACCTGAGACTGTCCCGGAGATAGGGGCCGCGTCCGATGAAGGCGAACGGCAAGGGTAGCTGCGTCGAAGTCGGCACGCGGTGTGCTAGAACAGTGGGGTGGAGCTGCTGCATCGGGGCAAGGTTCGGGATGTGTACAGCGATCGCCCGGGGGAGGTGATCCTGGTTGCGACTGATCGGGTGTCGGTCTATGACGTGGTGCTGCCTACGCCGATCCCTGACAAGGGGAAGCTGCTGACGAGTCTGTCGCTGTGGTGGTTCGAGCAGTTGGCGGATGTGATGCCGAATCACGTCATCTCGGCTACTGATGTGCCTGCTGAGTTCGAGGGGCGTGCGGTTCGGTGTCAGCAGGTGGACATCGTTCAGGTCGAGTGCATCGCTCGTGGGTACTTGGCCGGCCTCGGGTGGGAGGCGTATCAGGAGTCGGGGAAGATCTCTGGGGTTGAGATCCCGGCTGGTCTGTTGGAGGGGGACAAGCTGCCTCAGCCGGTCTTCACTCCGACGACGAAGACCGCGCCTGAGGATGGGCACGATGAGCCGATGACCTTTGATGAGGTCTCAGAGGCTGTTGGGGCTGAGTTGGCCTTGACGTTGAAGGAGAAGACGCTCGAGCTGTTCTCTCGCGCTACAGCTATCACTGAGGGCCGTGGTGTGCATCTGGCGGACACGAAGTTCGAGTTCGGGTTGGCCAAGGATGGGTCGCTCGTGCTGGCCGATGAGGTTCTGACCTCGGACTCGTCGCGGTACTGGCGAGATGAGGACTGGAAGCCCGGTCAGCGTCAGGTCTCGTTCGACAAGCAGTTCGTTCGTGACTGGGCTCGGGACCTCGGCACATGGGACAAGACGCCTCCGGGGCCTGAGATCCCTCCTGCAGTTGTTGAGGAGACGCGGGCTCGCTACGTTGCTATGTACGAGCGGATCACAGGCCAGAAGTGGGACTGACGATGAGCACTTGGGAAGAGATTCAGGAAGCCCGTCTCGCCGACGTTCTGGAGCTGCAGAAGGTCCACAAGCGCCTCCTTGCGGCGAAGGAGCAGGGAACCGCTCCGGACCCTGCTGATGTTGAGATTGCCCGGTCCGTTGCGGCAACTGGATACGGTGGCGTGGATCGCATCAACGCGCCGGACGAGTACTAGCCCCTCACGCGCTCCAGAGCCTATGATGGTGGTGTTCTAGAACACCGATTGGAGACGTGAAGGTTCAGCATGCCCCCGAAGTTGGAGCGCCCGGCGCCCCCGTATCAGCAGATCGCTAACGAGATTCGTGCGCGGATCTCGAACGGCGACCTGCAGGCCGGCGATCTGGTGCCGTCCGTGCGCTCGCTGATGCGCGACTACGGCGTGGCAATTGCGACCGCACAGAAGGCGCTGTCGTCGCTCCGCGCTGAGGGATACATCAAGCCGGAGCGTGGTGTCGGAAGTATCGTCACGACGGAGGAAGAGCGGGGGAGGGCTGCCAACGATCGAGTCGGCAAGGCTCGTCGCACTGGCAAGGTCTATCCCACCGGGCAGTACGCGAAGATCACTGAGGCTGACCTCTGGGAGGCGTCTGAGCAGGTCGCGGACGCGTTGGGGGTCAAGGTCGGCTCCGCTGTGATTCGTCGTGTACGCCGCACCTTCCGGGCCGATGGCAAGCCGATCTCGGCGTCCAGCTCGTACTTTCGAGGAGACCTGGCCAAGCGCGCCCCGCTTCTGCTGAGTCCGGAGCGGATTCGCGAAGGCACCTTCATGTACGTCGCCAACACCCTCAAGCGAACCGTCGACGCCTGGCAGGACCAGTTCGAACCGGCGATTGCAACAGCCGACCAAGCGGAAAGCCTTGGGCTGGACGAAGGTGCGCTGATCTCAGTGGGTCGTAACTGGATCTACGACGACAAGGGCGACGTTCTGGAGTACGGCGAGAGCATCACGTATGGCCGGATCACTTACCGCGGCCGCCTCGGGGATTGACCCTTACGTGTCATCCCGCACCGCTTGACGGTTACGTGTCAACCCCCTGCTGAAGATTCGTTGCGATTCGGGCTTGAAGACCTGCGATAGGTGTTCTAGTATCTGAACTAGAACACCTGCTCACGAGGAGTAGGTGCGGACGCCTAGAAGGGGCGATTCCTCATGAAGCTGAACATCGACACCACGGGCAAGACGTTCACGGTCACGAAGGGTGTGGAGGAGAAGAAGGACCAGAACGGCCGGCAGAAGGCTGACCGGAACACCAACGAGCTGCTCTGGTCGGTTCAGGTGATGGCGCTCGACGAGACGGGCGGCGAGGTGATCAACGTGACTTTGGCGGGCAATGCCATGCCGAAGATCAACGTTGGCGCTGTCGTTGTCCCGGTCGAGCTGGAGGCCATGCCGTGGGCCACCAATGGGCGGAACGGTGTTGCGTACAAGGCGAAGAGCCTTGGTGCCGCGTCGGGTGCTGCGTCGAAGTAGCTCTCCACTCGTCCCGTGATTCGTGCACTGCTCAGCTAGGGGGTAGTCATGTCGCATCCGATGGAACATCGAGCCATCACAGCGAATCAGGCACGGTCCGAGTATGTGGCCAAGTGCAACGAAGCAGTTGAGATCGAACAGGTACTCAACTACCTGGAAAACAAGCTCGTCTGCGGCCTCCAAGCCGCCGAACCGGTCGTCAACGACCACTACGAAGTGAGTGCCGTGTACGCGTCTGACGCGTTCTGGCAGCTCCTTGATCTGTACCGCGACGCCGAGAACCGGCGACGTGACATCTACGCCGCTCGCGACTACGCGCACGCGGTCTGGGTTTCGGCGTCCGCCGGAACTTCCATCCATTGACAGGTACGTGTCAACGACGCCTTGAAAGGGGCCAACCATGACCCAGCACACCTACGTTCGCACTGACGGCATTGTCAGTGCTCGCGAACTGACTCTCAACTACGTGACGATCTGCGCTCAGATCGAAGCGACCGACAGGCTGCTCAGCAGGCTGACCGGTGCTCTGCAGAACATCAATCGAGGCGACGGCCTGACGATCAACATCGTCAAGGACGTCCTCGAATCCAACAACCTCGCGTGGAACCGGCGAGCTGAGCTCGTCGAAGCCCGCACCACCGCCTACACCGCTCTCGTTGAGGGCTGTGCAGGCAACCAGTCCACGGTTGACCAGTACGTGTCAACCGTTGCGAAAGAGTTCGGGTTTGAACTTGAACTGACGAACTAAAAAGCGACCCCCTGACGGGGGCCGCTCTCTGGAAACGAGACATCAAGTCGGGCGTTGGCCTAGGAAACCTTTCCCGGCTTGGTGTCTTTCCTGACTCAACCCCCTGATCGGGAGGTCTTGTCATGCCCAAATCTACCCGCACGCGCTCGACACGTCGAGCAGGCCGCGGCCGTACCGCGACGGGAACCATCGAAACCATCACCCGGCCGACTCAGTCGCTGCCGGTGCAGATCCTGTTGGTCATCTGGCGTTGGCGCTGGGAACTCATGGTTCTCGTCACCGCCATCTACATCACGATCGCCCATGGGGCGAAGATCGTCGGCTACATCGAATCCAACCCTGCATGGCTGAACGCCATGCTGGCCGTCCTGGTGTTGGGGTGGATCGTCTCGGACAACTTCGTCCGCCGGTTCGTCGTGAACCGGGTCTGGTGTGTCATCACCCGGCACCGTGTCCGCGCGTGCCTGGTCGAGATGCGGACCCTGAACTACTCAGGGAATCTGCCCTTCATCATCGCGTGCTGGTCCACCAAGACCGGTCAGGTCGTGTGGGTCTGGATGCGCCCTGGGTTGTCGATGGAAGACCTCGACAACAAGTCCGAAACCATCGCTTCGGCGTGCTGGGCACGCAAGGCCAATATCGAGCGCTCGCGACGTAATGCAGCGCTCGTACGCATCGAAATCGACAGACGAGACCCGCTGTCGAAGCAGCACATCACCTCCCCACTGCTCGATGACACCAGCGATCTGCCGGAAGCGGTAGTCGCCGACGACGCTGTCATGGCGTTCCTCACGCCAGACACCGACCGCGTCTCTGACGAGTCCACCACCCAGCCGCCGGCCAAAACCGGCGCCGGTGAGACCCGCACCAAAACCTCGAAGACCAAGTACACCGCCACGGTCGACGACCGCGCGTCGGTGATCTTGGGAGCCAATGGAGAAGACGTGTCCGACTATGTCTAGCTTCAAATCCAAATCGGTGTTCCCCCGGCGCAAGCCGGGGGTCACCCCCGCACCTAAAGGTGCGCTGTCGATCTACGACCCGATCTATATGGGTCTGGACACTCGCGGCCGAGCCGTCCGTGTCACCCTCATGTACCGCAACATTCTTATCGGCGGAGAACCCGGCGCTGGCAAGTCCGTTGCCCAAGGCAATATCGTCGCTCACGCCGCGCTGTGCTCCGACGTCGATCTCATCCTGATCGACGGCAAGATCGTCGAACTCCTCCCGTATGCACCCGTGGCTGACGAGTTCGTCGGCAACGACATGCGCAAAGCCCTGCGGGTCCTTCGTGACCTGCAAACCGACCTCGACGAGAGGTACCTGCACCTGGCCCGCACGGGCCGCAAGAAGATCGTCCCCGGCGACGGCTTCCGGGCCAAGCTCCTCTGCGTTGACGAGCTGGCCTACTTCACCGTCACCGTCGGAACCAAAGACCAGCAAGAAGAGTTCCGCGTTCTCGTAAGGGACATCGTCGCTCGCGGCCGCGCCGCGGGCATCATCACCGTTGCATCGACACAGCGCCCCAGCGCTGACATCGTCCCCACTTCACTGCGCGACCTGTTCGGCTACCGCCTCGCTTTCCGGTGCGCCACCGACAGCTCCAGCGACATCATCCTCGGCACCGGCTGGTCCTCTCAGGGTCACAGCGCCGTCGATATCGAGCCCGAAGCCCTTGGTGTCGGACTGCTCCGCGCCGAAGGCGGATTCCCGCGCCGACTCAAGACGGCGTTCCTCAACGACCGTCAGCACAAGCAGATCGTCCGCCGCGCCGTACACCTTCGGAGGGCCGCATGATCACCATCAAACCCATCCCCGCCGACGCCGTCGTTCGCGTCCGCGATTCGGCTGGCCAACCCGGCTGGCTCCACAACTGCGGAGCCTTCGTCTACGCACCCAACCAGCCGCACCGCTGCGGTGTCTGCTGGTCCGCCTGCCGCACCGGCTGGGCCTACAACGGCCACTGGCAACCCGCCTACACCACACGGCAGGAGGCCGCGTCATGACCTACTACGACGCCTCCGGCGGCGAACGCAACGACCGCATGTACATCGGCTACGAGTTCACCGACAACTCGATCGCCGGAATCAACATCGCCTGCAACGGCGAAACCCCCATCGTCGCCATCGACCTGGGAAACACCCCGATCGAACTCGAACTCATCACCGGCTCAGTCACCGCACTCAGCCAACTCATCGACGCCTGCTACGAGGCACGAGCACTCCTCGAAGAACACCTCGTCGACCACGCCACCAAGACCGACACCTGGAACCAGGACACGGTCTACATCCCCAGCGAATGGACAGGAGAGCAAGAGTCATGAACGTTCACCCGGCACTCGTGCGCATCCTGCGCCGCCGTCACCGCAAGCTTGATCGAACCCTCCGGGGATTGATCCGAGAGGTCACCGAACACTGCGACGCAGTGCGTCGAGAACTCCCTGAGAGTGAGTCTCACTACAGCTACGGACTTGAGGTCTACAACGACATCCACAACCTCCAAGCTCGCTTGGAGGCCTTCCGCGAGACCTGGATTGGCGACCTCCGATGACCGCCGTCGGTCAGATCACCGAGCTGCTCCGCAAGCATCGAGAGATCTTCGATCGAGCCATTGGAGAGCTCGATGTCGAAGTTCGGGCAGTCGTTGAAACCCTTCCTTGGGAGGGGACCGACGAAGAGATCCACGATGCCGCGACTGCACAGGGCATCTACAACGACGTCTACGACCTGCGAGCGCAGGTGAACTCGTTCTTCTCGACCTGGGTCGATGAATGAAACGCGCGGCACCGAATCGCCGCGTGACACGTAACTGTCAAGGCCAGCAGGCCATCACGACGGACCTCACCCCGGCACCGTCGGTCCCGGCATCTGAGCCGGTCAAGAAGAAGACCCGGTCAAAGCTCAACCGCTCCCCGTGGGCGGACGACTGGGCTCACACGACAGTCGGCGACCCGAGGCCGTGCGTCATCTGCGGACATTCCGCCCTGATGCGCGACCCCTACACCGGCCGCCCCTGCCACCTCATCTGCGCCAAACAGTAAGGAGAGCACTGGTGAACACCACCATCACCACCCTCACGAAACTCCACGCCTCCAGCTGGGAGCTGGCCGCTGACATCGACCGTGTGGACGCCGTTGCAACCACCGGCAACGGTGCCCGACTGACCGACAGTTCCGCACTGACTATCGCCGCCGGATGGCAATCACCCGGATACCGCGGATCGGCCTTCGCCGAACTCGCAGGCACCGGCAGCGTCGACCTGAACGACCTGGCCGAAAACATTCTGCACGCCCACGGCGCGGCGAAGACCGAACACGATCGCCATACCCTCGACCTGCTCCTGCTCTGGGCCTACCACCACCCCTCGCTCGACACTGACGAGGAGGACTGCAGCTATGACGACTGACCTCGTGCCCGTCGTCCAGGTCCCTGGACAACTCGACCTCATCGATATGCCGGCCACCCCGGTAGCCGTCGCGGCGAAGCCCGGGACGACGACCAAGCTCACCGGGTTGACCAACAACAACACCGACGCCCTGTCCGGCATCACCGGCTGGACCGTCACCCGAACCACCGCCGTCTACAACGGCACCCCGGCCGCCGCACACGCAGCGGTGCAGAAGCACATGGACGCCGTCCGCGCCACGCAAGGCGGCCGTGCACACGGCTACGCGTCACTCATTGCCGTGCGCAACAAACTCAAAGAACTCTCGACGGGCGGGAGTCACCCGGCAGTTGCGGTCACGATCAAACGCGCTACCAAGAAGACCGCTGCGAAGACCCGGACCGGGTCACCGAAAGTGCGGCTGACACGTAAGCGTCAAACCGAATACACCACCGCGGAACTCGTGTCCGCACTCGAAACAGCCTGGGCCGCCATCCGCGCCCAACACGCCGAGGTTCCGGCCGTCGTGATCATCGTCGGCTCCGGCACCGCCACGAAACAGGCGAAGTACGGCCACTTCGCCGCCTCCCGCTGGCAACACGGCGAACACCGCCTGGCCGAAGTCCTCATCTCCGGCGAAGGACTCAAACGAAGTCCCGAAGAGGTCTTCACCACCCTGCTCCACGAAGCCACCCACGCTCTCGCGGACGCCCGGCAGATCAAGGACACCAGCCGCCAAGGGCGCTGGCACAACCAGAAGTTCGCCGAACTCGCCTCCGTGCTCGGCCTCGACACCACCAAAGACCCGCGGATCGGCTGGTCACCCTGCACCCTGCGGGGCACCACAGCCACCACCTACAAGGCGGTGCTGGCCGACCTGAAAGCGGCCCTGATCGCCTACCGGCACCCCGAGATGACCGGGGGCGAAGCCAAGAAGAACAACAACAACGCGATCGCCTGCGCATGCCAATGCCCACGCCGAATCCGCGTCGCCAAAGCAGTCCTCGAACAAGGCGAGATCACCTGCGGCATCTGCGAATCCACCTTCGAACCCGACCTGTAGCCGGTTCGTTGCTGGCTCTCCTCTCCGGGACTCCACGTGGCTCCCGGAGAAGAGGGCGAACACCGAACACACCAGCCACCACCCTCTACGGAACGGAGCACACGTCATGACCAGCACCGCGCCCCTGGACATCAACGCCTACGCAGGCATCACCGCGTTCCGCGAGACCGCCGACCACGAATTCAACTGCGACTGGATCACGTCCGAGCACTACGGCACTCACGACTGGTGTCCCACCGTCCTCGAACCCGGTGACCCCTACGCCCTGGTCGTTCAGATCAACCCCGCCACCAGCCCCGACCCCTACACCGTCATTGGCCGCTACTGCATCGGCTGTGGCTACTACCTGTTCGGCACCCCCGAACCCGCCCCCATCACACCCGTCTTCTAGCCACCCCGGCCAGTTGGCCGGCCAAACGTGAGACCCCTGATTGCCGCGATGCCACCGGAAGGAGGTAGCCCTGTGACCGACGACAACCAGACCGCCATCGAACTCCTGGGCGGCCACCTCGGAGGCGTCGAAATCCTGGCTGTCCACGAACCGAAACCCAACCGGACGTTCACCCCGGGACGAGACAACTCCAACGCCCCCGCAAACGCCCTGGAGACCGCACTGCAGCGCGCGGCGACCACTGCGGACTATCAGGCCTGGATCGACCACACCGCTTCCGCAGGCGGCTGCCAGCGCCCCGTCAGGCTCCGCGGCGAATCCCACATCGTCTCCGAACGCACCGGACGGGTCATCTCCACCCGGCACACCGACGACATGCCCGGCGGCGTCATCTACAAAGCCTGCGGCAACCGCCGCGCCGCCGTCTGCCCCTCCTGCGCAGAAACCTACCGGGGCGACACCTACCAACTCGTCCTCGCAGGACTCGCAGGCGGCAAAGGCATCCCCACCACCGTCACACAGCACCCGTCGGCGTTCGTCACCTTCACCGCGCCGACCTTCGGCCCTGTCCACGGGACCCGCACTGTCCGGGGCCGTGACGGCGGACTCCGCAACCGTCCCTGCCGCCCCCGCCGCGAACCCGACCTGTGCCCCCACGGCCGCGATCTCCGCTGCCTACAAACTCATAGCGACGGGGAGAAGATCCTCGGCACCCCGTTGTGCCTGGACTGCTACGACCACGACCACCAAGTCGTCTGGAACGCCATGTCCGGCGAACTCTGGCGACGCACCATGGACCGCGCCAAAGAACTCCTCCGCACCGAAGCCAAGAAGCACGGCGCATCCGTCAAACTCTCCTACGGCAAGGTCGCCGAAATGCAGGCACGCGGCGTCGCGCACTTCCACGCCCTCACCCGCCTCGACGGCGTCAACCCACTCGACCCGTCCGTGATCGAGCCACCCGCCTGCGCAGCCACGTACACGATGCTCGCCGACGCGATCCGCCGCGCCGCCAGCACCGTCCGGTTCCACACCCTGCCACACCCCGACCAGCCAGACGGTTGGCTCATCGAGTGGGGGACACAGCTCGACGTCCGCCCCGTCCGGCAAACCGTCGACGGAGCGATCACCGAAACCGCCGTCGCCGGATACCTCGCCAAGTACGCCACCAAGGGCGCCGAAGCCACCGGACACTCCTCCGCACGCCTCACACCCACCACCGTCCGCCACTACGCCACCGTCCACACGCATGCCGGCCGATTGGTCGACGCCTGCTGGCGACTCGGACGCGACGGCTCCGACCTCGACGAAACCGAAGCCGCCAAAAACTCCGGACGCCTCTCCTACCGGCGTCTGCAGCGCTGGGCACACATGCTCGGCTTCGGCGGCCACTTCTCCACCAAGTCCCGCCAGTACTCCACCACCCTCAAAGCCCTCCGCGAAGCACGCGCGAACTGGCGACGTGACCAGCACAAGACCCGGGACCACACCGACGACGTCGAGACCACTCTCATCGTCGGCAACTTCACCTACGCAGGCACCGGCTGGAAAACCATCGGCGACGCACTACTCGCCAACACCGCCGCCGCCAAAGCCCGCGAACACCGACGACTCATCAAAGAACAACTTGCTGAGAGCAACGAGTGACACGTATGCGTCAACGAGAGGAGGTACGAACGATGCACGACTTTCAGGTTCTTTTGACGGTCGAAGAGGTTGCGTCCGCCTTGCGGATCGGACGCACTGTTGTGTTCAAACTCATCAGCGATCGAGAGCTTCGGTCGGTAACTATCGGTCGCTCGCGGCGGGTCTCGGTCGAGGCCTTGCAGGAATACGTGAAGCGGCTCGAAACCGCTTTGATGGATGAAAAGGAGGCTGGAAATGCCGCGTAATGCGAATGGTCGATCGTCGATCTACGAGGATGTCGACGGTACGTGGCATGGATGGGTGACTGTTGGAGTAAAAGCTGACGGAAGCCCGGATCGACGTCATCGGCAGGCCAAGACGAAAACGGCGGTCACCAAGAAGGTAAAGGCGTTGGAGAAGCAGCGAGACGAGGGCAATGTCGTTCAGGTCGGCAAGAAGCCCACGGTTGCTGAGTATCTGCGCTTGTGGCTCGACACCATTGTGCCGCAGACGGCCAGTGAGTCGTCGATCGAGAGTACGTACCGTCCGCGCATCGAAAACTGGGTGATACCGAACATTGGAGGTATCAGGATCGATCAGTTGAAGGTGACGGATCTTGACAAGCTTTACGCCAAGGTCGCAGTCGATGGGCTCGCGGACAAGTCTGTGAATATGGCTCACCAGATGATCAAGCGGGCCTTGAAGATGGCGCTGCGGCGGAAGCTTGTATCTGTCAATGTGGCCGATCTGCTGGATGCCCCTTCGTTCGACGAAGTCGAAGTTGATGCGCTTGATCTCGATGAGGCGAGGCTGTTCCTCGCTCGTGCCAAGAAGAAGCGCAACGGGGCCCGCTGGTCGGTTGCGTTTGCACTTGGCCTTCGGCAGGCAGAGGCGTTGGGGATGCGCTGGCAGTACGTCGACTTCAAGAAGGCGCGCATGCGCGTTTGGCAGATCAAGCGGGTCAGGTTCAAGCACGGATGTGGTGACGTGACTGTCTGTACGGAGGGGCGACATGTTGCTCGGTGCCGCGCCAATTGCGTTGCGCATGCGCGGTACTGCAAGGCCCGACTTGGTGGCGGTTGGGAGTTCAGGAAGCCAAAGGGCAAGAAGACGAGGTGGGTTCCTATCCCGGAGCCGCTGCTCAAGCAACTGATCCGGCAGAAGGCCAAACAGGATGTCGAGCGGCTTGCGGCCGGCCATTTGTGGAACGACCTTGACCTGGTCTTCGCCACTCCCAAGGGTGATCCGATCAACCCCCGAGCGGACTGGGCTGAGTGGCAGGAGATCTTGGTCGGGACCGGCATTCGCGAGTCCAGTCCGCATGACGCGCGGCATGCGGCGGCGACACTCCTGCTGGAGCAGGGCGTAGATATCCGGGTCGTGCAGGAGATCCTCGGTCATGCGTCGCTGGCGGTGACCAAGCGCTACGTCCACGTCCGGGACAAGATGACGGCGGACGCGGTCAAGCGGGCGGGGGAGGCGCTGTGGGGGTGATGGGAACTGCAACTACAACTGCAACTGATCCGGCCGAATCGGCGGCGATGAACATTCCCCATCGGGAATATAGCCTGGTCAGGAGGGGGTGCCCGGGACGGGATTCGAACCCGTATGCCTTTCGGCTGCGAGGTTTAAGCTCGCTGCGTCTGCCGTTCCGCCACCCGGGCGCGGGTCGAGAGTACGTTATTGGTAGTTCTTGCGGGGGTGGACGGCGTGGGCGCCGGCTACGCGGTCGAGGAAGAGTTTGCCGTTGCAGTGGTCGATCTCGTGCTGGAGGGCGCGGGCTTCGAAGGCGTCGGTGGTGATGGTGACGTGGTCGGTGGTGCCGGGGAGGGTGCCGGTGACGGTGAGGCGGGTGGCGCGTTTGACGTCGCCGGTGAAGTCGGGGACGGACATGCAGCCCTCGCGGGCCTTCTCCTGGCGGGTGGCTTCGGTGATGACTGCGTTGCAGAGGACGAAGACGCCGTGACAGGTGCGGGTCTTGGGGTGGCCGGTGACGTCGAGGGCGAACATCTGGGCGGAGATGCCGACCTGGGGGGCGGCGAGGCCGACGCAGCCGGGGGAGACGCGCATGGTGGCGACGAGGTCGGCGGCCAGGGCGACCATGGTGGGGTCGAGGGGGTCGACGGGAGCGCCGGTCGCGGCCAGCACGGGGTGCGGGGCGCGGACCACTTCCAGGACGTCGCCGACCAGGCCGAGCTGGGCGGGACTCCAGGCGGCGAGGGTCTGGTTGAGGTGCGCGACGGTCACAGGTCGTCGCTCTCCGCCGGGCTCAGGGTGACGCCGACGCCGAGCTCCTCGGCGGTGATCTCCAGGGCCCGGTCAAGGGTCTCCAGGTCGGCGGTCAGCGGTAGCTCGACCTCCGCGGTCAGGACGTAGAGGTCGCCGCTCAGCCGGGTCGCCAGGTCGGTGACGGTGCCGCCGGCCGCGGCCAGCATCCGGGTGACGGCGGCGACGATGCCCGGCCGGTCCGCGCCGTGCACGCTGAGCAGGTACGACGGCCCGATCGCGGCGTGGGCGTGTTCGGGGCCC
Organism: Kribbella sandramycini; assembly: GCF_013131805.1. GTDB lineage: Bacteria > Actinomycetota > Actinomycetes > Propionibacteriales > Kribbellaceae > Kribbella > Kribbella sandramycini. Next base: position 113,943 of record NZ_JABJRC010000008.1, on the reverse strand, counting down.
ATCGCGCGGACCGTGATCACCAGGTCGCCGCGGAGCGGCTCGACGGCGGCCTTGACCTCGTCGAGGGAGCCCGAGCAGACCATCATCATCGCGAAATGACCGCGCAGCAGCGTCATCGTGGAGTCCTCGAGGTTGACTCCGGTCCCGGCGAGGGCCTCGGTGACGTCGGCGATGATGCCCGGGCGGTCCGGGCCGATGACGGTGACGGCGAGCTGACTCATGCCCGGCAACCTACCGCCGACCAAAGGTGACGATCACACCGACTTCGGTATCCGGACGCCCCGGAACAGCCGGTACGGCGGCCGCCCGGCGCTACATTCGTCCCATGAACCGGCCGTCGCATCGCCGCAGCCCGCGCGACTGGGCCGTCGACACGGCCGTCTTCCTGTTCGCGCTGATCTTCGGCCTCGCGATCTTCGAGGACAGCGTCGAGCCCGGCAGCCGCGAGTTCGTCATCCTGCTGGACCTGATCCTCGGCCTGGCGCTCTGCATCGCGATCTGGTTCCGCCGCCGCTGGCCGGTCCAGCTCGCGCTGATCGCCTCGGTGATCTCGGTCTTCTCCGAATCCGCCAGCGCCGCGGGCCTGGTGCTGATCCTGTCGGTGGCGGTCTACCGGCCGCTCCGGACCACCCTGCTCGTCTTCGGCGTCAACTCGATCTCCCTGTTTTTCTACCTTCAGGTGAAAAAGCCGCCGGAGAGCGGCGCGCTGGCGGTCGCCGTCATCGCGCTCTACATCGCCGTCGCCGGGTGGGGGCTCTACATCCGCTCCCGCCGCCAGCTCATGCAGACCCTCCGCGACCGCGCGGATCGGGCCGAGACCGTCGCGAAGCTGCAGGCTGAACAGGGCCAGCTGCGGGCCCGCGAGGAGATCGCCCGCGAGATGCACGACGTCCTCGGCCACCGGCTCTCCCTGCTCAGCGTGCACGCCGGCGCCCTCGCCTACCGGCCGGACGCCTCGACCGAGGAGGTCGCGAGCGCGGCGGAGGTCATCAGAGCCAGCGCGCACCAGGCGCTCCAAGATCTCCGTGAGGTGATCGGCGTCCTGCGCGCTCCGGTCGGGGAGCTGCCGCAGCCGGCCTTCGCCGACCTCCCAGCGCTGGTCGAGGGCGCTCAAGAGGCCGGCCTACCGGTCGAGCTGACGCTGGACGTCGCCGGCACGCTCCCCGATCACGTCGGGCGGACGGCGTACCGGATCGTCCAGGAGGGCCTGACGAACGCGATGAAACACGCCCCCGGCGAGCCGGTCACGATCGCCCTGGCCGGTGCCCCCGGCAACGGCCTGACGGTCGAGGTCCGCAACCCGGCCCCGAACCGGCGGCGCGGTGAGGGCCAGGGCCTGCTCGGCCTGACCGAACGCGCCGCGCTCGTCGAGGGCCGCGTCGAGTACGGCCGCACCCCCGAGGGCGACTTCCGGCTGCACGCCTGGCTACCGTGGCCGGCATGATCCGGGTACTGATCGTCGACGACGACCCGCTGCTCCGCGCCGGCCTCAAGCTGATGCTCGGCGGCGCCGAGGACATCCGCGTGGTCGGCGAGGCCGGCGACGGCAGCGGCGTACCGGGCCTGATCGAGCGCCTCGCGCCGGATGTCGTCCTGATGGACATCCGGATGCCCGGCACCGACGGCCTGACCACGACCGAGACCGTACGCCGCCGCCCGGGCGCCCCCGAGATCATCATCCTGACCACGTTCGACGCCGACGAGCACGTACTCCGGGCGCTCCGCGCCGGCGCGGCCGGGTTCGTCCTGAAGGACACCCCGCCGGGCGAGATCGTCGAATCGGTACGCCGGGTCGCGGGCGGTCAGCCGGTCCTGTCGCCCGCGGTCACCAAACGGCTGATCACCCGGGTCGCGGCGTCCGGCCAGGACGAGCGCAAGGCGAGGGCCGTCCGGCGGCTCGACACCCTCAACGACCGCGAGCGGGAGATTGCCGTCGCGGTCGGTGAGGGGAAGTCGAACGCCGAGATCAGCGCCTCGCTCTACCTGAGCGTCCCCACGGTGAAGACGCATGTCTCGCGCATCCTGACCAAACTCGATCTGAACAACCGGGTGCAGATCGCGCTGCTGGTGCACGACGCGGGCCTACTCCACGACTAGGACTGCGTCGCCCGGCGGAACTCCTCGCGCGGCGCCTGCAGGGTACCCAGCGAGGTGACCTCGCGCCGGAAGAACAGCGCCAGCGTCCAGTCGAGGACGACGCGGGCCTTGCGGTTGAAGGTGGGCACGCGGCTGACGTGGTAGCTGCGGTGCACGAACCAGGCCGGCCAGCCCTTGATCTTGATCCCGAACAGCTGGGCGACGCCCTTGTGCAGGCCGAGGCTGGCGACCGAGCCGACGTACTTGTGCTTGTAGTCGGTCGGCGTCTTGCCGTCGACGGTGCGCAGGATGTTCGCCGCGAGCTGGTGCGCCTGGCGGACGGCGTGCTGTGCGTTCGGCGCGCAGAAGACGCCGGGCTCGGCGGTCAGATCCGGTACGGCGGCGTTGTCGCCGGCCGACCAGGCGTCGTCCACGCCCTCGATCCGCAGGTTCGGCAGGCACTTGACCCGGCCGCGCTCGTCGAGCGGGAAGTCGGTGCCGGCCAGCGCCGGGTTCGCCTTTACACCGGCCGTCCAGACGATCGTGTCGGCGTCGAACTCCTCGCCGTCGCTGAGCACCACGCGGCCCTTCTCGCAGGACTCCAGCCGGGTCTCCAGCTTGATGTCCATGTTCCGCTTGCGGAGCTGGTCGACGGTGTACTTGCCGAGATCCGGGCCGACCTCGGGCAGGATCCGGTTGGTCGCCTCGACGAGTACCCAGCGCATGTCCGACGGCTGGATGTTGTCGTAGTACCGGGTGGCGTAGCGGGCCATGTCCTCGAGCTCGGCGAACGCCTCGACCCCGGCGTACCCGCCGCCGACGAAGACGAAGGTGAGCGCGGCCTTGCGCAGCGCCGGGTCGGGCTGCGAGCTGGCGACGTCCAGCCGGTCGAGCACCTTGTTGCGCAGGGCGATCGCCTCTTCGACGTTCTTGAACCCGGCGGCCTCCTCGGCCAGGCCGGGGATCGGCAGCGTGCGCGCGATCGAGCCGAGCGCGACCACGACCTGGTCGTAGGCCAGCTCGTACGCCGGGCCCTCCTCGGGCAGCACCTTCGCGACCTTGTGCGCGTGGTCGATCCCGGTCACCCGGCCGGTCACCACGCGGCAGCCCTTGAGCGTCTTGCGCAGCGGCACCACCACGTGCCGCGGCTCCACCGATCCGGCCGCCGCCTCGGGCAGGAACGGCTGGTAGGTCATCACCGACCGCGGGTCGACCACGGTGACCCGGATCTTGCCTTTCCGGGCCGCCCGACGCAGTCCGTACGCGGTGTACATCCCGACGTAACCGCCTCCGACGACGAGGATGTGCGGCACCTGGGCTGTCATGCGGTTCACTCTCCCTGAGTGGTTCTCCGACTTCATGTCTACTTCAGGTTACGCGTTCGTGAAAACTTTCACAAACCCTCCCGGGAGTGATCTCACCCACCGAAATCCCTCCCTGGAGTGAGGTCCCACGGCCCTATCGTGGCCCTGTTCCCCACCCACCGACAGCTATCCGCCCACCCGTCACGCAACCGCAAGAAGTCAGTCGGCGGGCAGGCGGTAGACGGAGATGTGGGAGGGGGAGTCGGCGGTGAACTCGGCGCCGGACCAATCGGCGTGGCGGGATTCGAGGGTGAAGCCGGCCAGTTGGGCCATCAGGTCGAGTTCGGCGGGCCAGATGTAGCGGTGCGGGGTGCGGCCGAGGTGGGCCTCGGTGCTGCCGGGGGTGAAGTGGAAGTGGTGTGAGGTGACGTGCTGGCGGAGGACGTCGTACGTGTCGAGCAGGATGTAGCCGGGGTCGGCGATGCCTACGGTGGCGGGGGTGCCAGGTGGGAGGCGGCGTAGCTCGGGGACCCAGAGCTCGATGACGAAGGCGCCGCCGGGGGAGAGGTGGCGGGCGGCGTTGCGGAAGCAGGCGACCTGTTCTTCCTGGGTGAGCAGGTTCGAGATCGTGTTGAAGACCAGGTAGACCAGCGCGAACTCCCCGTCGACGCGGGTGCCGGCCATATCGCCGATCACGACCGGGATCCCCGTCTCGCCGGCCTTCGTCCGCAACTGCTCGACCATCGGCTCGGACAGCTCGATCCCGCTGACCGGCACGCCACGCGCCGCCAGCGGCAGCGCGACCCGGCCGGTCCCGATCGCGAACTCGAGCGCCCGCCCGCCGGCCGCCAGCTCCGCCAGCCGCTCGGTCGTCGGCTCCAGCACCTCGTCGGCGAACATCCCGACCCCAGGTGTGTCGTACGCCGCGGCCACTTCGCGCGTCCAGAGCTCGTCCATGCCCCGACGCTAGGGCCCGCGATGGAAGGTGGCCAATGGATTACGGCTGATAGACGTTTGTGAGAGGGATTGAAAGGAGGTGGGGTGCGGAGGGTCAATGGAAGTGTGAACCGCAAGGGGTTGGTTGCCGCCGCGTTGGTTGTCCCGCCCGCCGCATGTGCGGCGCTGGCCCTGGCGCGGGCGAGCTTCGACAATGCGAACGCGGCGCTCGTGCTGGCCGTGGTGATCGTCGGGGTGGCGGCGTTCGGGTATCGCCCGGCCGGGCTGCTCGCGGCGGCGTCGAGCGCGGTCTGGTTCGACTTCTTCCTGACGGTTCCCTACCACCGGTTGACGATCAACAGCAGGGACGACGTCGAGACCACGATTCTGCTGGTGCTGATCGGGGTCGCGGTCAGCGAGCTCGCGATCTGGGGCCGTCGGCAACAAGCTCGCGCATCAAGGCATCGCGGCTACCTGGACGGCGTTCTGGCCACCTCGCAGGCGGTCGCGGCCGGCGGCTCGACGCAGGAGCTGATCGATCAGGTGAGCGCGCAACTGACCGTCGTACTACGCCTCGACGGCGCACGTTTCGTTGCCGGCGACAACCGGACGACGGCGCCCCGGCTGAACCCGGACGGCACGGTCACCCGCGGCGGTCGCGTCCTCAAGGTCGAACGCGACGGCCTGCCCACGAACGCCGAGATCGAGCTCCCCGTCCAGCACGCCGGCCGCACCCGCGGCCGCTTCCTCCTCACCGCCGCCACCCACATCAGCTACCCCGACCTCCAGCAACGCCAAGTAGCCGCCGCCCTGGCCGGCCAGCTCGCCCACGCCCTGGCGCCGCAACCCCACTGACCGGCCTGCGGGAGCACCACGTCCCGGGTGGCCGCCGGCAAGCGTCGTACCTGCCTCACCAGGTACGACGCCCCGCCGTGCCTGCAAACCGCGGAAAAACATCGGGAACCGATTGAAAATCTGGGGTTGGGGTTTCGGTTGGGGAACGAGGGGGTGATTCTCAGATGTTGTTAAGGGTGGGAACGTAGTATTTCGACACGGCCCCGGATGTGGGTCATCAGGAGGAAGACATGCAGAGCAGTAACCCGGTCCTGAACCGGTCGAGTGCATTCGCGCCTGGCCATGGCCAGGCTTATCCGGGGGCCGCTCCGTACGGTCAGCCGGGTCCTTACGGTCAGCAGCCCGGCCAGTACGGCGGACCGGGCATGCCGCCCCAGCAGTACCAGGGCGCCGACAGCCGGCCGATGACGCTGGACGACGTGATCGTGAAGACGGCGGCGACGCTCGGTGTCGTGGTGGCCGCGGCGGCCCTCGCGTGGTGGTTCGTGCCGCAGGCGCTCGTCACGCCGACGCTGATCGGCGGCGCGCTGGTCGCGTTCGCGATCGCGATGGTGCTGTCGTTCTCGCGGCGGATCAACCCCGCGGTGCTGATGGCGTACGCCGTCGCCGAGGGCGCGTTCCTCGGGATCGGCTCCAAGTTCTTCGCGGTGTACGTCGGCAGTTCGGCGATCGTCGTGCAGGCGGTGCTGGCGACGCTGGTGACCTTCGCGCTGACGCTGGCGACGTACAAGTACTTCGCGATCAAGGTGACGCCGCGATTCCAGAAGATGGTCATCCTGGCCACGATGGGCTTCGCGGGGGTGCTGCTGATCAACTTCGTGCTGGGGCTGTTCGGTCTCACCACCGGGATCAGCGGGATGGGCCCGCTGGGCCTGCTGTTCGCCTTCCTCGGCGCCGGTCTGGCCGTGTTCAACCTGATCCTCGACTTCGACATGGTCGAGCAGGGCATCCGCGCGGGCGCCCCGCAGAACGAGGCCTGGCGCGCGGCCTTCGGCCTGACCGTCACGCTGGTCTGGCTGTACTGGAACATCCTGCGCATCCTCGCCATCCTGCGCGGCGGCGACTGATCACCCCGTAACACCGAACAATCCGGAGGGCCGGCCCACACCAGGGTCCGGCCCTCCGGCCGTTCTGCCGCCGAACGTCCGGTCCTACGCTGACGGCATGGACGACGGGATGCCGGGATGGCGAGTAATCGGGCGCGGTCCGATGACGTGGTTCGAGCGGCCCTCGCTGAGCGCAGGCGCTGAGCTGGCCCAGCGAGTCGCCGCGGCCGGCGTACCGGCCGAACTCGACCTCCGCCCAACCGGCGTCCGAGTGCGAGTAGCGGACGCCGAGGCGGCCCGCCGGGTCTCGGCAGTCGCGGGCGCCGAGGGCGACCCGACCGGCCTCCAAGAACTACGCATCGTCATCGACGCCGTCCATCCCGCTCGCATTCAGGAGTTCTGGGCGATGGCGCTCGACGACGACCCTCGGCTCGCCATCCGGCCGACGACCGACATCCGCCCGCTGCGAAATCGCTTCCACGTGGACGTCGTCCGTCCGGCCTCGATCGTCGAGGCAGCCCGCGGCGACCGGACGCCGACCGGACCCTGGGGCGTCATGCTCGCCGACGACGAAGGCAACGAGCTCGATCTGGTCCCCGGCGACCCGCTGGCGCCCGAAGCCGCCGACTGGCACACCTTGTTCGCCGCCATGGTCTTCTACCCGACGACGCAAGCTGTCGAGCTGGCGACAACCGTCGCCGACCTGGCCGACCTCCCGCTGATGATCGACCTCCGTCCGGACGGCGTCCTCATCCACCACGGCAAAGACGCCTGGGAGCAGGCCGGTCGGCAGTTCGTCGAGCTCGCCGTCCAGATCCAGAACGCGGCCCACGCGTTAGGCCTGGCCGCAGACCCGGCCCGGCCGCGGTTCGTGCAGATCGGTATCGACGCCGTCGACGTCCCGGCAATCCACGCATTCTGGACGACGGCGCTCGGCTACACCCCCGATCCGCGGTGGGAAGCCGGGGACAGTTTCGACCCGCGCGGTGCCGGGCCCGGCCTGATCTTCCAGCAAATGCAGGCGAACGACGTCGACCGGCGGGCGCAGCGCAACCGCATCCGGATCGAGCTCGGCATCCCGCACGACCAGCTCGCGGCACGCGTCGAGCAGGCTGTGGCCGCCGGTGGGCAGCTGTCAGCGGATCGCCGCACGGTCATCGACCCCGAGGGCAACGAGTTGGTCTTCAGTCCTGCGTTTCCCCAGTAATACCTAGGAAACGACAGCGGCCGATCCCTCCACCTGTAGGGGTCGGCCGCCGCGGAAAAACCTCTTCTCCTGTTCGGGTTGTCAGCCCATTCGCCGATGCGCTTTGACGAGGTCGTACTCGTGGACGATGGCAGTTGCGTGCCCGTGCGCGAGTTCGTACTCGCCGGAGAGCCACCGCACTCTGTCGTCGAAGCGCAGGAACGACGGTCCGTCGTTCATCAGCTGGAACCACTCGGTCATCTCGCGTCCGGTGCACTTGGGCACTTTCTCCACCAAACGCTGGTGCGTTTCCTCGGAGTGGTTCAAGCCCATCGTCGCCTCCCGTCATCGGGGTATCGCGTCTGTTATCGACTGTGCACCACGAAGACGCCTACAGGCAAGGGGTTCGACATGAAAGTCCGTGCTCAACTCAAGCACCGAACCGTCACGTTCCAACGGAGCAAGAACTTCTAGACCGGTACGGCGTCCGGCTCGGACGTGTCCTCGACCCGGTCGACCGGCGCCTTGGGGTGCCGGCGGCGGTGCCGAAGCTCGGCCCAGCGGCCACGCGGGCCGCGCTCGCGACCGGCGACCTCGGTGGCCGAGACCTCCGTACCCGCGGTGCGGACGGCCTGGACGGCGGCCTCGGCGATCGGCAGGATCGCCTCGCCGCGGAACGACTCCGGGTGGACGAAGGACTCGGGACCGACTCCCATCGCGGCCGCCACCGAGGGCAGCAGGGCGGCCGAGGCCGCGGCGTACCCGATCGCGGAGGGATGGAAGTTGTCCCGGCCCCACATCGAGGGGTCGGCGCGGAAGGCGGGGCCGAGCAGTGAGCCGAGGGAGACCGTGCGGCCGCCGGCGTCGACGACGGCGATCGTCTGGGCGGCGGCGAGCCGGTGGCTCCAGGCGCGGGCGACCTGCCGCAGCGGCGGCATGATCGAGCGGACGGCGCCGAGGTCGGGGCAGGTGCCGACGACGACCTCGCAGTTCGCGGCGCGCAACCGGCGGACGGCGGCCGACAGCAGCCGGACCGAGACCGACGGCGACATCTGCGCCTTGACGTCGTTCGCCCCGATCAGGATGACGGCGACATGCGGCCCGGCCTGCAGCGCGGCGTCCACCTGCTGGGCCAGGTCGGTCGACTTGGCGCCGGTCTTGGAGACGTCGACGAGCCGGACCGGACGCTCGGCCAGATCGGTCAGCCCGGAGGCGAGCATCACCCCCGGCGTCTCGTCGGGCGAGTCCGTGCCGTAGCCGGCCGCGCTGGAGTCGCCGAGCATGGCGAACGTGATCGGATGTCCTGGATACCGGCCGAACAGACCGCTCCCCGGAGTCGGGTAGTACCGCATCGGGCCGATCACCCGCTTGGCGTACTCGGCCTCTGCCGTCAGCACGCCGTACAAGGTGGCGCCGATGAGACCGAGCCCCCCGCCCCCGAAGGCAGCGGCCTGGGCCAGTCGCTTGGCGGCCCGGGCCTTACCTTTACTCATGAGTACAAGGATTACACGCTGTCACGTACAAGCAAGTGAAATAGGGGAAACGACACGACCATCGCTAGTGTGAAGTTGTGCGCTACGCAGAATCTCTCCTGGACCTGGTCGGCAACACCCCGCTGGTCAGGCTGACCAAGACGACGGACGGGGCGAAACCACTCGTCCTGGCCAAGGTCGAGTACTTCAACCCCGGCGGCTCGGTGAAGGACCGGATCGCGGTCCGGATGATCGAGGCCGCGGAGGCCTCCGGCGAGCTCAAGCCCGGCGGGACGATCGTCGAGCCGACCTCGGGAAACACCGGCGTCGGCCTGGCGATGGTGGCCCAGCAGAAGGGCTACAAGTGCGTCTTCGTCTGCCCTGACAAGGTCAGCGAGGACAAGCGCAACGTGCTCAAGGCGTACGGCGCCGAGGTCGTGGTCTGCCCGACCGCGGTCGCCCCCGAGCACCCGGACTCGTACTACAACGTCTCCGACCGGCTGGTCCGCGAGATCGAGGGCGCCTGGAAGCCGAACCAGTACGCCAACCAGAACAACCCGCGTTCGCACTACGAGACCACCGGTCCCGAGCTCTGGGAGCAGACCGAGGGCAAGATCACCCACTTCGTGGCCGGCGTCGGTACCGGCGGCACGATCAGCGGCACCGGTAAGTACCTCAAGGAGGTGTCCGGCGGCCGCGTCCAGATCGTCGGCGCCGACCCGGAGGGCTCGGTGTACTCCGGCGGCACCGGCCGCCCGTACCTGGTCGAGGGCGTCGGCGAGGACTTCTGGCCCGAGACGTACGACCGCGACATCTGCGACCGCATCATCGAGGTCTCGGACGCCGACTCGTTCGCCCTGACCCGGCGGCTGGCCCGCGAAGAGGCGATGCTCGTCGGCGGTTCCGCCGGGATGGCGGCCGCGGCGGCGATCCGGCTGGCCCACGAGCTCGACGACCCGGACGCCGTCATCGTGGTCCTCCTGCCGGACGGCGGCCGCGGCTACCTGACGAAGGTCTTCAACGACGACTGGCTGGCGCAGTACGGCTTCCTCGCGCACACCAAACAGGGCACGACGCTCGGCGACGTCCTGGCCGGTAAGGACGGCAGCCTGCCGCCGCTGGTGCACACCCACCCGCACGAGACGATCGCCGAGGCGGTCGCGATCCTGCGCGAGTACGGCGTCTCCCAGATGCCGGTGGTCCGCGCGGAACCACCGGTGATGGCGGCCGAGGTGGCCGGCGCGGTGTCGGAGCGCACGCTGATGGACGCGTTGTACTCCGGCAAGGCGCGGCTGGCTGACATGGTCGAGCAGCACATGGATCCGTCGCTCCCGTCGCTCGGCGCCGGCGAAGCCGTCACCAAAGCAGTCGAGCTGCTCGCGGGAAGGGACGCCCTGATGGTGCTGGACGACGGCAAGCCGGTGGGCGTGCTGACCCGGCAGGACCTGCTGGTCCATCTCGCCGTCGACTGACTTCCCCGTTGCCGCGGGGAAGACTTAGCGGTCTACGACCGAAGGCACGATGGCGAGCAGGGCCATCACCACGATGCCGATGACTACGGCGGCTGCTCCCGCGATCTGAAGGATTTCCATACCTCAAGGTTCCTCCGGAGCGGCCGCCGGGACATCGGTCTGCGGCACGGTCTTGGCTTCATCCCAAGGTCGTACGCCGGCTACTGTCCGCTCATCCTTCAGGAGTGCGGGCTCCCCCTAGGGGGCGTACTACCGGACGAGGACGAAGTCGCTCGGATCGAGCCGCCGGGTCTTCCGCCAGTAGGAGACGGTGAACTCGGGCCAGACGACCGAGTTCCGCCCGGCCGCGTCGTGGTACCAGCTCGTACAGCCCGACTCCCAGACGCTTCCGCGGAGCTCGTCCTGGACGTCGCCGGCGAATTTCCGCTGGGCATCGGCCCGGACCTCGACGTACGTCGCGCCGCGGCGCCGGCGCAGCTCGAGCGCCTGCAGCACGTACCGGACCTGGGCCTCGATCATGAACACCATCGAGGAGTGGCCGAGGATGGTGTTCGGGCCGACCAGGAAGAACAGGTTCGGGTAGCCGGCCGCCGTCATCCCGAGATGGGCGCTGACCCCTTCGCGCTTCCAGTGGTCGGCCAGGTCGACGCCGTCCTTGCCGAGGATCGGCATCCGGGTCAGGTTGGCGCCGACGTCGAAGCCGGTGCCGAAGACGATCGTGTCGGCCGGCCGCTCGATGCCGTCCGCGGTCTGGACACCGGCCGCGGTGATCCGGCTGATCGGCGTCGTCACCAGGTCGACATTGGGCCTCGAGAAGGTCGGGTAGTAGTCGTTGGAGACCAGTAGCCGCTTGCAGCCGATGTCGTACCGCGGGGTCAGCCGGGCTCGCAGATCGGGATCCGGGACCTGCTTGCGCAGATGCTGTTTGGCCTGCAGCGCAAGGCCTTTCATCAGTTTCGGGTTCCCCGCGAAACCGGCGCCGCGGATCTCCAGCCCCCAGTAGATCGCGTTCCGGATCGCGCGCTGACCGGCCGGGAACCGCTCGTGCAACCGGCGCTCCAGCGGACCGATCGCGCGGTCGGGTTTCGCGGTGATCCAGGGGGCGTTGCGCTGGTAGACGTCGAGCTGCCCGACCTGTTCGGCAAGCTTCGGGATGAACTGGACCGCCGACGCCCCGGTGCCGACCACGGCGACCCGGCGTCCGGTGAGGTCTTGGGAGTGATCCCATTGGGCCGAGTGGAACGCCGTACCGGTGAAGGAATCGAGGCCCTGGATCTCGGGCAGTTTGGGCAGTTGCAGGCTGCCGACTCCGGTCACCAGCGCGTCGGTTTCGATGGTTTCGGAGCCGTTGACGGTGACCGTCCAGCGGCCGGTGCGCTCGTCGAAGGCCGCCTCGGTGGCCTCGGCGCCGTACCGGATCTTGCCGGCGACGCCGTACTTCTCGGCGCAGCGCTCGAGGTAGGCGAGGATCTCGTCCCAGGGGGCGAACATCCTGGTCCAGTGCGGGTTCTGCTCGAACGAGAACGAGTAGAGGTACGACGGGATGTCGCAGGCGCAGCCGGGGTAGGTGTTGTCCCGCCAGGTGCCGCCGAGGCGATCGGCCTTCTCCAGGATGACGAAGTCGTCGCAGCCGGCCTGGCGCAGTTTGATGCCCATGCACAACCCCGCGAACCCGGACCCGATGATCACGACCTCTGTCATAGGGCCCGAGGTTACCGGCGGGTCAACTGGATGGGAACCGGCTACTTCAGCCGGTGCAGAACCTCGCCGGCGTTCGGGACGACCAGGGTGTCCGGGTCGGCTTCGTAGGCGGCCAGGTCGACCGTCGAGGGGTCGAGGTAGTTGAGGTTCGCGCGCCGGACGATGTTCTCCGGGATGCCGGTCGCGAGGGTGACCTCGACGCGGAGGCGCTCACCGGTCTCGGCGTCCCAGCTGCCGGCGCCGCGGAGGTGGGTCGAGTGGGCGAGGACGCCCCAGTGCACGTCGCGGAACCGCTCCCACTGGCCGAGGAAGTAGTCGCGGCAGTGGTAGCCGATCTCCTCGATCTCGGGGTGCATCGCGGCGATCTCTTTCACGTGCGGCGCGTAGAGGATCACCTCGCCGCCGTCCGCGACGACGGGCTCGAGTTTGTAGAAGCCCTTGGCCGCCGTCCAGATGTCGGCGTACTTCTCCGGCATGATCGAGACGACCCGGCGGACCGGGCGATCGAGATAGCGGACATGCGTCTGCGCGGAGACCCCGGCCGCGGCCTGCCAGGAGGACTCGGTGTCGCCGAACGCGATCGCGTGCAGAGCGTCGGTGCCGGACTGGGCGACGACCGAGAGCGCCAGCTTCTGCGCCGGGATCAGCGCTGCGGCCTCGTTGATCAGCGCCCGGACCGGCGTGATGCCGCGGGTGCCGATGATGTCGGCGCTGGTGATCAGCGCGCCGAGCCAGTGCGACATGTCGATGACTTCCTGACCGGCGACACCGGGGAAGAAGTACTTGTTGCCACCCGAGAAACCGACCACCTCGTGCGGGAAGACCGGGCCGACGACCAGCGCGACATCGTGCTCGACGACCGCCCGGTTGAGCCGCACCGGCACCTCGTCGCGGAGCAACCCACCGGAGATCTCGGCCACCCGGTCGGCGCTGATCGTGCCCAGGTCGGCGAAGGTCTCCGGCTTCCACCATTCATGGTTGAGGACGCCGTCGTACTCGCCGCCGAGGTGTTTGCGCAGCTCGTCCGGCGTCATCTCGGCATGGGTGCCAAGGGCAATCAAGATCGTGAGCTTGCCGACCCGCCCGCTGAGCGCCTGATGCACCGCACGGATCAGCAGCGGCAGCGGACAACTGCGCGTGGCATCCGGAACGATCACACAAACACTGCGTCCCTCGAGCCCCGCCCCCGCCAGCGCGTCGCCGACGAACGCCACCACCTCGTCCTCGCTCAGGACCTGGCCCGCACCGCCAATCAGTGTGCTCACCGGCCTGACCCTACGTTGTCGTCGGTAAGGACAGGACGTAGTGCCACCTCGCGTGGACACCTGAGCCTGCCAACCGCCCCCTCCCGGGGTTTGGAGGCGACTACCTCCTGTCGTTAGCGCCACACAGCCGCGGCGAGCTCGGCCACCCGGGTCAGTTGGGCCTGGGTGGCGCCGTCGCGGGCCTGCTGGGACATGCCTTGGATGGTGGCGGCGAAGTAGGTGGCCAGGCCGTCCGCATCGGTGGTCTTGGGCAGGACGCCGGCGTCGACGTCGGCCTGGATGCGGTCGCGGAAGGCGATCACGTTGGCCTGCCGGAGACGGCGCAGGTGGTCCGCGACCTCGGCCGAGGCGGGGATTGTGTTCTGGGCGGCGCTGATGATCAGGCAGCCCTGTGCGTGATCGGTCGCGGTGTACTCGACCGCGGCCTCGCGGAGGATGCGGGTGATCGCCGCGCGCGCGGTCGGCTCCTCCGCCAGCGCCCGGGCCGTCCAGGCGCCACGAGTCTCCTGGTAGCGGACGACCACCTCTTCGAACAGCTTCTGCTTGTCACCGAAGGCGGCGTACAGGCTGGGGGCGCCGATGCCGAGCGCGGCGGTCAGGTCGGCGACCGAGGTCGCGTCGTAGCCGCGCTCCCAGAAGGTGAGCAGGGCCTGCTCGAGCGCGGCGTCGCGGTCGAAGGACCGCGGTCGGCCGCGGCGGGTCTCGGTCACCAAGCCATTCTATAGCGATCGCTAGAAATTGTGTTACGGTCCCTTTCTGTAGTGATCGATAGAGAAAAGGTGAGGACTATGCGGACTGCGTTGGTGACCGGTGCGAGCCGGGGCATCGGGCGGGCGATCGCGCTCCGGCTGGCGCGAGACGGCATCCGGGTCGGGGTGCACTACGGCCGTAACGATGCCGCCGCGCGGCGGACGGTCGGGGAGATCGAGGCGGCGGGCGGCCAGGCGTTCGCGCTGAAGGCGGATCTCGGCGATCCGGTCGAGGCGTTGTGGGCGGCGTACGACGAGGTCGCGGACGGGCTCGACATCCTGGTGAACAACGCCGCGATCGGGAAACACCAGCCGCTGGCCGAGGTGACGCCGGAGTGGTTCGACCGGTTGTTCGCGGTGAACGCGAAGGCGCCGTTCTTCCTGGTCCAGCAGGCGGTCCCGCGGCTCCGGGACGGCGGGCGGATCATCAACATCGGCTCCGGGGTGACCCGGATCGCGTTCCCACAGGACACGGCCTACTCGATGACCAAGGGCGCGCTGCAGACCCTCACACTGGCGCTGGCCAAGGAGCTCGGCCCGCGCCGGATCACCGTCAACACCGTTGCCCCCGGCATCATCGACACCGAGATGAACGACTGGCTGGCCGATCCCGAGGCGGCGCGCGCCGCGGCGGCGTACTCGGTCTTCGATCAGATCGGGCAGCCGGCCGAGGTGGCCGACGTGGTCGCGTTCGTCGCGTCGGACGACGCGCGGTGGGTCACCGGTCAGACGGTTGATGCGACGGGTGGTTCGCAGCTCTAGTCCACTGGAGGTGGACGACGGTGGCGTAGGTGATGGCGGCCAGTGGGGCGGTCCAGATCGGGAAGAAGGGGAGGTCGCCGGTGAGGGCGGTTGCGACGAAGATGGCTGCGAAGGTGAGTGCGCCGGCCAGGGCGCCGCGGCGGCGGCCGGCGAGGTTGGTGCTGGGGAGGGGGCCGACGTGGCGGTCGAGGAGGGCGGCCAGGGTGCCGAGGGCGGTGATCGCGGTCAGTGCGAAGAGCAGGCCGCCGGCGAGCTGACCGAAGACGATCGCGACCGTGTTGAGGAAGACGATCAGGGCGGTGGCGATCAGGACGTCGAGCGCCCCGAAGAAGAGGTGGTTCCGGTGCCGGCGACGGAGGTCGATCTCGTCGGCGGTCCGGATCATCCCGGCTGGGCCGGTCAGGCGCTGGATGGTTGCCGCCGCTCCGTAACCGAGCAGCGCGAGGACGGCGAGCCCGATCACCGACAACAGGATCGATCGCTCGGTCGAGATGTACGCGCGGATGTCGCCGCCGCCGAAATCACACTGCGCGGACGGCGGCAACCAGCCCGTCCGCACCCGCACGCCGCCGCTGCTCTCCGCCCCGGCCATCCGCGCGCACGCGTCCGCCGGATCCAGCCAGTCCGGCATCGACATCGAGACCGCAGCCGCCCACCCCAGCCCGCCGACCAGCCCGGCCCCCAACGCCCACCGCCGCAACCACTCCATCCACCTACCCTCTCACCATGACCTACGAAGGCTCGTACCTGTGGTCACTCCGCCAACAGGTCGGTTCGCAGCTGCTCCTGATGCCCGGCGCTCAGGTGCTCGTCGTCGACGACGCGGAGCGGATCCTGTTCCAGCGCAGCCGCGACACCGGGCTGTGGGAGCTGCCAGCCGGCGCCGCCGAACCCGGCGATAGCTTCCGGACGACGGCCGCCCGGGAGCTCTTCGAAGAGACCGGGCTCATCGTCGAGCCGGACGAGCTGGTGCCGTTCGCGAGTCTGTCGCGATCCGACGTCCACACGCTCACTTACCCGAACGGCGACGTCCTGCAGTGCTTCGCGCTCTGCTTCGAGGCTCGGCGGTGGAGCGGGGAGCTGCGAGCCGAGGCGGGTGAGGTGCTGGAGGTCGGGTTCTTCGCGGAGCCGCCGGGCGAGCTGCATCCGCCGACGAGCGTCGTACTGAGTTTGTATGCGGCCTATCGGGCGTCAGGGGTGTTCCAGAGCTCGTAGCAGCGCTTGGTGCCGTGGACGGCAAAGCCCGCTCGGCGAAGCGTCGGGGCGCTGGTGGTGGTGCGGGCGGTGACGAGGGCCAGCTCGGCGCCGTCGGCACGGGCGGCGCGGCAGCGGGCGGCAATGAGAGCCCGGTAGACGCCGCGGCCGCGGGCTTTCTCGAGGACGCCGGCGCCCCAGAGCCCGACGATGTCGCCCATCAGCGTGTACCCGGAGGAGGCGACGAGCTCGCCGTCGATCTCGGCGACGAAGCGGGGCGATGAGCGCTCGCCGCGGGTGACGGCCGCGAACTCCAGCTCGAGCGCACGTTGCGTCGGGCCGGACCATCCGAAGATCTCGGTGTCGACCGCGGCCGCGCGCTGAATGGTCTCCAGATCGGCCGCAGCCCGTACCTGGACGTCGCTCGGCACCTCCAGCCGCTCGGCCAGCGCCTCGACATCCGTCACGTCACACGCCAGGATCTCCAGCTCCTCGATCTGCCGAAACCCGTTGCGGAGCAGGGCTTCCGCGGTGTCGGACGGCGCCGTCCGCGCGTCGACCCACCAGCGCAACTTGTCGTACGCCGTACTCCGCTCGCGCACCTCCGCGAGCAGCTCCGCGAACGGCCGCTCCGCCCGCGACCACTGGACCGACGCCCGGTCCGGATACAGGATCAGCCGATACTCGGCCGTCACGATGTCCTCGGCGTCCGGCGGCACGAAGACCCACTCGGCCGCTGCTTTCAGGACGCGTTCACGCATTCACATCTCCATCGTTCACTGCGGCGTACCGCAACAACTCCGCGAACTGCCGCCATCGGCCGGGCGGCGTCGGCAGGCTCTCCAGGGCCCGCAGCAGGTCGTGCCGTTCGGCGGGCGCGAGGTAGCCCAACCGCCGGATGTACGTCGCCGCGCACGCCTCCAGCCGGGCGTGGGGCTCGGCCAGCTCATCCGGCACGTACTGCCGGCTGAACTCCCGATGGACGGCGGACACGGCCGCCAGCAACCCCAACCGGTTCGGCCCACCCGGCCAGCGGATCGCTCGCAGGGCTCGCGTCTCGGCGGCGCGCGGGCGACGCCGTCCGACCCGCTTCTCGGCCGTACGCCGTTCGTCGAACAGCCGGAGCTCGGCCAGCCAGAACGCCCGGCTGCGCTGCATGATCGTGACGGCCCGCGTCATCGCGGCGACGTCGTACCCGAACTGGCCGTCCGGCCGCGCCTCGGCGGTGACATAGGCCCAGGTCGCGTGGTAGCCGAGCGGGCAGTAGTAGCCGACGGCCTGGCGCAGCGAGCAGTAGCGACGGCCCGGCGACGCTGTGTCGTCGAGTGCGACACGGATGAGCCCGCCGTACCCCATGCCGGAAATCCTAGTGCCCGTTGGGGTTTCGGCTGCGATGATTTTCCGATGGTCACCAGAGCCGAGATCGCCGACGGGTTGCGGCAGTTGGGGTTGGATCGATCGGCGCGGGTGATCGTGCATACGTCGCTGCGGTCGTTCGGGCAGGTCGACGGCGGCGCCGAGGCGGTCTGTCAGGCGCTCATCGACACCTGCGGGACGGTCCTGATGCCGGGTGGCACCTGGGATTCGACCGTCGTCGCCGCGCCGCCGGGGACGGTTCGGCCGAACAACGCGTTCCGCCCGGCCGCGGACTGGGCGACGTTCGACGAATCGGTACGCCGTGCATCGGCGTACCGGCCGGAGCTGCCGGTCGATCGTTGGCTGGGGCGGGTGCCGGACGTGATGCGCGCGGTGTTCGCGCCGCCGCGGACGACGCACCCGCTGTTCGGCTATCAGGCGGTCGGGGAGCGTGCCGAGGAGGTGCTGGCCGCGCAGCGGATCGACTGGCCGCTCGGGCCGATCGAGGCGCTCGACGGCGAGGTGCTGCTGCTCGGCGTCGGGCACACGTCGAACACGACGATCCATCTGGCCGAGCAGCGGCTCGGGATGTCGAGGTTCTACCGGTACGCGAAGACGGGGGACGGCGTCTGGTCGGAGTTCCCGAACCTGCCGGGGGAGAGTCATCGGTTCGACGCGATCGAGCCGTCGTTGCGATCGGCAACAAAAGAGGTGCGGATCGGGGAGTGCCGGGCGCGGCTGGTCCCGATCGCCACGGTGCTGGCGGTGACGACGCGGCTCGTGCTCGACGACCCGGGCGCGTTGCTCTGCTCCGACGACCCGGAGTGCCGCTGCGCGGCGGCGCTGGCGCAGCGGCTAGCCCAGCTCTAGGTCGCGCTCGGCGTACCGGCGGTGCCACCACTCCTCGTTCAGGATCGTCTCCAGGCATTCGCGGATCGGGTACGCCGCCGCCGGCGGCCAGCTCGGGCCGTCGACGGGAGTGGTCTCGGAGTTGAGTCCGTCGTCCGTCAGGGCATCGACGTACCGGCGGACGCGGCCCATCCGGTCAGCGCGCAGGGCAAGCACCTCGTCGAGAGAGGGCTGGACGTCGAGGTCCCAGGGCAGGCTCGGGTGCGGTGGGCAACCGTCGAAGGGGAGGTCGAGCGCATCCCACGGCTCGGGATCGCCGAGGATCGCGCGGCTCATCCAGGTGTCGGTCGCATAGACCAGGTGCCGCAGCGTCTGGATGAACGACCACTCGCCGTCCACCCGCACGTGCAACCGCTCCGCCGGTAGCTCCCGCACCCGCTCGATCGTCGTCGCCCAGATCCGCTCGACGACATCCCACGCCACCCGGAAGCCCTCGGCATCCGTCGGCCGCAACTCGAGCCGCTCCGGATACCGCCGATCCAGCTCGGCCTCGACCAACGGCGCCACCTCCACCCCGTTCACCCGCAGCCCCTCGATCTCCCCCTCGATCCGCACCCCCTCGAACAACACACTCCGAAACACCGACCCCCCGAACCCCACCCGCTCGAACCGGCTGTCCCGAAAGTCCACGTCCTCCACGACAGAGCCACGCAAATCACGACCGACGAAGTTCGCACCCATACCCCGCACGCTAACGCTGGTTCCGGACAATTTTCGTCCGGATGGATCAGAGCTGCTTGGTGAACATCAGGGTGAGGTTGTCGTCGTTGGGGACGGTTTGCATCGGGGGGACCTGGTGGCCGTCGTAGATGAGGCCGCGGCCGTCGGGGAGGTAGCCGCGGCGGACGTACATGCGCTGGGCGGCGCCGTAGTCGGGGTAGAGGCCGACGCCGATGCCGACGAGCGGGGAGCGGGTGGCGACGCGGGCCTCGGCGGCGTCCATCAGGGCGGTGCCGATACCGCGGCGGCGTACTTCGGGGAGGACGTTGAAGTCCTGGATCTCGGGGATGCCGGCGAACGGCTCGTACGGCGACTCCCAGCGGATGGTCACGTAGCCGACGTACCGGTCGTCGAGGAAGGCGACGAGGATGTCGCGGGCGCCGGCCTGCTGCTCCTCGAGGTAGCGCTCGTACTGCGACTGCGGCTTGGGCCAGCCGAGTTGCGCGAACGCGGCCGCGATCACCGGCGGATCTTCGGGCTGGAGGGCGCGGATCACCAGGTTCATGTTCGGAGCGTAGGCGGGTCGGGCCGGTGCGGGCTTCCGAATTTCCGGTCGAGTAGCGGACGTGATCTGTCCGCTTCTGCTCGTAGAGTTCTGGGTATGACGAACGCACAGAGCGAGCAGGCCGACCTCCTGGACTTTCTCGGCAAGCACCGGGGCTTCCTGCGCTACACGGCCGAAGGCCTGACCGACGAGCAGGCGAACACCGCCAGTACCGTCAGCGCGCTCACGATCGGCGGGCTGATCAAACACGTGACCGCGGTCGAGAAGAACTGGGCGACCTTCGTGCAGACGGGTGCGCCCGAGATCGACTACGCGGCCGAGAGCGCGACGGAGTACACGCCGGAGATGGTCGCCGCCTGGGAGGACAACTTCCGGCTCGTCGCGGGGGAGACGCTGGCCGACGTCCTCGCGGAGTACGAGAAGACGGCGGCCGCGACCGACGAACTCGTTCGCACACTCGACCTGAACGCGACGTACGAGCTGCCGGCCGCGCCTTGGCAGCCGCCGGGTGTCTTCTGGTCCGTCCGCCGGGTCTTCCTGCACATCACCGCGGAGACGGCGCAGCACGCCGGCCACGCGGACATCATCCGCGAGGCGATCGACGGCCAGAAGACGATGGGTTAGGTGCGGTCGTCCGGCTCGATGTAGGTGAACGTCGGGCCGGAGCCGAGGTTCAGGAGCTTGAGCATGCCGGCTTTGAGACCGTACATCGCGCGGATGGAATCGCGGATCATCGTGGGCTCGCCGTTGAAGGCCTGTTCGAGCAGGTAGAGAACCATGCAGTACGTGTTGTCGAACTCCAGCTGGGCCGCGCGGACGGCGGGGTCCGCGCTGGGCTGCGGGTTCGGCGGCATGGGTGCGATGCCGGCCGGGTCGAGCGTGATGGGCTCGCCGGTCGGGCCGGACGCCGGGGTGTCGCCGCGCTGGTATCGGCGTCCGAGTTCGAGCTCTTCGAAGCGGTAGTAGTGGGCGACCTCGTCCCGATCGGGGTGGAAGAAGTCGCGATCGCCGTCCCAGATCCCGCCGGCGCCCTCGCCCTGCTCGACGATCTCCTCCAGCGCGGCCAGCGCCGAGGCGAGGTCGGTGACGGCGTCCAGTTTCCCGTTGGTGTGCTGGAAAGTGCCGACTGTCACCTGACGCTTCGGGTCACCGGTGAACACCTTCTCCTCGCCGAGCCGCTCGCACAGCTCCCGCAGTCCGAGCTCGATCGCCTGGTAGAACTGGCCTATCGTCTCGTAGTGGTCGTCCTCCGGCGGCGCGCCCGCGGCCTCGGGCTGCTCCAGCTTCAGGAACATCTCCAGCGCCGCCGGGCCGAACGGCAACAACTCCAGCTCAACCGACCCATGCGGAAGCTGCCGAGGGAACCCAGGCAACAGCTCCGGCGCATCCAACCGCGGCGCCCCGCCGACCGCGTTCAAGATATTCGCCGCCAGCGACAGGTGGATCATCTCCTCCACGAACACACTGCCGACCAGCTCGACGGCATCTGCGTTCCGCGCCGGATCCAGCGAGTACAACGCACACAAGTACGGCGGGAGTGTCGCGTGCTCCAGCTCAACGGCCCACTGCAGGTGCTCGCGAAGGTCATCGACGTCGTTGATTCCCATACCCGCAAGACAGGCCGCCCCCGCCGCCTGTGACAGCTCAGATGATCGTCGTGTAGATCTTCACGCTCCCTTGCGCGCCGACGAACGGATTGTTCACCGCCCACAAGAGCCCCTCCGAGTGCTCCGGCACGTCGAAGTTGCACATCACCCAGCCGCCGTCCGCGCCGCGCCGGTTGAAGCACTCCCGCGACCAGCTCGACGGCGCCGGCCGCTCATAGATCGTCCCCGCCGCCGGCTCCCCGTTGGCCTTCGTGTCTTTCACCCACACCTTGTCCCCGTACTCCCCGAAACAAGCCTTGGCCCCGGTCACCGAAACACACCAGACCCCGATCGACCCCTCCGGCGGCGCCCCACTCGGCTTCCCCTCCGCCGCCCACGACATCGTCGTCGACCCCACCGAGATCAACACCACCGCCGCCGGAATCCCCAACGCCGCCCGCACTTTCCGACCCATCACGAACCTCACAATTTCCCTCGAGAACAAACCTCCCAACCCAATCACGCCCCGACCAACCCCCACCCATCGGCGTCCACCCCACATGCCTGCAGACCGCTACCTCTACGTCGCCCGCCACGCCGAAGCCACCCCCGACGAAACCCGCCTCACACCCCGCGGCCGCGCCCAGGCAACAGCCCTCGGCCGCCGCCTCCGCGACATCCCCTTCACCGCCATCCACCACGGCCCGCTCCCCAGAGCCACCGAAACCGCCCACCTCGTCGCCGAGCAGCTGACGCACCCCGTCGTCCCGCACCCCGCCCCCGAGGCCGGCGACTACCTCCCCTATGTCCCCACCGACATCCCACCCCACCTGGCCGACTTCCTGGCCCAGTTCACCCCCGAAGAGCACACCCAAGGCCCCCACCTAGCCACCCAAGCCCTCACCCTCATCCACTACACCTCAACCACCACCAACCTCCTCCTCCACAACAACACCCAGCACCTGGACGACTGAGCGTGAGGGCGAGAGCTTGCTGTGTGACTTGTGTCTCAGGGGGTGGGGGGAAATAGCGGAATGCCGGGGTGGGTTGGTAAGCGCTTCCCGGGACTGGTCGCGTTGGGGTGAATTCGGACAGTAGCCTCTGGGTAGCCGCACTCCCCGCCCCGAGTACGACTCTGGAGGATCGTCATGACCGCTCACGCTGGGTTCAGCAGACGTAGGTTCCTTGCCGCTGGTGCGGCTGTCGCGGGTGCGACAGCGCTCGGTGGGACGCTGGTGCCGCGCGCGATTGCGCGTAGTGCCGCGGAAATCGACTATGCGGGGTTGAAGGCCGCAATGGCCGGCAAACTGCTCCGCCCGGGGGACTCCGGGTACAGCGAGGCCGCCCGGACGTGGAACCTCGCGCTGCCGTCGCGACAGCCCGCAGCGATCGCGCAGGTCGCCAACCAAGCAGATGTCATCCAGTGCATCCAGCGGGCCGCTGGCCGCGGTGTTCCGTTCGCTGCACGGTCGGGTGGGCACAGCTACGCCGGCTACTCGACTCCGGACTCCGGTGTCGTAGTGGACGTGGCTGCGCTGAAACACGTTTCCGTCCGTTCCGACAACACCGTCGCGATCGGAGCCGGTGCGAAGCTGATCGACGTGTACGCCGGTCTGGCCGCGAGCAACCGCGCGCTACCGGGCGGCACCTGTTCGACCGTGGGCATCGCCGGTCTGACGCTCGGCGGCGGCATCGGCGTACTGACGCGGCCGTACGGGCTGACGTGTGACCTGCTCAAGTCTGCAACGATCGTGACGGCGGACGGCGTCGTCCACACCGTCGATGCACAGCGGGACGCCGACCTGTACTGGGCGCTCCGTGGCGGCGGCGGTGGGCATGCGGGCATCGTGACCGAGTTCGTGTTCAGCACCGTCCCCGCACCGAGCCCGACGACGTTCGAAATCGCGTTCTCGGCCAGCCGGACGGCGAACGTCCTGTCGGCCTGGACGTCGTGGCAGAACTCGGCCCCGGACGGTCTGACCACGACACTGTCCGTCGGCGCCGGATCGTCGCCCAGTAACGACATCACCGGTACGTGGCTCGGTTCGAGCAGCGAGCTCGATAGCCACCTCAACGCGCTGGTGTCCGCAGTCGGCGCGTCGCCCTCCAAGCGGACGACGAAGAAGCGCACCTACCTGGACACCATGCAGCACTTCGCCGGCTGCGCAGGCAAACCCATCAACGCCTGCTACCTGAACACAGAGCCCGGCGGCACGATCCCCCGCGAGACCTTCCGCGCCGGCTCGCGCATGCTGGCCGCCACGCTCAGCAAGTCCAAGGCCGACCAGATCGTCGAGATCATGCGCGGACAGCGCGACATGGTCCTCCTCTTCGACGCGCTCGGCGGCAAGGTCAAAACGCTCAGCACCACCGACACGGCGTACCCGCACCGTTCCGCCGTCGCCTCCGTCCAGATCTACACCTGGAACGGCGGCAACAGTTCTGGCGTCACCTCCGTCCAGAACTCACTCAGCTCCGTAGCCGGCTCCGGCTCCTACGTGAACTACATCCACCCCCAGCAAACCAACTGGGGCACCGCCTTCTGGGGTGGCAACCTCTCCCGCCTCAAGTCGACCGTCCGCTCCTTCGACCCCAACAACGCCTTCGACTTCCCCCAGTCCGTCCTCCGCTCGTAACCCCCTGGCCGCAGCCCACTCGGGAACCCCTGTCCCGAGTGGGCTGCGCGATCGGACAGTGTTGGCGGAATTGAGTACTGCGGCGCGCGGGCGCGGGCTACTGTGCGGCGATGGGGTACGAGGAGATCGAGACGGTCGCGGCGGAGACCGGATTCTCGGGTGTGGTGTCGATCGACCGGGCTGGGGAGGTCGAGTTCGCGCGGGCGTACGGGCTGGCCAACCGGGCGTACCAGGTGCCGAACACGGTGGACACCAGGTTCGGGATCGCCAGCGGCAGCAAGGGTTTCACCGCCCTCGCCGTCCTGTCTCTCGTGCAGGACGGGCTGCTGGAGCTGAGTACTACTGCGCGTTCGCTGCTCGGCAAGGACCTCCCGTTGATCGCGGACGACGTCACCGTCGAACACCTGCTCACCCACACGTCCGGCATCGGCGACTACCTCGACGAGGATGCCGATGGTGAGATCACCGACTACGTCGTCGGCGCCGTCCATGAACTGACGACCACAGAGGCGTTCCTGCCGCTGCTCGACGGCCACCCGACCAAGTTCCGCGCCGGCGAGCGGTTCACCTACTGCAACGGCGGCTTCGTCGTCCTCGCTCTACTCGCCGAACGAGCGTCCGGCACCGGCTATCACGAGCTCGTCCGCGAACGCGTCCTCCGCCCAGCCGGCCTGACCCGCACCGACTTCCTCCGCTCAGACGAGCTCCCCGCCGACGCAGCCGTCGGCTACCTCCCCATGGACGGCGTCGACCGCACCAACGTCTTCCACCTCCCCGTCCTCGCCACCGGCGACGGCGGCCTCCACACCACCGCCGCCGACATCTCCGCCTTCTGGCGCGCCCTCTTCGCCGGCGACATCATCACCGCCGTCGCAGACGCCGTCCGCCCGCGCCACGACGTCCCCGAAGAGTCCCTCCGCTACGCCCTCGGCTTCTGGCTCCACCCCACCACCGACACTATCCTCCTCACCGGCTACGACGCCGGCGCCTCCTTCAAAACCCTCCACAACCCGCAAACCGCCACCACCCACACCGTCCTCTCCAACACCTCCCCAGGCGCCTGGCCCATCGCCCGAACCTTCCCCACCTGAGCTCAGAAAATGGCAGGCGGTGCGGTGGGGGAGGTGTGAGGATGCTGGGCATGGTTGAGCGGGCGTTGAGTTTTGGGACTGTGGCTGAGACTTATGAGCGCTTTCGGCCGGGGTATCCGGCGGGGCTGTTCGAGGTGGTGCGGTCTTACGCGGGCGAAGCGATCGGGACTGCGCTCGAGGTGGGCGCCGGGACGGGGAAGGCCACCCGGGTGTTTGCGGGGGCTGGAGTTGCGGTGACGGCGTCCGAGCCGGATGCGGCGATGCTGGGCGAGCTGCGGAAGCATCTGCCGGCGGACGTCGTGACAGTGCAGGCCGCGTTCGAGGAGCTGCCGTTGGAGACGGCGTACGACCTGGTGTATTCGGCGGCAGCGCTGCACTGGACGAAGCCGGAGGGCCGCTGGGAGCGGATGGCCGCGCTGGTCCGCCCGGGCGGCGTGTTCGCGTCGTTCGGCGCGCCCATCCAGCTGGCCGACCCGGCCCTCCGCGAGGCCGCCCGCGCAGCGCGCGCACCGTACTTGGCGGACGACGGCGTCCCCTCACCGGACGGGACGTCGGCCGACCTACCGATGCAGTGGCCAGGCACGGAGCTCGAACAGTCCGAGTGGTTCACCGACGTCCGGCAAGAGATCGTCGAACACCGCCTGACAATGAGCTCCGACGACTACATCGGCCACCTGTCCACAGTCTCGGCGTACGTCCTACTGACCGAAGCCGACCGCAACGAAGCCTTCCGGCTCGTACGAGCCGTCCTCCCCGACACAGTCGAGCTCGACGCCCAGATCCACGTCCACCTCGCCCGGCGGGTATGAGTTCGGGCGGGCGCTGAGCGCCCGCCCGGAGAGTCAGGCGCCGGCTGGGAAGGGGACGCCGGTGTTGCTGTGGCAGCGGTAGCCGTGGGGGTTTTTGTGGAGGTACTGCTGGTGGTAGGGCTCGGCGTAGTAGAAGGTGGTGGCGGGGGCGATTTCGGTGGTGATGTCGCCGTAGCCGCGGGGTTTGATGACGGGGGCGTAGAGGTCGCGGGTGCGTTCGGCCTCGGCGCGCTGGGCGTCGGTGGTGTAGTAGATGGCGGAGCGGTACTGGGAGCCCAGGTCGTTGCCCTGGCGCATGCCCTGGGTCGGGTCGTGGGTCTCCCAGAAGACCTTCAGGAGGTTGGTGAAGGTGGTCTTGGTGGGGTCGTAGACCACGCGGACCGCCTCGGTGTGGCCGGTGCCGCCGGAGCAGACCTCTTCGTACGACGGGTTCGGGCTGTAGCCGCCGGCGTACCCGACGGCGGTGGTGTAGACCCCGGGCTGCTGCCAGAAGATCTCCTCGGTGCCCCAGAAGCAGCCGGTGCCGAACCAGACCTCCTCGAAGCCCTCCGGCGCCGCAGCGGTCTGTGGGGTGCCCAGGACGATGTTGTCGGCGGGTACGGCGTAGCCGGGGGTCGGGCGGCCGGGCAGTGCGGCCTCGGGCTCGACGAGGGTGGACTTGCGGCTGAAGAACGACATTCTCACGCCTTTCGCAGTGCGGCTTACATAGTGTCTCAACACCCGCCCACAGGCGAACCTTCCCCGGCATCCTTACGGGGCGATGACGTCAGGCGATCATCGCGGGGGTGAATCTGGGGGTGCCGGGGGTGGTGGTGAGGGAGTTGTAGGAGGCGGCTAGGCGGTGGACGCCGTCGCGGAGTGTGTCGGGGTCGAGGGTGTAGGGGAGGCGGATGAAGGACTCCAGGCCGCCGTCGGGGGAGAAGCGGGAGCCGGCGACCAGCAGGACGCCGTTGCGCTGGGCGACGCCGACGAGGCTGGAGCCGATGGGCTCGGGCAGCTCGCACCAGAGCGACAGACCGCCGGAGGGGAGGCGGAAACGCCAGGTGGGCAGTTCGGCGGTGACTGCGGCGGCCAGGGCGTCCCGGCGGCGTGTGAGCTCGGCTCGGCGTTCTGGGAGCAGAGTGGCGCGGGAGCGGAGCAGGTCGGCGACGACGAGCTGATCGAGGACGGGGGCACCCAGGTCGAGTGAGGCGCGCGCATCCAGCACCCGCGCCACCAGAGCCGACGGGACGCGCATCCAGCCGATCCGCAGCCCACCCCAGTACGACTTGCTCACCGAGCCGACCGTGATGACGCCGTCCGGGTGGTACGACGCGAACGGCGGCGGCATCTCCTGGCCGTCGAGCCACAGCTCGCCCAGCGTCTCGTCGATGATCGCCGTCGTGCGGCTGCGGGCGAACGCGATCGCGAGCCGCTGCCGATCCGCCGCCGTAAGTAACCAACCGGTTGGATTCTGGAAGTCGACCACCATCCAGGCCGCCCGCGGCGCCGTCTGCCGGATGGTTGCCTCCAGCAACGGGAGGTCCCAGCCGTCCGGGCTCATCGGCGCGGCGACCACGCGGCACCCGCTGCGCCGGATCGCATCCACCGAGTTCGGGTGCGTCGGGCTCTCGGTCAGCACCCGGTCGCCGATCTGCGTGAACGCCCGAATCGCGATCGACGTCGCCGCCAGCGCCCCCGCGGTGACGATGATCTGATCCGGGGACGTCGGCAGCCCGCGTTCGGCGTACGTCGCCGCGATCTCGGCCCGCAGTTCCGGCAGCCCCTGCGGGTGATACCCCGGTGTGGCCAAGTGCGCCGGCAGCTGAGCCGCAGCGGCCGCGACCGCCGTGCTGATCCCCGGGACGGCGGCCGGCGCCGCGCAGGTGAAGTCGAACAGCCCCTCGGTGTCGATCCCCGGCGCGTGATGCCGCCCGAGCTCCGGCCCGACCTTGGTCGGCAGTGCGGTCACACTGCCCGACCCGCGCCGGCTGACCAGGTACCCGCTGTCCCGCAACTCCCGGTACGCCGATGCCACGGTCGTCCGGCTGACGCCGAGGGCGTCCGTCAGTTCGCGCTCACTCGGCAGCCGCGCGCCGGGCATGATCCGCCCGTCCGCGATCAGCAGCCGGAGCCGCTCGGCCAGAGCCCGGTACGCCGGGCCGGAGTCGCCGGACCAGCTCCCGAGCAGGCCGACGACCGAGCGGGCGGGAAGTTGCTGCGCGTTCATGCAGTCCACTATTGCGCAATTGGCTATCGATCACCAGGCCAGTTGACACGCAAACTGAAGAAGTGACCGCCACTTCGCCAGCCCCGCCGCGCCAGCTCGCCGCCCTGAACCCGATCCAGCAGCTCAAAGCAGGCCACCTGCCGCGACGCCTCGTCCAGCTGTACGTCGGTCTGGTCCTGTACGGCGCCTCGATGGGCCTGATGATCCAGGGCAACCTCGGCCTCGACCCGTGGGACGTCTTGCACTCCGGCATCATCAAGCACGTCCCGCTGAGCTTCGGCACGGTTGTGATCGTGATGAGCTTCGTCGTCCTGCTGGCCTGGATCCCGCTGCGCCAGTGGCCCGGGCTGGGCACGATCAGCAACGCCGTCGTGATCGGCCTGGCCACGGACCTCACCCTCGCGACGGTCGACCGGCCGGACGCGCTCTGGCTGAAGATCGTCTTCATGCTCGCCGGAGTCGTGGTCAACGCGCTGGCCGGCGCCCTCTACATCGGCGCCCAGTTCGGCCCGGGCCCCCGTGATGGGCTGATGACCGGCCTGGTTCGGCGTACCGGTCTGAGTGTCCGGCTGGTCCGGACGTCGATCGAGATCGCGGTGGTCGCGATCGGTTTCCTGCTCGGCGGGGTGGTCGGAGTGGGCACGGCCGTCTACGCCTTGACGATCGGCCCACTCCTGCACCTCTTGTTACCGCTGTTCACCGTCCAGCTGAGGACCCCTCCAACTGACGCTCCTCGGCCGGCGCCGCGCGGGTCTTGAGTTTGCGCGGCCACCAGGCCCACTTGCCGAGCAATGCGGTCACGCTCGGCACCAGGAAGATCGACATCACGAACGCCGAGATCACGATCCCGGCCGCGACCGAGAAGCCCATCTCGGTGAGCAGCGCCATCCCGGCCAGCATCAGCGAGGAGAACGTCCCGGCCAGGATCAGCCCGGCCGCGGCCACCGACGGCCCGCCGTGCTCGATCGCGAGATCGGCGGCCGTCCGCGGATCGGTGCCCACCTCGGCCTCCTCCCGCAACCGCGCGATCATCAGGATGTTGTAGTCGGTGCCGATGGCAACGACGAACAGGTAGAGCATGATCGGCAGCGAGAACGACACACCTGGATGCCCGACCGCGCCCTGGAAGACGAAGACCGTTGCGCCGATCGAGCTGAAGAAGCTCAGGACGACGGCCAGCATCAGGATCACCGGCGCGACCAGCGACCGGAGCAGCAGTGCGAGGATGATCGCGATCAGGCCGCCCGCGACCGGGAAGATCACCTTCAGGTCGCGGTCGTTCGCATCGCGGATGTCGGTGTAGGCCGACGTCACCCCGCCGAGCAGCGTCGTCGTCCCGGCCGGCGCCTCGGCGTGCGAGACGTCGCGCAGCTTTCCGTCGACCAGATCGAGGGACTCCGCGGCGTACGGCGCTCCGTTCAGTACGACGTTGATCTGGGCAACGGTCTTGTCCGGGCCGAGCAGGGCGAGGCCGCCCTTGGCGTCCGCCGGGAGGACCGCGCCGACTCCCTCCACCTTCGCGAGCTGCCCGGCGTACGACGTGAGTTCGGTCGGGTCGAGCGGCGTACCGTCCGTGCTCTTGACGTAGACCGTGGTCGGGTTCAGCGCGCCGGCCGGGAAGCCGGCCTGCAGATCCTTGACGGCCCGGGACGACTCGGTGCCCGCCGGGAGCTGGCTGAACGCGTCGTAGTCCACCTTCATGCCGGTCGCGCCGAGGGCGAGGATGACCATCACGCCGCCGGAAGCGAGGGCGACCAGCGCCGGACGCCGGGCCGTGAACCGGCCGAGCCGCTTGAACGTCGTCCCCTTCGGCGTCTGCTGCCAGGACTTCGACGGCCAGAAGACCTTCGGGCCGAGCAGCGAGACGACGGCCGGGATCAGGGTGATCGCGGCGAACGCCATCACGACGACGGCGATCGCGAGGCCCGGGCCGAGGCTCTTGAAACCGCCGAAGACGGCGAGCAGGAGCGCGCTGAAGGCGACGACGATCGCTCCTGCGGCCGAGACGATGACCTCGCTGACTCGGGCGGTTGCCTTCGCCAGTGCCGCCTTCGGCTCCTCGCCGGCGCGTAGCAGCTCGCGGTAGCGGAACAGCAGGAACAGGATGTAGTCGGTGCCTACGCCGTACAGGACGACGGTCAGGATGGTCTGCAGGTCTTGGGTGACTTGCAGGCCGGAGGCCTTGGCGACCAGTGCGATCAGGCCGGGGGCGATCGCCGAGACAAGGCCGACGGTGATGACTGGGAGCAGCGCCGCGACCGGACTGCGGTAGATCAGCAGCAGCAGACCGATGATCAGCACGATGGTCGCGATGCCGACGACGACGAGCGCGTTGTCGAACGCGTCCATGTTGTCGAGCATCAGGGCCGCGTCGCCGGTGACGCCGTGATCGAGGCCGGTGCCGTCGAGGGCCGGGCCGGTGACGTCGCGGACCTTCTGAACGGCGTCCAGTACGGCTTGGTCCTCGGCGGTGCCCTTGAGGCCGACGCTGACGATCTGGACCTGCTTGTTCGGCGAGAGTGCCTGCGGGCCGGTGACGGCCGCGGTGACCCGGTCGATCTTCGCCGCGGTCAGCTTGGCGGCCAGGTCGGTGATCTTGGCCTGGTCGGCGGCGGTCAGCTCACCGCCGGAGCCGCGTTTGACCACGATGCTCGCGGTCGCGTCGTTGGTCTGGCCGAACGTGTCGGCGGCGAGTTTCTGCGCCTGGACGGACTCGTACTTGTCCGGCAGCAGGCTCGTTTGGTCCTTGCTGGTGACATCGGCGAGGGTCGGCGCGAAGGCCAGGACGGCGATCGCCGCGACCACCCACGCGGCAATCACCTTCCACGGGTTGTGGACGACGTATCGCCCGAGCTTGGTGAACACCTCGGAACCCCTCCATGAGATCTTTCTACCTGCCGGTCGGTTGGTAGACTACCTGCCGCACGGTAGGTGAACAACAATGAGAAGGTGGTGACGTGCAGCACGAGACCACTCCCCGCGACACCAAGGCGGCCATCCACCGCGCGGCGCTCGAGCTCTTCTCCGGTCAGGGCTACGAGAAGACGAGCCTGCGGGAGATCGCCGAACAGGTCGGGATCACCAAGGCCTCGCTCTACTACCACTACTCCTCGAAACAGGAGCTGCTCCGCGCCATCATCGGCACCTTCATCGAGGACGTCCGCTCGGTGATGGCGGGTAGCGACGAGCTCGAATGGTCACCCGAATCCCAGCGTGAGCTCCTCGGCGGCTACGCCGACGTGATCATCAAGCACCGCACCACCGGCCCCACCCTCACCCGCGACATCGGCGCCGTCATCGCCGCCCTCGACGAGGACCTCGGCGACCTGATCGCCACCAGCCGCCGCTTCCAGCTCTGGCTCGCCGGCCCCAACCCCACCCTCGCCGACCGCCTCCGCGCCGCCGCCGCCATCGAGTGCCTGGGCGCCGCCCTCTCCATCACCCCCGACGACGACGTCCCCGAATCCGAAATCCGCAACACCCTCCTGGAAGCCGCCCTAGCCGTCCTGGCCAGCCGCACCCCACCCACCAACTGACCCCGCTCGGCCGACTTCAGTCGGTCAGGTGGGTTTTGAGGGCTGTTAGGCGGGTGTCCCAGTCGTGGGCCAGGGCGGCCAGGAATTGTTGGGCTAGCTGGATGGGGGCGGGGTTGAGGTGGTAGCGGATTCGGCGGCGTTCGGCGGGGGTGGGGGTGAGGAGGCCGGCGTCGGTGAGGAGGGTCAGGTGTTTGGCGATGGCTTGGCGCGTGATGGGGAGGCGGTCGGCGAGGTCGGTGGCGGTGGTGGGGCCGCCGGTGGCGAGGTCGGCGAGGATGGCGCGTCGGGAGGGGTCGGCGAGGGCGGTGAAGACCTGCTCGGCGATCGCCTCGGCGGGGTCAGGCTGCATTGAGGTATTCGACCAGTTCGCCGAGTTCGAGGCGCCAGCCTTCGGTGTTTCCGTCGTAGGCCTTGGTGTAGGCGTCGTCGGCGGTGACCTGGGCGAAGCCGGTCTCGACGACGGTCAGGCGGGTGCCGGCGGCGGTCGGTTCGAGGGTGAACTCGACGTAGGTACGCCGGGGGTCGTCGGCGGGCAGGCCGTAGATGTGCCAGGTGTAGCCGAAGACCTTGGGCTCTTCGATGCGCTCGATCCGGAGCTCGGCCTTGTCGCCGCTGGTCCAGGTGAGCTCGGCGGTGCCGCCGGTGCGCAGGTCGACGGTGGCCTGGTTGCCGAACCAGGTGCCGAGACCCTCGGCGGTGGTCAGCGCGGCCCAGACCTTCGCGGGCGGCTGGTTGAGCTCGACGGTGCGCTCGATGCGATCGGGGAATCCCATGACAACCTCCAGATATATAGCAACCGGTCAGTTGCAATAAATGTATTGCAACTGAACGGTTGCGTCAAGCGTGGGGTGGTCAGCTGCGTCCGTCGGGGCCCTTGGTGTTGCGGTTGGCGCTCTGTCCGGTGCTGTGCTGGTTCTTGTTCGGGTCGGACTGGGCGGTCTTCTTCGCCTCGGCCGTCGTCGCGCCCTTGGGCGGCGCGACACCGCTCAGGGCCGAGTCGTAGCTGTGGAGCGCACTGTCGCCGTGCTGGCCCGGGCTCTGCGGCAGCTGCTCACCCGCGGCCTGGAACGTCGGCGCCCCGGCCGCCGGACGCTGTGGCTGCCCCGGCTGCGTAGTCGGCTGATTGCCCGCCGACTGGAACACCGCCTGCTGCGACCCCCGCGGCGACTGCTGCGCCGCCGGCACCCGCCCACCCTCCTGCTGAGGCTGCTGCCCCTCCGCCCGAAAAACCGGCTGCGGTACGCCGGGCTGCGCCGTCCCCGACTCCTGTACGCCGGGCTGTGTCGCCTCCGGCTGTTGTGCGCCGGGCTGCGCCGCGGGCGACTCCTGCTGCCCACCGAGCTGCTGCTGTGCGGTGGCTTGCTGCCCGGTCGGTACGGCGTTCCACTCGGCAGTCTTGTTCGGATCAGCCACCTCAGGCTGCTGAACCCCAGGAGCCGCGGCCGCCGGCTGCTGCACCGCCGCCTGCTGAACAGCAGGCTGTTGCACCGCCGGCTGAGCCGCAGGCTGCTGGACGGTCGGCTGAACGGCGGGCTGCTGCACCGCCGGCTGCTGGACCGTGGGCTGTTGAGCCTCAGGGCCGGCAGCGGCCTGCTCCGGGCCCTGCACCGCTTGCTGCTGCTCGGCTGCCTCCAGCCGGGCGACCTCTGCCTCCAGCTGACCGATCTGCGCCCGCAACTGCTGAATCTCCGCCCGCAACGCGTCCAGCCGCTGCTGGCTCTCCACCTGCGGCGCCTGCTGTGGGCTGATCTCCGGGGCCGCTTCGGCGAAGCGATCCGCCTGCTCGGCCGACACCCCGGGGCTGACCTCGAAACGGTCCGATCCGGTGGCCGCCCCGATGAAGTTGTTCTTCGCCAGGTAGGCCAGATCCCCGCGCGACATCCGCGAGTGCCCGATCTGGGAGCGGACGACGGGATCCATCGTCTTCACGTCCTTGGCCGCCTGCGCGTACGCCGCCTTGAGCATCTTCGTCCCGCGGCGGTAGTCCCGCCATCCCGACGCGGCCTCCGTGAGCCTGCCGACGAGCGAGGTCGGCTCCTGCGACGGCCCCTGGTACTGACCTTGAGCGGTGTAGGCGAGCGTGCGGAGATCGGCCCGGTCGTTCTGGTCGTGGACGCCGGTGAGAGCCCGCTGCGCCATCGCCGTCAGGTGGGCGGATGTCAGTCCGGAGGCGCCGATCTCCTCGCGGAGGCGGGGACTCATCCGGTCGACGTCCTTGCGCGCCAGCTGGTAGGCGGCCTTCATGGATTTCGTGCCCTGCCGAACAGTGCGCTTGAACTCGCGACGGATGCCCCGGGCCTCACGGCGGCTCAAGCGGCCTTCCGGTGTCGTCTGGCTCATCGGGTCTCCTAGTCGAGGTACATCGCGTAGCTGACGCCGACGGACGTCGTCAGCGGGTCCTTCTGGGGTTTGATGCTGTACAGCCGCAGCTCGGCGCCCGGGCGGACCCAGACGGCCAGCTGCCGGTAGTCGGCCGCCGCGCCGGGCGCCCACTCGTCGGCGAAGCCGGGGCTGCTGTCGTCGCCGATGTAGTCGGGCGGGCCGAAGTACCGCGTGGTGAGGGCGAGGTGATCGGGCCAGTGCGCATCCAGGCCTGCCGCGGCAGCCTCCAGGTCGTCGGGGCCGATGTCGTACGCCGACCAGCCGCTGTCCGGGCAGTCGGCGAACACGAGCCCGTCGAACACGATCATCGTCGTACCGCGCGGGGTCACGAACCCCCAGGAGACCATCTCGGGATCGATCGTCTCGCCCGCCTGCAGCGGCCAGGGCTGCCAGGTCGACTGCGCCATTACCCGATGGACGAGCGCCCGCACGACCTCGGGCCCGGAGTCGTCGCCGTCCGGCCCGGCCAGGGCGGACCAGTCCTGGATCTCGGCGAGATCCGCCAGCGCCAGATCGTCCTGATCGAGCGGCCTGTCCTGCGTCTTCATCCCGTTCGCCCTCCTGCGCTCCATCCACTACCCACAGCGACCCTAGGCGGCCCCGGGGGTCGCTCGCCAGGGGGTTGGACGGATCTGTGGACAACTCGGATCCCACCACTTCGGGTGACCGTCTCAGCGCCGAGGAGCGAGTTCGGCGGGCGGCAGACCAGGCCGTACGCTGGTCCGGTGAACACCGAACACCACTACGGCTTCGAGACGCTCGCGATCCACGCCGGGAACGAGCCCGACCCGACGACCGGCTCGGTCGTCCCGCCGATCTACGCGACCAGCACCTACAAGCAGGACGGCGTCGGCGGCCTCCGCAACGGGTACGAGTACTCCCGCTCGGCGAACCCGACCCGGACGGCGCTCGAGGAGTGTCTGGCCGCGATCGAGGCGGGCAGTCGCGGTTTCGCGTTCGCCAGTGGCCTCGCCGCCGAGGACACGCTGATCCGGTCGCTGTGCGTCCCCGATGACCACGTGGTCTTCCCCGACGACGCGTACGGCGGCACGTTCCGGCTGTTCTCCAAGGTGCTCGGCGCCTGGGGCGTCGAGATGACGCCGGCCGCGGTCACCGACCCGGAGGCGATCCGGGCCGCGATCCGCCCCGGCAAGACGAAGGTCGTCTGGCTGGAGACCCCGACCAACCCGCTGCTGAACGTCGCCGACATCGCGCTCGTTGCCCAGGTCGCGCACTCGGCCGGCGCGCTGCTCGTCGTCGACAACACGTTCGCCTCGCCCTACCTGCAGCAGCCGCTGGAGCTCGGCGCCGACGTCGTCGTGCACTCGACGACCAAGTACATGGGCGGCCACTCCGACGTCGTCGGCGGCGCGCTGATCGTGCGGGACGCCGGCCTGGCCGAGAAGATCGCCTTCCACCAGAACGCGATCGGCGCCGTCGCCGGGCCGTTCGACTCCTGGCTGGTGCTGCGCGGGATCAAGACGCTCGGCGTCCGGATGGACCGGCACAGCGACAACGCCGAGAAGGTCGTCGAGTTCCTGCAGCGGCACAAGTCGGTCAGCCAGGTGCTCTACCCGGGCGTCGACGGCCACCCCGGCCACGAGACGGCCGCCAAGCAGATGAAGCGGTACGGCGGCATCGTGTCGTTCCGCGTCAGCGGCGGCGAGGCCCAGGCGATCGACATCTGCAACCGGGCCGAGGTCTTCACACTCGGCGAGTCCCTCGGCGGCGTCGAGTCGCTGATCGAGCACCCGGGCAAGATGACCCACGCCTCGGTCGCCGGGACGCCGCTCGAGGTGCCCGCGGACCTGATCCGGCTGAGCGTCGGCATCGAAACCGTCGAGGACCTGCTGGAGGACCTCGACCGCGCCATGTCCTGATCCATGAGCCTGGTGGTGGCGGTCGACTTCGGGTCGACCTTTACCAAGGCGGTCGCGGTGGACTCGGCGTCGGGCGCGTTGGTGGCCCGGGCCGAGTCCCCGACGACGGTCGGAACCGATGTCATGGACGGCTGGCGGGCTTGCCGGGCCGCTCTGCTCGAGGTCGACCGGGGTGTCGAGACCGCCGAGGTGCTCGCCTGTTCGAGCGCGGGCGGCGGGCTGCGGATCGGTGTCGTCGGCAACGAAGAGCTGGTGACGGCCGAGGCGGGCAAGCGGGTCGCGCTGTCGAGTGGCGGCCGGGTGGTCGCGGTCGTCAGCGGCGGCTTGACCCGGTCGTCGCTCCAGGAGTTGCGGAAGGACCGGCCCGACGTCCTGCTGCTCGTCGGAGGGACGGACGGCGGCAACTCGGCCGTTCTGCTGCAGGCCGCGCGGACGCTGGCCACCTACAAATGGCGGCGGCCGGTCGTTGTCGCGGGCAACGTCGAGGCCCAGCCGGAGGTGGCGGCGATCCTCGGCGACGTCCCGCATGTACTTGCGGCGAACGTCGTCCCCGAGATCGGGGTGTTCGCCCCGGGCGGCGCGCGGGCTGCCATCCGGGAGATGTTCCTCGCGCACGTGATCGGCGGCAAAGGTCTGTCGCGGGATCCGGCGTTCGCGCGGATGGTGCGCGCCGCGACGCCGGATGTCGTACTGCGCGGGGTCGAGGTGCTCGCCGGGCTGCACGGCGATGTGGCCGTGGTCGACATCGGCGGTGCGACCACCGACGTCCACTCGGTGATCGAGCTCGATCCCGAGGACGCCAACCTGGGCCGCGAGGTGGTCGCCACCCATCCCGTCACCCGTACGGTCGAAGGCGATCTGGGGATGCGCTGGAGCGCCGCCCCAGTGGTTGCCGCCGGCATCGAATCCGGCTTGCTGCCGGACGACGACGTACTCCGGGTCGCAGCCGCTCGCCGGCACCAGGAGCCGGCGTACCTCCCCGATTCAGCGCGTGAGACGCAGTTCGACGAAGCCCTCGCGAGCGTGGCGGCCACGGTCGCCCTGCGGCGGCACGCGGGCCGGCAGCGGATCGTGTTCGGCCCGGGCGGCCGGGTGATCGAGCGCTCCGGGAAGGATCTGCGCGAGGTCGACCTGCTCGTCGGCTCCGGCGGCGTCCTGCGGCACAACGGCCCGGACGTCGCCGCCCGGATCCTCGGCTCGGTCGCGACCAACGCCCAGGCCGAGGGCTGGCTCGTCCCCGAGCACGCGCAGATCTGCGTCGATCAGGACTACGTCCTCGCTGCCGTCGGTCTGCTCGCCGATGCGAATCCGGCCGCGGCACAGGGGCTGGCCGCGCACATTCATGGAACCGTCGGAGCCGGGCACTAGGCTCGGGAGCAGACGTTCTTGGGGAGGTTGGATGAGCGACGACAAGAGTCCGGTCGCGGACAACGACGTGGTCGAGGAGACGGCCGATTCGGTGCCGCCGGACGACCACTTGCTCGTGACGTCGAGCCGGGGGCGCGTCGACACCGGGGTGACGCCGGGGATGCAGATCGCGAGCGCGTGGTCGTGGCGGTTCCTGGTGATCGTGGCCGCCGTGCTGGCGATCGCGTACGGCATGCGATATCTGTCCGAGGTCGTCGTCCCGGTGACCGTCGGCGTGCTGCTCACGGCGCTGCTGGTGCCGGTCACCAACGGCTTGCAGAAGCTGCGCGTGCCGCGCGGGCCGGCGGCCGGGATCACGGTGATCGCGACGCTCGTGCTCGTGGCGGGCCTGCTCACACTCGTCGGCACGCAGATCGCCGGCCAGTTCGAGAGCTTGTCGACCCAGGTCGGTGAAGGTGTCCAGCAACTGCGTGAGATGGCCCGGCTGAACTTCGGCCTGACCGACACCGACATCACCAATCTCTTCAAACAGATCCAGGACACGATCACCTCCGGGGGCGCGCTCGGCCAGCGGGCCGCCGAGGTCGGCACGACCGCGACCCACGTCTTCGCCGGCCTGTTCATCGCGCTGTTCTGCCTGTTCTTCTTCCTCTACCAGGGCGATCAGATCTGGGCCTGGCTGGTCCGGCTCTTCCCGCGGCAGGCGCGCGAGAAGGCCGATTCCTCCGGCCGCAAGGCCTGGGTCTCGCTGACCGCCTTCGTCCGCGCCACGATCATCGTGGCCGCCGTCGACGCCGTCGGCATCTCCCTCGGCGCCGCCATCCTCGGCCTGCCCCTGGTCAGCGCGATCGGCATCCTGGTCTTCGTCGGCGCCTTCATCCCGGTCGTCGGCGCCCTGGTCAGCGGTATCGTCGCCGTCCTGGTCGCCCTCGTCGCCAAGGGCCCGATCGTCGCGATCATCATGCTCGCCGTCGTCATCGGCGTTCAGCAGCTGGAGGCCCACGTCCTCCAGCCCTTCCTCCTCGGCCGCGCCGTCAGCGTCCACCCGCTGGCCGTCATCCTCGCCATCGCCACCGGCGTCGTCGTCGCCGGCATCGTCGGCGCCCTGGTCGCCGTCCCCACCGCCGCCGTCCTCAACACCATCGTCAACCACCTGGCCGGCAACGACGTAGACCCCGAACCACCCCGCCGCCCCCTCCCCAGACGAAAACCCCAGCCCACCGAGCCGGAGCCCACGCCTTAGCGCCGCTCAGCTTCCGCGCTCGCCCTTGTCCGGGCCTGGTACGGCGACTGCCGGTGGCTCCCGCCGCCGGCCGCGCCGAACCGCTCCTGGTTGGGTAGTGCTTGGCCGCCCTGGACCAGGCCCATGGACTTGTCGATGTCCGGATTCTCCGCCCGGGTGCGCAGTTCGTCGGCCCAGCCGGTCATTCGATCCTTCAAGCCTGCCGTCTCCTCGGGGCCGAGGCCGTACTTCGCGTACTCGCGATCCGGGATCTGCCGGGCCGAATCCAGCAATTCGACGAACGTGGGCCGATCCATCGGGGCGGCCTCCCGCGCATCGGCCAGCCGATCTCCAGGCGCACATGGGTCGGGTGCTGACGGGTGATCCGCGTGTCGTAGCCCTGCTCCTGCAACGCCGTTCGCAGCTGCTCCGCGGCGGCGCCGAAGTCCTCGTTCATCCGGGTTGGTGAACAGGTCGACGTCGTCCGAGGGCCGAGCGCCGATCCCGTGCGCTGTCAGCGCGTTGCCAACGGCCAGGGCGAAGCCGCGGTCGCGGAGCGCAGACAGCGCGATCCGGGTCGGCTCCTGGTGGTTCGGGTTCATCCCTTGGCGCCGAGCTGGGGGAAGGCTTGGGTCCAGAGCTCGGCGCAGCGGCGGGGGAGTCGGAGGGTCGGCCACAGGGCGATCAGGAGGTCACGGTCGATCCACTGGCTCAGGTCGGCTTCGGTCGAAGCTTCGCTGAGCACCTTGGAGTAGAGCGTGGTCGCGTCGTCCGGCTGGTCCAGGTCGTAGCGACGGTCCGGGCCCCAGTCGAGGTGTTTGGGCAGCTCGAGGACGCCGGTCCGCGGCCCAGGATCGTGCGGTCTCCCGGGCGACGGCGATCAGCTCCGGCCCGGCGCCGTACCGCTCGAAACCGGTGTCGGGCAGGCGGCTGAGGGCTGCCAGTTGGCCGGCGAACGTCGGGCGGTCGAGGGGAGTGGACTCGCGGGCGTCAGCTAGTTCGAGGAGGGTCTCGCGGGGGTAGCGGCCGCCGGCCCGGATGGCTTGGAGGTCGAGCAGATCGCGGGGCTCCAGACGCGAGTACAGGGCGCCGGCTTTGCTGCCGACGGCGTCGCGTTCGGCGAGGACCGGGCCCAGGCCGGTCTCGACCGGTGGGAAACCGCGGTGGTCGACGCCGAGGTCGGCTTTGCCGGTCGCCCCATCGGGTGCGGTCACCAGGAGCCGGGCGAAGGTCGGCGCCTGCCGGACGACGTCCGCGCGCAGACCATCGGCCGGACAGGCGGCGACCAGGTCGCTGACCGCGGTCGCGAACGGGGCTGGATCGAGGACGTCGGTGAAGAGGTCGATGTCGTCGGAGTCGCGGTCCCCGAAGCCGTGGGCGCGGAGCGCGTAGCCACCGGCCAGGACGAAGCCCGCGGGCGCGATGGCGCGCAGGCCGACGTACGTCATCCGGGTCTGCAGCGGGTTCATCGGAACAGTGTGCCGAACCTGCGGCGACCGGCCGCCGCAGGTTCGGGGCCGGTCGCCGGGTTCGGTGGGTTCAGTGGATGGCTGCGGCGGCGGAGGCTTCCAGGGAGGCTTCGTCGTCGGGCTTGGTGTCGGAGCGGCCGGCCAGGCGTTGTTCGGGGGTGATGATGGCCAGGACCAGGGCGATGGCGAGGAAGGGGAGGGAGACGAGGAAGACGTCGCCCATGGCGTCGACCAGGCCGTGCAGGGCCCAGCCCTTCATCGGCTCTTGGAGGGCGTGCAGCATCGGGACGCTGTTGGCGGCCTGGGTGAGTTTGTCGAGGAGGCCGGGGGTGGCGTTCGGGACGAGGTCGGCCAGGTGGTCGTGCAGGCGGCTGGTGAGGACGGCGCCGAAGACCGCGGTGCCGATCGCGCCGCCCATCGAGCGGAAGAAGGTCATCGTCGAGGTCGCCGTGCCCATGTGCTGGCGGGGGACGCTGTTCTGCGCGGCGGTGACGGTGATCTGCATCGAGAGGCCGAGGCCGGCGCCCATGATGAACATGTAGACGCCCAGGTGCCAGTACGGCGTGGACATGCTCAGCGTGGACAGCAGGAGCATCGCGACGCTGACCAGGACCGCGGAGATGATCGGGTAGATCTTGTAGCGGCCGGTCTTGCTCATCAGCTGGCCGCTCGGGATCGAGGCGGAGAAGATACCGACGATCATCGGCAGCATCGCCAGGCCCGAGCGGGTCGGGGACATGTCCTTGACGGCCTGCAGGTAGAGCGGCAGGAAGATCAGCGCGCCGAACATCGCGACGCCGAGCAGGAACGCGAACCCGGCGTACCCGGAGAAGATCCGGCCCTTGAACAGGTCCATCGGGATGATCGGCTCGGCGACCCGCAGCTCGACCAGGACGAAGGCGACGGCCAGGACGACGGAGCCGATCAGCAGCGCGAGCGTGGTGGCGTTGCCCCAGCCGTTCTCCGGGCCGCTCCAGGAGATGGCGAGCAGCAGCGCGGTGACGGCGGCGGTGACGACGGATGCGCCGATGTAGTCGATCTTGTGCGAGCGCTTCACGTGCGGCAGCCGCAGGACGGCGGCGACGACGCCGAGCGCGACCAGGCCGATCGGCAGGTTGATCCAGAAGATCCAGCGCCAGCCGGGACCGTCGGTGAGCAGACCGCCGAGCAGCGGGCCGGCGACCGACGACAGACCGAACACGGCGCCGAAGTACCCCATGTACTTACCGCGCTCGCGCGGCGGGATCACATCGCCGATGGTGGCGAAGGCCAGCGACATCAGACCGCCGGCGCCGAGGCCCTGGACGGCCCGGAAGCCGATCAGCATCTCGATGTTCTGCGACAGCGCGGCCAGCACGGAGCCGGCCAGGAAGGTGACGATCGCCGCGATGAACAGCGGACGACGGCCGTAGAGGTCGGAGATCTTGCCCCACAGCGGCGTCGAGGCGGTCGAGGTCAGCAGGTACGCCGTGACCACCCAGGACAGCTTGTCGAGGCTGTTGAACTCGCTGACGATCTGCGGCAGCGCCGTGCCGACGATGCTCTGGTCGAGTGCGGCCAGGAACATGCCGGCCATCAGGCCGCCGAGAACGACGAGGATCTGCTTGTGGGACAGGTATTGCGTCTCTGGGGCGGCGCCGCCTGCGGTGGCGGGCTCGGTGGTGCTCATGTGGTGCTCTCCAGCTTCTGCTCGATGTGCTCGCGGGCGGCGCTCGTACTGCGGGCGTCGGGCGCGGAGTCTTGGGATCGGCGGGCCGCCTGCATGGCGGCCCAGCCCTTATCGGCCCAGGCCGCATGCGGCGGGGCCTCGGTGCTGGCGGTGACGGCGTCGGCGAACCGCGTCATCAACCGCTCGAAAGTCTCGATATCCGCTTCGGACCAGCCGTCCAGGGCGGCGGTGAGGAGCTCGACCCGGCGCTGGGCGTTCGCCTCCCACTGGGCGATGCCCTGCTCGGTCAGCTCGACCCGAAAGGCCCGGCCGTCATCGGGGTCGGGGGAGCGGCGGACCATGCCCAGCCGCTCCAGCGCCCGCACCTGGCGGCTCGTGGTCGACGCGTCCAGCTCCATCCGGGCGGCCAGCTCGGACAGGCGCAGCGCACCGCTGCAGCGCAGGACGAACAGCGCGATGTGGGCGCTGTGGTCCATCGTGTCGCCGGGCTGCTTGGCCTTCAGCCGGCGGCCGACCCGGGTGAACGCGTGCATGACGCCCTCGATCGGGGTCTGCGGGGTGTACGCGTCATTTACTTGCATGCTGCAAGCATATACATAGTTGTCTTACGCACGCAAATAGTTTCCGTTACCAACGACTGAGTGGCCACTCATTTGCTGATAGTGAACTAGCGACCACAAAGAGTGGCGAAGGTAGGTCTAGGACCACTGTCGGGGGTGGTTCAGCGCCCTGGTCGCTACCGAGCGTGGCGAGCAGGCTGAGCGGGTGACGACGAGCGCGGTGGCGAGCAAGACGGTGACGAGACGCCGGTTGGCGGAGTTCGGCGTGATCTGCGTGGCGCTGAGCTGGGGCCCGTGGCTGCTGATGCAGCTCCTCGGGGTGCCTGTCGACGAGGGGGCCGGTCAGCTGGTGTTCGGGCTCGCTGCCTCCGGGCCGTCGCTGGCCGCGCTAGTGATGTGGTTCTGGCACCGCGAGCGTCGTCAGGGTGTCAGCTGGACGCCGGTCTGGTTCGTCGCGGCCGTCGTACTCGGTGCGGCGGCGCAACTGCTCGCAACCGCGCTGATCGGCAATCTGGCCGAGCTGCCGGGGCATGCGAGTTCCGTCATCGCTGGGGCCGGAGGGGTCCTCGGCGCGGCGGTCTACACGTTCCTGGCTGGTCCGGTGGCTGAGGAGTTCGGATGGCGGGGCTACGTGCAGCCGCGGCTGCGTCAGTACTACGGTCCGCTCGCGACAACCGCCGTCCTCGGTACGGCGTGGTGGCTGTGGCATCTGCCGCTGTACTTCCTGGCCGGCACCGGGCAGCACGAGGATGGACTGTTCACCCAGCAGGGTCTGGTGTTCCTGCTGGAGCTGTTCCCGCTGACGTTTCTGATGCTGTTCGTCACCGAACGGCTGCGGGGCGGGGTGCCGGCGGCCATCCTCATGCATGCGGCTTGGAACCTGACGTCGGAGCTGGTGCCGCCGCTGGGCGACGCAGTCTGGTTGGAGCTGGTGGCCGTGACCGCAGTGGCGGTTGTCGCGGGCTGGTGGTGGCGGCGTACCTTGCGGGCATGACACAGGTGGCGGTGGTTACTGGCGGCGGTTCGGGGCTCGGTCGAGAGATGGCGCTGGCGCTAGAGGCGGCCGGCTTTCACGTCCACATCACTGGGCGGACCGAGGCGAAACTGCAGGAGACAGTCGCACTGGGCAGCGGCGGCCTGGAGTACGCCGTACTCGATGTCGTGGACGGAGACGCCGTACGGGCGTTCTTCGCCGGACTGCCGCGGGTCGACGTCCTGGTCAACAACGCCGGGACCGGTGCACCCGCGGCCGCCGTGCCGGACGTCGCTGAGGCGGACTGGCGCCGAGTGATCGACACCAACCTGACCGGGTCGTTTCTGTGCGCGCAGGCGGCGTTCGGCCGGATGCTCACGCAGGAGCCGAAGGGTGGGCGGATCATCAACAACGGCTCGATCTCCGCGCACGTCCCACGGCCGCAGAGCATCGCCTA
Organism: Kribbella sandramycini; assembly: GCF_013131805.1. Lineage (GTDB taxonomy): Bacteria > Actinomycetota > Actinomycetes > Propionibacteriales > Kribbellaceae > Kribbella > Kribbella sandramycini. Next base: position 70,588 of record NZ_JABJRC010000008.1, on the reverse strand, counting down.
CACCGCCAGCAAGCACGCCGTGACCGGCCTGACCAAGCAGCTGGAGCTGGACGGGCGTCCGCACGGCATCACCGCTTGCCAGATCGACATCGGGAACGCCTCGACCGCGATGACCGAACGGATGGAGCAGGGTGCACTCCAGCCGGACGGGTCGATCGCGGTCGAGCCGACCTTCGATCCGCGGGTCGTAGCCGACTTCGTCGTCCACGTGGCCCAGCTGCCGACGTCGGTCGCCGTACCGCACCTGATGGTGATGGCGGCCGGCATGCCGTACGCCGGGCGCGGCTAGGGCTTGGTCCGCGACAGGTCGACGTCGGTCAGCGGATACCACTGACCGGACGGCGGCTGCTCCCGCATCGGGTCGTTCCAGCGCAGCCGGACCCGGTCAGGCTGCGCCTCGACGATCGTCGCCTCCTCCCACACCCAGCCATCCGTCCGCGCCCACCACGGTTCGGCGAGGCTGGCGAGGCCGTCGCGCTCGACCGTGGCCACGGCGTCGTCGTGCTCGCCGACCGGGCCGAGTGCGGCGCCGAACGTGGTGATCGGCTCCCAGCCGTCGGTGAGCGGGATGACGTGCCCGAGCAGCTCGCCGTCCTCGCGGAGTACGTCCTCCGGCCCGGGGAAGTTCGGCCACATCTCCTTGATCGCATTCACGATCCGCGTGGTCGTCTCCCCGATGAAGGCGAGGCCGGCCAGCTCGATGTCGCTGCCGGCGTACCCGGTCGGCTCCACGCCTTGCAGCCAGGTACGCCGGATGCGGTGCGTGGCCGTGATGTCGGTCAGCGGGTCACCGTCGACCAATAGGAGGTCCGCGCGTGCGCCGACGGCGATCCGGCCGCGGTCGGCGAGCCCGAACACCTCAGCCGGCCCAGAGGTAGCCGCAGTCAGCGCCTCGGCCGGAGTGAGCCCCGCGTGCACCAGGTGCTGGAGCTCCCGGTGGAGGGACGCGCCGAACACCAGACCGGGGTTAGGAGCGTCGGTTCCGGCCAGAATGGTCACACCGGCCTGGTGCAGAGCCAACACGTTGGCAAGCGCCGCAGCGCCGTCAGGTGCCTGCGGAGGCATCCACCGACGGGCCTGGCTGTCCAGCAAGCGCCGCCAGCGCGCGGGCATGCGAGCGATCAGCTCGGCCTCCTCCCGCAGCGGAAGGACGCCGAAGCCGTCAATCACGTCGAGAGTGGCGATGACTGCGATGCCCGCGTCGGCCAGCGCCTGCACCTGCTCGGCAGATAGCTCGTCGTTGGGCGCATGGGCCAGGACGTCGACCCCGCAGGCGGCCACGGCCACGGCCGCGCTGGCAGTGGAGATGTGCGCCACCACCTTCAAGCCCTGGGCGTGGGCGGCGTTGGTCAGCGCCTCGACGGTGGCTAGGTCGAGTGAGGGCATCTGCAGACCGTGACCGGAGCCGTCGTCGTAGATGAGCTTCAGGTGGTCAGCGCCTTCGGCAATGCGGTCGGCGACGAACTGCTCGGCGTCCGCGGGCCCTTCGACGTACGGGAAGGGAGCATAGGCCAGGGACGGGTGGCCGCCGGGGGCGGTGGCGCCGATCGACGACGTCCGGAAGTCGGCGCCGGCGGCGCGCTCGGCGGTGATCAGGTCGGGTTTGCTGAACAGGTCGATCAGAGTGGTGACGCCGAAGGTCGCGGACAGCTGGGACGCGCCGGGGACCAGGTGGACGTGGGCGTCGATCAGGCCGGGGAGCAGCGTGCCGCCGTCGAAGAGCTGGTCGCCGGGGCGGGCGATCTCGGGGCCGCCGATGGCGGCGATGCGGCCGTCGGCCACCCGGAGGCAGTCGTCGGTGAGCAGCTGACCGCGGTCGATGAGCCGGGTGCGCAGGAAGGTGATTGCCATGAATCGGACGCTAAGGGGTGACGTAACGTCACCCTCCAGCCGATAAAGTCGGCAGCGTGGAACGCACGGTCAGCGAGGTGGCGAAACTCGCCGGAGTGTCCGTCCGGACGCTGCGGCACTACGACGCGATCGGCCTGCTCCCGCCCGGCTACGTCGCCCCCAACGGCTACCGCTACTACGGCCGCCCCGAGCTCCTCCGCCTGCAGCGCATCCTGCTGCTCCGCGAGCTCGACGTCGCGCTCCCCGAGATCGCCCGGATCCTCGCCGAGCCCGCCGACGAGCTGGCTGCCCTGCGCGGTCACCGCGAGCAACTCGAGCGCGAACGCCGCCGCCTGGACGGCGTGATCGGCGTCGTCGACCGGACCATCGAGGGCCTGTCCGGCGACGACTCCATCGGCGACGAGGAGTTCTTCGTCGGCCTGACCGCGGCCCGCGACCGGCTGGAGGCAGACCTCACCGACCGGTTCGGCCCCGAGGTGGGCGCCGCGTTCGAGGAGGCGGTCCGCGCGACCGACGGCTGGTCGCGGGACGACTACGAGCGGATGGCGGACGAGGGACGCCGGCTCCTCCTGCGGATGTCGGCCGCCCGGGCGCGCGGCGTCGTACCGGACTCGCCGGAGGCGCTCGAGCTGACCGAGCTGCACTACCAGGGCGTTCTGGAGCTGTGGCCCGCCGACGCGACCGGCTACTACAACCTCGGGGCCGTCCTGCTCGACAACCCCGAGCAGCGCGCGATGATCGCCTCGGTCGACCCCGAACTCCCGCCCTGGCTGTCCGCCGCCGTCCAGGCTTATGCGGTTCGCAAGCTTGGGTACCGAATCGACAAGAAAACTGTCGACGGCCCGGTCTAGGGTCGGTGGCGTGGATGAGCAGCGGGAGTCCTTGGTCCATGCGCGCGAGCTGAGGAAGTCGTACGGCGACTTCGAGGCGGTGCGCGGTATCGACCTGGACGTGTGGCGCGGCGAGGCCTTCGGCTTCCTCGGGCCGAACGGCGCCGGCAAGTCGTCGACGATGCGGATGATCGGGGCCGTCTCGCCGACCAGCGGCGGCACGCTGCGCATCCTCGGGCTCGACCCGGCCGCCGACGGCCCGGCGATCCGGGCCCGGCTCGGCGTCTGCCCCCAGGACGACACGCTCGACACCGAGCTGAGCGTCCGGGAGAACCTGACCATCTACGGCCGGTACTTCGGGCTCAGCCGCGCCGAGTGCAAGGAGCGCGCCGACGAGCTGCTCGAGTTCGTCGCGCTGACCGAGAAGGCCAAGGTCAAGGTCGACGAGCTCTCCGGCGGGATGAAGCGGCGGCTGACGATCGCCCGCTCGCTGGTCAGCAAACCCGACCTGCTGCTGCTCGACGAGCCGACCACCGGTCTCGACCCGCAAGCCCGGCATCTGTTGTGGGACAAACTCTTCCGGCTCAAACAAGCCGGTGTCACGCTGATCATCACCACCCACTACATGGACGAGGCCGAGCAGCTCTGCGACCGGCTGGTCGTGATGGACGGCGGCCTGATCGCGGCCGAGGGCTCACCGGCCGAGCTGATCCGCGACTACTCGACGCGGGAGGTGACCGAGCTGCGCTTCGGGCCGGAGGTGATGTTCTCCGACCATGATGCGCTGGCCGGCAAGGTCGAGGATCTCGCGCAGCGGATCGAGGTGCTGCCCGACCGGATCCTGCTCTACACCGACGACGGTGAGCGCGCGGTCGCCGCCGTCCATGAGCGCGGGCTGCAGCCGGCCGCCGTCCTGGTCCGGCGTTCGACGCTGGAGGACGTGTTCCTCCGGCTCACCGGCCGAACGTTGGTGGACTGATGGCCGTCGCTCTGGAGAACGGCCGCCGCCAGTTCGACTACTGGCTCACGGTCTACAAACGGACGTGGAAGGGCAGCCTGATCAGCAGCTTCCTGCTGCCGATGCTGTACCTGGCCGCGATGGGGATCGGCCTCGGCTCGTTCGTCGACAGCAACGGGACGGGCGCGCTCGGCGGCGTCAGCTATCTGCAGTTCATCGCGCCCGGTCTGCTGGCTGCCACCGCGTTGCAGATCGCGGTCGGCGAGTCGACGTACCCGGTGCTGAGCGGCCTGAAATGGCAGAAGTTCTACCACTCGATGATTGCGACGCCGCTGCGGCCGGCGGATGTCGTCTACGGGCAGCTCGCGTTCATCGCGTTCCGCGTCGCGAGCACCTGTGTGGTCTTCCTGGCCGTGATCGCGGCGTTCGGCGGCCTGCGCTCACCGCTCGGCCTGCTCGCGTTACCCGTCGTGATCCTGGTCGGGATGGCTGCCTCCGCGCCGGTCGTCGCCTTCGCCAGCACCCTGCAGAACGACTCCGGCCTGGCGATGGTGTTCCGGTTCGGCGTCGTCCCGGCGTTCCTGTTCTCCGGCGCGTTCTTCCCGGTCTCCCAACTGCCGAACTGGATCGAGTGGCTGGCCTACCTGAGCCCGCTGTGGCACGGCGTCCAGCTGTCGAGGGATCTCAGCCTCGGCACGCTGCATCCGTGGCTCGTGCTGCTCAACCTCGCGTATCTGCTGGCCTGGTTCGCGATCGGGACGTGGCTGGCCGTCCGCGGCTTCACGAGAAAGCTGATCGGCTGATGGCGACGTTGACCGCCCGGGTCGTCCCGGTCCCGATCCGGCTCGGCGGCCGGCACATCATCGAGCGGAACTTCCTGCTCTACCGGCGCTCCTGGGTCGTCTTCCTGTCCGGCTTCACCGAGCCGGTCTTCTACCTGCTCTCGATCGGGATCGGCGTCGCCCAGCTGGTCGGCGACTTCACGCTCTCCGACGGCACCAAGATCGGGTACGCCGCCTTCGTCGCCCCCGCGATGCTCGCGAGCTCCGCGATGAACGGCGCGATCTTCGACTCGACGTACAACATCTTCTTCCGGATGAAGTACGCCAAGCTCTACGACTCGATGCTCGCCACACCCCTGCGCCCGTGGGACATCGCCACCGGCGAGGTGACCTGGGCGCTACTGCGCGGCGCCTGCTACTCGGCCATGTTCGTGCTGGTGATGCTCGCGCTCGGCCTGATCGAATCCTGGTGGGCGCTGCTCGCGCTCCCCGCCTCGGTCCTGATCGGCTTCGCCTTCGCCGGCGCCGGCATGGCGCTGACCACCTTCATGCGCAGCTGGCAGGACTTCGAGTTCGTCCAGCTCGCGACCATCCCGATGTTCCTCTTCTCGGCCACCTTCTACCCGATCGAGACCTACCCCACCAGCATCCGCTGGCTGGTCGAGATCACCCCCCTCTACCAAGGCGTCCACCTGGAGCGAGCCCTCACCACCGGTACCGTCAGCTGGTCCCTCCTCCTCAACGCCGCCTACTTGATAGCCATGGGCGCCACCGGCATGTACATCGCCTCCCGCCGCCTCGGCGCACTGCTGCTGAAATGACGGAACGCCGCACCCGATGACGACGTCCGAGGCGGTATGAGCTTTCTGCGGGGGCGGCGTCGGGGCGCCAAGAAGTCGCGGCGGCCGTGGTCTCTGGAGCCATGGCAGGAGTTGCCTGGTGGGCTGGAGCGCTGGGTGCGGGAGTCGATGGATTGGTATGTCGAGCAGTTCGGTGACGGGCCGTTGCGGCGGGATGCGGTTCGGCCTAGTGATCTGCAGCCGAGCCGGTGGGACGGGTCGGAAGAGGCTGCGCGCGAGCTGTGTGTGCAGGTGTGCGAGCGGGTCGGTGTGCCGGCGGACGACATCCGGTTCAGTTTTCGGCTGGAGGAGCTTCGCACGGCGGCTCGCTCACGCGCCGCCCGGCTGGTGCGATGGGGTCTCGAGCCGCACGCCGAGTCGGCGGATCCGGAGCGGGCGGCCCGCGCCCGGGCGCTACTCGCGATCACCGGTCTGCCCGAGCTGATGTCAGTGGCCGAGACCAAGGTGCTCGAGAAGGACGGTTTCGAGCCGGAGCTGACGGTCTTGTCGGGGACCGAATCCGCCCGGGAGCTCTACCGCTGTCAGGAGATCCGGTTGGCCGAGGGGGAGCAGCGCGCGGCGGCGCTCCGGGCGGCGCACACCGAGTGGGATGCCGACTTCGTCCGGTCGACGGGAGCCATCTGGATCGATCTGCGCCGGTGGCCCGGAGGCAAACCCACCGGCTACACGACGTCCGCGATCGTGCTGAGCGAGAACAGCCTCAAGAATCCGGCGAGCGTGGTGGCCCATGTGGTGCACGAGCTCGGCGCAACGGCTACCTCGGTGAGATCGGCATGACCGCGGCGTTGGCCAACTACCTGGCCCGGCGGCATCGCCTGGTCGGCGAGCCGCTCAACCCGCCGTGGGAGCTGGAGATGGACTGGGGGCCCCGGCAGCGAGTCGTCAAGCGGGCGCGTGAGCTGGCGGCATGTCGTGGGAACGCTTCGACGCTTAGCGGTGTCTGAGCTGACATGGGCAGCGTTCGGGAGTGGATTCGGAAGTACAAGAAGGCGTACCACGCCGCGCTCGACCCGTTGATCGAGCTGCCCGGCGGGTTGGAGTCCTGGGTCGACGAGTCGCTGGAGTGGTACGTCGGGCAGTTCGGCGACGAGCCGTTGCGGCGGGACGTCGTCCGCCCGAGTGAGTTTCTGCCGGCCGAGTGGGACGGGTCGGAGGAGGCGGCGCGGGCGTTGTGTTTGCGGGTCTGCGAGCGGATTGGCGTACCTGCCGACAACATCCGGTTCAGCTTCCGGATGGTGGAGGTGCGGAGGGCGGCGCGCTCGCATGCGGCCCGGTTGGTACGGCAGAGCTGGCAGTCGCACGCCGAGTCCGGCGATCCCGAGCGGATGACGCGGGCACGCGAGCTGCTCGCGATCACCGGGCTGCCTGAGCACGTCTCGAACGCCGAATTCGCGGCGCTCCAGGCGGCGGGGTTCCAACCCGAGCTGCACATTCTGTCGCTGGCCGAGGCATACCGCGAGATCGAGTTGTGCGAACAGATCCACGCGCGCGAGGGTGCGGAGCGGGACGCGGCGCTGCGGGCGGCGCAGGCCTACTGGGATGACGATCTGGATCTGACCGTGGCCGCGTGTTGGCGTGACCTGCGTCAGCTGCCGCAGGGCGGGACCAGCGCGCACGACGCGTCCGCGATCATGGTGAACGCTCGGACGCTCGGGAACCCGGCGGCCGTGGTCGCGCAGGTGGTGCACGAGCTCGGGCACGAGGTGCTGAACCGCGGCCTGGTCAAGCGGAGCCGGCCGGACAACGAACACCTGGTCGACCTGTTCGGGGTGTTCCACGGGTTCGGCATCTTCTCCCTCAACCAGGCGCTGGAGCGGGCCGGGGGCCTGCGCCACCGACGCCTGGGCTACCTCGGCGAGCGCGGCATGACCGAGGCCATGAGTAACTACCTGGCCCGCCGGCGTCACCTGATCGGCGAGCGGTTCGAGCCAGGCTGGGATGCGGAGATCGACTGGCAGCAGCGGTTCACGGTCACCGAGCGGGCGCGCGAACTGGCCAAGAAGACGCCGCCACGTGATGGGAACACTTCGGTGCGTAGCGACGTCTGAGGGGCATGGGCAGCTTCCAGGATCGCCGAGCGGGCGCGCGAGCCGGCCGCGGAGGCGGCATGATGCATCCGGTGCGGAATCCGATCGGCGCGCTGCGGCGCGCGCAGCAGGTGCGGGCTCGGTTGAAGGCGCCGACGCAGCGGTTACCAGGCGGACGCCGACGCTGGATTCGCGCCTCGATGGACTGGCTGATCAGCGAGTTCGGCCAGGAGGCGCTCCGGCGTCCGATCGTCGTACCGGCTCAGTTCGTCCCGGCTGGGTACGACGGCTCACTGCCGGCTGCTGAGGAGCTGTGTGCGCGGGTTGCCGAGCGAATGGGGCTGGCGGCCGGGCAGTGTGTGCTCGGCTTCGGCCTGGCCGGTGCGCAGCGGGCGGCGTCCAGGGGCACAGTGCTGGAGTCGCACGGCCGGTGGGTGCGCGGCTCGGCCGGTAACGAGATCCACCTTGCGCCCGAGCTGGCGACCGATCCGGTCGCGCTGGTCGCGATCTACGCCCACGAGGTCGGCCACGAGCTGCTGCTCGGCGGCGGCCGTATCACCTTCGCCCACCGCCCTGACCACGAGCCGCTGACCGATCTGCTCACGGTCTTCCACGGGCTCGGCATCTTCACGGCGAACGCGGCATACGAGCGGCGTCCGCATCCGAGCGGCCGCGGCAAGCAGCCACTCGCCCGCGGCTACCTGCGCGAGACCGCCCTCGCCGAAGCCCTTGCGTACTACGCGTTCCGCCGCGGCGAGCGCCGTCCCGACTGGGACAAGCACCTCGACCCGCCTGTACGCCGAGTCATGCGCAACCAGCTCGCCGTTCTACACCGCTAGGACGGCCTTGAGCCACCAGGTGGCGCCTCGCTGCATGGAGTCCCGGTCCGGCCCGGTCACATTGGCCATCAGGTGCAGTGAAGTCACGCATTGGTGCAGCGCGCCCAGCTGGGTCGCCAGGTCGAGGGCACGCCGCAGGTCGGCCATCGGCGCGTACTCCGTCCATTCAGCCAGATACGCATCACGCACGCGCTCGTTCATCGACAGCGGCGAGCGCTTCTCGGTGAACGTCACCAGGTCGAGGAAGGGATGTGACACGGCCGCATCCGTCCAGTCGAACGCCAGCACCTGACCATCTCGGACGGCGATGTTCCGTGGGTGCAGATCGCCGTGCAGGAGGGTCTCCGGTACGCCGATCGCCGCCAGCTCGCTGATAGCAGCCCGCAGCTGCGCGGCACGCTCGGGAAGCCGGTCGCGTTCCTGCGGAGTGAGGTCCTCGGTCCACTCGGTCGCCAGCGGCAGTCGGTCCAGCGCGGACTCCAGGACGCTCAGCCGCCGGTCCACACAGCTGCTCTCGAACAGCTCATCCGTTCGGCCCACGAAACTGCGTTGCAGCTGCGCATGACTCCGCAACGCCTCGGTCCACACTTCGATGTCGGTCTGAGCGGCTAGTGGCGAGCCGAGGTCGGGGAGCAGCATCCAGACGCGCTTCTCGTCGACAGCCAGCGGTCTGGGGACGTCGCCGGTCAGCGAGGTCAGGAGCCGCGGCTCGTTCGCGAACAGCAGCGGCAGCTCGGCCGGTGGGAGCGTGCTGGAGTGGGTGTGTGCTTTGAAGTAGACGTCGCCGTCGGTGGTTGGAACGCGCAGCACGTTCGACAGGCCCCAGACCCGGACCTGAACCGGCCGCCCGGTCCTGGTCAGGTGGTTGTCGATCCAGGGCAGCGCCTCGGCGTACCACTCCGGTTCGGCCCAGGGGACGACGCTGTCGATCACGGGTGGATCCGCTGGTTCGCCGGGCGGCAGTTCACCAGTGACGAGGTAGGTGATTTCGTCCGGCTCGTTGCGTAAACACGTGAGGACGTAGGCGTCCCGGCCGGCGAACACGCGCTCGACGTCCGGGAACCAGACGTCCCCTTCGACTTCCCACGACGGCAGGACACTGAAGCTGTTGTCGGGCCCGGCCAGCACCGCCGTGATCTTCATCGATGCAGAGTAGTTGGGGACGAATGCCGAACGCATGAGCTTTTTCCTCGTAGTGTGAGGTTGTGATCGATGCCAAGGACATCGCCCGGGCCGCGGACCTGCTGCACGACGTGGTCGCGCCGACGCCGCTGGAGTACTCGCGCTGGCTGAGTGAGCTGGTCGGCGGCGACGTGTTCCTGAAATGCGAGAACCTGCAGCGCACCGGCTCCTTCAAGCTGCGCGGCGCCTACGTGCGGATGGCCCGGCTGTCGAAGGCCGAGCGGGCCCGCGGGGTGGTCGCGGCGAGCGCGGGCAACCACGCGCAAGGCGTTGCGCTGGCCGCGCAGTTGCTCGGGATCAAGGCGACCGTGTTCATGCCGCACGGCGCGCCGATCCCGAAGGAGAAGGCGACCCGCGCGTACGGCGCGGAGATCCGGTTCGAGGGGACGTCGATCGACGACTGCCTGCGCGCGGCGCTCGCCTTCGAGGCGGAGACCGGCGCGGTGCTGATCCATCCCTTCGACCACCCGGACATCGTGGCCGGTCAGGCGACCACGGGCCTGGAGATCGTCGAGCAATGCCCGCAGGTACGCACGGTCGTCGTACCGACGGGCGGTGGCGGTCTGGTCGCCGGGATCGCGTCCGCGATGCAGCGCGACGGGATGCCGATCGAGGTGGTCGGCGTCCAGGCCGCGGGGGCGGCGGCGTACCCGGCCTCGCTCGCGGCCGGGGAGCCGATCCAGCTCGCGAAGATGGCCACGATGGCGGACGGGATCGCGGTCGGGCTGCCGGGGAAGGTTCCGTTCGAGGCGATCCAGGCGTACGTCGGCGACGTCCGGACGGTCGACGAGAACTCGTTGTCGAAGGCCCTGCTGCTCGTGCTGGAGCGCGCGAAACTCGTCGTCGAACCGGCCGGCGCGGCCGCGGTGGCCGCCGTCCTGGATGCGCCGACGACCTTCAAACCGCCGGTGGTCGTGGTGCTGTCCGGCGGCAACATCGACCCGTTGCTGCTGATGCGGGTGATCCGGCACGGTATGGCCGCCGCGAACCGGTACCTCTCACTGCGGGTTCGCATCCCGGACACTCCCGGCGGTCTGGCCACGCTGCTCACCCAGCTCGCCGAGCTGGACGCCAACATCATCGAGGTCCTGCACGAGCGGATCTCCGAGTCGCTGAGCCTCGACGAGGTCGAGGTCGCGCTCCAGCTGGAGCTCCGAGGTGAAGACCACCGCGAGCGGGTACTGACCGGACTGACCGGCAACGGCTACAGCTACACGTTGAACTGAGGGAGTCCCCTGTGAAGAAGACGATCGTCGCCGCGCTGGCGCTGAGCCTCACCGCAACCGCCTGTACGCCGGGATCGGGCAGCTCGAGTGGGCCGGCGTCCGCGCCGAGCAGCGTGCGGACCGACGCGGCCGCGCTCGGCCAGGTCGAGCTCACCGTCTGGGACCAGGAGGTCCGCGGCGGTCAGGCGGCCCAGATGACCGCGCAGATCAAGGCCTTCGAGGCGAAGTACCCGAATATCAAGATCAAGCGGGTCTCCCGGTCGTTCGACGATCTGAAGACGACGCTGCGGCTCGCGCTGTCGGGGAACGACGCGCCGGACGTCGTCCAGGCCAACAACGGCCGGTCCGACATGGGCGAGTTCGTGAAGGCCGGTCAGCTGGTGCCGCTGGACAAGTGGGCATCGGCGTACAAGTGGGGTGAGCGTTACCCCGACTCGGTCCTGCAGTACTCGCGGTACTCGGCCGATGGCAAGACTTTCGGCGAGGGCAACCTCTACGGGCTGCCGCAGGTCGGCGAGGTCGTCGGGATCTACTACAACAAGACGAAGGTCGCGAAGCCGCCGGCGTCCTGGGCCGAGTTCGAAGCCGAGCTGGACAAGGCGAAACAGGCGGGCGACGTCCCGCTGCAGTTCGGGAACCTGGACAAGTGGCCCGCGATCCACGTCTTCGGCACCGTGCTGGACAACTACGCGCTGCCGGATCAGATCACCAAGCTGGCGTTCGGCCGGCCGGGGGCGACCTGGACGACGCCGGAGAAACAGCAGGCCGCTGAGGTGCTGGTGTCCTGGGCGGACAACGGGTACTTCCCCAAGGGGTTCAACGGGCAGGGCTACGACCCGGCCTGGCAGGAGTTCGGCAAGGGCAAGGGCACATTCCTGATCGCGGGCACGTGGCTGCAGGCCGATCTGCAGAAGGCGCTCGGCGACAAGGTCGGCTTCATGCTGCCGCCGGGGACGAAGTCCGTGACCGGTGGCACCGGGCTGCCGTTCGGCATCACCAACAAGTCGAAGAACCCGGACGCGGCCGCGGCGTACATCAACTTCATCACCAGCCCGGACGCGATGAAGACGCTGACCAGCACCGGGAACCTGCCGATCGCCGACATCGCCGCGCAGCAGGCGCCGGCCGGGCTCGCCGGTGACATCTTCAAGGGCTTCGGGACGGCGGTCGACTCCGGGCTGCTCGTCCCGTATCTCGACTACGCGACGCCGACCATGTACGACACGATCGGCGCCGCGCTCCAGGATCTGCTCGCGAAGAAGGCCACCCCGCAACAGTTCCTGGACAAACTGGAGGCCGACTACAGCAAGTTCGCCGGCAAGTGAGCTCCCCGCCCGGCGAGCCGCGCCGGATCGGATACCTCTACATCCTGCCCGCGCTGGTGGTGTACGGCGCGTTCCTGCTCTATCCGCTGGGCCGCGCCGTCCACCTGTCGTTGTTCGAATGGGACGGTATTACGCTCGGCAAGTTCGTTGGCCTGAGCAACTATGCGGACGTCGTCCGGGACGCGGGTCTGCGGGCCGCGTTCGGGCATGCGCTGGTGCTGATCGTCTTCTATGCGGTGCTTCCGGTGCTGATCGGGCTCGTGCTGGCGACTGTGCTGCAGCGGGCTCGGGTGCGCGGGCTGGGGTTCTTCCGGACGATCGTCTTTCTGCCGCAGGTGATCGCGATGGTCGTCGTCGCCGTGGCCTGGCGGCACATCTACGCTCCGGACGGACCGCTGAACGACGTACTGCGGGCGATCGGGCTCGACTCGCTGGCCCGCGGCTGGCTCGGGGACTATGCGTTCGCGCTACCCGCGGTCGGCGTGATCGGGACGTGGTTCGAGACCGGGCTGGTGACGGTGTTGCTGCTGGCCGGGATGGCGCGGATCCCGGCCGAGCGGTACGAAGCCGCGCGGCTCGACGGGGCTGGGCCGGTGGCGGAGTTCTTCGCGGTGGTGCTGCCGGCGGTCCGCGGTGAGATCGCGGTCGCGGTGACCCTGACGGTGATCGCGGCGCTGCGGACGTTCGATCTGGTCTACGTGACCACGAGCGGCGGTCCAGGGACGTCGACGAGCGTCCCGTCGTACGAGGTGTACCACCGGGCCTTCGAGCTCGGGCAGGTCGGCTCGGCGGCGGCGATCGGCGTCTGCCTGACGATGCTGATCTTCGCGATCACGCTCGGCGTCAACCGGCTCGCGGATCGGAGTACGGCGTGAGGGCGTCGGCGGGGGAGCGGATCGGCAACTACGTGCTGCTGATCGCGTTCGGGTTGTTCGCGCTCGGGCCGATCGTGACGATCGTCGCGGCGGCGTTCGGGCCGGACGACGGGGGCGGCGGGTCGAGCGGGTTCGCGAACTTCGGCCGGGCCTGGGAGATCGGGCAGTTCGGGACGTATCTGCGGATGAGCGTCGCGGTGTCGGTCACCGTCGTGGTGGTCAGCGTGCTGTTGTCGATCCTGTCCGGCTACGCGTTCGGGACGATGCGGTTCCGGGGCGCCGGCGTCCTGTTCTACTTGTTCCTGATCGGGATCATGATGCCGACCGAGGCGATCGTCGTCCCGCTGTACTTCGATCTGCGCACGCTCGGGCTGACCGACACGTTCCTCGCCGTCGCGTTACCGCAGGTCGCGCAGTCCGTTGCCTTCGGCACCTTCTGGCTGCGGGCGTACTTCCGGTCCTCGTCACGCTCGCTGGTCGAGGCCGCGCGGCTGGACGGCGCCGGGCACTGGCGGACGCTGTGGCTGATCCTCGTCCCGCCGGCGCGGCCCGCGCTGGTGACGCTGATCGTGCTGGTCTTCATGTGGACGTGGAACGAGTTCCTGATCCCGCTGGTGATGGTGACGTCGGAGTCGTTGCGGACGGCGCCGCTCGGGCTCGCGTTCTTCTCCGGGCAGTACACGTCCGGGTTCACGCTGCTGGCGGCCGGGGCCGTCATCGTGGGGACGCCGGTCGTGCTGGTCTACGCGTTCCTGCAGCGGCACTTCATCGCGGGCATGCTGGAGGGCGCCGTTCGCGAATGATCAGTCGATCGGCTCGCAGCTCTTGATCAGCGGCGCGTGCAGCCGGTCGGCGAGCACTTCGCGCTGTGTCGGCTGGGCCTCGGCCTGCCGGCGCAGCCCCTCGGCGGTGAGGCAGACGATCACCGCGCGGCGATCCTGCGTGCAGACGTCGCGGGTGACCAGGCCGTCGGTCTCCAGGCGCGCGATCACCCGGGAGAGCGCGCTCTGGCTCAGGTGCACCGACTTGGCGACGGTGGCGATCTTGGCGGAGTGATCCGGCAGCTCGGCGAGCCGCTCGAGCACCTCGTACTCACTCATGCCGAGCGCGTGATGCGTCTGCAGGGCGCGGTCGAGCGCGCAGGTGATGTCGGCATGCCGGGCGAGCAGCTCGCGCCAGGCGCGGACATCGGCGGTGGTCTCAACGCTGACCTTCGTGGCGGCCATATCGGCGACCTTATCATGCACGTGCAATGTATGCAAACGCATTTAATGCCTAGACATTAGATGCGCGTGCATGCAATAGTCTCTGCTCGTGACTGAAACGCACACCACACCAGCCCGCATGACCTGGGATGCGCGTCTCTGGGGCGCCCTCCTCGTGGTCTGCGGCGTGATCTTCCTCGACGGTCTGGACGTCTCCATGGTCGGCATGTCCCTGCCGTCCATCGGCGCCGATCTGGGCGTTCCCCTCTCCTCGCTCCAGTGGGTCGTGACCGGCTACGTGCTCGGGTACGGCGGCCTGCTGCTCCTCGGCGGCCGGACCGCCGATCTGCTCGGCCGCCGCCGCGTCTTCCTGGTCGCGCTGGCCGTGTTCGCCGTGGTCTCGATGCTGAGCTCGCTGGCCACCAACCCCGAACTGCTCATCGCCGCGCGGTTCGTGAAGGGCGTCGCCGCCGCGTTCACCGCGCCGGCCGCGCTGTCCATCATCACCACCACCTTCCACGAGGGCCCGGACCGCAACCGCGCGCTCTCGATCTTCACCACCTGCGCCGCGTCCGGCTTCTCGATGGGCCTGATCCTCGGCGGCGCGCTGACCGAGGTCGGCTGGCGCTGGACCTTCCTGATGCCCGGCCCGGTCGCGCTGATCGTGCTGCTGTTCGCGATCAAGCTGATCCCGAACAGCCCGCGGGAGGACGTCACCGGCGGGTACGACGTACCGGGCGCGGTCACCGTCACCGGCGGCATGCTGTCCCTGGTCTACGCGGTAGTCGGCGCTGAGCACGCGGGCTGGGTCTCGGTCCAGACGATCGGGATGTTCGCGCTGGCCGCCGTCCTGCTGACGGCGTTCGTCGTGATCGAGCTGCGGACGAAGAACCCGCTGGTCCGGCTCGGCATCCTGCGCAACGGCGCGCTGCGCCGCGCCAACCTGGCCGGTCTGACGGTCTTCGGCGCGTACATCGCCTTCCAGTTCATCGGGACGCTCTACCTGCAGAACCTGCTCGGCTGGTCGTCGCTGCAGACGGCGCTGGCGTTCCTGCCGGCCGGTCTGCTGGTGGTCGGGTTGTCGCCGAACGCGGGCAAGATCGCCGACCGGATCGGCACCGACAAGATGATCATCGGCGCGATGGTGCTGTTCGTCGTCGGGTACGCGCTGTCGCTGCGGATCGGCCCGGAGTCGGCGTACTTCTCGACGGTGTTCCCGAGCATCATGCTGATCGGCTCCGGGTTCGCGATCGGGTTCCCGGCGCTGAACATCCAGGCCGTCTCCGGGGTGGAGGACGAGGAGCAGGGGCTCGCGTCCGGTCTGTTCAACACGGCCAACCAGGTGGGCGGCGCCGTCGTCCTCGCGGTGGTGACGGCGGTGATCAGCAGCCAGGCGGCCGGGGTGACGACGTCGGCCGGGATGTTGTCGGCGTACAAGCCGGGGCTGGCTGTGGTGACCGGAGTGTCCGTTCTCGGTCTGGTGATCGCTCTGACCGGGTTGCGTGATCTGCGGCGTCGCCGGGCTCTGGAGCAGCAGGAGGCGGCTGAGCTGGCCGCCGTCCAGGACGAGCTGGCGCCTGTCGCCTGACGTGTGAATCCGCGGGCCCCGGGCTACTCCCCGGGGCCCGCGGTCGCGTGTTCGGGGTGATCCCGGATTGGTTTCGGCCCTTCCGGGTGCTGGACTGTGTGTATGAGCGATGAGAGCGGGTACGACGGGCGCGTCAAGGACATCCTGGACCGGGTGGCCAAGGGGCATCTGTCACCGGACGAGGCCAGCACCTTGATCGCCGCTTTGCGGCCGAGCACGCCGCCGGCTTCGACGCCTGCGGATTCTGGGGCTGCGGACTCGGCGCCGTCGGAGTCTGCCTGGGCCGATGCGACCGACGCGCCGGACGCCGTACCGCCGATCGCCGTCGTACCGGAGCCGGCGCCGTCGTCCGTGGTGGACGACGCGGTGGAGGAGGAGGTCGAGCACAGCTCCGTCCCGATCCCTTCCGGGGTACAGCGGGTGACCATCCGCGCGATCGGCCGCCGTGTTCGGCTGATCGGCGAGCCCGCCGTGAACGGGGTCGCCGTCGATGGCCCGCACGTCATCAAGAAGGACGGCGACACCCTCGCGATCAACAGCGAGGGCGACATGGGTGTCTCGATCGACGGTTTCAGCATGCTCCGCAACCCCACCGACCTGAAGGCGCACGTCAACGGGCTGGCCAAGGAGCTGCAGATCCGCGTCAACCCCAACCTCCAGGTCGAGGTCGAGGTCACCGGCGGCTCGGTCAACGCCGAACGCGTCCCCGGCCTCACCCGAGTCCGCGTCACCGCCGGCACCGCCAAGGTCACCGACGTCGACGGCCCCATCGACGTCCTCGTCCAAGCCGGCTCCGCCACCCTCGACGCCCAGATCACCAAAGGCCGCTCCCGAGTCCGCGTCGAATCCGGCATGGCCACCGTCAACCTCCGCCGCGGCTCCGACGTCCACGTCCACACCGAGTCCCAACTCGGCCGCGTCAACTGGACCGGCGCCGTCTCCGGCCAATCCAAAGACGTAGAAATCGGCCGCGGCCGGGCCGCCCTCGACGTAGAAGTCCTAGTAGGCACAGCCCAAATCTCCGCCGACTGACAACCCGCCGCCCGCAAAGGACACCACTCCCGCCTGCAAAGGACACCGCCTCCGGCGGCGACTGTCTATTGGCGCCTTCGGCGCGGCCGCGTTCTGTGGTGTACGCCGAACCTGGTGTGGCGGAGCCGACCGGCTGACGGCGGAAATGACACCGCCTCCGGCGGCGACTGTCTATTGGCGCCTCCGGCGCAGCCGCGGGTCGTGGTGAACGCCGGAGGTGGTGTGGCGGAGCCGATCAGGTGACGGGGAGCTGGCGGTGCCGCGGCTCTGGTGGGTGCTGGTGGGAACGACATCGCCTGCGGCGGCTGTTTGTTGGCCGCGGGTTGTGGTCCACGCGGAGGTGGTGTGGCGGGGCGGCCGGGTGACAGGAAGCCGGTGGGCTTCAGCCTGCCTGCTGCTGACCGAAAGGCTGTCTGCAGGCGGCGGCTGAGGTTGCATCGGCTCTGGCGACTGGTGGTCGAAAGGACACCACCCGCGGCGTCTGTCGATTGGCGCCTCGGCGCGGGCTGTGGTGTGGGCCGGAGGCGGGCGGTGACGGGGAGCTGGCGGCCCTCGGACTGCCTGCTGCTGGCTGAGAGGCTGCAGCGGCGGTTGGGGTTGCTTCGGTAGAACGCTGAAGTGGGGCTGGGGGCGGCGTGGCGGGGGTAAAGGTGGTGAAAGTGTCGGTGGGGTCGGACAGGATGGTGGTCTGCGTCACAGGCGAGAGGGGAACGGGCGGATGGCTGCCATCGAGGCTAGTGGCCTCGTGAAGACTTTTCGGAGTCGCAAGAATGTGGTGAAGGCGCTGGACGGGATCGATCTGGAGGTTCCGGAGGGGAGCGTGCTGGGGCTGTTGGGGCCCAACGGGGCGGGGAAGACCACGTCGGTTCGGGTGTTGACGACGCTGATGGAGCCGGATGCGGGGTCGGCTCGGGTGTTGGGGCATGACGTGGTGAAGGAGGCGGATACGGTTCGGTCGCTGGTGGGGCTGTCGGGGCAGTATGCGGCGGTCGACGAGTTGCTGACCGGGCGGGAGAACTTGTGGATGTTCGGCCGGTTGTATCGGCTGGACAGCAAGCAGGCGAAGCAGCGGGCCGAGGAGTTGCTGGAGATCTTCGACCTGACCGAGGCGGCCGACCGGACGCTGAAGACGTATTCGGGCGGGATGCGCCGGCGGCTCGACCTGGCCGGCTCGCTGATCGCGCACCCGAAGGTGCTGTTCCTGGACGAGCCGACGACGGGGCTCGACCCGCGGTCGCGGATCGACCTGTGGAAGATCATCCGGGATCGGGTCGCCGAGGGCGTGACGATCCTGTTGACCACGCAGTACCTGGAAGAGGCGGACGAGCTGGCCGACAGCATCGTCGTCGTCGACCACGGCGCGGTGATCGCGCGCGGGACGGCGGACGAGCTCAAGGCGAAGGTCGGCGGGGAGCGGATCGAAGTCGTCGTCCACGACCCTGACGAGACGTATCGCGCGCTCGAGCTGCTGACGGCCTCGCTCGGCGTCACCGATCCGGAGGCGACCACCCTGGAGCAGCACAGCCGGCGGATGACGCTGCCTGCGCCGGGCGGTTCCGAGGCGCTGGTCGACGTGATCCGGACGCTCGACGCCGCCGGTATCCGGATCGCCGATATCGGCCTGCGCCGCCCCACCCTCGACGACGTCTTCCTCACCCTGACCGGGCACGAGGCCGAACAGAAGGACCAGGCATGAGTACGACGACGCGCGTGAACCCGGTCGGCCGGGCGCTGTCCGATGCCGGCGTCCTGGCGTGGCGCAGTTTGAAGCGGATCCCGCGGACGCCGGACATGCTGATCTACGCGACGATCCAGCCGATCATGTTCGTGCTGTTGTTCGCGTACGTCTTCGGGAACGCGATCCCGATCCCGGGGTTCCCGGGGGCGCGCGCGTACCGGGAGTTCCTGATGTCCGGGATCTTCGCGCAGACGATGGCGTTCGCGGTCGCCTCGGCGAGTGTCGGGCTGGCCGACGACATGTCCAAGGGGCTGATCGACCGGTTCCGGTCGTTGCCGATGGCAAGGTCCGGGGTGATCGCCGGGCGGGTGATCGGCGACCTGGTCTTCAACGCCTTCGTGATGGTCGTGATGGTGATCTGCGGTTTCATCGTCGGCTGGCGCTGGCACAACGGCTTCGCCCAGGCGCTGGCCGCCTTCGCGATCCTGCTCCTGTTCGCCTTCGCGATGCTCTGGGTGGGCGCGCTGATCGGCCTGTCCGTCGGCAGCGCCGAGGTCGCCGCCTCGGCCGGCCTGATCTGGCTCTTCCCGCTCACCTTCTTGTCCAACGCCTTCGTCCCCACCCCCAACCTCCCCAGCGGCCTCCAGCCCGTCGCCGAGTGGAATCCCATCTCGGCCATCGTCGCCGCCTGCCGCCACCTCTTCGGCAACCCGTCCCCCTTCGCCAGCCCCACCGGCTTCCCCGCCCAGCACCCAGTCCTCCTCTCCCTCCTCTGGTGCCTGGTCATCATCGCGGTCTTCGCTCCGCTGGCCGTCCGCAAATACCGCCACGCCACCACCCGCTGAATACTGTGACCGCCGTCGCGTCATGCGGCGGCGGCACAAGACTTTGTCTGACCTGAGGCCCAGGGTTGGAGGACCTGTCGCCGATCGCAGCGCTGACAGCCGTCCAAAACTGGCACGAGCCCAGCCGGCAGCCGAGCATCATGACACCCGGCAGCGGCGAACCCGCCCATGATCTGGGCCCAGAGTGCCCGCCCGGCAGGTCGAAGACCTGATACGCAGAGCCCAGCGCCCCGCAAGCGGCAAACCCGCCCATGATCTGGGCCCAGAGTGCCCGCCCGGCAGGTCGAAGACCTGATGCGCAGAGCCCAGCGCCCCGCAAGCGGCGTCTCGCTGCATGCGACGCTGTCCCCGGGCGCCTCGGCCGAGCGGGTCGCGGCGACCCCGGGGCCTCTCACCCACCGCGCCGGATTCCTCGGCCATCAGCTTCGGTGGGTCGGCCCACCCGCCGGTGGGTGGGCCAACCGCAGGCCGTAGGCCCACCCACTATCCGCTGGGCCGACCCAGTAATTTGCCTGGCCGACCCAGCAAACGGGTTCGGTGAAGTTGAGTCCAGCGGGGTGGAGTACGGCGGCACGCTGATCGCAGGCTCGGCCTCCCGGTGTGAGTTCCGGCTCGGCCTCCCGGTGTGAGTTCCGGCTCGGCCTCTCGGCGTGAGTTCCGGCTTGGCCGGCGATTGTGATGGCCTGGGGCCCGGGAAATGCGCAGCGCCCCGGTGAACGGGTCACCGGGGCGCTGCGGGGAGTGGGTGGGTCAGCCGGTGAAGGGTTCGGCGGCGACGATTTCCACGGTGACGGGTTTGCCGTTGGGGGCTTCGTAGGTGGCTTTGTCGCCCTTTTTCTTGCCGAGGATGGCGGAGCCCAGGGGGGACTGGGGGGAGTAGACGTCGATGTCGACGGAGGCGTCCAGGGCGAGGAGCTCGCGGGAGCCGAGGAGGAAGGTCTCGACGTCGTCGTCGCCGGCGAACTTGATGGAGACCTTCATGCCTGGCTCGACCTTGCCGCCGGCCTTCGGGGTCTCGCCGACCTGGGCGCGGCGGAGCATGTCCTCGAGCTGACGGATGCGGGCCTCGATCTTGCCCTGCTCGTCCTTGGCGGCGTGGTAGCCGCCGTTCTCCTTGAGGTCGCCCTCGTCGCGGGCGTCGCTGATCCGCTGGGTGATCTCGGCGCGGGCCGGGCCCTTGAGCTGCTCGAGCTCGGCCTTGAGCTGGTCGTAGCCCTCCTGTGTCAGCCAGACAACGCTCGCCTCTTCGATTCTTTGCGTCATGGGCTGCTCCTTGAGGGTTGGATAGGTGGGCAGGAAATGCTGCTGGCCGCCGTCGTCGACGGCGACCAATCCAGTCAGCCTAGCAAGATCCGGCCCAGAACCCCACTGATCTGCGCGTTCTCAAACACCGAGTAAGCGCTTTCCAAACCCTTGACGACCGCCCAGCAGCAATCGGTTGCCGATTCAGCTGTCCGATCAACCAGAATCGCGCGCTGACCTGCGCGTTTACCCGGTCAAGAAAGGTCAGTGCGGCCGCTGCGACGACGCCGTCGTACACCCGATCAGGACGACGGACGTCGCCGTCCGCTGGGTGGTCAGCGTCGCGGGCACCGACTGCTGCAACGCGGACTCCGCGGCCACCGTCACGGTCAGCTCGCCGACGATCGAGAAGTCGGCCGCCTTGGCCTGCAACCGGCACGTCGCTTCGACCGCCTGACCCCGGTCGACCTCGATCGTCGCCTTCGCCTGCGTCGCCGAAACCACCTCGAAACCGACCAGTCGCGACGTCACCTCCGGCGTCGACCGGATCAGCGCGGCCCAGATCAGCCAGGTGATCCCGACCGCTGCCACGACGGCCACGACGCCGATGATCAGCGGCCGCCGGGACCGGTGGTCGCGGCCGTAGCGGGCGTCGAGGTCGGGGGCCGGCGCGGTACTGGGTGACTCGGTCAAAGGGGGGTCCAAAGGAAAGTGGTTGCGGGAGTAGAGGACCATTGTGCCTGTGAGTGGAGAGTTGCGGTTGTTGCACGTGCACGCGCACCCCGATGACGAGTCGAGTAAAGGAGCCGCCTCGACGGCCCGGTACGTGGCCGAAGGCGTCGAGGTCCTGGTCGCCACCTGTACCGGCGGCGAGCGGGGATCGATCCTGAATCCGAAGATGGATCGCCCCGAGGTGCTGGCGAACATCACCGAGATCCGGCGTAAGGAGATGGACGCCGCCCGCGAGATCCTCGGCATCCGGCAGGAGTGGCTCGGCTGGGTCGACTCCGGCTACCCCGAGGGTGACCCGCTGCCCCCGCTCCCGGACGGCTGTTTCGCCGCCCTCAAGGTCGAGGACGCCGCCGCCCCGCTGGTCAAGCTGATCCGCGAGTTCCGTCCGCAGGTGGTCACGACGTACGACGAGAACGGCGGCTACCCGCACCCGGATCACGTGATGTGCCACCAGATCACCGTCGCCGCGTTCGAGGCGGCCGGTGACGCCGACGCGTACCCCGAGCTCGGCGCGCCCTGGCAGCCGCTGAAGCTGTACTACCACCACACCTTCCACCGCGAGCGGATGAAGGCGCTGCACGACGAGATGATCGCCCGCGGTCTCAAGTCGCCGTACGAGGAGCGTCTGAAGGACTGGAAGCCGGACCCGGAGAACGAGCGCCGGATCACCACCCGCGTCGAGTGCGCCGAGTACTTCGGGGTCCGCGACCAGGCCCTGCTCGCGCACGCGACCCAGATCGACCCGGACGGCGCCTGGTTCGACGTGCCGCTCGCCGTCCATCAGGCCGCCTGGCCGACCGAGGACTACGAGCTGGCCCGGAGCGTGGTCGAGTCGGAAGCGCCCGAGAACGATCTCTTCGCGGGGCTGCGCTAGAGGCGGCGGTGGCACAGTGAGAGACTGGTGGCGTGACAGCGACGACCTACCTTGTGACGGCCGAGATCGACCCCAACGTGGTGAAGCCCGGCTGGGTCGCGCTGCTGATCGTGCTCGGGCTCGGTGTCGCCACGTTCCTGCTGTGGCGCAACATGGGCAAACAGCTGAAGAAGATCGACTTCGACGACGCCGAGGGCGGCCGAGCAGCGTCTTCCGGCCCAGCGACGAGCGCCAGTTCTGCGGCCCCGGACGCTGCCGAAGCGACCCCTACGGCCCCGGGCGCCCCGACGCAGAGTGACTCGAAGGAACACTCAGCGCACTGATTTCTTCTCACCGCGATCACGAGATGGTGTCAGCGGAAACGAATTGGTGTCGAGCTGGGCTGCCCACCTTTCCCTGACCCTATAGTGGCCGCGTGCCGACGAATGCCCTGAGCGGGAACGCGCCGTGAGCGCGTCCCGCGCCCAGCGCGCCGCGCGGCATCGCATGCCCGGGCGCCTGGTCGCGGGCGGTCTGAGCGCGATCGCGGTCGCGTCCCTGGCCCTGATCGTCGCCCTCCTGGCCACCGGGAGCGCGCCGCAGGACACCGGCGGAATCGGCGGGCCGAGCCCGTTCGTCGCCTGGATGGTCCCCTTCCTGCGCCTGGTCTCGATCCTGGCCACCGTCGGGTGCGCCGGCGCCCTGCTGGCCGCCGTCGTCCTGCTCCGGCTGGAGGGCGGCCTGCTCGGCACCCAGGGCCGGCGCGCGATCCGCGACGCCAGCAACTCGGCGATCATCTGGGCGGTCTGCACCTTCCTCGGCGCGATCATGACCGCCGCCGTCATCCTCGACACCCCGGCGAACCTGGTCCGCTTCCGCCTGGACGACGCCCTCGGCGTCCCCGAGGTCAAAGCGCTGCTGATCACCACGATCCTGGTGGTCGCGCTCGCGATCGGCATCCGCCGCGTCGAGACCTCCCAGGCCGCCGTCCTCGGCGTCGTCGTCGCGATCGCCGCGCTGATCCCGACCGCGGTCACCGCCTACCCGCGCAACGAGTCGTACGTCGTCCTCGCGGGCGCGGCCCTGGTCATCCACGTCATCGCCGCCACCACCTGGATCGGCGGCCTGGCCGGCCTGATCCGCTACGGCCGCGCCAGCCGCGGCGGCCTCCCCGTCGTCCTCGAGCGCTACACCCAGGCCGCCTCCATCTCCTCGATCGCCCTGATCATCAGCGGCCTGATCAGCGCCGCCGGCCGCCTCGCCGCCCTCGGCGGCGGCTGGGGCAACCTCCTCGACCCCCTCACCTCCCAGCCCTACGGCGCTCTCCTGATCGTCAAGATCGTCGCCACCATCGCCCTCGTCCTCGCCGCCAACGCCGCCCGCCGCCGCGCCACCGGCAACCTCCTGGACCGCAACACCCCCTTCTGGCAACTAGTCGCCACCGAACTGGTCATCATGGCCCTCACCGTGGGCCTGTCCGTGGCCCTTTCGCAGACCGCCTAACGTTGGGGCTATGCCCAACGAGCTCGGCCGGAGTACCAGTCCGTATCTGCGTCAGCATGCTGACAACCCGGTGGCCTGGCGGGAGTGGTCGGAGGGGGCGTTCGCGGAGGCGCGGGAGCGGGACGTGCCGGTCTTCCTGAGTGTGGGGTACTCGGCCTGTCACTGGTGTCATGTGATGGCTCATGAGTCGTTCGAGGATGCGGCGACGGCGGAGTATTTGAATGCGAATTTCGTGTGTGTGAAGGTCGATCGGGAAGAGCGGCCGGATGTCGATGCGATCTATATGGCGGCCACGGTTGCGATGACTGGGCAGGGCGGGTGGCCGATGTCGGTGTTCTTGACGCCGGAGGCCGAGCCGTTCTTCTGTGGGACGTATTTCCCGAAGGAGCCGCGGGGCGGGATGGCGTCGTTCCGGCAGGTGCTGGGGTCGTTGGTCGATGCGTGGCAGACGAAGCGGGAGCAGATCGACGGGATCGGACGGCGGGTCGTCGAGCAGTTGGGGGCTCAGCAGCGGGCCGCAAGTGGCACGTTCGAGCTCGACAAGGCTGCGCGGTTGCTGAAGGTGGATTTCGATCCGGTGGACGCCGGGTTCGGGAAGGCGCCGAAGTTCCCGCCGTCGATGGCACTCGACTTCCTGTTGCGGCACCATCGGCGGACCGGGGCGGAGGATGCGCTCGCGATGGTCGCGCACACTTGCCACCGGATGGCGCGCGGCGGGATGTACGACCAGTTGGCCGGTGGTTTCGCGCGGTACTCCGTCGATGGGCAATGGGTCGTGCCGCATTTCGAGAAGATGCTCTACGACAACGCCCTGCTGCTCGACCTCTACGCGCACTGGTGGACGGTCAGCCGAGAGCCGCTCGCCCGGCGGGTGGCCGAGGAGACGGCCGAGTTCCTGCTGACGGAACTCCGGACGCCGGAGGGCGGCTTCGCCTCGGCTCTCGACGCCGACACCGAAGGCGAAGAGGGTAAGTACTACGTCTGGACGCCGGCCGAGCTGTACGCCGCGCTGCCCAGCGAAGACGCCAGCTGGGTGATCGACCTCTGCGACGTCAGCGGAACGTTCGAGCACGGCGCCTCGGTCCTCCAACTCCGCAAGGACCCCGACGACCCGGCTCGCTGGCAGCGCATCCGCGCCCAGCTCAAAGAGGCCCGCAGCGCCCGCACCTACCCCGGCCGCGACGACAAGGTTGTCGCCGCCTGGAACGGTCTGGCCATCACCGCCCTGACCCGGGCCGGCGTCGTCCTCGAACACCCCGAGTACGTCGAAGCCGCGCAGCAGGCGGCCGAATTGGTCCGCGGCGTCCATCTCGACGCGGCCGGCCGTCTGCACCGCACGTCCCGGGACGGCGTGGTCGGCTCGGCGCACGGCGTCCTCGAGGACTACGCGGCCTTCGCGCAGGCCTGCCTCACGCTGTTCGGGGTCAACGGCAACCTCAGCTGGTTCGAGACCGCGAAAGCCCTGCTGGACCGGACGATCGAGCAGTTCGTTGCTGACGGCTCCTATTTCGACACCGCGGCGGACGCCGAGGAGCTGGTCTGGCGGCCGCAGGATCCGACCGACAACGCGACGCCGTCCGGCGTCAGCTTGGCTGCCGAGGCGTTCACGACCCTCGCCGGCCTGACCGGATCAGTCCACTACGAGAGTGCTGCCGAGCAGGCCCTGAGTGCCTCGGTGGCGATTGCGAACCGGGCGCCGCGGTTCGCCGGCCGGGCTCTTGCCGTGGCTGAGGCGGAGGCTGCCGGGCCGCTGGAGATCGCGATCGCCGGCCGGTCGCCCGAGCTCCTGCGGGTCGCGTTCACCGACGCGCCGTGGGGGACGGCGATCGTTCAGGGTGAACCGGGGCTCGACGTCCCGCTGATGGCCGGTCGCTCGTTGGTCGATGACCAGCCGGTGGCATATGTGTGTCAGAAATTCACCTGTCGGCTTCCGGTTCCGGAACCGGAAGCGCTCCGCGAGCAATTGCGCTGACCATCGTCGTCAATGCGGGTTTTCCCTGTCATTTCGCGGCAATCGCTTGACTCGGGGGCTGCCGGAGACGAGAGTCCTCCCTCAGTCGGATGTAACAGAACTCGCATGTCCTGACACACACTGTCACAAGTGAGCAGTGGCACTGTTGCGCCAGAGCATCCGGCGTCCCCAACTGAATTGGTCGCTGCGCCCAAACAGCGACCACACCGTGAGGAGATGTTGTCTTGAAACGACTGACATCAGCAGGGGCGGTGGCCATCGTTGCGGCGGCAGGGTTTGCCGGCGCGCTGACCGGCTCGCCCGCCGGTGCGGCCGACCGTACCGCTCCGCTCCCGGCGTCCGGCTTCGATCAGCCGGCCGCCGTCCAGGCCGAGCAGGCGCTGACCGCGCAGACGGCCGCAGCACTCGGACTTTCCGGTGGTGAGCAGCTCAAGGTGCGCGACGTGGTCAAGGACCCCGACGGCACCGAGTTCGTTCGCTACGACCGCACCTACAACGGCCTGCCGGTCGTCGGCGGTGACCTGATCGTCAAGCGCAAGGGCGAGACGATCGGGCAGGTCAAGTACAACTACAACGCCAAGGCCGTGGCCGTCGCGACCAAGCCGACTCTGTCCCAGTCGGCCGCGCTGACCAAGGGCGCCCAGGCCGCGAAGTTCAAGGCCACCGGTAACAAGGGGACGCTGGTCGTCTTCGTGACACCGTCCAAGCCCGTGCTCGCCTACGAGGTCGTCACCACCGGCGTGAAGCCGGACCAGACGCCGTCGGTGCTGCACTCGTTCGTCGACGCCAAGACCGGCGCGGTGCTGGCGCAGGACGACGAGATCAAGACCGGTACCGGTAACTCGATGTACTCCGGCCAGGTCTCGATCGGCACCTCCGGCAGCTACTCGATGTCGGACCCGAGCCGTGGTGGCAACAACACCACCGACCTGAACGGCGGCACCTCCGGCGCCGGCACCATCTTCACCGACCCCGACGACACCTGGGGCAGCGGGACGACGGCGAACC
This sequence comes from Kribbella sandramycini, assembly GCF_013131805.1. Taxonomy (GTDB): domain Bacteria; phylum Actinomycetota; class Actinomycetes; order Propionibacteriales; family Kribbellaceae; genus Kribbella; species Kribbella sandramycini. The sequence goes on along the minus strand of NZ_JABJRC010000008.1, from coordinate 44,175 downwards.
GCCAGACCGCCGGCGTCGACGCCCACTTCGGCGCCCAGCTGACCTGGGACTACTACAAGAACGTCCACGGCCGGAACGGCATCTTCAACAACGGCCAGGGCGCGCGCTCGCGGGTCCACTACGGCAACGCGTACGTGAACGCGTTCTGGGACGGCACCCAGATGACGTACGGCGACGGCGCGGGCAACCAGCGTCCGCTGACGTCGATCGACGTGGCCGGTCACGAGATGAGCCACGGCGTCACCGAGGCGACCGCGAACCTGAACTACTTCGGGGACGCCGGCGGCCTGAACGAGGCGACGTCGGACATCTTCGGCACCACCGTCGAGTTCTCCGCCAACAACGCGCAGGACCCGGGTGACTACCTGATCGGCGAGAAGATCAACATCAACGGGAACAACACCCCGTTGCGCTACATGGACAAGCCGAACAAGGACGGCCGCAGCTACGACTGCTACAGCTCGGCAGTCGGCGGCGCCGACCCGCACTACTCTTCGGGCCCGCTGAACCACTGGTTCTACCTGGCCTCCGAGGGCACCGGCTCCAAGGTCATCGGCGGCGTCACCCACACCAGTGCCTCCTGCGACGGCTCGACCATCACCAGCCCGGTCGGTCGCGACGTGGCCGCGAAGGTCTGGTACCGCACGCTGAGCACCAAGCTCAGCTCGGGCAGCACCTACCCGGACGCCCGTGAGGGTGCGATCACGTCCGCCAAGGAGCTGTACGGCAACGACTCCGCCGAGTGCAAGGGCATCGCGGCGGCGTTCAGCGCCATCAACGTTCCGGCCGGCTCGGCCACCTGTGGCGGCACCACCGAGCCGCCGACCGGTGACAACCTGCTGAAGAACCCGGGCTTCGAGTCCGGCGCCACGAACTGGACCGGCACCTCGGGTGTGATCACCAACAGCACCTCGAAGCCGGCCCGTACCGGCAGCTACAAGGCGTGGCTGCAGGGCAACGGCCGCTCGAGCACCGAGAACGTCGCCCAGTCGGTCGCCATCCCGGCGACCGCGACCTCCGCGTCGCTCTCGTTCTGGGTCCGGATCGACTCCGCCGAGACCACCTCCTCGGTGGTGTACGACACGCTCAAGGTCCAGATCGTCGACGGCAGCACGACCACCACGCTGGCGACGTACTCGAACCTGAACAAGAACACGACGTACACGCAGAAGACGTTCAATGTCACGCAGTACAAGGGCAAGACCGTCACGGTGCGGTTCCTCGGCGCGGAGGACTCCTCCCTGCAGACGAGCTTCGTCGTCGACGACACCTCCCTGGTCGCCGGTAACTGATCTGCACCACCCGCGGTCCGGGAGTCGTCAGGGCTCCCGGACCGCATCCTCTGCGCACGTGAAACCGCCCTGAGTCGCTGCGCCCATTCAGCGACCACCACGTGAGGAGTGCTGTAGTGAAACGACTGACATCAGTTGGCGCCGTCGCTGTTCTCGCCGCTGCCGGTCTGGCCGTCGTGCCGGCCGGCGCGGACGTGCGGACGACGCCGCTGCCCGACTCCGGTTTCAACCAGCCGTCCGCCGTCCAGGCCGAGCAGGCGCTGAGCGCCAAGACCGCGGTCGCGCTCGGGCTGGCCAAGGGTGAGGTCCTGCAGGTGCGGGACGTCGTCCGGGACGCCGACGGCACGGAGTTCGTCCGGTACGACCGGACGTTCAACGGCCTGAAGGTCGTCGGCGGCGACCTGATCGTGAAGCGGGACGGCGCCGGCGCGATCAGCCAGGTGACCTACAACCGCGACGCGGCCAAGGTCGGCCTGGCGTCCACGAAGCCGACGCTGTCCCAGGCGGCCGCCCTGGCGAAGGGCGCCGAGTCGGCCGGCTTCAAGGCCACCACGAACAAGGGCCAGCTCGTCGTCTTCGTGACCGAGTCCAAGCCTGTACTCGCGTACGAGGTGGTCACGAACGGCGTCAAGCCGGACCAGACCCCGTCGGTGCTGCACTCGTTCATCGACGCCAAGACCGGCAAGGTGCTGGCGCAGGACGACGAGATCAAGACCGGTACCGGTAACTCGATGTACTCAGGCCAGGTCTCGATCGGCACGTCGGCCGGCTTCACGCTGAAGGACAACAGCCGCGGCGGCAACTGGACCACCGACCTGAACGGCGGCACCTCCGGCGCCGGCACCACGTTCACCGACGCAGACGATGTCTGGGGCAACGGTACGACGTCCAGCCGGCAGACCGCCGGTGTCGACGCGCACTACGGCTCGCAGCTGACGTGGGACTACTACAAGAACGCCCACGGCCGCAACGGCATCCGCAACAACGGCGTCGGCGCCCGCTCCCGCGTCCACTACGGCAACGCCTATGTGAACGCGTTCTGGGACGGCACCCAGATGACGTACGGCGACGGTCAGGGCAACCAGCGCCCGCTGACCTCGATCGACGTCGCCGGTCACGAGATGAGCCACGGCGTCACCGAGGCGACCGCGAACCTGAACTACTTCGGCGACGCGGGCGGCCTGAACGAGGCGACGTCGGACATCTTCGGCACGCTGGTCGAGTTCTCGGCGAACAACGCCTCCGACAAGGGCGACTACCTGATCGGCGAGAAGATCAACATCAACGGCAACGGCACGCCGTTGCGGTACATGGACAAGCCGAACAAGGACGGTCGCAGCCAGGACTGCTGGACCACCGGAACCAAGAACCTGGACCCGCACTACTCGTCGGGCCCGCTGAACCACTGGTTCTACATGGCCTCCGAGGGCACCGGCGCCAAGACCATCAACGGCGTCAGCTACAACACCGCGTCCTGTAACGGCACCACCTTCACCGGTGTGGGCCGGGACGTGGTCGGCAAGATCTGGTACCGGACGCTGACCACCAAGCTCAGCTCCGGCTCCAACTACCAGGCCGCCCGCAACGGCGTCATCAACTCCGCCAAGGAGCTGTACGGCGCCGGGTCGGCCAACTGCATCGCGGTCCAGAAGGCGATGGCGGGGATCAACGTCCCGGCCGGCACCGCCACCTGCTAGCACGCCACCGAGGTCCGGGGGTGGGCCGACGCCCACGGCTCGCCCCCGGATCTTCCCCTTGTGAGCAAGGAGAAAGTCCCCATGCGTAGATCGTTGTCCGCAGGAGCGCTCGGCGTCGCACTCGTCGCCGGCGTGCTCGGTGTCCCTGGCAACATCGCCCACGCGGTCGAGTCGCCGGACATCTCGGTCACCAACGCCAAGGCCCACCTCGACCAGTTCCAGTCGATCGCCACCGCCAACGGGGGTAACCGGTACACCGGACGGCCCGGCTACAAGGCATCCGCCGACTGGGTGAAGTCCAAACTCGACGCAGCCGGCTACACCACCACGCTGCAGCAGTTCAACACCTCCGCCGGTACGTCGTACAACGTGATCGCCGAGTGGCCGCACGGCGACGCGAACCACGTCGTGATGGCCGGCTCGCACCTGGACAGCGTCAGCTCGGGTCCGGGGATCAACGACAACGGCACCGGGAGCGCGGGCGTCCTGGAGGTCGCGCTCGCCTACGCCGCCAGTGGTCAGACCGCCAGGAACCGTCTGCGCTTCGGTTTCTGGGGTGCCGAGGAGCTCGGGCTGCTCGGGTCCAAGTACTACGTGAACAACCTGCCGGCCGCCGAGCGGGACAAGATCGAGCTGTACCTGAACTTCGACATGATCGGCTCGCCGAACCCGGGGTACTTCGTCTACAACGACAACCCGGCCGGTAACAGCGCCCGCGACGACCTGACGGCGTACTTCACCAGCAAGAGCGTGCAGACCGAGTACATCGACGTCCAGGGTCGCTCGGACCACGCGGCGTTCCGCTCGCTCGGCATCGCGACCGCGGGCACCTTCACCGGCGCCGAGGGCACCAAGACCTCCGCCCAGGCGGCGAAGTGGGGCGGTACGGCGGGGCAGGCCTACGATCCCTGCTACCACCGCTCCTGCGACAACATCAACAACCTGAACCTGACCGCGCTGGATCGCAATATCGATGCCATCGGCCACATGATCTGGAACTACGCGCAGAAGGACTACGGCAGCGGCCCGCCGCCCGGCGGCTCGAACCTGCTGCTGAACCCGGGCTTCGAGTCCGGCGCGGTGAACTGGACCGGTACCTCGGGCGTCGTCACCAACAGCTCGTCGAAGCCGGCCCGCTCCGGTAGCTACAAGGCGTGGCTGCAGGGCAACGGCAGCACCAGCACCGAGAACACCGGTCAGTCGGTGGCGATCCCGGCCGCGGCGACGGCGGCGACGCTGTCGTTCTGGATCCGGATCGACTCGGCGGAGACGACGTCCTCGGTGGTGTACGACACGCTCAAGGTCCAGATCGTCGACGGCGGTACGACCACCACGCTGGCGACGTACTCGAACCTGAACAAGGGCTCGGCGTACGTCGAGAAGACGTTCAACGTGCTGGCCTACAAGGGGAAGACGGTCACAGTGAAGTTCCTCGGCGCCGAGGACTCCTCACTGCAGACCAGCTTCGTCGTCGACGACACCGCGCTGACCGTGCCCTAAAGCTTGACGCAGAGTTTGCCCGGGGGAATGGCGGCTTCGGTGAGCAGTTTGCTCACCGGGGCCGTCAGCGGTTTCAGGGCCGGCTCCTCGAGGCGGGCGACCTTGCCGTTGGCGGTGACCGCGATGATCATGTCGTCGGGATAGCGCACACTCGGCTTGACGGCCTTGAGGCTCGCCCAGTCGACCTGCTGGGCGGCGGCGGCCAGTGGAGTCAGCACGGTCGGGTCGAGTTTGCAGCGGATGGTCTCCTTGCCGCGCGAGCTCACGGTCGCGACGCCGTCGGCGTCCACCTGCACCTGGTCGTCGAAACCGGCGAAACCGCCGGTCCGCGTGACAGTCATCGGCAGGCCGACGCCGACCGGGGTCGACTCGGTGACCGTCGGTGTGCCGCTCGGCGTCGGGGTGGGCGTGCTGCCGCTGGACTCGGAACCGCATCCGGTCAGAACCAGTCCAGCGAGGGCGGTGAGCGCTGTGTACCTCTTGAGGTTCTTCACACCCTATGGATACCCGTTCGACCCCGATTCGTTGCAGCTACACCACGGTCGACACCAAATTCACCAAAGTGCGCGTCAGCCGCAGGCGCTGCTCGAACAGGCCCAGCGGCGCCGGAGCGCCCGGCTGGGTGATCTGCTCAAGCGGCAGCGCCGTGAAGGTGGCGCGGGCGCACAGCGACCCCAGGTAGCCGTACAGCACCTGCTCCTCGGTCGCATCGCAGCCCTCCTCGGCCAGCCCAGCCAGAAAGGCCGCCAGGATCGCCTTGTGTACTGCCGGCAGCGCCTCGGGCGCCAGCTCACCGGCATGCGCCAAGCCGACCAGCAACTGCCCCAAGTCGAAGCCGATCGCCTGCGGGCAGTCGAAGCCCCAGTCGATCACTACGAACTCGTCCGGCGCCCCCAGCGGGACCAGCAGGTTCTGCGGGCTCGCATCCCCGTGCTGATAGGACTGCGGCAGCGCTTCGAGCGCATCGAGGACGGCCGGCAGCCTGGCACCCAGCTCAACCAGGTCGTCGCGCAGCGCGTGGTCGCCCAGGTTGCAGACCGCTGCGGCAAGCATCGGGTGTTTCCAGGTCTGGTCGTCGTTGATCGCCGGCAGCGCAGCGCGTTGCACCCGGCCGCTCACGTAGTAGCGCAAGCCGACGCCCGGTGTGGTGACGTTGCTGCGGGGGATGAGCGGCTCGACCAGATGCGGCCGACGGCGGGCCGACAGCTGCCCCAGCAGATACGCCGCGCGCTCGAACCGCTCCAACGGCCACGGACCGGGCTCCTGGACGACGTCCTCCATCCAGAGCGAGCCGCGATCGTCGTCGTACAGGTCGATCCGGTACGCCTTCGGTAAGCGCATGCCGGCCGGGAGGAGCGTGGCGAGGTCGCTCTGGTGGACGGCGATCTCCAGCTGCCAGGGGAGGTTCCGGACGAAATCCTCGCGGAACTGCTCGGGAACCATCGCCAGGTAGGGCCAGTGCCGGACGGACTGCAGGCATTTGACGAAACAGGACCAGGCGGCGCCGTCCGCCGTCCCGTGGACGCGGTAGAGGCCCTCGGTCGTGGGCGTCCCGATCGGGTAGTCGACGACCTCGACCCGCACGTCATCGATGCGCGCGGTGGGTACGCCAGCGACCGACCGGCCGAGCTCGGTCAGCTCGGCCGCGGTCAGCGACTGCAGGATGGTCATGACTGAAGGGTCCCGCAGGACCCTTCAGCCAGCCTTCAGATCAGCCCGCGGCGTACGTCGCGATGCTGACCGCGATGTAGTGACAGACGAACGCGGCGACCGTGAACGCGTGGAAGATCTCGTGGAAGCCGAACCAGCGCGGCGACGGATTCGGGCGCTTGGTGCCGTAGATGACGGCGCCGACCGAGTAGAGCAGCCCGCCGACCGCGATCAGCGTGACCACCGCCGCGCCGCCCTGATGGTAGATGTCGCCCATCCAGAACACCGCCGCCCAGCCCATGATCAGGTAGAGCGGCGTGTACAGCCAGCGCGGAGCGCCGACCCAGAGCACCCGGAACAGGATGCCCAGCAGTGCGCCGCCCCAGACCAGGCTGAGCATGAACACGCGGTCCTTGCCGCTCAGCAGCAGCACGCCGAGCGGCGTGTAGGTGCCGGCGATCAGCAGGAAGATGTTGCTGTGGTCGAACCGGCGCAGGATCGCCTCGCCGGTCGGGCCCCAGTAGAAGCGGTGGTAGAGCGCGGAGATGCCGAACAGCAGCATCGCGCCGATGGTGTAGACGGCGGCCGCCCAGCGGGCGTTCGCGTGCGGGGCGAGGCAGATCAGCACGATGCCGCCGGCGGTCGCCAGCGGGAAGGTGCCGGCGTGCAGCCAGCCGCGGAGCTTGGGTTTGAGCGGGCCGAGCCGCTCGGACAGCCGATGGCCGAGTTCGTGGGTCTGGGCACTGGAAGCGGTCATCGCCGTCCTTTCGGGGTGCTGGGCGGTGGATACCTACTCAAGCGTAACCTACGGAACCGTAGGTTCATCCCTCATAAGGATGAAATGTAGGCGAAGTCACCGGCCGGGCGCACCTTCTCCCGTGTCTACGATGCGGCGGCCAAGTGAAAAGTTCGGGGTCACTTTCGGAGCGTGATCTGGGCTAGCCTCAAGGTGAGGAACTTGGAGGCGAGTAGCTGCTCATGCAGACACCTGGCAAGCAGAAGCTGCGCGATGTGCTGACGGTGATCTACGAGGGCCGGATCCGGCGGTACCTGGACCCGGAGCGGATCCCGAAGCATATCGGCGTCATCATCGACGGCAACCGGCGCTGGGCCCGGTCGGCCGGCAACCCGGTGTCGCACGGCCACGAGGCCGGGGCGAGCAAGATCACCGAGTTCCTGCACTGGTGCGACGACCTCGGCGTCAAGGTGGTCACCGTCTGGATGCTCTCCACCGACAACCTGACCCGCCCGGCCGACGAGCTCGAGCCGCTGCTGCGGATCATCGAGCAGGCAGTCGACGAGCTGACCGCGATCGGCCGCTGGCGGATCCACCCGGTCGGCGCGCTGGATCTGCTGCCGAGCGCCACCGCCGAGACCCTGAAGCGGGCCGAGACCGCCACCCACGACGTCGGCGGCATGCTCGTCAACGTCGCCGTCGGGTACGGCGGCCGCCGCGAGCTCGCCGACGCCGTCCGCTCGCTGTTGCTGGAGGAGGCGGCGAAGGGCAGTTCGATCGAGGAGCTGGCCGAGCACATCGACGTCGAGCACATCGCGCGACACCTCTACACCAAGGGCCAGCCCGATCCGGACCTCGTCATCCGGACGTCGGGGGAGCAGCGTCTGGGCGGGTTCCTGCTCTGGCAGAGCGCGTTGAGCGAGTTCTACTTCTGCGAAGCCCTCTGGCCGGATTTCCGGCATGTCGACTTCCTGCGCGCGGTGCGGAGCTATGCGCAGCGGGAGCGTCGCTTCGGGACGTGACGCCCCGGCCGCAGCGGCGGCAGGCGGGCCGGCGTCGCAGGTAATAGGCGTACGTCGCAACGCCCAGCGCGGCGCCCCAGACGACCCAGAGGATGCCGGGCGCATTCACCGCCCAGTTGTCGCCGTCGAGCGGTAGCTGGGCGTTCATCAGCCCGGCGGGGATCAGGACGACGGCCACGGTCGCGGCCGGGATGATCGCGAGCAGCGGCGGCACGCGGCGGCCGGCCTTGAACCAGATCCAGCGCGGGTAGATCTCGCCCCAGCGATGCACGAGCCCGTGGGTGAGGACGCCGCCGCCGATCCCCATCGCGGCCAGCCCCAGGCCCATCGCCAGCATGCCGGGCGTGTCGGCCATCATCTGGTGGAATTCCCGGCTGATTCCGACCGGCCAGCCGAAGTACCAGGCGATCCGGGTCGCCTCGTACGGCAGGTTCGCAACGACCGACACGGCGACCGCGCCCCGGCCCCAGCGCAGCGCTGACTCGGGCGTCGTCCAGGGCGGCGGCGTACGGTCGCTGCGGCCGCAGGAAACGCAGGCGGCGCGCGTACGGCGGTGGTAGGCGAGCGCGGTGACCGCCCAGAGCAGGCCGCCGATGAACAGGATGATCAGATTCACCCGGTGCCAGTAGAGGATGTCGCCGACGCCGTCCTGTGCGCCCGGGACGCCGGTGAACGCGAAGACCACCAGCGCCGGGGACAGCGCGACCATCGCCACCAGCGTGTAGTCCTGGACCGCGACCATCAGCCCGATGGCGAGGACGGCGCCGATCGCCGGCGGGACCCGGCCGCGGGGGTGCCGCCGAAACGTCATCAGCAGCGCCAGGACGCCGCCTGCGAGGCCCAGGACGACCATCACGGGTCCGACGACGTCCACCGGAGCGCCCTCCAGCAGGGACCGCGTGGAGCGGTCGTCACGCACCCTCGCGAAGGGGTAGTGGGCGCCGCCCGTCGCCCAATAGCTGCCGAGCGCCCCATAGGCGAAGGACCAGACGGCTGTCGCGCAGCCGGTCAGCACCGGCCAGTTCTTCCGCATGGTCCGAGCGTCGTCGGCACGCTCCGCGACCGGATCACCCGGCGGGGTGAACGGTCTCCCCCGGGGGAGGGGAAGGTGTAACACCCTGTTAACCCCGGGGCCGGGCGTGTCGGGCTGCGGGGTTTGCCGGACCCTCCTACTCTGACAATGACGGTCGGAGGGGAAGCCGGCTGTTACGGGAGGTGCGATCAGTTTTGAGAATCGTTCGCCAGCCGGTGTACCGGAGACGCTCTGTCCCGGTGCTACTACTGATCCCCGAATCCCGGTCCAACACCTAACACTGGTGGGCCGGGCGTGGTACACGTCGCGGCCCGAGAGGACGTGCGACATGGCTGCCACCCACGCCAATGCGTCAAGTACCTCATCCACACCGGCCCAGCGCACTTTCGTGCTGGACACCTCGGTGCTGCTGTCGGACCCGCACGCGCTGCTGCGGTTCGACGAGCACGAGGTGATCGTGCCGGTGGTCGTCGTCACCGAATTGGAGGCCAAACGGCATCACCCGGAGCTCGGCTACTTCGCACGCACCGCGTTGCGCCTACTCGACGAGCTCCGGATCCAGTACGGACGTCTGGACGCACCCCTGCCAGTGGGTGAGAAGGGTGGAACCCTCCGGGTCGAGCTGAACCACACCGACCCCGAGAGCCTGCCGGCCGGTTTCCGGCTCGGCGACAACGACAGCCGGATCCTGGCCGTCGCCTGTAACTTCAAGGCCGAGGGCCGCGACGTCACGCTGGTCTCCAAGGACCTGCCGATGCGGGTCAAGGCCTCGGCCTGCGGGCTGCAGGCCGAGGAGTACCGCGCGGAGCTGACGCTGGAGTCCGGCTGGACCGGGATGGCCGAGCTCGAGGTCGAGGTCGCCGATGTGGACGACCTGTACGAGAACGGCGTCCTGGAACTGCGGCAGGCCGGTGAGTTCCCGACGCACACCGGGCTGGTGCTGCTGTCCGACCGGGGCAGCGCGCTCGGCCGGGTGATGCCGGACAAGCGGATCCGGCTGGTCCGCGGCGACCGGGAGGCGTTCGGGATCCGCGGCCGCTCGGCCGAACAGCGGGTCGCGCTCGACCTGCTGCTGGACCCGGACGTCGGGATCATCTCGCTCGGCGGCCGGGCCGGCACCGGTAAGTCGGCGCTGGCGCTGTGCGCGGGCCTGGAGGCGGTGATGGAGCGCCGCCAGCACAAGAAGGTGGTCGTCTTCCGGCCGCTGTTCGCGGTCGGCGGGCAGGAGCTCGGCTACCTGCCGGGCAGCGAGTCGGAGAAGATGCAGCCCTGGGCGCAGGCCGTCTTCGACACGCTCGGCGCGCTGGCCGGGAACGACGTCATCGAAGAGGTGATGGACCGTGGCATGCTCGAGGTGCTGCCGCTGACCCACATCCGCGGCCGGTCCCTGCACGACGCGTTCGTGATCGTCGACGAGGCCCAGTCGCTGGAGCGCAACGTGCTGCTCACGGTGCTGTCCCGGGTCGGCGCCAACTCGCGGGTCGTGCTGACCCACGACGTCGCCCAGCGCGACAACCTGCGGGTCGGCCGGCATGACGGCGTCGTCGCGGTGGTCGAGCAGCTCAAGGGACACCCGCTGTTCGCCCACGTCACGCTGACCCGCTCCGAGCGGTCGCCGATCGCGGCGCTCGTCACCGAGATGCTCGACGACCTGCAGCTGTAAGCAGTCATCCGGGCCTTGACCCATCACGATCTGTAAAGCACGCGTAAGACTTCGGCCCAGACGGCGCGGTCGCCACTCCGGCGGCCGCGCCGTCGCCGTGACCTGCTTGTGATCACGGTCCGTTTAGGCCAAAGTATGTTCCTGTTGCAACCGACGGGGGTCGGGTTTCTCGGAAGGAAAGATGAAAGCGAAGCGCTCCGTCGCGGTCCTCTCCATCACTGGGATCGCCGTGGTCACCGTAGTCGCGGGTGTCGACCTCTTCAGCTCCCCCGGGAGCAGCTCCGCGTCCGAAAGCGTGTCGGGCCGCGCCGAGATGGCCGTGCTGAACAGCGAGAAGGCGCACGGCGCGAAAGGCCCGTCGCTGAACCCCGCGGACGGCATCAGCGCCGCCGAGGACGCCGCCCGGATGCGCACCCAGGTGGAGGCCGTCGCGCAGGAGATCAAAGCCTCCCAGGACGCCGCCGAGCGCCTCCGCCAGGCCAAGAACGCCGCCGGCAAGCGCTACGAGGCGCTGCGCAAGACCGACCGCAGCTCGCGCGCCGAGCGAGAGAGCCGCGACGCCGAGCGGAAGAAGTACGAGGGCACGCCGAAGCAGATCGCCCGCAACCTCCTCCCCGACCACGGCTGGGGCGACGGCCAGTTCAGCTGCCTCGAGAAGCTCTGGAACAAGGAATCCCGCTGGAACCCCCGCGCCGACAACCCCACCTCCTCGGCCTACGGCATCGCCCAAGCCCTCCCCGGCAACCGCATGGCCTCCTACGGCGCCGACTGGCGCACCAACCCGGTCACCCAGATCAAGTGGGGCCTCGACTACATCGAAGACCGCTACGGCTCCCCCTGCGCCGCCTGGGGCCACTCCCAGGCCAAGGGCTGGTACTGACCTTCACGGTTGGCTGATCTTGAAGACCGGGGCGTAGGTCCCGTCGGCGGCTGCCTTCAGGGTGGTCTCGCCAGCTGTCGCAGTGAGGGGTACGGAACCGCCGCCGAGGCGGGTGGCTTTACCCCTCAGTTCCAGGTCCTTGATGACGATGTCGCCTGTGGGGCGGCCGAGGACGGTGACGTAGAGGTCGTTGCCGCGGGTGGTGAAGGTGACGGTGTCGCCGGCGGTGGTTTTGGCCGACGACTGGCTCCAGGGGCGGGTGCCGTCGTAGGCCTCGCGGTTGATGCGGAGCCAGGCGCCGATGTCGGTGAGCCGGCTGAGCTGCTCGGGGACGATCTCGCCCTCGCCGCCGCTGGGGCCGACGTTGAGCAGTAGCGCGCCGTTGTTGGCGCCGGCCCGGGCGAGCTCGGCGATCAGCTCAGGCGACTTGGTGTGATCCGCCTCGGTCTCGGTGCGGTTGTAGCCGAACGAGCCGCCGATCCCGCGGTCCTGCTGCCAGAACTTGTCCTGGATGGTGTCGAAGTCGGCGTACTCCGGCGTCCGGAAGTCGCTGTGCGCGGAGTCCTTCGGCGGTTGCTCGGAGACGGACGGGTCCTTGAACACCTGCTTCAGCAGTTGGTCGTACCCCCAGCGCAGCGGCTTGAGCCCCATCACCTGCCGTCCGAACGTCGCCGTACTCCAGCGGTCGTCGACGACCCCCTCCGGGACGGTGTTGTAGTAGTCCGCCATCAGGGCGTACAGGCGCTTGGGGCCGGTCGGCCAGGCGATGTCGTTCCACAGGATGTCCGGCTGGTACCGCTTGATCAGCTCGCGCACCTGGGCGACGGCGTACTCGCGGTAGTCCTCGCCGTAGTGCAGGTAGATGTAGTCGCCGAAGGTCTTCACGGTCTTCTTCTGGAAGGTCCAGTCGACGCCGCCGGAGTAGTACACGCCGAACTTCAGCCCCTGCTTGCGGACGGCGGCCGCCAGCTCGCCCATCAGGTCGCGCTTGGAGTGGAAGCCGGGCGCGTGCGGGTTGCGGACCTGGGTCGGCCAGAGCGAGTACCCGTCCGCGTACTTCGCCGTCACCACGATGTACGACGCGCCCGCGGCCTTGAACTGCGCCGCCCAGCGCTCGGGATCCCACTTCGCCAGCCCGGCCTCGAACTGCTTGGTGAAATCGCTGTACGGCGCGTTCCCGTAGTGCTCGCGGTGGTACGCCGCGGTCGGCGACTTCGGGTCCTTCATCGCGTTCGCGTAGTCCTCGGCGTACGGGTTGTGCGTCATCGCGTGCTCGTACTCCTTCTGCAGCAGCTCGGCGAACGGCACGCCCTTGCGCGCGAACCCGGGCACGGAGTACAGCCCCCAGTGCAGCATCACGCCGAACTTGGCGTCCTGGAACCACTTCGGCAGCTGATGCTGCTGCAGCGACGCCAGATCGGCCGTGTACGGGCCGGACGTCGTCAGCTCGGCCTTGCGATCGTCCTGCCACATCCAGATCTTCGACCCGCCCACGAAGACCAGGACCAGCGTGACGGCGAACGCGGTCAGACCGAGGAAGAATCGCGCCACCCGGCGCCGCTTGGGCTTCTTGCTGTCGGCAAGCATCATGTCTCCACCTTGCCGCCCGGACCGCCGCCGGCGGATCCGCCCGGGGCATCCTTCCGCACGCCGTCCGGTGGACGCCGGCCTCAACCCAAAGTCTTGTACCGTCACAGCCGTGGAGAGCAAGCCGGGGATTCTCGCCGCGCTGATCGAGCCGGGATCGAGCGCCGCGCCCGGGTACGGCCGCCGGACGCCGCGCGATCGCGTGGTCGACGTGGCCTGCGTCGTGCTCGCGCTGCTGATCGGGCTGCCGGTGGTCGGGGATCGCCAGCCGGAGCCGCGGTTCGGGCAGCTGCCGCTCTGGCTCAGCCTCCCGCTGTGTGTCGCGGGCGCGCTCGCGCTGTTGCTCCGGCGGCGCTGGCCGGCCGGGCTGGCGCTGGTGATGATCGTCGGGTCGACGGCGGTGCCGTCGCTCGGCGGTGCGGGCGGGCTGGCGTTGTTCAGTGTCTCGGTGCACCGGCGGCCCGCGGTCAGTCTGTCGATCGGGGCCGTCGCGATGGCCTCGTGCATGATCCAGTTCTGGATCTATCCGATCGCCGACGCGCCGAACGCCTACCCGATCGCGGTCGCGCTGACCGCGCTGGCCTGTCTGGCATTGGTTGCCTGGGGCATCGTCGTCCGGACCCGGCGGCAGCTGATGGTGTCGCTGTCCGAGCGAGCGGTCCGGGCCGAGCGGGAGCGGATCGCGCGGGACATGCACGACGCGCTCGGGCATCGGCTGTCGTTGTTGAGCGTGCATGCCGGCGCGCTCGAGTTCCGGCCGGACATGCCACCCGAAGAGCTGGCCCGCGCGGCCGGGGTGATCCGGGTGAGCGCGCGTGAGTCCGTCGAGGATCTGCGCGAGATCGTCGGCGTACTGCGGTCCGGCGACGACGGCCCGCGGCGGGGGATCGCCAAGCTGATCGCGGAGTCGCGCGCGGCCGGGATGGTGATCGAGCTGGTGACCTCGGTCGAGCCGGCCGCGGTGACCGACCTGACGGCGTACCGGATCGTGCAGGAGGGGCTGACCAACGCGCGCAAGCACGCGCCACGGCAGCCCGTCCGGCTGACGTTGAGCGGTACGCCGGGCGCCGAGCTCGCGATCGAGCTGGTCAACCGGGTCGAGTCGGGGTCGGGCGGCCCGGGGTCGCGGGTGGGGCTGGTCGGGCTGGCCGAGCGGGTGTCGCCGGCCGGTGGGCGGATCGAGTACGGGACGGCGGACGGCGAGTTCCGGCTGGCGGCCTGGTTGCCTTGGCGTGTCCTACGATGAGGCCGTGAGTGATCCGGTCCGGCTGCTTCTGGTCGACGACGACCCACTCGTCCGGGCCGGGCTGGCGAGCATGCTGGCCGGTGCGCCCGAGCTCCAGCTGGTCGGGCAGGCGGCCGACGGTCGGCAGGCGATCGACGCCGTCCGCGAGCTGCGGCCGGACGTCGTCCTGATGGATATCGGGATGCCGGTGCTGGACGGCGTCGCCGCGACGGCCGAGCTGCGCGGGCAGGCCGAGGTGCTGATCCTGACCACCTTCGGCTCGGACGAGCATCTGTTGCGTGCGCTCCGGGCGGGCGCGGCCGGGTATCTGCTCAAGGACGCGGCGCCGGCCGAGATCGTCGCCGCGGTGCTGAAGGTCGCGGCGGGGGAGTCGGTGCTGTCACCGCAATCGACGCGCCAGCTGATGGACTACGTCGGCGAGTCCGATGCGACGCTCCGGCGGACCGCCGCCCGGGCCGCCCTCGACGGGCTGACCGAGCGTGAGCTGGACGTCGTCCTCGCGGTGGCTGAAGGCAAGAGCAACGCGGAGGTCGCCACGGCGCTCGATCTCGGCGTCGCGACCGTGAAGACGCATCTGACCAACGCGCTCGGGAAGCTGCAGGTCACCAACCGGGTCCAGCTCGCGATCCTGGCCCACGACGCGGGGCTGGTCTGAGATGGAGATCGCGCGGGCGCAGAGTGAGCGCGGCGACCTGTTGCTGCGGCAGCGCGCGGACGGCGCGCTGGAGCTGCGGGTGAACGGCGTCTTCGTGATGGACGACGTCGAGACGTCGAGTGAGGAGCTGCTCGCGGCGGCCGCGCTGGCGACCGTGCGGCGGCCGGATCGGGTGCTGGTCGGCGGGCTGGGGCTCGGGTACACCGTGCGGGCGCTGCTGCGTGATGTTCGTCTCGGCGCGGTCGTCGTCGCGGAGATCGAGCCGGAGCTGGTGGCCTGGATGCGGGCCGGCCTGGTGCCGTCGGTGCTCGGCGATCCGCGGGTCTCGGTGGCGATCGGCGACGTCCGGGAGGTGATCGCGGCGGCTGCGGAAGCGGCGTACGACGCGATCCTGCTGGATGTGGACAACGGGCCGGATTTCCTTGTCTACAACGAGAATTCGTCGATCTACCGGCCGGACTTCCTCGAGGTCTGCCGGGCCCGGCTGCGGGCCGGCGGCGTGCTGACAGTGTGGTCCGCGTCGGCCTCGCCGGAGCTGGAGTCGGCGCTGCGGGCGACGTTCGGGGAGTGCGTGGTGACGCCGGTGCCGGTGCGCTTGCAGGGCCGGGACGAGTGCTACTACGTCTACCAGGGCGCGACGTAGGCTGGCAGGTATGGGAGACGACGTCGAGTACCGGATCGAGCACGACACGATGGGCGAGGTCAAGGTGCCTCGGGACGCGTTGTGGCGGGCGCAGACGCAGCGCGCGGTGGAGAACTTCCCGATCTCCGGCCGGCCGCTGGAGCCCGCGCTGATCCACGCGCTGGCGCACATCAAGGCCTCGGCCGCCGTGGTGAACGCCTCCCTCGGCGTCCTGGACGGCGAGCGTGCGGACGCGATCGCCGCGGCC
The DNA here is from genome assembly GCF_013131805.1 of Kribbella sandramycini. Classification (GTDB taxonomy): domain Bacteria; phylum Actinomycetota; class Actinomycetes; order Propionibacteriales; family Kribbellaceae; genus Kribbella; species Kribbella sandramycini. The sequence continues at coordinate 28,324 of NZ_JABJRC010000008.1, read as the reverse complement.
GCGGATATCGTCGCCGCCGGCTCGTACGACGCGGAGTTCCCGATCGACGTCTTCCAGACCGGCTCCGGGACGTCGACCAACATGAACGTCAACGAGGTGCTCGCGACGCTGGCGACCCGCTCGCTGGGGGCCGACGTCCACCCGAACGACCATGTGAACGCTTCGCAGTCCAGTAACGACACCTTCCCGTCGGCGATCCATGTCGCGGCGACGGCCGGCGTCGTCCAGGAGCTGTTGCCGGCCCTCGACGTACTGGCGGCTTCGCTGGCGGCCAAGGGCTCGGAGTTCGCGGAGGTCGTGAAGTCGGGGCGGACGCACCTGATGGACGCGACGCCGGTGACGCTCGGGCAGGAGTTCAACGGGTACGCGCAGCAGATCCGGCGCGGGGCCGAGCGGGTCCAGGCGGCGCTGCCGCGGGTCTCCGAGCTGCCCTTGGGCGGGACGGCGGTCGGCACCGGGATCAACACGCCGCCCGGGTTCGCGGCGGCCGTGATCGAGGAGCTGAACCGGCGGACCGGGCTGTCGCTGACCGAAGCTGAGGACCACTTCGAGGCGCAGGGCGCGCGGGACGGGCTGGTCGAGCTCTCGGGTGCGCTGAAGACGATCGCGGTCAGCCTGACCAAGATCTGCAACGACCTGCGCTGGATGGGCTCCGGGCCGCGCGCCGGGCTCGGCGAGATCGCTCTGCCGGATCTGCAGCCCGGGTCGAGCATCATGCCCGGCAAGGTGAACCCGGTGATCTGCGAGGCGACGCTGATGGTCGCCGCGCAGGTGATCGGCAACGACACCACGATCACCGTGGCCGGTGCCGGGGGCAACTTCGAGCTGAACGTGATGCTGCCGGTGATAGCGCGGAACCTGCTCGAGTCGATCACCCTGCTCGGCAACGCTTCGCGGGTGCTCGCGACCCGCTGCGTCGACGGCATCACCGCGAATGTCGAGCACGCGCGGGCGCTGGCCGAGTCGTCGCCGTCGATCGTCACCCCGCTGAACCGCTACATCGGCTACGAGAACGCGGCCGCCGTCGCGAAGAGCGCGCTGAAACAGGGGAAGACGATCCGCGAGGTCGTGATCGAGAACGGGCATGTCGCGAAGGGCGACCTGACCGAGGAGCAGCTGGACGCCGCCCTCGACGTCCTGTCGATGACGCGGCCGGCGGTTTCGTGACCTACTGGGAGCCCGGGACCACGATCGAGTGGGTGTACGCCGGGAGCGGGCGATTCGCCGACAAGCCGAACGTCCGCCCGATGACGGTCGTCCGCGATGACGCGGACGGCCTGGTCGCCTGGCTCGCGCCCGGTACGCCGCTGCTCAAACCCGTCCTGACCGACGGCCGGGAGCTCCGCCACGCCGGCCCGACGGGGATGTTCAGCCAGGAGCGCGTGCTCAAACTCGACACCTGGCGCGGTACCGGCATTCTCAAGGTCGTTCCGCCCGGTAAACCCTGGTCCGTCTGGTATTTCTGGTCCGAGGACGGCGCCTTCCGCGGCTGGTACGTGAACCTCGAGTCGCCACACGTCCGGGACCAGGCCGCCCGTCGTACCACCACTCAGGACCACGTTCTCGACCTCTGGATCACGCCCGACCGGCAGATCCACTGGAAGGACGAGGACGAACTGGAAGGCGCCGTCCTGGCCGGCCGCTTCACCCAAGCCGAGGCCGACCAGATCACCGCCACCGCCCACCGCGCCGTCCTCGACATCCAAGCCTGGACGCATCCGTTCTGCGACCACTGGGAAACCTGGACGGCACCGCCCGACTGGCCGCTGCCCCCAGCCCCGGCCGACCCCCAGCCGGAGCTGTTCGCCAGCTGACCTTTGGGGGTCAGGCGCGGCTGCGCATTTCGTCGGCGAAGGTGTCGATGGCGACCTTCATCTTGGCGAGCTCTGCGGGGTCGCTGAAGACTTCCTGGAGGTCGGCCGGGTTGACGTCGTACAGGTGGGTCTGCAGCCACCAGATGTTGCCCAGAGGGTCGGTGACCCGGCAGCCGCGGTCGCCGCTGACCCGCGACTCCGCCATCGGGGTGAGCAGGGTGGCGCCGGCGTCGAGCGCGCGGGCGAGGACGGCGTCGACGTCCGCGACGAAGACGCTGAGGAAGGCCGGGGTGTCGGGCCAGTCCGGCTGGGCGTCGAAGGCCATCAGGACCGATCCGCCGACGGTGATCTCGGCGTGCCCGAGGGTGCCGTCCTGGTTCGGAACGTCGAAGGAGCGCTTGACCTCGAACGTCTGCTCGACGAACTCCAGGAACCGCGCCGCGCCCTTCACCACCACGTACGGAGTCACTGCCGCCTTGCCACCGGGAAACTGCTGCGTCGTCGTCATGTCCCCCAGTCTGCCGCCAGTAGCGGTCAACTCCTGACCGCTACTGGAAAATCTCGGCGACTAGCCGCGCGGGCGGGTGGTGAGCGGGACGGGTTTGCGGGTGTCGGTGAAGAAGTCGTTGCCCTTGTCGTCGACGACCACGAACGCGGGGAAGTCCTCGACCTGGATCTTCCAGACCGCTTCCATCCCGAGCTCGGCGTACTCGATCACGTCGACGGATTTGATGCAGTCCTGGGCGAGGCGGGCGGCCGGGCCGCCGATCGAGCCGAGGTAGAAACCGCCGTGCTGCTGACAGGCCTGGGTGACCTTGGCCGAACGGTTGCCCTTGGCAAGCATGATGAAGGAGCCGCCGGCCGCCTGGAACTGGTCGACGTAGGCGTCCATCCGGCCCGCGGTGGTGGGGCCGAAGGAGCCGGAGGCGTACCCCTCGGGGGTCTTGGCCGGGCCCGCGTAGTACACGGCGTGGTCGCGCAGGTACTGCGGCATCGGCTCACCCGCGTCCAGGCGCTCCTTGATCTTCGCGTGCGCGATGTCCCGGGCGACCACCAGCGGCCCGGTCAGCGACAGCCGCGTCTTCACCGGCAGCTTCGACAGCTCCGCGCGGATCTCGCTCATCGGCCGGTTCAGGTCGATCCGGACGACGTCGCTCTCGCCGGACAGGTGCTCGTCGGTCGTGTCGGGCAGGAAGCGCGCCGGGTCGCGTTCGAGCTGCTCGAGGAACACGCCCTCGGCGGTGATCTTCGCGCGTGCCTGCCGGTCGGCCGAACAGGACACCGCGATCGCGACCGGGCAGGACGCGCCGTGCCGCGGCAGCCGGATCACCCGGACGTCGTGGCAGAAGTACTTCCCGCCGAACTGCGCCCCGATCCCGAAGTCCTGGGTGAGTTTGAAGACCTCCTCCTCCAGCTCCACGTCCCGGAACCCGTGCCCGACCGGCGATCCGGTCGTCGGCAGCGCGTCCAGGTAGTGCGCCGAGGCGTACTTCGCGGTCTTCAGCGCGAACTCCGCCGACGTCCCGCCGACCACGATCGCCAGGTGGTACGGCGGGCAGGCCGCCGTCCCCAGCGAGCGGATCTTCTCGTCCAGGAACTTCATCATCCCGGCCGGGTTCAGCACGGCCTTGGTCTCCTGGAACAGGAACGATTTGTTCGCCGAGCCGCCGCCCTTGGCCATGAACAAGAACTTGTACGCCGGATCGCCGCCGCCCGGCGTCGAGTACAGCTCGATCTGCGCGGGCAGGTTGGAGCCGGTGTTCTTCTCGTCCCACATGGTCAGCGGGGCCATCTGCGAGTAGCGCAGGTTCAGCTTGGTGTAGGCGTCGTACACGCCCCGGCTGATCCACTCCTCGTCGACCGCGCCGGTCAGCACGCCCTCGGACTTCTTGCCCATCACGATCGCCGTACCGGTGTCCTGGCACATCGGCAGCACGCCGCCGGCCGAGATGTTCGCGTTCTTCAGCAGGTCGAGCGCGACGAACCGGTCGTTCCCGGACGCCTCGGGGTCGTCGATGATCCGGCGCAGCTGCGCGAGGTGCGCCGTCCGCAGATAGTGCGAGATGTCGTGCATCGCCTCGGCGGTCAGCATCCGCAGCACGTCGGGCTCGACCTGCAGAAACGTGCGGCCGCCGGCCGTGACCGTGCTGACGCCCTCGGTCGTGAGCAGCCGGTACTCCGTGTCGTCAGAACCTAACGGGAGCAGATCGGAGTACGTGAAGTCGGCGGACACCGGCAGACCTCCATGGACAGTGGACTGGACTGATCCAGCTTAGTGCCCCGCGGGCGGGCTGCCTCGGCGCTACCGGCGCCCAGGCACGCACCTGACCACCGCTATCGCTCGAGCCACCCCGCCCGCGGGGCACCAATCTCAGGGGTCCGATCAGGGGTGGGTAGGGGAGGTATCGGAGAGCGGCCGGACCGCGGCGCGCGTAAGGTCGTGGACGTGGCCCAGGACGACGTACCCCAGGAGAACCGCCCGCAGGACGCGACCCCCGAGCCGGTGGATCCAGCGCTGCGCCGCCGGGTCTCCGATCTCGAGCGTGAGCAGGTCGCCGACGTCCTGCGCGAGGCCGCGGGCGAAGGCCGCCTGTCCTACGACGAGCTCGACGAACGGCTGGAGACCCTCTACGCCTCCAAGACCTACGGCGAGCTGATCACCCTCACCGCCGACCTGCCCAACGGCCTCGCCGCCCCCGACCCGGCCCCGCAGCCCGGCGCGGACGTCGTCCTGCTCACCGGCCCCGTCATCAACGCCTTCCTCGGCGACGCCAAACGCCAGGGCAACTGGCAGGCCCCGCAGCGCCAGGAGGTGAACGCCGTCCTCGGCGACATCACCCTCGACTACACCGAGGCGACCCTCCCGTTCGACGACATCTACGTCGACGTCAAGTCGATCCTCGCCGACGTCAAGATCCGCGTCCCCGCCGACGCCGTCGTCCTGATCGACTCCAACCCCATCCTCGGCAACGTCTCCGAGCAATCCGCCCCCCTCGCCGCCGCCCCCGCCCCCAACGCCCACCCCAAAACCTTCCACATCCGCGGCACCGCCATCCTCGGCGACATCAAGATCAAACGCGGCCCCCGCCTCTCCAAACGCCTCGGCCTCAGCTGACCCGCGCTACTCGAGCGGGCCGCGCAGGCCTTCCAGGCCGGGTTCGGCCTCGGGCTGCCGGCCCAGCTCGGCGTGGAGTTGTTGGAGCCAGGGGGTGAGGGCGGGGAGGTTGCGGACGGCGGCCCGGGTGATGTCGAGGTCGGTGTCGGGGGACTTGACGCGGACTCGTTGGGCGTCGAGGAACGGGCGGCGGGGTGGCTCGATGGTGGTGATGTCGTGCCAGGGGACCGAGTCGCCTTGAAGGGTGATGCCGGTGGTGTCGACCAGCAGGCGGTTGGCGCCGCGGAAGACGCGGAGGGCGGCGCGGGTGGCCATCGTGAGGACGAAGAGGACGAGCGCGCTGCGGTAGACGACGGTGAAGCCGCCGTCGGACCAGACCTGGGTGAGGCGCCAGGTGAAGAACCCCAGGGCTGTGGTCCAGGCGATGAGGGTGCCACCGGTGGCTGCGGCCCACTTGCCGATCGGGAACTCGACGCGGCCGGTACGGCGGAATTCGGCGTCCCAGACCTCAGGTCCGGCCTCGCCGAGTCGCTGCGGTGTGCTCATTCGTCCCCCTCGTGCTGCGCTGGGGTCCGAGGCTAGTGGGCGGGAGGGGCAGCGGTGTGCGTTTTGTGCTGGACGCCGAGCCAGCCGGCGAAGGCGGCCAGGTCGCGGACGTTGTCCTGGGCGACGTGGAGGTGGTTGGCCCAGGCGTCGGCCGGGATGATGGGGAGGGTGCGCACGGGAAGGGGGCCGGTGGGGAAGCCGGTGGTGCCGAAGTCGGACCAGGGGAGGCGTTGGCGGCCGATCTGCAGTCCTTCGGTGTCGACTGCGACGAGCGGACGCCGGAGGATCAGGCATCCGGCGACAAAGCAGAGGCCGCTCAGGTAGGCGATGAAGGCGACCAGATTGATGGCGAAACCGAAGCCGGTCTCGGTGCTGATTCTGGTGCTCGACGAGATGAAGGTCGGGGACAGGATCAGGAGGAAGACCAGGCCGCGGAGGCCGAAGGGTTTGCGGCGTAAGGGGAACTCGACGCGGCCGGTGCCTTCGAGTTCCGCGGTCCAGGCCTCGGGGGACTGGTCGCCCATGGTCGGCATGGGGGTCAGTCCTGGGTGCGGCCGCGCCAGAGCGCGATGACGAGGCAGGCGGCCGCGACGACGGCGAAGCCGAGGGCGATCGCGAAGTAGGTTCGCTGGGCGCCTTCGGAGGACTGGATCTGTGGGATGCAGAGGGCGGCCAGCAGGAGGAGCGGCGCGAGCAGGAGGGGAGCCAGGCGGCGGGCCGCGTTCGGGCGGACGACGAGTTTGGTCTCCGGCTTGGCCTTATCGGGTTTCGGCATCCGACTCACTCCTGCTCCGGTGCTGTGCGAGAACGTCTTCGAGCCACCCGGCGAGGGCGGTCAGGTCGGCGACGGCGGACGGCGTGATCGTCAGCTGCCGAAGCTGTGGGTCCTTCGGGGTGACCGTCAGCCGGTTCCGCCGCGGGACGCCGATCGTACCGATCTGCTGCCAGGACAGGCGATTCCGTCCGGCCCGGATCCCATCGGCGTCCACGAGCAGCACGATCCGCTTGCTGACCGTCTGCGCGGTGAACCAGAAGCTCAACCCGCCGAGCGCGAGCACCGCCACCATCAACGGCAGCCACAGCTCACTGCTATCCGGCAGCACCCAGATCCACACCAGCAGGGCGATCATCACCAGGCTGAGCACAGTGGTCTGCCGCCGGTACGGCGCCGCCCGGACGCCGAACTCCACCCGGCTGACCTGGTCGTACGTACCCGCCCAGACCGCCCGAGACGACTCACCCATGACCGCCATGCCCACCCCCTCCCAGGAGGGCTGAGTCTACCGGTGGGTGGTGGCCAACCAGCGGCCCGCGGCCCGGTGGATCTGGATGGGATGAGCGAACGTTTCGGTGACCAGGGGAGTGGTGAGGACGTCGTCCGCCCGCCCTGCCGCCAGCACCCGGCCGTTGTGCAGCAGGACCGCATGTGTGGTCGACCTCGGGAGCTCCTCCAGGTGATGAGTCACCAGCACAGATGCGAGATTCGGATGCGTGCTGTGGATGTGGTCGAGCGTTTCGAGCAGCTGCTCACGAGCGGCCAGATCGAGACCAGTGGTCGGCTCGTCGAGCAGAAGCAGCTGCGGCCCGGGGATCAGCGCCCGAGCGATCAGTGCGCGACCGCGCTCGCCCTGGGAGAGCGTCGTCCAGGAGGCCCTGGCCAAGTCGGCTACCCCGAGCAGGGCGATCAGCTCAGCCGCCCGCGCAGTCTGCTCAGCAGAAGGCTCCCACCGCGGCATCCGCTCGATCGTCCCGGTCAGACCGGTCAGAACGACGTCCGTCAGCGACAGCGGCGAGCGCAGCGGATGCCGCGGGTTCACATGCCCGATTGACTCCCGCAGCGTCCGGATGTCGACGGTGCCGAGCCGTCGGCCGAGGATCTCGACCGTCCCGCGCGTCGGGTGCGTGATCGCACCGCACAGGTTCAGCAGCGTGCTCTTCCCCGCGCCGTTCGGCCCGAGCAACGCCCAGCGCTCACCTCCGGCGACCGTCAGCGACACCCCGCCGAGCAACAGCTTCCCGTCCCGGACGAAGTCGACGTCCTTCAGTTCGAGCACCCGTAGACCTCCTCGTACAGCGTCTTCAGCTCCGCCGCCGATGCCTCGCGCCCAGTAGCGTCCGTATGCCGTTGTACATGCCGGGCGAAGCTCACCTGCTCGGCAGCCGACATCTGGACGCCGTATGCCGTCTCCAGCACATGCGCGATCCCGCCCTTCCCCGACTGGCTGTTCACCCGGACGACGGCCTCGTAGCCACGCCCGACGTCCGCCGGATCGATCGGCAGGTACGGCACCTCCCAGCGCTCGCCGGTGCGCGCGGCGAGCCCCTTCCGGATCGCGTCCTGATGCGTTCCCGAGAACGCGGTGTGGACGAGCTCCCCGACGTACGGGTGCCGCGGGTGGATCGGCATCCGCGTGCAGTACTCGACGGTCTCCCGAATCCGGTCGAGATCGGAGAAGTCGATCATCGGGTCGACGCCCTGGGTGTGCAGGTTCAGCGCCAGGGTGGCGAGGTCGACGTTCCCGGTCCGCTCGCCGTTGCCGAAGATGCAGCCCTCGACGCGTTGTGCCCCGGCCAGGACGGCGAGCTCTGCGCAGGCGATCCCGGTCCCGCGGTCGTTGTGCGGGTGCACAGACAGGATCACGCCGTCCCGCCGTGGCAGGTTCTGATCCATGTACTCGATCTGGTCGGCGTACACATTGGGCGTCGCGACCTCGACGGTGGCCGGCAGGTTCAGGATCACCGGCCGCTCCGGTCGCGCGTCCCAGACCTTGGTGACCTGGTCGGCCAGCTCCAGGATGTAGTCCGGCTCGGTCAGGTTGAACACCTCCGGCGAGAACTGGAATCGCACCGACTCACCGGCCGACCGCAGCACCTGCTCGGCCCCGGCCCGCACCAGCTCGGCCAGTTCGTCCCGCGTCCGCCGCAGTACGACGTCCCGCCAGACCGGCGCCGTGGCGGCGTACATGTGGACGACGACCTGCCCGCGGATGCCCTGGATCGACTCCAGCGTCCGCGCGATCAGCTCCGGCCGGGCCGGCGTGAAGACCACGATCGTGACTTCGTCCGGCACCAGCTCGGACGTCGCCAGCAGCCGGACGAAATCGAAGTCGGTCTGCGACGCCGACGGGTAGCCGACCTCGATCTCTTTGTAGCCGATGGCAACCATCAGCTCGAAGAAGCGGCGTTTGCGTTCGGGGTCCATCGGCTCGGCCAGCGCCTGGTTGCCGTCCCGGAGGTCGACCGGCACCCAGAGCGGGGCGCGGGTCAGCCGCCGGTCCGGCCAGGTTCGCGCGAGCGGCTCGACCGGCACCCGGGCGAAGACGTCGCGGTAGCGGTGGCTCGGCATCGGGGAGTGCTGCTGACGGTTCCAGTCCATGGGTATCGACGGTAATCCGAATCAACTCCTCAGACAAGCTGATAACCTGAGAAGCACCTGGCCGACCCCTACACTGATCCGCATGATTCGCCGACACCCGCTGGCCGAGCAGGCCGCCGAGGAGCTGCTGCGCCGGATCGGCGGCGGCGAGTGGGCCCTCGGCCAGAAGCTGCCCGGCGAGACGACGCTGGCCGCGCAGCTCGGCGTCGGCCGGTCCACGATCCGCGAGGCCGTCCGGGAGCTGGCCGGTCGCCGGGTGCTGGAGAGCCGGCAGGGCGCCGGGGTGTTCGTGATCGCGCACCAAGCCGTCGAGGACTGGGACCAGGTGCTCCGCCGCGCCGATATCACCGACGTCCTGGAGGGGCGGCTGGCGATCGAGACCGAGGCGGCCCGGCTGGCCGCGTCCCGGCGTACGCAGGCCGATCTGAAGAGCTTCCGGCACACCCTCAAGGACCGGCTGGACGCCGCCGAGAAGTCACCCGACGACTGGTACGTCGAGGCTGACCTGGCCTTCCACCGCGCATTGGTGACGGCCGCGCACAACGCCGTCCTGCTGGAGTTGTTCGACACCTTCGTCCCGCGGATCCGAACGACGATGATCGACCTGCTGCGCCTCGACACCGACCGCCTGCACCGCCAGGACCAGGCCGCGCACGTCGCGATCGCCGACGCCGTGCGCGACAGCGACGCCGAGCTCGCCGCCGCCCGCAGTCGCGAGCACCTCGCGGCGATTCTCGCCGTCGTTCGTTAGCTGTTGCGGGCCTGTACGGTTCGGAGCCAGGCCGCGAACGCGTCCAGGTCCTCGACGTTGTCGAAGGTGACACCCAGCGGCCGGATCTTCCGATCCGTCGGCTGGACCGAGACCGTACGGGCGCCCGGGATCCCGATCGGGTCCTCGATCCGGTCGATCGCCGACCACTTGAGCGTCCGGCCGCGCGTGATGCCCTCTGTGTCGACCGTGATGACCGGACGCCTTGTGACCAGCTGCCAGGTCGTCAGGCCGGTCCCGTAGATGAACGCGGCCAGTGCGGTCAGCCGCAGGACGTCGACCAGACCGGTGATGTTCTCGCTGCGCAGATGGCTGACGTTCGAGAAGATCGACGCGACGGTGAACACGCCGAAGCCGATCAAGCGGGTGACGAGCCGGCTGGTGCGGGGCAGGAACGTGACCTTCCCCGCGTTGTCCAGTTCGGTGTTCCAGACCTCGGCTGCCGGCATCAGGCTCCCCAAGTGGCAGTGTGCTCGGCGGCGGTCGGCGGGTCGGCGCCGTGCCGCGTGCAGGTGATGGCCGCGGCCTTGACCGCGTAGTCGACGACGTCCCGCAGGCTGTCGGAGGTGAGCCCGGCCAGCCGGGCCGCGCTGAGCAGGCTGTGGCTGTTCAGCCCGGCGATCAGCGCCGCCATGAACGAGTCGCCCGCGCCGACCGTGTCGACGACGTCGATCTTCGGCGCGGTGACATCGATCCGGCCCTCGCGGCTGATCGCGAGCGCGCCCTCGCCACCGCGGGTGATCACTACGCACTGCGTCCGCGGCGCGCTCAGCAGCTCGACCGCGATGCTCTCCGGCGACTGCCCGGGCTGCAGGAACTCACAGTCCTCGTCGCTCAGCTTCACCAGATCGGACAGCGCGGCCAGCTCGCGGACGGCAGCCCAGGTGGACACCGGGTCCGGCGTGATGGTCGGGCGGGCATTCGGGTCGAGCGTGACGGTGACCGGCTGATCGGCGAGCGATCCGAGGAACTCGCGGATGGCGGTCGCGCCCGGCTCCAGCAGGGTCGCGATCGAACCGGTGTGCACGGCCGGGCAGCCCCGGCTGAGCGAGAGCGCCGGCGGCTCCCAGGTGATGTCGAACTGGTACGACGCCACCCCGGCCGCGTCCAGCTTCGCCGTCGCCGTACTGGTCCGGAAGCCCGGGTCGACCGAGCCGGGCGCCAGCTGGACGCCGTTCCCGAACAGGTGCGCGCCGAGCTGATCGCCGTACGGGTCGGTGCCGAACCGCGTCACGAGCGACGTCGGTACGCCGAGCCGTGCCAGCCCGACCGCGACGTTCGCGGGGGAGCCGCCGGGAGTCGCCTTCGGTTTGCCGTTGCCGTTGCCGTTCTTCTTCGAGCCCGCGCTGACGATGTCGACGAGCGCCTCGCCGATCACCAGGACAGGTGCGCTCATCTGGCGTGCTCGAAGTCGATGGCGGAGTAGGCGCGCAATTTCTCGAGCTGGTGGACGCTCTCGATACTGCGGATGGTGCCGCTGCGCGAGCGCATCACGAGCGAGTGCGTGCGGGCGGTCGAGCGGCCGTAGCGGACGCCGCGGAGCAGCTCGCCGTCGGTGATCCCGGTCGCGACGAAGAAGCAGTCGTCACCGCTGACCAGGTCGTCGGTGTCGAGGACGCGATCGAGGTCGTGCCCGGCGTCGACCGCCTTCTGCCGCTCCTCGTCGTCCGTCGGCCACAGGCGGCCCTGGATCTTGCCGCCCAGGCACTTCATCGCGCAGGCGGCGATGATGCCCTCGGGCGTCCCGCCGATCCCGAGCAGCAGGTCCAGACCGGTGTCCGGGCGGGCGGCCTCGAGCGCGCCGGCCACATCGCCGTCGCTGATGAACTTGATCCGCGCGCCGGTGGCCCGGATCTGCTGCGCGAGATCGTCGTGCCGCGGCCGGTCGAGCAGGACGACGGTGACGTCGTCCACCGAGGAGCCCTTGGCCTTCGCGACCCGGCGGATGTTCTCCGCGACCGGCAGCCGGATGTCGACCACGTCGGCCGCCTCCGGGCCGACGACGAGTTTCTCCATGTAGAACACCGCGGACGGGTCGTACATCGAGTTGCGCGGCGCGACCGCCATCACGGCGATCCCGTTGTTCATCCCCTTCGCGACCAGCGTCGTCCCGTCGACCGGATCGACCGCGACATCGCACTCCGGCCCGTCGCCGCCGCCGACCCGCTCGCCGTTGTAGAGCATCGGGGCGTTGTCCTTCTCGCCCTCGCCGATCACCACCACGCCGTTCATCCCGACGGTGCCGATCAGCGTCCGCATCGCGTTCACCGCGGCGCCGTCCGCGCCGTTCTTGTCACCCCGGCCGACCCACCGCCCGGCCGCCATCGCGGCGGCCTCGGTGACCCGCACGAGCTCCAGAGCGAGGTTGCGGTCGGGCGCATCGGCCTCGACTTCCAGATGGGCCGGCGGCATCGTCGAGTCGGTCATGTCAACGGATCGTAGCCAACACGGTGATCGGACGTCTTAGCCAGGATGCGACACTCGTGTCATGGGTACGACTGGTCAGGACGAGGCGGCGGCGCGGGAGAAGGCCCGGGCGCGCGCGGAGGCGATCGCCTACCGGGAGCAGAACAGCAAGGATCGCGCCAAGGCGCGGACGCTGACCAACATGGTCTGGGCGTTGCTGGCCTGCTTCATCGTGGTCGCGTTCCTGATGATCGTGACGTGGCGGCCCAAGGAGGAGAAGGTCCGCGCGATCGAGTACAGCGCGCAGCTCGAGGATGCCCGCAAGGCCGCCTCCTGGGTGCGCGGCCCGGAGCCGCTGCCGGCCGGCTGGGCGGCGACGAGTGTGCAGTTCCGCACACCGGAGCAGTCGCCGATCACCTGGCACCTGGGCGTCGTCACGAACGAGAAGAAGTACGTCGGGCTCGAGCAGTCCAACGTCACCGGGGCGAAGTTCCAGTCCGACGAGCTCGGCCGGACTTCGGACGACGGGACGTCGTCGGTCGCCGGCGTGACCTGGCAGCGCAAGGTCCTGCTGGACCGCAAGGACGAGCAGGCGCTGGTGCTGATCGGCTCCGGGGTGACCACGATCGTCACCGGGAACGCCGGCTACCCGGCCCTCGAGACCTTCGCCGCATCCCTGCGCTGAGTGTTGCGCTGACACCGTACTGACCAGTTTTCGGACGCTCGTTGACAGGGCCGCCGGGCGCGAGGTTCGATCGATACTTCGGCCAGCCACTCGGGGACAGCCCTAAGGAGCCCCGTCGTGTCCGCCGTTCCCCGGTCGCGGAGTTGATCCGCCGATGTTCGTCACCGGGTTGGTGCTGGCCGCCGAGAGTTCGCCGCAGGCCGGCGTCCCGTGGCAGTTGCTGCCGCACGAGGGTGAGCCGCTGCTCGGGTCGGCGGTCGGGGCCGCGCGGGGATGTGGGTTCGATCAGCTGATCGTCACGCTGGGGAGCGCGGCGGCGCAGGTCCGGGACCGGGTGGACTTCGACGGCGTCCGCGTCGTCGAGTCGCCGCACGCCGATATCGGCAGCTCGTCGATCGTGCCCGCGCTGGACGCGGTGGATCGGCGTACCGATGGGCTCATCATCCTGCTCGGCGACCAGCCCGGGGTCACCCCGGCGGCCGTCTGGTCGCTGGTCGCCGAGGTCGCCACCCCGCTCGGGATCAGCCGCTACGACGACGGCCCGGGCCATCCGGTCTGGTTCGCCCGCGAGCTCTTCGGCGAGCTCCGCACCCTGCGCACCGACGACGACCTGTGGCAACTCGCCGGCCGGCACCCGGTCACCCAAGTCGATGCCATCGGCAACATTCCGCCCCGGCTCGGTCGCGGCGCCGCGGATGCGAACCGCCACGTCGGCACAATGCGCCGTCGACGCCGCGCGCCCGCGGGGGACGGGCCGGCCGCGCCAATTGTGTAGCGCTGGCGGTTCGGGCCTACTCGGCGCCGGCCAGGCGAAGACCGATCACACCGGCGACGATCAAGCCGATACAGGCCAGTCGCGCCGGAGTGACCGCCTCGTCGAACCAGATGATGCCGAGCGTCACCACGCCCACCGAGCCGAGGCCGGTCCAGACCGCGTACGCCGTACCGACGGGGAGCCGGTCGAGCGTCTTGCCGAGCAGGACGACCGACGTCACGCCGAACACGAGGACGGCGATCGTCGGCCAGAGCCGGGTGAACCCCTCGCTCGGCTTCATGCTGATCGCGAAGGCGACCTCGAAGACGGCGGCGACCAGCAGGACCACCCACGCCATCAGGCCGCCAGCGTTCCGCGCAGGTGCCGCTGGGTGATGGTCGCGACCCGGGCGCCGAGCGCGTGCGCCGTCCGCAGATCCGTCGCCGGGGGCGCCTTCTCGGCCGACAGATCGGCGTCCGACTGGGCCATCGCGCCGAGCCAGCTGCCGAGGCGATTCAGGTCTTCGATACTGGCGGTGCTCTCCGACCAGCCGGGGTAGATGTCCAGGCCGACCCAGATCATCCCGTGCTGGGCCGCGAACACCGCGAAGTCGACCAGGCTGTTCAGCTTGTCACCCGACATCGCCTTCGAATTCGTGAACCCGGCCGCGATCTTGTCCCGCCAGCCCAGATCCGCCCCCCACACCTTCGAACTCGCCTCCGCGAACGCCTTGAACACCGCACTCGGACTCCCCATGTACGTCGGCGCCCCGAACACGATCGCATCCGCCGCCGCCAGCGCGGCCCACGTTGCGTCGGTCAGCTCGTCCAGCGGCACCAACTCCGCCGTCGCGCCGTCGACCGACCCCACCCCGGCGGCCACCGCCTCCGCTTGCCTCGCCGTGTGCCCGAACCCCGAATGAAACGCAACCGCCACCCGCACAGCCGTCATCGCTATTCCTCCCACCTAATGACCGGACTACAGTCCTCTTATGAAAGACCGTACCGGACCACAGTCCGCTTCACAAGGCGAGCCCACTCCGCAGCCGTCCGGTGCGCCCGCGGCGTCGCCCAGTGGGCGGGAGCTGCCCGTCGTCGGCTCCCCGCGCCCGGAGCGGGCGGACGCGCGCCGCAACCGTCTGCGTGTCCTCGAAGCCGCCGACCGGCTCTTCACCGCGCACGGCGTCCGCAACGTCTCCCTCGACGCCATCGCCGCCGAAGCCGGCGTCGGCAAAGGCACCGTCTTCCGCCGCTTCGGAGACCGGGCCGGCCTCGCCGTAGCCCTCCTCGACGAACGTGAACAACAACTCCAGGCCCAAATCCTCACCGGCCCCCCACCCCTCGGCCCCGGGGCCCCACCCGCCACGCGCGCCACAGCCTTCCTCGAGGCCTACCTAGACCTCCTGGACCGCCACACCGAACTCTTCCTGGACAGCGAGAACGCCTCCCCCGGAGCCCGCTACCGCATCGGCTCCTACCACCTCTGGCACCGCCACCTGGCCCACCTCACCGAACAGGCCAACCCCACCCTCGACCCCAACTACACCGCCCACACCCTCCTGGCCCCCCTGGCCGCCGACCTCCACACCTTCCTCCGAACCACCCACTCCCTCCCCCACCTGAAATCCGCCCTAACCGCCCTAGTCACCACCCTCCTAACCCCACCCCCACCTAGTCGAACCTCCACCCGGTGAGTTGCCGGACGGGTGACACCCCGGCCACCTGCACCAGCGGGGAAGACCTCGTGCCACTCCATCCCGGCGCAGGCAGAGGTGAGTACCGCCGGGGGTGTCCGCCGGTTGTGGGGGAGGTGGGGTCAGTTGGGTTTTTCGGGGGATTCCTGGGCTTTGGTGAGGCGTTCGCGGGCGCCTTCGAGCCAGCGCTGGCAGGTGGTGGCGAGTTCTTCGCCGCGCTCCCAGAGGGCGAGGGATTCTTCGAGGGTGGTGCCGCCGGCTTCGAGTTTGCGGACGACGTCGACGAGTTCTTCGCGGGCCTGTTCGTAGGAGATCTCGGGCCGGGTGTCGGTCATGTGGGGTTCTCCTCGGTCTTGACCTCGACTGTGAAGCGGCCGTCGCTGACGCGCGCCTGCAAAAGCTCGCCGGGCGCGACCTGCGCGGTTTCGCGGACGGCGGTCCCGTCGGCGAGCTGGAGGACGGAGTAACCGCGCTCCAGAGTCGCCTTGGGGGAGAGCGCCCGTACGGACGCCAATCGGTGCGCGATGTCGTCAGCGGCCCGGTCCAGCCGGTGGGTCAGCGTCCGCCGGCTCCGATCGACGAGCGCGTTGATCTCATCGGAGCGACGCTGCAGATCGGCGACCGGCGCGGCGAGCGCGGGCCGGCTGCGAATCGCGGCCAACGCATGCAGCTCGCGCTCGAGCCATCCGTTGATCGCCCGGGCCCCGCGCTCCCGCAACAGCCGGACGCCGTCCAGCTCCTCGCGCACATCGGGCACGATCCGCTTGGCGGCGTCCGTCGGCGTCGACGCGCGCAGATCGGCAACCAGATCGAGCAACGGCGAATCCGGCTCGTGGCCGATCGCGCTGACGATCGGCGTCTTCGCCTGCGAGACCGCCCGGATCAGCCCTTCGTCCGAGAACGGCAGCAGATCCTCCAGCGAGCCGCCGCCGCGCGCGATCACGATCACCTCGACCGAGTCGTCGCCGTCCAGCCTCCGCAACGCCTGCATCACTTCACCCGCGGCCGCCGGCCCCTGCACCGACGCGTACTCGACCCGGAACGCGACCGCCGGCCACCGCCGCTTCGCGTTCTCCAGCACGTCGCGCTCGGCCGCCGAATCCCGCCCGCAGATCAGCCCGATCGTGTGCGGCAGGAACGGCAGCTTCTGCTTGCGGTACGCCGCGAACAACCCCTCCGCGGCCAGCAACTGCTTCAACCGCTCGATCCGCGCCAGCAGCTCGCCGATGCCCACATGCCGGATCTCGCTGACCGCCAGCGCCAGCGTCCCGCGCCGGGCGAAGAAGTTCGGCTTGGCGTTCACCACCACCCGCGACCCGTCCGTCACCGGCGGATCCACCGCCTCGAACACCCGCCGATTACATGTGAACCGCAACGAGATATCGGCATCCGTGTCCCGCAACGTGCCGAACACGGTCGTCGTCCCGCGCCCGATCGACACATCCGTCAACTGCCCCTCGACCCACACCGCGCCCAGCTGGTTGATCCAGCTCGCAATCCCGTTCGCAATCGTGCGAACGGCCGCAGGCGCATCCGGCGAGGTCTCCAAAGCCACCCCCAGACCCTACGACCCCCCACCGACAATTCCCCGCACCACCTACCGTTCCCCCGTGCGCCCTTTTCTCCTCCTCGACGTCGACGGCCCCCTCAACCCTCGCGAACCGTCGGCGGAGTTCGTCCGCCACGAGATCGTCGAAGGCGACCGCAGTTGGACGGTGCACCTCAATCCGAGCCACGGCGCGGAGCTCCGCGACCTGGTGACGACCTTCGACCTGGTCTGGGCCAGCAGTTGGGAGCAAGGAGCCAACCGCCTCCTCGCCCCGCTCCTCGGACTCCCGCAGCTGCCGACGATCGAATGGCCGGATCGAACGCCGATCCCGACCAGCTCCTGGAAGACGCCGTATGTCGCGGCCTGGGTCGGTGAACGCCCGTTCGTCTGGCTGGACGACGGCGTCGACGAGCGTGACATCGCCTACTTCGCGCGGCCCTGTCAGCTCGTCCACAGAGTCGATTCACAGACCGGTCTGACCCCGGGTGATTTCGCTGTCGTCCGCGCGTGGCAGCGGGAAAATCTGTTGCGGTGAAAGGGAGATGAGCGCAGGCTGAATGGCAGGTAACACCTCCCTGGGAGCCGTCCGGACAGGGCGGACGGCTCCCGACGCGTGATGCCGGTCACAGGAATGGGGCCCGTACCATGGGTGGCGTGACTGCCCACGCTGATGACACTGGTACGACGACCGCCGTTGCGACGAAGCGGGTGCTGCTCGCGGCTCCGCGGGGGTACTGCGCCGGCGTGGACCGGGCGGTGGTGGCCGTGGAGAAGGCGCTGGACCTGTACGGCGCGCCGGTCTACGTGCGCAAGGAGATCGTGCACAACAAGTACGTCGTGGAGACGCTGACGAACCGGGGTGCGATCTTCGTCGACGAGACCGACGAAGTGCCCGAGGGCGAGACGGTGATCTTCTCGGCGCACGGGGTGTCGCCGGTGGTGCACGCCGAGGCGGCCGCGCGGCAGCTGAAGACGATCGACGCGACCTGCCCGCTGGTCACGAAGGTGCACCACGAGGCCAAGCGCTTCGCCGCGACGGACTACGACATCCTGCTGATCGGTCACGAGGGCCACGAAGAGGTCGTCGGGACGAGCGGTGAGGCCCCCGAGCACACCACGATCGTCGACGGTCCGGACGACGTCCCCAACGTCACCGTCCGCGACCCGGAGAAGGTCGTCTGGCTGTCGCAGACGACGCTGTCGGTCGACGAGACGATGGAGACGGTCCGCCGGCTGCGCGAGAAGTTCCCCCTGCTGCAGGACCCGCCCAGCGACGACATCTGCTACGCCACCCAGAACCGCCAGGTCGCGGTGAAGAAGATGGCCCCCGAGGTCGACCTGATGCTCGTGGTCGGCTCCCGCAACTCGTCGAACTCGGTCCGCCTGGTCGAGGTCGCCCTGGAGTACGGCGCCAAGACCGGTCACCTGGTCGACTACGCGGCCGAGATCGACGAGTCCTGGCTGGACGGCGTCGAGTCGGTCGGTCTGAGCAGTGGCGCGAGCGTCCCGGAGATCCTGGTCCGCGACGTCCTGCGCTGGCTGGCCGAGCGCGGGTACGCCGACGTCCACGAGGTCACCACCGCCGAGGAGAGCCTCACGTTCGCGCTCCCGCGTGATCTGCGGGCCGACCTGAAGGCGGCCGGCCGGCCGACCACCGGCACCTCCGACCACGCCTGGACGCTCTGACCTACTTGATCTGGATCTGCGTGGTAGCGGTCGCTGACTCCTTCATCCCGCAGAACTTGGCCCGATAGGTGTAGATGTAGATGCCGGGCCGCGCATACGTGTGCGTGTCCGCCGGAACCGTCCCCGTGCCCTTGTACGGCGTTTTCGCCTTCACGCACTCAGTTCCGTTGCTGAAGGCACTGAACGGCTCGCTGTCATCGCCCCACGAGTACGCCGAGCCCTGACCGAGCGCCATCAGGTTCTGGGCAGGCAACTCCAGCCCGCCCGCCGCAATCGGCAGCAGGACGGTGCCGGTCGCTGAGATGTTCATGGTTACCGTCCGGCCCTTGACCACCGGCTTGAGCGTGACGGTGACGTCGTACGGCGGCGGTGTCGTCTGCACTGGGGTCGGCGGCGGCGCCAGTACGGGCGGCTCACTCTTGCTGTCGTTCAGATTGCCGGACACGGCGAAAACCGCGACTGCAGCGGCCGCGGCTACAACGGCCGCACCTGCCGCACGGCGACGGCGTGCGGTCCGGACACGGGCGAAGACAGCCATGCTGGGCACTGTAGTCGGAGGCGGCGGGTCAGCGACCAGCTCTCCGAGGCGCTCCCGCAAGTAGTCGCTCACGGACGGACCTCCTTGTCGGCAGGTGCGGAGATGGCAGATACCAGCCGGTGCTCGCGCAGTTTGGCCAGACCGCGCGAAATATTGGATTTCACCGTGCCGACCGAGCAGCCCATGATCTGCGCGATCTCGGCCTCGGGCAGGTCTTCGAAGTACCGCAGGACGAGCGTCGCCCGGACGCGCTTGGGCAGCGTAGCCAGCGCGCGCAGCAAGAGGTCACGGTCGTCGACAACGCCGTACTGCGACTCGGACGCCGGCTCGGGCATCACCTCGGTCGGCGTCTCACCCTTCCATTTCCGCCGCCACCACTGGGTACTCGTGTTGACCATCGCAGTCCGCGTGTAGCTCTCCAGCGCGTTCGGGCTGCGCAGCGAGTTCCGGTGGAACCACACCTTGGTCAGCGCCGTCTGCACCAGATCCTCGGCCAGATGCCACTCACCGGTCAGCAGATAGCCGAACCGCTGAAGGGCCGTGAACCGTCCGTCCACGAAGTCGGCGAACTCCTGATCCATCCCGGCCATCTACTTGATCACGATCTGCTGAGTGGCGGTCACGGGCTTGTTCAGCCCGCAGAACCGCACGGTGAAGGTGAACATGTACGTTCCGGCCTTCGGATAGGTATGCGGGTCGGCCGGGAAGGTGGACCGCCCGGTGAACCGCCGCTTCGAGCCGTCGCAGGTGAGCGGACCGCCGTCCGCACCGCTCGCGGCTCCATGCCCGAAGGAGTAGTCCGCGCCGGGCGACAGCGACCAGATGCCCTGGCTGTTCGGCGTCACGTAGGCGCCGTCCAGGATCGGAACCAGCACAGTGCCGGAGGCCTCGACCGCCATCGTCATCGTCCGGCCCTTGATCGTTGGCGTCAGTTTCAGCTGGACGCCGAGCGGCGGTTCGACCGGTGCGACCTGCGTGGTCGGCGGCGGCCCCAGAACCGGTGGCTGGCTCTTCGAGTCGTTCAGATTGCCCGCCACGGCAACAACCGCGACCGCGGCCGCAGCGAGCAGCCCGCCCGCACCGGCCGCCCGGCGACGCCGAGCCTTCCGGACGCGCGTGAACACGAGCTGACTCGGTACGCCGCTCGGTGGCGGCGGATCGGCGACCAGCGCCTCGAGGCGCTCCTTCAGCTCATCTGTCATGACCTGGCCTCCTTGCCGGCCGGTGCGGTGATGGCGACGACCAGCTGGTGCTCGCGGAGTTTGGCCAAGCCACGGGAGATATTCGACTTCACGGTACCGACCGAGCACCCCATCGTCTCGGCAATCTCCGCCTCGGGCAGGTCTTCGAAGTACCGCAGGACGAGCGTCGCCCGCACCCGTCGCGGCAGCGTCGCCAGCGCCCGCAGCAGCAGGTCCCGGTCGTCGACAACGCCGTACTGTGACTCCACCGCCGGCTCCGGCATCACCTCGGTCGGCGTCTCACCCTTCCACTTCCGCCGCCACCACTGCGTGCTCGTGTTGACCATGACGGTCCGGGTGTAGCTCTCCAAGGCATTGCCGCTCCGCAGCGAGTTCCGGTGGAACCACACCTTCGTGAGCGAGGTCTGCACCAAATCCTCCGCCAGATGCCACTCACCGGTCAGCAGATAGCCGAACCGCTGCAACGCCGTGAACCGTCCATCCACGAATTCGGCGAACTCCTGGTCCCGTCCCGGGTCCATCCCCAGCCCCTCTCAGCCCTCGTCCGAGCTAGAGATGACGCAGAGGCGCAGAAAGGTTGAGACGCGGAATTCAGCGTCTGGCCTCGACCAGCACGTAGTCGACGGTGAACTCGGGCATCAGCTGCTCAAGGTGTGCGAGCGCCGCCGCCTGCACCTCGTCGAACACGCCGGCCTGTACGAGCCTCGGTGTGGTCTGTGCGCCGATGGGGTGTCGCAACAGGCGGGTGTCCCAGTACTCCGCCGGCGAGCCGACCTCAAAGGTCAGCTGATGCACAGTCGTGGTCACCTCGAACCCATGTGGCTCGAGCAGCCGGGAGACCGCGTCCGCATCGTGCCAGACCGGCTTAGGCATGACTGCCGACCTACCGGTCACCTTCGCGACCGCACCGGCCGGAATGCTGACCAGCTGGTCCATCGGGCCGCCAGGGATCCAAGCGGTGACCAGGACCCGACCGGACGGCGCAGTGACGCGGGCAAACTCGTCGGCAGCGGCCACCGGGGCCGGCGCCATGATCACGCCGAAATTCGAGAGCACTACGTCCGCAGAACCATCCGGCAGCGGGATGTCCGCGGCGGTCCCGTCCAGCACGCTCAGCTCGGCCAGGCTGCGCGCAGCGGCCGCCTGGGCGGCGACCTCTCGGAGTCGGGCGGCCGGCTCGACCGCTGTGACGCGTGCGCCCAGCTCAGCCGCCAGCAGCGCCGCACTGCCGGTCCCGGCGCCGACGTCGACCACGTGCTCGCCCGGTGCGATCGCTGCGCTCGTCACCAGCAGCTGTGCGGCCGGTGCGAGGTCCGCGGCGACCCATTCATACTCGCCGACTCCCCAATCGAAGCTCATGGCTCGACTGTAGGCGCGGCGCGGCAACGGCTGATCAGGAGCCGGCGTCGTACTGGCCCTGGGCGGTGGTGATGGCGTTGATGTGCTCCTCGGCCCAGTCGCTGACGGCGGTGAGTGGGCCGATCAGGGAGCGGCCCATCGGGGTCAGGTCGTAGACGACGCGGGGTGGGACCTCGGCGAAGACCTCGCGGGTGAGGAGGCCGTCCCGCTCGAGGCGGCGCAGGGTCTGGGTGAGCACCTTGGGCGCGACGCTGCCGATACCGTCGCGGAGCTCGGTGAAGCGGAGCGGCCCGTGTTGCAGCCGGAGCACGGCGAGCGCCGTCCACTTGTCGCCGATCCGGTCGAGGATCAGGCGGGTGCCGCAGTTCGGGTCGAAGAGGTCGCCGCGCTCGTACGTCCCATTAGTAACCACAAGGTACTTATAGCACGTTGAAGTAGCTGGTTACCAATGGATACTATTGATGAACAAGTTGAGCTTTCATCTTTCTGAAGGGAACGGCACCATGAAGATCGCGGTCTACGGCGCAAGTGGCATGGTCGGCAGCCGAATCGCCGCCGAGGCGGTCCGGCGCGGTCATGAGGTCACCGGCGTGACCCGCTCCGGCGGCGAGCTCCCGGCCGGCGTGCGGGCGGTTCAGGGCAGTGCGAACGACGTCGCCTCGGTCAAGGAGGTCGTCGGCGCCGCGGACGTCGTCGCGGTCGCGCTCGGCCCGAGCCGCACCGGCGGCGACCACCAGGACTACCTGGACGCCGTCGACAACCTGATCGCCGCCGTCCAGGGCACTCCGACCCGGCTGCTCGTCGTCGGTGGCGCGGGCGGGCTCAGCATCGGCGGACAGCGCGTCGTCGACGGGCCGGACTTCCCGGCGGAGTACAAGCAGGAGTCCCTGACCGTCGCTCAGGCGCTCGACGCGCTGCAGGTGACGGATGAGAGCGTGAACTGGACCATGCAGCACCCGGCGTACGTGATCGCCCCGGGGGAGCGCACCGGCACCTTCCGCCTCGGCCTCGACGAGCCGGTCGGCACGAACATCTCCGCCGAGGACTTCGCCGTCGCCACCCTCGACGAGTTCGAGAAGCCGGCGCACAACCGCAAGCGCTTCACGCTCGGCTACTGAACCGCCTGCGCGGCACCCGGGTCTGAGCTCCGGGTGCCGCGGGCGGGGTGATCAGTTGAACGGGTCGAGCGTGACGTACGCCTGCTGAGGGTTCCCGTCGTGGACGAGGGCCTCGTGGGCGCCGACGTCGTCGAAGGCGAAGCCGTAGGCCTTGCCGTCGGCCATCTGCTCGTGGATCTTCTTCGAGTACTGGTTGGTGACGGCGTCCTTGTAGAAGTTGGAGTTGTTCGGGTCGGGCTGGTTGGGGTTGGTGAGCAGCGTCGAGCGGTTGTACCCGGCGCAGAGGGTGCGCGAGATCGGGCCGCGGACCAGGTCGTTCGGCGCGTCGAGCAGCTTGAAACAGCCGAAGACGCTGGCCGAGTCGGGCTTCTGGAACGACGTGACGACCTGACCCGAGCTGTTGGTGAAGTTCATCGTGTTCCCCGAGACGCGGCCGAAGTACTTGATCCCCGGCTGGTCGGTGAACGGCGTCACGGTGAGCGTCTGCGAGCTGTACTTCGACCAGACGCGGTTGATGTAGTCGTCCATGATGTTGGCCGGGATCGCGCCGGTCTCGACGCCGTACAAGGGCGACAGCGCGCGCAGAATGGTGCCGTTCGGGGCGGTGTGGATCAGGTTGCCCCAGCCGCCGCCCTGGTTGCGCAGCGAGTTGAAGAAGGCGTTGTAGCCACCCGGCTTCAGGTGACCGGTGGTCTTGGTCGCGCCGCTGGCCGGCCGGACGCCGACGGCGTACGGGACCGCGAACATGTCGACCTGGGTGCTGTTGATCCACAGGCCGGAGTCGTTGAGCGTGTACTCCGACGAGGCGAACAGGATGTTCCGGTTCGGGTCCGACGGGTTCTGGACGGCCGGCTGGACCAAGCCGCCGGTCGTCAGTTTGAACACGAGTTTCTGCCCGTACGAGAAGTAGACCCGGCCCGAGAACTTGGGCATCCGGATCGTGATCGAGCCGCCGTTACCGGGCCCGGCGATCGACGCGTCCGGCGCCGGGGTCGGCGGGTTGCCGCCGGCCGGCCAGGCGTGGAAGTTGCCCGCGGCATCGGCCCAGCCCTGTTGCCCAGTGGCCAGGTTGGTGCCGAGGTTGTAGATCCAGACCGCGTCGCCGCGGCCGGAGTTGTTCGTGATCGTGAGCGGGATCGTCGCCGGCACGGCGGCTTCGGCGGCGCCTCCGCCGGTGGCCGTGAGCAGACCGGCCGCGGTCACCAGAGCCACGGCGGTCGCGGTCAGAAGACGTCTGATGCGCACAGTTCCTCCTCAAGTCGTCCCAAGGCGAGAAGGCAGGGCACACGGGCGGCGGGGACGGGAGGGCGCCGTCCGTGGGGGCTTGAGAGCGCTCTCATCCTCCCGTGGACTCACCCCAGGCTGTCAACGGTTCACTGTTGTCGGATTCCCGCCAACTTGATCCAATAGCAGTGTGTGATCCGCCGAACACACTGCGTTCTCCTCAGGCCCCCGCCGAACGCGCCCCAACTGATGCGAACTCGCACCGTCCGGGGCATCATCGGGCACTTGGGAGAACCAGATCTCGAAGTGAGGAAGGAACCAATGGCAGGCACGATCTGGATCCCGGGCGCCGAACGGCTGAAACCGTCCGCCCCCGGTGGCACCATCACCTCCAATGCACCACCGCGCGTCGTCTGGCACACCACGGAAGCCGATCCCGGGACTTCTTCGGTCTGGGCCGCAATGATCCGGGTACTCACCAACAAATCCGCCGAACCGCAGATCCTCTACGACCCGCTGACCGATCGGCTGGGTCAGTTCCTGCCGCTGAACGTCGGCGGCCGCGCCTTGCGCAACGACGGTTCGACGATGACGAACCGGGTCGGCAAGGTCTGTATCCAGGTCGAGGTGATCGGCCGCGCGGCCAAACCGTTCACCGGCTACTGGAAGCCCGGTAAGAACTTCCGGGCGATGATGACCGCGATCCGGTCCTGGGGTATCAAGGACAGCTGGCCGGCCGGGCCGCCGCCGCGGTTCGTCGCCAGCCCGCCGCACAACGTGCCGGAGTCCCCGCGCAGCCGGACGATCTGGCTGAATCGCGGCGGTCATTACGGCCACAGCCATATTCCCGGGAACGATCACGGGGATCCCGGCGCCATCAGCGTCACCGCCTTGTTCGCCGCCAGCGGCGCACCACCGAAGGAGCTGTTCACCGTGGGGCAGTACGAGAACCTGATGCAGCAGATCAAGAACGAGGGCGCGGCCACGCGTCAGGAGGTTCGCCGGCAGGCGATCTGGGCGCTGCGGTACGGCGTCCAGACCGAGGACGAGCGGGCTCAGGCCAACCGGGCCTTCGACGATGCCATCGACGCCGGAAAGTCGCTCAAGGAGGCCCTGGCGGCCGCCGCGCGCGTCCTGCAGCCGATCGCCGACGACCTGGAACGGGCCGCCCGCAAGAACGGCTGATCGTCGGCGCTCCCACCCCTGACCAGGGGGGTGGGGGCGCGGCTTTCGGAAACTGTCGGCGGGCTCGGGCACTATCTGTGACATGAGTGGCGCGACGGTATTACTGGTGCTGTTGTTCCTGGTGGTGGGGTTGCTGCTGGGCGCGGTGTTCGGCGTGCTCTGGTCCCGTGGGCGTGACGGCGCGGCCCTCGCGCGGGTCACCGCCGAGCGGGATGCGGCCGAGGATCGCGTGGTCGAGCTGACGCAGGAGCGCGCGACGGTCGGCCAGCAGATGGGCGGTCAGGCGGTCGTGAAAGAGGCGCTGGATCGCCTCCACGCCCAGCTGAACCAGCTCGAGCAGGGCCGCGCGGCCTGGCAGAGCCAGCTGCACCAACAGGTCAACGAGGTGCGGATGAGCGGCGAGGCGTTACGCCGCGAGACGGCCTCGCTGTCGACCGCGCTCCGAAAACCTCAGGTCCGCGGCCGGTGGGGTGAGCTGCACCTGCGGCGGACGGTCGAGCTGGCCGGTATGGTCGCGCACTGCGATTTCACCGAGCAGACGACGACCAGCGGTGAGGACGGGCTGCTCCGGCCCGACCTGGTGGTCAGGCTCGCCGAGGGAAAGAACCTCGTCGTCGACTCGAAGGTGCCGCTGGCCGCGTTCCTGGAGGCGGCCGAGTCCGACGACGCCGACTTTCGCGAGGAGCGCCTGCGGGCGCATGCGCGGCATCTGCGGACGCACGTCGATCAGCTCGCCGCCAAGGCGTACTGGACGCGCCTGTCCCCGACGCCGGAGTTCGTCATCCTGTTCGTGCCGGGGGAGTCGTTCCTGTCGGCGGCGCTCGACATCGAGCCGGCCCTGCTCGAGTACGCCGCCGAGCGCCGGGTCATCCTGGCCACGCCGACGACCCTGATCGCGACGCTCCGGGCGGCGGCGTACGCCTGGAACCAGTCGGCGCTGACCGAGTCGGCCCAGCAGGTTTTCGAGCTGGGGCGCGAGCTGTACGACCGGTTGAGTGTGATGGGCGACCATCTCGGGCGGGTCGGCCGGTCGCTGACATCCGCCGTCGAGGCCTACAACGGGACGGTCGGATCGTTCGAGAGACGGGTCTTCATCACCGCCCGCAAGCTGCGTGACCTCCATGTCACCGAGGCCGAGCTGACGGCGATGGAGTCGATCGAGGCGTCGGTCCGGCCGCTCACCGCGCCGGAGTTCCTGGCGATCGAGGAGCCGGAGCCGGTTCGGCACTGGCCGACGGGGGAGGGGTGGCCTTCGGGTGACAGCAGAGCGGTGTGATGTACGCCGGGGCCGGTTGATCCCCCAGGAATCAACCGGCCCCGAGCGGGTCTTTCGCCGGCGTCAGCAGTCCATCGCGAGGAAGGTGTAGCCCTGGCCCTTGAGGATCCGCAGCGCCTTGTCCAGCGCCGCGACGGTCTGCGTGCGGTCGCCGCCGCCGTCGTGCATCAGGATGATGTTGTGGTTGTGCGCGTTGTGCAGGATGTTGTTCACGATCGCGTTCACGCCCGGGCGGGCCCAGTCGCGCGGGTCGACGTCCCAGAGCACCTGCACCATGCCGGCGTTCTTGATATCCGCGCGGACCTTCGGGTTCGTCGCGCCGTACGGCGGCCGGAAGCACTTCGACTTCGGGCCGTCGTAGATCTGGTGCCGGCGCTCGGCGTTCGAGATCGCGGTCAGCTGCGGGTGCGAGATCGAGTGGTTGCCGATCGTGTGCCCCGCGGCCAGGATCTGGTCCTTCAGCGCCGGGTGCTCGGCCTGGTGGTTCCCCATTTGGAAGAACGTCGCCTTCGCGTCGTACTTGGCCAGCGTCTGCAGCACCTTCGGCGTCCAGACCGGGTCGGGCCCGTCGTCGAAGCTGAAGAAGAGCACCTTTTTGTTGCCTTTGACAAGGTTTGCGGTCGGGTCGCCGGCCGGGGTCTGCGGGGTCGACGGCGGTGCGTTGTTGGTCGGCGTCGCGGTCGGCGCGGTGGGTGTGGGCGTCGGCGTACTGGAGGTCTGGGTGCTGGCCGCGGCCGGGTGTGGTTGCCGCTCGTGCCCCAGCGCCAAGGCGATCAGAGCGCCGGCGACGACGACCAGTGCCACCCCGGTCGCGATGAATGCGGCGAACTTTCGGGACATGCGAAAACTCCTCACTAGCGGCGGATTTTCCCCAGCTCCCCCTCAGGAGCCTCACACCACTGAAGACGCCTCAGTCCCTGTGGGGGTTGGCATTCCCGTGTTGCGGTGAGATCTCAGCGTCGTTGTCCAGCGGCAATGTTGCCGCGTCAGGCATCGTGGGTTCCGTCGCTCGCGGCGTGGCCACGGTGGCCGGCGTGCCGCGGTGGTAGAGCCTGCCTTCGAGGGCCTTCACACTCGCGACCAGCACGAAGCTCATGCTGACCAGCAACGCCCACGCGCCGAACTTGGCCGGGTGCACGAGCCGCCACACGTCGACCTGATCGGGGTAGTTCCAGGCGTCCAGGAAGGTGCCGAAGTTCTCGGCGACCCAGAGGAAGAAGCCGATCAGGACGAACGACAACGCGAGCGGCATCCGGTACCGGCGGACGCCGACGGTGTAGAAGACCCAGGTGCCGCGGAGCACGACGAGCAGCGCGATCGCGATCGGGATCCGCAGGTCGGCGATCCAGTGATGGGTGAAGAAGTTCGCGTAGATCAGCGCGGCGAGGATCGTCGTCGCGATCGGCCGGTAGCCGCTGACCCGCAGGTCGAATCGGCGCCAGGCCTGACAGATGTAGCTGCCGACCGCGGCGTACATGAAACCGGCGAACAGCGGCACCCCGCCGATCTTGGTCACCGCGTCACCGGGGTACTGCCAGGATCCGATCCGGACCTTGAACAGCTCCAGCGCGAGCCCGACCAGGTGGAATCCGAAGATCACCGCGACCTCGCGCCAGGTCTCCAGGCGGACCACCCAGAAGAGCAGCGTCAGCGCCAGGCAGTAGACCAGCAGGGCGTCGTACCGGGCGATCGGGAGATCGACGTACTTCGAGATCGCGAGGCCCGCGAACAGGAACGCCGGAAACAGGCAGGAGACCAGTTCCAGCAGGCCGAACCGCAGGAACTGCAGGCAGCCGAACACGAAGCGTGAGCGAAACGAGGCAACTTCGAGCGCTTGGGTCACAGAGTGGAGACGCTGCTTGCTCTCAGCTGGTTCGGGCGGATACATCATCGGCAAGGATAAGAGCCTGTCGGTGAACTCCACGCCGTAGCGAGGAGGTGCTCGGCACAGCATCTCGCCGCACTGGTACGAAGGTGACGATGCTCCGCATCGACCCCTCCGCCCCAGCGCACCGAGCTACCGCACCGA
>NZ_JABJRC010000007.1 GCF_013131805.1 Kribbella sandramycini | reverse complement strand
TTGGGGAAACACCCAGTCTCCATTCCGAACCTGGAAGTTAAGCCCTTCAGCGCCGATGGTACTGCGATCGGGAGGTCGTGGGAGAGTAGGACGCCGCCGGACTTTCACACTGTTAAGGGCCACCCCGCAAGGGGTGGCCCTTGGCATTTGTCCGGGTAGTTGCGGCCGCTCGCGGCGCCCTCCGGCCGGGTCACTGGGTGGCTCGATGCGGGAGGTTGCGGGCCGGGGCGGTAAGTTTGTGCGGTTACAGTTCTTCGGTTTGAGCATCAGCAGCTGGTTGTCAGCAGCGTTAGGAGTCACCTGTGGCTACGCCACCTCGCAATCCCCGCTCCGGTTCGGGGGACCGCCGCGGTTCGTCCGGGGGCGGTGGACGCTCCGGCGGGAGCTACGGATTCGGCGCCGGCCGGTCGGGGGCCGGGCG
This sequence comes from Kribbella sandramycini, assembly GCF_013131805.1. Lineage (GTDB taxonomy): Bacteria > Actinomycetota > Actinomycetes > Propionibacteriales > Kribbellaceae > Kribbella > Kribbella sandramycini. The sequence continues at coordinate 491,623 of NZ_JABJRC010000007.1, read as the reverse complement.
TTCGGGCGGTGGTTCGTCCGGCGGTGCCGGACGCTCCGGCGGCGGGCGGTTCGGTGGGTCCTCGGGTGGCTCGAGTGGCGGGTCGCGCGGGTCTTCGCGGAGCGGTGGTGATCGCGGCGAGACGCGCCGCGGGTTCGCCGGCTCCCGTGGTGACGACAAGGCTGAGCGGGATCCGTTCGGCGGCCAGCTCGCCGGGCGGGACGACCGTTCCGGTGGCTACCAGGGTCGCTCCGGCGGCCCGCGCCGCGACGACCGCCCCACCGGCGACCGCGGCGGCTACCGCCGCGACGACCGCGGTGGTCGCGATGAGCGTTCGGACGGTGGCGATCGCGGCGGTTTCCGGCGTGATGACCGTTCCGGTTCTGGTGATCGCGGTGGGTTCCGTCGTGACGACCGTGGTGAGCGTTCTGGCTCTGGTGACCGTGGTGGATTCCGGCGGGACGATCGTGGCGGGCGTGATGAGCGTCCGGCCGGTGGTGGGTACCGTCGCGACGACCGCGGTGGTCGCGATGAGCGTTCGGGCGGTGGCGATCGCGGCGGTTTCCGGCGTGACGATCGCGATGGCCGTTCTGGCGCTGGTGATCGCGGTGGGTTCCGCCGTGACGACCGTGGTGAGCGTTCTGGCTCTGGTGACCGTGGTGGATTCCGTCGTGATGACCGTGGTGGTCGTGATGAGCGTCCGGCCGGTGGCGGGTACCGTCGTGATGATCGCGGTCGCGATGACCGTTCTGGCGCTGGTGATCGCGGTGGGTTCCGCCGTGACGACCGTGGTGAGCGTTCTGGCTCTGGTGACCGTGGTGGGTTCCGGCGGGACGACCGTGGCGGGCGTGATGAGCGGTCGGCGTATGGGGATCGTGGTGAGCGGGGCGGGTTCCGGGGGGATGCTCGGGGTGGGTCTCGGGCTGGTGGGCCGGCTCGGGGTGAGCGTGGGGCGTTCCGGCGGGATGAGCGGGGCGCCGAGCGTGGTGCGCCGCGTCGTGACGACCGGAGTGCGCCGCGGCGGGATGACCGCGGGGTTGCCGGGCGGCGTGATGAGCGTGGTTCGGAGCGCGGTGGGTTCCGGCGGGATGAGCGGGGTGCTGGGCGTGGTGGGCCGCGGCGGGACGACCGGCGGGATGACCGTCGTGGTGGATTCGGCCGGGACGATCGCGAGGAGAAGGCTGGTCCGCGTCGCGACGACCCAGTGATTCCTGAGGGCATCACGGGCGCCGAGCTGGACCGGGGAGTGAAGGCGGAGCTGCGGTCGTTGCCGCGTAGCCTGGCCGACCTGGTCGCGCAGCACCTGGTGGCCTCCGGCCGATTCCTGGACGACGACCCCGAGCGCGCCTACCTGCACGCGCGGACGGCCCGACGGCTGGCTGCGCGGCTCGGCGGCGTCCGGGAGGCGGTCGCGATCACCGCGTACCTGGCTGAGCATTACGACGAGGCGTTGACCGAGTTCCGCGCGGTACGGCGGATGACGGGTAACCACGAGGTCATCGCGATGATGGCGGACTGCGAGCGTGCGCTCGGGCGGCCGGTGAAGGCGCTCGCGCTGGCGCAGGACAAGCACGTCCGCGACCTGTCCGAGGCCACGCAGATGGAGCTGCTGATCGTCACGGCCGGTGCGCGCCGCGACATGGGGCAGACGGCTGCCGCCGTCCAGATGCTCGAGGTGCCGGAGCTGTCCAAGCGCACGCGCGCGGAGTGGCTGCCGCGCCTGCGGTACGCGTACGCCGACGCCCTCGAAGCCGCCGGGCGCACCGACGACGCCGTCATCTGGTTCCACCGCGCCGCCGGCTCCGACGCCGACGGCTCAACCGGCGCCGCCGAACGCGCCGCCGCCCTCGAGGGCCTCGAGTTCACCGACCTCGACGCCGACGAAGACGACTACCTCGAAACCGAAGACGCCGAAACCGGCCAGGACGACGCGGACGAGGACGACGACCTCGAAGAAGCCGAGGACTTCGACGACTCGGACGAGACCGACGACCTCGACCAGGACGAGTCGGACGACGCCGAGGATGACCTCGACGACGACTCGGAAGACGACGACGACTCGGACGCGGACCTCGACGACACCGCCGAGGGCGACGCCGACGAAGACGACAACCTCGACGACGAGGATGGCGTCGACGGAGGCGAGTTGGCCGGCGAGGGTGACCTCGGTGCGGCCGGCGCCGACGTGGACGGCGACGAGCCGGAGGAGCTCGCCTCAGGTGAAGCAGCCGGCGAGACCGACAGCGGTCAGTCGAAGGAGTAACCAGCTCGCGTGAGGTCCTCCCGGGGGAGCATGACCCCGGGAGGAGCGGGTGACCGGCGTGGGGCTCCCGTGGGAGTAGCCGCCGCGGGAGACGTAGGTGTTGCGTGGGTTTCTCGGGGGGAGTAGGCGCCCTGACGGCCGCGGGCCTTGTGGGGTAGCTGCCGCGGGAGAAGCGGGCGTCGTGCGGGTTCCCGGGGGAGTAGGTGCCTCGGAGGGCTCCCGGGGGAGCGGGGCTTGTGTGGGCTTCTGCGGGAGTTGGCGTGCTGACGGGCGTGGGCTTGCGGGGGGAGGTGTTGTGGGGTGGCGACTCGCGGGGGTGGGCTGGGGTGGGGGGAGGGCTGGAGAATGGGGGGATGGGTTTGAGTGTGGGGTGGAGTGGGCCGGTTACGGGGGATGCGCCGGTTGGGGTGTTGGTGGGGGGTGCGCTGGCCAAGGGGGCGGCGCGGTTGCAGCGGGCTGTTCGGATGGTGGAGAAGGATGAGGATGATGCCATCCACCAGGTGCGGGTTTCTTGCCGGCGGCTGCGGAGCAATCTGAAGTTGTTCAAGAAGGTGCTGGCGGGTGGCTGGTCTGCTGAGTTGCGGGCTGAGCTGGCTGGGTTGGCGCTGGCATGTGGGGAGGCGCGTGATCTTGAGGTGATTGCCGCCCTCGTTCAGGAGACTGCCGGCGGTGAGGACGACGCCGCGCAGGTGGAGCTCATCTCGGGCACTCTGCGGGCTGGTCTGGCTGACGCGGCGTCCAGAGCCAACACGGTGGTGACCAGTGACGAGACGGCGGCTTTGCTGATCCGTCTGCAGCAGACAGCGGCGGCTCCAGAGCTCAAGCCGCGGGCGGACGAGCGGTGCGCAGATGTGCTGCCCGAGCTGCTTGCCGGCGCCGTCGGTGTGTTCACCCAAGAGGCCGACAAGCTCCAGCCGTGGACTCCGGACGACGACTGGCACGAGGTCCGCCTGCTGGCGAAGCGAGCGCGGTACGCCGCCAAGACGTGCGCCGCCGTACTCGGTGCGGAGGCAGAGGCGACCGCCGTGCAGGCAGCCAAGTACCAAGAGCTCCTCGGGCAGCACCAGGACCATTGCGCCGCCGCAGACGCCCTGGTGGCGCTCCTGCCGGCCGCTGAGCCGCCCCTGGCCTTCACCCTCGGCCGCCTCGTCGAACGGCACCGAGCCGCCCGCAAACCGCTCCGCGAGGAGTTCCTCACCCTGTACCACCGCTCTTGACACTCTGACCCACCCGTTGTACATGTTTATACATGTCTGAACAGGTGGGCTACTCGAAGCGATCCCAACTGGTGGCTGAGCTGGCCGCGGAGATCCGCACCGGCCGGCTCGGTCACGGTGCGCGGTTGCCAGGGGAGAACCAGCTCGCGACCCGCTACCAGGTGTCGCGGGGCACGGTCCGCAGTGCGCTGGCTGAGCTGCAGCGGCGTGAGCTGATCACCACGGAGTCCGGTGTGGGCTCGTTCGTCACGTTCGACGGGCAGCCGCTCGACCAGCAGGCGGGTTGGGCTCGTGCGCTGGCCGAAGGCGGCGCTGACGTCCAGACCGAACTGCTGGGCATCACAGCTGGCGGTGACCCCGCTGTGGAGGAGCAGTTCGGCCCAGTCGTCACCGTCCGCCGGCTACGGCGTTCCGACGGCCGACCGGTCTCGGTCGAGGTTTCCGCGCTGCCGGCGGTAGGCATGCTGGCCGACCTGCCCGACGCCGGACTGGTCGACGGTTCGATCACGGCGACGCTGCGTGCCGCAGGTCGCGAGGGCGGTGGCGGCGAGCAGTGGATCTCGGTCGAGCCACTCGACGCAGCCGACGCGGCCCTGCTCGACCGTGCGCCTGGTGAGCTGTTTCTGCGCGCAGTCCGAGTCACGCGCGACGCGGACGGCGGTCTGGTCGAACACGTCGTCAGCTTGCTCGACCCGCAGCGCTTCCGGTTCCACCTGAGCTTCCCGGCCGCCCGATGAGTACCCGGGACCGAGCTCTGGGAGCCCTGTACGGCTTGGCGATCGGCGACGCGCTGGGTATGCCCACCCAGTCGCTGTCCCGCGCCGAAATCGCGCAGCGGTACGGCGTCGTCGACAGACTGCTCGCCGGCGCACCGGACCAGCCCATCGCCCCGAACATGCAGGCGGGCACCATCACCGACGACACCGAGCAGGCGCTGCTCCTGGCGCAACTGCTGGTCGAAGGCGACGGCAAGGTCGACCCGCATCGGTTTGCGGCCGCTCTGCAGTCCTGGGAGCAGGAGATGATCCGCCGCGGCTCACTGGACCTGCTGGGCCCGTCCACCAAGCGTGCCCTGGACCGTCTGGCGTCTGGTGAGCCCGCCGAGCAGACCGGCCGCGACGGCACGACCAACGGCGCAGCGATGCGTGTAGCCCCGGTCGGAATCGCCCACAGCGGCGAGACGTTGCTTGATGCCGTGGTCGAGTCCTGCCTGGTCACCCACAACACCGGCCTCGGTATCGCGGCTGCGGCCGCAGTAGCCGCTGCAGTGTCGGCCGGCGTCGGCGGATCCGATCTGCCGACAGCCGTGGCAGCCGCAGAGCGGGCTGCGGCTGAAGGTGGCCAGCGCGGCCACTGGGTGGCTGGCGGCGGGATTGCCGCTCGACTGCGCTGGGTGCGTGGATGGGTACGCGAGATCGCGCCCGACGACCTGCAGCCGGCCCTGGACGAAGTCGTTGGTACGAGCGTCGCCGCGAATGAGTCCGTGGTCGCAGCGTTCGCTCTGGTCGAGGCACTGGGCACGGACGTCCGGGCAGCGCTGACCACAGCCGCCTCCCTCGGCGGCGATACAGACACCATTGCCGCGATCTGCGGCGCCGTACTGGGCGCGCAGCACGGCATGGCCGGGCTTCCGGGCGATCTGCTCGAACAGGTCCGGCGCGTCAACCAGCTCGACCTCGACGCGACTGTCGACGGTCTGCTCGCACTGCGCTCCACAAACCACTGAAGGAGGCCATGATGGCCACCGATACTGCTAGCCGGCCGGCGGAGTCCACTCTGGAGAACCGGGGGATCGAGCCGGTGCCCGTCGCGGAGCGGGAGGGCCGGCCCGGGCAGCTGTTCTGGGTCTGGTTCGCCGCCAACATCTCCATCCTCGGTCTGCCGCTGGGAGCGACGCTGGTCGCAATGGGGATGACGGTGTGGCAGGCCGTCATCGCCGCGGTCGCTGGGGCGGTCGGCTCGTTCGCCATCGTCGGTGCGATCTCCATTGCCGGACGCCGTGGCGGTGCGCCCGGTCTGACCCTGTCCCGCGCGACGTTCGGTGCACGCGGCAACATCGGGCCGACTCTGGTCTCGCTGTTGTCCAGACTGGGTTGGGAAACGGTAAACACCACGACGGCGGCGTTCGCGCTGCTCTCGCTGGCCACGATCCTGTTCGGCACCACTCCGGCAGCCAAGGAGCACCCAGTGCTCACCATCGTCGCGATCGCCGTCTTCGAGCTGTTGACGGTACTCGTCGCCGGCCTTGGCCACGCCTTCCTCGTTGCGGTGCAGCGGTGGGCGACCTGGGTGTTCGGTGCACTCAACCTGCTGGTCGGCGGCTTCCTGGTGGCGACCGTCGACTGGTCAGCTGTCGGTGCCGCTACCCCCGCGCCTATCGGCGTACTGATCGCCGGCGTCGGCGTCATCGCGGCCGGGACTGGGATCGGCTGGGCCAACGCGTCGGCTGACATGTCGCGCTACCAAGCGCCGTCCGTGCGTGCCGGGTCGCTGGTGCTGTCAGCTGCGGCGGGTGCCGGGATTCCGCTGGTGCTGTTGATCTCGTTGGGCAGTCTCCTCGCTGCGGGCGATCCGAGCCTTGCTGCGGCGGGTGACCCGGTCGCCGCGATTCGTGCGATGCTGCCGAGCTGGATGGCCGTGCCGTACCTGATCGCCGCATTCGGTGGTCTGCTGCTCTCCAACCACCTGTCCGTCTACTCGGCCGGACTGACCACTCTCACCCTGGGGGTGCGAGTCCGGCGTGTGTACGCCGTGATCGTGGACGTAACAGTCACGTTCGCGGGTGCCATCTACTTCATCCTGATCGCAGATGGCTTCTACGGCCCGTTCATCGCCTTCATCAGCGCACTGGCCGTCCCGATCACCGCATGGGTCGGAGTGTTCGCAGTCGACATGCTGCGCCGGCACCACTACGACGCCGCAGCTCTGCTGGACACCAGCCGGACCAGCGCCTACTGGTACCGCGGCGGAGTCGCATGGCGAGCCTTCGGCGCCTGGGCGCTAGCGATCGTCGTCGGCTACCTGTTCGCGACTCTCGGCCCCGCATCGGACCCGTGGTTCACCGGACCGCTCGCTGACACCTGGTTCGGTACGAACGGGCTCGCCTGGGTCATCACGTTCGTGGTCGGCGCCGGGACGTACGCCGTCCTCGGCGGTGCGCGTCCGACGTCCGACGTCCCGCTGGAGGTGGCGCAGTGACCGGGCGGCTCGTGCACACGGGACAGGTCGTGATCGACCTCGTCATGCAGGTCCCGGCGCTGCCGCCCGTCGGTGGCGACGTCCTGGCCGCCTCCACGGTCGAGTACGTCGGTGGCGGTTTCAACGTGATGGCCGCAGCGGCTAGGGCCGGCGCAGCGGTCGTGTACGTCGGTGGTCACGGGACCGGAGTCCGCGGCGACCGGGTGCGGACCGAGCTCCAAGCTGAGGGCATCGCGCTGTCTCAGGACACCACCGCGGATGTCGACACCGGCGTCTGCGTAGTCCTCGTCGACAACACCGGTGAGCGAACGTTCGTCACCGGCAGCGGCGCCGAAACCGCCGTGGGTGCTGCACTTCCGAAGCTGGAAGCCGACGACATCGGCTACGTGTCCGGCTACAGCTTGGTCGTGCCAGAGAAAGCCGAACAGGTACTGGCGATCCAGGGCGGTGCATTGTTGGTCGATCCAGGCCCATTGGTCGCCGACATCGATCCTGACGTCTGGGCGCGCACGTTGGCTCGCACGGCGGTCCTGAGCTGCAACGACCGCGAGGCGCGCCTGCTGACCGGCACAGCCGACCCGCAGGCCGCTGCGGAAGAGCTGGCCAGGCGACTACCCGACAATGCCGTTGTCGTGGTGCGGACCGGTGCTGAGGGCTGTGTCGTCGTGCAGCACGGCAAGGTGCACGTGGTGCCGAGTGTTCCGGTCGAGGTGGTGGACACGAACGGAGCCGGCGACGCGCACTGCGGCTGGTTCGCGGCCGAGCTGCTGCGGGGCACCGACGTACTCGAGGCCGCTCGGCGGGCAAACGTCGCAGCGGCGATCGCAGTAACCCGCAGCGGGCCTGCAACGGCTCCCGGCCGGGATGAGGTCACAGCATGCGGAACAGCAGCCCCACCCGCGGTTTAGGGCCGAACGAGGTGGCCTTCTGCGGCAGTACGACGCCCTGGATCGCCGAGCTGAGCACCTGGTCGAGGTGCGGTGCGGTCAGCTCGATAGCGGTCTGCGCAGGGTTCGCGAGCGCCAACGCATCGGACCAGGTGTGATGGAAGCTGATGTCGTCCTCGACCGCGCCCCACGCCGGGAGCAGATGCTCGTGGAGCGACGAGACCGCCGGGACGGTCTGACCGTTGGACGGTCGGACCGTCAGCCAAGTGCTCCCGTCAGTGACAGCGATCCGGTCGCGCGGCTGATCGGAGCGGCCGGGTAGCACGTTCCACCCAGCAGGTGTCCGGGACTGCACCATTTCCAACGTCAGCCCGGGCACAACGCGGTGAATCGGGTCCAGCGTCAGCGGATGCCGGTTGTAGTCGACCAGCATGGCCAGGCCGACCGACGTACTGGCGCGCTGCGGCTCCCGGCGCTGGCGTTCGAGGTACGCCGCGTAGCGGTGGTGGCCATCGGCGATGAGCGCCTCGTGCCGACCGATCTCCGCGGAGATCACCGCGAGCGTTTCGGGGTCGTCGATCCGCCAGATGCGGTGTTCGGCGCCGTTCTCGGTTTCTGCCTCCAGCCATGGCTCACCGGAGCGTGCCGCGTCCACTGCGTCACTGGCCGCGTGACCATCGCCGTACGCGAGCAGAATGGGCTCGAGATCGGCATCTGTGGCTTCCATCAGCTCAAGCCGGTCATCGACCCAGTGCGGCATGACATTCTCGTGCGGGAGCACTACACGGCGCTCCGGATCCAGACCGAGCGAACCGATCAGACCGCACAGTACGGCGTCGCCCAGCGTCTGCTCGTAGACATAGAGCGCTGGCCGCTCGTCCTGGACGACGATGCCGTCGCGCTGCCACCCGGTGAGCCGCTCGGCGGGCTCGTCGTACCGGCTCGGACCCAGGTCGGGGTCGCGTGGAAGGATGAGCCTCACCATGTTGTGCAGATCAGACGCAGTCAGCCGCCGGACGATGGCGGGTTCCAGCACGTCGTACGGGGGAGAGGTGACGGCGCCCAGCGCGCTCACCTTCCCCGCGACGAACCGCCACGCGCGCAGCGGTTCCAGCCGCAGCACGCTCGCCTTCGCATCCGGCATGAGCGGCATCGTACGGGCGGACGCATGAGCCCGCACGGCGAAGCGCCAGCACCTTTGTCGGAGTGTGACGAACCGCTCGCGAGCCGGTACGACGTCGCGCTGCTTGATCTGGACGGCGTTGTGTACGTCGGCCCGGATCCGGTCCCGGATGCTCCGGAGAACCTGCGCAAGGCCGCCAAAGAGGGCATGCGGATCGGATACATCACCAACAACGCCAGTCGGCCGGCCCGGGTCGTGGCCGAGCATCTGGCGTCGTTCGGCCTCGATGTGATCGCCGACGACGTCGTGACGTCCGCCCAGGCTGCCGCGAAGCTGATCGCGAGCGAGTACCCGAAAGGCTCGCCGGTGCTGGTTATCGGCGGCGAGGGGTTGTACGCCGCTCTGGAGGAGTACGAGCTCACTCCGGTGCGCAGCAGCGACGCTGACCCGGTAGCTGTCGTCCAGGGCTTCCACCCGGATGTGAACTGGGTGATGCTCGCTGACGGCGCGCATGCGATCAACGAGGGCGCCAAGTGGTTCGCCACCAACCTCGATCTGACCATTCCGACCGCAGGTGGGATGGCACCGGGTAACGGCACGCTGGTGCAGGCAGTGCGCGCGGCTGTGCAGATTGACCCGGTCGTGGCGGGTAAACCGGCCCCTCCGCTGCTGGAGACCAGCATCGAGCGGCTGTCTGCCAAGAAGCCGCTGATGATCGGCGACCGGCTGGACTCCGACATCGCAGGCGCCCATGCGGTCGGCATCGCGAGTCTGTGGGTCGCCACCGGCGTACACGACGCGCACGACCTGGCCAGGGCGCCGAAGGACGAGCGCCCGACGTACATCTCGCCTGACCTGGGTGGGCTGGCGCAGAAGCACCCCGGTGTCCAGGTGGACGGCGGCAAGCACACCTGTGTCGGCTGGACCGCTGAGGTCGTCAACAACGCAGTAACTGTCAAAGGCGAGGGCGAGCCGTACGACGGCCTGCGCGCGATCCTGTCCGCGGTCTGGGCCGCTGCCGACGCTCCGGCCAAGCCGGTCGCGAAAAAGGCGACCGGGCGTGGCAGCCGCCGTCCGCTGCCCAAGCCTGCGCCTGCGCTGGGCACGATCGACATCAACGCCGCGCTGCACCGGGTCGGCCTGGACAAGTGAACCCGAAGCGCTACCGTTGCTGGAACGAAGCGAGGAGGCAGTCATGGTGATGGACGCACTGCGCGGCTACGTACAGCTGGCGAACGGTCTGACCGAGGTCACCAAGCAGCGGGCGCAGGCCGCCGCCAAGGCGTTGCTGCAGCAGACCGGCGCGGACGCGCTGACGTCCGGGCTGACCACCAAGGTGAGCGACCTGGCCGACGAGATCGTTGCTACCAGCAAGAGCAACCGCAAGCTGCTCGAGGCGATCGTGACCAACGAGGTCGAGGGCGCGGTCGCGCGGCTCGGGTTCGTCCGGTCCGAGGAGGTCGACGCGCTGACCCGCCGGGTCACCACGCTGGAGTCCGAGCTGGCCGACGCCCGTGCGGAGGCCGCTGCGGCGTCGGTGGTCGCTGCTGCGGCTCCGGTACCGGCCAAGAAGGCGCCTGCCAAGAAGACTGCGGCCAAGAAGGCTCCGGCGAAGAAGGCCGCCGCCAAGAAGGCGCCTGCCAAGAAGGCGCCCGCGAAGAAGACCACGGCGAAGAAGGCCTGACGTGACCGAACACCCTGGCGAGCAGTTCCCCCCGGACGTCGATCCCGACGTGGAGCCGGACTACGCGCCGGACGGCGAGGAGACCCCCGCCCAGCCCGACTACGACGCCGAGCCGGCGCCGGAGAGTTTCGGGTACGCCGAAGCCTCGCAGGAGCACCTGGACCCGGCAGAGGTCGAGTTCGGCCCGGAGTTTGCCCGCGAGCCGGGCCAGCAGCACGAGCGGCCGTTCGTCGCGGAGTCCGCCGACGAGGAATCGGAGTCCGGGCACCCGCTGGTCGAAGAGGTGATGGGCCGGCTTGACGACCTGCGGGAGCGGCCGGTTGGCGAACACGCGGAGGTGTACGCCGATCTGCACGAACGGCTGCAGACCGCGCTCGTCGAGGCGGACTCCGACCAGAGCGACAGCAGGTAAGTGGCCAAGGGAGTCAAGCGGTCGCGGCTGGACGCCGAGCTGGTACGGCGGGGGCTGGCGCGCTCGCGTGAGCAGGCGAGCGAGCTGATCGCCGCCGGCAAGGTGAAGGTCTCCGGGACAGTCGCGTCCAAACCCGCGACCGGGGTCGGAACGGACGCACCGATCGTGGTGGACACGTCCGACACCGACGACCCGGGCTACGCCAGCCGGGGCGCGCACAAGCTGATTGGCGCGCTGGAGGCGTTTCCGGAGGTACAGGTCAAAGGACGGACCGCTCTGGACGCAGGCGCGTCCACTGGCGGTTTCACCGACGTACTGCTCCGCAACGAGGCGCAGCACGTGTTTGCCGTCGACGTCGGCTACGGCCAGCTGGTGTGGGCCCTGCAGACCGACGAGCGGGTCACAGTCATGGACCGGACCAACGTCCGGACGCTGACCCTCGAGCAGATCGGCGGTGCGCCGGTGGACCTCGTGGTCAGCGATCTGAGCTTCATCTCGCTGACGCTGGTGCTGCAGGCGCTGCTCGGCGTGGTGAAACCGGACGGCGAGCTGATGCTGATGGTGAAGCCGCAGTTCGAGGTCGGCAAGGAGCGGCTGGGCAAGGGCGGCGTCGTCCGGGATCCGGAGCTGCGGGCGGACGCCGTCCGCGGAGTCGCCGCGAAAGCGGGGGAGCTGGGCTGGGGGATCGCCGGGGTCGCGGCCAGCCCGTTGCCGGGTCCGTCGGGAAATGTCGAATACTTCCTGTGGATACGGCGTTCCGCGCCGCCGCTGGATGAGACGATGCTCCAGACCGCTATCGAGCGCGGACCACAGTGAGTTGGAGGCGGAGTGGCTGAGGTTGAGCCGCGGTGCGTGCTGCTGGTGACGCACACCGGCCGGGACGAGGCGGTCGAGGTCGCCCGCGCCGCGCACCGGCTGCTGACCGGCGCCGGGCTGCAGGTCCGGCTGCTCACCGACGAGGCCGAGGCCCTGAAGCTGGAGCCGGTCGATCTCGCCGAGGACCCGGACAAGGCCGCCCAGGACGCCGAGCTGATCATCGTGCTCGGCGGCGACGGCTCGATCCTGCGTGCCGCCGAGCTGGCCCGCCCGCACGGGACGCCGATGCTCGGCGTGAACCTCGGTCATGTCGGCTTCCTGGCCGAGGCCGAGGTGGACGACCTGGAGCGGATCGTCCAGGTCGTGGTCGACAAGAGCTACACCGTCGAGGAGCGGATGACGCTTGCCGTCGACGTCCGGCTGGACGGCGAGCCGATCTTCGAGACCTGGGCGCTGAACGAGGCGAGTGTCGAGAAGGCCGCCCGGGAGAAGATGCTCGAGGTGCTGGTCGAGGTCGACGACCGGCCGCTGTCGCGCTGGGGCTGTGACGGCGTCGTCGTCGCGACCCCGACCGGGAGTACGGCGTACGCGTTCTCGGCCGGCGGGCCGATCGTCTGGCCCGAGGTCGAGGCGATCGTGCTGGTCCCGGTCAGCGCGCATGCGCTGTTCTCGCGGCCGATCGTGGTGGCGCCGTCGTCCCGGCTCTCGATCGAGCTGGTCCGCAGCTGGAACGGCCGCGGCGTGCTGTGGTGCGACGGCCGGCGGATGGCCGAGGTGCCGCCGGGCGCCGAGATCGTGGTCCGCCGGGGCGCCCGCCCGGTCCGTCTCGCCCGGGCGCACGAGGCGCCGTTCACCGACCGTCTGGTCGCCAAGTTCGATCTCCCGGTGCTCGGCTGGCGCGGTGCCGCCGAGCGCAAACGCAACCCCAACGGAAACGGGAACTGAGTCAGATGCTTTCTGAGATCCGCATCACCGGCCTGGGTGTGATCGAGGACGCGACACTGGACCTCGACCCCGGGTTCACGGCCGTGACCGGCGAGACCGGCGCGGGTAAGACGATGGTCGTGACCGGCGTGAACATGCTGCTGGGCGGTCGGGCCGACAGCGGCCTGGTCCGGCACGGGACGCGCCGGGCCCGGGTGGAGGGGCGGGCGACCGCCGTACCGAAGTCGATCGTGCAGCAGGCCGAGGACCGTGGCGGCGAGCTGGACGACGAAGAGCTGCTCATCGCGCGTGAGCTGTCGTCGGAGGGGCGCTCGCGGGCGTTCCTGGGCGGCGCCTCGGTGCCGGTGTCGGTGTTGGGTGAGGTGTCGGGCGATCTGGTCGCCATCCACGGCCAGGCCGACCAGTGGCGGCTGCTGCAGCCTGCGCGGCAGCGCGAGACGTTGGACACCTTCGCTGGTAAGCCGGTGCTGGTGCCGCTGCAGGAGTACGTGTCGGCCTACAAGCGCCACCGCGAGGTGGAGGCCGAGCTGACCGATCTGACCACCAGACAGCGCGACCGGCTCGCTGAGGCCGATCTGCTCCGCTTCGGCCTCGAAGAGGTCGCCAAAGCCGAGCCGCTGCCAGGTGAGGATGCTGAGCTCGCAGCGGAGGAGGAGCGGCTCGCGTACGCCGATGGGCTGCGGACCGCGGCTACTACCGCGGCTGACGCGCTCGCCTCCGAAGACCTGGATTCCACTCGGCCGAACGACGTACTCGGCCTGTTGTCGTTGGCGAAACAGGTTCTGGACGGAGAGCGCGAGCACGACACGAAGCTGGCCGAGCTGGCCGATCGGGCCGGTGAGCTGGGCTATCTGGCCGCAGACCTGGCCGGTGAGCTTTCGTCGTACGCCGCCGACGTCGACACCGACCCGGCGCGGCTGTCCGTCGTCAGCGAGCGCCGTGCCCTGCTGAGCACGCTGATCCGCAAGTACGGCGCCGAAGCGGGCACTGTCGATGAGGTGCTCGACTGGGCGAAGCGGTCGGCTGAGCGGCTGACCGAGCTGGATGGCAGTGACGAGCGGGTCGAACTGCTCACTGGAGAGCTGGCCGAGCTGGCTGCGACTCTGACCGAGCTGGGCCGACAGATCCGGGAGGCGCGCATCGAGGCGGCGCAGCGGCTCGGCGTCCTGGTGTCGGAGGAGCTGACCGGGCTGGCGATGCCGCACGCGACGCTGTCGGTAGAGGTGCACGAAACGGTTGCCGGTCCGTTCGGGATCGACGAGATCGAGTTCTGCTTCGCGGCGAACCCGGGCAGCCCCGCGCGTCCGCTGCAGAAATCCGCCTCCGGCGGTGAGCTGTCGCGGGTGATGCTGGCGCTCGAGGTGATCCTGTCCGACACGCACAAGGTGCCGACGCTGGTCTTCGACGAGATCGACGCCGGGATCGGCGGCCGGGCCGCGGTCGAGGTCGGAAAGCGCTTGGCCCGTCTGGCCGAGAAGGCTCAGGTCATCGTCGTCACCCACCTTCCGCAGGTCGCCGCGTTCGCCGACCGGCACGCCGTCGTCCTGAAGAGCGACGACGGCTCGGTCACCACCAGCGGCCTGGTCGCCCTCGACGACGAAGCCCGCTTGAAGGAACTGTCCCGGATGATGGCCGGCCTGGAGAACTCCGACGCCGCCCAGGCGCATGCCGAAGAGCTGCTCGCGCTGGCCGCCGAACGGCACAAGAAACCGCGGAAGAGTCGTTCCAAAGGATGAATTGACTGTTCGGTCCCGGGGAATTCGGCGGCTGATCGGCCGCCGGGAGGGGGAATGAGCCGGAACGGGCTGCTGAGCATGGCAGGATGAGAGCGCGATGAAACTGCCCAGCCTGCGGAGAGCACGCCCGACTGAACTGCCCGGGATCACCGGAGTGGTCCGGCTCGATCGCCGTACCAAGAATCTCACCAAACGGCTCAAGCCGGGGGAGATCGCGGTGATCGATCACGTCGACCTCGATCGGGTGAGCGCCGAGGCGCTGGTCGACTGCAAGGTGTCCGCGGTGGTGAACGTCGCGGACTCGATCAGCGGCCGCTACCCGAACCTCGGGCCGGAGATCCTGGTCGGGGCCGGCGTCCCGCTGGTGGACGGCGTCGGGCGCGAGGTGTTCGCGGTGCTGCACGAGGGCGAGCGCGTCCGGGTGCACGACGGCGCGCTGTACCGCGGCGACGAGGTGGTCGCGAAGGGCGTCGCGCAGGACACGCAGAGTGTCGCCGAGATGATGGACGACGCCCGCGCCGGGCTGTCGACGCAGCTGGAGGCGTTCACCGCCAACACGCTCGACTACCTGCGCCGCGAGCGCGATCTGCTGCTGGACGGCGTCGGCGTCCCCGAGATCCACACCCACATGGACGGCCGGCACGTGCTGATCGTCGTCCGCGGCTACGACTACCGCGACGACCTGGTCGCGCTGAAGCCGTACATCCGCGAGTACCGGCCGGTGCTGATCGGCGTCGACGGCGGCGCCGACGCGCTGGTCGAGAACGGCTACGTCCCGGATCTGATCGTCGGCGACATGGACTCGGTCCGCGACGAGACGCTGAAGAGCGGCGCCGAGGTCGTCGTGCACGCCTACCGCGACGGGCGCGCGCCGGGCTCGGAGCGCCTGGAGCGCCTCGGGGTGGAGTCGATCGAGTTCCCGGCCACCGGCACCAGCGAGGACGTCGCGATGCTGCTGGCCGATTCCAAGGGCGCCTCGCTGATCGTCGCGGTCGGCACCCACAACTCGCTGGTGGAGTTCCTCGACAAGGGCCGCTCCGGAATGGCCAGCACCTTCATCACCCGCTTGCGCGTCGGCGCCAAGCTGGTCGATGCGAAGGGCGTCGGCCGGCTCTACCGCAGCCGGGTCTCGACGTTCCAGATCGTCGCGCTGGTCGTGGCCGGTCTGTTCGCCCTCGGCATGGCGATGGTCGCCATCGACGCCGACGAAGTGCTGTGGTCGATCCTGCGGGCGCGCTGGAACGACTTCACCTACTGGATCCGGGAGCTGTTCACGTGATCGACTTTCGCTACCACATCGTCTCGATCGTGGCGATCTTCTTCGCCCTGGGCGCCGGTGTGGTGCTCGGCGCCGGCCCGTTGAAGGGCACCGGGTCCGACATCATCCAGAACCAGGCGAACGTCGACCGCGCGAATCTCGTCGCCGCCCGCGACGAGATCAACCAGCTCAAGGCGCTGAACAAGTACCACGAGGACTACGAGGCCAAGGTGACGGCCGGGCTGGCCGACAACAAGCTGAACGGCCGGCGGATCGCGATCGTCACGATGCCGAACGCCGACGGCGACGAGACCAACGCGCTCGCCGACGAGCTGGAGGCGGCCGGCGGCCAGGTCACGGTCCGGGTCGCGCTGGACGCGAAGTTCCTCGACCCCGGTCAGCGGCAGCTCGTCGAGCCCCTGGTGCAGAACCTGGTCACCGCCGACCTGGACTTCCCGCAGAACTCCACGACGTACGAGCGGGCCGGGATGATCCTGGCCCGCGGCGTCGCGGCCAAGGACGAGGGCCGGACGGCGGACGCCGACTCGACCAGGATCATCAGCGGGCTGACCGGCTCGAAGCTGGTCTCGCTGAAGCCGTCGCAGGTCAAGGACCGGGCCAGCCTGATCGTCGTGGTGGCCGCGAAGCCGGCGACGCCGGCGCCGGACAACTCGACGTACAACGACGCGATCGACCTGATCGAGGGAATGGATCAGGGCAGCGGCGGCGTCGTCGTGGCCGGCACGGCGGAGACCGCGAAGGACGGCGGGCTGCTGAAGGCGTTGCGCAGTGACTCCGACGCGACCAAGATCGTTTCCTCGGTGGACGTGGCCGATCTGCCCGCCGGGCAGATGACGGTCGTCTTCGCGCTGGTCGAGCAGACGACCGGCAAGGCCGGCCAGTACGGGGCCTTCGACGCGAAGAACGGCATCGCGCCGGCGGACGTACAAGTGAAGGACAACTGACGTGGGACTTTTGAGCGCCGTCGTAGCCGCGGCCGCAACTGCCGCGCTGGAGAAGGCCGCGGAGAAGCTGCCGAAGGAGAACCGGCAGCCGTTCGAGCGGACCAACCACCGCGGCGAGACCGTCACCCTGCTGGAGGGCCCGGTTGCCGTTCTGGGTGCGCTGGCCGGTGTCGTCGCCGCACCGTCGACTCCCGGCAAGGTGAAGGCCGCTGCGCTGCTCGCCGGGTCGGTGTCCGGTGCCGTCGGCGCGTACGACGATCTGCGCGGGGCTACCCAGACCAAGGGTTTCCGTGGGCACCTGTCCGCGTTGAAGCGCGGTGAGGTGACGAGTGGTGCTGTGAAGATCCTCGGCGTCGGCGCTGCCGGTCTGGCGGCGGCTGCGTTGCTGCCGCGCAAATCCACCGGTGTGAAGGCGCTGGCCGGTGTGGTCGCCGATGGCGCGCTGATCGCGGGGACTGCCAACCTGACCAACCTCCTCGATCTCCGGCCCGGCCGCGCCCTCAAAGCCGTGGCAGCCGTCAATGCGCCTTTGGCTGTCGTCAACGGCCCTGCTGGTGCAGTAGTAGGTGCAGCCGCGGCGTCAGCCCCCTCAGACCTCGGTGAGCGCTCCATGCTCGGCGACTGCGGCGCCAACGGCCTCGGAGCCATCACCGGCACCGCTCTGGCCGCCTCCCTGCCGCGCCCCCTCAAAACCCTCGCTCTGGCCGCCGTGGTCGCGCTGAACCTGGCTAGCGAGAAGGTCAGCTTCACCAAGGTCATCGCCGAGAACCCGACCCTGGACAAGATCGACCAGTGGGGCCGACGCCCCCGGTGAGATCGCGCATTGCGCAGGCTGCTCTGCTGGTGGCTGGGGTCACCGTGCTCGCCCGCGTGGTGGGGTTCGGGCGGTGGCTGGTCTTCTCGAAGACGGTCGGCGCCGGGTGCCTGGCTGAGGCTTACACGACGGCGAATCAGCTGCCGAACATCTTGTTCGAGGTGGTGGCTGGTGGGGCGCTGGCGGGTGCGGTGATTCCGGTGCTGGCGGGGCCGGTAGCCCGGGGCGATCGGGCCGCGCAGGGGCGGATCGTCGGTGCGCTGCTGACGTGGTCGTTCGTGTTGCTGTTACCGGTGGCGGCGCTGTCGTGGGTGCTGGCAGGCAGCTACACCGACGCGATGCTTGCCGGGGAATGCGGCACGGCGGGGACGGCAACGCGGATGCTGGTGATCTTCGTGCCGCAGGTGTTCGGCTACGCGGTGGCGGTGATTGCCACCGCGGTTCTGCAGTCACACAAGAAGTTCGGTGCGGGAGCCTGGGCGCCGCTCATCTCCAGCCTGGTCGTTGTCGGCACGTACTTCGTGTTCGCGGCGATGGCTCCTAGAGCTGATCAGGCCTCCGGTGCAGCGGTTGATGTGCTGGCGTGGGGTACTACTGCGGGTGTCGCCGCGCTGGCGCTCACCGTGTTGATTCCGATGCTCCTGCTGCGGTTGCCGATCAAGCTCACCCTCAAGCTCGACCCTGGCGTCGGCCCGGTGCTGCGGAAGCTCGCTCTGGCCGGCCTCGCGGTGCTGGTCGCGCAGCAGCTCACCTTTGTCATTACGACGTACCTGGCCAACCACCGTGGTGCTGCGGGCAGCATCGCCGTCTACACCTGGGCGAACGCGGTCTACCTGCTCCCGTACGCCGTACTCGCGGTCCCGATCACCACTGCGGTCTTCCCGCGGCTGGCGGCGGCGTACCAGGCGGGGGAGCAGTTCAACGGTTATGCGGCCGGTTCGACCCGTGCGGTGATGCTGGCCGGTGGTGCGGGCGCTGCGCTCCTGGTCGGCACCGCCGTCCCGGTCGCGCGCATCTTCGCGTACGACGACGGCGCAGTGCGCGAAGCGCAGGCCACGTCACTCGGGAACGCGTTGGTCGCGTTCGCTCCGGCCGCCATCGGTTTCGCGGTGCTCATGCACGTCGGTCGTGTGCTCTACGCGCGGCACTCCGGCCGCCAGGTCGCCGTCGTCACCTCAGCTGCCTGGGTGCTGGTCGCCATCTCCGGCATCGCGCTCACCACCCAGTGGGACGCCGTACCGGCGTTGGCGGCCGCGATGTCGATCGGCATGGTCCTCGGAGCGGTCGTCCTCCTCGGCGTACTGCGCAAAGACGCTGGTCCGGAGGCCCTGGCTGGGCTGGTCCGTGCGACGCTGGCCGCAGTTGTCGGCGCCGTACTGGCCGGTGCTGCGGGCTGGGCGGTCGCGCTGCCCGCGCAGGACGGCGGAGTCGGCAGCGCAGTCCTGTTCGCAGCGCTCTCCGGCCTGGCTGTCGTCGCTGTGTACGGCGTGGTCGCCGTGGTGCTGGATCGCGCGGACGCGCGCGCCCTGCTTCGTAGAGGTGTTGTGGAGGAGACGTCATGAAGATCGGTCTGCTGCTCGCGGAGTCGCGAGGCGGGATCGGGCAGCACGTCGCCTCCTTGGTGCCGCGCTATCTGGCTGCCGGACACGAGGTGGTCGTCTGCGCGCCGCCCGGCACCGCAGAGCACTTCGACTTCGGCGCCGCGACGGTAGTAGCGCAAGCCCCGGCGCTCCGCGGCTCGGACGTCATCCACGCCCATGGCTACCGCGCCGGCATGGCCGCGCTGCGCGACCGTGCCAATCTGCGCCCGCTCGTCGTGAGCTGGCACAACGCTGTGATCGCCGCCGGTCCGCGCGGCCTCGTGATGCGCCTCGGCCAGCGCTTGGTCGCTAAGGGTGCAGACCTTACGCTCGGCGCCTCCAGCGACCTGGTGGAGCTTGCCAAGAGCCTTGGAGCCCGTGACGCCCGGCTGGCGCCGGTGGCCGCGCCGGCCGTGCCGCAGGCCGCCGTGAGTGCCGCAGCTGTTCGTGAAGAGCTCGGTCTGGCGCCAGAACAGCCGCTGGTTCTTACAGTCGGTCGGCTGGCCCCGCAGAAGGACTACCCGACGCTACTCTCCGTGGCCGCGTCCGTCCGCGAGTCGACGCCGGACGCCGTTTTCGTCGTGGTCGGCGACGGTCCGTTGCGGGACAACCTCCAGGCCCGCATCGACGCCGAGCAACTGCCGGTGCGCCTGGTCGGCCACCGCAGCGACGTCGCTGACCTGCTGAACGCGGCAGATGTCTTCCTGCTGACGTCGCACTGGGAGGCCCGGGCGCTGGTGATCCAGGAGGCCATGCAGGTCGGCGTACCGGTGGTGGCGACTGCGGTTGGCGGCATCCCGGAGCTGGTCGACGACAGCGCCGTACTGGCCTTTCCCGGGGATTCCGACGGGCTGGCCGACGGAGTGCGGGCAGTGCTTGCCGAGCCGGAGACCGCGAACGCTATGCGGACACGTGGCCGGGAGCTGGCCGCCGGATGGCCGGGCGAGGACGCCGTCGCGAAGAATCTGCTCGACATCTACGCGGGTCTCGTCGCGACCACCCCTTGACAGCAGGTAGGCTGGAGGCCCGTGGACAGGGTTTCGAACTCTCAGCAGACCAAGCACGTTTTCGTCACCGGCGGCGTCGCCTCCAGTCTCGGTAAGGGGCTGACGGCATCGAGCCTCGGCAGTCTGCTGACGGCACGGGGGATCCGGGTCACCATGCAGAAGCTGGATCCGTATCTCAACGTCGATCCCGGCACGATGAACCCGTTCCAGCACGGCGAGGTGTTCGTCACCAACGACGGCGCCGAGACCGATCTGGACATCGGCCACTACGAGCGCTTCCTGGACCGGGACCTGTCGCAGGTCGCGAACGTGACGACCGGCCAGGTCTACTCGCACGTGATCGCCAAGGAGCGGCGCGGCGAGTACCTCGGCGACACCGTTCAGGTGATCCCGCACATCACCAACGAGATCAAGGAACGGATGCTCGCGATGGCGGGCCCCGACGTCGACGTCGTCCTGCACGAGATCGGCGGCACGGTCGGCGACATCGAGTCGCTGCCGTTCCTGGAGGCCGCGCGCCAGGTCCGGCACGACGTCGGCCGGGACAACGTCTTCTTCCTGCACATCTCGCTGGTCCCCTACATGGCGCCGGCCGGTGAGCTCAAGACCAAGCCGACCCAGCACTCGGTGGCCGCGCTGCGCTCGATCGGTATCCAGCCGGACGCGATCGTCTGCCGCGCCGACCGCCCGATCCCGGACGGCGTGAAGCGCAAGATCTCGCTGATGTGCGATGTGGACTTCGAGGCCGTGGTGGCCGCGGCCGACGCGCCGAGTATCTACGACATCCCGAAGGTGCTGCACTCCGAGGGGCTGGACGCGTTCGTCGTCCGCCGCCTCAACCTGCAGTTCCGCGATGTCGACTGGACCCGCTGGGACGAGCTGCTGAAGGTCGTGCACCACCCGAAGGACGAGGTCACGGTCGCGCTGGTCGGCAAGTACATCGACCTGCCGGACGCGTACCTGTCGGTCGCCGAGGCGCTGCGGGCCGGCGGTTTCGGCAACGACGCCAAGGTCAACCTGCGCTGGATCGCCTCCGACGAGTGCGCCACGCCTGAAGGGGCCGCGAAGCTGCTCGGCGAGGTCGACGCGATCTGCGTGCCCGGCGGGTTCGGCGTCCGCGGGATCGAAGGCAAGATCGGCGCGATCCGGTTCGCCCGGGAGAACGGCGTACCGATCCTCGGGCTGTGTCTCGGCCTGCAGTGCATGGTGGTCGAGGTCGCCCGCGACCTGGCCGGCCTGACCGAGGCGAACTCGACCGAGTTCGACCCGGACGCCGAGCAGCCGGTGATCGCGACGATGGAGGAGCAGAAGCACATCGTCGCCGGCGGCGGCGACCTGGGCGGCACGATGCGCCTCGGCCTCTACCCGGCGAACCTGGCCGAAGGCTCGATCGTCCGCGAGCTGTACGGCGCTCCGCAGATCCAGGAGCGGCACCGGCACCGCTACGAGGTCAACAACGCATACCGCGACAAGCTGGAGGCCGCGGGCCTGGTCTTCAGCGGCCTCTCGCCGGACCACGAGCTGGTCGAGTTCATCGAGCTGGACCGCGCCCAGCACCCGTACTTCGTCGCCACCCAGGCGCACCCGGAGCTGCGCTCGCGGCCCACCAAGCCGCACCCGCTGTTCGCCGGTCTGGTCGCGGCCGCACTGGTCCGCCAGCGCGAGTCCCGCCTCCCGGTGGAGGAGCCGGCGCCGAAGAAGGCTGCCGGTAAGGCCAAGGCCGAAGCGGTCAAGGCCTGATGGACCACCCCGAACTGCGCTTCGCCGCCGGGCTGGCCGACGTTCCGGAGAAGTGGCCGGTGTCGGCGTCCGAAACGGTGCACTCGACGGGCCGGGTCATCTCGGTCCGCCGGGACACCATCGAGCCTCCTGACGCCGAGGCGTTCGTTCGGGACGTTGTCGTCCACCCTGGCGCTGTCGGCGTCGTAGCGCTCGACGACAAGAACCGGATGCTGCTGGTACGCCAGTACCGGCACCCGGTCGGCTACCGGCTCCTGGAGCCGCCTGCTGGCCTCCTCGACGTCCAGGGCGAGCAGTACCGTCTGGGCGGCGAACGTGAGCTCTGGGAGGAGACTGGCACCAAAGCGGCCGACTGGCGCATTCTGGTCGACGCGTTCACCTCACCCGGCCTCACCAACGAGGCGGTCCGCATCTTCCTCGCCCGCGACCTGTCCCCGGCCGACGAGGCCTACGACCGCCTCCACGAAGAAGCCGACATGGAGACCGTCTGGGCCCCACTGGTCGAGGTAGTAGCCGCAGTCCTTGCCGGACACCTCCAAAACCCCATCCTCGTCATGGGCTCCCTAGCCGCCTGGACAGCCCTCAACGGCCCCGGCTTCGACTCCCTCCGCCCCGCCGACAGCCCTTGGCCCGCCAAGGATCTGTAGTGCGGTGAGTACTTGACCTGGAACGGTCGGTGAGGGCATCTTCTGCTGACGTCTAAAGACCCCGCTGCAGCAGGAGAGGACAGTGATGAGAGGTGTGATCGCAGGCGCGACGCTGGTGGTTGCCAGTTTGCTGGTGGCCACTCCGGCGAACGCCGCCCCGGCCGACGCCGCCGCGCCGCCGACCGGGACGAAGGGGCCGTGCGGGTACACCGCGACGCCGGAGGAGCCGCCGGCCCGGCCGGTGTCGTTGCCGCCGGACCCGAAGCACACGCCGAACAAGGGTGTGGTGAAGGTGGTGGTGGCGACGAACCAGGGGCCGATGCTGCTGTCGCTGGACCGCGCGAAGGCGCCGTGTACGGTGCAGAGTTTTCTGCACCTGGCGAAGAGCCGGTTCTACGACTTCACGACGTGCCACCGGCTGACGCTTTACCCGACGCTGAAGGTGCTGCAGTGCGGTGACCCCAGTGGCACCGGCTCCGGCGGCCCGGGCTACTCGTACAAGGACGAGCTGCCGACCGACCTGCCGAACTGGCCGGACGACCCGACGGGCACCCGTAAGGTCTACGCCCGCGGCACACTCGCGATGGCGAACGCCGGGCCGAACACCAACGGCAGCCAGTTCTTCCTGGTCTTCGGCGACTCCCGGCTGCGGCCCGACTACACCGTCTTCGGCTCGCTCGACCGCCTCGGCCTGAAGGTCCTCGACAAGGTCGCCGCCGACGGCATCAACCCGACCGCGGAGGACCCGGCGCCCGTCGACGGCCCGCCCGCCCGCAAGACCGACATCCTCGTCGCCCGCTCACTGGGCGCCTGGTAACACCGAGCCGCCGCCCTCCCCGAGGGCGGCGGCCACGGTTCGTTTGTTCGCCGCGAACTCGGCCTCCGGCACGTTCGGCAACATGTCGTTCCAGAACGCGATCCCGGCTCCACGCAGCTGCATCATCCCGACCGGACGCGCCTGAAACCACATGTGGAAGTGCTCGCTCCCATCACCCCACCGGTTGATGTGAGTCCGCCCCACACCGTCGATGCGCCCGACAGCGCCAGCCACCCGCTGCAGCACCGGCCCCAGCGTCGCAGTCAGCTCAGCCGGCAGCGTGTCCAGCCGGTAGTGCTCGCGCGACACCAGCAGTGCGACCAGCGGCAGCCCCGTCGGACCAAACACCTTCAGCAGCCACTGCTCGTCACCCCACACTGCGTCCTTCGTCGGCTCAACGCACGTAGGACACTCAGCACCACCCGGCGCACCCGCCCGTGGCGGCTCCGGCAGCGTCAACTCGGCCAGCGGAGCCACCGTCACCTGCTCGAACGGAAAGAACGGGTGCCCGAGCAGCGGCGCCGCCGACAGCCGTTCGCCGTACGGGAGCCTGCGGTGGTAGTCGGACGGCAGTTCGCTCATGCGCCGTACTGTGCCGGAGAATCGACGGTATGGAGAAGCCGGAGTTGGCGGAGTTGCTGGAACTGGCAGCGCATCCCGAGGGTGGGTGGTATCGGGAGACGTGGCGGTCCGGGGTGGGGTTCGAGCCGGAGGGGTATGGGGGGCAGCGGGCCAGTGCTACGGCGATCTACTTCTTGCTGGGGGTGGGGGAGGAGTCGCGGTGGCATCGGGTGCGGTCGGCGGAGATCTGGTTGTGGCACTCGGGTGGGCCGTTGACGTTGGAGTACGGGGAGTCGCCGGAGACTGCGGTGGCGGTGACGCTGGGGCCCGACGTACGGGCTGGGGAGCAGCCGCAGGTGGTGATCCCGGCCGGCGCGTGGCAGGCGGCGCGGCCGGCCGGGGATCAGGCGGTGCTGGTGTCTTGTGTGGTGTCCCCGGGGTTCGACTTCGAGGACTTCACGTTGCTGTGAGTCAGGCCAGGACGGTGGCCAGAGCCTCGTAGCCGGGCAGCAGGTCGATTTCCTCGCGTCCGAGCTGCTGGATGGCTACGTGGTCCGCTCCGGCCTCCAGGTGAGCCCGTAGGCCCTCGGCGATCTCCACTGCGGAGCCGTGCAGCACGAGGGCGTCGATCAGCCGGTCGCTACCGCCGTCCGCGATGTCGTCGTCGGTGAAGCCGAGGCGCTTGAGGTTGGCGACGTAGTTGTCCAGCTGCAGGTAGGTCGCGAGGTAGTCGCGTGCTGTGGTCCGGGCGATCTCTTCGTCGGTTTCGAGGACGATCTTCTGCTCCGGCGCGAGCAGCACGCCGCCACCGAGGACACGGCGCGCCTCCCGGGTGTGCTCGGGTGTGGTCAGGTACGGCAGCGCTCCGGTCGCGCGGGTGCCGGCCAGGTGCAGCACCTTCGGACCGAGCGCGGCCAGCGCCCGTCGCTCGACCGGCACCTTCGCGTCGTCCAGCTCGTCCAGGTAGCTCACGATCGTCTCGTACGGCGACTTGTACTGCGCCGTGTGCTCCGGATGCCCGATCCCGACCCCGAGCAGGAACCGCCCCGGAGCGGCGTCCTCGAGCCGGTGGTACGACGCCGCCACGTCGGCCGCCGGCGACTTCCACATGTTCACCACGCTGGTGCCGACGGCAACGGAACTCGTTGCGGCCAGCAACACCTCCGCGTCGCGCAGCCCCGCGTCCGGGCTCGACCCCAGCCACAGCGCGCCGTACCCGGCCGCTTCCAGACCGGCAGCCAGTTCCGGGCCCCAGTGCTGCGCACCGTGCCAGACCCCGAACCGTCCCAGTTCGATCGCCACGTCGTACCCCTCTCGTCATCCCACTGTCCAGGCGCGACCCGGGGCGGACGGGTCAGGTAATCCTCTCCGACGAGGCGGCACTCCCGTCAATGATGGTTGTCACGTCAAGGTGACTTGCCATCACCGCCTGTTGGGGCACCCCTACTCGCGAGTCACCAGCCGATGGGACCAACCGATCGGGTGGTATGGCCCCGGCGGGCATACACTCGGCAGCGACCCGGCTGTGTCCCCTCGGCGCCGGGCCGCGGACACAACGAGGTGAGCCGCACCCAGGAAGTGAAAGAAGGGCATGCAGTGAAGGTCGGAGTTCCGAAGGAAGTCAAGAACCACGAGTACCGGGTGGCCATCACCCCCTCCGGTGTGCACGAGTTCGTGCGCAACGGGCACGAGGTTCTGATCGAGCAGAACGCGGGCAGCGGATCGCTGATCCCCGACGAGGAGTTCGTCGCCGCCGGGGCGCGGATCGTGCCGACCGCGGACGACGTGTGGGCCGAGGCCGAGCTGGTGCTGAAGGTGAAGGAGCCGGTGGCCGAGGAGTACCACCGGATGCGCAAGGACCAGGTCCTGTTCACCTACCTGCACCTGGCCGCGAGTCGTGAGTGCACCGACGCGCTGATGGCCTCCGGGACGACCGGTATCGCCTACGAGACGGTCCAGCTGCCCGACGGGTCGCTGCCGCTGCTGGCGCCGATGAGCGAGGTCGCGGGCCGGCTGGCGCCGCAGTCCGGCGCCTACCACCTGATGCGCAGCGGCGGTGGCCGCGGTGTCCTGCTCGGCGGCGTCTCCGGCACGCACCCGGCCCGAGTCGTCATCCTCGGCGCCGGCGTCTCCGGGATGAACGCGGCCGCGATCGCGCTCGGTATGCAGGCCCAGGTGCAGCTGTTCGACCGCAACATCGCGCGGCTGCGGCAGGCCGACCAGATCTACCAGGGCCACCTGCTGACGATCGCGTCGAACGCCTACGAGATCGAGCGCGCGGCCCTCGAGGCCGACCTGATCATCGGCGCCGTGCTGGTCCCCGGCGCGAAGGCGCCGAAGCTGATCAACAACGAGCTCGTCAGCCGGATGAAGCCGGGCAGTGTGCTCGTCGACATCGCGATCGACCAGGGCGGCTGCTTCGAGGACTCGCGTCCGACCACCCACGCGGACCCGGTCTACCAGGTGCACAACTCGTTGTTCTACTGCGTCGCCAACATGCCCGGCGCCGTTCCGAACACGTCGACGTACGCGCTCACCAACGTGACGCTGCCGTACGCGATCGAGCTGGCCAACCTGGGCTGGCGCGAGGCTCTGAAGAGCGACCACAGCCTGGCGCTCGGTCTGAACACCTTCGACGGCCACGTCACCTATGGCCCGGTCGCCGAGGCGCACGACCTGCCCCAGCTGAAGCTGGACGAGGTGCTGGTCTGAGCGTCACCCGTGCGGTTGGCGCCTATCTGGACCACCTGACGGTGGAGCGCGGCCTCGCCGCGAACACTCTGGCGTCGTACCGGCGTGACCTGCGCCGGTACGACGCCTACCTCTCGGGGACCGGGATCGACGATCTCGGCCGGGTCACCGAGGCTGTGGTCAGCGACTTCCTGATGCGGTTGCGGGAGGGCGACGACGACCATCCGCCGCTGACGGCGTCCAGCGCGGGCCGGACCGTCGTTGCAGTGCGCGGTTTCCACAAGTTCTGTCTGCGCGAGGGCCTCACCGCGGTTGACCCTGCGGCCGCGGTGAAACCCCCAGCACCGCCGCAGCGGCTGCCGAAGGCGCTGTCTGTCGATGAGGTCACCCGCATCCTCGCAGCGGCCGCAGGTGCCGAGGCGGAGCCCGCAGTACTGGCTACTCGGGATGCTGCGTTGCTGGAGTTCCTCTACGGGACTGGTGCGCGCATCTCGGAGGCGGTCGGGCTGGACGTCGACGACGTCGATCTGGAGGCTGGTGCGGTTCTGCTGCGCGGTAAGGGCAGCAAGGAGCGGGTGGTGCCGGTCGGTACGTACGCGCTGAATGCGCTGTCGGCGTACCAGGTGCGCGGCCGGCCGGATCTGGTGTCCCGCGGGCGCGGTACGCACGCGCTGTTCCTCAACGCGCGGGGCGGCCGGCTCTCACGCCAGAGTGCCTGGACGGTACTGCGCCGCGCTGCTCAGCGCGCCGGAATCGCGAAAGAGATCTCTCCGCACACGCTGCGGCACTCCTTCGCCACCCATCTGCTGGACGGCGGCGCCGACGTCCGCGTGGTCCAGGAGTTGCTCGGCCACGCGTCGGTGACCACAACGCAGGTCTACACGCTGGTGACGGTCGACAAACTCCGTGAGGTCTACGCGACGTCGCACCCGCGTGCGCTGTCGACGTAGCGTCGTGAAAAGCTGGACCCCGATGCTGGGCCGATCAAAGCGGTGTGCAATGATCTGCTCACAGTCGGTCACCGGTCCGGGGTGATCGGCCTGCCGTGGATTGCCGAGGGAAAACCACTCGACCCGGGTGCGGAGTGGCCGCTTGAGAGTGCTTGAATGCACGCTTACAGTCGCAAGCGTCGCCCGTATCGGTTGAAAGGTTTGGCGAGTCATGAACGAGTCGACATTCCCGGGCACCGAGCAGCAGTTCAACGGCTCTGAGCAGTACCCGAGCTCCGAGCCGCCGACGCCTGCGCAACCGATCGCGCCGCCGCCCCAGCGGAACCTGACCCCACCCGAAAACTATGCGGCGATGCCGAGGCCGACGGCCAAGCTCACCGCGGAGGACCTTGCACCTGTGAGCGATCCCAGCGGCCCGCGCAAGCTCGGGCCGACCGGCCGTCCGATGCCGGACCTGCCGGAGCCCCTGCCGCCGACCAAGACCGGTCCGGCGCAGGTGATCGCGATGTGCAACCAGAAGGGCGGCGTCGGTAAGACGACGACCACGATCAACCTCGGCGCCGCGATCGCCGAGACCGGCCGCAAGGTGCTGCTGATCGACTTCGACCCGCAGGGCTCGGCCTCGATCGGGCTCGGCGTGCAGCCGCACGACCTGGAGCTGTCGGTCTACAACCTGCTGATGCAGCGCGACATCACCGCCGGCGAGGTGATCCAGGCGACCAACGTGCCGAACCTCGACCTGCTGCCGGCCAATATCGACCTGTCCGCGGCCGAGGTGCAATTGGTCCAGGAGGTCGCCCGGGAGTACACGCTGCAGCGCGTCCTCGAGCCGATCATCCCCAACTACGACGTGATTCTGATCGACTGCGCGCCGTCGCTCGGTCTGCTCACGGTCAACGCGCTGACCGCGTCGAACGGTATCGTCGTCCCGCTCGAGTGCGAGTTCTTCGCGCTCCGCGGTCTGGCCATGCTGACCGACACGATCGGCAAGGTGCAGGACCGGCTGAACCCGAAACTGGAGATCGTCGGCATCCTCGGCACCATGTTCGACGGGCGCACCACGCACGCGCGTGAGGTGCTCGACCGCGTCGTCCAGGCTTTCGACGAGCGCGTTTTCCACACCGTCATCCGGCGTACCGTGAAGTTCCCCGAGACGACAGTCGTCGGCGAGCCGATCACGACGTACGCCCCGTCCTCGTCCGCGGCCACGCAGTACCGCGATCTTGCCAAGGAGGTGCTGGCGCGTTGTCCCGCCGGGTGAGCCTGCCAGGTGCCAGTGAACTCTTCGGGGGTGCGGCACCGCAGCAGACCAGACCCGAGAAGCGCACCACCCCAGAAGGACCGTCGTCGGTACGGTCCCGGACGACGGTCGCCGACGACCGCAAGTCCAGTGGGCGGATCCGCCACGACACGAAGATCACCGTGTATGTGACGGAAGAAGAGCTGCTCGGATTGGAACAGACGCGCTTGGCGCTGCGGGCCGAACACGGCCTCAGCGCGGACCGCGGCCGGATCGTCCGGGAGGCGATCGACGTCCTGCTGGCCGACTTCGTCGACCACGGGCCGGACTCCGTCCTGGTACGGCGGCTCAAGGCTTCGGAGTGACCGTGTCCGACTCCTTGCCCATTGAGGTTCCGGCTGTGGACGACGCCGTCCCAGTCGTTGCTGAGGGCAAGAGTTTCGAGGTTCACCTGGTGAACTTCGACGGGCCGTTCGACCTGTTGCTGCAGCTGATCAGCAAGCACAAGCTGGACATCACCGAGATCGCGCTGTCGGTCATCACCGACGATTTCATCGCGCACATCAAGGCGCTCGGCTCGGAGTGGGACCTCGATCAGACCTCGGAGTTCCTGCTGATCGCGGCGACGCTGCTCGACCTGAAAGCGGCCCGGCTGCTGCCCAAGGGCGAGGTCGAGGACGACGAGGATCTCGCGCTGCTCGAAGCGCGCGACCTGCTGTTCGCGCGGCTGCTGCAGTACCGCGCGTTCAAGCAGATCGCCGCGCTGGTGCAGGAGCGGATGGCGCAGGAGGCGAAGCGCTTCCCGCGCGCCGTCGGCGTGGAGCCGCGGTTCGCCGAACTGCTGCCGGAGGTGCTGCTCGGTATCGACCCGGCCGGCCTGGCCGCGCTCGCCGCGAAGGCGCTGGCGCCGAAGGACAACATCCCCGAAGGCGTCTCCCTCGCCCACCTGCACGCGCCGGCGGTCACCGTCCGCGAGCAGGCCCTCGTCATCGTCGACCGGCTCCGCCGCCAGCGCAGCACGACGTTCCGGATGCTCGTCTCCGACTCACCGGACACCGTCACCACCGTCTGCCGCTTCCTCGCCCTCCTCGAACTCTTCCGCTCCGCCGACGTCTCCTTCGACCAGGTCACCCCCCTGGGCGAGCTGACCATCCGCTGGACCGGCTCCGACGAGGGCGACATCTCCGTCAGCGACGAGTTCGACGAAGAGAACCTCCCCGCCTCCGAGGACGGCGAGGCCCCCGTCGTCACCGACGACGACTCCTTCCTCGAACCCGGCGACTCCCACACCGAACACCAGGACCCTGAGGCTCCCGCCCAGCCCGAATCACCCCCCGAAACGGTGCCCCAGTGACCCACCCCACCACCCCCAACCCGCAACAAACCCCAGCCGACACCGAGCACACGGCAGCGGGTGCAGACGCCGAGCAGACCGCCGCGGACGCGGAGCACACGCCTGTGGGCGCGGATGCTGAGCAGGCTGCCGGAGATGCGGATGCCGAGCACACCGCAGGCGCAGCTGCCGGCCCCCAGCAGACCGCCGGTGATCTGGAGACGGCTGATGCGCCCAACCCCGAGGCGGGTGGCGGTGATGGGGGCGAAGCGGACGCCGAGGAGGCTGCTGCGAACGCGGGGGTGGACGCCGGGGCGACTGGTGGGGGTGTGGGCGACGGCGTAACGGATGTGGATGCCGAAGGGCGGGGGGACGAGGATTACTTGCCGCCGGGGCAGACAGAGGTGCCGGTGGGGGATGAGGTTGTTGTCGACGACGCGACGATGAGGCGCGCGCTCGAGGCGATTCTGATGGTGACGGATGAGCCGTTGCCGGTGCTGACGTTGGCTCGGGCGGTGGGGCGTCCGACGGGGGATGTGACGGGGGCTCTGGAGGAGCTTTCGGCGGAGTACGGCGAGCAGGGGCGTGGGTTCGACCTGCGGGAGATCGGCGGCGGCTGGCGGTATTACACGCGCCCGGAGGCTGCGGTGTACGTCGAGCGGTTCGTGCTCGACGGGCAGCAGGCGCGGCTCACGCAGGCGGCGCTCGAGACCCTCTCCGTCGTCGCCTACAAGCAGCCGGTCAGCCGCGCGCGCGTCTCCGCCATCCGCGGTGTGAACGTCGACGGCGTCATGCGCACCCTGATCGCCCGCGGGCTCGTCGAAGAGGCCGGCGCCGACACCGAGTCCCAGGCGACGCTCTACCGCACCACCACCTACTTCCTCGAGCGCATGGGCATGCAGTCCCTCGACGACCTCCCCGAGCTCGCCCCCTACCTCCCCGACATGGACGACATCGAGGACGAGCTGGCCGCCCAGTCCGCCGCCCCCGAGCCCCCCGCCGAACCCGAAGAAGCCCCCGGCCCCCTCGAGAACGACCTCGCCCCCGAACCCCAGTCCCCACCCGCCGCCGAAGCGGACGACGAGGACGACGAGGACGACGACACCCCGCAGCCCGGCGAGCCGGTGGTCGACGAGGCTGAGCACTCGCAGTCCGGCACGGCTGAGGCCGAGACCTCGGACGACGAGGACGACGACGAGTCTGAGTACGGCGCCACGGCCGGTACCCCGCAGTCCGGCGTCTCTGTGGACGACGGCGAGAGTGCGGTTGCTGTGAATGAGGAGCTGGACGCGGACGCCGAGGAGTCGGTGCACGACGGGACAGGCGCTACTGCAGCCGACGACTGGCAGGCGGAGGTAGCAGACGAAGCCGCCGAGGGGCTGGCTGACGGCGACGGGAGTGTGGCTGACGGCTCGCCGTCGGCTGTCGCGAATGAAGAGCTGGATGCGGACGGCGACCACGTAGACGCGGCGGACGGAGAGGCGGGCGACGCCTCGGCTGGGGAGCCGGTGCGGAGTCGGTGGTATCCGTATGACCGGACGGCGGAGGAGATTGCGGCTGAGGGGGAGCGGCGTGAGTGAGGACGAGGGCATCCGGCTGCAGAAGGCGTTGGCGCAGGCGGGGGTGGCCAGCCGGCGTAATGCGGAGCTGTTGATCGAGCAGGGCCGCGTCGAGGTGGACGGCGCTGTGGTCACGGAGTTCGGGACTCGGGTCGATCCGGCGGTTTCGGTGATCCGGGTGGACGGGGAGCGGATTCCGCCGACCAGTGCGCACGTTTACCTCGTGCTGAACAAGCCGCGCGGTGTGGTGACGACGATGTCGGACCCGCAGGGCCGCTCCTGTATCGCCGACTTTGTCCAGGACCGCACCGAGCGCCTGTTCCACATCGGCCGCCTGGACACCGACACCGAGGGCCTGCTCCTCCTGACCAACCACGGCGAGTTCGCGCACCGGCTCGCGCACCCGTCGTACGAGGTCTCCAAGACCTACGTCGCCGAAGTCGAAGGGAACGTCAAACCGGGAACTCTGCGCCGCCTCCTGGACGGCGTTCAGCTCGAAGACGGCCCGGCCCAGGCCGACACCGTCAAGGAGATCTCCAGCATCCGCGGCCGCACCCTCATCCAGATCACCCTGCACGAGGGCCGCAACCGCATCGTCCGCCGCATGTTCGACGAGATCGGCCACCCGGTCAAACGCCTGACCCGCACCGCCGTCGGCCCGGTCCGCCGCGGCAACCTGCACACCGGCGACCTCCGCGAACTCGACCCGAAGGAACTCGGGCAACTCCTCGACCTGGTCGATCTCTAGCGCCGGACCCCAGACACTCACCAACTGCCCGAAACGCGGTCCTCGGCCGGTCCGCTGAGCGTGCGCGAGAGGTCTCGGTCCGAGTTGGTGAGTGGGGGCGGTCCGCTCCTCGTTGACATCAAAGGGGTAACGCCGGGCGGCGGCGCGCCTGAGATCTGGGGCGGTTGTCGGAGGGGGCACGTAGGGTGGGGAATGTGAACCGGCGAATCTTCGGTCTGGAGAACGAGTACGGCGTCACGTGTACCTTTCGCGGTCAGCGCCGACTGACCCCCGACGAGGTGGCGCGGTACCTGTTTCGGCGGGTCGTGTCCTGGGGGCGGAGCAGCAATGTGTTCCTCCGCAACGGGGCGCGGCTCTACCTCGACGTGGGCTCCCACCCGGAGTACGCCACCGGCGAGTGCGACTCGGTCACCGACCTGATCGCGCACGACAAGGCCGGCGAGCGGATTCTGGAGGGCCTGCTGGTCGATGCGCAGAAGCGGCTGCACGACGAGGGCATCTTCGGCGACGTGTACCTGTTCAAGAACAACACCGACTCGGCGGGTAACAGCTACGGCTGCCACGAGAACTACCTGGTCAGCCGGCATGGGGATTTCGCGAAGCTCGCGGATGTGCTGATCCCGTTCCTGGTCACCCGGCAGCTGATCTGCGGGGCCGGCAAGGTGCTGCAGACGCCGCGCGGCGCGGTGTACTCCGTCAGTCAGCGGGCCGAGCACATCTGGGAGGGCGTCTCCAGCGCGACGACGCGGTCCCGCCCGATCATCAACACCCGCGACGAGCCGCATGCGGACGCCGAGCGCTTCCGCCGGCTGCACGTGATCGTCGGCGACTCGAACATGTCCGAGACCACGATGCTGCTCAAGGTGGCCAGCACGGATCTGGTGCTGCGGATGATCGAGGCCGGTATCGTCATGCGCGATCTGACGCTGGACAACCCGATCCGGGCGATCCGCGAGATCAGTCACGACATGACCGGGCGCCGCGAGGTCCGGCTGGCGAACGGCCGTGAGGCAAGCGCACTCGACATCCAGACGGAGTACCTGACCAAGGCGCGGGATTTCGTCGACCGCCGCGAGTTGGGGACGCCGGCCGTCGAGCGCGCGCTGAACCTGTGGGAGCGGTGCCTGAAGGCGATCGAGTCCGGCGACCTGTCCGGGATCGAGCGGGAGATCGACTGGGTGATCAAGTACCGGCTGATCGAGCGCTACCGCCAGCAGAACAACCTCGGCCTGGCCAGCCCGCGGGTCGCGCAACTCGACCTCGCCTACCACGACATCCACCGGCCGCGCGGGCTCTACTACCTGCTGGAGCGCAAGGGCGCGGTGACGCGCGTCGTCGACGACCTGCGGGTCTTCGAGGCCAAGTCGGTGCCGCCGCAGACGACGCGGGCCCGGCTGCGCGGTGAGTTCATCAAGCGCGCGCAGGAGCGCCGTCGCGACTTCACCGTCGACTGGGTGCACCTCAAGCTGAACGACCAGGCGCAGCGGACCGTCCTCTGCAAAGACCCGTTCAAGTCGCACGACGAGCGGGTCGAGAAGCTCATCGCCAGTATGTAGCCGAGGGCTAATTCGGGTGACCGGCCGGGATCGGACCGTCTAGAACGGTCGTATGACGATCGAGATCCGGCCGATCACCCAGGCCGAGGCTGTGGAGTACCTGCGAGTGCTGCCGTACGTGAACGGTTTCCCGCAGGAGGAGCCTGAGCCGGCGGCCTGGTACGCCGGGCGCGCCGCCTGGTCACCACAGCGGCCGGCCACCGCGGCGGAGGTGGAGCGGTACGCCGAGGACCTGCTCGGGGAGGGCTTCCGCCCGCAGGCGGCGTTCGTGGACGGCAAGATCGCCGGCGGTTCGGCGATTGTGGCGGTCGAGCTCACCCTGCCCGGTGGTCGTCAAGTCCCGATGGGCGGTGTCACGGCGACCGCGGTGCTCCCGACCTACCGGCGTCGCGGCCTCCTGCGCCGGATCATGGGCGCGATGCTCGACGACTGCCGTGAGCGTGGCGAGTTCGTCGCTGGGCTCAGCGCGAGTGAGGCCACCATCTACGGCCGCTACGGCTTCGCGCCGGCGACGTTCGCGGACCGCTGGGAGGTTCGGCGTACCGACGTTGCCTTCAGCCGGCCGCATGACGACCCCGGCGCGCTGGAGTTGGTCGATGCGGCGACGGCGTCCGCGGTGTGGCCGGTTCTCCATGAACGCGCCCGCGCGGTTCGAGTCGGCGAGATCAGCCCGCTGCCTGGCAAGTGGTCCAGTCTGGACGAGCTGCCGGCCGACGGCTCCGGGCGTGCGCATCACCTCATCCACCGCGACGCAGCAGATGAAGTGGACGGCGCTGCGATCTTCCGACTGCCCTGGTCGCCCGATCCGGAGTACGCCGGTGAGCTACAGGTAGAGGCGTTCGAAGCACTCACGTACGACGCCTACCGCGCGTTGTGGGGCCTGCTACTCGATTTCGACCTCACCAAACGCGTAGTGGCCGGACGGCGCCCGGTCGACGAGCCGCTGCGCTGGATGCTGACGAACTCCCGGGCACTCAAACTGACCCGAACGCGCGACAACCTCTGGCTGCGCATCCTCGACGTACAGCGCGCGCTGGAAGCCCGTACGTACGCCGCGACCGACACGCTGGTGCTCGAGATCGACGGACAGGCCTGGCAACTGGAGGCCGGTCCCGACGGTGCGGTCTGCAACCCGACCTCCCAGGACGCCGATGTGAGCCTCACAGTGAACGAGCTGGGGTCGCTGTACCTCGGCGGCGTCCCGGCAACCAGTTTCCAGTACGCCGGCCGGCTGCAGGAGCACACCGGTGGCGCAGTGACCCGGCTGGACGCGCTGTTACGTCCGGACCGCGCTCCGTACAACGCAGTGGGGTTCTGAGGCCCGTGACTGTACGTGGTGTGACGTAATGGTGACGCACGTGTCGGATGGCGGGGTTGCCCCTGCAGGTTAGGGTGGTCCGCGTTGTTGACCGTGGATCGCGAGAGGCGCAGACCGCGCCGGGATGTTTCGAGGTGCAGGTTCGTGCGCAAGTTGCTGAGTCTGGTCGCTGTGGTGGCCCTGGGGTCGTCGATGGTGGCCTGTGGTTCCGACAAGAAGGACGGCTTCGGAGCCGGTGGAATCAAGGTGACGTCGGAGTTCGGCCAGAAGCCGACCATCACGCACCGCGAGGGTGACCCGGACAAGGCCCTGGTGACCGAGGTCCTCAAGGAGGGCGACGGTCCCGAGGTGAAGAAGGGCGAGCTGCTCACCGCGAACTACCTCGGCCAGATCTGGCGGGACGGCAAGGTCTTCGACAACTCCTACGACCGCGGCGCGCCGTCGTCGTTCCCGATCGGCGTCGGCGGCGTCATCGGCGGCTGGGACGAGGGGCTGGTCGGCAAGAAGATCGGCAGCCGCATCCTGTTGTCGATCCCGTCCGACAAGGGCTACAAGGAGAAGGGCAACGAGCAGGCCGGTATCAAGGGCGACGACACGCTGATCTTCGTCGTCGACCTGGTCGGCTCCGCCGCCAACGACACCAAGCTGGACGCCGACCCGGTCGCCCCGGCCGCGGACGCCAAGATCAAGGTCGCCGGCGAGCTGAACGCCGCGCCGACGGTCACGGTCGCCGCGGGCCTCAAGGCCCCGGCCAAGCCGGGTAAGCCGGTCGTCGTCGCCAAGGGCAAGGGCAAGCCGATCGAGAAGGGCAGCCAGCTGATCGGCCGGTACGTCGTCTTCGACTACACCGGCAAGAAGCAGGCCAGCACCTGGGACGGCCAGCCCGCCAGCCAGACCGCGCCTGCGCAGCCGGGCGCCCCGACCGACCAGCTCCAGGTCGGCCCGGGCCCGAACGGACAGGCCGGCGCCCTCGACGGGCTGGCCGGGGTTCCGGTCGGCAGCCGCGTCCTGGTCGAGCTCCCGGCGTCCAAGGACGCCAAGGGCAAGTCCGTCAGCGCTTTCGCCGTGATCGACGTGCTGAACGCGTTCCCGGCGCCGAAGCAGCAGGGCCAGTAGTTTCCCGCAGACCGCCTGACCACACCCGTGGTCAGGCGGTTTTGTGTTGCTGGAACCACCTGTTGGTCTGTGGGTGGAAGCTGAGCGCCAGAGCGGTCAGTACGGCGGTCAGATGCACGCTGCGCAAGGCGAACGTGAGCACGGACGACGGCGTCCAGTCAAGGCTGCTGAGGTCGTGGTCCAGCAGCCAGGTGATTGGCCCCCAGACGAGTGAGGCGACGCCGACGGTTCCGAGGAGGCCGGCGAGCAGGTAGCGGGACCAGCGGACGCCGTGCCGGAAGTAGCGGTCGATCACGACGAACAGGGCGCCGTACAGGAGGGCGCGGACGGCGACCTGGGCAGCGAGAGCGGGCATCGGAGCGCCGTCCTTGATCGCACCGACAACTCCGACCACGGACTCCGCGACTCCGGCCCCGACGGCGAGCAGCCACAGCATGGTGGCCCACCGTGCGGTCAGTGGGGCTTGGAAGGGGTTCATGCTTCCAGAGTCGGCCGAAAGGCCGTCGCAATCAGGAGTACTGCGACTACACCCCGGGTGGTGGTACGTCCACCAACCGGGCCGCATGCCGGCCCGCAGCGGCCGCGGCCTCGAAGTACGCCCGGTCTTGGTCGAGCGCCCGACCCATGGTGGACAGCTTGACCGGTGCGGCCTGCAGTACGTCGTACAGGCCTTCGACCCCGACGCGGACGACGCGGTGCCGTGCCTTGAGCGGTTCGGCCGCGTCTCGGACCGCATCCCCGAACTCGCCGTCCAGATCCGGTACGACGACGTCCGCGGGCTGGAGCGCGACCCTGCCGTACGCCGTCAGGCTGTGGTGGGAGATACCGCGGTGTCGTGGTCGCGGGTCAGCCTCGGAGATGCGGAGCGATGCGACGGCTCGGCCGCCCAGTGTCCCGACCGCGTTGACGGCCTCACCTGACTGCACGCCGCTGAAGCCCCAGCGGGTGCCTGTCCCCAGATTGCCCGGCCCCTGAGTCAGTACGACCAGCTCGGCTGTCAGGACGTGCACGGCGGTCAGAAGGCCGGTGTGGACCGTAACGGCTTCGCGATCACCGCCGTACGCCTGTCCGACAGTCACAGTGCCGCTCAGCCAGCCGCAGTCCCGTAGCGACGCCACGGTCCGCGAGAAGGCGAGCGGCAGGGCGCCACCGTCAGTCATTACGTACACGACCCGCGTGTTCGGCCGGGCTTCGTACACCCCAGCCAGGACGGCGGGCAGCGCCGAGTGCAGGTCCGCCACGACGACCGGCGTCCCGAACAGGTCGTCCGCATCCCGCAGTACGGCGTGGTCCGGGGAGTCCTGCTCGTCGGCACCCAGCACCATCGCCTGCAGCGGCGTGTAGCGCGCCTTGACCAGATGCCCATGCTCCGGCGGGTCCTCCGGCAGGCGGTCCGGCAGAGCGACCACCAGCGCGTACCCGCCCGTACCGAGCCCTTTGTCGAGTGCGCCGACGTTCAGCAGCACCCGGTCGCCCGCAACCGGCGTACCGACCAGCTCCGGGTACGCCAGCGCCCGAACCGGCTGCTCACCAACCAGCACCATCAGCTCGACCGCACCGGCCCAGCTCCGACCAACCTGCGTCACCAAACCATCCCGCCACCGAATCACAGGGCGACTCTAGGGGACCGAAGTGCGGTCCGAACACTTGTTCGGTGGGGGAGGGGGGATTTGGCTCGGTCAGGCCGTAAGGTGGTCGGGTGTCGGCGCGCAAGAGTGAGCGACTGCTCAACGTGGTCATCTGCCTCCTGGTGGCGCGCACGTATGTGACCAAGGAGCGCATCCGGGAGGTCGTCGAGGGGTACGCCGGTCAGACCGACGACGCCTTCGAGAAGATGTTCGAGCGCGACAAGGACGAGCTGCGCGACCTCGGCATCCCGATCGAGATGGGCACGATCGACAAGTTCTTCTCCGATGAGGTCGGCTACCGGATCCGTCGGGACGTGTTCGAGCTGCCCGAGGTCCAACTGGAGCCGGACGAGGCGGCTGTGCTGGGTGTTGCTGCGCGCGTCTGGCAGCATGCGGGTCTTTCCGAGGCGACGACGT
The DNA here is from genome assembly GCF_013131805.1 of Kribbella sandramycini. Classification (GTDB taxonomy): domain Bacteria; phylum Actinomycetota; class Actinomycetes; order Propionibacteriales; family Kribbellaceae; genus Kribbella; species Kribbella sandramycini. The sequence goes on along the minus strand of NZ_JABJRC010000007.1, from coordinate 453,418 downwards.
CCGCAGTGCTCAAGCTGAAGGCCGCCGGGATTCAGACCGACCAGTCCGCGCTCAGTGCGATCGAGCCGCACGTCGGGGCCTCGGAGCCGGCGTTCGACCCGCTGTGGGCCGCGGTGGTCAGTCGGCGGGCGGTGCGGTTCCAGCATGTCCGCAGCGGCGCTTCTGAGCCCACGACGCGCACACTCGAGCCCTGGGGCATCGTCTCCTGGCACGGGCGCTGGTACGTCGTCGGCCGGGACAGGGATCGTCAGGCGACCAGGATGTTCCGGCTGTCGCGCATCGGCGGCGACGTGAAGACAGTCGGTGATGCGAACGCGTTCACCGTCCCGGAGGGCACAGACCTGCGTTCGCTGGTCTCCGAGCTCGCACCGCCGCGGCCGACGTCCGAAGCCAAGGTCCGCGCGCGCACGGGCTCGTGCGTCAGCCTGCGCCGCCGCTCGAACGCCATCGAGCCGTACGAAGCGGGCTGGGACCTGCTCCACGTCCCGTACGCCGATTCCGCCGTACTCGCCGAGGAGATCGCCTCCTACGGTCCGGATGCCGTGGTCGAAGGCCCCGGTGAGGTCCTCGACGGAGTGCTGCGGAAACTCCGGACGGTGGCTGGTGTCTAAGAGGACATCTGGCGACCCCACGTCTACTGCGCTGCACTCGGCACGGCATCTCGCCGCACGGGTGCAAAGGGCACGATCCTCCGCATCGAACCCTCCGCCCCCGCACACCGAGCTACCGCACCGAGTACATGCTCGCTACGACGTGGAGTCCCCAGATGTCCTCTAACGCGCGTGACCAGGTGCAGCGGTTGCTCGCCCTGGTGCCGTACCTGCGGGAGAACGACGGCGCCCGCGTCGAGGACGTCGCGAAGGAGTTCGGTGTCCGCCCGAAGCAGATCCTGGCCGACCTGAAGGTGCTGTGGTTCTGCGGGCTGCCGGGCGCCCAGATGGGCGATCTGATCGAGATCGACATCGAGGCCGCCGAGGGCGACGGCGTCATCCACATCAACAACGCCGACTATCTGGCCCGGCCGTTGCGCCTCGCCGCGGACGAGGCGCTCGCGCTGCTGACCGCGCTGCGGACGCTGCGGGAGGTGACCGCGGGTCACGACCGGGACGCCGTCGACCGGGCGATCGCGAAGCTGGAGCGTGCCGCCGGCGAGGCCGCGGCCGCTCACGAAGGCTCCGCCGCACACGTCCACGTCGAGCCGGCCGACCCCGAGATCGCCGCGACGGTCAACCGGGCGCTGGCCGGGAAGCGCCGGCTGCACCTGACGTACGACGTCCCGTCGCGCGACGAGACCACCGAACGGGATGTCGACCCGATGCGCCTGGTCGTCTCCGACGGCCGCAGCTACCTGGAGGCCTGGTGCCGTCTCGCCGAGGACGTGCGCCTCTTCCGGCTGGACCGGATCGCCGCGGTGAAGCTGCTCGACCTGCCGAGCGAGCCGCCGCCTGAGGCGACCCCGCGAGACCTGTCCAACGGCATGTTCCAGCCGTCCGAGCGTGACCTGCTGGCCACCATCCGGCTGGCGCCGCCAGCACGCTGGGTTGCTGAGTACTACCCGAACGAATCGGTCGAGGAGGGCCCGGAGGGCTCGCTGATCGTCAAACTGCGTGTTGCCGACACCGCCTGGCTGCAGCGGCTGGTGCTCCGGCTCGGCGGGGCCGCCACCGTTCTGGACCCGGCTGAGCTGTCGGGCCAGATTGCGGCGACTGCGCGCGCCGCGCTCGACTCCTACGACTTCTGAGCGCTGATCTGCTTCTCCAGCGGGGAGCGGAAGCGCGGCGTGACCCGCACGCCCGCGAGCCACGCCGTCCACCGGGCGGCCTCCGCCTCGATCAGAGCCTCGGTCTCGCGACCGACGTCCGTCAGCAACTGGTAGCGGACCGCGCCGGACTCCGGCTGCCCCCAGGCGCCGATGATGCGCCCGTCGGCCCACACCGTCGAGCCGATGTTGCCCGTGCTGTCGAACAGCTTCGACTTGTGGGCGCCGACGTACCAATCGCGCTCCTTCCAGCCCATCGGCGTCGGGTCCAGCGACGGGAGGAACGCGACCCACGGCTCGACCGGGACCTCCGGCTCCTCGTCGCCAGGTAGTACGTACCCCACCTGACCGTCCAGATCGACGGCGACCGCTTCGACCGCAATCAGGGCCTTCTTCGTCTGCCCCGCCGTCCAGCCGGCCCACCACTGCAGATCGGTCGCCGTCCCCGGGCCGAACGCCGTCAGCCACGAGCGGGCCAGCGTGACCCGAGCCTCCTCCGCAGTGGGCTTCGCGCCGAGGCCGCCGGCCAGCCACGCCTCCGCAGGGGACCACTGGTGTTGGCTGCTCAGCCACGTCCCCACTGGGCGGCCACGGACGATTCGTCCGTCAACAGCGAGCTGGAACAGCACTCGGCTGGTCACGTACGGCGCTGCGGCGTACGGCTTGCCGTCGGCCATGCTGAGCCTGGTCCGCAACCGCGGCTCGTCAGCAGACAGCTCCTGAGCCGTAGCCGAGCCGCGGAGCGCCAGCGCGGTCGCAGTGGACTCTTCGACCGCCCGCAGCCACACCCCGCAGGACTCCGCGTCCGCTGCGACTCCCGCCTCGGTCAGATGCTTCACCAGCAACCGGCGCTGCTTGGTGGCGATGTCGTCCGCACAGGCGGCCTGAACGATCGGCGCGAACCCAGTCGGGACGACGAACACCGTACGGCGCATTCCGAGCAGCCGAATCAGCGCGCGATCGTCGTACAGGGCACGCTCGGTAGCCGCGACGTCACTCCCCGGCACTCGCGCGGCGATGGAGAGGTGCACGGTCGCCGGGTCCGTCGCGTGCAGCGCGACCATCGCCGCGGCCGCCTCGACCGCATCCGCCGCGTGGGCCGACGCGGCGAGCCGGTGCCGCCGCCCGATCCGGGCCCGGCGCTCCTCGACTCCGATCCGGCGCACGCGCGCCCCCTTTCGGTCCTGTTCGAACACCGAGTTTTACCATCACGTTCCGACACCGGACGCCCCCGCGAACGTGGGTCCGGGCCCGGAAGGGGCTAGGCTCCTGATCATGTACTGGTTCCTGCTCTTCCTCGGAGTGGTGGCGGTGTGGCTCCTGGTCCTCGCCCTGCTCGCGCTGAAGCTGTGGGGCCAGGCCAAGGCGCTGACACGTGAGTTGGTCGCCGCCCAGTCCAAGCTGGACGCTGCGCAGTCCCCGGATCGCGTCCGGGCGTAGTATTCGGCACGCAACTCAGGCGTCAGCCCACGAGTAGAAGTCCTGTGAAAGGGAGACCGAGATGAACCCGCTCATCACAATGCCCTCCGGCGCCGAGTGGCTCATTGTCCTCGCGATCATCGTGCTGCTCTTCGGATCGACCAAGCTGCCGGCGCTGGTTCGCCAGCTGGGCAAGTCGAAGAAGATCTGGGAGGAAGAGGTCGGTCCCAAGAAGAAGAGCCCCGAGCTGACCGACGAGGCGAGCGAGCCGCCGGCCCAGGTCCAGCAGCCGGCCCAGCAGGCGCAGCCGAACCAGGCCAACGGCCAGGCGCGCGGCGACGGTCAGCCGCCCACCCACACGGCCAACTGAGCCGAGTCTCCAGCCTTGACGATGGTGAGGTTCGGGCGGCGTAAGGAGAAGAAGGAACGCCGCCCGAAGGACGAAGAGGGTCGGATGACCCTGCGCGAGCACATTGTCGAGCTCCGCAACCGGTTGGTCATCTCGGTGCTCGCGATCCTCGTGATGACGATCCTCGGCTACATCTTCTACGACCATGCCCTCGACTTCCTGAAGCGGCCGTTCGACCAGGGCGTCGCCGATCTGCTCGCGAGCAAGAACGGCGGTAAGCGGCCCGAGCTCACGTTCGGCACGGTGACGGCGCCGTTCACCTTCCAGATCAAGATCTCGCTGGTGTTCGGTCTGGTCCTGGCCAGCCCGGTCTGGCTGTACCAGCTGTGGGCGTTCATCGCGCCGGGGCTGCATCGCAGCGAGAAGAAGTGGGCCTACCTGTTCGCGGCGATCGCCACCCCGCTGTTCGCCGCCGGTATCTGGGTCGCCTACTGGACGCTCCCCAAGGGTATCGAGATCCTGATCGGCTTCACGCCGGACTTCGCGCAGAACCTGATCACCCTGCCCGAGTACCTGGACTTCGTCCTGCGCACGATGCTGGTCTTCGGGATCGCGTTCCTGCTGCCGCTGGTGGTCATCCTGCTGAACCTGGTCGGCGTCGTCCCGGCCGCGGCGCTGTCGAAGTCCCGGCCGTACATCATCATCGGCATCTTCCTCTTCGGCGCGGTCGCGACGCCGTCCGGCGATCCGTTCTCGCTGATGTTCCTCGCGGTTCCGATGTGCCTGTTGTTCTTCGGGGCCGAGATCATCGCCCAGCTGAACGACCGCCGCAAACGCCGCCGGAACGACGCACTGCTGGCCGACTGATGACCCGCAGGATCGCGCTGGTGGTGAACCCCACCAGCGGTAAAGGGCTGGGCGCCCGGGTGGCGCCCGTCGTCCGCGCCCGGCTGGAGTCGGCCGGGCTGAGCGTCGACACCTACGAGACGACCTGCGCCGAGGACGTCGGGCGGATCTCCGCCGACGTGATCGGCTCCGGCGCGGACGCCGTCACGCTGGTCGGCGGCGACGGCACGATCCATCTCGGCGCCCAGGTGCTCGCGAAATCCGGGATGCCGTTCGGCGTCGTCCCGGCCGGTACCGGCAACGACTTCGCCCGCGGTGTCGGCATCCCGCTCAAGGACCCGGCCGCCGCGGCCGACCTGATCATCGCCGGCAACACCCGCTCGGTCGACCTGGCGGTGGCCGAGGGCGAGTTCATCACGACCGTGGTGGCCGGCGGCTTCGACTCCCTGGTGAACAAACGCGCCAATGCGATGAGCTGGCCGAAGGGCAACTCCCGCTACACGGTCGCCACGCTCGCCGAGCTGCGCACCTTCTCCCCGCTCGAGTACATCGTCACGGTCGACGGCGAGGTGATCGAGACCAAGGCCATGCTGGTCGCGGTCGGCACCGGCCCGACGTACGGCGGTGGGCTGCAGATCTGCGCCGGCGCCGAAATCGACGACGGGGTCCTCGACGTCACGATCATCGAGCCGGTTTCCCGGCTGACCCTGCTGCAGCTGTTCCCGAAGCTGTCCAAGGGCACGCATGTCGGCCACCCGGCTGTCCGGGCGCTGCGCGGCCGGTCGGTCCGGATCGAGTCGCCGGGGATCACGGCGTACGCCGACGGCGAGCCGCTGGGACCGCTCCCGGTCGACGTCACGATCGCGCCGGGCGCACTCACCGTTTTCGCGTAGTCCCGGCAAAAACATTTGTTCCCGAACTATTCTCACCTCTGGCTTCCGTCTGATAGTAAAGATTCCTATCAGTTACTAATCCTTCGGACGCCCCACGGAGGTACGGATGGAACCCCGCCCCACGCGCAGGAGTGCGCTCCTGCTCGGCCTGAGCCTGGCCGCCGCGCCGGCTGCCGCGACCCTGCTCGCCCGCTCCGCGAACGCCGCCGTCCAGGCGGTCGATCTCGACGATCCCGCGAAGAAGGAGATCGCGATGAAGATCGTCTGCAGCGCCGAGAACTCGTCGCTGAACTGGAAGAACTACTACAAGTACATCGAGGACATCGAGGACGGCCGCGGCTACACCGCGGGCATCATCGGGTTCTGCTCGGGCACCGGTGACATGCTCGAGCTGGTCGAGCTCTACGCGAGCCGTAAGTCCGGCAACATCCTGCAGAAGTACCTGCCGGCGCTGCGTGAGGTCGACGGCAGCGACTCGCATGCCGGGCTCGACCCGAACTACACCCGGGATTGGGCCACCGCGGCCCAGGACTCCGTGTTCCAGCAGTGCCAGAATGACGAGCGCGACCGGGTCTACTTCCGGCCGGCCGTTTCGCAGGGCAAGTCCGACGGCGTCCGCGCCCTCGGCCAGTTCGCCTACTACGACGCGATCGTCATGCACGGCCCCGGGAACGGCGGGACCAGCTTCGGCGGGATCCGCAGCCGTGCGCTGGGGCAGGCGAAGCCGCCGTCCCAGGGCGGTAACGAGACCACCTGGCTGAACGCCTTCCTGGACGCTCGCGTCTGGGCGATGAAGCAGGAGGAGGCCCACAGCGACACCAGCCGCGTCGACACGGCTCAGCGCGTCTGGCTCCGTAACGGCAACCTCGACCTGAACACCCCGCTCGACTGGCAGGTCTACGGCGACAGCTACCACATCGGCTGAGCGCGGCGGCCGGGTCGCACGCGACGTGCGGCCCGGCCGGCGGTAAGTACGTGGGATTTTGGGGGTGGGCTCGAATAGTGTGGGGGTCATGAGTACCCCGTCCGAGAAGTACGCCGTTTTCCGCTCGGACCAGGAGCATCCTGCCGTCAAGGAGTTCCGCGGGCTCTACGACTTCGCGCTGGACGAGTTCCAGCTGCGCGCGTGCGCCGCCCTGGAGGACGGGCACCAGGTGCTGGTGGCCGCGCCGACCGGCTCCGGTAAGACGCTGGTCGGGGAGTTCGCCGTCCATCTGGCGCTCCAGCGGGGGCAGAAGTGCTTCTACACGACCCCGATCAAGGCGCTGAGCAACCAGAAGTACGCCGATCTGGTCAGCCGGTACGGCGCCGAGCGGGTCGGCCTGCTGACCGGTGACAACTCGATCAACTCCGAGGCCCCGATCGTCGTCATGACGACCGAGGTGCTGCGCAACATGCTGTACGCCGGGTCCAGCACCCTGCTCGGCCTGTCGTACGTCGTGATGGACGAGGTGCACTACCTGGCCGACCGGTCGCGCGGCGCGGTCTGGGAAGAAGTGATCATCCACCTGCCCGATTCGGTCTCGGTGGTCTCGCTGTCGGCAACTGTCAGCAACGCCGAGGAGTTCGGCGACTGGCTGGCGACGGTCCGCGGTAACACGGTCGTCGTGCTGGAGGAGAAGCGGCCGGTGCCGCTGTTCCAGCATGTGATGGTCGGCAAGCGGCTGCACGACCTGTTCGCGGGGGAGACGCCGACCGCCGGCGCCGGCGCGCAGGCGCAGTTCGGCCCGTCGGCCGGGCGGCCGAACCGCTCGGGCAACCCGGCGAAGGCGGCCGCGAAGGGTTCGACGACCGACCTCCGCGATCTGGTGAACCCGCAGCTGGTCAAGATCGCCCGCGACGACAACCGGATCTTCCGCGACGACTCGCGTAAACCGCGCCGCCGTCGCGACCTGCCGAAGGGCCGGCCGACCCGGTCGCATTTCACGCCCTTTCGCTCCGACGTGGTCGAGGAGCTGGATGCCGGCGCGCTGCTGCCGGCGATCTACTTCATCTTCTCCCGCAAGGGCTGCGAGGACGCGATGCTGCAGTGCCTGCGCTCCGGCCTGCGGCTGACCAAACCGTCCGAGCGCGACGAGATCAAGCGGGTGCTCGCCGAGCGGACGATCGACCTGCCCGACGAGGATCTCGGCGTCCTCGGCTACCACGACTTCGCCGAGGCGCTCAGCCGCGGGATCGCCGCCCACCATGCGGGGATGCTGGCGGCCTTCAAGGAGGTCGTCGAGGAGCTGTTCGCGCGCGGCCTGATCAAGGTCGTCTTCGCCACCGAGACGCTTGCCCTGGGCATCAACATGCCGGCCCGCACGGTCGTCCTGGAGAAGCTCTCCAAGTGGAACGGCGAGGCGCATGTCGACATCACCCCGGGGGAGTACACCCAGCTGACCGGCCGGGCCGGGCGGCGCGGGATCGACGTCGAGGGGCACGCGGTCGTGTTGTGGCAGCCCGGGTTCGACCCGCGCGCGGTCGCCGGCCTGGCCTCGACGCGGACGTATCCGCTCCGGTCGTCGTTCTCGCCGTCGTACAACATGGCGGTGAACCTGGTCCGCCAGGTCGGGCGGACGCGCGCCCGCGACATGCTCGAGTTGTCGTTCGCGCAGTTCCAGTCCGACCAGGCCGTGGTCGGGCTGGCGCGGCAGGTGCAGCGCAACACCGAGGCCCTCGAGGGGTACAAGGAGTCGATCGACTGCCACCTCGGCGACTTCCTGGAGTACGCCGCGCTGCGCCGCCGGATCGGCGATCGCGAGTCGTCCGGGTCGAAGGCGCGTAAACAGGATCGGCGCGCCGAGGCGCAGGAGTCGATCGAGAAGCTGCGGATCGGGGACATCATCCGGATCCCGGCCGGCCGGAGCGCGGGCTGGGCGCTGGTGCTCGACCCGGGGATGCGCTCGGAGCGCGAGGGACCGCGGCCGACCGTCCTGACGCTGGACCGGCAGGTCCGCAAGCTGTCGATGATCGACTTCCCGACGCCGGTCGAGGCGATCGGCTCGCTGCGGATCCCGAAGAAGTTCAACGCGCGGAACCCGCAGCAGCGGCGGGAGCTCGCGCAGGTACTGCGGGTGCGCAGCGACATGCTCGGCGAGGACGGCCCGCCCTCGCGGACCCGCGGCCGCGACGTCGTCAGTCACGCCGACGACCCGGAGCTGCAGGCGATGCGGGCCGAGCTGCGCGCACACCCCTGCCACGGCTGCTCCGACCGCGAGGACCACGCCCGCTGGGCCGAGCGGTACTTCCGGCTCGACCGGGAGAACCGCGACGTCCAGCGCAAGATCGAGCAGCGGACCAACACGATCGCCCGCCAGTTCGACCGGGTCTGCCAGGTGCTCGACGCCCTGCACTACCTCGACGGCGACAAGACCACCGAAGCCGGCGACCGGCTGGCCCGGATCTACACCGAGCTCGACCTGGTCGCCGCCGAATGCCTGCGCCAGGGCATCTTCGACGAGCTCACCGTCCCCGAGCTGGCCGCGGCCCTGGCGGCGCTCGTCTACGAGTCCCGCTCCAAGGACGAGCCGACCTCACCCCGCCTGCCGCGCGGCGACGTCCGGATCGCCCTGGAAAAGATGGGCCAGATCTGGCGCGAGCTGTCCGCCCTCGAACGCGATATGCGCGTCGACTTCCTCCGCTCGATGGATCTCGGCTTCTGCTGGCCCGCCTTCCGCTGGTCCTCCGGCGCCTCGCTCGCCGAAGTCCTCTACGAATCCGACCTGGCCGCCGGCGACTTCGTCCGCTGGACCAAACAGCTCATCGACCTCACCGAGCAGGTCGCCGACGCCGCCGGCGACACCCCCCTTCGCAAAACCGCCCGGGCCGTCGTCGAGGAGATCCGCCGCGGCGTCATCTCCTACGCCGCGGTGGTGGACGAATCGTGAGGGAGCTGTCCCGCCGCCGCTTGGGAAAGCTCACGATCGCGACCGGTGCGGCCGCGGCGATGGGGACGGCGGTGGCGGCGTCCGCCGAGGCCGCGACCTGGAAGGTGACCGGCACGGCGGTGCCGGCGCTGGCCGGGTTCGACAATCAGCTGAAGGCCTTCATGCAGGCCCGCGGGGTGTCCGGCGGGCAGCTCGCGGTGACGTACAAGGGCCGGCTGGTCCTCGCCCGCGGGTACAGCACGAGTGCGGCGCTCACCGTGGAGCCGACGTCCTTGTTCCGGATCGCCAGCTTGTCGAAGTCGTTGACCGCCGCGGCGATCCTGCGCCTCGAACAGGACGGCAAGCTGACGCTCTCGGCCAAGGTGGTCGATCTGCTCGGGATCACCGCGCCCGTCGATCCCCGCTGGTCGAACATCACGCTGTGGCGCCTGCTGCAGCATCTGGGCGGCTGGGACCGCGCTGTCTCCGGCGACCCGAACTTCAAGGACGCCGCGATCGCGCAGGCGCTCGGCGTACCGATGGAGCTGAAGCACGCCGACGTCATCAAGTACATGACCGCGCAGAAGCTGGATGTGGCGCCAGGTACGAAGTACGCCTACTCGAATTTCGGATACTTGCTGGCCGGGCGGGTGATCGAGAAGGTCAGTGGGCTGAGCTACGAGGCCTACGTCCAGCAGAAGCTGCTTGCGCCGTTGAAGATCAAGCGGATGGCGCTCGGGTGGAGCATCGCCAAGCACAGCGGTGAGTTGTCGTACGAATCGCAGTACACCGGCCGGACCGTCCTCGACATGTCGGGTCAGACGGTCGCAGCGCCGTACGGAACATTCAGCATGCGGACGCAGGACGCGAACGGCGGCTGGATCGCCAGCGCGCCGGATCTGGTCCGCTGGGCGAAGATGTTCGACGCGCCAGGCGCCGTACTCAACAGCACGTCGCTCGGCCGCGTCTGGGCCAAGCCGGAGACAGGTGTCGAGCCTGGCGGTGCGTACTACGGTCTCGGCTGGAGCGTGCGTCCCGTGACGACCGGCGGCACCGGCCGCAACACCTGGCACACCGGCAGCCTCCCGGGCACCTCCACCCTTCTCGTCCGCACCTACCACGGGATGAGCTGGGCGGTGCTGTTCAACCGCCGTGACGACCCGTCCGGCAAGCCGTACGGCGATATCGACGCGGCGATGTGGACGGCGGCCAACGGCGTCACCACCTGGCCCACTCACGACCTCTTCCCGCAGTACTTCGCCTAGACGGTCTAGGTTGAGACTGATTGGTTTCAGCCGAGTGGGAGGTCGTGGGATGCCGGAGATCATCGAGGTGGCCGAACGGCCGTATGTCGCGTTGCGCGGGACGGTCCGGATGGACGAGATCTCGGCGTTCGCGGATCGGATGCACGAGGTGATCGGGTGGCTGGCGGCGCGGGAGATCGCGCCGAACGACGCGCCGTTCTTCCGGTACGAGGTGGTCGACATGGCGGCCGGGCTCGTGCTGGAGATCGGGTTCCCGGTCGACGACGTCCACAGCGGTGAGGGGGAGATCGTCACCGGCGTGCTGCCGGCTGGGCGGTATGCGAGCGTCGAGCACCACGGTCATCCGGACGGCCTGATGGCGGCCACTCGCGATCTGCTGGCCTGGGGTGAGCAGGAGGGCATCGAATGGGATGCCGAGGGCGACAAGTGGGTGTCCCGGCTGGAGATCTACAAGTCGGACCCGCGTGAGGTGCCGAGCATGGCGGACTGGGACACCGAGCTGCAGTTCAAGCTGAAGGACTGACTCTGCCTACTGTTCTCGCCGGGGCCGGTCGGCTGGCGCCAGAGCGCATCCGGCATGTCGCGTCGCCGTTGATCGAGCTCGGTTGCGCGCTGCATGTGTTGGCTGCGCCGCGACACCACGACCGGGTTGAGTGGGCGTCCGGCGTACCCCTGCCTGTTTCGCTGCGGGAGGAGCTCGCGCAGTGGACGTGGACGGTACGTGCGGTTCGGGCGCGGTTCTTCGTGACCAGCACGGCGACCGGCGTACCGGCTTGGCAGGAGGAGCTGGGTGCGTTGCGTGCGCGGCCGGCGGCCGAGCTGGCCGCGGAGCTGGTCCGGCCGCTGCGGGGGCGGCCGCTGAGCAGCCGCGAGGTCGACACGGACGCCGTCCGGCACTGGTCGCGCAGCCGCGGCCCAGAGGTCTTCGGGCTGGTCACCGCGCTGCTCGACGCGCCTGACGAGCCCGTACGCCGTTTCCTCGACCTGCTCGATTCGTGCTGGACGACGTGGTTCCACGAGGTCTGGGCCGAGTCACGCGACGCCCTGGCCGCCCGCGGTCGCCAAGACCGCGACCTCGCCGTCCGCGACGGAGTCCTGCCGATGCTGGCCTCACTCGACAGCTCCATCGACATCCGCGACAACGACAGCGCCGTCGTCCAAAAGGTTCAGAACAAGCGCATCGACCTGGCCGACCGCTCTCTGCTCCTCGTCCCCAGCAACCACATCGCCCCGCACCTCTTCCTCGGCGAGATCCCCGGCCAGCCCCTCACCCTCATCTACCCCGCCACGGGCCGCGGCCCCGCCGTCCCCACCGCCGCCCAGCTCCGCGCCCGCCTCGAAGCCCTAGCCGCCCCCGACCGCCTCCAGGTCTGCCGCGCCGTAGCCAGCGAACCCCGCACCGCCGGCGAAATAGCCGCCCTCTGGAACCTCCACCCCACCCAGGTAACCCGCCACCTCAAAGCCCTCACCCGAGCCGGCCTCGTCACCGCCGAACGCCAAGGCCGCTTCGTCACCTACCACCTCAACGAACCAGCCCTCCACTCCCTAGGCCCCCACCTCCTCACCCTCATCCTCCGCTGACCACACCGGTCCGGGGTTTCAGGAGGGTGCGGAGGGTGCGGGCGGCGGTGAAGCCGGCTCGGTTGGCGCCGATGGTGGAGGCGGAGGGGCCGTAGCCGATGAGGTGGATGCGGGGGTCGAGGGTGGTGGCGGTGGAGGTCATGCGGATGCCGCCGGAGGGTTCGCGGAGGTGGAGGGGGGTGAGGTGGGCGAGGTCGGCGCGGAAGCCGGTGGCCCAGAGGATGGTGTCGATGTGTTGGTGGCGGCCGTCGGACCAGGTGGGGCCGTCGGGGGTGAGGCGGGCGAACATGGGGTGGCGGGTGTAGACGCCTCGGTCCCAGGCGGGTTGTTCTTGGGGGCGCAGGCGAAGGCCGGTGACGCTGACGACGCTGCGTGGCGGGAGGCCGGCGCTGACGCGTTCTTCGACCTTGGCGATGATCTTGCGGCCCAGCTCGGGGGTGAACTCCTCGTCGTGGTGCCACTCCGGCGGGCGGCGCGTTACCCAGGTGGTCGATGCTACGGCGGAGATTTCGGCCAGGAGCTGGACGGCGGACGCACCGCCGCCGACCACGAGCACCTCCTGGCCTGCCAGCTCAGCTGCGCCGCGGTAGTCCGCGGTGTGCAGCTGGCGCCCGGCGAAGGTCTCGATGCCCGGGTACCAGGGGATGAACGGCCGGTCCCACGTCCCGGTTGCGTTCACGATCGCCGCGGTCTGGTACGTCGTACCGTCGGTGCGGACTTCGAAGCCACCGTCGATCCGTTGCACGCTCTCGACCGCCACCGGCCGCAGTACTGGCAGTTCGAACCGCTTCTCGTACTCGGCGAAGTACGACGGTACGAACACGTTGGCCCGCTCGGAGTCCGCGGACTCCGGCACCGACGTGCCCGGCAGGTTCGCGATGCCGTGGACGTCGTGCATGGTCAGCGAGTCCCAGCGGTGCTGCCACGCGCCACCTGGTGCGGCGTTCCGGTCCAGCACGACGACCTCGTCGTACGGCGCGAAACCCATCCGCACCAGGTGGTAGGCGGCCGACAGCCCAGCCTGGCCGGCTCCGATCACCACGACGTCGAGCATGTCAGGCACAACGCCGCCCGCCCCGAACCTCTTCCCGCGGTGGGCGCCTCAGCTCAGGGGCAGAGGTTCAGAGCAGGCGGTCGATCTTGTCGTGGTAGCGCTGACCGGCCTTACCGCCGATGACCGCGGTCAGCAGTGTCACGACCAACATCGCCGCAGTGGCCAGCACACCGCCGGTCGTCATCGCCTCGGTGGACAGTGCGATGTCAGGACGGCGTACGTCGCTCAGCCAGTCGTACTGACTGTTCAGCAGCGCACCGGCGCCGGCCGCGAGCACCAGCACCAGCAGGGCGACCATCCAGACGCCGAAGCCGTTGCGCGCGCCGTCGAAACGGGCCAGCCGCCCAGCGACGTATCCGCCGCTGTAGAAGGCCACACCCATGACGACGATCGCCATGGTGGCTGCGGTGATCCCAGCGGCGGCGGGCTGCGCAGCGGCGTCACCGCGGCGGTAGTCGAGAATCTCCGCGGTCAGGGCGGCCACTGCGGACACAGCAGCGGACAGCAGCACACCCATCGCGATAGCGATCAGCCAGCCGAAGAAGGCTGCACCGAACTTGAACCCTCGGTAGACCAACAGCTCGTTGTCGGTTGCCGGCTCCGTGTCCGTTGCGACGATCGGTCGCTCCGGAACGGTCGTGACGTTGCTCATCGTCCGATCTCCTCACAGGTCAGCTTCCCCGCGACCAGTACCCGCCTGTGGTCGACCTGACACCGTGAGCGCGACAGATTTAACCTGGATAGCGACGTGGCGTGAAGACCAGCGGCCCGGCCGGACGCGCAACCGTCCGCGTCTGCGACGAGCCGATCAGCAAGAGACACCGCATGTCCACAGTTGCCGGGTCCAGCTCGCCAAGCGTCGTCACGGTCACCGTTTCGCGCGTACCGCCGACGTCACGCCCGACAACGACCGGTGTGTCGGCAGAACGGTGCGCCAACAGCAGGTCACGCGTTGCAGCGACCTGCCAGGTGCGGGTCTTCGAAGCCGGGTTGTAGATCGCGATTGCCAGATCCGCCGCGGCGGCCGCGCTCAGCCGCTGCGCGATCACCTCCCACGGCTTGAGCCGGTCCGACAGTGACAGCACACAGAAGTCGTGCCCCAGCGGCGCACCGACCCGACTGGCCACCGCCTGCGCCGCAGTCATTCCAGGAAGCACCTGTACGGCGATGTCCGCGTACTCCGGCTCCGAGGCGACCTCCGTCACCGCACTGGCCATTGCGAACACACCCGGGTCACCGGACGACACTACGACGACCCTGGACCCCTTGCGGGCCAAGTCGAGCGCAAACGCGGCCCGCTCGGATTCCACCCGGTTGTCCGACCCGTGCTTGCGCTGTCGGGCCCGGTCCGGCAGACGATCGACGTACGGGCCGTAGCCGATCAGATCGTCTGCACCGGCGATCGCGGCGCGCACCTCCGGCGTCATCCACTCCGGCCCGGCCGGGCCGAGCCCGACGACCGTCACCGAGCCCTCAACGGCCGCTGTGACAGCCGGTGCGGTGTGGGTGTTGTTGATCGGGCTGGGCAGCAACGCGAGTGAGAAGTACGGAACGTCGTCCGGATCGACATCTGTCAGCGGAGCAGTCCGCTGCGTCGCGGTGGTTGCGCGTTCGACGTACCAGGCCTCATCGGCGCGGCCGGCCAGCTCGAAGGCCTCGCGGACGTTGGCGAATGTCCGGCCCAGCTTCATGACTGCAGCGGCGTCCGTGTTCCGAAGCCGCTCAGCCAGCACATCCGGCGGCAGCGTTCCCGGCAGCACGGTCAGCACCTCGTCACGCTCACACAGCGGCCGTCCAAGTACGGCGGCCGCCGCACTCACCGACGTCACGCCCGGAACGACCTCACAGGGGTAGCGATCGGCCAACCGCTTGTGCATGTGCATATAGGACCCGTAGAACAACGGGTCGCCTTCAGCCAGGACGACGACGTCGCGGCCGGCATCGAGGTGTGCAGCGAGCCGGGCGGCGCACTCGGCGTAGAAGTCGTCCATGGCGCCCTGATAGCCGCCGGGGTGGTCAGTGGTCTCGGTAGTCAGCGGGTAGACCAGGTGCTCCTCGATCTGCCCGTCCCGCAGGTAGGGCGCCGCGACCGAGCGCGCGATGCTCCGGCCGTGCCGCGCGCTGTGGAACGCGATCACGTCCGCAGCGCCGATCAGCCGGGCGGCCTTGACCGTGACGAGCTCCGGGTCGCCTGGTCCGAGCCCTACACCCCACAGCTGTCCAGTCACTCTTCTTCACTCGCAATCGCGTTCACGGCGGCCGCGGTGATCGCACTGCCGCCCCGGCGGCCTCGGACCACCAGGTACTCCAGACCGAGGGTGTTGGCCGCCAGCGCCGCTTTGGACTCGGCAGCACCAATGAACCCGACCGGAATGCCCAGCACTGCCGCCGGTCGCGGTGCGCCCGCTGCGATCAGCTCCAGCAACCGGAACAGCGTTGTC
This sequence comes from Kribbella sandramycini, assembly GCF_013131805.1. Lineage (GTDB taxonomy): Bacteria > Actinomycetota > Actinomycetes > Propionibacteriales > Kribbellaceae > Kribbella > Kribbella sandramycini. Next base: position 437,963 of record NZ_JABJRC010000007.1, on the reverse strand, counting down.
GGCGCGTTGCCTACTGCAACGACCGCTCCAGCCAGGTGGTCGAGCCACAGGTCGACAGCGGCGGCGCTGCGCGTGGTTTCGAGCTGTTGCGCCAGCTCCGGCACGCCCGGTGCGCTGAGAGTGCAGATCACCTGGTTGTCCGCGGGCAGCCGGCGCCGGGTGATGCCGGCCGCCACCATCTGGGCGTCGCACAGGATCGGTGCACCGCCTTGGAGGGCTGCGCGGGCGTTCTTGACCACGCCGTCCGACCAGGCCAGGTCGGCGACCAGATCGGTCATGCCGCAGGCGTGGATCATCCGGACGGCGATCTGCGCGACGTCGGCCGGCAGGTCGCCGAGCGCAGCCTCGGCCCGGATGGTCGCGAACGACTGCCGGTAGATCTCCGCGCCGTCGCGCACGTACTCGAACCCGCTCACCACTTCTCCCTCGGTTCCCCGTCGACCAGATATCCGTTGCCCACAGCAAGTACGTCGACGAAGTCGCCGACCGGCTTGCCGCACCGGCGCTCACAACCCGACCAATGCACTCGGCGTCCGTCCCGGGGCAGCCGCGGCAGCATGCGCCGCGCATCGGCCCGTACGTCGGCCAGCGCCTTGGCGCACCCAGGGCGGCCCGCACACGCTGTCACAGCATTCCACGGCGATTCAGCGGTTGTGACCAACCCGACAGCCGTCAACGGCTCCACTCCGACCGTTGGGATCACGACAGAACGCCAGGGCGTGACCCGAATCCACGCAGCGTGCTCGGTCAGCGTTACTGCCTGTTCCTGGGTCAGTGAGCCGAGCGGGACGGTCACTGCCAGCGCGCTCCCATGCGCACCAGCCGTGACCGGGAGTCCGACGACCGGCTGTTCGCTACCAGGCCGCAGCCCGAGCCGCTCGAAGATGCGCTGCGCGCCGTCGGCGACCTCAGCGATCCGCCACTCCTGTGCGTCCCGAACCTGAAGAAACGCTGCCGCCGCTGCCAGCAGCGCGTCAACCGCGTTCTCCCAGGTCACGCGCGCGCTGAGCGCGCCGATGCACAACAAGGCTTCGGAGTCGTCAACGGCCTGCAGCAGCACGTCAGCGCCGACCTGGGTCAGGTCACCGCGTCCGTCGTCCACTGCGAACAGGAATCGGCCGGGGAGCGCGGCCAGTTCAGGCCGGGCACACAGCGCCTGGTCCAACGCCTGAGCCACCGGAAGTACGTCGTACCGGCCGTCCAGCCCGGACAACGGTGAAGCGAGGATGTTGCGGACTCGCTCGTGCTCCAGCGACGGTAGTAGGCCAGCGGCAAACAACCGGTCCGAGAGCTCGCGTGGGCCGTCCGGTCGCAGCGCGCGGATCTGGAGGTTTCCGCGCGACGTCAGCTCCAGACGGCCGTCGCCGAGCTCAGCGCTCGCCAGCCGCAGTACCTCAAGCTGCGTGACACTGAGCAACCCCCCGGGCACGCGAACCCGAGCCAAGCCGCCGTCAGCCGCCTGGTGCACTGCCAGTACACCCGGGCACCGGTCGCTCTCGGTCCTCGCCACACGCCGATGCTACGTCCAGCGCGCGGGGGGCGATGATCTGACGCGGGATGATCCGGTGCGGGATGATCCCGCGCTATCCTCGAAAGATGGCGAGTACGCGAGCGGTTCCTGATCTCACCGGCTACCTGAACCACGCAGGGCATGTCCTGGAGACTCAGCTACATGCCGCACTGGCCGAGATCGGGTTGACCACACGGATGCAGTGCGTGCTCGGCCATGCGCTGGAAGCGGAGCGGACGCAGATCCAGCTCGCTGAGCTGTCGTACCTGGACAAGACCACGATGGTGGTCACCGTCGACGCGCTGGAGAAGGCGGGGTACGCCGAGCGCAAGCCCTCGGCCACCGACCGGCGGGCCCGGATCGTCTCGGTGACCGAAGCCGGTGCGAAGCTGGCGCGGGAGGGGCAGGCGATCGTCGACCGCGTGCACCGGGAGACGCTGGCGGCCCTCACTGCAGACCAGCAAGGCCCGTTCGTGGCCGCGCTCGAGACGCTCGTCGACGGCCACCTGGCCACGCCGGTCGAGGCGCAGCCCGTACGCCGTGGGCGGCAGCGGGCCGGCTGACTCCGCGGCCCGGTGACATAGGCTGCCGCGCATGCGGGAGATCGTGGTGATCGGGATCGGGGCCGGTGATCCGGACCAGGTCACGCTGCAGGCCGTCAAGGCGCTCGGCCGGGCAGATGTGTTCTTCGTCCTCGACAAAGGCGACGTCAAGCAGGAGCTGGTCGACCTGCGGACGGAGATCCTGAGCCGGCACGCCAGCGGTCAGCATCGGGTAGTGGTCGGCCGCGACCCCGAGCGGGACCGGACGACGTCGGCGTACGTCGAGGCGGTCGATGACTGGCGGCGGCGCCGGGCCGACGTTTGCGCGGAGCTGATCGCGGCGAACCTCGGTGCGGACGAGGTCGGCGCTTTCCTGGTGTGGGGCGACCCGTCGCTCTACGACAGCACGCTGGCGATCCTCGACGACATCCTGGCCCGCGGTGCGCAGTCCTTCGCGGTAGAGGTCATTCCAGGCATCAGCAGCGTCTCGACGCTCGCCGCCCGGCATCGGATCCCGCTGAACCAGGTCGGCCGCCCGGTCCAGATCACCACCGGACGCCGGTTGGCTCAGGCCTGGCCGGACGGTGTGGACGACGTCGTCGTCATGCTGGACGCGCAGACCGCTTTCAGCGCACACACCGACCAGGATGCCGACATCTATTGGGGCGCCTACCTCGGGACGCCGGACGAGCTTCTGATCGCCGGGCCGGTCAGTGAGGTCGCACCGGAGATCGAGAAGGCTCGGGCCGAGGCGCGCGACCGCAAGGGCTGGATCATGGACACCTACCTGTTGCGGCGTCGTAGTTAGACCAAAGGTGGTGGTGGCCTGACCGTCCGGCCGAAGCTGTGGCGGACCGGACCGGCCGAGGCTGTTGGGTATGAAGATCCTGACAGCATTCGCAGTACTGCCGTTGCTGATCCCCGGAAGCGCCCCACGCCCGGACGTCGTACAGACGGACGCCGGTCAGGTGCAGGCCAAAACCGTTGGCCAGGCCCGCGTTTACGACGGCATCCCGTATGCCGCTCCGCCGGTCGGACATCTCCGGTGGCAGGCTCCGCAGCCGGTGCGGCCGTGGGACGGCGTCCGTGCGTCGAAGCTCGGCAACCCGTGGCCACAGCAACCAAACTCGGAAGTGCCCAAGGGATCCAGTGACGAGGACTGTCTGTACCTCAACGTCACCACACCGGCAGCGCAGTCGGCCAAACCCCGCGCAGTGTTCGTCTGGTTCCCCGGCGGCGGCTTCTTCGAGGGGGCCGGTAACAGCTACGAGGCGTCCAAGCTGGCCAGCCGCGGCGACGTCGTCGTGGTCACAGTGAACTACCGGCTGGGCATCTACGGCTTCTTCGGCTACCCGGGCCTGCCTGGTTCCGGCACCTTCGGACTGCAGGATCAGCAGGCCGCACTGCGCTGGGTGCAGCGCAATGCGCGCGCCTTCGGCGGTGACCCGCGCAACGTGACGATCGCGGGGGAGTCTGCCGGTGGCATGAGTGTCTGCGCGCAACTGACCGCACCGGCCTCGGCAGGCCTGTTCAGCAAGGCGGTCATGCAGAGCGGCTCGTGTGCCTTCGACTGGCCGGCCAACAGCCAGTACCCGGGTCAGGCGGCCGACTCCTTCTGGCATCCGGTTCGGCAAGTCGAGACCGACGGTAAGGAGTGGGCGGCCGCCAAGCGACCTGAGCTGGCCTGCAAACCCGGCCAATCCACCCTTGACTGCCTCCGCGCGACGAAGTCCGACGTACTGCTTGCTGAGACCAAGCAGTTCACTCAGAGCGGGTACGGCGGCGCCGTACTGCCGTTGAGTCCTGCGAAGGCGTTACGGGCCGGGCTGTTCCACCGGGTGCCGATGATCTCGGGGAACAACCAGAATGAGGCGACTCCGTGGCTGGCAGCGTTCGGGGAGATCAAGGACTACCCGAAGCTGGTTACCGACATGGTCGGTGCCAAGCAGGCGGCGAAGGTGCTGCGGGAGTACCCACTCGACCGGTACGAGTCACCGGCTGCTGCCTGGGCGGCAGTCACCACGGACCGGATCTGGTCGTGCACTCAGGTTGCCAGCAGCAGGCAGGCGGCGCGCAAGGTGCCGGTGTACGCGTACGAGTTCGCCGACCAGCACTCGCCGCTCAGCCAGCCCGGTCAGGGCGCAGCGCACGCAGTCGAGTTGCCGTACCTGTTCCGCCTCGGTGGTCTGGACTTCCCGCTCACGGCGACGCAGCAACGCCTGTCCGACCAGATGATCGACTACTGGACGGCGTTCGCCCGCACTGGTGATCCGAACGGCCCCGGCCGCCCACAGTGGTTGCCGAGCGCACCGAAAGGCCTCTCACTGGCTCCGACCGACCAGACCGGTATCCGGCCGGTTGACCTGAGTCAGGAGCATCACTGCGACTTCTGGACCGGGCTCACTCGGTCGAGCACCCGCATCAGCACGGGTGACAGCAGAAGCAGCAGCAACGCGTAGAAGGTCACACCCGGCACGAATGCCGCCAGCAGGAAGGCGAGCAGGGTCAGCCCGGTCAGCACGATGCTGTTTCGCAGCTCACGCGTGCTGACCGGGTCCTCCGGGTTCTCGAGCTCGCGGTGGCCTTTGATCAACCAGGCGAGTGCGGTTTGACAGGAGCTGAGCAACAGGATCGCTCCGGCGTAGAAGCCGGCGGTGAACTGGTCGGCCTTGTAGGCGCCGACGATCTCGGTCGGGAACGGCAGGATGACGATCGCGAGCAGCCACAGCAGGTTCACCCGCAGGATCACCGGGTTGTACGCGCGGACGTGCTCGAAGACCCGATGATGCGCCAGCCAGAAGTTCGCGATCACGGCGAAGCTGAGCAGGAACGAGAAGATCTGCGGCTTGTGGTCGGTGATCACCTCGAGCGCCGTCAGCCCCTCGGCCCGGGACTCGGTGACGACCTCGACCAGCGGCAGGATCAGCAGCGTGATCGCGATCGCCACGACGGCGTCGGTGAACAGGATCAGCCGGTCCGGGTTCCGTGTTCTACTCACGGCCGACAGACTAACTCCGGCGGAGCAGCGTCACCGTCAGCAGCAGGCCCGCCGTAACGAATCCGGCCGCCGAGATCCACGCGACGCCGTACCCGTCGCGCAGCGCCGGCAGATCACCCGCGCCGGCCGACAGTCGATCGGACGTGGTCGCCGCGGCCAGCGTCGCCAGTATTGCGGTGCCGACCGCGGCCCCGGCTTGCTGTGCCGTGTTGGTGACGCCGGAGAGCAGACCGGTCTCGCCGGCGGACGCCTCGGACATAGCGAGCATGATTGCGGCCGGAATGGCGACACCGACCCCCGCGCCCATCACTGCGAGCACCGGTGCGACATTGACGACGTACGTGCCGTCCACTGGGGCCTGGCTCAACCACAGCAGCGCCAGCGCGAAGGCAGCCATGCCGCCAACCAGCACGCGGTGCGCACCGAACCGGACAGTCAGGCGTGGCCCGAGCGACAGCGACATGACCGCGTTGAGGATTGGGGCTGGTAGAAAGGCGAGGCCGGTCGACAGCGAGTCGTAGCCGAGTACCCGCTGCAGATAGAGCGCAGTGGTGAACTGGAAGCCGAAACCGGCGGCGAACAGCAACATGACCACCACGTTCGCGACTGTCACCTGACGGCTGCGGAAGACGCGTAGCGACAAGAGGGGGTTGGCCGCGCGGGCCTGGCGGAGTACGAACGCCGTCAGCAACACGACGGCGACCGCGGTCAGCACCAGCGTGCGTGGCAGCTTGGTGTGCGGCTCGGCGAGCTGAACGATCGTGTAGACCGCGACAGACAGCCCAGCGGTGACCAGCACGGCTCCGAGGACGTCGGCGCCCTTGCCGAGCCCGAGACCGGGCTGACGACGCAGCAAGCGCAGTGCGAAGCCGACTGCGGCCAGACCGATCGGCACGTTGATCAAGAACGCCCACTGCCAGCCGACGGTCTCAGTGATCACACCGCCGAAGATGAGCCCGATCGAGGCGCCGCTGGCCGAGGTGAAGCTGTAGATGCCCATGGCCCGCGCCTGCTCTCCAGGTGCCGGGAAGAGGCCGACGATCATCCCGAGGATGACTGCCGAGGCCAGTGCGCCGCCTACGCCCTGCAGAAACCGCCCGGCGATCAGCAGCTCGGCGCTACCGGCAACCCCGCACAGCAGTGACGCGGCGGTGAACAGACCCAGCCCGGCGATGAACACCTGCCGGCCGCCGACCAGGTCACCCAGCCGCCCGGCGAGCAGGAGCAGCCCGGCGAAGGCGATCAAGTACGAGTTCATCACCCACGCCAGCCCGGCGTCCGAGAAGCCCAGCTCCTGCTGCATCGTCGGCAACGCAACCGTCACCACGGTCCCGTCGAGGATGATCATCAGCTGCATCACGCACAACACGACCAGGGCCTGCATCCGCCCGGTCGCCGGTACCGCATCGGTCGTCGTCATGGATGTGACCATAACAGATAGTTCGATAACAGACGATCTTCTAGTGACCTATGTATCGGGGAGTGAGAACAGCGACCAGGTGACGCGCTGTTTGCCGGGCTGTTCGTCGAGATAGGGGCGGAAGGCGGCCAGAATCCGGTTCCGCAGTTCGGTGAGATCGTCGTCGTCGACGTACAGGGCGAGCTGGCTGTAGCTGAGCTGGTGGATGTGGTCCGCGAGGTCGCCGCGGGCGAGCATGCGGTCGAAGTCGGCCGCCAGTGCGGTCAGCAGCAACAGGAAGGCCTGGCGATGCTGGTCGGGGCTCATCGCGCGCGCCTCGGCGTCGCTCAGCCGGCCGCCGGTGGCCTGATCGAGGGTGAGGGTGCGCTCGGTCGTGCCGCGGATCTTCCGTTCCCGGACGACCGTCAGGACGCCGCCCTCGATCAGCGCGGCCACGTGCCGGTAGAGCGTCGTGACGGGGATGTCGGGCAGCTCCGCCTTGAGGTCGGTGGTGGTCACCTCGCGGCCGAGCGCGCGCTGAGTGATCCGCCAGCGCACCGGGTGCAGCAGCAGGTCGGCGAGCGGAGTTGAGGGTTCGGTCATGGTCTACCCCGATTGTTTCCAAGTCTGGAAATAATATCTTTGGTGGCATCAAAGCCTACTGATCCAGGAGACTGCCGTGTCAGCTCACTCGCAGCCCGATAGTCCGGCTCGATCCACAGGTCCGTCCCGGCGGACCGTACTCGCCGCGGCGGCCGCCGCGGTGCCGGTCGCCGCCCTGACCGCCACCCAGGCCACGGCGGCGCCGACGACGTTGCCCACCGGAGCCGCGCGGCCGGCGTCCGGACGCGAGCCGGCCGCGATCGGCCGCTTGTTCGACAAGGTCGAGGCGGCGATGGCAGCCTCCGCGATCCCCGGTGTCGGGCTGGGCGTCTGGTACCGCGGCCGGGAGTACGTCCGCGGCTTCGGAGTCACGAATGTCGACAACCCGTCGCCGGTGACCGGGGACACGGCGTTCCGGGTCGGCTCGACGTCGAAGACCTTCACGGCGACGGCCATCATGCGGCTGGTCGAGCGCGGCAAGATCAATCTCGACCACCCGGTCCGCAGGTACCTGCCAGACTTCCGGACCGCCGACCCGTCCGTTGGCGGGCGGGTCACCGTCCGGCAGCTGCTGAACCACTCGGCCGGGTGGCTGGGCGACGACTTCACCGACAAGGGCGCAGGTGACGACGCACTGGCCCAGTACGTCGCCAGCCTCGCCGACCTGCCGCAGGTGACGCCGCTGGGCAAGATCTTCTCGTACAACAACGCAGCGATCGGAGTGGCCGGCCGGATCATCGAGGTCGTCACCGGGAAGACGTACGAAGCGGCTGCGCGCGAGCTGGTCATCGACCCGCTCGGACTGGACCACAGCCGCTTCTTCTACAGCGAGCTGGCCGGGCAGAGCGTGGCCACCGGGCACGACTTCGTTGACGGCAAGGTGGTGGCCGTACCGGCGTACGACCAGATGCCGCGCACGCTGAACTCGTTCGGCGGTCTGATCTCCAGCGCGCGCGACCAGCTGCGCTACGCGCGCTATCACCTCGGCCACCGCGCACTGCCGCAGCTGCTGCGGGACAGGTCCCGTCTGGCGATGCAGTCCAACCCCGGCCCGGGCGGCACGCTGTTCGTCGAGCTGAACGGCGCAGGCATCGGCTGGATGCTGCGGCCGACCGCGGAAGGCCCGATCGTCGTGCAGCACGGCGGCGACTGGACCGGGCACCACTCCGGCTTCCTGCTCGTGCCCAAGCGCGACTTCGCCATCACGGTGCTGACGAACTCCGAGAGTGGTCCCGACCTGGTGAGCCAGTTGTGTGTCGACGACTGGGCGCTGCGCGAGTTCGCGGGCGTGAGCAACCAGCGGGCCGTCGTACGAGACATAGCGCCGCACCGGCTCGCGCAGTACGAGGGGACGTACGTGAGCGGCAGCATCGGAATCAACGGCCAGTACGAGGAGTTCGGCTTCGAGCTGGTGGCCGACAAGGGGCAGCTCGCCGCCAAGTTCGAAGGTGAGGTCGCGCTGAAGCTGGGCTTCTACCGGCATGACTACGTCAAGCAGTTCCTGCCGGACGGTACGGACCTGATCGGCCGTGCCAACTTCGTTCGCGGCTCCAACAGCCAGGTGGAGTTCCTGCGCTTCGGCGGCCGTCTGTTCCGCCGTGAGACCGCAGCCCGTCGCTCCAGCGGCGTACGCAGGGACCTCACGAAGCTGCCGCAGCTGACGCGGCCCGTCCGCTGATCAGCAGCACCAAGTCCTGAGCGGTGCCGGTGACGACCTCGCCGGCACCGTAGGACCACTCCAGGTCCGAAGCGCGCAGCGCGGTGTTGGACAGGTCGACACCGAAGTACTTCGCCTGTTTCGGCCGCAATCCCTCGAGGATCGGCCGCAGCCGGTCGAGCGGTACCTGCCGGTCGATGCCCAGCGCAACAGTGATGTCGAGCCCGTGGATCACGTCATGGGCCAGTGCGTCCTCATAGCGCCCGCCCGGTGGCTTCCAGACGTTGTCGACGTTGCTGCGCAGACAGTCGAGTAGATCGGCAGTACTCATCGCCGCAGCATCAGCACGCGCCGCACGATCAGCGAACCGGTTGAAACTACCCCCGGCCTTCGCCATCCCCAACAGCACACGTGGTCCCGAGTAGCGGTAGGCCATCGTGATGTGGGCTACGACTTCGCGAACGCGCCAGCCTGCGCAGAGGCTGGGGCTGTCCCAGTCCGCTGCGGGCAGGGCAGTCAGCAGGTTGAGCAGGTCGGTCCGCTCCGCTGCGATGGTCGTTTGAATATCCGTCATACCCCACCGACGAACGGGTCAGCTCGGAACAGACACCTCGGCCAGCCGTTTCGCCAGGTACTTCCGGTCGCCGTCGGTAGTGGCCAGCTCGAGAGCTTCCCGGTACGCCGCGGCGGCCTCGCCCCGACGGCTCAACCGGCGGAGGAAGTCCGCGCGGACTGCAGGGAGCAGGTAATAGTCGGTGCTGAGCTGTTCGAGGAGCTGAAGACCGACAGCCGGGCCGTCAGCCATGCCGATCGCGACGACCCGGTTCAACGCCACCACTGGAGTCTGGGGGAGTCGCGCGTACAGGGCGGCGATCTGCGGCCAGTCCGTGTCTGTTGCAGTCCGTGCGGTCGCGTGACAGGCCGCAATGGCGGCTTGAACCTGGTATGGGCCGGGCCGCCCAAGCTGCAGCGTCCGATCGAGCAGTGCCTCGGCTTCGGTGATCAGTACGCCGTCCCAGCGCGTCCGGTCCTGTTCGTCGAGGGTGATGAGCGCGCCGTCGGCAGCCAGCCGCGTTTCGCGGCGGGCGTCGTGGAAGAGCATCAGCGCGAGCAACCCGGCGGCTTCTGGCTCGTCGGGCATCAGCTGCACGAGCAGGCGGGCCAGCCGAATGGCCTCCGTGCTCAGGTTGCTCCGGACCACATCGGAGTACCCCTCGTTGAAGAGCAGATACAACACCGCGAGTACGGCAGGTGTGCGTTCCGGTAACAGGTGTGCAGGCGGAACGCGGTACGGAATACCGGCGTGCCGGATCTTCTGCTTGGCTCGGGTCAGCCGTTTCGACATCGTCGTTTCGCCGACCAGGAACGCCTTCGCGATCTCCGCCGTACTTAGACCGGCCAGCGTCCGCAGCGTCAGTGCAACGCGGGCCTCCATCGCCAGCGCAGGATGACAGCAGGTGAAGATCAGCCGCAGCCGGTCGTCCTGGACGTCGTACGCCGGTGCCGGCTCCTGCGTCAGCACGGCAGCCTCCTGAAGCTTCGCGGCCCCGACCGCCTCGCGGCGTAGCCAGTCAATGGCCCGATTGCGCGCCACTGTGGTCAGCCACGCGCCAGGCTTGGCCGGTATGCCGTCACGCGGCCACCGCTCCAGAGCGGCCGCGCACGCCTCCTGGGCGCACTCCTCCGCCAGCTCCCAGTCACCGGTCACCCGGATCAGAGTGGCGACCACCTGACCCCACTCCGCCCGGAAGACCTCGGCGTACGTCACATGACCCCCGGCGGCAACTCCAGGATCGGCCGGATCTCGATCGTGCCGTACCCGGCCGCGGGGTGCTTGGCGGCGATCTCGATCGCCTCATCCAGATCCGCGCAGTCGATCAGCACGAAGCCGCCTACCTGCTCCTTCGTTTCCGCGTACGGGCCATCCGTCAGGAGGAGCTCGTTGTCGCGGACGCGGACGGTGGTCGCCTCGGTCGGCGGGTGCAGTCCGGCACCGCCCTCGATCACACCGCGGGCGATCATCTCCTCCGACCAGCCGTCGCAGCCGTCGTTGGCATGCGCTTCCGCGCTCTCGTCGCCGGCGATCAGCAACAGGTATTTCACAGTCGTCCTCCGAGGTTCTTTCTGGCCTTTACAGTTCACCGACGAACCACCTGATCGGAAACAGACACGACCTACACTGCCTTTATGCCTGACCGTACCCAGACCATCGCCTATCCGTCGCCCGGATCGCGGCCGTCGCGGCGGGATCCGGAGCCGCTGGCGCCGCATGTGATCGTGCTGTTCGGCGCGACGGGCGACCTGGCCAAACGGAAGCTGCTGCCCGGGCTGGCGTACCTGCAGCAGTCGAAGTTCGCGCCGGACGTGCGCATCATCGGGTCCGCCACGGAGGATCTGACCGCCGACGAGTTCCGCGAGCGCGCCAAGCAGGCCGTCGAGACCTACGGCACGCACCGGATGAGCGACGAGGAGTGGGCCCAGTTCGCGAGCCGGCTCGACTACGTGTCGGTGTCGGCTGGTGCGGAGGCGCTGGCCGAGACGGTGCATCGCGCCGAGGAGCTGCTCGGCGCGGGCGTCTGCCGGTTGCACTACCTGTCGGTGCCGCCGAAGGCCGCGCAGGCGGTGATCGCGATGCTGCGCGACGCCAAGCTGGTCGAGCGGGCGCGGGTGGTGATGGAGAAACCGTTCGGCGACGACCTGGCCAGCGCGATCAAGCTGAACGACTTCGTGCACGAGACGTTCGACGAGGCGCAGGTCTTCCGGATCGACCACTTCCTCGGCAAGGAGGCGGCGCTGAACATCCTCGCGTTCCGCTTCGCCAACGGCCTGTTCGAGCCGATCTGGAACCGCAACTTCATCGACCACGTGCAGATCGACATCCCCGAGGAGCTCGGCCTGGACCAGCGGGCCACCTTCTACGAGCCGACCGGCGCCTTCAAGGATATGGTCGTCACGCACCTGATGCAGGTGATGTCGTTCGTCGCGATGGAGCCGCCGACCGCGCTCGAGCCGCGGGCCATCTCCGAGGAGAAGAACAAGGTCTTCCGCTCGATGCTGCCGATCCAGCCGACCGACGTCGTCCGCGGTCAGTACGCCGGCTACCGCGCCGAGGACGGCGTCGCGCCGGACTCCGACACCGAGACCTTCATCGCGCTCAAGGTCGAGATCGACAACTGGCGCTGGGCGGGGGTGCCGTTCTTCCTGCGCACCGGCAAGCGGATGGCGCAGGGCCAGCGGATCATCTCGATCGCCTTCAAGGAGGCGCCGCGGACGATGTTCGGCGTCGGCTCGGGCGTCGGCTCCGAAGGGCCGGACCACCTGACCTTCGACCTGGCCGACTCGTCGCGGGTGTCGCTGTCCTTCTACGGCAAGCGCCCCGGCCCGGGGATGCGGCTGGAGAAGCTCTCGATGCAGTTCTCCACCCAGGAGACCAAGAGCGCCGGCGACGTGCTGGAGGCCTACGAGCGGCTGATCCTGGATGCGATGCGCGGCGATCACACACTGTTCACGACCGCCGAAGGTATCGAGTCGCTCTGGGATCGCTCTGCCCTCCTCCTGGAGGACCCGCCGCCCGTCAAGCCCTACCAGCCCGGCACCTGGGGCCCGAACGCGATCCACCAGCTGATCGCGCCGCGGGCCTGGCGCCTGCCGTTCGAACGCGAGTGGCGCGAGAAGAAGTCCTAGACGTGTACTGCGGCCACCGCGTCCCGCACTGGGCCGCGGTGGACACCGCCGTGCCCGGGGAGGATGACGTCCGCCTCCAGCTCCGCTAGCGGCTGGACGGCGGCGACGAGGTCAGCCGGGTCGCCGTGCTGGAACAGGTACGGGATCAGCTGTGGGCCCTGTGTGGACACGATTTTGTGCCCGGTGACCAGTGCGTCGCCGGTGATCACGACACCGGCCGCCGGGACGTAGTACGCCGTGTGCCCAGCGGTGTGGCCGTGTGTCGGGACCGGCACCGGTTTGCCGGGCAGATCCAGCGCACCGGCGTCCGGGAAGGCCTGGACGTGCGGAGCTGCGACATCCTGCATCGCGCCGTTGCGGACGATGTTGACGGCCCAGGGCAGGACGCCGGGCCGCCACAGGTTGGCGACCAACTTTATCGGTGCGAGCTGGTCCAGGAACTCCCGATGCGCATGCGCCACTTCCGCCGGGTCGGCGTACGCAGGCGTCCCGTAGCGCTCGTGGAACGGGTTCACCGAGCCCATGTGGTCGACGTGCGCATGTGTCAGCAGAATGGCGCGCACGTCCTCGGGACGGCGGCCGATCGCGCGGATCGACTCCTCGACCGCGGTGACGTCACCCGGGTAGCCGCCGTCGATCAGCGTGAGGTCCGCACCCTCGCGGATGAGGACCCAGTTGACTGCCGCGCCCTGGACGAAGAAGACCCCGTCCGCCACCTCGACCAGCTCGCTGTAGTTCACGGCTACATCCTACGAACGGCGCCGCAAACTGAGTTGGGCGACGTCCAGATAGCCAGATGCGAAGCCGGCCTCGCAGTACGCCAGATAGAACTCCCACGTGCGTTGGAACGTCTCGTCGAAGCCCTCGGCTCGGACTGCGGCGCTGTTGGCCTGGAACCGGTGTCGCCAGCGGCGCAGCGTTTCGGCGTAGTCCGGGCCGAAACGGAAGTCCTCCTCCACTGTGAGCGAGGTGTGCGCAGCTACGGTCTGGTCGATCGCTGTGCGGGAGGGGATCAAGCCTCCGGGGAAGATGTACTTCTGGATCCAGCCGTAGGAGTTGCGGGTTGCCAGCAGCCGGTCGTGGTCCATCAGGATCGCTTGGATCGCGATGGTCCCTCCGGGTGCCAGAAGCCCTTCCAGGGCTCGGAAATAGGTAGGCCAGTACTCCTCGCCGACGGCCTCGATCATCTCGACGCTGACGATCGCGTCGTACGTGCCGGTGACAGATCGGTAGTCCTCCAGGCGCAGGTCGATTCGGTCGGTCAGCCCGGCCTCTGCGGCCCTCTTGCGGGCCAGATTGACCTGCTCGATTGCGAGCCCGATACCGGTGACCAGCGCGCCTCGGCGGGCCGCGGCAATCGCCAGCGTGCCCCAGCCGGCGCCAACCTCCAGTACGCGACTTCCGGGGCCGACACCGGCCAGATCGAGGATGCGTTCGACCTTGCGGTGCTGTGCGGTCTCCAGCTCCTCATCGACCTGCTCGAAGAGTGCTGAGCTGTAGGACATGCTCGGGTCCAGGAAGGCGGCGAACAGCTCGTTGCTGAGGTCGTAGTGCGCGCTGATGTTGTCGCGAGAGCCAGCTGGGGTGTTCCGCGTCCGTCGGGGGAGACGTCGGTCCACTACCCGCCGGAAGCGCGTCAGTTGCGGTGGGATCAGCTCAGTGAGCCGCGCGGCGAACGGTGTCATCAACTCGCCGAGATCGGTGCCGTCGGCCACAGTCCAGTCGCCGGCCATGTAGCTCTCGCCAAGGCCGATCTTCGGGCTGCGAGCCAGTCGCTCGAACATCGCCTGCGGACGGACGATCTGAAGCGCCGGCGAGTCCGCCGCTCCGGCACCGCGAACAGTGCCGTCCGGATAAATCGCCCGGACCGGTACCTGATCAAGCATCCGGTCGACGATCAGCCGCGCGAGCCGGGCCCTCATCGGACCGCCTCTCGCGGCACGACGGGTAGACCGCGCGCCCACAGCCAGACGCCGTGGAGTCTGATCAGCGCTGACACCCGCTGCGGCATCAGTGGCATCCGCAGTACGGCGTTGCGCACTGCTCGGGTCGTTGCGGGCGTCGGGGCACCGTCGAAGCTCGCTCCGAAGACAGTACGGCCGGCACGCGACAGGCTCACCTGAACTCGGACCCGATCAGGGTCCAGCTCGAACTGGAGCCGGTAGCGACCGGACACGTCGTTGAACGGCGACACGTAGAACTCCTTCGCGGTTTCGGCAGCGCCGTCGCTGTCCGGGGTCAACAGATAGGTGTGGCGACCGCTGTACGTGTTGTGGACCTCTGCGACGACATAGGGACTGTCGACGCACCAGAACACCGTGAGTGGATCGAAGACGTGACCTAATACCCGAGCGTTGGCGAGCATCAGGACCCGGCCGTCGAACTCGATGCCCTGACTGCGCAGGTAGCGCAGGAGGTCGGCCTTGATGGTTGGACCGGTACCGCTGAGGTGGTCGCGGGCGTCGAACCGGCTGAACGGGCGCAGGTACCACGGCAGCCGGGGCAGGTCGTCCAGGTCGACCAGCCATTGGTAGACGCGGTACTTGAACCGGTGCCGAATCGGAACGGACCGGCCGTGGCCGACATGTCCAGTGACGATGGCCGGCAGTTCGGGCAGGCTCACCAGGCGACTCCCAGGGCAGCCGCCGCAGCGACGCCGGCCCGGCACCCGTCCTCGTGGAAACCCCAGCCGTGGTAGGCGCCGGCGAATGCCGTCCTGCCGCGGTTGAGCGTCGGCAAGCGGCGCTGTGCGGCGACGGCCTCCGGCGTGTAGACCGGGTGCGCGTAGTTCATCCGTGCGAGTACTTTCGCTGGGTCGACGGTCTCTGCGCCGTTCAGCGTGACCAGATAGGTCTCGTCGGTGTCGAGCCCCTGCAGCCGGTTCATCCAGTACGTGGTCAGCGGCGCGCCGGGCCGGATGACGTAGTTCCAGGACGCACGGGCGCCCTTCGTGGCTGGGAGCAACGAGTCGTCGGTGTGCAGCACCGTTGCGTTCTGGCTGTACTCGAAAGCGCCCAGGACGGTCTTCTCGGTCGGCGTGGCGTCGGTGAGCAGGTCGAGGGCCTGATCGGCATGTGCGGCGAGCACGACCCGGTCGAACTCGACGATGTCGCCGTTCGCGACCGCCAGGCTCACACCGTCGGGATGCCGCTGTACGGACCGAACCGGCGTGCCGCTGCGGACCGGGCCGAGTTTTGCGGCGACAGCGTCGACGTACTGGCGGGAGCCGCCGGTGACGGTCATCCACTGCGGCGAGCCGCCGATGGAGAGCATGCCGTGGTGGTCGAGGAAGCGGAACAGATAGCGGGCGGGGTACTCCAGTGCGGAGCGGCCGCCGCACGACCACACACACGACACGACCGGCACGGCGTACAGCCGCACGAAGCGCTGGCTGAAGCCTTCGGCGGTCAGAAAGTCGCCGAGGGTGGTGAGGTCGTCGTCGCCGGTACGGGCGATGTAGTCGGCGGCCCGCTGGTGGAACCGGCGTACCTCGGTCAGCAGGCTCAGAAACCGGGCGTCGACCAGGCGGCGGCGCTGCGCGAACAGACCGGCCGCTCCACGCCCACCGGCGAATTCGAGGCCGCTGGCCGGGTCGCTGATGCTCATACTCATTTCGGTCGGCCGCGCCTGGACGCCGAGTTCGGCGAAGAGCCGGCGCAACAGCGGATAGGTGCGGTCGTTGTGCACGATGAAGCCGGTGTCGATCGCCAGCGGGCGCCCGGCGGGGTCGGTGATGTCGTGGGTGTGCGCGTGGCCGCCCAGGCGGGGCTCGGCCTCGAACAGGGTGACGTCGTACCGCTGGGTGAGCAGGTACGCGGCGGTCAGGCCCGACACGCCGGCGCCGATCACGGCTACGGACTCGGTCATGGGTGGGGCCTCCAGGCTGTTTAGGGTCTGTCTAGAGATTAGGCGGATTGGGCAAGCTTCGTCAAAGGTCTGTCTAATGTCTGTATAGTGACGCTGTGGAGACTTCGGTACCCAACGGGCTGCGGATCGGTGCGCTGAGCAAACGCGCCGGAGTCAGCGAGCACGTACTGCGGGCTTGGGAGACGCGGTACGGACTGCTGTCGCCCGCACGCTCGGCAGGGGGCTACCGGCTGTACTCGGAGGAGGATGTCCGGCGCGTGCAGCGGATGCGCGCGTTCCTCGCCGACGGAATCTCGGCAGCGGAGGCTGCTCGTGCTGTACTGGCGGAGTCGACGCCGCCCCCGGCATTCATCCCGGTCGTGGGCCCGTCGACTCAGCCAGTCGGTGTGACCGCCCTCGGCGAGGCATTGGAGCAGTTGGACGAGCCGGCCGCGCACATCGTGCTCGACCAACTGTTCAGCACGCTGACCATTGAGGCTGTCATCCGCGACGTGCTGCTGCCGTACCTGCACGGGCTGGGGGAGCGGTGGGCGCGGGGTGAGGTGACCATCGGCCAGGAGCACTTCGCCAGCCAGGTCATCCGTACCCGGCTCGCAGCGATGTCTCCAGGGCTCAGCGGCGGCCACAATCGCGCGCTGCTCGCCTGTCCGCCCGGAGAGCTGCACGACATCGCACTGCTGTCGTTCGGTCTGGTGCTACGGCGAGCCGGCTGGCGCGTGGTCTTCCTTGGCGCCGACTCGCCGATGTCCGAGGTTGCAAGCACCGCAGCGATCCTGAAGCCGGATCTGGTGATGCTGGCGTCATCCGATCCGGCGGTGTTCGAGGCTGTCCGGTCAGAACTTGTTCAACTCGCGGAGGAACGGGCACTGGCAATCGCGGGGCGCGGCGCCTCTGTCGAGCTCGCTACCGCGGTCGGCGCCGAGTACGTCGACGTCGACCCGGTCACTGCTGCCCAACGCTGGAGTGAACGATGAGTCGCGTCCTGGTCACCGGAGCCACCGGATACATCGGTGGGCGGCTGGTGCCTGAGTTACTTGCCGCCGGGTACGACGTCCGCGTGCTGGCCAGACATCCCGACCGCCTCGCCGACCGGCCGTGGCGATCGCGGATCGAGGTCGTCGAAGGGGATGCGGTCGACTCCGCCGTCCTGGCCAAGGCGCTGGATGGTGTGGATGTCGCCTACTACCTGATCCACGCGCTGGGGACCGGTCGTCGGTTCGAGGAGCTGGATCGGCGGACGGCGCTGGCCTTCGGTGCGGCGGCTCGTGAGGCCGCTGTCGGTCGAATCGTCTACCTGGGCGGTTTGCACCCGGACAACCAGGAGCTGTCGCCACATCTCGGTTCACGTCGTGAGGTGGGCGAGATCCTCTTGGCCAGCGGCGTTCCGACCACTGTGCTGCAGGCTGCGGTGATTCTGGGCTCTGGCTCGGCGTCGTTCGAGATGCTGCGCTACCTGACCGAGCGGCTGCCTGTCATGGTCACACCGCGCTGGCTGGACACGAGGATCCAGCCGATCGCCGTCCGCGACGTACTGCGCTATCTGGTCGAGTCGGCGCGGATGCCGGCGGCTGTCAGCCGGCCGTTCGACATCGGCGGGCCGGACGTTCTGACGTACCGGGAGATGATGCAGCGCTACGCCGAGGTGGCTGGTCTGCAGCGCCGGCGGATCGTCGCGCTGCCGCTGTTGACGCCGCGGCTGTCGAGTCACTGGGTCGGTCTGGTCACGCCGGTGCCGAGCGGGATCGCGAAGCCGCTGGTCGACAGCTTGGTGCATGAGGTCGTCTGTAAGGACAGCGACATCGACCAGTACGTCGAGCCGGCTGAGATCGGCTTCGACCGCGCAGTGCAGCTGGCTCTGCAGAAGATCCAGGACCTCGACGTCAGTACGTCGTGGGCGTCCGCCTCTACTCCCGGAGCGCCGAGCGACCCGCTCCCCGGCGACCCGGACTGGTCCGGCGGCTCTCTGTACGTCGACGAACGCGAAAGCGTTGTGGCCACCACGCCGGAACGCCTGTGGCAGATCATCGAGGGCATCGGCGGCAGGCGCGGCTGGTACTCCTGGCGGCTCGGCTGGTGGACGCGCGGCGTTCTGGATCGTGTCGTCGGCGGGCCAGGCCTCCGACGCGGACGCCGGCACCCGGACACTCTCTCGGTAGGCGATCCGTTGGATTGGTGGCGCGTCGAAACGCTCGAGCGCGGCCACCTCCTGCGCCTGCGCGCCGAGATGCGGCTGCCGGGTGAGGCCTGGCTCGAACTGCACTGCGGCACCGACTCCGCGGGCCGCACGCTGTTCCGGCAGCGCGCCCTCTTCCATCCCCGCGGCCTGCCCGGAGAGCTCTACTGGGCCGCCATCCGTCCGTTCCACGACGTTGTCTTCGGCGGCATGCAGCGCAACATCGCGCACGCCGCCGAAGCCCCGAAGGAGCAGCCATGATCGTCATCGAGCGCGACGTCACCGTCGCAGCGCCCGCCGAGCGCGTCTTCGACTACCTCGCCGATTTCGAGACCACCGAGGAGTGGGATCCGGGCACGGTCCGGACGCGCCGCGTCTCCGGAGCCGGCGGCGTCGGGACGACGTACCAGAACATCTCGCAGTTCTCCGGACGGGAGACTCAGCTGACCTATGTCGTCGAAGAGTTCGACCGGCCGGGGCGGATCGTGTTGCGCGGCGAGAACAAGACAGTGGTCGCTCGCGACACCATGACGTTCGACGGCGGTGCCGGCAGCACGCGGGTGACCTATCGCGCCGAGTTCCAGCTGAAGGGGCTCGCACGGTTCGCGGAACCCTTTCTGCGCAAGGCTTTCGACCGCCTCGGCGAGGAGGCCGAGGAAGGGCTGCGCAACGCACTGGGGAAGCTGGCTGCATGATCGACACGTTGCTGGATCGCAGTATCGTCCTGGGCTACTCCCGGCTCGGCTACGGTCTCCGCAGTCGGAGCTGGTCGGCGGCAGACCCGCGACGGGATGCGCTTGCCGGTAAGACCGCTGTGGTCACCGGAGCGCGTTCAGGGCTGGGGAAAGCGACGGCGGCCGGGCTGGCCCGGTTGGGCGCGACTGTCCACGTCGTCGTCCGTTCTGCTGCCAAAGCGGCCGATGCGGTTGCTGACTTGCGGAGTGAGGTGCCGGGTGGTGAGTTTGTCGTCGACGAGTGTGACGTGTCTGATCTGGACGCCGTGCGGCGCTATGTCGACAAGGTGACCGACCGCATCGACGTACTGGTTCACAACGCCGGCGTGATGCCGCCGCAGCGGACGGAGAGCGCCCAAGGGCATGAGCTCACCTTGGCGACGCATGTGCTCGGTCCGTTGCTGTTGACTGAGCTGCTCCGTCCGCAGCTCGCCAATGGGCGCGTCATTCTGGTCGCGTCGGGTGGGATGTACACGCAGCGACTTCCGGCCGATCTGGAGTACCGGGAGACGCCGTACAAGGGCGCTGTTGCGTATGCACGGTCGAAGCGAGTGCAGGTCGCGCTGACGCCGCTGCTGGCTACGCACTTGCCGGAGTTGACCGTTGCCACCATGCATCCCGGGTGGTCGGCCACTCCAGGCCTGACGGACTCGCTGCCGTTGTTCACCAAGCTCACGCAGCCAGTACTGCGTACTCCGGAGCAAGGCATCGACACCACGCTGTGGTTGGCCGCTACGCATCCCGCTCCGCCCTCGGGTCACTTCTGGCACGACCGAGCCATTCGGCCGACGCACTATCTGAATCGGACTCGTGACACGGCAGCCGAGCGCCGTCGGACGTGGGAGTACTGCCGAGCCGCGCTAGCGCTGTAGTAGGGCGCGGACTCGCGCGGTCGCGACCACGAGTCCGGCAATGGCTGTCAGGCCGGTTGCGGCGAGAAAGGTCGGCCAGAGGTGGGAGAGCAGTAAGAACGTGACTCCGCGGCCGCCTGTGACCAGTTCGAGGATGCGAGGCAGGAAGGCGAGAAACGGTGTGGGTAGTAGGTAGGGCAGGGTTCGGAGCGCCGCTGTCCACCAGGTACGACGACGTCGCGCCCAGTTGCTGGCTCGGCGTACTGCAATTACTGCGCCGACGGCGAGCAGGGTTGCGCCGGTAAGGGCGAATGCATCAGCTAGGAAGGCCAGCGGTAGTGGTGCGTCTGGTGCGGGAGCGCCTTCGGTGAGAGCGATCAGGCCGGACATGATCGCCTCTGCGTCGGACTCCAGTGGCATGCGGCTGTTGGAGAGCAGCGCGATGCCGTAGCCGGTGTTGGGTAGCAGGACCATCGTGGCCGTTGAGGTGAAGGACGAGCCGTTGTGGGCGACCTGATCTGGTTCGGGGTTGTCCCAGCCGAGGGCGTAGTGGCCGTCTGGTGCGCTGGGGCGGTGTAGCTCGCGCAGCCCGGCGGGGGAGAGGACTGGGCTCGCCGATTTGCTGGTGTGCAGGGCGAGCCAGGCGGCGAGGTCTGTCGCCGTGGTGACGATCCCTGCGGAGCCGGCGACGAAGCGGTGTGGCTCGGAGCGCGGCTGGGTGAAGCCGAGGAAGCGGTTGTGGCCGTCCACCAAACCGGGAACTGCAGCGCCCCAGTCGTTCACGGTCTGCGTCGACGACATCCCGAGCGGGTGGAAGACCTGCTGCTGGAGGTAGTCCGCGAAGGGGCGGCCGCTCACCACCTCGACAACTCGCGCAGCGACCCAGTAGTTGGGGTTGTGATACGCATGCTGCTCGCCGGGCGCACTGGTGAGTTTGACCGGGCGCAGAGCAGCTACGGCCTGTTGCAGCGACTCCGGTTGGCGGACGGCGGCTTCGGGGTAGCTCTTGTCGGACATGCCGGAGCTGTGGTCGAGTAGCTGCCGGATGGTGATCCGGCCGGCTCTGGCGTCTGACATCGCGAACTCGGGCAGACGTCGTACGACGGGGTCGTCGAGACGTAGCCGGCCGGCTTCGGCCAACTGCTGTACGGCTAGTGCGGTGAATGACTTGGACAGCGACGCGATGCGCATCGGCGTCCGGCTGCTGACCGGTTCGCCGTTCGCTTGGCGGCCGTAGCCGCCGGTGTGGACGACGCGGCCGTCCTTGACCACTGCGACCGCGACGCCGGGGAGGCGGGTCGGGCCGAGGTTGCGCTCGACGACTGCGGCGATCGAGGCGGGTTCGGGTTGGGCTGCGGGCAGGCCGGTCCACAGAGTGGCGACGGCCGTGCAGGCAGCCAGAAGCCTGGTGTGCACGGGTGAAAGTCCTTCAGGCGTTGAGGAAGCGGATGATCGCCAGAGCGCGTCGGTTGAAGCCGTCGGCGTCGTTGAGCCGGAGTTTGTCGAAGATCGCGTTGGCATGTTTCTCGACGGCGCTGCGCGAGATGTAGAGCCGGGCGGCGATGGAGTCGTTGGTGTGACCCTGGGCCATCAGTTCGAGCACGTCGTACTCGCGGCTGGTGAGACGGGCGAGCGCTTCGGTGTCGCGGGCCCGGTTGAGCAGCCGCCGGACCACCTCGGGGTCGAACGCCGTACCGCCGGCCGCTACCCGGTGCAGGGCCTCCAGGAAGTCTTCGACCTCGACCACGCGGTCCTTCAGTAAGTAGCCGACGCCGCGGGCCTCTCCGTCGAGCAGTTGGCCGGTGTAGCGCTTGTCGACGTACTGCGAGAGGACGAGGACGCCGATGCCGGGGTGTGCCTGCCGGATGGTGAGGGCGGCTTGCAGACCTTCGCTGGTGAACGTCGGGGGCATGCGGACGTCGGCGATCACTACGTCCGGGAGGTGCTCCGCACAGGCGGCTATGAGCGCATCGCCGTCGCCGACCGCTGCTGCGACGTCGTGGCCGGCTTCGCGCAGCAGACTGATGAGGCCGGCGCGCAGGAGCGTGCTGTCTTCGGCGAGCACTATCCGCATGGAAGCTCCACTCGCAGGGTCGTCGGGCCACCGGCCGGGCTGGTGAGCACGAACTGGCCGTCGTACGCCGCTACCCTGCGGGCCAGGCCGGACAGGCCGCCGCTGCGCACTCGGGCGCCGCCGGTGCCGTTGTCGGTCACCTCAACCAGTAGGACGTCGTCTGTGCGTCGGACGGTGATGTCGACGCGTGTGGCTTGGCTGTGTTTGAGGGCGTTGGTGAGAGCCTCGCGGACGACGAAGTACGCGACGGTCTCCGACGCGGGGTGGGGTCGGGTTGGTACGTCGTACGTGAGGGTGGTGGGGACGGCGGAGCGTTCGACCAGCTCCTCCAGAGCGACGGACAGGCCGCCGTCGTCGAGGGCTACTGGGTGGATCCGCCAGGAGACCTCCCGCAGCTCGGCGAGGGCACGCTGGGTTTCCTCCTGGGCCTGGCGGACGAGAGCTCTTGCCGCTTCGTCGTCCAGCCGCTGGGCACGGCCGAGCAGCATGCCCAGGCCGACCAGCCGCTGCTGTACGCCGTCATGCAGGTCGCGCTCGATGCGTCGGCGCTCGCTGGTCACCGCCTCCAGCACCTCCGACCGGCTACGGGTCAACTGCTCCACCCGCAGCCGCCAGGCCTCCCGCTCACCAGGAGCCAGCCGCCACAACGCAACCCACCGCTGCACCCCGACCAGCCCGACAACCCCCACCGCGGCCAGAAACACCACCAACACCCCGAACCCGGCCCAAGTAATCGGATCCCACCAGCTCCGCTCGGCCTCCCCACCTCCCAGCGCCCGCACACTCAGCACCACCCAAACTCCCACCAGCACCACCACCCCACCCCCCAACCCACCCACAACCCCACGCCCCACCCCAACCCCCCACCGCCGCCGCCAGCCGCCCATCCCCAAACCGTAATCACCCCACCCCGCCACCACCCTGCGGCTTCCCACAAACCTCCCTCCCTCAGCCGAAGGCGGCCGACCCCCTCGCCTGGCCCCAGCAACCACCGGCCGCTGGAAGTTGGCCGAGGTGCCGAGCCGCCGGGGTTGGGGTGCTGTGGGTCAGTTGGCTGAGGGCGGCCGGTGCCTTTGCTTGGGTCAGGTAGCCGTCGGCCGCTGGAGGGGGCGCGGCTGCCGAGCCCGGTGGTGTCGGTGACGGGGGCTGTGGGTTGGGCGGGAGCTGCTGGGGGCGTGAGGCCCGGGAGGGCCGGGGGCGACCACGGAGGGGGTCCGGGGGGCGGAGCCCCTCCGGGCGGGGTGTGGGGGCTGCGCCCCCACAAAGCACGAAGGGCGATCCGAGTCAGCGCAGTTTGCTGACATGGATCGCCCAGATCGGGCGGGGTGTGGGGGCTGCGCCCCCACAAAGCACGAAGGGCGATCCTAGTCAGCGCAGTTTGCTGACATGGATCGCCCAGATCGTCCGCGCGCCCCCGGCAGGATTCGAACCTGCGCACCCGCCTCCGGAGGGCGGTGCTCTATCCCCTGAGCTACGGGGGCTCAGGAACGAGGTGAACAGTAGCAGCATGTTCGTGCCAAGTTCGAATTGGGGGCTGTTCGGCGGGGTAGAACTCTGGGCATGCGCAGACTGGGGATTGTTCTCATGGTGGTGGTGGGTGCCGTGTTGTGGCCGGCACAGGCTCATGCTGTGGACGGGTGGCGGTTGGTGGGGTCGGACAATGCGCGGCCGCTGGACGAGGGGCAGGGGCTCGCTACGGTGACTCGGGGCGGGGTGACGCAGTACCGGTACACGGGGTCGGGGACGGTGCCGGCGGATCTGTTGTTCCGCGGGTGGAACCATGTGGGGGATCCGGGGGCGGCGGAGGGGTGGTACGTCGAGCCGTACCAGCGGGACGATCGGGGCGGGAAGCTGTTCCGGGTGCAGTCGCCGACGGGGGCGTGGGCCAGCTACACGCACGCGCTGGAGTCGTGGGAGGCGACCAACAACAGCTGGTCGGCGGTGTCGCCGGACACGCAGTGGATGGTGAACGGCGAGTGGGGGACGATGGACCGGCTGCTGGTGTTCCCGATGCCGGGGGTACGGGCGACGAACCCGGCGCAGAACCTGCCGCTGGCGTCGCGGGTGAACCTGGATCGGCCGGTGCGCGACGTCCAGGGCTGTGACTTCGTGACGGCGACGCGGCTGCTGTGCGCGTCGGACGACCCGGCCGGCACGCTGTTCGGTACGACGAAGCCGCTGCTGCAGGTCGACCTGTCGGCGCCGGTCGGTGCGAGCGACGTGACCGGGCGAGTCACCTCGCTGGGCCAGCTCCCGCTCAAAAGCGGCTGCACCGGCAGCTTCGAGGTCGAGGGCATCGACTACTACGAGCCGGACGGGACGCTACGCGTCATCGTGCTCTCGCCGAGCGTCTGCATCACGATCGACAGCAAGACCTACCGCTTCCAGCGATAAGAGCTAAGGGCTAAGGGCTCTCCCTGAGGAGACCCTGGAAGACCGGTGCGGCGGGATCCCAGCGGGTACCAGTGTCGTCATAGTGGACGTAAGCCCCCCACGAAAGGATGTCGGTACTCATGGCTAGCGCTCTGGTTCGCCCGTCGCACGGTCGCTGGTTCGGCGGTGTCTGCGCCGGACTGGCCCGTCGGTTCGGTATGAAGCCCAACACGATGCGCCTGATCTTCGTGGTCAGCTGCATCCTGCCGGGTCCGCAGGTGCTCATCTACCTCGCACTCTGGATCATGGTGCCGGCCGAGAAGTACTAATCTGACCCTTCGTGAGAGCAGAAGTGGGTGCGCTGGCCGCGGTACTTCTGCTCGCCAGTTGCGGAGTCGGCCCCGCCAAACCGGCGGCGGCCGACCTCCGCACCACCGCCCCGCCCTGGGACGCTCCCCGGGACGCCGTCTCCTACATCGAGAAGGCCGGGTTCGAACGACTCCCGCTCGACTTCTCCGGGCCGTCGCCGTACACGCTGCGGGTCAAGGTGATCGTGGACGGCAATCCGGTCCAGGTCCCGGCCGGGATCGGCGTCGACCGGATCCGGGCCGAGCAGGCCGCCGTCCACACCCACACCACCGATGGACTCGTGTACGTGGAGGCCAAGACCACCTCCGAGCAGCCGACGCTGGCCCAGTTCTTCACGCTCTGGGGGCTCAAGTACGACGAAAAATGCCTCGCCGGAGCGTGTAAGAACCTCAAGATCACCGTCGACGGGCAGCCGGCGCCGTGGGATGTCCGGTTCACCGGTGGCGCCAGGATCACGGTGAGTGTCGACAGGTGACCCGTTCCGGGCTGTGGATGGCGAGTCCAAGGATCGGGCCGGTCGCCATTAGGCTGGGGCGGTGACCCCGGAACAGCTCGCTGAGAAGATCCTGCAGGCCCTGACCGCACTCGCCGCCGACGGCGCCATCACTGTCGAGGGCGGGCTGCCGCGCGAGCTGAAGGTCGAGCGGCCCAAGAACCCCGAGCACGGGGACTACGCGACCAACGTCGCCATGCAGCTCGGCAAGCGCGCCGGGATGAACCCGCGCCAGTTCGCCGAGCTGCTGGCCGCCAAGCTGACCGACGACGAGGCGATCACCGAGGTGTCGATTGCCGGCCCCGGCTTCCTCAACGTCCGGGTCGCGGCCGATGCCCAGGGCAAGATCGCCCAGGTGATCCTGGACGCCGGCCCGGCGTACGGGACGACGGACACCCTGCAGGGCGTCGCGGTGAACCTGGAGTTCATCTCGGCCAACCCGACCGGCCCGCTGCACCTCGGCCACACCCGGTGGGCCGCCGTCGGCGACGCGCTGGCCCGGGTGCTGATCGCCGCCGGCGCCAAGGTGACCCGCGAGTTCTACATCAACGACCGCGGTAACCAGATGGACAAGTTCGGCGCCAGCCTGCAGGCCGCGGCCACCGGGCAGCCCATCCCCGAGGACGGCTACCACGGCGAGTACATCGGCGAGCTGGCCCAGCGGATCGTCGCCGAGGTGCCCGGTATCACCGAGCTGCCCGCCGACGAGCAGGCCGTCGCGTTCCGCGAGGCGGGGTACGAGCGCCAGCTCAAGGAGCAGCAGAGCCAGCTGGAGCACTTCCGGACGAAGTTCGACGTCTGGTACTCCGAGCGCAGCCTGCACGAGCAGGACGGCGTCGGCCACGCGATCGAGAAGCTCCGCGCCCAGGGCCACCTCTACGAGGCCGACGACGCGCTCTGGATGCGGACGACGGATTTCACCGACGACAAGGACCGGGTCATGATCCGGTCCAACGGCGAGCCGACGTACTTCGCCTCCGACGCCGCCTACTACGTGAACAAGCGCGAGCGCGGTTTCGAGGTCTGCATCTACCTGCTCGGCGCCGACCACCACGGCTACGTGAACCGGCTGAAGGCGATCGCGGCCTGCGCGGGCGACGACCCCGGGCACAACATCGAGATCCTGATCGGCCAGCTGGTGAAGATCCTCAAGGGCGGCGCGGAGATGCGGCTGTCCAAGCGGGCCGGCACCATCGTCACGCTGGCCGAGCTGGTCGAGGAGGGCGGCGTCGACCCGCTCCGGTACACACTGTGCCGCTATCCGGTCGACTCGCCGCTGACGCTGGACATCGAGGAGATGACCAAGCAGGTCTCGGAGAACCCGGTCTACTACGTGCAGTACGCGCACGCCCGGCTGGCCTCGATCCTGCGCAACGCCGACGAGCTCGGCATCAAGCTGGACGAGTTCGCGCCCGGCCTGCTCAGCCACGAGCGCGAGGGCGATCTGCTCCGCGCGCTGGCCGAGTTCCCGCGGATCGTCGCGACGGCGGCCGAGCTGCGCGAGCCGCACCGGATCGCCCGCTACCTCGAGGACACCGCCTCGGCGTTCCACAAGTTCTACGACAGCTGCCGGGTGCTGCCCCGCGGCGACGAGGAGGTGGAGCCGGTGCACAAGGCTCGCCTGACCCTGGTGTCCGCGACGCGGACCGTGCTGGCCAACGGCCTCGACCTGCTCGGCGTCTCCGCCCCGGAGCGGATGTGAGGGCCCACGAGGCGGGCGCGCTGCACGCCCAGGCCGGCCACCGCGGCCCGTCCTGGCTGCACACCCCCGGTAACGTCAACGACCTGGTCCCGCAGCTCTGGTCCGGGACGGCGAAGAAGACCGCGGAGGGCTCGCTGGTGATCGGCGGCGTCGACGTCCGCGAGCTGGTCGCCGAGCACGGCAGCCCGGCCTTCGTCCTGGACGAGGAGGACTTCCGCGCCCGCGCCCGCGCCTTCAAGACCGCCTTCAAGGATTTCGACGTCTTCTACGCCGGTAAGGCGTTCCTGAGTACGACGGTCGTCCGCTGGGTGATGGAGGAGGGGCTGAACCTCGACGTCTGCAGTGGCGGCGAGCTGGCCGTCGCGCTCCGCGCGGGCGCCGACCCGAAGCGCCTCGGGCTGCACGGCAACAACAAGTCGGTGGCCGAGCTGACCCGCGCGCTGGACGCCGGCGTCGGCCGGATCGTCGCCGACTCGCTGTTCGAGATCGACCGGCTGATCGCGCTGGCCCGCGAGCGCGGCATCGTCGCGCCGGTGATGGTCCGGGTCACCGCGGGC
This sequence comes from Kribbella sandramycini, assembly GCF_013131805.1. Lineage (GTDB taxonomy): Bacteria > Actinomycetota > Actinomycetes > Propionibacteriales > Kribbellaceae > Kribbella > Kribbella sandramycini. The sequence continues at coordinate 410,377 of NZ_JABJRC010000007.1, read as the reverse complement.
GTCGAGGCGCACACCCACGAGTACATCGCGACCGCCCACGAGGACCAGAAGTTCGGCTTCTCGATCGCCTCCGGCGCGGCCTTCGAAGCCGTTGCCCGGGTCAACGAAGCGCCCGAGCTGGAGCTCCTCGGCCTGCACTCGCACATCGGCTCGCAGATCTTCGACTCGGCCGGTTTCGAGGTGGCCGCGAAACGCGTGATCTCCTTGCACGCAAGGGTTTCCGAGGAGCTTGGCGTCGATATGCCGGAGCTCGACCTGGGCGGCGGGTTCGGGATCGCCTACACCACCCAGGACGACCCGTCGGACCCGGCGCAGCTGGCCACCGAGCTGGGCAAGATCGTCGAGCACGAGTGCCGCGCGTTCGGCGTCGGCGTCCCGAAGGTCTCGATCGAGCCCGGCCGGGCGATCGTCGGCCCGGCGATGTGCACGGTCTACTCGGTCGGCACGGTCAAGGAGGTCGCGCTCGACAACGGCGCCGCCCGGACGTACGTCTCGGTCGACGGCGGGATGAGCGACAACATCCGCGCCGCGCTGTACGACGCCGACTACTCCTGCACGCTCGCGAACCGGTACTCCGACGCCACGCCGACCCTGGCCCGGGTCGTCGGCAAGCACTGCGAGTCCGGCGACATCGTCGTCAAGGACGAGTTCCTGCCCTCCGACGTCGGCCCCGGCGACCTGGTCGCCGTACCGGGGACGGGCGCGTACTGCCGCTCGATGGCGAGTAACTACAACCACGTACCGCGGCCACCGGTGATCGCGGTCAAGGACGGGCAGACGCGTGTCGTCCTGCGCCGTGAGACCGAGGACGACATGCTGCTGCTGGACATGGGGGTCGAGGGATGAGTGCGAAACCTCTGAAGGTCGGCCTGCTCGGTTGCGGAGTGGTCGGCACCGAAGTGGTGCGGATCCTGACCGAGCAGGCGGATCACCTGGAGGCCCGGGTCGGCGCCCGGCTGGAGATCGCCGGGATCGCCGTCCGCCGGGCCGGCCGGGAGCGTGACATCGCGGTCGACCCGGCGCTGGTCACGACCGACGCGCAGGCGCTGGTCTCCCGCGGCGACCTGGATCTGGTGATCGAGGTCATCGGCGGCCTGGAGCCCGCGCGCGGCCTGATCCTGACCGCGCTGGAGCACGGCGCCTCCGTCGTCACGGCGAACAAGGCGCTGCTCGCCGAGGACGGCCCGACGCTGTTCGCGGCCGCGGAGAAGTACCAGCGCGACCTGTACTTCGAGGCCGCCGTCGCCGGCGCGATCCCGATCCTGCGGCCGCTGCGCGAGTCGCTGGCCGGTGACGACGTGACCAAGGTGATGGGCATCGTCAACGGCACGACCAACTACATCCTCGACAAGATGGACTCCACCGGCGCCGGTTTCGACGAGGCGCTCGAGGAGGCGCAGGCCCTCGGGTACGCCGAGGCCGACCCGACCGCCGATATCGAGGGGTTCGACGCGGCCGCGAAGGCGGCGCTGCTGGCCAGCCTGGCCTTCCACACCCGGGTCTCGATCGCCGATGTGCACCGCGAGGGCATCACCGAGGTGACCGCGACCGATATCGCCTCGGCCCGGGAGATGGGCTGCGTGGTGAAGTCGCTGGCGATCTGCGAGCTCGACGAGGCGACCGACTCGGTCAGCGCCCGCGTCTACCCGGCGATGATCCCGGTGACGCATCCGCTGGCCAGCGTCCGGGACGCGTACAACGCCGTTTTCGTGGAAAGTAAGGCGGCCGGCCAGCTGATGTTCTATGGTCGTGGTGCCGGCGGCGCCCCGACGGCCAGCGCAGTCCTCGGGGATCTCGTGTCCGCCGCGCGGAACCGGCTCAAGGGTGTGCCGGGGGTCGGCGAGTCGTCGTACACCCAGCGGGCCGTGCGTCCGGTGGGCCAGGCGATGACCCGCTACCACGTGTCCCTGGACGTGGCCGACAAGGCCGGTGTGCTGGCGGCCGTGGCCCAGGCCTTCGCCGAGCACGACGTGTCGATCCAGACCGTCCGCCAGGAGGGCCGGGGCAGCGACGCCGAGTTGGTGGTCGTCACCCACACCGCGACCGACGCGGCCCTGTCCGGAACCGTGGAGGCCTTGCGGGACATGGACATCGTCCGTGAAGTCAGCAGTGTGATGCGGGTAGAAGGCGAGTAGGAACATGGCTCACCAGTGGCGTGGCGTGATCGAGGAATACCGCGACCGGCTCCCGGTCTCGACGGACACTCCGGTGGTCACGCTCGGCGAGGGCGGTACGCCGCTGGTGGCCGCGCAGTGGCTGAGCGAGCAGACCGGGTGCGAGGTCTGGCTGAAGATCGAGGGCAACAACCCGACCGGCTCCTTCAAGGACCGCGGGATGACGGTCGCGATCTCGCTGGCCGCGCAGGCCGGGGACAAGGCCGTGGTCTGCGCCTCGACCGGGAACACCTCGGCCTCGGCCGCGGCGTACGCGTCCCGGGCCGGGATGCTGCCGCTGGTGCTGATCCCGGCCGGCCGGATCGCCAAGGGCAAACTCGCGCAGGCGATCCTGCACGGCGCCAAGCTGGTCTCGATCGACGGCAACTTCGACGACTGCCTGCGGATCGTCCGCGAGCTCGGCAAGAACTACCCGGTCGCGCTGGTGAACTCGGTGAACCCGGTCCGCCTCGAGGGCCAGAAGACCGCGGCGTTCGAGGTCTGCGACGCGCTCGGCGACGCCCCCGACCTGCACCTGCTGCCGGTCGGCAACGCGGGCAACCTGCCGGCGTACTGGAAGGGCTACGTCGAGTACGCCAAGGACAAGCTGGCCACCAGGACGCCGCAAATGTGGGGTTTCCAGGCCGAGGGCGCGGCGCCGATCGTGCGCGGCTCGATCGTCGAGCGGCCGGATACCGTCGCGACCGCGATCCGGGTCGGCAACCCGGCGTCCTGGACGCTGGCCGAAGCCGCGCGGGACGAGTCCGGCGGGCGGATCGAGATGGTCGCCGATGCCCAGATCCTCGACGCGCAGCGGGAGCTGGCGGCCAAGGAGGGCGTGTTCGTCGAGCCGGCGTCGGCGGCCGGGGTCGCCGGCCTGCTGCACGCGAAGGCGCAGGGCCGGCTGCCGGGCGGCTCGACCGTCGTCATCACGGTCACCGGCCACGGCCTGAAGGACATCGACACCGCGCTCGACCACGCCAAGGTGGACAAGTCGCCGGTGACCCCTGCCGATACCGACGCCGTCGCCCGCGTCGCAGGTCTGGTCTGACGGCGTGGGGGACGAGCGCCGCCCGTGTGACCAGGTTCGCGTCCGCGTCCCCGCGACGAGCGCGAACCTCGGGCCCGGTTTCGACGCCTTCGGGCTCGCGCTGGAGCTGTACGACGAGCTGGTCGTCACCCCGGGCGGCTCCGGGGTGACCGTCCAGGTCACGGGTTGCGGGGCCGGCGACGTACCGCTCGACGAGTCGCATCTGGTCGTCCGGTCGATCCGGGCCGGGCTGGCGGCGCTCGGCGTACCGGTGCCTGGTTTCACGTTGCGCTGTGAGAACCGGATTCCGCACGGCCGTGGGCTCGGGTCGTCGTCGGCGGCGATCGTCGGCGGGCTCGCCGCGGCGTACGGGCTGGCCGGTGAGCCGCTCGATCGGGAGCGGCTGCTCCTGCTGGCCAACGAGATCGAAGGTCATCCGGACAACGTGGCCGCCGCGGTGTACGGCGGTTTCACGATCGCCTGGGTGGACGGCGACGCGGGGCGCGCCGTCCGGCTGGAGCCGGCGGACGGCGTCGGCGCGGTGGCCTACGTGCCGGCCAATCGCGTGCTGACGAAGGAGGCTCGGGGTTTGCTGCCGAGCGTCGTACCGCATGCGGACGCCGCGGCGAACGCCGGCAAGGCCGGGTTGCTGGTGGCCGCGCTGACGCAGCGGCCCGAGCTGCTGCTGACCGCGACCGAAGACCGGTTGCACCAGGAGTTCCGGGAGCCCGCGATGCCCGAGAGCTTGGCCTTGGTGCACAAGCTTCGGGGCAGCGGGCTGGCCGCGATCGTCAGCGGCGCGGGGCCGACCGTCGTCGTACTCGGAGGTAGCCCGTGCCCGCCCGCGCCGGACGGCTGGGAGCGGCACGAGCTGCGGATCGATCCAGTCGGCGTACAGGTCTGGTCGATGGAGGCCGGGTGAGGCGGGGAACAAGCCGGAGCTGACACGCGTTGAACCCCCTGAGTCGCTCTGACGACCCGCTGAGGTGCTAGTCTCGACTCACCCGATCCCCTCCAGGTGATCGGTGAACTCTCGTCACGATCCGGGCTGTGCTCCCGGCACCCTGTGTTGTGTGGCGACCCCCCAAGTGAACGTGATCTTGCGCCGCCTGCGCCGGGGATGTCCGGGGGGACTCAGATCGAGCGAGAGCCTGTGAACCCACGTGCCGTTTCGTTCGGCCGTGGCGATGAAACTGTCGATGGTGCTGTCCGCATCTCGACGATCCGTGTGGGAAGGACCTCACGTGACAGAAACTGTTGAAGCCGCCGGTTCCGACGCTGCCGCATCGCCGGCGCGTCGCCGCAAGGCCGGTGGCGGCCTCGAGGGCATGCTGCTCCCCGAGCTCAAGCAGCTCGCCGGGACGCTCGGCATCAAGGGCACCGGCGCACTGCGCAAGGGCCAGCTGATCGAGGCGATCAAGGCCGCTCAGACGGGCGGCGCCGCGGGTGGTTCCACCGGCGGTTCCCGGGCGAAGGCGACCCAGCCGACGCTCGACGAGAGCGTGGCGGCCCCGGCGGCGAAGACCGCTCCGGTCAAGCGCGAGGGGGGTAGCCGGCGGACGCGTGCCGCAGCCGCGGCCGAGGCGCCGAAGACCGAGACTCCGGCGGAGGCTCCGAAGCTCGAGAGCGCGCCGGTCGCCGAGGCACCGGCCGTTCAGGTCGCCGCGCAGAACGGTACGGCCGTCGAGAGCCGCGGTGAGCAGCCCGCGGACCGCGGTGAGCGGGAGAGCCGCGACCGCAACTCCGGCCGCGATCGGGAGCGCAACCGCGACCGGAACCGGGACAACTCCGGCCGGGACGGCAACCGCGACAACCAGTCCCGCGGTGACCAGGCCCGCGGCGAGCAGGCCCGGGACAACTCCGGTCGGGACCAGCAGGGCCGGGACGGCGGTCGCGACGGCCGGGACAACTCGGGCCGCGACCAGAACCGTGACCAGGGCCGTGACCAGGGTCGGGACAACCGGCAGGACCAGACCGGCGAGGAGGGCGAGGGCCGTCGCCGCCGCCGCCGGGGCCGCGACCGGGACCGGGATCGCACCCGTGAGGGCCAGCCGGCGACCGGCGGCCGCGAGCGTGACCGCGACCGCGAGTCCGGCCGTAACCGGGGCCGCGGCGAGCGGTTCGACGCCGAGCCGACGATCAGCGAGGACGACGTCCTCGTCCCCGCGGCCGGCATCCTCGACGTCCTCGACAACTACGCCTTCGTCCGGACCAGCGGCTACCTGCCCGGCCCGAACGACGTGTACGTCGCGCTCTCGATGGTCAAGCGCTACGGCCTGCGCAAGGGTGACGCGATCACCGGCGCGGTGAAGCAGCCGCAGGAGGGTGAGCGCAAGGAGAAGTTCAACCCGCTGGTCCGGATCGACACCGTCAACGGGTCGGACCCGGAGATCGCCAAACAGCGGCAGGACTTCAACAAGCTGACCCCGCTGTACGCGACCGAGCGGCTCCGGCTGGAGACCGAGCCGGGCGTGCTGACCACCCGGATCGTCGACATCGTCAGCCCGATCGGCAAGGGCCAGCGCGGTCTGATCGTCTCGCCGCCGAAGGCCGGTAAGACGATGGTGCTGCAGGCGCTGGCGAACGCCATCACCACGAACAACCCCGAAGTGCACCTGATGGTCGTGCTGGTCGACGAGCGGCCCGAAGAGGTCACCGACATGCAGCGCACGGTCAAGGGCGAGGTCATCGCCTCGACGTTCGACCGGCCGGCCGACGACCACACCACGGTCGCCGAGCTCGCCATCGAGCGGGCCAAGCGGCTGGTCGAGCTCGGCCACGACGTCGTCGTCCTGCTCGACTCGATCACCCGGCTCGGCCGCGCGTACAACATCGCGGCCCCGGCCAGCGGCCGGATCCTGTCCGGCGGCGTCGACTCCTCGGCGCTCTACCCGCCGAAGCGGTTCTTCGGCGCGGCCCGCAACATCGAGGACGGCGGCTCGCTGACCATCCTGGCCACCGCGCTGATCGAGACCGGCTCGAAGATGGACGAGGTGATCTTCGAGGAGTTCAAGGGCACCGGCAACATGGAGCTCCGGCTGCGCCGCGAGTTCGCCGACCGGCGGATCTTCCCGGCCATCGACGTCGTCGCCTCCGGCACCCGCCGCGAGGAGCTGCTGATGTCGAAGGACGAGACCCAGGTCGTCTGGAAGCTGCGCCGGGTGCTGTCGGCCCTCGACGGCCAGGCCGCCCTGGAGCTGCTGATCGGCAAGCTCAAGGAGAGCAAGTCGAATATCGAGTTCCTGCTCCAGGTCAACAAGACCACGCCGTCGACCAGCACCGCCCACAGCACCACCAACGGCGACTGAAGTACCCCTGATTACCGGTTTGCCGCCAACGGGTGGCAAACTGGTATGTCGGTTCCGGTTCACGTTCACACCCGTGGACGACCCGGGGCACCTGATTCCTAGGAGATTGTCTTGAAGAGCGACATCCACCCGACGTACGTGAACACGAAGGTGACCTGCTCCTGCGGCGCGTCCTTCGAGACGCGGTCCACGGCGGAGAGCGGCGCGATCCACTCCGACGTGTGCTCGCAGTGCCACCCGTTCTACACCGGTAAGCAGAAGATCCTCGACACCGGCGGCCGGGTCGCTCGCTTCGAGAAGCGCTACGCGGCCAAGAAGTAGCTTTTCCACCGCGCGCCGGTTCGCCCTCACGGGTGGACCGGCGCGCGGTTCGTATGTCCAGGGAGTTCCCGAGAGGAGGAGTGCACAATGTTCGAGGCGGTTGAGACGCTCAAGGCGGAGTACGCCGAGCTGGAGCGGCAGATGTCCGACCCGGAGCTGCACTCCGACCAGGCGAACGCCCGGCGGGTCGGCAAGCGGTACGCCGCGCTGGCGCCGGTGGTGCGGACCTACGACGAGTGGCTGCAGACCGGGGACGACATCGAGGCGGCCCGGGAGCTCGCGGCGGAGGATCCGGCGTTCGCCGAGGAGGCGACCAAGCTGACCGCGCGCCGGGAGGAGCTGAGCGAGAAGCTGCAGGTCCTGCTGGTGCCGCGCGATCCGAGTGACGACAAGGACGCCATCCTCGAGATCAAGGCCGGTGAAGGCGGCGACGAGTCGGCGCTGTTCGCGGGTGATCTGCTGAAGATGTACCTGAAGTACGCCGAGTCGCAGAACTGGAAGACCGAGGTGCTCGACTCGGCGGAGTCCGATCTGGGCGGGTACAAGTCGATCACGGTCGCCGTGAAGGCGAAGGGCACGCCGGAGCCGGGTGAGGCGCCGTACGCGAAGTTGAAGTTCGAGGGCGGTGTGCACCGCGTGCAGCGGGTGCCGGTGACCGAGTCGCAGGGCCGGATCCACACGTCGGCGGCCGGGGTGCTGGTGTTACCCGAGGCTGAGGACGTGGATGTCGAGATCGACCTGAACGACCTGCGGATCGATGTGTTCCGTTCGTCCGGTCCGGGTGGTCAGAGCGTCAACACGACCGACTCCGCCGTCCGCATCACGCACCTGCCGACGGGCATCGTCGTCTCGATGCAGAACGAGAAGTCGCAGCTGCAGAACCGGGAGCAGGCTATGCGCGTCCTGCGGGCGCGCCTGCTGGCCGCTGCACAGGAGGCGGCTGACCAGGAGGCGTCTGACGCCCGCCGCTCGCAGATCCGCACGGTCGACCGCTCCGAGCGCGTCCGCACCTACAACTTCCCCGAGAACCGCTTCTCCGACCACCGCGTCGGCTACAAGGCCCACAACCTCGACCAGGTCCTCGGCGGCGACCTGGCCCCCGTCATCCAGGCCCTCACCGAAGCCGACCTGGCCGCCCGCCTAGAGGCCGTAGAAGCCCAGTGAGGGACGACGAGCGCCGCCCCCTCGCTCCGCTCGGGGGCGGGGAAGAGGGGCGGAGCAACGCCCCCGGTGGGGGAGAGATCGCCGGCGGGGGAGAAACTGCCGCTGGGCGAGAGCGTTCGGCCGGGGTCGAGCGCGGCTCCGGCGGTGGGCGAGAGCGTTCTGCCGGGGATGAGCGCGGCTCCGCCGCTGGTGTGCGGGCGCTGGTTGCTGCCGCCGCCGAGCGGCTGCGAGGCGCCGGCGTCGCATCGCCGGACTTCGATGCGGCTGAGCTGCTCGCGTTTGTGACCGGCAGCAGCCGCATGTACCTGAGCGAGCCGACTGGCGAGCAGCAGCGGCGGTACGACGAGTTGGTTGGTCGGCGGGCTGGGCGGGAGCCTTTGCAGCATCTGACCGGGACGGCGGCGTTCAGGTATCGGGAGCTGGTGGTGGGGCCGGGGGTGTTTGTGCCGCGGCCGGAGACCGAGGTGATGGTCGGGTGGGTGCTGGAGCGGATTGCGGGGGTGACGGCGCCGCTGGTGGTGGATCTGTGTTCTGGGTCGGGGGCTATTGCGGGGGCGGTGGCTACGGAGCGGCCGGATGCGGTGGTGCATGCGGTGGAGCTGTCGCCGGAGGCTTGTGTGTGGGCTCGGCGGAATTTGGCCGGGACGGGCGCGACCCTGCATGAGGGCGACATCGACGGGTGCCTGCCGGAGTTCGACGGCCAGGTGGACGCGGTGATCAGCAACCCGCCGTACATCCCGCTGACGGCCTGGGAGTCCGTGACGGCCGAGGTGCGCGACCATGACCCGGCCCTCGCGCTCTGGTCGGGGGACGACGGGCTGGACGAGATCAAGGTGGTCGCGGCGACCGCGGGCCGGCTGCTCAAACCCGGTGGCTGGTTCGCGTGTGAGCACGCGGATGTGCAGGGGGAGTCGGCGCCGGCCGTCTTCGCCGCGACCGGTCTGTACGCCGAGGTCCGCGACCAGCTCGACCTCGCCGGCCGGCACCGGTTCGCGACCGGCCGCCGGATCTGACCCCTGTATTCAGGGTCGAAAGCCTCGCCCCTGACCTGGTGCATACCGCAGGATGGCGCGGTATGTGATCGGTTCGTCGCCCACCGTCAGCACCCGGCTGCCGGTCGAGCCGGTCGCGGGTGAGGAGCGCACGAGTCATGTCCGTCCTGTCCAAACTGGGGGTGCTGGCCGCGACGGTCGCGCTGGCGACGCCTGTGCTGACCGCACCGGCTGAGGCCGCCCCGCCGAATCCGCAACCGAAGACCGAGGCTGAGCTCTGTGCGGGCCTACAGCGGGTAGCACTAGCCGGAATAGACCAGTGCACCCGTGGGCCCGAGGTGATCCCGTACGCCGATCTGAGCGCGAAAGCCCAGCCGCTGCCGAAGAGCGTTGCCGAAGCGACCATGGCCGCCAACGCGATCGTCTGTGACGGCAATGGCACCAGCGGCAAGCGAGTGCAGGTCCTGTACGCACGGGAGTCACAGCAGGCCAGCCGCTTGCAGCACTACCTGCCCTCCTTCCGTGCCTGGGCGCACGAGATCGACGCCGCTTTCAACGACAGCGCGTTCCAGACCGGCGGCAGCCGACACGTCCGCTACGTGACCGACGCGGTCTCCGGTGGCTGCCAGGTGAACGTCCGTGAGGTCGTCGTACCGACCGGCCAGCTCGACAACTGGGACAAGATGGTGACCGCCCTGCAGAGCCAGGGCTACCGCGACAACACCCGCAAGTACCTGGTGTTCGCCGACGTCCAGAAGGTGTGCGGCGTCGCCACTCTGTACGGCGACGATCGTCCCGGCCTGGACAACGCGAACAACACCAACACCGGCTACGCGCGTGTCGACGCCTCCAAGGGCTGCTGGGGCTTCAATGCGGCCGCCCACGAGCTCGGCCATACCCTGGGCGCCGTCCAGTCGTCTGCGCCGAACTACAACGGTCACTGCACGGACGAGTGGGACCTGATGTGCTACGGCTCGGACACCCGCGTCGTATGTGCCGACAAGGACAACGACCGGCTGCTCGACTGCAACAAGGACGACTACTTCAACACCAACCCGCCGGCTGGCAGCTACCTCGCAACGCACTGGAACCTGGCCAACAGCGACTGGCTGATCAAGAGCGCCACTCCGGACCCGCGGCCCGGCCCACGGCACGGACAGGTCTACGAGTTCGTCAACCCGGCTACCGGTGAGGCCATCGACGTAGCCAACGGTTCGGTCGACAACCTGGCCGACCTGAGCCACCGGCCGCGCAGCGGCGCGAAGAGCCAGCAGTGGCGCTTTTTGTACGAGACGGGCTGGCAGTTGCAGAACGTCAACAGCGGCAAGTGTGCAGACAGCGCCTACAGCGGCACGGCTCCCGGCACGAAGGTGCTGCAGTACACCTGCAACAGCCAGGACGGCATGCGCTGGACGCTGCACCCGCTTGGCGGCGACCTGTACGGCATCGTCAACACCCTCAGCGGTCTCGGCATCACGGACGGCGGTCCGCACCCGGCTGCACTCGTCCAGCAGCCGTTCACCGGCGCCGCGACCCAGCAGTTCCAGCTGCGCCCGGTCACCGTGGCCAACGGCATCTACCGAATCCGCTCCGAGCTCGGCAAGGACCTGGACGTCGTCAACTGCCAGAGCCAGAACGGCGCCGACGTCCGCATGTGGGACCGCGTCGCAGGTAGCCCCTGCCAGCGCTGGCAGTTCACCGCGCTGGACGGCAACCTGTTCAAAGTCATCGACGGCAACACCGGCAAGGCCCTCGAGGTAGCCGGCTGTGTCACCACCAACGCCCAACCGGTGCAGCTCTGGGACTACCTGGGCACCGGATGCCAGCAGTGGCGCATCAACGCGCTCTCCAACGGTGCCTACCAGCTACTGGGCGCCGCCAGCGGCAAGTCCCTCGACGTAGCCGGCTGCAACCCGGCAGCAGGCGCCGACGTGATCATCTGGCCCTTCCACGGCGGCGCCTGCCAGCGCTGGTACTTCGATCCGGTCTAGGAGTTCGCAGCGACGTACGCGTCGATTTCTGCCGTCAGGGTGTTCTTCAGCGCGTCATCGGCGAAGGACACCCGGACGGCGGTCTTCGCCAGCTCGCCGGCGCCGGCGGCGTCGAGCTTGAGCAGTTCGGCGGCGACGGCGTACTCGTTGTTCAGGTCGGTGCCGAACATGGGCGGGTCGTCGGAGTTGATGGTGACGACCAGACCGGCGTCGACCATCGCGGGCAGCGGGTGGACGTCGTACGACGCGACTGCCTGCGTAGCCAAGTTGGAGGTGGGGCTGACCTCGAGCGGGATGCGGTGCTCGCCGAGGTAGTCGACCAGAGCCGGGTCCTGCATGGCGGAGATGCCGTGGCCGATCCGCTCGGCGCGCAGGACGCGCAGCGCGTCCCAGATGGTCTCCGGGCCGGTGGTCTCGCCGGCGTGCGGGACGCTGTGCAGGCCTTCGGCGATCGCCGCGTCGAAGAACGGCTTGAACTGCGGCCGCGGGACGCCGATCTCCGGCCCGCCGAGGCCGAACCCGACCAGACCCTCGGGCCGGATCTTCGTGGCGATCCGCAGTGTCTCCTCGGCCGCGGGCAGGCCGGACTCGCCGGGGATGTCGAAGATCCAGCGCAGCGTGATGCCGAGCTCCTTCTCGGCCGCCGTCCGGGCGTCCTCGATCGCCTCGCAGAACGCCTCGGCCGCCATCCCGCGCAGCACCGAGGTGTACGGCGTCACGGTCAGCTCGGCGTACCGCAGGTTCTGCGGCCCGGCCATCTCGCGGGCGATCTCGTAGGTGAGCAGGCGGACGTCGTCCGGTGTCCGGACCAGGTCCACGACGGTCAGATAGATCTCGATGAACTTCGCGAAATCGGTGAACTGGAAGTACGCCGCCAGCGCGGCCGGGTCGGCCGGCACCGGCGAGCCCGGGTGCCGGGCGGCCAGCTCGGCGACGATCCGCGGCGAGGCGGACCCGACGTGGTGGACGTGCAACTCGGCTTTCGGCAGTCCGGCGAGGAACTCACGCGTCACGGTCATGGCCGGGATCCTAGGGAGTCGGCGGCCGGAGTGGGAGGAAAGCTGACAATTCGCTGTCAGTTTGAGGCTGAGTGGAGCCCGATTGACGCGAAGGGCCGCGTGAGTGGCACGATTCGGTGCGTGAGTGAGCGCTTCGACTTCACCGGTGACGAACTGGCCCCCGCGTACCGCGCGGCCGTGGACGCGATCGAGGCCGGTGACCTGGTCGTCCTGCCGACCGACACGGTCTACGGCATCGCCGCGGACGCCTTCAAGGCGGACGCCGTGCAGCGGTTGCTGGATGCCAAGGGGCGCGGCCGGGACATGCCGCCGCCGGTGCTGATCTCGGTCGTCGAGTCGCTGGACGCGCTGGCCACCGACGTCCCCGAAGCCGGCCGCAAACTGTGTGAGAAGTTCTGGCCGGGGCCGCTGACGGTGATCTGCCACGCGCAGGGCTCGCTGATGTGGGACCTGGGGGAGACCCTGGGCACGGTCGCGCTGCGGGTGCCCGACCACGAGAACACCCGGGAGCTGCTGTCGCGCACCGGCCCGCTCGCGGTCAGCTCCGCGAACAAGAGCGGCAGAACCGCCGCCCTGGATGTGTACGACGCCGAGGAGCAACTCGGCGACTCGGTCGCCGTCTACCTCGACGGCGACGCGGTCACCGGCGGCGAGACGTCGACGATCGTCGACATCACCACCGACACGCCCCGCGTCGTCCGCCTCGGAGCCATCACCCTGGCCCAGCTCCGCGAGGTCGTCCCCGAGGTCGCCGCCGACGACGAGAAACCGGCCGAGGAGAAACCGGCCGATGAGAAGCCGGCCGACGAGAAGCCAACCGAAGCCGTCGCCGAAGCGTCCAAAGAAGAGCCGCCCAAAGCTGACGAGAAGCCGACCGATCCTGATGTGAGGCCTGCGGACCAAGGCCATGACTCCTAACCCCGCGCCTACTGCGCTGTACTCGGCACGGCACCTCGCCGCACGGGTACGAAGGGCACGATGCTCCGCATCGAACCCTCCGCCCCCGCACACCGATGCACCGCACCGAGCACATGCTCGCTACGGCGCGGAGTCAGGAGACATGGCCTAGTGCGCGAGTACCTGCTGGTCCTGTTCGTGGCGATGGCCACGACCTTCCTGCTGACCGGCGTGGCCCGGAAAGTCGCTCTTCGGTACGGCGCCGTGGCGCGGGTCCGGGCCCGGGACGTGCACAAGGTGCCGATCCCGTACTTCGGCGGGGTGTCCATCCTCGGCGGGCTGATCGCCGCGTTCGCGGTCGCCTCCAGCCTGCCGTTCCTCGGCGACAGCCTGCAGGTCGCGCACGACGGCCGGGCGATCCTGATCGGCGGCGCGGTGATCTGCGCGGTCGGCGTGATCGACGACCTGTACGAGCTGGACGCGATCACCAAGCTGGCCGGGGAGGTGCTCGCGGTCGGCGTGATGGTTGTCCAGGGCATCCAGTTGTACTGGTTGCCGCTGCCCGGCGGCGTGGTCTCGCCGTCCGCGGCGCTGCTCGCCGTGCTCACCGCGGGCATCCTGCTGGTCTCCTGCAACGCGGTGAACTTCGTCGACGGGCTCGACGGCCTGGCCGCCGGCGTCACCGCGATCGGCGCGCTCGCGTTCTTCACCTACTCGTACCTGCTGAACGTCGAGCAGGACCTCGACCGGGCGACGACGTCCACCCTGATCACGGTCGCGCTGGCCGGCGCCTGCCTCGGCTTCCTGCCGCACAACTTCTTCCCCGCAAGGGTTTTCATGGGGGACTCCGGCGCCTTGCTGATCGGTCTGATGCTGGCCGCGTCGACGATCAGCCTGACCGGCCAGATGGACCCGAACGCCGTCCCGTACGAGGTCGGCGGTTCGAGCCTGCTGCCCGCGCTGCTCCCGCTGGTGCTGCCGATCGCCGTCCTCGCGATCCCCGCGCTCGACCTGACGCTGGCCTACATCCGCCGGACCAAGGCCGGCCAGTCGCCGTTCGCTGCCGACAAACTGCACCTGCACCACCGGCTCATGCAGCGCGGGCACTCGCACCGCCGGGCCGTGCTGCTGATGTACCTGTGGACGATCCTGATCGCCTTCGGTGTCGTGGTCCTCGGCCTGGTCCTGACCTGGTGGACGGCGCTGATCGTGCTGGCCATCGCCGTCGCCGCGGTCCTGCTCACCACCGGCTCGCCGCGCGGTCTTCGGAAACCGCTCGCCAAGGTCTGATCCGGTCCGTCCGGGGACCAGACCACTGGGTCGTGTGGCCTACCGATAGTGTGTGCCTGTACAGCGGCAGGGGCCTCGTTTTGCTGACCACGCAGACTTTGTGCTAGTTTTCACAAGCACCAGCAAACAACAGCGATACCCCTGACCCCGCCCAACCCGACGACCTGGCCGCGAGACCTGGTCGCCAGCAGGACGGAACCACCAGATGGCTCCCTCGGCCCACAGCCCGGACGTCGCCGGCCAAGCTACCAAGCACCCGGCGCTCGCGATGCTGCGCGGCGCGCTGATCGCCGCCGTGGTCGTTGGTGTCAACGCGATCGCGATCTCCGCGATCGCCGTCGGGACGCCGGGCCTGCTCGGCGCGCTGCTCGGATTGCTGATGGTGATCGTCTTCTCCGGCGCCGGCCTGTTCGCGATGCACCTGTCCCGTAAGGCCGATCCGACCATGCAGCTGGCGGTCGCGATGGCGTCGTACACCGGCCGGATCGCGATCTTCGGCGGTCTGCTCGCGCTCGCGCTGAGCTCGGACAGCCTGGAGCGGCACGTGAATCTGACCGTGCTGGGGATCGTCGCGCTGGTCGTGATCATGGGCTGGATGGCCGGCGAGATCTGGTCCTGGTCCCGGCTGCGGGTGCCGATCTACGACCTCGACAACGAGGTCAACCGATGACCACGTCCAGTAACGGTTTTCGGGCTGTGACGGAGGTCGCCGGTACCGATGTGACCCGGCGTGTCGCGGGCTGGTACCTTTCGGGTGCCAATGAGCGAGCACAAGGATCCGAAGCCGACACCGGACACCTCCGGCGACGGCTGGCGGGTCCTGTCCTACTTGATCGGCGGTGTCCTGGTCTACGGGGGCATCGGGTTCGGGCTGGATCGCTTGTTCGGCACCCAGTTCCTGGTCGTGATCGGCATCGTGCTCGGTGCCGGGCTGACCATCTTGTTGTTGAACTTCCGGTACGGGTCGAAATCCTGATCCCTGCCGGGTCTGACGTTGTTGACCGCCATGCCCTGAGCCGCCCTGCCCTTTGCCACAAGGCGTCCGACTTGAGCACGACGCGAGAGGAGACCCGGTGATTGCCGGCGTTCCGACCGAATTCACCCCGCCCGGTCCCGGGAGCTTCGAGACCCCGCCGATCATCCACGGCGTGGAATGGTTCACCAAGCCTGTGCTGGTGGCCGCGCTGAGCGTTGTCGTGATCATCTGGTTCTTCTGGGGCGCGTCCCGTAAGGCCGCCGTGGTCCCGAGCAAACTGCAGTTCGCCGGCGAGCTGGGCTACAACTTCGTCCGCAACTCGATCGCGCGCGACGCGATCGGCAGCAAGGACTACATGAAGTACGTGCCCTATCTGACCGGGCTGTTCTTCTTCATCCTGCTGAACAACGTCGCGGCGACGATCCCGCTGATCCAGTTCCCGACCTTCAGCCACATCGGCTGGGCGTACGTGGCCGCGATCATGAGCTGGGTCATCTACAACGCGGTCGGCATCAAGAAGAAGGGCCTGTTCGGCTACTTCAAGCACCAGACGATGCCCGCCGGCGTGCCGGCCTGGCTGATGCCGCTGATGATCCCGATCGAGTTCATCTCGAACATCATCGTGCGGCCGGTCTCGCTGAGCCTGCGGCTGTTCGCGAACATGTTCGCCGGTCACATCCTGCTGCTGGTGTTCGTCCTCGGCGGCGAGTACATGGTCTTCGAGTCCGGCAGCATCGCCCTCGGCGGCGTCGGCATCCTGACCTTCCTGATGGGTATCGCGATCGCCGGGCTGGAGCTGTTCGTCCAGTGCATCCAGGCCTACATCTTCGTCGTGCTCACCGCGCAGTACATCGGCAGCGCCATCGCCGACGAGCACTGATCAGCACCACCCCACAGACCCGTAGTAAACGGAAACCCGGATAGCCCCTATCCGTACTGAAAGGAAACACCGGAACCATGGTTACTCAGCTGGCCCTCGAACTGGGCGGCAACATCGCGGTCCTCGGTTACGGCCTTGCGGCCATCGGCCCCGGCGTCGGCGTCGGTCTGATCTTCGCCGCTGTCATCAACGGCACCGCGCGGCAGCCGGAGGCCCAGGCCAAGCTCCAGTCCATCGCCTGGATCGGCTTCGGTGTCACCGAGGTTCTGGCGATCATCGGTATCGCTCTGGCGTTCGTCTTCCGCGCCAGCGGCAACTGATCCACTCCTCTGACTGACAGGACCTAGACATGACGACGTTGGTGCTACCGCTGGCCGGAGCGGGCGAGGAAGTCAACCCGCTGCTGCCCCACACCGCGGAGATCATCTTCGGTTTCGTCTTCCTGATCCTGCTGGCCATCGCCTTCGCCAAGGTTGTCGTTCCGAAGTTCGAGAAGGCGTACGCCGATCGGACCGCGGCGATCGAAGGCGGGATGAACGAGGCCAAGCAGGCCCAGGCCGAGGCGAAGGCGGCTTTGGAGAAGTACAACGCGCAGCTGGCCGAGGCCCGCTCGGAGGCTGCGAAGATCCGTGAGGACGCGCGTGAGCAGGGTGCGCAGATCATCGCGCAGATGCGGGAGCAGGCGAACGCCGAAGCCGAGCGGATCGTCACGCACGCCCGCACGCAGATCGACGCCGAGCGGTCGCAGGCGGTCGCCGCCCTGCGTAGCGAGGTCGGCACGATGGCGACCACGCTGGCCGGTCGCATCGTCGGGGAGTCGCTGGAGGACGAGGCCCGGCAGCGCCGGACCGTCGAGCGCTTCCTGGCCGACCTCGAGGCGTCGGAGTCGGCCCGCGCGGCCGTCGGAACGGACGGCTGATGCGCGGCGCATCGAACGAGTCACTCGCCCGGGCCCAGGAGGCCCTGGCGAGTGCCGCCGTCACCGAGGGGCTGGGCGCCGAGCTGTTCGCGGTCGCCCGGCTGCTGGACGGAACGGGCTCGCTCCGGCGGGCGCTGACCGATCCGGCCCGCTCGCGGGACCAGCGCGGCGCGCTCGTCCAGCAGCTGTTCGGCGGCAAGATCTCCGCCCAGGCGCAGGAGATCCTGACCGTCGCCGTGGCCGGCCGCTGGGTCAGCGGCCGCGATCTCGGCAACGCGCTGGACCAGCTGGGCGTCGAGGCCGAGGTGGCCTACGCCGACGGCCGGCGCAAGCTGGACGACGTCGAGGACGAGCTGTTCCGGCTGGAGCGGATCGTCGCGTCCGAGCGTGGTCTGAGCGACAAGCTCAGCGACCGCAACATCCCGGTCGCCGCTCGTCAGGAGCTGCTGGCCGGTCTGCTGCGCGGTAAGGCCGACGCCGTCACGGTGCGGCTGGCCGAGCGGGCGGTCGACGGCCGGGGCCGCGGTTTCGCGGCGTCCCTGCGTTCGTACCAGGTCGCGGCAGCCGCCCGGCGCAGCGCGAGTATCGCCACCGTCCGGGTCGCCACCGACCTGTCCGAGGCCGACCGCACGCGGCTGTCCGCGGCGCTGGCCCGGCAGTACGGCCGGGAGATCCAGCTGAACGTGATCGTCGACCCCAAGGTCGTCGGCGGCGTCCGGGTGGACATCGGTGACGAAGTGATCGACGGAACCATCGCGGCCAGGCTCGACGAGGCGCAGCGGCGCATCGCGGGCTGAACCCCCTTAACGACACAACAGCGGCGCTAAGGGCGGGCAAGCCACTTAGAGCCACAACAGGCCAGCAAGGGTCAAGGAAGCAGGAAACGCACAATGGCTGAGCTCACGATCAGGCCGGAGGAGATCCGGGACGCCCTGGATCGGTTCGTCACCGACTACCAGCCGGCCGAAGCGGCCCGCGAAGAGGTCGGCACCGTTATCGACGCCGGTGACGGTATCGCGCACGTCGAGGGTCTGCCCTCGGCGATGACCAACGAGCTGCTCGAGTTCGAGGACGGCACCCAGGGCATCGCGCTGAACCTCGATGTCCGCGACATCGGTGTCGTCGTGCTCGGTGAGTTCGGCGGGATCGAGGAGGGCCAGCAGGTCCGCCGGACCGGCTCGGTCCTGTCGGTCCCGGTCGGCGAGGGCTACCTGGGTCGCGTCGTCGACCCGCTGGGCAAGCCGATCGACGGCCTCGGCGAGATCACCGGGATCGAGGGCACCCGTGCGCTCGAGCTCCAGGCGGCCGGCGTCATGGACCGCCAGGAGGTCCGCGAGCCGCTGCAGACCGGTATCAAGGCGATCGACGGCATGATCCCGGTCGGCCGCGGTCAGCGCCAGCTGATCATCGGCGACCGCAAGACCGGTAAGACGGCGATCGCGGTCGACACGATCATCAACCAGAAGGCCAACTGGGAGTCCGGCGACCCGAAGAAGCAGGTTCGCTGCATCTACGTCGCGATCGGCCAGAAGGGCTCGACGATCGCCGCCGTCCGCGGCGCGCTCGAAGAGGCCGGCGCGATGGAGTACACCACCATCGTCGCCTCCCCGGCGTCCGACGCGGCCGGCTTCAAGTACGTCGCGCCGTACACCGGCTCGGCCATCGGCCAGCACTGGATGTACCAGGGCAAGCACGTCCTGATCGTCTTCGACGACCTGACCAAGCAGGCCGAGGCCTACCGCTCGATGTCGCTGCTGCTGCGCCGCCCGCCGGGTCGTGAGGCCTACCCGGGTGACGTCTTCTACCTGCACAGCCGCCTGCTCGAGCGTTGCGCGAAGCTGAGCGACGAGCTCGGCGCCGGCTCGATGACGGGGCTGCCGGTCATCGAGACCAAGGCCAACGACGTCTCGGCCTTCATCCCGACCAACGTCATCTCGATCACCGACGGCCAGATCTTCCTGCAGTCGGACCTGTTCAACGCCAACATCCGCCCCGCGATCGACGTCGGTATCTCGGTGTCCCGGGTCGGCGGCGCCGCGCAGGTCAAGGCGATGAAGAAGGTCTCCGGCTCGCTGAAGCTCGACCTCGCGCAGTTCCGCGCGATGGAGGCCTTCGCGATGTTCGCCTCCGACCTGGACGCCACGTCGCGCCGGCAGCTGGACCGCGGTCAGCGACTGGTCGAGCTGCTGCGTCAGCCGCAGTACTCGCCGTACGCCGTCGAGGACCAGGTCGTCTCGATCTGGGCCGGCACCACCGGCAAGTTCGACGACGTCCCGGTGAACGACGTGCTGCGCTTCGAGCGTGAGTTCCTGGACTACCTGCGCCGCGACAGCAAGGTGCTCGACGGTATCCGGGAGTCCAACCTGTTCGAGGACGACGCCCAGCAGGCCGTGACGGACGCGCTGGCGACGTTCAAGTCGACCTTCCAGACCTCCGACGGGCAGCTGCTCGTGGGCCGCGAAGAGGCCGAGGCGCTGGACGAGGGCGATGTCGAGCAGGAGCAGATCGTCCGGCAGAAGCGGGGCTGATCGTCCATGCCAGCGACCCAACGCGAGCTGAAGGATCGGCGGAACTCCGTTTCGACGATCAAGAAGCTCACGCGCGCGATGGAGCTGATCGCGGCGTCCCGGATCGTCAAGGCGCAGCAACGCGCCCAGGCGGCCGGGCCGTACGCGCGGGAGCTCACCCGCGCCGTGTCCGCGGTGGCGACGTTCTCGAACGTCGACCACCCGCTGACCACCGAGAAGCCGAACCCGAAGCGTGCCGCGGTGCTGTTGATCACCTCGGACCGCGGCCAGGCCGGCGCCTACTCGTCCTCGGTCATCCGTGAGGGGGAGCGGCTGAACCAGCTGCTCCGCGAGGACGAGAAAGAGATCGTTCCGTACCTGACCGGCCGCAAGGGCATCGCCTACTACACCTTCCGGCAGCGCGAGATCGCGCAGTCGTGGAGCGGCGAGTCCGACGCGCCGACGTTCGCCCGCGCCCGCGAGGTCGCGGACGCGCTGATCGAGGCCTTCCTGACCCCGACCGAGGAGGGCGGCGTGGACGAGATCCACATCGTCTTCACCCGGTTCGTGTCGATGCTGACGCAGAAGCCGGACGTCATCCGGTTGCTGCCGTTGGAGGTCGTCGAGGGCGAGGAGGCCCCGGCCGCGGACGACGTCCTGCCGCTGTACGAGTTCGAGCCGTCCGCCGAGGACGTCCTCGACGGGCTGCTGCCGAAGTACGTCGCGAGCCGGATCCACTTCTGCATGCTGCAGGCGGCGGCCTCCGAGCTGGCCAGCCGGCAGCGGGCGATGAAGTCCGCGACGGACAACGCGCAAGATCTGATCGAACGACTGACCCGCGAGTACAACCAGGTGCGGCAGTCGGCCATTACCCAGGAAATCAGCGAGATCGTCGGTGGCGCCAACGCGCTGGCTGACGCCAACGCCGGGAGCGAGTGAGAGAGATGACTGCCACGGTTACCGAGAAAGACAACAGCGGCGCGGCGAACGCCGTTGGTCGCGTTGCCCGGGTCATCGGCCCGGTCGTCGACATCGAGTTCCCCGCGGACGCGATGCCCGATATCTACAACGCGCTCGAGGTGGACATCACCTTGGCCGACGTCACCGCCACGATCACCCTCGAGGTCGCGCTGCACGTCGGCGACAACATCGTCCGGGCGATCTCGATGAAGCCCACCGACGGCCTGGTCCGCGGCGCCGAGGTGCGGAACACCGGCGCGGCGATCTCCGTCCCGGTCGGCGACGTCACCAAGGGCCGCGTGTGGTCCGTGACCGGCAAGTGCCTGAACCAGGACGAGTCCGAGTTCGAGATCACCGAGCGCTGGCCGATCCACCGCAAGGCGCCGGCCTTCGACCAGCTCGAGTCCAAGACCGAGATGCTCGAGACCGGGATCAAGGTCCTCGACCTGCTCACCCCGTACGTCCAGGGCGGCAAGATCGGCCTGTTCGGCGGTGCGGGTGTCGGCAAGACCGTCATGATCCAGGAGATGATCTACCGGATCGCCCACAACTTCGGTGGCACCTCGGTGTTCGCCGGCGTCGGTGAGCGGACCCGTGAGGGCAACGACCTGATCGGTGAGATGGAGGACGCGGGCGTCTTCAAGGACACCGCGCTCGTCTTCGGCCAGATGGACGAGCCGCCGGGCACCCGGCTGCGCGTCGCCCTGTCGGCGCTCACGATGGCGGAGTACTTCCGCGACGTGAAGGAGCAGGACGTACTGCTCTTCATCGACAACATCTTCCGGTTCACCCAGGCCGGTTCCGAGGTCTCCACGCTGCTCGGCCGGATGCCGTCGGCCGTTGGTTACCAGCCGAACCTGGCCGACGAGATGGGTGTGCTGCAGGAGCGGATCACCTCGACGCGCGGTCACTCGATCACCTCGATGCAGGCGATCTACGTACCCGCCGACGACTACACCGACCCGGCGCCGGCGACGACGTTCGCCCACCTGGACGCGACCACCGAGCTCTCGCGTGACATCGCGTCGCGTGGTCTGTACCCGGCCGTCGACCCGCTGACCTCCACGTCGCGGATCCTCGACCCGCAGTACATCGGCCAGGAGCACTACGACGTCGCCGTCCGCGTGAAGCAGATCCTGCAGAAGAACAAGGAACTGCAGGACATCATCGCGATCCTCGGTGTCGACGAGCTCTCCGAAGAGGACAAGATCACCGTCGCCCGCGCGCGCCGGATCGAGCAGTTCCTCTCGCAGAACACCTACATGGCGGAGAAGTTCACCAACACGCCGGGTTCGACGGTTCCGCTCAAGGACACCATCGAGTCGTTCAAGAAGATCACCGAGGGCGAGTGCGACCACATCGCCGAGCAGGCCTTCTTCAACGTCGGTTCGCTCGACGACGTCGAGCGGCGTTGGGCCGAGCTCCAGAAGGAGCTGTAAATGGCCGACGAGTCCGGTAAGCACCTCGAGGTCGCGCTGGTCGCGGCCGAGCGGGTGGTCTGGGAGGGGCAGGCGACGATCGTCATCGCCCGCACCACCGACGGCGACGTCGGTATCCTCCCCGGCCACGCGCCGCTGCTGGGCCTGCTCCAGGGCGGCACCGTCCAGGTGCGGACCGTCGACGGGGACTTCCTCGTCGCCGCCGCGCCGGACGGGTTCATCTCGGTGGCGAACGACCGGGTCTCGATCCTGGCCGAGAACGCCGAGATGGGTCACGACATCGACCTCGAAGAGGCCCGTCGTGAGCTCGAGCTGGCGCTCAAGACGGGGACGGCGAGCGAGGCCGACGCGGACGAGGTCCGCCTGGCCGAGGCGCGCGTCCGGGCTGCCGAAACAGCTTCCTGAAACGCCGTGGGTGGGGTGGGG
The DNA here is from genome assembly GCF_013131805.1 of Kribbella sandramycini. Taxonomy (GTDB): domain Bacteria; phylum Actinomycetota; class Actinomycetes; order Propionibacteriales; family Kribbellaceae; genus Kribbella; species Kribbella sandramycini. The sequence continues at coordinate 388,105 of NZ_JABJRC010000007.1, read as the reverse complement.
CCGATCCTGGTTCCACCCCACCTGCCATAATCGAACAACGTCACTGACAGCACGGTTCTCCGGCGGTGCCGGACGGTTGGCACCGGAAATGGGGTCGCAAGGTATGAGGACAGTCCTCGATGTCGTCGGGGTCTGTCTGGCTGCCGCCGTACTGCTGATCATCGCTTTCGCGTGCCGTCGTCGCTGGTTGTCCAGGGACGGCGGCACGTTCGATTGCAGCCTGCAACTGGCCGAGAAGGACCACGGCCGCGGCTGGGCCCTCGGCCTGGCCCGCTACGTCGGCGACGACCTGCAGTGGTTCCGCGTCTTCAGCCTCGCCTGGTGGCCCAAGCTGACCGTCAACCGCCGCCAGCTCGAAGGCATCACCACCCGCCGCCCGATGGGTAACGAACCCCTCGTCACCTACGCCGGCCACGTCATAGTCGACGCCCAGCTCCGCGACAAAACCGTCCACTTCGCCATGACCGAAGAAGCCCTCACCGGCGTCCTGGCCTGGATGGAATCCGCACCCCCGAGCACCCAGACGTACCTCTAGCCGCCACACCCCCGACCCGAATTCGGGAGGCGGCGGCGCGCGGTCTTGGGGAGGATGGGGGCATGCTCTTGGTGCCTGGGGATCCGTTGGACCCGCGTCGGGTCGATCCGCATTTTGCTGCGCAGGCGGCGGCGGCGCGGGAGCTGGGGGTGCCGGTGGGGCGGATCGATCATGATGCGCTGACGGTTGGGGGTGTGCCGGCGGCGGCGGATGCCGTGTATCGCGGGTGGATGATGTCGGCGGCGGAGTACGCCGGGGTTGCGGCGGCGCTGGGGGAGCGTGGGGTGTCGTTGCGGACGGGGGCCGACAGCTATCGGACGGCGCACGAGTTGCCGGGCTGGTACGACGGGTTGCGGTCGGTGACGCCGGAGTCGGCGTGGACCGTTGGCGATGACGTCGGCAAGTTGGTGGCGGCCGCGCGGGAGTTGTCGGGGGCCGCTGTGCTGCGGGACTACGTTAAGTCGATGAAGCATTACTGGGGTGAGGCGGCGTACATTCCGGACGTCGCGGACGCGGCTGGGGTCGAGCGGGTCGCGCGGCGCTTCCTGGAGCTGCGCGGGGATTCGTTCGCGGGCGGGTTCGTCCTGCGGCGGTTCGAGGAGTTCACCGGGGCCGAGGCCCGGACGTGGTGGGTCGGCGGCCGGTGCGTGCTGGTGACGCCGCATCCGGACACCCCGGACGAGCTGCCCGAAGGCCTCGATCTGATCGAGGTCGAGCCGCTGGTGGCCGACTTGGCGTTGCCGTTCGTGACGGTGGATCTGGTGCGTCGGGCGGACGGCGCCTGGCGCGTGGTCGAGCTGGGCGACGGGCAGGTCAGCGACTGGCCGGCGTCGCGCGACCCGGCCGAGCTGATCAGGGCGTTGTTCGCCGAAAACCAGTAGGGGACGGCGTACTGGGCGTGTGATCATGCCGGGCATGTACGCGTTCTTCTTCCCGGCCGCCTGACGAGCCGCCGGCCGGACCTGAGGCATGAGCCCGTGGTCGGCGATGCGGGAGTGACCAGTCGGTCGCTCCCGATTGCTCACCGGGAGTTTTCGCATGCCCTTGGTGCTGGTACGCACTGTGTCAGGTCTGGAGCGGTTGACGGCTGAGGAGCTCGCCGCCGCCGGACATCACCTGGTCGAGGTGTCCAAACGCCAACTGATCGTCGAGCTCTCCGCTGAGCTCCTCCAGACGCCGCCAAGGCTGGCCGACGACCTGTTCGTCGTACGCGCTGTGGTCGCCGACCCAGGCCGTACGAAGGCCGGTCTCCAGGCTGCCGTCGCCGAGGTCGACGCGGCAGCGGACGGGGTGTTCGCCGTCTCGGCCTCCTTCAACGGCTCCCGAAACTTCAGTCGCTTCGACATCGAGGACCTGATCGGCGCGGGGCTCGGGCCCGGCTACTGCTCACGGCGAGCCGGCATCCGTCCACCGACCGACCGTACCGACTGGCGCGTCGTCCTCGACGGAAAGGCCATGTGGGTGGCTGAGCGCCCGTACTTCGTTCCGCTGCACCGGCGTCCCTGGCGTCAACAGACCGTCGTCGGAAGCCTGCACCCGCCGGTAGCCGCCGCCATGGCCCGCCTGGCCGGGATCACCCCTGATCTGGACGTCTTGGACCCGTTCTGCGGTGCCGGAACGCTGCTGCTGGAGGCACACGCCGTCGAGCCCGCAGCGAACTATCTGGGCATAGACCGGGAACTGGCGGCGACCAAGGCAGCTCAGGCGAATGGCGACTGGATTACCTGGCGGCGGGGGCATGCTGCGGGGGTGAGTGGGGAGTGGGATCGGGTGTTGACGAATCCGCCCTGGAATGTGCGGGTCGGGATCGGGGCGTTGGCGCCTTATGCGCAGGCGTGGGGGCGGGTGTTGCGGGGCGGTGGGGTGGTGGTGGCGCTGCTGGCGGCGGAGCAGGTGGCGGAGCTGGCGGGATGGGAGGTGAAAGAGGTGGTCGAGGTTGCGGCGGGTGGGCGGCATCCGCGGATCGTGGTGCTGGGACAATGGGGGTGATGACGCTGACCGAGAAGTTGCCGGGGACTGTTGAGCCCGACGCGTTGTACGACGCGTTCGCCACCTGGGTGGGTGAGCAGGGGATCACGTTGTACCCGGCGCAGGAGGAGGCGCTGATCGAGGTGATGACGGGGTCGAACGTGATCCTGTCGACGCCGACCGGCTCCGGGAAGAGCCTGGTCGCCACCGGGTCGCATTTCGCGGCGCTCGCGAACGGGAAGCGGACGTTCTACACGGCGCCGATCAAGGCGCTGGTGTCGGAGAAGTTCTTCGCGTTGTGCGACGTGTTCGGCGCGGAGAAGGTCGGCATGCTGACCGGTGACGCCTCGGTGAACGCGGGCGCGCCGATCATCTGCTGTACGGCGGAGGTGCTGGCGAACGTCGCGCTCCGCGAGGGCAGCGCGGCCGACGTCGGCCAGGTCGTGATGGACGAGTTCCACTTCTACTCCGAGCCGGATCGCGGCTGGGCCTGGCAGGTGCCGCTGCTCGAGCTGCCGCACACGCAGTTCATCCTGATGTCGGCGACCCTCGGCGATGTCGAGCGGTTCAAGATCGACCTCTCCCGCCGGACAGGGCAGCCGACCGCGATCATCTCCTCGGGCGAGCGCCCGGTGCCGCTGATCTACAAGTACGTCACCACACCGCTGCACGAGACGCTGACCGAGCTGCTGGTCACGCATCAGGCACCGGTGTACGTCGTCCACTTCACGCAGGCTTCGGCGCTGGAGCGCGCGCAGGCGCTGACCAGCATCAACGTCTGCACGAAGGAGGAGAAGGACAAGATCAAGGAGCTGATCGGGCATTTCCGGTTCAGTTCCGGGTTCGGCCGGACGCTGCAGCGGCTGATCATGCACGGTATCGGCGTCCACCACGCCGGCATGCTGCCGAAGTACCGGCGGCTGGTCGAGCAGCTCGCGCAGGCGGGTCTGTTGAAGGTCATCTGCGGCACCGACACCCTCGGCGTCGGCATCAACGTCCCGATCCGCACGGTGCTGTTGACCGCGCTGAGCAAGTACGACGGTCGTCGCCAGCGAATCCTGAAGGCGCGTGAGTTCCACCAGATCGCGGGCCGGGCGGGCCGCGCCGGTTACGACACCTCGGGGACGGTCGTCGTCCAGGCGCCGGATCACGTCGTGGAGAACGTCAAACTGCTCGCCAAGGCCGGTGACGACCCGAAGAAGCAGCGGCGCGTCCAGCGTAAGAAGCCGCCCGAGGGGTTCGTCACCTGGGGCGAGGAGACTTTCGAGCGACTCGTCGCCGCCGAGCCCGAGCCGCTGCAGTCGCGGATGCGGGTCAACCACGCGATGCTGCTGAACGTGATCGCCCGCGACGGCGACGCCTTCAACAGCATGCGGCACCTGCTGCAGGACAACCACGAGGACACGAAGGCGCAGCGCCGGCTGATCCGCCGGGCGATCCAGATCTACCGCACGCTGCTGACCGCGGGCGTCGTCGAGCGGCTGCCCGAGCCCGACGAGTTCGGCCGGTCGCTGCGGCTGACGGTCGACCTGCAGAAGGACTTCAGCCTCAACCAGCCGCTGTCGACCTTCGCGCTCGCCGCGCTCGATCTGCTCGACCCGGAGGATCCGGTCTACGCGCTCGACGTGGTCTCGGTCGTCGAGGCCACGCTGGAGGATCCGCGCGCGATCCTGATGGCGCAGTTGCATCACGCCAAGGGTGAAGCGGTCAGCTCGATGAAGGCCGACGGGATCGAGTACGAGGAGCGGATGGAGCTGCTCGACGAGATCAGCTGGCCGAAACCGCTCGAAGAGTTGCTCGAGGCAACATTGGAGATGTACCGGCAGACGCATCCGTGGATCGCCGAGGCCGGGTTGTCGCCGAAGTCCGTCGTCCGGGACATGTTCGAGCGGGCGATGACGTTCGGCGAGTACATCCAGTACTACGGTCTCTCGCGCTCCGAGGGCATCGTGCTGCGGTACCTGAGCGACGCCTACAAGGCGCTGCGGCAGACCGTCCCGCCGGACAAGGTGAACGAGGATCTGACCGACCTGATCGAGTGGCTCGGCGAGGTCGTCCGGCAGACCGACTCCAGCCTGCTCGACGAGTGGGAGGAGCTGACCAACCCGGTCACCGAGGAGGTCGAGGTCACCCCGGTCGGCCCGCGCCGTATCACGCTGAACTCGCGCGCCTTCCGCGTCCTGGTCCGGAACGCGGTCTTCCGCCGGGTCGAGCTGGTCGCCCGGCACCGCTGGGCCGAGCTCGGCCAACTCGACACCGACGCCGGCTGGGACGCCGGTCGCTGGGCCGAGGCCGGGACGGCGTACTACGCCGAACACGAAACCCTCAACACCGGCCCGGCCGCCCGCGGTCCAGCCCTGTTCCTGGTCGAGGAGCACCCGGGCTACTGGGAGGTCCAGCAGATCATCGACGACCCCGAGGGCAACCACGACTGGCGAATCACCGCCTCCGTCGACCTCGCGGCGTCCGATGAGGCAGGCGATCTGGTCCTCGAAATGGTGTCCTTCAAGCCGCTCTAAAGTCCGTGGCGGACGTCGAGCGGTCTGTTTACGCTCGACGGATGGCTGAACTCGTGTCGCAACGCGCCCAGGTCGCGCGGATCCGCCGGAGCGCGACCCGCGCCCTGGCGGAGTTCGCGATCGAGGAGCCGCGGTTGACCTTCATCACCCACGGCGAGAACACGACGTTCCGCGTCGACTCCGCCGACGGCCGCTTCCTGTTGCGGGTCCACCGCCCCAATCGGCACGGTCCGGACGTCGACTCCTGCCTGGCGGTCGGCTCGGAGCTGGACTGGCTGGCCGCGCTCCAAGCCGACACCGACTTGAGCGTCCCGACCCCGATCCGAACCCGCGACGGCCAGTGGACCGCGGTGGCCGACGGCCTGGTCTGCTCCCTCCTCGGCTGGCAGCCCGGCCGGATGCAAGCGACCAACCCGCGCCCGATCCACTTCCACCGTTTGGGAGCCGTGCTCGCCACGCTGCACGATCAGGCAGCCAATTGGACACTCCCAGCCGGCTTCGTGCGCATGCGCTGGGACTGGGAAACCTACTTCGGCAACACGATGGAGTACGGCGGCCGCTCCGCCGCCGACTGCTGGGATCTCCTATCGCCGCCGCTCCGCACCCAGTTCGACGAAGTCGCCCGCCGCATGCAGACCGTGATGTCCGACCTCGGCACCGACCCCGACGTCTTCACGCTCATCCACGCCGACCTCCACCTCGAGAACGCCCTCTTCGACGGTCCCGCCGTCCGCCTGATCGACTTCGACGACTGCGGCCTCGGCTACCACCTCTACGACCTGGCCGTCCCCCTCTGGGAGTACCTCGACCACCCCAACTACCCCGCCTACCGAGCCGCGCTCCTCGCCGCCTACGGCCCGGTCGCTCACCTCGGCCACCTCGAAGACTTCCTCGCCACCCGCTTCGTAGCCTTCGGCCTCTGGTACACCGGCCAAGCCCAACTCAACCCGGCCTTCGCCGCCGACCTCGACCGGACGACCAGCTGGATCCACCGCTCGCTAGAGCGGCTACTCGGCTAGTTGGCGGGCCAGGCGACGTCGACCTCGACCTCGGCTTCGTAGTCGACGCCGGGGACGTCGAAGCCGTAGAGGCGGCGGACTTCGGTGTAGAACCAGTCGGTGTCGGCGACGTCGGCGAGGTTGTCCTGGGTGGCGGACTGCCAGGCCTGGTGGACGGTGGCCTGGGTTTCGGGGGTGAGCTCCCAGCGGTCGAGGCGGATGCGGCCGTCGTCGTCGAGGTCCTTGGGTTTGCCGGTGAGCTGGCTCCAGAGGTTGACCGACTGCTGGATCGGCGTCTGCATGTCGGCGCCGAGGGTCTTGTGCAGCAGGCTGGTGTAGAGGCCGATGCCGGGGATGGCGGAGGAGGCCTGGGTGACGGCGGCGCCGTTGACCGAGGTGTAGGCGCGGATGCCGTTCTTGGCCAGGGTGAGCGCGGTCTGCTCGAGGTCGGCCTTGGCGGCGCCGATGGAGCCTTGGCGGTAGATCGGGCCGGTGATGTCGGAGCCGATGTAGGTCAGGGCGACGGTGTTGAAGTACTCGCTGACCAGGTCGCGCTCCTGGAGCGCGGTGACCCAGCGGGCCCAGTCTTCGCCGCCCATCACCTTCACGGTCTGGGCGAGGTCGTCGTCGGTGGCCGGGTCGACCGTGACCTCGGTCAGCTGCGGCTCGGCGCCGTCGTACGCGAGGGATTTGGTGGTGTAGGGCTCGCCGATCGTCTTCAGCGCGGACTGGTAGGTCTCGCCGGTGCGCGGATCGGTGCGGCGCGGGGCGGCGACGCTGTAGATCAGGTGGTCGATCTTGCCGAACTTCTCGGCGATCAGATCGAGCACCTCCGCCTTGGTGGTGTCCGCGAAGGCATCCGCGTTCACGAACGAGAAGCGCGAGCGCCGCTCCCGGGCGAGTTTCGCGGTCTCCGCCGTCCGGTACCAGCCGGCGGACGCCGTCCGCCGGGCGTTGGCCGGTTTCTCGAAGGAGACCCCGACCCCGGTGATGTCGAACGCCGTCAGCCCGGCGATCGTTGTCGCCAGCCCGTAGCCCGAGCTGGAGCCGATCACCAGCGCGACCGGCGCGTCCTCCGGCACACGGGGCTCGACGATCGGCGGCACCACGGAGGCGGCCAGGTCGCGGACGATCTGGGCGCATCCCGCCGGATGCGAGTCCAGGAACAGGAAACCACGGCCTACCGGCTTGACCACGCGCTCACTCATGGCACGACCCTAACCCGCAACGCCGTTCGGGGTGGCGGGGCGTTTGAAGAATGCGTAGGCGCCGGTGCCGAGGGCGGCGATGGCGAGGACTGCTGCGCTGAGGGCCAGGGACCAGGTGATGCCGATCGCGGTGCCGGCCAGGCCGACGGTGAAGCCGCTGCCGATGCGGAGGCCGCCGGAGGAGGTGTTGTAGAGGCCGACGATGCGGCCGCGGTCGGCAGCGGGAGCCTCGAGTTGGACGACGGTCTGGGAGACGGACATCGAGACGAAGTTCGCGACGCCGCTGATCATCAGGGCGATCAGGGCGAGGACGTAGTAACCGGTCAGGGCGAAGACGACGATGCTCAGGCCGTAGCACACCGTCGCGACGACTGCGGTTCGCACGGTCGGGCGCAGCCAGCCGGTGGCTTCGATGGCCAGGCCGCCGGCCACTCCGCCGAATCCGGCCGCGAACAGCAGGGCGCCGTACGTCAGGCCGGTGGCGCCGGCCCCGAGGGATTCGGCGAACTCCGGCATCGCGGTCTGGATCGAGGCGCCGACGAAGAACGAGCCCAGGCCGGCCAGGATGATCATGCTGCCGATGGTCGGGCTGATCGCCAGCCCGCGGGCCGCACGCAGCGCGGCGAGCGGCCCGACGCGGGGCCGGGCGCCGACCCCTTCGCGGACGTGGCCGGTGAAGCGGGTGCGGAAGAGCAGGATCGTCAGCGGCAGGTAGATGGCGATGTTCGCGAAGATGCCGCCGGTCGGGCCGAGCAGGAGCAGCAGCGCCGAGCCGACGACCGGGCCGCACAGCACGCCCAGGCTGCGGAAGGTCGCGTTCAGGCGGACGGCGCTGGGCAGGTCGTCGCGGCCGACGAAGTCGTGCAGCATCATTTGTTCGGCGGGACCCCACAGTGCGCCGGCGCAGCCGTGCAGAACGAGCAGGACACATGCGTGCCAGACCTGGAGCGAGTCGGTCAGGAAAAGCAGCCCCCAGCACAGGGACACGACCATGAACAGCGCCTGCGCGGACTGGATGACGCGCCGGCAGTCGTACCGGTCGGCCAGCGATCCGGACAGCACGGAGAACAGCAGGAACGGCAGCCAGTGACTGATCACCTGGAATCCGGCCAGCGCAGGCGAATGGAACTCCCGCCACAGCACCCAGTACGTGATGACGTGCTCGATGTTGTCGCCCATCATCGCCAGGCCGGTCCCGAACAGGTACGGCCGCGCGTCCCGGTTCCGGAGCGCGGCGAAGCGCGGCGCCCGGGCGGGTTCGGGCCGGTGGTCGATCGAGCCGCAGGCTCGGCACATACAGCTGCCTCCAATTTACGAGGCACTGTGCCTCGGAAATGAAGATTAACAGATCCAAGGCACGATGTCTCGGTATGGTGCTCCGATGAACCGGTCCCCAGGACGCCCGCGCAGCGAGGAGGCGCGCCGCGCGGTGCTCAATGCGGTCGACGACCTGCTGGTCGAGATCGGGTACGGCGCCATGACGATCAAGGGCATCGCGGAGCGGGCCGGGGTCGGCCGGCAGACGGTGTACCGCTGGTGGTCGACGAAGGCCGAGATCCTGCTCGAGGCAAGTGTCATCGACGGCCGGCAGGAGCTCGGGACGCCGCCCCGCTCCGATCCCGCGAGTGATCTGGTCGCCTACCTGACGGCCTTGACCGCCTTCCTCACGACCTCGCCGGCGGGGCTGAGTTATCGGGCGCTGATCGGCGAGGCCCAGCACGATCCCGCCGTGCTGGGCCTGGTTCGGCAGGCGGATCTGCTGGGCGCGAGCGCCGGCGACGTCCTCGAGCGCGTTCGGCCGGTCGCGCCGGAGATGCCGGACGCCGCGCTCGCCACCGCCCAGTTGATCGGGCCGGTTGTCTCCGCTGTTCTGACCAGTCCGTCGCCGCTACCGCCGAAAGCGTTGCGCCTGCACGTGACGACGCTTCTCAAGGCCTGGCGGTAGCAGGCCGGCTCAGTTCCAGTAGACGTCCGAGTCGTCCGGCTCGACCGTGACATCGGCGCCGAGGCGGCGCAGGTTCCCGGCGAAGTCGGTGTAGCCGCGGTGCACGTGGTGAGCGGCCGAGACCAGCGTCTCGCCCTCGGCGGCCAGGCCGGCCAGGACGAGCGCCGCGCCGGCGCGGATGTCGGAGGCGACCACCGGGGCGCCGGACAGTCGAGGGACGCCGCGGACGACGGCGTGGTGGCCGTCGGTCTGGATCTGCGCGCCCAGCCGGGTCAGCTCCTGCGCGAACGTGAACCGGCCCTCGAAGAGGTTCTCGGTGACCATCGCGGCGCCGTCGCTGATCGCGTTCAGCGCGATCACAAAGGCCTGCAGGTCGGTCGCGAACCCCGGGTAGGGCAGCGTGACGACGTCGACGGGTTTCGGCCGGTCGTTCATCCGGACCCGGAACCCCGGGTTCAGCACCTCGATCTCGGCGCCGGCCTTGTGCAGCTTGTCCAGCGGCAGCTCGAGATGCTCAGCGTGACCATTGGTGATGGTCACGTCACCACGAGTGATCGCCGCCGCGAACGCCCAGCTGCCGCTGACGATCCGGTCCGGGACGACGACGTGGTCGACCGGCTTCAGCAGCCCGCTGACCCCGGTGATCTCGATCCGCGGCGACCCGGCGCCCTCGATCTGCGCGCCCATCTCGCCGAGCATGATCGCGATGTCCTGGATCTCCGGCTCGCGGGCCGCGTTCTCGATCACGGTCGTCCCGCGGGCCAGCACGGCCGCCATCATGATCGTCTCGGTCGCCCCGACGCTCGGGAAGTCCAGCCAGACCTCGGCGCCGTGCAGCCCCTGCGGGGCCTCGGCGATCACGAAGCCGTGCTCGATGTGCACCTTCGCGCCCATCGCCTCCAGCCCGGCCACGTGCATGTTCAGCCCGCGGGAGCCGATGTTGTCCCCGCCGGGCAGCGCGACCTCCGCGCGGCCGCAGCGGCCCAGCAGCGGGCCCAGCACCGAGATGGAGGCCCGCAGCTTGCGCACCAGGTCGTAGTCGCACTGGTAGCCGATCTCACCGGGGACGGCGATCGTCGCCAGCCCGGCGTCCGCCTCGACGGTTACCGAACAGCCCAGGGTGTCCAGCAGCTGGGCCATGAAGGTGACGTCGAGGATGCCGGGCACCTGCCGCAGCGTCGTCGTCCCTTCGGCCAGCAGTGCTGCGGCCATCAGCTTGAGCACGCTGTTCTTCGCGCCCGCCACCTCCACGGCTCCCTCGAGCCGTGCCTCACCTGCGATCCGAAACCGTTCCACTGGTCGACTGTAGCGTTTAGACGTATCCACCTTTGCGTAGAGTCCCTGCCATGGCTGTGAACTTGACGCGGATCTACACCCGCACCGGTGACGCTGGCGAGACCCGCCTGGGCGACAACTCGACGACTTCGAAGACGGACCCGCGACTGGCGGCGTACGGCGATGTCGACGAAGCCAACTCGGCGATCGGGGTCGCGATCGCGGCCGGCCACCTGAACAGCGCGCTGGTGGTGCTGCTGACCAGGATCCAGAACGACCTGTTCGATGTCGGCGCGGACCTTTGCAACCCGATCACGCCGAACCCGGAGTACCCGCCGCTGCGGATCACGCAGGAGTACATCGACCGGCTGGAAGGCTGGTGCGACGAGTACAACAGCCGCCTGTCCAAGCTGCGCTCGTTCATCCTCCCGGGCGGCACGGTCGGTGCGGCCTACCTGAACGTCGCTCGGACCGTCGTACGCCGCTCCGAGCGCACAGCCTGGGCTGCGGTCGAGGCCCACGGCCCGTCGGTCAACCTGCTCGCCATCACCTATCTGAACCGGCTGTCGGACCTGCTCTTCATCCTGGGCCGGGTCGCCAACCTGTCGTCGGGTGGCGACGTCCTCTGGGTTCCTGGCGGCGAGCGGACCTCCTGACTATCCGAGCTGCCAGTTGAGCGGCATCCGCAGCAGACCGGCCGGCGGCAGGCCCAGCGCGCTGTAAAGCCCGCTGGTCAGGCCGTCCAGCGTCAGCGGCTGCGAGGTCACGGCCAGATCGTCGGTAGTGGTCGGCGGGCGTAGCTGGTCGAGCAGGTTGCGGTGCGGGATGGTCGCGACGCGGATGTCGTCCCTGTCCAGCCCGGCGCGGTCGCAGGCCAGCTGCAACGCGTGCTGGAAGCCGCCGAGCTCGTCGACCAGCTTGCGTTCGTGGGCGTCCGCTCCGGTCCACACGCGGCCGCGCGCGAGCCGCTCCAGTTGCTCCTCCGGCAGGCCACGGTCCTGAGCGGCCTTGGCCACGAAGTCCTGGTAGATGCGGTCGAGCGTCTCCTCCAGTCGCGACCACTGCTCGTCGGTGAACTCCTCCTGGGCGGAGAACATCCGGGCGTTCGCGCCCTCGGAGACGGCCTGCTGGGAGATGCCGATCCGCGCCAGCGCGTCCCGGACGACGCCCTTCCCGGTCAGGACGCCGATCGAACCGGTGATAGTCCCCGGCTGCGCCACGATCACGTCAGCCGGCATTGCGACGAAGTAGCCACCGGAGGCGGCCACGCTGCCCATCGAGGCGATCACCGGCCGGCCGGTGGACCGCAGCCGCAGCACCTCGTTGCGGATGGCATCCGACGCGACATACGAGCCGCCCGGGCTGTCGATCCGCAGTACGACGGCTTTGACCTTCGCCTCATCCGCAACCGCGCGGAGCGCCGCACCGACCGTGTCCGAGCCGGAGCCGGGCCCGCCAAGCGGACTGGCCGAGTTGCGGCCGACCGTGATCCCGCCGGAGACCCGAACCACTGCGACCACCGGCTTCTCCGGCCAGGGGAGGCGGCGCTGGAACTCCGCGAACGTGCGCGGGCCGCGCCGTACGTAGCGCTCCGCCAGCAGCCGCTCGGTCTCGCCGAGCCTCTTCTTCAGCTCGTCGTACACGTCGGAGCGGTAGCCGAGCCGATCGACCAACCCGGCGTCCAGAGCCGCCTTGGCGGGCAGCGGCGCGTTGTCCACCAGCTCGCGCACCTGCTCCGGCGTCAACCGGCGGCGGACGGCGATGCCGTCGGCAATCTGCTCGTACGCCGACTCCGCGAGCCGGGCCGCCATCTCACGGGCCGGGCCGGTCATCTCCTTCTCGGTGAAGGTGTCCGCGGCGGTCTTGTACTCACGCCGCTTACCGAACTGCGGAATCACTCCGGCCTTGTCCAGCGCGCTCCGCAGGAACACTGCCTGGACTGCGACGCCGGTGATCCCCAGCTCGCCCGAAGGCTGCACCCAGATCTCGTCGAACGCGGTGGCCAGGTAGTAGGGCACAGTGCCGCTACCGGTCTCACCGAAGGATTCGGTCCACGCGACAGCTGGCTTTCCGGAGGTGCGGAAGTCGGCCACGGCATCCCGCAGGTCCTGCACCTGGGACAGCGACAGCGCCGGCCCGCCCACGTGCGCCACCACCCCGACGACCGACTCGTCGCGTGCGGCCTTGCGCAGTGCGGCGACCAGCTCCCGCAGGGTCGGCAGATGCCGCGCCCGGAAGGCAGCCACCGGCGAGGCCGGCGGCGTCTCGATCACACCACGGGTCAGATCCAGCTCGAGCAGAGTCGCCATACACCGACACTAGTCACTGCTCCGGATTTCCCAAGGCCTGGCGGCTCGAAGCCCCTCAACCGCGAGCCGCCAGGTGCTCCTGGGATTACTTCACTTCGTAGGCCCGCTTGATGGTCTGGTCGACCTTGTTACCGGCCGCATCCCGGGCCTGCGCCCGCAGCGTGACGTAACCGGCGGACGAGTGGTCGAGCGCCGCCGTCCAGGTTGCGGTGCCGGTACGGCGTACTGACACCTGCTGCCAGGTCTTGCCGTCGTCGAACGACGTCGACAGCTCCAGCGCGACGATCGGTCGCTTGGGTGCCAGGAACGCCGTCTGCACGGTGACCGGGAACTGGAACCGGCCCTGCGGTGCGTAGTTCCGCTCATCGAGCTCTGGCGTGTAGCGGACGTTCAGCAGCGGTAGTGCGGTGTTCACGCCGTCCGGGGTGCGCTGCGAGCGGAAGGTCCACTTCGAGGAGATCTCCGGCGACAACCTGGTCCAGTCGTCGGCCCGCTTGGTCACCTTCGTCAGTTCGTACGTCGCCGCACCCGGCGGGACGGCGAACGTCTGGATGGATGGTGAATCGGTGGAACCGATCTCCTGCCCGTCGCGGGCCAGCGTCGTCCGCTCCGACGCCAGACCGGTGTCACCGAGCCGGTCCGGGTGACCGTCGGCGAACGACGGCACATAGATGCTCAGACTGTCGCCATCCCGCGACGACCACGGCTGAGCGTCTCGGCCGGGGTTTCCGATCCGGGAGTCGGCCAGGCTCGGTCCGAAGACGCCGCGCTGCCAGTCTTCCTTGGTCGTCCGCCCAGCGGGGTACGACCGTGCGGGGGAGTCCAGCACGGTCAGGTACTCGAAGCCCGCCTCCTCGCTGTACCGGTAGACCTCGTTGGAAGAGCCCCACAACACGTTCTTCGCGGTGTAGTACTCGTTGCGCCGGAACGGCAGCGTCATCCCGACTGATGGGGTGAAGACGAACGCGGGCACCCAGGTGCCGTCGCCGTTGCGCTGCGGCAGAGTCGGGTAGCTGTAGTTGTTGGCGCGGTATCCCGGCTCTCCGGCGTACGAAGCGTCCACGTGCGCGTAGTCGGCCGGATCAGTGATCAACGACGGCGCAGCGGGGATGCGGCCGCCCGGCCAGACAGTGGAGTCGTGGTAGAAGTACGGGCTGTCCAGGAAGAGCTCCCCGCTCGGGTCCGGCCCGTCGGGCGTGCCCACCCAGACCGCGTGGGCGTAGCTGGTGAACCGCTTGTCCGGACCGGTCTTGCTCGGGACGACATACAGCTTGGGCGCGTAGTTCGCGTTGCCGCCGTTGATGACGCCGACACCGCCGGTGTACGACCAGTCGCCGATCTGGCGCGCGATGCCGATACCTGCCGACGCCGTGGTCGCATCGGTGACCGGAGGCTTCATCGCGACCTCGCGGGCAGTGCGGCCGTCGAGAGTGATCGGTCCGCCCTTGTCGAGGACCACCTCCGGCTCGGAGTAGTAGGTGCCTTCCTGATAGCCGTAGCCGTAGCCGTTGTCGTTGAACTTCGCCGCGAGGCCGTCGACGATGTAGCGGCCGGCCGGCAGCTCGACCTTCTCGCCGGCCGGGACGAAGTGCCAGAGCAGGCGCTCGGTATCGACCAGGTAGGCGCCTGCGATGTACTGCTCGTCATTGCGGGCCGGTGCGCCGGTCCGGTCCAGCATGTTCAACGTGTACTCGTGAGTGGTCACCTCTTTACCCACTCCGACCGTGGTGCGGACGGTCGACCCGTTGCTGGTGGCAACGATCCAGGCCGCGTACGCGCCTTCGGCCTCCGGGCCAGAGGTGTCAGCAGTGACGTCGACGGTCGCACTGCCATTGGCCGGCACCAGAAGGGACGTCGTACTCAGCTGGAACAGCTTGGGGCCATCGACCCGCAGCGACAGCCGGACCGGGTGCGCACTGGTGTTGTAGTACGTAACCGGCTTCGTAACCGGCTTGTCGTCGTCGTGCGGCGCTTTCTGCAGCCCAAGGCTCAGATTGCTCGGAATGGCCAGCACCGGCTGCTTCAGCGCGCTGGCGACATCCACCCGGCCGGCGCCTTGGCTGTAGATGCCCTGGTCGCGCAGTTGCAGCGAAGAGCCCATCAACGCGGACTTCAGCTGCGGAGCCTTCCAATCCGGGTGTGCCTGTGCCACCAGCGCAGCCGCGCCGGCCACGTGCGGTGCAGCCATCGACGTGCCCGAGAGGTCGGCGTACGAGTCGTTGATCGCGAACGGCGCCAGCGGGGTGTTAGCGGCCCGCGCGGCGATGATCCGGCTGCCCGGCGCGGCGATCTCGGGCTTGACCATGAGGTCGCCGAACCGCGGTCCCTGACTGGAGAACTCGCTGCGGGTGTCGGATTTCGTCACCGACGCGACCGCCAGAGCGGCGTCCGCCGCGGCCGGTGTGGACACTGTGGTGTCCAGGCCGAAGTTGCCTGCCGAGATGACGAACAGCGCACCGGTGCTCGCGGTCAGCTCGTTGACCGTCTGGGACAGGATGTCCGTGCCGTCGGTCGGACCGGCGCCGAGACTCATGTTGATCACGCGGGCGCCGGACTTCGCGGCCCACTCCATCCCGGCGATCATCGCCGAGGTCTCACAGTTGCGGAAGCCGCAGACGCGGCCGATCATCAGGTCCGCCTCCGGTGCGACGCCGCGGTACTGGCCGGCCGAGGCGGCGCCGGTGCCGGCGACCGTCGAGGCGACGTGCGTCCCGTGGCCGACCTTGTCGACGGGTGATTCGTCGTCCGCGACGAAGCTCTTGGTGGCCACGACGCGGTCCTTGAGGTCGGGGTGACCCGGATCCCAGCCGGTGTCGAGGACGGCGACCTTGACACCCTTGCCGGTCAGACCGGCCTTCCAGGCCGTCGGTGCGCCGATCTGCGGGACGCTGCGATCGAGGAGCGGGGTGGCGCCGCCGTCCAGCCAGAGCTTCTGCACAGTGCCGGCCAGGCCGGTGCGGCGCTTCGCCTGGGTGCTGTTCAGCCAGTTCCACCACAGGTCGCCGGCCTGCTTGCGGTCCTGGCCGATGGCGACCGCGTCGATGCTCGGTAGTTCGCGCTTGACCTCGGTCCCCTCCGGCAGCGCGGACCGGACTGCGCGGGTCGTGCCGTTGCTGGCGTGCTGGACCAGCAGCGGTAGCTGCGGAGCGGACTTGTCGTCCAGACCGAGCTTGTCGAGCAGTGCGATATCGAACAGCCGAGAGTCGACCACACCGGCGTGTACGAGCGGCATGGCGTCCAACGGGACGACCAGTTGCTCGTTCTTGAGCGACAGCTTGTGGAAAGCCATCGGACCGCGGCCTGGGCCGGGACGGACGTCTACCGGCACAACGCCGGTCGAGGTTCGCCGGGCGATCACCTTGTCACCGGTGACCAGAGTGAATGTCAGCGACGACAGGTTGCTCGACACGGACGTCGCCGTACCGGGGGCGCCGGCGCCGACAGCGGGCGGGACAGCGGCAGTGAGGCCGACCAGAGCGACGGCTGTCGCCGCGGCCACGGCCTTGTGCGGGCGGAATCTGGGCAAGGGTTCACCTCTCGGGGAAGGGCAGTTTCCGGGCAGGGTGAAGCGCGGTACCGGCCAGACGGCCGGTACCGGGTCCTAGGGGTGGGTCAGCGGATGCTGGTCGAGGGCGGCGTCGGCCGCTCGTTCGTCCAGCCCGACTCGAGCACGATGTCGGCGCCGCTCTTCGGACCGTAGGTCTGCGAGGCGAGCAGGCGCCCGTGCACCGGGTCGATGATGTAGTCGATGCGGCCGTCGCTGAACAGCGTCGGGGTCGGTCCGGGCTTGATGCGGTCGAAGTCCGTCTTGAGCGACACCTTGGTGCCGGTCCGGCCGAGCGGATCCTTGATGTCGCGCTCGATCGTCACGCCTGGGAGTGCGGACAGCACGCGGAGCGCCGCGCCGCGCAGCTTCGGCGGGGACGGAGCCTCGAACAGCAGGCGGCCGGCCGAGTTGTACACCTGGTAGTCCACCAGGGAGGGGCTGCTCGGGTCGGCGCCGCGCGCCAGGACCGCACGCAGTTTGACCGGGTCGGTGGGCAGCGCGGCGATCTGCTGGGCGGTGAGGGGTTTGTCACCGGACAGGTAGTAGCCCGGTGGCACGTCCTCGAAGGACATCTCGTTCACCACGGGCTCGGTGGGTTCGTGGGTGATGTGCCGGTCGAGTTCGCTCTGGTCCCAGGAGGTGGGCGAGCCCTGCGCGCGCCACTTGGCCTCGTCGGCGGGCGTGGCGGGCTTGTAGCCGAGCTCGACCCAGCCGAACCAGGATTTCACCCCGCTGCGCGCCGGCATCCAGCGCTCCGCGATGGTCTGCCGCCTGAGCGTGTAGCGCGGCCGCCCGACGCGCACTCCGGTCATGGCGTGTAAGGTCCGGACCCGGAAGTACTTGCCGGCGACCTTCTCGTCCTTCTCCTGCTGGACTGCGGCTGCGATCAGCGTCTCGCTCGCACTGGCCAGTTTGGGCGGGGTGAGTGTTGCCGGGGCCACACCGACGTCGCCACTGGTGTCGCCGTCCAGCAGCGGTACGCCGAGGGCAACCACGGTGACCACTGCGGTCGCGGCGGTGACTGCGCTGCCGATCCAGCCGACCCGAGCCAGTGTCGAGCGGCTGCGGTTGCGCTCCTCGTAGATGAGGTTCTGCAGCTTCCGCCGGGCGGCGGCGGACGCCTCGGGCGTCGGACCGTCCTGCTCCGGGTAGGCGTTGCGAATGGACTCGAGCTCGTTCATCAGGAGTCACCTGCTGTCGGATCGGTGTGGCCGAGGGACTCGCGGATGACGCGCCGGGCCCGGGACAGTCGCGAGCAGACAGTCCCGTAGGCGATTCCGAGCGCGGCCGCGACCTCGTCGTACGTGAGCTGGCCGAGCGCCACCAGCAGTAGCACCTCACGGTCCTTGGCGGAGACCTTGGCCAGTGCGGCGGCCAGCTCCCGGCTGACGCCCTGTGCGGTCACCTGGGCGGCGACGCGCTCCTCGTGCCCAGTGGTCGGCTCCGGCAGCGGGAGCTTCGCCGTGGCCCGCCAGGCCCGCACCTCGTTCCGGCGGTGCCGCCGGATCAGATTGGTCGCGATGCCGTACAGCCAGGCCCGGACGACGCCGTTGCGGCTGTTGAACCGCTCCCGCTGCCGGAACGCGATCAGGAACGTCTCCGCGGCCAGGTCGTCGGCGATGTCGGTGCCGAGCCGGCGTGCGACGTACGAGTGCACCTGGCCGAAGTAGGTGTCGAAGATCTGCGTGAACCGGTCCGGCTCGCGCACCGACGCCTCCAGGGCGCGGCTGTCCTCGTCCGCGGTCTCCACCGGTGCGGCGGAGACCCGCCCGGGGAAGACTATGGCCGCCAGGGCCACGTCGGGCGTCATCGCACTCCTCGTGTCTGCTGGGTCGCCGCCGAGCGGCTCGCCCTGTTCTTGCCCGATGTCCCCTGGACCCTTCTCGTGACCCCGATCACACCTGCCCGGCGTCCGGGCATGCCTGCGGGTAGACGCGCGAGCACGCCGTTCGGAGGACAGCGAACGGTCAGGAAACTGCCAGGAACGGGCTCAGCGGGTGTCCAGCAGGCCGCGCGCGGCCTGCTCGTCCTTCGGCCAGACGTAGACCGTCCAGCCCTCCCGGGTGCGGGCGGTGGTCGCCTTGATCCCGAAGTCCTTCAGTTTCGACACCGCGATCCGGGCCTCGTTGTGACTGCGTTCGGTCCGGACGTCGATCAGCAGGCCGAACGAGTCCCGCGTGGCGGGACCGTGGTCGACCCGGCGGACCAGCGACCCGCCCTTGGCCTTGGAGAACGCCCACCGGCACAGCAGCACCATGACCACCGCGAACGCGATGGCCACCACCGGGAACAGGAAGTACCGCTCGGCGAACACATCACCATTCTCCTCCTGTCCGAAAACAAAATGTGCCGACCCCTTGGCAACCATCCGTGTCCCCGGGGAGTCTTTACCAACACACGCTGCCACAGCGGCCGAGGACTCGGGGGCCGCCGAAAGAGCGGAGGGCACGGACATGCACGCACCGACCCATGACAACGTCGTACATCTGACCGGCATCCTGGACGTGCGCACTGTGGGCGACGTCCGGCAGACACTCAACCATCTGATCGACACCTCCGAGGGTGACGTGATCGTCGACCTCGAAGCCGTGGACGCGGTCGACGCGACCGGTCTGGGTCTGCTGGTGGCGACCCACCGCCGGACGCAACTGCTCGGCCGGCAACTCGTCCTGTGGCACCCACTGCCGTCGGTGGTGCGGATCCTGGCGGTCACCCGCCTGCACCGCATCCTGCACGTCGAACGGACGCCGCTCCCGATCAGCGCCTAGGCAGGCCCCAATGTGATGCAGCCCCCTCGTGACACGAGTCACGAGGGGGCGACTCACAAGGGCACACAGTCCTACTCTCGGGTACATGGCGAGCCTTGAGCGGGATCGGCCGTGGGTGATGCGGACGTATGCGGGGCATTCGTCGGCGGCCGAGTCGAATGCGCTGTTCCGGCGGAACCTGGCCAAGGGCCAGACCGGGCTGTCGGTCGCGTTCGACCTGCCGACGCAGACCGGGTACGACGCGGACCACCCGCTGGCCAAGGGCGAGGTGGGCAAGGTCGGGGTGCCGGTGGCGCATCTGGGCGATGTGCGTGCGCTGTTCGACCAGATCCCGCTGGCGCAGATGAACACCTCGATGACAATCAACGCGCCGGCCATGTGGCTGCTGGCGCTCTACCAGGTCGCCGCGCAGGAGCAGGGCGCGCTGCCGTCCGAGCTGACCGGCACGACCCAGAACGACATCGTCAAGGAGTACCTGTCCCGCGGTACGTACGCCTTCCCGCCGGATGCCTCGCTGCGGCTGACGACCGACCTGATCGCCTACACGGTCGCCAACGTCCCGAAGTGGAATCCGATCAACATCTGCAGCTACCACCTGCAGGAGGCCGGGGCTACGCCTGTCCAGGAGTTGGCGTTCGCGCTGTCCACGGCCATCGCGGTCCTGGACCGGGTCCGGGACGGCGGCCAGGTGCCGCCGGAGCGGTTCGGCGACGTCGTCCAGCGCATCTCCTTCTTCGTGAACTCGGGTGTCCGGTTCATCGAGGAGATGTGCAAGATGCGCGCGTTCGTCCAGCTGTGGGACGAGCTGACGCTGGAGCGGTACGGCGTCACTGATGCGAAGGCGCGGCGGCTGCGGTACGGCGTCCAGGTCAACTCGCTTGGGCTGACCGAAGCGCAGCCGGAGAACAACGTGCAGCGCATCGTGCTCGAGATGCTCGGTGTGACGCTGTCGAAGAACGCTCGCGCCCGTGCGGTCCAGCTGCCGGCGTGGAACGAGGCGCTCGGCCTGCCGCGGCCGTGGGATCAGCAGTGGTCGCTGCGCATGCAGCAGGTGCTCGCGTACGAGTCCGACCTGCTGGAGTACGCCGACATCTTCGACGGCTCTCACGTCATCGAGGCCAAGGTGGCTGAGCTGGTCGAGGGCGCCCGGGAGGAGATCGATCGGGTGCAGGCGATGGGCGGTGCGGTCGCTGCGGTCGAGAGTGGCTATCTGAAGCAGGCGCTGGTCGCGTCACATGCCGAACGCTGGCAGCGGATCGAGTCCGGTGAGCAGGTCGTCGTGGGCGTCAACAAGTTCGAGAACACCGAGCCGTCGCCGTTGACCGCCGATCTGGACACAGCGATCCAGACTGTCGACCCTGCCGCCGAACAAGCCGCTCTGGCGTCGCTACGCGAGTGGCGGGCGCAGCGGGACGCCAAGGCGGTTGAAACCGCGCTGACGAAGCTACGCGCGACGGCGAAGGGCAGTGACAATCTGATGCCCGCAACGCTGGAGTGCGTGCGTGCTGGTGTCACCACTGGTGAGTGGGCTGGTGTGCTGCGGGAGATGTTCGGCGAGTACCGCGCCCCGACGGGTGTGTCGGGGTCGGTCGGCGTCTCGGCTGGTGGTGAGGCCATCGCCGCGGTGCGGGAGAAGGTCGCGAGCACGTCCACCGAGCTTGGCGGACGGCTGCGGTTCCTGGTCGGCAAGCCGGGTCTGGACGGTCACTCGAACGGCGCCGAGCAGGTCGCCGTCCGTGCCCGTGACGTCGGTTTCGAGGTGATCTACCAAGGCATCCGGCTGACACCGGAGCAGATCGTCGCCGCCGCGGTCGCCGAGGACGTGCACTGTGTCGGCCTGTCGATCCTGTCCGGCTCCCACATGGAGCTGGTCCCGGCCGTCGTGGCCGGCCTGCGAGAGGCCGGCCTCGAGGATGTCCCCGTCGTCGTCGGTGGCATCGTCCCGGACGCCGACGCCAGAGCCCTGCTGGCCTCCGGAGTAGCCGCGGTCTACACCCCGAAGGACTACGACCTGACGGGAATGATGTCCGACATGGTCGACGTCATCCGCCGGGCCAACAAGATCTAGGCGCTCTTGGCCCGGATGACGTCCTCGACGGACTTCGGCAGTGTGGTCTCGAAGTCGAGCAGCTTGACCCAGGTCGGCGTGACGGTGATGAGGACCATCTCGGTGTAGAGCGCCTTCACTCCGGCCTCCCAGTCCGGGTACTGCTCGTCGGTCATCACCTTGTGGCCGGCGTGCAGGTAGCCCGCCGGGATGCCCTGGACCAGCTCCAGTTCGGCCGTGCCGCGGACCAGCAGCACCTTGGGCGGGAACGAGCCCTTGTCGATGGTCAGCGCGACCTTGGGGTTCTTCTTCAGCGCGGCGACCTTGGCGGACTTCGGCAGCGTCGCGATCTGCAGCTGGTCGCCGTGCACCCAGAACCCGATCGGGATCACCCGCGGGGCGCCGTCCAGGCCGTCGTAGGCGAACCGGGCCGGCTCCGGGCCGTAGAGCAGCTGCTGCGCGTAGGGCTTGGCGAGGATCTCGGAGATCTGTTCGGGGGTCATGTCGGTTCCTTCCGCTGGGTTGCTGTCATCAGTGAGACGGAGCCGTCGCACGGTCCTCGACATCGTTAGGTTGGGGAATTGTGGAGAATTTCGGATTCGGTCCCGGAACGGTCCAGGTCGCCGACGACGGCACCGTAGCGGCGGTGACAAATCCCGACGGCCGCCAGATGCTTCTGGACGACGAACAGCACGCCTGGGGCACGGGCTTCGTGGTCTCCGACCGCGGCAGCCACCGCTTCGGTACTCCGGCGCTGGTGCGCTGGCGACAGACCGGGCTCGACCTGCTCTACCAGCTGGGTGACCTCGAGCTCCGCGTCGGCCGCCGCTTCGGTGCGCAGTGGACGGAGACGTACGAGCTCCGCAACACCACCACCGAGCCGGTCGAGATCGGCTCACTTGCGGTCAGTACGCCGTACCGGGACATTTACCGCTCCAGCCAGGAGAGCCTCACCGGTGCGGTTCACGCACACGTCTGGGCCGGGGGAGCCGACGCCTGGGTCTGGGCTGTGCCCATGTCCGGTGCTGGGCCCGGTCTGGGTCTGCAGCTCAAAGAAGGTGAGCTCTGGGCGTACTCCGTCGAGTCACGCAACCCGGAGACCAGCAGCAACATCCGCGGGCACATCTACCTGCACGTCACCGACCACGCCCGGGCTCCGCACGCCATGGGCGGGCAGCCGGTCATCACACTCGCGCCGGGAGCGTCGTACCGCTGGACGTGGCAGCTCGGTTGGTACGCCGACCTGCCCGCCTTCCACGCCGACCGGCAGCCCCTACTCGACGCCGACCAGCTGACAGTCGAGGTGGGCGAGACGATCCAACTCCGCGGCCACGAGCCGGTCACCGCGGACAGCCCCGGCCTGAAGTACGTCGAAACGCCCGACGGCCGTGCACGGATCGCATTGCTCTTCCACGAGCCGCTACAGGTCATCGCCGAACGCCGAGTGCGGTTCGTCCTCGATCACCAGCGCCGACCAGAGCTGTCGGACAGCCGCCGGCACGCCTTCGTCCCGTACGACGTCGAAAGCGGCCTCACCGTCGTTTCCGACACCTGGCGTGACTGGTCAGACGGCCGGGAGCGGGTCGGGATGGCCCTCCTGCTCCAGGAGGTCCGTGCCCAGGGCTGGGGTGACCGCAGCGAGCTCGACGAGGCACTGGCCGGGTACGAGCGGTTCGTCCGCGACTATCTGGTGGACGCAGACGGCACAGTCCAGGAGGACAGTGCCAACCGTGGCCACATCCGGCTCTACAACTTCCCCTGGTTCGCCCGCTTCCTCCTCGGCCAAGGCGACCGCGAGGGCGCCACTAGGGTGCTCAACCGCTATTACGAGCTCGGCGGCGACCACTTCCTCGCCTTCGACCTCGGCCCGCTGCTGACCGAGCTGGGCCTGCACGACCACCTCATCCGGCACGCACGCACGTTCGTCGAGTACGGCGACGCCCTGCCACCCCATGAGGTCAACTACGAGCAGTCGATGGTCGCTCCGCTGCTGGAGCTACTGGTGTGGGCCCATCGCGCCGCACCGGACCAGATCGACGCTTCCGAGCTCACCCGGCGACTGCCCTGGCTCACCGCCTTCGCAGCTGACCAGCCCGACGTACGCCTGCGGCACGTCCCCATTCGGCACTGGGATGGCTACTGGTTCGGGCGGCTCCGGCTCTGGGGTGATGTGTTCCCGCACTACTGGTCCATCCTCAGCGCCGCCGTGTACGCCGCTTGGCCACGCGAGCTGGTCACCGAAGACCAGGCGGCCTGGCTGGACACCGCGGCGGACGCCGTTCTGCGGGCGAACCTGATCAACTTCGCACCGGACGGCTCGGCGACCTGTGCGTTCGTCTACCCGAGCTGTGTGAACGGTCAACCTGCGCACGTGGCCGACCCCCTCGCCAACGACCAGGACTGGGCGCTCGTCTACGCACTCCGGGCTGTTAAGAAGACCACAAGTGAGTGAGATGACACCGGCAGCTTAGGAAAGATAGCTACCTAACCAGGGGTCGCCGATGGTAATTTCGCGACATCGACCGCCACCGCCCGGGTGGCCGATCTTGGTGGGGGATGTCGCGTGGTTGCCAATGTCACCGCCGGCCTCGGCCGGCAGCCGCAGAGTCTGTCCGAACACGAGAAACTCGTCCGCGAACTACTACCGGTCGACGTCGCCGAGGCCTACCTCGAGCTGACCCACACCGGCGCCCGGGTGACGCACCTGGGCGACCCGACCGACCAGGAGTTGCTGAACCGGCAGCTCGCCTATGTGCAGCCCGGCCGGAACACTCCGGTCATCCGGGCTGTCGACCCACTGATCGCCGTGACCGGCCTGCTGACCCAGGTCCATCACGAGCTCACCAAACAGCACGGCCGGCTCCTCCAGGGGTACGTCGCCGCCGCCGAGATGCACCAGCTGCAGTTGCATGACCGCCGGTCGGACCACGTGCCCTCGGTACTCGCCCAGGTCATCACCGACCCCGACGAGCTGACCGCGCGCTGGACGACGTCCATCCAGACCGTCCAGTGCACGTACCGCTCGATCGTCACCGGCGAAGGCCCGGAGCCTGTGCTGCCGGCGCCGATCAACGGCCAGTGCGACACCATGACGTTCCGCGAGCTCTGTACGCCGGAGTACCTCGCCGACCGCGGCGTACAGACCGCTCTGGATGCAGGTGTCGACGTCCGGACGACGCATGAACTGCCGACGCGCCTGGTGATCGTCGACGACCATTTCGCGCTGATCGGGCTTGCGGGTGGCGGTAGTACTGGCGCGGTGCTGGTGCGGTCGGCCGCAATGGTCGCCGCGCTGACGCAGTACTACGACCAGCTCTGGGAAACGGCCACTCCGGTCATCCAGAACCAGACGAAGGGTCTGAGTGGCACGGAGCGTGAGGTGCTCCGGCTGCTCGTCCACGGGCTCAAGGACGACGCGATCGCCCGGCATCTCCAGCTCAGCGTGCGCACGGTCCGCCGGCACATTGCAGCGATCATGGAGTTCGTCAGCGCACCGACTCGGTTCGCCGCCGGCGCGGCGGCGCAGCGGCTGGGTTTGCTGGACTGAAACGGTGGGCCGCTGCAACGGCCCACCGTTCGCTCAGTGCAGGCTCGGTAGCAAGCCCTCCAGTGCCGACATCAAGTGGCTGTGCACGCTGGTCCCGTAGGACACGCGACGTGCGCCTGCGGCGATCAGCTCGGCCGGTGTCGGCCCGGCCGGTGCGGCGTGCGCGTTGATCGGCCCACCGATCTCGGCGACCAGCTCTGGCAGGACGTCGACCGGCGCGAAGATCGGGTAGACGCAGTCCGCCCCGGCGCGGCGGTAGGTGCGGCCGCGCGTGACTGCATCGGCC
The DNA here is from genome assembly GCF_013131805.1 of Kribbella sandramycini. Classification (GTDB taxonomy): domain Bacteria; phylum Actinomycetota; class Actinomycetes; order Propionibacteriales; family Kribbellaceae; genus Kribbella; species Kribbella sandramycini. The sequence goes on along the minus strand of NZ_JABJRC010000007.1, from coordinate 363,153 downwards.
ACGGTGCCTTGGAACAGGAAGACGTCGACCCGGGCGTTGATCACGAGGTCAGCGCCCGCGGTCGCGCGTACCTCAGCGAGGTAGTCGGCGAACTGAGCAAGGTCGGTCAGACCGCCGCTGCCGGAGTCCTCCAGGTTGCAGCCGACCACACCGGTCTCCAGTAGGCGCTCGGTGAATTCCTTGGCCGCCAGGCCGTAGCCGGCCTCCATGTCCGCGGTCACCGGGACGTCGACCGCCTGGACGACCCGGGCGACAGCGGTCAGCATTTCCGCCGCCGGAGTCAGCTCGCCGTCGTCGTACCCAAGGACGCGGGCCATTGCGCCGCTGCTGGTTGCCACGGCCGGTGCGCCGCTCGCGGCGATGATCTTGGCGCTGACCGGATCCCAGGCGTTCGGCAGGATCAGTGCGGGCCCGGAGTGGTGCCGGGCCCGGAAGGCTTCCGCAGTCATCGCCGGCTCAGCTCGGGTGGTAGTGGCCAGGAGCCATCTTGCCGGTCACGCCGATCCGGTTCCACGCGTTGATCGTGATGATCAGGGCGATCAGCTGCGCCAGGTCCTTCTCCTCGAACTGCGCGGCCGCCGCGTCGTACGCCGAGTCCGGCACGTGGCCGTCGTGGACGAGCGTGACCGCCTCGGTCAGCTCAAAGGCCGCCAGCTCCTGCGCGGTGAACAGGTTGGCGGACTCCCGCCAGACCGGCAGCACGTTCAGCTTCTGCTGCTTGCCGCCCTCGTGCAGGTAGTCCAGCGTGTGCATGTCGGTGCAGTAGGCGCAGCCGTTCAGCTGGGAGGCGCGGGCGCGGACCAGGTGCGCGAGCAGCGGGTCCAGGCCGACGCCGGCGGTCGCGTCGAGGGCGATCATCGCCTGGTAGAACTCGGGGGCCAGGTTGGCCAGCTTCACTCGTCGGGTTGTCATATGACCAACTTAGGCCTGGATCGGCCCAGGTGTATGGTCCACTTCCATGGAGGAATCAGGGGCCAATTCCGGTGCGGACCTGCATCTCGACCTGGCTGCGTCCCGTGGCCGGAGCGACCTGGTCAGCGCGCTGCACGCGTCGATCCGGAGCGGCCGGCTGCCCGCGGGCACCCGGTTGCCGTCGTCCCGATCACTCGCCAAGGACCTGGGCATCGCGCGGAACACGGTCGCCGACGCCTATGGGCAGCTCGTCGCCGAAGGCTGGCTGACCGCCCGCCAAGGCTCCGGGACTGTGGTCGCGAGCCGCGCGACGATCGCCCCGAAACCCGCCACCGCGCTGCCGTCGGAGACGACGTACCGGTACGACCTGCGGCCGGGCTCACCTGACGTGTCGACGTTCCCGCGTGGCGAGTGGCTGGCCGCGGCGCGCAAGTCCTGGACGGCGGCGCCCAACGAGGCCTTCGCGCTCGGCGACCCCCGCGGCCGGATCGAGCTGCGCCGGACGCTCGCCGACTACCTGGCCCGGGCCCGCGGCGTCCGCGCCGACCCGGAGCGGATCCTGATCTGCTCCGGCTACGTCCAGGCCCTCAGCCTGCTGTGCGAGACCGTCAAGAACCTCGGCGGAACGACGATCGGTACCGAGGAGTTCGGCTACGCGCTGCACCGCGACGTGATCCGCGCCCGCGGTCTGCAGCCGGTTCCGATCCCGCTCGATGCGGACGGCGCCGACGTGGCGCATCTGGCCGGGCAGGCCGTTCTGCTGACCCCGGCGCACCAGATGCCGACCGGCGTCCCACTGGCGCCGGAGCGCCGGGCCGCGGCGGTCGAGTGGGCTGCCGAGACCGGAGCGGTGCTGATCGAGGACGACTACGACGGCGAGTTCCGCTACGACCGGCAGGCCGTCGGCGCCTTGCAGGCGCTCGACCCCGAGCGCGTCGTCTACACCGGCACCGCCAGCAAGAGCCTCGCCCCCGGCGTCCGCCTGGCCTGGATGGTCCTCCCACAGCATCTGCTGGAGCCGGTCGTCGCCGCCAAACGCGTCAGCGATTACCAGACCGCCACCCTCGAACAACTCGTCCTGGCCGAATTCATTGCCTCCGGCCACTACGACCGGCACGTCCGCCGCTCCCGCCTGCACTACCGGCGGCGCCGCGACCGCCTGGTCGAACTGCTCGCCGTCCGCGCCCCCAAGGTCGAGGTCGCCGGGATCGCCGCGGGTATGCACGTCCTCCTCGACGTCCCCGCCGACGCCGACGACATCGTCGCCCGCGCCGCCCGCCAGGGCCTCGGCCTGGCCTCGATGTCCACCTACCACCACGCTCCGGCGCCCACCACCCGCCAAGCCGTCATCGTCGGCTACGGCACCCCACCCGATCACGCCTACCCGGGCGCCCTCGACCTACTTTGCCAGGTGCTGGGCGTCTAAGGCTTTCGCCAACTCGCTGATCTGAGCCGGCCCGACCTGGCAGCAGCCGCCGACGTACGCCGCGCCGGAGGCGACCCAGGCCGGGGCGAGGGTGGCGAAGTCGGCGGGCTCGCCGGCCCAGGCGCGGGCCTCCGCGTTCCAGACCGCGCCACTGTTGGGGTAGGCGACGGCGGGGCGCCAGGTGACCGCGACGGCGGTGGCGACGGCGGTCCGGACGTCGTCCGGATCGCAGCAGTTGATGCCAACAGCAACTACTTGGGGGATCGCCGTGACGGCGAAGGCGTCGGCGAGGGGCTGGCCGGCGCGGGTCTTGCCGTCGGCGGCGGAGTACGCGAACCAGGCCGGGAAGTCGAGCTCGCGCAGGAGCTCGACGAGGACTTCGGCCTCGTCGACGTCCGGGACGGTCTCGATCGCGAGCAGATCGGGAGCGGCGTCGATGAGCAGTTCGAGGCGTGGGCCGTGGAAGTCGCGCAAGGTGGACGCCGGGACGCCGTACCGGCCGCGGTACTCCGAGCCGTCCGCGAGGAACGCGCCGTACGGACCGACCGACGCGGCGACCAGCCGGCCGTCGCCGAACTCGTCCCGGACGTCGCGTGCGATGCGCACACTGGAACTGATCAACCGCTCCGCCTCCCGCTCCGGGACGCCGGCCTGCGCGAACCCACGCACACTCGCCTGGTAGCTCGCGGTGGTCGCCACCATCGCGCCGGCTGCGAAGTAGGTGCGATGGACGGCGGCGATCTCCGCCGGCGCATCCCGCAGCAGCCGAGCCGACCAGAGCGCGTCGGACAGGTCGTGGCCGCGATCCTCCAGGGCGTTCGACAGGCCGCCGTCGAGGATGATCGGACGCTCAGCGCCCATTGGCCAGCGCAAGCACTTCGTCGGCACAGCCCCACGAGAGCGTGACGCCCGCGCCGCCATGGCCGTAGCAGTGGATCACATCGGCAACCAGCTCACACCGAACCTCCGGGCGGACCGGCCGCAGACCGACTCGCTCCCGCAATACCGTTGCCGCCCGCAACTGTGGCACGAACGTCGCGGCCCGCTCCAGAATCGCCTTGCTGCTGGCGGGATCCGGAGCCAGTGTCCAGTCGCCGGCCTCGCTCGTCCCACCGACGATCACGTCGTTCGACCGGGGCACCACCACGGTGTCACCCGCGATCAGCCACTCGGTCAGCCCGCATTGCGCCACACTCAGCACCTGCCCGCGCACCGGCGTGACCGTCGAATCCGAGGCCGTCAGCCGCGCGCCCAGACCGGCGCAGTTCACCACCAGATCGGCCGTACTCGGCAGGCCGGACAGCGCGGCCCGCGTCAGCGTCCCGCCCGCGGCCTCCAGCCGTTTCACCAACGCCGGCAGATACAGCGGCATCTCGACGACCGGCGCGGTGAACGCCAGCCCGTCCGCGTAGCCAACCGGCGGCGACGCCACGCGCGTCAGATCCGGCAGCACATCCGCCCAGGCCGGCTCCGGCGTCCGCTCGACGTAGACCTCCCGCCCGTGCCGTAGCTGCACCGACGACTCCTGCTCGGCCAGCTTCACGAACTCGTCGTACGACGCCCGCGCCCAGCCGGCCACCCGCTCGACCGGCCCGGCCAGGTATGGCGACCAGATCGCCCCGGCCACCGCCGACGTCGTCTCCAACGGCAGATCCCGCGCGAACACCGCGACCTCGTACCCGCTCTCGGCCAGCCGCACCGCGCAACTCAACCCGACAACGCCCGCACCCACCACGATCACGCGCATTCACACATTGTCACGTGATCGTGGCGGTTACGCCATGGCGACCTCAGTACAGATCGACGGCCAGCGAGTAGAACCGGGTCGTCTGCGCCGGGTTGATGTTGTCGTCGGACAGCAGGTACAGCTGTCGCCGTCCGCCCGGCAGGTGGCCGCCCAGCGCGAGCGCTTCCACGTTGTCCAGCAACGGGTTCGGCTGCGGTTGGTTGGCGACGGCACCGGACGGCGGGCAGTTCACCAGGTCGAACAAGAGCTTCTTCTGCAGGAACACCTTCGCCGGCGCATCGGCCAGCGAAGCGCGAGTCGTGACGTCGGTCGCGTGCCGCAGCGAGACGCTGAACACGCGGATCGTGTTGCCGACACCCGCGACGAACGTCCGCTCCATCGAGACCAGCTGCTGCGGGTTCACCCAGGCCAGCTCGACCAGCGACAGACCGGCGTCGGTCTTGTAGGCGTACTGCGCGGCCGGCCGGTAGTCGTGACCCGAGCGGCCGGTGTAGCGGATGATCCGGTTCGCATCAGCGCCGTCCGGCGCGAGCGGCGCCTCCATCCCCGCGAACAGCGATCGGCCGTCCCGGCTTACGGTGAGCGACTCGAACGTCCCGTTCGACGCGGCCTCGCCGGCCGGGGCAACCTGGAAACGCGCCGGGACCGGCAGCGATGCGATCTCCTTGCCGTCCGAGAGCCGGAAGCGCCGGATCGACGGCTCCCGCTCGGACGTTGCCAGGATCGTCCGGTCGCCGCGCTCGACCACGAGCCCTTCGCCGTCGAAGTCCTGCCCGTTGTACGGCGTACCGTCCGGCCGGGTCAGGATCGTCATGCCGGTCACGCTCACGGCCGGCTTGCTGCTGACCTTCAGCTGGAAGACGCGGGCCGGGGTGCTGAGCACGTTGTCGACCAGCGCGGTCGCGGTGTGCGGGCCGGTGACGTTCAGCGCCGACAACCCGGCGACCGGCTGGCCGTCGTACGTCGTCTTGTTCAGCGCGTCACTGAACCCGAGGAACCGGGCGTGGGGTGAGCACGCGCCGCCGACCGGCGGCGGGGTGGCGGTTGCGGTGAGAGTGGTGGTCAGAGTGGTGAGAACGACAGCAGTGGCGAGCGGCTTCTGCCAACGCATGCAAGCTCCTCGATCAACGACGGATGAACATCAGCGCACCAGACAGGGGCGCTTCGGATCGAAACTCCAGTCCTTGATCACATACTGCATGGCGACTGCGTCGTCGCGGGCACCGAGTCCGAATTCGAGATAGCGCTCGTGGGCCGCGGCCAGTGCTTCGCGGTTCAGGGTGATGCCGAGGCCGGGGGTGGTGGGGACGGCGATGCGGCCGTTGGCGATCTGGAGGGGGTCGGTGGTGAGGGCTTGGCCGTCCTGCCAGATCCAGTGGGTGTCGAGGGCGGTGATGGGGTCGGGTGCGGCGGCGCCGGTGTGGGTGAACATGGCCAGCGAGATGTCGAAGTGGTTGTTGGAGTGCGAGCCCCAGGTGAGGCCGAAGTCGGCGCAGAGCTGGGCGACACGGACGGAGCCGGCCATGGTCCAGAAGTGCGGGTCGGCGAGTGGGATGTCGACGGCTTGGGCGCGGATCGCATGTGCGAGCTCACGCCAGTCGGTGGCGATCATGTTCGTTGCCGTCCGCAACCCGGTGGCGCGGCGGAACTCGGCCATCGTCTCGCGGCCGGAGAAGCCGGGTTCGGCGCCGCACGGATCCTCGACGTACGCGAGGACGTCGTCCAGGCCGTTGCACAAGGCAATGGCCTCGTGGAGCGACCAGGCGCCGTTCGGGTCGACGGTGATCCGGGCCTGTGGGAAGCGCGCGGCCAGGGCGCGGACCGCCTCGATCTCGCGCGCGCCCGCGAAGACGCCGCCCTTGAGTTTGAAGTCGGCGAATCCGTAACGCTCCTGGGCAGCCTCGGCCAGGGCGACGACGGCCTCCGGGGTCAGCGCCGGTTGGCGGCGGAGCTGCGACCAGCGGTCGGAGCCGGCGTCGTCGACGAGGTACGGGAGATCGGTCTGCGCGGGGTCGCCGACGTAGAACAGGTAACCGAGGACCGGCACGTGATCGCGTTGCTGCCCGTCGCCGAGCAGCTCGGCGACCGGTACGCCGAGGTGCTGGCCGAAGAGGTCGAGGAGCGCGGATTCGAGCCCGGTGACGGCGTGCACCGTCGTCCGGAGGTCGAAGGTCTGCAGGCCGCGGCCACCGGCGTCCTGGTGGGCGAAGGTCGTCGAGACCGTGCGGAGCAGTTGGCGGTAGCGCGCGATTTCCTGGCCGGCCAGCAGCTCCGCGGCCGCCGTGATCGTGGCCGCGATCTTCGCGCCGCCGGGGACCTCGCCGAGCCCGGTGTTCCCCGAGCTGTCGGTGACGATGACGATGTTGCGGGTGAAGAACGGGCCGTGCGCACCGCTCAGGTTGAGCAGCATGCTGTCGTGGCCCGCGACCGGAACGACCTCGACCGAGGCAATCTTCGGCGTCATTTGGCGCGCCCGATCAGCTCGGTGAGCTGGGCGAACTCGTCATCGGTGAGGTCTTGCAGGGGTGGGCGGACCGGCCCGGCGTCGCGGCCGATCGCGCGGACGCCGGCCTTCACGATCGAGACGGCGTACCCCTTGGCGCGGTCGCGGATGTCGAGGTACGGGATGACGAAGTCGTTCAGCTTGCGGTAGACGGCGTCGCGGTCCTGGGCCAGGACGTCGGCGTAGAAGCCGAGGGCGAACTCGGGGACGAAGTTGAAGATCGCCGACGAGTACGTGCTGACGCCGAGCTGGAGTAGCGGCAGTGCGAAGGTCTCGGCGGTCGGCAGACCGCCGATGTAGGTGAGCCGGTCGCCGACGCGGGCGTACGTCCGCGTCATCTGCTCGATGTTGCCGACGCCGTCCTTCAGGCAGACCAGGTTTTCGTTGCGGTCGGCAAGCTCTGCGACCGCGACGTCGGTCAGGACGGCATTGGCCCGGCTGTACACGGCGATCCCGAGCGACGTACTGCGGCAGACGGCCGAGACGTGCTCGACCAGACCGCGCTGACCGGCCTCGGTCAGGTACGGCGGCAGCAGCAACAGCCCGTCGGCGCCCGCGGCCTCGGCGGCGCGCGCCTGCTCGATCGCGGCGGCCGTCCCGCCGGTGGCGGGCGCGATCACCGGCACCTTGCCGGCCACCTCGGAGACCGCGGCGCGGACGACGGTGTCGATCTCGGCCGGGGTGAGCGAGAAGCCCTCGCCGGTCCCGCCGGCGGCGAACAGGCCGGCGACGTCGTACTGGCTGAGCCAGGACAGGTGCTCGCGGTAGGCGGCCTCGTTGAAGGTCAGGTCGTCATGGAAGGGCGTGACGGGGAACGAGAGCAGTCCGGTCTTCAGCTGGGCGGCGAGTTCGGTGGGAGTCACCTGGTCAGCGTAGGAAGTCTGGTGGATACCTGTCCAAGACTGCTTTTGGATCTATTGATGCTCTGAGAGCATCGCCAAGACCCGGCGCAGCACCGGGCTGGTCGAGTCGCGCCGCCAGATCGCATGGAGCTCGACCGGCTCGCCCGGGAGCGCGATCTCGCGGTACGTCACCCCCGGTACGCCGAGATCGAGCGCGGACTCCGGGACGAGCGCGACCCCGCGACCGGCCGCGACCAGCAGCACCACGGTCAGGACCTGCTGCACGCGCTGGGTGATCCGGTGCTGGGATCCCGCGAGGAAGCGGACGGTCAGCTCGTGGAAGTAGCCCGCGCGGGCCGGGTCGTAGCTGATCACCTGCTCGTCGGCGAAATCCGCCGCGGTCAGCGTGCGGTAGAGCCCGGCGAGCCGGTGGTCGGCGGGCAGGACGGCGCACAGGGACTCGCGGACGACGATCCGGGAGTCCAGCAGCGTCGTGTCGAAGGGCGGGCGGCCGAGCGCGAGGTCGAGCTCGCCGTGCAGCAGGCCGTCGACCTGGGCCGGGGTGACCCGCTCGTGCAGGATCACGTCGACGTCCGGGAGCTCGTCGGAGATCTGCCGGAGGAACGGGCCGAGGGTGCGGATCGCGGTGACGGCGGTGAAACCGAGCCGGAGCGTCCCGGCGGCGCCGCTGTCGACGCGGCGGGCGAGATCGCCGGCGGTGTCGACCAGGGCGAGCATCCGGCGGGCCTCGGTCAGGAACGCCTGCCCGGCCTCGGTCAGCACGACGCGGCGGTTGTCGCGTTCGAGCAGCCGGACGCCGACGGCGCGCTCCAGTTTCTGGACCTGCCGGCTCAGCGGCGGCTGCGTCATGTTGAGCCGCTCGGCGGCGCGGCCGAAATGCAGCTCCTCGGCGACGGCGACGAACGCGCTCAGCTGGTCGAGCGAGAACATGATTCCCGAAAGGTATCACTCGATGCCGAAACAGCCTTGGACACGCATCGACGAGCGTTCCTACGCTCACGCAATGAAGCTCAACCGCCACGCAGTGCTGATCGCGGCCGCCGTCGTTTCGCTGACCGGCTGCGGTGGGGTGAAGACGACCGCCACTGGCGGCGCCGGTGAGTACCCGACCGGCAACATCCAGATGAGCGTCGGCAACGCGCCCGGCGGCAGCACCGACCTGATCACCCGGGCCCTTGCCGAGGGTATCGGCCGGGAGCTGGGCGTCGCCGTACCGGTGGTGAACAAACCCGGGGCGAACGGCGCGCTGAACGCGAAGGAGCTGGCGGCCGCGAAGCCGGACGGGTACCAGATCGCCGTCCAGAACGCGTCGCTGTTCACGATCACGCCGCTCGCGGTGTCGGGCGCCGAGGCGGTCTCGATCGACGACTTCGAGCTGATCGGCGGGATCTCGCAGGACGATTTCGTGCTGCTCGCGCCGGCGGCGTCCGGGGCGAAGACGATCGCGGATCTGCGCAAGGGCGGGAAGAGCCTCAAGTACGGCACCACCGGGGTCGGGACGGGCGCGCAGCTGGCGTCGGCGCTCACCTTCGAACAGGCGGGGATCCCGGCCGCCGACGTCCCGTTCGACGGCGGCGCCCCGGCGCTGACCGCGTTGCTGGGCAGTCAGATCGACGTCGCGACCATCCAGGTCGGCGACAGCATCGCGCAGATCAAGGCGAAGAAGGTCGTGCCGCTCGCGGTCTTCTCGGACGCCCGGATCAAGTTCCTCCCCGACGTGGCGACGGCCAAGGAGCAGGGCTTCGACGTCGTCGTCTCCCAGTACCGCTTCCTGACCGCGCCCAAGGGCACGCCGGACGCCGTCAAGACCAAGCTCGCCGACGCCGCCAAGAAGACCTTCGCCACCGACGCCTACCAGCAGTTCAACGACAACCACTGCCTGACCCCGATCGAGGTCACCCCCGGCGAAGTCCACAAGATCCTCGACCAGTACGCCACGAAGTACAAAGCCCAGATCGACCAGTACAAACTCACCCTGGGCGCCAACAAGTGAGCGAGGAGACGGACGGCTCGCCGGGCGGGACCGCCGGGGGAGCGGACGGGCCGCGGAGCGGCGGGGCGGACGGGCGGGCTGGGGCTCCGGAGCATGGGCCCGGGGCAACCGGCGCTGTCGACGGGGCTGTGCCGGGTGGGGCTTGGTATCAGGTGGGGGCTGCGGTTGTTGCGGGTGGGGTTGGGGTTGCGGGGCTGGTTGGGTCTTGGGGGCTTGGGGTGGGGCGGTTGACGGCGCCTGGGCCGGGGTTGTGGCCGTTTGCAGTGAGTTTGTTGATCACCGGGCTGGCTGTGGTGCTTGGGGTCAGTGGGCGTGGGGCGGCTGATACCGAGCGGTTTACCCGCGCGAGCCGGCGGGTGGCGGGGGTGGTGGTTGGGCTGGTGGGGTTTGCGGTGTTGTTGCCGTTGGTGGGGTTCGAGATTCCTTCGGTGGTGTTGTTGCTGGCTTGGATGCGGGTGCTGGGTAAGGAGGCTTGGGGGCTGTCGGTCGTGGTGAGCGTGGGGACGGTGGCGGCGTTCTACGGGGTGTTCGTGGTGCTGCTCGAGATTCCCTTGCCGCGGTTGATCTGATGGAGTTCCTGGAGCCGCTGAACCTGCTGTACTGCCTGATCGGCGTCGTGATCGGGATGCTGATCGGCGTCCTGCCCGGATTGGGGCCAGCGGCAACGATCGCGATCCTGCTACCGGTCACGTACGGGGTGGAGCCGGTGTCGGCGATCATCCTGCTGGCGGGCATCTTCTACGGCGCGCAGTACGGCGGCACGATCACGTCGGTGCTGCTCAAACTGCCCGGTGAGGCCTCGTCGGTGGTCACCGTGTTCGACGGCCATGCGCTGGCCAGACAAGGAAAAGCCGGTACGGCGCTGGGGATCGCCGCGATCGGATCGTTCATCGGCGGAACCGTGTCGATCGTCGGGCTCACCCTGCTCGCGCCGGTGGTGGCTGCGGTCGCGCTCGACTTCGGGCCGCCCGAGTACGCGGCGCTGGCGCTGTTCGGCGTCCTGCTGGTGGCGACCGTCGGCAACGGCGGCCGGACGAAGGCCGTCATCGCCGCGGGCCTCGGGTTGCTGCTGGCAACCGTCGGCCGGGACACCTTCACCGGCGCGAGCCGATTCACCTTCGACACCCTGAACCTTGCCGACGGCATCGACTTCGTGCCGATCGCGATGGGGCTGTTCGGGCTCGGCGAGATCCTCTACAACCTGGAGCAGCGGCATCGCACCGCCGCACCGCCGGCCGCGGTCGCCAACGTCTGGCCGTCCCGCGCGGACCTCAGAAAATCCGGCGGCGCGATCGGCCGCGGCTCGGTGATCGGTTTCGCGCTCGGCGTCCTGCCCGGCGGCGGCGCGACCCTGTCGTCCCTGGTCGCGTACGCCGTCGAGAAGCGCCGCGCCAAGCACCCGGGGCGGTTCGGCCAAGGCGCGGTCGAGGGCGTCGCCGCGCCGGAGACCGCCAACAACGCGGCCGCCACCTCGTCGTTCATCCCGCTGCTCACCCTCGGCATCCCCGCCAACGCCACGATGGCGCTGCTGTTCGGCGCCCTGCTCATCCACGGCATCCCGCCCGGCCCGCAGCTGATCACCGACCACCCCGACCTGTTCTGGGGCGTCGTGAACTCGATGTACGTCGGCAACGTCCTGCTGCTGATCATGAGCATCCCGATGGTCGGCCTGTTCGTGAAGATCCTCCGCGTCCGTCCCGCGGTCCTCGCGCCGATCACCGTCCTGATCACCCTGATCGGCGTCTACACCGTGGCCAACCAGGTCTTCGACATCTTCCTCGTCGTCGCCTTCGGCGTGCTCGGCTACCTGATGAAGAAGTTCGGCTTCGAACCCGGCCCGCTCGTCCTCGCCTTCGTCCTCGGCTCCCTCCTCGAAACCGCCGTCCGCCAGTCCCTCCTGCTCTTCGACGGCAACCCGGCCGGCTTCCTCACCCGCCCCATCTCCGGCACTGTCCTCGCCGTCCTGCTCCTGGTCCTCCTGCTCCCCGCCTTCGGCAAACTCCGCCGGAGGAAGCCCTAACCCTTCTTCTTCCGCGCGAAGATCTTGGTGTCGGGATCCTGGGCGATCCCGGCGCCGAGGTCGAAGTGCATGAGGTCGCCGGTCTCCTTGCCGAAGTCCGCGCCGCCCCAGCGCATCGCCGGGTCGGCCTGCTTCAGCGCCTCGACGATTTCCTTGCGAATGCTCAGGTAGCCGCCGCTCGGATCGGAGTGCCCCTTCTTCGGATCGAACGGCGAGTCCATCGTCTGCGGTTTGCCGTCCTTCAGCGGTAGCGCCGGGTTCACCTCGGGTGCCGCCGTCAGCTGGTCGTGATCCTTGTCGATGAGCTCGCGTAGCGTGGCCGCGTCCGGGGGCAGGTCGCCGAACACGCCCTTCAGGACGGCGGCCTCGCGCCCCTCGACCCGCGCCCGCAGCGCCGCCGGATCGTTGCGGAGGGCAAAGTAGTCGCGCATCGCCTGGGACTCCGCGGCATGTGCGTCGTACGTCCACGGCCCCGCGGGGATCGTCGACTTCCGGCCGAGCATCAGCCAGGCGATCCGGTGGTAGATCAGCTGAAGCCGGTCGTCGAGTGGCTTCTCCCGCTTGGATCCGGCGCCTTCGTTCATCAGGTACGGCATGGTCGCGTAGTTGAGATCGACGGCCAGCCCGAACGTGTGGAAGCCGCGGCCCGGCCCGCCCAGGCCGAGCATGCCGGTGACGCCCCAGTCGGCGGACTCCATCGGGCGGCCCTCGGTGGCGGCGATCTGCTGCCGGGCGATCGCGTCCGCCCGCTGCAGGACCAGCGCGAGCTGCGGGTGCACCGTCGCTTTGACTCCGAAGGCGTGGACGTCCTGCATGGTGCCGAGCAGCTCGGCGTAGGTCTGGCCGAAGAGGTTCTGGCAGCTCTGCTCCAGCGCCGGGGAGGGCTTGGTGAACTCCTTCGGCTCCTTCGCGAAGTTCCGGCTGGTCGGCTCGGCGGAGGCTTCGGGGATGGCGGGGGCGGGGAGGCCGAGGTAGTCGCGGATCGCGGCACGCTGGTCCGATGGCAGACCGGCCAGGGAGGCCTCGACCCGGGCGGCTTGGTCGGGGGCGACGTCGGGTCCGAGGCGGCGGACTTGGCCGGCGGTGAGCATGGCTTGGAGGCGGTCGGTGCGGACGGCACCGGCAGTGGCGAGTTTGCGGAGCATGAAGGTGAGGCGGTCGTCGGGCTGGTCGGCAGCCCAAGCGGCGCCGGTGGCGGCGTCCTGGCCGTTGAGCCAGGTGTACGACGTCATGGTGGCGGTGACCGGGGCGCCGCGGACGCCGCCGAGCAGCGTGCCGAGCCATGGGGCGTCGACGCCGGTGGCTTTGTCGAGGCCGTTGGCCAGGGTGTTCCAGTGGGCCTTGTCGAGGACGTTCAGCGCTCGCTCCTGGTCGGCGACGGCCAGGCCGTTCAGGAGTTCGTACGCGCTTTGCACGTCGCCGCCGCGGATCAGGTCGTGCAGCCGGCTCGCGCGGGCCGCGGCCGCGCCGGGGTTGTTGGCCATCTTGACGGCGAGGGCGAAGCGGGGGACGTCGACGGCGGGCAGTTGCTCGGTGGCGAGGCGGGTGCCGAGTTCGGTGCGCTTCTTGGCGCTCGCGGCCCGGAAGACCTTCACGATGTCGTCGGTCGAGAACCGATTCAGCGTCGTCAGGACGGTCGGCAGGTCGATGGGGTTCGCGGCCAGGGCGTCGAGAGCGGGCTGGGTCTCCGCGCGCAGCCAGGGGCCGAGGGTGGCGAAGGCGCTGTTCGGGGTCTTCGCGGTGGAGGCCGGCTGTGCGGTGGCCTGTTTCGGTGCGGCCGCCTCGGCGACGGCGTGCTCGGTGCCGCTCACCACTCCAGGCTAGGTAAGCGAAAGCCCGCGTCCCTGCCTGATCGGGCAGGGACGCGGGCAGAGCCGTGGAGCTATTACTCGACGGTGACCGACTTGGCCAGGTTCCGCGGCTTGTCGACGTCGTGGCCGAGAGCGACGGCGGCGTAGTACGCGAGGATCTGGAGCGGGATCGTGAGCAGGATCGGGTCCAGCTCGGGCTCGTTCTTCGGGACGACGATCTGCGCGGCGACGCCGTCCGGGACGTCGACGTCCGGGTGGGTGACGACGTACAGCGGGCCGGAGCGAGCGGCGATCTCGTGCAGGGCGCCGATGTTGCGGTCGAGCAGCTCGTCCTGCGGGACGATCGCGACACTCGGGACGTCCGGCGAGATCAGCGCGAGCGGGCCGTGCTTGAGCTCGGAGGTCTGGTACGCCTCGGCGTGCCGGTAGGAGATCTCCTTGAGCTTCTGCGCGCCTTCGCGGGCGACCGGGTAGCCGCGGGTGCGGCCGACGAAGAACAGGCTCTCGTGCTGGGCGAGGCGGCCGGCGATCTCGGCCAGCTGCTCCTCCTGGGCGACGATCGAGGCGATGTGCTCGGGGAGCTTCTTCAGGCCGTCGATGAGACGGCGGCCGTCGGCCGGGGAGACGTCGCGGATCCGGCCGAGGTGGATGCCGAGCATCGCGAACGCGACGGCCATGTTGGTCAGCGCCTTGGTCGAGGCGACCGAGACCTCCGGGCCGGCGTGCAGGTAGACGCCGCCGTCGACGGCGCGGGCGATGCTGGAGCCGACCGCGTTCACCAGGCCGATCACCCGGCCGCCCTTGCGCTTCAGCTCCTGGACGGCGACCAGCGTGTCCAGCGTCTCGCCGGACTGGCTGACCGCGATGTACAGCGTGTCCCGCTCGACCACCGGGTTGCGGTAGCGGAACTCCGACGCCGGCTCGGCGTCGGCGGGGATCCGGGCCACCTCCTCGATGAACTGGGCGCCCATCTGACCGGCGTAGTACGCCGAGCCGCAGCCGAGGATCTTGACCCGCTTGATCTCGCGCGCCTCGCGGGCGTCCATGTTCAGGCCGCCCAGGTGGACGGTGTGGAAGCGCTCGTCCAGGCGACCGCGGAGCGCGCGGCCGACGGCGTCCGGCTGCTCGTGGATCTCCTTCATCATGAAGTGCTCGTGCAGGCCGCGCTCGTACTCGTCGGCCTCCCAGTCGACCGTCTTGGCGGTCTTGGTGGTCGGCGAGGCGTCCTGGGTGAAGGTGCGGTAGCCGTCGGCCTTGACGGTCGCCATCTCGCCGTCGTCCAGGTAGACGACCTGGCGGGTGTAGCGGATCAGCGCGGCCGCGTCGGAGGCGACGTGCATCTCGCCGTCGCCGATACCGAGGATCAGCGGGCTGCCGTTACGGGCGACGACGATCCGGTCCGGGAAGTCGAGGTCGACCACGGCGATGCCGTAGGTGCCCTCGATCCGGCGCAGCGCGGCCATCACCTTCTCCTCGAGGGTGGCGCCGTCGGACTGCTCGATCAGGTGCGCCAGGACCTCGGTGTCGGTCTCGGAGCGCAGCTTGACACCGGCGTCCTCGAGCTGGCTGCGCAGCGCGCCCGCGTTGTCGAAGATGCCGTTGTGGACGACGGCGATCCGCTCGTTACCGCTGGCGTGCGGGTGCGCGTTGTCCTTGCTCGGGCCGCCGTGGGTCGCCCAGCGGGTGTGGCCGATGCCGAGCTTGCCGCCGAACCGCTTCGGCAGCGACGCCTCCAGCTCACGGACCCGGCCGGCGTCCTTGTGCACCTTCAGCTCGCTGGATCCGAGGACGGCGACTCCTGCCGAGTCGTAGCCGCGGTACTCCAGCCGGGCCAGTCCGTCCACCAGGATGGGCGCGGCCGGCTTGGTGCCGACGTACCCGACGATTCCGCACATGTGTTGGTGCCTTTCGAAGGTCGTTTGCTTGCTGTCAGCCGTAGACGATCCGTCGCAGCTGACGGGCGGAGAGTTCGGGCGAGCGCACGGGCCAGTGCCGCAGCTCGCTGCCTACCCGCGCGAAGATCTCGTCGTTGCGGGCGCCGTAGGTCTGCAACTCACGATGCCGGCGCCGGACGTACTCCTCGGCGGTCTCGGTGAAGTACGCCAGCACGTCCGCGACCACTCGTCGCGCGTCGTCCGCGGACAGCCCGGTCGTCCGGCTGACCTGCTCGGCCAGCTCGTCCACCGGCGCTGCCGCCGCCTCACTGATCACCCGACAACTCTGCAACCCCAGAATCCGAAAAGCCAACATCCTGCCCGAAATCGGGCAAAAATCTTGAGAAGTCAGCGTTGTGGGAACTGCGGCGGGTAGGGCCGGCGGCGGTTGCGCTGCGATCGGACAACCAGGAGCACGATCACGACGGCAGCCACGGCTACCAGTGGCAGCGCGAGCCAGACAGCCCAGCTCAGCGCCGTTTCGAAGGGGTTGGCCGGTTCCGGTGGCATGCGGGCTCCTGGGGTCAGAACAGCCGCAGTACGTCGGACTCCATGCCGCGGAGGGCGTCGTAGTCGACCGTCACGCACTCGAGACCGCGGTCGGCCGCCAGGAACTGCGCCTGCGGTTTGATCAGTTGTGCCGCGAAAATACCGCGCACCGGGGCCAGTAGGGGGTCGCGGTTGAGGAGTTCGAGGTAGCGGGTGAGCTGCTCGACGCCGTCGATCTCGCCGCGGCGCTTGATCTCGACGGCGACGTGGTTGCCGTCGGCGTCGCGGCAGAGCAGGTCGACCGGGCCGATCGCGGTCGGGTACTCGCGGCGGACGAGCGTCCAGCCCTCCCCGAACGTGGTCACATGCTCGGCGAGCAGCTCCTGCAGGTGCGCCTCGACGCCGTCCTTGATCAGCCCGGGGTCGGTGCCGAGCTCGTACGCCGTGTCGCTGTGCACCTCCTCGAGCGTGATCCGCAGCTCCTCACCGGCCTTGTTCGTCACACTCCACACGTTCTCGTCCTCGACGAGCTTGCAGGGCGGCGACATCCAGTTCAGCGGTTTGTACGAGCCGCCGTCCGCATGGATCAGCACCGACCCGTCCGCCTTCACCATCAGCAGCCGCGGAGCCATCGGCAGATGAGCAGTCAGCCGGCCGGAGTAGTCAACGGAACACGTAGCAATCACCAAGCGCACGAGGAGTGACGCTACCGCACTTCGCCGTGCCAATGTGGTCGGCATGAACCTCATGTGCCCCGCACGCATCCTGCTGCTCCCGGGCGATGTCGTGGAGGTCAGTGAGCGAGTGGCTCACGTGTACGCGGCGACGTTCGACGCCGCCGCCGGTGCGCGGCTGGCAGAACGCCTAGGCGTCCGCCTAACCCTCCTGCCGGACCTGACCGGCGATCCGGAACACGAGCTCCAGGCAATCTCCGACCAACACCGCGGCGAGACCGTGGTGGTGCTGGGCCTCGACCTCGGGCTCCGGCTGCCGGCGCTGGTCGAGCACACCGGCGACGGCTGGACGCGGGTTCCGACGAGCAACGAGCGCACGCTGGCGACGTACGAGCAGGCGGCGGAGCAGTTCCGTGAGCTGATCCCGGCCGAGCCCAACCACCAGCTGATCGGTCTGCTGGAGCTCAAGCCCGGTGCGCGTGTTCTGGAGCTCGGCAGCGGCACTGGGCGGGATGCGGTCGAGCTCGAGCGCCGAGGGTTCGCAGTACGGCGAACCGACGCGACTGAGGCGTTCCTGGAGATGATCCGCGCCGACGGGTACCAGGCTGATCGCCTCAACGCGCTCAACGACGACTTCGGTGGCCCGTACGACGCGGTCTTCGCCGATGCGGTCTTCCTGCACTTCGATCGGGCGCTGCTGCCCGGCGTGCTGCGTAAGGCAGCGCATGCGGCGCCGGTGCTCGCCTTCAGTACGATGGAGGGCCAGGGCGAGGAGTGGTCCAACCGCCTGATGGATCTGCCCCGGCACTTCGTGCAGTGGACGGAGGAGGCACTCCGGGACGTTCTGACCGCAACTGGCTGGTCGGTGGAGCGGTTGGAGCGGGGCGCCGGCAATTTCAGCAGCTGGATGCAGGTGCTGGCGGTCCGTGCGTGATGCGCGCCGGAGTGCTGGTGACTCGCTAATTGGACTCGCCGGTAATTTCGACGAGTTGGGGTGACTTGGCTCATGGGCGGACCAGTGGGGGACTGGCATAGTGCCTGCATGGGTCGCGAACTGCAGACGGTGGGTGTGGTCGGTCTCGGCACGATGGGCGCCGGTATCGCGGAGGTGTTCGCGCGGCACGGGCTGAGCGTGGTGGGCGTGGAGCGGGACGAGGATGCGGTGGCGCGCGGGCGCGGACACATCCAGCACTCGACCGATCGGGCGGTGAAGCGCGGGAAGCTGTCCGTCGAGGATCAGCAGGCGCTGTTCGACCGGGTGACCTTCGCGACGTCGCTGGAGGCGTTGGCCGACTGCGATCTGGTGATCGAGGCCGTGGTCGAGCGGCTCGAGCTGAAGCGGGAGATCTTCTCGGCGCTCGACAAGATCGTGCGCGAGGACGCGATCCTGGCCACCAACACGTCGTCGTTGTCGGTCACCGAGATCTCGGTCGCGACCCAGCGGCCGCGGCGCGTGGTCGGGATGCACTTCTTCAACCCGGCGCCGGTGCAGGAGTTCGTCGAGGTGATCAAGACCGTCGTCACCGAGCCGGATGTGGTCGAGGACGTCCAGGCGCTGGCCCGCCGGCTCGACAAGGTGCCGGTGGTCGCGGCCGACCGGGCCGGGTTCATCGCGAACGCGCTGCTGTTCGGCTACCTGAACCACGCCGTCTCGATGGTCGAGTCGCACTACGCCACCCGCGAGGACGTCGACGCCGCGATGCGGCTCGGCTGCGGCTACCCGATGGGTCCGCTGGCGCTGCTCGACCTGATCGGCCTCGACACGGCGTACGAGATCCTCGACACGATGTACAAACAGGGCCGGAACCGGCTGCACGCCCCGGCCCCGATCCTCAAGCAGATGGTCACCGCCGGCCTGCTCGGCCGCAAGACCGGCCGCGGCTTCTACACCTACGAGGCGCCGGACTCGCCGGTCGTCGTCGACGACGAGCAGACCCCGAAGCCGAACGGCGCCGAGACGGCGATCCGCCCGATCCAGCAGATCGGCGTGGTCGGCTCCGGCACGATGGCGGTCGGCATCATCGAGGTCTGCGCCAAGGCCGGGTACGACGTCCGGTACGTCGCCCGCGGCACCGAGAAGGTGGACAAGGTCCGCGCCGGGCTGGAGCGCTCGCTGGAGAAGGGCGTCCAGCGCGGCAAGCTGTCGGAGGAGGAGCGGGACGCCGCGCTGCGCCGCATCACCGGCACCGCCCGGCTCGACGACCTGGCCGCCGCCGACCTGGTGATCGAGGCCGTCGTCGAGGAGTTGAGCGTCAAGCAGGCGCTGTTCGAGACCTTCGACGAGATCTGCAAGCCGACCGCGATCCTCGCCACCACGACGTCCAGTCTGCCGGTCATCGACCTGGCGATGGCGACCAAGCGCCCGGCCGCGGTCGTCGGCCTGCACTTCTTCAACCCGGCCCCGGTGATGAAACTGGTCGAGGTGGTCAGCACGGTCGCCACCGCGCCGGACGTCGCCGACACCGTCGCCGCCCTGGCTGTTGCTGCCGGCAAGCACCCGGTCCGCTGCGGCGATCGGGCCGGCTTCATCGTCAACGCGCTGCTGTTCCCGTACCTGAACGACGCCGTCCGGATGCTGGAGGCGCACTACGCCGGCGTCGACGACATCGACGCCGCGATGAAACTCGGCTGCCGCCTCCCGATGGGCCCGTTCGAGCTCCTCGACGTGGTCGGTCTCGACGTCTCACTCGCCATCCAGCGCACCCTTTACCTGGAGTTCCGCGAGCCCGGCTTCGCCCCCGCCCCACTGCTCGAGCACCTCGTCACCGCCGGCTACCTCGGCCGCAAAACGGCGCGCGGCTTCCGGGACTACGCGAAGGCCTGACGGCCCGCGCACCTGGCAGACTGCCGCGGGTGCGAGAAAAGGTCGCGGGGTATGTGGTCGCCGGCTGCATGCTGTTCCTGCACTTCACGCTGACCCTCGGGCTGATGTTCATGCCTGGTCAGGTCGGCGCCGACTGGCCGGGCTGGCAGTCGACGATGTTCCTGGTCGGGATCACGGTGGTTCCGGCGGCGATGTGGCTGATCATCATGTCGTCCGGCGGGCTGGCAACCGCCCGCTGGATCTCGGCTGTCGCGGTCGGCGGTGTTCTGCTACGCGTGCTGTGGACGGCGTACGACGGCGGCTGGTCCGCGACGGTCGCCGTACTGCCGGTGCTGTTGTTCCTGCTGGGCATCGCGGTCTGGCTGGTCTACACCTGGCCCCGGTCGTCCCGCCCGCTCCGCGACCTCGCCGCGCGACACGGCTGGCAGCTGGAGGAAGCCCGCAAGCTGAACCTGCCTGAGCTGCCGGCCCCGGTCGGCCGGGCTTGGAGCGTCCGGGACGCCGTCCGGACGCCGAGCGGCGGTGTCGCCTTCGAGGTGCGCTGGCTGCAGTGGCACTGGCTGATCGCTCACCGGCGCCGGTTGAGCGTCTTCGTCCGCATCCTCGACGTCGCGCTCCCGCCGTTCGAAGTCCGGCCCGGTGGACTGGCGCGCTCCGACCTGGAGCTGGAGAGCGGTGAGTTCAACCGCAGCTTCGACGTCCTCGGCGACAACCCGCGCTACCTGATGGCGACCCTGCACCCCCGGAACCTGCAAACGCTCCTCGACGCCCGCCCGATCAGCCTGGCCGTCAACCGGGCCGCCCTGGTGCTGTCGGACGACGGCCCACTGACCGACTCCCTCACCCGCGGCCTCACCGCCCTCGACCGCCTCACCATTCCGCCCCACGTCGCCGAGGACTACGGCCAGTACCGCGGCACCACGCCCGGCCGAGGCCTCCGCTTCCGCCTGCCGGACCTCCCAGCAAACGTCGTCCTGGCCCGCCTGTTCTTCTTCGCCGCCGGACTGCTCGGCCTCACCTACCTGTCCTGCCTCGCCGCAGTGCAGATCTACGGAGCGTAGATGGGAAAGCTCTTCACAGCGTGGGAATTGGCGGCGCTCGCCTCCCGCCTGTTGATGATTTTCACGCTGGTTGCGTTGTACGGCATGGACGGGTTCGCCGGTGCCGACTGGCCGGAGTGGGGGTCGATGATGACGACCTTCTCGCTGACGGTCCTGCCGGTGGCCTGGCTCCTGGTGTCGGCCGGTCAGAGCGCGGCGCCGGTAGGTCGCTGGATCGCGCTGGCCGGTGTGCTGGCGGCCATCCTGCGGGTGCTCTGGGTGGTGTACGACTCCGGGCCGGTGCCGACGATTGCCGTCGTCCCGCTGCTGGTGGCGCTGTTCCTGGTCGCGGCGTACCTCGTCTACACCTGGCCGCGCCGGGCTTCCCGCGCACTGAGAGAGCTTGCCTGGCGCAACGGTTGGCAGGTGGTTCCGACGAAGAAGCTGCAGCTGCCGATCCTGCCGCTCCCGGTCGGCGTGGCGCGGAGTACCCGGGACGCCGTCCGGACGCCGACCGGTGTCGCCTTCGAAGTGCGCTGGGTCAAGTGGCACTGGCTGGTGGCCCGCCGGGTTCGGCTGAGCGCGTTCATCCGGCTCGTCGAATTCAATCTGCCGACCCTGGAGGTTCGGCCCGGCGGGCTGGCGCGGTCGGACCTGACCCTGGAGAGCGAGCGGTTCAACCGCGCCTTCGACGTGCTCGGCGACGACCCGCGCTACCTGATGGCCGTCCTGCACCCGCGGAACATGGATGCGCTGCTCGGCGCCCGGCCGATCGGTCTGACGATCGACGGCCGCGTGATCGCGCTGTACGACCGCAGCCCGCTGGCCGAGTCGCTGATCCGTGGGCTCGCGGCCCTCGACCGGCTCAGCATCCCGCGGCATGTTCTGGAGGACTGGGGGAAGTACGCAGGCCCCAATCTGCCCAACCCCGGTCTGAAGTTCCGGGATCCCGGCGACGACGAGACGCCTGGTGGGATGTTGTTGCGGCTGCTCGGGTTCTCGGGTGGGTTGCTCGGGTTCACCTGGCTCGGGTGTTATCTCGGGGTGACGATTTACGGCTCCTGATCGCCGTAGTTGCCGCAGGGGCCGCCGCCGAGGGCTTCGGGGAGGGTGGCCGGCTGGTGGTCGGGGCGGATGAGGGGGTTGTAGAAGGCGGCGATCTCGGTGCTCGCCTCGGGGACGTAGTGGAAGATCAGCGAGCGGCGGAAGCGGTCAGGGCTGGTGTTCGGGCGGGAGCCGTGGACGACGCTGCCGTGGAAGAACAGCACGTCACCGGCTCGCATCCTGGTCTGGACCTTGTGCAGGCCGGCCGGGATCGGCACCTCGGCGTTGGTGAAGGACTCGGTCAGGTCGGCGGCCTCGGGGCAGACCAGCTCGGTCCGGTGCGAGCCGGGGACGACGGCCAGGCCGCCGTTCTCACCGTCGACGTCGTCGATGGCGATCCAGGCCGCCAGGCAGGTCTCGGGGTCGGCGCGGAGGAACATGTTGTCCTGGTGCAGCGCCTGGCCGCGGGCGCCCGGCGGCTTGAAGTAGAACATCGACTGGGCGGCCAGCGGCGGGCCGATCAGCGTGCTGACGACATCGAGGATCCGGCTGTCGAGCATCAGCTCGCGGGCCAGCCGGCCGGCCTCGACATCGGTCCGCCGGTGCGGGTGCACGAACCGCGGGTAGCGGGCGAGCGGGTCGCCGTCCGGGATGCCGTCGTCGAAGTCCATCGAGCGATCGGACTCGACCTGCGCCATGAACGCGGTGCGGATGCGGTCGACCTCGGTCGGGTCGAGGAGCTGGGGGACCTGGACGACACCTTCGGCGGCGTAGATCTCGGCAAGTGCGGTCATGTCTTCAGGATCGGTCCGGACGACGGCGCCCGGCGATAGTCTATTGCGCTGTGAACCTTCGAGATCCTGCTGAGTCGCCCTCGCCGGTCGTGCGCCGGCTGGTCACCGGCGAGTTCGACGAGGGACCGGAGTACCGGACGTTCCGGCGGCGCGGGACGACAGACTGGCTGCTCGTGCTGACCCTGGACGGCGCCGGCCACTTCAGCGCCGTCGCGGCCGAACCAGGCACGATCGTGCTGGTCCGGCCCGGCACACTGCACGACTACGGGACCGTGGGGGAGCGCTGGCACTTCGTCTACGCGCACCTGCACCCGAAGCCCGAGTGGCTCCCGCTCCTGGACTGGCCGGTCGTTGCTCCCGGCATCCTGTTGCTCCGGCCCGCGAACACCGATCGGATCGCCGGCCACCTGCGCGACGCAGTCCGTTTCCAGCGCAGCGTCCTGCCCCAAGGTGAGTTGCTCAGCCTGAACGCCCTCGAAGCCGCCCTGCTCTGGTGCGACACCCAGAACCCGAAGGCCGTCCGCATCGACGACCGCCTCCTCCGCGCGATCGAACTCGTCGACCAGAACCTCAAGGCCGCCCTCGACGTCACCGACCTGGCCCGCGCCGCCAACCTCTCCGTCTCCCGCTTCGCCCACCTCTTCCGCGCACAACTCGGCATCACCCCGCAGCAGTTCGTCGAACGCCGCCGGATCGACGCCGCCCGCCGTCTCCTCGAACTCACCACCCGCTCGATCGCCTCCGTCGCCGCCGAAGTCGGCTACCCCGACCCCCTCTACTTCTCCACCCGCTTCCGTCTCGCCACCGGTACCAGCCCCACCTCCTACCGGCGAAACACCGTCGCCAACGACAGGAGGTAGTCGGCCCGCGGCCGTGTGCTTACGCTCAGCCTCGGCTCCCGTCCGCCTGATGACGTCACTACCTCCTGTCCTTAGTGACTGGCCTTACGCTCTGACCATGACTTCGCGTGTGTTGGGGATGGCGGCGGCGGTGCTGCTGCTGGGTGTGGTTGCTTGTGCGCCGGAGGACCAGTCGAGCGGTACGCCGGCGCCGACCGGGGCGGATGCCTGTGGCAAGGACAAGCTGGCGGTGAAGACGGCGGGGACGCTCTCGGTCGGGACGGACAAGCCGGCGTACGAGCCGTGGTTCAGCAAGGACGACCCGGCGAACGGGCAGGGCTACGAGTCGGCGGTCACGTATGCGGTGGCGGCGAAGCTGGGGTTCGCCAAGGATGCGGTGAAGTGGCAGACCGTGCAGTTCAACGCCGCGTTCGCGCCGGGCCCGAAGAAGTTCGACCTGGACGTCAACCAGGTGTCGATCTCGGACGCGCGCCGCAAGGCGGTCGACTTCTCGTCGGGGTACTACGACGTCCGGCAGACCGTGATCACCACCGCGGGCAGCAAGATCGCGAACGCCAAGACGGTCGCCGAGCTCGCGGAGGCCAAACTCGGCGCCCAGGTCGGGACGACGAGCTACACGGTCGCCAAGGATCAGATCAAGCCCAAGCAGCAGGTGGCGGCGTACGACACCAACGACCTGGCCGTGCAGGCGCTGAAGAACAAGCAGCTGGACGGGATCGTCGTCGACCTGCCGACCGCCTTCTACATGACCGCGGCGCAGCTCGACAACGGCAAGATCGTCGGCCAGCTGCCGGCGTCCGGGGCGGCTGAGCAGTTCGGATTCGTGCTGGAGAAGGACTCGAAGCTGACCGGCTGCGTGTCCCAGGCCGTCGACGCGCTCAAGGCTGACGGGACGCTGGCGAAACTGCAGCAGCAGTACCTGACCGAGGAAGGCGCGCCCGAGCTCTCATGAGCTGGGAACCTTCAGCGCTGCAGCAGGAACGGACGGCGTACCGGCGGCGGCAGGCGCGGCGCTCGACGCTGATCGCGGCCGGCAGCTCGATCGTGCTGCTCGTGCTGGTCGCCTTCGGCATCGGATCGACGCCGGGCTGGCCGCGGGTCCGGGAGACGTTCTTCAACGCCGACCGGGCGTGGGAGGCGCTGCCGACGGTCGCGCAGGGGCTCTGGCTGAACATCCGGGTGATGCTGATCTGCGCCGTGCTGATCGTGATCATCGGGATGACGCTGGCGATCCTGCGGACGTTGCGCGGGCCGATCTTCTTCCCGCTCCGGGTGTTCGCGGCGGCGTACACGGACGTGTTCCGCGGGCTGCCGCTGCTGCTGGTGATCTTTCTGCTGGGCTTCGGCGTACCGGCGCTGCAGTTGCGCGGGTTGCCGAGCGACGCGGTGATCTGGGGTGGGGCGGCGCTCGTGCTGACCTACTCGTCGTACGTCGCCGAGGTGTTCCGGGCCGGGATCGAGTCGGTGCACCCGTCGCAGCGGGCCGCGGCGCGGTCGCTCGGGCTGACGTACCGGCAGACGCTGCGCTTCGTCGTCCTGCCGCAGGCGGTCCGCCGGGTGCTGCCGCCGTTGCTGAACGACTTCGTCAGCCTGCAGAAGGACTCCGGCCTGATCGCGGTCCTCGGCGTGATCGACGCCATCCGCGCCGCCCAGCTGGAGACCGCGATCGACTTCAACTTCACCCCGTACGTCGTGGCGGGGCTGCTGTTCGTCGCGCTGACCATCCCGCTCACCCGGCTGACCGACTACGTCGCGCGCCGGCAGGGCTGGTACGGCGTCGGAGGGGGACCGGTATGACGCTCTTGTCGCTGCGTGGTGTGCGGAAGTCGTACGGCGCGAACGTCGTCCTGCACGATTTCAGCCTGGACGTCGCCCAAGGGGAGTGCGTCGTGCTGATCGGCGCCTCCGGGTCGGGGAAATCGACGTTGTTGCGTTGTGTGAACCTGCTCGAGGTGGTGGACGACGGCGTCGTCGAGCTGGCCGGTCGGGACATCACCGACCCGCGGGTGAACGCCGACCAGGTGCGGTCGGGGATCGGTTTCGTCTTCCAGTCCTACAACCTGTTTCCGCACCTGACCGTGCTGGACAACATCACGCTCGCGCCGATCCGCGTCCACGGCGTCGCGCCCCCGGAGGCCCGTCGTCGGGCCCTTGCCATGCTCACCCGCGTCGGCCTCGCCGAGAAGGCCACCGCCAAACCCGACGAACTCTCCGGCGGCCAGCAGCAACGCGCCGCCATCGCCCGGGCCATGGTCAACAACCCCCAGCTGCTCCTCCTCGACGAGGTCACCTCCGCCCTCGACCCCGAACTCGTCGGCGAAGTCCTCGACCTCCTCCGCGACCTCAAACGCGAAGGGATGACGATGCTCGTCTGCACCCACGAGATGTCCTTCGCCCGCGAAGTCGCCGACCGAGTCTGCTTCCTCCACCAAGGCCGCCCGCTGGAGATCGGCCCACCCGCCCAAGTCCTCGACAACCCCCAAGAACCCCGAACCCGCGAGTTCCTCTCCCGCCTCCGCTCCTGACCCCACTCATTTCCTGGGCCCACCCACGAGAAGCTGGGAGAGCCTACCGCAGGCGGTGGGCTCTCCCGCTGTTTGCTGGGTGGACCTATGGCGTTGCTGGGTGGGCCCACGAAATGGGGGTGAGTCAGCGGGCGGAGAGGTACTGGAGGACGGCCATCACGCGGCGGTTGTCGTCTTCCGACGGGGGGAGGTCGAGTTTCGCGAAGATGTTGTTGGTGTGTTTCGAGACCGCTTTCTCGGTGACGAAGAGGGCGGCGGCGATGGCGGCGTTCGAGCGCCCTTCGGCCATCAGGCCGAGGACTTCGGACTCGCGCGGGGTGAGCCGGCCGATGGGCTCGTCGCGGGTGTTGCGGGCGAGCAGCTGGCCGATGACGTCGGGGTCCATCGCGGTGCCGCCGGTGGCGACGCGGCGGACGGAGTCGAGGAAGTCGGCGACGTTGGAGACGCGGTCCTTGAGCAGGTAGCCGACGGCACCGCCGCCGGTCAGCAGCTCCCGGGCGTACAGCTGCTCGACGTACTGGGACAGCACCAGGATCGGCAGACCGGGGACCTGCTTGCGCGCCTCGATCGCGGCCCGCAAGCCCTCGTCGGTGAAGGTCGGCGGGAGCCGGACGTCGACGACGGCGACATCCGGCCGGTGCTCCACCAGGGCGGGCACCAGCCGGGGGCCGTTGTCGACCGCCTCGACGACCTCGAAGTCGTGCGCCTCCAGCAGACGGATCAGGCCGTCCCGGAGGAGGGCGTGGTCTTCAGCGATGAGGACTCGCAAGGCAGCTCCATGATCACGGTGGTCGGCCCGGCGCTCGGGCTCACCACGGTCAACGTACCGTCGAAGGCGGCCAGCCGCCGCTCGATACCGTACAGACCGCCGCCGGGCCGGATCACCGCCCCTCCCACCCCGTCGTCGCCGACCAGGATGTGCAGCTTCTCGTCCTCGTGGGTGATCTGGATCCAGGCGTTCGTCGCGGCCGAGTACTTGACCGCGTTGGCCAGCGCCTCGGCGACCGCGAAGTACGCCGCGGACTCCACCGGCGCGGCCGGCCGGCCCGGGACGTCGAACGTGACGTCGACCTTGAACGGGCAGGTCAGCGCGAGCGCCTTGACCGCGCCCTCCAGACCGCGATCGGCCAGCACCGGCGGGTGGATCCCGCGGACCAGGTCACGCAGCTCGGACAGCGCCGTACTCGCCGACTCGCGGGCCTCGGTGAGCAGGGCCGCCGCCTGGTCCGGGTCGCGGGCGACCATCTCCTCGGCCATGCCGAGGTTCATGCTGAGCGCCGCCAGCCGGGCCTGCGCGCCGTCGTGCAGATCGCGCTCGATCCGGCGCAGCTCGGCCGCCTGGGTGTCGACGGTCTCCGCGCGGGACTCCGCCAGCTCACGGACCCGCAGCGCCAGCTTCGCGCTCTCGGTCGGCCCGAGCAGCGAGCGGGCGATGTAGGCGTTCGCCTTCAGCAGCCGCTCACCGGCCGCCATCCAGATCAGGAACCCGATCAGCGCGACCGGCATCACCAGGAAGCTGGTCCAGAAGTTCACGTAGAGCAGGCCGCCGAACGGCTCGTTGAAGACGCCCTCCGGTGTGACCTTCACGAGCAGCGGATAGACCCCGTAGAAGATCGTGGTCAGGAACAGCACGGCGCTGACCAGGCACAAGGCGAACCCGATCACCGCGTTCACCAGCAGCCAGACGATGTCGCGCCAGGTGGCCGGGTCGGTCAGCGTCGTCCGCAGCCACATCAGTACGCCGGGCAGCGGCGGCTTCTTGTACGGGCGGGGGATCCGCTCGCCGATGAAACCGGCCAGCATCGTCCGGTGGCAGTTCGCAAACCAGCGGGTGGCCGGCACGACCGCCAGCAGCAGCGGGATGCCGACCCAGACCGCGATCAGCGGCACCGACACCACGCTCAGCACGAAGAACGCGATACCGATCTCGGCCAGGACGGCGAGGAACAGCGCGATCCACGGCTGTGCGAGTTTGGGATACCGCATCGGCGGTCTCTCCACGACCTGAGTGCTCATGGCCACCATCATGACCGACAGTGAGCCCCGAACCAGTGGTGCTAACTCCCCAATCCGCAGGTGGGATAGGTCCCAGCACATTCGGGGGATAGGCGGCCTGTGCGCGGGCCCGGCGGCGACCAGGCTTGGCCCATGACGAGCACAGTGACGACGAGAACCACCCGCGGGAGCGGTTTCGCCCCGCTGCTTCGCGAGATCAAGAACGCCGGGCTGCTCGAGCGGCGGACGGCGGCGTACGGGATCTCGATCGCGGTCAACGTGGGCCTGATGGCGCTCACCTGGGCCGCGATCGCCGCGGTCGGCGCGTCCTGGTGGGTGGTGCTGCTCGCCGTCCCGCTGGGCATCCTGACCACCCGCGCCGCGTTCTTCGGGCACGACGCCGGCCACCAGCAGATCGCCAGTTCGCGCCGGCTGCACGACTGGATCGGCGTCCTGCACGCCGACCTGCTGCTCGGGATGAGCTACGCCTGGTGGAACGACAAGCACAACCGGCACCACGCCAACCCGAACCACACCGACAAGGATCCGGACGTCGGCGAGGGCATCCTGGTCTGGACGATGGAGCAGGCCGAGGGCCGCAAGGGCCTGGAGGGCTGGCTGACCCGGAACCAGGCCCGGATCTTCTTCCCGCTGCTCACGCTGGAGGGGTTCAATCTCAAGGTCTCCAGCGTCCGCTTCCTGCTCGCCAACCGGCGGACGCAGGGGCTCGAACTCGGCCTGATGGCCGCGCACCTGGTCCTGTACTTCGGCGCGCTGTTCCTGCTGCTCTCCCCGGGCCAGGCGATCGTCTTTGCGCTCGTGCACCACATGGTCTTCGGGCTGCACCTCGGCAGCGTGTTCGCGCCCAACCACAAGGGCATGGAGATGCCGGAGGAGGGCAACGACTGGGGGCACCTGGAGAAGCAGGTGCTGACGTCGCGCAACGTGCGCGGCGGCCTGGTCACCGACTGGATGATGGGCGGGCTGAACTACCAGATCGAGCACCACCTCTTCCCGAGTATGCCGCGCGCCAACCTGCGGTTCGCCCAGCCGATCGTCCAGCGGTACTGCGCGGACGTCGGCCTGCCCTACCTGAGCACCGGCCTGATCGATTCGTACCGGATGGGTCTGCGGCACATGCACGAGGTCGGCCAGGAGCTGCGGAACGAAAAATCCTTCACTAACTGAGTTCTCTCGATTACCTTCTCTGCTCTCGGGGCCGCCACCCTTGTGAGGAGAGACCTGCATGACCGACACATCCGGTGTGAGCCGCCGTGGCCTGTTGGGCGCGGCGGTTGCGGGTGTCACCGTCGCCGCCGCGGCGCCTGCGCTACCCGCGTGGGCCGCGGACGACCAGCGCCCGGGCGCACCCAACAGCCCGAAGCTCGACAAGTACGACCGCCAGATCGTCTCCGCCCTCTCCTCGGAGCGAGCCCTGCGGCACCTGCAGGTGCTGTCGCAGGACATCGGCCCGCGGATCGGCGGGACCAGGAGCGAGAAGCGCGCGGCCGACTACATCGCCGACCAGCTCGACCGCTACGGCTACCGGACCCGGCTGGAGCCGTTCACGGTTGCCGACAAGTTCACCGCCGAGATCGAGGATGTCCGCGGCATCTTGCCGAACGATCTGTGCTGGCAGGCCGGCGCCGCGCCCGGCGGGAAGCTCGATGTCACCGTCCAGGGCCCGGTGCGGGATGTCGGCCCGGCCACTGCGCCGGTCTGGCCGGCAGATGTCGCCGGTGCGATTGTCATCGCGGATGACACGGCCGCTGCGCGTCCGGCGTTCGTTGCCGAGGCCGCAGCGAAGGGTGCGGTCGCCGTCATCCTGCTCCCGGCCGATCTGGTGTTCCCGCGTCGGGCCTCTGCTTTCCAGCCCGGCGGGCTCACTGATGCGCCGATCCCGGTCATCGGCGTCGCTCAGGTGCAGAAGCGGCTGCTGCGAGAGGCGCTCGCGGTGGTCAACTCGCTGCCGCTCAAGGTCAGCACCAAGGCGCACCGCGGTCTGACCTCCAACAACGTGATCGCCGAGCGGAAGGGTCGCAGCGGCTCGAACGGCCCGATCGTGATGGTCAGCGGCCACTACGACTCGGTCATCGGCGCTCCGGGCGCGAACGACGACGGCTCCGGCACAGTCCTGACGATGGAGCTGGCCCGGGTCTTCAGCCGGCTGAACACCAACGCGACGCTGCGGTTCGCGCTGTGGGGCTCTGAGGAGCAGGGCCTGATCGGCTCGCGCTACCACGTCGCCCAGCTGCCGCAGGACCAGCGCGACCGGTACAAGGCCGTCTTCCAGAACGACATGGTCGCCACCAGCTGGGATCCGGCAGTCACCTACTGGATTCTGTCGTTCACCGGCCTGGCCAACACCGCGACGGACGCCGTCCGCGCATCTGGCCAGCGGCTCGGCTACGACCCGCAGATCGTCGGGCCGGTCCTGCGGGGCGCGTCTGACCACCAGTCGTTCCAGGAGGTCGGCATCGCCTCGGCCAACTTCTCCTGGCGCGGTGAGATCTCACCGGCACACCTTGAGCCGCCGTACCACTCGCCGGAGGACACCATCGAGAAGAACGTCAGCCTGGAGCGCCTCCAGGTTTCGATGGAGCTGATCGGCACAGCGGCGTACCGCGTCGCCCGCAGCTGAGTACTAGATGCCAGTGCCGGGGCGACATGCCCTAGCCTTAACGGGCTATGTCGCCCCGGAGCAGGAAACCGTCGAAGTGGCAGCGGCCCGTCAGCGACCGGCCGTTGCTGGGTGGTTCCCAGGCCCGGGAGGCGCGTGCCGACGGGGACTGGAACGTCCGGCGCGTGTCCGGCTCGGCGTCCGGTAAGTCGTACCGCTGCCCGGGCTGCGATCAGCAGATCCCGCCGTCCACGCCGCACGTGGTGGTCTGGCCGGACAACCCCAGCCTGCTTGCCGCGATCGGTGGCGCGCAGTCCCTCGACGAACGCCGCCATTGGCACACCGCCTGCTGGCAGCGCCGTCGCTGAGTCGGAGGTCCCGAGTGAAGCTCCCGGTCACGTCGTACGGCGAAACTGGTACGCCGGTCGTGGTCATGCATGGTCTGTTCGGCTCTGGCCGGAACTGGATGACGGCTGCCCGCCGACTGGCCACCGAGCACCGCGTCTTCGCGCTGGACCTGCGCAACCACGGCTCGTCGCCGCACGTCGACACGATGAGCTACCCGGAGATGGCGGACGACGTCCGCGAGACGATCGAGGGCCTCGGCACCGGCCCGGTCGCGCTGGTCGGCCACTCGATGGGCGGGAAGACCGCGATGCTGACCGCGCTGTTCTACCCGGCGGTGGTCGAGCGACTGGTCGTGGTGGACGCCGCTCCGGTCACGTACCCGCCGGCGTTCGTCGAGTTCGCCCAGGCGATGCGGAACGCTGATCTGACGTCGGTGCAGCGCCGTGCGGATGTGGACGCGCAGCTGGCGGCCGCCGTACCGACGCCGGGGACGCGGGCGTTCCTGCTGCAGAACCTGATCCTGGACGACGACGGCGCGCGGTGGCGGCCGAACCTGCCGGTGATCGAAGCCGCCCTGCCTCAGATCTCCGGCTGGCCGGCCGCCGGTCTCGAGGGCCGCCAGTACGACGGCCCGACGCTGTTCGTGTACGGCGGCAAGTCGGACTACGTCCAGCCGGACCACCGGGGCACGATCGCGTCGTACTTCCCGCGCGTGCAGTACGCGGAGGTCGCCGAGGCGGGGCACTGGGTGCATGCCGAGCGCCTCGACGACTTCCTGGCTGCTGTTACCGCTTTCCTGGCTTGACCGGGTCCGCCATCGGCGGGGTCGGACGGTGCGGCTTCATCGGCTGCGCCTTCCGGTCGGCCTCGGCCTCGGCGCGCTTCTCGGCCTCGAACGCCGGAACGCTCACACCGGCCTTCTTGGCGGCCGCGACGACCGCGTCGTAGGCCTGGTCGGCGAGCTGCCGCGTCGATTCGTACTGGTGCTCGGCCAGCCGGCCCTTGGCCGTGCCGATCAGCTTGTCGGCGCGAATCAGGTCGGCGTACCCGCGGTCGGCGGTCGGCGACGCCAGGACCTCGGCGGCCAGCGCGTTCGCGGACTCGACCAGCGCGGCGGCCCGGAACCGGCCCATGTTGTCGTGGTCGAACTGACCGAAGTCGAAGTTCGTCTGCATGTAGTTCATCACCGAGTTCGAGTAGCCGCCGAGCCAGGTGAAGTAGTAGTCGCCGGTCGGCTCGAAGAACTTGTTGGTGCGGCTGTCGTAGCCGTCGTGCGGGTGCGACAGACCGACGTGGTGGCCGATCTCGTGGATCATCGTGCTGGTCGCGCCGTAGCCCCAGCCGATGTACTGCGGGGACAGCCAGTTGTAGACGAAGCCGGGGCTGCCGTCGACCCAGTTGTCACCGGCGTACCCGAGCCACGGCAGGTTCTCCTGCGTCATCGCGTAGGTGAAGACCGGCAGCTCGTAGTCGACCTGGCCCTTGTCGTCGAGCACCTTGTCCAGGTCGCGCTTGTTCTGCAGGTACATGTTCGCGAACGGCGGCAGCCCGGTCTCGGGGTAGCAGGAGACGTTGCGCAGCCAGTCCTCGACACAGCGCTTGGCCTCGCCGTCGTACGGGAGGTTCTGCTGGTCGAAGGAGAGCTCGATACCGGGCAGGACCTCGCCCAGCTCGCTGGTCAGCAGTTCGGGCTTGAGGTAGCGGTTGCTGTCCGGCCAGCCCTCGTAGGTGTTGCTGTCCAGGTTGACCGTCGAGGCCTTCGCGATGGTCAGCTCGACCGGGTAGGTCGGCGACGCGGTGGCGATGCCCTGGATGAAGACGGTCGAGAGCAGCTTGCCGAGGTCGCCGGTCAGCGCGGCGGGACTGCGGTAGCCGTCAGCGGCGTACTCCCAGGCCGGCGGGATCCGCCAGTCCGGCTTGTTGTCGCCGTCCAGGTCGGCGTCGTCCACGTTCTCGGCGCCGCCGAACTGCTCGGGACCGGCCGACAGGTCGTGGAACCAGACCCGCCGGGTGTCCCCGAGCCCGCTCTCCTCGTCGGCGGCCGTCGTCCCGCCCCAGGCGTTCATCGCCCGGCTGGCGTACTTGCCCCAGTTCTGGCCGGTGTCGGGGTCGACCTCGTCGGTCTTGGTGTAGACGTGGAACTTGAAGTCGGGGCGGTCGTACCAGTTGATCAGGTAGACCGTGTTCTGCTTGGTGTCGACGCCGGCCGGCGCGTTGAACGCGAGCCACTTCTCGACGGCGGGCGCGTCGATCTCGTGGTTGGCGGTGACGTCGAGCTTGTTGTTCTGCTGCGCGTTGTACCGGGTCTGGACGGCGTTCAGCTCGACCGGCCGAGCGAGCTCGGACAGCTTCCGGAAGAAGGTGTTCTGGTACGTCTGGTCGGCGTACTGCAGCTTGTAGTCGTAGGTGTAGTTCAGGCCGATCGTCTCGTCGATACCGGCCAGCAGCCGGGTGATCTGCTTGGGCTTGTGCGCCTTCGGCAGCGCGCTGTTCAGCGCGTTCAGGTCGACGCTCCCGGGCTTGTAGCCGAGCAGCACGACGTTCACGGGGACCTTCTCGGCCAATTCGGGCTGACCGCCCGGCTTGAGGTGCTCGAACCGCGGCGGCGCCGCACTGGCGGGAGCCGCCGCCCCGAGCCCCGCGACCAGGCCCAGGATCGTCGCAGCCACCACTGCCAACCGTCGTCTTCTCATCGCACTCCTTCGAATTCTTCTGCTGACAGTGCGGAGTTCTACACGGCGGGCAGGGCCACCGGCGATGCCTTCGGCCCTGGTCGAATGGACTACCGGTAACACATTGACTGCATTACGAATCTGGCGGAAACTTTTCGACAATCGGTTGGCCGAGAGGAGCCGTCCATGAGCAGGACAGTGCTGGCGATCGGCGCGCACATCGGCGATATGGACCTGACCGCGGGCCCGACGCTGGCCAAACTCGTCCTGGACGGCGCGAACGTCACCATCGTCGCGCTGACCGCCGGCGAACGCGGTCACCCGCGCCTCCCGCCGGCGGAGTACAAACAGCAGAAGGTCGCCGAGGGCGAGGCCTTCGCCACCGCCATCGGCGCCGACTTCATGGTCCTCGGCCACCGCGACGGCTTCCTCCCCGACACCGACGAAGCCGCCGCCGAACTCGCCACCGTCATCCGCGAGACCCAGCCCGACACCCTCATCACCCACTGGAAGCACAGCACCCACCGCGACCACTCCCGCACCGCCGCCCTCGTCGACCGCGCCCGCTTCCTCGCCGACTTCCCGATCACCCCCGCCGACGCCCTCGGCACCCTCCACGACCTCCCGCGGCACGCCGTCCGCACCCTTCTGCACACCGAGAACTGGCAAGACATGGACGGCTTCCACCCCACCCACTACGTCCCCATCCCCGACGAAGCCTTCTACCGCTGGATCTCCGCCATCCGCCACCAAGCCTTCGCCCGCGGCGAAACCCAAGGCTTCCGCCACATCGACTACTACACAGCCCTCATGACCACCCGAGGCTGCCTCTCCGCCTACCCCCGAGCCAACGCCTTCCACCAACCCCCCACCCCCGAAACCACCAAACTCGCCGGCCCCTGACTCCCCGGCCCGCTCCTGCCCCGGCACGAACGACAGGACGTGCTCGCCGATCCGGCGGATCCGGGCCCGGTCGTCCCGCTCACGGGGGCAGCTACGTACACGACTACGTCCTGTCCTTCGTGCAGACAAGTCGGCCGGCCCCTGCCGCTCCGTGTACCTGGCGTCGCGTGGAATCGGTCGAGGATTCGGGTGCCGCCGAATCGCGCCCGCAGCGTGCGGTGCGCTTCTTACTGTCTCGTCGCGTCGCCCAGAGCTGGGCGACGCGACGACAGCGAGGAGTTGGCGATGAACCGTACGACCTGGAGCGGCTCGGCATCCAGCGGGCGCCGCGAGGCGCGGGTCAGGAGGCGTCGGCTTTGCGGACCCAGACTTCGCGGATGATGAGGAGGATGGCGGCGGCGGAGGGGATGGCCAGGAGGGCGCCTACTACGCCTAGGAGGGCGCCGCCGAGGAGGGCGGCGATGACGGTGACGGCGCCGGGGATGTCTACGGCACGGCGCATGATGCGGGGGGCTACGACGTAGTTCTCGATCTGCTGGTAGACGATGCCGTAGATGAGGCAGGCGATGCCTACCCAGAGGCCGTCGGTGAAGCCGATCAGGGCTACTACGACGACGCCGATCAGGCCGCCGACCATGGGGATGAAGGCGCAGAACATGACGACGATGGCGAGGGCCACGGCGTAGTCGCGGAGGCCGACGATCTCCAGGAAGATGAACATGAAGACGCCGGCGCAGAGGGCGACGGTGAACTGGCCGCTGACGTAGCCGCCGACGCGGGTGAGGACCTCGTCGCCGAGGATGGCGACGCGGTTGCGGCGGGAGCGGGGGACGAGGCTGTAGGCGGCGCGTTTGACCGAGGGGAGCGAGGCGAGGAAGTACAGCGTCAGGATCAGGATGGTGAAGGTGTTGAAGAGGGCGCCGGCGACGACCTTGCCGACGCCGAGGATGCCGCCGAAGGCGCGCTGGGCCAGGGCCGGGTCCTGGATGTACTCCTGGGCCTTCTTGATGAACTGGTAGCGGTCGTTCAGCTCGTTGAGGGTTTTCGACTTGGTGAGCAGGTCGAGCCACTCGGGGGCGTTCTTGATCAGGCCGTTGATCTGGTCGGTGACGACCGGGACGATCGCGAAGCCGACGCCGGCGACGGCGAGGATGACGAGCAGGAAGACGACGCCGACCGAGAGACCGCGTTTGAGGCCGCGGCGCATGAACCACTCGACGAGCGGGTTCAGGCCGACGGCGATGAACATCGAGACCAGCAACAGGATCAGCACCGAGCGGGCGTGGCCGAGCGCGTTCCACAGGCCCCAGGCGACCAGGACGCCGAGCGCCGCGAAGAAGCCGAAGACGAACGGGTTCGAGCGCTGCAGCGGCGGGCCGGGTTTGCCCATGCCTTCGTCGGGGTGCCGCTCGTCGATCAGCAGCTCGTCGCTGTCGTCCTCGACGGCGACCGCGGTGGCGCGCCGGGCGGCGAGCTCGGCGCGGTCGGCCGAGCCGCCTGCCTTACCCGCGGCAGCTCCGGCTGCGATGACGGCGGCGCCCGCCTCGTCGGCTTCGTCCTCCGCGCGGTCCGCGGCGGTGACGGATTCGCGGGCCGACTCCCCGGCCAGCGTGGCCGAATCGTCGGCCTGCTCAGCCGCTCCTTGCGCCTGATCGGCCGACTCCGCGGCGTGATGCGCGGCGGTCTCCGCCTGCTCGGCGGCGGCCTTCACCTCGCGCGCGGCTTCGACGAGCTCGGCAGCGGCCGGTACGTCGGTCGCGGACACCGGCTCGGTGGTCTCGCCGGACGGGCTGGACGATTGCCCGGTGGCGTCGCCGGATGCCTGCGCACCCGACGACTGCTCAGTCGAAGCTGGGGTGTCGTCCGGGGTGGGGGGCGCTGTGGAGTTGTCGTCGCCGGATGGCGTCACTTGGTGTCCTTCGGGGATGGCGAGCCCGCGCCGGACTCGTCGGTCTTCTCGTCAGCCTTCACCGAAGTGTGCTCGCTGGTGAGGTCATCCAGGCGGAACTCGTCGATCCTCGTCGAGTCGGCCGGCTCGTCGTCCCCGGCGGGGCCGCCGGCGGACTTGCTGGTCAGCTCGGCGGCGACCTCGGGGTCGACGCGGAGGCCGGTGTCGATCCGGGTCTCGTCGACGCGGGCGCCGCCGGCGTCGGAGCCGATGAACGGGCTGGTGCCGGTGAAGGTGTCCGGCTCCGTGGCGGACGACGTCCCGGCGCCGAATGCGCTGTCGTCAGCGGCGGCCTTCGGGGCGAACGGGCTGTCGGCCGGTGCGTCCTCGGCGAATGGGCTCGCGCCCGCGGCGAAGGGGTTGCTGCCGGCGGTACCCGGACCGCCGGCCGTCGGGGCCAGACCGCTCGGAGCGAAACCGTCGGCGGAGGAGGTGAACCCGTCGGACGACGCGGCCGAGAAGCTGTCGGACGACGAAGGCTCGGAGGAGTCCGCCGAACCGGAGAACGAGGCACCCGAACCGGAGAAGCTGTCGGAGGAGGCGGCCGGGCCGGAGAAGCTGTCAGAGGAGGCGGTCGGGCCGGAGAAGCTGTCAGCGGAGGAGGCCGGCGCGGGGGAGGACGAAGGCGCGGCGAAGGGGTCGGTCGAGGAGGCGGGTGCGGCGAAGCCGTTGGAGGGCGGCGCGGTGAAGCTGTCGGCGGCCGGCGCCGGTTTGAACGGGTTCACGTAGGGGGTGACGGACGCCGTTTCGGAGTCGAGCTCGGCGGCCTGGCGGGCGATGTTGCCGGCGATCTCGTTCAGGCCGGCGATCTGGGTCAGGATGCCGTCGCGGCGCTTGGCCAGGCGCTCGGTCTCGCGGGCGACGATCGTCCGCGAGCGCTCGGCCTCGTCGGCGGCGCTGGCCAGCTCGGCCTCGGCGCGCGTCCGGGCGGTGCTGAGCAGCTGCTCTGCCTCGCGGCGGGCGCGGGTCAGGGTGCGCTCGGCGGACTCCTCGGCCTCGGCGCGGATCTTGCGGGCCTGCTCGGTCGCCTCGGCCACCCGGCGCTCGGAGGCCTCGGCGGCCTCCTTCATCTGGGTGGTCAGGTTCTCGGTGTCGGCGGCGATCTGGTTGTGCTTGTCGGCCAGCTCCTTGGCCTGCTGCTCACGCTCGTCGGCCAGCCGGGCGCGCAGGGCGGCCGACTCGCGCTGGATCGCCGTGCGGATCTTCTCCGCCTCGTGCAGCGCGCCGTTCTTCAGCGTGCTCGCCTGCGACTCGGCGGTCAGCGTCAGCTGCTCCGCCTTCCGCCGGGCGGCCTGCAGTACCTCGGCGCCCTCGGTCTCGGCCGTCCGCCGCAGCTCGCCCGCGTCGCCCTCGGCCGTCCGGCGCATCGAGTCGGCCTCGTTCAGCGCGACGGTCCGGATGTCCTCGGCCTCGCGCTCACCGGTCGCCCGCGACGCCGCGGCCTCCTTGGACGCGGTCGTCCGCAGCTCCTCGGCCTCGCGCCGGGCCTCCTCGAGCGCCTCGGAGGCCTGGTCCTGAGCCAGCCGCAGGATCTGGGCGGCCCGGTCGCCGAGCCCGGCGTACGACGGGTTGGCGCTGGCCTCGAGCTGCCGAGTGGTCTCATCCAGCTTGCGCTGCAGCGGCGCGACGCTGCCCTGCAGCTCGTCGGCCCGCTGCCGGATCTCGGCGAGCTGCATCTCCAGGGCCCGGACGTAGTCGTCCACGGCCTGCTTGTCGTAGCCCTTCCTGCTGACCGGGAAGCCTCCGGCGGCGGTGGCAGTGCGGTCGAAGAACGGCAGGCTCGACTCGTCAGGCATTCCCGAGATTCCCTTCAGGCGGCTCAAGCTGAATCCCCCACCTTAAGCCTGTCAGAAACCGGCCCCGACCACCCAATCGGGCCCCTATCGGTTACGGAAGCGGTCGATCGCCTGCTGGTGCCGCGCGCGCAGCTCCGGATCGCGGACGCCGAGCCCCTCGGTCGGCGCCAGCGTCAGCACCCCGACCTTGCCCTGGTGCAGGTTGTGCTGGACGTCGTACGCCGCCTGCGCGGTTTCCTCCAGCCCGTACACCCGGCTCACGGTCGGGTGGACCATTCCCTTCGCGATCAGCCGGTTCGCCTCCCAGGCCTCGCGGTAGTTCGCGAAATGCGAGCCGACGATGCGCTTCAGGTTCATCCACAGGTACCGGTTGTCGTACTCGTGCATATATCCGGACGTCGAAGCGCAGGTCACGATCGTCCCGCCCTTACGGGCCACGAAGACCGAGGCGCCGAAGGTCTCCCGGCCTGGGTGCTCGAAGACGATGTCCGGGTCGTCGCCGCCGGTCAGCTCGCGGATCCGGGCGCCGAGCCGCTTCCACTCCTTCGGGTCCTGGGTCGACTCGTCCTTCCAGAACTTGTACCCCTCGGCGGACCGGTCGATGATCAGCTCCGCGCCCATCGCGCGGCAGATCTCGGCCTTCTCCGGCGACGACACCACACAGACCGGGATCGCGCCGCCGTTCAGCGCGAACTGCGTCGCGTACGACCCCAGCCCGCCGGACGCGCCCCAGATCAGCACGACATCGCCCTGCTTCATGTTCGCGCCGTTCGGCGAGACCAGCTGCCGGTACGCCGTACTGTTCACCAGCCCCGGCGACGCGGCCTCCTCCCAGGTCAGGTGGGCCGGCTTCGGCATCAGCTGGTTCGACTTCACCAGCGCGATCTCGGCCAGGCCGCCGAAGTTCGTCTCGAAACCCCAGATCCGCTGCTCGGAGTCCATCATCGTGTCGTTGTGCCCGTCGGGAGACTCCAGTTCGACCGACAGGCAGTGCGCGACGACCTCGTCGCCGGGCTTCCAGGCGTTCACGCCCGGGCCGGTCCGCAGGACGACGCCGGCCAGGTCGGATCCGACCACGTGGTACGGCAGATCGTGCCGGGCGGTCAGCGGCGACAGCTTCCCGTAACGCTTCAGGAACGCGAACGTCGAGACCGGCTCGAAGATCGACGTCCAGACAGTGTTGTAGTTGATCGCGCTCGCCATCACCGCGACCAGGGCCTCGCCCGGGCCGAGCTCCGGCGTCGCGACGTCGTCCAGGTGCAGGCTCTTGCGCGGGTCCTTCTCCTTGGTGTCCAGCCCCTCGAACATGCCGGCCTCGTCGGCGTGCACCGTGATCCCGCGATAGTGGTCGGGGACGTCGAGCCCGCCCACCGCCGCGGTGTCGCCGGCCAGGATCGCGTCGAGGATCTGCTTCACGGTCGTACCTCCTGCAAGGAGCGGGACTGGTGAGCGGACGTTACCGTCGAGTATGCGCCGTGGGCTGTGCCTTGTGACACAGTTCGGGACCGGTGAGACCACCGTCACTTTTCCAGTCCACCGTTGTCAGTGGTCCTATCAGCGCAGGCGGGTGTGCAGCCGTACCTGGGTGAAGTCGTCACCCGATCGGAGCTGGGCCAGGTCGCAGAGCTGGTTGGCCAGCCAGACGCCGCGGCCGCCGAGGCCGTCCAGCGGCGGGAGCACCCGGCCGACCAGCAGATCGTCGATCCGGCCGCGGTCGGCGACGTCGCAGACCAGCGCGCCGTCCTCGATCCAGACGGCCAGCCGGCCGCGGCCACCGCCGAACCGGATGCTGTTCGTGCAGATCTCGTGCAGGGCCAGGCCGAGGTCGTCGAGCCGATCGCGGACGACGCCGTGCGAGGTCGCCCGCGCGTTCACCCATTGCCGGACGTCGCCGAGGTCGGCCAGCCCGAACTCCCAGCGCTCCGCGCGATCCGGGACGTCGCTCAGCGGCGTCCGGAACGTCTTCTCCACGTCGGCGGCCGAGTGGTAGCCGGTCGGGTCGAAACCGGTCTCGGCGGCGTACGGGCAGCAGAGCCGGAAGTCGTCGCCGGCGCCGAAGGCGAGGCCGAGCAGACCCTCGTGCAACAAGGCCTCGTCGTACTCCGCCGCCCGGCGACCGGCGTACATCGCCGAGCCCAGACCGCGGACCGGCCGACCGCCGGCCTGGGTCAGAACCTCGCGCCAGAAGGGAATCAGCCGGGCCGGGTTGCGGCCGGTGATCGCCATATCGATAAAACGCGCGGATCCGGACGGCAGGGCCTCGCGCAGCAGGGCAAGCTGGTCCGGCGGCAACGCCGCCACGACCACTGCCCCCGCCGCCAGGCCGTCCTGGACGAAAGGCGCCGACCGCCGCACGAACTCCTCGTCACCGGAATAGACGAAGGCGTCGTGCTGGAAACTCGCCGGCGCACCGTCCAGGGCCTCGGTGGCGCTGTCCTTCAGCACCAGAACAGACTAGTCGCCGAAACCCAACTGTGGCGGGGTTTCTGCGCGCCGTCACCGCCTGTTGGACAGCCGTAACAATCCGGCTCCGTCAGGCCGGTTCGACGAGCTCGACAAGGACGCCGCCGGCCGACTTCGGGTGCACGAAGTTGACCCGCGAACCGGCGGTGCCGCGGCGCGGTTCGGCGTACAGGAGTTCGGCGCCGCGCTCGCGCAGGATCGCCGAGACCGCGTCGATGTCGCGGACCCGGTACGCGAGCTGCTGAATGCCGGGCCCACGCTTGGCCAGGAACTTCGCGATCGGCGACGCGTCCGACAGCGGAGCGAGCAGCTGGATCGACGAGCCCGACGAGCCGACCGACAGCATCGCCTCCCGCACGCCCTGCTCCTCGTTGATCTCCTCGTGCGCGACCTGCATGCCGAAGACCTCGACGTACTGCCGCACGGCCGCGTCGAAGTCCGGTACGGCGATGCCGACGTGGTCGATCGCCTCGAAAAGCTCGGTGTCCATGCGCCGAGCCTAGGCCGACGGATGCGCAAGACGTCGTTCGTGTGACCCGTTCGACAGGCGCGTACCAGTGTGGTCGCAGGTATCGTGACAGCATGTCTGACACGCAGAACCGAAGCGTCATCGTCGCCGGTGCGCGGACCCCGATCGGGCGGTTGCTCGGTGGCCTCAAGGGCTTCACCGGAGCCGAGCTCGGCGGGTTCGCGATCAAGGGCGCGCTGGACAAGGCCGGCGTCGCGCCGGATCAGGTCGAGTACGTGATCATGGGCCAGGTCCTGCAGGCCGGCGGCGGTCAGATCACCGCCCGCCAGGCCGCGGTCAAGGGCGGGATCCCGATGAACGTGCCGGCCATCACGATCAACAAGGTCTGCCTGTCCGGGCTGAACGCGATCGCCCTGGCCGACCAGCTGATCCGCGCCGGCGAGTACGACGTCGTCGTCGCCGGCGGCATGGAGTCGATGACGAACGCCCCGCACCTGTTGCCGAAATCGCGGGAGGGCTTCAAGTACGGCGACACCGCGCTGGTCGACTCGATGTCGTTCGACGGCCTGTGGGACGCGTTCACCGACCAGCCGATGGGCGCGCTCACCGAGCAGGCCAACGGCGCGCTGACCCGCGAGGAGCAGGACGCGTTCAGCGCCCGCTCGCACCAGCAGGCCGCGGCCGCGTGGAAGAACGGCGTCTTCGCCGACGAGGTCGTCCCGGTCGAGGTCCCGCAGCGCAAGGGCGACCCGATCGTCATCGACAGCGACGAAGGCGTCCGCGGCGACACGACCGTCGAGACGCTGGCCAAGCTGCGCCCGGCGTTCGGCAAGGAAGGCACGATCACCGCGGGCTCTGCCTCGCAGATCTCCGACGGCGGGTGCGCCGTCGTCGTGATGAGCAAGGCGAAAGCCGAGGAGCTCGGGCTGTCCTGGATCGCCGAGATCGGCGCGCACGGCGCGGTCTCCGGCCCGGATTCGACGCTGCAGAGCCAGCCGGCGAATGCGATCGCCAAGGCCTGCGCCAAGGAAGGCATCGAGCCGGCCGCGCTCGACCTGATCGAGATCAACGAGGCCTTCGCCTCGGTCGGCATCGCCTCCACCCGCGAGCTGGGCGTCGACGAGGACAAGGTGAACGTGAACGGCGGCGCGATCGCGCTCGGCCACCCGATCGGGATGTCCGGCGCGCGTCTCGTGCTGCATCTGGCGCTCGAGCTCGGCCGGCGCGGCGGCGGTGTCGGCGCGGCCGCGCTCTGCGGTGGCGGCGGCCAGGGCGATGCGCTGATCGTTCGCGTCGCGCAGAGCTGATAGACAGGCCTGATGCCACGCCGCACCCCGCCGGTCAGTGAACTGGTCGAACGCGCCCGGGAGGGGGACTCCCGGGCCGTCGCCCGGCTGATCTCCCTGGTCGAGGACGAGTCGCCACTGTTGCGCGAGGTGATGGCGGCGCTGTCGCCGTACGCCGGTCAGGCGCACATCGTCGGGATCACGGGCTCGCCCGGGGTCGGCAAGTCCACCTCGACATCCGCGCTGGTCTCGGCGTACCGGAAGACCGGCAAGCGGGTCGGCGTCCTCGCGGTCGACCCGTCGTCGCCGTTCTCCGGCGGCGCGCTGCTGGGCGACCGGGTGCGGATGCAGGACCATGCGATGGACGCCGGCGTCTACATCCGCTCGATGGCCTCCCGGGGCCACCTGGGCGGGCTGTCCTGGTCGACGCCGCAGGCGTTGCGCGTACTGGACGCCGCCGGCTTCGACGTGGTCTTCGTGGAGACGGTCGGCGTCGGGCAGTCCGAGGTCGAGATCGCCGGGATGGCCGACACCACGATCGTGCTGCTCGCGCCCGGGATGGGCGACGGCATCCAGGCCGCGAAAGCGGGCATCCTGGAGGTCGGCGACCTGTACGTCGTGAACAAGGCCGACCGGGACGGCGTCCAGAACGTCACCCGCGACCTGCGGCACATGCTGGCGCTGGCCGAGCGGGCCGAGGGCGCCTGGGTGCCGCCGATCCTGAAGACGGTGGCCTCGCGCGGCGAGGGCGTCGACGAGGTCGTCACCGCGATCGAGGAGCGGCTGACCTGGATGCGCGGCAACGGCGTCCTGGCCGAGCGGCGCCGTTCCCGGGCGCGGGACGAGATCGAGGCGATCGCGATGACCGCGTTGCGGACCAGGTTCGCGCACCTGCACGGCGACGCGCGGCTCGACGTCCTGGCGGCCAAGGTCGCCGACGGCGGGACCGACCCGTACAGCGCGGCGGACGAACTGATCGCGGCGTTGTGATTTGCGTCTCGCGATGTGACATTTCGTCACGCACTGTCACATCGTTGCGATAGGGTCCTCTGCGGTGCGGTGGCCGTCGCGAAACGGCGCGCCGGGGGCTGAACTGGCCCCGAATCCGTTACACAATGGACCTTGTAGCTGGTGAGCATTGTGCGGTGGGCTGTGTTCAGTCAGTGACAATTGGTGACGGTCCGTGATACAAATCCAAACACAGTCGACCCAGTGGTTGCGAACGAGGAGTGGTGACATGCCGAAGAAGCTGTTGATCTGGTCGGTCATCGCCTTTGCCGGCTTCTATCTGTTCACACAGCCGACGAATGCCGCGGACGCGGTGGGCGGTGCGTTCTCCGCCGTCGGTGACATCTTCGGGAGTGTGATCACCTTCCTGACGGCGCTGTTCAACTGATCTGCGGTTCGAGTGTCCCGTAACGACCATTCGTGCGGGACACTTGGCTGTACGGGGTCACAAACAGTGCGCGTGACAGGGGAGTGAACCGATGGCCGGTTTCGGTCTGTTCCGGGTCTTGGACCCGAAGGTCCGGCGGCACCTGATCTCGGACGAGGGCGAAGTCGTCATCGACGAGGTCCGGCAGCACTGGGTGGTGTTCACCCTGCCGATGCTCGAGGTCGTGCTGGCCACGGCCCTGC
Organism: Kribbella sandramycini; assembly: GCF_013131805.1. GTDB lineage: Bacteria > Actinomycetota > Actinomycetes > Propionibacteriales > Kribbellaceae > Kribbella > Kribbella sandramycini. The sequence goes on along the minus strand of NZ_JABJRC010000007.1, from coordinate 319,556 downwards.
TGGTCACCTTGGCGACCACGGCGTTCCCCGGGCAGCAGGTGCTGCTGGCGATCGTGCTGGTGCTGCTCCTGCACGCCTTCTGGAATTTCCTCACCCACCATCGCGACCGCTTCGTGGTCACGAACATGCGGGTGATGCGGATCCGCGGCGTCTTCTCCCAGACCGTCGCGACCACCCCGATCGCCCGGGTCCTGGACATCACCCTGCAGAAGCCGATCATCGGCCGGATGCTCGGCTACGGCCACTTCATCTTCGAGTCGGCCGCGCAGGACCAGGGCTTCCGCGAGATCAAGTGGGTCAGCCGCCCCGACGACCGCGACCTCACCATCCAGCGCGTCATCCAGCGCACCGGCCTCCGGGCCTCCGCCAGCGTCGACGTCGTCCAGTCCGACGACGACTCCGACGACGACGGCACCGGCCCCATCGGCATGGACTCCGCCCAGGAGGTCGCCACCACCGTCACCCCGGCCCCCGCCGCCCGCCAGTCCGCCCGCCCCGCCCCTACCGGCCCCGCCTCCAAGTCCATCTTCAACAGCGAACGCGGCAACTGGACCGACGAAGACTGACCCCCTGCAAGTCAGGTGGTTCGTTGGGCTTTGAATTCGGCTAGGCGGCGGGCGCGGTGGCGGCGTTCGGCTGTTGTGGCGGGCTCGGCCAGGGCGGCGGTTAGCTCTTGGATGGCTTCGTCGTGGCGGTTGAGACGGGCCAGGAGTTCGGCGCGGATGGTTCGGGTGCGGGCGTCGGGGGTTTGGGGGAGTAGGGCTAGGGCGGCCGCAGGGTCTTGGGCTTCGGCGGTGGCTACAGCGTGGGCGAGGGTGGCTGCGGGGGTGGGGGCGACGGTCAGGAGGAGGGTGTAGAGGCGGAGGATTTCTGGCCAGTCGGTGGTGGTGTAGGTGGGGGAGCGGGCGTGTTCGGCGGCGATGGCGGCTTGGAGTTGGTAGGGGTCGGCTTGGCGGTTGGAGCGGGTGAGGGAGTCGTTCAGGAGGGTGATGCCGCGGGTGATGGCGGCGGCGTCCCAGCGGGAGCGGTCCTGGTGGTCGAGGGTGACCAGGTCGCCGGCGGCGTCCAGGCGAGCGGGACGGCGCGCCTCGGTCAGGAGTAGCAGGGAGAGGACGGCGGCCGGCATGGGCTGGGTGGGGAGCAGGGCGTGCAGCAGCTCGGCCAGGCGGATGGCCTCGGTGCAGAGATCCAGGTCGTACGCCGACTCCCCGTCGGCCGGGGCGTGCCCGGCCGTGTAGAGCGTGTGGACGACGGCGCAGACCGCGGGCAGCCGGTCGGCCAGCTCGGCCTCGGCGGGGACGCGGTAGGGGATCCGAGCGGCCGCGATCTTGGCCCGGGCCCGCGTCAGCCGCTTGGCCGTGGCGGCCTCGGAGGTGAGCATGACTGCCCCGATCGAGGCAGGCGACAATCCGCAGAGCGTCCGGAGCGCGAGGGCGACGCGAGTCGCCGGGGCGAGTGTCGGATGGCAGCAGGTGAAGATCAGCCGGAGCAGGTCGTCCTGAACGACATGGTCAGGCTCGACCACCGCGCTGCCCAAGTTGAGCAGCTCGCTGCCCTGCCGCTCCTTGTCGACCCGCGCCCGCTCGCGCCGCAGGATGTCGATCGCCTTCCGCCGCGCGGTGACGGTCAGCCAAGCCCGCGGCTCGGCCGGTACGCCGCTCTCCGGCCAGGCCCGCAACGCCGCCAGGGACGCCTCCTGGACGGCGTCCTCCGCGATCTGCACGTCGCCGACCGTCCGGATCAAGGTCGCGAGAATCCGCGTGCCCTCGATCCGGATCGTTTCGGCGACCGCGTCGAAGTGCATTACTTCGCGACGATGACCGGCCGGACCTCGACGGCGCCGTTCCAGGCGGCCGGGATCTGCGCGGCGATCGCCACCGCCGCCTCCAGATCGTCCGCCTCGATCAGGTAATACCCGGTCAGGGCCTCCTTGGTCTCGGCGTACGGGCCGTCGGTGGTGACGACCTGGCCGCCGCGCGCGCCCTCGACCCGGACGACAGTCGCGGTCGGCGTCGGATGCAGGACGGCACTGGCCGTGACCTGCCCGGCGAACTCGACGCCGAACCGCCGGTACTCCGCCAACTCGTCAGCGTGCTCCGGGGCCCACCAGTCCACATCGGGGGTGTAGGTGAGTGCCAGGTACTGCGCCATGGCGCGACTCCTCTCGTCAGGACCACCGTGGTCCCTCGGGTAAGGAACGAACGGCCGGCCGCGATCAGGACATCTACTGCGTACTCTCCGCCAGCCGGCCGCGGAACCCCCGGAGCACCTCGGCGTCACCGGCGAACTGGACGGCGTCGTCACCCAGCCGGCCCCACAACCAGAGATACACCGCACTCGGCTCGCCGAAGACCTCGGCCGCCGCATCGCCCTCAGCGCCCTGACCTACCGCCACACTCGTCGCATCGAGCCGGACCGTCCACCACCGGCCGCCCGCGGTGATCCGGACGGTGGCGTCGACCGGATACCCGGTGTCGCCCTCCTCCCACCACGGACCGGCCAGGTTGGGGTAGAGCAGCTCGTCGATCCCGTCGAGCGCGAGCTCGGTGTCGAGCGGCGTCAGCACGTCATGCGCCAGCTCGGCGTCGACCCGATGCACGACCGTCTCCATCGCCATCCGCCGGAACCAGAACCCGGACGTCCGGTCGGCCGGGCTGAACGTCCAGACCGGCCGATCCGGGCCGGCCGCAGTCAGCGCCTCGACGATCGCGGTGACCGCCTCGGCGTACAACTCGGCCGCATCGCGCGCCTCGAGCTCGGCCGGCGGCCACGGGTCGGGCAGCTCACCTCGCCGCAGGATCTCGACCTTGTGCAGATACACCTGAGCGACATGCCGGACGACGGTCTCGACCGTCCAGCCGGGGCAACTCGGCACCGCCGCTGCTCCGCCGAGCCGGGCCACCTCCGCCAGCCGCGCCGCCTCGATCTCGACCTGTCCCAGGTAGTACTCGAGCGCCAATCCCATGCCCTGCACCCTCCCACACGCCATCGACAGTTACTCTTCGGTTCATGGCGAGGAGACGAGCGTTGCCGTTCGATCCGATCGACGAGGCGTCGCGGCAGTGGGGACGGCGGTGGGGCGCGGTCGAGCAGATGCGGGCGGTCACGTCGCTGATGCGGGCCCAGCAGATCGTGATCGGCGAGCTCGACGACATCCTGCGCAACCACGAGCTCACCTTCGCCCGGTTCGAGGCCCTGGTGCTGCTCACGTTCTCCCGCCGCGGCTCGCTGCCGCTCGGCAAGATGGGCGAGCGCCTCCAGGTGCACCCGACATCGGTCACCTCGATCGTGCGCCGGCTGGAGGCCGCCGGCCTGGTCCTGCGTACCCCGCACCCGGACGACGGCCGTGCCGTCCTCTGCGAGATCACCGCCGAGGGCCGGGCCGTGGTCGAGCGGGCGACCGCCGATCTGGTCGCCGCCGACTTCGCGCTCAGCGGCCTCAGCGACGACCAGTTGAAGATGTTGTGGTCCGTGCTGGAGCCGTTACGACAGAATGCGGGCGACTTCACCTGATCCGAACTTTCACGGGGAGCTTGATATGAAACGTGCGCTCGGTGCTGCCCTGAGCTGTCTGCTCGTCCTGTCGAGCTGTGCCCCGAACCAGCCGGCCGACGAGCCGCGCAAGGCGATCTCGTACGCCGTCGAGGAGCCGATCACCCTGCACCCGGGCCGGCAGACGATCGCGTTCGCCCAGGACATGGTGCTGTTCTCCGGGCTCACCTTCGCAGGCAAGGACGGCGCCATCACCTTCCGCAACGCGGAGTCGGTGACGTCGACCGACGCGGTGCGCTGGACGATCAAGCTGCGGCCGCGCTGGACGTTCCACAACGGCGAGCCGGTCACCGCCAAGAGCTACGTGAAGGCCTGGAGTGCCGTTGCCTACGGCCCCAACGCCTGGGAGAACAGCGGGCAGCTGGCCAATATCGCCGGGTACGACGCGCTCAACCCGGCCAACGGCAAGCCGGCGGCCACCGAGCTGTCCGGCCTGAAGATCGTCGACGACCTCACCTTCACCGTCACGCTGAAGAGCCCCGACGGCCAGTTCCCGGCGCAGCTGTCCCAGGCGCAGACCGGTTTCTACCCGCTCCCGGAGGCCGCGTACGCCGATCCGGCCGCGTTCGCGAAGAACCCGATCGGCAACGGCCCGTTCCGGATGACGCAGCCGTATCGCGAGACCGAGCCGATGACGGTGGATCGGTACGACGGGTACCAGGGCCCGCAGCCGTCCGTCGACGAGATCACCTTCAAGCCCTACACCGATATGAACACGGCCTACACCGACGTCCAGGCCGGCGCCACCGACATCCTGTACGTGCCGAACTCCCGGATGGGCCAGGTCAAGAAGGACTTCGGCGATCGGGCGCATGTCTTCCAGGGCCTGGCGATCAGCTACCTCGGCCTCCCGCTGTGGGACAAGCGCTACCAGGACATCCGGGTCCGCCAGGCGATCTCCCTGGCCATCGATCGGGAGGCCGTCAGCAAGGCGATCTTCGACGGCATCTGGGAGCCGGCCACCGCGCTGACGCCGCCGGCTCAGCCCGGGACGCCGAGGGGCCTCTGCGGCGACCTCTGCACGTTCGACCCGGTCCGGGCCCGCAAGCTGCTCGCCGAGGCCGGCGGGTTCAGCGGCACGATGGAGATCCGCTTCCCGGGCGGGTTCGGTCGCGACGATCTCTTCAACGCCTACGCCAACCAGCTCCGGCAGAACCTCGGGATCAAGGACGTCACCGCGAAGCCGACCGCCGACTTCCCGGAGTTCTTCGAGCTGCGCACCGGAGCCAAGCTGAGCGGCCCGTACTTCGCCCGCTGGGGCGCGCTCTACGCGAGCCAGCAGAACACCCTGCGCGCGATCTACACCAGGACCGGCGGCTGCTCGAACTGCGTTCCCGACCACGACCCCGCGATCGCGCAGCTGATCGCCAAGGCCGACGCCCAGGTCGATCCGCAACGCGCGATCGCCGGGTACGTCGACGTCCAGAAGGCGATCCTGAAGCGGTTCCCGGCGCCGCCGATGTTCTTCGAGAAGAACGTCTTCGCGACCTCGGAGCGGATCGCGAGCCTGGACGAGGGGGCCGGGCTGACACTCGAGAACACCACGCTCGTCCGCTGATGCTGCGGTTCACGCTGCGGCGGCTGGCCGAGCTGGCGCTGGTGTTCCTCGGGGTGACCTTCGCGATCTACGCGGCGGTCTTCGCGCTCCCGGGCGACCCGATCGCCAGTCTCGGCGGCGACCGGCCGTTGGCGCCGGACGTCGCCGAGCGGATCCGGGCGGTGTACCACCTCAACGATCCGCTGTGGTCGCAGTACTTGCGCTATCTCGGCCGGCTGCTGACCGGCGATCTCGGCACCGACTTCCACGGCCGCTCGGTGGCCGAGCGGCTCGCGACCCGCTGGCCGGTGACGATCCGGCTGGCGCTGACGGCCTGGGTGATCCAGGTGGTGGTCGGCGTCGGGCTCGGCCTGCTCGCCGGGCTGCGGAAGAACACCTGGATCGACCGGAGCGTGCTGGTGCTGACGATCCTGATCGCGTCCGTCCCCGTTTTCGTGCTGGCCGCGACCGCGCAACTGGTGTTCGGGGTGCGGCTGGCGCTGCTCCCGATCGCGGGGATCAGCGACGGCTGGCCGCTGTCGTACTTGCTGCCCGCAACGACTCTCGCGGTCTACGGGCTGGCCGCGGTGGCCCGGCTGACCCGGGGGAGCGTGGCCGAGACGATGGGCTCGGACCACGTCCGCGCGCTCTGGGCCCGCGGTTTGAGCCGGCGGCGGGTGATCGGCATCCACGTCCTGCGGAACTCGTCGATCCCGGTGCTGACCTTCCTCGCGGTCGACCTCGGCTTCCTGCTCGGCGGCGCGGTCGTCACCGAAGGGATCTTCAACCTGCCGGGAGTCGGGCAGTTGTTGTTCCAGTCGATCCGCAGCCACGAAGGGCCGACGGTGGTGGGGATCGCGACCGCGCTGATCATCGTGTTCCTGCTCAGCAGCGCGCTCGTCGACCTGCTCAACTCGTTGCTCGACCCCCGGATCCGCCATGACTGAGCGCGGCGTCTGGCCGACGGTCCGGCGGCGGGCGCTGTTCTGGCTGCCGGTCGCGGTGCTGGCGGTGCTCGTGCTGCTCGCGGCGTTCCCCGGGCTGTTCAGCAGTGTCGATCCACGGGCCTGCGACCTGTCCGCGAGCGCGCGACCGCCGTCGTCCGGGCATCCGTTCGGCCAGGATCTGCAGGGCTGCGACGTCTACGCGAACGTCGTGTACGGCGCCCGGGCGTCGCTCTCGATCGGGCTGCTCAGCACGCTGATCGCACTCGGCATCGCCGTCGTGGTCGGGACGCTGGCCGGCTACGCGGGCGGCTGGGTGGATTCGGTGCTCGGCCGGCTGACCGACGTCTTCCTCGCGTTCCCGTTCCTGCTCGGGGCGATCGTCGTCCTGAACAGCCTCGGCCGGCAAAGCGTGCTCGCGGTCGCACTGGTCCTCGCGGTGTTCTCCTGGCCGGTGCTGGCCAGGATGGTCCGGACGATGGTCCGCGCGAGCCGGGACGCGGAGTACGTGCAGGCCGCGCGGGCGATGGGGTTCCCGATTCGCCGCATCCTTGCTCACCATGTGTTACCGAATGCCATCGGTCCGGTACTGGCGCTGGCCACCCTCACCGTGGGCGGCGTGATTGTTGCCGAGTCCACCCTGACCTTCCTCGGTCTCGGTCTGCGGACGCCGTCCGTCTCGTGGGGACTGCAACTCGCCACGGCCCAGTCGCGTTTTCAGCAGGCACCGCACACGCTGGTCTATCCGGGAGTCTTCCTCGCGATTACCGTCCTGAGTCTGATCACTCTCGGCGACGTCCTCCGGGACGCGGTGAACCCGAAAGAACGCTCCTGAATGACCACCGACGACAGAACGGACACCGCCTTGTTCGACCTCAGCACCGCCCAGGAAGCCGCCCCGGCAGTGGAGAGCTGGCTCGATTTCCAGCAGCGTTACGCGCGGACGCCCGGTGTGCAGGCCGCAATCCGGGTCGGTGACGAGCTCGTCCTGTCCACCGCCCTCGGCTTCAGCGACGAGCCGGCCGGCATCCCGCTCCGGACCGACCACCTCTTCCGCGTCGCCTCACACAGCAAGATGTTCACCGGGACCGCCGTCCTGCAGCTCGTCGAACAGGGCAAGCTCCGGCTCGACGACCCGGTCCAGACCTACGTGCCCGAGCTGGCCGGCAGCGCGCTGGCGGCGGCCACCGTCCGCGAGTTGCTCGGCCACCAGGCCGGCGTCATCCGCGACGGGATCGACAAGGACTACTGGCAGCTGATGGATCCGTTCCTCGGCCGCGAGGAGCTGATCGGGCTCTGCCGGTCGCACGGCCGCGTCTTCGAGCCGAACGAGCACTTCAAGTACTCCAACGTCGGCTATTCGTTGCTCGGTCTCGTCATCGAGGCGGCCGGCGGCTCGTCGTACGGCGATTACCTGGCGGTCAACATCGTCGACCGGCTCGGCCTGCGCAACACCGGCGCCGAGTGGGACCCGCGCCGCGCCGACCAGTACGCCGGCGGTCACACCGGCCTGCTCGCCGGCGACGACCGGCGCGAGGTGATCCCGCATGCCGACACCCGGGCGATGGCGCCGGCGACCGGCGTCTACTCGACCGCCGAGGATCTGACCGCCTTCGGCGCGGCCCAGTTCTTCGGGGCCGAGAAGCTGCTCACGGATGCGAGCAAGCGGCTGATGCAGCGCGACGAGAGCCTGGTGATCGCCTTCGGCAACGAGATCGAGCGCTACGGGCTCGGCATGGAGATCGTCAAGATCGGCGAGCGGCGGCTGGTCGGGCACAGCGGCGGGTACCCGGGCCACACCACACGCACCTTCATCGATCCGGTCGACAAGCTGGCGGTCTCGGTGCTGACCAACTGCATCGCCGGCCCGGCGGTCGCGCTCGCGACCGGAGTGATGCGGCTGCTGGAGCTCGCCGCCAAGCCGCCGGTGCGGACCAAGGTGCCGGACGGCGTCGACGTACGGCGGTTCTGCGGCCGCTTCGCGAACCTGACCGCGGTGATGGAGATCGCGCTGCTCGGCGGCCGGCTGGTCGCGCTGTACCCGGCGTACCCGAGCCCGCTGGACGGATACGAGGAGCTCGAGGTGGTGGACGCGAACACGCTGCGCGTGCTGCCCACCTCCGGGTTCGGCTCGGTGGGCGAGCGGGTCGAGTACACGTGGGACGCCGACGGCCGGCCGGCCGTGGTTCGGTACGGCGGGAGCTCGCGCTGGCCGATCGACGTGTTCCGGGCGCGGCGGACCGAGCACATCGAGCAGGCCGTGCTGGGGAGGCCTGAGGTGTGACCGATGTCCTGAGCTTCAGCGACCTGACGGTGGACTTCGCTGTCGGGGGGACGACGGTGCGTGCGGTCGATCGGGTCAGTCTCGGCGTCCGGCCCGGCGAGGTGCTTGCGCTGGTCGGGGAGTCGGGATCCGGGAAGAGCGTGACCGCGTTGGCGGCGGTTGGGCTGCTGCCGGCGAACGCGACCGTGTCCGGCCGGATCGCGTTCGGCGGCGCGGATGTGGTGTCGATGAACCGGCGTGAGCTGACGGCGTTGCGCGGGCGGCGGATCGCGATGGTCTTCCAGGATCCGGTCGGCGCGCTCGACCCGGTGTTCACGATCGGGTCGCAGCTGGTCGAGACGATCCGGGCCTATCGGCCGGGGTTGTCGCGGCCCGCGGCCCGGGCGCGGGCGGTCGAGCTGCTGGAGCTGGTCGAGATCCCCGCGGACCGGTTCCGGTCGTATCCGCATCAGCTGTCCGGTGGTCAGTGTCAGCGGGTGATGATCGCGCTCGCGGTCGCGGGTGATCCGGAGTTGCTGATCGCGGACGAGCCGACCACGGCGCTGGACGTCACCGTGCAGCAGGAGATCCTCGGCGTCCTGCTCGCTGTGCGGGCCGAGATCTCCGGCGCGATCCTGCTCATCACCCACGACCTGGGCGTGGTCGCGGACGTCGCCGATCGGGTCGTCGTGCTGCGGGACGGGGCTGTGGTCGAGACGGCCCCGGTCGCGGAGCTGTTCGAGCGACCGCAGACGGCGTACACGCGGGAGCTGTTGGCGGCGATCCCGCGCGGCGGCGCCCGGGATCAGACCGGGGCCGTGGGCGACGTCGTACCGGTGTTGTCGATCGAGGAGCTGACGGTCGACTACCGGCGGACCGGCCGTGCGGTGGACGGCGTCAGTCTGCGGCTCGACCCGGGGGAGATCACCGGGCTGGTCGGGGAGTCGGGGTCGGGGAAGTCGACGATCGCCAAGGCGGTGCTCGGGCTGGCGCCGATCACCGCGGGCGAGATCCGCGTCGGTGGGGAGTCGCTGACCGGCGCGCGTCCGGCCGCGCTGCGCCGGATCCGCTCGGGGATCGGGGTGGTGTTCCAGAATCCGGCCGGCTCGCTCAATCCGCGGGCCGCGATCGGGCGCTCGATCGGTGAGCCGCTGGCCGTCCACCGCGGCGTCCGGGGCGCTGCGCTGCGGGCCCGGGTCGGCGACCTGCTGGAGAGCGTCGAGTTGCCGCGGTCCTGGGCCGATCGCTATCCGCATGAGCTGTCCGGCGGTCAGCGGCAGCGCGTCTCGATCGCCCGCGCGCTCGCGCTCGATCCCCCGCTGCTGATCGCCGACGAGCCGACGTCCGCCCTGGATGTCTCCGTGCAGGCGACCGTCCTGGAGCTCATCCGCTCCCTCCAGCGCGACCTGCACTTCGCCTGTCTCTTCATCTCCCACGACCTCGTGGTGGTCGACCAGCTCTGCGATCGGGTGGCTGTGCTCAGTCAGGGCCGCGTGGTCGAGCAGGGCGCCCGAGAGGCGGTTCTCCGGGCGCCGCAAGCGCCGTACACGCTCAGGTTGCTGGCCGCGCGCAGTTGGAAATAGTTGGACGTCCTAGTACTTTGAGAGCATGGATGCCGAGCAGATCGCGGCCGGCCGGAGCCGGTGGCAGCAGCGCTACGACGCCGCGCGCAAGCGTGAGGCCGATTTCACGACGCTCTCGGGCACCGAGGTGGAGCCGGTCTACGGCCCGCCGGAGGGCCACGACGACCCCCGGATGGAGCGGATCGGCTGGCCGGGGGAGTTCCCGTTCACCCGCGGGCTGCATGCGACCGGCTTCCGCGGCAAGCCGTGGACGATCCGGCAGTTCGCCGGGTTCGGCAACGCCGAGCAGACCAACGAGCGCTACAAGATGATCCTCAGCGGCGGCGGTGGCGGCCTCTCGGTCGCCTTCGACATGCCGACGCTGATGGGCCGCGACTCCGACGACCCGAAATCCCTCGGCGAGGTCGGCCACTGCGGCGTCGCGATCGACTCGGCCGCCGACATGGATCGGCTGTTCAACGGCATCCCGCTGCAGGACGTCACCACCTCGATGACGATCTCCGGCCCCGCCGTCCCGGCCTTCGTGATGTACCTGGTCGCCGCCGAGCGCCAGGGCGCGGACATCACCAAGCTCAACGGCACGCTGCAGACCGACATCTTCAAGGAGTACATCGCGCAGAAGGAGTGGCTGTTCCCGCCGGAGCCGCATCTGCGCCTGATCGGCGACCTGATGGAGTACTGCGCGGCGAACATCCCGGCGTACAAACCGCTCAGCGTCTCCGGGTACCACATCCGCGAGGCCGGCTCGACGGCCGGCCAGGAGCTGGCCTACACGCTCGCCGACGGCTTCGGGTACGTCGAGCTCGGCCTGTCCCGCGGTCTCGATGTCGACGTGTTCGCGCCCGGCCTGTCGTTCTTCTTCGACAGCCATCTGGACTTCTTCGAGGAGATCGCGAAGTTCCGCGCCAGCCGGCGGATCTGGGCGCGCTGGATGCGCGACGTCTACGGCGCCAAGACCGACAAGGCGCAGTGGCTGCGGTTCCACACCCAGACCGCGGGCGTCTCGCTGACCGCCCAGCAGCCCACGCTGAACGTTGTCCGGACGGCGGTCGAGGCGCTCGCCGCGGTCCTCGGCGGCACGAACTCGCTGCACACCAACGCGCTTGACGAGACGCTCGCGCTGCCGACCGACCAGTCGGCCGAGATCGCGCTGCGCACCCAGTCGGTGCTGATGGAGGAGATCGGCGTCACCAACGTCGCCGACCCACTCGGCGGCTCCTGGTACGTCGAGGCGCTGACCGACAAGATCGAGGCCGAGGCCGAGGAGATCTTCGCCCGGATCAAGGAAATGAGCCCGGACGGCTCGATGACCGGCGGCATCCTGCGCGGGATCGAGGACGGCTGGTTCATGGCCGAGATCGCCGACGCCGCCTTCGAGTACCAGCAGAAACTCGAGAAGGGCGAGAAGAAGATCGTCGGCGTGAACACGCTGACCGACACCGTCGCGGGGGAGCTGGAGATCCTCCGGGTCAGCCACGAGGTCGAGATCGAGCAGTGCCGGGTGCTCGCCGCCCGCAAGTCCGAGCGCGACGAGGACCGGGTACGGCGTACGCTGGCGGCTCTGCTGGAGGCGGCCAGGGGGACCGGCAGCCTGATCGAGCCCATGCTGGAGGCGGCGCGTGCGGAGGCCACGATGGGGGAAATCTGTCACGTTCTTCGGGTTGAATGGGGCGAGTACCGAGAGCCCGCCCGCTTCTGAGACGACCCCGGCCGAACCGGTCACCCCCGCGCAGGTCCAGGCGGCGGCCGGTCCGGCCGACGGGCGCGCGGTGGTCGTCTGCGGCTCCGACCGGACGATGCTGCGCGTCGTCACCGAGCTGGTCGGCTCCGGCGAGCGGGTGATCGCGATCGTCAACCCGGGCTCGCGGCACTTCGACCGGATCAGCGAGCTCGGCGCCCAGGTGATGGGCGTCCGGGTGATCAGCGAGTCGCTGCTGCGGCGGGCCGGGATCGACGCCAAGGACGGGAAGCCGTCGACGGCCCGGGCGCTGGTGCTGCTGGACACCGACGACGTCCACAACGTGCACACCGCGCTGACCGCGCGGGACATGGATCCGGAGCTGCGGATCATCGTTCAGATGGTCAACCCGCGGCTCGGCAAACAGCTCTACAGCCTGCTCGGCGACTGCGTGGTGGTCTCCGGGCCGTCCCTGGCCGCGCCCGCCTTCGTCTCCGACGCGCTCGAGGACGACGAGCTCACCTGGCTCGAGATCGGCGGCCGCCGGCTCGTCGCCGGGCAGGCCGATCTGATCCGCGAGCCGCATCTGACCGTGCTCGCCGACACGACGTCGTCCGCGACGCCGGAGCTGCTGCCGACGGTCAGCCATGACCCGGTCGGCGACATCGTGCTCGGCACCGGTATCCGCAGCCTGTGGCGGACGCGCGACGTCCGCCGGGCCGGGTGGCTGATGGCGCTCGGCGACATCTTCGACCGCCGGGTCCGCCGGATCGCGGCGGTAATGGCTTTCCTGGTCACGATCGGGACGGTGCTGACGCACTACATCGCCCATCTGGACTGGTTGCGCGCGCTCTACCTGGTCGCGGGCGCGGTGACGTCCGCCGGGATCGAGGACGACGTATTTTCCGAGGCCGAGCCGTGGGCCAAGGTCGCGGCGGTCGTCGTCCAGCTGACCGGGATCGTGCTGGTCGCGTTGCTGACCGCCGTGATCGTCGACTCGCTGATCGGCGCGCGGCTGTCGCGGGTGATCGGCGGCGTCCGCGGGCGGCCGCGCAATCATGTGGTCGTCTGCGGGTTGGGGACGGTCGGCGCGCGGGTGCTGGAGATCCTGACCGAGCGCGGGGTCGCGGTGGTCGGCGTCGAGCACGACGAGGACGCGCCCGGCGTCCAGACCGCGCATCGGCTGCGGATCCCGGTGGTGATCGGCGACAGCTCCAACGAGGAGACGCTGCGCTCGGCCGGCGTCCAGCGGGCGCAGTCGGTGCTCGCGCTCACCGACGGCGACATCACCAACCTGGAGTCCGCGATGGTCGTCCGCGACCTCAACCCGGACGCCCGGATCACCATGCGCATGTTCGACCACGACCTCGCCCAGCGCGTCGAGCGCCGCCTCGGCCTCGGCCACAGCCGCTCGGTCTCCATGCTCGTCGCCCCCGCCATCGCCGCGGCCGCCGCCAACCGCCGCAGCCAGGTCACCGTCCCCGCCGGCCGCCGCGTCCTCCTCCTCACCGAAGTCACCGTCGAGCCCGGCTCCGTAGCCGTCGGCCTCCGCCTCGGCGAGCTCAACGAGGACGGCGGCCTCCGCGTCCTCGCCAACCAACGCAACACCGGCCCCTGGGACTGGACCCCACCCCTCTCCGCCACCGTCCACCCCGGCGACCGCCTAGCCGTAGCCGGTACCCGCTCCGGCCTGGCCCGCCTCCTCATGGCCACCCGAGCCCGAACCACCCCCACGCCCCCTGGGTTGTGAGCGTCGTAGAAGATGGTCCTGTAATCGTCAGCATGCGCCGTGTGGCGCGACCGGAAATGCGAGGGCACTGGTGAGCCAGTCGAACTTCTCCCGTCCTGGGGCGATCGATCTGTCGTCCCTGCGCAAGCCTGCCGGGGCGCCGGGCGGAGCGCCCGGAGCCGGTGCGCCGGCTGGTGGCGGTGGTGGCGCCGCGGGGGCTTACGTGCTGAACGTGAGTGAGCCGACGTTCCAGAGCGACGTCATCGAGCGGTCCCTGCAGGTGCCGGTGGTCGTCGAGTTCTGGTCGCCGCGGGCGCAGGGCGCGGCCGCGCTCGGCGAGGTGCTCGCGCGCCTGTCCACCGAGTACGCCGGCAAGTTCGTGCTCGCCCGCGTCGACATCGACGCGAACCCGCAGCTGGCCCAGGCGGTCGGCGTCCAGTCGGTCCCGCTGGTGATCGCCGTCCTGCGCGGTCAGGTCGTGCCGCTGTTCCAGGGCGCGGTCGGCGAGCCCGAGGCCCGGCAGTACCTCGACCAGCTGATGCAGGTCGCGGTCGCCAACGGCATCAGCGGCCGCTCCGAGCCGGTCGCCCCGGCCGCTGACGCGGCGCCCGTCGAGGAGGACGCGCCGAACCCGCGCTACGAGGCGGCGGAGAACGCGGTCGGCGCCGGTGATCTGGACGGCGCGATCGCGGCGTACGAGGAGCTGATCAAGGAGACGCCGAACGACGCCGAGGCGAAGTCCGGCCTGGCCCGCGTCCAGCTCGTGAAGCGCACCCAGGAGGCGCCGGCCGACATCCGCACGCGCGCCGCCGACAACCCGGCCGACATCGAGGCACAGCTGCTCGTCGCCGACGTCGACCTGATGGGCGGCCACGTCGAAGACGCCTTCACCCGCCTGATCAACACCATCCAGACCACCGCCGGCGACGACCGGAACGCCGTCCGCCTCCACCTGCTGGAGCTTTTCGACGTGGTAGGAGCCGACGACGAGCGCGTCGGAAAAGCCCGCCGCCGCCTCATGGCCGCCCTGTTCTGACCCGTCAGGCGGTGCGGCGGGTGAAGTGCAGGATGCCGTCGTCGATCGGGCCGAAGCGGAAGGTGACGAGGTCGCGGGGGTAGTTCTGGCGCAGGCGCCAGGGGCCGTTGGGGCCTTGGCGGGGGAGGATGGCGGCGGCGCGCTGGATGTAGCCCGAGGAGAGGTCGACGACGGGGCGGCGGGGGGCGGCGTACTCGGCGGGTTCGATCTCCGGGAGGCAGATGTCGGTGCCGGTGGCGCGGAGGTGGTTCAGGAGGCGGGCGACGAACTGTGAGCTCAGGTCGGAGCGCAGCGTCCAGGAGTTGTTGGTGTAGCCGACGCACCAGGCCAGGTTGGGGACGCCGCTCAGCATCAGGCCGCGGTAGACGAAGGTCTCGCTGACCGGGGCCGGGCGGCCGTCGACGGTCAGCTCGATCTTGCCCAGGGCAACCATGCGGAGCCCGGTCGCGGTGACGACGACGTCGGCCGGCAGTTCGGCGCCCGATTTCAGCAGCAGGCCGGTGCGGGTGAAGCGCTCGATCTCGTCGGTGACCACCGAGGCCGTGCCGCGGCGCAGGGCGCGGAAGAGGTCGGAGTCGGGGACGAGGCAGAGCCGCTGGTCCCAGGGCTTGTACGTCGGGGTGAAGTGCGGGTCGGCGGGGATCGAGGCGGGCAGCTGGCGCGCGGCCATCCGGTTCAGCAGCCGGGCCGCGGGACCGGGGAACTTGCGGAACGCGTTGTAGGTCAGCGTGCTGAGCGCGATGTTCTTCGTCCGGACGATCCGGTGCGCCAGCTTCTCCGGCAGGGCGCGGCGCAGGCGATCCGCGAACGCGTCGGCCGCCGGCCGGGACGCGATGTAGCTCGGCGTCCGCTGCAGCATCGTCACATGCTCCGCGGTCGCGGCCATCGCCGGTACGAGCGTCACGGCGGTCGCGCCGCTGCCCACGACGACCACGCGCTTGCCGGAGTGGTCCAGGTCAGCCGGCCAGTGCTGCGGGTGAATGACCTTGCCCTCGAAGTCGGCCTGCCCGGGGAAGTCGACGACGTAGCCCTCGTCGTAGTCGTAGTACCCGCTGCAGCAGTACAGGAACGAGCAGGTGTACGCCGAGTCCTCCGTCTCGACCGTCCACTGTGCGGTCTCCGAGGACCAGGACGCGCGCGCCACCCGCTGGCCGAACCGGATGTGCTTGTCGATCCCGTACGTCGCCGCCGTCTCGTTCACGTAGGCCAAGATGTCCGGCCCGTCCGCGATCGCCTTGCCGCCCCAGGCGTGGAAGGGGAAGCCGAGCGTGAACATGTCGGAGTCCGAGCGGATGCCGGGGTAGCGGAACAGGTCCCAGGTGCCGCCGATCGCGGTCCGCGCCTCGAGGATCGCGTACGAGCGGTCCGGGCTCTGGGTCTGGATCCGGTACGCCGCGCCGATCCCGGACAGGCCGGCGCCGACGATCAGGACGTCGAAATGCTCCATGCGATTCCTCCAGGGGCGCGGAGAGGGCTTGTTGAGTAGTTGCTCAACAGTACTCCGGAAAGTTCTTTCGCGCGGCCTGTCGATTCCGTCCGGCCCCGTTCGTCAGCAAGATGTTCAGTACCAGCCCGAGACAAAGGGAGCTTGAGATGGCGCAGTACGTTTTCCTGCTGTTCGACAGCGAGGAGTGGTTCGACAACCTCACGCCCGAGGAGTGGCAGAAGGCGATGGAGCTGCACGGCGCGTTCACCGCGGCCGTCGAGGCGGCCGGCGCGCGGGTGCTCGGCGGCGAGGCGCTCGAGCGCTCGACGACGGCGAGCACGGTCCGGAAGCCGGACGGCGGCGAGGCGCTGGTCACCGACGGTCCGTTCATCGAGACCAAGGAGGCGCTGGGCGGCTACTACGTCATCGAGGCCCGGGATCTCGACCAGGCCATCGAGCTCGCGAAGCTCTGCCCGGCCGGCAACGTCGAGGTTCGTCCGATCATGAGCACCTCGGACGACGCCGAGTCGCCTGCCTGATGAACCGTCGTACCACCCCGCCTCTGCCCTCGCCGGAGCCACCGGCGGGGGCGGAGGTGCGGGAGGTGGTCGACGCGGTGGCGCGTGCGCACCGCGAACACTGGTCCGTCGTGCTGGCGGCCGTCGTCCGGCTGACCCGCGACCTGGACCTGGCCGAGGACTGCACGCAGGACGCGTTCGTTCAGGCCATGCGGGTCTGGCCGGAGGGCGTACCGGCCAATCCGGCCGGCTGGCTGACCACAGTGGCGCGGCGGGTCGCACTGGACCGGCTGCGGCGTGAGACGACGCTACGGCGGAAGCTGCCGCTACTGGTGGACGACGAGCCGGCGGACGACGAGCAGCCAACAGACCCGCTGCGGCTGGTGTTCACCTGCTGTCACCCGGCCCTCGCGCGGGAGTCGCAGGTAGCGCTGACGCTGCGGCTCATCTGCGGCCTGACAACGCGGGAGGTGGCGGCCGGGCTGCGGATCGGCGAGGCGACCGCGGCCGCGCGGATCACCCGGGCGAAGAAGAAGATCGCCGCAGCTGGCATCCCGTACCGGATCCCGGCTGACCATGAGCTGCCCGACCGGCTGGACGCCGTCCTGACCGTCGTCCATCTGGTCTACACCGCCGGCCATGTCGCGGCCGGCCCCGAGCTCACCCGTGCCGACCTGACGGGCCGTGCGATCGAGCTGGCCCGGATGCTCGTCCGGCTGATGCCCGTCGAGACCGAGCCGGAGGCGCTGCTCGGTCTGCTGCTGATGACCGAGGCCCGTGGCACGGCGCGGATGAGCACGGACGGCGAGCTCGTCCTGCTCGCCGACCAGGACCGCTCCCGCTGGGACGTCAAGCTGATCGCGGAGGGCGTCGCCCGGGCAACAGATGCCCTGGTCCGCGGCGGCGGTCGCTTCGCTCTCCAGGCCGCGGTCGCCGGCCTGCACGTCACCGCCCCCTCCTGGGAGCGCACCGACTGGCGCCAGGTGGTCCGCATGTACGACGCGATGATGATCAGCTGGCCGACCCCGATCGTCGCCCTCAACCGCGCCGCCGCCCGCAGCTTCGTCCCCGGCGCCGACCTGCCCGAGATCCTCGCCGAGCTGGACGCCCTGGCCGCCGAGCCGGCCCTGCAGTCCTACCCCTACCTACCCGCCGCCCGCGCCGACGTCCTGGCCCGGCTGGGCCGCAGCGTCCAGGCCGCCGCCGCGTACGCCGAAGCGATCACCCTGACCGGGAACGAAGCCGAACGCCGCTTCCTGCGCCGCCGCCACGACGAGCTCACTTAGGATGAGCGCGTTCGCGACGGCTACGGGGAGTCAGATGCGCTGGTGGAATCGGGAGTTCTCCCGGCAGATGCTCGTCATGCCCCTGATCGTTCCGGCGCTGTTCCTCCCTGGTGAGACGCTGCTGAAGGTCCTCGCGGGCTGGGACCTGTATTTCGCCGGCTATCTACTGCTCACCTGGCTGACCTTCCGCCGCCGCTCGCCGGAGGAGCTCCGTGAGGTGGTGCTGACCACGTCCCGGCAAGGCCTGGCCGGGCGCTGGCTCCAGAGCACTCCGGAGCAGTTCGCCCAGGGGGCGGCGATGATCGCCTTGTTCGCGACCGTCTCGGCGCTGCCGCAGGCCGAAACCCTCGGTGCCCCGCCGAAGCTGGCCCTGGCCATCTGCGTCGTGGCTGTCATCACCGCCTGGTTGGCCCTCCAGACCGGCTTCGTGATCTCGTACCTGGCGCTGCATGCCCGGTCCGGCGGCTTCGACTTCCCCGGCACCGACGAGCCCGGCCTGGTCGACTTCGCCTACTTCGCGGTCTCGGTCGGTACGACGTTCGGCACCACCGACGTGACCGTCACCCAGAGCCGCGTTCGCCGCCGGGTGCTTGCGCACGCGACGCTCGCGTTCGTCTTCAACACCCTCATCCTCGCGACGGCCGTTACCTTCGTCACGTCCTACCTGACGACCTAGATCGGGGTGCCGTTGCTCAGGTTGTGCAGCTGGCCCGGCTTGGCGAGCAGCAGCGGAAGGCGGCGAGCGTTCAGCGGTGAGACCAGGCCTTCGAGTGCGTCGGGCGAGTGCCAGTCGATGGCGAGGATCTCGCGGCCGTCCGGTTGCAGGGTCTGCAGGATGGACGGGTCGTGGACGCCGCCGTCGTACAGGATCTCGATCGCGTCGCCCCAACCCTCCCAGCGCGGGAGCCAGTCGATGGCGAGGACGCCGAGGAGCGGCAGCGCCAGGCCCAGCTCCTCCTCCATCTCGCGGGAGGCGCCGGTCGCCGGGTCCTCATCGGGCTCGACGACGCCGCCTGGCAGCTCACGGTCCTGCTTGTAGCTGACCTGGCAGAGCAGCACGCGGCCGCTGGTGTCCCGGACGACGACGTGCGCGATCACCCGCTTCTTCGGGAGCGCGGAGTCCATCAGCGTCGTCCAGCCGAGCAGGCTGTCCGGCCGGGGGTCGTCGCTGCGCATGCCGTAGACGGCCACGTCGCGCCGCTCGCCGTCCAGCAGCGCTGCGCCGCGCAGCACGCCCTCGCGCCGGAAACCGGACCGAATCGCCACCCGCGCCGACGAGTGCAGCTCCGGGTCGACCTCTATCTGCAGCCGGTCGAACCCGAGCTCACCGAACGCGTACGCCGAAGCGAGGCGGACCGCCCGCTGTGCGAGCTCAGGGCCGCCTTCCAGCGCCCAAACGACCACACCGACACCAGCCGTCGTCCGCCGCACCTCCACAGTGCCGAGGGCGCCAACGGTGAAGACAGCCAGGTCTTCACCGTTCTGAGTCAGCTGCAGTGTCAGGTCACCATCGGTCAGTTCGGCGGTCACACCCAGAACGCTACCCGTCGTACCGCAAGTACACCGTGGCCAGGGGCGGCACGGACAGCTCGGTGCTGGTCGCCATCCCGTGCCACTCCGGGCCGTCGGCCTGGACGGCGCCCAGGTTGCCGACTCCGGAGCCGCCGTACGACCCGGCGTCGGTGTTGATCGCTTCGGACCAGCGACCGGCGTACGGGAGGCCGAGGCGGTAGCCGTGATGCGGGACGGCGGAGAAGTTCGCGACACAGGCGATCGTCGGCTCACCCTCGGCGCCGAAGCGGACGAACGAGAACACGTTGTTCCCGGCGTCGTTGGCGTCGATCCAGCTGAATTTCTCCGGGTCGTGATCGGTGCCCCAGAGCGCGGCCGTGTCCTTGTAGACATGGTTCAGATCGCGGACCAGGTCGCGCAGGCCGCGGTGGTCGGCGTGGTCCAGGAGCCACCAGTCCAGCTCGCCCTTCTCGGACCACTCCGACTCCTGGCCGAACTCACAGCCCATGAACAGCAGCTGCTTACCCGGGTGCGCCCACATCATCGCCAGGTAGGCGCGCAGGTTCGCCAGTTGCTGCCAGCGGTCGCCGGGCATCTTGCGCAGCAGCGAGCCCTTGCCGTGCACGACCTCGTCGTGGGACAGCGGGAGGACGAAGTTCTCCGAGTAGGCGTACATCATCGAGAACGTCAGCTCGTGGTGGTGGTACTGGCGGTGCACCGGCTCGTGCTCCAGGTAGCGGAGCGAGTCGTTCATCCAGCCCATGTTCCACTTGAAGCCGAAGCCGAGGCCGCCGAGATGGGTGTCCCGGGTGACGCCCGGCCAGGACGTCGACTCCTCGGCGACGGTGATCACGCCGGGGACGCGCTTGTAGAGCGTCGCGTTCATCTCCTGCAGGAACGAGACGGCCTCGAGGTTCTCCCGGCCGCCGTACTGGTTCGGCACCCACTGACCCTCTTGGCGGGAGTAGTCGAGGTAGAGCATCGAGGCGACCGCGTCGACGCGCAGGCCGTCGATGTGGAACTCCTCGGCCCAGTAGATCGCGTTCGCGACCAGGAAGTTCCGGACCTGCGGGCGGCCGAAGTCGAAGACCAGCGTGCCCCAGTCGGGCTGTTCGCCGCGGCGCGGATCCGGGTGCTCGTACAGCGGCGTCCCGTCGAAGCGGGCCAGCGCCCACGCGTCCTTCGGGAAGTGTGCCGGCACCCAGTCGACCAGGACGCCGATCCCGGCCTGGTGCAGCTTGTCGACCAGGAAGCGGAAGTCGTCCGGATCGCCGAACCTCGACGTCGGCGCGAAGTACGACGTCACCTGGTAGCCCCAGGAGCCGCCGAACGGGTGCTCCATCACCGGCATGAACTCGACATGGGTGAACCCCATGTCGTTGACATAGGCAACAAGTTCGTCGGCCAGCTCACGGTACGACTTGCCCTTGCGCCAGGAGCCGAGGTGCACCTCGTAGACGCTCATCGGCTCGGCGTACGCCTGGGACGCCGCCCGGCGCTCCAGCCACTCCGCGTCCGTCCATTCGTACGTCGACTCGTGGACGACCGACGCGTTGGCGGGCGGGACCTCGGCCAGGTTGGCCATCGGGTCCGCCTTCTGGCGCCAGACGCCGTCCCGGCCGCAGATGTCGAACTTGTAGCGGGTGCCGGCGCCGACGCCGGGCACGAACAGCTCCCACACGCCGGAGGAGCCCAGCGAGCGCAGCGGATGCGCGCGGCCGTCCCAGAAGTTGAAGTCGGCGGTCAGCCGGATGCCCTGCGCGTTCGGGGCCCAGACCGCGAACGACGTCCCAGTCACAGCACCGGTCGGGCCCTCGTAGCGACGGACATGTGCGCCGAGCACCGTCCACAGCTGCTCGTGGCGCCCTTCGCCGATCAGGTGCAGGTCGATCTCACCAAGCGACGGCAAGTACCGGTACGGGTCGTCGACCTCGAGCGCCGGACCGTCGGTGTAGCCGACCTCGAGCCGATAGTCCGGCACCTTGTCGGTGTCGATCACACCGACCCAGACGCCGTCGTGCTCATGCCGCAACTCCAGCCGCTGGCCGTCGCCGTGCAGAACGGTCACCGAACTCGCGAACGGCCGCAACACCCGCACCGTCACGCCACTCGCGCCCAGATGCGGCCCAAGCACCTGATGCGGATCGTGATAAGTCCCACCGACCACCCGATCCAGAACGGTCCGATCCACCGGAACCGCTGTCACCAAAGGCTGGTCGGCCGAAACCACCGGTACCTCCATGGCTTCGTTCTCACTCGATCCCATGTACACATCCTGCCCGATCGCGACCACGTTCACTGCACCCCGTACCCGACAAGTCCCGACCTACACACTCAAGCGGACAAAGCGGCCTGTACTGCGGCCAGTCGGGTGGCGTAGCGGGGCCAGGCGAAGCCGGTGCGGGTATAGGCGAGGGAGGTCTCGTCGGCGAGGGCTTTGGCGCGTTGGTGGTCGCCTTGGGCCAGGGCTAGGGCTGCGGCGACGGCGCGGGCTGCGAGCCAGGAGGTGCTGTGGACGGGGGCCTCGGCGAAGACGGCGTCGAGTAGGGCTGAGGCTTCGGCCAGCTCGTCCTGGCGGATCAGGACGTCAGCCAGGTCGATGTAGGCGTGGCTGACGCCGGAGTCGTCGGCCAGGGCGTACTCGACGGCGGAGCGGAGGTGCTTTTCGGCTTCGTCGAGGTTGTTGTGCGCTACGGCGACCAGGCCGCGGACGACGTCGTTCAGCGGCAGGATCTGGCGGTCGTCGAGCCGGCGGGCGTAGTGGTCGGATTCGGCGGCTGCTTTGAGTGCATCGGCGGAGCGGTCGAGGCCGACGAGTGCACCGGCCAGATTGCTCAGACCGCGGGACAGGCCGTGCTCGTCGCCGTACTCGCGGTCGGCGACGATACAGACCTCGTAGCACTCCAGCGCGCGCTCGGACTGGCCGGTGTAGACGTACAGCGTGCCCAGGGCGTCGGTGAAGGCCGATAGGCGGCGTTCGTGCTGGTCTGACGTACGGGCCAGTGCTTGGCCGCTCAGTAGTGGAGTGAACGCGTCGAGCAGGCGGCCGCGTTCGATCTCGACGATGCTGCGGTAGTAGAGCGCAGTGAGCGTCAGAGTGTCGTCGTCTTGCTGCGGCGCGAGCCGCTCGGCCTCGGTCAGCAGCTCTGCGGCCTGGTCGAACCGGCCACGCATGGTGAGCACGAAACCGTGGTTGCACAACGCGGTCAGCCGCTCGGCAGTGGTCGCGCCGGGAGCGTCGGTCAACGCGGCGAAGTGTCGCGCGGCTTCGGCGTACCAGCCGCGGATCAGCCAGGGGGTGTGCATCGCGAGGGCAAGCTGCAGGCCGCCGACGGCCCGGTCGGTCCCGGCGGCGCGGTCCAGGACGTCGAGCAGATTCGGCCATTCGGCGAAGACTTCGTTGACCGACTCGGCGCTGGCGAAATCGTCGCCCTGCTGACCGGTCGTACGGACGAAGCCCAGCGCCCACTCGAGCTCAGCAGCCCGCGCGGCTTCGGTTTCGCCGGCCTCGTCGAGTTTGCCGAGCGCGTAGTCGCGGACGGTCTCCAGCAGCCGGAACCGGCGGCCGTTGACCGCCTCGACGGTCAGCAGACTCCGATCCGCGAGCTCGGTCAGCGCGGGCGCGACGTCGCGCGGATCGAGGGCGACCTGTTCGGCGGCCTCCAAAGTGAAACCGCCGGTGAACACGGCGACGCGACGCAGGACGGCGCGCTCGGCGCCCCCGAGCAGCTGGTGACTCCAGTCCAGCGCGGCGACCAGACTGGTGTGCCGGGCTTGGGAATCACGCGTGCCGGCGACGAGCAACCGCATCCGGTCGGTGAGCCGTTGCGCGAGCTGGGGCACGGTGAGCGTGCGGGTGAGACCGGCCGCGAGCTCGATCCCGAGCGGGAACCGGTCGACCGCCGAGCAGATCGCCGCGACCTGCTCGGGGTCGGCGCCCTGGGCATCGATCGCGCAGCGTTCGGCGAACAGTTGCGCCGCGGCCAGCGCATCCATCGGGCGCATCGGCCGGACCTCTTCGGCCTCCAGCTGCAAGGGCCGCTGCGAGCTGACCACCACGGTCAGCCCCGGCGCGCGCCGCACCAGACCGGCGACGATCTCCGCAACCTGCTCGATCACGTGCTCCGCGTTGTCGAGGACGAGGATCGATCCGTCGAGGGTCGACGCCGCGCCCGCGATCGGGTCGGCGCCGCCGGCGTCATCACCCGCAATCGCCTCCAGGACGGCGCTTTCGCGCTGCAGCGGCGCCAACTCGACGACCCGGATCGGGCGGCCGCTCACGGCCCGGGCCGCCTCGACCGACAACCGGGACTTGCCGCTCCCGGGCCCGCCGGTCAGCGTGACGACACCCGGCGTACCGAGGCGACGTATCAACCAGGCCAGCTCCTCCTGGCGGCCGACGAAACTGGTCAGCGGGGCCGGTAGATCGGCGACCGGCGCGCTCGGCGCGGCACCGCGGACGGCCGGCGGTTCAGTTGCCGTCAGCAACAAGGTTGGATCCTGGCGGAGCAGTCGGAGCTCCATCGCGGCGGTGTCCGGCGCCGGATCCACGCCGAGTTCGTCGGCGAGCCGGCTGCGCAGGCGCGCCATCCGGGTCAGCGCGTCGGCCTGCCGGCCGGTCCGGTAGAGCGCCAGGGCGAGCAGACACCACAACCGCTCGTGCAGCGGATTCTCGGCGGCGAGCGCCTCGAGCTCGCGAGCCGCCTCGGCCGCATGCCCCAGCGACAGCTCGGCATCCAGCAGCTCCACCTGCAGCGTCAGCCGCCAGGCGTCGAGTTGTTCGCCCTCGACACCGGCGTACGGAATCGTGCGGAGATCGGCGAGCGCCGGGCCGCGCCACTGATCGAGCGCCTCCTGCGCCGCCGCCCGGACGGCGACCTGATCGCCGGCCCGCACCGCGACGTGCATCCGCTCGGCCGCCGCGCGAGCCTCGGCCAGATCCGTCAGCTCGGCCGCCAGCGCATATCCGCCATTTGCCCGCGTCAACGAATCGGGGGAGTCGATCGCGGCCCGCAGCCGCGACGCCAGCACCCGCAACCGCTCGGTCGGCCGGGCCAGATCGACGTCACCCCACAGATCCGCCGCGAGCCGATGATCCGGGACCGGCATCCCGCCCGCCAGCGCCAGCCGGACCAGCAACGCCCGCTCCAACGGCCGATCAACAGCCACCGGCAGCCCGCCGAGCCGCACCGCCAGCGGCCCCAGAACCAGAACCTCGAGACCATGAGCGGAGGGCATATCCACCAGTATTCCAGTGGCAACGCCCCCACGCTCTGTAATTTTCACCGCAACCAGGACTACTTGGCGCATATTTGGGGTACTTGGTTCTGTTTTAACCTTCCACCGATTCGGCCTCGGCGAGGGCCGCCGCGGCCGAGAGCGGGATCCGCAGCCAGGTGGGGCGGTTGCGGGCCTCGTAGAGGCACTCGTAGATGAGCTTGTCGGCGAGGAAGGCGCTGAGCAGGACGGACTGCTGACGCGGATCCGTGCCGGCGACCTCGGCGTAGCCGTCGCAGAAGGCCTGCTGGTTGCGGGTCGCCCATTCGGCGGCCCGGTAGGCGATCTGCTGGTCGCCCTCGTGGTCGGTGAGCAGGAGCGAGCGGGCCGCATAGTCGAAGGAGCGGAGCATCCCCGCGATGTCCTTGACGGCGGTGTCGAGGGCGCGCCGCTCGATCAGCGACTTGGCCGGCTCGCCCTCGAAGTCGATCAGCTTCCAGCCGTCGATCGTGCGCAGCACCTGGCCGAGGTGGAAGTCGCCGTGAATGCGCTGCACGATCACCGGCTGATCGGTGGCGGCCAGCGCGTCGAAGGCGCGGCCGAGGCCGGCGGCGTACGGCGCGAGCTCGGGGATCGCCGCGACCGCCTGGTCGAGACGGCGCTGCATGGCGGCGGCGTGCTCGACGAGTTTGGCCTGCTCCCAGACGTCGGTGCCGAGGGCCTTGGCCAGCTCGGAATGCACCTGGGCGGTGCTGGCGCCGAGCCGGTGCGACTCCCCGGCGAAGTCGCCGCCGACCTCGGCCGCGTGCAGATCGGCCTCGGCGTACAGATCGCGGACCGACGACGTCGCGAACGACCAGCCGTCGGTCGCGTTCTTCTGGAACGCCGTCAGCATCGCGAGCTCGCCGCTGTCGGTGCCGCCGCCGGCGCGCGGCCAGCTGCCGCGCGCCGAACCGAGCACCTCCGGGACCAGCTCGGAGCCGGACTCGGTGAGCGCCGACTCGATCTCGACCCCGGGATTGCTCCCGGGCTCGAGCCGGCGGAACACCTTCAGCAAAGCCACGTCGCCGAAGACCAGCGACGTGTTGGACTGCTCGACCGTCAGCACCAGGGACTGCGCGTCCTCCGGGACGACGGTCGCGCCCTCCGGCGCGTGCACCGGGTGGAACTCCAGGCCGTCGAGCGTGCGGCCGTTGGTCAGCCCCTCCAGCCAGTACGGCGTGGCTTCCTTGTCGTGCAGGGCGTCGTACACCCAGACGCGGGTGTCGTCGAGGTCCTGCTCCGCCCAGTCGCCGATCAGGGCGTGGCCGAGGTTGTCGACCGGCGCCTGGTGGTAGCTGAGCGGGAGCTGGTACACCCGGATCGGAATGTCCGACCCGGGGGGACCCGAACAGTAGACGAACCCGATCCGGACCGCGGGCCACACTCCGTCGTCCGAGAGCCACGCCGAGGTGGCGACGGCATCGACGACGACGTCGTGTCCCTTCTCCCCGAACCAGCGCTGGTTCGTGCAGAAGGACTGGACCTGGTCCAGATGGGAAGTCACGAAATGCTCTCCTCATGGTCGTCCGGCTTGGCCACGGGCAGCCGGAACCAGTAGAAACCGTGGGCGCCGAGGGTCAAAAGGTAGGGCAACTCACCGATCGCCGGGAAGTGCACCCCGCCGAGGAGCTCGACCGGTTCCACTCCCTGCCACTGCCGCAGGTCGAGTTCGATCGGCTGCGGGAAGCGCGACAGGTTGTTCACGCACAGGACGACGTCGTCGCCGAACTCGCGGATGTACGACAGGACGCTCGGGTTCGAGCCGCCCAGATCGGTGAACGTGCCCATCCCGAAACAGGGGTGCTGTTTACGGGTCTGGATCATCCGCCGGGTCCAGTGCAGCAGCGAGGAGGCGTTCTCCATCTCGGCCTCGACGTTCACCGCCTGGTATCCGTAGACCGGGTCCATGATCACGGGCAGGCTGAGCTTGCCCGGGGTCGCGGTGGAGAACGAGGCGTTCCGGTCCGGTGACCACTGCATCGGCGTCCGGACGCCGTCGCGGTCGCCGAGCCAGATGTTGTCGCCCATCCCGATCTCGTCGCCGTAGTACAGGATCGGCGAGCCGGGCAGCGACAGCAGCATCGCCGTGAACAACTCCATCTTGTTGGTGTCGTTGTCCAGCAGCGGGGCCAACCGGCGGCGGATGCCGATATTCGCCTTCATCCGCGGGTCCTGCGCGTACTCGGCCCACATGTAGTCGCGGTCCTCGTCGGTGACCATCTCGAGGGTCAGCTCGTCGTGGTTCCGCAGGAAGATGCCCCACTGGCAGGTGTCCGGGATGGCCGGGGTCTGGGCCAGGATCTCCGAGATCGGGAACCGCGACTCGCGCCGCACGCCCATGAAGATCCGCGGCATCACCGGGAAGTGGAA
The DNA here is from genome assembly GCF_013131805.1 of Kribbella sandramycini. Taxonomy (GTDB): domain Bacteria; phylum Actinomycetota; class Actinomycetes; order Propionibacteriales; family Kribbellaceae; genus Kribbella; species Kribbella sandramycini. The sequence continues at coordinate 292,863 of NZ_JABJRC010000007.1, read as the reverse complement.
CGCCATCTGGCACTCGTCGCCGCCCGAGTCGCGGTCGCCGAAGTAGTCGACCACGTCGGCCGGCCACTGGTTGGCCTCGCAGAGCAGGATCCGGTCCTCGTAGTTCGCGTCGACCTCTTTGCGGACCCGCTTCAGGAACTCGTGGGTGCGCGGGAGGTTCTCGCAGTTGGTGCCGTCCTGTTCGAACAGGTACGGCACGGCGTCGAGGCGGAAACCGTCGATACCGAGGTCGAGCCAGAACTTCAGCGCCTCGATCATCGCGTCGCCGACGGCCGGGTTCTCGAAGTTCAGGTCCGGCTGGCTGGAGTAGAACCGGTGCCAGAAGTACTGACCGCGGACCGGGTCCCACGTCCAGTTCGACTGCTCGCTGTCGACGAAGATGATCCGGGCGTCGCCGTACGGCTCGTCGGTGTCGGACCAGACGTAGAAGTCGCCGTACGGGCCGTCGGGGTTGGCGCGCGACTCCTGGAACCAGGGGTGCTGGTCCGAGGTGTGGTTCATCACGAAGTCGACGATGACGCGCATCCCGCGGGCGTGGCAGGCCTCCATGAAGGCGGCGAAGTCCTGGATGGTGCCGACCTCCGGCATCACGCCGGTGTAGTCGGAGATGTCGTAACCGCCGTCCCGCAACGGTGACGGGTAGAACGGCGGCAGCCACAGGCAGTCCACGCCGAGCCACTCGAGATAATCGAGTTTCTCGGTCAGGCCTTGCAGGTCGCCGATGCCGTCGGCGTTCGAGTCCTTGAACGATCGCACCAGGACCTCGTAGAAGACGGCCCGCTTGAACCACAGCGGATCCTTCTTCGTCAGTCCGTGGTGCTGCTCCGGCAGCATGTCGGTCACGCTCACCTCCATCGGGAAGGTTGTGGGGTGGGCCGGCCCAGGGCGCGCACTGACCTCCCGTACCCATTACCGGGCTCGTCAAAAGAGGCAGTACGTGAACCCGGTCGAACCCGGTGATTGGGGAACGCCGCGCGTCGGACGGGTCCGCGTGAACGTCGGGCTTAGTCTGACGGCCGTTTGCCAGTACAAGCAAATGGACCGGCCGTCGTCCCACCCAATAAGACCTCTAGCCCACTGGTCTCAGTTGTTCAGCGCCCGAAGCCGGAGCCGCGTTTGTTGCTCGTGCCGTGCCGCTGGGTGCTCTGCCGCTCGCCCTGCGCGGCGTCGTTGCCCTTCCCGCCGGCCGGCCTTCTCCTCCTTGAGCCCCGCCTGGCGCAAGATGTTGCTCCACGTCCCGGTCTTGATCTCTTCCTTCTTCGGGACGATGACCGTGCGGCCGCTGCTGTTCTTGTAGGTGATGTGGCTGCCGTTCTGGCGGGTCGGCTCGCAGCCGGCCTCGCGCAGCTTGCGGTCGTCCTCCAGGATGCGATCACTCCGGGTCACGATCGTACGACGCAACGGGATCAGTCCGGCGGGCCGGCAGACTTTCGCGGCTTCCGGACGTACTTCGTGAAGCCGGCGCGCTCGGCGTCGGCCTCGGTGCGGAACCACACCTCCGCCTTGGTACGCCCGTAGTACGGCGAGTCGGGCGTGTGGAACAGCATCGACTGGGCGTTGCCCTTGATCGTGAAGCCGTCCGGCGGCCCCTGGTGCGCCACCGCCTCCGCCGACCCCGCGCCGTACCTGCCCGGCGGCACGTCGTCCTGGTCGAACAGCGTCGGCTCCGAGTCCATCACCCGCGAGAACCGCGCCGGAGCCGCCGCGGAAGCCGTCTGTGCGGGAGCTGCCGCGGACGCCGCCTCCTCGCGAGCTGTTGTGGACGCCGCTTCCTCGCGTTCGGCTGCGGGCGGCGCGACGGCTTTGTCCGGCTCAGGTTTGTCAGGCGCCGCTGAAGGACTGGAGGGGGCCGGTGCCTGAACCGGTTCCTCGGCTCGAACGGGTTCCTCGGCTCGAACGGGTTCCTCGGCTCGAACGGGTTCCTCGGCTCGAACGGGTTCCTCGGCTCGGACGGGTTCGTCGGTTCGAACGGGTTCGTCGGTTCGAACCGGTTGCTCGGCTCGAACTGGCTGCTCGGCTTGGGGCGGGGTGGCTTCGCGTGCCGCGGGTTCGGTTGCGGGCGGCGCGACGGCTTTGTCCGGCTCGGGTTCGTCGGGCGCCGCTGAAAGACGAGAGGGTGCCGGAGCCTGAACCGGTTGCTCGGCTTGGGTGGGCGCCGGGGCCGGCGGTTCGGCTTGGGGCCGGGTGGTTTCGCGGGTTGCGGGGGTGGCTGCTGCGCCTACTAGGGCTGGCTCTTTCAGTTCTTCTTCGACTGGGGTGGGGGTGGAGGGTCGGGGTTGGCGGGGGAGGAGGTACCAGGTGATCAGGGCGCCCAGGAGGAAGGCGGCGAGGGTCCAGGGCCAGTTGTGGCGGAGGAGCCAGCTCATGTGTGGGCCTTCCGGGTGGCGCGGTGGAGGAGGTAGGTGAGGGCGCTTCCGAGGAGGAAGGCGGCCAGGAGGAGGAGCCAGTTCTGGGCGATCAGCCAGGTCATCAGTTCTCCTGCAGGGGTCTGATCTCGGCGCGCCGGTTGGCGATCCGGCCGGCGGCGGTGGAGTTGGAGGCGATCGGGAACGCCTGGCCGTAGCCGGCGGCGACCAGGCGGTCGGCGGGGACGCCGAGGCGCACGAGCTGGTTCTTGAGAGCGGCGGCGCGCTGTTCGGACAGCGGGAGGCTGCTGGCGGGGGAGCCGAGGTCGTCGGTGTGCCCGGCGACCTCGACGCGTGCCGTCGGGCAGGTCTTGAGCAGTTCGGCGGCGCGGACGACGGCCTGCTTCGAGGCGTCGTTGACGATCGACGTCCCGGACAGGAAGTTGATCCGGTGCTGCCGGCCGAACTCGGCCAGGCGGCTCTTGAACGTCCGGCACGGCTCGCTCTGCGTCGGCTTCGCCGCCGGCACGATCAGCTCGTCCGCGATCACGGCCCCCGGCACGGCCTTGGCCGCGGCCCGCGCCGCCATCGCCTTGGTCGCCTGGTCCGGCACCTCGCCGCTCAGGGTGACCGTGCCCCCGTCGTACCGAACCGACGCGTCACCCGTGCCGATCGCCATCGCGGCCAGCAGTGCGGTCAGCGTGCCCGGCTCCTCGAGCCCCTTGGCCGCATCGACCGTGACGCGCTCGTCGTACTCCCGGTCCGGCCCGAGCAGCCGCTCGACCTCGGCCCGCAACGACTCCTTGGCCAGCTCGCTGCGCACCACGGCCTGCACGCGGATGGCGGTCGCCGTCCGGCCGATCTCGAAACCGCCCGCCGTCTCCGGCTGCGGGCTCGGCGTCCGGCCGGTGCCCTGACCGGTCAGACCGCGCTCGATCGAGACGACGCGGACGCCGTCCACCCCGGCGACGATCTCGCGCAGATGCGCCTCGTCGACGTCGGTGGACACGAAGACCGACGCGTCCCGCCCGTCCATCGTGACAGTGGCGTTGACACCGCTCGCTCTGAGCGCCGCCTCGGTCTGCGCGCGCAGCTGATCCTCGGTTGACCCCGCGGTGGCCGGCACCAGCACGGCGACCAGCAGCACAGGTACGGCAAGAGCCGCGAGCAGCCAGATGACGAGTGGCCGCCGAACGAGTCCGGGCACTGTTCCTCCGTCAGAAGCGGTCCTCCGACGGGTGCGGGCCGAAGTGACCGTGCGCGAGGAGACTACTCCGCCGTGCACACGCAGCGCACGCGGGATCGCAAATCAAGGCCGCGTGTCGCTCTGACCGGATCCGGTCAAACTGTCCCGACGTTGACAGTTCGCATTTGTGCCAGGCCCGCGTGCAGGGAATCCCTTGACTTAGTTCGTGGCTTAAACCGTACTTGTACGGCGTTTGCCCACACCGTTCGACCGCCCGGTGGGCACACAGGGGAGGAAACTGCTCATGGAGGGGACGTCCGAATCGTCGCTGATCATCGGCGTGGCCACGTCGACGGCCGAACGGGTCCAGCTGGCCCGGCTGCTCGGTGACGCCGACGCACTGCTGCTGGTGTCCAGCGCCGAACAGGCCCGGGTCTTCCTGGAGCTGACCGAGTCGCTGTCGGCGACGGCCGCTCCGGTCGTGGTCGCGCCGAGCGTAGTACCGCAGCTGGACCAGCCGGCGCCGACGGACGAGGAGCTGTTCCTCGACGTCGAACGCCGTACGGTCCGCTGGCGCGATCGTGAGGTGCCGCTGACCCGGCTCGAACACGACTTCCTGCACTGTCTGGTCGAAGAGCCCGGCCGGGTGTGGACGTACCAGCGCCTGCACCACGCCGTCTGGGGCAACGAGCACCTGGGCCACGGCTCACATATCCACTCGGTCGTGAAGCGCCTCCGGCAGAAGCTGGCCGAACTCGGCGCCACGGTGACGATCCACGCCGTCCGCGGCGTCGGCTTCCACCTGCTGCCGACCACCTAGCAAAAGGGCCAGGCCCCGGACCAATGAAGGTCCGGGGCCTGGCTGTTGTTACAGCTGACTACTTGAGCGACTTCAGGGCGAAGTCCTCGGTGACCGGCTCATCGGCCAGCAGCTCCGTCGAACGGGTCTGCGGCTTGTAGCCGTCCTTGGCGGCGATCAGCGTGAGCGGGTTGTTGCGGATGTCCAACCAGTACGCGTACTCACCGCTGGCGTCCGTGCTGAACGTGTAGGACTGCGCCCACGAGTCCACCTGGACGGTCGCACCGGCCAGCGGAGCGCTGGCGCCGGTCTTGCTGACGCCGGTCACCGTGCCCTGGAGCTTGGCCCAGGTGCTCGGCGGGGTGACGCTCAGCTTGATGTCGACCGGAGCCACCGAGTACGGCGTGTCCTCGCCGATGGTGACCGCGCCGGTGTAGGTGCCCGGCTGGTCGACGTTCGCGTTCAGCGTGACCTTGACCGTGGTGGACTCGCCCGGGGCCAGCTCGGCCTCGGTCTTGTCCAGCGCCAGCCAGCTCACGTCGGCCGCGGACTCGGAGCAGCTCTCCAGGCCCGGCAGGTTCTCGCTGTCGGCAGTGGCGGTGAAGCCACCCGACGAACCGCCGACCTTGTAGAAGCCACAGGCCGCGCCACCGCGGTACCGCGCCTGGTTGGCGTTCGGCAGCGCCGACCAGGTGCCGGCGGCCGGGTCGTAGGCGAAGCCGGCGTTGGTGACGGCGCCCGCCTGGACACCGCCGACGACGTTCAGCTTGCCGTTGGCCACCGCGTACGAACCGGCCCAGTGGTCGGCCGGAGCGTCGGCGATCGCGGTCCACGAGTCCGCACCCGGGTCGTAGACGTAGGCGTTCTTCAGCGAGTTGACGCCGTCGTTACCGCCGGCGCAGTAGACCTTGCCGTCGATCGCGCCACAGGACGCGAAGGCCACGGACTTCGGGTACGGCGCCTTGGTGGCCCAGGTGTTGGCGGCCGCGTCGTACTCGACGACGGTGTTGCTCATCGGCGTGCAGTTGGCGGTGGTGCAGCCGCCGATCGCGTACAGCTTGCCGTTCGCGACGGCCTGGCCGGCGGCAGCCCGCGGAGCCGGGTTGGCCGCGACGGCGCTCCACGCGTTGGCGGCCGGGTCGTACGACCAGGTCGCCGCGTCCGGACCGGATGCGCCCCAGCCGGAGCTGGCGATGATCTTGCCGCCGACGACGCCCAGGGTGATGGCGTTGCGAGCGCCCGGCAGCGGGGCGATCGCGGTCCAGGCCTTGGCCGCCGGGTCGTACACGTAGCTGTTCGCGCTCGAGGCCGTGCCGTTGCCGCCGGCGATCGAGTAGAGCTTTCCGTCGACGGTGACGACGCGGTTGTCCATCACGACCGACGGGTAGTTCGCGATTCCGGTCCACGGCGGGGCCTGCGGTCCGTCAGCGGCCGGAACGGCGCCGCCGTCGGTCTTGTCCGGCGCCTGCGCGAACGACGTCGGGACGTCGAGCCGCTGCAGCGGGGCGCCCTTGCTGTTCAGCACCTGCGACTTGGTGGTCGTGCTGCCGTCGGCGTTCTGCAGGACGAAGCCGTTGTCCTTCTCGCCGAACTTCACCTTGACCGGCGCGCCGCCGGTGTTGGTGACGACGACGTTCTTCGACGTCTTGCCGTTGCCCAGGGGCAGGGTGGCGTTGATGTCGCCCGGCGTGACGCTCAGCTGACCGGCGTCCAGCGTGTAGTCGGCGCTGGTCACCCAGTCCGCCTCCACGGCGACGGTCGCCTGCGAGCTGACGTAGTTGCCGGCCTTGGCGGTGAAGCCCTGGTCGCCGTCGGCCGCGGAGTACAGCCAGTAGAAGCCGTCGCCGAGACCGGTGTCCTCGGGCGTCGCGACCGTGGTCGCGGACTCGGTGCCGCCGTCCCGGGTGACGACCGCGCCGTTCACCGCGGCGCCGGTGTTGGCGTCCTTGACGTTGCCGACGACCAGACCGCCGCCGGTCGGCTCGCAGAAGATCTTGCCGATCAGGACGTTGTCGATCTGCCACCACCAGTCGAACGACGAGTCGTAGTAGCGGAACCGGATCTGCACGGCCGACTTGTTGGCCGCCTGCGGCAGCGCGACGTCCTTGACGACCGGGCCACGCGAGCCGGCGGTCTGCCGGAGCACGTTGGTCCAGGTGACGCCGCCGTCGACGGTGACGTCGACATCGGCCTTCTCGCCGCTGATGTAGCGCAGGTCCTGGTTGAACCGCAGCTTCGGCGCGTCGATCCCGCTCAGGTCGATCACCGGGCTGACCAGTGAGGTGTCCTGCGCCTGGCCGGAGCCGTACTTGTCGCTGTCGATGATCGCGAAACCGCCGGTCCCGCCGGTCAGGTTGCCGCGCGCGCCTGGGTCGTCGAACTTCCAGACCTGGCCGTTGCCCTTACCGTCGACGACGGTCCAGCCTTCCGGCGCGGTGGTGCCGTCGAACGACTGGGTGGCGCCTTCGGTGGCCTCCCGGTAGCCCGGAGCGACCTTGCAGGCGTCGTCCCGGACCGGGACGGCGACGTTCTTGGTCAGGTTGCCGGTGCCGACCGTGATCGGCACGGTGGTCGTCTGGTAGCCCGGGATCTGCGACTCGATCTTGAGGGTGTACGCCGAGCTGCCCGGAACCTTGAAGCTGAACCGGCCGTTGGTCGGCGTGGTGTAGTCGAACGTGCCGCCGGGGCCCTCGACCGACACCTTCGCGTAGAGCGGCCAGCCGTGGCCGGAGCCGTCGGTGATCGTGCCGCCGACGCTGACCAGCGGCTTGCTCACCAGCGCGAAGTTCTTCGTCGTCGTCTGGTCGGCGACGACCGTCGCGGTCGCGGTCTGCGATGTGTACCCGAACGACTCCACCGTGAGGCTGTAGTCGCCGGCCACCAGCACGCTGCTGAACGTGCCGGTGCTGCTCGTGGTCAGAACCTTGTCGGCCTGGCCGGTCGCCTTGACCGTGACGCTGGCGCCCGCGAGCGGGGCGCCGCCGGTGGCGGCGGTGACCTTGCCGGACAGGGTGCCGGTGGTGCCGGTCGGAGCAGCGTTCAGCAGCGCGAGCGCGTCGAGACGGCCCTCACCGAAGACGTTGTTGTTCTGGACGGTGCCGCCACAGGTCGTGGCGTCGACGTCGATCGCGGTCTGGTTCAGCAGCGCGCGGGTGCTCGCCACGTTGCCCTTCAGCGTCGGAGCGACGGCCCAGAGCAGCGCGACCGCGCCCGCGAGGTGCGGCGAGGCCATCGACGTGCCGTTGAAGGCGGAGTACCCGTTCCCCGGGATGCTGGACCGGACGTTGACACCGGGCGCCGCGATGTTCGGCTTGATGGTGCCGTTCTGGCCCGCGCCGCGCGCCGAGAAGCTGGCGATCGCGTTGTTGATGTCGTAGGCGCCGACCGAGTAGTTGCTGGTCGTGCTGCCGGGGGAGCCGGACGTCGCGCAGCTGGGTCCGCTGTTGCCGTTGGAGAACGCGCCGAAGATGCCGGACGCCGTCCAGGCCAGCGTCACGTCCTCCATGAACGGGTCGTTCGACGGCAGGCGGGTGCCCCACGAGTTGTTGATGATGTTCGGCCGCTTGCTCGCGTCCGGGTTCTGCCCGGCGAGGTTGGTCGGCTGCAGCATCCACTGGCCGGAGGTGATCAGCGCGGCGTCGCTCGGGCAGCAGCCGTTGGCCGCGATCCACTTGACCCCGGGCGCGACGCCGATCTGGTTGGCGGCGCCGTCGTCACCGGCCATGGTGCCCATCGTGTGGGTGCCGTGCCCGTTGGTGTCGGCGGGCTTGGCCGGCGAGGTGCCGGCCGCGTCGAACCAGTTGTAGTTGTGGTCGAACTGCCCGTTGCCCAGGTTGCCGCGGTACTGGTTGACCAGGGCCGGGTGGTCGAACTGCACACCGGTGTCGATGTTGGCGATCGTGATCCCGGCGCCCTTGTTGCCGAACTGCGTCCAGACCTGGTTCGCCTTGATGTTGGCGACGCCCCACTCGACCGCGTTGATCTCGTTCTGGTTGGTCCCGACGGTGGTCTCCGGCACCTCGACCTGCATCGGGTTGTAGAGCCCGGCGACCTCGGTGTGGGCGGCCAGCTGCTTGGCCAGGTCCAGCGAGCCCTTCTCGACCCGGATCGCGTTGGTGGCCCAGAACGCCTTGTACTGCACGCCTGCGGCGCCCAGCTCGGCCTTCACCTTCTTCTGGCTCGCGGTCGCGGTCTTCTGCAGGGCTTCGGCGACGGCGGTGCCGCGCTTGTTCCAGTCGGCGATCTTGCTGGCGGCGGTCAGATCCGCCTTCGCGCCGAAGTAGACCCAGTAGTCGGTCTCGGCGGCCTTCGCGTCCTTGGCCGAGAGCTTGTCCATCAGGTCCGGCTTGATCTTGGCGGCGGGATCGGTTCCCGTCGGCTTGGTGGGCGGTGCGGCCTGGGCGGCGCCGGCGCCGAGCCCGGTCGCGACGACGGCCACCGTCGCCAAGGCGCCGACCAGAGTTCTGGCCAGCCCCTTTCGTCTGCTGTCTGACATGTCTTCGCAGCCCCTCACTGTGACGACCCCGAGTTGACTCCCCCGAGTCATGTGGTGCGCAGAGGGGCGCGACGGGCGGATCGCGCAGGGCAGTGAACCGGTTGAGCGAACGCGCTCGGTGCCCCCCAGGTCGCCGCGTGTGACGCGCCGAACCTGTCGAGGACGATATGTGTCAGAGATTGAGCGCAACAAGCACACCTGGTGAGCAAGATGTGACTAACCGTCGCCCTCATCGAGGCAACCTGGTCAAAGAGTGGCAATCGGTTGACGATCTCGGGCAGAGGTTGACATCGTGATCGGATGGTCACCGCCCGTGTCCCCGCCCCAGCGGACGTCGATCAGACCATGACCGACGCCGAATCCTTTCCGCTGCTCATCGCCGTCGCCGCCTCGCCCGAGCAACGGGTGCGGCTGGCCGAACTCGTCGACGACGTCGCGCCGCTGCTGCTCGTCTCCAGTCTCGACGAACTCCGCAAACTCTTGGTTCCCGGCCGCGCGCCGCTGTCCGCCGGCCGCCCGGAGCCGCCCGAGCCCGAGTCCGCCGCCGAGCCCGACCCGCCCGTCCCGCCGGACGCCGACGTCCTCACCATCGACCGCGCCCGCTCGGTCGCCCGCTGGCGCGGCCGCGAGGTCCAGCTCACCGACCTAGAGATCGACCTGCTCGCCCGCCTGATGTCCGCCCCCGTCCGGGTCTGGACCTACGACGCCCTCCATCAGGCCGTCTGGGGCACCCGCGAACTCCGCGGCACCGCCGACGTCCACTCGGTCGTCAAACGCCTCCGCCGCAAACTCGACGAACTAGGCACCACAGTCACCGTAGACGCCGTCCGAGGCACCGGCTTCCGCCTAACCGACCACCAACGCCCCGCCATAACCACCCTCCGCGCCGGCTGACCCACCCCCACCCACCCCCACCCCCGTTTCCTGGGCCGACCCACCCATTTGCTGGGCTGACTCAGCGCGTGGTGGGTGGGCCGGTCGCCTGCGGTGGGTTTACCCGCCGTTTGGTGGGCTGGCCCAGGAGCTGCCGTCGTTTTGGTGGGCTGACTCAGCGCGTGGTGGGTGGGCCGGTCGCCTGCGGTGGGTTTACCCGCCGTTTGGTGGGCTGGCCCAGGAGCTGCCGTCGTTTTGGTGGGCTGACTCAGCGCGTGGTGGGTGGGCCAGTCGCCTGCGGTGGGTTTACCCGCCGTTTCCTGGGCTGGCCCAGCAAACGGCGGGGGAGCGGGTGGTCAGGCTTGGCCGCGGCGGACGGCGAGGATGTGGGCGGGCTCGCCGTTGGGGTCGAGTTTGACGTAGTTCTGCTGGCCCCAGCGCCAGGTGGCGCCGGTGATCTCGTCGTAGACGGTGAAGGTGTCTTCGGGGCGCATGCCGAGGGCGGCCATGTCGAGGTGGACCATGGTCTCGCGGACCGCGTGCGGGTCGGTGTTGACGACGACGATCACGGTGTCGCTGTGGCCGTCGGCGCCGGTGGTGCGCTTGGAGAAGCACATGATCTGCTCGTCGTCGACCTTGTGCAGGCTGAGGTTGCGCAGTTGCTGCAGCGCGGGGTGCCGGCGGCGGACGGTGTTCAGCAGGGTCAGGTACGGCGCCAGCGAACGGCCCTCGGCCTCGGCGGCGGCCCAGTCCCGCGGGCGGAGCTGGAACTTCTCGGTGTCCAGGTACTCCTCCGAGCCCGGCCGCAGCGCGACGTGCTCGAACAGCTCGTACCCGGCGTACACACCCCATGACGGCGACGAGGTCGCGGCGATCGCGGCGCGGATCTTGAACGCGCCCGGCCCGCCGTACTGCAGATAGGCGGTCAGGATGTCCGGGGTGTTGACGAAGAAGTTCGGCCGCAGGAAGTGGCCGGTCTCCTGGGTCAGCTCCTCCAGGTACTCCTCCAGCTCCCACTTCTCGTTACGCCAGGTGAAGTAGGTGTAGGACTGGTGGAAGCCGACCTTGGCCAGCTCCTGCATCATCGGCCGCCGGGTGAACGCCTCGGACAGGAAGACGACGTCCGGATCGGTCTTGCGGATCTCGCCGAGCAGGTACTCCCAGAAGTTGACCGGCTTGGTGTGCGGGTTGTCGACCCGGAAGACCGTGACGCCCTTGTCGATCCACAGTTTCACGACCCGCAGCACCTCGGCGTAGATGCCTTCGGGATCGTTGTCGAAGTTGATCGGGTAGATGTCCTGGTACTTCTTCGGCGGGTTCTCGGCGTACGCGATCGAGCCGTCGGCGCGGACCGAGAACCACTTCGGGTGCTCCTTGACCCACGGATGGTCCGGCGAGGCCTGCAGGGCCAGGTCGATCGCGACCTCGAGCCCGACCTCGCGAGCCCGCCCGACGAAGTACTCGAAGTCCTCGAAGGTGCCGAGCTCGGGGTGGATCGCGTCGTGGCCGCCGTCCTCGGAGCCGATCGCCCACGGCGAGCCCGGGTCGCCGTCCTTCGGGTCGAGGGTGTTGTTCGGCCCCTTGCGGAACGACTTGCCGATCGGGTGGATCGGCGGCACGTACAGGATGTCGAAGCCCATCTTGGCCACGGCCTCGAGGCGCTCGGCGGCCGTCCGCAGCGTGCCGGACTTCCACTCGCCGGTCGTCTCGTCGTACTTCGCGCCCTCGGACCGCGGGAAGAACTCGTACCAGCTGCCGTAGAGCGCGCGCGTCCGGTCGACCCACACCGGATAGGTCTCGGACGACGTGATCAGCTCGCGCACCGGGTAGCGCCCGAGCGCGGCCCGCACCTGCGGCGAGATACCGGCGGCGAGCCGGGCCTCCGGCGGCAGGGCGCCGTTGGCCAGCGCCTGCGCGGCATCGCCGAGCGTGGCCCGATCGGCGCGGACGGCGGGCGGGACGCCGGCGGCCGCGCGGTCGAAGAAGGCGGCGCCCTCGGCGAACATCAGATCGACGTCGAGACCGGCCGGGATCTTGATTTCCGCGTTGTGCCGCCACGTCCCGTACGGGTCGCTCCAGCCCTCGACCGCGAACGTCCACGCGCCCTGCTCCTGCAAGGTGACGTCGACCGACCAGCGATCGGTGCCGGGCTGGCCCGGCGTCATCAGCATCCGTCTGGTCTGCCCCGTCGGCGAGGTCAGCACGACGTTCGCGTTCACCGCGTCATGGCCCTCGCGGAAGACCGTTGCGGCGATGGTGAACGTCTCGCCGACCGCGGCCTTGGCCGGATACGCTCCGGCATCGACGGTCGGAGTGACATCAGTGATCGGGATGCGCCCAGTCATGGCGTGGCAGAACCTTCGCTCTCTAGGTGATCGTCGTACGACAACACTGACCGTATCGGTTCCCAGCGTCCACACCGTGTAAGCGTGGGTCACGGTTCGGTCCACTGTCTGGAATGTGAACAGTTGGTCACTGGGACCGGCCCTGCAAAGTCTTGCTCGTGTTGCAAAAAAGATGCATGCCGGGGGTGTCCTGACAGCTTCGGGCCGGTACGGTGTCCCGGTGCGAGCGATACGACGATTCTCCGTCCGCCCTGTCCTGCCCGAGCCGCTGACCGGCCTCGGCACCCTGGTGAACAACCTCCGCTGGGCCTGGCACCCGGAGACGCAGGACGTCTTCGAGGCCGTGGATCCGCAGCTGTGGCGCAGCACCGGCGGCGACCCGGTCCGCCTGCTCGGCGAGGTCCCGGCCGCCCGGCTGGACGAGCTGGCGAGCGACCCGGCGTTCCTGCGCCGCCTCGAGCTGGCCGTCTCCGACCTGACCGGCTACGTCTCCGACGCGCGCTGGTTCCAGGCCGAGGCCGGCTCCCCGGTGAGCGGCGTGGCCTACTTCTCCCCGGAGTTCGGCATCACGCACGTGCTGCCGCAGTACTCCGGTGGTCTGGGCATCCTGGCCGGCGACCACCTGAAGGCCGCCTCCGATCTCGGCGTCCCGCTGATCGGCGTCGGGCTGCTCTACCGGCACGGCTACTTCGCCCAGTCGCTGAACCGCGAAGGCTGGCAGCAGGAGCGCTACCCGCTCGTTGATCCGGACGGGCTGCCGATCAGTCTGCTCCGCGACGGGGACACCCCCGCGACCGTCACGCTGACGCTGCCTGGTGAGCGGCAGCTGCGCGCGCAGATCTGGGTCGCCCAGGTCGGCCGGGTGCCGCTGCTGATGCTCGACTCCGACATCGAGGAGAACGAGCCCGCCGAGCGCGAGGTCACCGACCGGCTGTACGGCGGGACGACGGAGCACCGGCTGCTCCAGGAGCTGCTGCTCGGCGTCGGCGGCGTCCGCGCGGTCCGCGAGTTCTGCCGGATCACCGGGCACCCGGCGCCCGAGGTCTTCCACACCAACGAGGGCCACGCCGGTTTCCTCGGCGTCGAGCGGATCCGCGAGCTGGCCGCCGACAAGGGCCTGGACTTCGACACCGCGCTCGAGGTCAACCGCGGCGGCACCGTCTTCACCACCCACACGCCGGTCCCGGCCGGTATCGACCGGTTCCCGGTCGAGCTGATCCAGCAGCACTTCTCGCCGGACGCGTTCGGCGAGGGAGTGCCGATCGACCGCATCCTGGAGCTCGGCGCCGAGGACTTCGAGGGCGGCGACCCGGGTGTCTTCAACATGGCGATCATGGGGCTGCGGCTGGCCCAGCGCGCCAACGGCGTCTCGAAACTGCACGGCGTGGTCAGCCGGGGGATGTTCGCCGGCCTGTGGCCGAGTTTCGACTCGACCGACGTCCCGATCACCTCGATCACCAACGGCGTGCACGCGCCGACGTGGGTGGCGCGCGAGATCAACCAGCTGACGCTGGCGACCACCGACACCGCCGAGGCCGAGGACATCTTCGACGGTCTCGACAAGACCACCGACGCGCAGATCTGGGAGACCAAGCGGATCCTGCGCCAGCGCTTCATCGACGACACCCGCGCGCGGGTTCGCCAGTCCTGGCTGAACCGCGGCGCCAGCGAGGCCGAGCTCGGCTGGGTCGACGAGATCCTCGACCCGGACGTGCTGACGATGGGTTTCGCGCGCCGCGTCCCGTCGTACAAGCGGCTGACGCTGATGCTGCGCGACCCGGCCCGGCTGAAGAAGCTGCTGCTCGACCCGCAGCGGCCGATCCAGATCGTCATCGCCGGTAAGTCGCACCCGCACGACGAGGGCGGTAAGAAGCTGATCCAGGAGATGGTCCGCTTCGCCGACGACCCCGAGGTCCGGCACCGGATCGTCTTCGTCCCGGACTACGACATCGCGCTCGCGCAGCCGATGTACCCGGGCTGCGACGTCTGGCTGAACAACCCGCTGCGTCCGTACGAGGCCTGTGGCACGTCGGGGATGAAGGCCGCGCTGAACGGCGCCCTCAACCTGTCCATCCGCGACGGCTGGTGGGACGAGTGGTACGACGACGAGTTCGGCTGGGCGATCCCGTCGGCCGAGGGGATCGAGGACACCGACCGCCGCGACGACCTCGAGGCGCACGCGCTCTACGACCTGATCGAGAAGCAGGTCGCGCCGCGCTTCTACGACGGCGAGGTGCCGGGCCGCTGGATCGAGATGCTGCGGCACACGATCAAGGAGCTCGGCCCGAAGGTGCTCGCCACCCGGATGGTCCGCGACTACGTCGAGCAGCTGTACGTCCCGGCCGCCAAGTCGTCGCGCGCGCTGAACTCGACGTACGACGGCGCCCGTGAGCTGGCCGCGTGGAAGAAGAAGGTCCGCGCCGCCTGGCCGCAGATCCGCGTCGACCACGTGGAGCTGCAGGGTCTCGGCGACGTCCCGCAGCTCGGCACCACGGTCGGCGTCCGCGCCTTCGCCGCGCTCGGCGACCTCGACCCGGCCGACATCTGCGTCGAGGTGCTGCACGGTCGGGTCGACGCCAACGACGAGATCACCGATCCCGTCCGGGCGGCGCTCTCGCTGGCCGAGACCTACGAAGGCAACCGGCACCGCTACGAGGGCGAGCTGAAACTCGACCGCACCGGCCCCTTCGGCTACACGGTCCGCGTCGTCCCGAACCACCAGGCGCTGGCCAGCTCGGCCGAGCTCGGTCTGGCCGCCGGCCCGTCCGACCCGGAGGACCCGAGCACCCCCGACCTCCCCGCAGGCTCAGAGTTCTGAGCCCTTTCTGAAGAAACCGGCCCCGCCTGCCTCACCAGGCGGGGTCGTCCTTTTTCGTGGGATCGTACGGCGGTGGAGTTCAGTCTGCTGGGGCCGTTGCGGGTGGTGGCGGACGGCGCGGTGCTGCAGGTCCGGCCCGGTGGGCAGCGGACGGTGCTGGCGACGTTGTTGCTGCGGGCCAACTCTGTTGTGCTGGTGGATGAGCTGATCGAGCGGGTGTGGGATGGGGCGCCGCCGGCCAAGGCCAAGGCGGCGTTGCAGGTTCAGGTGGTCCGGCTGCGGAGTGCGCTGGGTTCGGCGAGTCCGATCGAGACTGTGCCCGGTGGGTATCGGATCGTGGTCGAGCCGGGTGAGCTGGATGTCGAGCGGTTCGACTCGCTGATCCGGGACGCCGATCGGACGGCGGACGCCGGGGTGCGGGCGCGGTGTCTGACCGATGCGCTGGCGTTGTGGCGCGGTCCGGCGTTGGTTGATGTGCCGGGGGAGTCGCTGCGGCGTGACTTCGTGCCTGCGCTGGCCGAGAGCCGCTTGCAGGCGTTGGAGCAACGCATCGATGCTGAGCTGAGTCTGGGGCGGCATGCGGCGCTGATTGCCGAGCTGCGGGTGCTGACCGGTGAGCATCCGTTGCGGGAGCGGTTCTGGGCGCAGCTGATGATCGCGCTGTACAGGTCGGAGCAGCAGGCTGAGGCGCTTGAGACGTATCGAACTGTACGGCGGCTGTTGACGGATGTGCTCGCTGTCGAGCCTGGGCCCGAGTTGCGGCGGCTTGAGCGGGAGGTGCTGGAGGGTGTCACCGAGCTGAGCCAGGCGCCCGCAGTACGCCTTGTGGACAGCTGGGAGCCGCAGTACCAACTGCCACGGGAGGCGAGCGGGGTGGTCGGCCGCGATCTGGTGGTCGACGAGCTGGCTGAGCGGCTGTCGGGTGACTCGGTGCCGGTCGTGGCGATCCACGGCGGTGCTGGGGTTGGGAAGTCGACTCTGGCCGTGCGGATCGCGCACCGGGTGCGGGAGTCGTTTCCGGACGGACAGTGGTTCGTTCGGCTCGATGGCGCGCAGCGCGGTGGTCGCGACGCTGCCGACGTACTGGGGGAGTTGCTGCTGGCTTCTGGCGTGGCTGGGACGGCCATCCCACGTGGCGCGTCGGCGCGGTCGGCTGCACTGCGGGCACGTCTTGCTGGTCGTCGGGTGCTGCTTGTGCTCGACGACGCGGCTGGGGCGGCGCAGGTTGAGGATCTGATCCCCGGTACGGAGGGCAGCGCCGTCCTGGTGACGAGTCGGCAGGACCTCCGCCCGCTGGCGGTACGGCACGGTTCGCATGGGCTGCAGTTACCTGTGCTGACAGCTGATGCCGGTACGGCGTTGCTGACCGCAGTCCTCGGTGCGGAGCGCGTGGCTGCGGACGCTGTGGCTGTTGCCGAGCTCGTCGAGCTGTGTGCCCGGCTCCCGCTGGCGTTGCGGATCGCTGGAGCCAACCTGAGCCTGCACCCGGAGCGGTCGATTGCTGGCTATGTCGACGAGTTGCGCGCTGGTGATCGGCTCAGCCGGCTGCAGGTTGCGGGGGACGACGCCGTCCGGGCTGCGTTCGACCTGTCGTACCGCGGGCTCGATCCGGCCGCGGCGCGAACCTTCCGGCTGCTGGGCACGATCCCGGGGCCGGACTTCACTGCGGAGTCCGCAGCTGTCCTGCTCGGGACGACGTACGCCGAAGCCGAGCGTCTGCTGGAGGTTCTGGCCGCTACCAGCCTGATTCAGCATTACCTGCCCGGTCGCTACCAGTTCCACGACCTCCTCCGGCTGTACGCCGCTGAGCAGGCTCGGGCGACCGAAGGGCCAGCGGTTGCCAGTGCCGCGGTACGCGGGCTCGTCGAGTACCAGATCGCCCGGGTCGACCACGCGGCCGGTTTGCTCTACCCGGTGGTTCGCAGGCTGCCGCGGTCGTACGGCGACGTTCCGCCGTTCGCGGATCATGCGGCCGCGCTGGCCTGGCTGGACGACGAGCGCGCGGGTCTGGTGGCCGCTGCTCAGCAGGTGACCGAGCCGGTCGAGCTGACCTGGCACATTGCCGATGCACTGCGCGGCTACTTCGCGGCGCGCCGTCACAACGACGACTGGGAGCGCCTCGCCCGCGCTGGTCTCGCTGCGGCGGAGGAGGCGGGGACGGTCGACGTACAGGCCGTTCAGCACCTGAGCCTCGGCGTACTGCACAGCTACCGCGCTGAGTTCCAGCTGGCGGAATCGCATTACCAGCAAGCGATTGCGCTGCGCCGGTCGGTCGGGAAGGACCAGGACAACGGGCCAGTCTTCAACAACCTGGCCGTGCTCTACACCTCGCAGGCCCGGTACGCGGAGGCGATCGAGGCCTTCCAGCACGGCGGTGCCCTCGACCTCGCATCGGGCGCTGCGGTCAGCCGCGCGACCAAGCTGTCCAACCTGGCCACGGTGATGTTCTACACCGGCGACCTCACCGGGGCCGTTCAGCAGCTACGCGAGGCGCAGGCGGTGCGTGGCTCCACTGGGACGCCGCACACGACCTTCACGCTCGGACAGTGCTTGCACCGACTCGGCGACGCCGTCGGTGCGGCTGTGGAGCTGGCCCAGTCGCTCCAACTCGCCCGGGAGATCGGTGAGGACCTGTCGGTCGCCTACGCGCTGTACGGCCTGGCTGAGCTCAGCTGCGACCTCGATGAGCTCGACCAGGCCGCGAAGTACGCGGCCGACGCACTGCAGCTGGCCCGCGAGATCCGGAGCCCAGCCGCCCAGATCGACTGCAGCAACGTGACCGGCGTCGTACAGCGCCGCCGCGGTGCGCACCTGCAAGCAGTAGCCCTCCACAGCCACGCCTTGGAGCTTGCCCGCACCTCAGGTGAGCTTCGCGCCGGAGTCATCGCCCAGATCGGCCTCGCCGCGGCCCTCTACGACAGCGGCCAGCTGGCACCGGCCACCATGCACGCCACCGCCGCCTTCGAAACCGCGCACCGCTACGGTCTACGGCTCGCCGAAGCCACCAGCCTGGCCCTGCTCAGCCGCCTCCAGTTGGTGGCGGGTGACGAAGCCGCTGCCACGCTCAGCGCCCGGAAAGCCGTCGACCTGCAGCAAGCCACCGGCTACCGGCCGCCGGCCTGGGAAGCGGCCTGGCTCCACGTGTAGGCGCCGTGTAGGCGGCCACTGCGAACCTCTTCGACGAACGAGCATCGTCGAACCGAAGGGGTTGAGCTCAATGCAGTCCCGCGACTTCTGAAGGAATCGTGTCCCAGCGCTCGGGAGCGCCGCTGGGCGACATCAGATAGACCTTGCCGGCCGGCCCCCACTCCGGGTAGCCGGCCGCAAGCGCTTCCGCCGCCTGCGGCTGTTCGAAGGCCAGCAAGAGGTTCGCTACCTCGTCGGTCCGGTCAGGAGTGCTCGGGACGCCGGGTGCGGTGTGCGCCGGCCAGACGTCCCAGAGCAGCGTCTCGTCGCCGTACAGGTGGGCGAGCTGCAGGTAGACGTAGTTGTTGATGAACCACGCGCCGCCGTACGGCGAGCCGGGCTCGACGCCGAACGTGTCGGGATCACGGCGTCCGGCACGAGTGTCGAGCCAGACCTCGGCCGCGGACAGGAACGGGCCGACCGGCATGTCCAGTGCGTCGAAGCCGTGGTCCGCGGCCGGGTCGAGCTGCGGGTCGGTCAGCACCCAGCGGTCGCCGTTCCAGTACTCGGCGACGACGTGGTCGTAGTGGAATCCCGGCCCGAAGTACGCCGCGAATCCGATCCGGCTGCGGGCCGGAATGCCCTTGTGGCGCAAGGCGGAGACGAAGAGGAGGGTGTAGTCGCGACAGCAACCGACCACGCGGTCGACAGGCTGACGGGGGACCGCGAGCGGGCTGCTGTTGCGACGCTGGTCGGTGCCGAGAATGGCTGAGACCCACCGGTGGTCGATCTCGGCCAGGCGGTCGCCGGTGAACTCGATGCCGCCGCCGCGGTAGTGGATGAGCAGATTGCGGACGACGGCGCCGATCGCGGGAATGTCGTCGGGGAGGGCGTCGAACAGGTGCGCGTGCGCACCAGGATCGCTGTACGGCGTCTGCCGCATGTAGTCCATCAGGCTGTCCTTTCGATCACTGGCAGGGCAATGTCGACGGCCGGTGCGTCACGGGGGAGGAGGTGGCAGTCGGGCCGGTAGACCTCACGTGGCGACCCGGCTTCCGGACGGCCGGCGGACCGGACCCAGTCGAAGACGAGGTCGTAGGCATGCATGATCCGCGGGAACGCGCACTCGTCCATCGTGATCGTGCAGTACGCCTCCTGGTGCGCAGGCTCGACCCGGATCGCGATTGCCCCGGAGGGGTCGACCAAACCGGTGAACGGCACGCACATCTCAACCGTGCCTTCGCCCTCGGGGGTGATCGGGTCGTGGTAGATCACCCACGATTCACCGGTCCGCTGCGCGCCCGCGGCAGTCAGATAGGAGGCGATCTCGTCGGTGGCCGACACGATCACACCGACGAGCAGTTGCTGGTTCGTCTCGGCCCGGATGGAGGCGATCTTCGTCTCCGGTACGTCGCGTACCAGCACCGGCCGCGGTGTCAGCTCCGGGACGCCGGTGCGATTCAACCGGCCACGCAGGTACTCCAGCGTCGCTCGCCGCGCCGCAGTCGTGGCCTCCTCGGCCGCCCACCAACGGTCGAGCCGAACGACGGCGTCCGCGTCGGAACAGGCCAGCACCTCGCTGATCGTGCTGAGTGGCATCTCCAGCTGCCTGAGCACGCTGATCCGCCGGGCCCGATCCAGTTGCTCCTCGTCGTAGAACCGGTACCCGTTGGCCGGGTCGACGCGGGCCGGCGGGAGCAACCCGGACACGTCGTACAGCCGCAGAGCCTTCTGGGAAAGCCCAGCTCGCCGTCCGAACTCACTGATCGTCAACACCCGAACATCAAACCCCCTGCCCCAGGGGGAGAGTAAAGAACTAGCTGCGGACGCCGCTCGGGAGTGCCGCGAGCAGGGCGTCGGCGTGCCGGCGGTAGCCGAGGTTGTTGGGGTGGAAGTTGTCGGGGGCGAGCATGCCGCGCCACGGGGGCCTAGCGTGCCGGGAGACCTCAGCGACGGGCAGACCGCGCCCGGCAGCCGTCGTACTGATGTGCTGATTGATGCCGGAGACGTACGGGCTGACTGCGCCGCCGACGCGCCACAGGCGGTCCGGAACGGTCAGGTCCATGACGACGGCTGAAGAGGGCAACCGCTCGATCACTTCACGGAGGTGATCGCGGAAGCGCTTCGGTGGGGTGGCGAGGATGTCGTTGCTGCCGATGCCACAGGTGACCAGGGCGGGCCGGATGCCGTCGAGGAGTGGGAGCTGGTCGTCCAGCACGTGTTTGGTCTGTGCGCCGGAGCGGGACAGGTTGAGGACGCGCCAAGGGCTTCCGGTACGGCGGAGGGCGTTCAGGACCTGGCCGACGTAGCCGTGCAGTGGGGAGGACGCACCGAGGCCTTGTGCAGTCGAATCGCCGAGGACGACCCACAGCGGGCCGTCGGCAGCCAGGGCCTGCGTGTTCTGCTTCGTCCAGTAGTCGGCGTACGTACGGGCCTGGACGTCGACGTACGCGACGCCGTCGAGCCAGCGCTGGACAGCGAGGCGAGAGCTGGTCCGCTCGGCCTCACCCCAGCGCATGATCGCGCGGTGCAGCGCGCCGATCGGCGTAGTCCGTTGCCGAAAGAACATTGGTCCCCCCATGGGTTAACAGCAGGTGACCAAAGAAGGTACAAGGCGAAGGTTAACAAGCTAGCCAGATTCCTTCCCCGCCCCGCCGCCCCAGTCAGAGCGCGCGAAGCAGCACCAAACAGCGCGGTGGGAGCGGTACGGTCGCACCGGCCTCCACCTCGGTGACGAAGCTGTTGCTGGTGTCCAGCACCACCTCGTACCCCGGCGCCCAGGACGCATCCGGGACGACGACGTTCCGCACCTCCGGCGTCGCGTTCAGCGCCAGGAGGAACGAGCTGTCGGTCAGCGCGTTCCCCTCGGCGTCCAGCGCCCGCAGCGCGTCCCCGGCCAGGAACATGCCGATCGTGCGCAGACTGCCGTCGTGCCAGTCGGCATCCGTCATCTCACCGCCGTGCGGCGCGATCCAGGACAGGTCCTTCCGGCCGCCCGGTACGACCGGCTGCCCGGAGAAGTAGTGCCACTGCCGCAGTGTCGGATGCGCTGCCCGCAGTGCAATCAGCTTCTTGGTCAGGGCGAGCTGGTCGGCCCACTGCTCGGGCAGAGCCCAGTCGAACCAGGAGATCTCGTTGTCCTGGCAGTAAGCGTTGTTGTTACCGCCCTGGGTGCGCCCGCACTCGTCGCCCATGGTCAGCATCGGGACGCCGGTCGATAGGATCAGTGTCGACATCAGATTGGCCATCTGGCGTTTCCGCAGCGCCACGACCTCGCCGTCGGCGGTTTCACCCTCGACTCCGCAGTTCCAGGACCTGTTGTCGTCCGTGCCGTCCCGGTTGTCCTCGTGGTTCGCCTCGTTGTGCTTGTGGTCGTAGCTGACCAGATCGCGCAGGGTGAAGCCGTCGTGCGCGGTGACGAAGTTGATCGACGCATACGGGTAGCGGCCGTCGTCGCCGTACAGGTCGCTGGAGCCGGACAGCCGGTAGGCGAGGTCCTTCACGCCGTCGGAGGTGTTCCGCCAGACGTCGCGAACGCTGTCGCGGAACTTGCCGTTCCACTCCGACCACGGCGTCCCGAAGTTGCCGACCTGGTAGCCGAAGTTGCCGATGTCCCACGGCTCTGAGATCAGCTTGACGGTGCTGAGCACCGGATCGGCCGCGACCTCGGACAGAAAGGGGTGATCGACCAGGTCGACCTCGTGACGCTCGTTCCGGACCAGCGTGACGGCCAGGTCGAACCGGAAACCGTCGACGCCCATCTCCTCGACCCAGTAGCGCAGCGAGTCCATCATCAGCTGCCGGACCTGCGGGTGCGAGGTGTTCACCGAGTTGCCGGTGCCGGTGACGTCGTACATGGTGCCGCCGTGGCCCAGCCGGTAGTAGGCGCGGTTGTCGATCCCGCGGAAGCTCAGCGTCGGGCCGTCGAAGCCGCCCTCGGCAGTGTGGTTGTAGACCACGTCCAGGATCACTTCGATGCCTGCGGCATGGAACGCGGCCACCATCGCTTTGAACTCGGCCACCTGCTCGCCACGGGAGCCGGCCGACGAGTACGCCGCGTGCGGCGCGAAGTACCCGAGGGTGTTGTAGCCCCAGTAGTTCGGCAGGCCGCGCGCAGCGATCGCCGGCTCGGTCAGAAACTGGTGAATCGGTAGCAACTCGACCGACGTGACACCCAGCTCGGTCAGGTAGTTGATGACCGAGGGGTGCGCCAGACCGGCGTACGTGCCGCGCTGGTGCTCCGGTACGTCGGGGTGCAGCTTCGTGAAGCCCTTGGTGTGCAGCTCGTAGATGACCGTCTCGCCCCAGTGCACCGGTTTGCAGATCGGTGGTGGCGGCTCGGACTGGGCCACTACGACGCTGACCGGGACGTGGCCGGCGGAGTCGCCGTCCGACGAGTCGTAGATCAGGGGGTTCGCGAAGTCGAGCTCTCCGTCGACCGCGCGCGCGTACGGGTCGAGCAGCAGCTTGGACGGGTTGAACCGCAGACCGTGCGCCGGGTCGAACGGCCCGTGCACGCGGTAGCCGTAGCGCTGCCCCGGGCCGACACCGGGCACGAAGCCGGTCCAGAACTCGCCGGTGTGGGCCAGGTCGAGGTTGCGCTGGCTGCCGTCGTCCGCGACCAGGGCCAGCTCGACTCGTTCGGCCGCGGGCGCCCACAGCGTGAACGTCGTCCCATCGGTGTGGACCACTGCTCCCAGCCGTGGCCCGGGCTCATCGGAGGGCCCGGCGGCGGGCGGGGCGGCGGTCGCTTCGGTCACCGGCACATTCTGCACAAGACCTCCGTGGCCGGTGGGATGGTGGGGTGCGTCGGCCCCAACTGACAGGGTTGTGTTCATGAGACGGTGGTTGCGATCGTCTGTGCGCAATGATACGCAAGGATCGTTCCTAAGTTACGACAAACTTTCCGGACTCAAGTGAGGGTCTCATGGCGGAACAGCTGGCCGATCTGACTGTTGGCCTGATCGGCGCGGGCAACATTGCCCACGTCCATGTCGCGGCGTGGAAGGCGCTCGGAGCGCGCATCCTGGTGCACTCGGTCGAGGGCGCCGAGGCGCTGGCCGAGGAGTACGGCCTGGAGGTGGCGCCGACACTGGACGAAGTGCTCGCCCAGGCCGAGTTCGTCGACATCGTCACGCCGTCGCCGACGCACAAGGAGCTGACGCTGGCCGCGATCGCCGCCGGCAAGAACGTGATCTGCGAGAAGCCGCTGACGCTCACCGCGGCCGACTCGCACGAGGTGATGGCCGCGGCCGCGGCGGCCGGGGTGAAGGTCTACCCGGCGCATGTCGTCCGCTACTTCCCGGAGTACAAGGCGGCGTACGACGCGGTGCACGAAGGCCGGATCGGCCCGATCGCCGTAGCGCGGTTCTTCCGGCAGGCATCGTCACCGGCCGGGTCGGACTGGTACCGCGACGTCGCACGCTCCGGCGGCGTCATCATGGACCTGATGGTGCACGACCTCGACCAGGCGCAGTGGCTGTGCGGCCCGGTCACCAGCGTGTACGCCGTGCAGAACCCGCCGACTGTCGACGGCGTCAGCCCGGTGAACGTCGCTGCACACGTGACACTGACGCACGAGTCCGGTGCGGTCTCGCTGTGCCGTGCGACCTGGGGTGTGCCGGGGACGCCGTTCCGGACCGGCTTCCATCTCGCCGGTGCATCCGGCGTGCTGAAGCACACGTCCAGTGCGGACACCGGCTTCATCGAGGAGCTGCAGGAGGGCGGCGGCGACGTCGACCTGCTGATCCCGGAGAACGCGCTGGGGGAGAGCCCTTATCTGACACAGCTTCGTGAGCTGGCAATCGGGCTGCGTGGCGGGCCGGAGCCCCGCGTGGTCGGTGCGGACGGCGCTGCGGCGGTCTACCTCGCTGAGGCGGCGCGGGCGTCCATGGAATCCGGTCAGACCATCGACATGAAGTCCTTCACCTCGTCAGGAGCGGTGGCATGACTCTGAAGGTTGCAATCGCTTCGTTCGCGCACACGCATGCTGCGTCGTACGCCTGGCTGCTGGGACAGATGCCGGACGTCGAGGTGCTGTCAGCCGACCCGGATGGCGCTGCGGCGCCGGACGCCGGTCCGCGCGGTGCTGAGTTCGCTGCGGAGCTCGGAGTGCCGTACGTCGACTCGTACGACGAACTGTTCGCGTGGGGACCAGATGCGGTCGTCGTCACGTCGGAAAACGCCGGCCACCGCGCACTGGTCGAACGAGCCGCCGCTGCCGGCGCACACGTCCTGTGTGAGAAGCCGCTGGCAACTGAGGTGGCGGACGGCGAGGCCATGCTCGCTGCCTGCGCAGCAGCCGGGTCGATCCTGATGATCGCCTACCCGGTGCGCTTCGCGCCGTCGTACCTTCGCCTGCGCGCGATGGTCGAGGCCGGTCGGCTAGGTGACGTGTTCGCCGTACTGGGCACCAACAACGGCAAGATCCCCTACGACTCGCGCCAGTGGTTCACCGACGCGACTCTGGCCGGAGGCGGCGCGTTGGTCGACCACACCGTGCACTGTGCCGATCTGATCGACGGCCTCACCGGCGGCGCCTCCGCAACCCGCGTCTACGCCGCTTCCAACCGCATCCTGCACCAGGACAAGGATGTCGCCGTAGAGACCGGTGGCCTGGTGACCGTCACCTACGACAACGGCCTCCTGGCCACCATCGACTGCTCCTGGTCCGTCCCCGACAACGGCCCCACCTGGGGTGGCGTCTCGCTCGAAGTCACCGGCACCAACGGCTCCGTCGAAATCGAGCCCTTCCTCCCGCACCTCACCGGAACGGACGCCAATGGCGAGGTGTTCCTGGGGATCGGCCCCAACCTCGACGAGTCCCTCCTCGACACCTTCCTGGACGCCGTCCGCACCGCCGGCCCGCCGGTAGCCGGCAAACCACCCGCGGTGGTCCCGCAGCCGGACGGCAACGTTGGCCTCCGCACCTTGAGGATCGTGGACGCGGCCCGCCGCTCCGCACTCTCGGGCCAGCCTGTGGACCTGTAGGCGTCTCTCCTCCCCGCTGCCCCAGGCAGCGGGGCTGGTACGGTTCCGGGGATGTGACCCGCCGGTAGGACCAGCGAAGGAGCACTAGGTATGGGTGAGTTCGTCAACCTGACCGTGAGTGACGGGGTCGGGACGATCCGGCTGGATCGGCCGAAGATGAACGCGCTGAACGTCCAGGTCCAGGAGGAGATCCGGGCCGCCGCTCTGGAGGCCGCCGCGAACGACGACGTCCGCGCGGTGGTCGTGTACGGCGGTGAGAAGGTCTTCGCCGCCGGCGCGGACATCAAGGAGATGGCCGACATGTCGTACGCCGACATGGTCAAGCGCTCCGGCCCGCTGCAGTCGTCGCTGGCCGCCGTCGCGGCAATCCCCAAGCCGACCGTCGCCGCCGTCACCGGCTACGCGCTCGGCGGCGGCTGCGAGCTCGCGCTCTGCGCCGACTACCGGATCGCCGCGGACGACGCCAAGCTCGGCCAGCCGGAGATCCTGCTCGGCATCATCCCCGGCGCGGGCGGTACGCAACGCCTGTCCCGCCTGGTCGGCCCGTCCAAGGCCAAGGATCTGATCTACACCGGCCGCTTCGTCGACGCCGCCGAGGCGCTGCAGATCGGCCTGGTCGACAGGGTCGTCCCGGCCGCCGAGGTGTACACCGCCGCGGTCGCCTGGGCCGCGCAGTTCGCGAACGGCGCCGCGCTGGCTCTGCGGGCGGCGAAGGAGGCGATCGACGCCGGCCTCGGCGTCGATCTCGCCACCGGCCTGGAGATCGAGCGCCAGCAGTTCGCGGCCCTGTTCGCCACCGAGGACCGCAGTACCGGAATGAAGTCTTTCGTCGAGAACGGCCCGGGTAAGGCCGCCTTTAAAGGACAGTGACATGACCACCTCAGCCGAGAAGCCCGCCGCCACCGCCGAGCAGGTCGAGGCCGCCTGGAACGACAACAAACTCGCCCAGGTCCTCTACCACGACTGGGAGGCCGCGACGTACGACGAGAAGTGGTCGATCTCGTACGACGAGCGCTGCGTGACCTACGCCCGGGACCGGTTCACCGATGTCGCGGGCGACCAGGGCTGGCCGTACGGCAAGTCGCTCGAGATCGGCGCCGGCACCGGCTTCTTCACGCTCAACCTCAAACTGGCCGGCGTCATGGACGAGGCGCATGTGACCGACCTGTCCCCGGGGATGGTCGAGGCCGCGAAGAAGAACGCCAAGACGCTCGGCTTCGCGATCGAGGGCCGCGTCGCCGACGCCGAGAAACTCCCGTACGACGACGACACCTTCGACCTCGTCATCGGGCACGCCGTCATCCACCACATTCCCGATGTGGAGCTCGCGTTCCGCGAGATGCTGCGCGTGCTCAAGCCCGGCGGCCGATTCGTCATCTGCGGTGAGCCCACGCGGTACGGCGACTTCATCGCCCGCCGCCTGTCCCGGCTGACCTGGTGGGCGACCACGAACGTCACGAAGCTGCCCGCGCTGTCCGGCTGGCGCCGTCCGCAGGCCGAGCTCGACGAGTCGTCCCGCGCGGCCGCGCTCGAAGCTGTCGTCGATCTGCACACCTTCGACCCGGACACGCTGGCCCGGATGGCGACGCGCGCCGGTGCGGTCGAGGTCAAGACGGTGACCGAGGAGTTGACCGCGGCCTGGCTGGGCTGGCCGATCCGGACGTTCGAGGCCGCCGTACCGGAGCAGAAACTCGGTTTCGGCTGGCGGATGTTCGCCTACAAGTCGTGGCTGCAGTTGTCGAAGGTGGACAAGGTTCTGGCGAACGTCGTGCCCGACGAGCTGTACTACAACGTCTCTATTACTGGGGTTGCC
This sequence comes from Kribbella sandramycini, assembly GCF_013131805.1. Taxonomy (GTDB): domain Bacteria; phylum Actinomycetota; class Actinomycetes; order Propionibacteriales; family Kribbellaceae; genus Kribbella; species Kribbella sandramycini. Next base: position 266,073 of record NZ_JABJRC010000007.1, on the reverse strand, counting down.
CCTGTCCGGGGCGGTGGGGTGGGGAAGGAATGACGCAGTAGGGTACGTAGATGCGGTTGCTGTCGGTGGCGAATCTGCGCTGGGTGGTGCGCCACCGGGCGTGGACGCCGTACTACCTGAAGCGGTACTGGCGGTTCGCCTGGTTCAAGTTCCGGCACCCGCAGGTCGTCACCGAGGGTTTCGTCTTCCTGGGCAAGCATCTGGAGATCGTGGCCCGGCGCGGCCACGGCCGGATCGTCCTCGGCAAATGGGTCCATCTCGGTGACGAGACCCGGCTGCGCGCCCATGAGGGCACGCTGCGGATCGGGGACAAGGTCGTGTTCGCCCGCGACGTCACGGTGAACTGCTACCTGGACGTCGAGATCGGCGCCTCCACCCTGATCGCGGACTGGACCTACATCTGCGATTTCGACCACAAGACCGACGATCTCGGGCTGCCGATCAAGGATCAGGGCCTGGTGAAATCGCCGGTCCGGATCGGCCCGGACTGCTGGCTGGCCACCAAAGTCACCGTCACCCGCGGAACCGATATCGGCCGCGGCGTGGTGATCGGCGCCAACAGCGTTGCCCGTGGCAACATTCCTGCGTACGCCGTCGCGGCCGGGGTGCCGGCCGTCGTCGTCGCCGACCGCACCACCCGGTACGCCGCCGACGCGCCTCGCCGGGCCTACCTGGCCGGGCTCGCGGAGGAGAACGCGGCCGCCGCCGCGCAGTTGCGCGCGACGGCCGGGTCCGGGCCGGCCGCACCTGTTCCAGTACTGCCCGCGACACCTCAGGTCACCGTGACACCGACTGCCGGCGATGACGAAGAAGGTGCCGAGGGGTTCTCAAGTTACTCACCAGTCGGGCACTATGTCCCGCACGACCGGATGGCCGTCGGAGAGGAGACGCAGCGTGGCTGAGCACGCCAGGTCCGACGGATCCGAGGCCGGGCGGCCGGTTGAAACGCCGTCCGGTGGGCATTCGACAAGTGAGGACATGCGCGCAGTGGACGGCACGACAGCGGCACCGGCCCCGATCGCGGGCGCCCGGCGCAGGCTGTCGCCGCGTCCGGTGCCGGTCAGCCGCCGGAGGAAAGTGGCTGCCCCGGTCCCGGGTGTGGAGGAGGAACCGACCCCGGCTGAGGAGATGGGCGACGTGGGCAAGGACGACAAGGTGACGGGGACCGAGGCGGCCCCGCCGGACGACGTGAACAGCGGTGCGACCGCGACCAAGACCGCCAAGCCGAAGACCGCGGCCGAGATCGTCGCGGAGCAGAAGGCGCGTGAGCAGGCGGCAGCGTCCGCCGGACCGGAGAGCAAGCCCGAGGAGACGACGGTGACCAAGCCGGTCAGCCGGGTTTCCGCGGCCTCGAGCGCGCCGCCGAAACCGGCGTCCGGTGCGGTCGCGAGCAAGGCCGCGGCGAGCAAGGCCGCGGCAGGCAAGCAGGCGTTGGGCGCGGCGGGGGCGGGGGTCCGCAAGCTGCGCAACCTGCTGGCCTCGCTGATCTGGCTGATCGCGGTGCTCGCAGCCGCGCTGCTGGCGCTGGGCGCGCTGTTCACCGCACTCGACCAGACCAACCAGAGCAACGAGATCGTCCGCTGGGTGCTCGAGCGCGGGCATGACCTGGTCGGCCCGTTCCGGGACCTGTTCCGGCTGGAGACCGCGAAGAACACCCTCCTGGTGAACTGGGGGATCGCGGCCCTGGTCTACCTGATCGCCGGCAAGATCATCGAGAAGTTCGTCCGTCCCTAACCGGGGACCTTCGCGACCAGGATCAGGTCGAGCGACTCGTCGAGGTCGCCCGGCCTGATCTCGAAGTCGTCGTACCGCGTCCTGGTCACCAGCTCACGCAACTCCGGGCCCCACTCGTCGTGCTCGGCCGCCAGTTGCGCGTCCACACACGACCCGGACGCCGCCTCCCACGCACGCAACCGCGGCCCGTGGTGCAACCCCAACGCGTGCGTCACCTCGAACTCGGCCGCGACCAGCTCGACGAACTCCGCCGCCGTCAGCTCCCGCGTGTGATACCAGTTCCCACTCGGGAACGTCAGCCGGTTCGGCGTACTCAGCACCGCCGTCCCACCCGGCGCCAGCACCCGCGCACACTCTTCGACGAACCGCGGCTGCTCCCACAAATGCTCGATCGTCTGCAACGACGTCAGCCCCCCGAAACTCCCCGCCGCAAACCCCATCTGCACCAGATTCCCCCGCACCACATTCACCTGTGGATAAGCCCGGCGCACATGCCCCAAAGTCGTATCTTCATAGTCGAGCCCAACCACCCGCCCGCCACCCGCGGCCCGCAACATCTCCGCCCCATACCCCTCACCGCACCCCGCCTCCAACAACCGCCCACCCACCCCCGGCAACACCTCCGCCACAACCCACCGATAAGCCGCCTCATGCCGCGCAAACCAGTAGTTCTCATGCCAAATCCCCGGCGCAGTCCGCTCCCCAGTCAACCCCAACGGCTCAATCACCCCGCCACCTAAACACACCCCACCCACACACCCCCAACCCCCGCCCCCACCCACCCGCCCACGCTCGCCCCGCCACCCTCCACACCTGCCCACTCCCGCCCCGCCACCCTCCACACCTGCCCACGCTCGCCCCGCCACCCTCCACACCTGCCCACTCCCGCCCGCCTGCCCACCCCACCCACACCTCCGCCGCTCAGGCGAGCCTCCCTTCGTCTTTCCTTTCCCGGCGCCGCCGACGCGCCCACCGCCGAAGTCCCCGCCGGCCTCCACCCACCCACGCCTGCCTCCGCACGCCCGGTCCCACCAGGTGGCGGCCCCACCCCACACCTCGCCTCCGCCGCTCAGGCGAGCCCCCCTTCGTCTTTCCCTTCCCGGCGCCGCCGACGCGCCCACCGCCGAAGTCCCCGCCGGCCTCCACCCACCCACGCCCCGGATCGTCCAACAGAAAACGGCGGTGTCCGGGCCCGCCCAGCCCGGACACCGCCGTTGGAAAGGAGGAACTAGTGCTTCTTGTGTTTGCCGTCGAGGTCCTCGGGGAGACCCTCCACCTCGACCTGCTCCTTGCGGACGGTCTCGGTGAGGTGCTCCTCGCCGCGCACGGTCTCGGTCTCGAGCCCGACGCGCTCGACGGCGACGGTCTCCTTCCCGACAACCGGTCGCTCCTCGTGCAACACGACCTCCCGCTCTTCCTCGCCGATCTGCGCCGCCCGCCCCTCGCCGTCCGCCACCGGCTCGCGCACAACACGAACCTCCTCATGGCTGACCGGCACAGTGACCTGCTGCTCCTCGGTGACGACGTACTTGCGCAGACTGACCCGGCCCGACTCGACCGTCTCGGTTCCCGCATGCAGCTGCTCCTCGGAGCGGATCATCGACCCGTCGCCGGCTGTCCTACCGGCGTCGGCCGCCCCGTCCCGCGGCACGCCGTCCTGACCCATCCCGTCCGAAGCCATCCCACCCCGAGCGGTCCGGTCACGGCCCGGCGCGCCCTGCGGCAGCTGGACGCCGTAGTACCGGTAGAGCTCCGACGCCTCCCCCTCGGAGAGGTGCCCGCCGGCGTCGATCCGCGGCGCGTCCTTGATCTTCGACTTCGTCGGCGCCAGATGGAGCCCGTCCTGCTCGACATGTGCGCCGTCCAGCGGGACGAACGTGTGCTTACTGCCGAACAACCCGGTGTTCACGGTCACCCACTCCGGGCGGCCGGTGCTGTCGGAGGCGTAGAGATTGCCGACCGACCCGACCTTGTCCCCGGCCGCGTCGTACGCCGTCCCGCCCACGACATTCTCGATTCCCTGCATGGTCATCGTTATCAACCCCGTGTGTGTTGTTTGCGCGTAGCAACTAACGACCCGGCCGGTGCCCGGCGTCGCGGGGAGCAAACACCCGATCACCGAAGGCGACCGCGAATCGTTCGGATACCGGTCGCCCGACCCGGCCCGGATGTGTCCGACGCCTCGGTCCAGGGGCGCAGACCGCGCCCTGGGCGACCCGATAGCCTGAGGTCCGCCCCCAGGTGTGATGGGACTCGCACGGGAGTTATGTTTCTCGCGAGTAACATCCGTGGCACGCTTGGAGAGACCGTTAACCAGAAGGGGTCCAACACGCTATGAAGATCGTCGTCTGCGCGAAGTTCGTGCCGGATGCCACGGCGGATCGCCGTTTCCGCTCCGAGGACAACACGGTGGATCGCGCCGGTGTGGACGGCCTGCTGTCCGAACTGGACGAGTACGCCGTCGAGACCGCGCTGACCGTGAAAGAGGCGGGCGACGCCGAGGTCACCATCCTCACCGTCGGCCCGGAGCAGGCCGCCGACGCGGTGAAGAAGGGTCTGCAGATGGGCGCCGACGCCGGTGTCCACGTCCTCGACGACGCGATCCACGGGTCGGACGCGGTCGCCACCTCGCTGGTGCTGTCGAAGGCGCTGGCCAAACTCGAGGCCGATCTGGTCGTCTTCGGGATGGGCTCGACCGACGGCTCGATGGGCGTCGTCCCGGCGATGGTGTCCGAGCGGCTCGGCCTGCCGGCCGTCACCCTCGGCTCGGAGGTCACCGTCGACGGCAACACCGTCCGGATCCGCCGCGACGGCGACACCGCGAGTGACACCGTCGAGGGCACGCTGCCGCTGGTGCTGAGCGTCTCCGACCAGGCCAACGAACCGCGCTACCCCTCGTTCAAGGGGATCATGGCCGCGAAGAAGAAGCCGGTCGAGACCTGGACGCTGGCCGACCTCGAGGTGTCCGCCGACCAGGTCGGCGGCGCGTCCTCGTGGACCGAGGTGGTCGAGGTGACCGCCCGCCCGGCGCGCACGGCCGGCACCATCGTGACCGACGAGGACGGCAGCGGCGCTGCTCAGCTCGTCGAGTTCCTGTCCACCAACAAGTTCCTCTGAGGGGCGAGTCAGTCATGTCCAACGTTCTGGTTCTCGTTGACCACACCGACGGCACCGTCCGTAAGACGACCGCGGAGCTCCTCACCATCGCTCGCCGGCTCGGCGAGCCGGTCGCGGTCTTCATCGGCGACGGCGCCCAGGCCGCGCTGCCGGCGCTCGGCCAGTACGGCGCGACCAAGGTGATCGCGCTGACCAACCCGGAGCTGTCGCAGTACCTGGTGGCCCCGAAGGCCGAGGCTCTGCAGCAGGTCGCGGCCAAGATCGAGCCGTCCGCGATCCTGATCTCGTCGAATGCCGAGGGCAAGGAGATCGCCGCCCGGCTGGCGGTCAAGCTCGAGTCCGGCCTGATCACCGACGCGGTCGACGTCCAGGAGGGCCCGGTCACGACGCAGTCGGTGTTCGCCGGCAACTACTCGGTCAAGTCGAAGATCACCAAGGGCACCGCGATCATCACCGTGAAGCCGAACGCCGCGACCCCCGAGGCCGCCGAGACCTCCCCGGAGGTCGAGGAGTTCGACGTCACGATCTCGGACGCCGCCAAGACCGCGAAGATCACCGACTCCAAGCCCCGCGCCGCCACCGGCCGCCCGGAGCTGACCGAGGCCGCCATCATCGTCTCCGGCGGCCGCGGCACCGGCGGCGACTTCGCCCCCGTCGAAGCCTTCGCCGACTCCCTCGGCGCCGCCGTCGGCGCCTCCCGCGCCGCCGTCGACTCCGGCTGGTACCCGCACGCGTACCAGGTAGGCCAGACCGGCAAAACCGTGTCCCCCCAGCTCTACGTCGCCGCCGGCATCTCCGGCGCCATCCAGCACCGAGCCGGCATGCAAACCTCGAAGACCATCGTCGCCATCAACAAAGACAACGAAGCCCCCATCTTCGAACTGGTCGACTTCGGCGTGGTAGGCGACCTCCACAAAGTCCTCCCCACCGCCACCCAAGAAGTAACCAACCGCAAGTCCTAACCCGCACCACCAGCGGCCGCCTCTCCAGGCCGCCACCACCGGGCCCGGCTCCTCCCAGAGCCGGGCCCAACCCATACCCACCCACACCCCACCCGCCGCGCCCGCAACCTGCGCCAGCCCCTACCCCCCCGTATCAGCCCGCACCCGTCCGCCACCTGCGCCTGCTACCTGCGCCAGCCCACCCCCGCTCGCCCCTGCGCCGGATCGCCCGCGCCCGCCCCTGCGGCCCCAACCCGCGCGGCTGCACCGCACCCCCCGGCCCAGCCACCTGCGTCAGCTACCCGTCCCAGTCCACGCCCGCCGGCGTCAGCTACCCGCGCCAGCCCACCCCCGCATCCCACCTGCCGGCCCAGCCCCGTGCCGGTCGCCTGCGCGCGCTCCGCCCACCGGCCCACGCCCGCCGCCGGTGCCAGCTGCCTGTGCCTTCGACCTGTGTGCCAGCCGCTCACGCCGGTGACCCGAGCAGCCCAGCCTCGCCCGCCCCCGCAGCCCACCTCCCGCCCAGCCGCCCGTGCCAGCCACCTGCGTCAGCCCGCCAGCCGCCCGCGCCCCAACCCACGGCCTGCCCCGCACCTCCCGGCCCCAGCCGCCGGCGCGAGCTGCCTGTGCCAGTCGAGTGCGTTGGCTACCTGCGGCAGCCCACCGGCCGCCGCATCCCACCTGCCTGCCCCAGCCGCCTCGCGCTTGGCTCGTCCGGGAGCTGGGGCCGGGTTACGCTCCGGCTTATGCGCATCTGGGTCAGTGGCGCGGCGGGCAAGTTGGGGGCTGAAGTTTGCCGCCAGCTCTTGGTCGCCGGCCATCAGGTCGTGCCGGTTGACGTCAGGCCGGGTGGGGTGGTTGAGGTTGATTTGGGGGATCGGGTGGGGGTTGGGCGTTCGCTGGCTGGTTGTGATGCGATCGTCCACTGTGCGGCGATTGCCAGCCCGGAGAACGTCGTACCGGCTGAGCTGGTGCACAACAACGTGATGTCGACGTTCAACGCGCTTGAGGAGGCGTGGGGGCAGGGGATTCGGACGGCGGTGCTGGCTTCGAGCGGCTCGATCTACGGGACGGCGTGGGCGCCTGAGGAGCTGACGGTCGCCGAAGTGCCCGTCGACGAGAGCACGCCGCTCGCGTACGTCGACCCGTACGCGCTGACGAAGGACATCCTGGAGCGGACCGGAGCGATGTACGCCCGGCGCGGCATGCAGGTGACGGCGCTACGCCTGCACTGGATTCTCACCGCGGCCGAAGTCCGTGAATACGTCGCCGACGCGCCGCCGGCAGCGAATCGCCGCAACCTATGGGGTTACGTCGACCTCGGCGAAGCTGCTCGCGCCTGCGTGCTCGCCCTGGCCCCGCGCCCCGAGGCGCAGCGCTTCGAAGCACTCGTGATCGCCGCGGAGGACACCGGCCGCCACGAGCCAACTGCCGACCTCCTGGCCCGTTGGTCACCCGATACGCGCGCGACAGAGGTACTCGACGGGCACGCCGCCCTGTTCAGCTCCCGCCGAGCCGGTGAGGTGCTCGGCTGGAAGCATCGCTCCACCTGGCGTCAGTAAGTCCTCCGCCGCCTGCTGTGTGAGGATCGGCGGATGGATGAGGAACGGTTCTGGTACGAGGACGGTCTGGACGCCGAAGAGCTCGAATTTCAGCGCAGATACGGCCCCTGGAAGCGGTCGACGCCGACGGATGCGTTGGCGATGCTGCGTGGGTACGGCGGCGAGTGGTGGCTTGCCGGCGGTTGGGCGCTCGAAGCGTTCACCGGGGTCCGTCGTCCGCACGGGGACGTCGATCTGTCGCTCTGGCGGCGGGACATCGAGATGCTCCGGCTGCACCTCAAGGATCGCTACCACCTCTGGTCGCAGGACAGCGGGCAGCTCAGGCCCCTCACGGATGAGGCGCCCGAGCAGCCCGCCACCTCCGAGCAGATCTGGCTGCGCAAGCATGCGCTCGCGCCGTGGGAGTTCGACGTCATCATCAACCCGGAGCGCAACGGTCGCTGGGTCTTCCGGCGGGACCGGGAGCTCGACTTCGCCCTGGCGGACATCACCTGGCTGGCACCGGACGGCGTCCGCTACCTGAACCCGGAGCTGGTACTGGCCTACAAGGCCAAAGCCGCCCGCGCCAAGGACGAACACGACCTACGGACGACGCTGCCGTTCCTCAGCGACCAACAGCGAACGTGGCTGGCCAAGATGGTCGAGCACCTGCACCCGGGCCACCCCTGGTTGGAGCGCCTCTAGCAACTCCCTGCGGGTCGGACGGCGGCCTGCAGCTCCACCACGACCTCATCAGGGTCCGAGGTGTCCAGACGGATGTCCCGGTAGATGCCGTACGACTCCAAGCCCTGCTCATCGAGTGCGACGTCCAGAGTCCGCCAGGTGTCGCCGATGCCCTCAGCCGGGCCGCGGTAAGTCACCGTGGCGCCTTCTGGCACGGCCGGTACGTCGGTCAGCGTCAAACCATCGGATGCCGTCGCAGTGGCCGCGACGGCGACTCCGACTGACACCTCGATCTTGTCCGGGCCTCCGAAGTACGTGTGGACTCGCTGGCCGGTCAGCTGCAGCGCATCCAGTTCGGTGCTCAGGGCATCGACTGCGCCGCCGATCTCGGACTCGTCGTTCACCTCGGTCTGCAGGTGCAGCAAACGGATGGCCGGCAGTGGTCCGAGGGTGAGAGTGCCGTTCGTCATGGTCAGTCCTCTTTCGATCGATCGGAGTCGCCGCTCGACCTCAGTCAGCCGGTCCGCGTCCGCAGTCATCCGCTGCTCGAGTTGGGCGTGCCGTAGCCGCAGCATGCCGCGTAGCTCCTCGACCGGCAGTTGCTCGTCGAGAAGGACGCCGCACTGCTCCAAGGTGAAGCCGAGCTCCTTCAGCGCGATCAGACTGTCCACCCGCCAGATCTGCGACACCGCGTACCAGCGGTGCCCGGTGTGCGGGTCGACGTGTTCGGGCACGACCAGCCCCAGTGCGTCGTAGTGCCGCAGCATCCGCACCGAGATACGGGTGTGGCGGGCGAGGTCTCCGATACTCAACATGGTGCCTCCAGCGAACCGCCTGACATCGTGTCAGCTGCAAGTCACCGGCTCCGCGCGACGACGCGCAGCTGCAGCATCGCAGCGAAGCGGGCGTCCGGATCGGTGAGGTCGAGGCCGCCGACTTCGGCGAGCCGCCGCAGCCGGTAGCGGAAGGTGTTCGGATGGACGTACGTCGCCGCAGCCGCCGCGCCGACGTCCCCAAAGGCGTCGAGCCAGGCCCGCAGCGTATCGACCAGAGGTGTGTTGTGAGCGCGGTCGTAGTCGATCAGCCGGGCAATCGGCCCGGTCGGCTGATCGCCGCGCGCCTCGATCAGATCGCGCAGCTCGAGCAGCAGCGTCTCGACCTGTACGTCGGCCAACCGCGCAACCCGCTGCGTACCCGACCGCAACACCCGCAGCACCCTGTCAGCGCCAGCACGAGCGTGCGGCAGCCGGCTGCTCTCCCGAACCGCCGGCCCGACTCCGATCGTCGCACCGGCCCGATCGCCGATGCGGTCCAGGAAGTCCGCAGCGATCTGGGCGGCTCGCTCCTCGCTGTCCAGTGGCAGCAGCCCATAGGCGACATCACCCAGCAACGCCGCTGCTGACCGCGGATGAACCGCACCGAGGTGCATTGCGAACGCATCCGCCAGCCGCTGCCGCTCTGTCGCCACACCAGCGGCGCTGTCGACAGATGCCGGTACGGCGAGCGCCAGCACGACGACTGGTTGATCGGCCAGCCCAAGCCGGTCGAGCGCCTCCCGCGCCTCGGCTCCACCCTCCAGCGCCGTGCTGACCAGGTCAGCTCGCAGACGGCGTTCGACGTCCGCATCGGCCCGAATGCGCAGCATGTGCAGCGCTACGAGCTTGGCGGCGTCCTGCAGCGCCTCGGAACGCTCGGCGCTCAGCGGCGCGCGGACGGCGACCCAGATCGAGCCGAGTACCTCGTCACCAGCCCGTACGGCGACCGCCACCCGCGGCATCGCGACCTCGGGCCCAGTAGCCGGCATGGGTGCGACGTACACCGGCTGGTCGGTTCGGTAGAGCTCCCGAAACACTCCGCGCTCGGAAAGCAGCCGGGAGTACCTCTCGGGGACCTGCCGGCCGAGAACGGTTTCGACCCGCGCAGTGTCGGCCTCGTCCTGCCGACCGGAGAACGCGAGCACCCGCGAGCTCCGGTCCTCAATGGTGACCGGAGCATCTAGTAGGGCCGCAGTGGCGTTCGCCAACGCGAACAGGTCCCCAGATGGCAGACCGCCGAGTGTCTCCTGGTCAGCAACGCCCACCTCGAGTACCGATCGCAGGAGGACGCCGAGCTGGTCCCACGTCGCTCCCCGGGTCAGACCGAGTACGGCGACCCCGGACGCCGTCGCAGCGTCGACAATCCGGGCGTCGGCCGCAATCGGGCTGCGCAGGACCAGACCGGCCACCTGCTGCCGTCCCAGCTCCCGCAGGGTGCGAGCAATGTCCTCGGGGTCGTGCAGACCGACTCCGAGGACGAGCGCGTGCTGCGGCAGGACCGGGTCGTCGAGCGGGTCGTGAATGACGACGCCGCCGATCTCGTCCGGACGGTCCGGGTCGCCGGCGACGAGCTCGAGCAGGGTCGCGCCGAGGTCGTCCAGGACCCGGCCCAAGCTGGCGCGCGGTCGATTGGTCACCCAGTCATTGTGCATCCGCACAGAAACGACCTCATGATTGGTCGCTTCCTACAGCGTCAGCCACTCGGTCGAGACTGTGACCGCGGCCAGCTCGTCCGGCAGCGGCTCGACGCCGATACCCGGTCCGGTCGGGACGGCGAGGTGGCCGGCGTCCAGCGTGAACGGCGCGGTGATGTCGGTTCGGTAGTAGCGCGACGAGCCCGAGGTGTCGCCGGGCAGCGTGAAACCAGGTAGCGCGGCCAGGGCGACGTTGGCGGCCCGGCCGAGCCCGGTCTCGAGCATGCCGCCCGCCCAGACCGGAATGCCGTTGGCGACGCAGACGTCGTGGATCCGGCGGGACTCCAGATAGCCGCCGACGCGGCCCGGCTTCACATTCACGATCGAGCAGGCGCCAAGGCTGATCGCCGCAGCAGCCGCCCGGGCTGAGGTGATCGACTCGTCCAGGCAGATCGGCGTCTCGACCTGCCTGGCCAGCTCGGCGTGCCCGAGGATGTCCTCCTCGTCCAGCGGCTGCTCGATCAGCAGCAGGTCGAAGGCGTCCAGCTGAGCGAGGTGTCGCGCGTCCGAGACGGCGTACGCCGTGTTCGCGTCCACCTGCAGCAGGACGTCGTCGCCGTAGCGCTCGCGCACTGCTGCCACCGGTGCGATGTCCCAGCCCGGCTGGATCTTCAGCTTGATCCGCAGGTAGCCCTCGTCGAGGTAGCCGCCCACTGCGGTCAGCAGCTCGTCGATCGAGTCCATGATCCCGACAGAGACTCCGCAGGGCACCCGGTCGTGTACTGCGCCCAGCTCGCGGGCCAGTGTGCGCCCTTCGGTCCGCAGCTCGGCGTCGAGCACCGCAGTCTCCAGTGCGGCCTTCGCCATCCGGTGTCCGTGGAATTTGGCGAGTGCTGGTGCCACCTGGGTGCCTCGCTCGACACCTGTCATTGCTGGGACGAAGTACCGGCGCAGTACGTCGATCGCGGCGTCGACGTACTCGGAGGAGTAGAGCGGCGCTGACATGGCTACGCACTCACCCCAGCCCTCGGCGTCGGCGCCGACCGCCCGGACCAGTAGCGCGTCCCGCGTGGTTTCGGTGCCGAACGAGGTCCGGAAGGGCGCCACCAGCGGCAGTGCGATCCGCCGCAGTTCGAATCCGGTCAGCTTCATGCCACTGTTCCCTTTCCTGGGAGGTCGAGTACGTACCAGCCGTTGCGGTCGAATCCGGTCACTTGCGCGCCGTCCGCCAGCAGTCCGCCGAGCACCTCACGCACTGCGAGCCGCCACTCCTTCGCAGCCGCGAAATCGACGCCCCGCAGGGTCTCCACGTCAATCGGTACCGCAACCGCGGCCTGCCCGGACGCCGGTACGTCGGAGCGGACAGGCCGCCCGTCGTCGCCCCGGCCGAGCACTGTGGTTGCCTCCGGCACCGATGCCCCGCCGACCGGGGCGTCCAGCTGCCAGCGCACGAGGAGCCGGTCGCTCTCGTCACCGTCATTGATCTCGTCACGCATCTGGCCGTAGAAGTCGACCAGGTACTCCTTGGGCCGGGCTCCGAGCTTGGTCAGGTTGAAATAGGCGTTGCGCCGGATCAGGGGATCGAACGTCCACTCGATCGCGATCAGGCCGCGCTGCAGTGCCCAGTCGCGCTGGTGCAGCTTCAGCGCGTAGCCGATGTTCCGGCCGCGGGCTCGGTCGGACACGCCAGCCACGTGGCTGTGCAGCGTCCGTTCGGAGGGTGCACCGAAGAAGCCGACGCAGGCGCCGATCAGCTCGTCGCCGTCGTAGGCGCCGGAGACGTAGTTGCCGGCCTTGGTCAGCGCCCGCAGCATCTCGGTGGTCACCGGCGGGTTCGACGGGTCCGGGTGCCAGACCGAGTCGAAGAGCCGATACACCGCGTCCAGATCGGCCAGCTCGGCCAACTCGCGCAGTTCGACGTCGCTCATGACTGGTCCAGCAGCTCAGTCATCAGTGCGGTGAGTAGCGCGGTCCGAGGTGCGATCTCGGCGACTACTACATGCTCGTCGGCCGCGTGGGCGCCGCCACCGACCGCGCCGAGGCCGTCGAGCGTCGGCGTCCCGATGCCAGCGGTGAAGTTGCCGTCGGACGCGCCGCCGACCGAGATCGCGCGCAGTGCGGGCTGACCGAGTTGCAGGGCGATGCGAGAGGCCTGCTGGAACAGGTCTTCGGCCATCTTCCGTTCGAACGGCGGCCGGTTCGGCCCACCTATTACCTCGATCTCGGCCTCGGGAAGCACCGGTGCGAGGGACTGCATCGCTTCGTCGACACGCAGTTGCTCTGCGACGGTGCGGGCGCGTCCGTCCACGAGAAAGCTCGCTGCGGCCGGCACGGTGTTGCGGGTGGTCCCCGAGACGAGTTTGGTCGGTGTGACCGTCGTACCGGTCTCCGGGTCGCCCAGTGCGCTGATAGCAAGCACCTGGTGCGCGGCCTCGATGGATGCGTTCACACCGAGCTCTGGTTCGAGCCCGGCGTGTGAGGCGCGGCCGGTGATCCGAACCTCGTAGTTCGACACACCCTTGCGCTCCAGCTTCAGTGCGCCCTCAGCAGACGCCTCCAGCACCAGAGCGGCGACGCAGCCCGCTGCCTCGGCTTCGATCAGGGCGCGGGACGACGGTGAGCCCAGCTCCTCGTCACCAGTGATCAGTAGCGTGACGCCAGACCGGTCCGGCAACGCTGCGATCGCGTGGAACGCCATCACCAATCCGGTCTTCATGTCGAAACAGCCAGGCCCACGCAGGATGCCGTCCTTGACCACGAACGGATGCGTCGCCAGGGAGCCCAATGGCCACACCGTGTCGTGATGGCCGACCACCAGTGCCCGGTTCGGCCCGTCACCGAACTGCCAGCGCAGGTGCGTCCGGCCGTCGATGACGACGTACTCCGGGGTGCTGCCGAGCCGCTCGGCGCCCAACTGGGCGACGACGTCCGCACTGGCCGCGACAGCCGCCAGGTCGTCGGACGGCGACTCACAGGTCACCAGCGTCCTGATGTCCTCGATCATCTGGTCCATCAGCCACTCACCTTCGGGGTCGCGCGGACTGCGAAGTGCAGGTACTTCTCGCCGGTCGGCAACGTGTAGAACGTGACCGGCCGCCACCCGATCGACCCTGGTGGCTGAACGACGAACAGGTCGCCAGTGGCATCGATCGGCGTCATTGCGAGCTCCTGCGTCGGTGCCGCGATCTGCTCGGCCAGTGGGCCGGTTGGCGTGACGCGCAGGATCGCCTGCCCGTCGCGGACCAGCACCTCCTGCTTCGCGCTGGAACGCTCGTAGTGGCCGACGTGCCGTTGCAGGTCGACAGTGACCGGCTCGGCCGGAGGTGCCAGGGGAGTAGGCATGGTGACATCGGTCAGCTCGGCGAAGATCTCCCGATACAGCTCCTCGTAGAGGTCGCTCGCGCTGCCGCCATTGGTCAGAAGCACAACGGCGAGGCCCTCTGTCGGCAGCACCCGCAGGAACGCGGACTGACCGATCGTGTTGCCGTCATGCCCGATCAACCGCTGCCCGTCCCACTCGAAGCGGATCCAGCCGAGGCCCCAGGAATCGCCCAGCGAGTGCTTGTCCGGTAGCTCTGCCTGCAGTGCGGCCATCTCAGCCGCAGTCTCCGGACGCAGCAGCTGACCGTCCAGGTGCATCCGGGCAAAGGCGAGTACGTCGGCCGCCGTCGAGGTGATGAGGCCAGCAGGGCCTGCAGAACGCGGTAGCCCCCAGAACGGTGCGATCTGCGGCTCTGAGCCGTTGTCACTGACATGTCCCATCGCAGCGCGGTGCATCAGCGCTTCCTCGGGCAGCGTCACGGTGTGCTGGAGACCGAGCGGAGCGATGATCCGTTCGCGCAGTGCCTGGTCCCAGGTCTTGCCGGTCACCTTCTCGATCACTCGGCCGGCCAGTGAGAAGCCAGAGTTGCAGTACGACCAGGTGGCGCCCAGCGGGTGGTTCTGACTGACAGTCGCCAGTAGCTCGGCGTACTTCGCTAGACAGTCGTCACCGCGGCCGGTGTCGTCGAAGACGTCGCCGTCGATGCCGCTCGTGTGGGTGAGCAGGTGTCGCATCGTGACCTGCTTGGTGACGTCCGGGTCGCTCAGCTGCAGGTCCGGCAGGACTGCGACCAGTGGCGCGTCCAGCTCGAGCAGTCCGTCCTCAACGAGCTGCATGACCAGCGTCGCCGTCCACACCTTGGTGATGGAGCCGATCTGGAACAGCGAGTCCGTAGTGACCTCGACTCCGGTGCCCTTGTGCAGCACTCCGGTCGCAGCCTCGACCAGATCGTCCCCACGCTGGATGCCGAGCGTCGCACCCGGTACGTCGTACTTGGCGGCCAGTGTGGTCAGTCGGCGCTGCCAGTGCGCCGCGTCGATGCGCGGAGGACGGCCACCGGCGTACTGCTCGACCCAGTTCAGCGTTCGGCGGTTGAAGTCGACGCGGTGCGACGGTCGGCCCTGCAGGATGAACAGGTGGTCCGCGTCCGGGTACATCACGAACTCCGACGGGACTCCACGCGCTCTGAGCGCGGTGTGCCACTGCTGGGCCTGACCGAGCGGGCAGCGCCGGTCGGCGTCGCCGTGGATGATCAGCGTCGGCGTCCGGACGTCGTCGACAGTTGTCATCGGTGACATCGCGGCCAGGTCGCCGTCCGTCAGCTCGTACGTCTGCAGGAAGTGCCCCATGTCCGACGTGCCGGACATGCTCGTCAGGTCGCTGATCACGCCGCCGGTGACGGCTGCGGCGAATCGGTCGTCACGACTCGTCAGATAGCAGGTCATATAGCCGCCGTAGCTGTAGCCGGCCACGGCCAGCCGCTTCGGGTCTGCGATGCCTTCGGCAACCAGTATGTCGATCGGCTCCAGGAAGTCCTTGCCGTCAGAGGTTCCCCAGCCGCCAACGACGCCGGTGAAGAACTCCGCGCCGTACCCGTCACTGCCGCGCGGGTTGACCAGGAGCACCGTCCAGCCCCGGGCCACCAGCTCTTGGTGGTACACGTGCAGTTCGTCCGCGCCTCCGTTCCAGGCACCGTGCGGACCGCCGTGGATGTCCAGCAGCAGCGGCTGGGCACCTGTCGCCTCGGGGTCGCGAATCAACCAAGCCGCGACCACAGTGCCGTCCGAGATGGTGAACTCGCGCTCCACCCGGGCGAAGTGCTCGACCTCGGCCAGCTTCGCGCCGTACGTCGTCAGCGGCGTACTGGTACCGGCCTCCAGGTCGATGGTGACGATCTCGCCGTACGACGTCGCCGTCGTCAGCACTGTGGTGGCGACGTTGCCCACCACGCTCAGACCGGAGATGTTCTGGTCGGGTTCACCGAACATGCGCTCCGCGCCCCCACCAGCTGACGGTACGGCGTACAGGTGAGTGCAGCCGCGGTCGCGAGCAGCGAACAGGACTGTGCTGCCGTCGTCGATCGGGTGCGCGCCCGGGTACGCCGGGCCGCCGGGCATCAGGTTGCGGTCGAGCGACGCGGCCAGGTCGGTGACTGTGCCGGTCAGATCGACTCTGAGCAGATGGTTGTGGCCGACCGGGCCAGTGGGGTTGGCGACGAGCAGAAGCGCGCCGTCGGTGGTCCAGCTGACGGCATTGACCACTCCGTCGGCCAGACCGACCAGACGCGGCTTCGCCTTCGCATCCGTCGCATCCAGCACGTACGCCGGTGCTTTCGGCGCGAGGTCCGCATCCGCTGCCATCGCGGCGGCAAACGCCAGTTGGCTGCCGTCCGGCGACCAGGCCGGGTCGCCGGCGTGCCAGTCGCCTTCAGTGGCCTGTCGGCACTTCTTGGTCGCGACCTCGACGATATGCAGGTGTTTGCGGGCAGAACGCAGCCAGCCGACGCCGTCCGCCTGATAGTCCAGTCGTTTGGTCGCAGTCGGCGTCTTGTCGCCAGCGCCCGGAGTTGTATCGACCGGGGCGGTGAAAGCGAGCTGGGTGCCGTCCGGACTCCACCGCGGTGCACCAGCCCCTAGCGGCAGCGTGGTCAGCTGCTCTGGCTCGCCACCGGCTGCCGGGAGTACCCACAGCTGCCGTGGCCCGTCCTTGGCGCGCAGAAAGGCCAGCTGGCTGCCGTCCGGTGACCAGACCGGCCAGGTGTCGCTGTCGCCCCGCGTGAGTTGCTGTGGGGTGCCGCCTGCCGCGGGCACTCGCCAGAGGCTTCGCAGGTCCCGGTCGGCCTGCGCATCGGTTGTCCGCAGGACGTAGACGATCTGAGTGCCGTCCGGAGCCAGAGTGGGCTGCTCAGGGACCGCTAGGCCGGCCAGGTCGTCGATGCGCAGACGTCGGGTCACGAAGTCCTCCTCGAGGGGCGGTTCGGCTGCCGGAACCGATGCTAGGCGTCCCCGCAACCGCTGTGTTCGTCCTCCGCGACAAGCAGCCGATCCGATTTCGTCGACCCGGACGAACGCCTCGGCGGGTCCGGAATCCCGGCGGCGGATCGGGAACATCCGCGCAGGACTTACCCTTGAGAGTGTTATGACCTCTTTGCGCCCTCGTGCGGTCTACCTCGACCACGCCGCGACGACACCGATGCTGCCCGCGGCCATCGAGGCGATGACGGCGCAGCTGGGCCGGACGGGTAACGCCTCGTCACTGCACGGAGCCGGCCGCGCGGCTCGGCGTACGGTCGAGGAGTCCCGCGAGACCATCGCCGCCGCGCTCGGAGCGCAGCCGAGCGAAGTCGTGTTCACCTCCGGCGGCACCGAGGCCGACAACCTCGCCCTGAAGGGGTTGTGGTGGGCGCGCCTCGCTGAAGACCCGCGCCGCCGCCGGATCCTGCTGAGCGGTATCGAGCACCACGCTGTGCTGGATCCGGCCGTCTGGCTCGGCCAGCACGAGGGCGCCCAGATCGAGTGGCTGCCGGTCGACGAGCTGGGCCGCGTCCGGCCGGACGACGTCCGCCGGGCCATCGCCTGCGAGCCGGAGTCGGTGTCGTTCGTCACGGTGATGATGGCCAACAACGAGGTCGGCACGCTGCAGCCCGTCGAGGAGATCGCCGCGATCGCCGCGGAATACGGCATCCCGGTGCACACCGACGCCGTCCAGGCGATCGGCCAGGTGCCGGTGGACTTCGCTGCGCTCGGTGTCGACGCGATGACCGTCTCGGCCCACAAGCTGGGCGGCCCGTACGGCGTCGGCGCGCTGGTCGTGCACAAGGAGACCAAGCTGACCGCCGTGCAGCACGGCGGCGGCCAGGAGCGCGACGTACGGTCCGGGACGCTGGACGCACCGGCCATCGCCGGCTTCGCCGTCGCCGTCCAACACTCGGTGCAAGACCAGCCGGGGGAGGCGCTGCGGCTGACTGGGCTGCGCGACCAGCTGATCAACGGTGTGCTGGCCACTGTCGACGCTGCGAAGCTGTCTGGCGACCCAGTGGGCCGACTGCCTGGTAATGCACACTTGTCCTTCGGTGGCTGTGAGGGCGACTCGCTGTTGCTGTTGCTCGACGCCCGGGGCATCGAGGTGTCCACCGGCTCGGCCTGCAACGCCGGCGTGGCAGAGCCCAGCCACGTGCTACTTGCCATGGGGTACGACGACCAGCGCGCCCGCGGGTCGCTGCGCTTCACCCTGGGGCACACGTCGAGTCAGACCGACATCGACGCCGTACTGGAGAACATCGGACCGGTAGTGGAGCGTGCGCAGTCCGCCGGTCTGCAGAACGTGGGAAGGAACACCTGATGCGGGTACTCGCAGCCATGTCCGGCGGGGTCGACTCCGCCGTCGCGGCGGCGCGGATGGCAGAGGCCGGGCACGACGTGACCGGAGTGCACCTGGCACTCAGCCGCAACCCGCAGTCGTACCGCACCGGCGCCCGCGGGTGCTGCACGATCGAGGACTCGCGGGACGCCCGCCGGGCCGCCGACGTGATCGGCATCCCGTTCTACGTCTGGGATCTGGCCGAGCGCTTCCACGCCGACGTCGTCGAGGACTTCGTCAACGAGTACGCCGCCGGTCGCACACCGAACCCGTGCCTGCGCTGCAACGAGAAGGTCAAGTTCAGCGCCGTTCTTGAGCGTGCGCTGGCGCTGGGCTTCGATGCGGTCGTCACCGGCCACTACGCGCGCATCGTCGACACCGCGACCGGCCGTGAGCTGCACCGCGCGGTCGACCCGGCCAAGGACCAGTCCTACGTGCTCGGCGTCCTCACCCAGGAGCAGCTCGCCCACGCGTTCTTCCCGCTCGGTGACACGCCCAAGACCGAGATCCGCGAAGAGGCGGCGCGGCGCGGCCTGTCGGTCGCCGACAAGCCGGACAGCCACGACATCTGCTTCATTGCCGACGGCAACACCCCCGCGTTCCTCAGCGCACAGCTGGGGGAGGCGCCCGGTGACATCGTCGACGCGCAGGGCAACAAGCTCGGTGAGCACAAGGGCACGCACGGGTTCACCGTCGGCCAGCGCAAGGGCCTGCGGATCGGTACGCCGGCCGCGGACGGCAAGCCGCGTTTCGTACTGGACATCAGCCCGGTGGAGCGCACGGTCACCGTTGGCTCCCGTGAGGAGCTTGCAGTGACCGGGCTGACCGCTTCGAAGCCCCGGTGGTGCGGCCCGGCGCCGACGGCGGAGCTGCAGGCGACGGCTCAGCTGCGTGCGCACGGTGACGAGGTGGCTGTCACTGCACGCCTTGAGGACGACCAGGTGCACGTCACCTTCACCGAGCCGGCCACTGCAGTAGCTCCCGGCCAGGCCGTCGTCCTGTACGACGGCACCCGTGTCATCGGCTCCGCCACCATCGACTCGGTCGCTCGCGTCACCCCGCAGCACGCATGACCACTACCGGTCTGGGGTCGCTGCCGGGGGAGGACATCCGGGAGTGGACGAAGGTGCTGCTGGAGGCGGTCGACGTACCGTTCCTGGCGGAGCTGCCGGCCCGCCCGTACGGCGACATGCTCAGCCGGGCCATCGCCGTACTGACCGAGCTCGCTGCGGACCTGCAGCCGGCCGGATGGCGACTGACGGGTGGCAGTGATCCGCGTGCGAGTGTCGACCAGCGCAGGGCGCGTTCGCTGCTGGCCGAGGACCTCGATGTGCTCGAAGAGCTCGCCTACGGCTACAGCGGGCCGCTGAAACTGCAGGTCACCGGTCCGTGGACTCTGGCTGCCACGCTGGAGCTGCCGCGCGGTGACAAGGTGCTGGCCGACCACGGCGCGCGGCGCGACCTGGCTCAGGCGCTGGCGGCCGGCGTCCAGCAGCATGTTGCTGAGGTGCGCAAGCGAGTGCCAGGGGCCGAGCTGTTGCTGCAGCTCGACGAGCCTGCGCTGCCTGCTGTTCTGGCTGGTGCCATCCCGACCGCATCCGGTTGGGGTAAGCATCGGTCGGTTGACGGCCCCGGAGCGGTTGAGCTGTTGAGCCTTTTGACCACGGCGGCGCCGACTGTCGTTCACTGCTGCGCTGCGCGCCCACCGATCGAGGTGTTCACAAAGTCCGGCGCTACCGGGCTTGCTGTGGACATCTCGTTGCTGAACGAGCCGGCTTGGGAGCAGATCGCTCTGGCTGCCGAGGCCGGTGCCACGCTCTACGCGGGGCTGGTCCCGACAACCGGCGCGCTGGCCGATCCGGAGCGGACGGCACGGCCGTTGCTGCGGCGCTGGGAGGAGCTCGGGCTCGACCCGGCGTTGCTCAGGACAACCGTGATCACGCCGACCTGCGGGCTCGCCGGCGCCGACGACGCGCGGGCCCGGCTCGAGCTCTGCCGCCGCGCCGCGGAAGTCGTCGCCGAGTTCGCCAACTCCTGAGAATTGTCGGCGGGCAGTTGTAGGTTTTGCCCATGAGCGAAGAGATTCCGGCGCCGCCCGCCGAGGTGCGGGAGCGGCATGCCACGCTGAGCAAGGAGATCGAGGAGCACCGGGTGAAGTACTACCTGGGCAGCTCGGTCATCTCCGACGCCGATTTCGACGCGCTCATGCACGAGTTGCAAGGGATCGAGGAGCAGTACCAGGAGCTCCGCACGCCGGATTCCCCGACGCAGAAGGTCGGCGCGCCGATCTCGACGCTGTTCACCCCCGTGCAGCACCCGACGCGGATGGAGAGCCTGGCCAACGCGTTCTCCGCCGAGCAGATGGAGGCCTGGGCCAAACGGCTGGAGCGCGAGGTCACGCTGCAGCAGATCCACGACTCGGGGTTCCTGTGCGAGCTGAAGGTCGACGGGCTCGCTCTCGACCTGGTCTACGAACACGGCCGGCTGGTCAGCGGCGCCACCCGCGGCGACGGCCGCACCGGTGAGGACGTCACGCTCAATGTCCACACCATCAAGAGCATCCCGAACGAGCTGAACGGCGCGGAGTTGCCGGCGTTCCTCGAGGTGCGCGGCGAGGTCTACTTCCGCGTCGAGGACTTCGAGGAGCTGAACGCGCAGCTCGTCGCCGCCGGGAAGGATCCGTTCTCCAACCCGCGCAACAGCGCCGCCGGATCCTTGCGCCAGAAGGATCCCCGGGTCTCGGCGAGCCGCCCGCTGCGCTTCGTCGTCCACGGTCTCGGCCGCGTCGAGGGCTACCACGTCGGCCGGCTGTCGGCGGCGTACGAGCAGCTGAAAGCCTGGGGGCTGCCGGTCAGCGACCGGGCCCGCAAGGTCGAGACCCTCGCCGAGGTGAACGAGTTCATCGCGTACTACGGCGAGAACCGGCACTCGGTCGACCACGAGATCGACGGCGTCGTGGTCAAGGTCGACGAGGTCGACCTGCAGCGCGCGCTCGGCTCGACGTCGAGCGCGCCGCGCTGGGCGATCGCCTTCAAGTACCCGCCGGAGGAGGTCACCACCAAACTCCTCGACATCGAGGTGAACGTCGGCCGCACCGGCCGCGTCACGCCCTACGGGAAGATGGAGCCGGTCCGGGTGGCCGGCTCGACGGTCGAGTTCGCGACGCTGCACAACGCGCAGGAGGTCAAACGCAAGGGCGTCTGGATCGGCGACACCGTCGTCCTGCGCAAGGCCGGGGACGTGATCCCGGAGATCCTCGGCCCGGTGGTCGAGCTGCGGCCCGCCGACGCGCGCGAGTTCGTGATGCCGACCGAATGCCCCTCCTGCGGGACGACGCTGCGCCCGATGAAGGAGGGCGACGTCGACATCCGCTGCCCGAACTCGCAGTCCTGTCCGGCCCAGCTGCGGGAGCGGATCTTCCACCTGGCCGGGCGCGCGGCGTTCGATATCGAGGTGCTCGGTTTCAAGGGCGCGGACGCGCTGATCGGCGGCGAGCTGATCAAGGACGAGGGCGACCTGTTCGGCCTCACCGAGGAGGCGCTGGCCCGCAGCCCGTTCTTCACCACCAAGGCGGGCGCCTTGTCGGCGAACGCGCTGCGGCTGCTGGCCAATCTGGAGCAGGCCAAAACGCAGCCGCTGGCCCGCGGCCTGGTCGCGCTCTCGATCCGGCATGTCGGCCCGACCGCCGCGCAGGCGCTTGCCGCGGTGTACGACGACATCGATCAGGTCCGCGCCGCGAGCGAGGAGGAGCTGGCCGAGATCGAAGGCGTCGGCCCGACCATCGCCCACGCGGTGATCGAATGGTTCGAGGTCGACTGGCACCAAGCCATCGTCGACAAGTGGAAAGCCGCCGGCGTCGTGCTGCGGCAGGAGCGGACGGGGCCGGTCGTCGAGCAGACGCTGAGCGGGCTCTCGATCGTCGTCACCGGCACGGTCGAGGGGTTCAGCCGCGACGAGGCGACCGAGGCGATCGTGTCCCGCGGCGGCAAGGCCGCGAGCTCGGTCTCGAAGAAGACGTCGTTCGTCGTGGTCGGCGACTCGCCCGGATCGAAGTACGACAAAGCGGTGCAGCTCGGGGTGAAGATATTGGACGCCGCAGGTTTCCAGGTCCTGCTCGAGCAGGGCGCCGAGGCCGCCGCGGAGGTGGCGACCACGGCGGAGGCCGACGCGACCTAGCCGCGATTCGATGGATCCGGCGGCGGGCCTGAGCCGTCGGACTGTTAGCTTTGCACGTCCACACGTGGGTCAAAAGGAGCAAATATGACGACGCCGCCGCAAGGACCGTGGGGTCCTGGGCAGCCGGGGGGCCAGCCGGGCGGACAGCAAGGGGGACAGGGAGGGCAAGGCGGCTGGGGACAGCAGCCGCCTTCCCAGGGCGGTGGCGGCTGGGGTCAGCCGCAGCAGCCCCAGCCTCAACAGCCGCAACCCCAGCAAGGGCAGCCGCCGCAGCAGGGTGGTGGCGGTTGGGGCCAGCAGCCCGGTCGGCCGCAGCCCGGTCAGCCGGAGCAGCCCGCGCAGCCTGAGCAGAGCCAGCCCGCACAGGGCTGGGGCCAGCGTTCTCCGCAGCAGCCCCAGCAGGGCCAGCCGGCGCAGGGCGGTGCGTACCAGCAGCAGGGCTGGGGTCAGCAGGGTGGCCAGCAGTCCGGCCAGCAGGGCGGGTGGCACCAGCAGCAGGGCGGCCAGCCGGGCCAGCAGCCATGGCAGCAGGGCGGCGGCTCCAAGGGCTCAGGTGGTGGCCTCGGCAAGGACAAGATGCCGCTGCTGATCGGTGGCGGTGTCGTCGGCATCCTCCTCATCGGTCTGCTGATCTTCCTGGTGGTCAAGGGCCTCGGCGGCGACGACGAGCCTGCGGCAGGCCCGGGGAGCTCCCAGGGCACCGGCGACGGCGGCCCGGGTAACGCGGCCGGTCAGGCCGAGGGCGTCACACAGAAGCTCCAAAGCGCCGGCTACCAGTGCAGCGACCTGTTCAACAACGAGTCGGGCGCGCACCGCGGCTGCTTCAAGTACGAGGGCTCGACGCAGTCCGACGCCGTCTTCCAGTTCACCAAGGACGGCTCGATCATCAGCGTCCAGATCACCACCCGTGACGAGGAGAACGGCAACAACGCCAAGGTCACCTTCGACGGTGCGCTGCAGGCGATCGGCAACGACGCCTTCGGCGGCAGCGAGGTCCGCAAGATCCAGGACGCCGTCGCCACCGGCCAGAAGTCCGAGCGCGTCGGCACGACGTGGGGCGAGTTCCGGCTGAGCAACGACAGCACGGTGTCGCTGGCCGGGCGTAAGTCCGGCGAAGAGGCGTTCAAGGTGCCGGATGTCGCCTGGGCGACCACCGAGGCGCAGCTCAAGGCGGGGCTGACGGCCAAGGGCTACACCTGCAAGATCGTCTGCGAGAAGAAGATCGGCGACTTCGACCGCCAGACCATCTACGGTTTCGGCGGGTCCAGCGGCGGCCTGCGCCAGGTCGAGATGGAGATCCGGGCCCGCGAGGACCAGGCCAAGGCGGCCTGGCCGGCCACCGTCACCGACGCGTTCGGCGTCCTCAAGGCCGCGGACTCGGCCAAGCTCAAGGAGTTCGCCGACAAGCACACCGACGGCAAGGCCACGGTGGCCTACGTCGCCGGGTGGCGGATCGAGGTCACCAACCGCGACAACGACGACCGTTGGGCGCGGTCGATTAGAATCAAGCGGGAGACGTACTACCCCTGAGCCGAGCGGAGATCCGGTGCAGCTGCCACGGGAGAAGCGGGAAGAACGGACGGTGGTCCAGCCGCCGCCCGAGGCAGTGCAGCGGGTCTCCGGCGGCGGGGCCTGGGGGCCCACCCAGTTCGAGTTGCCGGAGCGTAGCGGTAACGACAGCCAGGCGATCTGGATCGTCGCGCTGGTCGGCGTCGTCATCCTGCTGATCACCGCCGGGCTGTGGGCCGTTGCCTACTTCGAGCTCGTCTGACCGCAACGACGAAGGGCCCGGATCATCCTGATCCGGGCCCTTCGCGGTGTCGTGGGGTCAGGCGGTGGCGCGGATCGTCACCGCGAGTGAGGCCAGGTAACTCAGCCGGGCGACCTCGGAGCCGAGGAACTCGGGCCCGCCGCGCCGGCCGACCACGAGGATCCGCCGGTCGGACTCCAGCGGCGCGGCGACCAGCACCGACTCCGCCAGGCCCTTGTGGTCCGGCGCGGCCAGCGTCGTGGCCTTCTCCAGCGGCAGCCACGCAGCGGCCACCTCGCCGAACTCCGGCGTGGCGCTCGTCTCCAGAGCGACCTTGACGTCGGCGCCCGTCCCGTCGATGAGGGCAGCCCAGTCGGCGTGCAGGACGGCGGGGCCCTGCTCGACGAGCAGGTCGATCGCCTCGGCCGGGGACGACGTCATCTGCTCGACGGCCTCGAGATCCATGTGCAGGCCGCCGCCGGCGCCGTACCGGGAGAACCAGATCACCTCGACGTCGGGCACGCTGTTACAGGCCGAGACGAGCCGGTCCGGCAGGACACCGGGCGGCAGGTCGACCACGATGTCGTCGACGGCGGTGCCGTTCTCACGGCGGTGCTCGACGATCTCGATCGCGTGGATGTCGGCGCTCACCTCGCCGAGGGCGGTGGCGACCGTGCCGAGCGAGCCGGGCCGGTCCGGGATGATCAATCGCAGCAGGAACACCGAACGATCATCTCCCAGCCGATCACCTTGCGCGTAACGCCCTGTCGCGGCCCATGTTACAGAGCGGAACGCGAGACACGCCCGGTGCCTCCGGATGCGTGACCGGGGACGAGGAAATAAACCTGTCACAGCCGCCCTCTAGGATGACGTGAGCGCCACGGCTTTGCGGTGGCGCGTCCAGCAACTGCAGAGACATTGGATTCAGTTCATGCCTTCCATCACCCGCGAAGAGGTCGCCCACCTGGCGCGACTGGCGCGGATCGAGCTCAGCGATGACGAGCTCGATCACCTCGCGCCCCAGCTCGACCAGATCATCGCCTTGGTCGGGCAGGTCAGCCAGGTCGCGGCGGACGACATCCCGCCGACCTCGCACGCCCTGCCGCTGACCAACGTGATGCGCGCCGACGAGAACATCCCGTGCCTCACCCCGGAGCAGGCGCTGTCCGGCGCCCCCGCCTCCGAGGCGCAGCGATTCCGGGTGCCGCGGATCCTGGAGGAAGACTGACATGAGCGATCTGACCAGGAAGACCGCGGCCGAGCTCGCGGAGCTGATGGCCGCCAAGCAGGCCAGCTCGGTCGAGGTGACGCAGGCCCATCTCGACCGGATCGGCGCGGTGGACGGCGCCGTCCGCGCGTTCCTGCACGTCGACACCGAGGGCGCGCTCGCGCAGGCCGCGGCCGTCGACGCCAAGCGCGCCGCCGGCGAGGAGCTCGGCCCGCTGGCCGGCGTCCCGCTCGCGCTGAAGGACGTGCTGACCCAGGAGGGCGTGCCGACGACGGCCGGCTCGAAGGTGCTCGAGGGCTGGAAGCCGCCGTACGACTCGACGGTCGTCAAGCGGCTGAAGGCCGCCGGGATCGTCATCCTCGGCAAGACCAACATGGACGAGTTCGCGATGGGCTCCTCCACCGAGAACTCGGCGTACGGCACGACGCACAACCCGTGGGACCTGGCCCGGATCCCCGGCGGCTCCGGCGGCGGCTCGTCGGCTGCCATCTCGGCGTACGAGGCGCCGCTCGCGATCGGCACCGATACCGGCGGCTCGATCCGTCAGCCCGGCGCCTTCACCGGCACGGTCGGCGTCAAGCCGACGTACGGCGGCACGTCGCGCTACGGCCTGATCGCGCTCGCCTCCTCGCTGGACACGCCGGGCCCGTGCGCGCGGACGACCCTCGACGCGGCGCTGCTGCACGAGGCGATCGCCGGCTGGGACCCGATGGACTCCACCTCGATCAACCAGGACGTTCCGCCGGTCGTCGCGGCCGCGCGGAACGGCGATGTCGCCGGGCTGCGGATCGGCGTCGTCAAGGAGCTCGGCGGCGAGGGCTACCAGCCCGGTGTCGAGGCCCGCTTCCACGAGGCGGTCGAGCTGCTCACCAAGCTCGGCGCCGAGGTGGTCGAGGTCTCCTGCCCGCACTTCGAGTACGCGCTGCCGGCGTACTACCTGATCCTGCCGAGCGAGGCCTCGTCCAACCTGGCCAAGTTCGACGCGATGCGGTACGGCCTGCGCGTCGGCGACGACGGCACGAACAGCGCCGAGACGGTGATGAGCCTGTCCCGCGAGGCCGGGTTCGGCGCCGAGGTCAAGCGCCGGATCATGCTCGGCACGCACGCGCTGTCGAGCGGCTACTACGACGCGTACTACGGCCAGGCGCAGAAGGTGCGGACGCTGATCGCCCGCGACTTCGCCAAGGCCTACGAGCAGGTCGACGTACTGGTCTCGCCGGCCACGCCGACGACCGCGTTCGCGATCGGCGACCGGATCAACGACCCGATCGCGATGTACAAGAACGACCTGTGCACGATCCCGTCGAACCTGGCCGGTAACGCGGCCGCGTCGTTCCCGTGCGGCCTGGCCGACGAGGACGGCCTGCCGGTCGGTTTCCACGTGATGGCCCCGGTCATGCGTGACGACCTGCTCTACACCGTCGGCGCCGCGCTGGAGTCCGCGCTGGCCGAGCAGTGGGGTGGCGTGCTGATGACGAAGGCTCCGGAGCTGGAGGTGACCCGATGACCGCTGAAGTTCTCGAGATCGAGGATGCGCTCGCGCAGTACGACCCGGTCATGGGCCTGGAGGTCCACGTCGAGCTGAACACCAAGTCGAAGATGTTCTGCGGCTGCCCGACCGAGTTCGGCGCGCCGCCGAACACGCAGACCTGCCCGGTCTGCCTCGGGCTGCCCGGCGCGCTGCCGGTGGTGAACGCGCGCGGCGTCGAGTCCGCGATCAAGATCGGCCTCGCGCTGAACTGCGAGATCGCCGAATGGTGCCGGTTCGCGCGGAAGAACTACTTCTACCCCGACATGCCGAAGAACTTCCAGACCTCGCAGTACGACGAGCCGATCGCCTTCAACGGGTGGACGGAGGTTGTCGTCGACGGCGAGACGTTCCGGATCGAGATCGAGCGCGCCCACATGGAGGAGGACACCGGCAAGTCCACCCACGTCGGTGGCGCGACCGGCCGGATCCAAGGCGCGTCGCACTCGCTGGTCGACTACAACCGGGCCGGGATCCCGCTGATCGAGATCGTCACCAAGACGATCGAGGTCCCGCCGGCCAAGGCGGCCGCGGTCGCCCGCGCCTTCGTCAGCCAGCTGCGCGATCTGCTGCTGGCGCTCGAGGTCTCCGACGTCCGGATGGACCAGGGCTCCCTGCGTTGCGACGCGAACGTCTCGCTGAAGCCGTCGGGTACGTCGGTGCTGGGCACGCGGACCGAGACCAAGAACGTGAACTCGTTCCGTTCGGTCGAGCGCGCGATCACCTACGAGATCACCCGGCAGGCAGCCGTGCTGAACGCCGGCGGGAAGATCCTGCAGGAGACCCGGCACTGGCACGAGGACACCGGGATCACGACGTCGGGGCGGGAGAAGTCCGACGCGGACGACTACCGCTACTTCCCCGAGCCCGATCTGGTCCCGGTCGCGCCGTCGCGGGAGTGGGTCGAGGAGCTGCGGGCGACGCTGCCGGAGGCCCCGGCGCTGCGCCGCGCCCGCCTGCAGACCGAGTGGGGTTTCACCGACCTCGAGATGCGCGACGTGATCAACGGCAATGCGCTCGAGCCGATCGTCGCGACGATCGAGCTGGGCGTCTCGGCGTCCGCCGCGAAGAAGTGGTGGCTGGGTGAGCTGGCCCGGTCCGCGAACGAGCAGGGCGTCGAGCTGGACGCGCTGCCGGTCGGTCCGGCGCAGGTCGCCGAGGTGCAGAAGCTGGTCGACGAGGGCACGCTGAACGACAAGCTGGCCCGGCAGGTCTTCGAGGGGTTGCTCGCCGGTGAGGGCACGCCGGCCGAGGTGATCGAGAAGCGCGGGCTGGCGCTGGTCTCCGACGACGGCCCGCTGATCGAGGCCATCGAGCGCGCGATCGCCGCCAACCCGGATGTCGTCGAGAAGGTGAACTCCGGTAAGCCCGCGGCGGCCGGCGCGCTGATCGGCGCCGTCATGAAGGACATGCGCGGTCAGGCGGACGCGGCCAAGGTCCGCGAGCTGCTGAACGCCAAACTGGGGATCTGAGCTGAGTGGTGGGGCCGGTCACGCCGGCCCCACATCAGACGCCCTGCGCGGTCTTGCGTTTGCGGCCGCGAGCTTTCTTGACCGGTGGGTGTTTGGCGGCCACCGGCGGCTGGACGGCGGGCTGCGGCTCCGGCTCGACCTCGGCCACCGGTTCGGGCTGCGGTTCCGGCTCCGGTTCGTACGCCGGCTCGGGCTCGGGCTCGACGCCGAGCAGCGACAGGGCGACCGGTACGTCGTCCACGTGGCTGCGGACCTCGTAGTACGACGGGACGATCGTCTCGACCAGGGGAGCGTCGGGCCGGTTGCGCACCAGGCCCTGGAACAGCCCCCACATCGCACCGATCAGAGCGCCGTACACGAAGCCCCACAGCAACACGGCGAACCCGCTCATCGTCGTCTCGGCGACGAGCGTGACGAACACCCCGCTCAGGACGCCGATCAGCGCACCCGCGCCGGCGCTGGCAAACGTCCGCCGGACGACGGGGACCGCGGCGGGTCTGCGCGACAGCCGGAGCTCGGCGCCGACCACCTCCAGGCTGCCCGCTTCCATCCCGTAACTTCGCAGATAGGCCACTGTCCGCTGAGCATCCTCGAAGGTGCTCTCGGCAGCGACCACACTGCTCGGGACAACGGACACCTGGTTGGTCAGCATCACCACTCCTGTCGAAAAAGCTTGTGGGTAAGGGTTTCCTTCCACTAGTACCAGACGACCGAAATCCTGAAACGGTTGACGGCTCAGATGTCAGTCAGACAACAACTTCTCTTCAGCTGATCGTCACCCGGAGGATCCGGTCGTCGCCGTCCTTGGCGTCCCCGCGCCCGTCCGTGTTCGACGTCGTCACCCACAACGACCCGTCCGGCGCGGCCTCGACCGTCCGCAACCGCCCGTACTCGCCGGTGAAGAACGCCCGCGGCTCACCCACCCGCTTCCCACCCGCGACCGGCACCGCCCACAACCGCTCACCCCGCAACGACGCCATGAAGATGTGGCCCCGGGCAAACGCCACCCCACTCGGCGACGCCTCACTCGTCCGCCACTGCGCGATTGGATCGGTCATCCCCTCCAGCCCCTCGGCCCCCTCCGCCGCCGGCCACCCGTAGTTCGCCCCCACCGTGATCGCGTTCAGCTCGTCCCACGTGTTCTGCCCGAACTCCGCCGCATACAACTGCCCCTCATCGAACGCCAGCCCCTGCACGTTCCGATGCCCCTTCGAGATCCACAACCGCCCACCCGGATTCCCCGGCGCCGCCTTCCCCTCCGTAGTCACCCGCAACACCTTCCCACCCAACGACCCGTCATCCTGCGACAACGGCCGATCCCCGCCATCCCCCGTCCCCACATACAAAAACCCATCCGCCCCGAACCGCAACCGCCCCCCGTTGTGAACCGCCGCCTGCGGAATCCCCTCCACAATCACCCGCTGCTCCGCCAGCTTCCCCCCGGCATACCGCAACTTCGCAATCCGGTTGTCCGAAGCAGTCGAGTAGTACGCGTAAACCCACTCACCCTTCCCATCCACCGCCAACCCCAACAGCCCACCCTCGGACGACGGATCAACCCCCTCCACCGTCCCCACCTCAGCAGCTGTCCCCCCGACAACCCGCCTCACCTTCCCAGAGTCCCGCTCACTGACCAACGCACTCTCGTCCGGCAGGAACGCCACCCCCCAAGGCACCTCCAACCCCGAAACCACCGTCGACTCCACCCGCAACCCAACCTGCCCCACCGCCCCCGCCGCCCCACTCCCCGTAGCCGTAGCGGTCGGCCCAGTCGACCCACCCGCCCCCGGTTCGCCGTCCGCCCCCGAACATCCAGCAACCAACACCACCGCAGCCACCGCCGCCACAACTCGCACAGACCCTCCTCCATCGCCGTCCCCCCAACCTAGCCACCCACCCCACACCCAACTGCACCAATTGACATTGAGCCCCGGCCCACCCCCGCCCTACGCTCAACCCACGCACGCCGCCCCCGGGCACGGAGCGCAAGGCGTCGCTGACGGCGGCAGTTGGTCACCTGTTCCATCGTTCACGCGCTGCCCGTAACTTCAGATGCGTTGCGATACAGGCATGTCAGGGGGTTCGCGACCGATGTCCTACTGAACAAGGTTGGGTGCTGAGGTGGATAGAGATCGTGTCACGCAAGCAGGGTTCTATTGGTCGCTGGACTTGCCGGGCCTTACTGAACTAGAAGCGCGAGAGGTTCAAAGTGTCGTGAATGAAGTGCTTCCCGATCGGCAGGCAATTTTGGTCGATCCGTTGCACTTCCTCAGCCTGAGCCTTGACAAGATGTCTGTCGAATCGCTCAGAGATTCTTTATCGAGTCACGGTGATGCGGTCTCGTCCGGTCTTCGAGAAATGTTCGAGGAGTGGATTGAAGTTGCAGACTATTCGTGACGTAACTTTCGCGTTTCGTGTTGTCTTGGCATAGGGCAACACCACCACTTCGGTCGGGCAGAAGATCTCGCACCACAAGCAGAGGTGCTTCGAAGCGAAAAACGCATCAAACAAGTAGTCAGGATCGTCGTGAAGGAGAATCGATGGGGTCGAAGGCTGCGGTAGTTGCTTTCGGGCAGGCGGGGCGCTGGCCGGTTTTCACTGACTCTGTCGTCGTCGACGAACCCGGGTCGCGGCAGTTGGCGCGTACGGTGCTCGAACCTGATGCGGTGGCGACGGGTTCGATCGGGCTTGACCTTGCGGTGTGGCCGGAGGCCGGCATCTCGTGCGTTGCCAAACTGTACGCACATGAGATCTTCTCTTCGCGTGAGTTGGCGATCTATCGGCCCAGTGAATTGGCTGATTGGGTGGGTCGAATCGCTGACGCGCGGGCGGCGGCCGCAGTCTTCATGCACAGTGCTGAAGATTGGGCGGCGTTCGCGATATGGGGTGGGGGCGAGCTAATTCGCTCGCTGAGGATGAACGCGGAACACGGCATTATTGAAGATGTGGGTGACCGACGCGCGTTCGAGGCCCCGTTCTGGGATGGTGAGAAGCCGCTACAAGGTTCGGAAACTACAGCCTTCCGTTCCATCCGCTAGATCTGGGCAACGCGGCGCTCAAGAAGTTCTTTGGATTCTTTCTTGAGGGCCGCGAGGACGATTCGTGTATCGATCCTGAGGAAATCGAACTACCGTCCTTCAAAGGTGCCCTGAGTGGCATGCCGTACTGAGGGTCGCCGATGATGAGCAGTGTTGTACACGTCCGATTCCTGCCGGGTGGTTGTTGAATGCCGTCTTTTCGGTACGGTCCTGATTTTGATCGGCTGTTGCTTGCGAATGAGGTTGCGGATCCGGCGGTCTTTGCGGAGGTTGCCGGATTTGATGAGGTTCCGATCTACAGCAGGCGTAGTGAGTTGGCCTTCCTTGGCGGCCTGAGCGTTGCTTCGAAGAATCGTGAACTGATCTTGGCGGCTGTGCGGCAGTTGGATCGGATTCACAGGTACTTCGAAGGTTCGGACGGGGCTGCCGCCGTCGTGCGGATGGTGGCAGTGACCGGTTGGTCGATTGACGATGAAGCGGGCTGGAGGTGTGAGGACGGTACGACTGAGCTCATCCGGCCGAATCTTTGGCTGGCTGATCTCGCGCACCCGGACATGGCTGATTTCCGGGTCTACAGTCCAAGATCGCGGTGTGCAGAGTTCGTCTCTCGGGTGATCGGTGCTGGGCCTCACCGGGTTTTCGAAAGTCGGCCCCCGGATCACCTCCCCGATTGCCCAGCGCGCGTGTACATCGCGCGATCGGAGTTGCTTGGTCTGCTGCCGGTGGCGGACCGCTAGCCTTGCGAAGTGATTGATCGGCGTCGGCTCCTGACTGAAGTCCGCTCTGCGTACGTCAATCTCGATTCGCCTCGTTTGGGTTCGTGAGGGCCCGAGTGGGCGAGGGCCGCCCGGGGACCTCGAGCGGGCGATGCGGAAGGTTTGCGGGTTCGAGGACGAGACCGATATCAACGATGAGGTTGCTTTTCGGTGATATCTACTCCTGGAGCCTCAGTTGATGCTGTTGCTGTCCATGGTCGGCCCGTATGCGGTGCTCTACCGGGACGAAGGGAGCCGGTCTGGTCGCTGGTTGGGTCTGGCGACGGACGTTCAGCGGATGAGTCTCGGGTGTTGCAGATTCTCGCAGATCGTCGATGGAGCGTCCTGTCTGAGGCCGACCTTGACGAGCGCGTTCCGCTGCGGCTGGAGGGTGCGCAGGATCTGTCGCTCTACAGAGCGCTGTTCGTTCCCGGGATGACGAGTAGGTGCATCGAACCGCCGTGTAGTTGACTGGTGTTGCGGTTGAAGGAGACTCGGCCGGCGGCTAGTAGAGGCGCAGATCTTGGCGGTGGCGGGGATGGGTGACGAGGAGAAGGATGCCGGTCAACGGTGGTGAGGCACTGGGCGTGGTCAGATATGGCGTCGAGCGCGGGCTGATCATCGTCGAGGACCCGGCGAGCCGAGACGGGCACGAGGACTGGGATCCGGCGGCCGGCTTCGTCAGCGCCGGGCCCGATTCGATCTACCTCTCGGTTCAGCCCGCCGTCGACGGACCGATCGACCTTGTGGTTTCCGACGGCCGCTATCACTCGCCGAAAACGGCGTACGTCTACTTCGACGGACTCTTGCGGACCGCCGGACCGTACGTCGTCGTACGTGACTCCGACGACGTCCTGCGCTTCTCGGTACGGCGACCGCCAGGCGACAGCCGAGTCCGCGTACTGGTCGACGAGCCCGGCCTCGCCGCCGCAGTACACATCATCATCTCGTCGCCCTGAGTCGCCTCACATCCCAGCCGAGCCGCGCCTCGGCCGAATCGGTGACCTATGCCACTCCGGCGGATTGCAGCTAGGTGCAAGTGGGCGTTTGTATGGGTCGTTTGTATGGGTTGTATGTGTTGGTAACGCTCCGCAACCCCTAGGCTCCCGAAAGCATCTGTGGCTCGGGGGAGTCTTGGGAGCGGTGGGGTAATGAACGGGTGGGGTCTGCCCAACGGGCGGAAGATCGGATCTCGGCGCGCGGCAGCAGCCCTCTGCGTGCTCACGGTAGGACTGTTCGGCGCGCTGGTAATCCAGCCCGTCCAGGCCCAGTCAACGGTGCCGAGCAACGCGTCCACGCAGGACGAGTCACCATCGAAACGAGCCAAGTCGAGCGGCCAACGCGTCGAAGTACTCGAGAAGCGCACCGAGACTTCGCAAACCTTCGCGAACCCGGACGGATCGTTCACGCTCGAGCAGCACAGCCTGCCGGTCCGGATGAAGCGTGGCAACGAGTGGCTCGACATGGACGCGACCCTCGAGAAGGGCGCCGACGGGCGGGTACGGCCGCGGGCCACGGCACTCGATATGACGTTCTCGGGCGGAGGATCTGGCCCGCTCATCGCCGTCAAGGCTGAGGGTCACGAACTCACGCTGACCTGGCCCGAGGCCCTTCCCGAGCCTGTTTTGGTAGGCGACAGCGTCACCTATCCGAACGTGTACCCAGACGTTGATCTGAAGATCACGGCCTCGTCCGACTCCTACAGCGAGGTCCTGATCGTCAAGACTCTGGAGGCGGCTCGGCTTCCGGAGGTGCAGAACGTCGATCTCGCCGTTGATGCCCCAGGATTGACCGTGGCCAAAGCGGCGGGTGGCGTCATCGAAGCGAAGGATGACCTGGGCAAGACCATCTTCCTCGCGCCACAACCGATCATGTGGGACTCGCGCGGCGAAGCAGTGGCTCCGACGGACGACGACCGGACCGAGGCGCCGCTGGAAGGAGACCAGGTCGCGCAACTTCCCATCTCCGTCACCCAGGACACGTTGACCATCAGGCCGGCGGCCAGCCTGGTCGAGGATCCGGCAACGGAGTACCCGCTGCACATCGATCCGACGCTGAGGTTCGGCCAGGAGGGGCGAGCGATGATCAACGCCCGCTACCCGACCACCTCCTCCTGGAACTGGGAGGGCCCTGAAGGAGTGGGGTACCAGGCTTTCGAGCCGTGGAGCCGCAAGCGCTTGTTCTACAAGATGCGCCTCGGCGATCTGGGGGGAACCCAGATCCTCGGCGCCACTTTCAGCGCCTACGAGACCTGGGCTGCCAGTTGCGACGAGAAGGAGGTGCAGATCTGGCAAACCACTGCCGTCGGCACCGGGGTGAACTGGAACAACGGCACTCAGGCAGGTGTCTGGAAGCGGAAGCTCGACTCTGTGGTCGACGCCGTCGGGCGGAATGAATGCACGCCGAACGGCAAATACCTCGAGTTCGACGTCAAGGCCGCTGTGGCCGAAGAGGTAGCGGCCGGGAAGTCGTTCGTCTATCTCGGACTGCGGGCAGCCAACGAGTCCGACGAGATGGCATGGAAGCGATTCCGTAAGGACGTGCTCTTCGTCATCGACTTCAATCACATTCCGCGGCTCGCGAACGCCCGGACCACGCAACCGACAATGGGCTGCCAGACGGATTACCAGAAGGCGCCGACCATCAACCAGCGGCAGCCCATTCCGCATCTCAACATCCTCGACCCCGACGGGCAGTCCTCCTACGTCAAGTTCGATATCTGGCGCAATGGGTTCAAGGAACCGTTCCAAACCATTCGGAGTGTCGCCAAGACCGCGACCAGCACGACCGACTACACACCTGACGCCAGGATTAATCCGATCCCTCCAGGCGAGCTGGTCGGCTGGAAGGCACAGGCGACCGACGGGGTGACTTGGACGCCGTATACCGGTATGTGCTGGTTCAGGATCGACATCCACAAGCCGGGGAAGCCGGAGGTCGTGATTCCGACCGGCAGTGGCGACGACATCGTGTACGACGTCAACCAGACGATCAGCGCGGAAGCCATTCCTTCCGCGGCCGACACGAACTATTTCAAATATTCCGTCGATGCTCTGGAACCGACCAGCGAGCCGGTAGCTGTCCAGACCGTCAATGGCAGGTCGATCGGAAAGTTCAGCTTCACTCCGCGGCTGACGGGTCCCGCGGTCGTCCGGGTGTGGAGCTATGACCGGGCCGGGAACCAGAGCGACGGCTTCGCCGAGGCCCGGGTCAAGGTCAAAACCGGTCCCGCCGGGGGCATCTGGCGGATGAACGAGGGCAGCGGGACGAGCCTGGCCGACTCCAGCGGCAAGAATCGGACCATAACGCTCGGCGCTGCTTCCTGGGGAGCTGGAGAGAAGTGGTCACCGGAACTCGGCGTGAACGACTGGGCAGTGCGGTTGAACCCGTCGAGCACGGCCGCCTCGACGGCGACGGACATCGTCGACACCAGTCGCAGTTTCACCGCGAGTGTTCGGGTCAAGCTGGCGAACACACCTGGACGGCAGATCGCGCTCAGTGAGAACCGAGCCGGGACGAGCGGGTTCGTCCTCGGAGTACAAAGCCAGGATCTGTCCGATCCGGAGAGCCCGAAGGCCGTCTGGGAGTTCACGATGCCGCATCCGAGTGGCACCGGCCTGATGACGGTTGTCTCGACTCCCACGCCCTACTTGGCCGGCAGTTGGGTCTACCTGACCGGCCGATACGACTCCGGTCGGCACGCTATGACTTTGTTCGTCAACGAAACCGCCTACGGCGTGGAGAACCCGGCGGATCCGTTGCCGCCCACCAAGGACTACCCGGGTGCGCTGCGTCTTGGGTTCGGCACCGTCGGCGGCAGCAACTTCCCGCTCGACGGTCACGTCGACGACGGCCGCGTCTACCCGCACCCGGTCGAGGACGCCACCGTGCGTACCGACATGGGCGATTCCTGACTAACACCGAACGATCTGAGGATTACTGATCATGCGTCTACACATGTCCCGAACGAGGACCGCCGCCCTGGTGACGCTTCTCGGTGTCAGTCTGGTGACCGGCGTGGGCTCCTATGTTCCGGAAGCCGCGGCCAAGGGACCGAAGGTACCGGCGCCGGCGGTCCAGCAGGAGAAGCCGACCCCAGGCCGTGACTTCGTACCAGCTGCCACCGAGCAGAAATCGATGCCGGAGTTCTCGGCTGCCACGCCCGCCTGGCCGGCGCCCTCTGTCGTCTCGATCGGCGGCGGCGCCGTGGCGGCGGGAGCTCTCGCCAAGACGCCGGAGAACTCGTCGGTCTCGGTCCAGTTCAAGCCGGTCCCCGGAGCGAAGTCCAAGTCCGCAGCAGCCCCGGCGGGAACGGTCGAGGTGCTCAGCCAGACCGACAGCACCCGCATGGGCGTGACTGGCCTCGCTCTACGGCTGACGCGCACCGACACTGAAGCCGGTGGCACGCGAGCGGCGATCTCGGTCGACTATTCGAAGTTCGCCGACGCCTACGGCGGGGACTGGACATCTCGGCTCCGGCTGGTCGAGCTGGCCTGCACGGGCGACAGCGCGTGCGTGGAGCGGCGCGTCCTTCCGGCGGCCGACAACGACACGGCGGCGAAGAAGGTAAGCGCCGAAGTAGAGGTCCCGCCCGCCGCACGGACCAAGCAGGCATCGACCGAGCCGATGGTCCTCGCCGTGACCGCGGCGTCATCCGGCCCGGCCGGGTCGTACGCGGCGACCACGCTGTCACCGTCGTCGGCGTGGAATGCAGGCGGGCAGACCGGAGACTTCAGCTGGAACTATCCGCTGCGCGTCCCGCCGGGGACCACCGGGCCGAAGCCCGAGCTCTCCATCGGCTACAGCTCGGCCTCGATCGACGGCCAGGTGGCCTCGACCAACAACCAGACCTCCCGGGTCGGGCAGGGGTACACCCTCGAGCCCGGATACATCGAGCGGAAGTATGTCTCGTGTGCCGACGACTTGACCGCTTCGAGTAACAACAAGACGAAGACCGGCGATCTTTGCTGGAAATCGGACAACGCCTTCCTCTCGCTCGGCGGTCACTCCGGGGAGCTGTTCAAGCTCAGCTCCGATCCGGAGACCAAGATCGACACGTTCCGTTTGGAGAAGGACGACGGCACGCTGATCCAGCGCAAGTACGGCGCGGTCAACGCCACCGACGGCGTCGCCAAGGGCGAACACTGGCTGGTCACCACGACCGACGGGACGAAGTACTTCTTCGGCGTGAACCCGAACCTGACCAACGGTGACAAGGCGAACTCGGTGAGCACCGTCCCGGTGTTCGGCAACCACGAGGGCGAGCCGTGCTACAAGTCGACTTTCGCCACCGCCTTCTGTACTCAGGGCTGGCGCTGGAGTGTCGACAAGGTCGTCGACCCCAGCCTGAACCTGATGACGTATGAGTACGTTCAGGAGAGCAATTACTACGGACGCAACAACAACACCGGCGTTTCGCAGTACCAGCGGGCCAGCTATCCGTTCCGGATCAACTACGGCAAGGTGCAGGACGCCAACGAGACGGTCACCGCCTACCCGGCTCGCGTCGAGTTCGGCGTCTCCGAGCGCTGCCTCCCGAAGGGCGCCATCACCTGTGATCCCGCGCAGTTGACCGCCGCGAACGCGTCCGCCTGGCCGGACACCCCTTTCGACCAGCTCTGCACGTCGTCCACGACCTGCCCCAACCGCACGTCTCCGTCGTTCTTCACGCGCAAGCGCCTGACGACGATCAACACGCAGATTCTCGGGACCAACAACATCTATTCGCCCGTCGACACCTGGACTCTGACGCACCAGTTCCCCGGCACGGATGTGGCTCCGTCGTTGTGGCTGGCCTCGATCACCCACCAGGGACGCGTCGGCGGAACGGTGGCCAACCCGACCGTGACCTTCCTCGGCGAATCGAAACCCAACCGGGTCGACGCGAAGGGCGACGGCGCGCCGGCCATGAACAAGTACCGGGTCAAGATCATCAACTCCGAGTCCGGTCTCTCGACGCACGTCAACTACAGCGACGCGGACTGCACGCCGACGTCGAAACCGGCCAGTGCCGCGACGAACGCGCGACGTTGTTTCCCGGTCTCGTGGACCATCGACGGTGGGGAGGCCCCGACCCAGCACTGGTTCCACAAGTACGTCGTCACCTCGGTCTCGACCGATGACCGCGTCACGGACGCACCGGACCAGACGACGCAGTACGAGTACGTCGGGACACCTGCCTGGCACTTCGACGACAACGAGCTCACGCTGCTGAAGTACCGGAGCTGGGGTGACTGGCGCGGATACTCGAAGGTCAACGTGCGCAGTGGTCCGGCCGGCAACCAGACGCAGACGCAGATGACCTACTTCCGCGGTATGGATGACGACTACCTGACCGCCGATGGGAAGTCGCGGAAGACGGCGAGCGTCACCGACAGCCAGGGGGACACGATCGCCGACGCCGAGCGGTACAACGGCTTCGTTCGCGAGCAGATCACCTACAACGGCTCCGGTGGCGCCGAGGTCAGCGGCACCATCTCAACACCGTGGACGAGTTCGACCGGTTCCGCCGGTGGCTACACCGCACTGCTTCTCAGAACCAAGGATCAGGTGACGCGCACTCGACTCAGTAGCGGCGCCTACCGGAAAACTCAGCTCCTGACGACGTTCGATGGGCACGGATTGCCGACTTCCGTCGACGACCGAGGCGATATCGCGACGAGCACGGACGACAGGTGTACCCGTCTCACCTACACCTCGAACGATGCGCGCTGGATCTGGGGCCCCGTCAGCCGCGAGGAGAAGGTCTCCGTCGCGTGTACGGCGACTCCGCAGCGACCGGCCCAGGTCATCTCCGACCAGCGCAGCTATTACGACGGCGCCTCCAGCCTGACGGCGGAGCCGGTGCGCGGCCTGATCACCAAAGTCGAGTCAATGACCGGCTGGACGACCGCGCCCGTCTACGAGCAGCGCTCCCGCACTGTCTACGACTCGCTCGGCCGAGTGACCGAGACCTACGACGGACTCAACCGCCGGACGAGCAAGGTCGAGTTCACACCGGCCACCGGTGGCCCGGTCACCGCTACCAAGACGACCGATGCCAAGGGCTACACCAACACGACCCTGATGGCGCCGGCCTGGGGCGCATCGATTGCCGAAATCGACGCGAACCAGCGGCGTACCGACCTGACCTATGACGCGCTCGGTCGCCTGACCGGCGTCTGGCTACCGGATCGCTCGAAGTCCGGCGGGGCCACCGCCTCGATGACCTTCGGCTATGTCGTACCCAACAACGCGCCGAACGTCGTCGTGACGCAAGAGCTGAAGCCGGACGGGACCTACAAGACAAGCCGGACTCTCCTTGACGGCTTACTCCGCCCGCGGCAGGTTCAAACGCCCGCGGCGAACGGCGTCGGTCGTGTCCTGGTGGATACTCTGTACGACGAGCGCGGCAACGTCGGATTTACGAACGGGCCGTACGCTGACGACAACTCACAGCCGACGAACACGTTGTTCCAACCCGATGTGACGAACCTGGCCTCGCGCACGGCGAACACGTACGACGGCGCCAACCGGCTGACTGTCTCCCGGCTCATCGCGGACAACGCCGAGAAGTGGCGCACGACAACCACCTACGGCGGCGACGCGGTGACGGTCGTCCCGCCAGAGGGCGACACGACCACGAGCACGCTGTTCGACGCACGTGGCCGGAAGACTGAGCTGAGGCAGTATCATGGGCGAGCGGCCAGCGGTGCCTACGACTCGACGACCTACACCTACACAACCGACGACAAGCTCGCTTCTGTGAAGAACGAGGCCGGCAGCGTATGGACATTCGGTTATGACCTGCGCGGCCGTCCGATCCGCACCGGCGACCCGGACAAGGGAGTCGTCAACTCCGTCTACGACGACGGCGACCGCCTGTTGTCGACGAAGGACGCTCGTGGTCAGGAGCTGCACTACTCCTACGACGAGCTTGATCGTAAGACTGCGGTTCGCTCTGGTTCGGCGACAGGCCCGACGATCGCCAGTTGGGTGTACGACACGTTGGGCAAGGGTCTGCTGACATCGTCCACACGGACCGTCGGCGGTAACGACTACGTCTCGGCGGTGACCGGCTACGACGCGATGGATCGTCCGACCGGAACTCAGGTCGTCATCCCGGCATCCGAGGGCAAACTCGCCGGCACATACAGCAGTACTACGTCGTACAAGGCTGACGGTAGCGTCGACAAAGCGAAGCTGCCCTCGACGCCCGGCCTGCCGGATGAGACCGTCACCATGTACTACGACGCGGCCGGCAATCCGGACGGCATGGGAGGCTGGCAGGGATACGTCGCCAAAACGAAGTACAGCGAGTACGGCGACCCGCTGCAGTACCACGTCGGTCAGCGCACCGGCCAAACGGCGTACCAGACCTTCGCCTACGAGCGAGGCAGCCGGCGCCTGACATCGATGACGGTCGATCGGGAGGGCGTCGCAAAGACGGACGACACGTTCACCTACACCTACGACAATGCCGCGAACGTGAAGTCCATCTCGCACAAGTTCGGCAGCTCGACGGACCTCCAATGCTTCGCGAACGA
Source organism: Kribbella sandramycini (assembly GCF_013131805.1). Lineage (GTDB taxonomy): Bacteria > Actinomycetota > Actinomycetes > Propionibacteriales > Kribbellaceae > Kribbella > Kribbella sandramycini. The sequence continues at coordinate 225,454 of NZ_JABJRC010000007.1, read as the reverse complement.
CTATCTCCGGCGAACGACGGAAGCATGGACGCCTGCGGGCACCTGCGCGGATGCACGAAGTGCCGCGACGCTCGGCGGGCCAGCGCCTTACTGGCAGTCGTACACCTATGACGCTGCCGGCAACCGTAGAACCGTCGTCGACCACAAGGCCGACGGCAACACGACGTCGACGTACGCGTACCCCGCAGCGACGGCCGCGCGGCCGCATGCGGTCACCGGTGTCTCGGCCTCCGGGCCGGGAGGGACCTCGGCCGACTCCTATGCCTACGACGCCGCTGGCAACATGTCGTCTCGCAACGTCGGTGGTGACACCGAAAACTTCACCTGGGACGCCGAAGGGCACGTTGCCTCGGTCACCGGGCCGGGTGGGGAGACCAGCTTCGTCTACGATGCCGAAGGCAACCGTCTGATCCGTCACGATCCGAAGGGTGCGACCCTCTATCTCGCCTCAGCTGAGGTGCGCTGGGAGAAGGGGCCGACGGAAACCCTGTCGTCGATCAGGTACTACGACTTCGGCGGCAAGACCATCGCCATGCGCGACAACCCGTCGTCGGTCGAGTACCTCATGCCCGATCCCCACGGCACTGCAACAGTCTCGGTGGGCGGCCTGTCCACGACAATCTCGCGCCGCTTCATGGATCCCTTCGGAAACCCGCGCGGTACGCCGTCGTCCACGTGGAATCCAAAGGCACGAGGCTTCGTCAACGGCGTCGACGACCCCTCGACCGGCCTGACCCACCTCGGCGCCCGCGAATACGACCCCAAGCTCGGCAAGTTCATCAGCGTCGACCCGCTGGTCGACAACTCCAATCCCCAAACCCTGAACGCCTACGCCTACTCGAACAACAACCCCACCACCTTCACCGACCCCGATGGCCTGCTCCCCATCAACCCAGGCGACGAAGGCGGCCCCCTCTACCCCACACCCGGCAGCAAGCCCGCTCTAACCGGCGTCCTGCCCACCTCCGGCAACAGCGACAGCAGTAACAACAAGACCAGCACCTCCTCCGGCCCGTCGGTCGAGCAGGAAATCTCGCACCACCAGCAGAAGGCCTACGAAGCCAAGGAACGCATCAAGCGAGTAGTGAAGGACCTCGTCAAGATCGTCGCCGACGAGCTGGGCATCACCGATGCCCTCAACTGCTTCACGAATGGTGATATCGGCGCGTGCGTCTCGACCGGCGTCACCGTCCTCACCTCTTTCGTCGGCGGGATAGCCGGCAAACTGATCGGCAAGTACCTTTTCCGGGCCAAGAAGGCTTGGCAGCTGATCGGCCGAATAAAAGACCTCGCGGACGAGATGATCGACGGAGTCAAGGGTGTCCGCAAGGCCGAGGACGATCTGCGTGCCGCCGAGGAGAAGCTAGCCGACTCGTGCCCGCTGAGAAACTCATTCCGCGCCGGAACTCTGGTGCAAATGGCCAATGGAGGACAGAAGCCGATCGAAGAGGTCAAACTCGGCGATCTCGTCCTGGCGGCTGACCCAAAAACTGGCAAGCTGTTCGCCCAGCCAGTTGTGAGAACTATCAGCGGCTACGGCGCGAAAGATCTGGTCGACCTTGAACTGGCCGTGACCGGCAAGGACGGGAAACAGTCAGTTGCAACTTTGACCGCGACAGACGGACACCCGTTCTACCTTCCGGAGACGCAGCGGTGGGCGGACGCGAGCGAACTGGTGGTCGGGGACCGACTGGGCTCTCTCGACCGATCTCGACCGGTTGCGGTTACCCGGGCTCGGGTCTACGAGTCGGTAGTTCGAGTCTTCAACCTCAGCGTCAACGAGGCTCACACGTACTATGTTGTCGCTGGGCGTATGCCGCTCTTGGTTCACAACTGCGGCGATGGAAGCGACTGGGTGCCGGATGACAACTACTCGGACGCCGCAATTGATGAGCGAAGTGCGCAGTGGCAGGCTGTGTTCAACGACCGTAACGGCCGGGCTGCCCAGAGGGAGGTAGATCGGGGAAGAGCGCCGCGCGAGATCGGCCGAATCGATGGCCCGGAAAAGACCGTCAAGGGCAGTCAATGGCATGCGCAGGGACGTTCCCGGGGGGCAGCGGGTATCAATATGGACGGTAGTTTCCACGACGGGAATCCGCAGTGGTCTCGCAGGACCTACCAGTGGCTGAGAAACTATGGATGGAATGTGCCAGGATGACTTTTTCTGATACCAGCTTCGGAGCTGATTTCGAGCGACTGTTCCATGAGAACGAGGTGGCGGACCCGGCGGTCTTTGCGGAGGTCGCCAGCTTCGACGAGGTGCCGATCTATAGCAGGCGTAGTGAGTTGGCGTTCCTCGGCAATCTGAGCTTCGCCGCGAAAAACCGTGAACTGATCTTGGCGGCTGTGCGGCAGTTGGACCGGATTCACAACTACTTCGAAGGATCAGACGAGTCAGCCACCATCGTGCGGATGGTGGCAGTCACCGGTTGGTCGATTGACGACGAAGCGGGCTGGAGGTGTGAAGACGGCACAACTGAACTCATCCGGCCGAATCTTTGGCTGGCTGACCTCGCGCACCCTGACATGGCTGATTTTCGGGTCAACAGTCCAAGATCGCGTTGTGCAGAGTTCGTCTCTCAGGTGATCGGTGCTGGACCTTACCGGGTTTTCGAAAGTCGGCCCCCAGACCACCTGCCCGATTGCCCGGCGCGCGTCTACATCGCACGATCGGAGTTGCTTGGTCTGCTGCCGGTCGCGGATCACTAGTCTGTAGGTCGATCTCGATTCGCCTTGTCGTGGATTCGCGAGGGGCAGGCTGGCCCAGGCTGCCTGAGGCCTTCGAGCGGACGATGCGGGAGATTGCCGGGATCATGGATGACGCTGACGTCAACTGTTGTCGTTCGGTTGCGGACCGTGCTTCGTCCGTTCGGGGGTGGAGCCGAGGAGGTCGAGATCGCGCCGGTACGCGAGGTGGTGGCCGCGCTGAAGCCGGCGTTGCGCCGGCGGCTCCAGCGACGAACAGGGCGCCATCCGCCCGCCACGTGAACACTTACCGCGGCGATGCGCGCCGCCTGGCGAAGGTCGATCCGTGGGTTGGCGGGGTAGCCGGCAAACTGATCGGCAAGTACCTCTTCCGGGCCAAGTAGGCCTGGAAGCCCGTTCGCACCGGTGGTTCCGAAACTGAGTTCGGCTCGGAGTCCCCTGCGACGACGGCCAGTTGTTCGCGCGATTCGGTACCAGTAAGGAGAGCAAGGGCGCCTGAAGGCATTCGGTGGCATTGACGGAGGTGGTTGGATGAGTGAGAGAACGAGTGTCGAGGTTCCGCTTGAGGATCTACTGAGCGTTTTCGGGGACCTTGAGGAGTATGTCGTTTCGTTGGATCGGATACTTTCTCGAGTGAGCTTCGGGGGTGATCCGGCCGTCCTGGTGGGGTATGTCGCCGATCGGGATGTCTTCCGTCGGGTGGCGTTCGCGCGTAGGCGCCTCACCGAACTTTTGGAGCCGGTGGTGGATCCGGAGGTGCTGGATCGGGTGGCTGGCGAGGCCTACATATATTCGGACTGACGGGGAGAGCCTGCGGTCGCTGCGTGGGAGGTTCGGTGTACGACCCGGAAGACTATCCAGAGATTCAGTCATGGGTGAGCGGCTGGGACGGTCCACTCGACTACGTCGATTATCTCAAGGATCAGGTCGGGTTGGCAGCTTTGGTCGCGTTCGCGGCGGTGCTTTCTCCGCGCTTCCTTCAGGTGGAGGGGTGCGTGCTGTGGGAGCGTTCCTACGATGGTGAGAACTTTGCGGCCTGGCGTGCTGAGTTGAATGGCGATGTTCGCCGTATCGAATCGACCTTGAATCAACTGCGGGTCTGGGAAATTGTTGGATCAAATGAGACTCGAGCGGATATGGACGCGTTGCGGTTCGTTGCTGAGGTGATCGCGCGTTGTTGGCGGGCGGCGCTGCGAGAAGAGTTTCCGGAGCGCGGCTTCGAAGTTGGGGTGGTGGCGTCGGTCGATGGTCCGAAAGTGACGTTCTGTTCCGCGCCGGTCTGAGTTGCGGTTGTCAGCTTGCCCAGGTGGGGCGGAGGGGGAAGTGGGCGTTGGCTTGGGGGTCCAGTTTTACGGCTAGGAGTTGGTGGAGTTGGGTGGTGTTGCGGTCGAAGGAGACTCGGCCGGCGGCTAGGTAGAGGGCCCAGATTTTGGCGGTGGCGGGGCCTACTTCGGCTACTGCTTTGTCCCAGTGGGTTTGGAGGTTTTGGGACCAGTGGGTGAGGGTTAGGGCGTAGTGCTCGCGGAGGTTTTCGGTGTGGCGGATCTCGAAGCCGGCGTTTTCGGCTTGGGTGATCAGGTGGCCGGAGCCGGTTAGTTCGCCGTCGGGGAAGATGTAGCGGTCGATGAAGGGGCCGGTGGCGCGGGGGCGGTTGTCGGGGCGGGTGATCCAGTGGTTGAGGAGGCGGCCGCCGGGGCGGAGGTGGTCGAGGTGGAAGGCGAAGTAGGCGGGGTAGCTGCGGACGCCGATGTGTTCGGTCATGCCCATGGAGCTGATGGCGTCGAAATCGCGTTCGGGGACGTCGCGGTAGTCGAGGTGGCGGACTTCGCAGAGGTGTTCCAGGTTCTCGCGCTTGATGGCCTCCGCGGCCCATTCGGCCTGTTCAGCGGCGAGGGTGACGCCGAGAGCGTGGACGCCGTACTCGCGGGCCGCGTGCCGGAGCATGCCGCCCCAGCCGCAGCCGATGTCGAGTAGGCGCATACCGGGTTTGAGGTCGAGTTTGCGGGCGATCAGGTCGTACTTCTCGTACTGCGCTTGTTCCAGCGTCGTGTCCGGGGTGGGGAAGACGGCGCAGGTGTAGGTCATCGACGGGCCGAGGATGTACGAGTAGAACTGGTTCTTGACGTCGTAGTGGTGCTGGATGGCGGTTTTGTCGCGGCCGCGGGAGTGCAGGAGGCCCTCGAAGATGCGGCGCCAGCGGGGGAGCTGCTCCTGGGGTGGCGGGGGCGGGGGCTTGAGGTGGGACCAGCCGAGGCCACGGACGATGCGGAGCGCTTCGGCGGGGGAGGGGCGCTCGAAGTGCAGCTCGGTGAGGAGCATCCGCATCAGCTCGTACGGGTTGGCGGGGTGGACGCCGGTGATCTCGAGATCGCCCATGACGTACGCGCGGACGAGGCCCAGGTCGCCGGGGGCGGTGAGGATGTAGGACAGGCCGCGCTCGGTCGCGAGGTGCAGGTGGATCGCTGCGTCGTCCGGGCCGGTGGCGCTGCCGTCGTACGCCGTGAAGCGGAACGGGAGGCCGTTCGGGGCCAGCGTCGTGAGGGCGCCGGCAATGGATATCTGAGCGAGCGTCGTCATCTGCGCGTCACCGCCTTCTCGTAGAGCCCGGTGAGCCGGGCCTCGGTGTCATAGCGTTACGTGACATAGGGTCACGGCGGAAACGTTTCAAAGCCGGTCGAAGGGTGCTGTGCCAGGAAACTGTCCGTGCGGCGGAGTAGGTTCTGGGGCATGCGTGATGTGATGGCGTGGTTGCCGTGGGCGGATCCGGAGCGGGTCCTCGGTGGGTTGCCGGTCGGGGTGAAGACGGTCCCCGCCGACGGGAGCGCGGGGCTCGACGAGGTCGAGTTCTTCGTGCCGCCGTACATGGTGGCGACGGATTTTCCGGCCGTGTTCGCGGCGATGCCCGCGCTGGAGGTCGTGCAGTTGCAGACGGCCGGGTTCGAGGGCGTGCTGCCGGTGCTGCCCGACGGCGTGAGCCTCTGCAACGCCCGCGGGGTGCACGACGCGTCGACGGCGGAGCTGACGGTCGGGCTGATCCTGGCGTCGTACCGGCGGATCCCGCGCGCCGTCCGCAATCAGGAGGCCGGCCACTGGCCCGTCGACTACCTGGAGATGGACGAGTCGCTCGCCGACCGCACAGTCCTGATCGTCGGCTACGGCTCGATCGGGGAGGCGCTGGAACGGCGGCTGGCCGGGTTCGAGTGTGAGGTGCTGCGCGTGGCGCGCCGTCCGCGAGACGGCGTCCACCCGATCGGCGAGCTGCCCGAGCTGCTGCCGCGTGCGGATGTCGTCGTCCTGCTGACGCCGGCCACCGACGAGACCCGCGGGATGGTCGACGCAAAATTCCTCGCTCAGCTCAAGGACGGCGCCCTCCTGGTGAACGTCGCCCGCGGCGTGATCGTCGACACCGACGCGCTGGTCGCCGAGCTGGCCACCGGCCGGATCGCCGCCGCGCTCGACGTGACCGAGCCCGAGCCGTTGCCCACTGGTCATCCGCTGTGGTCTGCTCCGAATGTGCTGATCAACCCGCATCGCGGCGGCGCCTCGACGGCTTTCGAGCCGCGGGTTGCCCGGCTGGTGCGCGCGCAGCTGGAGCGGTACCAGAGCGACGAAGCACTCATCAATGTGGTGGCGGGGCCACCACGCTAGGAGGAGGACGACGATGTCCGAGGCCGTACTGCTGATCGGGACGAAGAACGGGCTCTGGATCGGCCGCAGCGATGCCGCGCGCCGGGAGTGGAGCTTGAGCGGGCCCGCGTTCGAGATGCAAGGCGTGTACGCCGTGGGCATCGACACCCGCGGTGCGCAGCCGCGGCTCTTCGTCGGCGGCACCAGTGAGCACTGGGGGCCCGCGGTCTTCCACTCCGACGACCTCGGGCAGACGTGGGCGGAGCCGCCGGAGGGGTCGATCGGCTTCCCGGCCGGGACGGATGCGTCGCTGGAGCGGGTCTGGCAGATCCAGCCCGGCGTCGAGCCCGGCGTCGTGTACGCCGGCAGTCAGCCCTCCGCGTTGTGGAAGTCGACCGATGGCGGTGTGACCTTCGAGCTCGTCCGCGGCTTGTGGGATCACCCGCATCGTGAGCAGTGGGGAGCGGGGTTCGGCGGTCAGGCCGTGCACACCGTGCTGCCGCATCCGAGTGATCCGGCGCGGCTGAGTGTCGCCATGTCGACCGGCGGCGTCTACCAGACGACGGACGGCGGCGCGTCGTGGTCGCCGGCGAACCACGGCATCAAGGCGTACTTCCTGCCCGACCCGGATCCGGAGTTCGGTCAGTGTGTGCACAAGCTGGCCGCGCATCCCGCCGTACCGGAGCGGATGTTCGCGCAGAACCACCACGGCGTCTACCGCTCGGACGACGGCGGCGCGATCTGGAAGTCGATCGCGGACGGCCTCCCGTCCGACTTCGGCTTCCCGATCGCCGTCCACCCGCATGAGCCCGACACCGTGTACGTCTTCCCGTTGATTGCCGACGGCAACCGGATGCCGCCCGGCTCCAGTTGTCGCGTCTACCGCTCGCGGGACGCCGGCGCGACCTGGGAGCCGCTCAGCAACGGCCTGCCCGAGGTCTCCTATGTCCCCGTCCTGCGGGATGCCCTGAGCACCGACACGGCCGACCCGGCCGGCGTCTACGTCGGGACGCGCGACGGCTGCGTCTACGCGAGCGCCGACGCCGGCGATACCTGGGTCGAGGTCGCCAGCCACCTGCCCGACATCCTCACCGTCCGCGCGGCGGTGATCTGACATGAAGGGCAGTGTCGCGGAGGTGCGCCCATGATCGTCGTCCGGCTGCCGACCGTGCTCCGTCCGTTCGCGGGCGGAGCCGAACAGGTCGAGGTCGCGCCGGTCGCGACGGCGCGCGAGGTCGTCGCCGCGCTGGAGCCCCCGTTGCGCCGCCGGCTCACCGACGAGCAAGGCGCCATCCGCCGCCACGTGAACATCTACCTCGGCGACGACAACCTCCGCGACCTCGCCGGCCTGGACACCCCCGTCCCACCCGACGCAACCCTCCTGATCCTCCCCAGCGTCGCCGGCGGCTGAACCAAGCTAGTCGGCCGTTAGTTGGTTGAAGAGGGTGGTCAGGTCGGGGGCTACCCATTCTTCGGCTATGCGGGAGTTTTCGAAGCGGTAGAGCTCGAGGCTGGTGTAGTGGACTGGGCGGTGGGTGGGGGCGAGGTGGGCGAAGGGGCCTTGGTGGGTGGCGGTGCAGGTGGTGCGGACGGCTACTTTGTCGGCGGCGCCGAAGATGTCGTGGATGGTGATGGTGAGGTCGGGGAAGGCTTTGAGCATGGCGGCGGTGTTGGCGGCCCAGAGTTCGCGGCTGCGTTGGGGTTCGGTGGCGCCGGGCTGGTTGGCGATGAATTCGTCGGTGAGTAGTGCTTGGGCGGCGTCGAGGTCGTGGGCCTGGACGTGGGCGAAGGCGGTGCGGAGCAGGTCGATGTTCTGTTGCACGGTGGTGTCCATGCAGCCAGTGGAAACGTTGACGTCGCGACAAGGTCAAGCCTCTTGACGTTGTCGCAGCGTCATGGTTTTCACTGGGTACATGCGCATCGGTGAGCTTGCGACCCTGGTCGGCATCACCACGCGCGCGATCCGGCATTACCACCAGCTGGGGCTGCTCCCGGAGCCGGTACGACGGGCGAACGGGTACCGCGAGTACGGGTTGGCGGATGCGGTGCTGCTCGCCCGGGTCCGGCGGCTGACCGAGCTGGGGTTGGCTCTCGACGAAGTACGGCGGATCGTCGCGGACGACGCCGGGCGCGCGCTGGCCGACGTACTGGCGGAGCTGGACGACGACCTGGCCCGGCAAGAGGCTGCGCTGCGCGAACGGCGAGCGCGGCTTGCAGGGCTGCTGGCCCAGGCGCGCGCCGGCGGTCTGCCCAGCGAGGGCCCGGTGTCACCAGAGCTGACCAGTCTGCTCGCCGGGCTCAGTACGCCGACTGACTCACCGAGCGCCGTCCGAGACCGCGAGCACCTGCTCTATCTGGAGACAGTCGTCCCGGCAGACCAGCGTTCGGCGCTAATGACGGTTCTGGACGACATGCGAACCGGCACCAGCGAGCTGTACGCACTCCTCGACGCCCTGGCCCACCTGCGCCCAGACGACCCACAGGTCGCCAGCGCAGCCATTGCCCTAGCTGCCCTGCTCCCCGACGGCCTAGCGGCACACCTCCCCGAGCAGCACGCCGACGCCGCCTCCGTCACCTACTTCGAAGACCTCACCCCAGCGCAAGCAGCCGCCATCCGCCAAGCCCTTCGCCTGCTCAAACACCGCAGTCAGGCCGGCGGCGGGTGATGGACGCCGTCGCGGTCGGTCCAGCCGGATGCATCGGACTCCGCGCCGACTTCGGCGACATCCCAGACCAGGTTGCGGATGCCGGGCCGGTCGACCAGCTCCCGATCCAGCATGTCCTGGTGGTAGCCGCGGGCTGAGGCCTCGTCGGCGTACACCTGAATCATGTGCCCGTCGCGCGTCCACGTCCCGTGCACGAAACCAGGCAGTGCCAGCTTGCCCGACGCCATCGCAGTCAGCTGGTCACGCAGCCCCTCGATGAGCTCGTCGTCGATGTCCCACACCCCTACCACCGCCCACATAACCGCAGTATCCGCGCGGCCAGGTCAGCAGCGGAAGAGCCGGCGGCTATTGCAACAACATGCAAACGTGGTCCGTCGGGACGTTGAAACTCTTACGATCCGGAAATGGGGATCTTCTCGTGGAAGCGGGCGCCTGGGGTTGATGTGGCCGGGGTGCGGCTGGATCAGGCTTGGGTGGATGCTGAGCTCGATGCGGCGTGGGCGGCGGTGCGGCGGGGGGATCTGACGCCGGGGCTCGGGTTGCTGCGGGTGACGCCGGCCAATACGAACTTGCGGTCGATTCGGGCCACTGGGCTCGCGAAGGCGGCGGTTGGGCGGAGTGAGCAACTGGAGTTGCGGCTGGAGTCCTATCCGAGTGATCCGGATCTGTTGCTGTGGCTCGGGCAGACGCTGGTGTTCGAGGCCTGGAGTGTGCGGACGGCGGCGCCTGCGGCGGAGGTGTCGGAGCAGCGGATCTTGACGTTCCACAGCATTCTGCGGACGGCGGCCGACGTGTTGCAGCGGGCGATTGTGGCGAACGCGGACGACGCGGTGCCGTGGGAGGTGCTGCAGTGGGCAGCGCTCGGGCTCGGGGCGTCGCTGCCCGACAAGGCCGAGATCTTCCACGCCGCCCTCGTCCGGAATCCGACCAGTTACGCGGCGCACACCGGGCGGGTGCAGGTGCTCGCGCCGAAGTGGTCGGGGCTGGAGCTGACCGATCTGGTCGAGTTCGGGCAGGCGGTGCTCGGGCGGGCGCGGCCGGGGAGCGTGCTGTGCACGATCGCGGCGCACGCGTTCAACGAGCTGTGGCTCGAGGTCGCTTCCGATCAGGAGTCGCCGCGGGTGCAGCGGATGCGGCGCTACGTCCAGGAGGTGACCGGCCGGCGCGCGGAGCTGCTCGCCGTCCGGGACAAGTGGTGGGTCGCAGACCGGACGCCGGACCCGGCGGACATCTCCGCGCACGGCGCGCTCGCGTTCGCGCTCAAGTGGGCGACCGCGAAGGACGAGGCGCTGGAGCACGCCGTCCTCACCACCGGCCGGATCGAGAGCGTCCCGTGGGGGTACGTCGGCGGCGTCACCGGCTTCGCCGAGACCGTCAGCCGGCACATGAGCTAACCGCGGGTCGCCCGCACCACCATCAGCCGCGCATCCTCGGTGAAGGTCTCGCCGCTCCAGTTCCGGTCGGCCCGGACGTCGAGCCCGGCGTCCCGCAACGCAGCTGACACAAGCGGGTACGAGCGGAAGTAGAGCGTGTTCCGGAACACCCGGTCCTCCCCGCTGGGGAAGACGTTGTGGGCGTCGAACACCACCACGATCTCCTCGTCGGAGATCGAGAAATCCGACTGCGGCGGGGCCGAGATCAGTTCCAGCCACTCCACCAAATGCCCGAACGGCGTCTCGCGTTCGCTGTACGTCGACTCACGCGTCCAGTGGATCCAGGCGCGGGACATCGGCGTCCGGGACTCGAAGGCGAAGACTCCGCCGGGCCGGAGGGCGGCGGCGATCGCGGTGAAGACCGGGGGCAAATCCGCGAGATGCATCAGAACGTTGCCCGTGGCCACAACCAGGTCGGCGTCCGCGGTGGCCGGCAGCGCCGTGTGGTCGCCTTCGATCCAGGTGATGGATGACGGGGTACGCCGGGCGTAGCCGAGCATCGTGCGGCTCGGATCGATGCCGGTGACGGAGCGGCCGGGACGAGCCAAGGTGTGGGTGAGCAGGCCGGTGCCGCAGCCGAGGTCGATGATCTTGCGCGCACCCAGCGAGTCCGCGAGGGCCCGGTAGTAGGCGTGATCGTCGCCGTCCGCGTTGTCCACGTCGTAAAGCTCGACCAGGTCTTCGTCACCGTAGGGATCCACGTCCGTCACGGTAAGCATCGCCTTACCCGAGGGCAACGTGATTACAGTGAGCCCATGGTCGACGTGAAGCCCCGCAGCCGGACGGTCACCGACGGGCTCGAAGCCACTGCCAGCCGCGGGATGCTCAGAGCGGTCGGGATGGGTGACGACGACTGGGGGAAACCGCAGGTCGGCGTCGCGTCGAGCTGGAACGAGATCACCCCGTGCAACCTGTCGCTGGACCGGCTCGCGAAGGCGGTCAAGGAAGGGGTGCACGCGGCCGGCGGCTACCCGCTCGAGTTCGGCACTATCAGCGTCTCCGACGGCATCTCGATGGGCCACGTCGGCATGCACTACTCGCTCGTCAGCCGGGAGATCATCGCCGACTCGGTCGAGACCGTGATGGAGGCCGAGCGGCTCGACGGCTCGGTCCTGCTGGCCGGCTGCGACAAGTCGCTGCCCGGGATGCTGATGGCCGCCGCGCGCCTCGACCTCGCGAGCGTCTTCCTGTACGCGGGCTCGATCATGCCCGGCCGCCTCGGCGACAAGGACGTCACGATCATCGACGCCTTCGAGGCCGTCGGCGCGTGCGTCCGCGGCCTGATCACCCGCGAGGAGGTGGACGCCGTCGAGCGCGCGATCTGCCCGGGTGAGGGCGCCTGCGGCGGCATGTACACGGCCAACACGATGGCGGCGTCCGCCGAGGCGCTCGGGATGTCGCTGCCCGGCTCGGCCGCGCCGCCCGCGGTGGACCGCCGCCGCGACGGGTACGCGCGCAAATCCGGCGAAGCGGTCGTCGGTCTGCTGCAGCAGGGCATCACCGCTCGGCAGATCCTGACCAAGGAGGCTTTTGAGAACGCGATCGCCGTCGTGATGGCGCTCGGCGGCTCGACGAACGCCGTCCTGCACCTGCTCGCGATCGCCCGCGAGGCCGAGGTCGACCTGACGCTGGCCGACTTCAACCGGGTCGGCGCCAAGGTCCCGCACCTGGGCGACCTGAAGCCGTTCGGCCGGTACGTGATGACGGACGTCGACCGCGTCGGCGGCATCCCCGTCATCATGCGCGCGCTTCTGGACGCCGGTCTGCTGCACGGCGACTGCCTGACCGTCACCGGGAAGACCATGGCCGAGAACCTGGCCGCGATCGCCCCGCCGGATGTCGACGGCGCGATCATCCGCGCCCTGGACCAGCCGATCCACCCGACCGGCGGCATCACGATCCTGCACGGCAGCCTCGCCCCGGAGGGCGCGGTGGTGAAGAGCGCCGGTTTCGACTCCGACGTCTTCGAGGGCACCGCGCGAGTCTTCGACGGCGAGCGGGCCGCGATGGACGCCGTCGCGGACCTGAACCCCGGTGACGTCGTCGTGATCCGCTACGAGGGCCCGAAGGGCGGCCCGGGGATGCGCGAGATGCTCGCGGTCACCGGCGCGATCAAGGGCGCCGGCCTCGGCAAGGACGTGCTGCTGCTCACCGACGGCCGGTTCTCCGGCGGGACGACCGGCCTCTGCGTCGGCCATGTCGCGCCCGAGGCGGTGGACGGCGGCCCGATCGCGTTCGTCCGCGACGGCGACCGGATCACCCTGGACGTCGCGAACCGCACCCTCGAACTCCACGTGGACCCCGAGGAAATCGAACGGCGCAAAACCGGGTGGACGCCGAAACGGCCCGCGATCACCAAGGGCGTGCTGGGCAAGTACACCCGGCTGGTCCGCTCGGCCTCCGAAGGCGCCGTCTGCATCTAAAGACGGACATCTCAAAAAATGAGACGGCAGCCGCTCGAACTTGACCCGATGACAGGCCGCAGGCCAATAATGCCTACATGCGATCGATTCTCCTCGTACTTGTGCGGCGCGCCGACTGACGCGACCACCGAGTCGAGCGCGCCCCTTCAGCCACCGCGGCCGAAGGGGTTTTTTGTTGGACGGGCAAGTACTTTTCGTGACAGGACATAGGGAAGGCACTCATGAGTGAGCAGCTGACCGGGGCACAGGCTCTGATCCGCGCACTGGAACATGCCGGCGTAGACACCGTCTTCGGCATCCCGGGCGGCGCGATCCTCCCGGCGTACGACCCGATGCTCGACTCGACCCAGATCCGCCACATCCTGGTACGTCACGAGCAGGGCGCCGGCCACGCCGCTCAGGGGTACGCCGCGGCGTCCGGCAAGGTGGGCGTCTGTATGGCGACCTCGGGCCCGGGCGCGACCAACCTGGTGACGCCGATCGCGGACGCCTACATGGACTCGGTGCCGCTGGTCGCGATCACCGGCCAGGTGGCCAGCGCCGCGATCGGGACGGACGCCTTCCAGGAGGCCGACATCCGCGGCATCACGATGCCGATCACCAAGCACAACTTCCTGGTCAACGACCCGAACGACATCGCCAGCACGATCGCGGAGGCGTTCCACATCGCGAGCACCGGCCGGCCCGGCCCGGTACTGGTCGACGTGACCAAGGACGCGATGCAGGCCAAGGTCGACTTCCAGTGGCCGACCGAGCTGTCGCTGCCCGGGTATCGCCCGGTCACCCGCCCGCATCCCAAGCAGGTGCGCGAGGCGGCGCGGCTGATCACGGCCGCCGAGAAGCCGGTGCTGTACGTCGGCGGCGGCGTCATCCGCGCCGAGGCCGAGCAGGAGCTCAAGGAGCTCGCCGAGCTGCTCGGGATCCCGGTCGTCACCACGCTGATGGCCCGCGGCGCGCTGCCCGACACCCACGAGCTGCACTTCGGGATGCCGGGGATGCACGGCTCGGTCTCCGCGGTCGGCGCCCTGCAGCGCTCCGACCTGCTGATCACGCTCGGCGCGCGGTTCGACGACCGGGTGACCGGCAAGCTGGACTCGTTCGCCCCCGAGGCGAAAGTCATCCACGCCGATATCGACCCGGCCGAGATCGGCAAGAACCGGGCCGCCGACGTCCCGATCGTTGGCGACTGCAAGGAGGTCATCACCGATCTGATCGCCGCGCTGCGGACGGAGATCGCGAACAGCGGCCGGACGCCGTCGTACGAGACCTGGCGGCACCAGCTGGAGGCGGTCCGGGCCAAGTACCCGCTCGGTTTCGACGAGCCCGAGGACGGCACGCTGTCCCCGCAGCACGTGATCCAGCGGATCGGCCAGATCGCCGGCCCGGACGCGATCTACACCGCGGGCGTCGGCCAGCACCAGATGTGGTCCGCGCACTTCCTGCCGTTCGAGAAGCCGCGGCACTGGCTGAACTCCGGCGGCCTCGGCACGATGGGGTACTCGGTGCCGGCCGCGATGGGCGCCAAGACGGCGATGCCCGACAAGACCGTCTGGGCGATCGACGGCGACGGCTGCTTCCAGATGACCAACCAGGAGCTGGTCACCTGCGCGCTGGAGGGCATCCCGATCAAGGTTGCCGTGATCAACAACCAGTCGCTGGGCATGGTCCGCCAGTGGCAGACGCTGTTCTACGACAAGCGGTACTCCAACACCGACCTGCACTCGACCCGGATCCCGGACTTCGCCAAGCTGGCCGAGGCGATGGGCTGCGTCGGACTGCGCTGCTCGGACAAGGCCTCGGTCGACGCGACGATCGACAAGGCGATGTCGGTCACCGACCAGCCGGTCGTGGTCGACTTCGTCGTGCACCGCGACGCGATGGTCTGGCCGATGGTCGCGGCCGGCGTCAGCAACGACGAGATCCAGATCGCCCGCGACATGGCGCCCAAGTGGGACGGCGAGGAGCTCTAGTGACTGAGCGAAGCGAAGGCACAATCCAGCACAGCGTCCGAGCGACATCGGCGCCCGCAGCGAAGCGAGGACGATGATGTCGAAACACACGCTGAGCATTCTGGTCGAGAACAAGCACGGTGTGCTGGCCCGCGTGGCCGCGTTGATCTCGCGGCGCGGGTTCAACATCGATTCACTCGCGGTCGGTCCGACCGAGCACCCGGAGGTGTCCCGGATGACCATCGCGGTCAGCGTGGACGAGCAGCCTTTGGAGCAGATCACCAAACAGCTGAACAAGCTGGTGAACGTGATCAAGATCGTCGAACTGGAGCCCACGCAGACGGTTCAGCGCGAACTGCTGCTGGTGAAGGTGAAGGCCGACACCCTGACCAGGGGGCAGGTGCTGGAGACCGTCCAGCTGTTCCGTGCGAAGGTGGTGGACGTGGCACCGGACGCGATCACGATCGAGGCGACCGGCAATCCCGAGAAACTCGAGGCCATGCTCCGGGTGCTGGAACCCTTCGGCGTCCGCGAGCTGGTGCAGTCCGGCATGGTGGCGATCGGACGGGGCAGCCGCTCCATCTCCGACCGCACGCTGCGGCCGGTCCCGGTGCCGCCGCCGCACGTCCAGTCGGGGACCCCGGCAGTGCAGGCGCAGCCCCCAGCAGAACGTCACCACCCGGTGCCGGCGCCGCCGCCGGGCCGTACCGCGGCCAGATAACAGCCCGCGTGGCTGAGCGCCGTACCCATCAATAGAGGAGAAAGCTCCAAGTGGCAGCAGAAATGTTCTACGACGACAACGCCGACCTGTCGGTGATCCAGGGTAAGAGCGTGGCCGTCCTCGGCTACGGTTCCCAGGGCCACGCCCACGCCCTGTCGCTGCGCGACTCCGGCGTCGACGTCCGCGTCGGCCTGCTCGAGGGTTCGAAGAGCCGCGCCAAGGCGGAGGCCGAGGGCCTGCGGGTCGTCACCCCGGCCGAGGCCGTCGAAGAGGCCAACGTCATCGTCGTCCTCGCCCCGGACCCGGCGCAGCGCAAGCTGTACGCCGAGGCGATCGAGCCCAACCTGGCCGACGGCGACGCGCTCGTCTTCGGGCACGGCTTCAACATCCGGTTCGGCTACATCAAGCCCCCGGCCGGTGTCGACGTGTTCATGGTCGCCCCGAAGGGCCCGGGCCACCTGGTCCGCCGCGAGTACACCGAGGGCCGCGGCGTCCCGGTGCTGGTCGCGGTCGAGCAGGACGCCTCCGGCAAGGCCTGGGACCTCGCGCTGTCCTACGCCAAGGGCATTGGCGGCCTGCGGGCCGGCGGGATCAAGACCACCTTCACCGAGGAGACCGAGACCGACCTGTTCGGTGAGCAGGCCGTCCTCTGCGGTGGCGTGTCCGCGCTCGTCCAGGCCGGGTTCGAGACGCTGACCGAGGCGGGCTACCAGCCCGAGGTCGCGTACTTCGAGTGCCTGCACGAGCTGAAGCTGATCGTCGACCTGATGTACGAGGGCGGCATCGCCAAGCAGCGCTGGTCGGTCTCCGACACCGCCGAGTACGGCGACTACGTCTCCGGCCCGCGCGTCATCGACGCGTCGGTCAAGGCCCGGATGAAGGACGTGCTGAACGACATCGTCGACGGCACCTTCGCCAACCGCTTCATCGCCGACCAGGACGCCGGCGCGCCGGAGTTCGCCGAGTTCCGCAAGGCCAGCGAGTCGCACCCGATCGAGGCCACCGGCAAGGAGCTGCGCGCGCTGATGGCGTGGGTCAAGTCGCACGACGAGGACTACGTCGAAGGCACTGCCGCCCGCTGATAGAGCCGTACGCCGAAGGCCCGGACCATTCAGGTGGATGGACCGGGCCTTTGCCGTGTCCCGGAAAGGCCGTGCGGTGCCCGTCCGACCTGGCAGAATCGGGACGCAGCGTGGTTCGTTCAGCGAGGAGGGTCATTCGGTGGTGCACCACGGCAGGCCGGCGCCGCCGCGACCGCCCCGGCGGGTTCCCGCGGGTGCGCCTCCGCTGACACAGCTGCAGCCGAGCCGGCCGCGTACTCCGGCGCCGCAGCGTGGGCCCTGGCTCTTCGGTCGCTTTCTGGCCGGTTTCGTCGTCCTGCTGCTGGTTGTCGCCGGTGGCGCGGCCACTGGCTGGTTCGTCCGGCAGGACCGGCTGTCGATCGACACTGCCGAGGCGCTGGCCGCAGCGAAGCCGAGTGTGGTGCGAGTGCTCGCAACGACCTGCAGCGGTACTGGCGAGGGCACCGGCAGCATTGTGGGTGATGGGCTCGTTCTGACCGCAGCCATCGCCGTACAGGAGGCCAAGGGTGTTGCGGTGATCACCTCCGACGGCCTGGTCCGGCGTGCCAACGTGCTGCGTGCCGGGAACGGCATCGCGTTGCTGCAGGTGATTGGCGCGCCGAGCGCGCGAACGTTGCCCCTGGCTACCGGTACGCCGGATCCGCAGGCGGCGCGGGCGCTGATCGGCTACACGCAGTCCGGTGAGCTGACTGTCCAGACCGTCGAGTCGGTACGCCGTCCGCGCCCGCTGAGCGAGGTGATGAACCTCGGCAAGCTCGGCGGCCCGGTGGTCAGTCGCTCGGGTGAGCTGGTCGGCATGGTCGTCGGCGAGAACGTCGCGGCCGCCCGCATCGTCCCGGCCGCGGAGCTGAAGGGGTACGTCGCCCAGACGGACGGCGTCGCCGACCTCGGCGGCCGGTGTGACGAGTCCCGCGGCCCGGCGAGCGCGGTCACGCCGAAACTGCAGGTCGCGCCCACCCAGCTCGCGACCCAGGCGCAGAAGACGCTGGCCAACTACCTGACGCTGCAGAACCGGCACGATTTCCAGGCCGTCCGCGCCGTCTACTCGCCACGGCTCGCGGGTGCGCTCAGCGTGGAGCAGGACCGGCGCAGCCACCAGACGACGTACTTCTTCAACCCGGTGCTCACCGAGATCACCCAGAACGCCGACAACAGCGTCAACGTGCGGATGTCGTTCCTCGCGCTGTTCGCCTCGACGGCCCACCAGTCCGGCGGCCAGACCTGTAACCGCCTCGACACCAGATACAAACTGGTGTGGTCCGGCCGGACCCTCCTGATCGACCAGTCCCGCCCCATGACCGACCCGCGTCCCTGTGAATCGACCTGAGGTACGATGACTTTCGGCGGGCACAGCGCGGTGCTCTGAACCTTTTACGAGCCCCTACCGCTTTCGCAGGAGATTTCTCCCATGACTGATGTGACTCGTCCCGTCGTCCTGATCGCCGAAGAGCTGAGCCCGGCCACTGTCGAGGCCCTCGGACCCGATTTCGAGATCCGGAACACCAACGGCGCCGACCGCGGGCAGCTGCTCGAGGCGATCGCCGACGTCGACGCGATCCTGATCCGCAGCGCCACCAAGGTGGACGCCGAGGCGCTGGCCGCGGCGAAGAAGCTGAAGGTCGTCGCCCGCGCCGGGGTCGGCCTGGACAACGTCGACGTGAAGGCCGCCACCCAGGCCGGCGTGATGGTCGTGAACGCGCCGACCTCCAACATCGTCAGCGCCGCCGAGCTCGCGGTCGCGCTGCTGCTGGCCGCCGCCCGCCGGGTGCCGGCCGCCGACCAGTCGCTGAAGAACGGCGAGTGGAAGCGCAGCAAGTATTCCGGCGTCGAGTTGTTCGAGAAGACCGTCGGCATCGTCGGCCTGGGCAAGATCGGCGTCCTGGTCGCGCAGCGGCTGGCCGCCTTCGGCATGAACGTGATCGCCTACGACCCGTACGTACAGGCCGGCCGCGCCGCGCAGATGGGCGTCCGGCTGGCGTCGCTCGACGAGCTGCTCGCCGCGTCGGACTTCATCTCGGTCCACCTGCCGAAGACGCCGGAGACGATCGGCCTGATCGGCGACGAGCAGCTGCACAAGGTCAAGCCCGAGGTCATCATCGTGAACGCCGCCCGCGGCGGCATCGTCGACGAGACCGCGCTGTACTCGGCGCTCAAGGAGGGCCGCGTCGCGGCCGCCGGCCTGGACGTCTTCGCCAAGGAGCCGTGCACCGACTCGCCGCTGTTCGAGTTCGAGAACGTCGTCGCCACGCCGCACCTCGGCGCCTCCACCGACGAGGCCCAGGAGAAGGCCGGTATCGCCGTCGCGAAGTCGGTCCGGCTGGCGCTGTCGGGTGAGCTCGTCCCGGACGCCGTCAACGTCCAGGGCGGCGTGATCGCCGAGGACGTCCGGCCGGGGATCGCGCTGACCGAGAAGCTCGGCCGGATCTTCACCGCGCTGGCCGGCGGCGTCGCGCAGCAGCTCGACGTCGAGGTCCGCGGCGAGATCACCCAGTACGACGTCAAGGTGCTGGAGCTCGCCGCGCTCAAGGGCGTCTTCGCCGACGTGGTCGAGGACAACGTCTCCTACGTCAACGCGCCGCTGCTGGCCGCCGAGCGGGGTCTCGAGGTCCGGCTCATCACCGACCACGAGAGCCCCGAGCACCGCAACCTGATCACCCTGCGCGGCACCCTCGCCGACGGCGCCCAGGTCTCGGTCAGCGGCACGCTGGTCGGCGTCCGCCAGTCGGAGCGCCTGGTCGAGGTCGACGGCTTCGACGTCGAGGTCGAGCTGGCCGCCCACCTGGCCTTCTTCACCTACGAGGACCGCCCCGGTATCGTCGGCCAGATCGGCCGCATCCTCGGCGACGCCGACGTCAACATCGCCGGCATGCAGGTCAGCCGCGACCGCAAGGGCGGCAAGGCCCTGGTCGCCCTCTCCGTCGACTCCGCCGTAGCCCCCGCCCTCCTCGACGACATCGCCTCCGTCGTCCAGGCCGACACCGCCCGCACTGTGGACCTGGACGCCTGACTAGACCTCCCGGCTGTTTAACTAACAGGTAGCCAGCCACCCGCAGGCGCATGGTGGCTGGCCAGGGCCCGGACCCAAGTGTCCGGGCCCGACCCATGTCCGGCGTCGCGCGTACCGATCAACGGGTAGAGGTGGCCCGACCGACCGGTTTCGATGGCCGACTCCCGCCTGGGCAGTGGCCCGTGACGGGACCACCACCCGTCCGTCGGTACGGCTAGCGGCGGGTGGCCAGGAGGACGGCGGCGTCGGGGGCGACCATGACCTCGACGGTGGTGAAGCGGGGGTCCATCAGCCATTCCTGGCGGAGGGTGTCGACGCGGCCTTCGTACATGGGGGGCCAGACGGCGGAGGGGGTGAAGTCGTCGAGGACGACGAAGCCGCCGGGTTCGACGACGTCGGCGATCACGTCGCGGGCGGAGAGTTTGGCCTCGCGGGCGTCGACGAACAGGAGCTGGAAGGGGCCGCGCTCGATCAGCGCCGTCCAGTCGGCGGAGACGACCTCGATCCGCTCGTCGTCGGCGAACAGCTCGGCCACTGCCTGGGCCAGCTGCGGGTCGCTCTCGGCGGTGACGATCTTGGTGCCTTCGTTGGCGCCGCTGCGCAACCAGGCCGAGCCGACGCCGCAGCCGGTGCCGAGCTCACCGAGCAGGCCGGTCTTGGACGCGGCCAGGGTGGCCAGCAGCCGGCCCGTCTCGTTGCGGGTGGAGCTGACGAATCCCCGGCGTCCGGAGAGGCTGAGGGCCGCGGAAACCAGCGGCGGCAGTTCTGGAGGAGCGCTCACCGGTTGAGAGTTGCACAGCCGCGGTCCAGTCCCTGCACCGGTATCTCACATATCGGGATGAGATGCCCGCATTGTGGCGAAATAGTCGCATGCCAGAGTAAATTCGGGCCCATCCTGCCGCCCATGTCCAACCGGGGAGAGTGCAGCATGTACGACATGTATCCAGCCGATTGGCCCGCGATCGACGGCCGCGAGCGGAAGGCGGCGCGCCGCCGTAAGCCGTCCCGCCCGGCGAGTGCCGAGGTCAAGGCTGTCCAAGAGGCCATGAACCGCCGCGACAACGGGGGAGAACCCAAGAAGTGAGCGACAACAAGAACTTCACGCTGGCCGTCGTTCCCGGGGACGGGATCGGACCGGAGGTCACCACCGAGGCGCTCAAGGTCCTCGACGCGGTGGCCGCGCAGCACGGCGTGACGTTCGAGCGGACCGAGTACGACCTCGGCGCGAAGCGCTGGCACGCCACCGGCGAGACCCTGCCGGACGCCGAGCTCGAGGAGATTCGCAAACACGACGCGATCCTGCTCGGCGCCGTCGGCGACCCGACCGTCCCGTCCGGCGTCCTCGAGCGCGGTCTGCTGCTCAAGCTCCGCTTCACCCTCGACCACTACGTGAACCTGCGGCCCTCGAAGATCTACCCGTCGGTCGGCTCGCCGCTGGCGAACCCGGGCGAGGTCGACTTCGTCGTCGTCCGCGAGGGCACCGAGGGCCCGTACGTCGGCAACGGCGGCGCGCTCCGGGTCGGCACGCCGGCCGAGATCGCGACCGAGGTGTCGGTGAACACGGCGTACGGCGTCGAGCGCGTCGTCCGGGATGCGTTCGCCCGGGCCCAGGCGCGGCCGCGGAAGAAGCTCACGCTGGTGCACAAGAACAACGTGCTCGTGCACGCCGGTCACCTGTGGACGCGGACGGTGGAGAAGGTCAAGGCCGACTTCCCCGAGATCGCGGTCGACTACCTGCACGTGGACGCGGCGACCATCTTCCTGGTCACCGACCCGGCCCGCTTCGACGTGATCGTCACCGACAACCTGTTCGGCGACATCATCACCGACCTGGCCGCGGCGATCTCCGGCGGGATCGGGCTGGCCGCCAGCGGCAACATCAACCCGGACCGGACGGCCCCGAGCATGTTCGAGCCGGTGCACGGCTCCGCGCCGGATATCGCCGGTCAGCAGAAGGCCGACCCGACCGCTGCGATCCTGTCCGCGGCCCTGCTGCTGGAGCACCTCGGCCTGCCCGCGGCGGCGCGCGCCATCGAGGACGCCGTCACCGCGGATATCGAGGAGCGCACCGGCAGCGTCCGGACGACGGCCGAGATCGGCGACGCGATCGCCAAGCGCGCGGCCGGCTGAGAGCCTCGCATGACCAGTCCAACAAGAGGTACGGTGCGCTCATGAGCGCCTTCGAGTTCCTTGTTGAGCCGAACACCCAACCGGCCAGCGACGACCAGCGCGCCCAGACCCTGGAGAACCCGGGGTTCGGGCAGAACTTCTCCGACCACATGGCGATCGCCACGTGGACCAAGGACAAGGGCTGGCACGACGCGCGGATCACCGCCTACGGGCCGCTGGAGCTGTCTCCGGCGACCGCGGTGTTCCACTACGCCCAGACCATCTTCGAGGGGATGAAGGCCTACCGGCATCCCGACGACTCGATCCACCTGTTCCGCCCCGAGGCGAACGCCGCCCGGTTCGCGAAGTCGGCCCGCCGGCTCGCGCTCCCGGAGCTGCCCGAGGCCGCCTTCCTGGAGTCGGTCCGCCGCCTCGTCGAGCTGGACCAGGCCTGGGTGCCGAGCGGCGGCGAGACGTCGCTCTACCTGCGCCCGTTCATGTTCGGGTCGGATCCGTTCCTCGGCGTCCGCCCGTCGGCCCAGGTGACGTACTGCGTGATCGCGTCACCCGCCGGGTCGTACTTCAGCGGCGGCGTCAAGCCGGTCCGGATCTGGCTGAGCGAGGAGTACACCCGCGCGGCCCCCGGTGGCACGGGCGCGGCCAAGACCGGCGGCAACTACGCCGCGTCGCTGCTGGCCCAGGCCGAGGCGATCGAGCAGGGCTGTGACCAGGTCGCCTTCCTGGACGCGATCGAGAAGCAGTGGGTCGAAGAGCTCGGTGGCATGAACCTGTACTTCGTCCTCGACGACAACTCGGTGGTGACGCCGGAGCTGTCCGGCACCATCCTCGAGGGCGTCACCCGGGACTCCATCCTCAAACTCGTCACCGACCTCGGTCACCCGGTGACCGAGCGCAAGATCTCGGTCGACGAGTGGCGCGAGGGCGCGGCGTCCGGCAAGATCCGCGAGGTCTTCGCCTGCGGCACAGCCGCCGTCATCACCCCGGTCGCCTCCTTGAAGTGGAAGGACGGCGAGGTGCAGGTGGCCGACGGCAACAGCGGCCCGGTGACCACCGCCGTCCGCAGCGCCCTCCTCGACGTCCAGTACGGCCGCGCCGCCGACCCGCACAACTGGATGACCCGCGTCTGCTGAGCCGTTCACCGAAACCTCCCCGGTGCTTGCCGGGGAGGTTTCTGCTTTCACAGCTTCCTCTCAGCCCCCGCCGATAGGGTCAGGTGCCATGAGCAGCCTTCCGGATGTCCAGACGTACTACGCGGAGCTGATTCGGGAGCTGGATCGGGGGACGGCGCCGCGGACGTACGGGGCGCGCGCGGCCGATGACGGGACGGACTGGTTGTTCGAGGCCGTTTGGCACGAGCGGGAGTGGGTTGTGGTGCGGCAGCTCGGCGTCCGGGAGGACGGCGAGATCACACGGTACTGGTGGCAGCGCGTCGCGGATGACGCAGGGATGCTGACCGATACGGCGCTCGATCGGGAGGCGTGGGGGTTGCGGGAGCTGAGCCGGGAGGACTTCTACGCCGCCTGGGACGAGTCTGAACTCTGGGCTACTCCGCAGTACTGAAACGCGTACCGGATGTTCGTGATGCGAGACGCCAGCGCCACGGAACGGACTTTGTGTGGCAGACTTCAAAACGTCATGAACAGCTATCGGGTGATTATTCCCTAGGCGCGCTCAGCCCGCAGTACCTGAGCGCGCAGACCTCTCGCACCTTGCGGGAGGTTTTTTGTTTGCCCGATTCGGACTCGCCAGCCCCACCGGAAGGCCTCGATCATGAGCATCTCGGACGACTTCCACGTCTATGACACGACCCTGCGCGACGGTGCGCAGCAGGAGGGTCTGGCGCTGTCCGTGGCCGACAAGCTCGCGATTGCGCAGCACCTGGACGACCTGGGCGTCGGGTTCATCGAGGGCGGCTGGCCGGGTGCCGTCCCGAAGGACACCGAGTTCTTCGAGCGCGCGCGGACCGAGCTGCACCTGCGGAACGCGACCTTCGCCGCGTTTGGCGCGACCTGTAAGCCGGGCGCGGTCGCGGCCGACGACCCGCAGGTGGCCGCGCTTCGCGAGTCCGGAGCGGCGGTCGTGACGTTGGTTGCCAAGAGCCACGACGCGCACGTCGAGCGGGCGCTGCGGACCACCCTGGACGAGAACCTGCGGATGGTCGCCGACACGATCCGGCACCTGCGCGAGCACGGCCAGCGGGTCTTCCTCGACACCGAGCACTTCTTCGACGGCTATCGCGCCAACCGGGCCTACGCGCTGGAGGTCGTCCGGGTCTCGGCCGAGGCCGGCGCGGATGTCGTCGCCCTCTGCGACACCAACGGCGGGACGCTGCCGCGGGAGCTGCAGGACGTCGTCCGCGACGTCCTGGAGAGCACCGGCGCGCGGCTCGGCATCCACGCCCACAACGACGGCGGCTGCGCCGTGGCGAACTCGATCGCCGCGGTCGAGGCCGGCGCGACGCACGTCCAGGGCACGATCAACGGGTACGGCGAGCGCACCGGGAACGCCGACCTGCTCGCGGTCGTGGCCAACCTCGAGCTCAAGCGGGAGATGGAGCTGCTGCCGGCGGGCAAACTCGCCGACGCGTTCCGGATCGCGCACGCGATCGCCGAAGTGACGAACGTGCCGCCCTCGAACAGGGCGCCGTACGTCGGTCTGTCCGCCTTCGCCCACAAGGCGGGGCTGCACGCCAGCGCGATCAAGGTCGATCCGGATCTCTACCAGCACACGGATCCGGCCCGGGTCGGCAACGACATGCGGATGCTCGTCTCGGAGATGGCCGGCCGGGCGAGTATCGAGCTCAAGGGCCGCGAGCTGGGGTTCGAGCTCGGCGACGACCGCGACGTGGTCGGCCGGGTCACCGAGCGGGTCAAGGAGATGGAGTCCCGCGGCTACACGTTCGAGGCCGCGGACGCGTCGTTCTCGCTGCTGCTCACCGAGGAGGTGAGCGGCGCGCGGACGTCGTACTTCGACGTCGAGTCCTGGCGGGTGATCACCGAGTCCCGCGCGGACGGCGAGGCCGTCTCGGAGGCGACCGTGAAACTGGTCGCCGCGGGGGAGCGGGAGGTCGTCACCGGTGAGGGCAACGGCCCGGTCAACGCCCTCGACCACGCGCTGCGGTCCGCGATCGAGCGCGCGTACCCGGCGGTGAACAAGTTCGAGCTCGTCGACTACAAGGTCCGCATCCTCGACCAGGGCCATGGGACGGACGCCGTGATCAGAGTCCTGATCGAGACCGCCGACGGCGAGGGGTCGTGGGTGACGGTCGGCGTCGGCCACAACATCGTCGAAGCCTCCTGGGAGGCCCTCGTGGACGGATTCACCTTCGGCCTGCTGCGTCACCAGGAGGTAGCGCGATGACCACCCTCGCTGTCGCACCCGCCGAGGTAGTTGCCCCCGGCCCCGTCACCACCGTTTTCACCGCCGAGGTCGTCGAGGTCGAGGGGATGCTGGCGCGGATCGCCGTCCTGCTCAACCCCTACAACGTCCGCGAGCTCGCGCTCTGCCTGGAGAAGCGAACGCTCCGGATCGTTGTCGCAGGCACCGATCGATGCTTCGACGCCGGCCGGGTCGCCGCCCGGCTGGAGAAGGTGATCGGCGTCCTGGACGTCACGATCAGCTGACGTCGGGGCGGCTGACGGCTCGCCAGCAGGCGTCGGCGATCTCGTCGAGTTGCGCCGGCGTCAGCTCGATGCCGCCCGCGGCGAGCCGGACGGCCGGGCTGAGGGACAGCTCGTAGAGCACATCCACCGGCAGTGGCTGCAGCCGCGCGGCGATGTCCTCACGGCCGACCTCGGTCAGGAGCGGGTCGTCGGCGTTGCTGAGCGCGGCTTCGTGCGCGGGCGCACGGTACGGCGAATGCTCGACCTGTAAGAGGAACTGGGCATGCGCCGGGTTGGCCTGCAGGTGCCGGTAGCAGGCCAGCCAGAGCGCGCGGAACCGCTGATCGACGGGCAGTTGCGGATCGACGTCCGCGATCGCCGCGGCGCCGAGCTCGGCCTTGGTCTCGCTGTAGGCGGCGAGGACGACGTCGTCCTTGGATGCGTAGTAGGTGTACGCCGTCCCGGTCGCGACACCCGCTTCACGCGCCACAGCGCTCATCGATGCGCCGTGGAATCCGTTGCGCGCGACAACAGTTCGCATCGCGGTCCGGACGGCGGCCGCCCGGTCGGCCATCATGCTCCGGCCGGGGTGGAGACGTCGAGCGCGATACCGGTCTCGCGCTCGGAGACGGCCCAGAGCTTCGCGATGGCCTGGTTCATCCCGAGCCGGCGCAGCACCGGCTTGCGGACCGGCGCGCCGTTGTTCACGAACAGCGGGCCGTAGAACTCGCCGCCCTTGGCCGCCGGGTCGGTTGCCGCGCGCAACTGGGGCAGCGCGCCGTCGGCCGCGGACATGCCGGTCCGCCGCGTCATCGCGTGGGCGAACCGTTGCGTGACGCCGCCGCCCGAGCCCGCGACGCTGACCGACTGCAGGTCGGTGTCGGACAGGCCTGGATGGGCGATCAGACTGGTCGTCAGCGCGCCCGCCCGGGTCAGCTCGCGCTGCAGGCCGAGCCCGAAGTGGAAGTTCGCGAGTTTCGCCTGGCCGTACGCGCGCCAAGCGCCATAGCGGCCGTCGAGATGCGGGTTGTCCACGTCGACGGCGCGGCCCATGTGGTGAGCCGTGCTCGTCACGGTGACCACGCGGGAGCCCGGTGTCCGCAGCAACGCCGGGAGCAGGAGCGCTGTCAGGCTCCAGTGCCCCAGGTGATCGACGCCGAACTGCATCTCGAAACCGTCGACCGTCCGCGCCTCGGAGATCGCCATCACACCCGCGTTGTTGATCAGCAGATCGATGCTGCCGTGCGTGTCGAGGATCTGCGCAGCCGCCGTGCGCACCGACTCCTGCGCGGACAGATCGAGCGCAACCAGCTCCAGCGACGCATCAGGCACCGCGGCCCGGATCTCCTCGACCGCCGCAGCGGCCTTCTGCTGGTTGCGCACCGCCATCACCACATGCGCCCCCTTCGCCGCCAGCTCCCGCGCAGTCACCAGCCCGAGCCCGCCATTGGCGCCCGTGACCACCGCCGTCCGCCCGCTCTGCTCCGGAATGTCGCTCGTGCTCCAGCCCATCGCACACCTCGTATCACTCGCCGAATGAACGTTCATTCAATCTAGCACACGCGGCCGGACAACAGAACGGGGCCGGACGGCGGGCACCGTCCGACCCCTCACCCGTCGGCAGACAGGGCTGCCGCCGACGGGTTGTCTTGTCGCTAGTCCCAGCTGAGGCCGGTGGACGACTGGTACTCGATGACGCGGGTCTCGAAGAAGTTCTTCTCCTTCTTGAGGTCCATGACTTCGGACATCCAGCCGAACGGGTTGCGGGTCTCGCCGAAGATCGGCGCGAGGCCGATCTGCTCGGCCCGGCGGTCGGTGATGAAGTGCATGTACTGCTCGCAGAGCTCGGCGGTCAGGCCGAGCATGCCGTTCGGCATCGTGGAGCGGCCGTAGGCGACCTCGAGCGCGCAGGCGTCGGTGAGCATCTGGCGGACCTCGGCCTGGAAGGCCTCCGTCCACAGGTGCGGGTTCTCCTGCTTGATCTGGTTGATGCAGTCGATGCCGAAGTTCAGGTGGATCGACTCGTCGCGCAGGATGTACTGGTACTGCTCGGCGATGCCGACCATCTTGTTCCGCCGGCCCAGCGACAGGATCTGCGCGAACCCGGTGTAGAACCACATGCCCTCGAAGACCACGTAGAAGGCGATCAGGTCGCGCAGGAACGCGGTGTCGGACTCCGGCGTACCGGTCTTGAAGTCCGGGTCCTCGAGGTGCTGGGTGTACTTCAGCGCCCAGGCGTCCTTGTCGGAGATCGACGGGACCTCGCGGTACATGTTGAACAGCTCGCCCTCGTCCAGCCCGAGCGACGTGCAGATGTACTGGAAGGTGTGCGTGTGCACGGCCTCCTCGAACGCCTGGCGGAGCAGGTACTGCCGGCACTCGGGGTTGGTCAGCTGCCGGTAGACGGCCAGCACGATGTTGTTCGCGACCAGGGACTCCGCGGTGGCGAAGAAGCCCAGGTTGCGCTTCAGCATCAGCCGCTCGTCCTCGGTGAGGCCGTCCTTCGACTTCCAGAGCGCGATATCGGCCTGCATGGACACCTCGGTCGGCATCCAGTGGTTGTTACAGGCGTTCAGGTACTTCTCCCAGGCCCACTTGTACTTCAGCGGGAGCAGCTGGTTGACGTCGGCCCGGGCGTTGATCATCGCCTTGTCGGACACGTTGATCCGGTCGGCGCCGACCGAGATCGAGCCGAGGCCGGTGGAGTTGTCGGTGGTGGTCACTGGCAGGCCTCGCAGTCCGGGTCTTCGAGTGAGCAGATCGCTCCGGTCGGTTCGCCCAGCGGGGTGTCGTCGATGGCCGAGGGCTTGGTCTCGGGGACGATCGCCGGGACAGCGGCCGGAACCTCGGCCGCAATGGTGGCGGAGACGGCGTTCAGCTTGCCGTCGGTGCCCTGCAGGGTCGACTTCTCCACGTGGGTGGCCGACTGTGAGCGCAGGTAGTACGTCGTCTTCAGCCCGTAGCGCCAGGCGTTGCGGTACAGCTCGTCGAGCGCCTTGCCCGACGGGGACGCCATGTAGAGGTTCAGCGACTGGGCCTGGTCGATCCACTTCTGCCGGCGCGACGCGGCCTTGATCAGCCACAGCGGGTCGATCTCGAACGCCGTCGCGTACAGCTCGCGAAGGTCGGCCGGGACGCGGTCGATGCTGGTCAGGATGCCGTCGTGGTACTTGAGGTCGGAGACCATCACCTGGTCCCACAGCCCGCGCGCCTTCAGGTCGGCGACCAGGTACGGGTTCGCGACGGTGAACTCACCGGACATGTTCGACTTCACGAACAGGTTGCTGTACGTCGGCTCGATCGACTGGCTGACGCCGGCGATGTTGGAGATCGTCGCGGTCGGCGCGATCGCCATCACGTTCGAGTTCCGCATCCCGTCGCGGAGCACCTTGGCGCGCAGCTCGGCCCAGTCGAGGGTCGAGCTGGTGTCCAGGAAGACGTCGCCGTTGCGCGCCGTCCGGAGGATCTCCAGCGAGTCGATCGGCAGCACGCCCTTGCTCCACAGGGAGCCGTCGTACGTCGAGTAGCGGCCGCGCTCGGCGGCGAGGTCGCTGGAGGCGTCGATCGCGTGGTAGCTGATCTGCTCCATCGACTCGTCGGCGAAGCGGACGGCGGCGTCGGAGCTGTAGGGGATGCGGAGCTGGAACAGCGCGTCCGCGAAACCCATCAGGCCGAGGCCGACCGGGCGGTGCCGCTGGTTGGCGCGCTCCGACTCCGGGGTGGTGTAGAAGTTCACGTCGATGACGTTGTCGAGCATCCGGACCGCGGTCTTCACGGTGTCGCGGAGCAGCTCGCCGTCCAGACCGGTCTCGGTCAGGTGGGCGACCAGGTTGACCGAGCCGAGGTTGCAGACCGCGGTCTCCTCGATCGTGGTGTTCAGCGTGATCTCGGTGCACAGGTTCGACGAATGGACGACGCCGTCGTGCTGCTGCGGGGAGCGCAGGTTGCACGGGTCCTTGAAGGTGATCCACGGGTGGCCGGTCTCGAAGAGCACGGTCAGCATCCGGCGCCACAGGTCGAGTGCGCGGACCCGGCGGAAGACCCGGATCTCCCCGCGCTCGGCGGCCGCCTCGTACCCCTCGTACGCCGTCTGGAAGTCGGCGCCGAACTTGTCGTGCAGGTCCGGGACCTCGTCGGGGGAGAACAGCGTCCACTGGCCGTCGGCCTCGACCCGCTGCAGGAACAGGTCGGGCACCCAGTTGGCGGTGTTCATGTCGTGCGTCCGCCGGCGCTCGTCACCGGTGTTCTTGCGCAGGTCGAGGAACTCCTCGATATCCATGTGCCAGGTCTCGAGGTAGGCGCAGACGGCGCCCTTGCGCTTACCGCCCTGGTTGACCGCGACGGCCGTGTCGTTCGCGATCTTCAGGAACGGGACGACGCCCTGGGACTCGCCGTTGGTGCCGCGGATCTTGGCGCCGATCCCACGGACCGGCGTCCAGTCGTTGCCCAGGCCGCCGGAGTACTTGGCCAGCAGGGCGTTGTTGCGGATGCCGTTGAAGATGCCGGACAGGTCGTCGTCCACCGTGGTCAGGAAGCACGACGACAGCTGCGGCCGGGTGGTGCCGGAGTTGAACAGCGTCGGCGTCGACGACATGAACCGGAACGAGCTGAGCAACTCGTAGAACTGGATCGCGCGGGCCTCGCGGTCGTCCTCGCGCAGCGCCATCCCCATCGCGACCCGCAGGAAGAACGCCTGCGGCAGCTCGAAGCGCACCTTGTCGATGTGGAGCAGGTAGCGGTCGTAGAGGGTCTGCAGGCCGAGGAAGGCGAAGTTCAGGTCGCGCTCGGGACGGATCGCCGCGGCCAGCTTGGCCAGGTCGAAGGTGGCCAGCTCGGGGTCGAGCAGGCCGGCCTCGATACCGGTCTGGATGTAGCGCGGGAAGTACTCGGCGTACGCCGTGGCCATGTCGGCCTGGCTGGCCTGGCGCGGCTCGCCGTGCACGCGGCCGAGCGCCTCGCGGCGGATCTGGTCCAGCAGCAGGCGGGCGGCGGCGAAGCTGTACTGCGGCTCGGTCTCGACGTACGAGCGGGCGGCCATCACCAGCGCCAGCTCGACCTCGTGCTGCGCGATGCCGTCGTAGCAGGAGCCGATGGTCTCGTTCAGGATCTGCTCGGGGTCGACCGAGTCCAGCCCGGCGGCGGCCTCGGCGACGATCACCCGCAGCCGCTCGACGTCCAGCGGGACGCGGCTGCCGTCGGCCTGGCGGACCGACAGCGCGGGCTTCTCGGTGATCCCGGCGGCGTCGGACGGCGTCCGCGCCTTGGTCCGCTCCTCGCGGTACAGGACGTAGGCCCGGGCGACCTGATGCTCTCCCGCGCGCATCAGAGCGAGCTCGACCTGGTCCTGGATGTCCTCGACCTGGATGCTGCGCCGCGCGTCACCGCGGCTGGTCAGCGCGTCGACGACCCGGCCGGTCAGTTCGGTGACCAGGTCGCGGACCCGGTCGGTGGCGCCGGCCTCGTTGCCCTCGACGGCCAGGAACGCCTTGGTGACCGCGACCGAGATCTTGGTCGCGTCGAAATCGGTGGTACTTCCATCGCGGCGGACGACGGTCAGCTGGTTCCGCTCGTCGGCGTCGGCCGCCGAGCGGGATGTGGAGGCGATGGTCACAGAAGCTTCTCCCTGCGCGTTCGGAAGACCGCGACCCTGGGGGAGAAAGCGCACGACGAGACGGACAGCACCGGCCGGTGTAGCTGCCATCGCGCCCTGCGACCCGCCCTCGAGGTCTCGGACCGCGTGCACCGGCGGTGCACGCGCCGACGGCAGGTACTCGGACTTACGGAAGTTTCTCCGCTCACCGTTGCGGGGCAGCTCCGGAGTTACACCGGATTCCCCTGACCGCCAGCGAGGAAGACTCTAAGGCGGCCACAACATCTAGTGTTAACCGACACGCCGTGCAGCACATGATGTGGTTCTCACGCGGCGGCGCCATACAGATCCTGTAACGTCATGATCTCTGATCCGTGATGAATCAGCTCGCGGTTGAGCCGTAACACCACGTGTCCGAACGGCTCGCCGGCGTCCAGCTCGGTCGCCTGGCTCAGCCCCACTGTCGCCACCTGATCCTCCGGCAGGCCCGCGATCCCCTCCTGCCAGGCCTCCACCCAGTACGTCAGCCAGGCCACCGCATCCCGCGCGTTCCCGTGCAGGGTGATGTCGGCCCGGCTCTGCTGTTTCGGCCCGAACGTCCACTCCCACCGCTCGAAGAACGTCTCGGTCAGATGGGCGATCAGCCACGCGATCGTACGCGGCCCCCGATGATCCGGCTCATCCGGCCACTGCGCCACCCACTCACCCCGCCCCAGCGACCGGAACCCGCCACTGTAATGCCGCCGCACCACACTCAATGCCTCCCCACCCGGCCGCCAGAAGTACTCCTCGTCCGTCAACCGCGCCAACCGCCCCGCCAGCACCATCCAACTGAACCCCAGCTGCCCCCGCGCCATCGCCATCGCCGACGGCCGCTGCAAAATCTCCCAGTCGAACGGCTCGGGCATGCCAATTTCCCCTCTGATCGAACATGTGTTCGAATTGTGGCTCGCGAGGGGAGACGAAGTCAATGCGGGGTGCGGGGTCAGACGGTGATTTGGGAGCCGACGATGACGACGCGGTCGCGGGGGAGGCCGAAGTACTCGGCGGCGTCGGCGGTGATGGCGGTGGTGGCGAGGAAGAGGTGTTTGCGCCAGCGGGGGAGGCCGGGGTTGTCGCCGAGTTTGAGTTCGAGGGCGGAGAGGAAGTAGGAGGTGTCCTGGTCGATGGTCGCGGACAGCTCGCTGCTCTGCTCCATCGCCTGGTGCAGGACGGCCGGCACGTTGGCGTTCTCGACGTAGCCGAAGCGGGCGGTGACGTGGATGATGCCGTCGTCGGTGAAGCCCAGGTCGTCGATGACGATCCGGTCTCCTTCGGGGGCGTGCGGGACGGTCAGGGTCTCGATCGACAGGATCACCACGTTCTTGTGCAGGACGTGATTGTGCTCGACGTTCTGCCGCAACGCCAGGGGAACTGTACGGCTGCCGCGGTTGAGGAACACGGCCGTGCCGTCGACGCGGGTCAGCGGGTGCTCGTGGACCGCGTTCACGAAATCGCGGAGCGGGCCTTCTTTCTCCTCGCGTTTGGCGGTGACGAGCTGCCGGCCGCGCTGCCAGGTGGTGAGGACGGTGAACACCGTGACCGCGATCAGCAGCGGCAGCCAGGCGCCGTGCACCAGCTTGGTCAGGTTCGCGCCCAGGAAGAGCAGTTCGACGCTGAGGAAGACGGCAGCGCCGAGGATCACCAGCCACAGCGGCGATTTCCAGTTGTGGCGGGCGATGTAGAACAACAGCAGCGAGTTGATGACGATCGTGCCGGTGACGGCCATCCCGAACGCGAAGGCGAGTGCGGCCGAGGTCTCGAACGCGAAGACCAGCGTCAGGACCGAGATCATCAGCGCCCAGTTCACCCAGGGGACGTAGATCTGGCCGGCCGCCTCGCTCGAGGTGTGCTTGATGCGCAGCCGCGGCAGATAACCGAGCTGAACGGCCTGCGACGCGACCGAGAAGGCGCCGGTGATGACCGCCTGCGAGGCGATCACGGTGGCGGCGGTCGCCAGTACCACCATCGGGATCCGGGCCCACTCCGGCACCAGCAGGAAGAACGGGCTGGTGTAGCCGTTCGGATCCTCGATCACCAGCGCCCCTTGGCCGAGGTAGCTGAGGATGCAGGCCGGGAACACCATGAACAGCCAGGCCCGGGTGATCGGCTTGCGGCCGAAGTGGCCGAGGTCGGCGTACAGCGCCTCGGCGCCGGTGATCGCGAGCACGACCGCGGCGAGTGCGAAGAACGCCGTGCCGAAGTGGCCGGTCAGGTAGCCGATCGCGTACGTCGGCGACAGGGCTTCGAGAATCGCGGGGTGCCGAACGATCCCGGAGATACCGGCGATCCCGATCGCGCTGAACCAGACGATCATCACCGGCCCGAACAACCGGCCGATCCGCTCGGTGCCGTAGCGCTGCACCGAGAACAGCAGCACGATGATCGCCGCGGTGATCGGGACCACCCAGTCCGCCAGGCCGGGTTCGATCACCTTCAGGCCCTCGACCGAGGACAGCACCGAGATCGCCGGGGTGATCATCGAGTCGCCGAAGAACAGCGACGCGCCGAAGATGCCGAGCCCGGCCAGGATCACGGTGACCCGGCGGCCGCTGGATCCGCCGCGGCCGACGAGCGTGATCATCGCCAGGATGCCGCCCTCGCCGTGGTTGTCGGCGCGCAGCACCAGCAGCACGTACTTGATCGTCACGATGATCGTGACCGCCCAGAAGATCAGCGAGATGATCCCGAAGACGTTCTCGTTCGCGACCTCCACCGGGTGCGGGTCACCGGGGTTGAAGATCGTCTGGATCGTGTAGATCGGGCTGGTGCCGATATCGCCGAAGACGACGCCCAGCGCGCCGATCATCAAGGTGGCTTTTGCCGGTGTCTTCCCGCCCGCGAGCTGGCTCGTCACGTTCGCATTGAACCACGCTCACGTGACGCGATTGTGGAGCCCAGGGCAACGACTTTCAGCGCTTCTGCGGACCGCGAATCGCGACGATCAGCAGGCCGACGCCGAACGCCGAGACGATCGGCCCGACGATCGCCCAGAACGAGGAGCCGGTCATCGAGCTGCCCTTCAGGTAGCCGAGCCCCTGGAACGTCCAGACGCCGCCGAGTGCGGTCAGCAACAGGCCGGCCGCGATGGCCAGAATCTTTCCCATGCAGGGAGGTTAGCCGAGTAACTCGTCGCAGAGGGCGACGAGCTGTTCCCGGAGCGGACGGGCGCGGGTGGCGAAGGTGCGCTGGGCGGCGGCGTACTCGGCCTTACCGGCGGGTGTCTCGATCGCGACGGGGGAGTAGCCGAGGGCGGTCAGATCGTACGGCGATGCGCGCATGTCGAGAGTGCGGATGTCGCGGGCCAGCTCGAAACAGTCGAGGACCAGTGAGCTCGGGGTGAACGGGGAGAGCTTGGTCGCCCACTTGTAGAGGTCCATATTGGCGTGGAGACAGCCGCCCTGTTCGAGCTGCGGTTGCGCGTCGCGGGTCGGTTGGAGCACGTTCAGCGGCCGCGCCTCGGCGGTGAAGAACCGGAACGCGTCGAAATGCGAACAGCCGATCTTGTGCGACTCGACGACCCGATCGGTGCCCTCGGCACCTAATCGGAGCGGCCACTTCTCGTGCCGGACGGCGTCCGCCCGGTAGACCATCGCCCACTCGTGCAGCCCGAAACAGCCGAACTGGGGTTGCCGGCCGAGCGTCGCCGCGAGCAGCCGCCGGATCCAGGTGATGCTGTCGGTACGGCGCTCCAGCTCGGCCGGGTCGAGTGTCGCCGCGCCGTCGGCGTACAGATAGCCGCGGCGATCGGCGTACTCCGGGGCGTCGAGCAGCTGGACGCCGGGGCCGGGATGCCAGAACCGCAATTGATTGGGGCGCGTGGAGTAGTAGGTGAAGAGGAAATCCTCGACCGGGTGCGCCTCGCGGCGCTGCTTGCGCTCGAGATGACCTTCGGTGAGGGCGTCGGCGCGCGCGGTGTGAGTCCGTTGCAAGGGCTCCCACTCGGCGCGTGCGAGGGGAATGACAGTCATAGGTCCAGCGAGTAGGCGTAGAGGTCGATCCCGGCGACCGGGGACCAGTCGCGCTCGGGCAGCCGCGTGAAGCCGAGGCGCTCGTAGATCCGGTGCGCGGTGGTCATGTAGACGGCGGTGCTGAGCACGATCCGGGGCAGACCGAGCTCGCGCGTCCGTTCTATACAGTGCTCGGTGAGCGCGGCGCCGAGGCCGAGCCCGCGAGCGCGGCCCGCGACGCCGAGCATCCGGAACTCGCCTTCGTCGGCCTGCCCGATCTCGCGATAGACCGAGCCGGGCGGGCAGTAGGTAACAGTGCCCAGCAGACCCGACGCATCAGCGGCGACCAGCAGCTCGGCCCTCGCGGCACGGTCCGCGGCAGCACGCAGCGTCATCGCGTACTCACCGCGAACGAAGCCGTCGTGCTGGTACGCCGCCACCGTCAGCTCGCCGACGGCGTCGTACTCCTCCGGGCGGGCCGGGCGGATGGTCGTTGTCACCGCACCACTGTCTCAGACTGTGACGACGGTAGGCTCGGGCCCGTGCGTATCGCCAGATTCTCCGTGGACGACGAGCCCAAGTACGGCGTCGTCGAGACCGATGACCCCGAGGGCCTGACGGGTACGGTCGCCGTACTCGACTCCGACCCGCTCTACCGGCCCGTGCAGTTCACCGGGGAGAAGCTGCAGCTGGCCGACGTCCGGCTGCTGGCTCCGGTGATCCCGCGCAGCAAGGTGGTCTGCGTCGGCCGCAACTACGCCGCGCACGCCGCCGAGCTGGGTAACGACGTCCCCACTCAGCCGATGATCTTCCTGAAGCCGAACACCAGCGTGATCGGCCCGCGGGACGGCATCGTCTACCCCGAGCAGACCAACGATCTGCAGTTCGAGGGCGAGCTGGGCATCGTGATCGGCCGGATCTGCCGCGATCTGCCCAAGGAGCGCGCCGAAGAGGTGATCTTCGGTTACACGATCGGTAACGACGTCACCGCGCGCGACCTGCAGAAGACCGACGGGCAGTGGGCCCGCGCCAAGGGCTACGACACGTTCTGCCCGCTCGGCCCCTGGATCGAGACCGATCTGGACCCGGCCGACCTGCGCGTCACCACCCACGTCAACGGCGAGCTCAAACAGGACGGCCGGACGTCGCAGTTCATCTTCGACATCCCCGAGGTGCTGGCCTGGATCACCTCGTTCACCACGCTGCTGCCCGGTGACGTCGTCCTCACCGGGACGCCGGCCGGCGTCGGGCCGATGCTGCCCGGTGACGAGGTCTCGGTCGAGATCGAAGGCCTCGGCGCCCTGACGAACAGGGTGATCGTGCGTGACTGAAAGGCCCGCTCCCGGTGACAAAGACGTCCTGGGAGAGTTGGCGCCGGCTGAGGTCCGCGTGCGGTTCCCACCGTCGCCGACCGGCCTGCTGACCGTCGGCAACATTCGCAGCGCCTTGTTCAACTGGGCCTTCGCCCGGCACTTCGGCGGCAAGCTGGTGCTCCGGATCGAGGACACCGACCAGGCCCGGAACACTCCTGAGGCGCTCGGCTACACGCTGGAGTCGCTGCGCTGGCTCGGCCTCACCTGGGACGAAGGCCCCGAAGCCGGCGGCGACTTCGGCCCGTACCTGCAGTCCGAGCGGATGGAGGTGTACGCCGACGTCGTCGCCAAGCTGATGGCGGCCGGCAAGGCCTACCACTGCTACTGCTCCCAGGACGAGCTCGACGAGCGCCGCGAGACCGCCCGCGAGGAGGGCCGCCCCAGCGGGTACGACGGCCACTGCCGCGAGCTCACCCCCGAGAACTCCAAGGCGTACGCCGATGCCGGCCGCCGGCCCGTCGTCCGGCTCCGGATGCCGGACCGGCCGATCGTGTTCGACGACCTGGTCCGCGGCGAGATCACCTTCCTGCCCGAGAACCTCGGCGACTACGTGCTGGTCCGCGCGAACGGCTACCCGCTCTACCCGCTGGTGAACCCGGTCGACGACGCGCTGATGAACATCACCCATGTGCTCCGCGGCGAGGACCTGCTGTCGTCGACACCGCGGCAGATCGCGCTCTACGCGGCGCTCGCCGAGATCGGTATCGGCAGCGGCCGGACGCCGCGGTTCGGTCATCTGCCGATGGTGATGGGCCCCGAGGGCAACAAGAAGCTGTCCAAACGCGATATCGGCGCCGGCCTGGACGAGTACCGGACGCAGGGCTTCCTGCCCGCGGGCCTGCTGAACTACCTGGCCCTGCTCGGCTGGTCGATCGCGGACGATCGCGACGTGTTCACGATGGCGGAGATGATCGAGGCCTTCGACATCCGCAAGGTGAACTCGAACGCGGCGCGCTTCGACCAGCAGAAGTGCGAGGCGATCAACGCCGCCCACATGCGGATGCTGCCGCCCGATGAGTTCGCCGCGCGCACGCTGCCGTTCCTGGTCGCGGCCGGCTATCTCCCGGCCGAGCCCAGCGCCGACCAGCTCGCCGTGCTGCGGGCCGCCGTCCCGCTCGTGCAGGAGCGCATGGACGCGCTCGGCGAGGCCGCCGAGCTGCTCGGCTTCCTGTTCGCCGGCACGCAGCTGAAGATCGCCCCGGACGCCGCGGCCAAGGTGCTGACCGGCGACGCGGGCGCTGTCCTGACGGCCTCGGCCAAAGCGCTCGCGGAGGTCGACTGGACGACGGCGGCGATCGAGACCGCGCTGCGCTCCGCGCTCGTCGACGGGCTCGGCCTCAAACCCAAGCACGCGTTCGGCCCGGTCCGGGTCGCGATCTCCGGGCGGCGGGTGTCGCCGCCCTTGTTCGAGTCGTTGGAGCTGCTCGGGCGGGACGTGTCCCTGCGCCGGATCGAGCAGGCCCTCGCGAAGGTGGTGGAGCACTGATGAGTACGCCGTACCAACGGCTGCTGCGGAACGAGGTCGTGCCGCGGGGGTACGTCGTCCTCGGCGCGCTGACGATCTTCGTCGGCTGGGCGGTCTGGGGCATCATCGTGCTCAGCGCCGCCCGGGCGATCCGGATCGACCCGCCGGGTACGACGTCCTGGATCACGTTGCTGGCCACGAACCTCTACCTGATTTCGCTGATCCCGCTCAGCATCGTCGTGGCCCGGCTGCTGAACCGGCAGACGCCGGGGTTGCTGTCCTCGGTCGTCGGCCGGCTGCGCTGGAGGCCGTTGCTCTGGTTCACCGTCGCGGCGCTCGTCTGCGAGCTGCTCTCGCTGCTGGTGATCAAACTCGGCCTCGTCACGCTGCTGCACGACAACAAGTTCAGCCTCGCGCCGGACGCGGTCGGCATCATCGCCGTCGTCCTGCTGACGTCGCCGATCCAGGCTGCCGCCGAGGAGTTCTTCTTCCGCGGCTACCTGCTGCAGGCCGCGGGCGCGCTGGTCCGCAGCCCGATCGTGATCGTGCTGGTCACGACGATCCTGTTCACGATGGCGCACGGCGTCTGGCCGTGGGAGAGCCTGCCGTTGTTCCTCGACCGCTTCGCGTTCGGGGTGGTCGCCGGCGTCCTCGCGATCCTGACCGGCGGTATCGAGGCGCCGATCGCGGTGCACGTGATGAACAACGTCGTCACGTTCATCTACGCCGCCCTGACCGACTCGGTCGGCTCCAGCCTCGGCGCCTCGAGCGCCCCATGGTCGTTGGTGATTCTCGATATCGCGAAGTTCGCCGCGTTCGGCGCGCTCGCGGTCTGGCTGGCCCGCCGGCAGCGGCTCGAAACCGTCAGCGAACTGCCGCTGGCAAGACTGCCGCTCCCGGGTTCGAGGCTGATGTGACGGGAGTGACAACGCGCCCGGCGGGGGCCGTTTTGGTGTCTCGCGCCTGGCTCGGGTAAGCTCTCCGAGCCGGGTTGGTGAGGGCGGGAACAAACTCTCCAGCTCAGTGAAATGCCTTTGGGGTATGGGGTAATTGGCAGCCCGTCTGATTCTGGTTCAGTTAGTCTAGGTTCGAGTCCTAGTACCCCAGCGGATTGGACCGCACCGAAGAAAATCGGTAAAGTTCAACCTCGTTGCCCGGCCCGCAAGGCCGGTCGGCAAAAACTCTGGCCCCGTTGTGTAGCGGCCTAGCACGCCGCCCTCTCAAGGCGGTAGCGCGGGTTCGAATCCCGTCGGGGCTACCAGAGAAAAGCGCCTCCCACCTCCGGTGGGAGGCGCTGTCGTTTACCCAGCCCTCTCACCCCATTTCCCTGGTCCACCACGCAAATCGGGGGTTGGCCACGCTCATGTGCGTGGCGCGGCCCTCGTTTGGCTGGTCCACCACGCAAATCGGGGGTCCTGCACCGTGAGGCACGGTGGAGAACCCCCGAGTTGGCTGGTCTACCAGCGAAATGCGGTTACTCGGAGGCGCGGCGCAGAGCCTCGGAGAGGCGCTCGGCGGCGGCCATCACGGCGGGGGCGTGCATGCGGCCGGGTTGCCGGGAGAGCCGCTCGATCGGGCCGGAGACCGAGACGGCGGCGATGACCTTGCCGCTGGGGGAGCGGACGGGCGCCGAGACCGAGGCGACACCTTGTTCGCGTTCGCCGACCGAGTGCGCCCAGCCGCGGCGGCGGACGCCGGCCAGCGCGGCGGCGTTGAAGGTCGCGTTGTGCAGACCGCGGTGCATGCGCTCCGGGTCCTCCCACGCAAGCAGTATTTGGGCAGCCGACCCGGCCGCCATGGTCAGCTGGCTGCCGACCGGGACGGTGTCGCGCAGACCGGACGGCCGCTCGGCGGCGGCGACGCAGACGCGGTACTCGCCCTGGCGGCGGAACAGCTGCGCCGATTCGCCGGTGATGTCGCGCAGCCGCGCGAGCACCGGGCCGGCGGTGGCGAGCAGCCGGTCCTCACCGGCGGCCGAGGCCAACTCACTCAGTCGCGGGCCGAGCACGAAGCGTCCCTGCATGTCGCGACCGACGAGCCGGTGGTGCTCGAGAGCGACCGCCAGCCGGTGTGCCGTCGGTCGCGCGAGCCCCGTCGCCGCCACGAGTCCGGCCAGGGTCGCCGGCCCGGATTCGAGTGCGGACAGAACGAGAGCTGCTTTGTCGAGCACGCCGACTCCGCTAGAGTTGTCCATGAGACGATATTGCCGTCTCGAATCGTGGAACGCAAGTCGCTTCGCAGCCTCGATCGAGCGCACTGTGAGCGAGAGCACTCACACCACAGCAAACCTCACCGTTCGGGGCGGCGGGGTGGGACAAGTATCTAAAGGAGCGAGTCTGATGGGTAGGACGTTGTCGGAAAAGGTCTGGGATGCGCATGTGGTGCGCCGAGCAGACGGTGAGCCCGACCTCCTCTACATCGACCTCCACCTTGTTCATGAGGTGACCAGTCCACAGGCTTTCGACGGCTTGCGGCTGGCGAACCGGCCGGTGCGTCGCCCGGATCTCACCATCGCGACCGAGGACCACAACGTCCCGACGTTCGATGTGGACAAGCCGATCGCGGACCCGGTCTCGCGCACGCAGGTCGACACGCTGCGCAAGAACGCCAAGGAGTTCGGGATCCGGATCCACACCCTCGGCGACCCGGACCAGGGCGTCGTGCACGTGATCGGCCCGCAGCTCGGCCTGACCCAGCCCGGGATGACCGTGGTCTGCGGTGACAGCCACACCTCCACGCACGGCGCGTTCGGCGCGATTGCCTTCGGCATCGGCACCAGCGAGGTCGAGCACGTGCTGGCCACCCAGACGCTGATGCAGGCCCGCCCGAAGACGATGGCCGTCACCGTCGACGGCGTCCTGCCGGACGGCGTCTCCGCCAAGGACCTGGTGCTCGCGCTGATCGCGCAGGTCGGCACCGGCGGCGGCCAGGGTTACATCGTCGAGTATCGCGGCGAGGCGATCCGCGCGCTGTCGATGGAAGCCCGGATGACGATCTGCAACATGTCGATCGAGTGGGGCGCAAAGGCCGGCATGATCGCGCCGGACGAGACGACCTTCGAGTACCTGAAGGACAAGCCGCACGCGCCGCAGGGCGCCGACTGGGAAGCCGCCGTCGAGTACTGGAAGAGCCTGGCCACGGACGCCGACGCGGCGTTCGACCGCGAGGTCGTCATCCGCGCCGAGGACATCGCGCCGTTCGTCACCTGGGGCACCAACCCGGGGCAGGGGCTGCCGCTGTCGGCCAATGTCCCGTCGCCGGACGACTTCGAGACCGAGACCGACAAGGTCGCGGCCGAGCGCGCGCTGGAGTACATGGGGCTGACCGCCGGGACGCCGCTGCGCGAGATCAAGGTCGACACCGTCTTCCTGGGCTCCTGCACCAACGGCCGGATCGAGGACCTGCGGGCCGCGGCCGGCGTGCTGGCCGGGCGGAAGGTTGCCGAGGGCACCCGGATGCTCGTCGTCCCGGGCTCGGGCCGGGTCCGGTTGCAGGCCGAGGCCGAGGGCCTGGACGCGATCTTCAAGGACGCCGGCGCCGAGTGGCGCGGCGCGGGCTGCTCGATGTGCCTGGGGATGAACCCGGACACGCTGGCCCCGGGTGAGCGCAGCGCCTCCACCTCGAACCGCAACTTCGAAGGACGCCAGGGCAAGGGCGGCCGCACCCACCTGGTCTCCCCGCTGGTCGCCGCGGCGACCGCGGTCACGGGCACGCTGGCCGCGCCCGCCGACCTCGAGCCGGTCGACGTCGTCGTCCCCGAGAACGTCTGAGGAGCAGAGAACTCATGGATGCCTTCACCCAGCACATCGGTACGGCGGCCCCGCTGCGCCGCAGCAACGTCGACACCGACCAGATCATCCCGGCCGTGTACCTGAAGCGGGTCACCCGGACCGGGTTCGAGGACGGCCTGTTCGCTGCCTGGCGCAACGACCCCGAGTTCGTCCTGAACCAGCCGGAGTACGACGGCGTCTCGGTGCTCGTCGCCGGGCCGGACTTCGGCACCGGGTCGTCGCGTGAGCACGCGGTCTGGGCGCTGCTCGACTACGGCTTCCGCGTCGTCGTCTCGGCGCGGTTCGGCGACATCTTCCGCGGCAACTCCGGGAAGGCGGGTCTGCTGGCCGCGCTGGTCACCGAAGAGGTCGTGGAGCAGTTGTGGGCCACCGTCGAGCAGGACCCGGGCACCAAGGTGACCGTCGACCTGGAGGCCAAGACCATCTCGGCCGGTGAGCTGTCGGCGCCGTTCGAGATCGACGACTACACGCGCTACCGGCTGCTGAACGGTCTCGACGACGTCGGCATCACCTTGTCGCACGAGGCCGACATCTCGGCGTACGAGGCGACCCGGCTGGCCTTCAAACCGGCCACCTTGCCGGCCAAGGCCTGATCCAGCAGGGTTGTCGCCCACGTAACACTTCACGGGGCGTGGGCGATAACCCTGGTGTTACCCTTGCGTGGTTGTCAGAACAAGGCTTGCGAGACCGAGGAGGTGAGGCGCTGATGAACAGCGATCCCTCCAGACATACCGGTCTCGCTCGACCTGTGTGAGGCGAGAACTCCTTCTCCTCCTGTAGTTGCGGTCGGGCAGACGTGTGCCGTCACCTCACCCCGTACCACCGCACCCTGGAGGACCCATGTCCGACCTTCGCCTGCGTACTTTCCGTGCTTTCACGGGTGCTGCGCGCAAGCACGCCGCCGCCGGCCCGCCGCCGACACCGGTCACCGACAAGCCGCGTGAGCAGCGCGACGCCCTGCCCAAGG
The DNA here is from genome assembly GCF_013131805.1 of Kribbella sandramycini. GTDB lineage: Bacteria > Actinomycetota > Actinomycetes > Propionibacteriales > Kribbellaceae > Kribbella > Kribbella sandramycini. The sequence continues at coordinate 182,933 of NZ_JABJRC010000007.1, read as the reverse complement.
GGCACAGCGTCGTCGACAGCGCGATCTACTGCGGCGGCCGCCGGGTCGCCTCGCCGGAGTCCCTGGCCGAGACCTATCGCGTGCTGCGCAAGGCGCCGCAGGGGATGGCCTGGATCGGCCTGTACCGCCCGGACCGGCGCGAACTGTCGTCGCTGGCCCAGGAGTTCGACCTGCACGAGCTGGCCGTCGAGGACGCCATCCAGGCCCATCAGCGGCCGAAACTCGAGCGGTACGGCGAGACGCTGTTCGTCGTCCTCAAGGCAGCTCGGTACCGGGACGCGACCGAGGAGGTCGAGTTCGGCGAGGTGCACCTGTTCGTCGGCCCGGACTTCGTGGTGACGGTCCGGCACGCCGAAGCGCCCAACCTGGCCGCCGTCCGGCGCCGGGTCGAACACGATCCCGAGCTGCTGAACCTCGGCACCGAGGCCGTGCTCTACGCGATTCTCGACAAGGTCGTCGACGGTTACGCGCCGGTGGTAGCCGGTCTGGAGAACGACATCGACGAGATCGAGACCGAGGTCTTCCGCGGTGATCCCAAGGTGTCGCGGCGGATCTACGAGCTGTCCCGCGAGGTGATCGAGTTCCAGCGCGCGACCCGGCCGCTGGTCGGCATGCTGGAGGCGTTGCGCGGCGGTTTCGACAAGTACGGCGTCGACGAGGAACTGCAGCGGTACTTACGCGATGTCGCCGATCACGTGACCCAGGTGGTGGAGAAGGTCGACGGTTTCCGTGAGCTGCTGCGCGACATCCTGACCGTGAACGCGACGCTGGTGGCCCAGCAGCAGAACGAGGAGATGAAGAGTCTCACGATCGCCAGCAGCGAGCAGAGCGAAGAGGTGAAGCGGATCTCTGCCTGGGCGGCGATCCTGTTCGCGCCGACCCTGATCGGCACCGTCTACGGGATGAACTTCGACACCATGCCGGAGCTGCACTGGCAGCTCGGATACCCCTTCGCGATCGGCCTGATGGGCTTGGTGTGCGTCGGTCTGCATCAGGTCTTCAAACGCCGCGGATGGCTCTGAAACCTCGCTGGAACACCGATTCGGGCGAAAATGTGGCCCGAATCGCCCAAAAACAAGCCGAATTGCCGCGTGGGTGTTTGGCAACGGCCTGTTCAGTCCATAACGTTCCTGTGAGATCGAGCGCTGTGCTCGACGCCTAGTTCACGGAGGGAAGCAGTGAACAAGAGCCAGTTGGTCGAAGCGCTCGCAGTGCACTTCGACGGAAACCGCCGCCAGGCCCAGCACGCGTTGGAGTCGGTCATCGACACCGTCCAGCGCGAGCTGACCAAAAAGGGTGGCAAGGTCGCCATCACCGGTTTCGGTGCCTTCGAGGCCATCGAGCGTGGGGCGCGCGTCGTGCGCAACCCGCGCACCGGCGAGCGCATTCGGGCCAAGAAGACGGTCATCCCCAAGTTCCGCGCGGGTGCGGAGCTGAAGGCTGTCGTCTCCGGTGCGAAGAAGCTGCCGAAGCTGGTCGCGCCGAAGGCCACCGCGACCGCCACCAAGGCGGCCGCCCCGGCCAAGAAGGCTGCTCCGGCCAAGGCCGCGGCGACCAAGACCGCCGCCGCCAAGAAGGCGACGCCGGCCAAGACCGTGGCGAAGAAGGCCCCGGCCAAGACCGTGGCCAAGAAGGCCCCGGCCAAGACCGTCGCCAAGAAGGCGCCGGCCAAGAAGGCCGCTCCGGTCAAGACCGTTGCCAAGAAGGCGCCGGCCAAGAAGGCCCCCGCCAAGAAGGCTCCGGCCAAGCGCGCCGCGCGCTGATCGAGGCACTGCAGCACCGGTAACAACAGCGAAGGCCGGTTACTCCACTCCAGGAGTGACCGGCCTTCGCTTGTGCCCGGCAACTTCTACAGCACGGTCGCGAAGTCCACCTTGGTGATCGTGAGGCTCGCGCCGGAACCGGTGGTCTCGATCCGAACGCGTTGGCCGACCCGGAAATGCCGGACCGGAGTGTCCGCGATCGCATGCACGGTGAAGGGCAGCTCGACGCCGGTGTCGGTCAGCACCGCGCCGGCGAAGGTGTCGCCGTCGTACTTGCTCACAGTGGCTTGCACGTGACCACGGTACTTCAGCAGGCGAGACCTTCGGAGCCGGTCGCCGCGCCGAGCACCAGCGACATCACGTCAGCGGTCGCCGGCCCGACGCCGAGCTGGACGGCGTGCGCGAGATCGGCTGCCGTGTCGACGTCTCGGCGTACGGAGTCGATCCCGGACAGGCCGATCGGGACGGCGCCGGACGACTGATGAGCCAGGGCGGAGCCGACGCCGAACCGCGGATCGAGGGGTACGCCGGGCGCCGCGGCGAGCAGCGTCGTACCGCTGCCGGGCAGGTCGACGACGAACGAACGCGGCGCCGTACAGGCCGCGAGGACGGCGGTCAGCTCGGCCGGGCGCAGGGCCGGGAGATCGGCCGACAACGCGGCCACACCGTGCCCGGGGAACTGCTCGGCGGCCACGGCGGCGCCGTGCAGCAAGGCCTCGTTGAGCCCGGCGGCGGGCAGATCCGGGACGGCGTGCGCACCGGCGGCGGTCACATCCGCCGCGACGACCGGATCGTCGGTGACGACCAGAACCGCCCGGACCAGACCCGAGCCGAGGGCGGCCGCAGTAGTGTCGACGGCGAAGGCGCGCGCGAGCTCCGGGCGGTGCTGCGGGTAGGCCGCAGCGAGCCGGCTCTTCGCGATCGCCGTACGCTTCACCGGGATCGCCAGGATCCAGGGAACGACCTTTAGGTCTGCCATCAGGCAGGATTCTTCCATGACGTACGGCAGTGAGCAGCACCAGGAGGTAGCAGTGGACGACCCCAGGCCACGTCGGGGTTTCTGGTTCGGTGTGATCGTCATTCTCGTGAAGCCGTTCATGCTGACCTTCACCAAACCGCGGTTCACCGGCCGGGAGAACATGCCCCGCACCGGCGGCGTGGTCTTCGTCCCGAACCACATCTCGCATTTCGATCCGTTCGTGCTCGGCTTCTTCATCTGGGAGTGCCGCCGGATTCCGCGGCTGCTCGGCAAAGCGTCGCTGTTCAAACTGCCGATCCTCGGCCGGATCATCACCAGCGCCGGCCAGATACCGGTGCACCGCGGCTCGGCCCAGGCCGCGGACGCCTTCCGGGACGCCGTCGCCGCGGTCGAGGCCGGTGAGTGCGTGGGCGTCTACCCCGAGGGCACGATCACCCGGGACCCCGACCTGTGGCCGATGACCGGTAAGACCGGCGCGGCCCGGATCGCGTTGATGACCGGGGCGCCGGTGATCCCGATCGCGAACTGGGGCGCTCAGGAGGTGCTGCAGTCCTACACCGGCAAGCTGCGGATCCGCCTGCTGCCGCGCAAGGTCGTCCAGGCCCGGGCCGGCAAACCGGTCGACCTGAGCGCCTTCGAGGGGAAGCCGATCACGAACCAGCTGTTGCACGAGGCAACCGAGGTGATCATGGCCGCGCTCGCCGAGACCCTCGGCGAGCTGCGCGGTGAGACCCCGCCCAAGGAGTTGTTCGATCCCCGCAAAGCGCGTAGTGAGGAGCAGGAATGACGAAGGTCGCGGTGTTCGGTGCGGGTTCCTGGGGTACGGCGTTCGCCACGGTGCTGGCCGGCGCGGGGAACCAGGTGTCGGTGTGGGGGCGGCGGGAGTCGTTGTGCGAGGCGATCAACACGCAGCACGAGAATCCCGACTACCTGCCGGGGATCAGGCTCGCCGATTCGATCACCGCGACTCATGATCCGGCCGCTGCGGCGGAGGGGGCCGAGGCCGTCGTACTGGCGGTGCCCAGTCAGTCACTGCGCGAGAACCTGCGCGACTGGGCCGATGTGCTGCCGAGCGCCGTACCGCTGGTGAGTTTGATGAAGGGCGTCGAGGTCGGGACGACGTTGCGGATGTCCGAGGTGATCGCGGAGCTGACCGGCGCCGGGCCGGAGCGGATCGCGGTCGTCTCCGGGCCGAACCTCGCGCGGGAGATCGCCGAAGGCCAGCCCGCGGCCGCGGTGGTCGCGTGTGCTGACGAGGGGACGGCGAACCGGTTGCAGAAGCTGTGTCACTCGGGCGCGTTCCGGCCGTACACGAACACGGACGTGATCGGCTGCGAGCTCGGCGGCGCGACCAAGAACGTGATCGCGCTCGCGGTCGGGATGGCAGTCGGCTTCGGCTTCGGCGACAACGCGCGGGCGTCGGTGATCACGCGCGGGCTGGCCGAGACCGCGCGGCTGGGTGCGGCGCTGGGCGCCGACGAGCACACGTTCTCCGGCCTGGCCGGGCTCGGCGATCTGGTCGCCACCTGCTCGTCGCCGCTGTCGCGGAACCGGACGTTCGGCGAGAAACTCGGCCAGGGCATGACGGTCGCCGAGATCGCCGGCGCGACCCGGCAGGTGGCCGAGGGCGTGAAGTCCTGCTCGTCGATCAGTGAGCTGGCGCACCGGCATGATGTCGAGATGCCGATCGCAGAGCACGTCACGAAGGTCGTTGCCGGAGAGATGACTCCGAAGGACATGTTGTTCAGCCTGGTCTCGCGATCGGCCAAGGCGGAGCGCTGGTGATCCCCGCGGCCTTCGCGCAGGCGACTGTCGATCGCGAAGGTGAGCGCGGGCGCGCGTGGCTGGATCGGCTGCCCGGCATCGTCGCCGGGCTGATCGATCGCTGGGACTGCGTGCCGGACGGCGACTGGATGCACGGCGAGGTCGGCGTGATCGTGCCGGTCCGCCGGGCCGGTGAGCCGTTGGTGCTGAAGGTGTCGTTCACCCACCCGGGCAACGTGCACGAGCCCGATGCGTACGCCGCTTGGCAGGGCCGGGGCGCCGTCCACCTGTACGAACGGTCGGACGCCGATTACGCGATGCTGCTGGAGCGTGCGCAGCAGCTGACGCTCTGCGACTCCGATGCCGACGTCGCGGTGGTCGGCGGGCAGATGAGTCGTCGGCTGGCGATCCCGGCGGTGGCGGGGCTGCCGCGGCTACAGGACCAGGCCGATGAGTGGGCCGCGGAGCTGCAGCAGAACGCGGCTGAGTTTGCGGGGCTGCTGCCGGATGCGGTGGTCGAGGGCGCGCTGGCGGCGATCGACGACGTGGTGCGCGTGCAGCCTGAGGTGGTGATTCACGGTGATCTGCACCATCGGAACATCCTGCGCGCGGATCGCGAACCCTGGCTGGCCGTCGATCCGAAGGGCTTGATCGGCGATCCGGCGTACGACGCGGTCACGTTCCTGAAGGCCCGGACGCTGGTGCTCGTGCACGGCGATCTGAAGGCGGGCCTCTTGCGCGAGCTGGCGGCGTATTGCGAGGCGGCCGAGCTCGACCCGGCGCGGGCGGGGCGGTGGATCCAGCTCGAGCTGGTGCGGACGACGTACTGGGGCCGCCGGTTCGGCGCCGGGACGAACCGGCGCGGCCAGCCGCTGGACCCGATCCTGCGGACACTCGAGGAGCTGGCCGTCAGCTGGCGCTGATGGTGGCCGAAGGCAACGACTGGGGACTTCCGTCGTCCGCGGCTGGACTTTTGCTTGACAGGGTTCAAAAGTGTCACATAGCGTCCTGCGACGTGGCCACCAGTGCGGAAAAGCTCAAGGTCGGGATCGTCGGCGGCGGTTTCATGGGCCGTGTGCACGGGAGGTCGGCGCTGGTCGCCGGCGCCCGGATCGTCGGCGCGGTGGGCTCCAGCCCGGCCCGCGCCGAGGCGGCGGCCGAGGCCTCCGGGGCCGAGCGCGGGTACGCGACACTCGATGAGCTGCTGCCCGAGGTCGACGTCATCCATGTCTGTACGCCGAACAACACCCACCGTGAGGTGACGCTGCAGGCGCTCGCGGCCGGTAAGCACGTCGTCTGCGAGAAGCCGCTGGCGACGTCGGTGGCCGATGCGACCGGTCTGCAGGCCGCCGCGCACGAGGCCGGTCTGGTCGGCTCGGTGCCGTTCGTCTACCGCTACCACCCGATGGTGCGGGAGCTGCGCGCGCGGATCGCCGCGGGCGAGGCGGGCGTCATCACGAGCCTGCACGGCTCCTACCTGCAGGACTGGCTGGCCGGAGCGGACGACCAGAACTGGCGGGTCGACGACGAGACCGGTGGTCCGTCGCGGACGTTCGCCGACATCGGCTCACACTGGTGCGACCTGACCGAGTTCGTCACCGGCGATCGGATCAGCGCGATCAGCGCCCAGCTGCGGACCGTCCGGGCCGAGCGCGGCGGCAAGGCCGTTCGCACCGAGGACTTGGCCACCGCGCAATTCCGCACCGAAGCTGGGGTCGTGGGCACGATCGTGGTCAGCCAGGTCGCGGCCGGGCGGAAGAACCGCCTGTACCTGGAAGTCTCGGGCACCGAGTCGAGCTTCGGCTTCGACCAGGAGGACCCGGACCGCCTCTGGCTCGGCAAGCGCGCCGCCGCCCAGCTGCTGACCCGCGACCCCGACACGCTCAGCCCGGACGCCGCTCGCGTCAACCGGCTGCCCGCGGGGCACGCGCAGGGCTACCAGGACGCGTTCGACTCGTTCGTGGCCGACAGCTACGCCGCCGTCCTGGGGGACCGCCCGGACGGTCTGCCCGATTTCGCCGCCGGTGCGCGCTCCGCGCAGCTGGTCGACGCCGTACTGCGCTCGGCCGCCGCCGACAGTGCCTGGACCACCGTTTAACGCCTGGATCATCGCTTAACAAGGAGCCCGTCATGCCACGCCCGATCACGTTGTTCACCGGTCAGTGGGCCGACCTGCCGTTCGAGGAGGTTTGCCAGTTCGCGTCGGAGGCCGGGTACGACGGGGTGGAGATCGCCTGCTCCGGCGACCACTTCGACGTCCAGCAGGCGATCGACGACGACTCTTACGTCCAGACCCGCAAGGACATCCTCGCCAAGTACAACCTGGAGGTCTTCGCGATCTCCAACCACCTGGTCGGCCAGGCGGTCTGCGACAACCCGATCGACTTCCGGCACCAGGCGATCGTCCCGTCCCGGATCTGGGGCGACGGCGACGGCGAGGGGGTCCGGCAGCGCGCGGCCGAGGACTTGAAGAACACCGCCCGGGCCGCGCGCAAGCTGGGTGTGGACACCGTCATCGGCTTCACCGGCTCCTCGATCTGGCAGTACGTCGCGATGTTCCCGCCGGTTCCCGCGGAGACGATCGCGGCCGGCTACCAGGACTTCGCCGACCGGTGGAACCCGATCCTCGACGTGTTCGACGCCGAGGGTGTCCGGTTCGCGCACGAGGTGCACCCGTCGGAGATCGCCTACGACTACTGGACGACGACCCTCGCGCTGGAGGCTGTCGACCACCGCCCGGCGTTCGGCCTGAACTGGGACCCGTCGCACATGGTCTGGCAGGACATCGACCCGGCCGCCTTCCTCTGGGACTTCAAGGACCGGATCTACCACGTCGACTGCAAGGACACCCGGATGCGCGTCGGCGGTGGCCGTAACGGCCGCCTGGGCTCGCACCTGCCCTGGGGCGACCCGCGCCGCGGCTGGGACTTCTACTCCACCGGCCACGGCGACGTCCAGTGGGAGGACTGCTTCCGCGTGCTGAACTCGATCGGCTACACCGGCCCGATCTCGGTCGAGTGGGAGGACGCCGGCATGGAGCGCAAGGTCGGCGCCGCCGAAGCCGTCAACGTCATCCGCGCCCTCGCCTTCGACAAACCCGCCGCCGCCTTCGACGCCGCCTTCGCCACCGACAAGTAGATACTCGGTCGTATGACCGATTGGGACACACTCCGGGCGCTGGCCGACGAGGGTAACGAGCAGGCGATGGACAAGCTTGCCGACCTCGCCGACCAGCGCTCCGATCTGGACGCGCTGAACGAGCTGCTCGACGAGGGCAACGACCGCGCCGGCGAGCATCTGACCCGCCGCGCCGCCACCGCCAAGGACCTCCTGGAACTCCAGCGCATCGCAGACGCCGGCTACGCCGAAGCCGCCGACGTCCTGTCCAACCTCCTCTGACCACCGCACCCCTCCGCCGGGCCAGCCCATCAGACGGTGGGTGGGCCACCCGCAGGCGCTTGGCTCACCCACTCGCGCCAGGGCCGGCCCACCAAACACCTGGGTCAGCCCAGCAAACGGGTCGGGAGCGGGGTGTTTGGTGGGTGGGCGTGGCAAAGGGTGGGTGGGCTAGGTGCAGGCGGTTGGCCGACCTGGGTGGGGGTGGGTCAGCCCAGCAAACGGGTGGGGCGGTAGTCGCGGCCGGCGGCGACGGCTAGGGCGATCTGGAGGGTGGACAGAGCCGCGAAGACGATCAGGGTTGTTTGCCAGGTGCCGGTTTGTTCGGTGAGGGAGCCGGCTAGGACTGGGCCGGCGGCGGCCAGGAGGTAGCCGACTGACTGGGCCATGCCGGAGAGTTGGGTGGTTTCGTGGGGGGTGCGGCCGCGGAGGCTGATGAGGGTGAGGGCGGCGACGAGGGCGGCGCCTTGGCCTAGGCCGGCGATCATCGCCCAGACGAGGGCCAGTTGCGGGGCGGCGAGGAGGCCGAGCAGGGCGACGAGGATCGGCACGCTGGCGGTGACGGCGCCTGCTCGCTGGCTGACCGGGTTCTTCAACAGCCGGGGGATCGTCAGGCCGCCGATCAGGCCGAAGCCCTGGAACAGGAACAGGTGGACGCCGGCGGTGCGCTCCGAGACGCCGGTCGAGATCTCGATCGTGGGCAGCCAGTTCACCAGGAGGTAGAAGCTGGTCGACTGCAGGCCCATGAAGCCGGTCACCAGCCATGCCATCGGCTGCCGCCACACGCTGACCGGCGCGGCCTCGTCGTCCGCGCGTGGTGCGGGCGCGGGCGCCGGGTGGAGTGAGCGCGGCAGCCAGACGAGCGCGATCAGCACCGCGAACCCGCCCCAGATCGCCAGCGAGAGTCGCCAGTCGGCGGCGTCCGCGATCGGGACGGCGACGATCGAGGCGATCGCCGCGCCGCCGGTGATGAAGGCGGTGTAGACGCCGGTCGCGCGCGAGACGTGGGCGGCGTAGTCCCGCTTGATGATCACCGGGACGAGGACGTTCCCGACAGCGATCGCGGCGCCGACCACGGCCGTCCCGACCCACAGCCCGGCGATGCCGGTGTAGGGCCGGGCAGCGGCCGCGACGGCCAGGACGAGCAGCGACACCAGTACGGCGCGCTCCATCCCGAAGCGCTTCGAGGCGAAATGCACCAGCGGCGAGGCGACCGCGAACGCGAGCAGCGGCAACGTGCCGAGCAGCCCTTGGGCCGCTTCGCCGAGGTTCTCGTCCAGGCCGATCCGCGGGAGCAGCGGCCCGACCGCGGTGAGTGCGGGCCGCAGGCTGAGCGCGACCAGGAACGCGGTCGCCGTGACCAGCGCAACGCGCCGTTGAGCCGACACGGCTACATCGGATCCCAGTCGGAGGCAGGTGTGTATCGCTGACCCTTCGGGAGCAGCAATCCGAGTAACGCGTACACGATCCACAACAGGGCGATCACGCCCAGCGGAATCCCCAGCGTGATCCAGAGCCCGTGTCCGAACGCCTTGAGCGCGAACCCGATCGGCAACATGATCAGGAGGCTCGTGCCCAGGTCCAGTCGCCGGCGGATCGTGTGGATTCGCTCGATCCGCCGTTCCCGATCACTCATACCTGGCACTCTAATGCGACTTGTCCGCAGGTAGCCGACCGCCGGTGGTGCGCAGTACCGGGGCGAAGACGGCCAGGGCGACGGTCAGGACGGTGACGACGACGAACGAGACAGTCAGGTTGCTGGCTTGCGCGATCCCGCCGATGATCGACGGCGCGACCAGGCCTGACGCGTAGGTGATCGTGGCAACACCAGCGATGGCTTGCGATGCGTTCGAACCACTGCGCGCCGCAGCGACAAAGGCCAGCGGTACGGCGACCGCCACGCCGATCCCGATCAGCCCGAACCCGGCCATCGCCGCCACCGCGTTCGGCGCGAGGACCACCAGCAGGCCGCCGATCACTGCGATCACGCCGCTGGTCCGGACCGTCCGGACGGCGCCGAACCGGTCGATGATCGCGTCGCCGGTGAGGCGGGCGATCGCCATCGTCAGCGCGAAGCCGGTGGTCGCGCCGGCGGCGACGCCGGGGGAGCTGCCGAGGATGTCGCGCAGGTAGACGGCCGACCAGTCCAGGCTGGCGCCCTCGGCGAAGACCGCGCAGAACCCGACCGCGCCGATCAGCAACGCCGAGCGCGGCGGCAGCGTGAACCGCGCGGGCGGCTCCTCGTCCTCCTCCGGATGGATGTTGAGCACGAACTGGCAGACCGCGAGCCCGGCGATGGTGAGCACGATCGCCGCGGCCAGGTGATGCGCCTGCGCGCTGATGCCGGCGTGGGCCGCGACCGTGCCGATCGCGGAGCCGACCAGGGCGCCGACACTCCACATCCCGTGCAGCCCGGACATGATCGATTTCTTCAGCCGATGTTCGACTTCGACGCCGAGCGCGTTCATCGCGACATCGGCCATCCCGGCGGTGCCGCCGTACACGAACAAGGCGGCGCAGAGCGTCAGCAGGTTGGGCGCCAGGGCGGGCAGCACCAGGCTGAGCGTCCAGAGCGCGAGCAGGACGCGCAGCGCCGTCCGGGTGCCGAGGCGGTGGCTGACCCGGGCGGCCAGCGGCATCATCAGCGCCGCGCCCAGCGCGGGGAAGGCGAGCGCGAGGCCGAGCTGGCCGGCGGAGACGCCGGAGTGCTCCTGGATCCAGGGCACGCGGGTCGCGAACGACCCGGTGACCGATCCGTGGACCAGGAAGACGGCGGCCACGGCGTACCGGGAGCGGGTGATCAGGCGGGTGTCGTCAGCCACAAGTAAACAATCAATCTGTTCGAACGATCAGATGGATGGTAGTTTTTTGCACGTGAGAAGTGCAGAACGGCATCAAGTGATCGTAGAACGACTGCGGGGCGCACAACGAATCACTGTCCAGGAGCTGGTGGAGGTGACCGAGTCGTCGGATATGACGATCCGCCGCGACCTCGACTTCCTGGCCGCGCAGGGCGTCCTCAAGCGGGTGCACGGCGGCGCCGTGCCCGCGATGCCGTCCGGAGTCGAGCCGCCGTACTCGCTGCGCGCCCAGGCCGCGCTCGCCGCCAAGCAGGCGATCGCGCGGGCCGCCGTCGCGCACGTCGAGGACGGTCAGACGATCGTGCTGGACAGCGGGACGACGGCGCTCGAAGTCGCCCGGCTGCTGCAGCAGCGCGCGGTGACGGTGATGCCGCTGTCGCTGCAGGTCGCACATGAGCTGGCCGACGCGCCGCGCGTCCGGCTGCTGATGCCCGGCGGCGAGGCCCGCAAGGGCGAGCTGTCGCTGGTCGGCCCGCTGACCGTGGCCTCGCTGCGCGCCCTGCGCTTCGACATCGCCGTCCTCAGCCCCTGCGCGCTCAGCCTGGACGCCGGGCTGACCGCGTTCGACCTCGGGGACGCCGAGGTCAAACAGACCGCGATGGCCGTCGCGAGCCGCTCGATCGTGCTCGCCGACGGCGCCAAGTGGGACCGCGCCGCGCTCGCCCACGTCTGCCCGGTCGACCGGCCCGACCTGATCATCACCGACCCGTCCGCCCCCGAGGACCAGCGCACGTTGCTCGCGCAGCGCGGCACGCTGGTCGAAGTTGTGGAGCCTTCGTGACCGCCATCGATCTGCCCACCGCCCCGCCCCGCGCGGCCCGCGTCGCCACCTGGCTGTACTTCGGCCTGAACGGCTTCGCCGTCGGCATGTGGGTCGTCCACATCCCCAGCATCGAGCACGCCACCGGGATCACGCACAGCACGCTCGGTCTGCTGCTGCTCGTCCTCGGCGGCGCCGCCTTCATCGGTATGCAGGTCGCCGGGCCGCTCGTCGACCGGATCGGCCAACGCCGGCTCGTGCCCGCGGCCGGCGTCCTGCTCGGTATCTCGTTGTTCGCACCCGGCCTGGCCGACAGTTGGTGGACGCTCGGGCTCGCGCTGATCGCGCTCGGCTTCGGCAACGGCTCGATCGACGTCGGCATGAACGCCCAGGCCGTCGTCGTCGAACGCGGTTACCCGCGGCCGATCATGGCGTCGTTCCATGCGGTCTGGTCGATCGGCGGCGCGATCGCCGCGCTGATCGGCGCGGCCACGCTGCGCGCCGACGTCCCGACGCAGGGCACGCTGAGCGCGGCCGGCGTCCTGTGCATCGTGATCGCGTTGGCGGCTGGGCGGTTCTTGCTGGAGGCCGATGAGCCGGCCGCCGAGCAGGAGGCGCCGGAGGAGCGGGCCAAGCCGCCGGCGAAGCTGGTCTGGGCGCTCGGCGGGCTCGCGTTCGGGCTGATGCTCTCCGAGGGCGTCGCGAACGACTGGGCCGCGCTGCACTTCCGCGACGTCCTCGGCACCTCGGTGAGTACGGCGGCCTACGCGTACGGCGCGTTCGCGGTCGCGATGACCGTCGGTCGGTTCCTCACCGACCGGGTCGCGGCCGTCGTCGGCCCGGCCGCCATCGTCCGGTACGGCGCCGCGCTGGCCGCGGTCGGTCTGACCGTCGTCATCGTGGTCCCGTGGGTTCCGGTCGCGCTGGTCGGCTGGGCGTTGTTCGGCCTCGGCCTGGCCGGCGGCGTCCCGCAGCTGTTCACCGCGGCCGGCAACCTCGACCCGCGGGCGGCCGGCGCGCTGATGGCCCGCGTCGTCGGCCTCGGGTACGTCGGTCTGCTCGCCGGGCCGGCCTTGATCGGCGGGCTCGCGCACTGGATGCCGCTGAACCTCGCGTTCATCCTGCCGCTGGCGCTCTGCGTGCTGACGTTCCTCGGCGGGAACATCCTCAAACAGCGGTCCTGAGCGCCTGCTCCAGATCGGCCCACAGGTCGACCGGGTGCTCGATCCCGACCGACAGCCGGATCAGGTCGTCCGGGATCGTCGGCACCTCGATCGGCCAGCGGCGGCGTCGCTCCAGCAGCGACTCGACGCCGCCCAGGCTGGTCGCGTGCACCCACAGCTCGGTGCTTTCACAGACCCGCTGCGCGTACTCGGCGTCCCCGCCGAGCTCGAACGACAGGATCGCGCCGAAACCGGACATCTGCGCCTTCGCGCGGGCGTGGCCCGGGTCATCGGGCAGACCCGGGTAGCGGACGCGGCTGACCCGCGGATGGGCGAGCAGACGCTCGGCCAAGAAGGCCGCGTTGGCCTGGGCGCGCTCCAGCCGCAGCGCCAGTGTGCGCAGCCCGCGGAGCCCGAGCCAGGCCTCCATCGGGCCGGGAATCGCGCCGAGGCTGCGGCGCCGCAGCTCGAGCGCCGACCACAGCTCGTCGTCCGCGGTGAGGACCGCGCCGAGGACGACGTCCGAATGCCCGGAGATGAACTTGGTCGCCGAGTGCATCACGATGTCCGCGCCCATCCGCAGCGGCTGCTGCAACAGGGGAGTGGCGAACGTGTTGTCGACGACCACGGTCGCTCCGGCCGCCCGCCCAGCGGCCGCGATCGCCGGCAGATCGGCAACCTCCATCGCCGGGTTCGTCGGCGACTCGACCCACAACAGATTCGCCCCGGCGACGGCTTGCGCGACGGCCGCGGTATCCGCGATATCGACCCGCTCGACGACGACGCGCCCGGTCGCCGCCTGCTGGTCGAGCAGCGCGAGCACACCGGAGTACGCATGGATCGGCGCAACCACCCGGCCGCCCACCGGTACCAGATCGCAAACAGCCGCAACCGCCGCCATCCCCGACGCGAACGTCAGCCCACGCCCGCCCTCAAGCGCCCCCAACGTCTCCTCGAACGCCGTCCACGCATCGTTCCCGAACCGCCCGTACCCCCGATCGCCACCAGCCACGTACGTCGCGCTGAACACCGGCGAATCACTGACCGGCGCGTTCGGCACCCGCTCCGGCCGACCGGCGTGGACAACAACAGTGGACGGATCGAGTTCAGGGGCCATACGGAGCATTGTCGCCCGAGCCCACCGACGGCATCGGGATGCCGCCGCCGCGCAGCAGGCTCATTGCCTGGCAGGCCAGTTCGAGAGGCTCGGTCCCGGCCGGGTCGTCGACCCACATGCGGACGACGGTTTCGATGATGTTCATCACCGTGCCGGCCGAGAGTGCGGCGGTGAACTCGGCGCACTGGGGGTCGAGGCCGGTGAGGCGGCGGACGAGTTCGTCGGCGAGTTTGTTGCGGAAGCTCCAGATCAGCTCGCTCAGGTGGGCGCTGACGGACGGCGTCTGTTCGGCCAGCTCGAAGACGGCGCGGACTCGGTCGGGGTTGCGTTCGAGCTCGGCCAGCACGCGCTCGATGACGGCCTGGAGCGCGTCGGGCAGCTCGCCCTCGGGCTGCTCGCGGAACCAGGCGACGGCGCCCATCAGGCAGTCCTCGACGAACTCGAGGACGAGCGTCTCCTTGGTCGGGAAGTAGCGGTAGAGCGTGCTCGGGCCGACCTCCGCGGCGGCGGCGATCTGCTCGACCGTCGTCCGGCCGAAGCCGTGATCGGTGAACAGCTCGAACGCCTTGTCCGCGATCAACCGGCGGGTGCGCTCCCGCTTCAGCTCACGCAGTCCCATAGCCACCTCCGCGGGCAGAGTACCGGGTCGCGACTCTCCGGTAGTTACTGCTGAACAGCAACTGCAGTCATATGGTAGTCACTTCCATATTCGACTGAGAGGCAGCGCGGATGACCGACACCCCGAGACCCGCCTTCCCGACGGAGCGGCCGACCGGCTGCCCGTTCGCCCCGGCCACCGGCTACACCGAGCTCCGCGAGCGGGTGGCGCCCTCGAAGGTCTCCACGCCGGTCGGCGTCGACGCCTGGGTGATCAGCCGGTACGACGACGTCAAGACCGTGCTGCGCGACGGCCGGCTCAGCTCGCGGCTCGCGCCGTCCGATCACGTCGTGGTGGACGCCGACCTGGAGCGGGTGGCCGAGACAGGATCGATCCTGCAGGTCGACGGGCCGGCGCACCGGAGGTTGCGGCGGCTGCTGGCGACCGAGTTCGCGGTGAAGCGGATGGAGGCGATGCGGCCGCGGATCGCGAAGCTGGTCGACGAGCACATCGACGCGATGCTCGCCGCCGGCGGACCGGTCGACCTGGTCGAGATGTTCGCGCTGCCGATCCCGTCGCTGGTGATCTGCGAACTGCTCGGCGTCCCGTACGCCGATCGCGCGGTCTTCCAGGAGCGCGGCGCCGTGCTGGTCGCGATCGACACCGATCCCGCGGTGATGGAGAAGGTCTCGGGGGAGCTGACCGAGTACATCGCCGGGCTGGTGATGGCCAAGCAGGCCAAGCGCGAGGACGATCTGCTGTCGCGGGTGATCACCCGCGGCGAGGAGTTGCGCGAGAACGTCACGATCGAGGAGCTGGTCTCGATCGGGTTCACGCTGTTGATCGCCGGACACGAGACGACCGCGAACATGATCGCGCTCAGCACGCTTGCGCTGCTCCGTGAGCCCGGCCAGCTCGCGGCGCTGCGCGACCGGCCCGAGCTCGCGGCGTCCGCGGTCGAGGAGCTGTTGCGCTATCTGTCCGTCGTCCAGTTCGGTCTGTTCCGGCACGTTCTCGACGACCTGGAGGCCGGGCCGGCATCGATCGAGGCCGGTGACTACCTGATCGCGGCGCTGTCGGCGGCCAACCGGGACGAGTCGGTGTTCGAGAACCCCGACGAGCTGGATCTGGAGCGGACGGGCGCGGCCCACATCGCCTTCGGCTTCGGCCCGCACCAATGCATCGGTCAGCAACTCGCCCGGGTCGAGCTCCAGGAGGTCTTCAGTCGGCTCTACACCCGGATCCCGACGCTGCGCCTGGCCGTCCCCTTCGAGGAGATCCGGTTCAAGAACAACAGCCTGGTGTACGGCGTCACCGCCCTGCCGGTCACCTGGGAGTGAAGCTACAGTCGAGCGGGTGAACGAACAGCGCAAACCCCGGGTCGCGGTCGTCTTCGGCGGCCGGTCGAGTGAGCACGCGATCTCCTGTGTGACCGCCGCGAACGTCCTGCAGGCGATCGACCGGGACAAGTACGACGTGATCCCGATCGGGATCAGCACCAGCGGCCACTGGGTGCTGGAGAGCGGCGACCCGGACCGGCTGTCGATCACCGACGGCAAGCTGCCGGAGGTCGACGTCACCGCGCTCCCGGTGCTGTTCGGCGCGAACCGCGAGCTCGTGGTCAACGACCCGGGCTCGGTGCCGAACACCCTGGGCGAGGTCGACGTCGTCTTCCCGCTGCTGCACGGCCCGTGGGGTGAGGACGGCACGATCCAGGGGCTGCTGGAGATGTCCGACATCCGGTACGTCGGCTCCGGCGTCCTGGCCAGCGCGGTCGGGATGGACAAGCACTTCATGAAGGTCGTGCTGCAGGCCGCCGGGCTGGCGATCACGCCGTACGTCGTGATCCGCGATCGGGACTGGACGCGCGACCCGCAGGCGAGCCGGGACGCCGTCGCCGCGCTCGGCTACCCGGTGTTCGTGAAACCCGCCCGCGGCGGGTCGAGTCTCGGGATCAGCAAGGTGAACTCGGCCGATGAGCTGGCCGACGCCGTCGCGGCCGCGCAGGCCCACGATCCGAAGGTGCTCGTCGAGGCGGCGGCCCGGAGCCCGCGGGAGATCGAGGTCGCGGTCCTCGACGGGCCGGCCGGGCCCGAGGCGAGTATCTGCGGTGAGATCACGGTCTCCGGCGGCGGGCACGAGTTCTACGACTTCGAGACCAAGTACCTGCCCGAGGGGGACGACTTCGCGGCGCTGTCGATCCCGGCCGACCTGCCCGCGGAGCTCGCGGCGACGATCCGGGCGCAGGCGCTGACGGCGTTCGCGGCGATCGAGGGTGAAGGGCTGGCCCGGGTCGACTTCTTCGTGGAGCCCGACGGCCGTGTGGTCGTGAACGAGATCAACACCATGCCGGGGTTCACGCCGAAGAGCATGTTCCCGCTGCTCTGGGCGGCGTCCGGGCTGGACTACCCCGCGCTGGTGGACCGGCTGATCACGCTCGCGACCACCCGGCGAACCGGCCTGCGCTGACTGCGCGCAGCGCCTGTTGCAGGCGCTGCAGGGCTTCCCGAGCGGCAACGCGGGACGCCTCCGAACTCGGGTGCGTCGAGTAGCGCGCCTCGCGGTAGAGCGCGGCCAGGGTGTCGAGATCGTCGTGCGAGACGTCGACGGTGCTGAAGACGCGGGTGGTGAACTCGGCCGGGGTCTCGGCGGGCCGCCGGTCGAGCTCGACCGCCGCGGCCGCTTGTTCGAGGGCGACCCAGCAGGCGATCACGGCATCGTCCGGTGTGCCGCTCTCGACTCGCGTCAGGCCGGTCTCGACTGCTGCGGCGAGGCGCTCGGCGCGGACCCGCTCGACCTCGGCGACCTTGGCCGTGTCGCGGCGACGGCGCAGCCCGGCGTACAGGGCCCAGACGAGCAGCAGGCCGAACAGGACGGCGATCATCACCAGCCCGACGGTGATGACCAGGTTGAACCACTCCGGCAGCGCGGCCGCGGTTTCGCGCGGCGGTGGGGTGCCGCGGTCGAGCGGCGTCCGCGTCGGCAGCGGCGGGCGCGGCGGACGCTCGTCGAGCGGATCGACCGAACCGCTGGAGGCGGCCAGGATGACGATCGCGGCCACCGCGCAGCCGGTGACGAGCACGGCGGCGCCCTTCCCCCTCATGTCGGCAGGGTAGAAGGTAGACAGGGCGCACGCGGCGCGGTTGGCCGGAAGCTGCCCTTACGTGCAGGGGAAGACGATCGTGTTGTGCTGCTGGATGACGTCCGAGACGTCGGTCAGCGCGTTGGCCTCGGGGGCGTAGCGGTTCGGGACGGCGATTTCGAGGTTGAGCTTGCGGCCGATCGTGGTGAAGATGAAGCCGTTCCCGACCTGCTTGGCGAACCAGCCGACGCCGTTCACCTCGAAACACTGCGACTGCGCGTCGGCCATCTCGGCCGGCTGGGCGACGCCGCAGGTCACCTCGATCGCCGGATCGCCGTACGCCGTCGTCAGCGGGCTGACCGGTTCGGTGGCGCGGCGCTGCTCGTCCAGGACCTTCGCCGGCATCGCCTGCACCAGCGTCGTGCAGGCGGCCGCGATCTCGGGGCCGGGCGACGGGACGGGCACGGGCGCGGGCCCTGTGCTGCACCCGGCCAGCAGGAGCAGGCCGAGTGCAGCGGGGAAGAGCTTGGGCATGCGGGGGAGCGGAACCTCGGGTCAGATGTGGACGACCGGGCAGGTCAGCGTGCGGGTGATCCCCGGCACGTTCTGCACCTTGGCGACCACCAGCTTGCCGAGCTCGTCGACGTTACGGGCCTCCGCGCGGACGATCACGTCGTACGGGCCGGTGACGTCCTCGGCCAGGGTGACGCCCTGGACCTCGGCGATCTGGGCTGCGACATCGGCTGCTTTGCCGACCTCGGTCTGGATCAGGATGTAGGCCTGGACCACCACGTCGTTCTCCACTCAGTCGTCCTCAGCTGGGGGCACCGGCCACGGTACTGCACGCCGGCCGGGCGTACTCTTCGTTGCCGTGTCACGGTACCGCCTAGACTCCGTTCGGGTACATGGGAGGTCTTGTTGACGTGACAGAGACGTTGGGGAGCACGGGTGAGTTCGGCCTGATCGAGGCCGTCACCAAGCCGCTTGCCGCCAGTGCGGACGTCTTGGTCGGGCCGGGTGACGACGCCGCCGTCGTCGCGGTGCCCGACGGCCGGATGGTGATCACGACCGACCTGCTGGTGGAGGGCCGCCACTTCCGCCAGGACTGGTCGTCGGCGTACGACGTGGGTCGTAAGGCCGCCGCGCAGAACTTGGCCGATGTCGCGGCGATGGGGGCGCGGCCGACCTCGCTGGTGATCGGGTTCGGCGGTCCGGCGGAGCTGGCGGTCTCGTGGGTGCAGGAGCTGTACCAAGGGCTCGCAGACGAGTGTGAGCTGGTCGGCGCGGCGATCGTCGGCGGTGACACGGTCCAGTCGGAGAAGATCGTCATCGCGGTGACGGCGTTCGGCTCGCTGGAGGGGCGCTCGGCCGTACTGCGCTCCGGCGCACGGCCCGGTGACGAGGTGGCCGTGGCAGGTCGGCTCGGGTGGGCCGAAGCGGGTTACACCGTGCTGACACGGGGTTTCCGGTCGCCGCGGACGGTTGTCGACGCGCATCGGCGTCCGCAACCGCCGTACGCCGAGGGGCCGCGCGCGGCGATCGCGGGCGCATCGTCGATGTGTGACGTCAGCGACGGGCTGCTGTCCGACCTTGGGCATCTCGCGGTCGCGAGTCAGGTGGTCATCGACGTGCACACGTCGGCGCTGGTGGTGCCGGAGCCGCTGCAGGCGGTGGCGGCCGCGACCGGCGTCGATGCGATGAGTTTCGTGCTGACCGGCGGTGAGGACCACGCGCTGGTCGGCACGTTCGAGCCGGCCGACGTCCCGGAGGGCTGGACCGTCATCGGTTCGGTTGCCGAAGGCAATGAGGATCGTCCGGCCGGTACCGTCACCGTCGACGGCGCGCCGTACGCCGCCGCGACCGGCCACGCCCACTTCAGGAGCTGAGAGCCTATCGGTGAACTCCACGCCTACTGCGGGGCACTCGGCACGGCACCTCGCCGCACGGGTGCACAGGGCACGATGCGCCGCATCGAACCCTCCGCCCCCGCACGCCGATGCACCGCACCGAGCACCTCCTCGCTACGGCGTGGAGTTCACCGATAGGCTCTTGAGGATGAGTCGACCGCCACGAGTACTCACCATCGCCGGATCGGACTCCGGCGGTGGCGCCGGGATCCAGGCCGATCTGAAGGCGATGCTGGCCACCGGCGTCCATGGGATGAGTGTGCTGACCGCGATCACCGCGCAGAACAGCCTCGGCGTCCAGGGGGCGTGGGAGCTGCCGGAGGAGCAGGTGCAGGCGCAGTTCCGCAGTGTGGTGGACGACATCGGCGTCGATGCGGTCAAGACGGGCATGCTGGCGTCGGCGTCCATGGTGCGGGTCGTTGCGGCGCTGCTGCGCACGCTACCGCCGTCCGTACCGGTGGTGGTCGATCCAGTGTCGGTGTCGAAGCACGGCGACTCGCTACTGGCTGCGGACGCGATGGAGGCGGTGCGGTCCGAGATCGTGCCGCTGGCGACCGTGCTGACGCCGAACCTGACAGAGCTCGGCCCGGTGGCCGGTGTGGAGCTGGAGACGGTGGAGGACCGCGATCTGGCCGCCAAGACGTTGCTGGAGTCCGGTGCGTCCTGGGTGCTGGTCAAGGGCGGGCATGATCTGGGGGCGGCGTCGGTTGATGTCTTGCACGGCCCCGGCGTCCGTCGGGCCTACAGTGCGGTGCGGGCCGACAACCGGCACACGCATGGCACCGGTTGTACGTTGGCCAGCGCGATCGCGTCGTACTTGGCCCGCGGGCACGACATGGAGAGCGCGGTCGGCGCCGCGAAGGAGTACGTGACCGGTGCGATCGCGGCCGGGTTCGCACTCGGCGGCGGGATCGGACCGGTCGACCACGCGTGGAGATTTCGAGGGAGTGGCAGTTGACGAAGCAGCAGCCCCCGGTTGACGGGTACTGCGAGCAGTGCGGCTTCAACTACGACACGGGCGATCTGCAGGGCACCGTGACCCTGCTCGTCCGGCAGTCAGCGGAGTGCAGCATGGCCCTGACCAAAGCGGCCGCCGGGCCGGACCCGAACGTCGTCCGCCTGCGCCCTGAGCCCGATGTATGGTCGGCGATCGAGTACGCCTGCCACGTGCGCGACGTCCTCGAAGTGCAGCGGCTCCGGATCGCCCAGTGCCTGGCTGAGGACAGGCCGGTCTACGCCCCGATGGACCGCACCGGCCGGGTCAAGCAGGCCAAGTACGAACACCAGGACCCGATGGAGGTTGCCGCCGCCCTGGTCGGCTTCGCCCGCGAGTTCGGCGCCGCCGCCCGCGTGCTGACTCCACCCCAGCTGGGCAAGCTGGGCCTCTACAACTACCCGGTCCGGATGCCGCGCACCCTCGGCTGGGTCATCCGCCACACCGCCCACGAGATCCAGCACCACAAACACGACATCGTCACGATCCTGGCGAAGGTCGAGCCGCCGATCGTCCCCAAGCCCAAACCGGAGCCGGTCGAGGGCGAAGCGGAAACGGAAGAAGTGGCTACTGAGCAGCTGCCCACGTAGCTACCGCCTGCTCGCTCGTCAGATGGTCGAGGGCCAGGGCGGCGGCTCCGCGCAGGGGACCGTCGGCTTGGTGGGCGGCCGTGCGGATGGGCGGAGGAGTGGGGCGGCGGAAGGTCATCAGGCCTTCGAGATAGGTGGCTTCGAAGGCTTCGGGTGCTGCGGCGCGCAGGGGAACGGCGAGGCCGCCGAGAGTGACCACGTCGGGGTCGTGGGAGTTGACCAGGCCCGCGATGCCGGCGGCGATGGCGGTGGCTACTCGTTCGACAGCGCGGCGGGCAGTTGGGTCGGTGCGCTGGAGGATCGCTTCGGTGTAGGCGTGTGGGTCGTCGGGGTCGGGGTCGTGCAGGTGGTGAGCCAGGGCGCGGCCGTCGATTTCGAGGTTCCAGCAGCCGCGGGCCCCGCAGAGGCACTGTCGGGAGCGGTCGCCGAACGGGGTGTGGCCGAACTCGCCGGCCGCGCCCGAAGCGCCCAGCACGGGGACGCCGTCGATCAGGAGCGTCCCGCCGATACCGGCTTCGATGATGAGGTGGAGTGCGGTTCCGGCGCCTACTGCGGCGCCGGTACGGGCTTCGGCCACCCCGCTGAGGGTTGCGTCGTTCCCGGCCAGCAAGGAGACGCCCGTGCCGACTGTGACGATTTCCAGGTCCATCTCGAACCACTCCGGTGCTGAGGCTTGCAGCAGCAGCCGGTTGTCGCGCAGCGTGCCCGGAACGGCCAGACCAACCGCCTGCAGCCGCTCGCCGTACTGCTCCTGGGCTTCGCGCACCGCGCGGTGCAGGTGGTCGAGTACGACCTCGGCGCGCCGAGTGCGGTGCCGTCGGTCGGTCTGGCTCAGGAAGGTGCCGTCGAGCGCCACGACCGCGCTGCGCCAGTTGCTCTGCCTTAGGTCGAGCGCCAGCGCCACCGGGCCCTGGGGGTGCGCGCGGAGCAGGGTTGTCGGCCGGCCGCGGCCCTGACTCGGCGCCGGCGCCTCGGCGAGCAGCCGCACGTCCCGTAGTTTCGCGGTCACCTCGGTCGCCGAGCTCGTGCTCAGCCGCAGCTCGCGCGCGACCGCGGCACGGGTGATCCCCGGCCGGCGGCTCACCTGCGTGAGCACCTCGGCGGCCGTCTGCCATTGTCCGCGGCGGGCTGGAGTCATACGATCCTTCTATCTTATGCTCGGAGTACGAGTTTAATGGGAGGTGCTGTGAACGTCCGGGAGATCCGCGCCGTGCTGTTCGACATGGACGGGACGCTGGTCGATTCCGACGCGGTCGTCGATCGGAGCTGGAGCACGTGGGGGACGGAGTACGGCGTACCGGTCGCCGAGGTGCTCGCGGTCGCGCACGGCAATCCGGCCGCCGCGACCATCGCGCAACTGCGGCCCGACCTGTCGGCGGCCGAGCGGGTGGCGGCCAATGCCCGGGTCCTGCAGCTCGAGGTGGACGACGTGTCCGACGTCGTCCCGACCGCGGGCGCACTGGAGCTGATCGCGACGCTGGAGCGGATCGGCGTGCCGTGGGCGATCTACACGAGCGCGCCCGCGCAGCTGGCGAAGGTCCGGCTCGACGCCGCGGGGATCGCGCCGTCGGTCCTGGTCACGATCGACGACGTCAGCCACGGCAAGCCGGATCCGGAGGGCTACCTGCGGGCGGCCGAGTTGCTGAGTGTGCCGATCGCGGACTGCCTGGTCGTCGAGGACACCCCGGTCGGTCTGGCCGCGGGTAAGGCTTCGGGTGCCACCACTGCCGGCGTGAAGGGCATCCCGGCCGACATCCGGCTCCCTGATCTGCACCGGCTCGTCCAGCTGTTTACCGAATGAACGCCCGGGCCGAGGCGGCCCAGATCGGGATCAGCCTCTCCGCGCTGGGCTATCTGCTCGCCGGGCTCGGCGCCTGTGTCGCGATCCTGGCCCGGGACCTGGATGAGCCGACCGGTCGGCTGGCGCTGCTGTCATCGGCGTTCGCGGTCGGGCTGGTCGTGATTGCCGTCGTCGGTCCGATGCTGCTGCGGACGCGGTCGATCTCCGTCGTCCTGCGGATCGGGTCGGTGATCTGTGCGGCCGGCGGTGCGCTGATCGCGCTGGCGCCGGCGTACTCGCTCGTGGTCGTTGGCGGGCTGTGTGTCGGTCTGGGCGGTGCGTTGCTGGTGCTGGTCGCGCCGCTGATGCTGCACGGCCCGACAGCCGCAGCCCGGCTCAGCCGGGTCAACGCCGTGGCGAGCGCGGCCGGCATCCTCGCGCCGCTGACGATCGGCGTCGTCGATGCGCTCGGCATCACTGGGCGGGTGGCGATGGTGGTCGCCGTACCGCCGTTGCTGGCCCTTGCGTTCTTCAAGGGTGCGGACAGCACGCCGCCGGAGCCGGCCGAGGCGCCCACTGGGCATCCGGTCGGGCGGACGGTGTTCCTGGCCTGGCTGCGGGTCGTGCTGGCCGTCGGCGTCGAGTTCTGCTTCGTGGTGTGGGCGGTTGCCCGGTTGGCTGCGTCCGGTCTGTCGCTTCCGGTCGCTGCCTTGCTGGGTACGTCGTTCCCGGTCGGAATGGCCGTCGGGCGAGCGATCGGGCCGGTCCACTACCGCTCGGTGCCACCTGTCGTTTTCGGCGGGGCTGTGGCCATCGTCGGCACCCTATTGGTCAGCCTGCCCGACACGCCTGCGATCATCGCCGCCGGACTGGTCATTGCGGGCATCGGCGTCGCCCCGCTCTACCCGGTCACGCTCGCGGCCTTGGTGGCCACGCCGGGGCTCAACCCGACCCGTCTGGCCGGGCTGGGCGCGCTGGCATCCGGCACGGCCATCCTGATCACCCCGGCCGCGCTGGCCGGGCTGGCCCGGGTCGTCGACCTGCGAACGGCGTACCTGATCACCATTCCGTTGCTGGTGGCGCTGTTCGTGTTGAGCCGGCGTCCGGCGCCGGTGCGGACGCCTACCTTGGCACGGTGAGGATCTCGGCCCCGTCGTCGGTGATGGCGATCGTGTGCTCGGTGTGGGCGGTCAGACAGCCGGTCGCGCTGCGAAGCGTCCAGCCGTCCTCGTCGGTGACCAGTTTGTCGGTGTCGGCCATCACCCACGGCTCCAGCGCCAGCAGCAGCCCCGGCCGCAGCTTGTAACCACGGCCGGCCCGGCCCGTGTTCGACACGTGCGGATCCTGATGCATGGTCGACCCGATCCCGTGGCCGCCGAACTCGGTGTTGATCGGGTACCCGGCGGCACTCAGCACCGCGCCGATCGCGGCCGAGATGTCCCCGATCCGCGCCTCCGGACCGGCGGTCGCGATCCCCGCCGCGAGTGCGCGCTCGGTCGCGTCGATCAGCGCGAGGCTCTCTGCGGACTGCGTCGGGCCCACCACGAAGCTGATCGCCGCATCGGCCGCCACGCCGTCCTTGAGCACCGCCAGATCCAGCGTCAGCAGGTCGCCATCGGCCAGCGCGTAGTCGAACGGCTTCCCGTGCAGGACGGCGTCGTTCACCGCTGTGCAGATGTAGTGCCCGAACGGCCCCTTCCCGAACGAGGCCTCGTAGTCCACGTAACACGACGTCGCGCCGGCCGCCTCGATCAGCTCCCGCGTCCACCGATCGACCTCCAGCAGGTTCACCCCGACCGCACACCGCTCCCGCAGCGTCGCCAGGATGCCGCCGACGATCCCGCCGGTCACCCGCCCCCGATCGACCTCGACCGGACTCAAGATCTCAATCATCGAAACCCTCCGCCATGCCAATAACTATACCGGCCAAACTATAACGGTACTATCATTGGTCACATGGTCCGGCTCCCCCTCACCCCCGCCGAACTCGAACGCGGCCAGCGCCTCGGCGCCCTGCTGCGCGAGGCCCGCGGCCCCCGCTCGATACTCGACATCGCCCTGGCCGCCGAGATCTCCCCCGAAACCCTGCGCAAGATCGAGTCCGGCCGCATCTCCACCCCGGCGTTCCCGACCATCGCCGCCCTCGCCGAGGTCCTGGGCCTGTCGCTCGACACCCTCTGGGCCCAGATCAACCAGCCGGCCGCAGTCGCGACCTGAATCTAACTGGGGAGGCCGTACGACCGCAGGAGTTCGGCCAGGGTGGCTGGGGTGGTGGCGACCAGGTCGAAGACCTCGGCGTGGATACCTACTGAGCGGGCGCCTTCGACGTTCGCCGGGAGGTCGTCGATGAAGAGGATCGCGGAGGCGGGCTCGTCGACGGCTGCCAGGATGGCCTGGAAGTAGGCCGGGTCGGGTTTGGCGAGGCCGAGGTCACAGGAGTAGAAGCTCTGGTCGAAGAGGGCGCCGTAGTTGCGCTCGACGGCCATGATGTCGCGCCGGTAGGCGTGCTGGTTGGTCGCCAGGTGACACCCGATCCCGGCGGCCCGCAACCCTTGGATCAGCGCGGTCACCTCGGGGTCGGCGGCGAACCAGTGCCACGGCTCCAGCGCGGACTCCAGCGGGTCGGTGACGTTCCAGCGGCTCAGGACGGCGGCCAGGGCCTCCGGGAAGTCTTCCTTGCCGACGATCGCCGGCCGCTCGGAGCGCATCAGGTCGTTGACGAAGGCCTCGCCGTCGGCCGGGGCCATGGCGTGCAGGCGGGCCGCCCAGTCCCGCGTGCCGCGCTGGAGTACGCCGTCGGCGTCGAACAGGACCGTGGTGATCGCGGGCGTCATGCGCCCATCCTGTCAGCCCGCACCCCTTGACCGGTTCAGTCGGCATGCGCTTACCTAATGGCTACGTAAACATATCTGGACACCTTCCGGCGAAATCCAACAAGAAAGCGCCAGGTGAGGCGTATGCCGCTGAGCAGAAGGACGTTCCTCGCAGCCGGAACCGGCGCCGCCGTCGCCGGACTGACCGGGTGTGGATCGCGCAGCTCACTCGGGAGCGCGAGCGAGCTGACCATGTGGACCTGGGTCGGGTCCGTGAACGACGACCTGATCGGCCAGGCCGAGAAAGGCATTCCCGGCTACGACGGCCTGAAACTGTCGATGACCCGGATCGGCAGCAACTACAAGACCAAGGTGCTGACCGCGCTGGCCGGCAAGTCGCTGGTCCCGGACATCGTCGCGATCAACGACGACGTCGCCACCTACTTCCCGAACGCCGACCAGTTCCACGACCTGTCCGAGCTCGGCGCCAAGGAGCGCGAGAACGACTTCCTGGCCTGGAAGTGGAAACTCGGCGTCACCCCGCAGGGCAAGATGATGGCCTACCCGATGGACACCGGCCCGACCGCGCTCTTCTACCGCAGCGACCTGTTCGAGAAGGCCGGGGTCGACATCGACCCGGCCGCCGTCGCGCAGCAGGCGCCCGACTGGGACAGCTACATCGCGCTCGGCAAGAAGATCCAGCAGGCGATCCCCGGCGCCGCGATCACCGACAACGTGAACAGCGTCTTCGCCTACCGGATGGCGCAGCAGCCGCAGCGGTACATGACCGCCGACGGCCGGTACCTCGGCGACCAGGACCACGTCCGCGAGGCCTTCGATCTGGCGATCCGCGTCGTCCGCGAGGGCCTGTCGGCCAACGCCCAGGACGGTTCGACGGACGCCGACGCCGTCGTCACCAACGGGAGGTTGGTCGCGTTCAACGCTGCGGTCTGGTGGGCGCAGCTCGGACCGAAGAACGCGGCCCCGAAGACCAAGGGCAACTGGCGGGTGGCGGCGGCTCCTGGTGGCGCCGGCAACCGCGGCGGATCGTTCCTGGCGATCACGAAGTACTGCAAGAACCCGGAGGCGGCGTTCGCCTTCATCAGTTGGCTGGAGTCGGCGCAGAACCAGGCCGAGGCGTTCCTCGACCCGGTGCTGTTCCCGTCCACGCCGGCGTCGTACACGGACCCGAGACTGACTGCGCCGGACGAGTTCTTCGGCGGCCAGCGGATCGTCGACGTGTTCGCCGAGTCCGCGAAGAAGTACCCCGGCGCCTACTTCTCGCCGTACGACTCGATCATCGGCGACCAGCTCAGCGCGCAACTCGTCATCGTCGAGACCGGCGGCAAATCGCCGGATCAGGCCTGGAACGACGCTCAGGAACAGATCGAGCGGGAGTTGACGCGGGCGGGGGCGATCTGATGGCGGTGAACCGGATTCGGCAGGCGTTGCCGCAGTACGCGGCGATCTCGCCGTTCTTCATCCTGTTCGCGATCTTCGGCGCGTTCCCGGTCCTGTTCTCGATCTGGATCTCGTTCCACTCCTGGGACGGCATCGGCCCGATGCAATGGGTCGGCCTGGAGCAGTACCACTACCTGGTCACGGATCCGAAGTTCTGGCAGACCATCGGCAACACGATGATCATCTGGGTGCTGTCGACCGTCCCGATGCTGTTGCTGGCGCTGGTGATCGCGAACGCGCTGCACAACGCGACCCGGTTCCGCACCTTCTACCGGATCGCGTACTTCGTCCCCAACGTCACCTCGGTGGTCGCGGTGACGCTGGTCTTCGGGTCGATCTTCAGCAACAACTTCGGCCTGCTGAACGCGTTCCTGCAGTCGATCGGCCTCGGCAAGGTCGAGTGGCTGACGCAGCCCTGGGGGATCAAGATCGCGATCGCGACCATCGTCACCTGGCGCTGGGTCGGGTACAACGCGATCATCTTCCTGGCCGGCCTGCAGGCGATCTCCGCCGATGTCTACGAGGCCGCCAAGGTGGACGGCGCCAGCTCGCGCCAGACCTTCTGGCGGATCACCGTCCCGATGTTGCGCCCGGTGATCCTGTTCACTGCGGTCACCTCGACGATCGGCGGGCTGCAGATCTTCACCGAGTCCCGGGTGCTGTTCGGCGACACCAGCAACATCGGCGGCCCGGGCGACGCCGGGATGACGATCGTGTCGTACCTCTACCAGAGCGCGTTCATCAAGAACCAGTTCGGGTACGGCGCCGCGATCGGCTGGGCCCTGTTCGTGCTGATCGTGCTGTTCAGCATCATCAACTGGCGGCTGATCGGCGGGAACGACGACGAACGCGTCACCAGCCGGGCCCGCCGCCGGGCGGAGCGCCGGATCAAGCAGCAGAAGGAGACCGCCGATGTCCGTTGAGCGCATCCGCACGATCACCGGCCACGTCGTCCTGATGCTCGGCGTCGCGGTCTCGCTGTTCCCGTTCTACTGGATGGTCGTGATGGCCTCCAACACCACGCCCGACATCTTCGCCTACCCGCCGAAACTGGTGATCGGCTCGCACCTGTTCGAGAACATGGGCAAGGTGCTCGACAACGTCGACTTCTTCGGCTCGATGCTGCTCACGCTGGTGGCCGCGCTGTCGGTCACCGTGCTGGTGCTGTTCTTCGACTCGCTGGCCGCGTTCGCGTTCGCGAAGTACGAGTTCCCCGGCCGGAACGTCTTGTTCGGCCTGCTGCTCGCGACCTTCATGATCCCGGCGCAGCTGTCGCTGGTGCCGCAGTTCGTCACGCTGGCCCAGTTCGGCTGGATCGGGTCGCTGAAGGCGCTCATCATCCCCGGCGCCGCGAACGCGTTCGGCATCTTCTGGATGCGCCAGTACGCCAAAGGCGCGATCCCGGACGAGCTGATCTCGGCCGCCAAGGTGGACGGCGCCGGCTTCTTCCGGCAGTACCTGACCGTCGGCCTGCCGGTCCTGCGCCCCGGCCTGGCCTTCCTCGGCATCTTCACCTTCATCAACGTCTGGAACGACTACCTGTGGCCGCTGATCGTGATGACGGACCCGAACCGCCTCACGCTGCAGGTCGCCCTCGACCAGCTGAACGGGATCTACGGCACCGATTACTCGATGGTGATGGCGGGCGCGCTGATGAGCGTGATCCCCTTGATCGGGGTCTTCCTGATCGGAGCCCGCTCGTTCATCGCGGACCTCGCGGCCGGCGCGATGAAATTCTGACCTCACAACCTGTGAAGAGGACTTGTTTTGACTGACAGCAAACTCCGCTGGGGCATCCTCGGGACCGGGAACATCGCGTCCCGGTTCGCCGACCAGGTGCCGACGTCGCCGGCCAACGAGGTCGTCGCCGTCGGCAGCCGGTCGCTCGCCTCGGCCGAAGACTTCGGCAACCGGTTCGACATCCCCAACCGCCACGGCTCGTACGACGCGCTGCTCGCCGACAAGACCGTCGACGCCGTCTACGTCGCCACCCCGCACCCCATGCACCCCGAATGGGCCATCAAGGCCGCGGACGCCGGTAAGCACGTGCTCTGCGAGAAGCCGCTGGCCATCAACCGCGACTGGGCGGAAGCGATCATCGAGGCCGCCGTCCGCAACGACGTCTTCCTGATGGAGGCGTACATGTACCGCTGCCTCCCGCAGACCAAGCTGGTCGCCCAGCTGGTCCGCGACGGCGAGCTCGGCAAGGTGCACCAGATCGAGGCGACGTTCGCCTTCAACGCCTCCTTCAACCCCACCAGCCGCATCTACGCCGACGAGCTGGCCGGCGGCGGCATCCTGGACGTCGGCGGCTACCCGGTCTCCTACGCCCGTCTGATCGCTGGCGCCGCCACCGGCCTCCCGTACGCCGAACCGGCCGCCGTGAACGCGGTCGGGACGGTCGGCGAGACCGGTGCCGACGAGTGGACCGCCGCCACCTTGTTCTTCGACGGCGGCGTCACCGCACACGTGACCACCGGCGTCCGCCTCGGCGATCAGAACCAGCTGCGCATCGTCGGCAGCAAGGGCTACCTGATCGTCGAGGACCCGTGGTTCGGCGGCGACGGCAAACCGACGCACGTCACGCTGCACCGGGTGGGGGAGGACGTGCGGGAGATCTCCGCCGAGCCCGCGCTCATCTACGCGGCCGAGGCCGAAGCGGTCGCCGCAGCCATCGCCGACCGGCAGGCCCCGGAGATGAGCTGGGCCGACACCCTCGGCAACCTCACGGTCCAGGACGCCTGGCGGGCCGCGATCGGCCAGCAGTACGCGATCGAGCGTGACGACGCCGCCATCCCGACCGCAAGCGGCCGTCCACTGGCCGAACGCCCGGATGCCCCGATGAAGTACGGGACCGTCCCCGGCCTCGACAAGCAGGTCTCGCGCCTGGTGATGGGCGTCGACAACCAGCACAGCCTGACCCACGCGGCCACGGTCTTCGACGACTTCGTCGAACGCGGCGGGACGACGTTCGACACGGCGTACATCTACAGCGGCGGGTACGGCGAGCGGCTGCTCGGGCAGTGGATCAAGACCCGCGGCAACCGAGACGAGGTCGTCGTCATCGGCAAGGGCGCGCACACCCCGCACTGCGACCCGGAGTCGATCACCCGGCAGCTGCACGAGAGCCTCGACCGGCTGCAGACCGATCACGTCGACCTCTACCTGATGCACCGCGACAACGAGGAGATCCCGGTCGGGGAGTTCGTCGACGTCCTCGACGAGCACTTCAAGGCCGGCCGGATCAAGGCGTACGGCGGCTCCAACTGGACCACCGCCCGCTTCGACGAGGCCAACGCGTACGCCGCGGCCAACGGCAAGCAGCCGTTCACCCTGCTCAGCAACCACCTCAGCCTCGCCCGGGCGTACGACGTCCCGTGGGCCGGCTGCAGGCATGTGTCGGACGACGACTCCCAGGCCTGGCTGCGGGAGCGTCAGGTCGCGCTCTTCCCGTGGTCGAGCCAGGCCCGTGGATTCTTCACCGGACGGGCGAAACCGGAGGACCGCTCGGACGAGGAGCTGGTCCGCTGTTTCTACTCCGACGAGAACTTCCGTAGGCTGGACCGGGCCCGGGAGCTCGCGTCCGCCAAGGGAGTCGAGCCGACGGCGATCGCACTGGCCTGGCTGTTGCACCAGCCGTACCCGGTGTTCCCGCTGATCGGGCCGCGGCACCTCAGCGAGACGCGGACCTCGACCCCTGGTCTGAGCATCGAGCTGACCGACGAAGAAGTGGCGTACCTCACGGCGTGAGCTGAGCCGGTGGACCGAATTGGTCGAGCAGTGACACCCATGTAACATGGTCTGTCGGTGTCAAGACCCTGAACACGGAGAATCATGTCTAAGATTTGCGATGTCTGCGGCAAGCAGCCGAAGTTCGGCAACAGCGTTGCCCGCCTGGGTAAGGGCGCGATGATCCGGCGCGTCAAGGCTCGTACGCCGCGTCGTTTCAACCCCAACATCCAGCCGGTCCGGGCCATCATCAAGGGCACCCCGACCCGCATGAAGGTCTGCACGTCCTGCATCAAGGCCGGCAAGGTCCAGCGCGTCGTCGGCTAGTCGACTCGGGGCGGGGGTCATCCCTGCTCGCGCTGTCGCGCTTCGGCGTGGCCCCTCGTCCTGTTGTGCGGCTGCGCTTCGCTTGCCGCGAGCGGGGGCTCCGCCACCCGCACCCCCTTCCGTGTAGGGCTTGGCTAAGGCGCCTCGGTCTCGGACCGAGGCGCCTTGTCGTGTTTACCGGCGTCGCGCCACCACGGTGATCTCGTTGCGGTTGTGGTGCAGCTGGCGAGCGTGCAGGACGTCGTACCCGGCGCGCAGCTCGGCGATGCCGCGGCGGGCGCCGTCCAGCGGGTTCTTGCCGCCGCCCTTGAGGGTGACGACCGCGAGGCCGCCGCGGCGGAGGTGCCCGGCGGCGTCGATCATCATCCGCGCGCTCAGCACCTGGTCCATCCGCATGTCGTTCACGGCCACGTCGAACCGGACCCGGTTGTCCGCGAAGAACCGTCCGGCCGTCGTTGCGGCGTGATGGATCCCGCGATCGCCACGCAGCCGGTCGTCCAGGTAGCCGGGGTCGACCGACCAGACCTCCTGGCCGTGCAGCCGCAGGATCCGCGTCCAGCCGCCTGGGGAAGCGCCCAGGTCGACCGCCTTGCCGCCGTTCGGCAGTTTCAGCCCGAAGGTCGCGATCGCCTCTTCGAGTTTGAACTCCGACCGGGACACCCGCTCCTCGCCGCGCGCCAGCCGCATCCGGCCGCCCGGCCAGTCCGACAAGCTGTCGGTGAGCCGGTTCACCCCGAGCAGCACCGCCCGCGGCCCTTCGAAACACGAGACGACCCACTCCTGCCCCGACCGCGTCACCTCCACGCCGCGCTCGGCCAGCGCCTCGGAGATCCGGTGGAAGTACGACCCGCCGGTCCCGGCCCGATCGGTCCACGCCTGCACCGCGAGCGCCTTCGGATACTCCGGCAACTCACCCAGGATCAGCTCGGCCAGCTCGTACGACGGCGGCAACTCCTCGAACCCGCCGACCTCCCGGGTCAGGTGCCGCACGAACATGATCCGCCCGGCACCACAAGCCGCCGCCAGCTCGGAGACGTCCGGCCCGCTCACCCGCCCGATATCCGCCCCCACCCGCTGGACAGGCACCTTCCCGAACTCGCCCCGGATCTCCCGAACGGCCCACTCGTAACTGTCGGCCGCCGCCGAGAACAACACGCTCACGCCCCTGACCGTACCGAAGGACAGGAGGTAGTCGCCTCCCGGCGGCTCCCGGGCGGTGCCCGCACGCTCGGGCCGACGGGCCCGGCCGCACTACCTCCTGTCGTTCGGCGCGCTAGCCTTCCGGGCGTGGAGGAACTGACGGTCGAGGTGTTGCGCGCCTGGGCGCGGACCGCGCTGGCGGAGCTCGGGCGGGCGCGCAGCGAGATCGACGAGCTGAACGTGTACCCGGTCCCGGACGGCGACACCGGCACCAACCTCTACCTGACCTGGGAGGCGGCCTGCGAGGCGCTGCCCAAGGGAAAGCTGACCTTCGCCGAGGCAGTCCAGGCGTTCGGCCGGGGCGCGCTGCTCGGCGCTCGTGGCAACTCCGGCGTGATCACCTCCCAGCTCGTCCGCGCCTGCGGCATGCGGCTGGCCGAGAACCTCCCGCGCGCGCACGCCGCGGACGGCGTCCTCGCAGACCCCCGGATGAGTGAGGCGGCCGCCTTCGCCGACGCCCTCACCTACGCCGCCGACGCCGCGTACGGCGCGGTCGCCGAGCCCGTCGAAGGCACCATGCTCACCGTCGCCCGAGCCGCCGCCACCGGCGCGATGACGGCCGCGAACGACGGCAAGAGCCTCGCCGACGTCTGCCTGGCCGCGGTCGCCTCCGCCCGGCACGCCCTCACCAAGACGACCGAACAGCTCGACGTACTCCGGCGGGCGGGCGTCGTGGACGCCGGGGGAGCGGGCCTGGTCGTGATCCTCGGGGCGATGGAGTCCGTGCTGACCGGCCGGACCGTGCACGTCGACGTACCGGCCCGTGTGCAGCCCCAGGACGCCGCTGGAGACCTCGGCGCGGACGGTCCGGCGTACGAGGTCATGTACCTGCTGGACGCGCCGGACGACGCCATCGGCGCCTTCCGGCAGCAGCTGACCGGCCTGGGCGACTCGGTCGTCGTGGTCGGCGGCGACGGCCTCTGGAACGTGCACGTGCACACCGACGACATCGGCGCCGCGGTCGAACGCGGGATCGAGATCGGCCGCCCGCACCGGATCCGCGTCACCCACTTCGAGGACCAGCACCACCACGAGCCGGCGCCCGGCCGCGCGGTGATCGCCGTCGTTGCGGGCGAAGGCCTGGCCGAGTTGTTCACCGAGTCCGGCGCGCAGGTCGTCGTCGGCGGGCCCGGACGGCGCTGCTCGACCGGCGAGCTGCTGACCGCGATCGAGAAGTCCCAGGCGCTCGAGATCGTGCTGCTGCCGAACGACAAGGACACCATCGCGGTCGCCGAGGCCGCCGCCACCGCCGCCCGTCAGGACGGCCGCCGGGTCGCGGTCATCCCGACCCGGGCCCAGGTCCAGGGGCTGGCCGCGATCGCCGTCCACGACCCCGCGAGCAGCTTCGACGACGACGTCGTCCACCAGTCGGCCGCCGCCGGGCAGACCCGGCACGGCGCGGTCACGGTCGCCGTCAAGGACGCCTGGACGATGGCCGGCCGGTGCCGGATCGGCGACGCGCTCGGCGTGGTGGACGGCGATTTCGCGCTGATCACCGAGGAGCTCACCGACGCCGCGATCGGCGTCGTCGATCGGCTGCTGGGCGGTGGCGGCGAGCTGCTGACGATCGTCACCGGCCGCGACGCGGAGCCTGAGCTGGCCGCGACACTGGAGCGCCATGTCCGCCGGCAGCGCAAAGATGTCGATGTCGTGGTGTACGACGGTGGCCAGGAAAGGTACCCGTTGCTGATCGGGGTGGAATGAAGATTGACATGGACCGTAAGCTCCGCGACCTGGTCGGAGCCAAGACGGCCAAGACGTTCGCGGACGTGCTCGCCATCGAGACCGTCGGCGACCTGCTGCGGCACTATCCGCGCCGGTACCTGAAGAAGGGCGAGCTGACGCCGTTCCGCGACCTCGAGGTCGGCGACCAGGCGACGGTCAACGGCCGGGTCAAGAAGGTGACCGTGCGCTCGCTGGACACCAAGGCCGAGATCCCGCTCACCGACGTCCAGAAATGGAGCCGGCGCAAGACGCTGACCAAGGTCGTGGTCACCGACGGCGAACGCGACCTGGAGCTGGCCTTCTTCAACCAGCCCTGGCTGGCCACCAAGCTGACGCCCGGCACCGCCGCCCTGTTCTGGGGTGAGGTGACGATGTTCCGCGACATCATGCAGCTCAAGGGACCGGGTACCGAGATCCTCGACGACGAGGATCTCACCGAGGCCGAGATCGAGCGCCGGGCGCGGCCGTTCCGGCCGCTCTACCCGGCGACCGCGAAGTTGCCGACTGCAACGATCGAGCGCAGTGTGAAGATCGTCCTGGACAGCCTGGAGGACGAGCTCGACGACCCGGTGCCGGCGCTGATCCGGCGCCAGGAGAAGCTGCTCGACCTGGTCGACGCGCTCCGCAAGGTGCATCTGCCGGACACCGAGAAGGACATCGACGCCGCGCAGAAGCGCTTCCGGTTCGAGGAGGCGCTGGTGATGCAGACGATCCTCGCCCAGCGCCGTGCGGTGACGGACGCGCTGAACGCTGTCCCTCGTCCGCGCGCGGCCGGCGGGCTGCTCGACGAGTTCGACGCCCGGCTGCCGTTCGCGCTCACCGAGGGCCAGGCCGAGGTCGGCGAGGAGATCTTCGCCGACCTGGCCCGGCCGCACCCGATGCACCGGCTGCTGCAGGGCGAGGTCGGCTCCGGTAAGACCGTGGTCGCGCTGCGGGCGATGCTCTCGGTGGTCGACAACGGCGGCCAGGCGGTCCTGCTCGCGCCGACCGAGGTGCTCGCGACCCAGCACCACAAGACGCTGACCAAGATGCTCGGCGACCTCGCCGAGCAGGGCATGCTCGGCGGCGCGGAGCACGCGACCAAGGTCGGCCTGCTGACCGGTTCGCTGAACGCGGCGTCCCGGCGCGCGGCGATGCTCGACGCGGCCGGCGGTGCTGCCGGGATCGTCGTCGGCACGCACGCGCTGCTCGAGGACAAGGTCCAGTTCGCCGATCTCGGGCTCGTCGTGGTCGACGAGCAGCACCGGTTCGGCGTCGAGCAGCGGGCCGCGCTGAGCGCGAAGTCCGGTGAGAACACCCCGCATGTGCTGGTGATGACGGCCACCCCGATCCCGCGGACGGTCGCGATGACGGTCTTCGGTGACCTGGCCGTCTCGACGCTGACCCAGCTGCCGGCCGGCCGCTCGCCGATCCAGTCCTCGGTCGTCCCCGCCAAGGAGAAGCCGGACTGGTTGCAGCGCGCCTGGGCGCGGGTCCGCGAGGAGGTCGGCAAGGGCCACCAGGCGTACGTCGTCTGCCCGCGGATCGGCGACGACGTGAAGAACGCCGCCGACGAGGAGGGCGAGTTCGTCGCCGGGGACGACGAGGGCCCGAAGAAGCAGTCCCGGCCGCCGATCTCGGTCCTGCAGGTCTCCGAGGCGCTGGCCGAGATCTTGCCCGACCTCAAGGTCGAGGTGCTGCACGGCCGGCTCCCGGCCGACGAGAAGGACGCCGTGATGACCCGGTTCGCGGCCGGCGAGGTCGACGTGCTGATCGCGACGACGGTGATCGAGGTGGGCGTCGACGTCCCGAACGCGTCCACGATGGTGATCATGGACGCCGACCGGTTCGGCATCTCCCAGTTGCATCAGCTCCGCGGCCGGGTCGGCCGGGGCAAGGTGCCCGGGCTCTGCCTGCTCGTCACCGATCTCTGGGCGGGGTCGAAGTCGTACGAGCGGCTGGATGCGGTCGCCTCGACGACGGACGGTTTCGAGCTGTCCCGGATCGACCTGGAGACGCGCCGCGAGGGCGACGTGCTGGGCGTCGCGCAGTCCGGCCGGCGGACCAGCCTGAAACTGCTCAGCGTGCTCCGCGACGAGGACGTCATCCTGACCGCCCGGCACGTGGCGAACTCGATTGTCTCGGTCGATGCCGAGCTGGCCGAGTACCCGGCGCTGCGCGCGTTCGTTCGCCAGGCCCTGGAGTCCGCCTCGACCGAGTACTTGGAGAAAACGTGAGCCGGATCATCGGGGGAGTGGCGGGCGGCCGGCGGATCGCCGTCCCGCCGGGGACAGGGACGCGCCCGACCACGGACCGGGTCCGCGAGGCGCTGTTCTCGTCGCTCGAGACCGAGTTCGGCAGTTTCGACGGGCTCGCCGTGCTCGACCTGTACTCAGGCTCCGGCGCGATCGGGCTGGAGGCGCTGTCCCGGGGCGCCGCGAATGTGCTGATGGTCGAGTCGGATCGCAAGGCGGCCGACGTGATCACGGCGAATCTCAAGGTGGTCGGGCTGCCCGGGGCGAGCGTCGTCCTGCGGCCGGCCGAGAAGCTGGCGGCGGGCGCGCCCCCGGCCGAATTCGACCTGCTGTACGCCGATCCGCCGTACCGGCTGGAGACCGCCGAACTGCAGGACATCCTGGTCGCGCTGACGGCCGGTGGCTGGTTCGCGGCGGATGCGATCGTCGTCGTCGAGCGCGGTAAGCGCGAGCCCTGGGAGTGGCCCGACGGGTTCGCGGCGCTCCGCGACCGCAAGTACGGCGAGGCCCGGCTTTGGTACGGTCACCGGCATGGCTAAGGCGGTCTTTCCCGGCACCTTCGACCCGCCCACGATCGGGCACCTGGACGTCGTCGCCCGGGCGGCCGCGGCGTACGACGAGGTGGTCGTCGCCGCCGGGGTGAACTCGACCAAGCAGCGGCTGTTCAGCGACGCCGAGCGGGTCGAGATGCTCACCGAGCTGGCCGCGCCGTTCGCCAACGTCACCGTCGGCACCTTCGAGGGGCTGCTCGTCGACTACTGCCGGGCGCAGGGCGCGAGCGTGATCGTGAAGGGCCTGCGGACGGCCGCCGACTACGACTACGAGCTCCAGATGGCGCATCTGAACCGCCGGCTGACCGGCGTCGACACGGTCTTCCTGCCGGCCGCCGCCGAGCACAGTTTCATCTCCTCCAGCTGGGTCAAGGAGATCGCCGAACTGGGCGGCGACGTCAGCTCGTTCGTGACGCCGGATGTTCACGCACGGTTACGGGAGAAACACCGCTGAGGCCCCGAATTGGGTGTCGGGCCGGGTAGTTGATAATGTGGTCTACCGGTCTCGACGAGATCGATTTCTGCCTGCCCACGCCTGAAAGGGAAGCCCTGAGCGTCTTGGACCCGCGGTCCCCACTCGTGATCGATACGCACGAGCTGTCACGCCGCGCCGGGTCCCAGCGCGAAGTCACCTTCCAGGCCGCGGCGCCGGCAGATCTCGGTATCGACGTGATCGGCGTCCCCGAAGGCGATCCGATCCAGTTCGATCTACGGCTGGAAGCGGTGGTCGAAGGGGTGCTCGTCACCGGAACGGCCAGTGGCCGGCTGGTCGGGGAGTGCGCGC
Source organism: Kribbella sandramycini (assembly GCF_013131805.1). Classification (GTDB taxonomy): domain Bacteria; phylum Actinomycetota; class Actinomycetes; order Propionibacteriales; family Kribbellaceae; genus Kribbella; species Kribbella sandramycini. The sequence goes on along the minus strand of NZ_JABJRC010000007.1, from coordinate 145,355 downwards.
GGTGCCTGGTCGATATCGAGGACGAGTTCCTCGCTGACGTCCAGGAGCTGTACGTCTACCCGGAGAGCGACGCCGAACCGGAGGAGGCCAGCCGGATGGAGGGCGATCTGATCGACCTCGAGCCGGCGCTGAGGGACCAGGTGGTGCTCGCACTGCCGTTCCAGCCCTTGTGCACCGACGACTGCGCCGGTCTGTGCCCCGAGTGTGGGGTGCGGCTGGCGGACGAGCCGGGGCACAAACATGAAGACGGGGTCGATCCCCGCTGGGCCGCCCTCGGCGGACTGCTCCAGAACGACCAGCAGGACAACTGAAGACCGAACCACCCGTAACCAGCCGGCCGGGTCATCCAGCCCCCGGCCGAACCGAGGAGTCATAACCGTGGCCGTTCCGAAGCGGAAGATGTCGCGCAGCAACACCCGCAACCGCCGGGCCCAGTGGAAGACCACTGCCCCGTCGCTGGTGACCTGCGTGAACCCCGCCTGCCGCGCCAAGCACCTGCAGCACACCGTTTGCCCGACCTGCGGCCAGTACGGCGCCAAGGGCGAGCGTCGCCAGGTCGTCGAGAGCTAAGCGGCGCCCATCAGTGAATTCATCAGTCGACGCTGAGTCATCCTCAGCGCACGGGGGGCTCTACGCCGAGCTGAATCAGCGGCTCGGCGTGGCGCTGGCTGACAATTTGCTGGAGCACGCCTTCACCCACCGTTCGTTCGCGTACGAGAACGGTGGGTTGCCGACCAATGAGCGGCTGGAGTTCCTGGGGGACTCCGTGCTCGGCGTCATCGTCACGGAGTCGCTGTTCCGTAACCACCCGGACCTTTCCGAGGGCCGGCTGGCCAAGTTGCGCGCCGCGGTGGTCAACATGCGCGCGCTGGCCGGGGTCGCCCGCGAGCTCAAGCTGGGCAAGTACCTGCGGCTCGGCCGCGGCGAAGAGGCCACCGGCGGCCGCGACAAGTCGTCGATCCTGGCCGACTGCGTCGAGGCCCTGATCGGCGCCGTCTACCTGGACCGTGGGTTCGAGGTGGCCGGCGGCGTCGTCCACACGCTGTTCGACGACCTGATGGAGTCCTCGGCCCGGCTCGGCGCCGGCCTGGACTGGAAGACCTCGCTGCAGGAGCTGGTCGCGCAGCTGGGCGTCGGCGTCCCGGAGTACGTGATCGCCGAATCGGGGCCGGATCACGCCAAGACGTTCGAGGCGCGGGTCCGGATCGGTTCCGACACCTACGGGCACGGCATCGGCCGGAGCAAGAAGGAAGCCGAGCAGCAGGCCGCCGAAACTGCCTGGAAGGCTCTGCGCGCCGCGCACCCCGACAGCACGGATCCCTCGCAGCAGCCCTGAGGTGCCTGAGCTCCCAGAGGTAGAGGTCGTTCGCCGCGGGCTCGCGGATTTCACCACCGGGCGGACGATCGACGCCGTCGAGGTGCTGCACCCGCGGCCGGTGCGCCGGCATCTGGCCGGTCCGGAGGACTTCGTCTCCCGGCTCAAGGGCCAGGTGTTCGCCGAGCCGGCCCGGCGCGGCAAGTACCTCTGGCTGCCGCTGACGTCCGGTGACGCGGTGCTCACCCACCTCGGGATGAGCGGTCAGTTCCGGGTCCAGCCGGTCGGCGCGCCCGACGAGGCGCACCTGCGGGTCCGGTTCCGGTTCGCGGACGGCGGCGGAGAGGTCCGCTTTGTGGACCAGCGGATGTTCGGTGGTCTGTCGTACGCCGACGGCGGCGCCGAGCTGCCCGCCGAGATCGCCCACATCGCCCGGGACCCGTTCGATCCTTTGTTCGACGCGGATGCCGCCGCGGCCAAACTGCGCCGCCGCAAGACCGGTTTGAAACGGGCGCTGCTCGACCAGACCGTCGTCAGCGGGATCGGCAACATCTACGCCGACGAGGCCTTGTGGCGCGCGAAACTGCACTACGCGCGGGCCACCGAATCGCTGAAACCCCAGCAGGCACAGGAGATTCTCCGGCACGCCCACGAGGTGATGGCCGAGGCGCTGGACGTCGGCGGCACCAGTTTCGACGCCCTGTACGTCAACGTGAACGGGGAATCCGGCTATTTCGAACGCGGCCTGAACGTCTACGGACAGGAAGGCGCGCCGTGCCCGCGGGACGGCCGGCCGATCCGCCGGGAGCCGTTCATGAACCGTTCGTCGTACCGCTGCCCGAGATGCCAGCCGGTTCCGCGGCTGGTCCGCTGGTAGGCGAGGTATCGTTAATAAACGTGGCCCAGGTTGACCGTCGGCCTTGCCGGTGTCACCCTGAAAGACGGCACACATTTTCAGCGCTCCCCATTGCGATCTGAGCTCACGGGGTGCGCACACCCGGCCAGAACCCTTCCGGAGGACAGCACAATGGCCAAGGCTCTTTTAGGGCACCTTGGAGGCACTGACCCGCGCATGCTCGAGCAGGTTCGTCTGCTCAACCGGCGTGTCGCCGATCTGGAGGCGCATGTGATGCGCCTGCAGGCAGAGAACGACCACCTCGTCGCACAGGTCCACGAGGGCCGCTTGCTGACAGTCGACGAGGCTCTGCGCGCCCCCGCTTCGGTCTGAGGACCCGAGCCGCGACCGCCAGGTCGCAGTAATCACCGACCGCACTACCACGGCGGCGGCCCCCGTCCGGGCCTCCGCCGGTTGTCTTTCTCCCGACATCTCCGTCCGCCTGCACGGGATCGCCCGCAGGTGTTTGTAGACTCCCAGACGGAACTACTTCCCCGGGTAGCGACAGCGTTACGAGTTGCGACGGTTCCTTCGGTATCGTCTGTCCTTTCACGGGTTGGAGAGCATCGCTTTGTATCTGAAGAGCATGACGCTCCGAGGCTTCAAGTCCTTCGCGTCGGCCACGACGATGAACTTCGAACCGGGGATCACCTGCATCGTCGGCCCGAACGGCTCCGGTAAGTCCAACGTCGTCGACGCGCTGGCCTGGGTGATGGGCGAGCAGGGCGCGAAATCCCTGCGCGGCGGCAAGATGGAGGACGTCATCTTCGCCGGCACCTCCGGGCGCTCCCCGCTGGGCCGCGCCGAGGTCGTGCTGACCATCGACAACACCGACGGCGCGCTCCCGATCGAGTACGCCGAGGTCACGATCAGCCGGACGATGTTCCGCAACGGCGGTTCGGACTACCAGATCAACGGGCAGAGCTGCCGGCTGCTCGACGTCCAGGAGCTGCTCAGCGACTCCGGTATCGGCCGTGAGATGCACGTCATCGTCGGCCAGGGCCAGCTCGACTCGATCCTGCGCGCCACCCCCGAGGGCCGCCGCGGCTTCGTCGAGGAGGCGGCCGGCGTCCTCAAGCACCGCAAACGCAAAGAGAAGGCGATCCGGAAGCTGGAGGCGACCGAGGGCAACCTGCACCGCCTCGGCGACCTGATCACCGAGATCCGCCGGCAGCTGAAGCCGCTCGGGCGCCAGGCGGAGGTGGCGCGCCGGGCGGTGACGATCCAGGCCGAGGTCCGCGACGGCCGGGCCCGGTTGCTGGCCGACGACATCGTCCAGGCGCAGTCCGCGCTCGAGGCCGAGCTGGCCGACGAGGCCCGGATGACGGAGCGGCGGACCGAGATCGAGGCCAAGCTGCGCGAGGCGCGCGAGCTGGAGGCCGAGCTCGAGGAGGCGCTCCGCGAGGACGCGCCCGCGCTGCAGGCCGCGCAGGACACCTGGTACCAGCTGTCCGGGTTCGGCGAGAAGATCAAGGGCACCGCCCGGATCGCCGCCGACCGGATCCGCTCGCTGAACGACGGCGCCGACGACGGCCCGCGCTCGGGGCGCGACCCCGAGGAGCTGGAGCTGGAGGCGGCCCGGGTCCGCGAGACCGAGGCGCAGATCGAGGCCGAGGTCGAGGCGCATTCGGAGCTGCTGGCCGAGGCCGTCGAGCGTCGTCAGGTGCTGGAGAACCAGGAGGCCGAGGAGGAGCGCCGGGTCTCGGCGCTGATCCGGGCCGCGGCCGACCGCCGCGAGGGCCTGGCCCGGCTGACTGGCCAGGTGAACGCGCTGAAGAGCCGTTCGTCGGCCGCGGAGTCCGAGATCGGCCGCCTGGCCAACAACATGCAGGAGGCCGAGGCGCGCGCCGCCAAGGCGCAGCACGACTTCACCGCGCTGGAGACCCAGGTCGCCGGGCTGGATGCCGGTGAGAAGGGTCTCGACGACCAGTACGAGGCCGCCCAGGCCGTGCTCGACGAGATGGACGAGCGGCTGGCCAAGGTCCGGGCCGAGGAGCGGGACGCCGAGCGCGAGCGCACCGGCCTGACCGCCCGCAAGGAGGCGCTGGAGCTGGGTCTGAACCGCAAGGACGGCGCCGGCGCCCTGCTGGCCGCCTCCGAGCAGGTCAACGGGCTGATGGGCTCGGTTGCCGCGCTGCTCAGCGTGCGCTCCGGCTACGAGACGGCCATCGCGGCTGCGCTCGGCGAGGCGGCCGACGCGGTCGCCATCACCCATGCGGACGCCGCGCTGGCCGCCGTCGGCCACCTGAAGGAACACGACCTGGGCCGCGCGGGGATGCTCCTCGGCGACGCGCCCACCGACGACTACCCGATGTGGCCGGCCCTTCCGTACGGAGCGCAGTACGCCGTCGACGTCGTCGAGTGCCCGCAGAACCTGCGGCCCGCGCTGCGCCGGCTGCTGCGCAAGGTCGCCGTGGTGGACGACGTCCCGGCGGCGCAGTCCCTCGTCCGCAGCCTGCCCGATGTCACCTGCGCGACCCGCGCCGGCGACGTCCTCGGCGCGCACTTCGCGTACGGCGGCTCGGATGCGGCGCCCAGCCTGATCGAGGTGCAGTCCGCGGTCGACGAGGCTGCGGAGAAGCTGGTCGAGGCGACGGCGCGCAGCGAGCGGCTGCGGTTCGAGCTGGCCGGCCTGGAGGACGAGCGGAGCCGGCAGAAGGAGTCCGTCGAGATCACGCTGGCCCGGCTGCACGAGTCGGATGCGGCGATGGCGGCCGTGGCCGAGCAGTTGGCGCACTTCGGGTCGCTGGCGAAGGCCTCCCGCGGCGAGGCGCAGCGGATGGCCGAGGCGATCGCGGCCGCCGAGGAGGAGCGCGACAAGAACCTGTCCGGTCTGGCTGAGCTCGAAGAGCGGCTGACCGACGCGGAGATGTTCGACGACGAGGGCGACGAGCCCGACACCGCCACGCGGGACCAGCTCGCCGAGGCGGCCAAGGCCGGCCGCGCGGCCGAGATGGAGGCGCGGCTGGCGCTGCGGACCACCGAGGAGCGGGCCCGGGCGCTGTCCGGCCGTGCCGACTCGCTGGAGCGCGCAGCCCGGCAGGAGCGCGAGGCACGCGCCCGGGCGATCGCCCGGGCCGCCCGGCGGGCCCGGCAGGCAGAGGCAGCCCAGGCCGTCCATCTGGCCACCGGCCACGTGCTGGCGCGGCTGGAGACGTCGCTGCAGCTGGCGGCGTCCGAGCGGGCCGCCATCCAGGCGCAGCGCGCCGACCGGGAGCAGGCGCTGGCCCAAGCCCGCTCCACCACCCGAAACCTGAGCTCCGAGCTGGAGCAGCTGACCAACACCGTCCACCGGGACGCCCTGGCCCGGGCCGAGCAGAAGATGCGGCTGGAGGCCCTCTACGAGAAGGCCCTGGGCGATCTCGGCATCGCGGTCGAGGCGCTGGTCGCGGAGTACGGCCCCGACCAGCTGGTGCCGCCACTGCCGAAGGAGCCCAAGGAGGGCGAGGAGCCGCTCGAGCTCGAAGGCGAGCCGTTCGACCGCGCCAAGGTCGAGAAGCGCCTCAAACAGGCCGAGCGCGCCCTCAACCAGCTCGGCCGGATCAACCCGCTCGCGCTCGAGGAGTTCGACGCGATGGAGGAGCGGCACCGCTTCCTGTCCGAACAGCTCGAGGACCTGCGCAAGTCCCGCCGCGACCTGATGGATATCGTCAAGGAGGTCGACGACCGCGTCGAGCAGGTCTTCACCGAGGCCTACCGCGATGTCGAGGTCGCCTTCCAGCACGTCTTCAGCCGGCTCTTCCCCGGCGGCGAGGGCCGCCTCGTCCTCACCGACCCCGACGACATGCTCGCCACCGGTATCGACGTCGAGGCCCGCCCACCCGGCAAGAAGGTCAAACGCCTCTCCCTGCTCTCCGGCGGCGAGCGCTCCCTGGTCGCGGTCGCCTTCCTGGTCGCCCTCTTCAAGGCCCGCCCGTCGCCCTTCTACATCCTCGACGAGGTCGAAGCCGCCCTGGACGACACCAACCTCGGCCGCCTCCTCGAAATCTACGAAGAGCTCCGCGAGAACTCCCAGCTCCTCGTCATCACCCACCAAAAACGCACCATGGAGGTCGCCGACGCCCTCTACGGCGTCACCATGCGCGGCGACGGCGTCTCCGCCGTCATCTCCCAACGCATCCGCGAACCCGAACCCGCCTAGCCGTAGCGCAGTGTGTCTCGTGGGGCTACGCTGGTTGTATGAAGATCATCAGCCAGCGGGAGTTCCGCAATCAGTCCGCGGCGGTGATGGACGCCGTCGAGGCCGGCGAGACCTACCACATCACGCGCAACGGCACCGAAGTCGCCGAGCTGCGTCCGCTCGCCAAGCGCCGCCGACCGACGTCCGAGGAGCTGATCGCAAGGCATCGGCGCCTGCCGCGGGTGGATGCCGCCGCGATGCGGAAAGAGGCGGACGAGTTCTTCGGCTCCGAGGATCGACTCGGCGACGACGACGATCCGTGGGAGCGCGCGTGACCGGGCGGTCGGCTGCCGGTGTTCTCGACACCTGCACCTATATCGACCTCCCGGTCCTGGAGGCCGACGACCTGCCGGAGTATCCCGAGCTCACCGCGGTCACGATGGCCGAGCTGCAACAGGGCGTGGTGATGGCGAAAGACCCGTTCAGCCGGGCCGCTCGGGGTGAGGTGTTGGGAGCGGCGATGGCGGAGTTCGATCCGTTGCCGTTCGATGCGGACGCCGCCGTGCGGTACGGGAGCCTGGTCGCGCTGGTGATCGCGGCGGGGCGCGACCCGCGGCCGCGGCGGATGGACCTGATGATCGCCGCGATCGCGTCGAGCCGGGATCTTCCGCTCTACACCCGCAATCCGGCGGACTTTCGCGGGCTCGAGGGGCTCCTGACCGCCGTCCCGGTCTGAGCGACTTGCGGATCTTGAGACGACCGGTCATATTGGGGGTGTGGCCAGGCAGAGTATGCGGGAGGAGATTCTCGGGTCCGGGGTGGAGTTGTTCCTGGAGCGGGGGTTCAATGCGGCGGCGGTGAAGGACATCACCGATCGGGCGGGGGTGCCGAAGGGGTCGTTCTACAACCACTTCGAGAGTAAGGAAGCGCTGGCGGCGGTCGCCTTGGAGCGTTACGGGGAGACGCGGCCGATTCCGTTGTTGCGGGACGAGTCGCGGACGCCGGCGGAGCGGATCCGGCGGCATTTCGAGGCCTTGGGCGCAGAGTTGTCGGAGTACACCAAGGGGTGCATGTACGGGAACTTCGCGGCCGAGGTGGTCGATCACAGCGAGCCGCTGCGGTTGCGGGTCAAGGGCGGGCTGGAGGAGTGGTCGGGTGTGCTCGCCGAGGCGATCGCGGCCGGGCAGCAGGCGGGGGAGTTCCGCGCCGAGCTCGATCCGGAGCGAACCGCCCGCTACCTGACCAGCGCCTGGGAGGGCGCCATTCTGCGGGCCCGGGCGGACAAGTCCGGTGAGGCGTTCGAGATCTTCTTCGACCTCACCTTCGGTGCTCTGCTGACCTGAGTCACAGCCGCCTCGGAACCGGGGCGGCTTTTCTGTGCGTCGGTCAAGATGACCGACCGTCTTGAGGAGAAGATATGACTACGTACCACGCGATCGAGGCCCTGGACGGCGCCTTCGCCGCGGTCAGTCGTGAGCTCACCGAGCCCGGCGCCGGCCGGGTGCGGATCCGGGTTGAGGCCTGCGGTGTCTGCCACAGCGACGTCCTGGGGGTGCACAACCTGAACGGCACCCGTCCGGCCGGTACGCCGATCGTCCCGGGCCACGAAGTGGTCGGATGGATCGACGCCGTCGGCGCCGGGGTGGGGGAGCGGAGCGTCGGTCAACGGGTCGGCGTCGGCTTCCTGGCCGGCCACTGCGGTGTCTGCGCGAACTGCCGCCGCGGGGATTTCGTCTACTGCTCGAACCAGCCGGTCACCGGTGACACGATCGACGGCGGGTACGCCGAGTACCTGACCGTGCCGGCCAGTGGACTGGTCGCCGTACCGGAGGAGTGGGACGCGGCCGAGGCGGCGCCACTGCTCTGCGCCGGCATCACCGTCTTCAACGGTCTACGCAAAGGCACCCCTGAGCCGGGTGCGATGGTCGCCGTCCAGGGCATCGGCGGGCTAGGCCACCTCGCGATCCAGTACGCCGCCAAACTCGGACTCCGAGTCGCTGCGATCGCCCGGGGTGAGGACAAGCGGCAACTGGCGCTCGAACTCGGTGCGACCGACTACATCGACAGCTCCGCGGTGCACCCCGGCCAGGCGCTCCAGCAGCTCGGCGGCGCTCAGGTGATCATCGCGACGGCGGCCAGTGGCGCATCGATGTCGCCGCTCGTCGAGGGCCTCGGCCTCCGCGGCAAGCTGATCGTCGTCGGCGCCGCCGCGGATCCGATCGAGGTCACCACCAGCGCACTGATCTTCGGCGGCCGCTCGATCGAGGGCTCACTCACCGGCACTCCCAGCGAGAACGAGGCCAATCTCGCCTTCGCCCTCGCCAACAACGTCCGCCCGCTGGTCGAACGCGTCCCCCTCGACCAGGCGCCCGCTGCCTACGCCCGGATGATGTCCGGCGCGGCCCGCTTCCGGATGGTGCTGACGACCGGAGCGACCCGATGAAGGTGGTCCTGAAAGAGCTCGGCGACCTCGCCGCGAACGCGGAACTGCAGGACACGGCCGAACTGATCGCCGGTCCGGACGACGTCGTCGTCGCGATCGAGGCGGCCACCGTCAACCCGGTCGACCAGATGCTTGCTTCCGGCAACTACAACTACCCGGTGCGGACGCCGTACGACCTCGGGACCGAGGGCGTCGGGCGGGTCGTCGCCGGTGCTTCCAAGTTGATCGGTCGCCGGGTGCTGATCCTCCCGAACTACGAGCAGGGCACCTGGGCCGACAAGGTGGTGGTGAAGGCGGCCAACGTCGTACCGATCCCGGAGGGCGGTGACGTCGAACAGATGGCCATGCTCAGCACCAACCCGCTGACCGCCTACCTGGCGCTGACGCGCTTCACGGGACTGCAGCCGGGGGACTGGGTCGGGCTCAACCTCGGTAACTCGGCCGTGGCGCAGTACGCGACGGCGCTGGCTCAGCGCGCCGGCGCGCGGGTGTTGAGCGTCGTCCGCCGACCCGACGCGGCCGATGGTCTGGCGGCTGATGTGGTCCTGGTCGACGGGGACGATCTCGCCGACCGGATCAAAGCCGAGTTGGGCGACGACCGTTTCGCGCTGATCCTCGACGGCGCAGGCGACGCGAGTGTCGGTGCGCTGGCGCAGGCGGCCGCGTTCGGCGCGCCGGTGGTGGTCTATTCGTCGGTCACCGGCGCGGCGCCTGCGGTGGGGTTGGGCGACCTCGTCTTCACCGAGCTGCGGGTCCACGGGGTGTGGATCCCGAACTGGCTGCGGACGGCGTCGGCGGCCGAGATCGAGCAGACGTACGGCGACCTCGCCCGGCTGACGATCGACGGCGTCCTGCGGGCGCGCGTCGAGGCGACCTACGCGCTTGCGGATGTCGCGCAGGCGATCGAGCACGCCGCCCGGCCGGGGCGCGGCGGGAAAGTGCTGCTCAGGCCGTGATCGTCATCGAGGCGAGCTGATCGCCCTGTACGTCGAAGGTGAAGTGGGACGGGCCGTTGAAACCGTCGCCGCCGACCTGGGTGAGCAGGGTGATCGGGTTGCCCGGAGTGGCGATCCGGGTGTCGGTGAAGGTGGCTCGTTTGCCGATCAGCTCGTTGCTGCTCCAGGAGCGGATCTGGTCGTGGCCGCGGAACTGGCGGCCCCAGTCGTCGACGTAGCCGTGGTCGGCGAAGGCCGCCACGAACGCGTCGTTGTCCTGTTCGTCGATCGCGGTGAGCGCACGCTGGACCGCGGCCGGGATCTCTTGGCTCATGTTGCCGACGATAGCCGTTGAACCGGTTGCCGCGGCGGCACGTATGCCAGGTGTTCAAGGAGATACCGAGGAGGACCTGATGAGGCGTGTGGCCGGTGTGGTGGGAGTGGTCGTGCTGGGGCTCGGCGCATTGACTGCTTGTGGTGACGACGACGGTGCTGCGGGTAGTGCGGCGCCGGAAGCCGTTGCGCAGTTGAAGACCGCGGACAGCGGCCTGGGCAAGATCCTTGTCGACGGCAACGGCCGGACCGTGTACGTCTTCGACAAGGACACCGCCGGTAAGTCGAACTGCGAGGCGGACTGTCTGGCGAAGTGGCCGGCGGTCGCGCCCGGCGAGGGCACTCCGCAGCTGGACGGCGTGGAGGTCACGACGATCACCCGCACCGACGGCGGCAAGCAACTGGCGGTCGGCGGGCTGCCGGTGTACCTGTTCGCCGGTGACACCAAGGCCGGTGAGACCAAGGGGCAGGCGGTCGGGGGAGTGTGGTGGGCCGTCGGCGCGGACGGCAAGAAGATCACGACCCAACCGTCCGGCGATGGCAACTACGGCTACTGAGTACTTCCCCGGGTGGGCGCCCGCCGTAACCGGTATCGTTCCGTCGGTGGGTGACTACCAGGGTGCGGACGCGGGGGAGACGTTCGTCCGTTCTCTGTACGCCGAACATGGGCGCAGCCTGCTGGCGTACGCGACCCGGCTGACCGGGGATCGGGCCGCGGCGGAGGACGTCGTCCAGGAGACGCTGGTGCGGGCGTGGAAACACGCTGCCGATCTGAACAAGGGTGCGGGCTCGGTGCGGGGCTGGCTGCTCACGGTGGCGCGCAACATCGTCACCGACCGGGCCAGAGCGCGAGCGGCCCGGCCCGCCGAGGTAGCCGATGTGGTGGACCGCCCTCCGGTGGAGGGCGACCACTCCGACGCCGTGGTGAACACCATGGTGGTGCTGGGCGCGCTGGACCAGGTGTCGCCCGAACACCGCGAGGTGCTGGTCGAGCTGTACTACCGCGGTCGCTCGGTGGCCGAGGCGGCGCAGGAGCTCGGCGTCCCGCCGGGTACCGTGAAATCGCGAACGTACTACGCCCTCCGAGCATTGCGCGCGGTGATGGCCGGATCAGAGGCGGAGGTGGCCAGATGAGCGAGCACTCGCAGCTGGGCGCTTACGCTCTGGGCGCGCTGGACGCCGACGAGGCGCGCGAGGTGGAGGCCCACCTGGCGGACTGCGCAGAGTGCCGCGCCGAGCTGGTGGAGCTGGAGGAGCTGAAGGAGTTCCTCGGGGAGGTCCCGCCGGAGGCGTTCCTGGACGGCCCGCCGGAGGGCGGGGACCTGTTGCTCCAGCGCACGGTGCGTGAGGTCCGGGAGGCTGCTGCTGCGCCGTCCGCGGTCGCTACGCCGGTTGCACCGGTGGCGAAGAAGCGCGGTCGGTGGCTGCTGGTTGCCGCGGCGGTTGTTGTGGTGGCTGGTGCGCTGGGCGGCGGCGTACTGATCGGGCGGCAGACCGTCGAGCAGGCTGACGGGCCGGTGCCGGGATCGGTGCAGGTGAGTGCGACCGATGCGGCGTCCGGGGCGACGATGGCGACCACTGTGGAGCCGCGGGAGAACTGGACCTGGATACGGGTGCGGATCACCGGGCTGAAGCCCGGCGCCGAGTGTGAGATGTACGTGACCGACAAGGCCGGCAAGGTCTGGACGGCCGGCAGCTGGGTGGTCACGGAGCAGGCTGCCCGGGAGGGGAGCCGGTTCGGTGGCGGTGTGCTGATTTCGCCGGACCAGGTCAAGTCGGTGGAGATCAAGACGGTGCAGGGTGCGCACGTCGTGACCACCACCATCTGAAACCAGTTGTCCCCCGGGAGAGGATGGATTCGTGCCTTCTGCTTCCGCTGCTGACACTCCGGCCCGCCGTAAGGCCGCGGCCGCCAACTGCGACCGCTGGCTCGCCCACCCCCGGACGCCGATGGCGGACCGGCTCCGGCGGCTCGCTGAGGTGACAGCCGAGGCGGATGCCGACATCTACGGCACCGGCGGTGAGGTGGCCGCGCTGGAGCAGGAGGTGGCCGAGCTGCTCGGCAAACCGGCCGCAGTCTTCATGCCGTCGGGCATCATGGCGCAGCAGAGCGTGCTGCGGGTGTACGCCGATCGCGCGGGCACCAGCCGGGTGGCGGTACACGGCCAGTCCCACCTGCTGGTGCACGAGCTGAACGCGCTGGAGGAGGTCCACCAGCTGCGCATCGAGCGTCTGACGTCCGAACCGCGCCAGCCGCGGCCGGACGAGCTGCAGGCCATTCCGGGCAAGCTGGCGGCAGTGTCGCTGGAGCTGCCGCTGCGCGACCCCGGCTTCCTGCTGCCGACCTGGGACGAGCTGGTCGTGTTCGCCGAGGCCTGCGCGGCACGCGGCGTACCACTGCATCTCGACGGCGCTCGGCTCTGGGAGAGCACGCCGTACCTGGAGCACAGCCTGGCGGAGATCTCGGCGCTGGCCAGCTCGGTCTACGTGTCGTTCTACAAGGTGCTCGGCGGGCTGGCCGGTGCGATCCTGGCCGGGCCGGAAGACGTCATCGCCGAGACGAGGCGCTGGCAGCGCCGCCTCGGCGGCAACCTCTTCACCCTCGCACCGTACGCCGTCGCCGCGCGCGAGGGACTGCGCACGGTGCTCCCGTTGATGGACGACCTGTACGACCGCGCCGTCCAGATCGCCGTCTCCTTACAGGGCGAGGGATTCCGCGTCGTGCCGGAGTCGCCGCACACCAACTCCTTCCAGCTCTACGCGCCCCGCCGGGTCGAGGTGATGGAGGCCGCGGCGGTCGCCCGGATGGAGCGCACCCGCGAGTCGATCTGCGGCCCCTGGCACCCCGCCGCCGTCCCCGGCTGGTCCTGGACCGAGCTCGTCGTCACCCCCACCACCCTCGACTGGCCCCTCGACGAAATCACCAAGGCCTTCGGGGAACTTTTACGCCCCTGAGCTCGTCCACCGATAGCCAACTGGGGATCTGTGGGGAATCGGGGAAATCGCACGTGGTGACGTTCGTGGTAATGACGGTAGTTCTGCTCCTGCTCGCCGGCCTCGTCCTGCTCGCCGTAGCCCGCAACGAAGGCAAACACTTCGGCTAGGTTCAGCTGACGGCGTTGACGATGGCTAGGACTATGGGGGCGGCGACGGTGAGGGTGGGGACTACGAGGAGGGCTACGGCGGCTGTGTAGGTGGTGGCTGCTAGTAGGCGGTTGTCGGGGGTGGGGTCGGCTAGGCGCTGGACTCGGAGCAGGGTGGCGGACTTGGCGGCGGCCAGGCCGGCTTCGGGGGCTGGGGAGCCGGCAAGGGCTACGAGGGCTCGGGCCAGGGGGCGGGGGCCGTTGCGGCGGCGGGCGTCGTCGTCGGCCAGGAGTTCGACGAGGGTGCGGGCCTGTTCGAGGGCCAGGTCGCTGCGGACGAAGCGGGGGAAGGCCTGGTGCAGGGCGGTGAAGGCCTCGAGGACCAGGTCGTGGCGGGCGCGGAGGTGCGCTTGCTCGTGGGCCAGGACGGCTCTGAGCTCGCTGTCGTCGAGGCGGTCCAGCGCGCCGACAGAGACGACTACGCGCGCCCCGCGGAGGGCGGGGAGGCAGTAGGCGAGTGGCGTCTGCTCTTCGAGGACGCGCAGGCCGGGGATGAGGCCGTCGGGAGTGGCGAGGATGTCGACCAGGTCGCGGTGCCGCCGACGGCGGGCTCGGGTGCCGACGGCGACGCGGCCGGCGGCCCAGAGCAGCCTGACGACGACCAGTGCGGTCATGGCGAGGACTGCGGCGGCCACGAGGTCACGGGCGGACGACGGGTCGAAGCGCGGCTCGCCTGGCTGCCCGGCGGTCGAGTACGACAGTGAAATCCCCGCACCGAGCGCGGCCAGCACCGCAGCGAGTGAAATGGCCTGCCAAAGCGCGATAGCCGCGCGCGGCACCCGGTACGGCCAGTCGGAGCGCGCCAGCAGTGCGGGCGCCGGCCCCGCCAGCACCAGGGCCAACGCGGCCAGCAGAACCGGGGTGATCACCCGGCTCGCCCCGAGGTGTCGCCGTCCAGCTTGGCGAGGGCCTCGCGAAGCAGCGCGGCCTCCTCGTCGCTGACCTGGCCGACGAACCGGACCAGCGCCTCCCGCCGGTCACCGGCCCGGTCGAGTGCATCGCGCATCAGGTCGACGGCCAGCTCCTCGCGTGGCGCGGCGGCGCGATACCGCCAGGCCTTGCCGTCGCGCTCGCGCTCGGTCAGCTCCTTCTTCGCGAGCCGATCGAGCACCGTCATCACAGTCGTGTAGGCGAGGTCGCGGGTCGTCGCGACCCGCTCGTGCACCTGGCGCACGGTCAGCGCCTCGGACGCCGCCCACAGCTGCTCCATCACCAGGCGCTCGAGGTCGCCGAGCGGTCGCGGCGCCTTCTCCTCACTCGTCACGTGACCAGTGTAACTACACGTCGTAGTAGATAAGAACTACATCGCGTAGTAGATCCGCGCTACGATCTACTACGTATCGTCGTAGATGTCCCTGGAGGGGTTCGTGGACACCCTGGATCTGGCCCGCTGGCAGTTCGCCGTCACCACCGTGTACCACTTCTTCTTCGTGCCGGTGACGATCTCGCTGGTCGCGATCACGGCCGGGCTGCAGACCGCGTGGTACCGCACCGGCAAGGAGAAGTACCTGCGGCTGACCAAGTTCTACGGCAAGTTGTTCCTGATCAACATCGCGATGGGCGTGGTCACCGGCCTGGTCCAGGAGTTCCAGTTCGGGATGAACTGGTCGGACTACTCACGGTTCGTCGGCGACGTCTTCGGCGCTCCGCTGGCGCTCGAGGGCCTGCTGGCGTTCTTCGTCGAGTCGACCTTCATCGGCCTCTGGATGTTCGGCTGGGACCGGCTGCCCAAACTCGTCCACCTGGCCTGTATCTGGATGGTCGTACTCGGGACCCAGCTGTCGGCGTACTTCATCCTCGCCGCCAACTCCTGGATGCAGAACCCGGTCGGCTTCCGGATCAACCCCGAGCGCGGCCGGGCCGAGCTGACCGACCTGTGGGCGGTGCTGACCAACAAGGTCGTGCTCGTCACCTACCCGCACACGATCTTCGCCGCGTTCATGGTCGGCGGCGCGTTCGTCGCCGCGGTCGCGCTCTGGCATCTGCTCCGCCGGCCGGACGTCGATCGCGACGTGTTCCGGACGGCGCTCAAGATCGGCGCCGTGATCGTGCTCGCCGCCAGCGCCGGCGTCGCGCTCACCGGTGACCAACAGGGCAAGGTGATGACCGAGGTGCAGCCGATGAAGATGGCCGCCGCCGAGGCGCTCTACGAGACCGAGAAGCCGGCCGCGCTGTCGCTGTTCACGATCGGCACGCTGGACGGCTCGAAGGAAGTCTTCTCGATCAAGGTGCCGTACCTGCTGTCCTTCCTCGGCACCGGCAGTTTCGACGGCGAGGTCAAGGGCATCAACTCGCTGCAGGAGGCCTACGAGCGGCTCTACGGCCCAGGCTCCTACAACCCGAACATCCCGCTCGCCTACTGGACCTTCCGGCTGATGATCGGCGTCGGCCTCTCGACCGGCGCGATCGCGCTCTGGTTGCTCTGGGCGACGAGAAAGGGGCGGGCGCCGGCCAGGTGGCTGATCTGGGTGGTCGCGCCGTTGCCGCTGCTACCGCTGCTCGCGAACTGCTTCGGCTGGATCTTCACCGAGACCGGCCGCCAGCCCTGGCTGGTGTTCGGCCTGATGCCGACGGCGTCCGGCGTCTCGCCGGGCACGACGGCGACCGAGCTGATCATCTCGCTGGCCGGCTTCACCGTCCTGTACGGCGTCCTCGGATTCGTCGAGGTGAAGCTGATGCTGCGCACGATCCGGGCCGGTCTGGCCGGGACCGACGCGCCGCCGCCCGAGAGCGATCCGGACGACGCGCCGGATGCCGCCGAACCGCTGTCGTTCGCTTACTGAGAAGGGCTGGATCATGGAGCTCACGACCGTCTGGTTCCTGCTCATCGCCGGGCTGTGGACCGGGTACTTCGTCCTCGAGGGGTTCGACTTCGGCGTCGGCGCGCTGGTCCGGGTGCTCGGCCGCGACGAGCCCGAGCGGCGCGCGGTGATCACCACGATCGGCCCGGTCTGGGACGGTAACGAGGTCTGGCTGGTGATGGCCGGCGCGGCCATGTTCGCCGCCTTCCCGGAGTGGTACGCGACCGTCTTCAGCGGGTTCTACCTGCCGCTGTTCGCGATCCTGGTCGCGCTGATCCTGCGCGGGGTCGCGATCGAGTACCGCGGCAAACGGGCCGACCTGGAGTGGCGCGGCCGGATGGACACGGTGATCACCGTCGGCTCGGTGCTGCCCCCGCTGCTGTGGGGCATCGTCTTCGCCAACCTCGTCCGCGGCGTCCCGCTGGATGCCTCCCACGAGTACGTCGGCGGGCTGGGGGAGCTGCTGAACCCGTTCGCCCTGCTCGGCGGTCTGACCTTCACTGCGGTCTTCGTCGCCCACGGCGCGATCTTCCTGGCCTTGCGAACCACCGGCGTACTGCGAGAGCGGGCGAACCGGCTCGCTCGTCAGGTCGGTGTGGTCGCCGCAGTCCTTGCGGTCGCCTTCCTGTGGTGGGCCCAGGCGCTGCGCGGTGACATCGCCTCGGCTGTGGTCGCAGCGGCTGCCGCTGCGGCGTTCGTCGGCGGTCTGATCGCCAACCGGCTCGGCCGGGAGGGCTGGGCCTTCACCGGCTCGGCTGTCGCTACTGGGCTGGCTGTGGTCTCACTGTTCGCTGCACTCTTCCCAGCCGTGCTGCCCTCGACGCTGAGCCCGGAGACGACGCTGACAGTGGCCGAGGCCGCGTCGACGGCGTACACCTTGAAGATCCTGACGATCATCGCGGGGATCTTCACGCCGCTCGTGCTGCTCTACCAGGGCTGGACGTACTGGGTGTTCCGCAAGCGGGTCGTGGTGGCGGCATGAAGCCGCTCGACCCGCGGCTGCTGCGCCGGGCTCGGGCGGCCCGGACCTTCCTGGCTGCCTCGGTTCTGATCGGTATCGCGAGTGGCGCGCTGATTATCGTCCAGGCGATGCTGCTGGCGAAGGTGATCGCCGGAGTGGTGCTGCAGGGCGCTGACGTGACCAGTGCGGCCTGGGCGCTCGCCGCCGTGGTCGCTGGGCGAGCCGTGCTGCTGTGGTGCCAAGAGGTGGTCGCGCAGCGGTCTGCCGCGGCGGTGAAGTCGACGCTGCGGCGGCAGACATTGGAGCATGCGCTGAAACTCGGTCCGGTCTGGCTGAGCGGCGAGCGCAGTAGTTCGCTGACTACGTTGCTCACCAAGGGCCTTGACGACCTCGATCCGTATTTCGCGCGTTACCTCCCGCAGCTCGTACTCGCTGCGACTGTCCCGGCCGGAGTGATCGGCTGGATGGCGACCGGCGATCTGATCGCCGCTGGGACTGTCGTGATCACGCTGCCGCTGATCCCGATCTTCATGGCGCTGATCGGCTGGGCGACCCAGGCGCACAGCCGACGCCGGCAACGCGCGCTCGACCGGCTGGCCCATCACTTCACCGATGTGGTGACCGGTCTGCCGACCCTGAAGCTGTTCGGCCGCGCCAGGGCGCAGGAGGCGGCCGTACGCCGGGTGACGGATCGACACCGGGTCGCGTCGATGAGCAGTCTGCGGGTCGCCTTTCTCTCCTCTCTGGCGCTGGAACTGCTCGCCAGCATCTCGGTCGCGCTGGTCGCCGTTGGTGTGGGCCTGCGGTTGATCGAAGGCCACCTCGGGCTGGAGACCGCGCTGATGGTGTTGATCCTCGCGCCCGAGGCCTACCTGCCACTGCGTCAGGTCGGCCTGCACTTCCACGCCAGCGCGGACGGTGTTGCCGCCAGCGAGGAGGCCTTCCGGGTCCTGGAGACTCCGCTGCCGGAGCGTGGCGACCGGACCGACGTCCCCGACCTACGCACGACCAACCTGCAGCTGTACGACGTGACCGTGCGCTACCCGGGTCGCGACGAGCCGGCGCTCGACGGGTTCGACCTGGAGGTGCGGCCGGGTGAGGTGCTCGCACTGACTGGGCCGAGTGGTGCCGGTAAGTCGACAGTGCTGGCGGTGTTGCTCGGTTTCATCGCGCCCGAACGCGGTGTGGTGGTCGCGGGTGGCAGTGCGGCGGACGAGTTCGAGCCGAGCGCGTGGCGGCGGCAGTTCGCCTGGGTGCCACAGCGGGCCGGGCTCCGGTCGGGGAGTGTCGCCGACAACGTGCGGCTCGGGCAGCCGGAGGCCTCCGATGACGCCGTCCGGCTGGCTCTGCTGGCAGCCGGTTCAAGTGAGCTGGAGCTTGATAAAGCGGTTGGCGAGCACGGGCAGCTGTTGTCGGGCGGGCAGCAGCGCCGCGTGGCGTTGGCGCGGGCGCTGGTGACCGATGCGCCCGTGCTGCTCCTGGATGAGCCGACCGCAGGGCTGGACACGGACACCGAGGCCGCAGTGATCGCTGGGCTGCGGGCGACTGGTCGAACGGTGCTGATGGTCGCGCACCGACCGGCACTGATTACAGCGGCCGACCGAAGTGTTGTCGTGGGACCACGAGAGTTGGTGCTGGCATGAGCAGCTGGGCAGCCATGCGATTCATTCAGCCGGAGCGCAAGGTCTGGTGGCGGCTGGCGTTGGCCTTGGCGGCGGGTGTGGCTGCGGCCGGCTCGGCAGTAGGTCTGTTGGCCACGTCGGCTTGGCTGATCACCACGGCTGCCGCGCAGCCGCCGGTGTTGATCCTGTTGGTCCCGATCGTCGCCGTCCGGGCGTTCGGCGTCGCGCGCGGCGTCTTCCGGTACGTCGAGCGGCTGGCCGGCCACGATGCGGCGTACCGGGTGTTGGGGGAGACCCGAGCCCGGATCACCGCTCGGCTGGAGCAGCTCGCTCCGGGCGGGCTGAGCGGGCGGCGGCAGGGCGACCTGCTGGCGCGACTGGTGCTGGACGTCGATGCGGTCCTCGATCTGTGGTTGCGGGTTCTGCTGCCGGTGGCCGTCGCAGCAGTGACCGGAACCGCGACCGTTGCGCTGATCGCGCTCCTGCTGCCGACTGCGGGTGCGGCCGTCGCTGTCGCCGTCCTGGTCGCTTGCACGGTGGTGCCGTGGCTGACTGCCTGGTCGGCGCGTCGGGCCGAGCGCAGCGTGGCCGGTGCCCGAGGCGAGGTCGCCGCGGCAGCGACCGAGACGCTGCTGACCGCAGGTGAGGTGATTGCCTTCAACGCGACCGACCGGGTGCTGGACGCGTTCAGCGCTCGCGACGCGCGGCTGGCGGCGGCAGAGCGCCGGTCGGCCTGGAGCGCCGGGCTGGGCGGCGCGTTGCTGGTGGTGTGTGTCGGCGGTGCGAGTATCGCCGGTCTGGTGCTGGGCAGTACGGCGAGCATTACCGGCGCGGTGTTCGCCGTACTTGTCCTCACTCCGCTGGCGTTGGCCGATGTGCTCGGCGGCGTCCCCGCAGCAGCGCAGTTGGCGATCAGAGTGCGCTCTTCGCTCGGTCGGGTTCAGGAGTTGGTCGACAGCCCAGAGCCGGTCGCTGAGCCTCGGAAACCGGTAGCGCTGCCGCAGGGGCGCGGACTGCAGGTCCGGCAGCTCCGAGTCGGGTACGGCGCCGATAGCGACGTACTGAGTGAGCTGAGCCTGGACATGCCGGCCGGGAGCCGAGTAGTGATCACCGGGCCGAGCGGCGCGGGCAAGAGCACCCTGGCCGCCGTACTGCTGCGGTTCCTGGAGCCGCGCGCCGGCCAGGTTCTGCTGGACGGCGTCGACCTGGCCAGTCTGGAAGGCGACCAGGTGCGGTCGGTGGTCGGTCTGCTCACCCAGGAGAGCCATGTGTTCGACACGACGATCCGAGAGAACCTCCTGCTCGCGGACCCAGGGGTCAGCGACCTGCGGATCTGGCGGGCGCTCTACCTGGCCCGGCTCGGGGCCTTCGTCGAAGGCCTGGCGGACGGGCTGGACACGCTGGTCGGTGAGCACGGCGCACGGCTGTCCGGCGGTCAGCGGCAGCGGCTGGCGTTCGCCCGGCTCCTGCTCGCGCAGCGCGACGTACTGGTCCTGGACGAGCCGACCGAGCATCTGGACGAGGAGACCGGGCGAGCGCTGCTGGCCGACCTGTTCGCCGCGGCCGGCGAGCGGACGGTCGTCCTGCTCACCCACCGGCCGGAGCTCGTGCCCGATCACGTAGCGCGACAAGAAGTGCTTCTGCGGTGACGGATGCGCTGCGCGGGCCGCGCGTCTGCCAAGATGGGGAATCGTGTCGATCCCTTTGCTGACTGATCAGGTCCTGCTCGCGATCATCATCGCGGGGGTGGTCGTGCTGGGCGCTGTCGCCGGGCTCGTCGCCGCCCGCCGCCGGCGGTCGGAGTTGCCGGCGGCGACCACGCCGACCATCGAGCCGGCCGAGCCGACCGTCGGCGAGGACGCCGAGCAGCCCCGGGACACCCCGACCCGCACGCTCGAGGACACCGAGCTGCCCGCCGAGCCGGTCGCGCCGACCGTCGAGAAGCCCGAGTCCGCGCAGGGCCGGCTGGTCCGGCTGCGCGCGCGGCTGGCCCGGTCGCAGGGTTCGCTCGGCAAGGGCCTGCTCGCGCTGCTGTCCCGCGACAAGCTGGACGAGGAGACGTGGGAGGACATCGAGACCACGCTGATCACCGCGGACGTCGGCGTCGGCCCCACGCAGGAGCTGGTCGACAAGCTGCGGACGCGGATGCGCGTCGAGGGCGTCGGCGCCGCCCAGGCCCGCGACGTCCTGCGCGAAGAGCTGATCACGCTGGTCGACCCGTCGATGGACCGCTCGCTCGCGGTGACCCGCAAGGAGGCGCAGCCGGCCGTCGTCCTGGTCGTCGGCGTCAACGGCACCGGCAAGACGACGACCGTCGGCCGGCTCGCCCGCGTGCTCGTCGCCGAGGACAAGCACGTCGTCCTGGGCGCGGCGGACACCTTCCGCGCCGCCGCCGCGGACCAGCTGCAGACCTGGGGTGAGCGGGTCGGCGCCCGGACCGTGCGCGGCCCCGAGGGCGGGGACCCGGCCAGCATCGCGTTCGACGCGGTCAAGCAGGGCATCGCCGAGGAGGCGGACGTCGTCCTGGTCGACACCGCCGGGCGGCTGCACACCAAGACCGGCCTGATGGACGAGCTCGGCAAGGTCAAGCGGGTCATCGAGAAGTCGGCCGAGGTCGACGAGGTGCTGCTCGTCATCGACGCGACCACCGGCCAGAACGGGCTCACCCAGGCGCGGGTGTTCGCCGAGGTCATCAACGTCACCGGCCTGGTGCTGACCAAGCTGGACGGCACGGCCAAGGGCGGCATCGTGATCGCGGTGCAGCGCGAGCTCGGTGTGCCGGTGAAGCTGGTCGGCCTCGGCGAGGG
Source organism: Kribbella sandramycini (assembly GCF_013131805.1). GTDB lineage: Bacteria > Actinomycetota > Actinomycetes > Propionibacteriales > Kribbellaceae > Kribbella > Kribbella sandramycini. The sequence continues at coordinate 123,980 of NZ_JABJRC010000007.1, read as the reverse complement.
CGCGGACGACCTGGCGCCGTTCGACCCGGAGCAGTTCGTCGACGCGTTGCTGGACTGATGTAGAGAACGCCCGGACAGCTTCGTCCTTCGGTAAAACACCCCGAAGAAGGAGACGCGAGATGACCAAGTTCCTGCTGCTGATGAACCACGACGGTGGCAACACCGAGACGATCATGCACGACTGGGACGAGGCCGACATGAAGGCCCACATGCAGTACCTGAGCGACGGCCTGGAGCGCCTGCGGGCCAGTGGTGAGCTGGTCGAGGTCCAGGGGCTGACCTGGCCGAAGCACGCCAAGGTGGTCCGTGCGGCCGGCGTCAGCGCGCCGGTGATCACCGACGGCCCGTACGCCGAGGCCAAGGAGGTCCTGGCCGGGTACACGCTGATCGACGTCGACTCCGAGGAGCGCGCGCTGGAGATCGCCGCCGAGCAGTCCAGCGCGCCTGGCCCGGGTGGCGTGCCGCTCGAGCAGCCGATCGAGGTCCGCCGGCTGATGGACTCGGATGCCGACTTCTGGGATATCTGACGACCACCTCCTCGAGGACCTGCTGCGTGAGCTGACGCCGCAGGTCCTCGGTGTGGTCGTCCGGCGCACCGGCGACTTCGCTGCGGCCGAGGACGCCGTACAGGAGGCCTTGCTGGCGGCTGCGACCACCTGGCCGCGGGACGGCCGACCGGACAACCCGAAGGCATGGCTGATCCAGACAGCGTTGCGTCGGTTCATCGACGAGGTCCGGCAGGAGCAGGCCCGACGGCGCCGTGAGGAGAAGGCGGCGCTGCGGGACATCCCGCCGGAGGAGGTCGAGGAGCAGGACGACACACTGCGTCTGCTCTTCCTCTGCTGCCACCCGTCGCTGACACCGGCCTCGGCGATCGCACTGACGCTGCGGGCGGTCGGTGGGCTCACAACGGCCGAGATCGCCACGGCGTACCTGGTGCCGGAGGCAACGATGGCGCAGCGGATCAGCCGGGCCAAGGGGCGGCTCAAAGGCGCCACCTTCGAGCTGGCGACCGATGCGGACGATCGGCTTCGCAATGTGCTGCATGTGCTGTATCTGATGTTCAACGAAGGCTATGCGAGTAGCAGCGGCCCAGAGCTGCACCGGAGCGACCTGTCGAGTGAGGCGATCCGGCTGACCCGCGCAGTACGCCGCCAGCTCGACAACGGCCAGGTGACTGGTCTGCTGGCGCTCATGCTGCTGACTGACGCCCGTCGCGCCGCACGGACCGGCAGCGCCGGTGAACTGATCCCACTGGCCGATCAGGACCGCAGCCTCTGGAACCAGACGTACATCACCGAAGGCGTTGAGCTGGCCGTACAGGCGTTCAGCTCGCCGCCGCTGGGGGAGTACCAGCTGCAGGCCGCCATTGCCGCGCTGCACGACGAGGTCGACCGCGCCGAGGACACCGACTGGCCGCAGATCCTCGCGCTCTACGGCCTCCTGGAGAGCCTGTCCGGGAACCCGATGGTCAAGCTCAACCGCGCCATCGCCGCGGCCATGGTCGACGGGCCGGACGCCGGCCTGAAGCTACTGGAGCCGTTGGACGACGAACTGCGCGGCAACCACCGGCTGGACGCGACCCGCGGCCACCTGTACGAGATGCGCGGCGACCTCGCGACCGCCGTCGAACACTTCCGGGCGGCCGCGCTGGGGACGACGAGCATCCCCGAGCGCGACTATCTGACGCTGAAGGCGGCCGCCCTCAACGATATTGCGCGAAAGCCCCGCTGACGTCGTCCTCGTCAGTTGCCAGCAGCAACCGAAGCAGCACCCGCGCCTTGTAGGGGTCGAGGAAGCCGCCGTCGATCAGACCGCGTTGGAGCAGATCGATCTCGGCGCCCGGGCCGGCGTAGGTGTTGCGCAGGATCGAGCCCGCACCCGTCCGCGAGGTGAGGACGACGGGCATCGTCGCGGCGAGCGCTTCGAGCGCCGGGACGAGCGCGTTCGGCACGTGACCGGCGCCGAGCGCGGCGACGACCAGGCCCTGGTGGGTGTCGGCCAGACCACGCAGCAGGAGGCCGTCGTCGTCCATCGTGATCGGATAGAGCGCGACCTTGGTGGCTTCGAGCACACTCGGCTCCGCGCTGCCCTGGAGGCCGTCCAGCCGCGCCGGACGGGTGAGGACGCGGACCTGCTCCTCGACGACGTGGCCGATCGGCCCGGTGGCCGGCGACGCGAACGCCGACGTACTGGTGGTGTGCGTCTTACGGACCCAGCGGGCGGCGTGGATCTCGTCCTTGAACACGACGAGCGCGCCGAGGTCGCGGGCCGCGGGGGAGCAGGCGACGCGGCAGGCGGCGAGCAGGTTCGCCGGGCCGTCCGGGCCGGCGAGGGTCGGGTTCCGCAGGGCGCCGGTCAGGACGAAGGGCTGCGGGTGCGGCCACACCTGGTCGACCAGGAACGCCGTCTCCTCCAAGGTGTCCGTGCCCTGGGTGACCACCACGCCGGTCGCGCCCGCGGCGATCGCCTTGGACGCCGCGTCGACCACCTCGAGCACCTTCGCCGCGGTCAGATTGGCGCTCGGCACTGCCTCGATGTCCTGGATCTCGACCGGACGGCCCAGCTCGGCCAGCCCCGGCACCGCCGCCGTCAGATCGGCTCCGGTCAACCGGCGGTCGCCGCCCATGGCGATGGTGCCGCCCAACGTGAACAACGCGACGCTCACTACCAGCTCCTCACTGTCGACGCGAGGACACTAGCGGGTCCGCGCTTTGACGTGCATCCGCTCCCCTTGCGGGCCGTACAGGCAGAGGATCTCGGCCGGGCCGGGGCCGTCGTTGCCGAACCAGTGCGGCACGCGGGTGTCGAACTCGGCGACCTCGCCGGCCTCCAGCACGAAGTCGTTGTCGCCGAGCACGAGCCGGATCTGCCCGGACAGCACGTAGATCCAGTCGTAGCCCTCGTGGGTGCGCTGGTCGACCTCGCCGCCCGGCCAGCCGGCCGGCACGATCTGCTTGAAGGCCTGCAGCCCGCCCGGACGCCGGCTGAGCGGGATGATCGTCACGCCGTTGTGCCGAACCGGTTTCGCATGGATCCGCGGGTCGCCGGTCGTCGGTGCGTCCACCAGTTCGTCGAGCTGGACCTGATGGGCGCGGGCCAGGGGCAACAACAACTCCAGCGTCGGCCGCCGCTGCCCGGACTCCAGCCGGGACAGCGTACTGACCGAGATCCCGGTCGACTCCGACAATTGGGCGAGCGTCGTCCCGCGCTCGATCCGCAACGCCCGCAGCCGCGGGCCCACCGCTTCCAGCACCTCGTCGAACATCTTGCCATTCTGGCAAAGAAAGTTGTCGAAATCGAGAACTCCGGCGGATCCTCGGAGTAACGAGAGGAGTTGGACATCATGACGACGTACGACGTGATCGTGATCGGGGCCGGTGCGGCCGGGCTGAGTGGGGCGCTGGCGCTGGTGCGGTCGCGCCGGTCGGTGCTGGTCATCGACGACGGCAGGCCGCGGAACGCCCCGGCGGATCACGTGCACAACTTCCTGACCCGGGACGGGACTCCGCCGAGTGAGCTGTACACGGCCGGCCGCGCTGAGGTGGCCGGGTACGGCGGTGAGTTCGCGACCGGCACCGTGGTCGGCGTCCACCAGGGTGACGTTTTCACGGTCGAGGTGGCGGACGGTACGACGTACGCGGGCCGACGCGTCCTGGTGACCAGCGGGCTTACCGACGTCCTGCCCGACGTACCGGGTTTGGCGGAGCAGTGGGGAAAGGACGTGCTGCACTGCCCTTACTGCCACGGCTGGGAGGTGCGGGACCAGGCCATCGGCGTACTGGCGACCTCTCCGATGGCTGTGCATCAGGCACAGCTGTTCCGGCAGCTGAGCGATGACGTGACGCTGTTCCTGCACACTGCGGCCGATCTGACCGATGAGCAGTGGGAGGAGCTGGCGGCGCGTGGAATCGCCGTAGTGACCGGAAAGGTCGAGCAGATCGAGACAACCGACGGGAAGCTGACCGGTGTGCGGCTGGAGGGCGGCAAGGTCGTCAGCCGGGACGTTCTGACCGTTCAGACGTCGCTGCGCTCCCGGGCCGGCTTCCTGGTCGACCTGGGGCTGGAAACCACCGCAGTGGAGGCGAACGGGATGGTGATCGGTGATGCGCTCACAGTCGATGCCATGAGCCAGACCGCCGTCCCGGGCGTCTTTGCGGCCGGCAACGTGACCGAACCGATGGCCCAGGTGGTCATGGCCGCGGCAGGTGGTTTGAAGGCTGGTTCGGTGATCAATGCGGATCTGATTCGCGAAGAGACGGGTTTGGCTCTCGCCGCGCGAGGTAGTTGAGGAGTTAGATAGCGGCGGGAGGGGTGGATGCTCGAGACGGTCGACCCGGAGTTCGCGTCCTACGTGGACGCGCGACAGGGCAGATGGCTTCGTACTGCGTACCTGGTGTACGGCGACCTGCAGCGAGCCGAACACGCTCTGCTGCAGGCGTTCACCCGGCTGTCACCGCAGTGGTCCAAGGCGGACGACCCGGACGCGTTCGTCCAGGGTGCGCTCTACCAACCGGCCCTGACTCGGTGGAGCCGGTTGCGGCCGTTTCCGGGCACTGAAAGCCCAGTAGAACAAGCGCTTGCTGGTCTGACCTCGACACAGCGCACTGTCCTGGTGCTACTGCATCTGGAGGAGCTGACCGAGTTCGAGACGGCGGATGTGCTGGCGCTGTCGCAGACCGCCGTCCACACCCAGGGTTTGAGCGCCTTCAGCGCGATGCGCGGCCAGGGCATCGGCCGGCGCGAGGACGTCGGCCCGGTCCTCGCCGAGGTCGCGGACGACCTGCCCGAGGTGGACCTCGCCGACCGGGCCTGGCTGGCCGGCAAGATCCGCAGACGACGCAGGCGGCGAGCCACCGGGGCAGGAGTGCTGGCTGCCCTGGTGGTCGGCCTCATCGTTGCCCTGGCATTCCTATCGGGCTGGCTCCCGGTCACGGGCTGATGGTTCGCGGATCACGCGCATCGTCAGCTCCACCAGGTAGTCGACCTCGTCGACCGCGGGCATCGGCTGGTTGATGACCAGCCGGAGCACGAACAGACCGGACAGCCACTCCACCATCATCACCGGGTTGGCGGACCGGCGGATCGGCTCGCCGCGGGCCCACGCGCGCTCCAGAGCGCCGCGCGTGAGCTCGATCCGGCGCTCCAGCAGACCGCGGTAGATCGCGGCGGACCGCTCGTCGCGGTTCGCCTCGCTGATGCCGAGCCGCATCAGCGCGGCCCCCATCGGATTGTTCACGAACGTCAGCGCGTTCCCGTAGACCTCGCGCAGATCGCCTTCCAGCGATCCGGTGTCGGCGTCCGGGATCTCGATGTCGAACAGGTCGGCCATCGCGTCGTTGGCGAGCTCCTCTTTGCTCGCCCAGCGGCGGTAGATCGTCGCTTTGCCGACCCCAGCGGCCTCGGCGACGTCGTCCACCGTCATCTTGTCGAACCCACGCTCCAGCAGCAGCTGGACGGCGTAGCGGCGGATCCTCGGCTCGGCGTCCGGATCGCGCGGCCTGCCGCGGCGTGGCGTCACCCCGTGGTCGATCTCCATTTCGTTCCCTACTTCGGACGGGGGCAGTGGCGCGGCTGCGGCCCGTGTGGTCCAGGCCAGAGTGCCACAAGAGGCCGCTTCCGGCGCTATGTCACGCCGATGTCACCTGGGCGGGCGCTTTGTCACATGCCGGAAACAAATGAACCGATCGGCTGAAACGGCGCGCCGACACCGTTTGCGATGTGGCTGGGCGCGGGCTCCCCGGAGTTGTGGAGTTCTCCCGATCGAGGACGCCGGCCACCCCCAGATGAGCATGGAAGGGATGACGTTGATGGAGATCAACGCCGGCGATACCGCCTGGGTCTTGGCTTGCGCCGCCCTGGTGATGCTGATGACACCGGGCCTGGCTTTTTTCTACGGCGGCATGGTGCGCGTGAAGAGCGTGCTGAACATGATGATGATGAGTTTCATCACCATCGCCGTCGTCACCGTCCTGTGGGTGCTGGTCGGTTACTCGCTGACGTTCGGCGGTGACAACGGGCACGTGATCGGCAACTTCTCGGAGGTCGGGCTGAAGGGCCTGATGGCGCCCGAGGCGATCAGCGGCACCACCCCTGAACTCGCCTTCGTCGCCTTCCAGCTGATGTTCGCGATCATCACCCCGGCGCTGATCTCGGGCGCCATCGCCGACCGGGTGACGTTCCGCGGCTGGATCGCGTTCGTGGTCGGCTGGACCTGCCTGGTCTACTTCCCGGTCGCGCACTCGGTGTGGTTCCTGGACGACGGCGCCGGCGGCTGGATCGGCGACAAGCTGAAGGCGATCGACTTCGCCGGCGGTACGGCGGTGCACGTGAACGCCGGTGCGGCCGCGCTGGCCCTGGCCATCGTGCTCGGCAAGCGGGTCGGCTGGAAGAAGGACCCGATGCGGCCGCACAGCCTGCCGCTGGTGCTGCTCGGCGCGGCGCTGCTGTGGTTCGGCTGGTTCGGCTTCAACGCGGGCTCCGCGCTCAGCGCCGGCAGCACCGCCGCCATCACCTTCGTGAACACCCAGGTCGCCACCGCTGCCGCGGTCATCGGCTGGCTGATCGTCGAGCGGATCGTGCACGGCAAGGCGACCACGCTGGGCCTGGCGTCCGGCGCGGTGGCCGGTCTGGTCGCGATCACGCCGTCCTGTGGCGCGGTCAGCCCGGTCGGCGCGCTCATCCTCGGTGTCTTCGCCGGCGCCATCTGCGCCTTCGCGGTCTCGCTGAAGTACAAGCTGGGCTTCGACGACTCGCTCGACGTGGTCGGCGTGCACCTGGTCGGCGGTCTGTTCGGCTCGCTCGCGATCGGCCTCCTCGGCACCGCCGCGGCGCCGTCCGCGGTCGACGGCCTCTTCTACGGCGGCGGCGCGGGTCAGCTCGGCCGGCAGGCGCTGGCCAACGTGGCTGTCGCGGTCTACTCGTTCGCGATCGCGTTCGTCCTCGGCAAGATCATCGACAAGACCATCGGCTTCCGCCTCAAGGAGGAGGACGAGGTCACCGGTGTCGACCAGGTCGAGCACGCGGAGACGGCGTACGACTTCCTCAGCGCGACCGGCCTGCGCGGCGCCCTGGGCACCCGCCCGGCGCCGGCCGCGGCCGCCGTCCAGGACAATGGCTCCACCGAGACGTCCGAGAAGGAAGGTGCGAACGCATGAAGCTGATCACCGCGGTGGTCAAGCCGCACAAGCTGGAGGACGTCCGGGCCGCGCTCGAGACGTTCGGCGTCACCGGCATGACCGTCTCCGAGGCGAGCGGCTACGGCCGCCAGAAGGGCCACACCGAGGTCTACCGCGGTGCGGAGTACGAGGTGGACCTGGTCCCGAAGGTGCGGCTCGAGGTGGTCGTCGAGGACAGTGACGGCGCCGATGTGGTCGACGTGATCGTCAAGGCCGCGCAGACCGGCAAGATCGGCGACGGCAAGGTCTGGGTGACCCCGGTCGAGACGATCGTCCGGGTCCGCACCGGTGAGCTGGATGGAGACGCGCTCTAGATGAGTGACCGGGCAGAGCAGCGGCGCGCCCGGGCCGAAGAGGCCGACGCGCTGCTGTACCTGCTCCTCTCCAAGGCCTGTGACGCCCTCGGTGTACCCACCGAGGGCGTTGCCCTGGTCGCGGTCGGCGGCTACGGCCGTGAGGAGCTCTCGCCGTACAGCGACCTCGACGTGATGCTCCTGCACGTCGAGGGGTACCCGCGGCTGGACGAATTGGCCGCCCAAATCTGGTACCCGCTGTGGGACTCGCGGACCAAACTGGACCACAGTGTTCGGACGGTCGCGCAGGCCCGACAGGCCGCGACGGACGACGTACGCGTCGCGCTGGGCCTGCTGGACGCGCGCCACGTCGCTGGGGACTCACACCTCACCCTGCAGCTGCGGTCCGTGCTGATGGCCGACTGGCGGCGGACGGCGAAGACGCGGCTGCCGGAGCTGGCGAAGGCGTGCCGCGAGCGGGCCACCTCGGTCGGCGAGCTGGCGCACCTGGCCGAGCCGGACCTGAAGGAGGCGTACGGCGGGCTGCGGGACGCCGTCGTACTGCGTGCGCTGGTCGCCTCCTGGTTGATCGACGTACCGCATCCCGTGGTGGAGCGGACACGGCGGGATCTGCTGGATGTCCGCGACGAACTGCATGCCGTGACCGGCCGCGCTACGGACCGTCTGGTGGCGGACGTGGCCGGAGAGGTCGCCGCCGGGCTCGGCCTGAGCGGGCGGGACGAGCTGCTGCGGCACGTGTACGAAACCGGCCGCACGCTCGCCTACGTCTGTGACATGTCTTGGCGTCGGGTGGAGAGCCTCCTGACCCGCCCGCCGCGGTCGCGGCGGCTACAGCGGACCGGCGGGCCGTTGCTGGTGGCACTCGACGAGGGTGTCGGGCAACACGAGGGTGAAGTCGTGCTGATGCCGGATGCGCGGCCAGAGCGGGACGCCGTCCTCGGTCTGCGCGCTGCCGCGGTCGCTGCGGACCGAGAGCTCGGTCTGTCACCCGCAGTCTGCAATCGACTGGCCACGAAGGCGCTGGCGCTCTCTGAGCCCTGGCCTGGTGAGGCGCGCCGGTTGCTGTGCGCTCTGCTCGGCGCGGGCAGCGGCCTGCTCGAAGTCTGGGAGGCGCTCGACCAGGCCGGCTACATCTCGCGCATCCTGCCGGAGTGGGACACCGTGCGGTTCCGGCCGCCGCAGTCCGCGATCCACCGCTTCACCGTCGACCGGCACCTGTTGGAGACCTGTGTCGAGGCGGCCAAGATGGTGCGCGACGTACGCCGTCCGGACCTGCTGCTCGTCGCCGCACTGCTGCACGACCTCGGTAAAGCCGTCGACGGCGACCACAGCGTTACCGGAGCAGTCATCGCAGCGCGCATCGCCCGCCGAATCGGCTTCAACGAAGCAGACGCGGACACCATCACGCTTCTCGTCCGGCAGCACCTCATGCTCGCCCAGGTCGCCACCCGCCGTGATCTGGACGACCCGATGACCGTCGACCTCGTGGCCGGCATCGTCCGCGACACCGAGACGCTCGACCTGCTGGAGGCCCTCACGTACGCCGATGCCCGCGCGGCCGGCCCAGCGGCCTCGTCGCCCTGGCGCATCCGCCTAGTCGGCGAGCTGTGCCGCCGAGTCCGCGGCGAGCTCTCCGGCGGCCAGAGCATGTGGACTGACACCCCGCCGATCCCAGTCCCCGCGCTGCACCAGGTCGTCGGCATCGGCGGCCTCGGCGTCGCCGTCACCGACCACCACGGCGACCTGCGCGTCAGCGTCGCCGTACCGGATCAGGTAGGCACCCTCTCCACCGTCGCCGCCGTCCTGGCTGTCGAACGCCTTGCAGTCCGCGCCGCCGTAGTCACCTCCGTCGACGGCCTGGGCATCTCCCAATGGACCGTCGCCGGCTCCCCACCCGACCCAGTCCGCCTTCGAGACCGCCTGGCTGTCGCCCTCCGCGACAACACCGATCTGGTCCGACGCCTGGCCGCCCGAGACTCCTCTGCCCCCCGAGTCGCCAGCCGCGTAGATCTCCTCCCCGGCGCCTCCGAAACCGCCACCGTCCTCCAAGTCCGCGCCCACGACCGCCCTGGCCTCATGTACGACGTCACCTCCGCCATCGCCGCCACCGGCGCCGACATCCGCTCCGCCCACGTCAGCACGCTCGGCGCCGAATGCGTAGACGTCTTCTACCTCACCGACCGCCACGGCTCCCCCCTCGAAGCAGAAGACGCCCGCACCACCGCCAAAACCGTCCTGGATCGCTTGAGCTCCTGACTACCGCGGCGCGAAGGACCAGCGCTGGCATTTACCGCCGTGGTAGAACCAGGTGATCACCTCGGTCGGGATGTCAGGCCGGCATCCGGCGACGTCCAGCGACATCCCCGTACTCACGGCGACGACGCTGTAGGTCCCGCCGGGTGTCGGCTCGATCCGCCACTTCTGGCAGTCCGATCCGTCCACCGGGAACAAGTAGACCGTTGCTCTGGGCAACCTCGAACATCCCTGAATGGTCAGCGGATGACCGGAGGTCGGGTCGACGATGCGATAGATGTCGTCACCCAGCGAGTCCAGCTTCCAGGCCTGGCATTTGCTGCCCTCGACGATCTCCCACATCCGGACCTCGCTCTCCGGCCCGGTCCGGCAATCGGTCACGTCGAGGACCGCCGGGCCGGTCGCGGCCGTCGTCCGGTAGCGCTCGTTCGCCCCGCCGAGCTGAGTGGCGTTGAAGGCGGGCCGCAGAATCCATTGCTGGCTGGTCGCCTGCCCACAGGTCTTCTGGGTGGCCGGCGCCGTGTCGTCGAGCCGCGCCTTGTCGACATCAAGACACTTCCCGCTGTGCGCGAACTTGAGCTGAACGACGGTGTCGTACGCGCTCCCGTCGACGTAGTCGAACGTCACCTGCTGCCAGGCGAACGGATCGCCCTGACCGCCGCCGCACGGGTACTGCACGATCCGTGTGTCGTCGTCGGTCCTGCCCTCGAACACGTCCGCGCACTTGATCGGCCCGTCGTCGACCGCGGTGTGCACCGGCCGCACACTGTACTGATCGGTGCCCGGCACCGGCATCAGCCGAAAGCGAGCGTTCAGCTCGACCGGCAGACAGCGGTACTGGATGAGCTCTCCCAGGTCGGCTGTACTCGCGTGATGCACATTGAGGCATTTCCCGCTGTTCTTGTTCACCAGCTCGTACTGCCGGTGCTCGATGTCGAACTTCGGACCGGTGACCGCTCCGACCGCCCCGGACCACGTTTTCACCTTCCCGGCGAATGCCGTACCGGTGGACCGCAGCGTGTACACCTCACGGTCGCCCTCACCAACGGCGTACAGCAGCCCCACGTCCTCCTTCCGGTCACCGTCGTAGTCACCGGTCACCAGGGTCGTCCGCGCCAGCGCCAGCCCATCAGTTCGCTGCCACTCCGACCGGGTCAGTTTCGACCCGTCCGAACGCAGTACCAACACACTTGCCTCGGACGGCGCCAACTCGTACAGAGCAACGATGTCGTCCCGTCCGTCTCCATCCGGATCAGCCACGGCGAACCGGTTCTTCTCCCAACACACCTGCCCGGCAGCCGAGTCGTACACCGTCGTCGGCGTACCGAACGCCGACCCGGTCGACTTGTACAGATCCACCGTGGTCCGGCATCCGGTGAGGTTCCGGACGCTGAGCAGATCGGCCTTGCCGTCCCCATCGACATCAGCGATCAGCGGCGTGCTGTTCGACCACGGGTTACCCGCAGCGGACCGAACCCACCGGACCGGCGTCCTGAACCCGTCCGACGACCGGAACACGAGCGCCTGCCAGTCATCACCACTACCCGCCGTCTGGACGACGATGTCGTCCTTCTGGTCACCGTCGACGTCTCCGGCCACCACTCGCGCCGTAGCCAGCGACCAGTCGGCCGAACTCGTCATCCACGACGCCTCCGGGTTCAGGTACGTGTTGCCGTCAGCCGGTAGCGGGTACAACCACATCCGCTGCCCAGCGCCAACCCGGAACACAGCCATGTCGCTGCGCCCGTCCCCGTTGAAGTCGCCCTGCACCGGCTTCACCTTCGCCAGCGAGAACCCTGTCCCCTCACCGGTGTCCCACGTCATGACGCCAGGGTGGAAACCGCTGCCGGTAGAGGTCAGGTTCCAGATGCCGGTCCGGCCGAACCCGTGATCGAAGACCGCTGTCACATCTGCTTTGCCGTCACCATTGCTGTCCGCCCGCACCCGCGCCGGTGTGACGTCCGAAGCGGCTGCTTTGGCATCCCAGCCCTTTCGGGTCTCGCTGACGTTGCCGGCCCGGTCGACCGCCTGGACGTACAGCCGCAGCGCCGCGGGTAGTCCGGGCTGCGGGTGGATGGTCAGTGGGATGACCGCCGAGCCGTCCGCTGCCGCCTTGACCCGGTTGGTCAGCACATCGGCGTTGTCGGTGCCGTAGCGGTACTCGACGATGTCTGTCTCGGCCGGAGTGCCACCGGGGCGGAACGTCACGGTGCCGGTCGTCCGGACCTTGATCGGGCCGGTCGTGCCATCCGGGAAGTCGGTCGAGCTGACTCGCGGAACCTCCGGCTGTGCGGTGTCGATGACGAAGTGGCACGGCGGGGTCTCCGGGCTGCTCGCGTCTGCGGTGTCGGTCGTCACGGCGGTGTAGCTGTAGACCTGCCCGTCGTTGAGGACTCCGGCCGGCACCTCGGGCCAGGTGAACGCCGCTCCGCTCACGGTCGGGCCGATCGACGACTCGTGGACGACGGCGCCCCCGGCGTCCCGGACCCGGAGCCTGGTCGTCACGTTGTCGCCGAGGTCAGGGTCGTTGGCCACTGCGGCCCACTGCGGCCGCGTCGTGTTCACCCGGGCCGGCGCCGTCGAAGTACCGCAGGGGAGCGGCCGGCTGAAGGTGAGGCCCTTCGGCATCTTGGGTGTCGAGTTGTACTTCACCGCGAGCAGCGCGGTGTGCGGGTGGAACTTCTTCCACTGGTTCTGCGCCACGGCGCTGGTGGTCTCGTTGGGCGCCTTCAGCCCCAGCGAGATGCCCGGCCGGCGGCCGTCGGCCGCGGCCTGGACGATCTGCTGGAGACCGCCGCCGAACTCCATCGGGTTGTCCTCGTGCTCCGGCCAGGCCTCACCGTTCTGGGTGTCCAGATGACGCTGCCAGTACCCGCTGGTCGTGCCCCAGTGCAGGCCGCGGTTGCTCGGGTCCAGATCGTTGACCTGCCACAGCTCGACCGGGGTCGCGGTGGACGTCGGGGTCTTGTTGAGCGTGATCCGGAACGTTGCGGACAAGATGGTGGTACCGCCGAGGCTCTGCGTCCCGCTGCTGGTGTTCATCAAGAACATCGACCGGTACAGGTTGGCGGTGTCCCGGTAGGCCCGCCCGACTTTCGCGCCCTCGTCATCGCGGTCGTAGGTCCAGCCGTCCACCTGCCCCGAGCGTTCGTTCACATGCAGCCAGTCGACCGCCGTACCGGCGAAGGACGGGTCGATGAACAGCGGGAACTTCGCCTTCGGGTCGCTGAGCAGGCCCAGCTCGGGGGTGAGCCGGAACTGGCCCGGCACCTGCTGGATCCCGACCCGGGCGGTCCGCTGGGCGGCGTCCCACATCCGCGGCGGCTCGGCGGTGTAGAGAGTCTTCCCTGCCGGTGTCTTCGCGACGGTCGTACCGTCGCGGCGGACGTCGAGCCGCACGCCGTCCGCGGTCACCGGGTAGTTCAGCCTGCGCAGCGCCGGGTTGCGGGCCGCGTCGCGGCTCTTCACCACCAGCAGGTGCGAGAACCGGTCGACGCCGACCCGGACCTGCAGATCGACACCCGGCAGAACCTCGGCGTACGTCGCAGTGTCGCCGGCCAAGCTAGGCGCAGGCAGCCGGCCGGGCCAGCCGAGGCTGAGGGCGGCGCCACGGCAGCCGATGGTGAGCAGGTGTCGCGACCCGCCGCCGGACAACGCGATCGGCAGCACGGCGGCCTTCGGACGGATCCGCCCGTCCCGCTCGCGAACGAGCGTTGGGTCGACAGCCACCCAGTCGGCGCCGCGGCGGACGCGAACCGGCCCTGCGTGTTGCTCCATCGTCTTGGTGCCGTCCGGGTTCGCGAACACCTGGCCGGTCTCGGAGCGCAATGCGGCCAGCTCGACCGGCCGTCCGGTTCGACGGGCGGTCGCCATCGCGCGCGCCTCCGCGCCGCCGTCCTCGACCGCGACGAAGCTCCCGGGTCTCGTTGCCTGGGCACCCGATCCGGACGCCGCCCGCGCGGCGTCGTTCCGCGCGGCGACCGGTACGACGAGCAGCCCGGCGGCCAGCACCAGCGCGGCGGTCAGTCTCGGCAACCTGTTCGAACCTGGTTGCATTGTGCTCTCCTAACGGTGCCCCCAGGCACCGGGGGCCCAGCGTGGACTGTCGCACGCGATCACCCTCCGGCGCCCATGTTTCAGTCCTGGCCGAAGGGGTCTTCGATCCTGGTCGAAGGGCTTCTCCATCGATAGAAAGCCCTGTGAGCCTGGCAGCTTCTCAGCTGCCTGCTCTGGAGGCCCCGATGACCACCCGATTGCCCAAGGCATCATTTGCCCGAGCGACGATCGCGCTGGGACTAGCCGTCTCACTGTTGCTCGGGGATCAGCAGCACGGCCTCAGCGCCGCAGCTGCCACCCGTCCCGATCCCAAGTTCACCCCGACGAAGTTCGACTCGATCGAGGGGCGGACGGCCAAGGCCGATCCCCGGCCCGCCGATCCGTCCGCGAACCGGGCCGTCCGCTCCGCCCCGGTCGTCCGCTGGCCGGCCGCCGGGACGGCGGAGGTCGCCGTGCCGGCGCCGGACGCGAAGGGCACTTGGCAACTTGCGCTGAACGGCGGCCGGGTCACCGACCGGGCCAGGGCCGGCGCGCTGCCGATCTGGGTGGGCCCGACCCGGGCGGCGGCCCAGCAGAAGCTGCGATCCGGGACCACCGATGCCCCCGGCAAGGTTCACGTGGAGCTCCTCGGGCGCCGCGGCAACGCGCTCGAACTGAAGGTCAGGCGGACCGACGGGCCGGCGAAGTCCGGCCAAGTGGCGCTCGCGGTCGACTACCGCGAGTTCCGCGACGCCTTCGGGGGCGATTGGGCCACTCGCCTGCGATTCACCCACCGGCGCAGAGGTCGTACCGTGGTCGTCCCGACCCGTAACAACGGCAACGGCGAAGCGATCGCGGACCTCCCGGTCAGCGCGCAGACGCAGACCTTCCAGCTCGCGGCCGGTCCGTCAAGTGGCGCGGGCGACTACAAGAAGGCTGCCGACGAGGGCGCCGCGACCTGGTCGATCGGCGGATCCTCGGGTGACTTCGAGTGGAAACAGCCGCTCAAGGTGCCGCCGCCGGCCAACGGACCGGTCCCGGAGATGGCGCTGACCTACTCGTCCGGTGGTCTCGACGGGATGTCGTCGGCGTCCAACAATCAGCCGTCGACGATCGGCCAGGGATTCAGCCTGTCCGGCGGCGGCGCGATCGAGCGCCGGTTCAAGCCGTGCTCGAAGGACGGCGAGGAGGGCAAGGGCGATCAGTGCTTCGCCGGTGACAGCCTCAACGTCTCCGTGGCCGGCAAGTCCGGCTCCCTCGTGCTGGAGAGCCGGACGCAGGAGCGCGAGGTCTGGCGGATGCGCGGCGACGACGGCTCGGTGATCGAGCGGCTGTCCGGCGCCGAAAACGGGGACCAAGGCAAGGAGGTGAAGGACCGCGGCGAGTACTGGCGGATGACCACGCCGAACGGCACCCAGTACTACTTCGGCCTGAACCGCCCCGACGGCTGGACCGACGGCAAGGACACCACGAACTCCACCTGGACGGTCCCTGCCTACGGCAACAACTCGGGTGAGCCGTGCCACGGCAGCAGCTTCGCGGACTCCTGGTGCCAGCAGGCCTACCAGTGGAACCTCGACTACGTCGTGGACAAGTTCGGCAACACGATGACGCTGTTCTACGAGACCGAGACCGGCCGGTACGCCCGGAACGCCGACAAGACCGCGGTCACCGAGTATGTCCGCGCGGGCAACCTGAAGCGGATCGAGTACGGCCAGAAACACGGCCAGGTCTACAGCCGGCAGCCGATCGCCAAGGTCCACTTCGGGATGGCGGAACGGTGTGAGCCGGCGCCCTGCGGCCCCGGCCAGCAGGAGCGTTACCCCGACACCCCGTGGGACCAGAACTGCACCGGGACGACCTGCGAGGACCACCTTTCGCCGACCTTCTGGACGCAGAAGCGCCTGGACCGCGTGAGCACCCAGGTCTGGCGGCAGGCGACCGGCAAACACGAGGACGTGCAGGCCTGGTCGCTCCGGCAGGAGTACCTGCGCGGTGACAACAGCAGCCCGGCACTGTTCCTGAAGGAAATCATCCCGGTCGGGCTGGTCGGCGGCCGGCCGCTGCAGATGCCGGCGACCGTCTTCGACGGCGTCGCGATGGCCAACCGGGTCGACACGACCAGCGACAAGGTGCCGCCACTCGAATGGTTCCGGATCGCCGCCGTCCACAACGGAATCGGCGGATCGGCGGCTGTCACCTACGAGGCGATCGATCCGGGCTGCAAGCCGACCGGTCTCCCGGCCGCGGACAAGAACACCCTGCGCTGCCGGCCGCAGAAATGGGCGCCGGAGAACTCCGAGCAGCGCGAGGACTGGTTCCACAAGTATCGCGTCGCCAAGGTCGTCGAGACCGATCGCACGGTCTCCGCATCGGATCCGTGGCAGGCGCCGATCCCGCAGGTGACCACGGTTCGCTACCTCGACAAGCCGGCCTGGCGTTTCGAGGAGCAGGACGTCGGTACCGACCTGAAGGAATCGACCTGGTCGCAGTGGCGCGGCTACGGCAAGGTCCAGGTGATCAAGGGGCACGAGCAGGAGACCAAGACGGTCACCGACAGCCTCTATTTCCGCGGGATGGACGCCGACCGGGACGCGAACGGCCAGCCGACCGATGTGAAGATCGAGGACTCCCGCGGTGTCAAGGTCGACGACACCAACGAGTACAGCGGCCAGGTCCGCGAGCAGATCAGCTACCGCGGCGCCGAGGTGACCTCGAAGCTGATCAACGATTACTACTTGTCGGCGCCGACTGCGACCATGAAGCAGCCCTGGGGCACGCTGACCTCGAACCGGTCCGGCCAGCAGGCGTCGGTCCAGTTCATGCAGTCCGACACCGGCCTGGTCCAACTCGGCACCGAGAACCGGTACGACGATGCCGGTCGGCTCACGGCCAAGGACGAACGCCACGGCCCGGGCACCGCGGACGACACCTGCACGCGGTTCACCTACGTCGAGAACGCGGCCAAGAACCTCCTGGAGCTGCCGGCCCGGCAACAGGTCGTGTCGAAGTCGTGTGACGCCACGTTCGGGAACGCCGACGTGATCAGCGACGAACGGCTGTTCTACGACAACGCCACCACCGTCACCGCCGAGCCGGAGCGGGGGCTGGTCACCCGGGCCGAGCGACTCGCCGGTTTCGACGCTGCCGGACAGCCGCGCTACGAGCTCGTCCACACCGCGACGTACGACGGCGCCGGCCGCGAGACCAGCCGGACCAACGCGATGAACGAGACGGTGTCGAAGAAGTTCTTTCCCGAAACCGGGCCGGTGACGAAGATCGTCGACCGGGCGCCGAACGGTCAGGAGACCGTCACGGAGCTCGAGCCGGCCTTCGGCGCCACGATCAGCACGACCACGGCGAGCGGCCTCCAGGAGTCCCGCGAACTCGATGCTTTCGGCCGGGTCGCCAAGGCCTGGAACGCCGGCAGCCCGCGATCCGGCGCGGCCGACCTGGAGTACGAGTACCTGCTCCGTGACAACGGCGCCACCGTCGTCACGACCAAACGCCGTGTCGACGGCGAGGTCAAGGACATCAGCCACGACCTGTACGACGGTCTGAACCGGCATCGCCAGACCCACGAGCGCACCCCGACCACCGGCACCGGCTGGCTGGTCACCGACCACCGCTACGACTCCCGTGGCAACGAGGTCAAGGTCAACGGCCCCTACTTCACCAGCGTGCTGGCCGAGCTCGAGCTCAAGACGGTCGACGAGGCCACCCTCCCGAAGCAGGAGGTCAAGACCTTCGACGCGGCCGGCCGGCCGCAGGCCCAGACGGTTCGGTCGCTGGGCAAGGACAAGTGGTCGGTGCTGCACGACGTGAACACGTACCGGCAGACCGTGGACCCGCCGGACGGGCAGACCCCGACCGCCCGGATCACCGACCCCCAGGGCCGGCTGACCGAGCTTCGGCACTATCGATCCGGTTCGCCGGCCGGCGCGTACGACAGCACGAAGTACACCTACTGGCCGGGCGGCCGGATCAAGACCGTGGAGGATGCCGCAGGCAACAAATGGACCTACAAATACGACCTGCAGGGCCGCAAGATCGAAGAGAGCGACCCGGACAGCGGTATCACGCGTAACGAGTACGACGCTGCCGACCGGTTGATCGCGTCAACCGACTCCCGTGGCCGCAAGATCGTCACGGCGTACGACGTGAACGGTCGTAAGACCGCGCTGCACAAGGACTCGTTGCAGGGACCGAAGCTCAGCGAATGGACCTACGACACGCTGGCGCCCGGAATGCCGACCGGCTCGGCCCGGTTCGTCACCAGGGACGGCGTCACCTCGGCGTACCGGACGGAGATCACCGGGTACGACGGGGCCGGTCGACCGACCGGCACCAAGGTCACGATCCCGGCCGCCGAAGGCAAACTGGCCGGGACGTATGCGATCGGCCAGACCTACGGCGACGCCGGTCAGCTGAAGACCCGGACGCTCCCGCAGGTCGGTGACCTGGCAGGCGAGACCCTGAAGTACAGCTACAACCGCAAGGGGCTGCTGAACGGGCTCAGCGGTCAGGACAGCTACGTCCGGGATCTGAGCTACACCCCGTTCAAGGATGCGAACATCCTGACCTTGGGGACGGCGAACGGGCCGTACGTCCAGCAGAAGTTCGGCTACGACAAGGTCACCCGCCGGGTGAACCAGGTGACGGTCGACAAGGAGCTCGCGCCGGAGCGGGTGTCGGACACCTATTACGAGTACGACCCCGGCGGCAACATCACGAAGGTCACCGATCTCGCGCCGAACGGCTCGGGCGCGGCGACCGACACGCAATGCTTCGGCTACGACCACCTGCGCCGGCTGGAGAAGGCGTGGACGCCGAAACCCTCGCCCGACAACGAGAGTGGTGACTGCCGGGCGCCGCCGTCCGTCGCGAACCTGGGCGGACCCGCGCCGTACTGGCAGCAGTGGACCTTCGACAAGATCGGCAACCGCAAGACCGAGGAGCGGATCTCCGCCGCCGGCACGACGACCAGCACCTACGAGTACGGCACCGCCAAGCCGCACGCGGTGACCTCGGTGCAGACCACCGGTCCGAACGGAACCAGCACCAAGACGTTCGGCTACGACGAGACCGGCAACACCACCAAGCGCTCCGACGAGGTTCTCGAGTGGGACGATCTCGGCCTCCTGGTCGAGACCCGCAAGGGCGACAAGAAGACCGGCGCGGTCTATGACGCGGACGGTCAGCGACTGCTCCGCAAGGACTCCTCCGGCACCACCCTGTACATCGGCGAGACCGAGCTCCAGCTGGACAAGGCGGGCGCCAAGCTCACCGGCACCAGGCACTACGCCCTCGGCGACCAGATCGTCGCCGTCCGCACCGGCGGCAAGCTGAGCTGGCTGCTCAGCGACCTGCAGGGCACTCCCAACACAGCGATCGACTCCGTCACCCAGACCGTCCAGCGCCGCCGCAGCACGCCGTACGGCGAAACCCGCGGCGCACCCCCGGTCAACTGGCCAGGACAACGCGACTTCCACAAGGGCATCAGCGACCCGGACACCGACCTTGTCCACCTGGGCGCCCGCCAGTACGACAAGAGCATCGGCCGATTCCTCTCGGTCGACCCGCTGATCGACAACACCGACCCCCAGCAGATGCAGGGGTACGTCTACGCCAACAACAACCCGGTCAGCTTCGTCGACCAGGGCGGCACCAACCCGGTGATGATCGTCGTCCCCGTGGTCCGGATCGTCATCCAGCTCGTCCAGATCGTCGTCTCGATCGTCGAACTGGTCGAAGAGACCCGCATGGTCGAACAGGTCCAGACGGTGGTCGACTCGGTCTGGAGCTTCTTCGCGATGCTCTGGCAACAGATCGAGCGGGCGATCATCATCCTGGTCGCCATCGTCGTCCTGATCTACAAGACGCTCGAGTACATCGCCGAACAGGTGTACACGATCACCGAGATCGCCTACGAGACGATCATGCGGGACACGCCCAAGGTCGTCGAGGCGACCAAGAGATCGAATTACGTCCCCGCCGATCCCAAGGAGAAGGCGAAGCAGGCCGGTCAGTCGAAGAAGGACGAAGCCTACGCGGAGAGAACCAGAGCCGACCCGAAGCAACCCCCTCGGCCGGGGCGGGAGCACGACGACGAGGACGAGAACCTGTATCGCGGCGTCGACCCGGCGAAGGGGCCGGCCGCTCCCCGGCTCAATGTGGACTACAAGATGCAGCCCGACGGCGTGCACATCATGAACAACCGGGGGATCTCGGTCGACACCGACGCCGATTTCCTCCGCCTCCGGAACCTGGAACCCTGGATCGTGGACAAGACGTCCATCGATCCACGGCTCGAGGTTCGCCGAACATCCACGAGACCGAGCCATTTCGAGGTGGTGCCGAGAGCAGGGACACAGATGACCGAGCAGACTTACCACAGTCTCATCGCCCAGATACGTCTTACCCCGAACAAGTAGGAGCCGATGACCATGCCCGACACCCCGGCCTCGTGGAGACTGGAACCCATCGAGCTGTTCGAGAGCAGCGACTGGGACATGTTGGAGAGCCGCGGGATCCTGATGGGCGTGCAACTCGTTCATGGTGACCGGAGTTTCCCGGTAGTTCTCTACGACCACGTCCGGATCGCACAGGATGCCGAGGTGGAGACGCTCAGTCCCGATCCGTATTACGAGGCCAACGTCATCATCGTGCGCAACCTGACCAAGGAGACCGCTGAGGCGGCCGTCGCGCGGTTGGGCGAACTGGGTGCGTTCGACTGGATGTTGAAGTGAGCTGACTGGGTCGGCGTCGTCGTCAGGTGGGGCTGGCGGCGGCGCCGGCTTTTGGTTCTAGGGTCGGGGTATGGGTCTTGTGGAGTCTTTGCAGCGGCAGGCCGGGTGGTGTGCGGGGCTGGGGTCGCCTATGTATGCCGAGTTGTTGCGGCGGGTGGTGGACGACTTCGAGGTGGGTGGGGTGTCTGCTGCGGTGTTGGCTGGGTATGAGGGGGCCGGGCCGGGGGAGGCGGTGGGGTTGCGGTTGTTGGGGGGTGTGCATGGGCTGGTGCTGGCGGGGGAGGTGCCGGAGCTGGCGGGGTTCTATCCGAGTGTGGGTGGGGTTTGGGATCCGGTGCTCGGGTGGGAGGCGTTCGAGCAGGTGCTGGGGGCTCGGTCGGGTGAGGTACGGGCGTTGTTGACGCAGCCGCCGCAGACCAATGAGGTGCGGCGGTCGGCGGCGTTGTACGGCGGGTTGCTGCAGCTGGTGCGGGAGGTGCCGTTGCCGGTGCGGTTGTTCGAGATGGGGGCCAGTGCTGGGTTGAATCTGCGGGCTGACCAGTTTCGGTACGTCGCGGACGGGCGGGCGTACGGCGCTGTCGACAGCCCGGTGGTCATCGAGGACGCGTGGTCGGGGCGGGTGCTGGAGCCGGTTGAGCTGCGGGTCGCCGAGCGGATTGGGGCTGATATCGCGCCGGTGAATCCGCTGTCGGAGGAGGGGGCGCGGACGCTCGCGTCGTACGTGTGGGCGGATATGCCGGAGCGGTTGGCGCGGCTGCGGGCGGCGGTGGAGGTCGCGCGGCGGGTGCCGGCTGATGTGCGGCGTGAAGATGCGGTGTCGTTCGTCCGCGGGCTCGAGGTGTCGCCGGGGCATCTGACGGTGTTGTGGCACTCGATCATGTGGCAGTACCTGACCGACGACGACCGCGCAGCTGTGGATGCGCTGGTGGCCGAGCTGGGGGAGCGGGCCGACGCGTCGGCGCCGTTCGCGCGGCTGCGGTACGAGCCGGGGCCCGAGCAGGGCTTCCTGATCGAGGTGGAGACCTGGCCGGGCGGCGTCCGGCGGGTGCTCGGACGTATCGAGGGTCACGGTCAGGGGCTGGTCTGGGAGCTTCCCTCCGGAGTCAGGTAACGACTAACCTTAGTTAGGTAAGGCTTACCTATCTCAAGGGAGTTTCCGCTCAGATGATGCGTCGTATCGTTCTGACTCTCACCGCCGCCGTCGCGCTCTCGGCCGGGCTGGTCGCTCCGGCCTCGGCCGCGCCCGGAAGCGCTTCGAATCTTGGCAAGACCCTGAACGCCTCGAACGCCACCGGCCTCGCGAAGGCCGGCGAGACCATCACCGTGACCGGCAGTGGCTACAACCCGGCGCAGGGGTACTACGTGGCGCTGTGCGCCGTCCCGTCGGACTACAGCTACGGCACCAAGCCGAGCCCGTGCGCGGGTGGTGACGGCCAGGGTGGGACGACGGTCGGCCCGTCGGCGTGGGTGACGAACAACCCGCTCGGCGGCAGCGCGTCGTACCCGATCGCGTCGAACGGGACGTTCACCGCGCAGATCCGGATCGCCGAGGTGAACTCCGGCCTCGACTGCAGCGACCCGGACATCACCTGCGCGATCGTCAGCCGCCGCGACCACTTCGCGTCGAGCGACCGCACCGGCGACGTCTACATCCCGGTCTCGTTCAGCTGAGCGCTGCCACCAGCGTGTCGGTGAGCTCGGCCGCGTAAATCAGGTCGGGATCGAGATCGGGGTCGTAGATGCCGATGTCGATCCCGACGCAGTTCGGCGCGGCCAGCAGCGGCTGCAGCAGCGCCCGTAGCTGCGCGTGGTCGAGGCCGCCTGGGTCTGGGCTGTCGACGGCCGGCATGATCGCGGCGTCCAGGATGTCGACGTCGAGGTGTACCCAGAAGCCGTCCAGCTCCGGCCGGGTCAGATGCTCGAGTACGCCGGCCGCGGCGGCTGCCGGGTCGTCGATGATCCGGCGTGCCGACCAGTGCGGGATCCCCGCCTCGTCGAGCGTCTCCAGGTACGCCTCGTCCTCGCGATAGCCCAGCATCACCGCGTCGGTGTCGAGTACGTACGGCGCCCGCCCCTCCAGATCGGTCAGATCCGCCTGCCCGCGCCCGGTCGCCAACGCCAGCGCCTCGCCGCCCGCGGCGCCGACGTACGCGTCGTTGTCGACCGTCCGCATGTCCGAATGCCCGTCGAGGTAGACGACGCCGTACCGCCCCAGTCGTTTCAGCGCCAACGCCGGCCCGAGCACGTTGCTGCACTCACCCCCGAGCAGCACCACAAACTTGCCCTCAGCAACAAACCCGCCGACCCGATCGGCCAGCCGCACGCTGTACGCCGCCATCCCCGCCGCGTTGAACACCCCGTCCCCCGGCTGCCACCCGGCCCGGTCGTACCGCGGCGGCACCACGCACCCGCCGTCCACCGCCCCGATCCGCTCCCGGATCCCCTGATCCCGCAACGCCCCCGCCAACTTGTAACACCCCGGCACCGCCCCCGCGACCGGCGGTCGCAAACCCAAGTTCGACGGCCCGTCCACCACAACCCGCATCAACCCACCCCTAACCACTAACCCGTACTCGCTCGGTTAGCAGACCTTACCCCCGCTCCATCCCGGTTGTCTGCCCGGCGCGCTCCGGCCGGCCACGGGCGCCGTCCCCGAGGTCCGGCGCGTTCTGCACCGCCCCGGACGCCGCGGGCTGGTCGGCCAGGAACCGCGCGAGACCGCCGTCCCGCCCGGCGTCGGTCACCTGCTGGCCACTCGTCGCCCCCGGGCTGTTGCCCGGCTGCGCGGCTGTCGCGGTCGCGCGCTCGGCCGCTGATGCGATCCGGCTCTCCGCGGCCGGGGGCGGCAGTGCACGCAGCTCCTCGGCGCTGATGGTCCGCTGTTGCTCCCCGGCCTGCGCCGCGCGCGAAGCCGCCGGGTTCGGCGTGACCGCCGGATACGGTTCGTCCGGGCTCTGCCGGTAGTGCTCGCGGAGCTGTCCGACGGCGCGATCTACGCCGGCCCGGGTGAGGTCGGCGGTCAGGCCGCCGGCGTTCGGCCGGTGCTGTACGCCGTCCCATTCGGGAATCGCCATCTGGTTGACCAGCTGGGCGCGAGCGGCCTGCTGGTGCGCCGGCTCCGGCGGCACCACATCCGCGAGTTCGTTGCGCACGATGTGGTCGGCGACGGCGTCGAAGCGCATCACCACCGGCTGGTCGAGGGCGGACTGCAACAACTGCTGACGCTCCGCGGCGGAGCTGGTGGCACGATCGAGCAGCTCCGAGCCGGCCCGGACCGCGCCCGGATACTCCGGCGTCGGCTGCGGAACTCCGGCATACCCGGCCCGCTGGACGAACTCGGGGAAGTTGTCACCGGTGCTCAGCTCGGTGAGCGACTCGTCGAGGCCGAAGGACTCCCGCCGTCGGACGGCGTTCGGCTCACCCGGCGCGTCGATCGCGACCCGTGCATGTTCGGACTCGTGCAAGACCGTCGCCAATGCCTGCGCCTGCCGGTCCGGATCGTCGGTCGGCTCGCCACCGGTCAGCTGGTCGAGGACCAGGTCCTTGTGCAGCCGCATGGTCCCGTCGACGGCCAGGCCGCCCCACTTGTCGTCGGTGCGCGCGTACAGCTCGCGGTTCCAGCGGTCTTCGCTGCCCGGGCGCAGCTCCTGGGCGATCTGGTAGAGCCGGGCGAACTCCTGGTACGTCCGGGACGACGGGTCGACCCGGACCATGCCGTCGTTCGGGGACATCTCAGGCTCCGGATGGCGACGGGTTGTTCCAGGGGTCGTCGGTGAGCAACTCCTCGGATCGCTCCAGGCCGCGGGTGAGCCCGCGGATGGCGCCGCTGTCGGCTCCGGCGCGGTCGGCGATCGCCCAGATCTGGCGCCGCGCCGCGGCCAGTGCGGCCAGGCGCTGCTCCGGGGTGCCGCTGGTGAAGTCCGCCTCGTCCAGGACGCGGAGCGCTGATTTCAGCTCCGGCGACTGCTCGGAGTTCTCCGGTGCCGCGAGCCGGGCGATCAGACCGGCTGCGACCTCGCGATCCGTTGCCGTTTCCAGCTGGGCGGCCAGCTCCTGCAGCTGCGCCTTGATCTCGCCGACGTCGGTGAGCCGGCCGGACTCCAGCTCCGTCCGCGCCACGGCGTATTCCCGGGTGAACCGCTCGAACTCCATCGGACCCTTTCGACGATCGGTGAGGTGCTCCCGACATCATCATCCAGGCCAGGGCGGCGGGGCGGGAAGCGGGCGTCGGCAGGCCGGTAGACTCGGGGAGTTGTTCGGTCCTGGCTAGAGGATGGATGTTCTCGTGTTCGACACGCTTTCCGATCGGTTGTCCGCCGCGTTCAAGAATCTGCGCGGCAAGGGCAAGCTGACCGATGCCGATATCGAGGCGACCACGCGGGAGATCCGGATCGCGCTGCTGGAGGCGGATGTCGCGCTGCCGGTGGTCCGGGAGTTCATCGCGAAGGTGCGGGAGCGGGCCGGCGGCGCCGAGGTGCGCGGCGGGCTGAACCCGGCGCAGCAGGTGATCAAGATCGTCAACGAGGAGCTGGTGAGCATCCTCGGCGGCGAGACGCGTGAGCTGCGGATGGCCAAGCGGCCGCCGACGGTGATCATGCTCGCGGGTCTGCAGGGCGCGGGTAAGACGACGCTGGCCGGCAAGCTCGCGAAGTGGCTCAAGGAGACCAAGCACCAGACGCCGATCCTGGTCGCGGCGGACCTGCAGCGGCCGAACGCCGTGACCCAGCTGCAGGTGGTCGGCGAGCGGGCCGGCGTGCCGGTCTACGCGCCCGAACCGGGGAACGGCGTCGGCGACCCGGTGGAGGTCGCGCGGAAGGCGATGGACGAGGCGCGCGCCAAGCAGCACAGCGTCGTCATCGTCGACACGGCCGGCCGGCTGGGTGTCGACGAGGAGCTGATGAAGCAGGCCGCGGACATCCGCGACGCTGTCAGCCCGGACGAGATCCTCTTCGTCGTCGACGCGATGATCGGTCAGGACGCCGTCACCACGGCGCAGGCCTTCCTGGACGGCGTCGGCTTCGACGGCGTCGTGCTGTCCAAGCTGGACGGCGACGCCCGCGGTGGCGCCGCGCTGTCGATCGCCCAGGTGACCGGCCGCCAGGTGATGTTCGCCAGCAACGGCGAGAAGCTCGAGGACTTCGACGTCTTCCACCCCGACCGGATGGCGTCGCGCATCCTCGGCATGGGCGACGTGATGAGCCTGATCGAGCAGGCCGAGCGCACCTTCGACGCGGAGGCGGCGGCCAAGACCGCGGCCAAACTGCAGAAGAAGGGCGGTAAGGACTTCACGCTGGACGACTTCCTCGCCCAGATGCAGTCGGTGCGCAAGATGGGCCCGCTGACCAAGATCTTCGGCATGCTGCCCGGCGCGAACCAGTTCAAGGACCAGCTGGAGAACTTCGACGAGCGTGAGATCGATCGCATCGAGGCGGTCATCCACTCGATGACGCCGGCCGAGCGCAACGACCCGAACATCATCAACGGCTCCCGCCGGGCCCGGATCGCGAAGGGCTCGGGGACGGAGGTGGCCACCGTCAGCGGCCTGGTCGAGCGGTTCTTCGAGGCCCGCAAGATGATGGCCGCGATGGCCTCCGGCAAGGGCCTCCCGGGGATGCCCGGGATGCCGGGGATGCCGGGCGGCGGCGGCCGCAAGGCCAAGCAGCAACAGCAGAAGAAGGCCAAGAAGCGCGGCTCGGGCAACCCGGCCAAGCGGGCCGGTCAGGGCGCTCCGCAGCCGTCGGAGCCGCAGCCCGGCCAGCTCCCGGCGGCCTTCGGCGGGGCGGCCGGCGGCGGCGACTTCGAGCTCCCGGACGACCTGAAGAAGATGCTCGGCGGGGGCAAGTAGTCCCGCCGTCCTGCCCGATCGGACCACCGGTCACTGCATCAAGTGACACCCCGTGACCGGTTGTCGATGATCCTGAGCCCGCTAAGATCGTCCCTACGCCCGGATGGACAGTTACTGCGGAACGTCGAAGGACGGATCGGATGAGGCAGCAGTTCAAGAACCTGGACACGTGGCGGGGCAAGCTGACCGCCACCTGGGTCTGCTTGGCTCCGCCCACCGCGATGGTCGCCGTTTTCGTGGTCGGCGGCGTCACGTCGAACACGTTCATCGTCGACGCGCACGCCCTCGCGCAGCCCCGGCCGGATTCGGTCTTCGACGAGCTGGCGAACAACCTGCCGCCCGGTCCCGGCGTCGACGGCAGCCTGCCGACGCAGGAGAAGTCGACCATTCAGGTCCCGATCACCGGCACCACCGACGGCTCGGTGAACCCGATCCAGGGCGTCACCGGGAACACCTCCGGTATCCCGAACACCGTGCTCGCGGCGTACCAGAAGGTCGCCGCCGACCTGGCCGCCGCGAAACCGGGCTGTCACCTGACCTGGCCGCTGCTGGCCGGGATCGGCAAGATCGAGTCCGATCACGCCAAGGGCGGCAAGGTCGACGCGAAGGGCGACACCCGCGGCCAGATCCTCGGCCCGGTGCTGAACGGCGGCCCCGGGATGGCCGCGATCTCCGACAGCGACCAGGGCCAGTTCGACGGCAACACGCAGTGGGACCGCGCGGTCGGCCCGATGCAGTTCATCCCCGGCACCTGGAAGGCCTTCGGCGCCGACGGGAACGGCGACGGCGTCAAGAACCCGCACAACATCTACGACGCCGCCCGCGCGGCCGGTGACTACCTGTGCTCCGGCGGCTCGAACCTGGCCGACGCGCAGGCCCTCGTCAAGGCCGTGCTGCGCTACAACCACTCGATGGACTACGTCTCCAACGTGCTGCGCTGGATGCAGTCCTACAGCAAGCAGACGGTGACCGTCCCGAACGACGACGGCTCGATCGACAACCCCGGCGACGACGGCAACGCGAACGACCCCGGCCGGACGGACACCACTCCGACGCCGACTCCGACGCCGACGATCACGCCGTCCCCGACCAAGCCGACGTCCCCGAAGCCGTCGTCCCCGAAACCGCCGAACACCCCGGGTGGGACGCCGACGACCCCGAAGCCCTCGACGCCGCCGCCGAGTACGCCGAAGCCGCCGGTGACGCCGCCGACGAAGTACACGCCGCGCCCGACGCCGACGCCCACGACGCCGACCACCCCGACGTCGCCCACGCCCAAGCCGCCGGCCTGCTCGCCGTCGACGCCGCCGACGACGACGCCGGAGGAGACTCCGTCGACCACGCCGGAGGCCACCCCGACCGAGCAGGCGAAGGCCGAGGCGCAGGCCGAGGAGCCGACGCCGACCTGCACGACCCCGCCGCCGGACCCGGAGGCGGCCGCCGCCACCCCGCAGGACGCCCCGAAAACGGTGAGCTGACTGCCCGTTAGGGCACCCTCAGGCACCCGTTGCCGGGAGGGTTTGCGGGTCAGGTAACTTTGCGTCGTCTTGATGTAACTTTTTGGCGCATCGGTCGTTGACGAGATCATGCGCCTAACCCGTAGTGGAAACCGTCGGGTCAAAATAATCATCGCGTCACTGTGCACGGTCCCGCTCCTGGTCGGGGCCATCGTCACGGTGGCCTCGGGCGGGGCCGGTGCCTCCGGTCAGCTCGCGGCGGACAGTCCGGTGGCTCCTTCGCCTGGAGCCGGGCTGAACAGCGGTGAGTTCGACGAACTGACGATGATCGTGCCGCAGCGTCCCGGAGTGGACGGCCGGCTCGGCTCCGACAAACCCGCCCGTGCCGACGTGCCCGTCCAAGGGGCCACCGACGGCCGCTCGGTCGTCCGTCCCGGGCGTCCGGATGCCGTCAACGGCATCCCGCGCGGGGTCTTCCCCGCCTACCGCCGCGCCACCGCGAATCTCGCCGTGGTCCGGCCGAACTGCGGCCTCACCTGGCCGCTGCTGGCCGGGATCGGCAAGGTCGAGTCCGACCACGCGAGCGGCGGCCGGGTCGACGTCGCGGGTACCACCCGCGGCAAGATCCTCGGCCCCCAGCTGAACGGCAAGGGCGGCAACGGCCGGATCACCGACAGCGACAAGGGCAAGTTCGACGGCGACCTGGTCTGGGACCGCGCGGTCGGGCCGATGCAGATCATCCCGCAGGTCTGGGACGACTTCGGCGCCGACGGCAACGGCGACGGCTTCCGTAACCCGAACAACGTCTACGACGCCGTCACCACGGTCGCCGTCTACCTGTGCGCCGAGGGCGACGACCTGAAGCGCCCGCGCGACCTGGTCGAGTCCCTGCTGCGCTACCAGCACTCCAAGGACTTCGTCGCCACCGTGCTGAAGTGGATGCGCGTCTACAGCAAGAACGCCGTCCTGATCCCGAACGAGAAGGGCCTGCTGTCGGTGCCGAAGCCGGCCGGGAACGCCGAGCGCAAGACCGACCCGCGCGAGGTCCCGGACATCCCGGACGGCACCAAGACGCCGACCCCGACGCCGACGAAGAAGCCGACCGCGACGCCGACCGGCACCCCGGACCCGGTGGATCCGACGACCACGACACCGACCCAGAAGCCGACGAAGCCGCCGACACAGCGGCCCACGCCGACCCCGACGCCGACTCCCACGCCGACGCCGACCCCCACACCCACCCCGACCCCGACGCCTACGCCGACCCCCACGGAGACGCCCACCAGCTCTCCCTGCACGGCCGACCCGACAACCCCCACCTGCACCCCAGGCGGCGGCTCTCACGGCTGACGGGCCCCAACAGCCCGTAGTAGGCGTACCCGAGCCCCTTCACCTCAGACCGCTGAGGTGGAGGGGCTCGCGGCGCGGCAGGCGGTATGCGGGTGTGCGGGCCGGGATACGGTCGGGGGTATGACCGTACTGAGGCTGGTCGGGACGGTGTTGCCGTCCGGTGAGCGGCAGGAAGTGTTCGTCCAGGGCGGGCTGGTGGTGGAGCGGCCCGCGACGGGCGAGGTGACGACCGTGCATACCGGCGGCTGGATCTTGCCGGGACTCGTCGACGCGCACTGTCATATCGGCCTCGATCAGCACGGCGGTGTTGATCGGGAGACCGCCGAGCGGCAGGCGATCGCGGATCGGGACGCCGGGGCGCTGCTGGTGCGGGACGCCGGATCGCCGACGGACACCCGGTGGATCGACGATCGGCCGGATCTGCCGAAGATCATCCGCGCGGGCCGGCACATCGCCCGGTCGAAGCGCTACATCCGCAACTACGGCTGGGAGATCGAACCCGACGAGCTGGTCCGGTTCGTCGAGCAGGAGGCCCGGGCCGGTGACGGCTGGGTCAAACTCGTCGGCGACTGGATCGACCGCGCCGCCGGCGACCTGACGCCGTGCTGGCCGGTCGAGGCGCTCACCGCGGCGATCGCCCGCGCCCACGAGCTCGGCGCCCGCGTCACCGCGCACGTCTTCGGCGAGCACGCCCTCCCCGACCTCCTCGCCGCCGGTATCGACTGCATCGAGCACGGCACCGGCGTCGAGCCCGGCCTGCTCGCGCACATGGTCGAGCGCCAGGTCGCCGTCGTCCCGACGCTCATCCAGCTGGAGAACTTCCCCGAGTACGCCGAGCAGTCCGCCGCCAAGTTCCCCGTCTACTCGGCCCACATGACCGACCTGTACGAACGCCGCCTGCACCGGCTCCGCGACGCGTTCGAGGCCGGCGTCCCGATCTACGCCGGCACGGACGCGGGCGGCGTCCTCGGGCACGGCCTGGTCGCCCAGGAGATCCAGGCGCTGACCGGGATCGGGATGTCGGGGGAGCAGGCGCTCGCGGCCGGCTCCTGGGCCGCCCGCGAGTGGCTGGGCGCGCCGAGCACCCTGCAGCCGGGCGACCCGGCCGATCTGGTCGTGTACGACGAGGACCCGCGCGCCACCCCGGCGATCCTCACCCACCCGCGGCTGATCCTGCTCCGTGGGATGATCCCCTGAATTCAGACAGTACGGGAATTCAGACAGTGACGGGAAAAAGTTCACCCAACCACTGGTCACGGCGGAAGTTTTTGGCTTAGCGTGCTGAACGGAGTCCCCGACGCCCCTCGGAGACCCGACCTAGGGAAGGAACACCCATGGGGAAAACCGCCCGAGTACCCGTGTCCAAGCTCTCCGCCCTTCTGGCCGCCGCGGCCGCCGGCACCCTCGCGCTGAGCGCCCTGCCGAGTAGCGCGGTCCAGCCCGTCCAGCTCGCCCAGCCGGTGGGCTCGGTCGACATCTCGACCGCGTTCACCAACGCCGCCGCGAAGTACGACGTCCCGCGCGAGGTCCTGGTCGCCGTCGGCTACGCCGAGTCGCACCTGGACGGCCACGACGGCAAGCCGAGCCAGGCCAACGGCTACGGCGTCATGCACCTGGTCAGCAACAACCAGAACCCGACCATGTCCGAGGCCGCCAAGCTGACCGGCCTGCCGGTCGAGAAGCTCGCCAAGGACACCCCGTCGAATATCGACGGCGCCGCCGCCGTCCTCGACTCGTACGCCGATGCCGCCGGCCTGGCCGGTGACGCGCGCAAGGACGCCGGCCGCTGGTACGAGGTCGTCGCCAAGTACTCGCATTCGGCCGACGCCCCGACCGCCCGGCTCTACACCGACGAGGTCTTCCGGATCATCAACGCCGGCGTCCAGGCCCCGGGGATCGACGTCGCGCCGAAGAAGGTCGCACCGGCCCGCGGCGCCTACACGAAGGTCGCTCCGCTCGGCACCCGGACGGAGTCCTCGATCGAGGCCGTCGACTACCCGGGTGCGATCTGGAACCCGGCCAGCAGCAGCAACTACACCGTCGGCCGGACACAGGCGATCACCTCGATCACCATCCACGTGACACAGGGCTCGTACGCCGGGACGATCAGCTGGTTCAAGAACCCGTCGTCCAAGGTCAGCGCGCACTACGTGATCCGGTCCAGCGACGGCCAGGTCACCCAGATGGTGGCTGAGAAGGACAAGGCCTGGCACGTCGGTACCGCGAACGGCTACACCGTGGGTATCGAGCACGAGGGCTGGGTCGACCAGCCGTCCTGGTTCACCGACGCGATGTACCGGTCCTCGGCGGCGGTCGTCCGCAACATCGCGGATCGCCGGGGGATCCCGAAGGACCGGACCCACATCAAGGGACACGTCGAGTACCCGAACCAGACGCACACCGACCCGGGGCCGAACTGGAACTGGAACTACTACATGCAGCTGGTGAACGGCGGTAACCCGAACCCGCCGACCTACAACTTCACGACCTACGGCAGCGGCGTCCGGGTCCGGTCGGCGCCCCGGCTGAACGCCTCGATCGTCACCGAGCTGCCCGGCCCGACGCAGGTCTACGTCACCTGCCAGATCCAGGGCGACTCGGTCACGGCTGAGGGCACCACCAACAACTGGTGGGCCAAGCTACGCGACCAGAACGGCTACATGACCAACATCTACATCGACCACCCGGACGCGAAGCTTCCCAACGTGCCGGTCTGCGCATCACCGTAGTCACCCCGTCGTCACAGGGCCCAGGATGCGAATCCTGGGCCCTGTGGTGTTTTCTGGAGGCTGAAGAGTAGAGCCTGCTGTACCGACGGACGCGCCGCCAGTGCCGGAGGATCGAGGGGACGGGCGACGGAGGAGGCCGCAAGATGGTGAGCAGGGTGCTGGCGCGGGGTGTGGCGGCATGTGGGTACTTGACGATGCGCTGCCTGAAGTCGATGCTGCTGTTCGCAGCGACGCCGATCTGCCTGCTGGTGATCGACTGGGCGCCTTGGGTGCGAGGTGGGCTGGTCCGGCTGGCCAAGAGCGAGCTGGCGGCGGCATACCGCTATCTGGGCCGTCCGGCCGCGCTCCAGCTCCCACCAGCCGCAGCGCGGATGCCGTTCCGGCGCAGCCTCTGGCTCTACCTCGGCTGTCTGGTCATGATTCCGGAGCTGTTCCTCGCAGTGGCGGCGTTCTTCGCCATTCCGGCTGCACTGCTGACCGCAGTGCTCTGGCCGCTCGACCCCGGCAGCTTCACCATGATGGGCGTTCCGGTCGACAGCTGGTGGGACATCGCTTATCTGGCGCCGCTGCAGCTCCTGTTCGCGGTAGGCCTGCTCAGCTGGCTGGCTCCGGCCGCTGCGCGTGGCCACGCCAAGGCGGCCGGCAAACTGCTGGCCCTGACACCTGACGAGCTGGAGAACGCCCGGCTGGCCCAGCGCGTCGAGGAGCTGACCCGGACCAGGTCCGGCGCTGTGGACTCGCATGGCGCCGAGCTGCGCCGGATCGAGCGTGACCTGCACGACGGCACACAAGCGCAGCTGGTGTCGCTCGCGATGCGGATCGGCATCGCGAAGCAGACCATGGCCGACGACCCGGAGAAGGCCGCCAAACTGCTCGACGATGCGCGGGACGGCGCAGAGCAGGCCATGCACGAGCTACGCGGCGTCCTGCGGACCATGTATCCGCCGATCCTGCAGGACCGCGGTCTGACCGGTGCCGTCGCCGCACTGTGCGCCCGCTGCCCACTTCCGGTCGAACTGCGCATGGGTGAGCTCGGCCAGGTCCCGGCCGCGGTCGAGGCCGCTGCGTACTTCGTCGTGGCCGAGTCGCTCACGAACGTCACCAAGCACTCGGCCGCCGGCCATGTCGACCTCCTGCTCGAACGCCGCGACCACGAGCTCTATCTGGCCATCACGGACGACGGAATCGGTGGCGCGCGCATCAACGAGCAGTCCGACCTGCTGGGCCGGGGGAGTGGTCTGCATGGCATGCTGCACCGGGTGCAAGCAATTGACGGCCACCTCGAGCTGACCAGCCCGATCGGCGGGCCCACCACGGTCGAGGTGCTGCTGCCGTGCGAGTGATCATCCTCGAGGACAATCCGATCCTTGCCGAGGGCCTCGGTCTGCTGCTCGGCAACTCGGGTTTCGAGGTCGCCGCGGTGGCGGCGGACGTCGATGAGTTCGCCCAGGCGATGACCGAGCACGAGGTGGACATCGCGGTTGTCGACGTCCGGCTGCCGCCGACGTTCACCGACGAGGGACTACGGGCCGCGATCGACGCCCGCAAGGCCCGGCCCGGCCTGCCGGTGCTGGTTTTCTCGCAGTACGTCGAGGAAATCTACGCGGCCGAGCTGCTCGCGGCCGGCAGCGAAGGCGTCGGCTACCTGCTGAAGGACCGGGTGTCCCGCGTCGACGAGTTCCTCGAGGCGGTCCGCCGGGTGGCGGCCGGCGGCACCGTGCTCGACCCCGAGGTCGTCAGTCAGTTGATGATCAAGAAGAGCAATCCGCTCGATCGGCTGACCCCGAGAGAACGCGAAGTCCTCGCGCTGATGGCCGAGGGATTGGGCAACACCGCCATCGCGGACAAGCTCGTCGTCTCCGAAGGCGCCGTGCACAAACACGTTGGAAACGTTTTCCTCAAATTGGACCTGCCGCCGTCGGACTCCGGGCATCGCCGCGTGCTCGCCGTCCTGGCCTACTTGGGACTCTGACCGCCGCGGTCTTGACGCGCGCCGGAACGTCCGCCACTCTCGGTCCAGAGAGCGCTCTCACACCCACCGAAACCGCCCCTAGGTGAGGAGAGATCCATGAAGGTTCTGATTGCCGCCGTGCTCGCGGCCGGTGCGCTGACCGTGCCCGGCGCCGGCCAGGCTGTTGCCGCAGGCATCGATCAGCCGTTGGCCGGGCCCGGCCAGGCGGCCGCGATGCAGGAGGCGTTCGGGCTGACCGAGCAGCAGATGACCGCGCGGCTGAAGTCCGAGACCGACGCCGCCAAGCTGTTGCCGACGGCCCAGCGTGCGGCCGGTGCCGAGTACGGCGGCGCCTGGTACGACGCCGCCACCAGCAAGCTCGTCGTCGGGCTCGCGGGTTCGTCGCGGACCGCCGCCGTCCAGGCGACCGGTGTCGAGACGATCGCCGTCCCGAAGAGCGCCGCGGTGCTCGACAAGCAGAAGAACGCCGTCGACAAACTGGCCGGAAAGTCGGTCCCCGCCGCGGTCAGTGGCTGGGCCGCCGACCCGAAGACCGGCAGCGTCGTGGTGAATGTTCAAGCAGGTAAGCGGTCTCCGGCGGTCGACGCCTTCGTGGCGAAGGTGGCCAAGGCCGGTGCGGTGACGGTTCGCGAGGTCGCGGCCCAGGCGCCGCAGACATTCGCGGCCGGCACGGTCGGCGGCGATCCGTACTACGTCGGCAACATCCGCTGCTCGATCGGCTTCTCGGTGCACGGCGGTTACGTCACCGCGGGGCACTGCGGCCGCGGCGGCATCGTCCGTGGCTGGGACGGTTCGAACCAGGGCGAGTTCCGCGGCTGGTCGTTCCCGGGTAACGACTATGCCTGGGTCCAGACCGGCTACGGCTGGTGGACCGTCCCCGTCGTCCTCGGCTGGGGTAACGGCGACAGGCTCGTCCGCGGTTCCTGGGAGGCGCCGGTCGGCTCGTCGATCTGTCGCAGCGGCTCGACCACGCACTGGCGTTGCGGCACGGTCCTGGCCAAGAACGAGACGGTGAACTACGGCAACGGTCAGTTGTTCTACGGAGCGACCAAGACCAATGCCTGCGCCGAGGGCGGCGACTCGGGCGGGTCGTTCATCACCGGCGACCAGGCCCAGGGCGTCACCTCCGGCGGCTGGGGTAACTGCAGCAGCGGCGGGGAGACCTGGTTCCAGCCGGTGAACGAGATCCTGCAAGCGTACGGCCTCACTCTGCATACCGCGTAACGGACAGGTGTCCCGGATCCCCCGCGCAACAAGGGATCCGGGACACCTGGTTCAGCAGAGATCCACGCCGGGCAGGCGGGCGTCCGGGTGGTCGATGTAGATGTTGGTCATGAAGCCGTTCTGATCACGCAACTTCGACCACCAGTTGTGCGAGTAGCCCTCGGCGGTGACCGTGTCGCCTTGGGTCTGGCAGAGCACGTAGACCGTGGTCGGCCCGCCCAGCGTCGTCACGATGGACGCGTTCAGTCGCGGCTGCGAGCGGACGTTGATCCCGGAACCCCAGGTCCGGAACTGCTTTCCGGGCCCACCGCAACCGTTGTCGCTGGTCAGGTGGTGGCTGCCGTACGAGCCCGGGTAGGCGAGGCCGCTGCCGTTGATGACGATGTTCTGACCGACACCGTTGTACAGCTGCTCGTAGTGGATGTGTGGGCCGCTCGAAGCGCCGGTGCTACCGGTCACCCCGATCTGCTGACCCTGGGAAACGGCTTGCCCGTTGGCGACGGAGTACGCGGACAGGTGGAAGTAGTAGGTCTTCCAGCCACCGCCGTGCTCGACGGCGATGTAGTTGCCGGCGCCACCGGGCTGGGAGAAGCGGTACGCCGTACCGCCCGCGGATGCGAGCACCGGCGTACCGTTCGTGGTGCCCCCGTCGGAGCGGATGAAGTCCAGCGCGCGCCGGACCTCCTGCGAGTGGTGGCTGTAGGTCCACCGTTGGCCACACGGGAACGGGGCCTTGAAATTCGGCGCGGCCTGCGCCTGCGTCGGTACCGCCACCAAGGTGGCGGCACCGAGCAGCAGCGCGGCGAGAACTGCTAACAGTTTTCTGGGCGGCATTTTTTCAGTGTCGTGGTGAACGACCTACCATGCAACAGCCCAGATGGTGAATTTATGTCAGACGCTGTGGTTGGATCAGACGCTGTGGTTCTGGTTGTTCTCCAGCGCCGCCTTGGTCTCGTCGCCCTTGCCGTTCAGGGATTCGATCAGCTGCTTGGCCAGCGCGAAGCCGGAGCCGCCCATCGTGATCGTCTTGACCAGGGTGTCCTCGATGCCCTGGGCACCGTTCAGCACGACCATGTTGCCGACCTTCTCGAACGACGACGCCGCCGCCGAGACGATCTCCGGGTAGGCCTCGGCCAGCTGCTGCGCGACGACCGCGTCGGTGTTGGTGGCCAGGGCCTCGGCGCGGGCCTTGATACCGGCCGCCTCGGCCATCGCCTTCGCCTGCACGGCGGCCGCCTCGGCCTTACCGGTCAGCTCGGTCGCCTTCGCCTCGGCCTCACCGCGCAGCTGCACCTCACGGGCGTTCGCCTCGGCGGCCGCGATCTGCGCGTCGCGCGCGGCGGCGGCCAGCGTGCGCTGCCGGTACGCCTCGGCGTCGGCCGGCTTCAGCACCGACGACTCCAGCTGCTTCTCGGCCAGCGACGCGTTCAGCTTGGCGGTCTCGGTCTCGGCGACCACGACCTCCTGGCGGGCCAGCGCCTCGGCCAGCGGGCCGGACTGCGAGGCCTTCGAGTTCGCCTGGTCGACCTCGGCCTGGTAACCGGCCTGCGCGATCGAGCTCTGCCGGACGGCGGCGGCCTTGGCGGCGGCCGCGACCTGCTCGCGCTCGGTGGCCTCCTTGTCCCGCTCGGCCTGCGCGATCCGGGCCGCGGCCTCGACGGCCGCGGCCTGCGGACGACCGAGGTTGCGGATGTAGCCGGACTCGTCGTCGATCTCCTGGATCTGCAGCGAGTCGACCACCAGGCCGAGCTTCTCCATGTCGCCGGCCAGCGAGCCGCGGATGTTCGTGGTCAGGGTCTCCCGGTCGTGCAGCATCTCCTCGACCGTGGTGGAGCCGACGATCGCCCGCAGGTGACCGGCGAACAGCTCGTGGATGGTGCCCATGACCTGCTCGTCGCTCTGCTCCAGGAAGCGGCGCGCGGCGTTCGCGATCGAGCCGTAGTCGTCACCGACCTTGTACGCCGTGACGCCCTTGATGTGCAGCGGGATGCCCTGGGACGACACGCACGTCACGGTCAGCGGCGTCGCCCGGATGTCCAGCGGGAGCCGGCGTACGGTCTGGAAACCCGGCAGGACGGCGGTGCCGCGGCCGACCACGATCTTGAAGCCCAGCGTCTCGTTGACCTGTTCGGAGCTGGAATGCGCGCCGAGGCCGGAGATGATGAGCGCCTCGTTCGGCTCGGCCACCCGCCAGACCATCCGGAAGATGATGAGCAGGACGATCAGAGCGACGGCGCCGCCGATCAGGTACGTGAGCATTTCCCCTCCAGGGAACCCGTGACGTTCAGAGAGCGCGGGAGACGTAGACCGTGCGCGGCGGGTCGTAGTCCACGACCACGACCTGCGCGCCGACCTCGATCTCTTCGTCGACCGCGGGGTAAGCGTAGAAGGCTTCGGTGGCACCGCGGACCGGCAACATCACTTCACCGACGATCCCCGGCGCGATCCGCCCGATCACGCGTCCCCGCTTGCCAACCATGACGCCCCTCCGACGTACCGCTGCTGCTCTCGGTTCCGCCGAAGCTTATCCCCTGACCGCGCCCTCGGTGGCCCCCTTGATGAACTGCCGCGCGAACACGATGAAGACCACGATCAGCGGGACCATCGCCATCAGCGCCCCGGTCATCACCATCGAGTAGTCGACGCCGTGCGAACGGTTCAGCGACGACAGCGCGACCTGCAGGGTCAGGTGGTCGGGGTTCGTCAGCACCACCAGCGGCCAGAAGTAGTCGTTCCAGGAGGCGACGAAGGTGAAGATGCCGAGGAACGCCAGCGCCGGCCGGGCCGACGGCAGCGCCACGTGCCGGTAGACGCCGAGGAAGCCGCAGCCGTCCAGCGTGGCGGCCTCGACCAGCTCGTCGTGGATCGAGCTGGAGAAGTACTGCCGCAACCAGAAGATGCCGAACGCGTTGGCCGCGGCCGGGATGATCAGCGCCTTCAGCGAGCCGACCCAGCCGAACGCGGCCATGGTCTGGAACTGCGGGATCGCGCCCAGCTGCGCGGGCAGCAGCATCGTGGCCAGCAGGATCACGAACAGCGCGTTCCGCCCCGGGAACCGGAACTTCGCGAACGTGAACGCCGCCAGCGAGTCGAAGAACAGCACCAGCAGCGTCGTCGAGACCGCGACGATCACCGTGTTGCCCATCGACTGGAAGAACGCCACGTTGTCGAGCACTGCGCGGATGTTGTCGTCCAGCTGCGAGCCGAGCGTGAACTTCGGCGGGAACCGGTAGATGTCGGCCGTCGTGTTGGTCGCCATCACGAGCGTCCAGTAGAACGGGAACAGGCTCAGGACCGCGGCCAGCGCCAGAACGACGTGCAGCGTCACGCGCCGCCATTGCCACCTCACTGCTTACCCCTTCCGCCGACCAGCTTCCAGTTGATCGCCGTGAACAGCAGCACCAGCATGAAGATGCTCAGGGCAATCGCCGCGGCGTAGCCGTAGTCGTTGTTCAGGAAGGCCTGCTGGTAGAAGTACATGACGATCGTCAAGCCGCTCTGCCCGACGCCGCCGGTGTTGCCGACCATCACCTGTGGTTCGGTGAAGGTCTGCAGGCCGCCGATCGTCGACGTCACGACGGTGAACAGCACGACCGGCCGCAGTTGCGGCAGAGTGATCGAGAAGAACGTCCGGACGGCGCCCGCGCCGTCCACCTTGGCGGCCTCGTACTGCTCCCGCGGGATCGCCTGCAGGCCGGCCAGATAGATGATCGTGTTGTACCCGGCCCATTGCCAGACGATCATCGTGGAGATCGCGATCTTGATCCCCCACGGTTCGCCGAGCCAGTCCTGCGCGGCGATGCCGAGCGCCCGCAGGCCGGAGTTGATCAGGCCGAAGTTGGTGCTGAACACGGCCGCGAAGAAGATCGCCGCGGCCACCAGCGAGGTGATGTTCGGGATGAAGTACGCGATCCGGTACACGCTGGAGAACCGGACGGCGGAGTTCAGCATCACGGCCAGCACGAGCGCGATCGCCAGCGTCGGCACGGTCGACATGAAGAACAGCACGACGGTGTTCTTCAGCGCCAGCCAGAAGGTGCTGTCCTCGAGCAGGAAGGCGAAGTTCTGCAGGCCGACGAAGGTGCGCGGCGTGAAGCCGTCCCACTTCTGGAAGCCGAGCAGGATCGTGGACGCCATCGGGTAGAGCCCGAAGATCAGGAACAACAGGTAGAACGGCGACAGCGCCAGGTAGAACCGCCAGTAGGACCAGACGCTGCGCCGGCGCCTCGGCTTGAGCGGCCGAGACGCCTTCGCGGGGGATGTCGCGGTCAGCGTCACTGAACGCCCTGACGTTTGCCGATCTGCTTGGCCTTCGCGACGGCCTCGGCCCAGGCCGCGTCGGAGGTTTTCTTACCGACCTGCACCAGCTTCAGCGCGTCGGTGAACGGGACGGCGATCGCGGCGTCCAGCGGGGCCTCGTACGCGATCGGGATGTCCTGGGCGGCCGGGCCGAACACCTCGATCGGCACCTGCCCGCCGAAGAACGGGTCCGCCGCCTTCAGTTGCGGTTTGTCGTACGCCGCCGGCGTCGCCGGGAAGATCTGGGCGTCGGCGAAGGCCTTGGCCTCGTTGTCCGGGCTGAGCATGTACTTGATCACCTCGAACGCGGCCTTCGGATCGGCGGCGTTCTTGGTGATCGCCAGGAACGAGCCGCCGAAGTTCGCCGCGCCGCCCGGCGTCGGCGCGACCCGCCACTTGCCGACGCTGGTCTTGGCGGCCGCCTTGATGTCCAGCGCGACCCAGGCCGCGCCGACGACGGTCGGCACCGTGCCCTGGTCGAGGCCGGCGTTCCAGTCGTTCGATCCGCCGAGCGTCCGGCCGTCGACCTTGAGCGTGATCGCCTTGACCGCGGTGTCCCAGGCCTTGCGGATGTGGTCCTGGTCGCCGATGAACTTGTTGTCCTTGTCGATGTAGCGCGCCGTGCCCTGGTTGACGACGGTGCCGTACAGGTCGACGGCGTCCGCGACGATGAACGCCTTCGGGTTCTTCGCCTTCAGTTCGACACCGGCCTGCAGGAACTCGTCCCAGGTCTTCAGCTGCTCGCCGATCTGCTTCGGGTCGCCCGGCAGGCCGCCCGCGGTGAAGATGTCCTCGCGGTAGAACAGCGCGGTCGGGCCGATGTCGATCGGGATGCCGAGCACCTTGCCGTCCAGCGTGGTGGCCTGCTTGACCTTCCACTCCAGGTACTGGCCGAGGAAGGCGTCGTCGGCGCCGATCGTCTTCAGGTCCACGAAGCGGCTGGCCTGGGGGAGCAGCGAGGCGATGTCCTCGCCCTTGATCCCGGTGATGTCCGGAATCGACGTGCCGCCGCTGAACGTGGTGAGCAGCTTCTGCTTGAAGTCGCCGCCGACCTCGGAGTACTTGATGTTCTGGTCGGGGAAGTGGGCGATGGTGTCGTCCAGGACGGACTTGCCCAGACCGCCCGGCCAGCACCACAGCGCGAGGTTCCCGGTGGCGTTCTTCTTGGTCGAGCCGGTGTCCATTCCGGACGAACAGGCGACGACCGTGCCGCCGACAACGGCTGCGAGGCCCCCAGCAAGCAGCGTTCGACGTGACAGCTCCATGGTCTTACCTTCCTGAGTGAGCGCTGATCAGCGCGTGGAGGTGACGGTCTTCGGGGTGGGCGGACTGCCAC
This sequence comes from Kribbella sandramycini, assembly GCF_013131805.1. Lineage (GTDB taxonomy): Bacteria > Actinomycetota > Actinomycetes > Propionibacteriales > Kribbellaceae > Kribbella > Kribbella sandramycini. The sequence continues at coordinate 83,239 of NZ_JABJRC010000007.1, read as the reverse complement.
CGGGCCAGATCCACCCAGCGGGGCGCGGAGTCCGCGCCGCCGAGCCGGGTGACGGACAGGGCCGCGGTGAGGGCGGCGAAACGGACCCGCTGCGCGAGCGGCAGCTCCCACAGCGTGGCCGCGATGAAGCCGGCGGCGAACACATCACCCGCCCCGGTGGTGTCCGCCGCCGGTACGGGGTAGGCCGGGACGGCGACCCGCTCGCCCGTCCGGCCGTCGACGGCCAGCGCGCCGTCCGCGCCGTCGGAGACCACGACGACGGCGACCTTGGCCGCCAGCGCGTCGAGCGCCGCGGCAGGTGTGGTGGTGCGGGTATAGGCCATCGCCTCGTCCGCGTTCGGTAGGAAGACGTCGCAGTACTCGAGTTGCTCGAGGACGGCGGGATCCCAGCGCTCGCTCGGATCCCAGCCTACGTCGGCGAACACCAGACTCCCGGCAGCCTTGGCCTTGGCCAGCCACGCGTTCGGCCAGGGACCGATGTGCGCGGCAACGGCTTTCGCCGGCGGGGGAGTGGCGATCAGGTCATCGGCCGAGAGCGGCGGTGTGCTGCCGCGGGTGACCAGCGCCCGATCGTTGTCATAGGCAAGGGCCACGGTCAGCGGGGTCGGCCAGCCGGGGACGGTCCGGGACAGGCTGAGGTCAATCCCTTCGTCGGCCGCCAAGTGGTCCCACAGCCGGGCCCCCAGGTCGTCGGCGCCGAAGACGGCGGCCATCCCGGTGCGCAGGCCGAGCCGGGCCAGCGCGACCGCGAAGTTGGCGATACCGCCCGGGCTCTCGTGCGAGTCGCTGGCCCACACCTCGGTCCCCGGTCGCGGGGGCGTGGGCAGGCCGAGCACCAGATCCTGGAACACCAGGCCGGATACGACCACGTCAAGCTCTTCCATGAGCTGCCCCACACTCCTGCACTTTTGATCAAACTCGTGCATGAATCTTGGATCGCTTCGTCAACTTCCGCAATACCCGAGCATAGCTATGACTGAAAATGACAGAGTTTGCGTGATACGGTCGTGATGTGTTGCCGAAGCAGCGTCAGGACGAGATCGTGCGCGCCCTCCGGGTCGACAAGGCCGGGGGCGTGAAGGTGCTGGCTGCCCGGCTGGGCGTCAGCGAGGCGACCATCCGGCGCGATCTGGAGCAGTTGCACGACGAGGGCCGGCTGACCCGGGTGTACGGCGGGGCGCTGGCCGTCGACGGCGGTGACGAGCCGTTCGCCGACGTGAACGCCGTCCATGCCGCCGAGAAGGACCGGATCGCCCGCCGCGCCGCCGAGCTCGTGCAGGACGGCGAGTCCGTGCTGCTCGACATCGGGACGACGGCGCTCCGCGTCGCCCAGCATCTGCACGGCCGCTCGCTGACCGTTGTCACGAGCAACCTCGCCGTCCTCGAAGAGCTGCAGAACGACGAGTCAATCGAGCTGATCATCCTCGGCGGGTTCGTGCGCCGCAGCTACCGGTCGCTGGTCGGCTACCTGACCGAGGAGAGCCTGCGGCAGATCCACGTCGACTGGCTCTTCCTCGGCACCAGCGGCGTCCGCCCGGACGGCCGAGTGATGGACAGCACGATGATCGAAGTCCCGGTCAAACGCGCGATGATCCAGGCCGCCGACCGCGTCGTCCTGCTCGCCGACGCGACCAAGTTCCCCGGTCACGGCGTCGCCCGCGTCTGCGAGCCCGCCGAGCTGCACATGGTCGTGACCGAGCCCGGCGCCGATCCCGCGACCCGAGCCCAACTGACAGAAGCAGGAGCCCAGGTGGTGCTGGCATGAGACTGACCATCCTCGGCGGCGGCGGTTTCCGCGTGCCGCTCGTCTACCACGCCCTCCTCGGCGACCACGGCCCCGGCCGCATCACCCAGGTAACCCTCTACGACACCGACCGGGCCCGTCTGGGCTCGATCGCCGCCGTGCTCCGTCAGCAGGCTCTGGCCGCGGTCGAGCCGCCGACCGTCACCGCAACCACAGATCTCGATGAGGCACTGCGCGGAGCGGACTTCATCTTCTCGGCCATTCGGGTGGGCGGGCTCGAAGGGCGGACGGTTGACGAGCGGGTCGCGCTGGATCTCGGCGTCCTCGGGCAGGAGACCGTCGGCGCGGGCGGTATCGCGTACGGGCTGCGGACGATCCCGGTGGCGACGGCGATCGCGCGGCGGATCGCGGCGCTGGCGCCGGAGGCGTGGACGATCAACTTCACCAACCCGGCGGGCATGGTGACGGAGGCGATGATCCCGTACCTGGGCGACCGGGTGATCGGCATCTGCGACTCGCCGTCCGGGCTGGGCCGGCGGGCGGCGCTGGCGCTGGGTGTGGACCCGGCGACGGCGTTCTACGACTACGCGGGCCTCAACCACCTCGGCTGGCTGCGCGGGCTGCGGTCCGGCGGCGTCGACCGGCTGCCGGAGTTGCTCACGTCGTCCGCGGAGTTGACCTCCTTCGAGGAGGGCCGGCTGTTCGGCGTCGACTGGCTGCGCTCGCTCGGCTCCATCCCGAACGAGTACCTGCACTACTACTACTTCGCCCGCGAGACGCTCGCCGCCGTACAGGCCGTCCGGCAGACCCGCGGCACGTTCCTCCTGGAGCAGCAGTCCGCCTTCTACGCCGAGACCGCGCGGCACCCCGAGCAGGCGCTGGAGCTGTGGCAGAAGACCCGCGCCGAGCGCGAGTCGACGTACATGGTCGAGAGCCGCGAGGTCGCCGACGCCGGTGAGCGCGACGAGCGTGACATGGCCGCCGGTGGCTACGAGCAGGTCGCGCTGTCGCTGATGCGCGCCATCGCGCACAACGAGCGCGCCGCGCTGATCCTGAACGTCCGCAACCGCGGCATCCTGCACCACCTGGACGACGACGCCGTCGTCGAGATCCCGTGCACGGTCGACGCCAACGGCGCCCTGCCGGTCGCTGTGAGCCAGCTCACCGACCATCAGGCCGGGCTGGTCACCGCGGTCAAGGCCGTCGAGCGGTCCACGATCGAGGCGGCCACCTCCGGCTCCCGCTCCGCGGCCTTGCGCGCGTTCGCCTGGCATCCGCTGGTCGACTCGGTCGCCGCGGCCGGTCAACTGCTGGAGTCGTACGTCGACCACCTGCCGGATCTGGGCTATCTGCGCGCCTGAGGGCCGGATTGGTCCCGGCAGGCCGGTATCTGGCAGAATGTTTGGTTGAGTCCGTCCAGGTTCGTGCAGCCCTCTAACTCCACTGCCTGGTTCGGCCCATTCGAGCGGTCACTCGTTGTCCCCACGACGCCGTGCTGCTCACCCAAGTCGTGTAATCCCAAGGGAGTTCCCGCAAACGTGGCAGTCAAGATCCGTTTGAAGCGCATCGGCAAGAAGCGTGCGCCGCACTACCGCATCGTCGTGATGGACGCCCGCACCAAGCGTGACGGCCGCGCCATCGAGGAGATCGGTAAGTACAACCCGAAGGCCGAGCCGTCGTTCATCCACGTCGAGTCGGACCGGGCGCAGTACTGGCTGGGCGTCGGCGCGCAGCCGACCGAGGCCGTCGAGGCCATCTTCAAGGCTTCCGGCGACTGGCAGAAGTTCAAGGGCCTGGAGGCTCCGGCCCCGCTGCGGGTCAAGGAGCCGAAGCGGGACAAGCAGGAGATCTTCAACGAGGCGCTGGCCGAGGCCCACGGCACGCTGAAGACCGAGGCCGTCACCGCCAAGAAGACGGCGAAGAAGGCCGCTGCCAAGGACGAGGCCCCCAAGGCCGACGCCAAGGCGGACGAGGTCAAGGCCGACGAGCCGAAGGCCGACGAGGCTGCTGCCGAGGCCCCGGCCGCGGAAGCCGCCGCCGACGCCAAGGCCTGACGGTGATGGAGACCGAGGCGCTGGAGCACCTGGTCCGAGGCATCGTCGACAACCCGGACGACGTCAGCGTCCGGGCCCGCAACCTTCGTCGCGGCCGGACGCTCGAGGTGCACGTGCACCCCGACGACATCGGCAAGGTGATCGGCCGCAACGGCCGCACCGCCACGGCGATCCGCACGGTCGTCGGCGCGCTCAGCGCCGAGCAGTCGCTGCGTATCGACTTCGTCGACGAAGGGAACCGGCGCCCGCGCCGGTGAGCTGAGGTAGTACTTCGAAGGGCCGCACCTGTCCGGTGCGGCCCTTCGCTTGTCACACACGAGAAGAGGTTGTTCGCGGTGCTGGTGATTGTCGGCCGGATCGGCCGTGCGCACGGGATCAAGGGCGAAGTGGGCATGATCGTCCGGACGGACGAGCCCGACCTGCGGTTCGCCGACGGCGCGCGGCTGGTGACGGTCTCGAAGCCGCCGAAGACGCTGACCGTGGCCGCCAGCCGCTGGCACAGCGGGCGGCTGCTGGTGAAGTTCGCCGAGTCGCCGGACCGGACCGCGGCCGAGCTGCTGCGCAACCTGGAGGTCCAGGCCGAGATCGGGGCGGACGAGCGGCCGGAAGACCCGGAGGAGTTCTACGACCGGGAGCTGATCGGGCTCAAGGTTCGCACCACGGACGGCGTCGAGGCGGGTGAGGTCATCGACGTCATCCATCTGCCGTCCCAGGACCTGCTGGAGATCCGGCGGCCGGCCGGCAACGCCGTACTGGTGCCGCTGGTCGAGCAGCTGGTGCCGGAGATCGATCTGGACGCGAAGTACGTGACGGTCGCGGACCGGCCGGGGCTGCTGGACCCTGAGGGTGCCGAGGTCGTGCCGACCGATCCGGACGGCGAGCGATGAGGCTCGACGTCCTCACGATCTTCCCGGAGTACCTGGCCGCGCTGGATGTGTCGCTGGTCGGTAAGGCCGCGCAGAGCGGGCTGCTCGACGTCCGGCTGCACGACCTGCGGCAGTGGACGCACGACCGGCATCGGACCGTCGACGACACGCCGTACGGCGGTGGCGCGGGCATGGTGATGAAGCCGGAGCCGTGGGGTGAGGCGCTCGATGCGGTGGCGCCGCCCGATGGTCCGGCGCAGCCGCGGTTGATCGTGCCGACTCCGGCTGGGCGCCCGTTCACGCAGGAGCTGGCTTATGAGCTGGCTGAGGAGCCGTGGCTGGCGTTCGCCTGCGGGCGGTACGAGGGGATCGACGCGCGTGTTTCGGCGTACGCCGGGGAGCGGATGCGCGTCGACGAGGTGTCGATCGGCGACTACGTGCTGAACGGCGGTGAGGTCGCCGTACTGGTCATGGTCGAGGCGGTGGCCCGGCTGCTGCCTGGCGTGATCGGGAACCCGGAGTCGCTGGCTGAGGAGTCGCATTCGGGGGATGGGCTGCTGGAGTACCCGGTCTACACGAAGCCGGTGAGCTGGCGGGGCCACGACGTACCGGAGATCCTGCTGTCGGGGAACCACGCGAAGATCGCCGACTGGCGGCATGAGCAGTCGATCGAGCGGACGGCGGCTCGGCGTCCGGATCTGCTGGCCGCGTGGGGCGACGTACTGGCAGCCAAGGGCGACGCGGACGGCGTACGGCTGCTACCGGCTACGCCTGTGGACGCGGGGGAGATCCACACCCTGCAGCTCGCCGCCTTTCTGGCTGAAGGGCATCGGTACGCCGACTATGCGATCCCGCCGCTGCTGGAGACGCCGGAGGCCGCTGCTGAGCGTCTGCGGGACGGGGTCGTGCTCAAGGCGGTAGCGGGCAGCCGGATCGTCGGCTCTGTCCAGCTGACCGTTGACGGGCCGGTGGGCGAGATCGCACGGCTCGTCGTCGCTCCGGACTGGCAGGGCCGGGGGCTGGGCAGCCGGCTGCTGAAGGCCGTCGAGAAGCTCGCTCCGGGCGAGGTCACCACCTTCGAGCTCTTCACCGGCGCGGCCAGCGAGCGGAATCTGGCGGTCTACGCGAAGGCGGGCTACCGGGAGCTCCGGCGCGAGGCGCACAGCGCGGCCGTGGACCTCGTCTATCTGGGGAAGCGCCGCCGGCGAAAGTGACGCTCCGCTGCCGCGACGGGCGGATTTCGTTACCGTGCGGGGCGTGTGGCAAACTTGTCTGCTGCTGCTCTTTCGGTGCTCCTGCCACAGGGGGTGACCACCGACTGGCAGCTTTTCGATGACTCTCACCACCGACTTTCGTGGGTGACCTGTGGCACGCGCGAGAAAGAGACACCCTGATGAGCAAGATCCTGAACGAGCTCGACAACGCGAGCAAGCGCGACGACATCCCGGCCTTCCGCGCCGGTGACACCGTGAACGTGCACGTGAAGGTCGTCGAAGGCAACCGGTCCCGCGTCCAGGTGTTCAAGGGTGTCGTGATCCGTCGCCACGGCGGCGGCCTGCAGGAGACCTTCACGGTCCGCAAGGTCAGCTTCGGCGTCGGCGTCGAGCGCACCTTCCCGCTGCACACCCCGATCGTCGAGAAGGTCGAGGTCGTCACCCGCGGCGACGTCCGCCGCGCCAAGCTGTACTACCTGCGCGAGCTGCGCGGCAAGGCAGCCAAGATCAAGGAGAAGCGGGACGTTCCGGCCTCCTCCTGAGCCGCGCGTACCTGACGACGGTCACCTATGGCGCCGAGCACTGCGACTCGCGCTCGCCCGCGCACCGCACCGCGCAGGGCTCGCCGCAGTAAGGGACGTCACCGCAGGCTGAAGCAGCGGAATCCGCTGCTCAGCCTGCTCACCGAGATGACCACCGTGACAGTGCTCGCGCTGGTCATCACGGTGGTGCTCCGGTTGTTCGTCGCCGAGGCGTTCTACGTGCCCTCGGAGTCGATGTACGACACGCTGACCAAGGACGACCGGATCCTCGCGGAGAAGATCAGCTACCTGCACCGCGATGTCACCCGCGGCGACATCGTCGTCTTCAAGGACCCGGGTAACTGGCTGAACGAGGAGATCGTCCAGCCCGGCCCGCTGCGCCGCGTCGGCGAGTTCGTCGGCATCCTGCCGCGCAGCGGCGAGGGGCACCTGGTCAAGCGGGTGATCGGGATCGAGGGCGACAAGGTCGTGTGCTGCGATCGCGACGGCCGGGTCACCGTGAACGGCATTTCGCTGGACGAGCGCGAGTACCTGCTCCCCGACGCCCACCCGTCCGATGTGCCGTTCAATGTCGTCGTCCCGCCCGGACATCTGTGGGTGATGGGCGACAACCGGGCCGAGTCCGCGGACTCGCGGGCCCATATGGGCGGTCCCGGCGGCGGGATGGTCCCGGTCGAGAACGTGGTTGGCCGGGCCTGTTGCGTAATCTGGCCGTCTGACCGGATGACGATGCTGCGTCCTCCGGAAACCTTCAAGAAGCCGGGGCTGAAGAAGTGACCGATACACCGACGAAGACGGACACCGCCAAACCCGCTCATCGTTCGGGATTCGCGGCGGCCGCCCGCGAGTTCGTGCTGATCGTGGTCGGAGCGCTGATCGTCTCCTCGATCCTGCGGGCGTTCGTCGGGCAGATGTTCATCATCCCGAGTGAGTCGATGGAGAACACGCTGCTGGTCGGCGACCGCGTCGTGGTCGAGAAGATCACCGACGTCAAGCGCGGCGACGTGGTCGTCTTCGAGGATCCGGGCGGCTGGCTCGGCGCCGAGGAGAGCGGTCAGAAGCGCGGTTCGGTCGGCCGGTTCTTCGAGGTCGTCGGCCTGCTCCCGGACTCCAGCCACGGCCACCTGATCAAGCGCCTGATCGGCATGCCCGGCGACAAGATCGCCTGCTGCGACTCCCAGGGCCGCCTGCTCGTCAACGGCCAGCCCCTCGACGAGACCGCCTACCTGTACCCGGGCGACGCGCCCTCGCAGATGGACTTCCAGGTCACCGTCCCGGCCGGCCGCGTGTTCGTCATGGGCGACCACCGCTCCGCGTCCGGCGACTCCCGCGTCCACCTTCAGGACGTCGACGCCGACGGCGGCAACCCCGGCGACGCCGCCTTCGTCCCCCTCGACAAGGTCACCGGCCGTGCGATCCTCGTCGTCTGGCCGGCCGGCCGCTGGTCCAAACTCGGCGTCCCCGAGACCTTCAAAGCCGTCCCCGCCCCCACCGGCCCGCCACCGGCGAAGCCGTCGATCTCCCTGACACCGCCACCCAAGTAGCCGCTGCTTCGGTGATCGCGCCCCCGCCCGCCGGCCCCGCCGCCCGATCCGGGTGCCGCGGGGCGCAGGACCGGTATCTCGGCCCGCGGGCAGCGCGCCGACCGGATGCGTGGTTCGTCGGTTCGAGTGCCTAGGGTGGGTTCTGTGATGCGGAGGGTTGGATGAGCGTGTTGCCCCGCGGGAGCACGGTGCGGCGGGACGCCGGGCTGTACGGGTACGAGCGCGCCCTGCGCCGGGTCGGCCTCGATCCGATCGCCGGCGTCGACGAGGCCGGCCGCGGCCCGTGCGCGGGCCCGCTGGTCGCCGCCGCGGTGATCCTGCCCGACGGCAAACGCGGCCAGATCCCCGAGCTCGCCGACTCCAAGCTGCTCACCGCCAAGGCCCGCGAGCGCTGCTACGACCAGATCCGCGCCCGCGCCCTGGCCTGGTCGGTGGTTTCCATCGAGGCCCCCGAATGCGACCGCCTGGGTATGCACGTGGCGAACCTCGAAGCCCTGCGCCGCGCCCTCTTCCGCCTCGACGTCCGCCCGTCGTACGTCCTGACCGACGGGTTCAGCGTCGACGGCCTCGGCGTACCGGGGCTGGCCATCTGGAAGGGCGACCGCGTGGCGGCTTGTATCGCCGCCGCATCCGTGATTGCCAAGGTGACTCGCGATCGCGTGATGGAGCGCTGGGACAAGGAGTACCCGCAGTACGGTTTCGGGATCCACAAGGGCTACTGCACGCCTGAGCACCAGGCGGCGCTGGACGAATACGGCCCGTGCCCGCAACATCGACGGCGGTTCGAGAATGTCCGCCGCAGTCTGCGGCCCGATATGGGACAGAATGTCACCAGTCCCACCGGAGCGGAGAGCAGCCTATGAGTGAGCGTAGCGAGCGAAAAGTTAATAGAGCTGCCCTGGCACTCACGACGGAGCCGAGCGCCAGCGAGGTGGAGAAGTGAGTGCCGAAGATCTCGAAAAGTACGAGAACGATATGGAGCTTCAGCTCTATCGCGAGTACAAGGACGTCGTCGGGATCTTCAAGTACGTCGTCGAGACCGAACGGCGCTTCTACCTGTGCAACGCGGTCGACCTGAAGGTCCGGACCGAGGGCGGCGACGTCTACTTCGAGGTCACCATGGCCGACGCCTGGGTCTGGGACGTGTACCGCTCCGCGCGCTTCGTGAAGAACGCCAAGGTCGTCACCTTCCGCGACGTCAACATCGAAGAGCTGGCCAAATCCGATCTCGAGGTCCCGAAGGATTCCGACTTCGGCCGCTGACCTCGCCCCGGCTGATCAGCGATGCTGTGGGGATGAAGTACATATCCAGGGCGCCGCGGCCGCCGCTGGACGGGCTGATCGACGACCTCTACTACCTCGAGGGCGCGGCGCCGTACGCGCGGCTGATGCTGCCGCCGAGCCCCTCGGCGCTGCTCATCGTCAACCTCGGTGATCCGTTCCGCATCCGCGGCTGCGCCGACGCCGAGTCGGCCGCGTACGCCGACGGGTGCGTGATCACTGTGCCCACCCGCGCGGTGGAGTTCAGCTACCCGCCTTGGACGCGATCCGTCGGCGTCCACTTCAAACCGTGGGGCCTGGCGCCGCTCGTGCCGATGCCCGCGACCGAGCTGTGTGATCGGCCGGTGACGATCGAGCAGGTCTGGGGCCGGGCCGCCGTCGCCGAGCTGCGCGAGCGACTCGCCTCGGCGTCCGGCCCGCACGAGCAGTTGACGCTGCTCGAGGCCGAGCTGATGGGTCGGCTGAACGAGACTGCCGGGCTGGGCCTGGTCCGCCATACGAGCAGCCTCATCGCGGTGACCAGCGGCGCCGTGGCGATCGGCGACCTGACCCTGGCAGCCGGCGTCAGCAGCACCTATCTCGCCCAGCGGTTCAAGGCGCTCATCGGTGTCACGCCGAAGCGGCTGGCCCGCAGCTACCGCTTCACCACCACCCTGCTCGCCCTCGACCCCGCCGACCAGATCGACTGGGGCGACGTCGCCGCTCGCGCCGGCTACTTCGACCAGGCGCACTTCGGGCACGAGTTCCGCGCCTTCACCGGCCTCACCCCGACCCGGTACCTCGAAGTCCGGCGGCGCTTCCTGCGTGAGCACCCCGGCCACACCCTCGACGGCTGGCCGCTCCCGGCCGATTGATTTCTTACAAGCCCGACCGCCACGCCGCGCGCTACTTTTGCCGCACCTCAAGCAAAGGAGAACCCCTGTGGGCAAGGTCGTCATGTACAGCTCGGTCTCGGTGGACGGCTTCATCGCCGACGCGAACGACCAGCCCGGCCCGCTGTTCGACTGGCTGACCAGCGGCGACGTCCCCCTCGACGACAGCGGCGTCCTCAACGTCTCGCAGGTGTCCTACGACTACACCCGCGCCTACTGGGACCAGATCGCCGTCACCATCGCCGGCCGCCGCGTCTTCGACCTCACCGACGGCTGGGACGGCAAACCCCCAGGCGGAGTCGACCACGTCGTCGTAGTCACCCACCGCCCACCGCCCGAAGGCTGGGACCCCGAAGCCCCCTTCCACTTCGTCAACACCATCGAAGCCGCCGCAACCAAAGCCCAGCAACTAGCCGGCGACCGACTCGTCGAAGTCGCCGCCGGCGACGTCGGCGGCCAAATGCTCGCCGCAGGCCTGGTCGACGAAGTCCGCATGGACGTAGTCCCCGTAGCCTTCGGCTCCGGCAAACCCTACTTCGGCTCAGTAAGCACCCAACACCTCCTCGACAACCCCGAAGTCCTCCAAGGCAACCGAGTCCTCCACCTCCGCTACCAAGTCCAGCACTAGCCCCCTCACCAGACCGACCCCAGACACCTGCCGCCAGGCGCGCCCGCAGTCAGGCGGGTGGTGGGGTGGGTTGTCAGGTGGGTGGGGGGAGGTGCCAGCCGGTGGGGGAGCGGTGGGTCAGGGAGAGGGCGGCTAGGGCTTGTAGGGCGGCTTGGGTGGTGGGGAGGTCCAGGCCGGCGGTGACGGCTATGCGGGTGGCGGGGACCGGGTGGTTGACGGGGACGGCGTCGAGGACTCGGCGGAGTTCGTGGGAGAGCTCGTCGAAGGGGGTGGTGGGGGAGTGGGGGTAGGGGGTGAGGCCGGAGCCCAAGGGGGAGACGGCTTCGATGATTTCGGCGACGTTGGTGACGAGGACGGCGTCGCGTTCGCGGACCAGGACGTGCGTGCCGGCGGACATCCGGGAGGTGATCGGGCCGGGGACGGCGAGGACCGGACGGCCGCATTGCTCGGCCCAGCCGGCGCTGTTGAGGGCGCCGCTGCGGACGGCGGCTTCGATGACGACGGTGCCGAGGCTGCCGGCCGCGATCAGCCGGTTGCGGCTGAGGAAACGCAGTTTGGTCGGTGAGCAACCGGGCGGAAGCTCGCTCACGACCAGCCCGCGCTCGACGATCCGGCTGAAGAGGGCCGAGTTGCTGCGGGGGTAGCTGACGTCGACGCCGCAGGCGAGCACGGCGACCGTGACGCCGTCCGCGGCGAGGACTCCGCGGTGCGCAGCCGCGTCGATGCCGTACGCACCGCCCGACACGACGGCATACCCGCTTTCCGCGAGCCCGGAGGCCAACTCGCCGGCGACGTGTTCGCCGTACGCCGAGCATGCACGCGCCCCGACGACCGCCACCGACCTCTCGACCGCCGCCTGCAGCAGGCCGGCACCGCGCACCCACAGCCCGAACGGCGCGCCGGCTCGCCGGGACACTCGCCCCGCCTCGTCCAGGACGTCGAGCTGCTCCGGCCACTCGTCATCGCCGGGGATCACGAACCGGGCGCCCGCCGCCGCACCGCGCTCCAGATCACGCTCCGGCTGGGCTGCGTCGACCCGAGGGCCCCAACGCTCCGTCCCCGTCTCCTTCCGCCGGAGGCGCTCCCAGATCTCCACCACTCCCAACCCCTCGAACACCCGCAGCGCCGTACCGTCACCCGGCTCGATTACCCGCCCCAAAGCCACCCGAGCCAACCGCTCGTCATCCCCCGAGCCACCCGCCCCCACCCGAGTCACCCCGCCCACCCCATCACCCGCACCTCCCGCCAACAGCCGCCCCTCCCGCTCCACAACCTCACACCCGGTCTGCACGACACACCCCCTCCCGTCCCCGACCACCGGCGAAGACCTCGCCGGTGGTCCAGCAGCCGGTGCCGGAAGGGAAAGACGAGGCGATGCGATCCGTGCATACGCCTGAGGCCGGGATCATCCTGTCGGCAGGAGTAGGAGTAGGAGTAGGAGTAGGAGTAGGAGTAGGAGTAGGAGTAGGAGTAGGAGTAGGAGCAGGAGCCGCTGCGCGCGCTGAAGTGGGCGTGGGGGCCGGGACGAGTGCTGGAGCGAGGTCGAGGGGCGGCGTGGTGGCGGCAGCGGCCGAGGCTGGGGTGGGGGTCATGGGGTGGGTCCTTTGAGGGGGCGGTGGTCGGTGTAGGGGGTTAGGGGGTCGCCGGTGCGGAGTTGGAAGGCTTCGTGGGTTTGGTCGAGGGTGGGTTGGGGGGTGCCTTGGAGGTCGGCGAGGGTCCAGGCGACGCGCATGACGCGGTCGAAGCCGCGGCCGGTGAGGCGGCCGGAGGCGTAGTGGTCTTCGAGGAGTTGTCGGGAGGGGGCGTCGAGGGGGAAGTCGCGGCGGAGGAGGGCGCCGGGGACCTGGCTGTTGAGGGTCCAGGCGGTTGATCGGTAGCGGTGGGCCTGGCGGTCGCGGGCGAGTTGGACGCGTTCGGCGACGGTTGCGGTGGGCTCGGAGGGGTCGAGGTCGGAACCCCGGTGGGCCGCGGGCAGGATCTGACGCTGGATGTCGAGGCGGTCCTTGATCGGGCCGCTGATGCGTTGCTGGTAGCGGGCCAGATGTTGTGGGGTGCATTTGCAGACTGCGTTCTGGACGCCGGAGAGACCGCAGGGGCAAGGGTTCGCCGCGAGGACGAGCATGAAACGCGCCGGGAACTTGGCGACGGCTGCCGAGCGGTGCACTTCGATGAAGCCGGACTCCAGCGGCTGGCGCAGCGTGTCGAGGGTGAGCGGGTGCATCTCCGGGGCTTCGTCGATGAAGAGGACGCCGCGATGCGCACAGCTGATGGCGCCGGGGCGCGGGACGCCGGAGCCGCCGCCGACCAGGCTGGACAGCGAAGCGGTGTGATGAGGTGCGATGAAAGGCGGACGCCGGACCAGCTCGGCCTCGCCATTGAGGAGCCCCGCCAAGGAATGGACCGCGGACACTTCGAGCGACTCCTCCGTACTCAGCTCCGGCATCAGGCCGGCCAGCCGCTCGGCCAGCATCGTCTTGCCCGAGCCGGGCGGGCCGTGCAGGAAGAGGTGGTGACCGCCGGCGGCGGCCGCCTCGATCGCGCGCCGCCCCTCCTGCTGACCGATCACATCGTGCAGATCGACTTCCGGGACACGGGTCAGCGACTCCGACAGCAGTCGCGGCTCGGCCCGCACGGGCTCCTCATCCGGGACCTCGACGCCACGCATCAGCGCGAGGACCTGGCGCAGCGAGCGAACGCCGTACACGTCGATCCCAGGGACGAGCCGGGCTTCGCCGGCATTCAGCTCGGGGACGACGATGCGGTCGAAACCGGAGCGCGACACCGCGAGCGTCATCGCGAGGGCGCCGCGCACTTCACGGATCCGCCCGTCGAGGCCGAGCTCACCGATGATCGCCGTTCGCCGGGAGGAGGCGACCTCGACGGCGCCGGCCGCGGCAAGGAGAGCGACAGCTATGGCGACGTCGTAGTGCGAACCTGTCTTCGGCAGTGTCGCGGGGGAGAGGCCGATGGTGACCTTACGGTCGGGGAACCGCTCGCCGCTGTTGACCACGGCCGCGCGCACCCGGTCGCGCGCCTCGGACAGCGATGCATCCGGGAGGCCGATCAGCGATGTCTTCGGCAAGCCCTGGGCGATATCGGCCTCGACCTCGACCAGATGGCCCTCGAGACCGACCAGCGCGACGGACCACGTCTGTGCCAGCGTCATCAGGCCGCTCCGCGTAGATGGTCCACCCGGGGCGGCGCGTTCTTGTCGAGAAGAATGGCGATGATGTCGATGCGAATTGCCGCCGGGCGGAGCTGGTGACATTGCAGCCAGGCGCCGGCGAGTTTCCGCAGGGTGACGAGTTTGCGATAAGTGATGGATTCCAGCGGGGAGCCGTAGCCGAGGCCGCGGCGGGTTTTCACCTCGCAGACGACCAGGGTGTCGCCCTCCCGCGCGACGATGTCGATCTCGCCCAGCTCACAGCGCCAGTTGCGCTCGAGGACGGCGAAACCGTTGGTCGTGAGATATCTGGCGGCGAGCTCCTCGCCGAATCGCCCGACGGCATTTCTGGTCCGCATCGATGACCACCTCCGACCAAGAACATGCCGAGTTCGGAGGCTGTTTCGAACATGACTTCGCCGCCTGTGGAAAACCACAGACGGCGAAGTGGGAGAGCTTTATCGGGAGTGCGTCAGTTGCGCATGTGTTTACCGCGTCCGGGTTTCGGCGGCGGTGGATTCCGGACGGCGCGGAGCTCGCCCGTGCGCGCCTCCGGCGCCGGGCGGACCGGCTGCAGGCCGCCCGTCCCGGGGTCGGTGTCGCCGATGTCGAAGTCCCAGCTGTCTTCGTTGGCCAGGCGGCTGTGCCAGCGCCCGTACAGGCCGTAGATGGCCAGGCCGAGCAGCATCCAGAGGCCGAACTTGGCCCACGTGCTGGTCTTGAGGTTCAGCATCAGCCAGACCGTCGCGGCCAGCGACAGCAGCGGGATGAGCGGCACCATCGGAACCCGGAAACCGCGCTCGAGGTTCGGCTCGGAGCGGCGCAAGGTGAGCACGCCGACCGCACAGAACGCGAAGCAGAACAGGGCGCCGATGACGAGCAGCTCTTCGAGCTCCAGGACCTTCGGGTACAGAGTCAGCAGGATGGCGGCCACCCCGGCAGCCCCGGCAGCGCGGGCCGGCGAGGAGTAGACGCGGCTGACCCGGCCGAGGCTCTTCGGCAGCAGGCCGTCGCGGCCCATGTTGAACAGGACGCGGCTCTGCGCGATCAGGACCACCATGATGACGGTCATCAACGCGAGTAATGCGCCCAGGTTGACCACCTTCGCGGCCCAGCCGACGCCGACCGCGGACAACGCGCTCGAGACCGGCGCGCTCCCGCCGAGCTGACCGTAGGGCCGCATACCGACCAGGACGACGGCCATCGCGATGTACAGGATCGTGACGGCGCCGACGCCGAGCAGCATGCCCTGCGGGACCGTCTTGCGCGGGTTCCGCGCGTCCTCGGAGGCGGTGGCGATCAGGTCGAAGCCGATGTAGGCGAACACGATCGAGCTCGCGGCGGTGAAGATGCCCATCGTGCCGAAGGTGCCGAACGAGGAGTCGAGTATCCAGCTCAGCAGCGTTGGACTGGCGGTCGCCGAGGCGGCTCGCGGCATCGGCACGAACGGCTTGTAGTTGTCCCAGTTGATGTGCGTCGCGCCGACCACGATCACCAGCAGGATGACGGCGACCTTCGCGGCCACGACCACGGTCAGCACCCGGGCCGAGAGCTTCGTGCCGGTGACGACCATCGCGGTCAGCAGGAGCAGCAGCAGCGGGGCGACCAGGTTGAGCTTGGCATCCGGGCCGAAGTACTGCGCGACATTCGCCGGCAGGGACAGGCCGAAACTGTCCAGGGTGGCGAGGAAGTAGGCGGACCAGACGCGCGCGACGATCGCGGCGGCGGTGACGAGCTCGAGCACGAGAGCCCAGCCGACCAGCCAGGCCCACATCTCGCCGAAGGTCACGTAGCTGAAGGTGTACGCGCTACCCGAGACCGGGATCGTCGACGACAGCTCGGCGTAACACGCCGCGGCCAGCAGGCACACGATCGCTGCGATGACGAACGACAGGATCACGGCGGGACCGGCGGTCAGCGCCGCCTGGTTGCCGCTGATACTGAAGATGCCGGAACCGATCATCACGCCCAGGCCGAGAACGACCAGGTCGCGACGACCGAACAGGCGCGGCAGACGGTGCCGCGCATCCTCGACTCGAGTGAACGCCGACTCGACCGGCAGGCGCCGGCCTACGGTCTGTCCGTTCGCTGAGGGGGCCATGGTCAGGGGTGCCTCCGTTGCTACTAGGGCAATCGGGCCGAACAGTAGTCGACCGTCGGGCTATCGACCAGCCCTCCTTTCCTCGCCATGGCGCGGTGGCTTGTGATCCAGGGCCCGCTCCCGCATGGTCGAGGCATGACGCCGGACGATGTCAGCGCGAACCCTTCCTGGCCGGAAGGTTTCACGGTGTTACTGACTGACTACGAACGGCATCTGACGGCGGAAAGAGACCTCAGCAAACACTCCGTCAGAGCGTACCTCGGGGATGTCGCGGATTTACTCGATCATTTGATTCGGCTTGGTCACAACGATCTCGCCGGGCTGGACATCCGCGGGCTGCGCTCCTGGCTGGCCAAACAGCAAAGCCTCGGCAAGGCGCGCAGCACGATGTCGCGCCGGGCCACCGCCGCCCGCGTCTTCACGGCATGGGCGCAGCGGACCGGGCGGATCGAGACCGACCCGGGCGCGCTGCTGGCCAGCCCGCGCCCGCACAAGAGCCTGCCCGGCGTGCTGAACCTGACCGACACCCGCGCCGTCCTCGACGCGGCCGCGGTGGCCGCGGACGACGGCAGCCCCGTCGGCCTGCGCGATCTGGCGATCATGGAGTTGCTCTACGCAACGGGTATCCGGGTCGGCGAGCTCTGCGCGCTGGACATCGACGACGTCGACACCTCGCGCCGCGTCGTCCGGGTGTTCGGCAAGGGCCGGAAGGAACGCTCCGTCCCGTACGGCGTGCCGGCCGCGGAGGCGATGGCGCGTTGGCTCGGCGAGGCCCGGCCGCGGCTGGCGCGGCACGGCAGCGGGCCCGGGGTCTTCCTCGGGGCACGCGGCGGCCGGATCGATCAGCGCGCCGTCCGGCGGCTCGTACACGAGCGGATCGCGGTCGTCGAAGCGCCGGACCTGTCGCCGCACGGGCTGCGGCACACGGCCGCCACGCACCTGCTCGAGGGCGGCGCGGATCTGCGCAGCGTGCAGGAGCTGCTCGGCCACGCGTCGCTCGCGACCACCCAGATCTACACCCATGTCTCGACCGACCGGCTCCGGAAGGCCTACGAGCAGGCCCATCCGCGGGCGTGAAAGCAGCCGGAGCTCAGGCTTCGCCCGGCGCCGGCGGGGGTGTGTCGGCGGACCGGGTGCGGCGACGACCCCGCAGGATGCGGCAGACTGCGGACCATGCGGGTTTCGGCGAAGTCTGACTATGCGTTGCGGGCGCTGATCGAGATCACCCAGCGCTGGGTGTCCAACGACCCCTCGGTGGTGTCGGCCGAGGAGCTCAGCCGCGCGCAGGCGATCCCGCACGGCTTCCTGCAGGGGATCCTGGCCGACCTGCGCCGGGCCGGCATCCTCTCCAGCCAGCGTGGGCAGTCCGGTGGGTGGAAACTCGCCGTCGACCCGAACGAGGTCTCGGTCGCCGATGTGATGCGGGCCGTCGACGGGCCGATCGTGAGCATCTCGGGCGTGCGGCCGGAGAGCGTCGCCTACAACGAGCGGGCAGTCGTGTTGCAGCGGGTGTGGATCTCTGCCCGGGCGAGTTTGCGGGACGTGCTGGAGCACACGACGCTCACCGACCTGGCCAAGAACAAGCTCCCGGCCGGAGTCGAGCGCCGATCGAAGGATGAGGACGCGTGGCAGGCGCGCGTCCCGGGCAGCTGAGCCTCGAACATCGGGGCGCTGATCGTCGGCGGGGCGCATCTAGTGCCTCCGGACGGCGATGAGCGCGGCCAGGCTGAGCACGGCGCTGACCGCCACGACCGCGGCCGCCGTACGCCGATTGTGCGCGGACGGCGCGGCCGAGGCGGGGCTGACCGCGGCAGGGACGTCCGAGGCGGGGGTGACCTGTCGCATGGGTCTGCCGGGCGGTTGCTGAGGTCTGCCGGTCAGGGGGAGGAGGCGGATCGGCGGTCTCGGGAGCAGGGTCAGCGGGTTGAGGTACGTGCGGCCTTCGAGGAGGCCCCAGTGCAGGCAGGTCGCCGGGGCGCAGTGGGAGCCTGCGGCCGAGAGGTGGCCCAGGACAGCGCCGGGCGTGACGGCGGCGCCGACGCGGACGGCCGGGACGACGGGCTCGTAGGTGGTTCTTCGACGACCGGCGGTGAGCGTGATGACACCGCGGCCGGCGAGGGGGCCGGCGTACGTGATCGTGCCGGCGGTGGCGGCGTGGACGGGCTGGCCGGGGCGACCCGCGAGGTCGAGGCCGCGGTGGCCGGGCAGCCAGGGTTTGGCGGGAAGCTCGAAACTGTGCACAACCGCGGGGCGCGGCTGCAGCGGCCAGGTCACCGCAGCCTGGACTGCGGTCGCGGACGGCGCCGCCGAGGGGCTCGGGGCTGGGGCGACGGGGAGTAATGCGGTGGTCAGGAGCGGGAAGATGTTCATGACGGGAACATGCCGCGGAAGGGCCCGATTTCGGCCGGCGACTTCGCCGCCTGTGGACAACGGCGGCCGGTTCGCGTATTGCGGGGTCGGTCCCGTAGACTTCCGGTGGCGCCTCACCTCGGGTGGGGCGACTACGCATGCCCGCACCACAGTGTGACCCTCTCGGTCCTGGCTCCGGCCTGGATGGGGTCGGACGACGGGCATCAGGCGCGGCGGGCCGACCGGTCCGCGGCGAAGCAACCGAGAGTGCGTCGTCCGGGGCGATACCTGGAGGCGCGACAGGAGGAACACCCTCATGGCCGTCGTGACCATGAAGCAGATGCTCGAGAGTGGCGTCCACTTCGGACACCAGACCCGGCGCTGGAACCCGAAGATGAAGCGATTCATCCTCACCGAGCGCAACGGCATCTACATCATCGACCTGCAGCAGTCGCTGTCCTACATCGACCGCGCGTACGAGTTCGTCCGCAGCACGGTCGCGGCGGGCGGGGCGATCCTGTTCGTCGGCACCAAGAAGCAGGCCCAGGAAGCGATCGCCGAGCAGGCGACCCGGGTCGGCATGCCCTACGTGAACCAGCGCTGGCTGGGCGGCATGCTCACCAACTTCCAGACCGTCAACAAGCGGCTGCAGCGCCTCAAGGAGCTGGAGCTGATCGACTTCGACGACGTCGCTGCCTCCGGTGTCACCAAGAAGGAGCTGCTGCAGAAGCGTCGCGAGCACGACAAGCTGCTCAAGACCCTCGGCGGTATCCGCGACATGGCCCGGGTCCCGGCCGCCGTGTGGATCGTGGACACCAAGAAGGAGCACCTCGCGGTCGACGAGGCGCGCAAGCTGAAGCTGCCGATCATCGGCATCCTGGACACCAACTGCGACCCGGACGAGGTCGACTTCCCGATCCCGGGTAACGACGACGCCATCCGCTCGGTCGGCCTGCTGACCCGCGTGGTCGCGGACGCCGTCGCCGACGGCCTGATGTCGCGTGGTGGCCAGGGCGCCGCCGCGGCCGGCGAGGAGCTGGGCGCCGAGGAGCCGCTGGCTGCCTGGGAGCGCGAGCTGCTGGAGAGCCAGAACGGCGCCGCCAAGGCTGACGAGGCCCCGGCCGCCGAAGAGGCTCCTGCCGCCGAGGCTGCCCCGGCCGCCGAGGCCGCTGCCGAGGCTCCGGTCGCCGAAGAGGCCCCGGCCGCCGAGGCCCCGAAGGCCGACGAGGCCTGAGATCCGCTGAATCCTGCCGCCCGCGCCGCGGGCGGCAGGGCTCCGGACCGCCCCGCTCATCCAGCCGCATCGAGAAGGACGAGAGAACGAGGAATGGCGAACTACACCGCCGCTGACGTGAAGAAGCTCCGCGACACCACCGGCGCGGGCATGATGGACGCCAAGAAGGCCCTCGAGGCCACCGACGGCGACTTCGAGAAGGCCATCGAGGAGCTGCGCATCCACGGCGCGGCCAAGGCGCAGAAGCGGGGCGCCGAGCGCTCCGCCAGCAACGGCCTGGTGGCCGCTGCCGAGAACGCGCTGGTCCAGCTGAACTGCGAGACCGACTTCGTCGCCAAGAACGAGCAGTTCCAGCAGCTCGCGGCCGACATCGTCGCGCACGCGTCGGCCAGCAAGGTCGGCGACGTCGAGGGCCTGCTGTCCGAGAAGCTCGCCGACGGCAAGTCGGTCGCCGAGAACATCGAGGCCCTGGCCGCGGTGATCGGCGAGAAGCTCGAGCTCGGCAAGGTGGCCGTGTTCGACGGCCAGGTCACGGCGTACATGCACAAGCGCGCCGCGGACCTGCCGGCTCAGGTCGGCGTTCTGGTCGAGTTCGAGGGTGACAACGTGGACGCCGCCCGCGGCGCCGCGATGCAGGCCGCCGCGATGCGGCCGCTGTACACCACCCGCGAAGAGGTTCCGGCCGAGACGGTCGCGAACGAGCAGCGGATCGCCGAGGCGACCGCCCGCGAGGAGGGCAAGCCCGAGGGCGCCCTGCCGAAGATCGTCGAGGGCCGGGTGAACGGCTTCTTCAAGGAGGTCGTGCTGCTCGAGCAGCCGTCGGTCACCGAGAACAAGAAGACCGTGAAGGCCGTCCTGGACGAGGCCGGCGTGACCGTGAAGCGGTTCGCCCGCTTCGAGGTCGGCGCCTGAGCCTGCGGGCTCGCAAAGGATCTGATAGCACGGCAACGCAACGAGGAGAGGCCGGAATCGTGACGGAAACCCTGGGTGCCGAGACGAATCCGGCCTCTTTGCCGTATTCGCCCGCCTACCGGCGGGTGCTGCTCAAACTGTCGGGTGAGGTGTTCGGCGGCGGCAAACTCGGCGTCGACCCCGATGTGGTGAACTCGATCGCCAAGCAGATCGCGGAGGTGGCCCGGGCCGGCGTCCAGGTCGCCATCGTCGTCGGCGGCGGGAACTTCTTCCGCGGCGCCGAGCTGCAGCAGCGCGGGATGGAGCGCAACCGCGCCGACTACATGGGCATGCTCGGCACCGTGATGAACTGCCTGGCCCTGCAGGACTTCCTGGAGAAGCTCGGGATCGAGACCCGGGTGCAGACCGCGATCACGATGGGCCAGGTCGCCGAGCCCTACATCCCGCGCAAGGCCGAGCGGCACCTGGAGAAGGGCCGCGTGGTCATCTTCGGCGCCGGCTCCGGGATGCCGTACTTCTCCACCGACACCGTTGCCGCGCAGCGCGCGCTCGAGGTCGGCGCGGAGGCGCTGCTGATGGGTAAGCAGGGCGTGGACGGGGTCTACGACTCCGACCCGAAGAAGAACCCGGACGCGGTCAAGTTCGACCAGCTCTCGTACGACGACTTCCTGGCCCGCGGCCTGCGGGTCGCCGACGCGACCGCGATCAGCCTGGCCCGCGACAACGCGCTGCCGATCGTGATCTTCGGTCTCGAGGAGGGCAATATCGCCCGCGTCGTGCACGGCGACAAGATCGGCACGGTCGTCGCGCCGGGGTAGTCCGCCGTTCCGGGCCGCAGTACCACTAGGATCGTTCGAAACGGGCTGCGACGAGGCGGCCTTGAGGAAGCGAGGAATGTCGTGATCGACGAAGCACTCCGCGAAGCCGAGCAGAAGATGGCGAAGGCCGTGGAGGTCGCCAAGGACGACTTCGCCGCGATCCGGACCGGCCGCGCGCACCCGTCGATGTTCTCCAACATCGTGGCGGACTACTACGGCTCGCCGACCCCGCTGCAGCAGCTGGCCGGTTTCCAGGTCCCGGACCCGCGGACCGTGCTCATCTCGCCGTACGACAAGGGCGCGATGGCCGCGATCGAGAAGGCGATCCGCGACTCCGACCTCGGCGTCAACCCCGGGAACGACGGCGCGGTCATCCGGGTCACGATGCCGCAGCTGACCGAGGATCGCCGCAAGGAGTACATCAAGGTCGCCAAGACCAAGGGTGAGGACGCCAAGATCTCGGTGCGCAGCATCCGCCGGCACGCCAAGGACGCGATCGACAAGTCGGTCAAGGGCGGCGAGGCGGGCGAGGACGAGGGCAAGAGTGCTGAGAAGCGGCTCGATGGGATGACGAAGAAATACGTCGACTCCATCGACGAGCTGCTCAAGCACAAGGAAGCCGAACTGCTCGAGGTGTGATGGGCGTCGAGAGCACGCCCGCGCCGAGTACCGGCCCGAAACCGAGCCGCGCCGGGCGGAACCTGCCGGCCGCGGTCGGGGTCGGGGTCGGTCTCGGCGCGCTGATCATCGGCTCGCTGTACTGGCAGAAGGTCCTGTTCACCTTCCTCGTGCTGGCAGCGGTGCTGTTGGCCGTGGACGAGATGATCAAGGCCCTGCGGACGGGCGGCGCGGTGATTCCGCGGGTGCCGTTGTTCGTCGGCACCACGGCGATGTTGCTGGCCGCCTACTTCGGCGGGCCGATGGCGCTGCTGGTCGCGCTCGCGGTGACGGTCCTGGGCACGATCTTCTGGCGGATGCCGGGCGGCTCGGTCGGGTTCGTCCGCGATGTCACGGCCGGGGTGTTCCTGATCGGCTACGTGCCGTTGCTGGCCGGGTTCGCGATCCTGCTCGTGCAGCCGGACGGCGACGGCCCGGGCCGGGTGCTGACGTTCTTCCTGGTGGTCGTCGCGAGCGACGTCGGCGGGTACGCGGCCGGCGTCCTGTTCGGTAAGCACCCGATGGCGCCCACGATCAGCCCGAAGAAGTCCTGGGAGGGTTTCGCCGGTTCGACGCTGGCCTGTATCGGCGCCGGTATCGCGTCGGTCGTCTTCCTGCTCGACGGCAACTGGTGGGTCGGTGCGATCGTCGGCGCGGTCGCGGTGGTGACGGCGACGGTCGGCGACCTCGGCGAGTCGATGATCAAACGCGACCTGGGCATCAAGGACATGTCGAACCTGCTGCCCGGTCACGGCGGCGTGATGGACCGGCTGGACTCGCTGCTCGCGACGGCGCCCGCGATGTGGCTCCTGCTGCATCTGCTCGTGAAGGGCTGACGCGATGACCGTCGCGCCGGACGGGCGTTCACTCGTGGGCGACGTCGTCCGCCTGGATCCGTTGCAGGACGGCGATTACGACGAGCTGTACGCCGCCATCGGCAACGAGCAGGTGTACGCCGGCGGGTTCAACGGCGGCGTCGTGCCGGCCGATGTCGCCGCGATGCGCGCGGAGTGGACGCCGGCGATCGCCAAGCGATTCGCCTACACGGTCCGGATGGTTGCCGACGGCACCGTCGTCGGTACGTCGAGTCTCGGGGACGTCGACCTGGTCAACGAACGGATCCACCTCGGCTGGACGGGGTACGCCCCGGCCGTCTGGGGGACGGCGGTGAACCCGGCGACGAAGCTGCTGCTGATGCGGCACGCGTTCGAGGACTGCGGATTCGGCCGGCTGAAGATCCAGACCGGCTTGAAGAACACGCACTCACAGGCCGCGATCGCCAAGCTCGGCGCGACGCGGGAGGGCGTGCTGCGCCGCCACATGCTGCTGGGCGACGGCACCTGGCGGGACACAGTCGTGTTCTCGATCCTCGCCGACGAATGGCCCACGGTGCGGCAGCGCCTCGAGGAGCGGATCAACCGCTAGTCAGCTCCGCGAGCGCCGTGTACGACGCGACCAGGTCGCCGCGATCGAAGGTGTTCGTCGTGATCAGCACCTCGTCCGCGCCGGTACGCCGAACCAGCCCGCCGAGCGCGACGTCGACCTCGGCCGGCGTTCCGTAGATCTGACCGGTGAGCGCGCCCTCGAACAACTCACGCTGTTTCGGCGTCATCGATGCCGGGGGAGTGGAGTCGAGTGGCGGGAACACGCCCTGGGTTCGGGAGTAGGCGCTCGCCCATGCCTCCGGCAACAACAACTCCCTGGCCTGTTCGGTAGTCGGAGCGACGGCGGCAGTCGCCGCCAGGACGACGTACGGGCGCGCACCCCAGGCCGACGGCTGGAAGTCGGCCCGGTAGCTTTCCACGAGTTCCAGTAGGTCAGTCTCGCCCTTGACGCCAGCGATCACCAGCGGCAGCCCGAACGACGCAGCCAAGCTTGCGCCGGAGCCGATCGCCAGCACGAACGCTGGGATCCGCAGTCCCTCACCTGGGCGGGCGTGCACCTGCGGATGCGTCTGCTGCGTTCCGTCGAAGTAGCCCAACAGCTCACGCAGTTGGTCGGCGAAGTCGGCAGCGGCATCCTTCTCGACGCCGAGCGCGCGCCGGATGCCGTTCGTGAAGCCGACCGACCGGCCAAGGCCCATGTCGATCCGGCCTGGGTACAGCGACTCCAGTACGCCGAACTGCTCAGCCACGACCAGCGGCTGGTGGTTCGGCAGCATCACGCCACCGGTGCCGACCCGGATGTGCTCTGTCCGGGCCGCAACGGCCGCTGCAAGCACCGTCGGCGCCGAACCGACCACTCCGGGCACGCTGTGGTGTTCAGACACCCAGAAACGCCTGTAGCCCAGTTTCTCGACCTGCTGAGCCAGCTCGACGGTCGCACGCAGTGTCTCGGCCTCTGTCTCGCCGATCCGTGTCCGCGACCGGTCCAGCACCGACAACGGAACACCCGCCAATGCGCCCATGCTTCGTCCAACGGCGCCCGGGAACAGCACATTCCCCTCGCGCTTCGAGTCAGATCGAAAGGTGCGGAACTTTCTCGGAGACCCGCCCGGAGCCCTCGGAACGCTCCTGACCTGCGGAAACACGGCTCCGTCACTATCTGACATTACCTTGCGTAAATCAGGCAGGGGTTTACATCTCGGCTCGATAGGAATGCACTCGGTGATGGACCGACCGCCCCGGGTCGCTCCACAGGCTGAGGGAGTTGACATGAGACACACCCCGCCGAAACTCAGGGCCGCCCTGTGTGGTCTGACTCTGGTTGCCGCGTCGGCCTTGCCGATGGCGTCCACCCCCGCTATCGCGCACCCAGTCGCTGCCGTCTCGGCCGAGGCGGCAGCGACGGCCAAGCCTGTCCCCGCGCTGGGTTTCTCGACCCAGACGCTGAAGACCTTGAACATCCAGTTCCAGTACCAGTCGACCGGGTATTGGTGCGGCCCGGCCGCGACCCGGATCGCGCTGTCGGCCAAGACCTCCAACCTGCCCAGTCAGCAGCAACTGGCCTACGAGCTGCCCACCGACGAAGAGGGCACCGACCACATCAGCCAGGTCACCCGTGTGCTGAACAACCGGCTCAACACTGGCTACTACGAGACCAAGTCGATGCCGAACGACCCGCCGACCCAGTCGCAGCGTGACCTGCTCTGGCACGACATCACCTACGACATCGACCGCGGCTGGGCGCTCGTCGCCAATATCGTTGCCCCGGCCAACAACCACCCGCCGGGCTATCCGAACTACACGATCTGGCACTACTTCACCGTGATCGGCTACGACAGCAGCGACCAGACGGTGCTGATCGCCGATCCGGCCGGCTTCGCGGACACACCGACGTACTGGCTGACCTTCAACCAGCTCGCCACGCTGATCCCGCCGAAGGGCTATTCGGCCTGACGATCGGCCGGCGTGATGAGACGGGGCGTCGCGCCGGCGGTCCGGCCGAGATACTGGGGGAGTGAGCACAACACCGCGGTTGGAGATCGTTTACTGCACGCAGTGCCGGTGGCTGATGCGGGCGGCGTGGACCGCGCAGGAGGTGCTGACGACCTTCCCGAAGGAGCTGGGGGAGGTGGCGCTGGTGCCGTCGACCGGCGGGATCTTCGACATCTCGCTGGACGGCGAGCTGTTGTGGTCGCGGAAGGCGGAGGGCGGTTTCATCGAGCTGCCGCTGCTGAAGCAGCTGGTGCGGGACCGGATCGCGCCGGACCGCCAGCTCGGGCACTCCGATCGCAAGGCGGAGTGATCCTGCGCACGTCGTGGATGTGAATTTGTGAATGACTGCGCGCGCGGGCGACAATGGAACGGTTATGACTACCTCCCTGCCCCTCGTTTTCGATGAGCCGCGTCGTGCCAAGAAGCCGCCGCGGCATCTGGCCGACCTGTCCGGGGAGGAACGCCGGACGGCGGTTGCCGCGCTGGGCGAGCCCGCGTTCCGGGCCAAGCAGCTGTCGAACCACTACTTCGCGCGGTTGACGTCCGACCCGGCCGAGATGACCGATCTGCCGGCCGCGTCGCGCGACAAGCTGGTGGCCGAGCTGATGCCGCCGCTGCTGACCCGCGTGCGGAACCTGGAGTGCGACGACGGGCAGACGCGGAAAACGCTCTGGAAGCTGCTGGACGGCTCGCTCGTCGAGTCGGTCCTGATGCGCTACCCGGGGCGCGCGACGATGTGCGTCTCGTCGCAGGCCGGCTGCGGGATGGCGTGCCCGTTCTGCGCGACCGGCCAGGCGGGCCTGACCCGGAACATGACCACTGCCGAGATCGTCGAGCAGGTCGTGGACGGCGCCCGGGCGCTGGCGCGAGGTGAGGTCGCGGGCGGGCCCGGGCGGGTCAGCAACATCGTCTTCATGGGGATGGGCGAGCCGATGGCCAACTACAAGGCCGTCATCGGCGCGGTCCGCCGGTTCACCGACCCGTCGCCGGAGGGGCTGGGCATCTCCGCTCGCGGCGTCACCGTGTCGACCGTCGGCCTGGTGCCGCGGATCAACCAGCTGGCCGACGAGGGCATCCCGGTCACGCTGGCCCTGTCGCTGCACGCGCCGGACGACGAGCTGCGCGACGAGCTGGTCCCGATCAACAACCGCTGGAAGGTCGACGAGGTCCTCGACGCGGCCTGGGGGTACGCCGAGAAGACCAAGCGCCGGGTCTCGATCGAGTACGCGATGATCCGCGACATCAACGACCACGCCTGGCGGGCCGACCTGCTCGCCGAGAAGCTCCGCGCCCGCGGCGACTGGGGCTGGGTGCACGTGAACCTGATCCCGCTGAACCCGACCCCGGGCTCCAAGTGGACGGCCTCCGACCCGGCCGACGAGCGCGAGTTCGTCCGGCGGCTGCAGGCCGGCGGGATCTCCACCACCGTCCGCGACACCCGCGGCCAGGAGATCGACGGCGCCTGCGGCCAGCTCGCCGCGGCGAACAAGGCCTGATGTCGGGGCTGTTCTCCCGCGTCCGTTGGCGCGAGGGCTACGACATCGCCGAGGTCGACGCCCTGATCGACCGCCTGAACGCGACCCTCGAAGGCCGCCCCCTCGGCGCCCCGCTCACCGCAGCCGACCTCCGCAATGCCAGCTTCACCCCGGTCCGCTTCCGCGAGGGCTACGACGTCCTCGAAGTCGACACCTTCCTCGAAGCAGCCGCCCAGCGCATGACCGGCGACCAACCCACCGCCCAGCCCTCGAGCCCGCCCGCCGCGCACCACCGCCTCGACTCTCCGCGCTTCACCCCCGTGAAGTTCAACGAGGGCTACGACATGGCCGAGGTCGACGCCTTCGTCGAGCGCATCCTCGCCACCGTCAACGGTCAGCCTGTCGCCAAGCCGGTCACCGCCCGCGAAATCAGCCGCATCCAGTTCACCCCCGTCCGCTTCCGCGAGGGCTACGACGTGATGGAAGTCGACCTCTTCCTCGAACAGGCCGAAAACCTCCTCCGCGGCTGAGATGGGATGATCGGGGGGTGAAGATCCTCTCGATTCAGTCCGCGGTGGCTTTTGGGCATGTGGGTAATTCGGCTGCTGTGTTTCCGCTTCAGCGTGTTGGGGTGGAGGTGCTGCCGGTGTACACGGTGAACTTCTCGAACCACACCGGGTACGGCGCGTGGCGGGGGCCGTTGATCAGCCCGGACGACGTGCGTGAGGTGCTGACGGGGATCGAGGAGCGGGGCGTCTTTCCGCAGATCGACGTGGTGTTGTCGGGGTATCAGGGTGGGGAGGGGATCGCGGATGTGATCCTCGAGACGGTGGCGAAGGTGAAGGCGGCCAATCCGGCGGCGGTGTACTCGTGTGATCCGGTGATGGGGAACGCGAAGTCCGGGTGTTTCGTGGCGCCGGCGATTCCGGTGTTGCTGCGGGATCGGGTGGTGCCGGCGGCGGACATCATCACGCCGAACCAGTTCGAGCTCGGGTTCTTGACGAACACCGAGCCTGACAGCCTGGAGTCGACGCTGGCATCGGTGGAGCTGGTCCGGTCGACCGGGCCGCGTACGGTGCTCGTGACGAGTGTCGAGCGGCCCGATCGGGAGGAGGGCACGATCGAGATGCTCGCGGTCGACGACAGCGGCGCCTGGCTCGTCCGGACGCCGTACATCCCGATGAAGGCGAATGGCTCCGGTGACGTGACGGCCGCGCTCTTCACCGCGCACTACCGCCGGACGGCCGATCTGGAGGACGCCCTGGCCCGCACCACCTCCAGCGTCTTCGACCTGCTGACCAACACCCACGAGTCGGGTGAGCGCGAGCTGCAGCTCGTCGAGTCCCAGGAGGCCTACGCCAACCCCCGCATGCAGTTCAAGGCCGAGCGCGTCGCTTAGCTCACCAGATCGGCGGCCTCTTCGATGGTGTCGACGAGGCGGATGGACGACGCCATGGCGCGGTCGGCAGCCAGGCTCTGGAGCAGGGGCCAGACGGGCAGGGTGACTGTCCAGTGCGTGATGCCGACCAGGATGAGGGGGATCTGGGTGGCGGCGTCGCCGTAGTAGTTCGGTGTGACGGCCTGGAAGACCTCCTGGACCGTTCCGGCCGCGCCAGGCAGGTAGAGGATGCCGCCGCGCGCCTGGGAGAGCAGGACGTCCTCCCGCTGCGCGTTGGAGAAGTACTTCGCGATGGACGTCGCGAAGACGTTCGGCGGCTCGTGGCCGTAGAACCAGGTCGGAATCGACACACCGCCGTTTCCGGGGAACTCCCGCCGGACGTCGAGCCCCGCCGCGGCCCACGCGGCGATCGACGGCCGGAACGACGGCACGGCGGCCAGTGCGCTGACAGCCCGGTCCACAGCGGCGTCGTCGTACGCCGAGAGCGACGACCCCAGGTTCGCCGCCTCCATCGCCCCAGGACCGCCGCCGGTGACCACAGTCAGCCCAGCACGTGCCAGGCGGCGTCCGAGCAGCACTGCTGACCGGTACGTCGTACTCCCGCGCGCCATCCCGTGGCCGCCCATCACACCGACCCAGGCGCCGGACGACGGCAGTTCGTGCAGAGCGTCGGCGATGGCGTGGTCGTGTAGCGCTGCGGCCAGCGTGCGGCTGGTGTCGCCGCGCTCGTCGTGCTGGCGGGACCAGGCGTAGATGCGCGCGTCCGGCGTCGACTCGTAGCCGTGGTCGAGGCCGGCGTACAGCTCGTCGGCGTCGTACAGCGTGCCGCGGTAGGAGTCGAACGGCAGCTCCGGGATGGCCGGGAAGACCAGCCCACCGCCGTCGCGGACCCACCGGTCCGCCTTCTCCTCCAGCAGACAGCCCAGGAAGAGCGCGCCCATGGGGCTGAGCCCGAGGAGCTCAGCCGTCCGGCCGGTCAGGTCGACCGATTGCACCCGCCAGCCCGCCATCGCGGTCGCCCCGGCGGCCACGACTTGGTCGAAATGCTCCAGGGACTCGATGTCCACGTGCGGGATGCTCGGCTGTGTCACGGGCAGCACCCTACTGTCGGACGGCGGCCAGATGAGGTATTGCTAAGACATGACACATGCGGAGCTCTGGGAGCGTCACAAGGCCGTCATGCCGGACTGGCTCGCGTTGTACTACGAAGAGCCGATCGAGATCGTGAAAGGCTCCGGCCGTCGGGTCACCGACGGTGAGGGCAACAGCTATCTCGACTTCTTCGCCGGCATCCTGACCAACGCGATCGGGTACGACGTCGCGGAGATCTCCGAGGCCGTCCGGGAGCAGTTGAGCAGCGGGATCGCGCACACCTCGACGGTGTACCTGATCCGCAAGCAGATCGAGCTGGCCGAGCAGATCGCCAAGCTGTCCGGGATCGAGAACGCGAAGGTCTTCTTCGCCAACTCCGGAACCGAGGCGAACGAGGCCGCCCTGCTGCTGGCCACGCAGAACCGGCGCAGCAACCAGGTCCTCGCGATGCGCAACTCCTACCACGGCCGCGCCTTCGGCACCGTCGCGATCACCGGCAACCGCGGCTGGTCCGCGAGCAGCCTGTCCCCGGTCAACGTCCAATACGTCCAGGGTGCGTACCGCTACCGCAGCCCGTTCCGCGACCTGCCGGACGCCGACTACATCAAGGTCTGCGTCGACGACCTGCGCAACGTCATCGAGACCACCACCTCCGGTGACGTCGCCTGCCTGATCGCCGAGCCGATCCAGGGCGTCGGCGGCTTCGCCTCGCCGCCCGACGGCCTGTACGGCGCGTTCAAACAGGTCCTCGACGAGTACGGCATCCTGTTCATCTCCGACGAGGTGCAGACCGGCTGGGGCCGCACCGGCGACCACTTCTGGGGTATCCAGGCGCACGACGTCGTCCCGGACGCGATGACGTTCGCGAAGGGCCTCGGCAACGGGTTCGCGATCGGCGGCCTGGTCGCGCGGCCCGACCTGATGGACAGCCTGAGCGCGAACTCGCTGTCCACCTTCGGCGGCAACCCGATCTCCACCAGCGCGGCCAAGGCGACCATCGACTACCTGCTCGACAACGACCTGCAGGCGAACGCCGCCAAACGCGGTGCCCAGCTGGCCGACGGGCTGCGCGGTATCGCCGAGGAGTTCCCCGAGCTCGGCGACGTCCGCGGCAAGGGGCTGATGCTGGCGACCGAGATCATCAAACCCGGTGACAACAGCCCGGACGCGGCCAGCACCGCCAAGCTGCAGCAGGAGGCCAAGAACCGCGGCCTGCTGATCGGCAAGGGCGGACTGTACGGCAACGTGCTCCGGATGGCGCCGCCGATGACGCTCACCGAGGAGGAGACGACCGAGGCCCTCGAGATCCTCCGCGACTCCTTCAACACCCTGCGCTGACGCCGGAACGACGAAGGCCCCCACTCGGCTCACGAGTGGGGGCCTTCGGTCGCTCAGAGCGAGGCGCCTCCGCCAGGACCGGCGCCGAGATCCGGCGCCTTCGTGATCGGTGCGGGCGCGCCGGTGACCTTACGACGGCGCCGCGAGCGGCCCTCCAGGTAGCGGGCCAGCACCGACAGCAGCGAGCACAGGCCGATGTAGATGACCGCGGTGACGATGTACGTCGGGATGTACGGGAAGCCGTACGTCAGCCGGCCGCCCATCTGCTTGGCGACGTACAGCAGCTCGGCGTAGGTGATGATGAACCCGAGCGCGGTGTCCTTCAGCAGGACGACCATCTGGGACACGATCGCCGGCAGCATCGCGCTGATCGCCTGCGGCAGCAGAACGAGCCGCACGACCTGGTTCTTCCGCAGGCCGGTCGCGTACGCCGCCTCCCGCTGGCCCTTCGGCACCGCCGCGATCCCGGCCCGGAAGATCTCCGCGAGGACCGAGCCGTTGTACAGCGTCAGCCCGAACACGACCGCCCAGAACGGGGTCAGGCCCCACTGGAACTGGATGTTGGCGTAGTAGAAGAAGAACATCAGGATCAGCAGCGGGATCGCCCGGAACAGCTCGACGACGTACGTCGCCGGCACCCGGACCCACTTGTGGTCGCTGATCCGCGCCGCGGCGAAGACCGCGCCGAACAGCAGCGCGAGCACCGCGGCCAGGCCGGCCGCGCGCAGCGTGTTCAGCAGACCCTTGAGGATCTCGCGCTGGATCGCCGCGTACTCGAACTGCCGCCACAGCCGGCCCTCGAACTGGCCGTTGACGTACAGCCGGTGGATCAGCCACGCGACGGCGCCGGCCAGCAGGATCACGACGACGATGTTGGAGACCCGGTTGCGGACCCGGCCCTTGGGTCCGGGGACCTCGTACAGGACTGAGCTCATCAGGCCACCGCCGTCCGTCGTTCGGCCCACCGCTGCAGGAAGATCAGGGGGACGATGAGAATCAGGAAGCCGATCGTGATCCAGACCAGCGTGATCAGCTGGTTCTCACCGCGCTCGGACATCGCGGCCGGAATGGCACCGGCCTCGGCCAGCGAGAAGCCGGCCGCGATCGTGGTGTTCTTCAGCAACGCGATGAACACGCTGGACAGCGGCGGGACGATCGCCCGGAACGCCTGCGGCAGCACGATCAGCGTCAGCACCTGGATGAACGTCATCCCGACCGCGCGGGCCGCCTCGGACTGACCGGGGGAGATGGTGTTGATACCGGAGCGGACGACCTCGCAGACGAACGCCGAGGTGTAGATGGTCAGCGCGCCGACGCCGGTCCAGAACGGCGAGGGCAGCGCGAGCTGCATCTTGGCCGCACCGAAGAACAGGAAGGCGAAGACCAGTGTCAGCGGGGTGTTCCGCAGCGTGTTCACGTAGCCGGTGCCGACCGCGCGCAGCGCCGGGACCGGGGAGACGCGGAACGCGCCCAGGATGGTGCCGAGCACCAGACTCAGCACGGCGGAGACCAGGAACAACCTGATCGTCAGCCAGAATCCGTCCCGGAACAGATCCCAGTTGTCGGTGAGGACCGAGAGCATCGCGACCTTCCTCGTACAGAGCCCGGCCGCGGCGCCGGTGAGGACGCCGCGGCCGGGGAGTGGATCAGTACTTCTCGAGCGGCGGCGGGGTGCCCGGCGAGCCGGACTTGCCGAGCGTCTCGTCGTAGATGGCCTTCCAGGTGCCGTCGGTGGCCGACTTCTCCAGGATGGTGTTCACCTGGTCGCGGATCGCCTTGTCGGCCAGCGGGACGCCGATGCCGTACTTCTCGGTGCTGAACGGCTTGCCGACCACGCGGAGCTGGTCGGGCGCGGTGGCCGCGTAGCCCTTGAGGATCGCGTCGTCGGTGGTGACGGCGTCGGTCTTGTTGTCCAGCAGCTGCGAGACGCACTCGGAGTAGGTCTTGAACTCCGAGATGTTGCTGGCCTCGGTGAGCTGCTCGTCCTTGACCCGCTGGATCGGCGTCGAGCCGGTCGCGGAGCAGACCTTCTTGCCCTTCAGGGCCTCCTTGCCGGCGTCCAGCGAGGTGTCGTCCTTACGGACCAGCAGGTCCTGACCGGCGACGAAGTACGGACCGGCGAAGCCGACCAGCGCCTTGCGCTTGTCGGTGATCGAGTAGGTGCCGACGTAGTAGTCGATCTCACCGCCGGCGATCGCGGTCTCGCGGTTCGCGGACGGGATCTCCTTGTACTCGATCTTGTCCGGGTCCAGGCCCAGGCCGGCCGAGACCATCCGGGCGACCTCGATGTCGAAACCGCAGCGCTTGCCGTCGGCGTCCTTGTAGCCGAGGTTCGGCTGGTCGGCCTTGACGCCGACGACCAGGTTGCCGCGGGTCTTGGCCTTGGTGAAGGTCGGGCTGCCGGCCACGTTCACGTCGGCGGCGGTGGTGAACTTGTGCAGGTCGCCGCAGGAGTCGGACGCGGTGCTGCCGCCGCCCCCTCCGGCCGCGGGCTCCTCCTTACCGCACGCGACGGCGGTCAGCGCGAGCGCTGCGACGCCGACGGTGGCGGCGAGGTGACGCATTCTCATTGTCAGGTCCCCTTTGTGATGTGTTAGCTGGTACGGCCGCGGGCGGAGGTCAGTGCTTGAGGATCTTGCCCAGGAAGTCCTGGGCCCGCCGGGAGGTCGGGCTGGTGAAGAAGGTCTCCGGGTCGGCCTGCTCGACGATCTCGCCGTCGGCCATGAAGACCACCCGGTTGGCCGCGCTGCGGGCGAAGCCCATCTCGTGCGTGACCACGACCATCGTCATCTGCTGCTTGGCGAGGTCGATCATCACCTCCAGGACCTCCTGGATCATCTCCGGGTCGAGCGCCGAGGTGGGCTCGTCGAAGAGGATCACCTTGGGGTCCATCGCCAGCGCGCGGGCGATGGCGACGCGCTGCTGCTGGCCGCCGGACAGCTGCGCCGGGTACTTCGACGCCTGGCTGGCCACTCCCACCCGCTCCAGCAGCTCCATGGCCCGCTGTTCGGCCTGCTTCGGGTCGGTCTTGCGGACCTTCAGCGGGCCGAGCGTGACGTTCTGCAGGATCGTCTTGTGCGCGAACAGGTTGAACGACTGGAACACCATGCCGACGTCGGCGCGCAGCTTGGCCAGGGACTTGCCCTCGCTCGGCAGCGGCTGGCCGTCCAGCTCGATGGTGCCCGAATCGATCGTCTCGAGCCGGTTGATCGCGCGGCAGAGCGTCGACTTGCCGGACCCGGACGGGCCGATCACCACGACGACCTCGCCCTTGGCGATGGACAGGTTGATGTCCTTCAGGACGTGCAGCTCGCCGAAATGTTTGTTGACGCCGGTCAGTGCCACCAGACCGGTTTGCGTCAAGGTGCCGGAATCGCTCATGGCCCAGAACCTAGCGGAGGCCGGGGTGTGGTCGCATCGCCGGTCGGTTCCGTGGTGGTAACGATCTGCAATGAACCGGTGCGTATCGTGAGATCGCGATCACGCTGCGCAGGATCATGCGCGGGAGTGTCCGGAAGCTGCCGAACCGCAGCAGCCGCCCGCAGGAAGTGCTAGCGCCGTCGCCGGACGCTTGACGGCGGCTTCGACGTCCGCCAGCATCTTCGCTCGCTCGGCGGGTCCGAGCAGCCGCCCGCGGGTGACGACGGAGTGAATCCTGCGGGTGTTGCGGATGTCGGTCAGCGGGTCGGCGTCCAGGACGACGAGGTCCGCGACCCGGCCCGGCTCGACCGTGCCCAGATCGGCCGCGAGGCCGAGGAACCTGGCCGGTTCGAGGGTGGCGGAGTACAGGGCCTGCCGCGGCGTGGCGCCGGCCTGGACGAGGTGCTCGAGCTCCTCGTGCAGGGCGAAGCCGGGGACGGAGTACGGCGTACCGGTGTCGGTTCCGGCCAGGATCGGGACGTCGTGCGCGAACAGCTGCCCGACGAAGTACTTGCGCCAGGCCCACATCTGGCGCTGGCGCGCGATCTCAGCGGCCGGCCGGTTCGCGGCGTACAGGTTGGCCAGCACGTAGTCGTAGGTGCCGATCGACTCCGCGCTCAGGTACTTCGCGAGCCTCGGATCGAGCCGGGTGTGGTCAGGCTGGTCGAGCACCTTGTGCATGGTCAGCGTCGGCGTCACCCGGGTGTTGTTCCGGCGCAATGTGCCGAAGACGTCGGCGGCGCGGGCCTTGCTGAAGGTGTTCGCGGCC
The DNA here is from genome assembly GCF_013131805.1 of Kribbella sandramycini. Lineage (GTDB taxonomy): Bacteria > Actinomycetota > Actinomycetes > Propionibacteriales > Kribbellaceae > Kribbella > Kribbella sandramycini. The sequence continues at coordinate 48,390 of NZ_JABJRC010000007.1, read as the reverse complement.
AGCCACTCGATCGGATGCAGCTGGCGGAACCACGCGTTGTAGTCGCCGGTCGGGATCCGCATTTCGCGGATCATCCGGCGGACGTCGGTCTCCCGGGTCGAGACCGACAGCGCCAGCGAATGGACGTGCTCGATGCTGCGCTGACCCCCGTTGCTGACGTCCTTCGTGGTCACCTCGTCAGGCCCGTGGCCGTGCACGGTCAGCCCCAGCCTGCGCGCCTCGTCGAGGATCGCGAGGTACGACGTCCTGTTCAGCCGGGAGTACACCTTCACGAAGTCCGCGCCCTCGGCCTTGACCCGGCGGACGGCGGCGCGCGCCTCGGCGGGCGTGTCGACGACGAGGGCCTGCAGCAGGTTCGGATCCCACAGGGTCGGGTCGCCGTCGATGATCTGGCTCGCGACGACCATGCGTGGGCCGAGCAGTGTGCCCGCGGCGATCCGGTCCCGCCAGTCGTAGAGCATCGGGTCGACCGCGGCCATCTCGCGGATCGTCGTGATGCCGTTGGCCAGGAAGAGCGGCGGCGAGACGTGTTCGTCGCCGAGGCTGTGCACGTGCATGTCGGCCAGCCCGGGGACGACGTACTTACCGGTCGCGTCGAGCACGGTCGCGCCGCGGGGCACGGTGAGCCGGCCGACGCCGACGATCCGCTTCCCGTCGATGAGCACGGTGTGATGGCGGTTCCGGCGTCCGGTCCGGACGTCGATCACGGTGCCGCCGACCAAGGCGGTCAGGCCGCGGGGGCGCGCGAAAGCGGGGGCTGTGGTGAGGGTGCCGCCGGCGATCAGGGCGGCGCCGGCGGCGGTCTGGGCGAGGAACTGACGGCGAGAACTGTTCATGCCCCTCACTATTCTCGGCGCGGTCCGCTCGCGCAGGGGTAGCAGCCCGCCGGTCCCAGGTAGGGATTTGTCTACTCCGGCACGTACTCTTGGTGGCTGTTATGCGTACTTACGAGGTCCGCACCTACGGGTGCCAGATGAACGTCCACGACTCCGAGCGGCTGCGCGGCCTGCTGGAGGACGCGGGTTACGTGCGCGCGCCCGAGGGCGACCAGGCCGATGTGGTCGTCTTCAACACCTGCGCCGTCCGCGAGAACGCCGACAACAAGCTGTACGGCAACCTCGGGCACCTGGCGCCGGTGAAGGCGAAGAAGCCGGGGATGCAGATCGCCGTCGGCGGCTGCCTGGCGCAGAAGGACAAGGCGACCATCACCAAGAAGGCGCCCTGGGTCGACGTCGTGTTCGGCACCCACAACATCGGCGCGCTGCCGGTGCTGCTGGAGCGGGCCCGGATCGCCGAGGAGTCCCAGGTCGAGATCCTGGAGTCGCTCGACGTCTTCCCGTCGACGCTGCCGACCCGGCGCGAGTCGGCGTACTCGGCCTGGGTATCGGTCAGCGTCGGCTGCAACAACACCTGCACGTTCTGCATCGTGCCCGCGCTGCGCGGCCGCGAGAAGGACCGCCGTCCGGGCGATGTCCTGGCCGAGGTCGAGGCGCTGGTCGCCGAGGGCGTGCTGGAGGTCACCCTGCTCGGGCAGAACGTGAACTCCTACGGCGTCGAGTTCGGCGACCGGTACGCGTTCTCGAAGCTGCTCCGGGCCTGCGGCCAGATCGACGGGCTGGAGCGGGTCCGCTTCACCTCGCCGCACCCGCGCGACTTCACCGCCGACGTGATCGAGGCGATGGCCGAAACGCCGAACGTGATGCCCTCGCTGCACATGCCGCTGCAGTCCGGCTCCGACCAGGTGCTGAAGGCGATGCGGCGCTCGTACCGGCGCGACCGCTACCTCAAGATCATCGAGGACGTCCGCGCCGCGATGCCGGAGGCGGCGATCACGACCGACATCATCGTCGGCTTCCCGGGGGAGACCGAAGAAGACTTCCAGGGCACGCTGGACGTCGTCCGTCAGGCGCGGTTCGCCGGCGCCTTCACCTTCCAGTACTCCAAGCGCCCGGGGACGCCGGCCGAGTCGATGGCGGATCAGATCCCGCGGTCCGTCGTCCAGGAGCGGTACGAGCGGCTCGTCGCCCTGCAGGACGACATGGCCTGGGCCGAGAACAAGCAGATCGTCGGCCGGTCCGTGGAGGTGCTCGTCGCCGAAGGCGAAGGGCGTAAGGACGCCGCCACCCAGCGGCTCTCCGGCCGCGCGCGGGACAACCGGCTGGTGCACTTCACGCTCCCCGAGGGCGTCCAGGCCCCGCGGCCCGGCGACCTCGCGACCGTCGAGGTCACGTACGCCGCTCCGCACCACCTGGTCGCGGATGTCTTCGGCGCCGTCCGGCGGACGCGTGCCGGCGACGCCTGGGAGCGCGCGCAGGAGGCCCCGGCCGCAGCCGGTCCGGGCGTCATGCTCGGTATGCCGACCCTCGGCGCGAAGCCGCTCGAGCCGGTGATCGGCGGCTGCTCGATCGCATGACCCTGCTACCGCCCGACGCCGAACCCTTCGCCGCCGGGCGGGATGCCGATGTCTACGCCCTGGACGACGACTGGGTCGTCCGCCGCTATCGCGATGGGCACCCGGTCCGCGACGAAGCCGACTTCATGCGGCACGTCGCGCAGTACGGCTACCCGGTGCCCGCAGTCCGCGAGATCGACGGCGCCGATATGGTCCTCGAACGCCTCACCGGCCCGACCTTGGCCGATGCCGCGATCGCCGGTGACCTCAGCCCGACCGATCTTGGCGAGCTACACGCCGAGCTGCACCGGCGGCTGCACGCCATCCCCGCGCCGAGCGGGGCCCCCGGGCTGACCGTCGTCCACGGTGACCTGCACCCGTTCAACGTGATCGCCGCCCCGAGTGGCCCGGTCGTCATCGACTGGCGCAATGCCGAAGCGGGACCGGCCGAGTTCGACGTCGCGATCACTGCCGTCATCCTCGCCCAAGTAGCCCTCGACCCCCAGTGGGCCAACCTGTCGCAGCTCGTGCACGAGGCGCTCGCCGTCTACCTGGCCAACTCCATCGACCCGACCCCGGGCCTGGCCGCCGCATTGGATGCCCGCAGCAACAACATCACCCTCTCCGCCGCCGAGAAGGCGCTCCTCCCGGCGCAGGAAGCGTTGATCCGCGCTTTGGTGTGAACCGCTGCCACTCACCAACTATGCGGAGTAGCCGCCCGCCAGGCTCAGCCGAGCGCGACGGACGGCGTTTCAAGACAGTAGGTGAGTGTCTGGCGTCCGCCTACGCGTTCAGGAACTCCGACGGCTTCAGCGCGCGACTCACGATCCGCACCTCGCCGATGTGGCCGGCGAAGCCCTGATCGACGGTGTTGGCGTAGTGGCCGGCGCCGACCAGCCAGGGGCGGCCCGCGGTGGCGAGGCCGCTGGAGCGGGTGGCCGGGTTGCGGAGCAGCTCGGAGGAGTCGACGTAGACGGTGCTGTGGCGGCCGTCGTTGACGACCGCGAGGTGGAACCAGCGGCCGGCGACCTGCTCGTGACCCCAGTTGGTGAAGGTGGTGTTGCGGTCGACCGGGTAAACGGCCCACTGCACCTGCCGCCCACCGGAGAAGCCGAGCTTCACGACCGGCTCGTCCGGGTCGTCACCCGTCTTGCCGGCGTCCCGGCCGGTGCCGAGCCGGCTGATCAGGCCCTCCCAAGCGTGGTCCTGCCCGTCGTCGGCCAGTTTCACGAACGCCTCGATCGTGTACCCGCCGCGGAAGGTCAGCGCGTTCAGCGGCGCGTTGTCCGCCGTCTTCAAGTAGCCGCCGCGGGCCGGGTTCTTCCCGCCGGGGAACAGCCAGCTCGCGTGTCCGGGCTGATCCGGGTGGAACTCGGTCGATGCCGACGGCAACTCCCCGGCCAGCTGCACGCGGGTCAGGTGGTTACCCTGCCCGGAGTGGTCGACGACCCGGTCCGTCACCGCGCCGTCGAACCGCCAGTACGCCGCCGTCCCCGGAATCACCAGCTGCCGGGCAGGACGCGCCGGGCGGACGGCGACCGGCGCGAACCGTGCGAACCGCTGCTCGAAGTCGATCGGGACGCTGAACCGGTTGACGTCGTCGGTCAGCTCGATCTCACCCTCGGCCAGCTCGTTGCGCTCACCTGGCTTCTGACCGAGGATCCACGGCGCGATCGTCTCCACGTCGATCGTGTTCCGGGCCAGGTCGAAGTGGTAGAGCCGGACCATCCCGGAGCCGCCGTAGTACCGGTCCTGGTAGTTGGCGAGATGCAGGTGGACGTCGTTCCCCGCGGCGTTCTGCCGCGTCAGCCGGCCGGACGGCCAGAAGTGTCCGTTCAGGGTGAGGAAGATCTGGTCGTTGTCCTTCACCAGCTGGTCCCAGACGCGGTTGCCGTGCCCGCTCAGCTCGGCGACGCCGCTGTCGGCGTACACCAGCTCGTGCGTGGTGAGGATGACGGGCAGCCGCGGATGCGCCGCGATCACCGAACGCGCCCACGCGAAACTCGCGTCCGACGGCCGCCAGTCCATTGCCAGCAGCAACCATTGGCGCCCGGCCGCGCGGAACACGTGGTACGAGTTGTAGCCGTTCGCCGTCGAGCCGCCGTACGTCGTCATCCGGCGGAACCGCTGCGGGCCGAAAGTCCGCAGGTACGCCGAGTCGCCGCGCGCGTCGTCGGTCTTGGAGCCGTCGATGTCGTGATTCCCGGCGAGGACGGAGTACGGCATCCGGGCCCGGTCGAGCACCTTGAAAACCGGGTCGGCCTGCGCGAACTCCTCGGGCAGCGCGTTCTCCACGACATCGCCGAGGTGGGCGACGAACACCAGGTTCTCCGCGGCCCGCTGCTCGACCAGGTACTCGAACGTCGCCGTCAGCGGCGCCGCGTCACCGCGATCCTGGTCGAACTGGTACTGCGTGTCCGGGACCACGGCCACCGTGAACCGGGGATGCTCGGTGTCGACCCGCCCGGACGACGTGGTCGCCCGCGCCGCCGTCGTCCCGGCGGTCGAGACCCCGGCCGCCACCACCGCGCCCGCGCCTGCCTGCAAGATCCGTCGCCGAGTGGTCCCGTCGTACTGCTCCATCGCCGCCTCCATCGTTCGCTGACACCGCAGCGAACATTAGAACGCAGCCACCCAAGGTCCGGTGAACTCAGGCGAAACCCTGGACCATCACCACCGGAAGCTCACCGTCGAGCCCTGCCAGCACCCGCGCCTCGTGCGGCACCATCGGCTCCGGCAACTTGTCCAGCGCGAACCACTCCAGCCCGGCCGACTTCTCCGGCTCCATCTCCCGTGGCTCACCGCTCCACCGCGACGCCGTGAAGAAGAAATCCACCCGTTCGTCGATCGGATCCCCGTTCGCCTGCGTGCGGTGAAAGACCGTCAACGGCCGCAGATCCGCCGGTGCGATCTCCACGCCCACCTCTTCCCGCACCTCCCGAACCGCGGCTTCCAGCACCGACTCGCCCCGCTCCACATGCCCAGCCGGAACCGCCCAGTACCCGTCCATGTAACCGGTATTGGCCCGCCGCAACATCAGCACCTCGTCCCCACGCCGCAACACCACATAAGCCGCCGGAACCACCGAAAACCGATCCATCCCCCGACCCTATCCACGCTAGGTTCGAGCCATGAGCGAGGAGCTGGCAGGCGGGCGGTTCTCCAAGCCGGTCCGGGACGGCGACGTCGTACGCCGCCGCCGCGGCTCGTCCAACAGCCACGCGTTGCTGCGGCACCTGGAACAAGCCGGCTTCGGCCTGTCGCCACGAGTGATCGACCTGGACGACGAGACCGAGACGCTGACCTACCTCGTCGGGACCGCCGGCTACCCGCCACTGACCGCCGACCTGCGCTCCGACGAGGCGCTCGTCAGCGTGGCGTGCGCGATCCGCCGGCTGCACGACGCGACCGAGGGGTTCGTTCCGGCTGAGCCGGGGGAGTGGAACGACCTGGAGGTCGCCGCACCGGTCGCGATCGACTGCATCGGCCACCACGACCTCGCCCCCTGGAACCTGATCTTCGACGGCCCGGAGGTCGTCGGCATCATCGACTGGGACACGGTCCGCCCGTCCAACCGTCGCTGGGACCTCTGCTACGCGGCCCACCAGTTCGTCCCCTTCCACCCGTCGCGCTGGCTCGAGCCCTTCGGCTGGCCGGAGGAGCCGGACCGGGCCCGGCGGCTCCGGCTGTTCTGCGACGCCTACGGCCTCGACGTTCAGCCGGCCGAACTCGTCGACCTGATCGGCATCCGCCTGCTCTCGCATGCGGCGAACATCGAGCAGCAGATCAAGGCCGGCAACCCGGCGTACGACGTCCATCGCGACGAGGACCATGCCGGCGGTTACCGCGCAGCGGTTGCCTACATCCTCGCGAATCGCGCGCAGCTGCTAGGGGGAGAGGGGCCAGATGAAGGCCAGGTAGCCGGCGAAGGCGGCTGAGGTGGTTGCGAGGAGGGTGAGGAGGAGGGCGGCCAGGGCGGGGCGGAGGCGGGCCAAGGCGCGAGCAATCGGGATGAGCAAGGCGAAGGCGGGGAGGATCAGGCGGCCCTTGGCGTTGAAGTAGTTGGTGGCGCCGACGGCCATGACGACGATGCCGAGGCTGTAGACGACGAGTGGCCAGGGGACTCGCTTCAGGGCGGCGATGACGAGGAGGACGACGGCGCCTATCAGGACCAGCGAGACGATGACGAAGTCCAGGACGGTCGGGGATGTCGCTGTGCGGACGACGGCCTGGTATGTCGAGACGCCGAAGTCGAACGATGAGTGCCAGCTCGTCGCCTGGACGTGGAACCAGCCGTCGATCCGCCCGGTCTTCGTGCCCACCCACCACAGGTAGCCGAGCCAGCCGAGTGGCGCGAGCAGGGCGGCGGCGTACGGGCGCCAACCGTCCTGGCGGCGGACGACGGCGATCAGCGCGGCCAGGCCGACGACGCCGATCAGTGCGAGCGCCGATGGGCGGCACAGGCCGGCGACGATCGTGAGCAATCCGGCGGTGACCCAGGAGCGGCGCAGCAGTGCGACCAGGGCGAATGCTGCGAGCGCGGTGAACAGCGATTCGGTGTACGCCATCGACTGCACGAGCGCATGCGGTACGACGCCCCACAGCCCGGCCAGCAGCAGACCGGTCCACTGATCGAAGAGATGGTTGCCGACCGCAAAGATTCCCCAGGCGGCGAACAGCGAGGCGAGCAGTCCGAGGACGATCGCGTTGCTCCGGCTGCTGAACGGCGAGATCAGCCCGGCCGCCCGGATCAGCCAGGGAAACAACGGGAAGAACGCCAGCTCCTTGCCGTCCGGGGCCGCGTCGTACCCGTGATCGGCGATCAGGACGTAGTGCGTCGCGTCGTACTCACCGAGGACGAACCAGACGCTCTCGGTCGTTTTCCGGCTCCAGATCAGCAGGACGACGAACATCAGCACCCGCGTCGCGGCGTACAGCACGATGCCCGGCCAGGCCAGCCGCAACGACGCGCCGAACCCACCCCACGCCACCGGTTTCGCGGCCACAGCCCGCGCCGGCGGCGGTATCGCAACGACCCCCACCAAGGTCCTCCCTCACCCTCACTGCGAGGACCTTAGAGCATCAGTCACGCCGAGTCACAACTCGCTACCCCGGGCAGCGCGAAGGGCCGTGAGCATGTTGCTCACGGCCCTTCGGGTGCGGGGTTCAGGCGGGCTTGTTCGCGTCCGGGATGTCGTCGTTCTGGCCGTCGAGGCCGTCCAGGCCCTCCTTGGCCTTGTCGACACCCTGGTCGATCTTGTCGCCGTACTTGCCACCGGTCTTCTCGTCCACGAAGTCGCCGGCCTTGTCCAGGCCCGCGCCGACCTTGTCGCCGTGCTGGTCGACCAGGTCGCCGGCCTTGTCCTTCAGGTCCTCGGCCTTGTCCTTGAACTTGTCGAAGATGCCCATCTCAGGGGCTCCCATTCCTGCGTAGTGAAGTACTTACGGACAGCTAGCGGTCGATGATTGCACCAACCGGGCCCGAACTGTAGGACCGGCGCGAAACTGTCCCGCAGGATTTTGCTCCTGGTTACTCGACGTCGCCGCCGGAGTCCTGCGAACCGCCGCCGGACTCGACGTCACCACCCGACTCGACATCGCCCCCCGACTCGACGTCACCACCGGATTCGACGTCGCCGCCGCTCTTCAGCGCCTCGGCACCCTCCTCGAACGCTTCCTTCGCGGCGTCGCTGCTCTCATCGAACGGAGTCGTCACAGCTCTTTCCCTCCCGTAAACCGTTGTTGCGAACGGGTCGTGTCTAACCGACTTCCGGGGTCATCCACAACCCGGATCCGGGGCTCTTGGCGCAGACTTGACGCCCCCTGCCGCGGGCCCGGACCGAAAACTGTCACACTGGAGCGATGGCCGATCCACTTGTCGTCGCGGTCGTCGGCCCCACCGCGGCCGGCAAGTCCGACCTGTCCGTTGCCCTGTGCAAGCGCCTGGGCGGCGAGGTGGTGAACGCGGACGCGATGCAGGTCTACCGCGGGATGGACATCGGCACGGCCAAGATCAGCACCGCCGAGCGCGCCGGCGTCCCGCATCATCTGCTCGACATCCTCGACGTGACGCAGACCGCGACGGTCGCCGAGTTCCAGCAGTTGGCCCGGGCCGCGATCGACGGCTGTACGGCGCGCGCCGCCGTCCCGGTGCTGGCCGGCGGCTCCGCGCTGTACGTCCGCGCGATCCTCGACGAGTTCACTTTCCCCGGTACGGACGCCGCCGTCCGCGAGCGGCTGGAGGCGGAGCTCGCCGAGCTCGGGTCCGGCGCGCTGCACCAGCGGCTGGCCGCGGTCGACCCGGCCGCGGCTGCGCAGATCCTGCCGAGTAACGGACGCCGGATCGTCCGCGCGCTGGAGGTCGTCGAGATCACCGGTTCGGCGTACACCGCGACGCTGCCGGCCTACACCTACGCCTATCCGGGCGCCGTCCAGATCGGCCTCGACGTGCCGCGGCCGGTGCTCGACGAGCGGATCGGCCGCCGGGTCGACCGGATGTTCGAGGCCGGCTTCGTCGAGGAGGTCCGCGGGCTGCTCGGGCAGGGCCTGCTCGAGGGCCGGACGGCGAACCGCGCGCTCGGCTACTCCCAGGTGATCGCCCTGCTGAACGGCGAGATCGACGAGGCCGAGGCCCGGGAGCGGACGGCCCAGGCGACCCGCCGGTTCGCCCGCCGGCAGGACTCCTGGTTCCGCAAGGACCCGCGGATCAGCTGGCTCGCCTACGACGATCCGGAGCTGGTCGCGAAGGCGATCGATGTGCTGGCCGCGGGCAACCGAATCGGCTCCGGCGGCGTAGTCGGAGTGACGACAGGCTCGCAGCCAGGGGCCGTAGATGCGAGGGGGTGACCGTGAGGCGGAGTTCCGCGAGTACTTGCTCGCGGATCGCAACCGATTGATGAGAACGGCGCTGTTGCTGACCGCGGGGGACGCCTACACCGCGGAGGATCTGGTCCAGACCGCCTGTACGCGGGTCTACGTGCACTGGCACCGGATCCGGCACGAAGGCGCCGGACCGTACGCGCACCGCATTCTGGTGAACGCCTTCCTGGACGAGCGCCGCCGCGCCGGCCGCCACCCCGAGGTGGTGACCGCCGACACGCTCGAGCCGAGGCTCACCGACGAGACGGATCCGGTGGACACGATCGCGGTCCGCCGGGCGCTGCTGGAGCTCGCGCCCCGGCAGCGGGCCGTGCTGGTACTGCGTTACTTCCAGGATCTCGACGTGGCGAGCTGCGCACGGATCCTGGAGTGCACCGAGGGAACCGTGAAGAGCCAGACCGCCAAGGCTCTCAAGCGATTGAAGGACCTGATGACCGACGAACCGACGGATCAGGCGACGGGGAGTGGCTGAGAGGTCCCGGCCGGGACGGTCGGCCGGGAGAGGGACGGAGCAGTGGACGAGGTCAAGAAGCTGTTGGAGGGGTTCGCCGACCAGGCGGCCGATGCGCTGCCTCCGGCGGATGTCGACGCGGACGTCGCGCGGGGGCGGCGTGCGTTACGCCGGATCAAGCGCCGCCGGCGGGCGACCGGGGTGCTGTGCGTCGCCGCGGTGACGGCGGCCGTGCTGGGGTTCGGTGGGCAGCTGAAGTGGTGGGGCGCGCCGAACGACCCGCCGGTCGCGGCCGGCGGTGACCAGGACACGCCCGCGGCCGGTGCGACGGCGGGTTCGACGTCGCCGACGCCGTCCGCCGGTGACGGCACGATGTCGCTGTTCTCCGCAGGCGTCGATCTGGTGGCGAACACCGCCACCTGGAACCGGATCGGCTGTCAGCTGGCGCCGCAGGGGTGGGTCGCCGAGAAGCCGATCGCTGCCGACCGCGTCGTCCTGGCGCCGCCGGAGATGCGGACGGCGGACACGGCCGCCAAGCTGGTTCTGCAGCGGGCTGATGCGGCTAGGTCGCTGACTGCGGTCCGAGTGCGGGAGACCGCCGGTAAGACGTTCCACATCGGCACTCTGGACGGCCGCCTCACCGGTCAGGTCAAGCTGGCCGAGCAGTGGCTGCTGGTGGAGGCGCCGGCTGGCAGCGCCGACTGGACGGACGAATCCCTGCAGCGCTTCATGGGGTCGTGCGCGATCAACTAGCCGCAATGACTGGCGCTGGGGTGTGAGTTCGGGATAGGCAGGGGACAGGTCCCCTGTCCCCGACCCCTGGAGATCCGGTGAAGAAACTGGTCGCGTCCCTGTCCGCGAGTGCTCTTGTCCTGTCCGGGCTCGGTGCGAGTGGAGCGGCGGCCAGTCCGCCGAAGCTGCCCGTCAAACACCCGACAGCGATCGGGTACGGCGGAGCGGTCGCCTCGGTCGACCCTGAGGCGACGAAGATCGGTCTCGACGTACTGCGCCGTGGCGGCAACGCTGTGGACGCCGCAGTGGCGACAGCGGCCGCTCTGGGCGTCACCGAGCCCTACTCGGCCGGCATCGGCGGCGGTGGGTACTTCGTCTACTACAACGCCAAGACGCGCAAGGTGCTCACGCTGGACGGCCGGGAGACCGCTCCGGCGGCCATGCCGCGCGATGCGTTCATCAACCCGGCGACCGGGACGCCGTACAAGTTCTTCCCCGATCTGGTCACGTCTGGCGTTTCGGTCGGCGTGCCGGGTACACCAGCGACGTGGGACCGCGCTCTGCGCCAGTGGGGCTCGCTGTCCCTCGGTAAGGCGATCAAACCGGCGGCCGACCTTGCTGCGCGCGGTTTCGTCGTCGACGAGACGTTCCGCAGCCAGACGCTCGACAACAAGGAGCGGTTCGCGGCGATTGCCCCCACGGCGAAACTGTTCCTGCCCGGCGGAGATGCGCCGAAGGTCGGGACTGTGTTCAAGAACCCGGAGCTGGCGGACACGTACCGCCTGCTCGGCTCGAAGGGCCTTCCGGCGTTCTACGGCGGCAAGCTGGCCGCCGAGATCGCTGCGACCGTGAAGAACCCGCCGAAGACAGCTGGTACGACGCTGCCGGTCATGCCGGGTCACCTGACCACTGCGGACCTGGCGAAGTACAAGGTGATCGACAGGGCGCCGACTCGGGTCAAGTACGACGGCCTGGACGTCTACGGGATGGCGCCGTCCTCCTCCGGTGGCACCACGGTCGGCGAGGCGCTGAACATCCTGGAGCCGCTGCGGATCGACCGGATGCAGACCGCGCCCGCGCTGCACTCCTACCTGGAGGCCTCGGCCCTCGCCTTCGCGGACCGTGGCGCGTACGTCGGCGACCCGGCGTTCGTCGACGTACCGACCAAGGAGCTCCTGTCGGACGGCTTCGGCGCTGAGCGTTCCTGCCAGATCAACCCGGCCAAGGCGTCCGTGAAGCCGTTGAAGCCCGGCGTCCCCGATGGCGACTACTCGCGCTGCGGCGGTACGACGGCGTCCGCGGAAGGCCCGGACACCGAGGGCCTGTCCACCACGCACCTGGTCGCCGCCGACAAGTGGGGCAACGTCGTCTCCTACACGCTCACCATCGAGCAGACCGGCGGCAGCGGCATCACCGTCCCCGGCCGCGGCTTCCTGCTGAACAACGAGCTGACCGACTTCTCCGCCGTGTACGACGCCGCCGACCCGAACCGCATCGAGCCGCTGAAGCGCCCGCGCTCCTCGATGTCGCCCACGATCGTCCTGCGACACGGCAAGCCCTTCCTCGCCCTCGGCTCACCCGGCGGCTCGACCATCATCACCACCGTCCTGCAAACCCTCACCAACCGCCTCGACCGCGGCATGACGCTGCCCGAAGCCGTCGCCGCCCCCCGCGCCTCCCAGCGCAACACCGCCAACGTCACCGCCGAACCGCCCTTCATCGAGGCCCACGGCAAATCCCTCACCCCCTACGGCCACACCCTCGTTCCCTCCGGCGACGCCTTCACCTCAGCCGCCGAAATCGGCGCCGTGGCCGCCCTCGAGTTCCTCCCGGGCGGCGCCGTCCTCGCCGCCGCCGAACCCACCCGCCGAGGCGGCGGCTCCGCCGGAGCGGCGTACCAGATCTGGCCGCGCAAGTAGGTCACCGCTTCTTGAACCGCTGTGGCCCGTCCGGTAGGGAGGGCGGGACCACGGCGGGTTCTTCGGTGGTGGTTTCGAGCCAGCCGTCGTGTTCTGTGAGGAGGGTGTCCAGCGCGTCGCGGTCGACGTCGCCCAGGACGACCAGCCAGGGGTGGTCTTCGTCGTCGTCCTCGCCGTGGAAACGGCCGCGGCGGACGACGCCGTCCAAGTGGGTGGCGACGGCTTCGGCGTCCTCCTGGTCCCAGAAGTAGGCGATGAGCTCCATGGGGCACACCGTACGATTCAGGCATGAGCAGCACCACATTCGCGTGGCTGAAAGGCCATGGCACCGAGAACGACTTCGTGATCCTTCCTGACCCTGACGGCAGTGTTCACGGGGAGCTGGATGCGGAGGTGGTGCGGTTTCTGTGTGATCGGCACGCCGGGCTGGGGGCGGACGGCGTCCTGCGGGTGCTCAAGGGCGACAGCCAGCCGTACGTCGACGACGGGGGCGACTGGTTCATGGACTACCGGAACGCGGACGGGTCCATTGCGGAGATGTGCGGCAACGGGGTCCGGGTGTTCGTCCGGTACCTGGCGGACGCCGGTCTGATCGACGACAAGCCCGTCCGGGTCGGTACGCGGGCAGGCGTCAAAGCCGTCGTGCAGAACGACGACGGGACTCTGACGGTCGACATGGGTGAGCCGACGCTCCCCGGGCCCGCAGGGATCGTTGTCGAGGCCAACGGCCACCAGTGGTCCGCTCTGCACGTTGACATGGGCAATCCGCATGCAGTGGCGTTCGTCGACGACCTGACCGAGCCGGGCAACCTCTGTGACCAGCCGACCTGGTCGCCGCAGGAGGCGTTCCCGCACGGGGTCAACCTGGAGTTCGTCGTCCGCCGTGGTCCGAACGATGTGGACATGCGCGTTCACGAGCGTGGTTCGGGGGAGACGCGCTCCTGCGGCACCGGAACCTGCGCAGTGACTGTTGCTGCGGCGAAAGCGGCCAAACAAGCGCTTCCGGTCACCTACCGGGTCGGAGTCCCCGGGGGAGCGGTCATGGTGACCTGGCGGGCCGACAACCACCTTGAACTGACCGGTCCGGCCGTTCTGCACGCCCGCGGCGAGTTCGACCGCGCCTGGCTGACGGGGAATTCAGCCACTGTCTGAGGCGTTGACCTCGGATAACGGGTCGCCTGTACTGGTGGCCCGTGCCACGATGGAAGGTATATGACGACCCAATCGAGTTTTTACGACGAGACCACCGATGTCGAAACCGACCTCTACGAGGGCGATGACTCCGGCACTCCGTTGACGGGTCATGACGAGACCGAAAGTGAGTACGACGACCGTGATCTGAGCACCGAAGGCCTGGAGCTGGAAGAGCGCCAGGCGCTCCGCCGCGTAGTCGGCATGTCGACCGAGCTGACCGATATCAGCGAGGTCGAGTACCGCAAGCTGCTGCTCGAGCGGGTGCTGCTGGTCGGCGTCTGGACCGAAGGCAGCGCCGAGGACGCCGAGAACTCGCTGGCCGAGCTCAAACTGCTCGCCGAGACCGCGGGCTCCGAGGTGCTGGACGGCGTGATCCAGCGGCGCAAGAAGCCCGACCCGGCGACGTTCATCGGTTCCGGCAAGGTGAGCGACCTGCGCGAGCTGGTCGCGGCGCTCGGCGCGGACACCGTGATCGCGGACGGCGAGCTGGCGCCTGCCCAGCTGCGCAACCTCGAGGACAAGCTCAAGGTGAAGGTCGTCGACCGGACGGCGCTGATCCTGGACATCTTCGCCCAGCACGCGAAGAGCAAAGAGGGCAAGGCCCAGGTCGAGCTGGCGCAGCTGCAGTACATGAAGCAGCGCCTGCGCGGCTGGGGCGGCAACCTGTCCCGCCAGGCCGGTGGTCGCGTCGGCGCGGCCGGCGGCGGTATCGGCGGTCGCGGTCCGGGTGAGACCAAGATCGAGACCGACCGGCGCCGGATCAACACCAAGATCGCCAAGCTGCGTCGCCTGCTCAAGGACATGAAGAGCACCCGCTCGACCATGCGCCAGGAGCGCCGCCGCAACCTGGTGCCCTCGGTGGCGATCGCCGGGTACACCAACGCGGGCAAGTCCTCGCTGCTGAACCGGATCACCGGCGCGGGCGTTCTGGTCGAGGACGCGCTGTTCGCGACCCTGGACCCGACCACCCGGCGGACGACGACCGCGGACGGTCGCGTGTACACGCTGACCGACACCGTCGGTTTCGTCCGGCACCTGCCGCACGACATCGTCGAGGCGTTCCGCTCGACGCTGGAAGAGGTGGCGGACGCCGACCTGCTGCTGCACGTGGTCGACGGATCGCACCCCGATCCGCTGGCCCAGATCCACGCCGTCCGTGAGGTGCTGGCCGAGATCGAGGCGAGCGACGTCCCCGAGATCATCGTGATCAACAAGGCCGACGCCGCCGACCCGCTCGCGCTGGCGCCGATCCTGCACCGCGAGCCGCGGGCGATCGTCGTCTCGGCGCACACCGGCGAGGGGATCGACAAACTGCGCGAGCTCCTCGAAGGGGCGCTCCCGCAGCCGCACATCGCGCTCGACGTGCTGCTTCCCTACGACCGCGGCGACCTGATGTCCCGCATCCACTCCGAAGGCTCCGTGGAGCAGTTGGAGCACACCGCCGACGGCACCCGGGTGACCGCCCGGGTCCACCCGGCCCTGGCCGGCGACCTGTCGCCGTACGAGGTCGCGTCGGCCTAGCCGCAACGAAAACAGCCCCCCGAGGACGAATCCTCGGGGGGCTGCTTGCTGTCCGGGCTCAGGTCACTTCCGCTTGGAGACCTGGACCTTGACCGTCGTGCCGGTGCGGGACACGACCTTGATGTTGACCCCGTGGTTCGGGACCTTCACACCGGCGGTCGGCTGCTCCGCGAACCAGTACGGCTTGGAGTCGTTGAACGTCGAGACTCCGTCCTGGCCGCGGATGTAGCTGCTCTGCCCGTTCAGGTGCAGGCTGAACGAGTCGGCCTTCTCGGTGCCGAACGGCGCGTCGTAACCGCCGACGCGCGGCCGCCAGAGACCACCGTCGAGCCGGTTGATCGGGACCGGGTGGCTGTCGATCGGCAGCACCAGACCCTCACCGGGGTGCTCGTTGGTGTTGTTGTCGCTGTGCGAGGTGTCCCAGTACCAGAGCAGCAGACCGTCCTGGTACGGGAAGTGCTCGACCTTGTCGGGCGCCGTGTTCAGGAAGCCGAAGTTGTACGGACCGGTCTTCAGGTACTGGTCCTGGCTCACGTAGTTGATGTGCGAGGCCAGGTAGTAGTTGTCGTGCAGGCTCGTGTACGTCGCTCCGATCGAGCTGAAGCCGTTGAGCGTCCAGCCGTCCGGAGTGGTCTCCGCGCCCGAGCCGACCACCGTGGTGGCGCCCGACGTCACCTTGACCTCGTCGGCGAAGAAGCCCTTGCCGCCGGCCGCCGGGTCGGTGGTGTAGCGGAACTGCAGGCCGATCGTCTTACCGGCGTACGCCGACAGGTCGAAGGTGGCCGGCACCCAGCCGTTGCTGGTGCCGTCGATGCCGTTGCCCTCGGCCGGGATGGTGATCGAGCCCTGGATCGGCTTGTAGCCGGTGCCGTCGTTCACCTCGACGAACGCGTAGTCACACGGGTCCGGACCGCAGTCCTCGATATCCCAGTTGGCCTGGAAGGTGAGGCTCGCGGGGGAGCCGGCCGGCAGCGTGACCTGACGGTTCATGGTGTGCGTGAAGTTGTTGCCCTGACCGCTCCACCAGGTCTTGGACCCGGCGGCCGGCGGAACGAGCTCGTGCGTCACCGACTTCTTCGGCAGCGTCACGACCAGGCCCTGGGCCTTCTTGGAGTTGTACTCGTGCGGACCGAGCTCCAGCGTCCGGTTCTGACCGGCCGCGACGATCTCGTAGTCCAGCCAGCCCAGCTGCAGCTTGTCCCAGGCGCCGAGGTCGGCCGCCTGCTCGCCGATACCGCCGTCGGACGGCTTGCCGACGCGGCTCTGCGCCATCAGCGTCCACCAGTTGACGCCGTTCTCGACCGCGGCGCCGGAGGTGTCGTAGTGGTCCGGCAGACCGAGGTCGTGGCCGTACTCGTGCGCGAAGACGCTGATCCCGCCGTTCTCCGGCTGGATCGTGTAGTCCGACACCCAGATACCGGTGTCGCCGATCTGGGCGCCGCCGCGCGGGTTGGTCGCCGGGCCGCCGGCGTACTGCACCGACCAGCGGTGCGACCAGACGGCGTCCTCACCCTGCCACGGGTCGCCGTCGGCCTGGTCGCCGCCGGCGTGCACGATCTGGAAGTGGTCGATGTAGCCGTCCGGCTCGTTGAAGTTGCCGTCGCCGTCGAAGTCGTAGCGGTCCCAGACGTCGTACGACTTCAGGTCGGCCGTGATCTGCGCCGTCGTCCGGCCCTTGGCCTTCTGGTCGACGACCCACTGGTTGACGGCGTCCGCGACCAGCGCCCACACGTTGTTGCAGTTGTTGGCGGCGCACGGATAGCCGTTCGACCGGCCGTAGCGCGCCTCGTTGTAGCGCACCTTCACCCAGTCGGTGACCAGGCCGTCGACCGTGTAGCGGCCCGAGGACTGCTTCTCGTAGTACTTCTTGACCGAGTTGCCCTTGCCGAAGTACAGGTCCTGGAAGTACTTCTGGCTGTAGTCGGGGTGCCACACCGTGGAGTTGTCCACCGACCGGTCCGGCTCGGGGATCGCATTGCGCAGCGGTCCCTCGAACGTGGCCGGTCCGGCGAAGTTCGGCGAGGTGTCCTGGTCGGGGTAGTTCGGGTGCCGCTCGTTACCGAACTCGGCGAGCACGACGAAGATCTTGTCCGACTTCTCCCGCGCCAGCTCGACGTACTGGTCGACCTTGCCGGTCTTGTTCTTGACGCCCTTGGCGCCGGCGGTCTTGGTGCCGACCTTGACGACCGTGCTGCCGTTGCGCTGCTCGGTCTTGGCCTTGCCGCTGAGGACCTTGGTGAGCGCCTCCTGCCGCAGCTCGCGCCGCTTCTCCTCGAGCGGGTTGGACAGCTCGTCCGGCGCGGGCGCCACTTCACTGGCGGTCGGCGCCGTCCCGTTCGTGGGCGGTGTGACGGCGTTACCGGCCTGGGCCCATCCGATCCCGGCCGTCGCCGCCAAAGCCAGGCTGAACAGCCCGGCGGGTAGCTTGCGCACGATTCCCCTCCATGCTTTCTCGATGCCCCGCCGCGTGTGGTGACGCGACGTGTTCGTGTGCTCCCCCGAGCGTGTTTTGCGCGACAGTACGGGCGGATTGCGGCCTCCGGAAGCGGAAAGCCGGAAAAAACCGGAAACCCACGGGGAAACCTGCGTCATCAGTGGTACTACTCAACCGATCGGGTACGACGGCCTGCCCGGAATCGGCCCGAGTGTTGACAGACTGTGCCCGTGGAGCGCGAATCGGCCGACCTGGTGCAGCCCTTGTGGCGGGCGCTGGTCGTCTTCCGGGTGATCACCTTCGGCTTCGCCTGCCTCGGCGTCTGGACCCGCTGGGACGGCATCGTCCACCGGGACGGCGCGCTCGTCCAGCTCGGGCTGATCGGCGTCTGGACCGTCGTCTCGTCGGTCGGCTACAGCCGGCGCTGGGGACGACGGAACACCCGGCTGGCGGTGGTCGACCTCGTCGTCACGATCGGGTGCATGTACGCGACCCTGCTCGCGCAGCCGCTCATCGACATCAGAGGCGGCGCATCCGTGCTGACCTCGGTCTGGGCGGCCGGTCCGGTGCTCGCACTCGCCATCTCCCGCGGCCGGGACGGCGGGCTGCTGGGCGCGGTCGCCATCAGCCTCGCGCTGTTGTCGCTGCGTGGCGTCGACAGCGCGGCGAAGATCCTCAGCAACGTGCAGCTCCTCCTGGTCTCCGGTCTGGTCGTCGGCTACGCCGCCTCCACGATGCGGCGAGCTGGGGATCGGCTGCGGGAGGCGATCGCGGCGGAGAGTGCGACCGCCGAGCGGCTGCGCCTCAGCAGATCGATCCACGACGGCGTCCTACAGGTGCTGGCGCAGGTGCAGCGGCGCGGCAACGCCATCGGCGGTGAGGCGGTTGAGCTGGCGCGGCTAGCGGCCGAGCAAGAGGTTGCTCTGCGCACCTTGATGTCCAGCCGCCCGGTAGTGGCCGACGGCAACCTGGTCGACCTGTGTGCGTCGTTGCTGCCGCTGGCCACCACTCGGGCCGAGGTGAGTGCGCCTGCCGAGCAGGTGTTGCTACCGACCGACACTGCGAGTGAGCTGGTCGCTGCAGTCCGTGAGGCGCTTAGCAATGTGCAGAAGCATGCCGGGGCCTCCGCCCGTGCCTGGGTGGCCATAGAGGACCTCGGCGACGCCGTGCTGGTCTCGGTCCGCGACGACGGGGTCGGTACCTCGGAGGCTCGGCTCGAGCAGGCCCGCGCCGACGGACACCTCGGGGTGAGCCAGTCGATCCGCGGCCGTATCGCCGACTTGGGCGGTACCGTCGCGGTGCGGACCGCGCCCGACGAAGGAACCGAGTGGGAGTTCAAGGTGAGCAAGGCATGACCCGCGTGATGATCGTCGACGACCACCCGATGTGGCGCGAGGGAGTCGCCCGCGACCTGGGCAGCCGCGGGTACGACGTCTGCGCTACCGCCTCGGACGTCGCCGGCGCGGTCAAGATCGCCGTAGCTACCCGGCCGGACGTCGTAGTAATGGATCTGCAGCTCGGCGACGGCTCCGGCGTCGATGCGACCCGGGAGATCACCGCTGCGCTGCCAGACACCCGGGTCCTGGTGCTGTCGGCCAGTGCCGAGCAGAGCGACGTCCTGGCTGCGGTGAAGAACGGTGCATCGGGCTATCTGGTGAAGTCAGCGTCGCTGGACGAGTTCGACGACGCTGTACGGCGTACTGCGGAGGGGGACGCCGTTTTCAGCGCCGGTCTGGCCGGTCTGTTGCTGGGGGAGTACCGCCGCCTCGGCGCAGGGCCGGAGGTGCCGAAGCTGACTGAGCGGGAGACAGAGGTGCTCCGCCTGGTCGCCCGCGGGCTCACCGCCCGCCAGATCGCCACCCGCCTGGTCCTGTCCCACCGGACCGTCGAGAACCACGTCCAGAACACCCTGCGGAAGCTGCAGCTGCACAACCGCGCCGAGCTGGTCCGCTACGCCATCGAGAACGGAATCGACGCCCCCGAGTAGTCACTCGGGGGCGCCGTCCGATCAGCTGTTACAGGCCGTTCGTGAAGAGCAGCCGGTTCACCGTGCCGGCCGGGTTGCCGGTGATGATGTTCGGCGTCGCCGCGTTCTCGATGTACGACTTCACCGTCGCCGGCGTGGCCGACGGGCTGGTCTGCAGGTAGAGCGCCGCGACACCGGCGACGTGCGGCGTCGCCATCGAGGTGCCGTTCATGGCGCCGCTGCCGCCGTTGTTGAGGGTGGACACGATGGCCGAGCCCGGAGCGTAGACGTCGACGCAGTAGCCGGTGCTCGAGTACGACGCCCGGGCGTCGGTGCGCTCGGATGCCGCCACGACCAGCGCGGTGGTCAGGTTGCGGGGGAGCCGCTCGCAGGAGACGCCGCCGGTGTTACCGGCCGAAGCGGCCAGGAAGACGCCGGAGCTGATCATCCGCTGCAGGGCGTCCCGCAGGGTGTCGCTGTAGGTGAAGTTCCACGACGCGTTGGCCACGGCGGGCTTGACCGCGTTCGCGGTGACCCAGTTGACCGCGTTCAGCGCGGAGGTCAGTGTGCCGCCGCCGGAGCAGTTCAGCCACTTCACGCCGTGCAGGCGGACGTTCTTCGCGACGCCGTAGCTGGCCGAGCCGATGGTGCCGGCGACGTGCGTGCCGTGGCCGTTGCAGTCGGTGTTGTTGGCGTCGATGCCGTTGTAGTCGAACGTGGCGCGGCCGCCGAAGTTCGCGTGCCCCGGCGTGATGCCGCTGTCGATGATGTAGGCGTGCACACCGGTCCCGGTCCGGGTGTAGGTGTACGACGCGGACAGCGGCAGGTTGCGCTGGTCGATCCGGTCGATCCCCCACGACGGCGGGTTCGGCTGGGTCGCGTCGAGGACGTTCTCCATCAGCACGTCCTGCGTGATGGCCTTGACCTCGGGGCTCTTCTGCAGCGTGCTCAGCTGGGCGGGCGTGAGCTTCGCGCTGAAACCGTTCAGAGCCGCGCCGTAGCTGGCCAGCGGCTTGATGCCGAGCTTGCTCTTGAGCTGGACGCCCTCCTTCAGCTCGACGATGTAGGTGTCCTTGATCGGCGTGACGCCGGCCTCGGCCTTCGGGGTCTGGACCAGGATGATCCGGTCCGGCGAGGGCGGGGCGGCAGCGGCGCCGCCGGCGGTGGCGAGAGCGAGGGCCGGGGCCAGGCCCACGGCGAGAATCAGCGAGACGGTACGACGCACGGGTTCCTCCTCGGGGAACTCACATCACCCACCGGGGCGGACGGGTGATCACCGTCGGTCCGCGATCAACTACGGGCCGAGGTTGGAGGAGAAGTTAGGCGGCGCTCACCTGACGCGTCAATCAGTTCGGGTGCGCGCTGATGTCATGGCACAGCGCTGCCGCGAACTGTCGTTTGATTCACTTCGCTCCCGCGACGTGATCGCTTGTGGGCCGGTTCCGTGCGAGGCTTGCGCCGTGTCCGTACACTGTGCGTCCACATCTGCTTTGTTCGCTCTGTGTCACGACACCCGCACATCGGGTGCCCATCTCCGGAGGCTGTAAGTGAACCGGTCGTCCCTCATCCGTGGCTTGCTCGCGCTCTTGGTGCTGGCCGGCTCGGCGTACGTCGTCCTGACCGCGAAACCCGAGCTCGGGCTCGACCTGCGCGGCGGCACCCAGATCGTGCTGGAGGCCAAGGACTCGGAGACGGTCAAGGTCACCAAGGAGGTCACCGACAAGGCGACCCAGGTGCTGCACCGGCGCGTCGACGCGCTCGGCGTCTCCGAGCCGACCGTGACCCGGCAGGGCGACAACCGGATCATCGTCGAGCTGCCCGGCGTCCAGGACCCGCGCGAGGCCGCGAAGGTGATCGGCAAGACCGCCCAGCTGACCTTCCACGAGGTGCTGAACATCGCGCCCGAGAAGCCGGCCAAACCGGCCAAGGGCGATCTGTGGCTGGCCGACGACGGCGGCCAGGGCTTCCTGCAGCTGGCCAAGCCCGCGATGACCGGTGAGCTGGTCAGCGGCGCCGACGGCCGGCTCGACCCGCAGCAGCCCGCGCTCGGCTGGTTCGTCGAGATGAACTTCAAGGGTGACGGCGGCAAGATCTGGGCCCAGATCACCGGTAAGGCCGCCTGTGAGCCCGTGAACACCCCGAAGCGGCAGGTCGCGATCGTCCTCGACAACGAGGTGATCAGCGCCCCGCAGGTCGACCCGAACGGCGGCAACCAGCTCTGCAACGTCGGCATCGGCGGCGGTAACACCACGATCAGCGGCAACTTCACCGAGGCCTCGGCCAAGGACCTGGCGGCGCTGATCGAGGGCGGCTCGCTGCCGGTGCCGGTCGAGGTCATCGACCAGCGGACCGTCGGCCCGTCGCTCGGCAAGGACGCGATCCAGGCGAGCGCGACGGCCGCGATCATCGGTCTCGCGCTGACCGCGATCTTCATCATCTTCGTCTACCGGCTGGTCGGCCTGATGGCCGTCCTCGGCCTGATCGCCTACGCCGGCATGTCGTACGCCGCCCTGACCCTGCTCGGCGCGACGCTGACGCTGCCCGGTCTGGCCGGTTTCGTGCTCGCGATCGGTATGGCCGTCGACGCGAATGTGCTCGTCTTCGAGCGCGCCCGCGAGGATCACATCGCAGGCCGGACCGACGGCCTGCGCCGATCCCTGCGCAGCGGCTTCCAGAACGCCCTGTCCGCGATCGCGGACTCCAACATCACCACGCTGCTCGCAGCCGGTCTGCTGTTCTTCCTGGCCGCCGGCCCGGTCCGCGGCTTCGGCGTCACGCTGAGCATCGGCGTCATCGCGTCGCTGCTGTCCGCCCTGGTCGTGACGCGGGTGCTGGCCGAGTTCTTCGTCTCCCGCAAGTTCGTCCTGAAGCGTCCGGCGCTGAGCGGTATCGCCGGTCACGGCCGGTTCCGGGTCTGGCTGGAGTCCCGGCGTCCCGCGCTGATGGACCACAGCAAGCGCTGGCTGCTGATCAGCCTCGCGGTGATCGCGGTCAGCGTCGCCGGCATCGTCGTCCGCGGGCTGAACCTGGGCATCGAGTTCACCGGCGGCCGGCTGATCGAGGTCAGCACGACGCAGCCGATCACCCCCGACCAGGCCCGCTCCGCGGTCGCCGAGGCCGGGTACCCGACGGCGATCGTGCAGGCCTCCGGCAGCGACGACATCACCGTCCGGACGGGCACGATCAGCGACGACGAGGCTGTGAAGATCAAGGAGGCGATCGGGCGGATCGGCGGCGGCGCCGAGCAGATCCGCAACGAGAGCATCGGCCCGTCGCTGGGTGAAGAGCTGCGGAACAAGGGCCTGATCGCCCTCGGGATCGCGCTGCTCGCCCAGCTGATCTACCTCGCGGCCCGGTTCCGATGGACGTACGGCGCCGGCGCCGTCCTCGCCCTGGTGCAGAACGTCGCGGTCGTGGTCGGCGTCTTCGCCTGGACGGGCAAACCCATCGACGGCATCTTCCTGGCCGCGGTCCTGACCATCATCGGTTACACGGTGAACGACTCGGTCGTCGTCTTCGACCGGATCCGGGAGACCCGCAGCGCCCGCGCCACGGACAACCTGGCCAACGTCATCGACACCGCGATCGTCAACGTGCTGCCGCGGACGGTGAACACCGGTATCTCGACCCTGTTCATCCTGAGCGCGCTGCTCGTCCTGGGCGGCGACTCGCTGGCAGACTTCTCGCTCGCGCTGCTGCTCGGCATCCTGGTCGGGACCTACTCGTCCAACCTGACCGCATCGCCGCTGCTCCTCGAGCTGGAGCGCCGCTACCCGGCGCCCCCGCCGCGGCCGAAGCGCAAAGAGGTCGACCGCGACGCCCAGCCCGACCGCGGCGCCGTCGTCTGATTCACTGGAGGGCGTGAGCGGTCAGCCGGCATCCGATGCGGAGCTGACCGTTCGCGCCCAATCCGGCGAGGCCGGTGCCCTCGGCATCCTTCTCGAGCGGCACCAGGCCGGGATGCGCGCGGTCGCACTCGCCGTCCTCGGCCACGGCCCGGATGCGGACGACGCCGTCCAGGACGCCGTCCTGATCGCGTTGCGCCGGATCGGCGACGTCCGCGACCCGGCGGCAGTCGGGCCCTGGTTACGCATGATCGTCCGAAACGCCTGCCGGAGCCGGCTGCGTGCTCCACAAGGTGTCGAGCTCTCCGAGCGGCTGCGGGCGACGGAT
Source organism: Kribbella sandramycini (assembly GCF_013131805.1). Taxonomy (GTDB): domain Bacteria; phylum Actinomycetota; class Actinomycetes; order Propionibacteriales; family Kribbellaceae; genus Kribbella; species Kribbella sandramycini. The sequence goes on along the minus strand of NZ_JABJRC010000007.1, from coordinate 24,729 downwards.
CCGACGCCCGAGCAACTCATCGAGCAGCACGCTCTGCGGGACTGGGTCTGGCGGGCGATCGAGGATCTCCCGGCCCCGACCCGGCTAGTGCTGATGCTGCGGCACTTCAGCACCACGACGACGTCGTACGAGCAGATCGCGCGCGCCTGCGGCGTCCCGGTCGGCACGGTTCGCAGCCGGCTCAGCAACGGCCGGGCTGCCCTGGCCGCGGCGCTCCGAGCGACGGCCGACTCGGCGTACGACGATGTCGGCGCGCGCACCGAGGCGAGCCGCCGCCAGGGCCTGGAGACGCTCGCGGAGGCGGAGCAGGGCCGGTTCGAGAAGGTGCTCGCCGAGCGATGGTCGCCGCGGGTCGCGATGCTCGGGTTCGGGGAGCCGATCATCGGGCACGGCTTCCTGCTGCGCGGGATGGAGGGCGACCTGGCAGCCGGCGTCCGGCAGCGGCTGCGCCACGTGGTGGCGAGCCGCGACATCGTCATCTGGGAGACCGACCTGATCAATCCGCCCGACGATCCGGAGCACTGCCCACCGGCGTCCAGTTGGCTGATGACGCTCAAGGGCGGGCTGATCCAGTCGCTGCGGCTCTACCACGCGCCCCGCCCGGTGTGATCCAGATCGCAGTCGGGTGATTGAACTTCGGCGTCGCGCTCGACTCTTGCCGGTATGCACACCTTTGAACTGAACGGCACGACGCAGCGGTACCACGTCTACGGCAATGGTCCGGTCTGTATCGCGCACTCCGGCGGTCCGGGCGTCTTCTGGGACTACCTGCGGATGCCGCTGCTCGAGGAGCACCTGACCATGGTGTACCTCGAGCCGATCGGCACCGGGGGATCCGAGCGGCTGCCGAGCCACCCCAACGGCTACACGCGAGCCCGGTACGCCGAAGCCGTCGACACGCTCATCGACCATCTGGGCGGCGAGCCGGTCTACCTGCTCGGCCACTCGCACGGCGGCTTCATCGCTCAGTACTACGCCCTTCAGCACCCCGAGCGCGTCACCGGAGTCATCCTCTACGCCAGCGCGCCGGTGACCGGCCCTGAGCACGGCGCGGAGTTCACGCGGCACATCGACGAGTTCACCGCCCGGAACGCCGACAAGCCGGAGCTGCCCGAGATTCTGGCCACCGTCCAGGCGCTCGGCTCGATCTCGTCCGATGCCGAGATGACCGCCGCGCTGCGGGGCATCATCCCGCTCTACGTCGCCGACCACTGGGGACGCCGTGCGGAGTTCGAGCCGATCCAGGAGCGCGTTCACGGCACCTACATCTCCGGCGTCGACGAGAACGGCGTACCGGATCAGATCGACGACCGGAACGCGCTGCCCGGCCTGCGGGTACCCGCGCTGGTCGTCGTCGGCCGCTTCGACCCGATCTGCGGCGTCCGCTGGGCGGAGGAGCTGGCCAAGCTGATCCCGGACGCCGAGCTGGTGATCTTGGAGCGCAGCGGGCACTTCTGCCATGTCGAAGAGCCGGAATCGTTCGCCGCGGCGATCACCGGGTTCCTGACTCGCTGAGGAGTTGTCCACAGGCCCGGTCCGCGCGGCGATTTCTGTCCGTCGCGCGGGCTAGGGTGTGGCGGTGGGTGTTGACGTACGCGAACTGCTCGAAGCCGCTGTCTCTGGGATCGCCGGCCAGACCCGACCTGGTCAGGTGGAGATGGCCGAGGCCGTCAACACCTCGATGCACGACGGGTCCCATCTGCTCGTCCAGGCCGGCACCGGCACGGGTAAATCACTCGGGTACCTGGTTCCCGCGCTGATCCACGCCGCGGAGGATCGCCGCGTCGTCGTCTCCACGGCGACGCTGGCGCTGCAGTCGCAGCTGGTCGACCGGGATGTGCCCGCCCTGCTCGACGCGACCGAGAAGCTGCTGCCCCGGCGCCCGAAGTACGCGATCCAGAAGGGCCGCAACAACTACGCCTGCCTGCATCGCATCCGCGAAGGCGCGCCGGATGACGACGGCATGCTGATCGACGTCCCGCCGGCCGGTCCGGTCGGCCAGCAGGTGCTCGAGCTGCGCGACTGGGCCGAGCAGCAGCTGCTCGACGGCGAGGCCGGCGACCGCGACCACGCGCCTTCACATCAGTACCAGGCCTGGCAGCAGGTCGCGATCGCCGCGCGGGAGTGCCTCGGCGCGCAGAAATGCCCGTACGGCGACGAGTGTTTCGCCGAGAAGGCCAAGGAGCTGGCCCGCAAGGCCGACATCGTCATCACCAACCACGCGCTGCTCTCGATCGACGCCTTCGAGAACCGCACCGTCCTGCCCGAGCACGATGTGGTGATCGTCGACGAGGCCCACGAGCTGCCGGCCCGGGTGACCGGCGCCGCGGGGGACGAGCTCTCCCCGCAGATGGTCGAGCGGGCCGCCAAACGCGGCCGCCGGTTCGTCGACGACGACAAGGCCGACGACCTGATCGACGCCTCCGACGCGCTCCGCGCCGCCCTCGACGGCACCCGCGAAGGCCGGATCGAGCCGTCGAACGCCCCGGTGCTGGAGGCCGCGGGCATGGTCCGCGACGCCGCCCGCGGTATGTACTCCGATCTGAACAAGAAGTCCGACGACAAGGACGACGACCCCGACGGCGCGAAACGGCAGGCCAAGGGCGCCGTGAAGGAGATCTTCGACGTCGCCGAGCGGGTCGCCGCGCTGAACGATCTGGATGTCGTCTGGATGGTCGACCGCGAGCGCTTCGGCCGCGAGCTGCGGATCGCGCCGCTCACTGTCGCCGGTCTGCTCCGCGCGCTCGTCCTCAAGGACCGCACGGTCGTGCTCACCTCGGCGACGCTGACCCTCGGCGGCGACTTCGACGCCATCGCCCGGCAGGTCGGCCTGCGCCCGGCCGACAAACTCGCCGCCGACGACGAGATGCCTGAGCTCGACGACAGCGCCGAGACCGGTCCGCTGCCGTGGCGCGGGCTCGATGTCGGCTCCCCGTTCGAGTACGAGAAACAAGGCATCCTGTACGTCGCCAAACATCTGCCGCCGCCGCATCGCGACGGCCTCGGGCAGAAGCAGTTCGACGAGATCGTCGATCTGATCACGGCGGCCGGCGGCCGAACCCTCGGCCTGTTCTCGTCGCGCCGCGCAGCCGAGGCCGCGACCGCCGCCGTCCGCGAGGCGACCGATCTGACCGTGCTCTGCCAAGGCGACGCCCAACTGGGGGAGCTGGCCCGCGAGTTCGTCGACAACCCCGAGACGTCCCTGTTCGGCACGCTCTCGCTCTGGCAGGGGATCGATGTCCCCGGCTCGACCTGCAACCTGGTGATCATCGACCGGGTGCCGTTCCCTCGGCCGGATGAGCCGCTGATGGCCGCGCGCCAGCGCGCCGTCGACGAAGCGGGCGGGAACGGCTTCATGGCCGTCGCCGCCACCCATGCCGCGCTGCTGCTCGCGCAGGGCACAGGCCGGTTGATCCGGCGCAGTAGCGACAAGGGCGTCGTCGCGATCCTCGATCCGCGGATCGTCACCCAGCGGTACGGCGGTTTCCTGCGCGCCTCCTTGCCTCCGATGTGGCCGACAGCCGATCGTGAGAAGGTGCTCGGCGCGTTGAAGAGGCTGCAGACCGCGTGAGTCCCGCGGGCGGTCCTCCCGTGCTGCCGATGATGGCGGCCCTCGGTGAGCTGCCGTCCGGGGCGGACTGGTCGTACGAGCTGAAGTGGGACGGTATCCGCGTCGTCATCGAGGTCGATGACGGTGTCTGCCGGCTCTGGTCGCGGAACAGCCGCGACGTCTCCGGCGGCTACCCCGAGCTGATCGGTCTCGCGGCCGCGCCCGGTCTGCGCGCGCCCGCCGTCCTGGACGGCGAGATCGTCACCCTCGACGAGCACGGGGCGCCGTCGTTCGGTCTGCTGCAACGCCGGATGCACGTGCGGGATCCGCGCCAGCTGCGGCATCTGATCACCGAGGTACCGGTCTCGGTGCGGCTGTTCGACGTGCTCCGCTTCGACGGCCAGTGGTTGCTAGAAGCAACGTACGACGATCGCCGCGGGCTGCTCGAATCGCTGGAGCTCGACGATCCGTTCTACGAGACGCCGGCCGCGTTCGACGACGGCGCGGAGGCGCTGGAGCTGGCGATGTCGACCGGCCTGGAGGGCGTGGTGGCCAAACGCCGGCGCTCGCGGTACCTGCCCGGCCGCCGCAGCGCCGACTGGATCAAGGTCAAACCGGTGTTGACCCGCGATGTCGTGCTCTGCGGCTGGCATCCCGGCGAGGGGAACCGGGAAGGCCGAATCGGCTCGTTCTACTGCGGTGCGTACGCCGAGCCGGGCGGCGAGCTCGTGCTGATCGGGAAGGTCGGCTCCGGTCTCGACTTCGCGACCCTGGATCTGCTCAGCGCGGAGCTGGCCGGGCTCGAGATCCCGAAGCCGGCTTTCGATCCGGCCACCATCCCGGCCGGTGACCGCCGCCGTGCGCACTGGCTGGATCCGGCGCTGGTCGCCGAGGTGACGTTTTCCGGGTGGGCCGCCGACGCGCGATTGCGGCATCCGGTCTGGCGCGGTTTGCGGCTGGATATCGACCCGGCCGCCGTCCTCGTGGATCGGTGACACGCGCCGGGCCGAGGCGTGGACAAATTGTCCGAAATGCGGAGTGATCGGCAGCGCACTGCGACGGCGAATGTCGCTGTGTCACAGGGAAAACCACTGTGCAGGGAAACCACTGTGCGGCCGCCGCCACGGCCGCAATGGTTGCGTGCGGCACCTATTCGGCGCGGCGCTGCTCCGTGGCCGCTTCCCGCGACGGCGCCGGGATCGCCAGCGCGGCCTCGATCTGCACAGCCAATTTCTCCGGGGTGCTGGTCGGCGCGTACCGAGCGATCACGCCACCGTCGCGACCGATCAGGAACTTGGTGAAATTCCACTTCACCCGACCGCCGAGCAGGCCGCCCTGCTCGCGTTTCATCCAGTTGTACAAGGGAATCGTCTTCGACCCGTTGACGTCGATCTTGGCGAACATCGGGAACGTGACGTGGTAGATCGTCGAGCAGAAGTTCGCGATCTCGTTCTCGTCACCAGGCTCCTGGTGGCCGAACTGGTCGCAGGGAAAGCCCAGAACCGAGAAACCCTGCCGCCGATAGGTCTTGTAGAGCTTCTGAAGACCGGTGTACTGCGGGGTCTGGGCACACTGCGACGCCGTGTTCACCACCAGGAGGACCTGGTCGCGGAAATCGGCAAGTGACTGTTCATTGCCTTCGATCCGCCGCGCGCTGAAGTCATAGACAGTCGTCGTCATGAGATCAATGCTGACACGACACGCCCGAGTTCGCGCGCCGTCTGAGATGTCAGACTCGGCGCAGAACTGTTACGACCTTTCCGAGAATCACGGCGTCCTTACCGTCGATCGGCTCGAAGGCGGGGTTGTGCGGGAGCAGCCAGATCTCGGACTTGGTCTTCTTGAACGTCTTCACGGTCGCCTCGCCGTCGATCATGGCAGCGACGATGTCACCGTTCTCCGCGGTCTGCTCCTGCCGGACGACCACCCAGTCGCCGTCGCAGATGGCGATGTCGATCATCGACTCACCCTTGACCTTCAGCATGAACAGCGTGCCCTCGCCGACCATTGCCTTGGGCAACGGGAAGACCTCTTCGACCTCCTGCTCGGCCAGGATCGGGTTACCGGCGGCGATCTGGCCGACCACCGGCACGTACACCGCGTCCGGATGCGCGTCGCCGGCGCCGGTCTCGTCGTACGCCGTCTGTCGCACCGAGCCGAGCGCACCGCGCCGGGCGGCCGCGTCGACCTCGCCGGGGTAGCGCACCTCGATGGCCCGCGGGCGGTTCGGGTCGCGGCGGAGTAGGCCCTTCTGCTCCAGCACGCGGAGCTGGTGCGAGACCGAGGACGAGCTGGTCAGGCCGACCCGCTCGCCGATCTCCCGCATCGAGGGCGGGTAGCCACGGCTGTCCACCGAGTCGCGGATGACATCCAGCACCCGGCGCTGCCGCGGCGTCAGCCCGGTCGCGTCGGCCGGCCCATCGGGCAGCTCGCTCACGGTCCGGTCCGCTGCGGTGGCGGTGCGGTCCTCGTCCTTGCTGGAACCGCTCGGCGTCCTGGCCATCGGTGATCGCTCCTCTTCTCGACTGAGATGACCGTAGACCGAATTCTGAGATTCTTCAAACATCTGTTCGAAGGCGTGTCGGTTCGCACAAATGTTCGTGTGTCAGGTTATAAGCCGCTGTCCGGTCAGGAATTTTCCGGGCGTGTCGGTGTTGGAGGTAGTTGCGTGCGGGGTGCTGCTGGGTTAATCATTCGTACAGGCGTTCGAACGAACAGGTGTTCGACTGAGGCGCTCGAACGAAAACTGTCGGCGGCTGCCGATAGACAAGGAACCACAGCGCAGGACATGGACTGACCGAGGTCTGGAGGATCCGATGAGCACAACGGCTCTCGCGGCGAACGCACTGACCGGCCGCCAGGCGCCTGAGGTCGCCCCGGAGGTCGCGCCCCGGCGCAGGCCGCGGGTCGCCGGCGTCACGACGGCGCCGCTCCCGGTGCGCGGCTGCAGCGGCGAGGAGCTCGGCCGCCCGCAGGCCCGGGTCCGGCGTTCGGTCGAGGCCGAGGCGCCCGCGCTCCGGCTCACCCGCCGCGGCCGTGCGCTCGTCGGAGTCCTGTCGGTGCTCGTCTTCGGCTCCGCGATCCTGGTCCTCGGGCTGCGGATCGCCGGCGTCCTCGAGTCCGGTCCCGACTTCTCGCATTCGGTGTCCGTGCAGGTCGCCCCCGGCGACAGCCTGTGGTCGATCGCGCAGGAGACCAACCCCGGTGCGGATGCCGCCGCCGTCGTCGAGAAGATCGCCGAGCTGAACCAGCTGACCGGCGCGGCCGATGTCATCCCAGGTCAGACGCTGCAGGTTCCGATCGCCCGTTGAGCCACTCGCTACGCAGCAGCGCGTAGGTGTAGTCGTTCGCCCATTCGTCCTTGAACCACGAGGCTTCCAGGTGGTGTGCCTCGCGGCGCATCCCGATCCGCTCCAGCAACTGCCAGGAGGCGGTGTTCCGGTCGTCGACGACGGCGGTGATCCGGTGCAGCCCGAGCTCCTCGAAGCCGATCCGCAGCATCGCGCGCGCGGCCTCACTCGCCAGCCCCTTGCCCTGGTATCCGGGGTGCAACGCGTAACCGATCTCGCCCGAGCGGTTGACGTCGCTGGCCCATTTCAGCAACACCTCGCCGATCACGGTGCCGGTCTCCCGGAGTTCGATCGCGAGGATCAGCCATTGCCCCGGCTCGGTCAATCGGCCCGCGTTCAGCCGCGCCTCCAACGCCTCCTCGGTCTGCTTCCGGTCCCGCACCGGCCACGGCGTGTATCGCACCACCTCGGGCAGTGAATGAAACGCGAGCATGTCGTCCACGTCGCCGTGCCGATGCGGTCGCAGGTCCAACCGCTCGGTCTGCAACGGATAAGTGGGGCTCAGGCCGGCCATCAGGCTCCTTCGACGGCGGCGAGCCACAGCTCGGCGTACCGGCCGCCGTCCACTGTCGTGACGACGTCGACGATGCTGGTCGACTGACCGTGCGGGTCGTTGTTCAGGTCGCTCGTCCAGTCGCGGGTGTCGACGATCGTGCGTCCGCGCGACCAGCTACCGGCCAGCTCGACCCGCAACGGGAAGCGCTGTGTGGTCATCCCCGCTGGGTCGATCACCGCGCAGACCGCGCCGCCGTCGCCGATGCTCGCCCCGGCGTCGCCGTACAACTCGGAGCGCTTCTCGATCAGTTTGCGGGCCAGCTCGGCGGCGGGGGAGCCGCTCAGCGCTTGGGCGCGCTCGCGGCTGACGACGACGTCGTAGAACACATCCAGCCCGTACATGGTCACTGGGATGCCGAGCTCGGCAGCCGCCGTCAGGGTAATCGCGGCTGCCTCGGGGTCGGTCCAGATGTTGAATTCCGCGGAGGCAGTGGCGTTGCCGATCCCGGCGGCGCCGCCCATGAAGACGATCTCGCGCAAGCCGGCCGCGGCGTCCGGATAGGTGCGGAGCAGCAGCGCGATATTCGTCATCGGCGCGAGCGGGATCAGGGTCACCAGCTCACCGGATGCGGCCGCGGCCCGGAGTACGTCGCGCAGCAGCTCGATGGCGTGGCCGGGGACCGGCGTCCGGGTGGAACGCGGCCAATCGAGGTCGCCGAGGCCGTCGGCGCCGTGCACGTGCGGCGCGGCCTTCATCGGCTGCAGCAGCGGGAGGCCCGCGCCGCGAGCGACCGGCACATCGGCGCGCCCGGCGGCCTCCAGTACGGTCAGGGTGTTGGCCACCACGTCGTCGATGCCGACGTTCCCGCCGACACAGGTCACGGCCTTCAGATCGAGCTCCGGATGCCGGGCGGCGAGCAGCAGCGCGCAGGCGTCGTCCAGCCCGGTGTCGACGTCCAGGATGACCGGTTTCATGGCCCCCATCCTCGCTCATCGGGCCGGGCAGTGTGCGCCCGGGGAGGGCTGTTTCGGCGACGCCACGCGGGAGTACACAGGGCCTTGCGGGTGTTGAAACAAGTGGGGCCGACCGGCGACGCGCGCGAGATCCGGCCGTTGTTGCAAATTGTCGGAGCAGCGATCTAGGATCCCTAGATGTAGTGGTTACAAGGGTGTAATTTTCCACAGGTAGTGGTTAGTTGCACACAGGCCATACACAAGTTGTCCCCAGATCCATCCACAAGCAGCATCCCGAGCCCGCCCCGCGGGCCGCACCGAGGAAGTGATCAGCCGTGCACTGTCCGTACTGCCGGCACCCCGACTCGAGGGTCGTCGACAGCCGCGTGGCCGAGGACGGCGGAGCGATCCGCCGCCGGCGGCAGTGCCCGGTCTGCGAGAAGCGGTTCACCACCGTCGAGCAGATGCAGCTGACGGTCGTGAAGCGCTCCGGCGCGACCGAGCCGTTCAGTCGCGAGAAGGTCATCAACGGCGTCGGCAAGGCCTGCAAGGGCCGGCCGGTGGATGTGGACGCGCTGGCCCGGCTGGGCCAGAAGGTCGAGGACGCGCTCAAGGCGAGCGGCTCGCCGGAGGTCCCCGCGCACGAGGTCGGTCTGGCGATCCTCGGCCCGCTGCGGGAGCTGGACGAGGTCGCTTACCTGCGGTTCGCGAGTGTGTACCGGCAGTTCGAGTCGGCGGACGATTTCGAGACCGAGATCGCCCTGCTGCGCGCGGAGAAGGAGCCCGAGGGCACCGAGCCGCCGCTGAAGCCGACCCAGCAGACGTAAATCGGGGACATCGCAGTAACACAGCAGTTCCGTACGGCGTTACGGCAGCAGTACCCAACGGGGCGGTCCGGGCAGACCGCGGTAGTGCATTCACAGGGCGAGGAGCAACCATGACAGAGACGGTGACCGGCCACTCGGGGTCGACCAAGCGGTCGGCGGCCGGGTTCCGCGGGCGGAAGAACGCCCCCGCGGGACTCACCATCGAGCGGATCTTCACGACCGCGGGCGTCCACCCGTACGACGAGGTGACGTGGGAGCGCCGCGACGTCGTCCAGCAGAACTGGAAGACCGGTGAGACCGTCTTCGAGCAGCGCGGGGTCGAGTTCCCCGACTACTGGAGCGTGAACGCGTCCACCATCGTCACCACCAAGTACTTCCGGGGCGCGGTCGGGCACGACAACCGCGAGTGGAGCCTGCGGCAGCTGCTCGACCGGGTCGTCAAGACCTACCGCAAGGCCGGCGAGGAGCACGGCTACTTCGCCACCCCGGCCGACGCCGAGGTCTTCGAGCACGAGATCACCTGGATGCTCCTGCACCAGTACTTCAGCTTCAACTCGCCGGTCTGGTTCAACGTCGGGACGTCGTCCCCGCAGCAGGTCTCGGCCTGTTTCATCCTCGCCGTCGACGACTCGATGGACTCGATCCTCAACTGGTACAAGGAAGAGGGCCTGATCTTCAAGGGCGGCTCCGGCGCCGGCCTGAACCTGTCCCGGATCCGCTCCTCCAAGGAGCTGCTGCAGTCCTCCGGCGGGACGGCCTCCGGCCCGGTCTCCTTCATGCGCGGCGCGGACGCCAGCGCCGGGACGATCAAGTCCGGCGGCGCCACCCGGCGCGCGGCCAAGATGGTCGTCCTCGACGTCGACCACCCCGATATCGAGGAGTTCGTCGAGACCAAGATGCGCGAGGAGGACAAGATCCGCGTCCTCCGCGACGCCGGTTACGACATGGATCTGGGCGGCCGCGACATCACCTCCGTCCAGTACCAGAACGCGAACAACTCCGTCCGGGTCACCGACGAATTCATGCGCGCGGTCGAGGACAAGCGCGAGTTCGGGCTGCGCGCCCGGCTCGACAACTCGATCATCGAGACCGTCGACGCCCGGGAGCTGTTCGACAAGATCAGCCACGCGGCCTGGGCCTGCGCCGACCCCGGCATCCAGTACGACGACACGATCAACGACTGGCACACCACGCCGGAGACCGGCCGGATCACGGCGTCCAACCCGTGCTCGGAGTACATGCACCTGGACAACTCCTCGTGCAACCTGGCCTCGCTGAACCTGCTCAAGTTCCTCCGCGACGACGATCTGTTCGACTCGGAGAAGTTCGTCAAGGCCGTCGAGCTGATCATCACCTCGATGGACATCTCGATCTGCTTCGCCGACTTCCCGACCGAGGCGATCGGCGAGACCACCCGCGCCTACCGGCAGCTCGGGATCGGCTACGCCAACCTCGGCGCGTTGCTGATGGCAACGGGGCACGCCTACGACTCCGACGGCGGTCGCGCACTGGCGGGCGCTATCACGTCGCTGATGACCGGCACGTCGTACAAGCGCTCGGCCGAGCTGGCCGGGATCGTCGGCGCCTACGACGGTTTCGAGCGGAACAAGGACGCGCACACCCGGGTGATGCGCAAGCACGCCGCGGCCAACGACGCGATCCGGACCATCCACGAGATCGACAAGGACGTCCACAAGCACGCCACCGAAGCTTGGGAGGGCGTGCTCAAGGTCGGCGCCAAGAACGGCTGGCGGAACGCGCAGGCCTCGGTGCTCGCGCCGACCGGCACCATCGGCTTCATGATGGACTGCGACACCACCGGGATCGAGCCGGACTTCTCGCTGGTCAAGTTCAAGAAGCTGGTCGGCGGCGGCTCGATGCAGATCGTCAACCAGACGATCCCGCGGGCGCTGCGCCAGTACGGCTACACCGAGGAGACGATCGAGGCGATCGTCGAGTACATCTCGGAGAAGGGCCACGTGGTCGACGCGCCGGGCCTGAAGCCGGAGCACTACGAGATCTTCGACACCGCGATGGGCGAGCGGTCGATCAAGCCGATGGGCCACGTGCGGATGATGGCGGCCGCACAGCCGTTCCTGTCCGGCGCGATCTCGAAGACGGTGAACCTGCCCGAGACCGCGACGGTCGAGGAGATCGCCGACGTCTACTTCCAGGGCTGGAAGCTCGGCCTGAAGGCGCTCGCCGTCTACCGCGACAACTGCAAGGTCGGCCAGCCGCTGGCCGACGCGAAGGCGAAGAAGACGACCGACGCGGTGGCCGCCGAGGCCGCCGTCGCGGAGAAGATCGTCGAGAAGGTGATCGAGTACCGGCCGACTCGCAAGCGGCTGCCGAAGTCGCGCCCGTCGCGGACGACCTCGTTCTCGGTCGGCGGCGCCGAGGGCTACATGACCGCCGGCTCCTACCCCGACGACGGCCTCGGCGAGGTCTTCCTCAAGATGGGTAAGCAGGGCTCGACCCTGGCCGGGGTGATGGACGCCTTCTCGATCGCGATCTCGATCGCGCTCCAGCACGGCGTGCCGCTGGAGACCTACGTCCAGAAGTTCACCAACCTGAAGTTCGAGCCGGCCGGTCTGACCGACGACCCGGACGTCCGGATGGCGCAGTCGATCATGGACTACATCTTTCGCCGGCTTGCTCTGGATTACCTGCCCTTCGACGAGCGCGCGGCCCTCGGCATCTACTCCGCCGAGGAGCGCTCCCGCCAGCTCGACACCGGCTCCTACGAGCCGGCCCCGGTAGAGGTCTCCGAAGCGGAGTCCCTCAAGTCGGTCGAGCCGGTCGCCGAGGTCACCGAGCTGACCGAGAAGCCGGCCGAGGCCGCCGCCGCGAAGACCATCGACACCTCCGAGGTCCGCACGACCGCCGAGATGTTCGAGCTCATCACCGGCACCTCCGTCGACGCGCCGCTCTGCTTCACCTGCGGCACCAAGATGCGCCCCTCCGGCTCCTGCTACGTCTGCGAAGGCTGCGGCAGCACCTCCGGCTGCAGCTGACCCGAGCTGAACGCACTCCGGCCCCCGGGACTTCCCACCTCCCCGGGGGCCGCGGTGCGTCTACAGCCGGATAGCGTCAGGCACTATGCGCACAACATTCCGCCCCATTGTTCTGGCATCCGTTCTTGCTCTCACCGCGACCGGTCTGGTGACCGGGCCGGCCGCTGCGGCTCCCGTCGTACCGGCTGACTGCGGTGTGTGGACGACGGCGTACCAGTCGTCCGGTCAACGTGTGTCGTACGGCTACAGCAACCAGCAGACCGCGGTCGAGTCCTACCCGGGCGACACACTGCCCTGGGTGCCTACCGCGCAACAGCAGCTCGGCGCTGCAGGTGACACCGACCTGTTCATCAGCACCGAGCTGGTCACCCACCCGACCGACGGCTACCTGTACCTGTTGGAGCGTCGCGGCGAACGGACCAACGGCATCTGGAAGATGACCCGCAACGAGGCCACCCGTTTGGCGTCCGGCTTCGCCAACACCCGAGTGCTCGCCTACGGCTACCCGTACATGTACCGCGTCGCCGGTACATCGCTCTACCGCTACGAGGTCAAGTACACGAACGGCGCCTACACCGTCTCCGCACCGACCCAGCTCGCATCGACCAACTGGAACACCGTCAACACCTTCACCTACGAACGCACCGAAGGCGCCGTCGACATCCTCATCGGCACCAAGACCAACGGCGAGCTCAAAGAGTGGCGCATCAACCGCACCACCCCCACGAGCATCGCCTCCACCGTCCTCAAGACCACCGGCTTCGCCGCCTTCGGCAGCCTGAGCAGCGGCTGGTGCCAAGACCACCCGACCGCCCGCCCCCTGCTCGCCATCACCCCGGCCGGCGCGGCTTCGGCGTACTTCGACGCCAACGCAACCGACCGCAACGGCACCGACATCACCGGCGAATCGCTCGGCGCCCTCGGCTGGACCGGCAAGGCCTACGGCCAGTAACTGCCCCCGCGGCCGCCAATCGTTCGGCGGCCGCGCGGCAGTTGGTCAGTGGCCGAAGCGGTCCGAATCGGCGGCTGCCTTGGCCGTGCCGTCGAGGGCGGCCAAGGCGGCGAGCTGGTCTTCGGTGAGGTCGAAGTCGAAGACCGCGAGGTTGTCGGCGAGCCGCCCGCGGTCGGCGGACTTGGGGATCGGGACGACGTCCTGTTGCGTCTCCCAGCGCAGGATGACCTGACCCGGCGTCCGTCCGTGCGCTTTCGCGATCTCCTGGAGCACCGGGTGGTCGAGGAGATCCGTGCCCTTGCCGAGCGGGCTCCAAGCCTCGGTGACGATGCCGTGCGCGGCGTGGAACTCGCGCTCGGCCGCCTTCACCCAAACCGGGCTGAGCTGAATCTGATTGACCTCGGGCGCGACGCCGGTTTCGTCGATCAGCCGCTGCAGATGGGCGGGTTTGAAGTTCGACGTGCCGATCGCCTTCACCAGCCCGGCTTCACGCAGCGCGATCAACCCTTGCCAGGCCTCGACGTACCGATCCTGCTCCGGGTTCGGCCAATGGATGAGCAGCAGATCGAGGTAGTCGACCCCGAGCTTCTCCGCGCTCGCCTCGAACGCCGTCCGCGGCCCCTCGACGCTGTGCCACGCCTTGTTGAACTTCGACGTCACGAACAGCTCGTCCCGCGGCGCCCCCGCGAGCGCCCGCCCGACGCCGGCCTCGTTGCGATAGTTCTCGGCCGTGTCGATCAGCCGGTAGCCCAGCTCGAGCGCCGTCGCGACCGCGCGTTCGGCGTCCGCGTCATTCATCGGGGACGTCCCGAGCCCGATCCGCGGCATCGTCGTTCCGTGACTCAAAGTGACCGTTGGGGCCTGGTTCATCGGCTCTCCTCCTCGGCAGCGGGTGCCCGGCCACCGTACGCCGAACACCCTCCGCACCCACGCCGCACCCCGCCCCGGCCGCGGCGTACGGCGTACGGCCGAGCCGCCGGTCTCGGTCCCCGAATCGGGGGCGCGAACTGTCGGATCCGTGGTCCATGATGGACCTCGGCGGGGATCGAATCGCGTTGGAGGGATGGCGAATGCGCAATCGGCTGATCACTCTCGTGGACCTCGGTCTCGACAGCTCCTTCGACGCCTCGATGACCTTCGTCCAGGGCATCACCGGCAATATCAACGCCGGCTGGCCCGAGCCCGTGATCGACGTCAACTTCGTCCGCACCCGCGACCACGAGACCGCCTTCTCCGCGCTCACCACCCCCTCCACCGTCCTGCACGTGATGGCACACGGTGACCACAGCGACGAGCCCTCCTTCCTCTCCACCGACGGCCGCACCCAGGTCTCGCTCAGCTCCCTGGCCGACTGGTTCCTCGACCGCCAGTGGGGTATCGCCAGCGGCGTCGTCATCGCCGACGGCTGCAAAACCGGTATCGGCAAATGGCAGCGCGCCATCCGCGACTGCCTCCAGGACGACATCACCTACATCGGCACCAGCACCGTCATCGGCTGGTACGAAGCCACCGTCTTCTGCTCCGCCTTCTACGGCGCCCTGGTCCGCAACCGCGGCCTCGGCCGCACCCCCGCCGAACAAGGCTGGGACGCCGCCAACCGCGCCATCCGCGCCTACGAAACCCTTACCGACGCCCGCTGCCCCTACAAACCCGTCCTCCTCACCCCCTCCCGCCGAGCCCTCCGCTCCCTCACCGGCTAACCGACACGCACCCAATCGCCACGCTCCGTGCGGCCTGGAAAACTTTCTGTGGTTCAGCGTGCGAAGTGATCGGGGGCGGGCTTGCTGCAGACCTTCCGTGAGTTGATCGGCTCCTCGGCCTGGCAGCTCCTGCTGGCCGAGGGGATGTTGCGCAGTTACAGCCCCGGTCAGGCGATCCTCCGGCAAGGCGATCCAGGCGGGTTCTTGCTGGCTCTCGACCATGGCCGGGCCAAGCTGCTCGCCTCCGCCACGGATGGCGCCCAGCTGCTGCTGACGGTCCGGGGCGCCGGCCAACTGCTCGGTGAGCTCGCTGGTGACGAAGGCCTGCGGACGGCGACCGTCGAAGCGATGGACCGGTGTACGGCGTACTACCTGTCGACCGCGCAGTTCGATCGCTTCATCGCGAAACACCGCCTGGGTCAGGAGTTCCACCGCTATGTGACCGGGAAGTTCGACCAGGCGGTGTCCCGGCAGGTCGATCTCGCGCACCGATCGGCGCTCCGCCGGATCGCGCGACTGCTCCACGACACGGCGGTACTCGCGCCGAGCACCGCGGCCGATCCGATGCGCGTCCCGTTCACCCAGGAGGAGCTCGCCGGCTCGCTCGGTCTGGCCCGCAGCACGGTCGCAGACCAGCTCACCACACTGCGCGCGGCCGGCGCCTTGACCCGCGGTCCGCACCTGGTCGTTGCCGACCTCGACCGGCTGGCCGCGGTCTTCCGCGTCTGAGTTCCGCGTCACTCCCGCACTGTCCGATTCCGGACAAACTGCTCGGCCGCGCTCGCCCACTCTGAAGGGGACCGACCCGTTCCGAGGAGGCCCATGATGAGCACCCCACAGGACCCGCGCTACACCGGAGTTTCCGAGCTGCCGCCGTACCGCGCCTTGTTGGTGGTCGATATGAAGGACTACAGCGGCAATGCCGGCCGGGACCAGACCGAACTCACCCAGCTGATCCCCGAGGTCATGGAAGCCGCGTTCGAGCGCGCCGGCCTGGCCCGGATCTGGGCCCGGAAGACGTTTCACAACGGGACCGGTGACGGCTATGCCATCGGTCTGCCGCCGGAGTTGCTCCCGCACCTGCTGAAGCCGTACTTGTCGGCTCTGCAGGAAGAGCTCGAAGACCGCAACAGCCGTCGTCCGCACTACTGGAACGGCCCGATGCGCTTTCGGGTCAGCGTCAACCTCGGCCCGATCGCCGACTCGGGCGCGAATCAGCTGGGCGACGGGAGCGGCGCCGAGCGCGTGGTGCTGCATCGGCTCCTCGACAGCGACCCGGTCCGGCACCTGCTCGCCGGCTCCGATCCCGAAGTGACCCAGGTCGCCGCGATCATCTCGCGCCGGGTCTACGAGGACGCCGTACTGGCGCGCTTCGCCGACGACCCCGCCTCTTTGTACGTCGAAGCGGGCGCGGAGGTGAAGACGTACCAAGGCCTGGCGTACCTGCGCGTGCCCAAGCCCTCCGGTGACCTGCTGAGCCGGGGCTTTCTGAAACCACCTCGTGGTGCGGAGTCGGGCGCGCCCGCTACTCCGGCGGCTCCAGCTCCGCCCTCGGGAGGGTTCGGCGTACAGATCAACGGCTCGAGCGGGCCGATCTACACCGGCAGCGGGACGCAGAACAACACGTTGTACCGAGGACCTGAGCGATGACCGAGGCCCCGCCGGTCGCGGAAGCAGTCGAGCCGCCTCGGACCGAGGTCAACCACAGCGACGGACCGATCCACACCGGCACCGGCAATCAGCTCAACGACATCCGGTACTACGAGAGCCGCCCGCGGAAACCCCGCGTCACGAGTGTCACGCCGGCCTCGCTCCGCGAACTCGCGGACAGGTTCGTCGCACCCCCGGGATTCCAGCGGGCGGCAACCGTGCTGGCGAGGTCGGACGGCCTGGTCATCTTGAGTGGGGCCGCGGGCACTGGGCGCAACGCAGCCGCGCTGATGCTGCTGCGAACCGGCATCACCGCGGACACCGTCGTCCGCTTCATTTCGCCTGATCGGGAGACGTCGGCGGTCGCGGTCGAGCGACGCATCTTCGAAGCCGAGGACGTCCGCGACGACGATCGACTGGTGCTGGATCTCTCCGAGGCCGACGGCGAGTCGTTCGCCGAGCTGCAGGACTACCTGCCGGCGCTGCAACCCGCGCTCGAGCAGCGGCGAGCCAAGCTCGTCGCGATTCTGCCGCACCCGCACGGCGAGAGCTTGAAGACCGAGCTGTTGCCGTTCGTGGTCGAGATTCGCCGCCCGGACATGCTCGAGATCCTGCGCCGCCGGTTCGCCGCCGAAGGTCTGTCGGCGACGGACCTCTCCGGATATCGCGACGCCTTCGGCTCGTCGAGTATCGATGCACTGGTCCGAGTGGTGCATCGGGTTCGCGAGGCGCGGCATGCGCGCCCGGGGATCGCCACGGACGCGCTGCTCGCGGAGATCCTCAACTCGGCCGAGAAACGCCGGCAGCGGGTGGCCTACGCGGTGAAGTCGTTGGAAGCGGCCCGACCTCGCGCACTGCTGATCGCGGCGGCCCTCTTGCACGGTTTCTCGTTGCAGACGGTCTTTCTGGCGCAGGAACGGCTTCTGGAGTCGCTTCGGGTTGCCGACACCGAGGATCACGCCCTCGAAGTACCGCGGGTCGAACAGGCACTTGCCGAGCTGACGCTCGAGCTGTCGGTGACGCCAGAGCCGGGCCAGCGGCTCCTTTTCAGGGATCTGGAGCTTCCGGCCGAGGTGCTGCGGCACTTCTGGGACGAAATGCCGTGGTTGCGCGGCCGACTGACCGGCTGGGTCGGCGACCTCGTGGAGTCGGGAGTCGGCACGCTCGACCGGTTCGACATGGCGACCGTCGCACGCCGCTTTGGTGCACAGTGCCGGCGGACGCGGGATGCCGACCTGGCCGTCCGCCTGGTCGAGAAATGGTCCGACGACCGGTACCAGTCGCAGCGGTCCGCGGCGTACACCTTGCTCGAAGAACTCCTCGACGACGACGGAACTGCCCCGGCGGCCCGGCAGTTGCTGTACGGCTGGTCGCGGGACGCCCGGCTGTCGGACGGCCGGGCAGCGATCGTGGTCTCGGCCTGCGTCAAGATTCTCGCCGAGCGGTACCTCGACCAGGCCGTGGTCCGCTTGTTCTGGCTGGCCGATCATTCGGCGCCTGACGTTCGCTTGGCCGCCCAGGACGGGCTCAGGCAACTGGCAGCGGAGCCGGGGCGCCGCCTTGCCGTGATCGACGCCGTTCTCGAACGCTGGCGGTTCGATCCGGCCAAGTTCGCGGCGGTCGCGGCCCCGGAGCTGCTGTCGATATTCCGTGGCACGGCAGCACTCGAACGGATCGTCGCCGGATGGCAGCGGGCCTTGCTGGAAAGCGAAGGCACGCGCCAGAGCACGCTGTTCCGGCTGTGGCTGCGGGCGTACGCCGAAGCTCTGACTGAAGGCCGGTCGTCCGACGCCGACGCCGTCCAACGGCTGCTCGCCCAGGTCTGCGCCCACCACCGCGAGCTGCTGGACGCGTTGTTCACGACAACGCTCGAGTGGCTCGACGTGCGCGGCGACGATCCGATTCGTCGCCGGACCGCCCAAGTTGTCGAAGAACTCGTCCGGCGCGGCCGGCGACTGATCGCGCCGGAGGCCGACTCATGAACCTGAATCGCAAACTCGTTGCCGCGGCGCTGCCGCTGCTGGTCGCTGTGATCTGGACGATCGCCAAGCTGGGATGGCTCGGCGTCGTTCTGGCTGCGGCTGTCGGGGCGATCGGATGGATTGCGTACCGCTGGGCCGTGCAACGGCAGCCCGCCGAGGACAACTCGCACACGTCGCTGCTGACCACCAGCGGACTGCCGACAGCCGACGAGACCGTGTTCCTCGAACTCTCGGCGACCGTGCACTGGAACGCGGTGAAGCCCGAGACGTATCACGGCGATCTCGCCCGCGAGCTCGTCCTTCGACAGGCCCGCGAGGTGACGAGCCGATGGCGACCGATCCAGTACTCCCTCGCCCAACACGAGCTTGCCGCGCGGATCGGGCGCCCTGAAGCGGAGACGCCGGGGGAGCTCGAGGTCTGGGCGACCGACGTCCTCCTGACCCTTCCCGAGGCCGTCCAGCAGCACCTCGCCAAGTTGGACGAGGCCCATCGCGACGGGCTGTTGTGGGAGGTCAGCGCCGTCAACGAGACGAGGATCCGCACCTACCTGCGCGAGGACGCGCTGCGGACGCCGGCCTCCGCGGTCGTGTGGTGGCTGTCTCAGCATGAAGGCTCGGTCGAACGTGCGGTCGAGCTCGCCGATGTCCTCACCCGGCTGTCCCGGCTGGCCACCGGCGAGCCCGCAGCGGACGGAGCCGTCGACCTCGAATCGCTGATCGAGGCGATCGAGAATCTCGCCGAGCAGGCCCGAAAACCGGCCGCGCACAGTCTCGCCGAGGCCTTCGAGCAGACCGGTCTGACCGATCTCGCGACGGCGTTACGAGACAAGTACAAGCTCCCAACCCTCCGCCCGATCGTGGACCACCCACCGGACTCGGAGCCGCCGGAGCCGTCGCGCGAGACACCGGCGAGCGCCGAGCGTTGGCCCGCACCAGCCCCACAGACGGCCGCAGCGGCGAACGGCCGGGCGTCGGTCGAGGGACCGCCAACGTCGGACGGAGCGCGGACCGAGGGGTAAGGGAGGGGGCCCAGCCGCGTGGAGTTTGGTCGGGTGGGATTGGGATGAGGGTGGGTGCCCGGCCGGGTGGAGTTTGGTCGGGCACCCGGCTCGGCGGGCGAACTCGCCTTCGCTGGTCCGCCGAGGTACGGGGGGAGCGGGGGACGGGTGGGGTGCGTCGGAGGGGTGGGCGTCCGGCCGGGTGGAGGGAATCGGCCGGGCGCCTGCGGGGAGTTGAGGGCGGGAGGGGGCTTTCGGCTTGGGACGTGGGTGTGTGCGGGGGAGTGGGCTCGGGTCGCTTGGTGGGGGAACGGGTGGGGTGGGGAAATGGTCGGGGTGGGCGACACGCAGGGGGCGGCTGCGGGCGGGTGGGCGTGTGAGACTTTTGGGGGACTCGTCGTGAGGGCGAGGTCTGTGGTCTGGGTTGCCGGTGGCCTGGGCGGCGTAGGAACGGGGAGCCGTTCGGTACGCATTGGTTGATCCGCTGACGTCCGCCTGACGCGGTGAAGGAACACCATCATGAAGCTGCACCGGAACACTCTTCTGACTGCTGCTGCGCTGGTGCTGGTGCTGTACGTCGTGGCGCGGATAGCCGGGCTGCCGTCGTGGGCGCCGGTCGTCTTGGCCGTGGTCTTGTTGGTGTTGCTGGCGGTGGTGTGGAAACAGCCCGATCCGCCGAAACCTGTTGTAGCTGCGGCACCGGCTGCGCCGGCCCCGGTCGTGTTGCCGGACCCGGTGTTCTCCGGGCCACCGACTCGGACCGTGGTCGACGTCCGATTGCCCTCGGCGTCCGCGGACTTCCAGTTCAGCTTCTCGGCTGTGGTGCAGTGGTCGACTGTGCTCGCGGGATCGCGGCATGCGGACCTTGGCGCGGTCGCTGTCCATGCGTTGCTCGAGCGTGCGCGCGCGTTGACGACGGGCCTGCAGGTCACGGAGGAGGCGCTGAACCAGCACCGGCTGGCGGCGATCCTCGGCGAGCCCGCGCTCGACGACAAGGGACAGGTGCGCTGCTGGGCGACCGAGATCCGGTTGCGGCTGCCGGACGCCGATCAGCGGCACCTGCAGCATCTTGCCGCCCTGCATCGGCATGAGCAGACCACCTTGCTGGAACGGCGGATGGAGCAGGACAAGCGCGCTTACTTGAAGGAGGACGTCTTCGCGTCGCCTGGATCGGCGGCCGTCTGGTGGCTGGTCAACCACCCTGGCCAGGTCGAGAACGCGCTGGGCCTGCTCGACACGCTCGCGGACCTGTCGGCCGCGGCCAACGACCTCCCGCCCCGGCGCGACTCGGCACAAGCCGTCGAGCGGACCGCACCCACCCGGGCGGAGCTCGAATTCACCGCGGCGGTCGATCAGCTCGAAGCGGGCCGACCCGCCAACCAGCCCGAGCCGCCCGCCGAACCGCCGACAACGCCGTCCGCCGCGCCGCATCCAAAACCGTCCGCCGAGCCGAACGCCGGCCCGCCGACCGATCCGAACCCCGGCCCGGCTGCCGATTCGGCCGTCGGCCTGCCCAGCCATCCGAGCGCCGGCCAGTCGACCGATTCGAACGCCGAGACGACGTCCGAGCCGTCCGTCGAACCACCGCACGAGCATCGGCAGGCGGCCAACGGGACGACCGCGCGCCCCGCCGTCGGCCCCGGCCAGAACGGCTCGGCGACGCAGGGCGACCAGTACCGCGAGAAGTTCTACTCGGAGTAGGCCGATGCGGCGAGCCGTCAGCAGGGTTGGCCCGCCGCACCGGAACCGTGGGCGCCTCATTCGTCCAGCCAGCGGATCGTGGTGGCTCCGTTGTGCCCGTGGACGCTGACCAGCGCGTCGATCCCGTCGGGCCAGACGGTCGTCGTCGGGTAGCGCCCGCCCCAGTGCAGCGCGACCGAGCCATCCGTCCATTCGACTCCTTCGGCGACGACGCCCGTCCCGCTGACGCCGGAGACATCCACATGCCGCACCAGCTGGAAGCAGCGCGGACCGGCCTTGCTCGCGATCTTCAGATGCCGCCGCCGCGAACTTCGCCGCGTGAGCGTTGCGGTCCTACCGGTGATCTCGTCCATGGCCCAAGTCAACGTCCGGGCCGCTGCCTCCACCAGGAACTCAACCGGTATCCACAGGGAAGAAATTCGGACCCCCGACGGTCACCGGATCGCCGTAGGCTGATTGCAAGGAGTGACCAACGCGCAAGGAGTGATACTCGATGACAGTCATCGACCAGTGGACCGGCCGGCATACGCACGCCTTGCAATCGGCGCTGCGGCTGACCAATGAGGCGCTGGCGGAGCAGCTCGGCATCTCGGCACGCACGGTGACCAAATGGCGGGACAGACCGGAGATGGTCCCGAGCCCGCACCTGCAGGAGGCCCTCGACACCCTGCTGCGCGATGCCCTGCCCGACGCCAAACTCCGCTTCGCGGCCATCCTCGGGATCGAAGCGGCGCCGGCCTCGATCGATCCGGACGCCCTGAGCGAGCTCAACACCGTGATCGTCGACCTGGCCCGGGTGCTGGCCCGGCTGGAGAATGGGGACACACAGCGCTCGGCTTGATCGGCGAGGGGAGTTCGGAGTGCGGCGGCGTCCGGTGAATTCGTCGAGTATCCGTTCGGTCGGCTGGTCCGCCGGCACGCTCGAGCTCGAGTATGTGAACGGCTCCGTCTACCAGTACTTCGACGTCGCGCAGCCGACGTACGCCGCCCTGATGGCCGCGGCCAGTATCGGCGCCTACGTGAACCGCGAGATCAAGCCGAAGTATCGCTGCCGCGAGCTCTGACACCGTTTCCACTTCCGCCCGCGCGGGAACTGGGTGCACGTTCCACACGGGGATCAATCGCCCAGCCCAGGAGGTGGAAATGCGTACGCGGAGAGCGTCCACGACAGGTTCCAGAACTGTCGCCCTGATCGTCGCCGTGTGGTTGCTGATCGGCTTGGCCGCGGCCGCCCAGCGAAGCTACTTCTCCGGTTCCGACGCGACCTGCGCGAAGGTCGGCACGACACTGGTCACCATCGTGGCCGGCCCGCTCAACTACATCGGCGCGAACCCGAAGATCGACTGCGACGCGCCGCAGCCGTCGAGATAGTCCCCGCGTCGGCATAGCGTTCCCTGGGGGAGGGAACGTGGACGCAGTGCGGGAGCAGATCGGCGCGGATCTCGAGGAGCTCGGGGTGCCCGGCGTCAGCTGGGTCGTGGTCAAGGGCGGCGAGATCGCTTCGACCGGCGTGGCCGGCGTCCTCGGGGCAGATCGCCCGGTCGAGGCGACGTCGCTGTTCCAGGCCGCCTCGATCAGCAAACCGATTGCCGTGGTCGCGATGCTGCGGTTGGTCGATCGCGGCGTCCTCGAGCTCGACGCCGATGTCAATCGGCAGCTCAAGTCCTGGCAGGTTCCACCGACTCGTGGCTGGCAGCCCGCCGTCACCTTGCGGCAGCTCGCCAGCCACAGCGGCGGCCTGTCGGTGCCGGGGTTCCCCGGATACCGCCCAGGTTCGCCGTTGCCGACGACAGTGCAGATCCTCGAAGGAACCCCGCCGAGCAACACGGCCGGGCCGCGCGCCGATCGCATCCCGGGGATGCAGTTCGCCTACTCCGGCGGTGGTACGTCGATCATTCAGCTGCTGCTCGAAGATGTCACCGGCAGGCCCTTCCGCGAACTGATGCGTGAGCTGGTGCTGGAGCCGATGGGCATGCTCGACAGCGACTACGCCCAACCATTGCCGGCCGAGCTGGAGTCCAGAGCTGCGCTGGCCCATGACGAACTCGGCAGGCCCATCGACGGTGGATGGCACGTCTATCCCGAGCTCGCGGCCGCCGGGCTCTGGACGACGTCCGCGGACCTGGCTCGCTTTGCGATCGGCGTCCGGCGTGCGTATGCCGGCGTCGACGGTGCGCTGCTGTCGCCGGAGTTGGCGCGAGAGCTGCTGCGACCGCAGATTGCGGTGGAAGGACCGATGGCGGGTCTGTCCCACGCGGGGCTCGGAGTCTTCGTCACCGCCGATGGACGGTTGTTCGGGCACAGCGGCGGCAACGCCGGCTACCGCTGCAATCTCGTGCTGGACCGGGAGAGTGGTGACGGCCTGGCCGTGATGACGAACTCCGACAACGGCGGCCACTTGTCGATGCGGGCCTCCGCGGCAGCCGGCGCCGCGTTCGGCTGGGTCGATTACGAACCACTGGACTGGCAGGTCGCGGTTCCGACGGCCGAGGCGCTCGAAGCTCTCGCCGGTGACTATGTGCTGGACGGCGGGCTGCGGCTCGCGGCCGTCCCGCAGGGGAACAGCTTGCTGGTCACCTTCGACGGGCAGCCGCCTCTCCGGTTCGTGGCCTTGTCGGCCACGGAGTTCATGCCGACGGCGACCGATGCCCGCTTGGAGATCCGGGACGGGGCGCTGGTCTTCCTCCAGTCCGGAGTCGAACGAGCCTGCCACCGGGAATAGCTCGCGGGGCACCCCGGTTACACCTGATGCCGCCCGGTTCAAGACCCCGGGCTCCAACTTTCGCCGCTACGAGCGGCCACACGCCGAGAGGCGTCTGCTGGGCGGTGCGGTACGTGACAGGTGGGGAGGCGGTACGAGCGCCTCCCACCTCGTCATCCGGTCCCCCGGAAAGTCGCTTGCGCGGCGGGGGATGATGGAGATGTCGCTCGCGGAGACGCGTGTGACGGATGTGGTGAGAGGAGCTCCAGACCTCGATTTGCATCTGCACCCGGAGAGTCAGTAATGTTCTTCTTGTTGGGAGCGAGCGCAGGACGCGAAAGCGGCCGGTCGCACCGACAAACCCCCTAAGGCTCTCGCAGCCGAATCGCGCCTCTAGGCTCGAATCGGTCGCTGAGACACGGGGAGACTGGCTCGAAAAGCCCGATTTGACCGGGTCTGGACGAAACAGTAAAGTTGGGCGAGTTGCCCCGGAGCTTCGAATGAAAGTTTGAAGTGCGGTGAGCGTCCGATTCTTGAGAACTCAACAGCGTGCCGAAAGTCAATGCCGAAATACAGCATTAACCCCGTTCACAGGCATCGGCGAATCTTCCTAGCCCTGGTCCTTTGGACTTTGGGTGTGGGATGTCTTTGTTCTGTGACGGATTCCTTTGATAATTCATGGATTCAGTCAGTTTGATTGTCTCTGATGTTCAAAGGGTCAGTTCGAAGTTGTCGACATTCCAGCTTGCTGGTTGTCATATTTTTCAACGGAGAGTTTGATCCTGGCTCAGGACGAACGCTGGCGGCGTGCTTAACACATGCAAGTCGAGCGGTAAGGCCCTTCGGGGTACACGA
>NZ_JABJRC010000006.1 GCF_013131805.1 Kribbella sandramycini | reverse complement strand
ACAAAGGGCCCATGCACGGGGTTAATGCTAAATTTCGGCATTGACTTTCGGCACGCTGTTGAGTTCTCAAGAATCGGACGCACACCGCAGCCGAACCTTACGGTCCAGGACTTCCGGGGCAACCTGCAGTACTTTACCGGAGCGGATCAACCAAGTCAAGTCTTGATTTTTCCGACTCTCTCCCCGCGTGGAGGCTGCTGACCCGAGTCCTGAGACGCGTTTCAGCTGCGCTAGCTTTGGGGGGTTGGAAGGTCCGGCCGCTTCAGCGTCCTGCACTCGCTTCCAACAAGAAGAACATTACGTGGCTCCCAGGTGGACGGTCAAATCGGTTCCCGGTGGGCTGAATCACAGGCTTGTAATTTGCCCCCGGCAACCTAGTTGTGGGAGTGCAGCACGCCCGCGAACGAGCGCTTCCCACGCCGCAGCACCAGCACGCCGCCAGGCAGCAGGTCATCCGCTCCCGGCACGTACTCCGCGTCCTGCACCTTCACGTTGTTCAGATACCCGCCACCTTCGGCAACGGTCCGCCGCGCAGCCGACTTACTGGCGACCAGACCGGACTTCACCAACAGGTCGCCGTACGTCGGCATCTGCTCGCCGGCCCCCAACTCCACATGCGGTGCTTCACGCAGTGCGGCGCGCAGAGTCTCGCCGTCCAACGCTCCGAGCTCGCCCTGACCGAAGAGCGCCTTCGAGGCCTCTTGTACAGCTCGGGTCTCCGCCTCCCCGTGGACAAGCGTTGTGACGTCCTCAGCCAATACACGCTGCGCCTCGCGCGCGTGCGGCCGTTCCGCGGTCGCCTCCTCCAGCGCAGCAAGCTCCTCCGCCGTGCGGAACGTGTAGTAGCGCACGAGCTGCATCACGTCGCGGTCATCGCTGTTGAACCAGAACTGGTAGAACGCGTACGGCGAGGTCAGCTCCCGGTCAAGCCACACTGTGCCGGACTCCGTCTTGCCGAACTTCGTCCCGTCGGCCTTGGTCACCAGCGGCGTGGCCAGTGCATGCGCCTTGCCCGCGTCCGAGCGGCGAATCAGCTCCACACCCGCAGTCAGGTTGCCCCACTGGTCGCTGCCACCGGTCTGCAGCGTGCAGTTGTGCCGGCGGTACAGCTCCAGGTAGTCCAGCGACTGCAGCAGCACGTAGCTGAACTCCGTGTAGCTGATCCCCTGCTCCAGCCGGGCCTTTACGACCTCGCGCCCGAGCATCCGGTTCACCGGGAAGTGCTTGCCGATGTCCCGCAGGAAGTCCAGGACGTTGAGGTCCTTCGTCCAGTCGTAGTTGTTCACGATGCGCGCGGGGTTCGGCAGCGCCGGATCGAAGTCGACGAACCGCTCCACCTGGCCGCGCACCCGCTCCACCCACTGATGCACCAGGTCCTTCGGGTTGAGCACCCGCTCGGACGACTCTTTCGGGTCGCCGATCAGTCCGGTGGCGCCACCGACCAGACCGATCGGGTTGTGCCCAGCCAGCTGCAGCCGGCGCAGGGTCAGCAACTGCAGCAGGTTCCCCATGTGCAGGCTCGGCGCGGTCGGGTCGAAGCCGACATAGGAGGTGATCGGCCCGTCCGCCATGGCGCTGCGCAGCGCGTCCGGGTCGGTGGAGTGCGCGATCAGCCCGCGGCTCTCCAGATCGTCGAGCACCTCGGTACGGCGTTCGGTCCCGCTGTCGGTCACTGTCTCTCCTCGAGTACGTCGTGTCGACACCAGTGTCCTGTACGCCGGGACCCCGCGCTCAGCCGGGCTCGGGCCGAGCCAAGATGTCGCGCAGCTGCGGCCGCAGCGCGTGGCCGTCCGGCCCCTGCACCGTAGCCGCGGTCGGACGCTGCGGATCGTGCGCTCCCGGGTCCTGATTCGGGACGGGGAGACCGTGCGACAGCACCTGCTCGGCGGGGGTCAGCTGGCGGATACCGATCGCCCGGACATGATCCGGGTGCGACTGCGCGAAATCGCCGTACAGCTGCGGGTCGTGCTGACCGTCGTCGCCGACGAGCACCCACTTCACGTTGGGGAACTCCCGAGCCAGCCGACGCAGCGCCGTCCGCTTGTGCTCCTGACCGCTTCGGAACCAGCCGGTGTTGGTCGGCCCCCAGTCCGTCATCAGCAACGGACCCACTGGGTACCCGTGCCGGGTCAGGAAGCGCGTCAGCGTCGGTGCGGTGTTCCACGCGCCGGTCGACAGGTAGAAGATCGGCGCACCGGGATGCGCGGCCAGCATCTCCTGGTACATGTCAGCCATCCCCGGTACGACGCGGCGCGCCTGCTCGTCCCGGACGAAGGTGTTCCAGGCGGCGATCAGCGGACGCGGCAGCATCGTCAGAATGACCGTGTCGTCGATGTCGCTGACCAGACCGAACTTCGCCTCCGGATCGGGCACATAGATCGACGCCCTGGCCTGCCGCTCACCGCGGACCCCCAGGTTGATCTCGTGCCACCCCGGCGGCAGCACCACCGGAACGGTGATGTCGATGAACCCGCCGCGGTCGGTGACAGCGTTGAACGTCTGTCCCTCGACAGTCACGCTCACCAGCACCTTGGTGGCCGGTGCGGTGACGAAAACCCGCCAGCCGCGCACAACCTGGTCCTCGTCGTAGCGCGGTTGGCTGCGCGGGTCTCTGCCCAGGACCACGCGCGCGATGACGCGCACGAACTCCGTGGTGCCGTAACCCACCTGCGGGATGATGCGCTCGCGCCACCCACGGCGTCGCAGCACTGCCTGCACCCCGATGTTGAACCAGTCCTCGAGGCGGGACGCGTAGTGCGGGCGGGCCATACCTGAAACCTACCCGGAGCAGGGTCCGCTACGCGCATGGGCCGCGCCAACTGTCCCCGACAGCCTCTACGGTCGTGGCATGACTCAGATCGGCATGTGCTTCCCCCGGACGTTTCCCGCCGCCCTGGTGACCGATGTGGCCCGCCGCCTGGAGGCGGGCGGCGCCGACGAGCTGTGGGTCATCGAAGACTGCTTCTACACCGCAGGGGTGTCGCTGGCGGCCGCCGCGCTCGCATCGACCGAGCGGCTGCAGGTGGGCATCGGCATCCTGCCCGCGGTCGCCCGGACGGCCGCAGTGACGGCGATGGAGCTGGCGACGCTGGACGCATTGGCGCCCGGTCGCCTCCTGCCGGGCATCGGGCACGGCGTGCAGGAGTGGATGGGGCAGATGGGTGTGCGGGCGAAGTCGCCGCTCACTGCGCTCGAGGAGGTGACCACTGCGGTCACCCGGCTGCTGGCCGGCGAGAAGGTCACTTTCGAGGGCAAGACGGTCGTTCTGCAGGACGTCCAGCTGGAGGCTCCCCCGGTCACCCCGCCGCCGATCCTGCTCGGCGTGATGGGGCCGAAGTCGATGGCGCTGGCTGGGCGAGTGGGCGGCGGTGTGGTGCTGGCGGAGCCGGCCACGGCGGAGTACGTCCGGCAGTCGTTGGAGTTCGCTGGTTCACCGAAGGATTTCGTGGTGACGACATTCACCGCGCTCTGTGTGCGGGAGGACCGGAAGGCAGCGTACGAGTGGGCTGCGCCGTGGCTGGGCGGGCTGATCGAGCGGAAGTACGTCGGGATCACCCCACTGCCGTTCTTCGACGACCTGGCCAAGCTGTACGCCGAGTCCGGCGAGGCAGGGCTGGTCGGGATGCCGGTCGACTGGTGGCGGGCGATCGGCGCAATCGGGACGGTCGAGGACGCCGCGGTCCACCTCGACCAACTGCAGGCTGCCGGGGTGCACCACGTCGGCCTGTTTCCGGACCCGGAGGTCGAGCACGGCCTGCCGCAGCTGGAGTACGTGACGGCGCTGGCGAACCGCTAACGGCGTTTGGGGACGTGCGGGCGGTACGGCGAGACCGTCGGGTCGTCCGGGATCCAGAAGCGCCACGGCCAGTCGGCTGCGTCGCGCAAGCCGACCCGGGGTCCGGTCGACGGGATGCCGTCGAAGCTGGGCCCCGGTAGCAGGCGGACCGGCGAGTCCTTGGCGAACAGGTCGACGCCGTTCTGCTCGCGGTCGATGCCGAGAGCAACACAGAGGCGAGCTGGGCCGCGAGCGAGATCGCGGTCCGGGTCCAACCGCGGTCGCTTCTGGGCGCGCCCAGGAAGGACGGCGGACGCGGCGGGTTCTGGAAGGCCGCGACGGGTACGAGCCAGATCTTTGCCCTCGACTACTTCGCCGGCGCGCAGCAGGACGGCCGATGGGGTGCCCTCGGGACCGGCGCCGATGTTCATGCAGAAGTGCATGCCGTAGGTGAAGTAGACGTAGAGGTGACCGGGCGGGCCGAACATGACGGCGTTACGCGGGGTCTGGCCACGGTAGGCGTGGGAGCCGGGATCGTTGGGCCCGTCGTACGCCTCGACCTCGGTGAGGCGGACAGCGACCGGGCCGTCGGAGGTGGTGCTGCGAATGACCAGCCCGAGCAGCTGCGGGGCCACGTCGAGGACGGGCCCCGCCAGCTGGGATCGGCGCACGGTCAGCCGAGGCGCTGCGTGTGGACGGCGGTACGGGCGTGCAGCTCGGCCAACTGCTCGGTGACGCGGTCGATCGCCGTACCGCCGCGGGTGTTGCGGGAGGCCAGCGAGCCCTCGACGGTCAGGACCGAACGGACCTCCGGCGTCAGATGCGGCGAGATGGCGGCCAGGTCTGCGTCGGTGAGGTCCCACAGCTCGATGCCGCGCTTCTCACACTCCTGGACGCATGCGCCGGCCAGCTCATGCGCGACGCGGAACGGCACCTGCTGCCGGACGAGCCACTCCGCGATGTCTGTCGCGAGCGAGAAGCCCTGCGGCGCCAGCTCCTCCAGACGCTCGGTGTTGAAGCGCAGCGTCCGGACCATCCCGGTGAACGCGGGCAGCAGCACCTCGAGCGTGTCGATGGAGTCGAAGACCGGCTCCTTGTCCTCCTGCAGGTCGCGGTTGTAGGCGAGCGGCTGCGCCTTCAGCGTCGCGAGCAGACCGCTGAGGTTGCCGATCAGCCGGCCGGCCTTGCCGCGGGCCAGCTCGGCGATATCCGGGTTCTTCTTCTGCGGCATGATGCTCGAGCCGGTCGAGAACGCGTCGTCCAGCTCGACGAAGCCGAACTCCTTGGTCGCCCAGATGATCACCTCCTCGGCCTGCCGGGACAGGTCGACACCGATCTGCGCGGTGACGAACGCGAACTCCGCCACGAAGTCCCGCGCGGCGGTGCCGTCGATCGAGTTCGCCGAGGAGTTGGTGAAGCCGAGCTCAGTGGCGACGTACTGCGGGTCCAGCCCCAGGGAGCTACCTGCCAGCGCTCCAGAGCCGTACGGCGAGTCAGCCGCGACCCGTGCGTCCCAGTCGGACAGCCGCTCCAGGTCCCGCAACAACGGCCAGGCATGTGCCAGCAGGTGATGCGCGAGCAGAACCGGCTGGGCGTGCTGAAGATGGGTCCGGCCGGGCATAGCAACGCCGAGGTGCTTCTCGGCCTGGTCCGCCAGGACGCGGATCTGCTCCAGCACCAGCCGGCCGATGACACGGCCGTGCTCACGCAGGTAGCTCTTGAACAGCGTGGCGACCTGGTCGTTCCGGGAGCGCCCGGCACGCAGCCGACCGCCCAGCTCGGCACCGAGGCGCTCCAGTAGACCCCGCTCCAGCGCGGTGTGCACGTCCTCGTCGTCCTCAGCCGGCAGGAACCGACCAGCCAGGACATCCGCCAGCAGAGCGTCCAGCCCGGCCAGCATCGCCTCCAGGTCCGCGTCGGTCAGCAGGCCCGCTCGGTGCAGCACCTTGGCGTGGGCCTTCGACCCCGCAATGTCGTACGGCGCCAGTCGCCAGTCGAACTGCGTCGACTTGCTCAACGCCGCCAGGGCATCCGCCGGTCCGCCAGCGAACCGTCCACCCCACAGGGCCGCACTCTCACCTTCGGTCACTCCGCCATCCTCTCAGTAACTTGCTGAGAACCGTCCGCCAGGTAGCGGCGGTCCCCTCGTCGTACGTCCGGCCGAAGCCACAGGCGCCGCCGGACGGGTACTTCAACGGCTTGCCGGTTCGCGAGTCCACCAGGGAGCCCGCGATCAGCAGCCGGTCGCCGATCTCGTAGCCGGTCTCGTAAACGCTCGAGTACCGCCCACGGCCCGGTCCGATCCACATCTGCACGGTGAGCCGGTCGCCACGGGTCGCCGGACGGAACCACTCGTTGACCTCAAAGGTGACCGCCCACGCGCCCACCGTCCGGGGAACGCGGACGGCCGACACCACTGTGCCGTCGATGCCGAAGTCGCGACGGGCCAGCTCCGCCATCGAATAGTCGACAGCGCACGAGAAGGCCACGCCCGGGTCGCTGATGGCTTTGCCAGGCGACGGTGCGGGGCTGCTGACCGGTGCCACGGGGCGAGCCGCCGGGCCGCCAGCCTGTTGGAGCGCAACCACTGCGACGACGGCGGTGGCTGTAGCCGTGGCGGCCGCGGCGGGCACCAGAACGCGCCGGTGGCCGGTACGGCGCCGGTCGGCAACAGCCGCGACGCGGTGCGCGGCAGTCGCGAGCGCTTCGGCCGAACCCCCGAGGCGTTCGTCCATGCGTTGTCTGGCCCGGTGCAGGCGGGAGCGGGCAGTGCCTGCGGGGATGCCGAGCACCTCAGCCGCTTCAGTTGGGCTCAGCTGCTCCCACGCGACCAGTAGCAACAGCTCGCGCTCAACCGCCGGTAGCTCCCGCAGAGCGGCGCGCAGCTGCGGTGCGAGCGCTGCGACGCCGAACAGCCAAGCCCGCGGCGTTCCGAGATCTGGATCGAATCCCGAGTGGCCGCCGTACGCCGCCACCCACACCTCACCCAGCAGGTCGTCGGCGACCCCGTCGGCCGTCCGCCGGCTCAGATAGGCGTGGATGTCCGGTCCGTGCCGTTCTACCTGTGTCGCGAACCAGTCGTCCATCCCGTGTCCCCCTTCGCCGGACTGTCGTCGCTAGGTACTTGGCGCGAGCAGGCCGGGCGTTCGTTACCTGGGGTCGCGGGCGGCTAGGGAGAGGAGGCGGGCGGCCAGGGCTTCGCCGCCGGTGGGGTTGCGGGCGACGATCATGACGGTGTCGTCGCCGGCGATGGTGCCGAGGACGTCGTCGAGGCCGACGTGGTCGATTGCGGAGGCGAGGTATTGGGCTGCGCCTGGCGGGGTACGCAGGATGACCAGGTTGGCGCTGCCTTCTGCTGACACCAGCAGTTCGGACGCCACTCGCTCCAGGCGGGCCTCGAAGGCGGCCGCCTCACCTGCGCGTGGGGTGCGGTCGCCGCCCTCACCCGGTACGGCGTACACGAGCTGGCCGGACGAGTCGCGGACCTTCACCGCGCCGATCTCGACCAGGTCGCGTGAGAGCGTCGCCTGCCCGACAACCAGGCCGGAGGAGGACAGCAGCTCGGCCAGCTCGGTCTGGGATCGCACTGGCTGCCGCCCGAGCAGGTCGATGATGCGCTGCTGCCGCGCGGTCTTGGTCGTCGGTACGGCGATGCTCATGCCGAAAAGCTCCTTGCCAGCAGCCACGACAGCAGCGCCTTCTGCGCGTGCAGCCGGTTCTCCGCCTCGTCCCAGACCACTGATTGTGGCCCGTCGAGGACCGCGGCCTCGATTTCCTTGCCACGGTACGCCGGGAGGCAGTGCAGCACGATGGCGTCGTCCTTGGCTTTGGCCACCAGCTGCTCGGTCACCGCGTAGGGCACGAACGGCGCTTCCCGCAGTGCCGCCTCACCCTCCTGGCCCATGGACACCCAAGTGTCCGTCGCAACTACATCGGCACCGTCTATGGCGCCGTACGGGTCGTCGGTCCACGCTGCCGAGCCACCTGTCTCAGCTGCGATCTCAACGGCCCGGGCGAGGATGGCGGGGTCGGGCTGGAACGCTGCGGGTGAGGCGACGACCACATGCATGCCAGCGGTTGCCCCACCGAGCAGGTACGAGTGGGCCATGTTGTTGGCGCCGTCCCCGAAGTACACCAGCTTCAGGCCCGCGGTCTGCCCTTTGTGCTGCCGAACGGTCAGCAGGTCGGCCAGGATCTGGCAGGGGTGGTACTCATCGGTCAGCGCGTTCACAACCGGCACTCGGGACGCTGCGGCCATTTCGTCGATCCGCGTCTGCCCAGCGGTCCGCCAGACGATCGCTGCGACCTGCCGGTCGAGCACTCGCGCGGTGTCGGCGATCGGCTCGCCACGGCCCATCTGCGAGCTCTGCGCGTCGATGATCAGCGATGCGCCGCCGAGCTCGGCGATGCCGACGGCGAACGAGATGCGTGTCCGGGTGGAGGCCTTGTCGAAGATGACGGCGACCGACTTCGGACCGGCCAAGGGCTGATGACCGTACCGGTCGCCAGTCAGCTGCTGGGCCAGTGTCAGGACCTCGTCCTGCTCGACCGGGCTCAGGTCGTCGTCCTTCAAGAAGTGTCTGACCGTCATGGCACCTCCACCTGGTCGAGCAGCCCCGGCAGAGCCGAGACGAAGCTGTCGGCATCAGCCTTGCTGAGGATGTACGGCGGCGCCAGCCGCAGCGCATCCGGAATCGGGTTGTTGATCACGAACCCGGCGTCCAGCGCCAGTGCGGCAACCTGGTCCGAGACGGGCTGGGTGAGCTCGATGGCGAGCAGCAGACCGCGGCCGCGGACGCCGGCGATCAGCGGATGGTCCAGGGCGATCAGCGACGACGCCAGGTGGTTGCCGACCGCATTGACCTGGGCGAGCAGGCCGTCCCGCTCGATGACGGTCAGCACCGCCAGCCCGGCGATCGCAGCGACCGGGTTACCGCCGAACGTCGTGCCGTGGTTGCCCGGCTGCAGCAGGTCGGCCGCAGCGCCCAGACCGACGCAGGCGCCGATCGGAATGCCGGCGCCGAGCCCCTTGGCGAGCGTGACGAGGTCCGGGGTGATGCCTTCGGACTGGTAAGCGAACCAGCTCCCGGTCCGTCCGACACCGGTCTGGATCTCATCCAGCCACAGCAGTGCGCCGTGCTCGGAGGTGATCCGTCGCGCGGCCTGCAGATAGCCGGCCGGCGGTACGACGACGCCGTTCTCGCCCTGGATTGGCTCCAGGATCACTGCGGCCGTTTCGTCGTCGACTGCGGCCGCCAGCGCGTCCGCATCGCCATACGGCACGAAGGCCACGTCGCCAGGCAACGGAGCGAAGGCCTCCCGGTACGCCGGCTTCCAGGTGACTGCGAGCGCGCCCATCGTTCGGCCGTGGAAGGCGCCGACGGTGGAGACGATCTTGGTCCGGCCGGTCCGCCGGGTGATCTTGAACGCCGCCTCGTTCGCCTCGGTGCCGGAGTTCGTGAAGAACACCTTGCCCGGAGCTTCGAAGAGACCGAGCAGCTTCTCCGCCAACGCGATCTGCGGCGCGGAACCGAAGAAATTCGACACGTGGCCGAGAGTGGCCAGCTGCGAGGTCACTGCGGACACCACGAACGGATGCGCGTGGCCGAGGCAGTTCACCGCCAGGCCGCCGAGGAGGTCGAGGTACTTGTTGCCGTCGGCGTCCCACAGGTACGCGCCCTCGCCACGGACCAGAACGCGCTTGGGCGCCCCGAACGTGTTCATCAGCGCACCGGTGTACCGCTCGGTCAGTGCGGCCTGGGTGCCGTCGACAGTGAGCAGCTCGGTCATGAGGGGATCACCTGAGTTCCAATTCCGGCGTCGGTGAAGATCTCGAGCAGAAGTGAGTGCGGCACGCGACCGTCGATGACTGTGGCCCGGGAAACGCCGGACTCGACTGCCCGCAGGCAGGCCTCCATCTTCGGGACCATCCCGGCTGCGAGCGACGGCAGCAGCGCCGCCAGCTCGGTAGCGTCGATCTGGGTGATGATCTCTTCGCTGTCCGGCCAGTTGCGGTAGAGGCCGGCCACATCGGTCAGCACGACCAGCTTCTCGGCGCCCAGCGCGGACGCCAGCGCCGCAGCGGCCGTGTCGGCGTTCACGTTGTGCGCCAGGCCGTCCTCGTCCGGAGCGATCGTCGACACCACCGGGATGCGGCCGGCGTCGATCAGATCGATCACCGCCTCCGGCCGGACGTCGACCACATCGCCGACAAGCCCGATGTCGACCGCTTCGCCGTCCACGAGCGCCGTCCGCCGTTCTGCGGTGAACAGCCCGGCGTCCTCACCGGACATGCCCACTGCGAACGGGCCGTGCGCGTTCAGCAGTCCGACGAGCTCCCGGCCGACCTTGCCGACAAGGACCATGCCGACGACGTCCATCGCCTCAGGTGTGGTGACCCGCAGTCCGCCGCGGAACTCGCTGTCGATGCCGAGCCGGCCGAGCATGTCACTGATCTGCGGGCCGCCGCCGTGGACGACGACGACGCGGACGCCGGCGTACCGCAGAAAGACGATGTCCTCGGCGAAAGCGCGTTTGAGCTTGTCGTCGACCATGGCGTTGCCGCCGTACTTCACCACGACCGTCTTGCCGTGGAACTGCTTCAGCCACGGCAGCGCCTCGGTGAGGGCCGCTGCCTTCTCGAGTGCCTCGGGAAGGATGCTCACGACGAGTAGGCCGAGTTCTCTTCGACGTACGCGTGCGACAGGTCGGTGGTGAGCACGGTGGCGGACGCCGGACCGGCGTGCAGGTCGATCACCACATCGATCTCCGGGCCGCTCAGGTCGGCCTCGGAGCGGTCGACGCCCTTTCCACCGGCCACACAGATCGCAGCGCCGTTCAGAGTGATGTCCAGCAGCGCCGGATCGAAGGCGGTCGGCGCGTTGCCGACTGCCATCGCGATGCGGCCCCAGTTCGGGTCGGAGGCGAAGAACGCCGTCTTGCAGAGGTTGTCCTCGGCGACGACCTTCGCGGCGGCCACAGCCTCGGCTTCGGTCGCTGCGTTCTTGACGGTGATGCTGACGTGCTTGGTGACGCCCTCGGCATCCGCCTGCAGCTGCTTGACCAGGTCACCGGCCAGCGCGGTCAAAGCGGCTTCGAATGCCTCCGGGCTGACTGTGACGCCAGATGCGCCTGAGCTGAGCAGCAGCACGGTGTCGTTGGTCGACGTGCCGCCGTCGACATCCAGCCGGTTGAACGTCTTACCGACCGCGTTCCGCAGCGCGTGGTCGAGGTGCGGCTGATCCAGCACGGCGTCCGTTGTGATGACGCTGAGCATCGTCGCCATGTTCGGTGCGCACATCCCGGCGCCCTTCGCGAACCCGCCGATGCTCCAGCCGTCAGCGTGCTTGAGCACTGCCTGCTTCGGCACGTTGTCGGTGGTCATGACCGCAGTGGCCGCAGCCAGCCCGGCCTCCGGGGTGGTGTCGAGTGCAGCAACCGCCGCCTCCACGCCCGGGAGCAATTTGTCCATGGGGAGCCGCTCACCGATCAGACCGGTCGAGCAGACGCCGATTTCGGCCGCTCCGGCGCCGAGCACCTCAGCCAGCTTCTCTGCGGTCTTGTGCGTGTCCTGGAAGCCTTCGGGGCCGGTGCAGGCGTTCGCGCCGCCGGAGTTCAGCACCACGGCCTTCAGCTTGCCCGCGCTGAGCACCTGCTGCGACCAGAGCACCGGCGCCGCCTTCACCTTGTTGGTGGTGAAGACACCGGCAGCGACCTGCTCCGGCCCGTCGTTGACGACAATGGTGAGGTCCGGCGTGCCGGCGGGTTTGATCCCGGCGATCACCCCGGCCGCACGGAAGCCGGCCGGCGCGGTCACTCCGGCGCTCCGATCGACTTGGGTGGCGGGAGTGACGGCAAGGGTCACGGTGCTACTCCTACGAGGGGAAGTGCCAAGGTCTCGTCGAGACCGAGGGCCAGGTTCATACACTGCACGGCGGCGCCGGCAGTGCCTTTGGTGAGGTTGTCCATCGCAGCCACGACAACCACGCGGCCGACCCGCTGGTCGAGCGCTACCTGCAACTGGACCGTGTTCGCGCCGAGAGTGGCCTGTGTCTGCGGCCACTGCCCCTCAGGGAGGAGGTGCACGAACGGCTCGTCGCCGTAGGCCTCTTCGTAGGCCTGCCGCAGCGTTGCCAGATCGGCCCCCTCCGCAGCCGGTGCGCTGCAGGTCGCGAGAATGCCCCGCGACATCGGCACCAGCACCGGGGTGAACGAAACGCTCACCGGGCCGTCGGCGTACGGGGTGAGGTTCTGCTCGATTTCTGGCGTGTGGCGGTGCACTCCGCCGACGCCGTACGCCGAGGCCGACCCCATCACCTCTGCGCCGAGCAGATGCGCCTTCGGAGCCTTACCGGCACCAGACGTGCCGCTGACGGCGACCACGTTCAGCTGAGTCGCATCGACAAGACCGTGCTGAACGGCGGGCAGCAAAGCCAGGCTGGAGACCGTCGGGTAGCAACCCGGTACGGCGACTCGGTGCGAACCGCGGAGCTTGTCCCGCTGTCCGGGCAGCTCAGGGAGGCCGTACGGCCACGAGCCGGCATGCTCGCCGCCGTAGAACTCCACCCACGCCTCGGCCTCGGTCAGCCGGAAGTCCGCGCCGCAGTCGATCACGGTGACGTCCTCGCCGAGCTGCTCGGCGAGTCCGGCGGACTGTCCGTGCGGAAGCGCCAGGAACACCACGTCGTGACCGGCGAGTTGCTCCGCCGTGGTCTCGACCAGGATGCGCCCGGCCAGCGGCACGAGGTGCGGGTGGTGCGCGCCGAGCGCCGTACCGGCGTTTCCGCCGGCGGTCAGCGCGCCGATCTCGACCCCCGGGTGGGAGCTCAGCAGTCGCAGCAGCTCACCGCCCGCGTAGCCACTGGCTCCGGCCACCGCAACCTTCACGCTCATGTGAATGAGTATGCCATGTAATGGAAAAATATCCAAGGTTGCGGCATGTCACATTCCCCGGGGCTGCCGTGTCCCAATGGGTAGGGAGATCTCCGGGAGGACATGTGATGAGGGACGACGAGCAGCTGGCGCGGGAGTTCGACGAGCACCGGGTCGTGCTGCTGGGCGCGGCGTACCGCGTGGTGGGTAGCGGCAGCGACGCGGAGGACGTCGTCCAGGAGACCTGGCTGCGGTGGTCGAAGGTGGACCACGAGGAGGTGCGCGACGTCCGGGCCTATCTGATCCGGATCGCCACCCGGCTCGCGCTGAACAAGCTGCGGGAGCAGAAGACGCGCCGCGAGCAGTACGTCGGGCCCTGGCTGCCGGAGCCGATCGTCAAGTGCTCCGAACCGCACGGCGACCCGGAGGCCGTGGTCGAGCTGGCGGACTCGGTCAGCATGGCGATGCTCGTCGTCCTGGAGACGCTGTCACCGCTGGAGCGCGCCACGTTCGTCTTGCGGGAGGTGTTCGACCTCCCGTACGCCGAGATCGCGGACACTCTGGGCCGCTCCGAGGCCGCGGTCCGTCAGCTGGCCCACCGGGCCCGATCGCACGTACAGGCGCGGCAGCCGCGCCATCAGGTCGACAAGGCCCGGCACACCGAGCTGACCCAGCAGTTCATGGCTGCTGCCGACTCCGGCGACTTCGAGCGCGTGGTCGCGTTGCTGGCACCGGATGCGGTGCTGATCAGCGACGGCGGCGGCAAGAAGTCCGCTGCGTTGCGGCCGATCTACGGCGCGGAGAAGATCATCCGCTGGCTGTTCGGTGTGATCGCGCAGTACCCGGGCTACGAGCTCCGGATCGCGACTCTGAACGGTGAGCCCGCATTCGTCGTCTACTACGACAACGAGCCGGACACCGTCACCTTCCTGGAGACCTCTGGCGACCTGATCACGTCGCTCTACCTCATCCGCAACCCGGACAAGCTGACCATGGTGCCGATGCTGGAGGAGCTAGGCTAGCTGCAACCGAGTCGCAGCTGGAGGGCCGCTTTGAAGTACGTCGTGGTGGAGCCGGAGGAAGCGTTGGCGCCGGGTCTGCGAGCGGACCTTCTGGACACCTGGGTCGCGGCGACGGACGCCGGCGGCGCGGTCGGGTTCACTGCGCCCGCGCCGGTCGAGCAGGTCGCCCAGACCCTGGACGACGCACTCGGCCGGGTCGCCTCCGGGCTGGACCTCCTCGGCGTGCTGCACGACGGCGACCGGTACGTCGGGATGGGTCTGCTGGTCGACCGCGGCGGCAGTCTGCATTCCCACTGGCGGACTGTGCTGCGCGTGATGGTGCACCCGAAGTACCAGGGCTCCGGCGCCGGCCGAACGCTGATGGAGGGGCTGCGCGGTTCCGCGCACGACCTCGGTCTGGAGCAACTGCAGCTGACCATTCGGGACGGGCTCGGCCTGGAGAACTTCTACCAGCCGCTCGGATACCGCATCGTCGGTCGGCACCCCCGTGCGATCCGTCTGACCGCGGATGACTATCGCGATGAGGTCATGCTCGTTCGCGACCTCTAGCGACGGGCGCGGACGAGCGCCAGCAGCGTGGCGCCCAGTGCGGTCAGCAACGCGCCCAAGGTGAGGACGATCGGTGGGAGACCACCGGTCGGCGGCAGCATCGCACGGTTCACTGGGCGTAGGTCCGCGGTCGGTACGGCGGCAACAGTGAATCGAATGGGCGCAGCGACCGGAGCGGCGTCCGCACCACCACCAGAGCGCTCGTAGGTCAGTTTGGCGGTGCCGGTGAAGCCCTTTGTCGGTGTCAGCCGAACGGTGCCGTCTGCTGCGACCGTCCAAGTGCCGGCGGCGGTGCGCGCCTGCTTGGTGCAGGTGGCTGCATCGACGCGTAGGCAGACGGCGCCCGGAGCGCCGGTGTCGTTCAGGAGCGGGTTGACTGCGACTGGGGTACCTGGAGTGCCCGTTGCCGAATCTGCAGTGGCGGTGGCTGGTCGGGGCGGGTCCACCGTGACGTCGATGAGCGCCGCCGCCGCAGTGCCGTTCGTGTCCGCCACGCGGTAGGCCAGCGAACGCGTCGTACCGATGAAGTCAGTCACCGGGGTGTAGGTGATGACTCCGTCCGCTGCGACGACGAAGGTGCCTTCGTCCGCGACCGTGACCGACTTCTTGTCCTTCCCGTCGGCCGGATCCCGCAGTACGACGGACGCCGGCACGAGGGCCGCAGTCCCATCACCAGGCCGGTCGTTGCTCAGCACCTCGATCTCCACGGCCGTCCCGTACGCCGTCCGTGCGCTGTCGTCCCCTGGTTCCGGCCGAATCGGGGTCACGGTCGCAGTGAGCGTGGCCCGCGCGCGGTTGCGGTTGCTGTCCTTCACCTCGTACACCACTGGCCGTGCGGTCCCGGTGAACCGTTTGTCCGGCGTGAAGGTCACCTTGCCGTTGGCCACGACGTGCTGGCCCTGCCCGGCCACTGTCACCTGTTTGACCAGCGCCGCGTCCGGACCGACCAGCAGCAACGTGTCCGGGTCGAAGGTCGCACCTGGCCCCGGGACGTCGTTCTTGATCGGGTCGACAACCACTGGCACGTTCTGCTTCGTCTCCATCCGGTCCGGCAGCGCCACCGGTCGGGCCTGGACGGTGACCGCCAGGCTCGCTTCACCGACAGAGCCGTTGCCGTCGACCACCTGATAGCCGACGGCAATCGTCGTACCGGCGAAACCGGCCGCCGGCGCGAAACGGATGCCACCGGCCGGCTGCACGGTGAACAGGCCCTGTCCCTCGACTGGCAGCTCTGGCCGCGGTTCGCCAGTAGCGGGGTCCAGCAGGTGCACGTCCTTCAGCGGTGCGGACGGATCGCCTGCTCTGTCGTTCGCGAGCACCGGCACGGTCAGCGGGGTGTCGAACGGCGTAACGCCCTTGTCGTCGACAACCGTCGGGCTGACCGGAGTGACCGTTGTTGTGATCGTGGCAGTCGCAGTGTTGCCGCTGGTGTCCTTCACCCGGTAGGCGATCGACAGCAGGCCGCGGAACGCGGGCACCGGATCGACAGTGACCTTCCCGGTCGTCGGGCTCACTGTGACCACGCACTGGCCGATCAGCGCCGCGACGCGAGCCCACTGCCGCGTCGTGACCGAATAGACCTCGACCGACGTCTTCTCGAGCTCGGCTCCGGTCCCTGCGGTGTCGTTGGCCAACGGGTCGACGAGCTGGGTGACGTTCTGTTTGGTGGTCACCACATCCGCCAGTGCCTCAGGGCCCTTCCCGACGGTCAGCAACATGAGGCCTTCGGCCGCAGTTCCGTTGTCGTCGACGATCCGGTACGTCGCGGGTGTCGTGACGCCCTGGAAATCCTTGACCGGGGTGAAGGTGACCTTTCCGTCGTCGGTGACCGTGTAGGTCCCTTCACCGGGCTGGGTGATGCTCTTGCGGTAGCCGGTCGCCGCGACCACCGGCTCCTTCAGCAGCAGGCTCGACGCGACCAGTGGCGCGGATGGGTCACCTGGCTTGTCGTTCGCGAGTACGTCGATCGTGATCGGCTGATTGAACGGTGTGATCGCCGAGTCGTCGACAGCTGTCGGCCAGATCGGCGTGACCGTCATCGTCAGCGTCGAGGTGGCGACGGTGCCATTGGAGTCCGCGACGCGGTACGTCACCGGCAGGGCCCGGCCGTGGAACGTCGGCAACGGATCGAAGAGCACGCTACCGGTCGGCTGCACGGTGTAGGCGCCCTGCTTGGCGACGGTCAGCGTCTTCGCATAACCATTCGCTCCGAGCAGCTCGACCGACGCCGGATCGAGTTTCGCATCGGTCCCAGGGCTGTCGTTGGAGACCAGGTTCACTGTGACCACGACGTCCTGCAGTGTCGATGCAGTATCTGCCACAGCGATCGGAGGGAAGCCGACTGCGATGGTGAGCTTCGCTGTGGTCAGAGTGCCATTGCTGTCAGCCACCTGGTACACCAGTGGCGTCCCGGCGCCCCGGAAGGTCGCACCGGGGTCGAACCGGACCACTCCCCCAGCCGCCGTGTAGACGCCCTCGTTCGGGATGCTGACAGCTGCCTTCAGCAAACCGTCAGCCGGATCGGTCAGCAGCAGAGTGGTCGGCAGCAACGGCGCAGTCGGGTCACCCGGTACGTCGTTCGTCAGCACGGGCACTGCGACGGTTCGGTCGTACGGCGTCCGCGCAGTGTCGTCGACTGCGATCGGAGTGATCGGTGTGACCGTCACTGCAATCGTCGACCGGGCCACCTGGTCGAACCGGTCCATCACCCGGTAGGTAAGCGCAGCTGCGTTTCCAGTGAAGCCCGGCAGCGGATCGACCGTAACCGTCCCGTCCGGATGCACCTGGTACGCCGCTTGGCCGGGCACCTTCACCAGCTTCTTCAGCGAACCGTCCGCCGGGTCGAGCAGCGCGACGCTCAACGGGTCGAGACCGGTCCCACGGCCGGCCGTGTCGTTGGCCAGCGGATCTACGGTGAAGGGGACGTTCTGCTTGCCGGTCGCCGTGTCGGGCTTCGCCGTCGGCGCCGGCGGTTTCGCGACTGTCACGGTCAGCTTGGCGGTAGCGATGGTCCCGTTGACATCCGCGATCCGATAGCTGACTGGCGCCGCTACGCCGGTGTACGTCGGCAGCGGGTCGACCATGATCTCGCCGTCCGCCGTGACGGTGTACGTCGCCTCGCCGTCGACGACGACTGTGGTCTTCGGCTCCCCGCTCCGCGGGTCGAGCACCCGGAGGCTGCTGGGCACCAGCGGCACAGCAGGGTCGCCGGCCTCGTCGTTCGTCAGCACGGTCACAGTCACCGCGGTGTCGTACGCCGTCGCCGCAGTGTCGTCCGATGCGTCGGGCTGAACTTTCGTGACCCGCACCGTCAGCGTCGCGCGACCGATGGCCCGGTTGGCGTCAGCCACTTGATAGGTGACCGGAGTCCCCTGCCCGGTGAAGGTCGGCACCGGTTCGAAGTGCACTCCGCCGTCGGGGCGGACGGAGTACTTGCCTTGTCCCGGTACCTCCAGCGAAGTGACCGGCTCGGCCCGAGTCGGTACGACGAACCGGACTGTCTCGGGCAGCAGCGCCGCACCGGTCGGACCGGGCTTGTCGTTCTCGAGAACCGGGATCACGACTGCACCGCCCTGCAAGGTGGTGACCAGGTCCGGATTCGCTACTGGCGGCGCTGGCGCGTCGACGGCGACCGTGAGCTCAGCGCGCGCCGCAGTCCCGTTCTTGTCGAGCACCTGGTAGGTCAGTGGGGTTCCAACACCGTGGAAGCCGTGCACCGGGCGGAAGGTAACTTTGCCGCCGGTCACCAGGTAGGTGCCCTGGTTCTTCACCGTGACGGTGTCGACCGGCTTGTGGCTGACCGGATCGATCAGCTGTAGCGTCGCCGGTTCGAGC
The DNA here is from genome assembly GCF_013131805.1 of Kribbella sandramycini. Taxonomy (GTDB): domain Bacteria; phylum Actinomycetota; class Actinomycetes; order Propionibacteriales; family Kribbellaceae; genus Kribbella; species Kribbella sandramycini. The sequence goes on along the minus strand of NZ_JABJRC010000006.1, from coordinate 517,967 downwards.
GGGGCATCCGGTGAGCCAGGTAGGTCGTTGTCGAGTACCGGTACGACGACGTCCGTGTCGAACGCCGTGGACGCCGAGTCGCCGTTGGCAATCGGCTGCACCGGCGTGACCGTGACGGTCAGCGTGGACTCCGCGGTCTGGCGAGTGCTGTCGGTGACCCGGTAGCCGATGGAGGTTCCGACGCCGGTGAACTGCCGCACCGGCACGAAGTCGACCGCACCGGTCGGTTTGACGGTGTACTGCCCCTCCCCCGCGATCACTACGGTCTTCTTGAACTTCGTGTCGGCCGGATCGCGCAGCACGACGGACTCCGGTTGCAGCGTCACACCAGGAGCGGCCTTGTCGTTGGCCAGCGGCCGAACTGCGACGCTCACGTTCTGCGGAGTGACTGCCGTATCTGGGCCGGCCACTGGCGCTGCCGGAAGTGCAACCGTGACGGCGAGCTTCGCCGTCGCAGTGATGTCGTTGGTGTCAGCTACCCGGTAGGTGACCGGCCGACCCGGGCCGAAGAAGCCGGGCACAGGCTCGACGGCGACTGTGCCGTCCGGCTTGGCGAGGTACTTGGCCTGACCAACGACGTTGACCATGACACCGCACTTGTCGTCCTCGATCAGGCAGAGCGAACCAGGAACGAGAGGCGCTGCCGGCTCACCTGGCTGGTCGTTGCTGAGCACCTTCACCGTGGTCGTCGTGTTGAACGCCGTCGTCGCGGTGTCGTCGCGCAGGACCGGCGGCGGTGGCGGCGTCACCTGCAGCGGGTAGTCCTCGACCTCACCGGCATCGCCGGCGCCTGTCGCCCGCGGCTCGTCGTACCCGATCCGCACCCGGGCGTACGTCGTCCCCGTGGTCGGCTTGGCAAACTTGGCCCAGCTGAGCTTGACCGTCCCCTGTCCGGCCACAAAACCGGCGCACGCGCGTTCCGTCGGCTGGAAAGCGCCGTCGCGGTCCAGATCGATCCATGCACAGACCCGCCCCGGCTTCGACGCACCCGACAGCTTCGCCTCGACCTCGTACGTCGTTGCGTTCGTCCGCAGCGGCTGGAAGACCACTCCGTCATCCGCTGCATCCGGAGTGGTCGGGCCGGTCGTGCCGTTGGCGACGGTGCTGTTGTCCTCGGTCGCCTCCGCACCGAGCCGGACGTCGCTCAGCACCGACCAGGCAGCACCGTACGACGCCGGTGCGTCGCCGAAGTCCTCACCGGCGGACGCCAGCACGGAGAACGCGTCGCCGGACGACTTCGTGTTGAACCCCGGCAGTTTCGCGTGCTTGGTGAAGTACGCCGTGACGTCGAACGCGGCTGCGGTCACGACACCGTTCACTCGCACCGAGCCACACGCCGCGGTCGCACCGGCATCCGGACCCGTGCCGGTCTTGTTGTTGACGCAGTTCGGACCGGCGTCGTGGTTGAGCGCAGTGACCGTGTCGCTGGTGACAGCCAGGTTGGTGCCGGCACCGGCCTTGCTCAGACTGAGACCGGGTGTTGTCAGCCGCAGAACCGCGTGCAGCTCGGACTGCGCGCTCGGCCGACCGTTCACGGTCTGAGTGACCGCACCGCCGAGCCCGGCCAGGTGCAGCACCGGATTCCGCACCGGCCGGCTGAAACTGATCGTCACCGTGCCGCGATCGCCGCAGCCCCCGGTCGCGGCACAGGCGCCCGTGTTGACGACGAGATCCTGCGCGGGGGTCGCTGGGTCGATCGGCGGGCTGTACGTCGTCGGCCCGGTGCCGCGGGCGCCTGCGGCCGTCTCGTCGAGCAGCTCGGTCGCCCCGGTCACTGTGATCGTCTGCCGCAGCCCTGAGCCCGGCATCGTCGCAGTGGCCGACTCGCCTTGGCTGAACGGCTCCACCGGCACCTGATAGGCAGCGGTCGGCACGGTGATCGTCGTCAGCACAGCCGCCAGTACAACCACGGCAGCCGGTCGTGTCGCCCGCATGGTGCCGCCCTCCCGAGCATTCACATCTCCGCATGCATCGGCCACGGGGCGGGCGGGCCTGCGCAGACCATAACGGTCCACGCGCACGCTATGTTACGGCTTCTTCACCGTCCGAGGTCGTAGATTTCAACCTTGCCCTGGCTGTGTCGCAAGGTCGCGAAGCGGGCAAGTTCGCGGGACACGGATCCGGCGCGGGCATCGGCGTACAGCCAGCGGACGCCGTACTCCGCGCGCAGCCGTTGTATCAGCTCGGCGGACGGGTTCGCGAAGGCCTCTTGGGTGAGCGCGACACGTTCCGGCCAGGGCGACGGCTGCTCGGTGTACCGGCGGCCGTTGACACCTTGGTCGGACATGGCCTCGGTGGTGTAGGCCCAGCCCTCGATGAGCGTGCGGCGCCCGGCCAGCCCGCTGACGACGTACCCACGGGCGTCGCAGCCCGGCGTCACTGCCTCGACCGGGCGACACCAGGTGTTCGTCGCGACCACATCGGTCGGTGCGGTGTACTTCGCCAGCCAGCGAGCCGCCAGCTGTTCGTCGGCGTACACACGTTGTGGGCCGGACCGGAAGATCGGCCAGCGCTCGGTGTCGCCGTAGATCGCGCTCTGCACGAACCCTTTGACCGGACTGATGAACACAAGCACCAGAACCGCGATCAGCGTCAGCCTCCGTCGGCAGGTCGCTGCGACCCAGGCAGCGGCCGCCAGGCTGAACGGAGTGGCGGTGTAGAGGAAGTACGACTCGCTGACCGATGGGTGGTCGATGAACAGGTAGCCGAGCCAGCCGACCGTCATCGCGCCAAGCAGGAACCAGGCGACCGGATCGCGGCGGGCGACGCCAAAACCGGCCAGCGACGCAGCTTGGACGACCAGCAGGATCAGAAACAGCAGAATCGTGCCCCACACCGCGCCGTGGGTCAGCGACGGCACAACCAGCCCACCGAACCCTGGTGGCGTGTTGTTACCGGTGACCGCGGCATAGCCGGGAGTCGACTTCAGGATGGCGAGGAACTGGATCTGCGAGCCGCTGGTACTGCCGGTGACGGTCAACAGCGTGACTGCGCCGACGACGACCAGCAGTACGCCGACCAGCACCAGCCGGCGCTTGAGCTGGTACAACGCGGCCAGGCCGACCGCACCGACCAGCACGGGCAGCACTGTGGGCTTTGAACCCCCGCCAACGATCGCCAGCGCGACCACGAGCACCCACAGCCGGCCACCGCCGCCACGGAACAACAGATCGATCAGGAAGATGCCCAGGGCGACACAGGTGACCAGACCGAAGGTCTGCGATGGGCTCAGGTAGCTGAGTGGTGCGGACAGGTTCAGGCTGGTGTCGACGAGCAAAAACAGGTTCGGCGTACTCAGTGCGGCAGCAACGAGGACGCCGCTCCACCACACGCGGCTCACGGTCCGGGCGAGCGTGGCGCAGACGAGGAGCGCGACCACGAGCCACGGCAGCACCCAGAGCCGGAACAGCACCACGGTCGGAGTCAGCCGAGTGATATCGACTGCGGCGGCCATGTCGGCGTTGGGGATCCAGTGATACTCCAACCGCTCCCCCACCGCTTGCGGCAGCTCCGGCGGTACAGCGCGGGTCAGCTCACTGATCATCGACAGGTGGTAGAGCAGGTCCTGGTAGTACGCCGTCCCGTCCGGTGGCATCACGTGGTACGCCATGACCCCGCGAATCGTCGCTGCGACCAGCAACGTCGAGGCGACCACCAGCCCCCAGGTCCACAGCACTGGCACCGGCTCTGGCATGGCGATACGCCAGTACCCGCGCAGCTGAGGCAGAGCGAAGGCGGCCAGAGTCAGCAGCGGCCAGGCCGCTAACCACGCCTGCCAGCCCACCGCAGTGAACAGCGCCCAGCCGACCAACATCCAGGTGGCGCCGACGATCGAGCCGAGGCCGACGTCCTCCGCCCAGTTACCCGTGCTGCGCCACAGCGCTCGCAGTAGCAGCGTTCCAGGTAGTGCGATCGCCACTGCGAAGTACGCGCTGTACTTGACGATCGGACCGATGCCGACGTCCAGCGTGACGAGACCAGCGGCGGCGGTCAGGAGCGGTAGGAGCCAGGGCAGCGCCCGCCTCACCGGTGCCTTACCGGCTCGGCACGCAGCTGGTCGTCGAGGCTGTCGTAGCCGACGAGGAACTGCGGACGCCGCTGGCTCGACTGGAACAGCCGGGCGACGTACTCGCCGAGCAGCCCGAGACAGAGCAGCTGGATCGCACCGATCGTGCTCACCGCGAGCACGGTCGACGTCCAGCCGGGGACGCCGCGGCCGGTCAGCTTGATGACCAGCGCGCCGACCACGAACAGCGCGGACATCAGGCCACCGAGCAGCCCAAGCCAGGTGGCCAGCCGCAGCGGCGCCGCCGAGAACGCGGTCACGCTGTCGAACGCCAGCCGGAACATCTTGCTCAGGTTGTACTTCGTCGACCCGGCCGCACGCTCGGCGCGGACGTAGGACACTTCGGCGCTCGGGAAGCCGAGCCATGGGATCACCAGGCGGAACACCCGGCCATCCTCGGGCAACTGGTTCACCGCGTCCACCACCCGCCGCGACACCATCCGGAAGTCACCCGCGTCGAACGGGATCTGCCGGCCGACCAGCCGGCACATCAGCCGGTAGTACAGCCGGGCGGTGGTCCGCTTCGGCCACGAGTCGCTCGACCGGTCCGAACGGACGCCGTACACGACGTCGACGTCCCGGTCGCGCATGGCGGTCAGGAACTCGGCGATCGTCTCCGGCGGGTCCTGCAGGTCGGCGTCGATCGTCACGACGTACTGACCGCGCGCACTCCGGAAGCCGGCCGACTGGGCCGCCTGGTGGCCACTGTTCCGCAGCAGGCGGATGACGCGCAGCTGCGGCCAGTCCTTCGCGGCCTCCAGCAGCATCGGGGCGGTCCGGTCCCGGCTGCCGTCGTCGACCACGAGCAGCTCGTACTGCAGGCCCAGGCTGTCCAGCAGTGGGTGCATCCGCTCGAAGAAGATCGGCAGCACCGCTTCCTCGTCGTACATCGGCACCACGACTGAGAGCTCGGGGTCGATGTCCACGCTCTTCTAACGAGCGTGACCCCGGATAGGCACGCGGTCAGTCGACCGGCGACACCGCCACGGCCCCCGTCCGGCGTGGGTCGCCGACTGCGGTCAGACCGTCGGCAGGCTCCCAGAAGGCCGCTGCGACGCCACCGAAGTACATGGAGTGCGGCGGCATCGGACGGGTCGGCAGACTGGTCGCACCGGCGACGGACAAGTCGTCTTCGTAGTCAACGACCACGTCGTCACGGACGCGGACGTGGAGCCGCGGATGCTCGACCGCCTCGGTCAGCGGTAGGCCACCGTGCGTGTAGAGCGCGTAGACCTGCGCAATCGCGGTGGGGATCCGGTCAGAGCCTGGGGAGCTGATGGCGAGCACTGCGCCGTCGCTGTCGCGGCGGGCCACGCTCGGCGCCATGTTCGAGGTCAACCGGGTGCCAGGCGCCAGACTGTGCGGACCGCCGTGCAGCAGCTCCTGCTCGCCGAGCGCGTTGTTCAGCCAGATGCCAGTGCCCGGAGTCAGTACGCCGGAGCCGTAGCCCGACGAGACGGTGATCGCGCAGGCGTCGCCCTCGTCGTCCACTACCGAGACAGTCGCCGTGCTGGGCGACGTAAGCGCCCGCAGGTCACCTGCGGACGCCAGGTCGAGCAGCTTTTGCCCCTCCAGCTGACGCAGGTCCTCGGCGTCCAGCTCGGCCAGTCGCCGCCCGAACACGGCATGCTGGACGTCGATCAGCCGCTCCAGCTCGCTCGGGCTCCAGCCGCCGTCGGCCGGGACGCCGTCCAGTAGCGCGAGCATGGCGGCGATCGCAACCCCACCGACAGCAGGCGGCGGGTTGGTCGCCAGACGCCACCCGTTCTGCCGGACTGTGAGCGCGGGCCGGACGACGGCCTCGTACGCGGCCAGATCCTCGGCGGTGAGGATGCCGTCGTTCTCAGCCATGTCGCGGATCAGCAGCTGCGCCAGCTCACCGGTGTACAGCGTTTCGGCGCCGTCGCGGGCAATCAGCTCGAGCGCCTCGGCCAGCTCCGGAATGATGACCGTGCTGCCGGCCTTGATCACCGTGCCGTCGTCGTCGTGCACGACCCGGTGGCTCGGCTGGTGCCAGCCGAAGATGATCTCGTGGGTGAACCCCAGGTAGTAGCCCGACGTCCGGCTGAGCGGGAAGCCCTCGCGGGCGACGTCGATCGCCGGCTGCACGACCTCACGCCACGGCGCCTTGCCAGACCGGGCATGCGCCAAGGCGAGTGCCTTGAGGCCACCTGGAGTGGCGACCGAGCCGTGGCCGACGGTCGTCGTCGTACCGCCGCCGTAGTCCGTCGTGACATCCCAGACGCCACGGCCGAACGCCTCCGGCGGCAGCCCCCGGCCGGGCATCTCCACCCAGCCGTCGATCGTCACCGCGTCGCCGCCGGCCACCTGCAGCGTGACGAAGCCGCCGGAAGCCGGCGACACCACGCCGATCTCGTTGACCATCGTGACGAGGGTCGCCGCGATCGCCGCGTCGACGGCGTTCCCGCCTTCGGCCGCGACCCGGACGCCGGCGTCCGCGGCCGCCGCATTCGGCGCAGCGACCGCGACCCGGGGATGCCCACTCATGTCAGCCCACTCTTTGGACGGCGCCGAAGCGCTCGACAGCCACCTGGACGGCGGCCTGACGGGCCTCGGAGACCTCGTTCTCCTTGAGGGTGCGGTCGGCGGCCCGGAAGCGCAGGGCGAACGCGAGCGACTTCTTGCCCGCGCCGATCTGCTCACCGGTGTACAGGTCGAACAGGCGGACGGACTCCAGCAGCTCGCCGGCGCCCTCGACCAGCGCGGCCTCGACTGCCGCGGCGGCGACGTCCTCCGCGACGATCAGCGCCACGTCCTCCTTGGCGACCGGGTAGGACGAGAAGGGCGCCGCGGTGATCGACTCCGGCCCAGCTGCGATCAGCGCGTCCAGGTCGAGCTCGACAGCGCTCGACCGGGTCGGCAGGCCGAACGCCTGGCACACCTTCGGGTGCAGCTCACCCGCATGGCCGACCACCTTGCCGTCGACGGAGAACTCCGCACAGCGGCCCGGGTGCCACGGAGCGAGCTCCGTGTTCCGGACGGTTGGCTCGACACCGACTGCGGCGGTGATGAGCCGTGCGATCTGGACGGCGTCCGCCCAGCTGACCGGGCGGCTCTTGCCCCACCAGCCGGCCGGAGCCAGCGCGCCGGTCAGCACCACGCCGACATGCAGCGGCTGCGCCGGAAGCGCGTCGTACAGCGACTGGACCTCCGCATCACTCGGCCGGGACTCCACCGCGGGCAGCGGCGCCGGAGTGGCGTCAGCCTTCGGCAGGAAGACCAGACCGGTCTGGAAGATCGCCAGATCGGTCGCACCGCGACCGACGTTGCGCTCGGCCGTCCGCAACAGCGTCGCGAGCAGAGTGGTCTGCATCGACGGCTCTTCGTCGGACAGCGGGTTGACCAGCTTGACCGTCGTCCGGCGGACGTCGTCCGCGGGCAGACCGAGCGCATCGAAGTCGGCCGCGCCGGTGAACGGGTACGACACCACCTCGGAGAGGCCTGCGCCGACAAGGGCGGTCGCGACCCGGCGGCGGCGCTGCTGCGACACCGTCAGCCCCTGGCCTCCCGGTGCCTTCGGCAGCACCGACGGGACGTTGTCGAAGCCGAACAGCCGGATGACCTCTTCGGCGAAGTCGTTCGGGTCGCGCAGGTCCGGCCGCCAGGACGGCGGGGTGACGGCCCACAGGTCGTCACCTTCGAACCGCTCGCAGCCCGCGTTCTCCGGGTCGGTAATACCGGCCGGCAGGAAGTTCAGCGACGAGCTGTGTACTCCGACCGCCAGCGGGGCTGCCGTCGCACCTGTCGCCGGCGCGCCCAGCGTGCAGCCCACCGCCTCCAGATGCGCGATCGCATCCTCGACAGCGATCGGGGCGCCCGACACGCGCGCGGCGTGGTCGCCGCGAATGACCACCGGCGCCGGAGCTGGGTGGGTGTCGATCACGGTCTCGTCGGGGAGGACCGTGCCGCCGGCGTGCTCGGCGAGCAGGTCGGCGACCCGCTGCGCGGCGTACCGCGGCAGCTGCGGGTCGACCTCGCGCTCGAACCGGCGCGACGCCTCCGACGAGAGCTTGTGCCGGCGCGAGGCCCGCGCGATCACGATCGGGTCGAAGTGCGCGGCCTCGATCACGACGTCGGTGGTGGTCTCGGAGATCTCCGTCGACGCGCCGCCCATCACCCCGGCGATGCCGATCGGGCCGGAGTCGTCGGTGATCAGCAGGTCCTCGGCGTCCAGCTCTCGGGTCTGGTCGTCCAGAGTGACCAGCTTCTCGCCGGCCTCCGCCCGCCGGACGACGATGTCGCCGCTCAGCCGGGCCTTGTCGTACCCGTGGATCGGCTGGCCCAGCTCGAGCATCACGTAGTTGGTGATGTCGACGCCGATCGAGATCGGCCGCATCCCGGCCGCCTGCAGCCGCTTCTGCATCCAGCGCGGAGACAGCGCCTTGGCGTCGATGCCGGTCACAGTGCGCGTGACGAACACGCTGCAGGCCGCAGCGTCGTCCACCCGGACCGGGTAGCCGTCAGCAGCAGAGCCGGTCAGCGGCAGGTCAGCAGCGTCCTTCAGGGCGACGCCGTACGCCGTAGCGGCCTCACGAGCCACACCGCGGATGGACAGGCAGTAGCCACGGTCCGGCGTGACTGCGATGTCCAGTACGTCGTCGCTCAGCGACAGCAGCTCGATGGCGTCATCGCCCGGTGTGCCCTCGCCGGCCTCCAGAACGACGATGCCGTCCGAGCCGTCGTCCCCGAGGCCCAGCTCGACACTGGAGCAGATCATCCCGTTCGAGACGTGGCCGTAGGTCTTACGCGCCGAGATCGCGAAACCGCCCGGCAGCACCGCCCCCGGCAGCACTACGACGACCAGGTCGCCGACCTCGAAGTTGTGCGCGCCGCAGACGACCCACTGCGGCTCCTCCTTGCCGATGTCGAGCGAGCACCAGCGGATGGTCTTGCCGTTCTTCTGCGGCTCGTTCTCGTAGGTGAGCACCTTGCCGACGACCAGCGGCCCGGTCAGCCCGGACTCCTCGACCGTCTCCACCTCGAGACCGGCCCGGATCAGCTTCGCCGCGACATCGCGGCCGGTGACGCCCGCGGGCAGCTCGACGTACTCGCGCAGCCATGACAGTGGGACTCGCATCAGATCTCCATCCCGAACTGGCGGCTGAACCGCACATCACCCTCGACCATGTCCCGCATGTCCTCGACGCCGTTGCGGAACATCAGCGTCCGCTCCAGGCCCATTCCGAACGCGAAACCGGAGTAGCGGTCGGTGTCGATCCCGCAGGCGCGCAGCACGCGCGGGTTGACCACTCCGCAGCCGCCCCACTCGATCCAGCCCTCGCTACCGCAGGTGCGGCAGGGCCGGTCCGGGTTGCCGACGGACTCGCCGCGGCAGACGAAGCACTTCAGGTCGACCTCGGCCGACGGCTCGGTGAAGGGGAAGAAGTTCGGCCGCAGGCGGGCCTCCAGCCCTTCGCCGAACATCGACACGACGAAATGGTCCAGCGTGCCCTTCAGGTGCGCCAGGGTGATGCCTTCGTCCACCACCAGGCCCTCGACCTGGTAGAAGACCGGGGTGTGCGTGGCGTCCAGCTCGTCGGTGCGGAACACGCGGCCCGGGCAGATCACGTAGATCGGGGGCTTGCGGGTCAGCATCGACCGGGCCTGCACCGGCGAGGTGTGCGTGCGCAGCACCTTGCCGGAGCCGGCCGGCTCCACGAAGAAGGTGTCCTGCATCTGCCGCGCCGGGTGGTCCGGCTGGAAGTTCAGGGCGTCGAAGTTCAGCCACTCGGCCTCGATCTCCGGGCCTTCGGCGACATCCCAGCCCAGCGCGGTGAAGACGTCCGCGACCTGCTCGGAGATCAGCGACAGCGGATGCCGCGCGCCCAGCTGCGGGGTGTGCCACGGCAGCGTCACGTCGACGCGCTCGGTGGCCAGCATCCGCTCCTCGTGCTCCGCCTCGAGCACGGTGAGCCGCCCGGCGAACGCCTCGTTGATCGCTTTCCGGGCGGACCCGATCCGCTGTCCGGCCTCTTTACGGGCCTGCGGCGGCAGTGCGCCGATTTCGCGGTTGGCCAGCGCGATGGGCGACTTCTCGCCCAGATGCGCGACCTTGGCCTCCTGCAGGGCGGCCAGATCGGCCGCCTTGGTAAACGCGTCGAGGGCCTCGTCTCGGCTCCGCTCCACCTCTACGGCGTGCAACGGCGTCACTTCGACCGGGTCGTACTCAGTGTTGGGACCGGACATGGCTCGCTCTCGATTCGGAACTTCTGCGACTTGCAGTCTAAGAAGCCCGGGCCTCCAAGCGTGAATCGGCCGTCTCATTCGTCCGGCGCGGCAGTACGACCAGGGCGACCACTGCGCCTGCCAGAGCGCCCACCAGACCGACAGTCATGGCGATGGTCATGGCGTCGGTGAAGGCGGCCCGGGCGGCCGCAGCGAAGTCCGGACCGAGGGCGAGCGTGCTGGCAATCGAGTCGCGCGCTGACTCCGGCACGGCGTCCGGCAGGTTGGCCGAGTACGCCGCAGCGAGCACACTGCCCAGGACTGCGACGGACAGCGCACCACCTGTCTGCTGAACGGTGTCGTTCAGCGCTGAGCCGACACCTCGGTATTCGGCCGGCACTGCCTGCATCAGCAGCGTGTACGCCGCCGGCCCAGCCAGACCGCCGCCGACGCCCATCACCATCAGGCCGACGATCAGCAGACCGTAGCCGGTGGCGCCGGAGACCTGGGAGAGGATTGCGAACGCACCGCCCATGACTGCGAGCCCTAGTGCGATCAGCGTCCGGTCCGCGATCTTCTTGCCCAGAGTGGCCCCGAGGACGTTGAAGACCGTTGCGGCCACGGCGTACGGGACCAGGGCCAATCCGGCCTTCAGTGGGCTGTAGCCGAGCACGAACTGCAGGTACTGCGTCAGTGCGAGCATCAGACCGCCTGCGGCGAACGAAAGCAGGACGATCGAGAAGCTGGTGCCGCTGAAGCGCCGGTCCTTGAAGAGCGCCAGCGGGACCATCGGGTGCGCACTGCGCTTCTCCCAGAGCGCGAAACCAGTCAGGGCCAGTACTCCGACAGCCAGACCGCCCAGCACGCGCGGAGACCCGAAACCGTCAACCGGGATCTCGATGATCGCCCAGACCACCGCGCACATTCCGATGATCGACAGGACCGCACCGGCCGGGTCGACACTGCGTGCCGGGCCACGGGACTCCGGGATCAGCAGCAGCGCCCCGATGATCGCACCGATCGCGATCGGGACGTTCAGCAGGAAGATCGAGCCCCACCAGAAGTGGTTCAGCAGGACGCCGCCGACGGTCGGACCGGCGACGACACCGACCATGGCGACCATGGACCAGCCGGCCATCGCTTTGCGCTGCTCCTCCGGCGGGAACACCGTGAACAGCAGCGACAGCGTGCTCGGCATCAGCAGGGCGCCACCGACGCCCATCAGGCCGCGGCACGCGATCAGCTGCCATGGCGTCTCGGCGAACGTCGCCAGCAGGGATGCGGCGCCGAACAGGACCAGACCGATCAGCAGCAGCTTCCGTCGGCCGTAGCGGTCGGACAGGCTACCTGCGGTCAGCAGCAGCCCTGCGAACGCCAGGATGTACGCGTCGATCACCCATTGGATGTCGGCGGGAGTTGCCCCCAGGTCGCGCATCAGCGACGGGATGGCCAGGTTGAGCACGGTGTTGTCGACGACCAGCACCAGCAGGCTCAGACACAGGATCAACAGGATCCACCAGCGGCGGGGATGACCGGCCGTGGCGGCGGAAGACTCGAACGGTGTACTAGTCACTCGAACACTGTACGACAACCTCGTACACTGTTCCAGTGGGTTGTTAGGATGGCGCTCGTGACGGAATCGATCTGGACCCGGAAGCCCAAGGCCGCGCCGGCGCGCGAGACGCTCACCCGGGAGCAGATCGTCCGGACGGCGATGGAGACCCTCGACGCCGACGGGCTGGCCGGGCTGAGCATGCGCAAACTGGCCGCCAAACTCGACGCGGGCGCGACCAGCCTCTACTGGCACGTGCCGACCAAGGACGATCTGATCGACCTGCTGATCGACGAGGCCTGGGGCGAGATCGACGTCCCCGACCCCGGGCTGGCCGGCTGGCGGAGCGGCGTCCTGCTGTTCGCGCACAGCCTGCGGGCCGGCATCATGCGCCACCCCTGGCTGCCCGAGGTGATGTACACCCGGCCGAGCATGGGCCCGCAGGCGATGGCGATGGGCTCCCGCGGCCTGGCCCTGATCGGCGCCGCCGGCTTCACCGGCCGGGACGCCGACTTCGCCCTCGGCACAGTCATGTCCTACGTCCTCGGCAGCGCCGGCGGCGAGGTCGCCACCCGCCAAATGGCCCGCAAAGCCGGCCAGTTCGTCGAACAACTGGCCGGCGCCGTCTTCGAACAAACCAACCAGATCGCGGACGACACCATGCGCGAGTCCGCCCGCCGCCGCGTCGAAGGCGACATCGAAGGCATGTTCTACGACTCCTTCACCTACGGCCTCGAAGTAATCCTCGAAGGCCTCTCGCGCAATGCCACGGAGTAACCGGTCCGTCAATCTGTTCGACGGCTACAGAAAGTGACCAGCGATGAACCCGACGCTGATCACGATGACCTCATGATCAAACGTTTGGGAACCATCGCAGCAGCCCTCGTCCTCGGTGCCGCCGGCACCGGCCTGGCCGCCACTCAGGCCTGGGCCGGCAACGTGGACTCGCGGGGCTGCGTCCGGGTCTATGTGGAATACGAATCGATCAACGACACCCAGCGCCGCGTGTGGTGGGCCGAGGCGACGAACGCTTGTAGCTACTCCTGGTCCGGTCACTTCGAGCTCGGGAAGAACAACGGCCCCGACCGCAATCCTGCTCCGTCGCACCGAGTGAACCTCGGCGGCATCATCGTCAACAAGGGGCAGTACTGCGTCGAGGGCGTCGCCTGGCGCAACGACGGCGCCGGCAAGTTCTTCGAACTGGGTCGGGTCTGCACCAGGGTCGTCTGACCTCGAGCCGATGGGGTGCCTGAGACGTCGCGAAGTCTCAGGTCCCCATCCTGAACAGCAGTGGGTGCCTTGGAAGAGGGCTAGCGGCAGCTGGGCTTCGGTGAGGTTGGCGCCTTGGGTGACTTCGGCACCGGGGTGGCCGCCGGACAGCAGCTGCATCGAGGCGTTCGGCGTCAACAGCCGTTAAGAGGGACGCCGAGGGATGCGCCATGCCGACGAACGCGCCGCGGGCCAGCTCTGGGCCGGTTTCTGCCGCAGACGGCGGCAGGAAGTCGAGCGGTAGACCCACTGCGATGATGTGCCACTGCCGACCAGCCTCAGCGCACCGTCGGAGCAGTTCGAGTGCGTATGCAGGTTGCCACGCCAGAAACGACCAGGCAGGCCGAACGGCAGGACTGTCATTGGCGCTGGGCTCGGGCGGAGGCGTAGAGGCAGATGGCGGCGGCGGTGGCCAGGTTGAGGGATTCGGCGCGGCCGTAGATGGGGACGCGGACGGAGTGGTCGACGAAGGCGTCGAAGCCGTCAGGGAGGCCGTGGGCTTCGTTGCCGAAGAGCCAGACGGTGGGTTTGGCGAGGGTGCCGTCGTCGATGCAGGTGTCGAGGTCGGTGGTGCCGTAGCCGTCGGCGGCGAGAACCTGGAGGCCTTGGGCGCGCCAGGCGGTGGCGGCGGTGGCGAGGTCGGCGTCGACGGTGATCGGCAGGTGGAAGATGCTGCCGACGCTGGCCCGGACGGCCTTCGGGTTGTGCGGGTCGACGGACTCGGCGGAGAGGACGACGGCGTCGGCGCCGGCCGCGTCCGCCGTCCGGATCAGGGTGCCGACGTTACCCGGGTCGCGGACCTGGAAGCCGGCGGCGACCAGCCGTGCGGTCGGCGGCACGGCGGCGCCCAGCTCGATGTCGACGAGTGAGCAGACCGCGACGACGCCCTGGGAGGTGACCGTCTCGCTCAACGCCTCGACGGCGGCCCGGTTGACCTCGAACCAGGGGACGCCGGCCACGGCGGCCAGGTCGAACAGGTCGCGATGCCTGGTCTCGACACCCGGTTCGGCGTACACCTCCAGGACCAGCTCGCGGTGCTCGAGGGCCTCGCGGACGGCCTGCGGCCCTTCGACCAGGAAGCGGCCGGACTTGCGGCGGAACGCACGAGTGGCGAGCCGCCGGGCCTGCTTGATCCGCACGGACTGTGCGGTCAGCAGACCAGGGCTCGCCACTCGAGTGCTACTCAGGAAACCGGTACAGCTCAGGCCGAGACGGCCGGCGCGTTGACGTCGGCGGGCAGGGCGGCCTTGGCCACCTGCACCAGCGCGGAGAACGCCGCCGGGTCGTTGACGGCCAGGTCGGCGAGGATCTTGCGGTCCACCTCGACCTCGGCCAGGCGCAGACCCTGGATGAACCGGTTGTAGGTCAGGTCCTCGGCGCGGACCGCAGCGTTGATGCGCTGGATCCACAGCTTGCGGAAGTCGCCCTTGCGCGCCTTGCGGTCACGGTAGGCGTAGACGAGCGAGTGGGTGACCTGCTCCTTGGCCTTGCGGTACAGCCGCGAGCGCTGGCCGCGGTAGCCGCTGGCCTGCTCGAGTACGACCCGGCGCTTCTTGTGGGCGTTGACTGCCCGCTTCACGCGTGCCATGAGGTGTTACTCCTTGGTTCTGCGCCGCGACCGGGCTGGGCCGGTACGGCGGGATGTTCGGGGGGAAGGGCCACCGGCCCCGCGAGGCGGGAGCCTCAGATGCCGAGAAGCTTCTTGGCCTTCTTCACGTACGACGGAGCAACCTCGGTCGTGCCGCTCAGCTTGCGCTTGCGCTTCGAGGACTTGGCCTCGGCGAGGTGCCGGACACCGGTCTGCTCGCGGCGCAGCTTGCCCGAGCCGGTGACCCGGATCCGCTTCTTCGTCCCCGAGTGGGTCTTCATCTTCGGCATGGCTTATGAACTCCTGTTGATCTTTCGTTGACTCGAAACTCGGTGTGGTGCTCCGGCGCGAGCCGGAGCATCCGTCACTCCGGGTCGAGGTTGTCTGCCGGACCCTTCGGCTTCTTGACGGCCCCGGCGGCGCGCTCGGCCTCGTGCGCCTGAGCCTGCTCGGCGCGCTCGGCGCGCTCCGCCTCCAGCTCGGCCTCACGCTCGGCCTGTTTCGCGGCCTTGTCGGCCTCCACGTCCACGCGCGCCTCGGACTTCTTCTTGTGCGGTCCGAGCACCATGATCATGTTCCGGCCGTCCTGGCGGGCGTTCGACTCCACGAAGCCGAGCTCGCTGACGTCCTCGGCCAGCCGCTGCAGGAGCCGGAAGCCGAGCTCCGGGCGCGACTGCTCGCGACCGCGGAACATGATGGTGATCTTGACCTTGTCCCCGGCTCGCAGGAAGCGGACGACGTGACCCTTCTTGGTCTCGTAGTCGTGCGGGTCGATCTTCGGCCGCAGCTTCATCTCTTTGATGACGGTGTTGGTCTGGTTCCGGCGGGACTCGCGCGCCTTCTGCGCGGTCTCGTACTTGTACTTGCCGAAATCCATCAGCTTGCAGACCGGCGGGCGTGCCGTGGCCGCAACCTCGACCAGGTCGAGATCGGCTTCCTGAGCCAGCCGAAGGGCGTCCTCGATCCGGACGATGCCGACCTGCTCACCGTTCGGTCCGACCAGTCGCACCTCGGGAACGCGGATGCGCTCGTTGACGCGCAGTTCAGTGGTGATGGGTCCTCCTGGGTTGTTCTCTGTGTCAAGTGCCACCTTTGTCGCCGGGAGACTCCGGAAACGACGAAGGCCCTCGTGCGATGTTCACACGAAGGCCCAATTCCCTGATCCCCGGCGGCCCAACCCTGGCGGGCAAGTACGCCGTACGATCGCCACGGCACCCGGAGCAGAACTCCGGAACCGCTGCGTGACCGGGAACCCGCCGACTCTGCATCGACTGGGTGGGAGGTGGCCCTCCGCTTGGATCCAACCACCGGGGCTCCTCGGGTATTCCACCCAGGGGGCACCACTGGACCGGATCGGTCGCCATGTAAGAGTAGCAGCATGAGCGACCAACTCTCCACTCCGCAGTCCGGGCCCGCCGACGACACCCCGACGGCGTCCCGCGACATCGCCGAGGTTCCGAGCGTGGAGATCATCTCGACCGCCGCCTTGCACCTGCTCAGCGCGGCCGCCGTCAACCTCGGTCTGGCCGAGGACCTGCCCGAGCACCGCGACCTCGACGAGGCCCGCTCGCTGATCGACGCGCTGGCCGGCCTGCTGGACGCCGCGGCGCCGTCGCTGGGCCACCACCACGCGGCGCCGTTGAAGGACGGACTGCGCTCGGTGCAGCTCGCGTTCCGCGAGGCCTCCAGCATCCAGGACGAGCCGGGCCAGGGCCCCGGCGAGAAGTACACCGGGGCCGTCTACCCGGCCACGAAGGCCTACTGAGCTCAGACGCGCGCCGCGAGACCGGTGCGCAGGAGCAACGTCACCAGCTCAACGGCCGTCTCTTCAGGCAAGTCGAATCCGGCAGCCGTCCAGGGGACGGCGCTGTCGGCAGCAAGCAGGTCGGCGACGACCTGTGCCGGGGCGTCCTCGAACTCGACGATGGAGTCGCCGAGGTGGACCCGCAGGTTGCCGTTCGGCAGCCAGTCGACTCCAGCAGCCGCTTCGGCCACTGTGCGGACCTGTGTCTCCGCAGTCGGCGCCGGCAGGAAGTTGTCCAGCGGACGGCGGGCCGACTCCAGCGAGAAGCGCCGATAGGTGTCGGCCAGCTCGGAGTTGTCCGTCGGCTGCTCGGACAGGGCCGTGAAGTGCTCGGCCAGCAGTTTTGCCGTTGTCGCCAGCGCCTCACCGCGCAGCTCGGCGGACCGGCCGAATCCCCACGGCAGCTCGGCCCGGAAGGCCCGCTCACTCCCCAGCGCACGGACGAGCTCGGCAGCCAGGAAGTACGGCGTCAGCGTCGGGAACGAGAAGCTGACGTGCAGCGAGTGCTCGTCGGTCGCGAAGCCGTTGTGGATCCATCCGCGCGGGATCCACAGGCTGTCCCCCGGCTGCAGCGTCACTTCGAGGTACGGCGTACCGGTGCGCAGCCGGGTCCACTCCGCCTCGGTCACCTTCGAACCGTCCCAGGGCTGGTGCTCCAGCGGGTCGTTGTAGACCGGCGCGTGCAGCTGCCAGGTCTTGCTCCCAGCGGTCTGCACGATCAGCACGGAGTGGGTGTCGTAGTGATGTGCGAAGCCCTGGCTACCGGACGGCGTCAGATAGGCGTTCGCGCTGATCGGCAGCCCGGTCTCGTGGCTGAGCCGACGGCACAGGTCCCCGATCGGCTTCCAGGTGCGGTGCAGTGACTCCAGCACGGTCGTCGCACCAGCGCCGATGTACGCCGAAACCTTCGTCGACCGCACCACGTCGGCGAAGCCGGGTTGGATCGGCTGCCCGGCCCAGGTGTACGCCGATTGGGCCACCCGCTTGCCGTCCTTCACCAGACTGACCATCTGGCGCTGGAGCGAGCCGTGGTCGAGCAGCTCGCTCACTGCGGCCAGACCGAAGTCCAGCGTGGACGAGTCGCGCCAGTTGACCGCTTCGGTCGGCGGCTGCGCCAGAAAGTCGGCGGCATTCGGGATCAGACTGGACAGAGCTTCAGTACGCATGACGAGACTCCTCTGGCACGAGCGGGCGGGAGGCCACCGGTTCCGGTGACAGTTGGGCCCGGACCGGCCGGGCCAGGGTGAACAGCACGCAACCGGCCAGTGCGACGGCCATGACGCCGTACGCCGGGCCTGGTCCGTGGTACTGCAGCAGCCAGCCCATGACGATGGTGCTGATTGGGTAGAGCAGCGAACCGACCAGCGTCATGGTGCTCTGCGCACGAGCCATCATCGAGTCGTCGACGACGTGGTAGACCTCGGCCGTCATCGCGATGATCAGCACCGGCGCGGTTGCCCCCAACAGAGCCAAAGCGGCAACCACGACCGGCATGGACGGTACGACGGCCACCGCGGTGACTGCCCCGGCAACCACAACCCCACCCAGGATGACGGCCCGGAACGCGCCAGTCGCCACCAACCGCGGTGCGATCAGCGAACCGAGCAGCGCACCCGCAGCGGTGACTGCGGACATCGCACCGATCACCGCGGCCGGCGTCTTCAGCCCGACGAGCATCGGGACCATTCCGAAGAACGCCGCGGCGGTGGCGAAGTTCAGCACGGCGGACCAGAGCGTCAACGTCCGCAGGAACGGCTGCGTGAACACATAGCGCAGCCCCGACCACATGTCGCTGGTGAGTCGCTCCTGGGTGACATGGCGGCCGCCGAGACCCGACGTGATCCGGATGACCAGATAGGTGCAGAACAAGAAGGTGACCGCGTTGACCGCGAACGGAATCCAGTGCGCGACGGCATACAGGCCGCCGCCGACCGCGGGACCGATCAGACTGGCGGCGTACGAGCGGGACTCGTTCAGCGAGACCGCTTTGGTGATGTCGTCCGGGCGAACCAAATGCCGCAGCGCAGCGGCCAGTGAGGGGTTGTAGATCGAGCTGACCAGCCCGTCGACCACGCCGACGATCGCTAACGGCCAGACCGACTCGACGCCGGTGAGGATCGCCACGGCCAGCACGGCCCACAGGACCGCGCGCAGCAGGTCGACAACGATCATCACCGTCCGCCGATCCCACCGGTCGGCCAACGCACCGGCGGGCAGCCGGGCAACGTTCAGCACGATCAAGCGGACCGTCAGCAACGCACCGGCCCACAGCGCTGACCCGGTCAGGTCCAGGACCAGCAATGGGATGCAGACGTCGCTGACACGTGCACCCAGCGCCGTGAGCGCCTGCCCCCACCAGAACCGGCTGAAGTCCCGGTTGTCGCGCAGCAGCGCGGTCCGCCCGCTCATGCCGCGGCCAGAGTCCGCCACTGGGCAGCAATCACCGCAGCGGTCCGAACGGGTGCTGGCATCGCCTTACTGGGCTCGAACTCACCACTCCAGAGCGTGAGTACTTCGGTGTCCTCGGGCGAGACCACCACGACGTCCTGCTCACGCAGCGAGCGCACTGCCTGTTGCGTCGTCCGCGCCTGCCACATCCGCGGGTTCATATGCGGAAACACGATCCGCGGCGCCGGCGTGGCCAGCATCGCGGTCAGCGCCGGGGACGACGCCAGACCGAGCGCGGCCGAGACGAGGAAGTTCGCCGAGCACGGTGCGACCACGAAGAGCTTGGCCTGGTTGGCGAAGGCGACCGGATTCACCACCGGGCCACTAGGCTCGATCACCTCATCGGCGATCAGCGCGACCGCCGACGGCTGCACGAAGGTCAGCGCCGAGTGGGTCAGCATCACCGAGAGCGGTCCACTCACTTCACGCCGCCAATGCGCCAGATGCGACGGCAGGTCCAGCGCGGCGCTCGCACCGGTGCAGACGACGGCCAGACGATCACCCGGCATGGCTCAACACCCCCGCGGGCTGCCCGAAGCGGACGTCGAGTGTCGCGCCACCGTTCTGAACCCGATGCAGCGTCATCGCTACCCCTGCACTTCCGGAAGCCACATCACAGCTCTGCCGCATCAGCCCGTCCCCCGGGAACCCTGTCCCGCTGGGGTCGACGCACCGCAGCGAAACGATCTGGTCGACCAGCCGAGCGACGGTCGCGTCCAGAGCCTCCGCATCCGCGGGCAGTGCGGCCTTGGCGTCGAGCAGAAACTCGATGAGTCCGCTCATCCCGGCGAAGTAGCCCGGATTCACCGAGAAGGGCATCCCGACGCCGCGGACGATCGACCAGAGCGGATCGACCAGCGTCTCGTCACCGGTCAGCCGGAGGTGGTGTGCGACCGCCATCCCGACTCCGGAGCCACCGCGGACGACGTACGGCTCGAACGCCGACGTCCCGACGTACGCGCCGAAGCCGATGCCGCCGTTGGCGCGCGGGCGACCGTGCGCCAGATCGAAGCCGAGCGCGCGCCGTCCCATCCGAACCAGGAAGGAGTCGCCGGCCTCGACGCCCAACTCGGTCAGGTACGTCGAGATCCCAGCCGAGCCGTGGAGGAAACCAAGGGGGTGCGGGTCGGCCTGCGGCCACCACAGCCCGGTGCCGTCATCCGAAGCGCGGTCGATCAACCGGTCCGCGAGCGCACGGGACTGTTCGAGGTAGTCCGCGTAGCCGGTCAGCCGATAGGCGTGCAGCAACGCGACGCCGACACCGGCGATGCCAGTACCGAGTCCACCGCGTTTGTCTCCGGTCAGGGCCTCGCCGGTGGCACTGACGAGCAGACCGCGATCGTCCTGACCCAGTTCGAGCAGTGCAAGCCCGATGCCCGCGCGTCCGACGTACAGGCCCATCGGCAGCGGCCGGTTCTCGTCGAGCCGGTCAGTGAGCCAATCGACCAGCGCTGGGTCGACAGCGCCGTCCAGCACCTTCAGCGCCCGCAAGACGCCGGCCGCGCCGTACGCGAGCGAAAGCGTGTTGCTCTGGAACTGTTCCGGGTGACCCGGGAACAACCGATCCCGGCGCTCCGGCGTCGCTGCGGCGCGCAAACCACGCAGGACGTCGGGCACCAGGGAATCGGTCGCCCCGTCGCCGGACGGCAACGCCAGCCGGGAGGGCAGGTCGCCGAGCGGCAGATCGAGCTGGCGAGCGGTCACAACGAGGGCCCGGCTGAACACCTCAGGGCGGAAGGCGAGCAGGGCGTTGCGTGGCATGACCGTGGCAGCTTCGATCGCGTCGACGCCGTACGCGAGGTAGGCCGCGTCACTGGCCCACGCCGCCGTTCCGGGCTCCGGTGCGAACCCGCTGGTCCGCGGGTACTGCGCCGGGTCCGAACCGACCGGGCGGCAGGCTTCGAAGTCCACCAGCCGCACAGTGTCGTTGTCGTCGATCATGATGTTGGTGAGCGAGACATCGGAGTACACGATGCCGTGCTCCAGGCAGGTGGTCAGGGCAGTCCGGATCTGCTGCAGGACGGCCTGTGCCCGCGCGGGGTACGCAACGTCCGGTTTGCCGGTCGCGAACGGGTGGTTGCGGGACAGCCAGACCTGCATGGTGATGCCGGGCACCTTGGACTGCACCAGGAACGTGTGTTCCCAGACAGTGGCGATCTCGACGCCGTCCGGTGCCACTCCAGTCCCGGCGAGCGCCTGGAGGTAGTCGTACTCGCGCTGCAGCCGCTCCGGGGCATCGGAGCCGTCCGGCGCGAAGGCTGTGTACGGCCGCGCCTCCTTCAGCACGTACTCCGTACCGTCCGGACCGGTGGCCAGATACACACCGCCGGCCGGTGAATGCCGCAGTACAGAGGTCACCTTGTAGCGCTTGAACAAACCGCTGAGGTCATCGCTCACCGTCGGCCGATAGAACGGGTCGTCCGAGACCCACGGCGGCAGTGTGAAGGTCGGAGTCCGGGAGTCGTTCCACGGTTTGCCGTCCGGGCCGGTGATGACGCTGATCGGGTAGCCGTCGTCGTCGACACCCGGAGGCTTGCGGAAGGTGCCGTAGCGATACTGCACCGAGCCGCTACCCGCGTAGCGGCGGTCCGTCAGTACGTGTGCGCCCCGCAGGTCGCCGAGCCGCGCAGTGAACCGGTCCGCGAGCGAGCGGGCGTGTTCGGGCGACAGCGGGTAGACAGTCACCGCCTTGCCGGCGCCGCCGCGTGACCACCAGCGGCTGAGCTGGGCCAGCCCGAGCTCGGGCGAGCGGACGACCTTGAAGCTGAACGAGTCGGCCAGGTACTCGTCGATCACCGCGTTCATCAGCGTGGCCAGGTCGTCGGGCCGCGCCGAGAGGTGCAGCTTCCAGCCGTACTCCGGCAGCTCGGCCAGCGGCCGGTCGAAGCAGCGGGCCCAGATGCCGACGCCGTCGAGGACGACCGCCCGGTCGCCCACGCGCTCGCGGAGCAGCTCCAGGAACGCGCCCGGCTCCGAGGACCGCTCGACGCGGTCGTAGTACTGCGGGTCACTGATCGTGTAGGCCCGGAACGAGTCGATCATCTGCACTCCCACCCTTGAAGAGGACAAGCGAAAGGGGGCCTGGGCCAATCGGCACAGGCCCCCCGGTGCCCCGCGTCGCGGGTTGTTCGAGCGATTGCGGTGGTCAGGTGCGTGCATCGCGGTGCTTGGGCAGTGGCCTCGATGCGGAGCATCGTGGGCGCTGGACAAGTGCCGTGAGGTGCGTGCCTGGGCGCCGCAAGCGCCGAAGAACCCGCGGCGCGGGGCACAAGCTGCGAAAATCAGCAGTTGTAGCTGACGCCGCTGCCGTCCGTGTGCAGCACCGGACCGGCGACCTCGTCCTCGGACAGGATCTGCAGGTCGAGAACCTCAGCCATGATTTTCTCCTTCGGGGTGGTGGGCGGTTGGGCCGGTCGGCCTTCCCGATGACCAGAAGTCAACCCTGGGTAGCCGGTCCCCCACATGGGGTACACACCCCCAAATTCCCGAGCCCCGTACGTACGGACATACCCGGTACGGAATCTGGGTGGCGGATACCCATTTACGCCCAATCGATGCTGAGGTACTGCGTCTCGGAGTACTCCCGCAGCCCGTCGCGGGCCCCTTCCCGGCCGAGGCCGCTCTGCTTGACGCCGCCGAACGGCGCCGCCGGATCGGAGACCAGACCGCGGTTCACGCCGACCATCCCGACGTCGAGCGCCTCTCCGATCCGGATCGCCCGCTGCAGCTCGCCGGCGTACACGTACCCGGCCAGCCCGTACTCTGTATCGTTGACCCGGGCAATCAATTCGGCATCGTCGGACCAGGTCGCGATCGCGGCCACCGGACCGAAGATCTCCTCGGTGAACAGCTCGGAGTCGTCCGCGACGTCGCGCAGCACGGTCGGCGGGTAGAAGTACCCGGCCGCGGCCGGAACCGTTGCCTGGTGGGTGATTCGGGCCCCGCCGGCCACCGCCGCGCCGACCACCCGGGTCACCCGGGCGACCGCCGTCCCGGAGATCAGCGGGCCGATCTGGGCGCCGTCCGCATAGGGGCCGACGGCAAGCTTCTCGACCGCGCGGCCGAACAGCTCGGTGAAGCGATCGGCCACGGCCTCGTGGACGTAGAACCGGTTCGCCGCCGTACAGGCCTGGCCGCCGTTGCGGAACTTCGCGATCATCGCGCCCGCGACGGCCTGCTCCAGGTCGGCGTCCTCGGTGACCACGAACGGCGCGTTCCCGCCGAGCTCCATCGCGGTCACGACGACCCGGTCGGCCGCCTGCCGCAGCAGCGCCTTGCCGACCGCGGTCGAACCGGTGAAGGAGAGCACCCGCACCCGCGAGTCCGCCAACCACGTCGACACCACCCCCGCGGCGTCCGTCGTCGGCACCACCGTCAGGACGCCGTCCGGTACGCCGGCCTCGGTCAACAGCCGGGCGACCGCCAACGCGGTCAACGGTGTCTCGGCGGCCGGTTTGAGCACCGCCGTACAGCCCGCGGCGAGCGCCGGCGCGATCTTGCGGGTGGCCATCGCGGCCGGGAAGTTCCACGGCGTCACGAGCGCGGCCACGCCGATCGGCTTGTGCGTGACGACGGTACGGACGCCGCCCGCCGGGGCCGAGCCGTAGTCGCCGCCGGGCCGGACCGCCTCCTCGGCGTACCAGCGGAAGAACTCCGCGGCGTACGTGACTTCGGCCAGCGCATCCGCCTCCGACTTGCCGTTCTCGGCGCTGATCAGCGCCGCCAGCGGCGTCCGATCGCGGTGCATCAGCTCGAATACCTTGTGCAGCAGCTCGGAGCGCTTCCGCGGCGCCGTCCGCGACCAGGCTGGGAAGGCCGCCGCGGCCGCATCGACCGCCGCGCGCGCATCCGCGGCCGTACCGTCGGCGACCTCGCCGATCACGGTCAGATCGGCCGGGTCCTCGACCTGGAAGGTGGTCATGCCAGACCCCCGACCACGATGTCGAGCGCCTCGATGAGCAGCTCGTCACTGATCGTCAGCGGCGGCAGGAAGCGCAGCACGTTGCCGTAGGTACCGCAGGTCAGCACGATCACCCCCTGCTGGTGCGCGGCGGTCGCGACGGCCTTCGCGAGCTCCGGCGCCGGTACGGCGGTCCCCGGCTGCACGAGCTCGACCGCGATCATCCCGCCCCGGCCGCGGATGTCGCCGATCCGGTCGTCCTCGGCCTGGGCCTTCTGCAGCCGGGACTTGATCAGCTCCTCGATCCGCCGCGCGCGCTCGACCAGCCCGTCGGCCTCGATCGTCTCGATGGCCGCCAGCGCGGCCGCACACGCGAGCGGGTTGCCGCCGTACGTGCCGCCGAGGCCGCCGACCTGCGGCGCGTCCATGATCTCGGCGCGGCCGGTCACCGCCGACAGCGGCAGGCCGCCCGCGATCCCCTTGGCGGTCGCGACCAGATCCGGTACGACGCCCTCGCGGTCGCAGGCGAACAGGTCACCGGTCCGCGCGAACCCGCTCTGCACCTCGTCGGCGACGAACACCGCGCCGTTCGCCCGGCACCACTCGGCCAGCGCCGGCAGGAACCCGGGCGCGGGCTCGACGAACCCGCCCTCACCCTGGATCGGCTCGATCACCACGGCCGCCACCTCGCTGCCGCCGACCTGCTTCTCGATCACGTCCAGCGCCCGGGCCGCGGCCTCCGCGCCGCTGAGCCCGCCGTCCCGGTACGGGTACGAGACCGGCGCGCGGTAGACCTCGGCGGCGAACGGGCCGAACCCCTTCTTGTAGGGCTGGTTCTTGGCGGTCATCGCCAGGGTCAGGTTGGTGCGGCCGTGGTAGGCGTGGTCGAAGACGACGACGGCCTGCCGGCCGGTGTACGTGCGGGCGATCTTGACCGCGTTCTCGACCGCCTCGGCGCCGGAGTTGAACAGCGCCGTCCGCTTCTCGTGATCGCCCGGCGTCAGCCGGTTCAGCGCCTCGGCGACGGCGACGTACCCCTCGTACGGCGTGATCATGAAACACGTGTGCGTGAAGGCGTCCAGCTGTGCGCGGACGGCGTCGACCACCCGCGGCGCCCGCGCCCCGACCGTGGTGACCGCGATCCCGGACCCGAGATCGATCAGTTGGTTGCCGTCAGCATCGAGTACGACGCCGCCGTCGGCGCCGACCGCGAAGACCGGCAGCGTGGTCCCCACCCCGGCCGCCACCGCGCCCTGCTTTCGCGCCATCAATTCCGCCGAGACCGGCCCGGGGATCGCTGTCCTCAGAATGCGCCGCTGTTCGATCGTCATCCTTCCAGTCTTCGGGCGGCGATCTATGCTGTCCAATACTTGTCTCGCACCAATGGCATGCCTAGGAGGCATGGATGGAGCTGCGCACCCTGCGCTACTTCGTGGCGACCGTCGACGCCGGCACGGTCACCGCCGCCGCAGAGCGGCTCCACGTCACCCAGCCCGGCCTGTCCCGCCAGCTCCGGCAACTGGAGCAGGAGCTCGGCGTCGACCTGTTCCACCGCACCGGCGGGCGCCTGACCCCCACCCGCGCCGGGCAGTCCCTCCTCCCGCTCGCCCAGGACGTCCTCGAGCGCGCCGACGCCCTCCGGGTCGCCGCCGCCTTCCACGCGAAAGGCCGGCTCGATCGCCTCACCATCGGCGCGCCGCTGACCACGCTCCGGGACGTCGTCGCCCCGTTCATCGCGACCCTGGACGCCGGCGACCCGATCCCGGCGGTCTTCCAGGCCGACGGGCAGACCGCCGGTGAGATCCTCGGCCGCGGGGCCGACCTCGCCGTCACGAGCTTCCCGGCCCGAGCGCCGTACGAGAGCCGGACGCTCGCCGAACTACCGGTCTGGGCCTGCGTGCCGCCCGGCCACCGCTGGGCGCACCGAGCCCGCCTCCGGCTGGCCGAACTCGTCGCCGATCCCGAACACCCGAGCACCGCCGAGCGGCTCGTCCTGCCGCCGGCCACCTTCACCTCGCGGATCTCACTGGACGCCGCGCTCCAGCGCGCGGGCCGCTCGTACTCCGACCCGATCGAGGCCGCCGACGGCACCGTCGCCCAAGCGCTCGCCGCCGCGGGACGCGGGGTCGCGGTGGTCTCGGACGATCCGCAGTTCGGGCTGCACGCGCTGCCGATCCACACCGACGACGGCAAGCTCTCCGTCCGCCTGATCACCGCCTGGGACAGCCGCCACCCGGCACACACCGCCATCGCCGCCGTCGCCGACCGGCTCCGCCTGTTCGTCGCACAGCGATACAGCGTCACCAACGACAGGACGTAGTCAGGTACGTACAGCCGCCGGCCCGCCTGCGACAGGAGGCGGCGGCCGCCGATCGGCCACCTCCTCCTGTCCTTGGCGTCGCTAGCCCTTGACCGCGCCTTCTTCGACGCCCTTGAAGAAGAAGCGCTGGAGGGTGGCGAAGACGATCACGATCGGGATGAAGGCGATCATCGTGCCCGCGGCGATCAGGCGCGGGTTGTTGCTGAAGGTGCCGGACAGGTATTGCAGACCGACGGTCAGCGTGTACTTGTCCGGGTCGGTGAGGACGATCAGCGGCCAGAGGAAGTCGTCCCAGGCGCCGATGAACGCGAAGATCGCGACCACGCTGATGGTTCCGCGCACCGAGGGCAGGCCGATGAAGACGAACCGCTGCCAGGCGTTGGCGCCGTCCACGATCGCGGCCTGATCGACTTCGATCGGCAGCGAGCGGAACGCGTTGTACATCAGCAGCACGTTCAGCGCGCCGATCATGCCGGGCAGGGCGACGCCGAACAGCGTGTTCGCCAAGCCGAACTCCCGCACCGTGACGTATTGCGAGATGATCGTGACCTCACCAGGCAGCACCAGCGTGGCCAGGAACAGCCCGAGCACCAGCTTGCGGCCCTTGAACTGCAGCCGCGAGATCGCGAACCCGGCCAGCGAAGCGCCGATCACGTTGCCGCCGACAACCAGTACCGCGACCACCAGCGAGTTCCGCGCGTAGTCCCAGACCGGGATCGTGTCGGCCACCGCCTTGTAGTGATCGAACGTCGGCTGGGACGGGAGCAGCCGCGGAATCCGGGTGTAGATGTCCTCGCCGGAGCCCTTCAGCGACGTCGACAGCTGCCACAGGAACGGCCCGATCGTGATCAGCAGCACGAACGCGAGCAGGATGTAGCGGGCCACTTTCTCGCGCGGCGAGATCGTGTTGAACCCGAACGAACGGCTCATGCCTGCGCTCCCCGGTTGTTCAGCCGGGCGAGCACCAGCATCGGGACGACGGTGACGAAGAACAGCACGATCGACAGCGCCGAGGCGTAGCCGAGGTTGCCCTCGAAACCCTGGCTGTACTGCTGGATCAGCATCACGACCGAGTTGTCGCGGCCACCCGGGCCGCCCTTGCCGCCGCTCAGGATGAACAGCTCGGAGAACACCCGCAGCGCCGAGACCGAGATCAGGATCGAGATCAGGATCATCGTGCCGCGGACGCCGGGGATCGTGACGTGCACGAACCGGCGCAGCGGACCGGCACCGTCCACCGCGGCGGCCTCGTGCAGCTCCCGCCCGACGTTCCCGAGAGCGGCCAGGTAGATGATCATGTAGTACCCGAGGCCCTTCCAGATCGTCAGACTGATTGCGCTCAGCAACAACAGCCACTGGTCGGACAGGAACGGCAGCGGACCGGAGATGACGCCGAGTTTCTCGGCCAGGCCGTTGACCAGGCCGCGGTCGTCCAGGATCCACTGCCAGATCAGCGCCACGACGACGGCCGACGCGACCACCGGGGTGTAGAACGCCGTCCGGAAGAACGTGATACCGGGCAGCTTCTTCTCCACCAGGACGGCGAGCAGCAGCGGCAGCACGGTCAGGAACGGCAGACAGACGACCATGTAGATGACGCTGTTCAGCAGGGCCCAGCGCAGCTGCTCGTCCTGGATCAGGGTCTCGAAGTTCTTCAGCCCGACGAACGTGCCGCCGCCGAGCGGCTTGGCGTTCGTGAAGGACAGGATGACCGTGTTGATCGACGGCCACAGGTTGAAGACCAGCAACCACGTGAGTGCTGGGATCACCAGCACCCACGGGGTGAACCAGCGCTGGTGACGCATCACTGGGTGAGCAGCTGGTTGGCCTTGGCGACGGCCGCGTCCAGAGCTGCCTGCGAGGTGATCTTGCCCGAGATCGCGAGCGAGATCTGCTGCCCGATGAAGTCGTTGGTGGCGCCGCTGATCACGGCCGGCGTCAGCGACTTCGCCTTGGCCAGCGACTCGAACGCGAGCACCTTCGCGTCACTTTCCGGCGTCCCGTCGGACTTCGAGAAGTACGGGTCGGACGCCGACGCCTTCGTGGACGGGAAGATGTTCACGATCTTGGCGAACGCGGCCTGGTTCTCGGCGTTGGTGACGAACCGGGCCAGCGCGATCGCGGCCGCCTGGTTCTTGGTCTTGGCCGAGACCGAGAGGCCCTGCACGTACAGCGGCGGGGTGTCCAGCGCCGGCGACGGGACGATCTTGCCCTTCAGCGACGGGTTGTCCTTGGTGAAGTCCTGGATGGCGTTACCGCCGCCGGTCGTCCAGGCCACCTTGGACTGGGTGAACAGCTTGGAGTTGCCCAGGTACTCCTGGGTCAGGATGTCGCGCGGCAGGTAGCCCGCCTTGTAGGCCTCGCGGTACTTGTCCAGCAGCGCGGCGGCCTCGGGGGTGTTGAAGGTGAACTTCTTGCCGTCCTCGGAGAGGATCTGGACGCCGGCGTTGGTGAAGTCCCCGATACCGGGCAACCGGCTCATCAGGTACTCCTTGCCGCCGGTCTTGTCGTGCATCACCTTGGCGGCGGCGAACAGCTCGTCGAAGGTCTTCGGCGGGTTCTTCACGTCCAGCCCGGCCGCGGCGAACTTGTCGGCGTTCCAGTAGTCGATATCGGTGTTCAGGTACCACGGGTAGCCGAACGTGCCGTCGAGCCCCTGGTACTGGTACGCCTGGACGCCGCCCTCGACGTACTCGTCCTTGATCTTCGGGTCGGCCGCGCCGACGTCGAGCAGCAGGTTCTGCTTGGCCAGCGGGAGCGCGAAGTCCGGCGGCAGGTTGGTCACGTCCGGCAACTGCCCGGCCGACGCCTGGCTCAGCACCTTCTTGTCGTACCCGTCACCGGGCTGGTCCAGCCAGGTCACCTTGGTCCCCGGGTACTTCGCCTCGAAGGCCTTGATCACACCCTCGACGTACGTGGTGAACTTCGGCTTCAGGGCCCAGGTCTGCAGCGAGACCTCGCCGGTCACCTGGGCATCCGCGCCGACGGTCGGCTTCGCGCCGCCGCTGCCGGAATCGTCGGACGAACCGAGGCCGCAGCCGGCCAGGGTGAGAGCCGAGGCGGCGAGCAACGCCACCAGCGCCGAACGGCGTCTACGCATGGGGATTCTCCAGGGTTTGATAAACCGGTATAGCTCCCGAACTATTCACATCGTAGAATCCGCTGTCAAGGGTAGGCGTCGCGTTGGTGATGGGGCTTGAACGCTGACGGCGTTCAGGTGCGTGCATCGCAAGGCGGAGTGCGGGGCTCGGAGTGGTGTTCTCCGTGGCTCGTGCTCCAACGCCGCGAGGTGCGTGCCTGGGCGCCGTCAGCGTCAAGCCCCATCACCAACGTGACGCATAGGGAGGTTCCGTGGCCAGACCGACGATTGCGGATATCGCGCAGCGGGCAGGCGTGTCCAAGGGCGCGGTGTCGTTCGCGCTGAACGGGCGGCCGGGGGTCAGCGACGCGACGCGGGAGCGGATCCTGCGGATCGCCGAGGACATGAGCTGGCGGCCGCACAGCGCCGCCCGGGCGCTCGGGGCCTCCCGGGTGGACTCGGTGGGCATGGTGATCGCCCGCCCGGCGCGCACGCTCGGCGTCGAGCCGTTCTTCGCGCACCTGCTGTCCGGCGTGCAGTCCGGCCTCTCGGCGGAGTCCATCTCGCTGCAGCTGCTGATCGTCGAGGACGCCGAGGCGGAGGTCGAGGTGTACCGGCGCTGGGCCTCGGAGCACCGGGTGGACGGCGTGATCCTGGTCGACCTGACTGTCCGCGACCCGCGGATCGACGCGCTCAAGGAGCTCGAGCTGCCGGCCGTGGTGATCGGCGGCCGCGGCGGCAAGGGCGCGCTCGCCTCGGTCTGGGCCGACGACCGGGACGCGATGCTGACCATCGTCGAGTACCTGGCCGCGCTCGGCCACCGCCGGATCGCGCACGTCGCCGGGACGCCGATCTTCCAGCACACCCAGCGCCGGATCCGCGCCGTCCGGGACGCCGCGCCCCGCCTGGGCCTGCTGGAGGCGCCCTCGCTGACCACCGATTTCAGCGACGCCGAGGGCGCCGCGACCACCCGCCGGCTGCTCTCCCAGGCCGACCGGCCGACGGCGATCGTCTACGACAGCGACGTGATGGCCGTCGCCGGGCTCGGCGTCGCGATGGAGATGGGCGTCTCGGTGCCCGGCGATCTGTCGATCGTCGCCTTCGACGACTCGATCCTGACCCAGCTGATGCACCCGGCGCTGACCGCGATGTCCCGGGACACCTTCGACTTCGGGCGGCAGGCGGCCGAGGTGCTGCTGGAGGTGATCGCCAATCCCGGCGCCGCGGTCAACCGGCGGACCGCCGATCCGGTGCTCACCGTCCGCGAATCCACCGCGCCCCCGGCCTGACCGGCTGGTTGCCCCGAGGGGCTAAACCGTTTTAGCATGCGGATCATGCCCACAGAACCCCGCTTCGGCGCGAACTACGTCCCTTCGAACGGCTGGTTCTACAGCTGGCTCGACCACGACGGCGACGCCGTCCGGCGGGACTTCGCGGATCTGGCGTCGATCGGGCTCGACCACGTCCGGGTCTTCCCGGTCTGGCCGTGGATCCAGCCGAACCGGGCGATCATCCGGCAGCGCGCGATCGACGACCTGCTGGACACCGTCGACGCCGCCGCCGAACACGGGCTGTCGGTGGCGGTCGACCTGATCCAAGGTCACCTGTCCAGCTTCGACTTCCTGCCGTCGTGGGTGCTGACCTGGCACAAGACCAGCATTTTCGAGGACCCGACCGTCCGCGACGGGCTGACGGCGTACGTCGACACCGTGGCCCGCGCGGTCGCGGAGAAGCCGAACCTGTTCGCGATCACCCTCGGCAACGAGGTGAACAACCTCTGGCCGGACAGCCCGACCAGCTTTGCGGCCTCGACGTCGTGGGCCCAGGAGCTGCTGACCACGGTGAAGAAGGCCGCGCCCGACGTCCTCGCGCTGCATTCGGTCTTCGACGACGCCTGGTACAAGGCCGATCACCCCTTCCACCCGACGGACGCGGTGGATCTGGGCGATCTCAGCACGGTCCACTCGTGGGTGTTCAACGGGGTCTCGCGAGTGGATGGGCCGATGGGTCCGGCGACGCTCAGCCACGCCGACTATCTGGTCGAGCTGGCGGCTGCGACGTCGCTGGATTCCACGCGGCCGGTGTGGTTGCAGGAGGTCGGCGTCCCGGGGCCGGACATTCCGGTGGAGTTGCAGGCCGAGTTCACCCGGCGGACGGTCGAGCACGTGCTGCCGAATCCGGCGCTGTACGGCGTCACCTGGTGGTCGTCACACGATATCGACCGGCGGCTGCTCGACTTCCCGGATCGGGAGTACGACCTCGGGTTGTTCACGGTCGACCACCGGCGCAAGCCGGCGGCGCAGGCCTTGAGCGAGGTGATCGCGGACGTGCGCGCGAACGGCGTACCGGCGACGCCTGCCGTGACGACGCTGACCGCGCCGATCAACCTGCGGACGCAGCCGGAGCGGCGTCCGGAAGTTGCCCCGGGCAGCGAGTTCCACCTGCAGTGGGTGGCCGCGCGAACCGCCGGGCCGGTCCGGATCGCCTTACCCGATTAGGACCTGGATGCCGTCTAGGACGCGGGTCAGGCCGAACTCGAGGTCGTCGTCCAGCCCGTCCTCGTACTCCTGGTTGGTGTACAGGGCAACGAGCATCGGGTAGTTGCCCTCGACAAGCCTCGGGACCAGGAACGCGCCGACCTGCGCGGCCTGCACCGGTACGTCGGCGCTCGCGCCGAGCTGGCGGGCCAGATTGGCGTAGTTGCGGGCGTAGCCGTCGAGCAACATCAGGCAGCCGAGGCTGTCGTGCGGACTCAGGCCGGTCGGCGCGAACGCCTGGAGCATCACCTCGGCCCAGCGCAGCACGTTCGGCGTGGTCGGCGCGCCGCGGATCGGGACGTCGAGCAGCCAGGGGCGTTCGGCGTACATCCGGACCTGGGCCTGCACCCAGGCCGTCGCGGCCGCGCGCCAGCCCGCCGGGAGTTTCGGCGGCCGGCCGACGGCGTGGTCGTGGACGAGCACGATCAGCTCGTCCTTGGAGCGGACGTAGCGGTACATGGCGTTCGTGGTGACGCCGAGTTGCGCGGCGATCTTCTGCAGGGAGATGGCGGCGAAACCCTGCGCGTCGCCGAAATCGATCCCGGTTGCGACGATCTGCTCGACGGTCAGGCCGGGTTTCGGGCCGCGGCGTCCGGTCGGCTGGACGCCCCAGGACAGCGCGAGGCCGGGCGGCAGCTCGTCGGTCATCTCGCCCTCCTGAAGGGGTGTTGGGCCCACCTGCAACAGGCTCCGCAGCACCCTGGGAGCACATCTGTGCAATACCTACGCTTTTTCTATCAGACCAGATGGAAAGCGCAGGTACCCCTGATGACCACAGTTCTCGACCCGCTGTTGCTCCCGGACCAGGTGGAGCTCTCGGACGCCGATCGGGTGTCCGCGGCCGGGAAGATCGATCACGTTGCCCGGTTGGGGCGGATCAGCCCGTCCGGGGCGATTGCGCGGCGGGAGCTGCTCGGGCAGGTCCGCACTCGCGGTGAGCTGCGCGAGGTGTTCGCCGGGCTGGACGACGCCGTACCGCCGCGGGGGCTGACGAACGCGCTGCGGGTGGCGACGGCGGTCTGGCTGGTCGCCTGTGTGGTGCAGTTCGTCGTCTGGACGTCGCTGGCCTTCTTCGGGCACTTCGACTGGCCGTGGTGGCTCTGGTCCGACCTGGGGCTGGGCATGGTCGTCGGCATCCTGTGGTGGACGCACGAGTCGTACCACCGGCGGCGGACCGTCGCCGTCACTCGGTGACGGGCTCGACCCATCCGTAGCCGCCGTCTTCCAGCCTGACCACCTGGAGACCGGCGGCCAACCGGCGGACGTCGTCCGTCTCGATCACCCCGGGCGCTGGGCCCGCGACGTCCAGGACGATCGCGGCGGCGCCCTCCTGGACGGCGGCGGTCGCGACCAGCTGGGTCTGCGCGGGCATCGGGCGCGCCTCTGGGCTCCAGCGGGCCAGGCTCTCGGTGCTGGTGAAGGCGAGCAGCGCGTTCCGGCCGTCCTGGCCCTGGAGCAGCGCGACGGCCATATCGGACGTCTTGTCGTGGGCCAGCCCGTTCTCGTCGTACTCGACCTCGCCGAGCATCGCCACCACAGGCACCAGCAGCCGCGCCCGGGTCAGCGCCGCGAGGACCGCGCCGTGGTCGCGCGCCGCGAGCGCCTGCGCCAGCGCGGCATCGGCCGACCCGTCGTCGTCATCGAAGCCGGTAAACGCCAAACGCCGCTCAGGTTGCACGTCGCCATTCTCCCCCGAGCACACATTCAGGGTGGTGTCAGGGCTGTTCCCCTCTTGGATCGGCGGCGGTCTGTGCGAGCCTGGGTATGTGCCTGACTTCAACGATTTGACGCTGCTGCCGATCTGCGTGGGCCTCACGCTGATCGGTCTGATCGGCTCGTGGGCCGCCTGGCGGCGCCGCGGCGCCGCGGCCGGCACGCGCGGTCTCGCCTGGTCGCTGCTGCCGGTCTCCCTCTACCTGACCGGCCTGCTCGAACTGCTCT
The DNA here is from genome assembly GCF_013131805.1 of Kribbella sandramycini. GTDB lineage: Bacteria > Actinomycetota > Actinomycetes > Propionibacteriales > Kribbellaceae > Kribbella > Kribbella sandramycini. The sequence continues at coordinate 484,277 of NZ_JABJRC010000006.1, read as the reverse complement.
GGGACGTCGTGCGCTCGGCCGTCAGTTGGGTCACCCACCTGATCTTCTCGCCGACCGTCTGGGCCGGGGTCGCGCTGTTCGGCGTCTCCGTCGTCCTGTACGTCGTCTCCGGCGTCGCCCGGGCGCGGTCGCCGAAACAGCCCAAGAAGACCGCCGCACCGGCCGGTGAGCTGACCGCCACGGGCCCCAAGCCCGCGTCGGCCGCCCCCACCCAAGCTGCGAAGCCCCCGACCAAGGCCAAGCAGCAGGATTCGTCGGAGTTCGACGAGATCGAGGACATCTTGAAGCGCCATGGAATCAACTGAGAACGCACCTGACACCCCCCTGACCATCGACTCGCTGCTGGACCACGTGACGGGCGCCCCCGCCCGGCTCGGCCGGAGCAGGCTGATCTCGATCGACGGCCCGGCCGGCTCCGGCAAGTCCACCCTGGCCGCCGGTTTCGCGGCCCGCGCCAAGGCGCGCGGCCTGAACACCGACGTCGTGCACATGGACGATCTCTACGAAGGCTGGTCCGGCGCCGAGCGCGGCTTCGCCCTCCTCCGCGACCATGTCCTCCAGCGCCTGGCCGACGGCCGCGAGGGCCGCTACCGCCGCTACGACTGGCACGCCGGCGCGTACGCCGAACTGCACGTCGTCCCGGTCACCGTCGACCTGCTCGTCGTCGAAGGCGTCACCGCCTGCGACCGCGACGCCGACCCGTTCCAGTCGCTGCGGATCTGGATCGAGACCACCAACGAGGTCCGCCTCGACCGCGGCATCGCCCGCGACGGCGAAGCCCTCCGCGACCACTGGCTCGACTGGATGCGCTGGGAACGTGACCACTTCGCCGCCCAGTCCACCCGCTCCCGAGCCCACCTCATCGCCAACGGCAACCCCACCATCCCCCACGACCCCACCCTCGAACTCGTCGCCACCTCCATCTCCCTACCCCACGACTCAGCTGCCTCCTGAGAACTGCCGCACCTCGCGGCCGGTGGCTATCAGGAGTAGGTCGGCGATTGGGGCTTGGAGGAGGTTGGAGCCGGTGCCGGCTGACCAGTTTGTGTCGGTGGCTACGAGGCGGGTGTTGCGGAGGCGTTTGCGGGCTCCGTAGAAGGGGCTGGTGAGGACGTGGTCGAGGGCGGCTCGGGCTGGGGCCAGGGGCATGGGGCGGCGGTGGTTGAGGGGGATGGAGATGTCTTGGCCGTGGACGAGGGCGTCGGTGAGGGTGTCGAGGGGTTTGGAGCCGGGTGAGCGGCGGGTGGAGGCTGCGGTTTCGCGGAACTGGGCGATGAGTTCGGCGGGGGTGTGCCGGGCCGCGCGGGCGCGGGCGATCTCGGCTTCCATCCGGTCGAGGTTGCCGCGGGCGCGGAGGACGCCGCGGAGGAACATCGGCCAGGTGGTGCGGGTCGAGGTGGTCAGGTGGGCGAGGACGTCGTGCAGCGTCCAGCCGGGGCAGAGTGACTGGATCCGCCATTCGGGGGCGGTCAGCGAGTCGAGGAAGTCGGCCAGGTCGCGGCGTTCGGCCTCGATCCAGGGGTAGTAGTCCATCAGTTGTCCTCAGAAGTGAGCGCCGCGAGGCGGCGGTGAATGTGGGTGCGTTCGGGGTCCGAGCCGGCTGTGCCCAGCGCCTGTTCGTACGCCGCGCGCGCTTCGGGGAGGCGGTTGAGGCGATGCAGGAGGTCGGCTCGGGCGAGCGCGTACGGGTGGTAGTCGCGCAGGCGCGGCTCGGCGGCCAGTGAGTCCAGCAGGGCGAGGCCGGTCTCGGGGCCGTCCCGGAAGGCGACGGCGGCGGCGCGATTGAGGGCGATCACCGGCGACGGGTCGATCGTGAGCAGGACGTCGTACAGGGCAACGATCTGCGGCCAGTCGGTGCTCACGAAGTCGGGGGCCTCGTCGTGGACGGCGGCGATCGCGGCCTGGACGGCGTACGGGCCGGCCGGACCGCCGGTCAGCGCGGAGACGACCAGCGCGCGCCCCTCGGTGATCAGGTCCGCATCCCAACGGGCGCGGTTCTGATCCTCGAGGAGGACGACGTCGCCGTCCGGCCCGGTGCGGGCGGCGCAGCGGGCGTGGACGAGGAGCATCAACGCAAGCAGGCCGGTGACTTCACGCTCGCCTGGCAGGAGGCCGTGCAGGATCCGGGCCAGCCGGATCGCCTCCTCGGCCAGGTCGGTCCGCTGCAGGTACGGGCCGGAGCTGGCGGCGTACCCCTCGGTGAAGACGGAGTAGATCACCTGCAGGACGCCGGGCAGCCGTGCGGGCAGCTCGTCGGCGTCCGGGACCCGGAACGGGATCCGCGCGTCCCGGATCCGCGCCTTGGCCCGGACGATCCGCTTGGCCATCGTCGCTACCGGGACCAGGAAGGCCCGCGCGACCTCCGGCGTACTGAGCCCAGCCAGGCAGCGTAGGGTCAGCGCCCCGCGGTCTTCGGGCGCGAGGGCCGGATGGGCGCAGGTGAAGAACAACTCGAGCCGCTCGTCCGGCAGGCCGCCGCCGGGCCGGGGCCCTTCGGCGCGGTCGGCGTCCACCTGCAGGATCGCGAGTTTGGCGGCGTACGCCTGATCGCGCCGCAGCCGGTCGACCGCCTTGCGCCGGGCGGTGGTCATCAACCAGCCGCCCGGGTTCGGCGGGACGCCGTCGACCGGCCACCGCACCAGCGCCGCCTCGATCGCCTCCGAGGTGACCTCCTCGGCCAGGTCGAGATCGCCGAACCGCCGGGCGAGCGCGGCCAGCAACCGCCCACGCTCCTCCCGGAACACCGCCTCGACCTGGTCCACGTCGCTCAGGCTCCCGCGAAATCCGCGATCGGGCGGACGACGACCGACCCGCCGGCCCGCGAGCCCGGGCACTTGGCGGCCCAGTCGAGCGCGACGTCCAGATCCGGGACGTCGATCACGTAGAACCCGCCGAGCACCTCGCGGGTCTCGGCGAACGGGCCGTCGGTGACGGTCCGGGAGCCGTCGTTCGCGACCTGGACGCGGGTCGCGGTGACCAGGTCGGCCAGCGACTCCGACGCGACCACGACACCCGCTTCGGTGATCTCCTTGTCGAAGCGCATCCAGTCCTCGGGCTCGCACCCGACGGCGCCCCCGCTCGGGTCGAGCTCACCGGCGTTGATCAGCAGCAAGTACTTCACGGTGTTACCTCCTGTTGGCGTGTCTACAGCATCACCACGAACGGGTCAGGCCCGAATGGACACACCTGCTGAAAAGATGTCGATATGACTGTCTTCCCCTCAGGCTCACAGTGGACGATTCAGGGCAACGGGTACGCCGGGACCGTGGTCAGCGTGGGCGGTGGGCTGCGCGGGCTGACGTACGACGGCCGCGACGTCCTGCTCGGCTACCCGGCGGACGAGCCGGCCCACGCCGGGATCGGGCAGCACCTGTTCCCCTGGCCGAACCGGATCACCGACGGCAAGTACTCCTTCGCCGGCCGCGACCAGCAGCTCTACCTGACCGAGCCGGCCCGCTCGAACGCCATCCACGGCCTCACCCGCTGGGCGAACTGGAGCCGCCTGGACGACGGCTCCGACCCCGCGGTCGTCGAGGCCGGCCATGTCCTGCACGGTCAGCCGGGCTACCCCCACCAGCTGGAGCTGCGGCTGAGCTACCGGATCGACGACGGCCTGACGATCACGGCAGCCGCCACGAACGTGGGCGCCACGGCGGCGCCGTACGGGTACGGAGCGCACCCGTATCTGAGCGTCGGCCGGCCGATCGACGAGTGTGTGCTGGGGTTCAGCGCGGCGCAGCGGCTGGAGGTGTCGGAGCGGATGTCGCCGACCGGGCTCGCACCGGTGGCCGGCTCGGCGTACGACTTCGGTACGGCGCGGGTGCTCGGCGAGCTGGAGATCGACAACGCGTTCACCGGGCTCGCCGAGTCGTGGTCGGTCAGCCTGACCGACCCGGACACCGGCGTCCGGTCGGTGCTCAGCGGGGACACGCCGTGGGTGCAGCTGTACACCGGCGGCGCGATCGGGCGGACGGCGCTCGCGGTCGAGCCGATGACCTGCCCGCCGGACGCGTTCGTGACCGGGCAGGACCTGGTGGTCCTGGAGCCCGGTCAGTCACACACGACTAGCTTTCGGGTGTCGGCCTAGGCCGGGCGCCGTTCGCGCGGGCGACGGCCGCCAGCTCCTTGGCGGCCACGCTCGCGCGGCGTCCCTCGGTCGCCTGGACGGCGAGGATGCCGAGCCGGTTGCCTTCGGCATCGAACAGCTGGAGCCAGGCGTCGCCGGGCCGGAATCGCAGCGCCGACACCTCCGCCCAGGTCAGCGTGTACGACTTGAACACGTTGCGCACCCGCAGCCGATCCGGGTACGCCGTCACGCGGACGGTCGCCAGCCGGTACAGCAGCCAGAGCACGAACCCGAAGAAGGCCAGCAGCGTGAGCCGCTGGAACAGCGTGAACGTCTCCTTCGACTCCGGCGCCAGCCGCAGCCAGATCACGCCGAACACCGAGATCAGCGACAGCCCCATCCCGGTCGACATCACCGCCACGATCTTGGGGTGGAACGTGAACTGCTGATCGGCTGCGGCCACGTCAGATCCGGCAAGCGTGGATATCGGTAGTGAGGATGGCACGCGCGCCCACCTCCCAGAGCTGGTCCATGATGCGTTGGGCTTCGGCGCGCTGCACCATCACGCGGACGGCGACCCAGCCGGCCCGGTGCAGCGGTGACACGGTCGGCGACTCCAGGCCGGCGGCGACCGCGGTGGCCGCGTCGATCTGCTCGGCCGGGATGTCGTAGTCCATCATCACGTAGTTGCGCGCGATCAGGACGCCTTCGAGCCGGCGGACCAGCTGCTGCAGGCCGGCCGGCGGGTTGTCCACGCCGTGCCGCTTGATCAGCACGCCCTCGGATTTCAGGATCGGGTCGCCGAAGACCTCGAGCCCGGCCTGACGCAGCGTCGTCCCGGTCTCGACGACGTCCGCGATCACGTCGGCGACGCCGAGCTGGACGGCGGACTCGACCGCGCCGTCCAGGCGGACGACGGCCGCGTCGACGCCGTACTCGGCGAGGTGGTCGGACAGGACGCCGGCGTACGACGTCGCGATCCGCTTACCGGCCAGATCCTTGACGGAGGTGGCGGCGCCGGGCGGGCCGGCGAACCGGAAGGTCGACGAGCCGAAGCCGAGCGGCATGATCTCGTCGGCGTCCGCGTGTGAGTCGAGGACGAGGTCGCGGCCGGAGATCCCGACGTCGAGGGTGCCCTCGCCGACGTACACGGCGATGTCGCGCGGGCGCAGGTAGTAGAACTCGACCTCGTTGGCGACGTCGGTCAGGGTCAGATCCTTGGTGGTCCGGCGCTGTTTGTAGCCGGCCTCGATCAGGATCTCGGTGGCGGACTCGCTGAGTGAGCCCTTGTTCGGTACTGCGACGCGCAGCATCGGCACTGCCCAATCTGTGTGAAGTGAACCTTTGGGTCGGGATCCCTCAGAGGGTGTCTGGTGGCTCCGCGCCGTAGCGAGCATGTGCTCGGTGCGGTGCATCGGTGTGCGGGGGCGGAGGGTTCGATGCGGGGCATCGTGCCCTTCGTACCCGTGCGGCGAGGTGCCGTGCCGAGTGCAGCGCAGTAGGCGCGGGGCCGCCAGTCACCCTCCTCACAGATGTCGGTAGACGTCTTCCAGCTCCAGGTTGAGCGCGTGCATCATCACCTGGGCGTGGTAGAGCAGTTGGGACAGCTCTTCGGCTGCCCGCTCCTTACCTTCGTGCTCGGCGGCCATCCAGGACTCGGCGGCTTCCTCGACCAGCTTCTTGCCGATCGTGTGCACGCCGGCGTCCAGCTCCGCCACGGTCCCGGATCCTTCCGGCCGTGTGCGTGCCTTCTCGCCCAGCTCGGCGAACAGCTCCTCGAAACTCTTCATCGCGCGCCCAGCCTACGGGACCGCTCGGCCGGCCTCGGCCGCTGGTCCATTTTCGGGCCCGTACAAGGCGGTCAGGCGGCGGGCCAGGGCGGTGAGTTCGGCCCGGAGTTCCGCGGGTTCGAGGACTTCGAGACCGTCGCCGAACCGGCAGAGCGCGGCGGCCGCGTTCGGGACGGATTCGATCGGGAGCGTGACGACGACGCTCCCGTCCGGCTCGGGGGCGGCGGCGCGGACGGCGGAGACGAGTTGGGGGAACGAGACGTCGTACATCTTGGCGGCCAGCCGGGCGGAGACCCGGACGACGGCCTCGGCGGTGAAGCGGGCCTCGTCGAAGTTGGCCAGGTGGTCCTGCCAGTAGGCAGGGAGGTCGAAGTCGGCGGCGCGGGTGAAGGTTTCGGCGGTCGGGGTGAGATCGAGGATGTTGGAGACGCGGTAGGTGCGCATGCCGGTTTCGGTCGCGGCGACGACGTACCAGCTGCCGTTTTTCAGGACCAGGCCGTAGGGGTCGAGCGTGCGGTCGACCTCACGCGGGGCCTCCCAGCGGCGGTAGCGGATGGTGATGCGGCGGTCCTGGAGGACGGCGTCGGCCACGGCGGACAGTTGGGGTGAGGTCTCGGCTTCGGCGTACCAGGCGGGCATGTCGAGATGGAAGCGGTTCTTGAGGCGGCCGGCGCGGTCTCTTTGGTCGGGAGCCAGCGCCGCGAGGAGTTTGAGCTCGGCGGCGTTGGTCTGGGCTGTCAGGCCGAGCGCGGCGGCCGGTCCGGGCATGCCGACCAGGAACAGGGCGGCTGCCTCTTGCTCGGTCAGGCCGGTCAGCCGGGTGCGGTAGCCCTCGACCAGGCGGTAGCCGCCGGTTCGGCCCTGGTCGGCGTACACGGGGACGCCTGCGGCGGCGAGGGCCTCGACGTCGCGGTAGATGGTGCGGAGTGAGACTTCCAGCTCGTCGGCCAGCTCACGCGCGGTCAGCTGCCTGCGGGTCTGCAGGAGCAGCAGGATCGACAGCAAGCGGCTCGAACGCATGTCTCCGAGAATAACTGCCATGGTTTGTCAGGTTTGATCGGCAGGGTTCTGCCTATGACGACATGGACCAAGGCGACCAGTGATTTCGACTTCCTTCAGGGCGACTTCGACGTCCGGCACCGGCAGCTGGTCGACGGTGAGTGGATCTCTTTCGAGGGGACGACGTCCGCGACGACGTACTTCGACGGGGCGATCAGCATCGACGAGATGCGGTTCCCGGCGCGCGGGACATACGGGTTGTCGGTGCGGCTGTTCAACCCGGCGACAGCGGAGTGGACGATCTGGTGGGTCAGCAGCTCGACGATGCAGCTCGGGGCGCCGGTACGCGGGCGGTGGTCGGCGGACGGGTCGTCCTGCCGGATGGTGGGCGAGGAGCTGCCGGGGGTGTTGTGCAGCTACGAATGGTCATCCATTACTGCCTCGACCGCGCACTGGGAGCAGGCCTACTCGCATGACGGCGGCACGACCTGGGAGACCAACTGGATCATGGACTTCACCCGTCGCTCCACCCCGGCCCCGCCGCTCAACGTACCGAAGGTGACCGGCGATTTCGACTTCCTGATCGGCCGCTGGGACATGGCGAACCGGCGCCGCCGTCCCGCCCTCGGGTCGCCGTACGAGTGGTACGACGTCGCCTCGGTCATGCAGGCGACGACGTACTTCGACGGCGCCATCAGCTTCGACGAAGGCTGGTTCCCCACCGAAGGCTTCCGCGGCGCCACCCTGCGCCTCTACAACCCAACCTCACACACCTGGTCCATCCACTGGATCAACAGCCTCCGCGGCCAACTGGAAACCCCCGTCATCGGCGCCTTCAACTCCGCCGGCATCGGCACCTTCGAAGGCCCAGACACCTGGGAGGGCCACCCCATCAACGTCCGCTTCATCTGGACCCCAGGCGTGGACAAGGCCACCTGGGAACAGCTCTTCTCCGCCGACAACGGCCAAACCTGGATCTCCAACTGGCAAATGCAACACACCCGCATCGGTTAGCGAGCTGTGCGGACGCCGCCCGCGGGACGGCGACTCGGGCCGCCACACCCACCAATCCGACGCCCCGCCCGACCCAACCAGCACCGCGCAGCCCGGCGATCGGGCGCCCTCCGAGCAGCCCTTCGCGGGCACAGCGATCGGGCCGCCCTCGAAGCAGCTCTTAGTCGGCCGGCTCGCCCGCGGGGTCAGCGGGTTGTGCAGGCTCCGCCCGCGGGTCGGCGACTGGTGGACGGCGTCGCCGTACCCACCAACCCGACGCTCCAGCTCCGAGCGGCGCGGCGCGGCGAGTGCCCTCCAAGCAGCTCTTAGTGGGCCAGCTCCGCCCGCATCGGCTAGCGGGTTGTGTGGGCGCCGCCGTTCACGTGCAGAAGCTGACCAGTGATGTGACGGGCGGCGGGGGTGGTGAGGAAGTGGATGGTGTCGGCGATGTCACCGACCTGACCCTCGCGTTTGGTGAGCGTTGCCGCCAGCAACATCTGACGACGCTCATCCGACAGCTTCCCCCGGAAGAACTCGGTCTCCGCGGTGAACCCCGGCGCCACCACATTCGAGGTGATCCCGCGCGGACCGAGCTCCGCCGCCACATCGGCACTCCACAATCCCAGCGCCGCCTTGGACGCGCCGTACGACCCGGACCCGCTGCGCGCACCCGCAATCGAGCCGAGGTGGACGACGGCCGTGGTCAGCCGCGGCGCGAGCCCGGTCGTCGTCAGCACCGCGCTGATCAAGTTCGCCTCAAGATTCGCGATCCAGTTCGCCTTCAACTGCCGCAGATCGCCGTCCGGCCGATCCAGATCCGCGTTCCCGCCGGCGTTGTTGACCAGTACGTCGACCCGCTCCGGCAGCTCCCGCACCAACCGCTCCACCTGCTCCGGGTCAGTCGCATCACACACCACCGGCGTAGCCCCCATCTCCGCCGCCGCCTTCACCAGCAATTCCTCCCGCCGCCCAGTGATCACCACCGCATCACCATCCGCCCGGAACCGCTCCGCCGTCGCCCGCCCGATCCCCACCGCTCCCCCGGTCACCACGATCGTCCGCATCTCAATCCTCACGTTTAGACCTAAACATTTAGCTCTAAACGTAGCATGGCCAGGTGACCGACACCTACCCCCTCGACTCCCCCAGCCCCTACCCCGCCGCCGACATCGCCCGCGCCTGGCAACGCGAACGCCCCGGCACCCCCACCGACTCCATCGAGATCGTCACCCCGCTCTGGCGGCTGGCCAAACTCTTCGCCGACGACCGCCGCCGAGTCCTCGCCGACCTCAACATCGACCCCGCCACCCTCGACCTCCTCAGCGTCCTCCGCCGAGCCGGCGCCCCCTACCAACTAACCACCCGAGAACTAGCCGCCCGCACCCTCGTCACCGCCGGCGCCATCTCCCAACGAGTAACCCGAGCCGAATCCGCCAACCTCGTAACCCGAACCCCCGCCCCCCACCGAGCCGTCCTAATCACCCTGACCCCCACCGGCCATGCCCTAATCGAACGCTCCGTAGACCAAGTCCTAACCCGAGAGTCAGCCCTGATCTCCTCCTTAACCCCAGAATCCCGAGCCCACCTAGCCACCGCCCTCCAATCCCTCCTCAACGACGTAACCCACCAAACCTCCAACCAGCCATAATCCACCCCATGACCGACCCACGCCTCGCCCCCTACCGCGACGCCGTCTTCGAACTCCGCCACAACGGCGAACTAGTAGGCCACCTCACCACCCAGATCTGGTCCATGCGCTCCCTCCCCGCCCTCCACCTCAAACGCGACCAACTCTGGTCCCAAATCACCTGGCTGGACGGCACCAAAGAACGCCCCGAAGAGGACTACGGCCCCGACTGGCCTACCCTCACCGAACTAGAATCCGGCACCTACGACCCCACCTACGGCGACTACTCCGATCTACAAGCCACCCCACTAACCGGCCCAGCCCGAGACACCCTCTGGAAAACCCTCGGCCCACCCGAGTAGCCATTGCGGAGTTAGGTTTGCATCGGCGACGCGGCAGCAACCTCACTCACAGTCGACAACAGCGCCAAAGGTTCTCCAACCGGCGAGCAACTCACGCGTGAACTACTATTCAAGACAGAGAAACGAATCTGCGAGATCCACTGCGGCGGAAAGGGGCGAGCTGACAGCAGAAGGAAGCGGGCCAGCAACTGAATGAAAACTCGAGCAGATCCGCTGCGCACGACGTCGAGAACTCTGTCATGTAATGCTTCATCCGGCGCCGGAACTGACTGCCGGAATCGACACGATTGAGCGATGAGCAAGTCAGGATTATAGGGCGAGCCGATGGCCGTCGATATCGCGGGCATCCCAGACGACGTCTCCCGCATCCAGAATCCAGTACGACCCCTGGATGCGCGTAACGATCGCCGACATTGTGTCGACGAACAGGTCCACCCACCGACATTCAATGGTGCAGGCAGAAAGAACTCCGAAATCCGGGAGATTCGATCCACTGCCAAGGACATGTGGCCCCTGCCTGAACTCCCACTCCAGATCCGGAGGAACCGGGCCTTCAACAGAGAACAGACGGCCGCTGACGTCGCGGATCTGCGCGATTCCATCCTCGCGCGAGACGTCACCTCCAAGTTGCCAGAGGATCTCGCTGATCGCATCGAACATCGAATTATCTTCCGACAGCAGGAACGCGCCTCTCATCGAAACTCTCGCAGGATCGCGGTAAGTTCATCCTGGTTGCGGGCAATTGCGATACCTTGCGAGGCCGCATTGGACCACGCCGCATCAGAAATACCCGGCGCGTATCCAACCGTCCGAACACCGGTCGATTGCTGGGTTTTGAGAATTTGGCCAGTCAAGCCTCGAGCGTTGCCGCTCTTTACCTGCACATAGACGTTGCCGAGATCGATATCAATCTCCCGCGATAGCCCGTTTGACATTTTGACTTGGGAGTTCACGTTACGAATCGCCCCTGGCAAGGCACGTTCGACACCGTTCGCCAGCGATCCCACCAGCGGGTCGTTGGATACCCAAGCAGCCTTTGCAGCCTTGGGAAAAAGTGTACCAGCGAGTTGGCGTTCGGCTTGTGCTGCGGCTATGCCTTGGGCGGTTCGGACGCCGATGCCGACGAGCTTGCCGCCGCCGGTGAACCCTAGGCCGGTGAGAGCGAGGCTCATCTCGCATTGGTCCCAGCCTGCCGGGGTGGGTTGTTTGACGGCGGCCTTGCAGGCTTCGTAGGTCTCAACCAGCGGGTCGATGACGAGTTCTTTGGTCAGTTTGTCGCCGGCATTGGGACCGACCCATTCGTAAAGATCCTCACCGAAGGACGGGCCGCCGGACATGCTCGCGCTGAACCAGTTGTAGCTGCCGGTGGAGCCGATAGCTCCTACTACGGAGCCGGTTTGGTTGAGGGTTTGTTGGTAGAGGGCGTTGGCGTAGTCGGTGGTCTCGTCGGTGTAGTCGGTGGCGGGGGTGATGACGGTGGTGGGCTGGGTGGGGTCGTGGGGACAGAGGCTGATGTTGCCGTTGGTGCACGTTGGGCTGCCGGGCGGATCCTGCTCGACCGTCTTGGCCAGTTGGTCGAGCTGATCGCGCTTCTCGCACGGGATGCAGCGCTCCGGGGGATCAACATCGTCTTCACCGGCGCCGCCGCCACCTCCGCCGCCCCCGCCGCCTCCGCCGCACTTGGCGCTGTTCTTCGGCTTACACGGTTCCTTCTTGCAGGGCTTCTTCTTGCAATCGCCACCAGGAGGCGGATCTTTTGGCTTCTTTGGGCAGATCTTCTCCCAGATCGGCTTGTCGTCGCCGAAAGGTATCTCCTTGACCTTGTGATAGCACTTGGAGCCGTCGCCGTCGCCGGGGTTTTGGAGTTGGTGACCGTCAGGGTCGTAGTTGGTTAGGGGGTTGGCGCCTGCATAGGCGTAGAGGTTGGGGTGAGAGGAGGGGACGCCGGCTTTGTAGGTGATGGTGTCTCGGGAGTTGAAGGTGCCGGTGGTGGGGTTGTACCAGCGGGCGCCTAGGTTGAGGTCGCCGGAGCGGGGGTCGGTCCAGTCGCCTTGGTAGCCGATGCGGTATTTGAGGCCGGTGGCGTTGGTGGAGTTGCCGAAGGGGTCGTAGGTGCGGGAGTCGGGGAGGCCGGTTCCGAGGGTGGTGTCGGTGGGGTCGAAGCCGGCGAAGACGTCGCCGTGGCGGTCGGACAGGACCAGGCGTTTGGTGGTTTCGTAGCCGACGGCGAGGAGTTCGTCGGCGGCTGAGCGGCCGAAGAACTGGGTGCCGTCGGAGACGACCTCGTCGCTGAAGGCGTCGTAGCGCATGCGGGCGGTGCCGGCCATGATCGGACGGTCGAGGGCGTCGTAGGTGAAGTCGCGGTCGGCGGTGCGGATCATGCGGTCGAAGGCGTCGAAGGTGAAGGCTTCGGTGGTGGTACTGCCGCCGTCCGCAGTCTGCTTCTGGAGCAGGGCGCCGCGGGGTGAGTAGGTGTAGGTGGTGGTGCCGTCGGTGAGGAGACGGTTGCGCTCGTCGTACGTCGCGAGCTTCGCGCCGGCCTTCGTTCGGTTGCTGGCGGCGTCCCAGGTGTACGACGTCGCCGTCGAGCCCTTGGTCCACGTGGTGAGGCGGCCCAGTTGGTCGTAGGCGTAGGTGTTGTCGCCTGCGCCGGCGACGCCGGTGGTCTTCTTCGAGGTGACGGTGTTGTCGGCGTTGTAGCCGTAGGTGATCGAGGAGACCGAGGTGGCGCCGGCTTTGAGGACGTCGGAGTTCAGCCGGCCGTAGGCGTCGTAGCCGATGGTGCGGATGCGCGCGGATCCGTAGTCGATGGTCACGAGCTGACCGGCGGCGTTGTAGCTGACGGTTTGAGCGGTCCGGGTGACCGGGTCGGTGGTCGTCGTCGGGCGGCCGTTGGTGTAGGTGAAGTCGGCGGTGCCGGCGGCGTCGATGCGCTGCGTGAGCTGGCCGTCAGCGTTGTAGCCGTTGGTCGAGGTGCCCGAAGGGCCGTCCGCGCGGAGGAGCATGCCGCGGTCGTTGTAGGTGTAGGTGTTGACGCCGTCCAGGGAGCTAGTGGTCGCAAGGCGACCGACCAGGTCGTAGGTCAGGTTGCGCGTCGCCGTCGAGGCTTCCGCACCGGCGCCGTCCTCCTTCGTCAGGCGTCCCGCGGCGTCGAACGTGCGGGATCTGGTGACGCCGCCAGGTGACAGCAGCGAGACCGCATTGCCCGCGGCGTCGTACGACGCGGTCCAGGTACGGTCGGCCAGTGCCGGGTGTGCGGTCGTCGAGGGCTCGATCACCTTCTCGGGCAAGCCGAGGGGGTTGATGGTGTAGGTGGTCGAGTTGCCCCGGCCGTCGGTGTAGCGGGTGCGGTTACCGGCTGCGTCGTACCCGTAGGAGATGGTGATCGAGTCGGTCGCGGTGACCGGGTCGACCTGCGTGGTCAGACGGCCGAGCGCATCATAGGTGTACGTCGTCGCCCGGTTGCCTGATGGCGGCGTCGAGGACTTGAGGTTGCCGTCCAGGTCGTAGGCGAGCGCAGTGGTGCCGAGTGATGCGTTGGCAGCATCGAGGGTCTTCGACGCGACCAGCTGACCGGCCTTGTCGTAAGTCGCGACGCTGCTGCGCCCCAGGGCATCCGAAGACCGGACCTGACGACCGGCGTAGTCGTAGCCGACTCGAGTGACGACGTTGTTCGGGTCCGTCGACTGAATCAGCTGGCCGAGAGTGTCGAAGGTACTGGTCGCCGTGACACCGCCCGGACTCTGCGTCTTCACGACGTTGTCCATGTCGTCGTAGGTCAGCCGAGTGACGTAGTTCCCGGCGGCCTGCTTGCGCTCGACCGCGGTCGACGTCACGACCCGGTCGAGGTCGTCGTAGGTCAGCTTGGTGACGGCGCCGAGCGGGTCGGTCGTGGACTCGACGTCACCGTTCGGCGTGTAGGTGACCTTGCTGACGACACGTTCGTCGTTGGTCTTGCCCGGCGTATCGATCTGGGTCTGCTGGTTCAGATGGTTGTAGGTGAACCGGGTCGCGTTACCGCGCTCGTCGATCTGCTCCAGCAGGTTGCCGACGGCGTCGTAGCTGAAGCTCGTCTTCGGTGTGAGCGCAGACCCGCCAGGCGGGGTGTAGGACGGCGCCGCGACCTCGACCTGACGCCCCAGCTTGTCGAATGTCGACTTGACGATGTTGCCGAGGGCATCCTTAGACGAAGTCGCTTGCCCGAAGGCCCCGTACCCGACGGTCGCGGTCGGCTGTACGTCGGCAGCGGTGCCGCCGTTCTGTTCTGCCTTCACCTTCGGCGCCACGGTCTTGACCTGACGACCCAGCTCGTCGTTGGTGTAGGTCGCGGTGAAATCGGCCTTCACCGCACCGGCAGCGTTTCCACGCGGCGTAGTAGTGGACGTCGCCAGCCCACGCTGGTCATACGTCCAGCTGGTGGTCTGGGTCATACCGCCGGTGTTCTCCACGGTCTGGGAGATCCGTCGGCCGGCCGCGTCGAACACGAAGGTCATGGCGTCAGTGACCGCAGTCGGACCGGCGATGTCCGCGTTCGACCAGTCACCGGTCGTCTCCTGACGCGTCGCGTTACCCGCCAGGTCGTAGGTGTAGGTCGTCTTACGCTTCAGCCCGGCGGGATCGGCGATCTGGTTCGCGACGCGGCCGACCTTGTCGATCGTGTACGTCGTGGTCGACTTACCGTTGTCCGTGACGCTCTTCGTCCGGTTGCCGGCATTGTCGTAGGTGTTGTCCTCGAGGACGACGTCCCGGGTGCTGCCGTCAGGATTGCGGAACCCGAGCAGCTTCCGGGTCTTCAACGAGTCGTCGGCGTTGTAGGCGTAGCTCACGACGCGGCCCATGGCATCGACCTCGGCCACCTTGCGACCGGCGGTGTCGTACTGGGTCTTGGACCGGACGTTGTAGTCGACGCCTTCGCGCGGGTCGTCGGTGGGCGGGTTGTTCGGGTCGACCGGGAGGTTCATGTCCCAGACCTCGGTCGGCATGTTCAGATCGCTGTACTTGTACTCGAACCGGTTGCCATTGGCATCCTCGGACCAGACCCGGTTGCCGGCGACGTCGTACCCCTGCTGAGACTCCTTGCCTGCAGCATCGATCGTCCGGGCGAGCCGGTTGCGGTCGTCGTACTCCATCGAGCCCACCCGCGGCTCGTCCGAGGTCTTGAGGTCACGCGCGGTCGTCTTGACGACGTTGCCGTCGTCGTCGTACTCGAGCTCGGCCTTCTGCTGATGCTGCGCACCGGTCACTGCATCCGTGGTGACCGGGCCGGTGACCGCCTTGAGCCGCGACATCTTGTCGTAGCCGTAGGTGGTGACGACGCCGGCGGGATAGGTGTCGGAGACCTGAGTCTCGGTCTTCTTGCGCCCGATCTCGTCATAGGTGTACTTCGTCACCAGACCGGACGGCGCAGTCAGCTGAGCGAGTTGGCCGTGCTGGTCGTACGCGTACTGCGTCGTGGCGAACGTCGTGGCATTGACCTTGACGCGCAACGACTTCAACAGACCGGGCGGCATGGTCTTGCCATCCGGGCTGGCCTCAGTGCCATCGGTGTAGGTGTAGGCCTTCTCGCCACCGTCCGGGGAGGTCTGGACCGCGAGATCACCGTTGACCGTCAGCGTCTGGCCGTTCTTGTACGTGTCGTCGGTCGCGCTCGCAGAACGGCCGTCGCGGAACTGCGCGAGCTTGTCCCAGCGCGGATCGAGCGCGGGCCACGAGTCGTTCGCGTGGTACAGGCTGTGCTCGGTCCGGCAGTCCGTTCCACCCGCGCCACGGCAGGTCTTCGTCGACGTCACGTTCCCGCGGTCGTCGTAGGTCATCGACGCTTCGCCGCCGGCCTCGCTGGTGACCTTCGTCAGCTTCCCGGTCTTGTCGTGGGTGTAGCTGCGGATTCCGTAGCCGCTGCCGTCACCCCACTCCGGGTCGTTCTCCGCGTCCCAGGGCTTCTTCGTGTTCTCCCCGAGCGGACGTCCGGTCCGCAGTAGCCAGCCGCCGAGGGCGTCGTACTCGTACATGTACGACGTCTTGCCCGGCCCGGTCACCTCGACCAGGCGGCGCAGGTCCTTGTCGTTGCCGACGACCTCGGGGTCGCTGAGCGTCCAGTCGCCGCCGTTGTTGTCGATGTACTTGCGAACGCGGTCCTTGGCCGGGTTGTACTCCACCTCAGCTGTCGTACGACCGGCGGCGGAGGTGATCGAAGTCAGCTGGTCGGCCGTGTTACGGCCCTGCTGCCAGTGCGTCTTGATGTCGCGGACCGACAGCGGGTGGGAGTAGATCGCGACCTCGTCGATCTGCCCGTTGAAGTTGCGCGCTGCCTGGCTGCCGTAGCTAGGCCAGGCGGTCGGGACAGTGGCGACCGCGGCGCCGATCTGACTCACCGGCATCCGGGAGTGGTCGACGATGCTCTGTGTGACTGTCGCCTGGACGACGCCGTCGAGGTGCAGGTGCTGCTTACCGGCTCCCGATGTCAGGACGACGTGGTGCCATTGGTTGTCGTTGACCGTGGTCAACGAGGTCAGCGGTTCGGCCGACCCGTCCCAGAACTTACCCCGAAGCTTGCCGTCGGCCCCGACGTACAGCACCGGCATACCACCGGTGGTGGTCGAGGCGAACTTCCCAACCTGGTAACCGAGCAGCGGCTGCCCTGCGGTGCCGCCGGAGGTCTTGAACCACAGCTCGACGGTCTCGTCACGGCTACGGCTGACCAGCCCGTTCGGCAGGTCGACGCGCGAGGCGCCGGTGAACTTCACCGACTTGTCCGCGGTCCCCACGCCCGCGAGCGGGCTGTCCTGGTTGAACTCGACCGACGTGTAGCTACCGAAGTCCGCGTCACCTGCGGCGAGGTCGATCTCGTTGGTCGCGTCGTTGTCGGACCCGTCGTCGGACAACCGGAAGTACCCGTCCGGCTTGGAGTCCAGGACCGCGCTGCGGTAGTGCGATCCCTGCTCCGAGGCGTACGTCGTGCACTTCTGCTCCGAGTTGCACGACTTGGTCAGCACGTCACCGGCGTACTCGTACGTCCAGGTCAGCGGCGTACCTCCGACCGGCTGTGTGCTCACCGATGCGACATGCTTCTTGTCGCCCGTCCAGGTGAAGGTCAGCTTGCGACCGGCGCCGTCCTGACTGGCCGCCGTTTCCAGCGTTCCGTCGGCGCGGTAAGTCAGCGCGAGCGGCTTGCCGAGCGTCTTGTAGATCTTGCTCAGCCGACCGGTCGTGGCCGCGAACTCGTACTTCATTCCAGGTGCGATCTGCAGCGTCCACGGCCCCGTCGCCGACGTTGCCGTCAGCACGTTCTTGGTGCCGCGCGGCGCGGCGTACGTCCCATTCGCGTTCTTTCCGAACCGGACCTGCCGCCCGTCGGGATAGGTGACCAGCACGTTCTCGTTGTCCTCGACCACGAGCCGCATGTCGTAGCGGCTCGACCAGCCGGCGCCGAACAGGCCGTCGCGCCGCGGGTCGAGGCTGTTGTACGTCCGGGCGACGTTCAGCTCCGGACCGGCCACCGGCACGACGATGTCCAGCGCGGAAGCGGTGTAGTTGCCGACCGCCGGGTCGTAGGGCTTGTCCTGGGACTTGCCGTCGTTGTTCGCCAGGTGCGAGGTGATGGCCGGTTGCGGCACATCCGTGAACAACGTGATCGGCGGACCGGTCGTGACAGCGCCGTCGTTGTCCTGAACCGAGACCTGCCACCGATACTCACGGTTCCAGTTCAGCTTGCCGGCGGGGACGACCCACCCCTTGGCCGTGGTGTAGGCGCCGCTGTCGAAGCAGCCGACCTGGGTGTTCGTGCCGACCACCTCGCACACCCGGAACTTGTACTTCAGCGTCGTCTCCGGCTGATCCGGGTCGATCGCGTCCGCCCACAACGGCGGCGTCAACATGTAGGCCTGCGCGCCGTTGAGCGGCCAAATCTTGGCCGGGTTCACCACCGCGGGCACGTTCTTCACAGTGATCAGGCGCGCCGCCGGGCGGACGCCCCAGTCGGTGTACCAGCGGCGTACGGTCGTATCTCGATGCACCATCGAGAACTCGATCTGGTAGTCGACACCGGCCTGGGAACCGGCCAGCCGCCCGACGTTCACATCGAGGTTGATCTTCCCGCCGTGCGGGACGTTCCGCGTGACGGGCGTCTGCAACTGGTTGACGCTCACCGCCTGCCCGTTCCTGAAGACGCGATAGCTCATGTAGTCGTCGCTAGGAACCCAGGTCCGGCCACCGAGGTTGGTGATCGTCATCGGGAACTTGCCGTCCTTGTCCTGCAGGACGTAGTCAGCCGGCTTCTGCGCCCGGAACGCGTACGCCGCGTGGTACGGGGAATGTGTCACCGCGAGCCGCGGCGGGTTCGCGGTGTCCTTGCCCGCGATCTTCTTCCAGGAGTACTTGTCCGCGCGCTGCCGAGCGAACATCGCGAACCCGTAGTTCGAGATCCGGTCGTCGACGATGCCCTGCAGCCAGGAGACGCCCGCGGCGTTGAACGGCAACGCGTCGTACTTCGGCGCGCAGGCCGTCGTTCCGGTGCTGCCCGACACGTAACCGCGCGAGAAGCCCTTCGCGGCGAGCACCGAGCGGCCCGTCGCCGGGCCGGGGTACTTCAGCTGTGAGAGCGGGGTCGACGTCCAGTTCTCGGTGATGCCGTAGACATCGAGGTCACGCGAGGAACAAGTGTCGGTCTGGTAGTTGTAGACCTCCAGCGAGGCGGCGACGATCGTGTCGTAGACGAACGGCGCCTTCTCCAGGCCGGGGAATGTCAGCAGTGCGGTGAACGCGTTCCAGCCCGAGGTCGATGAGCAGTTCGTACCGCCCGCCGGCGGGCGGCATCCGACCTGCAGGTCCTCGGCACCGCTGATAGCGCCGTTCAGACCAGCGCTCGCGGCGATCCCCGGAGTCAGCCGATCGGTCGGGATCACCGTCGGGTCGACCCGTACCGGAAACACCCGCGCGGGGTCGTCCAGCCATGCGTCGTCCGCTGTCACCTTCAGCGCTTGGCGACCGTCCACCGTCACCAGCTCGTAGGTCACGGCGGCGGAGGTTGCTCGAACCTCAGTGGTGTTGGAGTCCTCCATGGTCCCGGCCGGGATACGCGCCCGCTCGGTGCCCTCGTCATCGGTGATGACGACCTCGCGGCCGCGCAGCGACGCAGTCAGCTTGTCGCTCAGCTGCAGCGGGAACGTGTAAGACCTGGCCGCCGCCGCGGAGTTCAGGACGATGGTTTCCTTCACGCCCTGCGGACGAGACTCCAGCTCGAGGTCGGCGTTCGGCATGAACCCGGGGAAGGTGACCTTGCTCCCGGACATCTGCCCCGGGACGGCGGCCGCGCCGGAGGCGCTCCAGCCGATCGTGTGCCCGTCGCCGAGTTCGACTCGCGCGAGCGGCTCGGCGTCTGCCTGCGCTGCGATCCACGAGTACACCTCGGTCGAGATCGTCTCCCAGCCACCGCCGTCGGCCGGCTGCAGGTTCGCGTTGATCTCGGCCCAGCTGCCGTCAGCCTTCTTGAAGTTCAACGGCGCCGGCGACAACACGGTCGTCTCGGTGCTGTCGGCGTTCTGGAAGGTCTTCGTGTACTCGTCGCGTTTGGCCGTGATCTCCCGGCTCGTCCTCGCGTCGAAACCCTTCACGTCCGGCCGGGCCGACGGCAACGCCTCAGCCGCCTGCGGCGCCGGCTGCTCGGCGGCCGGATCCTCCGGCTGGGCATCGTTCACCGGGAACATCGACCGCAACGACGGCGGCCGCACGTTGTTGCCCGGCGGCGCCTCGGGCGGCAAGTCGCCCGAGCCCAGCCGTTGCACAGGAGCCTTCGCCTCACCACGCCCTGACATCGCGGCCTGCGGTACCGGCGGCTCCTTCGCCGCGACGGACTCCACCGGCGCGGCCGGTCCGATCCCCGACAACGGCACCGCCAACGCGACGCCGATCGCCACGAACCGCGCGATCCGCAACCGGCGCTTGCGCGCACGCGAAGACAAGCTGGACTTGGGCATGACGGATCCCCCTGGGCGTGGATGACCTGCTCACAGACCCTGGAGTCCCCCGACTCCGCCAGCGCCGCCGGGAGATTAACATGCAGTCCAGACCTGAATCCACACAGTTGCATGACGATGCAGTAAAGGGCTGTCGTCGTTGCGTGGTACGCAACCTGCGGCGTTGCCGGTCGGTAGCCTTCGGGAGGCCGAAGGAGACACCGCGGCGGCGCCGAACGTCAACCATGTCGCTCCCCCGTGACCACAGCTCCCCGCCGTGCGCGGCAGCGCACCAACCCGGCGGCAGCCGGGAAGCTCGGGGCGACAACCCGGAACTGCCAGGCGGTAGCCGGCACCCCCGGGCGGTAGCCCGCAGCTCCCGCGCGACAGCGCGCCACCCGGCGCCAGCCGGAAACCCCGGGCGGCAGCCCGGAACTCACACCCAGGGCGGGAGGGGGAGCGGGCGGGACGGGAGCGCAGCGGACGGCGCGCACGCGGGGAGAGGCGGGCGGTAGCCCGCGACTCCCGCGCGGTAGCGCGGCGGCGTCCGGCGTACGGCTAGAGGGCTCGGATGGCTACCAGAGTCGACAGCGCGGCTTGGGTGGCTTCGTAGCCTTTGTCTTCGCGGCTGTCGGGGAGGCCGGCTCGGTCGAGGGCTTGGGGGTCGTTGTCGCAGGTGAGGACGCCGAAGCCGATGGGGACGCCGGTGGTGAGGCCGACCTGCATCAGGCCGTCGGTGGTGGCTTGGCAGACGTATTCGAAGTGGGGGGTGTCGCCGCGGATGACTACGCCGAGGGCGATGACGGCGTCGTAGTCGGATTTGGCGGCGTGCAGGGCGGCGACGGGGAGTTCGAAGGAGCCGGGGACGCGGACGACGGTGTGGTCGGTGACGCCGGAGTCGGTGAGGGCTCGGAGGGCGCCGGCGACGAGGGCGTCGGTGACTTTGGGGTGCCATTGGGCGGCGACGACGGCGACTCGGGCGCCTTCGGCGCGGGGGGCTTCGATGGTGGGGGCTCCGCTGCCTGACATCAGCCGGCTCCGTTCTCTGTGTTCAGTAGGTGACCCATGCGGTCGCGTTTGGTGCGTAGGTAGCGCAGGTTGTGTTCGGTGGGGTCGATGGAGATGCCGCGGCGTTCGACGACGTCGATGCCGTATCCCTGCAGGCCGTTCACCTTGTCGGGGTTGTTGGTCAGCAGGCGGGTGGCTTTGACGCCGAGGTCGGCGAGGATCTGGGCGCCGGCGGCGTAGTCGCGGGCGTCGGCGGGGAGACCGAGGTCGAGGTTGGCGTCGACGGTGTCGCGGCCGGCGTCCTGGAGTTCGTAGGCCTGGAGTTTGTGCAGGAGGCCGATGCCGCGGCCTTCGTGGCCGCGCAGGTAGACCACCACACCACCTTCGGCGGCGACCTGGCGCATGGCTTCGTCGAGTTGTGGGCCGCAGTCGCAGCGTAGGGAGCCGAAGACGTCGCCGGTCAGGCATTCGGAGTGCAGGCGGACCAGCACCGGGCCGTCGCCGATCTTGCCGCGGACGAGCGCCAGTTGCTCCGAGCCGTCGACGGTGTTTCGGTAGCCGTGGGCAACGAAGTCGCCGTAGCGGGTGGGCAGGGTGGTGGTCGCGACGCGCTCGATCTGGGTTTCGGTACGCCGCCGGTAGCGGATCAGGTCGTCGATCGACACCAGGACCAGTCCGTGTTCGTCGGCGAAGGTCCGCAGGTCCTGGCCGCGCTTCATCGTCCCGTCGTCGTTCACCAGCTCGGAGATGACGGCGGCGGTGTTGAGCCCGGCCAGCCGCGCCAGGTCGACCGCTGCCTCGGTGTGACCGGGCCGCACGAGTACGCCGCCCTCCCGTGCGCGCAGCGGGAAGATGTGCCCGGGTTGCACCAGGTCATAGGGCTCGGACGCCGAATCGGCGAGCACCCGGATCGTCCGGGCCCGGTCGACCGCGGAGATCCCGGTGGTGATGTTGTCCCGGGCATCGACCGAGATCGTGTACGCCGTGCGCATCCGCTCCCGGTTGTGCGGGGTCATCAGCGGAATCCCCAGCCGGTCCAGCTCCGCGCCCTCCATCGGGACGCAGACCACGCCCGAGCTGTAGCGGATCAGGAACGCGAGCAGCTCCGGCGTCGCCTTGGACGCGGCGAAGATCAGGTCGCCCTCGTTCTCCCGGTCCTCGTCGTCGACGACGACCACCGGCCGCCCGGCCCGGATCTCGTCGATCGCATGCTCGATCGTGTCGAGTTTCAGCACGTCACCCATCAACCCACCACCACTGCTTCCGGCGGGCTGACCCGCTCCCGATTCTGAATTCTCCACCACGAGAAGAAGCCGACCACGCAGAACAGGCCGTAGACCACGTACATCGCCGCCGAAGGATAGAACTTCGCCTGCACCAGCAGCGGTACGCCGACCACATCGACCGCGATCCAGATCAGCCAGAACTCGACGTACCCGCGCGCCATCCCGTACGTCGCCAGGATCGACCCGGTCAGGATCCACGCGTCCCACTGCGGACCCCACGAGCCCAGCGCCCGCAGCACGAAGATGCCGGCCGCATAGAGCACGACGCCGATCCCGAGCAGCTCCACCCGCTCCCGCGCAGTCGCCCAGCGCGGCCGCACAGCGGCGGCAGCACCATGATGACGAGTCTGATACCACTGATACCAGCCGTACACGCTGAGAACGAAGAAGAACACCTGCCGCCCGGCCTGGCCCCACAGGTCCTTGTCCTGCGGGGTGTCGAAGATCCCGCCGACGAACACCGTGAACAGCAAGATGTTCCCGATGATGCCGACCGGCCAGGCGGCGACCAGCCGCCGCATCCCGAACAGCGCGCTCGCCAGCCCGAAGACGTTGCCGACGATCTCCCGCACCAGCACCGGCGAGCCGGCGATCGTCACCTGCGCGTGCAGCAACCAGTCGACCGCGTTCATCGGGTGCCCCCGGCAACCAACAAGCGCTCGACGTACTTCGCGATCACATCGACCTCGAGGTTGACCGTGTCCCCGACCCGGTTGGTCCCGAGCACGGTCAGCTCCAGCGTGGTCGGGATCAGGCTGATCCCGAAGGTCCCCGACACGTCGTCCACGTCGACGACGGTCAGCGAGACGCCGTCGACCGTGATCGATCCCTTCTCGGCGATGTACTTCAGGATCTCCGGCCCGGCCGCGATCCGGACGTCCTCCCAGTGCTCGGACGGCGTCCGGCTCGCGATCGTCCCGGTGCCGTCGACATGCCCCTGGACGATGTGCCCGCCGAGCCGCGAGTGCGCCGTGACGGCCCGCTCCAGGTTGACCTTGGAGCCCTTCTCGACCGCGCCCAGGCTGGTCCGCTGCAGAGTCTCGCGCATCACGTCGGCGGTGAACAGACCATCGCCGTACGAGACCACGGTCAGGCAGCAGCCGTTGACCGCGATCGAGTCGCCGTGGCCGGCGTCCGCGGTCACCTTCGGGCCGCGGATCGTGAGCCGCGCCGCGTCGCCGTCCAGCAGGTCGAGCGCCTCGACGGTGCCGAGCTCCTCGATGATTCCGGTGAACATCTAGTTCCCTCCCAGGGGTTCCAGGGTGAGGCGGACGTCGTCGCCCAGTCGCGTCACGTCCGTGAGGTTGAAGCGCCGCAGGTCGCCGATCGATTCCGCGCCCAGGTCGCCGAGCGCGGCGAAGCCCGAGCCGAGGACGGCGGGAGCGACGTACGCGACGATCTGGTCGACCAGACCGGCGCGCAGGAAGGCGGCGGCCAGCGTCGGGCCGCCTTCGAGCCAGAGGTGCCGGATCTGCCGGTCGTCCAGCTGCCGGAGCACCTCGGCGGGGTCGTGGGTGGGCAGCAGCAGCGTCGCCGCCCGGTCGTTGCGGACCCGCGCGGACGCCGGGATCTCGCGATCGCCGACCACCACCCGCAACGGCTGCCGCGCCGCCGGGACGTCGTCCGCGTCGCGCACGGTCAGCTCGGGGTCGTCGGACAGCACGGTCTGCGTCCCGACGGCGATCGCGTCGCACTCGGCCCGCTTCCGGTGCACGTCGGCGCGCGCAGCCGGCCCGGTGATCCACTTGCTGGTCCGATCCGGCGCGGCCGAGCGGCCGTCGAGCGTGGTGGCGAACTTCCAGGTCACGAAGGGTCGCCCGGCGCGCACGCTGTGCAGCCAGATCTGGTTACCCGCTTCGGCTTCGGCCTGCAGCAGACCCTGCTCGACCCGGATGTCCTTGGCCCGCAGCTTCTCGCCACCGCCGGCCGCCTGCCGGTTCGGATCCGGGACGGCGAAGACCACCCGGGCCACCCCGGCCTCGATCAGCGCATCGGCGCACGGGCCCGTCCGGCCGGTGTGGTTACAGGGCTCCAGTGTGACGTACGCCGTACCGCCGCGGGCTCGCGGACCGGCCATCCGCAGCGCTTCGACCTCGGCGTGCGGGCCGCCGGCAACGGCGTGGAAGCCCTCGCCGACCGGGGTGCCGTCGGCGGCGGTGATCACGCAGCCGACCACCGGGTTCGGGTGGGTGCTGCCGACGCCGCGAGCGGCCAGCTCGATCGCTCGCCGCATCCAGGCGACGTCGATCGGCGATGCGTTTGTCACGTACGGTCCCTCGTCGTCACGGACGCACACCGGGGCCGTTGACGACCGGCAGCTCGGACTCCGGAACCCGGTCAGCGCCGTCGCGCGAGCACACCTGCCCACGCGACGCCCGTCACGGACGCCGGAGCTCTCCCGCCGATCGCGTGCTGCCTCCCATCCGGACTTTCACCGTCGGTCCTGGAATTCCACCAGGTCAACCGGCTGCCAACCTGCAGCAGCCGGGTCGCGGACTGTCACCGCCGGCTCGGAATTTCACCGACCCCGGAGCACGCGAGTGGGTTCACTCGTACCTCCAGTATGCACCGGGTGCCAAGGGCCGCAACGACCTGGATCACATCCCGGGACGCCGCGGCGGGCGGCTCATATAACACGAATCCGGTCGACATTGCGGGGCCGTCTCACCGGGTGTCGGACGGGAATCGGCGACCGGCGGGTGGTGTTGGCTCTGTCTGCGGGGTGGTTCGCCCTGCGTACCACTTGTTCGTTCTAAGGAGACACTCGTGCGCGCCTTCAGCGCTCCCTTCCGCCGGATCGCCGCCGCCGGCGCCGCCGTCACGCTGGCCCTCTCGATGGTTGCCTGCGGCAGCAATGACGACAAGGCCGCCGACGGGCCGGACCTCGGCCTGCTCGAGGCCGGCACGCTGCGGATCGGCACGCTCACCGACGCCCCGCCGAACGTGTACGTCAAGGACGGCAAGTTCACCGGCTTCGACAACGACCTGATCACCGCGGTCGCGGCCAAGCTGAACCTGAAGCCCGAGTTCGTCGGCACCGACTTCTCCGCGCTGCTCTCGCAGGTGAACGGCGGCCAGTTCGACCTGGGCAGCTCGTCGATCACGATCACCGAGGCCCGGAAGAAGACGGTTGCCTTCAGCAATGGCTACGACTTCGGCTACCTCGGCCTGAACACCACCAAGAACTCCGGGATCACCAAGTTCGACCAGCTGGCCGGTCAGCGCGTGGTCGTTGTCCAGGGCACCGTCCAGGACGACTACGCGACCGGCAAGAACCTCGACCCGGTCCGCGTGCCGAACTACAACGCCGCCGTCGGCCAGCTGAAGGCCGGGACGGCGGACGCCTGGATCTCACCGGCCGAGATCGGCGAGAAGATGGCCAAGGAGCAGGGCGGCGGCGTGGTGGTCCTGGCCGCGAAGGAGCTCAGCTCCGCGCCGACGGCGTACGCGGTGGCCAAGAGCAACGACAAGCTGCGCGAGGCCGTCAACAAGGCCCTTGACGAGGTCATTGCCGACGGCACCTGGACGAAGCTCGTCGAGCAGTACTACCCGGGCCGCGCGGTGCCGGAGTCGTTCAAGCCGGGTAGCGGCACGGTCAAGTTCACCGCGCCCAAAGCCTGATGGACGTCTGGTCCACCCTGAACGACACCTTCCTCGACTGGGAGTCGATGAAGGCGGTCCTGCCGGAGATGCTCAAGGTAGGCCTGGTCAACACCCTGATTCTGGCGGCCGCCTCGGTCGTACTGGGCACTGTGCTCGGCATGGTCGTGGCGGTCTTCGCCCTGTCCAAGAAGCGCTGGCTGCGCTGGCCGGCCAAGATCTACACCGACATCTTCCGCGGCCTGCCGGCGATCCTGACCATCCTGCTGATCGGTCAGGGCCTCTCCCCCATCACCCGGCACTGGTGGGGGCCGAACCCGTACCCGCTGGGGATCCTGGCGCTGTCGCTGATCGCTTCGGCGTACATCGGTGAGATCTTCCGGTCCGGCATCCAGAGTGTGGAGAAGGGCCAATTGGAGGCGGCGCGGGCGCTCGGCTTCAGCTATACCAGCGGGATGCGGCTGGTCGTCATCCCGCAGGGCGTCCGCCGGGTGCTGCCCGCGCTGGTCAACCAGTTCATCGCGCTGGTGAAGGAGTCGAGTCTGGTCTACTTCCTCGGGCTGCTGGCCAGCCAGCGGGAGCTGTTCCGGATCGGGCAGGACGCCGCCGCGACCAACGGCAACCTGTCGCCGCTGCTATTGGCCGGCATCTTCTACTTGGTCATCACGATCCCGCTGACCCACCTGGTCAACTACTTCGACAAGCGGTTGCGCGAAGGCCGGCCCGCGCCCGACGTCCTGGAGGAGCCCGCGTATGCCGACCACCGTTGAGGACGCCGCCAGCCTGGAGGTCCGCGGCGTCGAGCTGGCCTTCGGCGCGAACAAGGTGCTGCGCGGCGTCGACCTCGCCGTACCGGCCGGGCGGACGGCGTGCGTCATCGGACCGTCCGGATCGGGGAAGTCGACGCTGCTGCGGACCATCAACCGCCTGATCGAGCCGGACGCCGGCGACGTGCTGCTCGGCGGCTCATCGGTGCTGCCCGGGAGCCCGGACGTCCTGCGCCGCCGGATCGGGATGGTGTTCCAGCACTTCAACCTGTTCCCGCACAAGACGGTCGTCGAGAACATCACGCTCCCGCTCCGCAAGCTCAAGAAGCTGGATACCGGGGCCGCGCGCGCCGCCGCGATCGAACAGCTGGAGCTGGTCGGCCTGGTCGAGAAGGCCGACTCCCGCCCGGGGAACTTGTCCGGCGGTCAGCAGCAGCGGGTCGCGATCGCCCGGGCGCTGGCGATGAAACCCGAGGTGATGCTGTTCGACGAGGCGACCTCGGCGCTCGACCCGGAGCTGGTGAAGGGCGTCCTCGGCCTGATGGCCGACCTCGCCCAGAGCGGGATGACGATGGTCGTGGTCACCCACGAGATGGGGTTCGCCCGCGAGGTCGCCGACCAGGTCGCGTTCATGGATCAGGGCGTGGTCGTCGAGTCCGGCGTCCCGGATCAGATCTTCACCGCCGCCGAGTCCCCTCGCCTGCGGCAATTTCTGTCCCAAGTGCTCTAGCGTGAGCGGGGTGAGGTCGTGAGGCACCCACCGCCATGGGGGACTTATGCAGTTGACGCGGGCCGGTCAGCGGTTGGTCGGGCTGGCGATGATGATCGTGGTCAGCGCGGTCATCGGGACCGTCGTGGTGGTCGCGGCGCGCCCGCGGACGGCGCCGCCACCGGCCGCGCCGGTCGTGGTGACGCCGAGTAAGACTCCGTTACCGGCCAAGTACGTCGTGCTGACCTTCGACGACGGGCCGGATCCGGCGTACACGCCGAAGGTGCTCGAGGTGCTGAAGAAGTACGACGCAACGGCGACGTTCTTCGAGGTCGGGAAGAACGTCGCCAAGCATCCGGAGCTGACCAAGGCGATCCACGCGGCCGGGCACAGCATCCAGAACCACACCTGGGCGCATCAGGATCTGCGACACCAGACGGCTTCGGCGTTCCGGCAGCAGGTCCAGTCGACGGACGAGGCGATCCGCGCGGCCGGCGGTGTGGTGCCGACGTGCTTGCGGCCGCCGTACGGCGGGGTGAGCGCGACCGTCCGGCAGCGGGCGAAAGCGCTCGGCAAGGAGCTGGTGCTCTGGACGATCGACTCCCGCGACTGGTCGAAACCGGGGTCGCCGGCGATCGTGCAGCGGGTGCTGACCGGCGTCCGGAACGGCTCGGTGATTCTGTTGCACGACGGCGGCGGCAATCGGAGTCAGACGGTCGCCGCGCTGCCGCAGATCCTGGCGACGCTCAAGGCCCAGGGCTACGGCTTCCGCACGCTGACCTGCTAGGACAGCGAGTCGATCAGGGGGACGACGTCCGCGATCGACTCGACGATCCGCGTCGGGCGGTAGGGGAAGCGGTCGACCTCGTGCTCGCTGGTCGAGCCGGTCAGCACGAGCACGCTGCGCAGGCCCGCCTCCAGGCCGCTGATGATGTCGGTGTCCATCCGGTCGCCGATCATCACGGCGGTCTCCGAATGCGCCTCGATCCGGTTCAGCGCGCTGCGCATCATCAGCGGGTTCGGCTTGCCGACGAAGTACGGCGCGACGCCGGTTGCCCGGGTGATCAGCGCGGCCACCGACCCGGTCGCGGGCAGCGGGCCCTCCTGGGACGGGCCGGTCGGATCCGGGTTGGTCGCGAGGAAGCGGGCGCCGTCCGCGATCAGCCGGATCGCCTTGGTGATCGCCTCGAACGAGTACGTCCGGGTCTCGCCGAGGACGACGTAGTCCGGCGCGCGCTCGGTCAGCACGTAGCCGACCTCGTGCAGCGCGGTGGTCAGGCCGGCCTCGCCGATCACGTACGCCGTCCCGCCGGGGCGCTGGTCCTCGAGGAACTGGGCCGTGGCCAGGGCGCTCGTCCAGATCGCCGTCTCGGGGATGTCGATCCCCGCGGCCAGCAGCCGGGCGCGCAGGTCGCGCGGCGTGAAGATCGAGTTGTTGGTGAGGACCAGGAACTTCTTGCCCGACCGCTGCAGGTTCGCGATGAACTCCGCGGCCCCCGGGATCGCCCGCTCCTCGTGGACCAGGACGCCGTCCATGTCGGTCAGCCAGCTCTCGACCGGCTTGTGGTCGCTCATTGCGCCGCTCCTTCGGCCAGGGCGCGGAGCTTCTCGACCATCGCGTTCGGGTCGTCGGCGGCGTACACGGCCGAGCCGGCCACGAACACGTCGGCGCCGGCGTCGGCGCAGCGCTCGATCGTCTCGGTGGAGACGCCGCCGTCGATCTCGATCCACAGGTCGAGGCCGTGCTTGTCGAGGAGCTGCTTGGTGCGGCGGATCTTCGGGACGCAGACGTCGAGGAACTTCTGGCCGCCGAAACCGGGCTCGACGGTCATGATCAGGATCATGTCCAGCTCGGACAGCAGGTCCTCGTAGGGCTCGATCGGGGTGGCCGGTTTGAGCGCCATCGCCGCGCGGGCGCCCTTGGCCCGGATCTCCCGCGCGGTCCGGATCGGGGCCCGGCAGGCCTCCACGTGGAACGTCACACTCGACGCGCCCGCCTCGACGTACCCCGGCGCCCAGCGGTCCGGGTCCTCGATCATCAGGTGCAGGTCGAGCGGCGTGTCGGTCGCCTTGGCCAGCGACTCGACGATCGGCATCCCGAGCGTCAGGTTCGGCACGAAG
The DNA here is from genome assembly GCF_013131805.1 of Kribbella sandramycini. Classification (GTDB taxonomy): domain Bacteria; phylum Actinomycetota; class Actinomycetes; order Propionibacteriales; family Kribbellaceae; genus Kribbella; species Kribbella sandramycini. The sequence goes on along the minus strand of NZ_JABJRC010000006.1, from coordinate 454,999 downwards.
TGGTTGTCCATCACGTCGACGTGCAACCAGTCCGCGTTCGACACCGCCCGGGCCTCGTCCGCGAGCCTGGCGAAATCCGCGGACAGGATGCTGGGTGCGATCTGAATGCCCATGGGCGTCAATCTATCGGTCGCGGCCCCCTAGGCCATCACAACCGCCGGTCCGGCGGCACCGCACGCGGGACGACCCGCCTCGCGTCCGATTGTGATGGCCTGGCGGATCGCACCCACGCGGCAACGGCCGCCACGCTGCCGACCGCCTCGACCCCGGTGGGCAGTTCCGGGCGCCGGATCAGCACGACCGGGAGCTGGAGCTCGCGGGCGGCGGTGAGTTTGGCTTCGGTCTGCGGGCCGCCGCTGTCCTTGGTGACGAGGACGTCGATGCGGTGGCGGCGCAGGAGCTCGAGTTCGCCGGGGACGGCGTACGGGCCGCGGTCGAGGAGGAGGGTGCACCAGGCGGGGGCCGGGTCGGGCGGGTCGACGCAGCGGGCGAGGGTCCAGAGGCCGGTGGCGGCGAAGTGGTTGAGGCCCTGGCGTCCGATGGTCAGGAAGACTCTGCTGCCGAGGGCCGGGAGCGCGGCGGCTGCTGCCTGTGCGTCGTCCACCCAGTGCCAGTCGTCACCCGGTTGCTCGGTCCAGCCGGGGCGGCGCAGGATCAGCAGCGGTACGCCGGCCGCGCGGCTTGCGGCGACGGCGTGCTCGGTCATCGCCGCGGCGAACGGGTGCGTGGCGTCGATCACCGCGTCGATCGCCCGCTGGCGGAGCCAGCTGGCCAGGCCCTCGACGCCGCCGAATCCGCCGACCCGGACGTCGCCGTCGGGGAGCCGCAAGTCCTTCGTCCGGCCGGCCAGCGAGGACACCACCTCGTGGTCGTCGAGCTGGTGGGCCAGCTCACGGGCCTCGCCGGTGCCGCCGAGGAGCAGGATCCTCATCGGTCGCGGGTCGTCGAGTACAGATGGCTGTCGCGGAACTCGGTTGCCGCCAGCACCTTTCCGACGATGATCACGGCCGTCCGCCGGATACCGGCCCGCTCGACCTGGCCGGCGATATCGGCCAGCGTTCCGCGCAGGATCTCCTCGTCGGGGCGGGACGCCTTGGCCACGACGGCGACCGGGCAGTCGGGGCCGTAGTTCGGGAGGAGTTCGGCGACGACGCGGTCGATCTGCTGCACGGCCAGATGCAGCACGAGGGTGGCGCCGCTCGCGCCCAGGGTGGCGAGATCCTCACCGGCCGGCATCGCCGAGGCCCGGCCGCCGATCCGGGTCAGCACGACGGTCTGCCCGACCTCCGGGACGGTCAGCTCCCGTTGCAGAGTGGCGGCCGCGGCGGCGTACGCCGGGACGCCGGGCGTCACGTCGTACGGGATGCCGAGCGCGTCGAGCCGGCGCATCTGCTCGGCCATCGCACTGAACACCGATGGGTCACCGGAGTGCAGCCGGGCGACGTCGTGACCGGCGGCGTGCGCCTCGGTGAGCTCGGCGACGATCTGGTCAAGGTCGAGATTCGCCGTGTCGACCGTGCGCGCGCCGGGCGGGCAGTGGTCGAGGAGTTCGACCGGTACGAGCGCTCCGGCGTACAGGCAGACGGGTGACGTGGCGATCAGGTCGCGGCCGCGGACGGTGATCAGATCCGCGGCGCCGGGGCCGGCGCCGATGAAGTGCACGGTCATTTGGTCACGCTCCAGATCGTCACTGGCATCGCCGGGCGCCAGCCGGTCATCCCGCCGACCGCCGACGCGCGCTGCACATCCAGCCGCACGAGGTCGCCGCCGAGTTTCTGGTACCACTCGGCGATCAGGACTTCGGTCTCCAGCGTCACACCGTTGACGACGAGCCGGCCGCCGGGGCGCAGGGCGTTCCAGCAGGTCTCGATCATGCCGGGCGCGGTCGCACCGCCGCCGACGAAGACGGCATCCGGCTCTTCTAGCCCTGTAAGGGCTTCTGGCGCCGCGCCGAGAACCGTGGTGACGCTGGCGCCGAGCGCGGCAACATTTCTTTGCAACCGGTCGGACCGCTCGGCGTCGCGCTCGACGGCGATCGCCCGGCAGCTCGGGTGATGACGCGACCACTCGATCGCGATACTGCCCGCACCGCCGCCGACGTCCCAGAGCAGTTGCCCCGGCACCGGCGCCAGCCGCGACAGCGTCACCGCGCGGACCTCGCGTTTGGTCAGCTGGCCGTCACTCTCGTACGCGTCGTCCGGCAGGCCGGGCACAGTCGACAACACCTGGCTCCCTTGGCAGAGCACGCCGATGACGTTGAGCGCATCGACCTCGCCGGACCAACTGTCGGCCGTCGTACTCGTCACCCGTTCGTCCGGCCCGCCAAGCTGTTCGAGGACTGTGAACGCGCTCGCACCGTAGCCGCGGGCAACCAACAGCTCGGCGACCTCGGCCGGCGTCTGCGCACCCCAGCTCAGGACGACGAGGCGGCGTCCCGGCTGTACGTGCGGGTGGACGCGCTCGGTCGGGTGACCGACGAGGCTCACGACCTGCACCTGGTCCTGCGGCCAGCCGAGCCGCGCACAGGCCAGCGAAACGCTCGACGGATGCGGGATCACGCGGACGGCGCTTGCCCCCAGCAACCTCGTCAGCGTCGTACCGATCCCGTGGAAAGTCGGGTCCCCACTCGCCAGCACGCACAACCGGCGTCCGGCGTACTCATTCAGCAAACCGGGCAGCGCCTCCGACAACGGTGACGGCCAGGCGCGGCGCTCCGCCGTCCCCTCCGGCACCAGACTGAGCTGCCGGCTGCTCCCCAACAACACCTCAGCCGCACCGATCGCCTCTTGCGCGGCCGGCGACAGCCCCTGCCAACCGTCGGCCCCGATCCCGACGACCGTCACCTCAGCCGCCATTGCCGAGCACCTTCGTCACCGTGATCTCGATGACCACCCGCTGCGGATTCACCCGCGGCTCCTTGTACCGCGCCGCGTACCGCCGCTCCGCGTCCCGAACCCGCTCCGGCGCGTCCACCACCACCGCCCGGCCCTCGATCGTGCTCCACCGCCGCCCATCCACCTGCGTCACCGCCACCGCGGCCTCCCCCAGCCGCCGGATGGCCCGAGCCTTGTACGACGCCCCCGAGCAGATCACCCGAACCACCCCAGCCGCCGCATCCAACGTCGCCCCCACCGGCGTCGCATGCACAGTCCCATCCCGCCGCACCGTGCTCAACACACACAGATGCCGCTCACCCCAGAACTCCACCAACCGCTCACTGAACACCCAGCGATCGTAAACAGCCTGCCCCGCCCGCCCACCGGGCGGGGCAGACAGCTCACACCGCGACCGTCACCGGCCGCGTCGACGCAACCCCCGAAGCGTGCCCCGCCCGCGCACAGGTCACCCCCACGTGCACCGCCTTCTTCCCCATCGCAGCAGTCAACGCAAGCGAAGCCTTCGTCCCGCCCGAGATCGCCTTGCCCGCGAGATACCACTGGAACTTCACTGACGTACAAGCCGGCGCCCACGTCCCAGTCGAAGCCGAAACCGTCTTCCCCACCTTGTAGGCCCCCGTAACCACCGGCCCCTTACTCGCCTTCGGTGCCGCCCCCACCCCCACTACAACCCCCGCCGTAGTCACGGCCTTACTCGCGTACCCCGAGCGAACCGCAGTCACCGTCACACTCAACGACCGCCCCACCATCCCAGCCGCCGGCGTATACGTCGCCGCCCCAGCCCCCCGAATAGCAGCCCCGTTGTCCCGCCACTGATACGTGTACGAACTAGCCGCCGGCGACCAAGCCCCCACATTCACCTTCACCACATCCCCCACCCGCACCGGCGCAACCACCGTCGGCGCCTTGGTGTTCACCAAGGCCGGCGGCGTCACAGTGAACGCATTCGCCAACGTCGCCGATCCACCCGCGAACGACTCGACCACCAGGCTCCGCGGCCCGACGGCAGCACCAGCCAGATCAACCGTCACAGACGCCGCAGTCCGGTCCGCCGAAACCGACTTCACCACGCCGACCACATCCGGCTTACCAGCGGCCTTGAACCTCACCACATCCTTGAGATGCAGCGACTTCCCGTTGAGGCTCACCGCCACTGGCACACCGGCCGCAGCGCTCGTCGGCGCGGCCCCCGTGACACCGAACGTCGCCCCGCCACACAACGGGGTCTCGCACTCAGCCTTCAACAGGTACTTCAACGACGTCTCGCCTGACTCCGGGAGGCTCAACAGAATCGACTGCATCCAAAAGTCCGTGCGGGAGCCTTCGCAGTCGAATCTCCCGTCCTCGCCTGCATACGACGTGCAGTTGTCGTTCGAATCCGTGCCGTACGGCGTAAAGATCGGCAACAGGCTGTTGGGGACCTGGTTGCGCGCCTGGCCAACCAACTTCTTGTCCTGCTTCATCGGAAAGGCTACGCACACGGTGCGCTTGCTGTTCGTCAGCTCGCCGGTCAACGGCCCGAACCCGTACGCCGAATCCAGCTTCGTACAGTCGGGCGCGGGCCCGGCAGCGCCACCGATTCGGTAGGCCTCCAGGGTGAAGGCCCCAGCCGTACCGGTGCCAGGATCGTTGAACACCATCACCTGGTAACCCGTCGATCCCGTCGCCAGACAGCGTGTCTCGGAATAGGTCTTGCACACATAGTCACCGTTCGGCGCGAAGACCGAGGCCACGATGCTCCCCTTGGCATCGCGCGCATTGATGGAGAAACGGTCGCTCGTGGCTCCGGTGATCTTGAAGCATCTGATGACCGAGGCGTCCGGCACGGTGCCCGATCCCGAGATTCCGCCGACGGCTGTCGCCGTCACGGCCGTGCAGCCCCGAGCGGTCGACGTCATGTCCCGCCGCGAGATGCGGTGGCTAGCTGTGTCGGCCGATCCGATGACGAAGATCGTGACTGCTTTCCCTGTTTCGTAGTCGCAGAATTCGAACCAGGCCATGCCTTCACGGCCCACGCAGGTTTGGTCGGAGTCTGCCGTCACGGCGAGCGTCGTGGCCGAACCGATCGATCCCGTCCGGACATGCTCCAACGTCTCCTTCGCCGCGTGACCGTCGGCGGGGATCGCGAGGCAAGCGACGAACCGCTCCGGGCGCAGTGCGACAGTCACCCCACCGGGCGCAGCAAAGTCGCTCTGGGGAAAGGCCGGGCATCCCGTCGCTTGGTCGAGCCGGGTCACAGTCAGGTGGTACTGCGAGCCATCCGGTTCATCGAGCCGCTGATGAACCACGACCCGGAACGGCGCCGTTCCTGTGAGCTCACAGATGACGACGTGCTCGTAAGTCCGTGAGTTCCAGCCACACTGGTCGCGCCCGGTGGAGTCGACGACGTATCCGTCGGTCACTGCGCTCCCGACTGGCTCGGTCAACGCGATCCTCGCCCCGGCCGGCGCCTGCAGCTGCAAGCAGTCGTACTGCGTTTCTGACGCCAAGTTGCCATTGCGCGCGGCCAGGGTGTCTGCGGGCTGTACTTCGCAGCCGGCCGTCGCGGTCGTTGTAAAGAGTGCCACGCGCCGCCCCACCGGAGCAATCACCGTGTACTTGCCGGGCTCCAGCCGGCAGCGCCGCATATCCGCGCATCTCTCAAGACCATCGATGCCATATGCGCCACGACCGACACTCTGGTCTGCCAGCGTGCGCGAGTCGATCGTGTACGTCGTCGCTGTGGTCACCGTGAGTTCCCGGCACCGGCTGCTCGCGGCGGCTGCGCCCGGCGTACCGAATGTGCTCAGGACGGCCGGTTCACATCCGACGGGATCTGACAGCCGACCGAGGTCCAGTACATAACTGCCCGGATCCGGGTGATCTCGGGTCGACAACACGCGGAACGGTCCGTCGCCCTGCAGTACGCATCCGTCGTGGCGGGAGTCCTCGGTGCAGGCTTCGGCACCGGTCGGGTCAACGATCCAACTGTCGCCCTCACCAGGTGCGCCGTCCACTCCTCGGATCTCTGTAAGAAGCCGCTCGCCGGCCTTGCCGTCGATCGGCTGGCAGTCGAGCTGGATCGGGGCGGACTGCGTCCGGAGCGGTGCGGGCGTGTCCCATCGGGTGTTGATCTGGGGTGCACATCCCTCGGTCGAACTCAGGTCGGTGACCGCCAGATTGAAGGTACCGTCCTTCTCCGCTTCAGGACTGTTCTCGACCAGCAGTGTGTAAGCACCTGCCGGCAACTCGCAGTCGTCGCTGCCGCAGCCGACAGGCTCTCCGGCACGGGTGTAGACCTGCCACCCCGCCTGGTTGTGGCCTCCTTCACGGACGGAGTACCGACCTGCAGCGACCGTGATCGAGCGGCAGTCGGTCGCACCACCTGCCAGCGGACCCGACGCGATGGCGCCGTGGGGGTCACCGAACGGCGCTATCGCGAGCGAAAGGCACCCGTCCGGGTTGCTCATCCGAGCCACCCCAAATCGGAAGTCCGGACGGTCCCAGGCATCCCGGCCTACGGTGAACAGCCGATAGGGTCCGCTGCCCGTGAGTGTGCACAGAGTCGATGACCAACCCTGACAAACCTCCGCTCCCACGGAGTCGAACACCAGCACGTATTTGAGCTCTTGACCGAAGCGGATCACATCGTCCGCGGCCCCCGGAATCTCGAAGCAGTTCGCGACGCGCTCAGCGGGCTGTTCGGTTGGGCGCGGAGGCGCTGCCGGCGAAAGGTCGGCTGCTGACAACGTCGTACACGGCCCGTTCCGAATCGAGGTCGCGGACAACGCATAGCTGGTCGAGTAGGGACTCGAGTTGGTGACGGTGACCGTGTAGGCGCCGATCTCGGGCAGCACACACCGGGTGGCGCCCGCGAAGTCACAGGTGACGCCTGAACCGGTCAGAGACGCGGTGAAGCTCGGGCTGTCCGGAACGTAGTACTTGATGAGGACGGCTTCGTCAGGTCGCGACGTCGTCAGCGTGTAGGTGTGCGACTGGTCGGAGTCGAGCGCGGCACATGACGCCGGCTTGTCCAGGAGCAGCGTGCCTTCACAAGGGCCGTCGAAAACGACCTTGGCCGAGGGCTTCGCGGCCCTGGCCCGCACCGAGGGATTGGACTCGGGGCGCGCCGTCTCGGTGCTGGGTGGCGGGGTTGGGGCCGCAGTTGCTGGGGTGGTGGGGAGCAATGTGAGGGTCAGCAGGGCTGTGAGCGCCGGTGCGATCAGCCTGGTGATGATGGATCGGCGCGTGCGGCGGCCGTGCTTGTTCATGGAAAAGGTCCTCCCCTGTGCTCACCCCGAGCGGCGGGAGCCTAGCAGGGGGTGAGTACAGGGAAGGAGGGTTTTGCAGGTTGTTGCAATGGGGTCAGCGGAGGGTGCCGGCGGCTACGGTGTCGAGGACTTGCTGGAGGAAGGGGGTGACTTTCTGGGGGGTGGAGCGGGATTTGGGGAGGTGGACGGCGTTGCCGTCGAGGGGGCCGTTGACGGGGTAGACGGTGAGTTCGGCGGGGAGGGGGGTGGTGCCGCAGATCTTGTTGCGGGCGGGGAGTTCGCCGGTGAAGACGAAGGTGTCGCCGATGGCTTCGGCGCAGGCCGAGGCGGAGCCGACGTACTGGCCGTGCTGGCCTTCGTCGTCGATGGCGACGAAGCGGGTGGCCTTGGAGGTGTCGCGGTGGGTGCGGAGGGCGCCTTCGTACGCCGTGGCGGGGTCGAGTTCGCCCTGGACCATCAGGAGGCGGGGGGAGCCGGTCAGGTCGAGTTTGCGGTCCTGGGGTTTGTAGGGCCAGAAGGCGCACATGGGGACGCCGTTCATGTAGCCGAAGAAGTCGTACTTCTTGGCCATCTTGTCGGCTTCCTTGAGGTAGAACCGCGGGTCCTTGTTCCAGGCGGTGTCGTTACAGCGGACCGTGGTGCCGACCGGGGGTAGCAGGAGCGGCTCGCCGGCGGCCATCGTGCGGGCGTCGGCGCGGGCGTCGGCGAGCAGGGTGCGGACCGAGTCCGAGCTGGCGGCCATGGTCTCGACGGCGGTTGCGGCGACGGTCACGTTGTAGCGGGCGCGGATGGCGGCGATGGTGTCGAAGGCCTGCAGCTCCGGCGCGAGGCGGGCCCAGGCGCGGTCGATGTGCTTGGCCTCGATCTTCTTCGAGGCGGGCGGGTCCTTCACGAACTCGTCGTGCACCAGGACGTCCATCGTGCCGCGGATGAAGCGGACGTTGCCGTAGATGACGCTGTAGATCTTGCCGTCCAGATCAACGCCCTGGACGTCGGACCGGTTCGCCTTGACCAGCTTGATCACACCGGCGCGGATCTGGTTGTACTTCGCCTTCACCTGGGCCGGGGTCGCGCCGAGCCCCTGGATCTGGTCGGCGTGCCGGCCGATCCACGGGAAGAACTGGGTGTCGCGGCGGCGCTGGCCGGAGAACGGGTCGAAGTTCACGTTCTCCCACTGGGTGTGGGTCCAGTCCATGTTCGAGTCGATCACGAACCGGCCGACCCGCTGCGGGTAGGCGTCGGCGTACCAGCCGCCGAGCCAGGTGCCGTAGCTGTAGCCGATGAAGTTCAGCTGGCGGGCCTTGAACAGCGCCCGCAGGAACTCCATGTCATAAACGGTCTGCTGGCTGCTGACGAACTGGCCGAACTCCTCGGCCGCGCAGGCCTCGGCGTACAGCTTGGCCTCGGCGACCTCGACCTTGTGGGTCTGCGCCGTGCGCTCCTTGTAGTCCGGCGTCGTCGGCAGCGCGTTCAGCTTCTCGGCGGTGGTGACGCAGCGCAGCGGCGTACTGGCTCCGAACCCCCGCGGGTCGAAGCCGAGCAGGTCGAAGTCGCTGAACAGCTGGGGCTTCTCGGTGCCGAGCGCGGCCGACAGCCGCAGGCCTGCGCCGCCCGGCCCACCTGGGTTGGTGGTCATCAGGCCCTTCGACGTGCCGGTCGCCTTGCTGTAGGCGATCGCGACCTCGACGTCGGGGTGCGCGTTCGGGTTGGCCCAGTCCATCGGGACCTTCACCTTGGCGCAGTTGGTGGTCGGCGCCTGCGGGTACGACGCCTTGATCGCGGCATCGAACGCGCACGGGGCCCAGCTGATCTGCTGGTCCAGGTAGCGCTGCGGGATGGACGGCGTCTTCGGGTCGACCGGCCCACGGGCCGGGCGGGCCGCGGCTGTACCGGCGGTCACCATCGGCACGACGAGGGCCGCCGCCAGCACGACGGCCGTACTGCGAAGTCTTCTCACGCTGATACTCCTGGATCCGGGCGGGGTTGCAGGAAAACTGCAACGTATGCCGGATCCGCGCCGGATGACCAGGTACTACAGCTACGACAAGGGCATTCCCTAAAGCTCGTAAACGGTGAAAATCGTGCAGTAGACCGGCGGTGATTCCAGCCCGGGGTAGTACAAACGGCCCGCGTCGTCGGTGATTTTGAAGTACGCCGTCGACGCCCCGACCTGGGACGGAGCCTGCAGCGCCATCGTGACCGTCACCACGTCACCCGGCTCCGCATCCGGCACCCGCTCCCGGACCGGCGAACGCAACCACCCCGGCGTACCGGCGGCGCCCTGCCGGGTCAGCCAGCGGTCCCGCCACGGCCGCTCACCGCTGTTGCGGATCTCCCAGCTCTTCTCGAAGGACTGCTCCCGGCTGACCCGTGTCCCGTCCGGAACGGTCTCCCCCACCAGCTCGGCCCGGTCCTCCGGGTGATGGTCGGTCGGGACCGATCCGCCGAGGGACGTCGGCACAACGGCCCGCCGCAAGTCCCGCTGGGACGTGTCCCGGCCGGCCCGGACGGCGGCGTCCAGCTCCATCAGCTGGTTGACCAGCGCCTGGCCCGCGCCGAACGAGCCGTCGTACCACTCGATCAGCTCGCGGCTGGGCTTGGTATGGCCGCGCTCCACGCGCGACAGGTGCCCCTTGTCCCAACCGGACAGGGTGGCTGCCCGGGACAACGGCACTCCAGCAGCCTCCCGGAGCTCACGCATCCGGCAGCCGATCACAAAGCGAGCCTGCGCTGGCCTCACTGCGCACTCCCCAGTCGTCTGTTGCCCACTGCGACAACACCGTAACGCTCTGATTGTCTGAAAGTCAGCGCCTTCCGGAAAGGACATTCTCATGCGTACCGCCCTCCTGCGCATCACCGCCCGCCTGTCCGCCCTGTCCCTGCTCACCGCCGGCGCCGTCCTCGGTACCGGCGTACTGCCCGCCCACGCCGCCACTGGCACCGTTGTGACCGACAGCGGCGCCGGTGTGACCATTCGGTCCGGTAACGCGACCAGCTTCGGTTCAGTCGGCACCCAGCCCAACGGAACGGTTCAGATCGACTGCCAGATCTACGGCGAGCCGGTGACCGGCAAGTTCGGCCGCAGCCTGATCTGGGACCACATCCCCGGTAAGGGCTTCATCTCCGACGCCTACGTCAACACCGGCAGTACTGGGCTCGTAGCGCCGCTGTGCACCAGCAACCCGCGGGCTGACAAGGCCATCGCCTGGTACGCCGCCCGCAACGGCTCGACCGCGTTCCAGGGGTACTGCGAGATGGCCGCGGAGAACTCGTACGGCAAGACCGGCGTCTGGCCGTCGGCCAAAGCGGACTGGAACGACGCCGTCGCTCGCGGCGTCGCGCACCGCGGCGACCTGAACCCGCCGAAGGGCGCCCTGGTCTTCTGGGATCTTGCTGCCCCCTACGGCCACGTCGGCGTCGCCCGCGGCGACGGCTACTTCTGGGCCACCAGCGTCGGCGGCAAGATCGGCCTGGCGAAACTGCCCTACTTCTCGAACTACCTCGGCTGGGCCTGGCCGAACTTCTGAGCCCGTCGCAAAGTCTCGGACCCCCGCCGCCCCGGGGGTCCGAGACTTTCGAACGCTCAAACGTCGCCGTCCGTGTTAACTCGATCACGGATAGCGCTTGCTCTCGATGCCTTCCGCAGCAGCTTTCTGTACGGTGCCGTGGGAGCGCTCCCATACTTAACTGGAAGCGCTCCCAAACGCAGTGCTCTCCGCCCCTACAGAAGGACTTCGCATGGGCTCACCACGCTCCCGAACCTTGCGCCGGCGCAAACCGCCGGCCTTTCTGATCGCCATCGTGACGGCGATCGCCGTGCTGGTCTCCAGCACCGGCATCCAGCCCGCCACGGCCGCGCCGGACGCCGTGTTCGTCCCAGCCGCCGGCCAGGACCACACCGTCCGCCACGACTTCCAGGACCCGGCGCTGGCCGCGCACTACGTCCAGCAGTTCGACGAGATCCGCGCCAGCGGCAAGAAGCTCAGCCAGGTCGTGGACGAGCGGACCAAGGGCCAGCTGCACGACGTCATGCCCAAGCTGCGTTTCGTCGAGTTCGACGCCGAGCTGCGGGTCGAGGGCACGGTCGCGGTCATCGTCATCAAGGATCCGGGAGTCGTCGTCGACGAGTCCTGGTGGCAGGGCGCGCTGATCGTCTCCGGAGCGATGCTGGTCGGCGCCGGCGCCACCGCGCTGTGCCTGACCTACGGCGGCGGCGTGCCGCTGTGCGCCGGGCTCGGCGGCTTCATCGGCGAGTTCGTCAACGGCGCCCTGACCCAATGGGCCAACGGCGAGCTCGGTAACGCCGACGAGTGGGCCAAGACGATGGCCAAGTCGATCGCGGCCGGTCTGACCGGGTTCCTGATCGCGTTCGCCGGCACCGCCGAGGCGCTGGCCTGGTACAAGGCGACGAGCGCGTCCCTGGTCCGCTTCGTCCGGACGGTCGAGGCGTTCTTCGGCGGCACCACCGCCGGTGACACGCTGGCGAGCATGCTCGACGCCCTCGAGCGCTACCTGCCCAGCTACCTGCGGAACTCGGCGTCCGCCACGGGCGTCTGCCGCGAGCCGGTCGGCGAGCCCGAGCCCGGCGGCGGCTGGACCCCGCTCGGCCAGATCGTCTTCGCCGCCGACGGCGCGCAGACCCGGTTCATGGACGTCGACGGCGACCTCGACGTCGACCGCGCCATCTCGGTGAACGGCCGCCTGTACACCTGGCACAACGCCGGGTGCGGTCTGGACGGCAGCCGGGTCTGGATCCCGCGCGGCAACACCGCGCCGGGCGGCGTGTCCAACGTCGCCTACTTCGGCGACCTGGACGGCGACGGCAAGGACGACCTGGTCAACTTCCTGACCGCCGCCGAGTCCCCGACCGGTTTCGCCGCGATGCGGGTGTGGCGCAACGAGTCCAGCGGCTCGACGGTGCGCTGGGCCAACCCGGTCATCGTCGCCAACGACCTCAGCTACGTCGGGATCCCGGTCTTCGCCGACCTGGACGGCGACAAGGACGACGACCTGATCATCCCGGACCGGATGGGCTTCGTCATCGCCTGGGAGAACCGCAAGTCCGCCGGGCTGCCCAAGCCCGGTGACTGGCGCCGGATCACCGGATTCACCCACCCGGCCGAGGGCCGCGTCGGCACCGTCTCCTACCCCGACATCAACGGCGATCTGCGCGCCGACGTCGTCGTGGTCAAGTACATGACCGGCGACGTGGAGGCCTGGCAGAACCTCGGCACCGGCTGGGAGGAAGCCAAGTCGAGCAAGGCCGCAGCGGCCGATCCGTGGAAGTCGCTCGGCGTGATCCGCTCCGGCAACGCGTTCGGCGGGACGGTCGGCGACTTCGGCGACCTGGACGCCGACAAGGTGTCGGACTTCCTGCTGTTCAACTCGACGTCCAAGGGCGTCGACGGCTGGTTGCTGCCAAGTGAGGTGGCCGCAGGCGCCAACGGGGGCGTCGGCGACCCGATGGAGGCGCATCCGGGCGGTGACGACGGCGGCGCGCGTCCGACGCCGAGCGGCGACTGCCGGCCGGACGGTCTGGCGACGACGCCCGGGGTGGCGACGCCGTACTGCAAGGTCTACCAGGGCGACGGCCGCGAGTGGCTCGGCCAGGGCCGGGACCGCCGGGTGGTGGCGTACTTCAACGGGGCCCGCACGGGCGCCGACGGGACGCCGCACTACCTGGTGAAGAACATCCCGTGGTCGAAGGTGACGCATATCAACTACGCCTTCGCGACGGTGGCGAACAACCGGATGTCGGTCGACGCCGCGGCCACCCAGATGGAGTGGCCGGGTAAGTTCGGCGCCGAGATGGACCCAGGGCTGCCGTACAAGGGGCACTTCAACCTGCTGACGAAGTACAAGCGGCTGCACCCGCGGGTGAAGACGCTGATCTCGGTCGGCGGCTGGGCCGGGTCCGGCGGGTTCTACGCGATGACGACGAACGCCGACGGCTCGGTCAACCAGGCCGGGATCGACACCTTCTCGGCGTCCGCGGTGGAGTTCTTGCGGACGTACGGCTTCGACGGGCTCGACATCGACTTCGAGTACCCGACGGTGCTGGACGACACCGGGAACCCGAGCGACTGGGCCACGGCGAATCCGCGGCGCAAGGGGTTGCCGACGTCGTACACGGCGTTGATGAAGACGCTGCGCGATGCGCTGAACCGGGCGTCGGTGGCGGACAACAAGTACTACCTGCTGACGTCGGCCTCGTCGGCGTCCGGGTATCTCGTCCGCGGGATGGCGAACCAGACCGCGCTGGACTACCAGGACTTCACGAACCTGATGTCGTACGACTACCACGGCACCTGGAACGACGTCGTCGGGCCGAATGCGGCGCTGTTCGACGACGGCAAGGACCCGGAGCTGGCCGAGCAGTACGCGACCCCGGAGTACGGCGGGATCGGGTACTTCAACACCAACTGGGCGATGAAGTACATGCGCGGCGCTTTGCAGGCCGGCCGGGTGAACCTGGGCGTGCCGTACTACACGCGCGGCTGGAAGAACGTCACCGGCGGGACGAACGGCCTGTGGGGCAAGTCGGCCAAGCCGGACGGGTGCGAGCCCGGCACGGGGATCAAGCGGCCCTGTGGTGACGGCGCGGTGGGGATCGACAACATCTGGCACGACAACACGTCGAACGGCGGCGAGCTCGGCTCCGGCACGAACCCGCTGTGGCACACGAAGAACCTGGAGAAGAACATCCTTCCCAGGTACGCGCCGAACGTCGGGCTCGACCCGGCCAAGCCGGAGGACAAGCTGACCGGCACCTACACGCGGCACTGGGACAACGTCACCAAGACCTCGTGGCTGTGGAACAACGACAAGAAGGTGTTCCTGTCCACCGAGGACGAGCAAGGGATCGACGCGATCACCGACCTGGTGAAGTCGACCGGCGCGGGCGGCGTGATGATGTGGGAGCTCGGCGGTGACTTCGCCTGCCCGGCGGTGGTCGACGCTCAGCGCTCCTGCGGGATGGGCTACACGCTCACGACCCGGCTGAACGACAAGCTGAACGGGGCCGGGGCGTACAACAACAGCCTGCGCGCCGGGAGCACCGGGGCGGCGCCGACGGCGACCGCGAACATCAGCGTCGACATGGTGAACTACCCGACCGCGACGGCGAACCTGTGGCCGTTGCAGCCGACCGTCCGGATCACCAACAACACCGGCCGGACGCTCGGCGGCGGCAAGGACACCAAGTTGTCGTTCGACATCCCGGCGTCGACGTCCCCGCTGGTCAAGGACGTGAACTGGCAGACCGGCGACCAGGGCGGGCAGTGGAAACTCACCGCCGGCTCGACCTTCCACCGGATCTCCACGACGCTGGACTACTGCCAGATCATCCCGGCCGGGAAGTCGCTCGATCTCCCGATCATCTACTTCCTGCCCATCACCGGCCCGGTCAACACGAGTCTGTCGATCGGCAGTGCGTCCTACGCACCGATCACCGACAACCTCAAGGGCCTCCCCGGCGCCACCCCGCCCGCCGGCGGCTGCAGCGCCGGCAACTGGGACGCGACCAAGATCTACGACCCGGCCACCCAGCCGGTCGAACAGGTCACCGTCAAGTACAACAACAAGATCTGGAAAGCCAAGTGGCAAACCCAGAACAGCGCTCCCGGCACGGGCCCCGACCCCGACCACGAGCCCTGGAAACTGATCGGCAACGCCAGCTGATCACCTGACCCACCGGAGGCCGGCGCACCCAGCGCCGGCCTCCACCCATTTCCGGTCCCGCCTTTCAGCGCTTCTTCTTCGGTGGGCGTTCGCCGGAGCCTCGGGGGATGAGGGCGCAGGGGAGGACTATGCGTTGGGGTGGGCGGGTGTCGGCGCCGGCGGCTCGGTCGAGGAGGAGGCGGGCGGCGCTGCGGCCCAGTTCGGCGATGTCGGAGGCGACGACGGTGACGGGGGTGGGGAGCATGTCGGCGAGGCGGAAGTCGTCGAAGCCGACGACGGCGGGGTCGCGGCGGAGTTCGCCGAGGGCGCGCAGGACGCCTTCGGTGAGGAAGTTGGTGGAGGCGAAGATCGCGGTCGGCGGGTCGGGGCGGAGCATCAGCTCACGGGTCGCCTTCTCGGCGGACTCCGCGTTGCCCTCAGGGAGCTGGACGACGAGCGATTCGTCGACGTCGAGACCCGCGCTGCGGTGCGCCCGGCGGAAGCCGCGCAGGCGGCGTCCGGTGGTGTAGTACGACGGGGCGAGCAGGATCGCGATCCGCTCGTGGCCCTGGCCGAGCAGATGCTCGGCGGCGAGCCGGCCGCCGCCCTCGTTGTCGACCATGACGATATCGGCGTCGATCCCGGTGGCCGGCCGGTCGACGAACACGACCGGAACGCCGGCGCCCTGCAGGAACGCGTGGTCGCCCTGGTCCGGGACGATCATCAGCCCGGCCACCTGCCGGCTGACCAGCTCCCGGATGGCGCGCTTCTCACCCTCCGGATCCTCGTCCACACTGCCCAGGACGACGGCGAACCCGGACTGCCCGGCGACCTCGAGCGACGCCTTCGCGATCGTCGCGTAGAACGGGTTGGTCAGGTCCCCCAGCACCAGCGCCAGACTCGACGACTTCTTCCCCGGCCGCAGCGCCCGGGCGACCTCGTTGCGCTGGAAGCCGAGCTGATCGATCGCCGTCCGGACCCGCTGCGCGGTCTCGTCCCGGACGCCGTGCCCGCCGTTCACCACCCGCGACACCGTGCCCAGCCCGACCCCCGCCCGCCGGGCCACGTCGATCATCGTCGGCCGAGCGGCCTCGGGAGTGTTTGGAAACGTTTCGGGCACGGGGTTGACTTCCTTTTCGCGGCACGGCATCGTCCACCCCACACTAAAACTTGGAAACGTTACCGTCCAGGAAATCGACCAGGAGATCGGATGAATCGAGGACTCAGATGCGGCGGTTGAGCGGGTGAATCGATGGAGGCTGCCGTTCCAACGTGAGAATGGTGGGAGGAGCCGGAATACGCTGTCTCGCGGCGCCGGCTCGGACACCCTGGCGGCGTACTTGTTCATCGCCCCGGCGATCATCGGGTTCACGGTCTTCGTCGGCTACCCGCTGATCCGGTCGTTCTACCTGGCGCTGACGAAGTACAACGGTCTGACCGACCCGGTCTTCGTTGGCCTGGGCAACTTCCGGCGGCTGTTCACGACCGATCCGGCGTTCTGGCCGGCGCTGCGGGCGACCGGCTACCTGGTGGTGCTGTACGTCCCGCTCTCGCTGATCCTCGGTCTCGCGCTGGCGATGTTCTGCAACCAGCGCTTCCGCGGGGTGCGGATCGTCCGGACGCTGTCCTACCTCCCGGTGGTGCTGCCGGCCGTCGCGACGATCACGCTCTGGAAGTTCATCCTGAACCCCCAGGTCGGCCTGCTGAACACGATCCTGGAGCGGCTCGGCCTGCCGACCAGTCTGTGGCTGCAGAGCCCGACGATGGCGATGCCGTCGGTCGTGCTGATGATGCTGTGGGGAGTCGGCGGCACGATGATCATCTTCCTCGCCGCGCTCCAGGCCGTCCCGACCGAGTTGTACGAGGCCGCCAAGGTGGACGGCGCCGGGCCCTGGTCGGCGTTCCTGCGGATCACGATCCCGACCATCAGCCCGATCATCCTGCTGCAGGTGATCCTGCAGACCACGGCCGCCCTGCAGACGTTCAACCAGCCGAAGATCCTGACCAACGGCGGGCCCGGGTTCAGCACCAACGTGCTGATGCTGTCGATCTACAACAACGGCTTCCCGAACCTCGGCCGCGTCCCGCAGCTCGGCTACGCCTCGGCGCAGGTGTGGGTGCTGTTCATCGTCATCATCGCCGTCATCGCGCTGGCCGCGAAGTTCACTTCCCTTTGGACGTACAGTGACAACACTCCCGACTGAACGCCGTCCGCGCCGCCTGATCGGGACGACGGCCTGGTACGCGACCGCGTTGTTCATCGCCGCCGTGATGATCGTCCCGCTGCTGTGGATGATCACGATCGGCCTGAAGAGCGGCTCGGCGGTCTTCGAGATCCCGCCGCGGCTGCTCCCGCGGGAATGGACCTGGCGGAACTTCATCGACGGCCCGCAGGCGATCAACTTCCCGCGGCTGCTGCTGAACTCGACCATCATCACGGCGCTCAGCGTGCTCGGCGGTGTGATGACCGCGATGATGACCGGCTACGCGCTGGCCCGGCTGCGCTTCCCGGGCCGGAAGCTCTGGTTCTACCTGTTCGTCGGCAGCATGCTGCTCCCCGGCGTCGTCGGGCTGATCCCGCTCTTCCAGCTCTACAAGAGCATCGGCTGGTACGACACCTGGCTGCCGCTGATCGTGCCGGCGTTCCTCGGCGGGAATCCGCTGTTCATCTTCCTGGCCCGGCAGTACTTCCTCGCGATCCCGTACTCGATCGACGAGGCGGCCAAGATCGACGGCGCCGGGCACCTGCGGATCTTCACCCAGGTGATGCTGCCGCTGACCCGGCCGGCCTGGATCACGATGGCGATCCTCGCCTTCCAGGCCTCCTGGAACGACTACCTGAACCCGCTGGTCTACCTCTACTCCTCCGGCAAGTGGCCGCTGTCGGTCGGTATGGCGGCGTTCATCTCGCCGTTCGCCGGCAAGACGCCGGACTGGAGCTACTACATGGCCACCAACCTGCTCTACATGCTGCCACCGCTGATCCTCTTCTTCGCCGCGCAGCGCTACTTCATCCAGGGCCTCGGCTCACTCGGCAGCACCACCCAGAAATGAGGGCATCACTGTGAAGACGAAGCTCATCGGCGCCGCGCTGGCCTGCGCCGGGTTGCTGACGGCCTGCGGCGGTTCGGACTCCGGCGCGGCGGACGGCCCGGTCACCGTCACGGTCATGACGTGGGAGTCGACCCAGACCAACGCCGTGATCAAGAAGGCGCTGGCCGAGTTCAAGGAACCGAACATCACGGTCGAATTGCTCGACACCCCGAGCGGTCAGTACGGCGACAAGCTGTCGTCGCTCACCCAGGCGAAGAAGTTGCCGGACCTGTTCTGGTGCGGTAACGACACCGAGCAGCAGTACACCCAGCAGGGCCTGCTCGTCGACTGGAGCCCGAAGCTCTCCGGCGAGTTCGGGGCGGACAAGTTCGTCGCGTCCGCGATCAAGAACTGGACCACCGCGGACGGCCAGCTGGGCGGGCTGCCGTCGCTGATGAACACGTACGGCGTCTGGTACAACGCCGACGCCTTCACCGCGGCCGGCGTACCGATCCCGAAGAGCGGCTGGACCTGGGACGAGATGTACGCCGCCGCCCAGAAGCTGACCGGGAAGGGCGGCGCGAAGTACGGCCTCGTCGCCGATCAGCTCACCGGCCCGGACGGCCCGTTCACGATGAGCATGTACGCCGTCTCGGCCGGCGGCGCTCCGTTCACGGACGACGTCAACCACCCGACCAAGGCCGAGGCCGACGCGAAGTACACCGAAGGCGTGCAGAAGCTGGTCGACGCCGTCAAGAACGGCTCGGTCGCGCCGCCCGGGTACGACGCCTCGAACGCGCAGTCGCTGTTCGCGGCCGGCAAGGTGCCGATGATGTTCGGCGGGCAGTGGCTGGCGGCCGGTTTCCAGGTCGACAAACCGAAGGTCAAGTACGGTTTCGCGCCCTTCCCGCAGGTCACCACCCCGGCCACCTTGTACGACTCGGTAGGTATCTGCACCCCGCAGTACACCAAGAACCAGGACGCCACCTTCAAGGTCCTCGAGTACATCAACACCAAGGTCTGGGACGCCGTCCTGCCCGAGTCCCCGGTCGCGCCCCCGGCGTACACCCCGGCGCAGGCCAAGTACTTCGGCGCGCTGGCCGAGCAGCCGACCGTCGTCGACACCGTGAAGGCCGACCTCGCGATGGAGAAGACCGTCGGCGTCCGCTTCACCACCCAGTGGGCCCAGCAGGTCGGCGACCTCACCACCGCCGACTACCAGCCCATCCTGGCCGGTAAGAAGCCGGTCACCGACCTCCCGGCGTACATCGAGAAGATCAACGGGCTGATCAAGTCCGGCGGCTGAGTCACCCGCGGGGGGTGTGCTCGGCGCTGAGGTGTCCGAGCACACCCGCCGATCAGGCGGCCTGCCAGAGCGACAGCGCGAAGCGGGCTTGGGTATCGGTCCACCAGGCGGTGCGGGTGAAGTCGGCGGCGGCCAGCTCGTCGGCGACCTTCTCGGGACGGAACTTGGCGGAGATCTCGGTGTGCAGCTCCTCCCCGGCGGCGAAATCGACTTCGAGATGGACCTCGGGGATCAGGACGCGTTGCGCGGCGGTGGCACGAAGCCGCATCTCGATCCACTCGTTGTCGGCATCCCAGGCAGCGACGTGTTCGAAGGCCTCGACGTCGAAGTCGGCGCCGAGCTGGCGGTTGATGACCCGGAGAACGTTGCGGTTGAACTCGGCGGTGACGCCCTGGGCGTCGTCGTAGGCGGCGACCAGCGTGGCCGGATCCTTGACCAGGTCGGTGCCGAGCAGGAGCCACTCGCCAGGCTCGAGGACATCGCGGATCGAGCGGTAGAAGACGGCGCGCTCGGCCGGGAGCAGGTTGCCGATGGTGCCACCGAGGAAGGCGACCAGGCGTGGGGCGTCACCGGGGAGCTTGTCGAGATGCGCGGTGAAATCGCCGACGACGCCGTGGACGTCGATACTCGGGTAGTCGGCGTTGATCGCGTCCGACGCCTCGCGCAGCGCGGACTCCGAGACGTCCAGCGGGACGAACGTCGTCAGCGTGCCGTGGTCCCGCAGGCCGTCGAGCAGCAGCCGCGTCTTCTCCGAGGAGCCGGAGCCGAGCTCGACGAGGGTGTGCGCCTTGGTCAGCCTGGCGATCTCCCCGGCGCGGGCCTGCAGGATCTCGCGCTCGGCGCGGGTCGGGTAGTACTCGGGCAGGCGGGTGATCTCCTCGAACAGCTCACTCCCCCGGGCGTCGTAGAACCATTTCGGCGGCAGCCACTTCGGCTCGGCCGTCAGCCCGGCGCGGACGTCTTCACGAAGCGCGCGGGCGGCGTAGTCCGGCGTGAGGTGTACGTCGATCTGGGTCACTGCGGTCCTTCCATCGAGGTGATGCGCACCGTGGTGGCGGTGGCCACGAGCAACGAGTGGTCGGGGACCTCCACCCAGTGCCCGGCTCCGAACGGTTCCGAACTGACGGTGGTGGAGTCGTCGGTTCGGCGTACCCACAGCGAGTGCGTCCAGGCTGTCGCGACCAGCTGCTCGCCGTCCGTCAGCAATACGTTCAACCGCGCCCCCGGCGCGGCCTCCGCGACCTCCCGGACGGCGGACTCCACCGCGGCCACCGGCTCGCCCATCCGGGCTCGGATCAACGCGAACAGGAACGCCGAGTCGACACCCGCGCCCAGCAGCTCGGCCACCGGCAACCCCTCTGCCAGCTTCAGCACCGACCCTGGCCAGCCCGGGATCTTCCCGTTGTGGCTGAAGCACCAACTGCCGCTCACGAACGGTGCGACCGCGGACTCGTCATGCGGCATGTCGTCCGTCCCGTTGCGGACGGCGGCGAGGACGGCGCCCGAGCTGATCGACCGCGCGAGACCGGGGAGGTTGTCGTCGGTCCAGATCGGCACGTTGCGCCGGTACCGGACCAGCTGACCGTCGGCGTACCAGGCCAGGCCGAAACCGTCGGCGTTGACGCTGCCGCCGCCGCGCATGTCGGTGGGGGCCCAGGACTGTTGGTAGAGGGAGTGCTCGGGGTCGAGGACGAGCTCAGCCAGGGCCACGGGTGGGCCCAGGTAGGCGAGGTGGCGGCACATCAGAGCTCTTCGGGGCGCGGGTCGCGGGCGCAGCGGAAGCCGGCGAAGATCTGGCGGCGGATGGGGTAGTCCCAGTTGCGGAAGGTGCTGCGGGCGACGACGTCGTCGGTGCCGAAGGAGCCGCCGCGGAGGATCTTGTAGTCGGGGCCGAAGAAGACGAGCGAGTACTCGTCGTAGGGGAACGCGCGGAAGCCCGGGTACGGGCGGAAGTCACTCGACGTCCACTCCCAGACGTCGCCGATCAGCTGCTCGACGCCGAGCGGTGACGCGCCGGCCGGGTACGCGCCGACCGGAGCGGGGCTCAGATGGCGCTGGCCGAGGTTGGCATGCTGCGGGCCGGGGCTCTCGTCACCCCAGGGGAAGCGCCGCGTCCGGCCGGTGGCCGGGTCGAAGCGGGCGGCGTACTCCCACTCCTCCTCGGTCGGCAGCCGCTTCCCGGCCCATTTCGCGTAGGCCTCGGCCTCGTAGAAGCAGACATGCATGACCGGCTCGTCGAGCGGGAGCTGCTCGCGGTGCCCGAAGCGGACCCGCCACCACTCACCGTCGGCCTGCTCCCAGAACCGCGGCCCGACCAGCGAGCCCTTCTGCACATGCGCCCAGCCGGCCTCGGACCACCACTGCTGCTCCTGATAACCGCCGCTCGTCACGAAGCGCAGGTAATCGCCGTTGCTGACCGGGACGGTGTCGATCACGTACGGCGCGACCCGGACGGCGTGCGCGGGCCGCTCGTTGTCGAGCGCCCACGGCTCCACCGACGTACCCATCTCGAAGACGCCGCCGGGCACGAACACCTCAGCCGCCGGCAACCGCCGCCCAGCCGGTGGCGGCGGCGCATCCAGGACCGGGACGCCGCTCCGCAGCTGGTGTGTAGCCAGCATGGTCTCGTCGTGCTGCTGCTCGTGCTGCACGATCATGCCGAAGGCGAACCCGTTGCCGACCAGCTCGCGCCCGTTGTCGAACTTCACGTGGTCGAGGACGTCGAGCACCTTGTCACGCACCTCCTCGACGTACGCGCGGGTCTGCACCGGGTTGAGCAGCGGCAGCGCCGGGCGATCCGCCCGCGGGTGCATGAACGCGTCGTACAGCTCGTCGATGTCCTGGCGCAGCGGCTCGCGGCCGCCGACGTCGCGGACCAGCCAGAGCTCCTCCTGGTTGCCGATGTGGGCGTAGTCCCAGACCAGGGGCGACATCAGCTTCGAGTGCTGTTTGATCAGGTCGTCGACGTCGACCGAGTCGGCGAGCTGCGCCGTCCGCCGCCGGGACTTGCCGAGCTGTTCGGCGACGTACGACCGCAGCCCCTCGTCGGACAGGTCGGACAGTTGGTGGGTCATGAAGCTCGCCTTCCGTGGGTGTCGTCGACGATGCGCTGCAGCCGGATCGCGACCGCAGTCCGAAGCTCTGCCGGGACGCCGGTGCGCTCCAGCAGGCCGGTGCCCAGCTCGACCACGCCGCGCGCGGCCTGGCGGACGAGGTCATCGCCCAGCCCCTCCCGCGCGGCGGGGAACCAGCGCCCGGCCGCCGGCTCGGCCGCGGCCAGCACCGCATCCAGCACGCCGGGGTCGGCCATCAGCGCGCTGAGCAACAGCGTCGGGGCGATCCAGCCGTCGCCGGGCTGGGTGTCGAGGTACCTGACCTCCAGATAGCCCCGTGGGCGGACTGGTGGGAACAGCGTCGACAGGTGGTATTCGAGGTCGTCGTACGTCGGTCTGTCGCCGGGGAGCCGGCCGTCGGCCCAGGCGCCGAAGGTCAGCCCGTCGGGCGCGTCCCAGCTGTCGCCGCGACGGAGGCACAGGACCGGCGCCTCCATCGCCATCCGTGCCCAGGCCGCGGCCGGGTCCCCCTCCAGCGGCGGGGGCTCGGTGAACGGCGCACAGGTGCCGAACGTCGCCTCGGTGCGCGCGGAGGCCCAACCGGTCGGGGCGCCCTCGCGGTGGGTTGAGTTGGCGAAGAGAGCGATCAGGGCCGGGCCGAGGTCGTGGAGAGCTCGCCAGCGCAGCGCGGTCTGGCCGGCCTCCCCGGCGTCCAGGCAGATCTGCAGGCCGGCCGTGCTGCACATCATCCGCGGGCCGTGCGGGCCGAGGCGCGCGAAGGCATGCTCCATCGCGGCATAGCGCGGGACGGTGAGGATGCGGCGCGGACTGCGGAACGCGTCGAGGCCGTGGTCGCCGAGAA
Organism: Kribbella sandramycini; assembly: GCF_013131805.1. Classification (GTDB taxonomy): domain Bacteria; phylum Actinomycetota; class Actinomycetes; order Propionibacteriales; family Kribbellaceae; genus Kribbella; species Kribbella sandramycini. The sequence goes on along the minus strand of NZ_JABJRC010000006.1, from coordinate 431,939 downwards.
CGAGGCCGGCGGCGTCGAGGAGCTTCGCTAGCTCGGCCGCGTCGGCGGTCGTGTCGTCGATCAGCTCCGGGATGGAGGCCGAGGCGGGGCCGGAGATCTCCACCTGGCCACCCGGCTCCACGGTGACCAGAGCACCCCGGCCGAGCGGCAGCTGCGGACTGCCGGGGACCAGGGTGGCGGGCGCATGGACGCCCAGGGCTTTGGCGAGCCGATCGGCGTCGAGAGACCGGCGCGGATCATCCGCGTGATGCACGGTCCACTCCAGCTCGACGCCGTGCAGCCGTGGCGGACCGTGTTTGAAACAGACCATCGCGACGTAGCCCTCCGCCTCGGCCCGGGAGCCGATCGGAGTCGTCGCCGGAGAACCACCGGACGAGGTCACGTCAGCGACCGTAGCCCCGGAGTCGGCCCTGGACAACCAAGACCGGATTACCCGTCGGTGACGCCTTGCCTGTCTTCGTCATGCCCCGCATCCTGCACGGCGCCACCGACATTTCCCTTACAGGACTAGAAATTCCTGGTGGAAGCGCTTCAATAGGTCGCTGTACTCCTCGATGTCGCGGGCCACGGTGTGCAGGGTCAGCACCGCCTCGTCGACCCCTACCTCGGCCAGCTCCGCGAGATCGCCCATGATCTGCTCAACACTGCCCTGGTACGCCGCGCGTTCACCGGAGTCGACCCGGGTGAACTCCCCGCCGAGAGCCACGATCGCGGTCGCCCGCAGTGACTGCGGGTCACGACCGAACTGCTCGGCCTGCTTCCGGAGGTCGGCGAGCGTCTCCCCCAGCTGCCGCGGCGGCACCATCACCGGCAACCACCCGTCGGCCCGCTTGGCCACCCGCGCCAGCGCCTTCGGCCCCCACCCGCCGAGGTAGACCGGAATCGGCTCCGCCGGCTTCGGCCCGATCTCGGCCAGCCACAACTTGTACCGATCGTTCTCGAACTCCACCGGATCCGGCCGCCAGATCGCCTCCGCGATATCCAGGAACTCGTCCAGCGCGGCACCCCGCTCCTTCATCGGCCGCGGCGCCGCCGCCGCGAACTCGTCCACCGACCACCCCGTCCCCAGCCCGGCCACCACCCGCCCGCCACTCGCCGCCCCGATCGAAGCCAGCGAACTCGCCAGCCGGAACGGCACATGCAACGGCGGCACGATCACCGAACTCCCCACCCGCACCCGCGTCGTCACCGCCGCCGCCAAACTCATCGCCACCAGCGGATCCAGCACCTTCCGATAAACATCCGGCCAGGCCCCGTCGCCGTACTCCGTCAACCGATGAACTCCCGTCTGATCCACCGGATACAACAGCCGCTCCGACGCCCAAACGCTGTCGTACCCCACCTCCTCCGCCTCCCGAGCCCCCCGCACCACATCCCCCGCCGCGAACTTCCACGTCTGCGGCAACATCACGCCCAACTTCATATCGCTCCCCTTGACCCAAAGTCATTGATTCCCAATCAACCAAAAGCCTACGCCAACCCCCTCGAAGATCAAATGATCGATCTCAGAGGTGGGTGTGGGCGGGGGTGAGGTTGAGGGTGGGGTCCAGGGCTTGGGCGGTGTGGAGGGCGCCGGCGAGGAGGGTGGTGAAGGCGGCGACCATGGCGGGGAGGGGGTAGGGCTGGTTTTGGCGGAGCCAGGTGGTGGTGAGGCCTTCGGCGGCGTCGGCGAAGGCTTGGAGGGCGGCGGTGAGGGGTGGGGTGGGGGTCAGGTCGAGGAGGGTGGCGATGACTTCCAGGCCGTGGGCGCGGCGGTCGACGAAGGCGGCGTCGCGGGTGGGGGCGAGGATGAGGTTGAGGGCGGCGTCGGGGTTGGCGGCGACGAAGGTGAGAAAGGTGCGGAAGCGGGCGCGGAGTTGTTCGCGTGGGGTACCTGCGGTCTCGGTGTCCTCGGCGGCGCGTAGCTGTTCGTAGACGGCGTCGACGGCCGCGGTGTAGGCGCCTTGTTTGCCGTTGAAGTGGTGCGAGACCAGGCCATGGGCGACGCCGGCGGTACGGGCGATGCCGGCGACGGTGACTTCGTCGTACGGGCGTTGGGAGAACTCCGTGATGGCGGCGGCGAGCAGCTTCTGCCGGGTCTGTTCGGCGGCGGCTTGGCGTGCGGTCAGGCGTTCTGGGGACACGGCCGCAGGCTACTGCAGCCGTGCCCCCGGAGCAGTCAGGGCGCGGGGTAGCGGACGCTGCCACCCCAGTCGTTCTGGTGCCAGCCGTCCTGCGGGGTCCACCACCAGTGGTACAGGGTGTTGGTGGCACTCTGGGCGAAGAACTGATGCTGGTCGGCGAAGGCGAAGGCAACCGGGTCGGCGTACACCTGTCCACCCAGATCCTCCCAGCGCACACCACCGCCTTCGGTCCACCACCAGTGGTAGAGCGTGTTGTTCGGACCACGTGCGACGACGTGCTGCTGGTTGTCGGTCTTGAACGCCGACGGCGCACCGACGAACTTGCCCGGCGCACCGGTCCACTTCACCCGGTTGAGTCCGCTACCGGCGTCCCAGAACCAGTGGTAAAGCTGACCGTCCGCAGCTCGCGCGTAAACGTGCTGCTGTCCACGCCAGACAAACGTCGTCGGGTCGGAGTGCGCCTCCCCGCCCCAGTCCGCGAACTGCGGCTCGAACTCACCGCTCACCCACCACCAGTGGTAGAGGTGATTGTTCGCGCCACGCGCAACCACATGCAACTGATTCCCCGACACGTACGTCGACGGCGTCCCAACGATCGGCCCCGGCGCACCGCCCCACCGGTCCAACCGCAGCTCACCGTCAGCCGGATCCCACCACCAGTGCTGCAGATCGCCGGACGACGACCTCGCGAAGATGTGCTGCTGGCCGGACCAGACAACCGCCGCGGGGTCTCCAGCAGCGTCACCACCCCAGTCCGCCCGATGCGGCGCGGCTTCGCCTTCGATCCACCACCAGTGCAGCAGCTTCCCGTTCAACCCGCGGGCGACCGCATGCTGCTGGTTGTTCCAGGCATACCCACTGGTCTTCCCCGCGATCGGACCGCCGCCCAGATCGTCACGTCGGAGCCCGGCCGCAGCACTCCAGTCCCAACGCCCCAGCGTCCCGTTGGCAGTCGGCGCAAAGACCACCTCATGTCCAGCGCCGCCGGCGTCGTTCCACTGGTACGCCGTCGACCCAGGTGTGACATCGGCTGCCTGACCGGCGCCGTACGCCTCGATCTCGTCGATGAACATCCCGCTCTGGTACTTGTTGCCCATCCGCTTGTCGAACGTCACCCGCACCCACCGCGCCGGCGTCGGCGCGAACCCGAGGTCGTACCAGATACTCGAAGCCCCGTTGACGAAACTCAGCTTCGCCCGCTCCCCGAAGTTCAACCCGTCCGAACTGGTCGAGACCGTCACCAGGTCCGGCCGGTAGTCCGGGTACTCCTGGTAGGCATGCACCCGCACCGTACCGACCACCTGCTGGTAGCCGAGATCGACCGTGACCGACGGCCGCGTCGTCGCGCCGATCCCCGACAGCTCGTAGCCGAAGCTCTTACCGTCACCCCAGTTGTCACTGAGCACACCGTCGGTCGCTTCGTTGCCGGAGTCCCCGAACCGCGCAGCAGGCGCCGTCTTGGCGTACGACTTCCCACCCAGCAGGTTCTGCTGCAACAGAAGGTTCCCTGCGACCTCCAGATCGAGCAGCTGGTACGGCGTCGCCCCGCCACTCGACGCAGTCGCCTCGACCCGGATGTGCCGGGCCTTCGTGTTCAGCCCGACGAAGTCGTCCCCACCAGGCTTCGCCAGATCATCCACCGGGTTGTCGGCCCGAACACCCGCCTCGGCCCATTTGACCCCGTCGAACGACGTCAGCACCCGGTACTTACTCGCATGCGTCGCACCCCACTTCAGCCGGACGCCGTCCACCTGCGCCTGCCGGCCGAGGTCGACCTGCACCCAGTTGGTCCCGTTACCCGAGGCGGGCTGCCACCCCGTCGCACTGTCGCCGTCGACAGCCTTGTTGGAGTCACCGCTCGACGCCTTCGAAACCCGGTTCCGGGCCAGGTTCTTCGCCACCACCGGCAGCCCGGCCGCAGCATCCAGCGCGATCCGCCGTACCCGCTGCATGTACTCCACATCCGGTGAGTACGTGTCACTGGCCTGTACGACACTGTTGGCCAGGTCATGTGCCAGACCGGGGTTGGTCTTGCCCAGGTAGTTCAGAACCTCCCAGTCCTCCATCCCGTCCCGCAGCGACTCGTAGCGCGGCGACGACTCGACCGTGTGGTTGTCCTTGTCCGGCCGCACGATGTATCCGTCGCCCTTGACCGTCTGGTTTTTCATCTCGAACTGCCAGTTGCCGTACGCCCAGTGCAGATACCCGGTGGCGCCCTTGTTGTAGGCCAGCCACATGGTCTGCCGCTGATGCCACTGCGGCTGGTCGATGAACCTGTTCAGGTGATTCCCAGCCGGGATGTTGCAGTTGTAGAACCAGAGCGGTTTGCCAGCACGCCGGTCCACGTCGAACGGGCTGCTGCCGTCGGCACCGGTCATCACCGTGTACGTGTGCAGGTTGGGGATCACGATGTCGGCCTTGTCAGCCACACCGGGCGCCGTCGCGTTGACGATCGCGTCACCGATCTTCGAGTCCGGCCAGTAGTGCCGCAGCCGCTTCTCGATCCCGTACCAGCCCTCCGACCCTTCACCTGGCTCGTCGGCCACGTGGATCCAGCTCTGGTCGTGCCAGCCCTTGTCGACCAGGTGCTGCCGCAGGGCCGGGTAGAACTGCTTGTACCAGTTCTCCGCCTCGGGCGAATCCCAGTACAGGAAGTCCGGCAGAACCTGGTTGGTGTTCTTCGGGAGTACCTCCATCAGGTACCGCGGGAACTGCGGATTGTTCTCCCTGTTCTTCGGACCGGCGCCGATGAACAGCTCAAGCGTGTGCACAGCGCCTTTGTCCAGGAACCGCTGCGCAACCTCGTCGAACCGCCTCCAGTTGAACGTGTACTTGCCGGCCGCATCGACCGTGCTGCCGCCGTCCCGCAGCAGGGCGATCAGCGGCAACTGCAGACTGTTCTGCCGGTAGCGCTTCATGTTCTCGGTCCAGTTGTCCATCAGCCGCCACCAGTCGGCCGTGTAGCGCTTGTAGCCGTAGTACAGCTCGACAGTGTCGCCCTTACCGGGATCCCACGACGTCAGACCGAGGAAGTTGTGCCAGAGCACGTTGGTGAACTCACTCTGGTTCGCCGGCGGGATCACCACGTTGCGTGCGTTCACAGTGATCGGCACCGACAGGTCACCGTTCGTCGTCCGCACTGTCGCCCTACCGGTGTAGACACCACCGGCAGCCGTCGCGGGCACGTGCACCCGAACCCAGATCGCCTGGGTCTGGTTGGCCGGCACACTGATGGTCTTCGTGTTCAGCAGCCGGTCCGGGTAGTCGCCGGCGCCCTTCCGGATCGTCGGTACGACGAAGTTGTCGGGTTCCCAGCCGTTGTACGAGTTGCGGTCCAGGTACTCGTAGCCCACCGGGTGATAGCTGAACGCGCTGGCCGGGAGGGTGTCCGTCGGCCCGGTCAGTGTCGAAAAATCGACACTTTGCACCGTGAACGCCGCTGGGCCGCGCAACACGATCTGCGCGCCCTCGTGATCGTTCTTGGCGGTGTCGAGCCGAATGTCGTCACGGGCCTCGGGCGAGCGCCCGCTGTCCTTGAAGACAGAGTTGTACGCCGTTTCGGTCCACACTCCCGGAGTCGCACCGGCGGCCTCCCGTGCACGTGCCATCGGCGCCAGGGCCGTCGACGTCACCAGAAGTACGCCTGCCATCACCACACGTGTCCAACGCATGCCAGTCAGCCTCAGCGCCGCCGCGAGACCCGGCAATCCTTCAGATGGAGCCCGTCTGGACCACTCGGCGGAATCTGGGGCAAGTGGTGCAGGCGTTCACCCGCGGCAGCACGTAGAAGTAGCAGCACGAGGTGCGGAGCTTCTGCTCCAGTGAGACACCGAAGGCGGCAGCAGCCCGATCGGCGTACGGCGCGAACTCCACCGACCTGATCGCAGACCGGACCTCGTCGTCGACCGCTCCGAACCGCTGTAGCGAGCTGAGCTTCACACCAGGGCGAAACGAGTCCAGAAACGCTGCTGTGTGGGCCTTCAGCTGCGCAGCGGCCGCTTCCACCGGAACAACCGCATCGGAGAGCAGCGCGACCTCAACCGGGTAGTGCGCCTTCGGGTGCACTCGAAAGGCCAGTGCGCCGGGTGAAACGTCCGGAGCGACGCCGAGCGCAGCCCCACTGACCGCAGCCATCAGAGCCGGCACCTGGACGTACCACATCAGCGTGAACATGGCCGCGACCTGCACCGGCGGATCGATCGCATACTCCAGTGCGTAGTCGTTCGCCACCCGACGCCGCCAATCCGCAGTCGGATCCTGACCAGCTTGCTGGGCGGCAACGACCGCCGCGCACGACACCCACTCCGGCCCCGGTACGGCGTCCGCCGTCCGAACGGACAGCCAGCTGACCGAGCCGGCCAGGGTGTCCACCAGGGACTCGAAGGAAGGCGTCACCCAGCCAGCCTACGGTCCGGTACGACGACCGGCGCGCCACCGACGTCGACCACGGTTGCCTGCAGCCCGAATACGGCGTCCAGCAGCTGCTCGGTCAGGACGTCGACCGGGCGCCCCTGCGCCGCAATGCGTCCCTCCCCCATCACCACCAGGTGATCGGCGTACTGCGCCGCCAGCGTCAGGTCATGCAGGACGACGACGACCGTACGCGCCGCAGTGTGCGCGGCAGCATGGACGACGTTCATCACATCGACCGCATGCGCCAAGTCGAGGTACGTCGTCGGCTCGTCGAGCAGCAGATGCGGAGTGCCTTGCGCGAGCACCATCGCGATCCAGACCCGCTGCCGCTGCCCACCGGACAGCTGCTCGACCGGACGGTCCCGCAGCTCGGTCAGCTCAACCGCCGCGAGGGCCTCGTCGATCGCAGCGTCGTCCGCGGCCGTCAGCCGGCCGAACAGCCCGCGATGCGGATGCCTGCCACGCGACACCAGCTCCGCAGCAGTGATGCCCTCCGGTGTCACTGGGCCTTGCGGAAGGACGCCGAGCTTGCGGGCCAGCTCCCGTGCGGGCAGCTTGTGGATGTCCTGTCCATCCAGCACGACCTGACCGCTCTGCGGGGTGAGCAACCGGCTCATACCGCGCAGCAGCGTCGACTTACCGGAGCCGTTCGGCCCGACGATCGCAGTCAGCCGCCCGGACGGGACCTCCAGCGTCAGCCCAGCCACCACGGGGGAATCCGGGCCATAAGCCAGGGTGAGATTCTCGACGTGCACTTCAGCGTCCTCTCTGCTGACGGCCGATCAAATGCAGCAAGTACGGCGCTCCGGCCGCGGCGGTGATCACACCGACCGGCAACTCGTACGGTCCCACGTGCAGCCAGCCCAGCCCGTTCCGCGCGACCAGATCGGCCAGTACGACGAAGACCGCACCGAGCAGCGCTGTCGTGACCAGCGGTGGCCGCTCCATCCTCGTCAGCCGCAGCGCGACCTGTGGCGCAACCAGAGCGACGAACGCGATCGGACCGGCGCCCGCGGTCGCCATGGCGGCCAGCAATGTCGCCACGATCAGCAAGAGCAGCCGAATCCGCGCCACCCGAACGCCGAGCGACGACGCCACATCGTCACCGAGCACCATCGCCGACAGATCCCGGTTGAACAAGATTGCCACTGGCAACAGCACGACTACAGCGATCAACACCGGGACGGCGTCACTCCAGGCCCGGGCGTTGAGTGAACCGGCCAGCCAGGCCGCAGCCCGGCCGGCGTCATTCACATCGCCGATCACCAGCATCCAGGCGACGAGCGAGTTCGCCGCGGCCGCGATCCCGACGCCGATCAGCACGACCTTGCCGCCGTCCACCTGGCCGCGCTGGATCGACAGCACGCCGACGATCACCGTCGCGAGCAGACCGCCCAGGATGGCGGCCAGTGGGATGCCGACCTTGCCGGCAAAGCCGGAGATGTTGCCACCGCCGGTCCCAGCCAGCACGATCACGGCGACCGCACCTGCGGATGCGCCCGAGTTGACACCGACGACGTCCGGGCTGGCCAACGCGTTCCGGGACAGCGTCTGCAGCAAGGCCCCAGAGACCGCGAAAGCGATCCCGACCAGCAGACCGGTCGCCACCCGCGGCAGCCGCAACTCCAGCACGATCAGCCGCTGCCCACGCCGGCCGCCGCCGAGTAGCACCTCGACAACGTCCCCGACCGGGACTTTCGATGTACCGATGCTCAACGACAGCAGAGCGATCCCAACGGCCAAAGCGGCGAAGACGAGACTCAGGACAACGGTCCGCGACTTCACAGCACCACCGCCCGACGGCGTACCACCAGTACGAACAGCGGTGCACCGACGACGCCAAGGATCACACCGGCCTGCACCTCACCCGCACCGCCGACCAACCGGCCGATCAGGTCCGCAAGCAGCAACGCGATCGCACCGATCACCCCTGCGGCCGGAATGAGCCAGGTGTTGCGCGCACCGAAGACCTGCCGGGCCAGATGCCCGCCCAGCAGACCGAGGAAGCCAATCGGCCCACAGGCGGCCACTCCGGCCGCAGTCAGCAGACCGATCGCAACCAACCCGACCAACCGCGCCCGCCGGATCGAAAGCCCCAGACCAGCCGCGACGTCGTCGCCCAGTGACAGCAGGTCGAGGTCGCGAGCGTTGAAGGCGGCAAGGGTCAGACCGATCACAGCGAACGGCAGCACCTGGACTGCGACGTCCAGGCCGCGCCCGGAGACCGAACCGACCGCCCAGAACCGGTAGCCATCCAGAGTGTTGTTGTCGAGCAGCACGATCGCTGAAGTGAACGCACCGAGCATTGCGGCCACTGCGGCGCCAGTCAGCGCCAGACCGACCGGGCTGGCGCCACTCCCCCGCGAGGCCAGCCGCTGGACGCCGTACGTCGCTATCAGCGCGCCCACCAGCGCCACCCAGACCGTCGACGCCACCGATTCGACCAGACCGACCTGCAGCCCCAGGACCACCGCAAACGCCGCACCCGAGCTGACACCGAAGATGCCCGGCTCAGCCAGCGCGTTGCGGGTGTGGCCCTGCATCAACGCGCCCGCAACACCCAGACAGAGGCCGATCAGCACCGCAACCACGCTGCGTGGCGCTCGGAGGCTGCGCACGATCACATCGGCGTCCGACCCGTTGTCGGCCGTGATGGCGTGCCAGACCGCGCCCGGCCCGAGCCAGCGCGACCCGAAGACCAGGCTCGCGACGAAGGCCAGTGCGAGCAGAATCACCAGCACCACAAGGGATGTGGCCCGCCGCGCGGAGGGATGCATAGGTTAGGGTTGCCTTACTTGTCAGTGGTCAGGTGCCACTTTAACCCCTGGAGAGACCCGTGCGTCTGCATCGCATCACCGCTCTGATCGCCGTCACGGCCGTGGCGCTGGCCGGCTGCGGCTCGGCGGACGAGCCGACGTCCCCGGACGCGCCCGCGGCCGCCGGCTTCCCGCGCACGATCGAGCACGCGATGGGTAAGACCGAGCTGAAGACCAAGCCGCAGCGGGTCGTCGCGCTGGACGCGAGTTTCGTGGACGCGACGCTGATCCTGGACACCCCGGTCGTCGGCTACACCGACTACCGCAGCATCAAGGACAAGCTGCCGGAGTACCTCGGCGACGACCGGAACACGCTCGGCAAGGACGCCCAGGCGGTCGGCACGCTCGCCGAGCCGAACCTGGAGAAGATCGCCGAGCTCGACCCGGATCTGATCATCACCGCGAAGGTCCGGCACGAGAAGCTCTACGACCAGCTGTCCGCGATCGCGCCGACGATCATGTCGGAGACCACCGGTCCGACCTGGAAGGACAACATCCGGCTCGAGGCGAAGGCGCTCGGCGCCGAGGAGCTGGCCGAGCAGGAGCTGACGGCGTACGAGACCGCGGCCAGGACCGTCGGCGCCGCGATCAACGCGAAGGCGAAGAACCCGACGATCTCGGTGGTCCGGTTCGTCGACGGGCCGACCCGGCTCTACCAGAAGTCGAGTTTCTCCGGGATCGTCCTGAAGGACGCCGGGCTGGCGCGGCCGAAATCGCAGGACGTCGACGGGTTCGCGCTGGAGATCGGTCCGGAGCGGATCAAGGACGCCGACGCGGACGCGATCTTCGTCACCGAGTTCGCCGACGACAAGGGGCTGAGCGCGAAGACCGCCGGGCAGTTCAAGGCGAACCCGCTGTGGAAGCCGCTGGCGCCGAAGGTGCACGAGGTGCCGGACCTGACCTGGATGACCGCCGTCGGGCTGCAGGGCGCCTGGGTGATCCTCGGCGACCTGGCGAAGTCCTTCGGAGTCGAGGCTCCGGCGAAGTAGTGTCGACGGTGTGACTGCTCTGGAGCGTTGGCACGTCGGCCCGTGGACAACTCGCGGGACCGCTGTCGGTGCACCGTTCGCTCCGGGGCAGAAACGCACACCGGACGAGCTGAACTTCGACGTCGTCGGCCTGTCCCGCATCCTCGGCCGCCGGTTGTCCGGGGCCGAGGAGCTCCAGGTCCGCCTCTGGCAGAACGAGCTGCGGCCAACTCACACCCGGCAGTGCGGCGTCCAGACTCTCACTGACCCGGAGCCGCTGCGCGCAGCAGCCGCCGAAGCGTTCGCCTGGCTCGCCGAGCGTGCCCCAGCGGGCTACGAGTTCGTCCGGACCGACGCCGTCGAGCTGCGCCCGCTGCTGGAGCTGGACGCCGAGGTAGTAGCCGTTGACGCCGTCGTCCAACTCGCTGGAGCTGCCGTCACGCGCTCAGTCGCTCGACTGGCCACCGCACACGTCCACCACTCCTACCCGGGCTGGTACGCAGGGGACGCGGTCTGCAACTGGTCCGGCCCGCATGAGAGCGCCGAAGCCGCAGTAGCCGTAGTCACCGCCGCCCGCGCCGAACTGGTCGAACAGCTCCGCAGCGCCGGCCGCGACGAGCTGGCCGCCACCGCACCGCGCTGGCCCGCCGTCCCCGTCAGCTGAACCGCGCAACGAAGTAGCCGACCCCGTACGGCGCCGCGTCGTACAACAGCTCACCCTGCAGTGCGCCCAGCGCCCCCGCCAGCACCTGCCAAGGCGCCCGCCCCGCAGCCTGCAGCTCACCAGCCAGCCCCGGATCCAGAGCAGCCAACACCTCAGCGTCCGCCGTTCGCAGCGCCTCCGCCACTGTCCGGTCGAACACCTCAGCCCGCGGATGCAGGTGCACCGGCGAATGCTCACTCCGCCGCGGCGCCCCATCCCCCATCACCAACAAGCCCACCCGCTCCTCCCCCGCGGCCAGCTTGCGCCCGGAGGCGAGTGCGTCACCAGGTGTGGTGACAGCGTCCACCGCGAGGTAGCTCCGCGGTAGGGCGGCGGCCTTCGACTGTTCGAGCAGCCAGCCGCCGACGGCCAACGAGAGCGGCAGGACCGGAGCGCCGGAACCGAACCGCACCGACGGAGCGCCGTACGCACCGAAGCCGCCACCCGTCGCGCCGTCGTACGCCCCGGTGCGACCGGTACCGACCACCAACACACTGTCTGCACCTGCCAACCCGTCCACCGCGGTCAGGCAGGCAGCTCGGAGGTCGTCCAGTTCGGAGGCGGCGCCGGTGGCCACCTCGGGGACGAGGAGCGGCGGGTGTGGGCAGACTGCAGCGGCTACTACGGGCATGTCAGGACTCTCGGACGTAGCGGAAGAAGAGGTAGTCGTCCGGAGCGACCAGAGCGGTGGCCAGTCGGAGCTGGCGGGTGAGCGGGGTTGGCGGGCCCGCGGTGATGCGGCCAGAGCCCGGACCCGCCAACAACGGGGCCAAGGCGAGGTCGAGCTCGTCGACCAGATCAGCAGTGGTCATGGCGCCCAGGAGATGGGGGCCGCCTTCGCAGAGGATCTGCGGGAGGCCGCGGTCGGCCAGGGCTATGACCACTGCAGGAAGGTCTACCTCGGCGGCTCCCAGGACCAGCACGTCGGCCACCTCGCCGAGGGCTTCGCGCCGGTCGGGCGGGGAGGCCTCGTGGGTGATGACCAGCGGCCGGACGGCAGAGCGGAAGATCGGGTTGACCGGGCTCAGGTCGAGGCGGGCGGAGACGACGGCGAGCGTCGGGTTCTCGGGCAGACCGGCCGCGCTGCGCCACGAGCGGCCGGCGGCGGAGAGTTTGAGCGGGGTGTAGCCCTCGTCGCGGATGGTGCCCGCGCCGACCAGGACGACGTCCGCCAGCCGCCGGATCATGCTGAAGACGCGGCTGTCGGACTCCGACGAGAGCGCCTTCGACTGACCGTCGATCTCGACCGCGCCGTCCAGGCTGCTGACGAAGTTGGCGCGCAGATGCGGCGTCGTACGGTCGGCGATCCGGTAGACCTCGAGCAGCTCGTCGTCGGACAGTTCGTCGAGTCGGCGCATCAGGCCAAGCTCCTTCGGGTTCCGGCCGGCTGCGCGGTGCCACGCAGGACGGCGATCAGGTCGAGCGCCTGCCGGGCGGCAGGGACGTCGTGGACCCGGAACACCCGCGCCCCGAGCCAGGCCGAGATCGACAACGCGGCCAGCGTCCCGTTCCCGCGCCGGCCGGGCGGCAGTTCGAGCGTCTCGCCGATGAAGTCCTTGTTCGAGACGGCGACCAGCACCGGCCAGCCGGTCGCGGCCAGCTCGTCGAGCCGCCGGGTCAGCTCCAGTGACTGCAAGGTGTTCTTGCCGAAGTCGTGTGTCGGGTCGATCAGGATCCCGTCCCGCCGGACACCGGCCGCGACCGCGCGCTCCGCCAGCCCGGTCGTCGTCCGGATCACATCGGCGACGACGTCGTCGTACGCCATCCGGTGCGGGTCCGTGCGCGGGGAGAGGCCGCCGACGTGGCTGCAGACCAGCCCCGTCCCGTACTCCGCGGCCGCGTGCACCAGATCGGGGTCGGAGCCGGCCCAGGTGTCGTTCAGCAGGTCGGCTCCGGCCTCGGCCACCCGCCGGGCGACGCCGCTGCGATAGGTGTCGACGCTGATCACCAGCGACGGATGCCGCTCCCGGATCCCGGCCACGAAGTCGACCGTCCGGCGCAGCTCCTCGTCCTCGCTGACCGGCTCGCCGTACCCGGCCTTCACGCCGCCGATGTCGACCAGATCGGCGCCGTCCGCGACGGCCTGGTCGATCGCCGCGTACGCCGCGTCGGTCGCGTACGTCGCGCCCCGGTCGAAGAACGAGTCCGGCGTCCGGTTCACGATCGCCATCACCGCGAACTCACCGGCCCCGAACAACCGCTGGCCCAGCCGCAGATCCGTCACACCGCGACTCTACGGGGCGCGGCTCCGGAACCCCCTGCCCAAGCTGCCACATATCCTATAGGATTCGTCTCGACAGACCGCCCACCGCACCAGATCGGGTCCTCCATGGCACGTTTCACCGAGTTAGAGACGTACGACGTCCGCTTCCCCACCTCGCTGGACCTGGACGGCTCCGACGCGATGAACACCGACCCGGACTACTCCGCGGCGTACCTGATCCTGCGCACCGACGCCGGCGACGGGCTGGAGGGCCACGGGTTCGCGTTCACGATCGGGCGCGGCAACGACGTCCAGACCGCGGCCATCGAGGCGCTCCGCGACCACGTCGTCGGGCTCGACCTGGAGGCCACCCTCGGCGACCTGGGCGGGTTCTGGAAATCGCTCGTGCACGACTCGCAGCTGCGCTGGCTCGGGCCCGAGAAGGGCGTCATGCACATGGCGATCGGCGCCGTCGTGAACGCCGTCTGGGATCTGGCCGCCAAACGCGCCGGCGTCCCGGTCTGGAAACTGCTCGCCGACATGACCCCCGAGCAGATCGTCGGCCTGATCGACTTCCGCTACCTGACCGACGCGCTCACGCCGGACGAGGCGCTCGCCATCCTGCGCAAGGCCGAGCCCGGCCGCGCCGAGCGCGAGGCGCTGCTGCTGGAGCGCGGCTACCCGGCGTACACGACCACTCCCGGCTGGCTCGGCTACGACGACGCCAAGCTCGTCCGGCTCTGCCACGAGGCCGTCGCCGAGGGGTTCACCCAGATCAAGCTCAAGGTCGGCGCCGACCTGGACGACGACATCCGCCGGATGCGGCTGGCCCGCGAGGCCGTCGGCCCGGACATCCGGATCGCGATCGACGCCAACCAGCGCTGGGACGTCCCGGACGCGATCCGCTGGATCGAGGCGCTCGCGCCGTACGACGTCTGGTGGGTCGAGGAGCCGACCAGCCCGGACGACGTACTCGGCCACGCGACCATCGCGAAGGCGATCGCGCCGACCCGCGTCGCGACCGGTGAGCACGTGCAGAACCGGGTCGTCTTCAAGCAGATGTTGCAGGCAGGCGCACTGGCCGTGCTGCAGCTGGACAGCGCCCGCGTCGCCGGGGTGAACGAGAACGTCGCGATCCTGCTGCTGGCGGCGAAGTTCGGCGTCCCGGTCTGCCCGCACGCGGGCGGGGTCGGGCTCTGCGAGCTGGTCCAGCACCTGTCGATGTTCGACTACCTGGCCGTCAGCGGCTCGGTCGAGGACCGCGTGATCGAGTACGTCGACCATCTGCACGAGCACTTCCTCGACCCGGTCGTGATCCGGGCCGGGCACTACGTCGCCCCGGTGAAACCCGGTTTCGGCGCCGAGATGGATGTCGAGACGCTGACCGACTTCCGGTTCCCGGGTGGCAAGATCTGGAACGACCTGACGAAGGAGAACCAGTGACGGACTTCAGCGGCCTGCGGGCCGTGGTGACCGGCGGCGCGTCGGGCCTCGGGCTCGCCGCCGCGCAGCTGCTCGCGAGCCGCGGCGCGCAGGTGGTCGTGTTCGACCTCAAGCCGGACGTCGCCGAGCCGCTGACCGGGATCGCCGCCGACGTCACCGACGACAGCTCGGTCCGCTCCGCGGTCGCCGCGGCCGCGCTGCAGCTCGGCGGCATCGACATCGTGGTGAACAACGCCGGGATCGGCGCCCAGGGCAACGTCACCGCGAACAGCGACGACGAGTGGCATCGCGTTCTCGACGTGAACGTGGTCGGGATCGCCCGCGTCACCCGGGCCGCGCTGCCCTACCTGCGCAAGTCGGCCGCGGCCGCGATCGTCAACACCTGCTCGATCGCTGCGACCGCGGGCCTGCCGAACCGCGCGCTCTACTCGGCGAGCAAGGGCGCTGTGCTCGCGCTGACAATGGCGATGGCCGCCGACCACGTCCGCGAAGGCATCCGGGTGAACTGCGTGAACCCGGGGACCGCGGACACCCCCTGGGTCGGCCGCCTGCTCGACGCCGCCGACGACCCGGAGGCCGAGCGCGCGGCCCTGGAGGCCCGGCAGCCGATGGGCCGGCTGGTCTCGGCCGACGAGGTCGCGCACGCGATCGCCTACCTGGCCAGCCCGCTGTCCGGCTCCACCACCGGTACGGCGATCGCCGTCGACGGCGGCATGCAGAACCTGCGCCTCCCGGCGGCCCGGTCGTGAACATCTTCGGCGACCTGAAGATCGGCCTCGGCGGCGCGCCGCTGGCGGGCCTGCTGACCCCGGTCACCGAGGCGGACGCCGTCGCCACCGTGAACGCCGCCTGGGAAGCGGGCTGGCGTTTCTTCGACACCGCGCCGCACTACGGGCTCGGGCTGGCCGAGGAGCGGCTCGGCCTTGGTCTCGCGGACAAACCGCGGTCGGAGTACGTGCTGTCCTCGAAGGTCGGCCGGGTGATCTACGAGGCCGACACCGAGGCGCCGGACGGGCAGGGCTTCGCGGTGGTGACCAAACGCCGTCGCCGCTGGGACTTCAGCCGGGACGGCGTTCTGCGCAGTATCGAGGACTCGTTACGGCGGATCGGCACCGATCGGCTCGACATCGTCTTCGTGCACGACCCGGACGACCATTACGACGAGGCCGTGGCGACGGCGTTCCCGACGTTGATCGAGTTGCGCGAGCAGGGCGTGATCGGGGCGATCGGGTCCGGGATGAACCAGTCGGCGATGCTGACCCGGTTCGTCGAGGAGGTCGACGTCGACGTGATCATGCTGGCCGGCCGGTACTCGCTGATCGACCCGGACGGGCTGGACGACGTCCTCCCGGCCTGCCTGGCGAACGACGTCCAGGTGGTTGCCGTCGGCGTCTTCAACTCCGGCCTGCTGTCGCAGCCGCGGCCCGCGGCCGACACGACGTTCAACTACGCGCAGGCGGATGCCGCGCTGATCGCCAAGGCCGACCAGCTCGCGGATGTCTGCGAAGCGCACGGCGTGACGCTGCCCGCGGCCGCGCTGGCGTTCCCGCAGTTCCACCCGGCGGTCGCCGGGATCGCGGTCGGCTGCCGGAGCGCGCACGAGGTCCGGGTGAACCACGAGCTGTACACGTCCGACGTACCGGCCGCGCTGTGGCCGGACCTGAAATCAGCCGGCCTGCTTCGGACAGACGCGCCGACCGCCTGAACCGGCTGGGCCCGGCAATCGGTAGGTTGCCGGGCATGGGACTGAGTGTGGACGCTGACCTGGCCGCCCGGCGGATCGCGGTGATCCAGGAGCACATGGACACCGAGGTGACGCAGGAGTTCGAGCTGACGCTCGCGACCTTCGACGGGCACCCGCTGTACGAGATCGTGCCGACCGGGCAGACCTTCGACGGCGCCGAGCAGGTGATGGCGTACTACACGCTGACCCGGACGGCGTTCCCCGACCAGCGGCACGAGAACGCGCGCTTCCACGCGGCCGCGGACTCGGTGATCGTCGAGTTCGACCTGCTCGGGACGAACCTCGGCGAGTTCTACGGGTTGCCGCCGACGGGTAAGGCGTTCCGGGTGCCGGTGATCGCGGTGTTCTTCTTCACCGACGACCGGATCACACTCGAGCGGGTGTACTTCGACACCGCGTCGCTGCTGCTGCAGATCGGCCGGCCCGAGCTGCTGACCGCGCCGCGCTGATGCGGGTCCATCACCTCAACTGCGGATCGCTCCGCCTGCTCGGTACGCCGCTCGTCTGTCATGTGCTGCTGATCGAGACGGACGCCGATGGGCTCGTGCTGGTCGACACCGGGTTCGGGCTGGCCGATATCGCGAACCCGGCGCGGCTGGGGCCGGCCCGGTGGTTGATCCGGCCGGCTCTGGTGGAGGCCGAGACGGCACGTCGTCAGGTCGGGGCGCTGGGGTTCGCGGCGTCCGACGTACGGCATGTCGTGCTGACGCATTTCGATCTCGATCATGCCGGCGGGCTGGCCGATTTCCCGGAGGCGGCGGTTCATCTGACGGCGGCCGAGGCGCGCGGCGCCGTCCATGCGCCGTCGTTGCAGGAGCGGCAGCGGTACCGGTCGGCGCAGTGGGCGCATGGGCCGCGGCTGGTCGAGCATCCGGCGGATGGGGAGCCGTGGAACGGGTTCACTGCGCGGGAGATTCTGCCCGGGGTGGCGCTCGTCCCGCTGCCCGGTCATACCCGCGGCCACGCAGCCGTTGCCGTCGACAACGGCCGGTTGTTGCACGCGGGCGATGCCTTCTTCCACCGCGGGACGCTGGATGGGAGCGCGAGCCCGTGGCAGGTCCGGCTGAACGAGCGCGGCGTCGCGTTCGACGCCGCGCTCGTTCGGGACAACCACGCGCGGCTGGCCGAACTCCATCAGCTGGGGACGTCGTCCGTCTTCTGCGCGCACGACCCGGTGCAGTTCGCGCGGCTCAGCGGGTCAGCCGATCCGGCCTGAGGTCGAGGCGGCGCAGCAGCTGGGCGTTGAGCGCGACCACGATGGTCGAGATCGACATCAGCAGCGCGCCGACGGCCGGCGAGACCAGGATGCCGGCGAACGCGAGCACACCCGCGGCCAGCGGGACGGTGATCACGTTGTACCCGGTCGCCCAGACGAGGTTCTGCCACATCTTGCGGTAGCTCGCCTTCGACAGATCGATCACCGACAGCACCGCCCGCGGGTCGTCCGCGGCCAGCACCACGCCGGCCGACTCGATCGCGACATCCGTCCCGGCGCCGATCGCGATCCCCACCTCGGCCCGCGCCAGCGCCGGCGCGTCGTTCACCCCGTCCCCCACCATCGCCACCTTCAACCCACGCCCCTGCAACTCACTCACCTTGGCGTCCTTGTCCCCCGGCAACACCTCCGCGAACACCTCGTCGATCCCCAACTCCTTCGCGACCGCATCAGCCACCTGATGCGCATCCCCAGTCACCATCGCCACCCGCACACCCCGCTTGTGCAACGCATCCACCGCCTGCCGAGACTCCTCCCGCACCCCATCCGCCAACCCCAGCGCCCCAACCACAACACCATCCCGCACCACACGCAACACAGCCGCCCCCTGCCCCTTCCACTCCCCCACCTTCCCCTCCAACTCCCGCAAACCCAGCTCCCGCAACAAAGCCGGCCCACCGACCGCCACCTCGTCGCCCCCAACAACAGCCCGCACCCCACGCCCAGTAAGCGACGCGAACTCGGACGCAACCAGCTGAGCACCGCCCTGGGCACGAACGATTGCTTTGGCCAACGGGTGTTCGCTGTCGGCTTCCACCGCAGCCGCGAGCTCCAGGAGCTCCGCCTCGGTGATCCCCTCGACGGGTGCGATGCCGATGACGGTGGGTTCGCCTTTGGTCAGGGTGCCGGTTTTGTCGAAGAGGACGACGTCGATGGTGCGCATGCGTTCGAGGGCCAGGCGGTTCTTGACGAGGACGCCGGCGCGGGCCGCGCGTTCGGTGGAGATGGCGATCACCAGCGGGATCGCGAGGCCGAGGGCGTGCGGGCAGGCGATCACCAGGACGGTCACCGTGCGGGTGACTGCTTGGTCGAGGTCACCCAGCAAGGCCCAGACCACGAAGGTGAGTACGCCGACGCCGGCCGCGAAGTAGAACAGGAAAGCAGCAGCCCGATCGGCGAGCGCCTGCGCGCGGGACGACGACGCCTGCGCCTCGGCGACCAACCGCTGAATACCCGCAAGCGCGGTCTCGTCGCCCACCGCGCTGATCTCGACCCGCAACGCGTTGTCGGTGGCAACCGTCCCAGCCACCACCGCATCCCCGACGCCGCGCGCGACCGGCCGTGACTCCCCGGTGATCATCGCCTCGTCGACTTCGGCCCGCCCCTCGACCACGGTCCCGTCAGCCGGCACCCGCCCACCCGACCGAACGAGTACGACGTCCCCGACGCGCAGCTCATGCAGGGCCACCTCGACGACGCCGTCCGCCGTCACCTTCTCGGCGGAATCGGGCAGCAGCGCGGCCAGCGCATCGAGCGCGCCGGACGCCGCCCCGAGCGCCCGCATCTCCAGCCAATGCCCGAGCAACATGATCACGACCAGCAGCGCCAGCTCCCACCAGAAGTCGAGATCGAACCCGCCTATCCCCAGCGTCGTCACCCACGACGCCACGAACGCGACCGTGATCGCCATCGAGATCAGCAGCATCATCCCCGGTCGCCGCGACCGCAGCTCACCCCAGCCGCCACTCAGGAACGGGCGCCCGCCGTACAGGAAGATCGCCGTCCCCAGCACCGGCGCGATCCACTCCGCGCCCGGGAACTCCGGCCGCGTATACCCCAGCAGATCCGCGAACATCGCACTGAAGACCACGACCGGCACAGCAAGCCCCAAGCTCACCCAGAACCGATCCTTGAACTGCGCCACATGATCCGCATGCCCACCGTGCCCGTGCTCCATACTCGCGACTATACCCCCATGGGGTATCCCAGCCAACAAGTCCGGAATGAAAGTGCCGCTGAGCGACACTTTGTTTCCGGCCATCGGGTTATCCACAGGGTGCTCTGCAGAGGCGAGCGGCAGCGGTCATGCTGGAGCGGGTGGAGTGGTGGTGGGAGCGGCAACTGGCCGACGCTGGGGTTGACGAGGTGATTCGGAGCCGGCACGGCGTCGTCGCGCGGTCTCAGCTGCTCGCGGCCGGTTGGTCGATCCCACGGATCCGGCAACCGCTCCGCGGCCGCCGCTGGCAGGTCGTCCACCCCGGCGTCTACGCGACGCATACCGGCCCGATCCGGTACGACGAACGCCTCGTCGCGGCCCTCCTGTACGCCGGGCCCGCAGCAGCCTGGAGCCACCACACCGCCGCCGAACAGCTCGGCCTCCGCAAACCCGACCCCAATCGGCCGGTCCACATCGTGATTCCCGACCAGCGTCGTGTCCGGTCCCAGCCGGGTCTCGTCGTCCACCGCGACGCCCACTGGGCCCACCGGCTCGCCCGCGCCGCGCCGCCTCGCCGTACGCCGGCGCACGCGGTCCTCGACATCGTCGGCAGCAGTCGCTCCCTCGACGACGCCGCCGCGGTCATCGCCGAAGCCTGCCAGAGCGGCCGAGTCGGCTCGTGCGACCTGCTCGACGCTCTCAGCACCACGGGTGGCTCGATGTCACGAGCCGCCCGCGCGCGGCCGCCGTCCAGGTCCTGCAGGTTCTGCGCCGCAGGCAGCCCGCCCTCGCGGCGCGCCCGTGCGGCCCTTCGTGTCCGGTGACGCGTTAGCTGGAAACAAAGGGCTCCCTGGAGACGCTTTCTTTCCGGACTACAGCGGCTCGATGGTTTCCAGGGACTCGGGGGTCAGCTGCACCCAGCGGGTGATGCCGATGTCGCGCAGGAACGGCAGGTCGTGACTGGCGATCAGGAGCGCGCCTTGGTACGAGGCCAGCGCGTCCTTCAGCTGGGCGACACTCGACAGGTCCAGGTTGTTGGTGGGCTCGTCGAGCATCAGCAACTGCGGCGGTGGCTCGGCGAACAACAGTGCGGCCAGCGTCGCGCGGAAGCGTTCACCGCCGGACAGCGTGCTGACCAGCTGATCCGCCGCGCGCCCTCGGAAGAGGAACCGGGCCAGCCGGGAGCGGCGGTCCTGGTTCTCGGTGCCGGGGGCAAGGATCGCCAGGTTGTCGGCGACGGAGAGGTCGTCCCGCAGCAGGTCGAGCCGTTGCGGCAGGTACCGGAACGGGACCTCGGGCAACGATCCGCTGGTGATCGCCTGCAGGAGCGTCGTCTTACCGGCGCCGTTCGGCCCGGTGAGCGCGATCCGCTCCGGCCCGCGGATGTCGAGGTCGACGAACGCCCCGGTGCGGAGCTCGTGCTGCTCCAGGCGGAGCACGACCCGGCCGGCCGGTACGGCGGTCTTCGGCAGGTCGACCTTGATCGACTCGTCGTCGTGCACCTTGGCCTCGGCGTCGGCCAGCGCATCCTGCGCCGACTCCAGCCGATCCGAGTGCATACCGACATGTTTGGCCGCGGAGACCTGGGCATTGCGTTTCAGGTTGCCCGCGACGATCTTCGGGATACCGCCCTTCTCGAAGGCCCGCTGCCCCCGCGCCATCCGCTGGTCGGATTTCATCCGCGCCTCGATCAGATCCTTCTTCTGCTTGCGCAGATCGGACTCCGCCGCGCGCACCATCCGCTCAGCCGCCTCCTGCTCGACCGCGACCGCCTCCTCGTACGCCGTCAGGTTGCCGCCGTACCAGCTGATCTCGCCCTTGCGCAGATCACCGATCTGGTCGACCCGATCGAGCAGATCGCGATCGTGGCTGACCACCAGCAACGCACCGCGGAACTGGTCGACGGCGTCGTACAGCTGCTGCCGCGCCCGCAGGTCGAGGTTGTTGGTCGGCTCGTCCAGCAGCAGGACGTCGGGCCGCCGCAACAGCTCGGCCGCGAGCCCGAGCAGGATCGTCTCGCCGCCGGACAGCTCGCCGACGCTGCGATCCAGACCGATCGAGCCCAGGCCGAGTTTGCCGAGCAGGGCTTCGGCGCGCTCCTCGGCGTCCCACTCGTCGCCGACGGCCGCGAAGTTCTCCTCGGCGGCGTCACCGGACTCGATCGCGACGATGGCGCGCCGGATCGCGTCGATCCCGAGCGCCTGGTCGACGCGCAGCGACGTGTCCAGTGTGAGGTCTTGCGGGAGGTAGCCGAGCTCGCCGTTGACGCGGATCGTGCCGCGCTGCGCCTTCAGGCGACCGGCGATCAGCCGGAGCAGCGTGGACTTCCCCGTGCCGTTGCGGCCGACCAGGCCCGAGCGCACCGGCCCGGCGACGAAGCTGAGCCCGTCGAAGACGACGTCGCCGTCCGGCCAGGCGAAAAAGAGGTCGGTACAGGTCAGGGAATGACTCATCAGGTGTACTCCAAGAGGTCTTCGAGGAGACCGCACGATCCCGAGAACCGGGCAGCGGTCAGCGACTGCAGAAGAAAGACCTCAGACGAGCAACCCGCACCCCTGACGTAGGCAATGTGACGTAGCTACTGTACGTCGCGCCCCACACCGCGGCCAATCATTTTCAGGGCGCCTGTCGCAGCCAGGTCTCGACGCCGGCGATATGCGCGGTCATCCAGGCCCGGGCGGCCTCGGCGTCCCCGGCCTCGATCGCATCCAGGATCGCGGTGTGCTCGGCGAGCGTCCGCTCGACGGCGCCGGCCTGGGTGACGCCGCGCCAGATCCGCGCCCGCTGGGTGGCGCCGGAGATGCCGTCGAGCAGCGAGCAGACGACCTGGTTACCGGTCGCCTCGGCGATCCCGCGATGGAAGCGCAGGTCGTTGGCGACCAGATCCTCGACGTCGGCGTCGGCGGCCAGGTCGGCGCAGAGCTCCCGCAGGCCGGCCAGCTGGGCCGGCTGGATCCGCGCCGTCGCGAGCGCGGCGACGCCGGGTTCGAGCAGCCGCCGGACCTCGAAGAACTGCAGCACCGAGTCGTCGCGGTGCAGGTCGACCATGAAGTTCAGCGCGTCCAGCAGATGACCCGAGTCCAGACTCGTCACGTAGGTGCCGTCGCCGTGCCGGACGTCGAGCACGTTCACCAGCGTCAGCGCCTTGACCGCCTCGCGCAGCGAGTTCCGCGACAGGCCGAGCCGGGCGGCCAGATCCGCCTCCTTGGGCAACCGGTCACCGGGCCCGAGCTCCCCGGAGGTGATCATCCCTTTGATCTTGACGATCGCCTCGTCCGTCAGCGCCATTGCGTCAGTATGCCGAACCCGATCGGCCGGCTCTGCGGGGGAAGACCAGTTGCCCGCAACTGGACTGATCCAGAGCGTGAGGTTCGCCACATTTCAATGAACGCGCAACAGTCACCGACGGCGCGGAACCGACTGCATACAGTGGGCATTCCCGCCTGCCGGAGTCACTGCAGGTGACCGGCGGCGAGGCCGGAATCCCACGTGGGCAACGAGTCCCGCAGTTGACCACACGTTCACCCCGGGCGTCCAGAGGGGGCCCGGCAACGAAGTACCTGAAACACCTGCCAGCACGGTGTTCCAGCGTTCGAACGATCGCAACGACGGCTGCCGACCACTTGGCACACTGGTCCGGTGATCCCGGGCTGTGGAAGTCACCGCCGTGCTATTAGCCTTGCCTCGGGAACCAACCCATAACTGCACAGGTCATAACCCGCGGTATCTGACCCGAGATCGGAAGAGGCGAACTGCCCAGTGGCCACCGAGCCATCAGACTCAAATCCCCTTGCAGCCTTCGGTGCGAACGAATGGCTGGTCGACGAGCTGTACGAGAAGTACCTGCAGGACCCGAAATCGGTGGATCCCGCGTGGCTCGACTTCTTCAAGACCTATACGCCTGATGGTGACGCGAAGCCGGTGACGACCACCCCGGCCGACGCTCCGCGGCCCGACGCCGTGTCGGACAACAAGACCCCCGAGGCGCCGAGCCGCGGCTCCGCGCCGACGGCGCCGGCCAGTAACGCGCCCGCGGCCGCCGCCGCGCAGGCGTCCCCGCCGCAGGCCCAGCCGGCCGCGCAGCCCCCGAAGGCCGCCGTCCCGGCCGCCGCCCCGACCGGAGGAACGGTGAACCAGCCGCCGCAGGCCCAGCCGAAGCCGGCGACCGCCGCGCCGAGCGACGAGGACGAGCGCAAGATCCTGCGCGGCGCGCCCGCGCGGACGGCGCAGAACATGGAGACCAGCCTCCAGGTCCCGACCGCGACCAGCGTCCGCCAGGTGCCGGTCAAGCTGCTGATCGACAACCGCATCGTCATCAACAACCACCTCAAGCGCGCCCGCGGCGGCAAGATCTCCTTCACCCACCTGATCGGGTGGGCGCTGGTCAAGGCGCTCAAGACGCTGCCCGAGATGAACGCGTCGTACGACGAGACCGACGGCAAGCCGACGCACGTCCAGCCGGCCCACATCAACCTGGGTCTGGCCATCGACATGGCCAAGCCGGACGGCACCCGGCAGCTGCTGGTGCCGTCGATCAAGGCGACCGAGAACATGGCGTTCGCCGACTTCTGGATGGCCTACGAGGACGTCGTCCGCCGGGCCCGCGACAACAAGCTCGCGCTCCCGGACTTCCAGGGCACCACGATCAGCCTGACCAACCCCGGCACGATCGGCACCCAGCACTCGGTGCCGCGGCTGATGACCGGTCAGGGCGCGATCATCGGCGTCGGCGCGATGGAGTACCCGCCGGAGTACCAGGGCGCGGCCGAGGAGACGATGGCCAAGCTGGCCGTCTCCAAGGTGATGACGCTGACCTCGACGTACGACCACCGGATCATCCAGGGCGCCCAGTCGGGTGAGTTCCTGCGCCGGATCCACCAGCTGCTGCTCGGCCAGGAGGGTTTCTACGACGAGATCTTCCAGAGCCTGCGGATCCCGTACGAGCCGATCCGCTGGGCCACCGACCTGCCGCACAGCCACGAAGAGGACATCAACAAGCAGGCCCGGATCCTCGAGCTGATCCACGCCTTCCGGGTGCGCGGCCACATCATGGCCGACACCGACCCGCTGGAGTACAAGCAGCGCAGCCACCCCGACCTGGACGTCGCCACCCACGGCCTCACCCTGTGGGACCTGGACCGCGAGTTCGCGACCGGGTCGTTCGGCGGCGACCGGCGGTTCATGAAGCTGCGCGAGATCCTCGGCATCCTGCGCGACTCCTACTGCCGCACCACCGGCGTCGAGTACATGCACATCCAGGACCCCGAGCAGCGCAAGTGGCTGCAGGAGCGGATCGAGCGGCCGCACACCAAGCCGCCGCGCGAGGAGCAGCTCCGGATCCTGGCCAAGCTGAACGAGGCCGAGGCGTTCGAGACCTTCCTGCAGACCAAGTACGTCGGCCAGAAGCGCTTCTCGCTGGAGGGCGGCGAGACCACCATCCCGCTGCTCGACGAGCTCTGCGAGGAGGCGGCCGGCGCCGGGCTGGACGAGGTCGTCATCGGCATGGCCCACCGCGGCCGGCTGAACGTGCTGGCGAACATCGTCGGCAAGTCGTACGGCCAGATCTTCCGCGAGTTCGACGGCAACATCGACCCGCGGACCGTCCAGGGCTCCGGTGACGTCAAGTACCACCTGGGCGCCGAGGGCGAGTTCGTCTCCGAGTTCGGCGACAAGATCAAGGTGTCGGTGGCGGCCAACCCGTCGCACCTGGAGACCGTCGACCCGGTCCTCGAGGGCATCGTCCGCGCCAAGCAGGACATCCTGGACCGCGGCGCCGCCTTCCCGGTGCTGCCGATCCTGGTCCACGGCGACGCGGCCTTCGCCGGTCAGGGCGTCGTGGCCGAGACGCTGAACCTGTCCCAGCTGCGCGGTTACCGCACCGGCGGCACCGTGCACGTGATCGTCAACAACCAGGTCGGTTTCACCACCTCCCCGGCGTCCTCGCGGTCGTCGATGTACTGCACCGACGTCGCGCGGATGGTCCAGGCGCCGATCTTCCACGTGAACGGCGACGACCCCGAGGCCTGCGTCCGGGTCGCCGACCTGGCCTTCGAGTACCGCCAGGCGTTCAACAAGGACGTCGTCATCGACCTGGTCTGCTACCGCCGCCGCGGTCACAACGAGGGTGACGACCCGTCGTTCACCCAGCCGCTGATGTACGACCTGATCGAGCAGAAGCGCTCGGTGCGCAAGCTCTACACCGAGGCCCTGATCGGCCGTGGCGACATCACGGTCGAAGAGGCCGAGCAGGCGATGCGGGACTTCCAGCAGCGCCTGGAGCGGGTCTTCACCGAGGTCCGCGAGGCGAAGAGCCAGCCGGACACCCCGGCGCCGTACGTCACCGTCCCGGACTACCCGGACAAGCCGCAGGGCCCGGACGCGACCGCGACCACGCCCGAGGTGCTGAAGAAGATCGCCGACGCGTACACCACGCTGCCCGACGGCTTCACCGTGCACCCGAAGGTGCTGCCGCAGCTGCAGCGCCGGGCGGCCGCCATCACCCAGGGCCCGATCGACTGGGCCTCCGCGGAGATCACGGCCTTCGGCTCGCTGCTGCTGGCCGGTCGCCCGGTCCGGCTCGCCGGGCAGGACAGCCGGCGCGGCACGTTCGTCCAGCGGTTCGCCGCGATCATCGACCGGGTCACCGGTCAGGACTACGTCCCGCTGCAGGCGCTGAGCGAGGAGCAGGCGAACTTCTACGTCTACGACTCGCTGCTCAGCGAGTACGCCGCGCTCGGGTTCGAGTACGGCTACTCGGTGGCACGGCCGGATGCGCTGACGCTCTGGGAGGCGCAGTTCGGCGACTTCGTGAACGGCGCCCAGTCGATCATCGACGAGTACATCTCGGCCGGTGAGGCGAAGTGGGGCCAGAAGTCCGGCGTCGTGCTGCTGCTGCCGCACGGTTACGAGGGCCAGGGCCCGGACCACTCCTCGGCCCGGATCGAGCGCTTCCTGTCGCTCTGCGCGGAGAACGCGATGACCGTCGCGCAGCCGTCGACGCCGGCGTCGTACTTCCACCTGCTGCGCCGGCACACGCTCGGCGAGGAGCACAACCCGATGATCGTCTTCACGCCGAAGCAGCTGCTCCGGCGCAAGGAGGCGGTGTCGCAGCCGGAGGAGCTCACCCACGGCACCTTCCGGCCGGTTCTCGGCGACGCCGAGGCCGAGGCCACCGCGGCCACCGTCGAGCGGGTCATCCTGTCCTCGGGCCGGATCTCGTACGACCTGTTCGCCGAGCGCAAGAAGGCCGAGCCGGACAAGATCAGCACCGCGGTCGTCCGCGTCGAGCAGCTCTACCCGCTGCCCGCCGAGGAGATCGCCGCGGAGCTGGCCAAGTACCCGAACGCGACCGAGATCCGCTGGGTCCAGGACGAGCCCGCCAACCAGGGCCCGTGGCCCTTCATGGCCCTCAACCTGACCGAGCACCTCGGCGGCAAGCCCTTCTACCGGGTCTCCCGCCCGCCGATGTCGGCCACCTCGGTCGGCTCGATGGGCGCGCACACGGCCGAGCAGCAGACGCTGCTGAAGCAGGCGTTCAGCTGACGTGTACTTCACCGACCGAGGGATCGAAGAGCTCGAAGGCCGGCGCGGCGAGGAGGATGTCTCGCTGGCCTGGGTGGCCGAACGCCTCCGCGAGTTCGTCGACCTGAACCCCGAGTTCGAAACTCCGATGGAACGCTTCGCCACCTGGCTCGCCCGCCTCGACGACGAAGACGACTGAGTTCTGTCGGAGCCAGTTGTTAGCTTTGCCGACATGCCCTTCGCCGATCACCCCGTACGCCGGGTTGCCGCGGCGGAGGGCATGTCGCTGTCCGGCGCCTGGCCGCACACGATTCCCGCCGTCCGCCAGCTGCTGACCGACGGTCTCGACCTCGACCCCGGCGTCACCTTCCTGGTCGGCGAGAACGGCGCCGGCAAGTCGACCCTCGTCGAGGCGATCGCGATGGCGTTCGGGATGTCACCCGAGGGCGGCTCCACCGGAGCCCGGGTCAGCACCCGCGAGTCCGAGTCGCCGCTCGCGGGGCAGCTCCAGCTCACCCGCGGCGCGGGCGCACCGCGCTGGGGGTTCTTCCTGCGGGCGGAGACGATGCACGGCTACTACACCTACCTCGAACAGAACCCGGGCGCTTCCCGCGATCCGCGGTTCCACGAGCTCAGCCACGGCGAGAGTTTTCTCGAGGTGCTCCGCAGCCGGTTCAACAGCCCAGGTCTGTACTGCCTCGACGAGCCCGAGTCGGCGCTCTCGTTCTCGAGCAGCCTTGCCCTCGTCGGCGTCCTCGCGGAGCTGGCTACCGGCGGAGCCCAAGTCTTGTGCGCTACGCATTCACCGGTGATTGCCGCCCTGCCTGGGGCGACGATTCTCGAAGTCGGCGAGTGGGGGATTCGGCGTACGGCGTGGGCGGAGCTACAGCTCGTGCAGAACTGGAAGGCGTATCTGGAGACGCCGGAGCGGTACCTGCGGCACGTGCTCTAGTCGGTGTGCGGGGGCCTGGTGCGGCGGGGTGGGTCGGGGGCCAGGGAGCCGTCGGGGGCGATGTGCTCGAAGATCTGGTCGACGAGGTTGAGGACGTGCGGGTCGTCGACGGTGTAGATGTGCCGGCGGCCCTCGCGGCGGGCGGTGATGATGCCGGCCAGGCGGAGTTTGCCGAGGTGCTGGCTGGCGGTGGCGATGCTGACGCCGACGCGGTCGGCGAGCGTGCCGACGTCGTACTCGCCCTGGGCGGCCAGGGAGACCAGGTGCAGCCGGACCGGGGCGGAGAGCATCGCGAAGGTGCCGGCGGCGGAGTCCAGCTGGGCCTTCGTCGGTTCGGGGAACGTCGTCATCGCGCAGTCATTGTGACCGCTGAACGGCCCGCAAGTCGCCACGCCGGGCCGGGGTGATGACAGTCTCATACTTTCGCAATTGCGAAAGTGTCGAAACGATGCGACGCTGGAGCCATGGTCAGAGCACTGCGCCCCGTGCTGATGTTGCTGACGGTCGCCGTCCCGGCGGTCGTCCTGCGGCTGGTCGGCGTCCACCCGCCGGCCCTGGTGTCGATGCTGGTGTTCGGGCTGGCAGTGGTCGCCGCGTCGTTCGTGCTCGCCTGGGCGGCCGAGGCCGCGGAGGTGGACATCTCGGGCGGTCTGGCGATCGCGCTGCTCGCGGTCATCGCCGTCCTGCCGGAGTACGCCGTCGATCTCTACTTCGCGCACACCGCGGGGAGCAACCCCGACTACGTGCAGTACGCCGCCGCCAACATGACCGGCTCGAACCGGCTGCTGCTCGGCCTCGGCTGGTCCAGCGTCGTCCTGATCAGCCTGTACGTCGCCTCCCGGCGCAGCGGCCGCACGGTGCGGGAGCTCGTGCTGGAGTCGGGGTACCGGCGCGAGCTCGGGTTCCTGGCGATCGCCGGGGTGGTCGCGTTCGTGATCCCGGCGACCGGTCAGATCCACCTGATTCTCGGGCTGCTGTTGCTCGCGTTCTTCGGCTACTACCTGTACCGCGCGGCCCTGTCCGGGCATGACGACGAGCCGGAGCTGATCGGGCCGGCCGCCACCATCGGCGGGCTGCCAAAACTGCAGCGCCGGATCACCGTGGTCGGCATGTTCGCCGTCGCGGCCGGGGTCATCCTGGCGGCGGCCGAGCCGTTCGCCGACTCGCTCGTCGACGGCGGGCAGGCGCTCGGGATCGACCAGTTCCTGCTCGTGCAGTGGCTCGCGCCGCTCGCGTCCGAGGCGCCGGAGTTCATCATCGCGTTGCTGTTCGCCTGGCGTGGCAAGGGCGCGGCCGCGCTCGGCCTGCTGATCTCGGCCAAGGTGAACCAGTGGACGCTGCTGATCGGCAGCCTGCCGATCGCCTACGGCCTCGGCGGCGGCCCGGCCGCGCTGCAGCTGGACGGCCGGCAGGTCGAGGAGTTCCTGCTGACCGCGACGCAGACCCTGCTCGGGATCGCCGTCCTGCTCAGCCTGCGCTTCCCGCGGTGGGCCGCGTGGACGCTGCTCGGGCTGTTCGCGATCCAGTTCGCCGTCCCGGGGCAGACCGGGCGGTACGTGCTCTGCGGGATCTACTTCGCGCTCGCCGTGATCGCCGCCGTGCGGAACCGGAAGTACCTGTGGATCACGCTGCAGGCGCCGTTCCGGAAGGTGACCGAGCCCGCGGCCGCGGAGCGCGAGCTCGTCAACGTCTAGCTGGCCTGCTGCTCCTGCTGGGCGGCGGGGACGCGGTTGCGGCGCTCCTGCGGACCGGGGCGGCCGCGGCGGCGTCCGGAGAGGAACTTCTCGCCGGCGGCGGTGCCGGTGAACTTGGTGCGGCGGGCCCAATCGCGGCATTCCTCGAGGACCGGGCACGAGGTCAGGCAGATCGCCTGCGCCTTGCGCTGCTCCCACTGGCTGGCGCTCTCGTCGTACGACGGGGCCTGGCCGATACACGCGGCCCGGCTCATCCAGTTGTCGGCGGGGTCGACGATCACCGTCAAAAGCGGCCTCATGGGCACTCCTGCTCCCTCATCGATCGGGCGGATCGAGTACGCCGGGGGTTTCCCGGCGGTAGGACCAGCGTGCGCCACGCGCGTTGCCCCCGTGCGACGCCCATGTTTCCGGCAGGAAACGTCAGCCGCGGACCAGGCGGATCTCGTGCAGGCCGAAGAAGTCGTCGAACTTACGGACGCCGTCGGCCGCGAACCCGTGCCGTCGATAGAACCTGAGCGCGCGGGCGTTCTCCTCGAAGACCCACAGGCTGGCCGGCTCCTTGCCGACGGCAACCTCCATCAGGCGGTCGGCCAGGCCGCTCCCCCAGCTCGCCCGCCGCACATAGATCGACTGCAGCTCAAGCTCCGTCGGCGCGTCGTCGTCCCGGTTGGGCCCGGCGATCGCGAAGCCGGCGACCCGATCCTGGACGGTCGTCTCGGGGCCGATCGCCAGCCAGCGGGTCTGGCCGTCGTGAAGTGCTTGGCGCCAGCGATCGACGCGTTTGCCGACGTCCGCCGTCCGTTGGGCGAGGAGGTCGGCCGGCGCCAGCCCGGCGTACGCCTCTTGCCAGCACAGCAGATGGCACCAGGCAGCGGCCTCGGCGTCCGCGACGGTGGCTTTGCGGATGTTCACTCAGACGGTGAAAACGATCTTGCCGAAGACGTCGCCCTCGTGCATCTTCGCGAACCCTTCGCGGGCGTCGGCGAGTGGGAGAACGGAGTCGATATGCGGCTCGATCCCCGCGTTGGCCATGAACTGGACGAGCTCGGCCAGCTCCGTCCGGGTGCCCATCGTGGAGCCCTGGACGCGGAGCTGCAGGAAGAAGATCCGGTTCAGCTCGGCGGACGGCGGCGCCTGGCCGCTCGTCGCGCCGGAGATCACCACGGTGCCGCCCTGTTTGAGCGACTTCAGCGAGTGCGACCACGTCGCCTGACCGACCGTCTCCATCACCGCGTCGACCCGCTCGGGCAGCCGCGCGCCGGACTCGAAGGCTTCGTGCGCCCCGATCTCGACCGCCCGCGCCCGCTTCGCCTCGTCGCGGCTGGTCGCCCAGACCCGGATCCCCGCATGCCGGGCGAGCGTGATCAGCGCCGTCGCCACACCCCCGCCGGCGCCCTGTACGAGCACGGTGTCCCCCGGCTTCAGGTCGGACTGCGTGAACAACATCCGGTACGCCGTCAGCCACGCCGTCGGCAGACATGCGGCCTGCTCGAAACTCAGCCCAGCCGGCTTCGGCACCACGTTCCCCGCCGGCACCGCGACCTTCTGCGCCAGCGTCCCCTGATACCGCTCACTCAGCAACGACCGCTTCGGATCGAGTGTCTCGTCGCCCTTCCACCCCGGATCCGACACCACCGCATGCACAACCACCTCGTTGCCATCCGGATCCACCCCCGCCGCATCACACCCCAAGATCATCGGCAGGTTCTGCTCCCTGAGCCCAACCCCCTTCAACGACCACAAGTCATGGTGGTTCAACGCCGAAGCTCGCACCTCCACCACCACCCACCCCTCCCGCGCCTCCGGCTCCGGCCGCTCCCCCACCTCGAGCGCCCCCACCGGGTCGTCCCCATCGAACCGCGCAGCATAAGCAGCAAGCATGCAGTCACCATAAGCCGCCGGCCCGAACCCATCAGTAACCAACTTCACCCACCTCCTCCGCAGGCGGCCGGAAGCTTCCTGCGGGCCGGGCTGGTCAGCGGCCGAGAACTGTGGAAGGGAGGTCTGTGAGCCCTCTTCCTGGGGTGGGTTGGCCCAGGAAGGGCTGGGCGGGGCAGGGGCGGGTTGGGCGGGGGTCAGGGGCGGGTTACGGCTTCTTGGCGGGCGGCTTGGGCTACTGCGGTGGCGACCGCGGGGGCTACTCGGGGGTCGAAGGGGGAGGGGATGATGTAGTCGGGGCGGAGGTCGGTGGGGGTGATGAGGGCGGCCAGGGCTTGGGCGGCGGCGAGTTTCATGCCTTCGGTGATGCGGGTGGCGCCGGCGTCGAAGGCGCCGCGGAAGATGCCGGGAAAGGCCAGGACGTTGTTGATCTGGTTGGGGAAGTCGGAGCGGCCGGTGGCGACGACGGCGGCGTGCCGGTGGGCCAGGTCGGGGTGGACCTCGGGGTTGGGGTTGGCGAGGGCGAAGATCATCGCGCCGGGGGCCATCCGGGCGATGGCTTCTTCGGGCACGGTGCCGCCGGAGACGCCGAGGAAGACGTCGGCGCCGTCGAGGGCGTCGACGAGCCGGCCGGACAGGCCGCCGGTGTTGGTGTCGCGGGCCAGCGAGAGTTTGACCGGGTTCAGGTCCGGGCGGTCCTCGTGCAGAACGCCCTTGGAGTCGACGACGGCCAGGTCGCCGACGCCGGCCTGGAGCAGGATCCGGGCGCAGGCGACCCCGGCGGCCCCGGCGCCGGAGATCACGACGCGGATGTCGGAGATCGACTTACCGGTCACCCGGAGCGCGTTCTGCAGCGCGGCCAGGACGACGACCGCCGTCCCGTGCTGGTCGTCGTGGAAGACCGGGATGTCGAGCCGCTCCTTGAGCCGGCGCTCGATCTCGAAACAGCGCGGGGCGGAGATGTCCTCGAGGTTGATCCCGCCGAACGACGGCGCCATCCGGACGACGGTCTCGACGAACTCGTCGACGTCGGTGCAGTCCAGCGCGATCGGCACCGAGTCGACGCCGCCGAACTCCTTGAACAGCAGCGCCTTACCCTCCATCACCGGCAGCGAGGCCGTCGGCCCGATGTCACCCAGACCGAGCACAGCAGTACCGTCGGTGACGACCGCGACCACATTCGACCGCCAGGTGTAACGGCGGGCGAGCGACGGGTCCGCCGCGATCGCCGTACAGACCCGGGCGACACCCGGCGTGTAGGCCTTGGACAGCTCGGCGGC
Source organism: Kribbella sandramycini (assembly GCF_013131805.1). Classification (GTDB taxonomy): domain Bacteria; phylum Actinomycetota; class Actinomycetes; order Propionibacteriales; family Kribbellaceae; genus Kribbella; species Kribbella sandramycini. The sequence continues at coordinate 399,049 of NZ_JABJRC010000006.1, read as the reverse complement.
ATCGGTGACGTGCACCGAGGACGTGACCTCGATCTTGCCCCCGACATGCAGATCGAAGACCGGATCACCGGCGTACGCATCGGTGAGAGCAGCAGAAACAGGCTGGGCGACCATGTGAGAACCCCTCGAACAAACGTGTGAGCAGAATGTGAGCGCCTCGACAAAGGTGCGTCGATCGGCAGTGTTTCCAGGGGGTCGCCCGTACTCATCGAGTAAACCACAGCGCCCACTGGTCTGCTGTGAGCGGCCCCACACAGATAACGATCCCGGCCATCTCCGGGCCGGGAACTCCCTGCTGTGCCAGGATGCGGGAATTCAGACCCCTGTCGAGGAGTATTCGCGATGAACATCGTCCGCACCTTCCGTAAGCATCGCCGGACTGTGGCGGTCACCTCCGCCGCCGTCCTCGCGCTCTCGCTGGCCGCCTGCGGCGGCGGCGAGTCGGGTAGCGGGGGCGGGTCCGAGGACAAGGCCAAGGCCGCCGGGATCGACCTGGTGAAGTCCGGTCAGCTGACGATCTGCACGCACCTGCCGTACAAGCCGTTCCAGTACAAGGACGGCACCGACGTGGTCGGGTTCGACGTCGACCTGCTGAAACTGCTGTCCGACGACCTCGGCCTGAAGGTCGACGTGGTCAACATCGAGTGGGCCCAGGTCACCTCCGGCGCCGCCTTCCAGGCGAAGAAGTGCGATATCGGGATGGGCGCGATGACGATCACGCCGGAGCGCCAGGCCGCGCTCAGCATCACCGACCCGTACATGGACGCCACCCAGGTGCTGATGGCCAAGAAGGACTCCGGGATCAAGGGCCTGGCCGACCTGAAGGGCAAGAAGATCGGCGCCCAGGCCGACACCACCGGTAAGAAGTACGCCGATGACAACGCCGCGGCCAACGGCTACACGGTGATCCCGTTCAACGACCTGGCCCTGCAGGTGAACAACGTCAAGTCCGGCCGCGTCGACGCCGGGATCAACGACAACGGCGTCCTGTACGACTTCGTCAAGGACAACCCGGAGATGGCCGTGGTCGCCGAGTTCGACACCGGCGAGCAGTACGGTTTCGCCGCGCTGAAGGACGGCTCCGGCCCGAAGATCGTGGCCAAGTTCAACGAGCTGCTGACCAAGGCGAAGTCCGACGGCAAGTACAACGAGATCTACAAGACCTGGTTCGGGGTTGAGCCGAAGAAGTGAGTACTCCGACCGACACCGTCGTACGGAAGGGGCTGAGCCCGCGTAAGCGGGCCCAGCGCTCCCGCCTGATCCAGTACGCCGTCCTGGTCGTGCTGGTCCTGGTCGCGCTGTTCAGCGCGGACTGGGGCCAGATCGGCTCGGTGTTCTTCAAGCCGGAGTTCATCAAGTCGACGTTCCAGGACGGCGTCCTCCAGGCGCTCGTCAAGACGCTCGAGTACACCGCCGGCGCGTTCGTGATCGGTCTGGCCGGCGGCACGGTGCTGGCGCTGATGCGGTTGTCCAGCGTCGGCCCGTACCGCTGGCTCGCGACCGCCTACATCGAGTTCTTCCGCGGCCTGCCGGCGATCGTCGTCTTCATCGCGTTCAGCCTGCTGCCGCTGGCCTTCGAGGGGATGACCATCCCCTGGGACCCGTACGGCGTGGTCTGGCTCGCGCTCGGTATCGTCGCCGCGGCCTACATGGCCGAGGTGATCCGGGCCGGGATCCAGGCGGTGCCGAAGGGGCAGATCGAGGCGGCCCGCTCGCTGGGCATGCCGCCGGGGCTGGCGCTGCGCAAGATCGTGCTGCCGCAGGCGTTCCGGATCGTGCTGCCGCCGCTGACCAACGACCTGATCCTGCTGGTCAAGGACTCGTCGCTGGTGTTCATGATCGGCGTCGCGGCCGACGCGTACGAGCTGACCGGTTTCGGCCGGGACCTGGCCAACACGTACTCGAACCTGACCCCGATCGTGGTCTGCGGTTTCTGCTACCTGATCATCACCCTGCCGCTGGGCCTCCTGGTCCGCCGGCTCGAGGCCAAGGCTGCGAGGGCCCGCTGAGATGGCACTGGTAGAAATCAAGAACCTGCACAAGTCCTTCGGCGGCAACCACGTCCTGCGCGGGATCGACTTCACCGTCGAGCAGGGCGAGGTGGTCTGCGTGATCGGCCCGTCCGGCTCGGGCAAGTCGACGCTGCTGCGCTGCGTCAACCTGCTCGAGGTGCCGCAGGAAGGACAGGTGTTCGTCCGCGGTGAGGAGATCACCGACCCCGACGTCCACCTGGACGCCGCCCGCGCGGGGATCGGCATGGTGTTCCAGCAGTTCAACCTGTTCCCGCACCTGAACGTGCTGAAGAACTGCACGGTCGCCCAGACGACCGTCCTGCGGCGCAAACCGGAGGAGGCCGACAAGGTCGCCCGCGCGAACCTGGAGCGGGTCGGCCTGAGCGAGAAGGTGGAGGCGTTCCCGGCGCAGCTGTCCGGCGGGCAGCAGCAGCGGGTCGCGATCGCCCGGGCCCTGTCGATGGACCCGGCGCTGATGCTTTTCGACGAGCCCACCTCGGCGCTCGACCCGGAGCTGGTCGGCGACGTCCTGACCGTGATGCGCAAACTCGCGCTGGAGGGGATGACGATGCTCGTCGTCACCCACGAGATGGCGTTCGCCCGCGAGGTCGCCGACCGCGTCGTGTTCATGGACGGCGGCGTCATCGTCGAGCAGGGCCCGCCCGCCGAGGTGATCGGGAACCCCCGCGAGGAGCGGACGAAACTCTTCCTCCGCCGCGTCCTCGACCCGACCCACGTCGAGCCGTCCTGAGGCTGATCCTTCGGAGTGGCTGGCGCCGTGCATCAAATGCGCTGAGAGTGGTAGATGTACGGCGTCAGCCCTACTGAAGGAGACGAAGTGAGCAGCACGGGGAAATCGGCCGAGGTCCGCCTGAGCATTCCGGCCGACGGCGCCTACATCGCCGTCCCACGGTCGGTGGTGGGCAACCTTGCGGCCCGCAACGACTTCACGGTGGACGCGATCGACGATCTGCGGATCGCCGTCGACGAGGCCTGCTCACTGCTGCTCCCGCACGCGACGGACGGCGTCCTGGAGTGCGTCTTCGAGATCGAGCCGCCGCAGCTGACGGTGCGCACGAGCGCCGTCGTACCGGCCGGCTGGACGCCGGACACGACGTCCTTCGGCTGGACCGTGCTGACCGCCCTGGTGGAGACCGCGGGCGTGCAGACGATCGACGGCAAGCTCACCATCACCGTGACGGCCACCGCCACCGCCGCGGAGATCCTGTGAACGAGCGCAGCGAGCGAACCAAAGGCAGAGCACCCATGGTCATGCCGGAGCCGAGCGCCAGCGAGGCGGAGGCGTGACCGACGACGAACTGGGAACGGGCCAGGAGTCCCCTGACCTCCGCACGCGAACAGCTACGTTCTTCGCGGCCATGGAGGCCAACACCGCTGGGACAGCGGGGCACACGGCGGCTCGCGAGGGGCTGGTCGCGCTGCACATGCCGCTCGTCGAGCATCTCGCCCGCCGGTTCCGCAACCGCGGCGAACCGTACGACGATCTGGTCCAGGTGGCCACGATCGGCCTGATCAAGGCGATCGACCGGTTCGACTCCGAGCGTGGGGTGGAGTTCTCGACGTACGCGACCCCGACGATTCTCGGCGAGATCAAACGCTACTTCCGGGACAAGGGCTGGGCGATCCGGGTGCCGCGGCGCCTGCAGGAGCTGCGGTTGTCGCTGACCGCCGCGACCGCGGAGCTGACCCAGGAGCTCGGTCGCGCGCCGACCGTCGCGGAGTTGTCGGTCCGGCTCAGCCTGCCGACCGATCTGGTGATCGAGGGCCTGGAGTCGGCGAACGCGTACAACACCTTGTCCCTGGACGCGCCCGATCAGAACGAGTCCGACGCGACGACGGTGCTGGACGGGCTGGGCGGCGAGGACGAGGCGCTGGAGAGCGTCGAGTACCGCGAATCGCTGAAACCCCTGCTGGCGCAGCTGGACACCCGCGAGAAGCGGATCCTGACCCTGCGCTTCTTCCGGGGGATGACGCAGTCCCAGATCGCCGAGGAGATCGGCATCTCGCAGATGCATGTCTCCCGGCTGCTGGCCCGCACGCTGACCGAGCTGCGCGCGGGCCTGCTGAAGGAATAGAACCCCGTTGCCTACAAGACCGGGTGGTCCTTTTCGGGGTTGTCGGCAAGGGCCTCCCGGGACTCCTTGCGGAGGATCGCGAACAGGACGCCGGCCGCGGTCAGCGCGAGCGCCGCGGCGACGCCCTTCGTCCCGCCGCCCCAGAAGCTGTAGGCGATCAGCAGCTGGATGAGCTGGGCGAACACGGCCGGCCCGCGGCTCCAGGTCGCGGCCCGGGACAGCCCGCGGGCGACCACGCCGAGGCCGGCGCCGTAGAGCACGAAGAAGATCGTCGTGGTCGCGCCGAGCAACAGGCGCGAGCTCTGAATCGTAAATGCTTCGGCAATTCCGAGAACGACGAGCACCAGGCCTTCCGCTGCGACCACCGCCGCGGCTAACTTGAGCGCTCTCGGTACTACGGCAGCTGGGGAGTCGGTCGGCACTCCGCCAGCCTAGTGGTTGTGTGCCGAGGTTTCGGGTGCGTGAACCCCAGCCCTACAGGGATTCGAGGTTGTGCGTAACCAAAGCGTTGTTCCATCGGTTACTTGCAGTGAACGGGTGATTGCGAACCAGCGCTCCTGTCCGGTTAACGGACGGGCTGTGCCGTCACGCACCGGTTCGTAGTGTTAAGGAAGTGTTGTGATCTGATCGACAACTCCAGAACCCTTGTTTCACACGCCTGAGATTGGGAACATGGAGTCGTTCGTGAAAGCGTTCACAACTAGCCACGAACATCGAGACCCTCGCAGGACGGACCCCTTCCGTCGCGAGAAGTACGACGAGTACAGCATCCGCTGATCGGGCACAGACCACCTGACAGCGTACTTCCACTACTGAGAGAGATGGGATTCGCCATGGATTGGCGCCACCGGGCCATTTGCCTCGATGAGGACCCGGAACTGTTCTTCCCCATCGGCAACACCGGGCCCGCGATCATGCAGATCGAGGAGGCCAAGCAGGTGTGCCGCCGGTGTGACGTGCGTGAGCAGTGCCTTGCGTGGGCACTGGAAGCCGGCCAGGACCACGGTGTCTGGGGTGGCCTGAGCGAGGACGAGCGACGTGCGCTGAAGCGCCGTAACGCCCGCCAGCGCATCCGCACCGCCTGAGCAAAAGAACTTGTCGAGGCCCCGCGGGTTCCGCGGGGCCTTTGCTATTCCGCGACGCCGAAATCCAGCGTGACCTGGGTTCCGGACTTTCCGTCCGGTCGCGGGCCGAACTCCAGCGTCCCGTCCAGCTCCCCCAGCACCAGGGTGCGGACGATCGACAGCCCCAGATTTCCGGACAGCTCGGAATCGAAATTCGCCGGTAATCCCTGACCGTCGTCGACGACGGTGACGCGTAATCTGCCGACCGCCCGCTCTCCGGACAGCTCGATCACGCCACTCGACGCACCGCCGTCCCGGGTTCCGAACGCGTGCTCCACCGAGTTCTGCATGAGTTCGGTCAGCACCATCGCCAGCGGCGTCGCCTGATCCGAGTCCAGGACGCCGAAACTCCCGCTGCGCCGGATCTCCACCGCGGTCGCCACCGTCGACACGTCGGCCACCATCGCGGCGACCCGATCGGCGACGTCGTCGAAGTCGACGTGCTCGTCGAACGACTCCGACAGCGTCTCGTGGACGATCGCGATCGAGCCGACCCGGCGGACCGCCTCGGCCAGCGCCTCCTGGGCTTCCGGCACGGTGATCCGCCGGCCCTGCATCCGCAGTAACGCGGCGACGGTCTGCAAGTTGTTCTTGACGCGATGATGAATCTCCCGAATGGTCGCCTCTTTGGTGACCAGCTCGCGCTCCCGGCTGCGCAGCTCCGTGACGTCGCGGAGCAGGATCAGCGCGCCCACGTGCTGCCCGTCGGCGCGCAGCGGGATCGCCCGCAGGAACAGCGTCGCATCGGCGTTCTCGATCTCGATCTCCTGCGCCGCGCGTCCGGTCAGCACGGTCGCGAGGACGTCGTCCACCTTGGCGCCGGTGTGCAGCAGCTCGGCGGTGACGTCCTTCAGCCGGCTGCCGACCAGGTCGGTGACCAGGCCCATCCGCCGGTACGCCGACAACGCGTTCGGGCTCGCGAACGTCACCATGGCGTGCCGATCGACGCGGATACAGCCGTCCCCGACCCGGGGCGACGTCGAGAGCAGCCGCTCGCCGCCGTACGGGAAGATGCCGTCGGTGATCATCCGGGCCAGGTCGGTGGCGCTCTGCAGGTAGGCGATCTCCAGCCGGGACGGCGTCCGGACGCCGAGCAGGTTGGTGTTGCGGGCGATCACGGCGATCACCCGGGAGCCCCGGCGGACGGGGATCGTCTCCACCCGGACGGGGACATCGTCGCGCCACTCCGGATCGCCCTCGCGGCAGATCCGGCCGCCGTCGTAGGCCTGGTCGAGCAGATGCCGGCGGCCGCGCGGGATGAAGCTCCCGACGATGTCGTCGAGGTACGCCGTCGGCCCGGTGGTCGGCCGCATCTGGGCGCCGGCCCAGAAGCCGAGGCCCTCGGTGTCGGGCAGCCAGAGGACCAGATCGGCGAAGGACAGGTCGGCCAGCATCTGCCAGTCCGAGACGAGCAGCTGCAGCCGATCCAGGTCGGCCTGGTCCAGTGTCGTGTGGTTCTTGGCCACATCACTCAAAGACGGCACAAAGCTGATGCTAGCGAGCTCGACATTTGGGTGTAGACAGGTGTTTGATCTGAGACGGGCGGAAGGATGGAATTGGTGGAGTCGACGTACTGGCAGGACGTGATGGCCGCGGACTACGCGGTACCCCACGATCGTGCGCTGACGGACCTCACCGAAGAGCTGGTCCGCGGTCTCGCGTCGACCAACCCGCAGGTCCGCGACGCACTGGCCTATCCCACTTTGGCCACCTGGCTCGAACGCGGCATCTACGACGACCTGCTGCCCGGCTTCGGCGACGGCCTCTGTGCGGGCCTTTCGTACGGCCTGGGTGAAGACGGTACCGACAGCGTCTTCCGGCGCTCCTTCACCGCACTGACGCTCGCTGAGGTCATCCACCGCGACAATGCCGAGTTCCTCGTCCACGACGAGGTGGTGATGCGCTGGGGCGACCGCCTGGCCACCTGGCTGCTCCGCGAGCGCGATCTGCGCGGCTACGTGCCCGACTGCGGCTGGGCCCATGCGGTGGCGCACGGCGCGGATGCGATCGGCGCGCTGGCCCGCTCGCGGCACTGCGACATCGGAGTGCTGCGCGCGCTGCTCGACGTCCTCGCCGACCGGATCGTCAAGGAGACGCAGTACCGCTGGGTGCACGAAGAGCACGACCGCGTCGCCCACGCCGTCATGACGATCCTGCACCGGAACATGCTGACCAGCGACGAGCTGGAGCGCTGGCTGAAGCCGATCGCCGCCACCGCCGCCCAGCAGCCGCTCATGCACGACACCTTGCCCGAGTGGCCGACGCCGTCCGTCTTCAACGCCCGCGGCGTCCTGCACGTCCTGCTGAGCCAGCTGGCGATCGGTGTGAAGGGCTTCCCCATCCCCGGCGACGACGAGCTCTTCGGTCGGCCGATCGAAGCGCGCGCAGATCTGCTGCTGATGCTGACCGAGGCTGTGCAGGGCTCTCAGCCCTACATCTACCGCCCGGCCGCTAATCCGTCCTAGCCCACTCGACGAGGCGCTCCCCCAGCTCTCGCACCAGTTCTCGGAGCTCGGCCGGCTCCTCGACGACGAACGGCAGGTCGAGGCCGGCGAGGGTTGCGGGCACCCAGTCCAGTCGCTCGGCCCGCAGCTTCATGCGTACTTCCGTGCCGTTCTGAGTGAGTACTGCGAGGCCGGGAGGCAGTCTGCGGTTGACCTCTTCGACAGTGCCTTGTACGCGGACCGAGACCACATGTGCCCATGGCGTGCTGGCCAACGACTCCAGCACGGTGCCGGCCGGATCGAGCTCGCTCCGCTCGGTGGTTGCTGCTAGCAACTTGGCTGCGGCGATCCGGTCCAGCCGGAAGGTTCGGTCGGCGGTGGCGACGTACCAGCGCTCGCCGTGGCCGACAACGCCGTACGGCGCGATTGCGCGCGTGCTGTGCTGCCCGTGCCGGTCGGTGTAGGTGATTTCGACCAGTCGATGCTCCCGGGCGGCTTCAGCGATCGTGAGCAGGACTCCGGTGTCGGCCGGCGCGGCTGCGCGCTGAGGCGCGGTGAACGACGACGTACTGAGCAAGGCGTCGAGGCGGTCGCCTGATCGGGCGGGGAGCACTCGGCGCAGTTTGGCGAGGGCGCTGTCGGCGGACAGGGCCTGGGGCCCGGCGTGCAGTGCGAGAGCGACTGCGACGGCCTCCTCGTCGGTGAGCATCAGCGGCGGCATCCGATACCCCGGTGCGAGCTGATAGCCGCCGTACCGGCCGCGAACCGAGCGGACCGGGATGCCGAGGTCGGCCAGGTGCTCGGCGTACCGCCGTGCCGTCCGTTCGTCGACGCCGAGCCGCTCCGCCAGGTCGGCAACGCGCCGGACGCCGCCGGATTGCAGTAACTCCAGCAATGCCAGCACCCGTGCGGTCGGCCGCGTCACATTCTCGAGAATACCGGGCGGATCCTGCCCGGTATCGGTCCTACGCTCGGGCCATGACGACTTTCGCCTCCACCCGCATCGTGACCGACGACGTCGACCGGCTGACCGCCTTCTACGAACACGTCACCGGCCTCACCGCAAGCCGCCCCACGCCGCTGTTCGCCGAGTTCCACACGGCCGCCGGCACGCTGGCGATCTCCAGCAGTCAACTGACCGACCGGTTGTACGGCGCGGACGTCGTCCGGCCGGCCGCGAACCGGACGGCGTTCCTCGAGTTCCAGGTCGCGGACGCCGATGCCGAGTTCGATCGCCTGACCGGGCTGGAGTTCGTTCAGGAGCCGACCACGATGCCGTGGGGCAATCGTTCGGTGCTGCTCCGCGACCCGGACGGCAACCTGGTCAACCTGTTCACGACCCCTTAGGGACGGCGATGCGGACGACGACGGCCAGGTGGTCGGTGCCCTCGACCTCGTAGGCCGCGAAGCTGCCGGGGACGATCGGCCGGGTTGCCAGCACGTGGTCGATCTGGGTGCGCAGCAGGGGCGGCTGGTCGGTGGGCCAGGTGCCGACGAAGCCGCGGCCTACCTCCGGCGCGACGCTCTGGCAGTTGGATGCCATCGCCCAGCGGAAGTCGGAGTGGTCGAGGGTGGCATTGAAGTCGCCTGCGATCACGGTGGGCGGGTCTGCGGCACACCAGCGGCGCAACTGTTGCAGGTCGTGTTTCCAGGCCGGTACGGCGTCCGGTAGCGGCGGGAAGCCGTGGTAGGCGATCAGCCGGACCTCGCCCAGACTGCCGCCGGTCACGAGCAGGTGGCCGAACTCGGTCGGTAGGTCGCGTTTGACCTGGACCGCGCCGAGTGTCGACGAAACGAGGACGCTGGTGGCGCTCTCGACGGCGCTGGTCGGCTGGTCGGTGTAACCGGCGTACTGGAGGCCCTGGAGCTGGGCGCGGATCTCCTCCCGGACGTCGACCTGTGCCTCGGGCAACGACACCAGGTCTGGTTTGCGCTGCCGGATCAGCTCTGCGACCGCACCGGCGTTCGCACCGCCGCCCAGCACGTTGGCGACCATGATGGTCAGCTCACGGGTGTCCGACAGGGGTGGCTGCGGGTCGTTGGTCAGCCGGGGCAGTGTGAGCCCGGCGCCGGTCAGAACGAGCAGCACGACCAGACCGGCCGCGATGCGCCAGCCCTTGCGGATCAGCATCAGCAGCGCGAGCGCGAAGACCAGCACGAGCCCCTGTGGCCGGAAGGCGACCAACTGGGTGAACGGCGGCAGCTCGTCCAGCCCGAACAGCTCCGGATAGAGCGGAACGGCAACTAACACCAGGAAGAGCACCGACAGCACGATCCGCCGGACGAACCATGCCTTTTCGTTATCCACGCTGCACCTTGAAGGTCTAGTCGCTTGTCCGGACGAAACGGTAGCGTGCTCGGTTGCGCCCACACCGTCCCGAGGAGGTCCGCAGTGTCCCGATTGTCCGCGGTCAAACCCGCGTACTGGATCGCCGGTGTACTACTGGCGGCCACAGTCATCGCTCCACTCATTGTCTCGACCTACGCCAAGGCCGAGCCCCGGCTGTGGGGATTCCCGTTCTTCTACTGGTACCAGCTGCTGTGGGTCGTGCTGTCCGTGTTCACGGTCGGTATCGCCTACAAGCTGGTGATGGGCGAGGAGCGCAAACGACGGGCGGCGCAGGGTCTGGGTGACCCGGACAAGCCGGCGAAGGAGGCCGACCGGTGAACCACACAGTCGACTGGGTGCAGTTGTCCGTCGTCGTGGTGATCTTCGCCGCGGTGACGGTGATGGGCTTCATGGCCGCCCGCTGGCGCTCCACGGGCGACCTGGACAACCTGGACGAGTGGGGCCTGGGCGGCCGGGGCTTCGGCACCTTCATCACCTGGTTCCTGCTCGGCGGCGACCTCTACACGGCGTACACGTTCATCGCCGTACCGGCCGCGATGTACGCCACCGGCGCCGTCACCGGCTTCTTCGCGGTGCCGTACACGATCGTCGTCTACCCGCTGATCTTCGTCTTCATGGCGCGGCTCTGGTCGGTCTCGCACCGGCACGGCTACGTCACCCCGGCCGACTTCGTCCGCGGCCGCTACGGCAGCCGCTGGCTGTCCCTCGCGGTGGCGCTGACCGGCATCCTGGCCACCATGCCGTACATCGCGCTGCAGCTGGTCGGTATGCAGGCGGTCTTCGAGACGATGGGTCTCGGCGGCGACAACCTGCTCGCCAAGGACCTCCCGCTGCTGATCGCGTTCGCGGTGCTGGCGGCGTACACCTACTCCTCCGGCCTGCGCGCGCCGGCGATGATCGCGTTCGTCAAGGACGGCCTGATCTACCTGGTGATCGCCGTCGCGATCCTCTACCTGCCGAGTGCGCTCGGCGGCTGGGACGCGATCTTCGGGGCCGCGGAGCAGAAGCTGACCACCGAGAACCCGGCCACCGGTAAGCCGGTCGGCTCGTTCATCCCGGGCGCGACGGGGTACTCGGCGTACTGGACGCTGGCGCTCGGCTCCGCGCTCGCGCTGTTCATGTATCCGCACTCGGTGACCGCGGTGCTGTCGACCAAGACCCGCAACGTCGTCCGGCGGAACGCGGCGATCCTGCCGGCGTACTCGCTGCTGCTGGGGCTGCTCGCGCTGCTCGGCTTCATGGCGATCAAGGCGAACGTCGACATCAAGGGTCTCGACGGGCTGCCGAACCCGCAGCTGGCGATCCCGCGGCTGTTCGACCAGGAGTTCCCGTCCTGGTTCGCGGGGATCGCGTTCGCGGCGATCGCGGTCGGCGCGCTGGTGCCGGCCGCCATCATGTCGATCGCGGCGGCGAACCTGTTCACCCGCAACATCTACAAGGAGTTCCTGAAGAAGGACGCCTCGCCGGCCCAGGAGGCCAAGGTCTCCAAGCTGTCGTCGCTGCTGGTGAAGTTCGGGGCGCTGGTCTTCGTCCTCGGGATGGACAAGACGATCTCGCTCAACCTGCAACTGCTGGGCGGGATCTGGATCCTGCAGACCTTCCCGGCGATCGTGGTCGGCCTGTTCACCCGCTGGTTCCACAAGTGGGCGCTGCTGGCCGGCTGGGCGATCGCGATGATCTACGGCACGATCGAGGCCTACAACGTGGTCAACCCGGCCACCGGTAAGCACTTCGGCGGATCGGTGGCGAACATCCCGTTCACCGACACGACGGCGTACATCGGCCTGATCGCGTTCGCGCTGAACCTGGTGATCGTGATCGTGCTGACGCTGATCCTGCGGGCGCTGAAGGTTGCCGACGGCGACGACACCACCCACGCGTCGGACTACACGGCCGACCGGGGCGACCCCGGCGTCCACGACCTGCCCGACCTGCTCGACGAGGGCGGCGCCGCACCGGCGAAGTCCTAGCGGTGCACCGAACGGGTGGTTCCGCGATTGTTGCGGGACCACCCGTTTCACTTGTCCTGACGTTACATTTTGCCACCATGTCGACACGCTGCGCGGTCAGCTTGCCCGATATCGGGCTGTCGGACCGGCAGAATCGCGAACGTGTTGCTGGTCCTCCTCGTCATGGCGCTCGCCGCCCTCGCGGCGCTCGCCACGGGCGGACGCCTCGGACGTCTGGCCGACAACACCCTGACCGGCCTGCACTGGCTGGCCGCGGCCGCCATCGGCCAGCTCCTCGGCTCGCTGTTCGGCGGTACGGCGTACCCGGTCGGCCTGATCGGCTCCGCGGTCTGCATCGCCGTCTTCCTCCGCGAGAACCTCCGCCACCCGGGCGTCGGCCTACTCGCCCTAGGCTTCTTCTCCAACGCCGCCGTGGTCGCCCTCAACGGCGCCATGCCGGTCTCCGCGGCCGCGCTGGCCCGCGCGGGCCTGTCCACCACAGTCGTCTCCGACCAGCGCCACGAGCTCTCCACTGCCGCAACCACCTGGCCCTGGCTGGGCGACGTCGTCCCGGTCGCCCTCCCCGGCATCGGCCAGGCCGTCAGCCCTGGCGACGTCCTGATCGCCGCCGGCGCCGGTCTCCTCCTGTACGCCGGGATGGGCGGCTCCGGCCGCGTCCCGGCCGCGACCGCACCGGCCTGGGACGACCTCGAGCCGTCCGCCGCCGACCCCGTCGTCCTGCGTCGTCCCTCAGAACCGGAAGCCGCGCCCGATCACGCGCCGGAGTGACTCCACGACGACCGGGTCGTACTCCGCACCGATCCCCAGCCCGATCGACTCCATCGCCTTGTCCGGCGACTGCCCCGTCCCCTCACCCACCAACTGCTCGTAGGCCAGCGCGACGTTCACGATCCCGCTCTCCACCGGGATCCCCGGATTGTTCGCCCGCCCCATCCGGTACGGATCGTTCGAGTGCCGCACGATCTCCGCCACATGATCCAGCACCCCCGACCGCTCGATCACCGATGCCCCGATCTCCGCCGCCCGCTGCCGCTCCTCCCGGGTCCGCAACAAACTCGCCCCACCCGGACTCGGATCCGCCAGCGCCAACTGCCCCACCCCCGACAACAGCGCCGCATACTCCAGCGCCTCCATCCGCGCCGGCGTCAACCCCAGATCGTTCCCAATAGCCACCGCCAGCTGCGCCGTCCGCGCATTCTGCCCAGGACTACTGAACCCCGCAATCTCCGTACTCCGAGCCATCGACCGCACCGTCGCCCGGTACGTCCGCTGCGCCGAAGCAAACCGCCGAAACGCAAACTGCGTCAACAACAACGGCACGATCACCACGGGCGGCGCCCAGTGACCGATCAGCGAGGTGCCGGTCGCGAGCAGGATGGCCGTGATGCCCATCGCCATCCCGATCCGGGTCATCACGACGAGCTCGTCTCGCAGCGCGGCCGGGAACGGCCGGTTGTACCGCTCGGTCGCCTGCCCCGCGCCGATCACCGCATCGCTCAGCCCCGCGCTCAGCACCCCGGCCATCATGGCGCCGGCGATCCAGAGCGCCTCGACCCATTCGCCGTTCCAGGCGAGGTCACGCCGGGTCAGCGCCTCGAAGACAGCCGCGGCGCAGGCGACGGAGATCCCGCGCCGGCACGAGACGACGATGTCCCAGCGCAGCCCCGCTATCGCGCGCGGCACGATCCCCGCCGCCGTCGCCACCGCGGTCACGGCGATGACCTGGGCCAGCTCAGGCGGCATCCCGACCGAGGGCCCGCGCAGCATCGCGTACCCCAGCGCGGCGCTGGTGGCGATCGGCGCCCGGTTCCGGCTGCGATCGACTCGGAATTGCACGGTTTCGCCGATCGCGATCAGCGCACCGAAGACCAGCGCATACGACCATTCGGTCACGCCATGACGCAGGGTCGCCACCAAGGCGACGGCCGCCAGGATGCCGCCGACGACCAGAATCACCACGCCGCTGCCCATCCGGCGCAGGTCGAGCCCTTCGATCGGCTGCCCGGGGTTCACTCGACACCTGCCGCGTTCCCGGTGGCGCCGCCGCCGCTGCCCAGGCTGAGGTCGTCATGGTCGATCGCGACGACCTTCGAGCCGTCGGGCGCCGGCTGGTCGAGCGTCTTCCAGCCGTGCCGTCTGATCACCTCGACGAACGCGTCCACCAGCAGCGGATCGAAATGGGTGTTGCGGTCCTGCAGCAGGATGTCGAGCGTCTCCTCAACGCCGCGCGCCGGCCGATAGGACCGGGTCGACGTCAAGCTGTCGAAAGCGTCGACGATGCCGATGATGCGGGCGAAGTACGGGATGTTCTCGCCGCCCAGCCCGGCCGGATAGCCGGTGCCGTCGTACTTCTCGTGATGGTGCAGCACGGCGGACTTGACCTCTTCGAGGAACGGGATGTTGCCGATCAGCTCGACGCCGCGCGCCGGGTGCAGCCGGATCGCGTCCATCTCGGAGTCGTCCAGCCGGCCCGGCTTCTGGATGATGCTGGTCGGCACCCCGACCTTGCCGACGTCGTGCAGCAGGCCGGCGTGCTCGAGCGCGGTCTGGCGGTCGTCGGACAACCCGAGATGCCGGCCGAGCAGGCCGACGCCCTCGCTGACCCGCTCGGAATGGCCGCGGGTGTAGAGGTCCTTGGTCTCGATCACCTGGATGAAGGCGCGCATGGTCGCGGCCTGGGCGCGCCGTTCGGCCTCGTACTGCGACAGCGCCCAGCGACTCACGTACAGCGGGACGAAGATCAGCAGGATCGAGAGGAAACCCAGGCCGGAGAGCCAGGCCACCGCGAGCAGCATCCCGAGCAGGCCGTAGCCCAGCAAGGACGGCGAGGTCGGCAGCGCGACCTTGCGGATGAACGTCGTCGGGCTCGGCTGGCCGCCTTCGAGGAAGAGCACCAGACAGAGCAGCACCGCGTTGACGACCAGCCAGGTCGCATTCGCGGCTGTCGTCGTCCAGATCGCGTCCCAGGGCTCCGAAAGTACTTCACCGGCCCGCGGGCCGCCCGTGTAATGAAAGACCAGCCCCCCGGCGGCGGCGCACAGCACGGACTGTGCGCCGTTGAAGATCTTCTTGACCAGCGGATGCCGCCGGTCTTGGGAAAGCGCTCCGACTGCGCAGACGAGGATCGCCGATCCGACCCCGGAGAGCAGGTAGAGCGCGATCACGAGTACGTAGTCGAGCGAGGTCCGATAGACCTGGCCGACGCGCGGGCGCATTACCGACCCGGCGAGCATCAGCAGTCCAAGGCATGCGGTGGGCGCGTCAAACGACGCATGCACAGCAGCGAACCCGAGAACGACAACGGCCATAGCGGTGGTCGCCACCACCACCAACCGAAGCAGCACCCGCCGGTTCACGCGCGCAACGCTACCTGCACAGCCGCCACACCACTACCAGTCCCAGCCGTCGGTGATCATGCCGTACCTCCATTCAGCGGTCGCGGTCTTACGTCCGTACGGTTGTGCGAGACGTAGGGGGGCTAGACAGCACAACGCTGACTCTCTTGAAGTTTTACGCATCAAGGCCGCGCCGAAACACTGTAGGCCAGACCGTGACCCAGCGCCGACTGCGAGGACACGGCCGTGATATGAGAGACTGTGACTCTTTGCAGTTGTTTCAAGGAGGCTTAGGAATGGGCAAGACCGGCCGCAAGCGCCGCGCACGCAAGAAGAAGGGCGCTAACCACGGTAAGCGCCCCAACGCGTGACATCAGGCGATTACGCAAAGCAAGGACCCCGGCCGAAAGCCGGGGTCTTTGCAATTTGGTCACAACGCCGGGCAGACCAGCCGGAACACAGGTCCCGTATTCGGAGCGTCTTCGAACGCATACTGAATGCGATTTTTCAAACAGGTGTTGGGCATTCCGGGCTGAACCGTGTAACGATCCACAGCGCCAGGCGGCGGCTCGCGGCGTCCGGTGGGTGTGGATAACTTCCGCCGTCCGTCGGCGCGGCCTCCTATTGTTAGCCCCGGACACCCGCCCCGGCCGTCGCCCGGGGTCGACCACGGGAGGAGGTGGGTCAGTTGGCCGACGAGAGCCTGAGCGATCTGTTACGGCGCTACCGCAGCCGGGCCGGGCTGACCCAGGCCGCACTTGCGGCCAAGGCCGGATTGAGCGACCAGGCCATCAGCGTGCTCGAGCGCGGCACCCGCCGCCGGCCCCGGATCGACACCGTCCGGGCCCTCATCTCCGTACTTCGTCTTGACAAAGCCGAGGCCGAGCAGTTTCTGGCTGTTGCGCGCGGCAAGAACGTACCGGCCGGGCCGGAAACGGCGCCGGTCGAGAGAATGCCGTTGCCCTGGCAATTACCGCCTTCGGTACCGGATTTCACCGGCCGCGCTGCCCAGATCGAGGCAATTCTCGATGTACTGCGAAATCCGCTGAGTGTCGGTCACACCGTCGGTCTGGTGGCGGTCACCGGGATGGGCGGTATCGGCAAGACGACCCTCGCCATCCATGCGGCGCACAGCCTGGCCGAGACGTACCCGGACGGCCACCTCTACCTCAACCTGCGCGGCTACGGCCCGGGCAAGCCGATCTCCACCGCGGATGCGCTGCGCCAACTGCTGCGTTCGCTGGGGCTCGACCTGCAGCTGATTCCGGACGACGTCGAAGCGGCGTCCGGGCTGCTGCGCTCGCAGCTCGCCGGCCGCCGGGTCCTGCTCCTGCTGGACAACGCGGCCGACGCGGCGCATGTGTTGCCGTTGCTGCCCGGCAGCGCAGGCTCGGCAGCGATCATCACCAGCCGCGAGTCGCTGGCCGGTCTACCTGGCGCACGGCAGATCCGGCTCGACGCGTTGTCGCAGTCGGAGTCCGTCGAGCTGCTGTCCGGTGTCGTCGGTCACGATCGCATCGCCGCCGAGCCCGCGGCCGCCGCCGCGCTCGCGTCGTTCACCGGCCGGTTGCCATTGGCGGTGCGCCTGATCGGCGGGCGGCTGGCGGCCCGCCCGAGCTGGCCGATCCATCACCTCGTCGAGCTCCTCGAGGACGAGGAGCGCCGGCTCGACACCTTGGGCTCCGACGACTCCGGCGTCCGGGCCAACATCGCCAGCTCGGTCGACTTCCTGCGGACGAGCGACCGCGCCCTCGACCGGGAGGCCGCGGCCGCCCTGCCGCTGCTCAGCATTCCCGACGGTCCGGATCTGCTGCTCGTGGTCGCCGCGCATCTGCTCGACCGCCCGATCCGCCGGGCCGGTGAGATCCTCGAGCGGCTCGTCGATCTCAACCTGCTGGAGTCCGTTGCCCCGGACCACTACCGCTTCCACGACCTGATTCGCGTCTACGCCCGTGAGCTCGCCGAGCAGGACGTCGCCGAGTCCGTGCGCAATGCCAGCCAGGAGAACGTCCTGCGTTTCTACGTCGGCGCCGCCTGGCAATGTCACGCGCTGACGCATCCGCGCAGTCCGCGGCTGGAGTTCGCGACCGTCAAGATCGAACAGCTGAGCGCCCTCGCCACCCGCGAGTCCGCGCTGCAGTGGTTCAGCGACGAGTACCGCAGCATCAGCGACCGTCTGGCGCAGGCAACGACGTCGTCGCTGGCTCGATCACCGCTCCTCCCCGAGCTCGTCCTCGCGATGTTCGGCTACCACGAACCGCGGCAGGCCTGGTTCGAGATGCGTGAGCTGAGCCGTGGCCTGGCCGAGCTCGCGACGTCGGTCGGCCGGCTGGGGGTCGCCGCCTGGCTGTTCCACGACCGGGCGATTCCCGAGGTGGAGAACGGCGATCTGGCCGCCGCGGTGCAACCGCTGGAGCGTGCGCTGACCATGTTCCGCGAGCTCGCGGATCTGCCGGGTCAGGCGCGGTGCGCGTCGTCCTTGACCTTCGTCCTCAGCAACCTCGGCCGCATCGACGAGGCCCTGGGCTACGGCTACCAGTCGCTCGACATCAGTCAGGAGATCGGCGACCGGACACTCGAAGGCGTTGCGTACACCGCGCTCGGTCTGCTCTACGAGCGGGCCGGCGACTACGCGACCGCGGACGACGGGTTCGACCGCGGGATCGCGCTGGCGCGCGAGCTGGGCGACCTGCGCTCGGAGCTCAAACGGCAGACCAACGCGGCCTTCTCACATCTGCTGGCGGGCCGGCACGAAGCAGCCCTCGCGCGCACCCTGAGCGCTCATGAAGCAGCCAGCCGGTTCGGTGACGATGTGTCCCGGATGGAGGCCAGCGGCATGCTTGCCGTCATCTACGCGTCCATGAACGACTTCACCGCTGCGGAGAAATACGCCCAGCAAGCCCTTGAGCTGACCCGGCAGACCAAGAACTCGATCCGCCAGGGGCGTTTCTACCTCGAGCTCGCGCGCATTCAGGCCGCTGCCGGGAATCGCAGTGCGGCCATCAACTCGGCGACCGAAGCCGTCGCCGTCCTGACCGGTATTTCACCGCTGCACGGAAGCAACGCCGAAGAACTGCTCGACAGTCTGCGGCGCGGCGAGCCGTATGCGTACGAGGTCTCGCCGCACTCGTTCTGAGGCGGGCGGTGCTGAACCGGTCTGGCGGAGCGGTTCAGTCGGTGGTGGTGATGGTGGTTTCTATCTGGACCTGGGTGAGGCGGAGGAGGATTTTCTGGCGGAGGGCGTCGGGGGCGTGGTCGGAGCCGCAGGAGCGGTGGACGAGTTTCTTGATGCAGCGTTCGAGGTCGTACTCGTCGAGGCAGGGGGCGCATTCCTCGAGGTGCTGGCGAATCTCGTCGGTGCTGGCGTCTTCGAGCTCGTTGTCGATGAAGACGTAGACGCGCTGCAGGATCTCGCTGCAGTCCTTGTCGTGGGGCTCGCCGCAGCTCACGACTCCTCCTTCTTCGCGGTCGCGTCGTCGTCCGGGGCGCCGATCAGGCCGCGGTCGCGGGCGTAGTCGGACAGTAGCTCGCGGAGCTGACGGCGGCCGCGGTGCAGCCGGGACATCACGGTGCCGACCGGCGTACCCATGATGTCGGCGATCTCCTTGTAGGCAAAGCCCTCGACGTCGGCCAGGTAGACGGCCAGCCGGAAGTCCTCCGGGATGGCCTGCAGGGCCGACTTCACGTCGGAGTCGGGCAGGTGCTCGAGGGCGACCGCCTCGGCCGACTTGAGGCCGCCGGGGGTGTGGGACTCGGCGGCGGTGAGCTGCCAGTCCTCGATCTCCTCGGTCGGCGACTGCGTGGGCTGGCGCTGCCGCTTGCGGTAGCCGTTGATGAACGTGTTGGTCAGGATCCGGTACAGCCACGCCTTCAGGTTCGTCCCCGGCGTGAACTGGTGGAACGAGCTGTACGCCTTCGCGAACGTGTCCTGGACCAGGTCCTCGGCGTCGGCCGGGTTCCTGGTCATCCGCATCGCGGCGGCGTACATCTGGTCGAGGAACGGCAGCGCCTCGCGCTCGAAGCGCTCGGTCCGCTGCTCGGGTGTCTCGGTGGTGGTCGGTGTCGGCATCGTGATCGAGAATACCGGGACCTTTCCAGCCTTCCGCGCCGGAGCCACACTCGTTGCCGTCATGCTGGTCACAACACGCCCGGGCGCGGGGTAATTCCCGGCCGTTCCGGGGCTCAGCGCGTGACCACTATCCGGACACTTCGCGGACGACCCACTCCAGGACGGCCTCGACGAGCAGCTCGTAGCTCTCCTCCTGGGTGAGCACGGCCTTCTTCGGCACCTTGAACGCGTGATCGGCATCCGGGACGACGGCCATCTCGGTCAGCGGCGGGAACTCCTCCGGCGTGCCGAAGGTGTCCCGCTCCCCCTGGACGACGAGCGTCGGCAGCCCGGCGCCCTGCAACTCGGCCACCCGCGACTTCTCCGGCTTCCCCGGCGCGTGCAGCGGGAAGGCCAGCGCCAGTACGCCGGACGCCCCCAGACTGCTCGCCGTCCGGCAGGCCACCCGCGCGCCCGCGCTGCGCCCGCCGATCACCAGCGGCGTCCGCACCCGCAACTGCCCGATGATCGCGATCCACGCCTCGTCGAGCACCTTCGGCGCCGGCGCCAGCTTCTTACCGGCCCGCCGCCACGGCTGCTCGATCAGGAACACGTTGATGTCCTGTTTCGGCAACCGCGCCGCCAGCGCCGCCAGGTCCCCCGAGTCGATCCCGCCGCCGGCTCCGTGCCCCAGCGCCAGCGTCGCCACCGGCCGCCGGGCCCGATACGCCACGATCCGGGCCTCCCCGTGCGGCGTCCCCACAATCCGTTCGTCGGTCACCCGCCCCATCCTGTCATCCACGGGCAGGTTCGCCGCAGACCGAACCGCCCGCGCTCAGGCTCAGAACAGCGTGCTGCCGTCTTCGCCGCCGGTCGGCGGACTGCCGTCGGGGGGCAGCGGGTCGAGCAGATGCGGGCCGTTGTTGCGAACCGAGCCGACCGCAGTGGAGACGGCGTACGCCTCGAGGCGGCCGGGGGCCGCGGGGACGAGGAGCTGGAGCAGGTCGTCGGGGTCGGAGGAGCGCGGGTCGAGCCAGGCGTCGTACCGATCGCGCTCGACGAGCAGCGGCATCCGGTCGTGGATGCGGCCGAGGTCGTCGGTGCTGGAGGTGGTCAGCACCGTGCACGTCCACAGCCAGGCCTCGTCGGACTCGGCGTCCGCGACGGATTTGTCCCGCCAGATCTCGTACAAACCGGCCATCGCGAGAACGCCGCCATCGGCCGGATGGATGAAGTACGGCTGTTTGACCGGTTTGCCGTCCTTCTTCTCCTCGGCCGTGTACCACTCGTAGTACCCGTCGGCGGGCAGGATGCAGCGCCGGGCGGCGAAGGCCTTCTTGAAAGCGGGTTTCTCCGCGACCGTCTCCATCCGGGCGTTGATCAGCCGGGAGCCGATCGAGGTGTCCTTGGCCCAGGAAGGCACCAGCCCCCACCGGACCGTCGTCAGCTTGCGGACCGTCTCGTCGGGAACCTCGCGGTTCTTCCGCTCGACGACCGCGAGCACCTCGTTGGTCGGGGCGACGTTGAAGTTCTGCCCGACCTCCTGAACGGATTCGCGGACGTTCCCCGCCTCGATCTCGAACTCCTCGACGAGATCGGACGGCGACCTGCTCGACGCGTACCTACCGCACATACCGACAGCCTAGACAGGCCCGCCGACAGAACCGCACAGCGACGGCGGAGCGCTCACCCCGTGATGAGCGCTCCGCCGCCGGCTCGAGGCGGCCGGGCATCCCCCTGTTGACGCCCGGCCGCGGGTACTACGGCCTGGCCAGTTCGTCCAGGACCCGGGCGGCCATCGCGTCGGACGCGGGCAGGCCCTCGATCCAGACCCGGGCCAGCTGCGGCACGTCGGTGTCCAGCCGCCACTGGGTGATCAGGGCTCGGACCGTCTCGACCTGCTCCGGCAGGTTCGGCTCGCGGCCGACGAGCGCCGCCGCGCGCCGTGAGCCGACGCGGCCCAGTACGTCACCGCCGCAGAAGACGATGCGCAGGCACTCCGCGACGTCGACGAGGCGGAGTTCGCGCTCGAACGGCGAGGTGCCCGGGGGATTGAGCGGCTCGACAACCACCAGTGCGTGGGTCTGCGGTACGGAAGTTCCACGGAACTCCGCCTCTCGGTAGAGCTCTCCCAGGCGGGACCGCAGGTGCGCCAGGCTGGACAGCCCGGTCAGCGGGTCCTCGCAGGACAGCGTGTGGAGATAGATCAGCGAGGCCTCGGCCCAGCTGGAACTGAGTGCGCGTACCGCGGCGAAAGCCGGCTCGCCCCCGGCGATCGAGCGGTACAGCGCACTCAGCCCATCGAGTGCCTCCACCAGCGAGACTCCGTCGGCCGCCAAGCGGCGGCCGACCTCGTCCGATGCAGGCACGACGTCGGCCCCGTCCTGCAGCGCCTCGGCAATCGCGAGATAGGCGCTGTGGTCGGTGCCAGGTCCCCCGTGACTTCCCCCGTGTACTTGTGCTCCGTGCGGCTCCCTCCGACCGCGCGGACGCCCTGATGACCCCAGATCAGGGGACGACGCCTCCGGCATCACCCGGGCGGGCGACCCCGCCAGGTTGAGGGACTTCGACGGACGCAGGTCGAACCGTCGGCGGATGTCCGCGAACAGCGACATGGCCCTCCTCGAAGGTCCCTACAGTCTCCCGACCGGGCGGCCGGAAGCGTCGTTCCAGGGGTGAGACAGGCGGCGGCGCGGATCATGACGCGGATTCGCAGAAGTTTTTTTTCCGTAACTTCAGGGGTGGTCATCTCGTCAGGAAATGAGGCACAGTTCCGCGTCAGAAACAGGTGCGGACGGGCGTCTCACGTGGGAGCCTTGTCTCCGGCAACTTTGTGACGCAGGGTGACGCCGATGTGCCGATAGAGTGAAGGGACCGCGGGGGAGAACGATGGAGACGCCGGAAGGGCCGAGCGACGCCGAGCTGATTGCGCGCGTTCGCAACGGCGATCTGGAGGCGTACGGCGAGCTGTTCGGCCGCCACCACCACGCCGCGGAGCGGATGGCCCGCCAGCTGGTCCCGACCAACGACGCCGACGACCTGGCCAGTGACGCGTTCGCCAAGGTGCTGGACGCGCTCCGGGCCGGCGGCGGCCCCGACATCTCCTTCCGCGCCTATCTGCTGACCACTGTCCGCCGCGTGCACGTCGACCGGATCCGCTCCGGTAAGAAGGTGCAGACGACCGACGACATCGCGGCATACGAGCGAGAGCCGGAGACGTTCGACGACCCGACGGTCACCGGGTTCGAGAGCGGCGCCGCGGCGAAGGCGTTCGCCAGCCTGCCGGAGCGCTGGCAGGCCGTGCTGTGGCACACCGAGGTCGAGGGTGAGAAGCCGGCCGCGATCGCTCCGCTGCTGGGTCTGACGGCGAACGGCGTCTCCGCGCTGGCCTACCGGGCTCGGGAGGGCCTCCGGCAGGCCTACCTGCAGCAGCACCTGGCCGACGTCGCTGGGGACCGCTGCCGCTGGACGACGGAGCGCCTGGGCGCGTACGTCCGCGGCGGCCTGACCAAACGCGAGAACCGGAACGTCCGCGAGCATCTGGACGACTGCGCCAAGTGCACGGCCGTCTACCTGGAGCTGGTCGAGGTCAACAGTGCGCTGCCCGCGCTGCTCGCTCCGGCGCTGCTGGGCGCCGCCGGCATCGGCTACCTGGCCGCCGCGTCCGGTACGAAGATCGGTCTGGTCGGCTTCTTCGTCGGCCTCTGGCGCAAGGCCACCGAGAACAGCACGCGGACGGCGGTGGGCGGCGGAGCGGTCGTGGTCGTCGCAGTGGCCGCCGTCGTGGCCGCAATGGCCCTCACCGGTAACGAGACGCCACCAGCAGCCATCGACAAGCCGTCCGTGCCCCAGCCGACCCAGCCGCCGGCCAAGCCGCCCGTCGTCCCCCCGGTGAAGCCGCCGGTGACTCAGCCGCCGCCCCCGAAGCCGACAACGGCTCCGACGACCGCACCGACCACTGCGCCCACGACTGCGCCGACCACTCCCCCGGTACCGACGCCCACGCCCACACCGACGCCGACTCCCCCGCTGCCGACCACTCCGATCCTGGACGAGGGGCTGCTGACGATCAGCATCCCGCCAGGGCAGCGCAGTACCGGCGGCGGCAGCGCTCCGGCCGTGGCGGCCGCTGACGGGATGCGGTTCGTCATCACGATCAAGACGCCTGCTGCGAACACCAACCCGGTGGTGATCGGTTTCAAGTACGGCAAGGCGCTCAAATGGCCCCTCAGCGGCAATCCGCGCGGCTGGAGCTGTGACCAGGCCGCCGGGAGCTGTACGGCGAACAACCCGGCCAAACCCGAGCCGATGACGGTCGAGTTCGCGAACCCGACCGGCGGCTCGGCGGCGGACCGGACGTTCACCGTCTCGGCCAAGTCCGGGCGTCTCTACGACGACGACTCCCGCACCCTGGTGGCGCCGCCGCGGACCGACGAGAACCTGCTGCGGATCCTGAACGGCCCGAAGGACTCCGACGTGCACCACCGCGTCCTGGTCGTCGCACCCGGGCTGGACCGGTCCGCAGTCACGCTGAAGATCAGCTACGGCGCCAGTCTGTCGTGGCCGATCGGCAAGAGCCCGCTGGGCTGGAGGTGCTCGGCCAGCACCAAGACCTGTACGTCGCTGACCCCGCTGAAGCCCGTGCCGCTGAAGGCCGTGTTCGAGGTGCCCGAGGATGGTTCGGCGGCGGCGCGCACGTACACGGTCAGCGCGACCGCGGGGCTGGTCAGCGACGTCGACTCCGAGACGTTGCCCGGCGTCCGGACGGACGAGTCGCTGCTGCAGATCCTGACGCCGTCCCCCGGGCAGGACCCGAACCCCTTCGTTTACAACCGCTTCCTCAAGGTCAACGGCGTCACCGACCGCCGAGTGACCCTGGAGATCTCGTGGGGCCGGAACCTGCAGTTCCTGTCCGCGCTGGACCGCGGCTGGACGTGTTCGCGGTCCACCGACATCCGGCGTGCGACCTGCTGGACGGACAGCTACCGCAGGCCGTTCAACTCGGAGTGGAACGCTTGGCTGCCGGGCAAGGGCTCCGCGAACGCCATCACCGTCTACGCGCGCGTCGGCGGCCGGGAGGACACCGATTCGGTGCAGATCCCGCCGGCCAAGGGCAGTCGCTGAGCAGAGCCGTCAGTAAATGGGGTTGCCGGTTGCTCTAGGCTGGGACTGTTCGCGCTGACGGAACCGAGTAGCGCCGTACGCCACGTCCGAGAGAGTCGCCGGTTGCTGTGAAGGCGGCACGTGGAGCGGTGTCGAAGACACTCCTGAGCGAATGCACGGCAAGAGGCCGGGTCATTGCGATCCGGCGAAGGTGTGGTGGCACCGCGAGATTCCCCTTCGCCCACACCTCCGGGGTTCGAGAACAGACCTGGAGGTGAAACAGCAATGCGCATTCTCAGCCATGAGATCCCCTCAGCAGTGGGCCAGACCGTCACGGTGGCCGGCTGGGTGCACCGAAGACGACGGCTCGCCGCCGTCAGCTTCCTGATCCTGCGCGACCGGTCCGGCCTCAGCCAGATCGTCGTCAAGGGGCCGGAGGCCCAAGCCCAGCTGGACGGGCTCGGTGAGGAGACAGTCGTGCAGGTGACCGGTACGGTCGCCGCGAACCCGCAGGCGCCCGGTGGCGCCGAGCTGATCGACCCGGTGATCGAGCCGCTGACCGAACCGGCCGTCACCCCGCCGATCGAGCTGTGGCGTCCGTCGGTCGGTGCTGGGCTGCCCGTTGTACTGGACAACGCACCGGTCGCCCTGCGGCATCCGGCGGTTCGGGCCGGGTGGGAGATCGCTGCGGCGGCGCTGCACGGTTTCCGAGCCAGCACGGACGCACAGGGCTTCACGGAGATCCAGACGCCGAAGATCGTCGGTACGGCAACGGAGTCCGGCGCCAACGTGTTCGCACTGGACTACTTCGGCGGTCCGGCGTACCTGGCCCAGTCGCCGCAGTTCTACAAGCAGACGATGGTTGGCGTCTTCGAACGTGTCTACGAGGTCGGTCCGGTCTTCCGGGCCGAGCCGCACGACACAGTGCGCCATCTGGCCGAGTACGTCTCACTGGACGCCGAGTTCGGCTTCATCACCGACCACCGCGACGTACTCGCCGTACTGCGCTCTGTCATCGCCGGCATGTTGGCAGCGGTGGGCGAGCGCGCAGCCGGCGCCGTGGAGCGGCTGGGCATCACCCTCCCGGAGATTCCGGTCGACGTACCGGTCGTGCACTTCACCGAGGCGTTGAAGATCGCCGGCGCCAACCCGGACGAGCCGGACCTCGCACCGGCAGAC
The DNA here is from genome assembly GCF_013131805.1 of Kribbella sandramycini. GTDB lineage: Bacteria > Actinomycetota > Actinomycetes > Propionibacteriales > Kribbellaceae > Kribbella > Kribbella sandramycini. The sequence goes on along the minus strand of NZ_JABJRC010000006.1, from coordinate 373,388 downwards.
GAACGCGCCATCGGCGAGTGGGCGCTCCGTGAGCACGGCAGCGCGTTCGTGGCGGTCGAGGGCTACCCCATGGTCAAGCGGCCCTTCTACACCCACCCGCAGCCGTCCGACCCTCGTTGGTCCAACTCGTTCGACCTCCTCTTCCGAGGCGTCGAGCTGGTCACCGGTGGTCAACGTCTGCACCGCTACAGCGACTACGTCGCCGCGCTGGCCGCCCGTGGCGAGTCAGCCGACGCACCGGCGTACAGCAGCTACCTCCAGGCCTTCAAACACGGCATGCCACCCCACGGCGGCTTCGCCATCGGCCTGGAACGCTTCGTAGCCCGCCTCACCGGAGCCGAAAACGTCCGCGAGGTAACCCTCTTCCCCCGCGACCTCCACCGCCTGACGCCCTGATGGACACCACCGAGTCAGTCGTCGCCGAGCTGAACCTTTCCCTGGGCACCACCTACCAGCTCGCTCGACGACTGACCGGTGGCCTCCAAACCGGAGCCTTCGAGCTCACCGACCACCAGTCCCGGGTCGTCCTCAAGTGGAGTGACGACCCGGGCTGGGCACCGCGGGTACGGCGTGCGGACGAACTCGTCCGCCGGGCCCGGGCGGTCGGCTACCCGACACCGGAGTGGCTGGCCGTCGGTACTACTGCGGCCGGATCGCCTTACCAGCTTCAGGAATTCGCCGTTGGGACGCCGGTGCGCGACGCGTCCGTCATCGACGAGTCGCTGGCGCAGCAGCTGATCACGGTGTGCGAGCTACAGCGCGGGCTGGTGTCGGATCGGGAGGCCAACTGGTCGGACTACGTGCACGGCATCGTCTTCGAGGGCTGGGACGGGATGTGGGAGCGGCTCCGCTCGTACGGCGGCGAAGCGGCCGAGCTGATCGAGCGGTATGAGGTGTTGTGCCGGCCGTACCGGGAGGTGGAGTTACCGGCGGACGACCTGGTGCACGGGGATCTGAACGTCGGCAACCTACTGGTGGTGGATGGGCAGCTGAGCGGCATCGTCGATGTCGAAGCTGCCAGCGGTGGCTCCCGGGCCTACGACCTGGTGGCGTTGGCTACCTCGGCCGCGCGGGACGGCGCCCCCGCAGGAGTCGACGCGCTGTTCCTGGAGGCAGCGCTGCAGGCTGCGGGCCGGGCGACGGTGGCGGTCTGCGCTGGGTCGGCGTGGGCGAGTATTGCCGCGTTTGCGCGAGAAGTGTGGCCGGAGTCCGAAGAGCAGGTGGCTGTGGGCGCGCGGCGGGTGCTTGAGCTGCTGGATGGATGATGGGCGCATGGTGAGTGCGGTCGAGCAGAAGGTGCTGGCGGCTGTTGACGACGAGCGGGTGGTCGCGGAGCTGCGGGAGCTGGTGCGGATTCCGAGTGTGGATGGCAGCGCAGCTGAGGGGGAGATCCAGGGGTGGTGTGCGGAGCGGCTGCGGGGGCTCGGTCTGCGCGTTGACCACTGGGATATCGACCTGCCGGCGCTCACTAATGATGCGGCGTTCCCCGGATGGGAGGTGGCTCGGGAGCGGGCGTGGGGGTGTGTTGGCGTGCTGGGTGGTGACGGTACGCCGGGGCTGATCTTCAACGGGCATGTGGACGTGGTGCCGCCCGGTGACCTTGCGCAGTGGCCGGATCGCGATCCGTTTGCGGCTCGGGTCGAGGACGGCGTGATGTGGGGGCGTGGCACGTGTGACATGAAGGGCGGCGTCGCTGCGATCTTCGGAGCGGTGGCTGCGATTGCTGCCGCCGGTGTGGAGCTGCGGAAGCCGCTGGCGGTGCACACAGTGTTCGGTGAGGAGGACGGCGGTGCGGGTGCGTTCGCGACGCTGCGCCGTGGCCACACCGGAGAGGCGTGTCTGATCGCGGAGCCGACTGCGGGCGCGGTCATCCCAGCAAACGCCGGCTCGCTCACCTTCCGCCTGGAGGTGCCTGGTCTGGCGACACACGGCTCGACGCGCAGCCGCGGCGTCAGCGCGATCGAGAAGTTCGCCGTGCTGCAGAGTGCGCTCCAAGCCTTCGAGGTCGAGCGCAACCTCGACCCGCACCCGCTACTGGCCCACCTCGACCTGGCGAACCCGCTGTCGGTCGGCACGCTCCAGGCCGGTGACTGGGCGAGCACTGTCCCCGATCTGCTGGTCGCCGAGGGCCGGTACGGCGTCCGCCTCGGTGAGTCCGTCGACACCGCACGGGCCGCGTTCGAGGCGGCCGTCGCGGCTGCCTGTGTCCAGGACGACTGGCTACGCGACCACCCGGTGACGGTGACGTGGCCCGGCGGTGAGTTCGCCTCGGGCCTGCTGCCGGACGGCGATCCGCTGCTGCCCGACACACTGCAGGCGGCGGTCGACGCGGGTGTTCCGACCCCTGAGGTGAAGGGCGCGCCGTACGGCTCCGACCTGCGTCAGTACGCCGCCGTGGGCATCCCGACACTGCAGTACGGCCCAGGCGACGTCCGCTACGCACATGCCAGCGATGAGCACGTCGTACTGTCCGAAGTGCTGCACGCTACCCGCGCGTACGCCCTCCTTGCCGTCCGCCGTTGCGCCTGAGCTGATAGAAACGGCGCTATGGGGCCGTTGCGTGGTCGTTCGGAGGAGCTCGGGCGGCTGTTGGAGGCGCTCCGGGCAGCTGAGGGTGGCCAGGCCTCGCTGGCCGTCGTCACCGGTGAGCCCGGGCTGGGTAAGTCGGCGCTGCTCGCCGCTGCGGCCGAGCAGGCTGAGCGGCAGGGCTTCCTCGTCGCCAGCGCCACCGCGCAGCAGACCGACGACATCAGCCCACTGTCCTCGCTGGCGCCCGCACTGCGCGCCGGTAAGCAGCCGCTGATCGACACCGGCCACTTCATGGAGTTGGCCGCACTCAACGCGTCGCCGCTCTGGCTCGCCGAACGGTTGGCCGAGCTGGTCGGACGTCGGCTGGACGGCACCAAAGCGCTGATCGTCCTGGACGACGCGCAGTGGTCCGACCCGCTGACCGCGTTCTCGCTGCGCGTGCTGATCGCTCGACTCTCCAGCCACCAACTGCTCTGGCTGGTCGCGGCCCGGCCCGCTCCGGGCGGTGTCACCGATCAGCTCGTCAATGCGGTCGGCGCCCAGGTCCCGGTCGAGACGATCGAGCTCCGGCCGCTCAGCGCGGATGCGATCCAGGACCTGGCCAAGGACCGGCTGAACGCCCCCGTCGACCCGAATCTCGCCGTCCAGCTGGCAGGAGTCCAGGGCAGCCCGTTTCTGGCCGAGCAACTGATCGCCGGGCTGTACCTGGACGGTGCGAAGGCCGAGCCCACCTCGGCCCGAGTCACCGGTCCGCTACTGGCGGCGTCCGTGACCACCGGCGCACTCCCCTCCGGGCTCGTCGAAGGTGTCCGTCGCCGCCAGAGCGGTCTGTCCGAACAGGCGCGGATGCTGGTCCGCACTGCTGCTGTCTTCGGCAGTGAGTTCCGGCTGGAGGACGTCGCTGCGCTCATGTCCGACCCGGTGGCCAAGCTGGCGGCCGCGCTGGATGAGGCGATTCGCGCCGGGCTGTTGATCGATGCAGGGTCAGCGCTGCGATTCCAGCACGAGCTCCTGCGCTCAGCGGTGCTCGCCGACGTGCCGCCGTCCGCGCAGCGTGCACTGCACGGCGCGATTGCCGACCAGTTGCTGGCCACCGGGCGCGGCGCTGCCGTCGCGGCTCCGCACGTGCTGGCAGTCGCCCAGCAAGGTGACACCGCCGCGGTAGCCACGCTTCGTCAAGCCGCCCAAGAGCTGCTCACGACCATGTCGACCACCGCGGCAGAGGTCATCCAGCAAGCCTTCGACCTCACCGCTCCCGACGACCCGCTGCGGGCGGAGGTCGGCGCGGACGTGATCACCATCCTGCTCGCCGCCTTCCAGTACGACCGCGCCGTAGCGTTCGCCGACGACCTGCTCGGTGGTACGCCGCTCTATCAGGGCCCGATCACCCCCGACCTGCGCGCATCGGTGCGACTCCAGCTGGCACCGAGGCAGTGGGCTGTCGGCCGGCTCAGCCGCGAAGACCTCTTCGCTCCAGGTGCCGCTGCCCACCTGACCGAGCGGCTGACGGCGTACCGCACGCTCGTCACCCCCGGCGAGGTGTCGCCGACGGAGATGCTCCCCACTGCCACCGACCCGGTCGCGCGCGCGATCCTGTCGGTCGCCGCGGCCGAGGTGGCCCAGTCCGAAGGCCGCTACGCGACAGCCCGCGATCACTACGCCGACGCACGACGGGCCCCGGCCGATGTCGGCAGTCTGCCGGACACCCTGCTCGAGGTCGGCGAGCTGTACTGCCGCGCCGAGACCGACGAGCTGCCCGCCGCGCTGAAGCGGATCCGTGAGCTGATGACCGCCGGCGACTGGCAGTCTGCTGCCCAGCTGGGTGTTCTGCACGCGCGACTCGAATACGCCTCCGGAAACCTGGACATCGCCGAGACGGTCGCGCAGACCTGTATGCGCTGGATGCAGGACTTCCACGACATCCGCCTGCTGCCGTCGGTTCACCAGCTGTTGGCTCTGGTTGCTCTCCTCCGCAACCAGAGCACCCAGGCCCGTGAGATAGCCGGCACCGATCCGACGATTCGTGCGCTGCTGGCAATCGTGGACGGCGACGACCAGGCCGTAGTGCGTCTGCGCGACGTACCGCACGGTTTCCCGGAGCGGATCGAGATGCTCGCCCGGGCCGACGCAGCGGACCTCATCAGCGCACAGGTTGAAGCCAGCCCCTGCCTGGCCGCGCTCGGCGCGCTGGAGCTCGTGTCAGCCGGTACCGACCTCAAACGGCTGGCTGCCGCCTGCGAACAGCTCAGGCGCGCAGACCGGCCGCTGCTCCTCGCGCTGGCCGAGGAACGGTACGGCCGGACCGAGCTGGAGTCCGGTGACCGCAGCGTCGGTGTGGCCACACTGGAGCACGCCCTCGACGCTCTGACCGCGCTCGGTGCGACAGCGCCGGCCGGGCGGATCCAAGCCACCTTGCAGGCGGCCGGTGTGCGTAGACGGCGCTGGGCGGCCGTGCCGGCCCGAGCCGAGGCTGGTTGGGAGGCGCTGACGCCGATGGAACGCCGAGTCGCGCTGCTGGTCGCGGAGGGCCACACCAACCGGACTGCGGCCGAACAACTGGTCGTTTCGGCCAGCACGGTCGGCACCCACCTGCGGTCGGTTTTCGGCAAGCTGGGGGTCAACTCCAGGGTCCAGCTCACCCGTCTGGTGCTGGAGCGGTTCGCCCCTCCCCCGAACGCATGAGATTCGGGTGCACCGACGTCCGGCGTCCCCTCGTTCGGCCCTGACAAGTTCGGGTGATCGGTCGATCCGCCGGAGCAGGTGATCGAGCAATCCTTCATGCATCACCTACTGAAGGAGAGCGAGAACAATGACCGACAAGACCCCCACCGTGGTCCTGGTGCACGGCGCGTTCGCCGAGAACTCGTCCTGGACCGGCGTGATCGCCGAGCTGCAGAGCCGCGGCATCCCCGCGGTGGCGCTGTCCAACGAGCTGCACGGCCCGGCGTACGACGCCGGCCGGATCGCCGCCCAGGTCCGGGAGATCGACGGCCCGGTCGTGCTGGTCGGCCACTCGTACGGCGGCGCGGTCATCACGAACACCGCGAACCTCGCCGACAACGTGACCGCGCTGGTCTACGTCGCCGCGTTCGTCCCGGACGAGGGCGAGAGCCTGCAGGACCTGCTCGGCAGCTTCCCCGCCAACGACTTCGGCTCCGGTCTGGTCCCGCACCAGCTGCCGACCGGCGACGGCGGCGAGGAGACCTTCCTCAGCATCGACCTGGCCAAGTTCCAGCATCTGTTCGCCGCGGACGTCGCGGACGCCGACCTGCTGGGCCGCACGCAGCGGCCGATCGCCGCCGCGGCCTTCGAGGAGAAGTCCGGCCCCGCCAGCTGGAAGCGGCTGCCGGTCTACCAGCTGGTCGCGACCGGTGACGAAGCCATCCACCCGGAGGGCCAGCGGACCATGGCGGCCCGTGCCAAGGCCACCACGATCGAGGTCGACGGCTCGCACGCCGTCGCCGTCTCGCAGCCGAAGGCCGTCGCCGCCTTCATCGCGACTGCGGTCGAGGGTGGCGCGAACTGATGAAGATCCGTCGCGTCCTCGCCGCTGCTGCCAGTGTCCTCATCACGCTGACCGGAGCCACCACCGCGGTCGCCACGCACAAGCCGGAGCCGAAGCCGACCGTCGTCCTGATCCACGGTGCGTTCGCGGACGGCGGCAGCTGGTCCGAGGTGACCAAGAAGCTGCAGCGTGACGGCTACACCGTCGTCGCACCGGCTGTTCCGCTCCGGAGCATCGCTACCGACACGGAGTACCTGACCGGAGTCCTGGCCGGCATCCCTGGCCCCAAGGTGCTGGTCGGACACTCGTACGGCGGCGCACTGATCACTCAGCTCGCCGGAACGCCCGGTGTGAAGTCGCTGGTCTACGTAGCCGCGTTCGTCCCGCAGAAGGGCGAGACGATCGGTGCACTCAACGCACAGTTCCCCGGCAGTGAGATCAACGAGAAGACCACCAACGCGATCAGCTACCCGGGTGGCGTGGACCTGGTGATGAAGCCGGACGCCTTCCGCTGGGTCTTCGCCGCCGACCTGCCGACCCGGCAGGCCGACGTCCTCGGTGCCGCGCAGCGCCCGGTCTCCGCCTCGGTCTTCACCGAGACCGTGCCGAACAGCGCTCCGGCCGCCCTGCCGAAGTACGCCGTCATCGCCGGCAAGGACCGGGCGATCGCACCGGCCGGGGAGCGCTTCATGGCCAAGCGCGCCAACGCCAAGATCGTCGAAGCGCCGGGTGCCTCGCACCTGGTGATGCTGTCCGAGCCGTCGCTCGTCACCCGCACCATCGAGCAGGCCGCTCGCTGAACCACCGCTCGGCCGGTCCACCCCTCACCGGGTGGACCGGCCGAGCACCCGTTCCATGGCGGCCTCCCCCGCAGGCCGCCAGGTCGGCTTACCCCCAGCAAGCCCCCTCTCCCCGTTCACAGCCATCGCCAGCACGAACAGCGCCCGGAACGCGGCCCACCCCCGAGCCCGCCGGAAGGTGGCCTCATCCATCGGATAGGCCGCAAAGAATCGCTTGGCCGCACCGTCCGGCAGCAGTACCCACGCGGCCGAGATGTCCACCGCCGGGTCGCCGGCACCCACGTCACCGAAGTCGATGACGCCAGCCAGCCGCCCGTCAGCGACTACTAGGTTCGCCGGGTGCAGGTCAGAGTGCACCCATACCGCAGGTCCGTCCCACGCAGGCGCGGCCACAGCATCCGCCCAGATGTCGCGGACCGCCGTCGAGGGCTCAATGCTCCCGGCAAAGTGCTCGATGCTCTCCTGCCGCATCAGCCCGCCGCGGGCCTCCTGCGGCACGTCGGCGGGGGCGGGGACATGCAGCGCCCGCAGGAAGTCGGCCAGCGCTGTGCCGGACTCGTCCGCAGTAATGAACTCGCGGTCGGCGGGTTCGCCCGGCACCCACTGCGTGATCAGCCACGGCGACGGAAACCGCTCCGATGGCTCGCCGAGCCGCACCGGAGTCGGAATCGGCAGCGGCAGTCGCTCGGCCAGAGTCGGCAGCCAGTTCCGCTCCCGCTGGAGGAGCTCGGGTGCACGCGGCGTGCGGGGCAGGCGGACGGCCAGGTCTTCGCCGAGGCGCCACATCTGGTTGTCCCAGCCGCCGACCACCTCACGGAGCGGCAGGTGGGCCAGATCGGGGTGTTGTTCGGTGAGCAGGGTCCGGATGAGGCTTTCGGTGAGCTCCACGCGCGTCAGACGCGTCACATCTGGAATTGGTTCGATATCGGTGTTGTTTGCAGTGTCATGCGTATTGATGTCTGGTCCGATGTCGTCTGCCCGTTCTGCTACATCGGTAAGCGCCGCCTCGAGCAGGCGCTGGCGGAGAGCGGCGACAGCGCGGAGATCGTCTGGCACAGCTTCCAGCTGGACCCGTCGTCCTCGAACGACGACCCGCGGGACCTGCCGACTCGCCTGGGCGAGAAGTACGGCCGGGATCGAGCGTGGGGTGTGCAGGCCAACGAGCAGGTGACACTGGCCGCCGCCGAGGTCGGGCTGGAGTACCACCTGGAGGACGCGAAGTCGGCCAACACCCTGGATGCGCACCGGCTGCTGCACCTGGCGCTGGAGGTGCAGACCAGCGGTGAACTGCCGGCCGGCACGCAGAGCCAGCTCAAGGAGCGGTTGCTGAAGGCATACTTCGTTGATGGCCTCCCGGTCGGTGACGCCGACACGCTGACGACGCTGGCGGTAGAGGTCGGTCTGCCGGCCGACCGCGTGGCCGAGGTGCTCGCCGGTACGGACTACGCGGACGACGTCGCCGCCGATCAGGCGCAGGCACTCGCGTACGGCGCCAACGGCGTCCCCTTCTTCGTCATCGACCAGAAGTACGGCGTGAGCGGCGCCCAGCCGCTGGAGGTGTTCCAGGAGGCGCTCCGGCGGGCGAACGCCGACCGCAAGCCGGTCACGCTGATCACCGCCCCGAACTCGGACGACACGACCTGCGGGCCGGACGGCTGCGCCATCTGACGGTTGGCCCTGGGTACCGGGATGACCTCGTGACGTGGTGTATGAAGGAGGCATGACTGTCGTGCGTGCACTGGCCAGGCCGTTGCTGTCCGTCATTTTCGTCGTTCAGGGTGCGAACTCGGTCCGCAACCCGGAGCCGCTGGTGGCCAAGGCGCAGCCGGTGACCGACCGGCTCGTACCGGTACTGCGGAAGGCCGCGCCGCCCCAGATCGGCGACCGGATCCCCGACACGACTGCGAACCTGGTCCGGCTGAACGGCGCCGCCCAGGTCGTCGGCGGGCTCGCACTGGCAACCGGCCGCGGCCGTCGCCTCGGTGCGACGCTGCTGGCCGCTTCGCTGGTGCCGACCACGCTGGCCGGGCATGCGTTCTGGCAGGAGGACTCCAAGGCCGCCAAGGCCCAGCAGCGGGTCCAGTTCATGAAGAACCTCGGTCTGATGGGTGGGCTGCTGCTCGCCATCGTCGACACCGAGGGCAAGCCTGGTGTGGCCTGGCGGGCGTCGCACGGCGCGAAGGCGACGAAGCGCGAGACCAAGCGCGGCGTCAAGGCAGCCAAGCGTGAAGCGCGCCAGCTGGCCCGCGAAGCGAAGGCAGCCGCTCGACTCGCCAAAGCCGAGTTGCACCTCGGCTGACCTGACTCACCTCTACTCTGTAGGCCGTGCCTACGTACAGTGACGACGGCCAGTGGTGGTGGGACGGCCGAGCCTGGCAGCCCGTCACCCAGCAGCCCCAGCAGCACCCCATGCCGCAGCAGCAGCCCTACCCCGGTCCGCCGCCGGCATTCCACCAGCAGGCACCGCAGCCGCCCCGGCGGAAGAGCCGCACGCTGATGATCGTTGCGGGCGCTGTGGCGCTCGTCCTGGTCGCCTCGGTCGGCGGCGCGCTGGTCTGGAAGAACCTGTCCGGCGATGAGCCCGCCGCGACCGGCGCGCCGCCGGCGGGTGCGAAGATCATCGAGCCCGGTCAGCCGGTCACCGCGCAGACGCTGAGCGAGGTGCATCCACAGGCCTTCGTGGAGAGCTTCCTCAAGCGGCAGATGGTGGCCCCGATCGGCCAATTGAAGACGATCCGGTTCGAGAACCCGGAGAAGTTCCTGGAGAAGAAGGACTACTCGATCACCGACTACGCCGTCGACCACCGAACCAACAAGTTCTCCCTGGAGTACACCGGCTTCAGCGGCACCGGCACCACCGATCGCAAGTGCATCGACGGCAAGTCGATGATGTACATCGACGGCGAAGGGCTGGGCTGGCAGGAGGACAAGGGCGACGACGACTGCACCCGCCAGCCGTTCTTCACCGTGGACGGAATCGTCTCGAGCGGACTCACCGCCGAACAGGCCGACAGGGTGCTCGCCTACTTCCACCAGGAGGGCGACGGCTATCTGAACGCGGCGCAGCCGACCTTGCTGACGACCGGCGGCCGGACCTACATCCGCCAAGTGGTCGACTTCAAGACCATCATCCGCGACGACCAGCCCTACGGGACCGCGGTCTCCCAGTTCGCCTTCCGCGACTGCGGGCACAACCGGGACTCCGCGCGCTGGTTCTGGGCAACGCCCTTCAACCTGGCGGCGGGTCTGCACATGGTCTACTACCTCGACACCAAGACGCTGCTGCCGGTCGCGGCGTACCAGGCGTCGGTACCGGCCGCGGGGTCGTACCCGGACAAGACCGTCCAGTTGGTCAACTACGCGTTCCCGGCCGCGGTCCCCCAGGTCAAGCAGCCCAAGGGGCCCGGCACGCTCACCTTCAATCTGCCCGAAGGCTGGAAGACTCGATAATGCCTACCTACAGCGACGACGGCCAGTGGTGGTGGGACGGCCGTGCCTGGCAGCCCGTCAACCAGCAGCAGCCGGCTCCCCAACAGCAGTACCCACCGCAGCCGCAGCAACCGTACGGCGCTCCTCAGCAGCCCTACCCCGGCCAGCAGCCGTACCCGGGTCAGCAGCACCCCGGTGGTCCGCAGGGCTTCTACCAGCCGCAACAGCCGCCCAAGAAGAACCGCACGCCGCTGATCATCGCCGGCGCCGTTGCGCTCGTGCTGGTCGTTGCCGTCGGCGGTGTGGTCGCCTGGCGCGCCACCTCTGGCGACCAAGACGCGGCCACGGGCGGCGCGCCGCCGAAGAACGCCAAGAACCTCGAGCCCGGTCAGCCCGTCACCGCCGAGGCGCTGGCCGAGGTGAACCCCCAGGCGTTCCACGAAGGCGTCATGAAGCGCCAGATGGTCGCACCGATCGAGCGGGTCATTTCCACGACCTTCCCGAGCGAAGAGGCCTTCGAGTCACGCAAGCTGTACGCCGTCCGCGACTACGCCGTCGACCTGAAGAGCGACAAGTACTACTACTTCGAGAGCCTGCTCGACGCACCGATCGAACAGGACAAGTCGCCGTACAACATGATGTGCGTCGACGGCAAAGAGATGGAGTGGTCGAACGTCTTCCAGCAGTGGCGGCCGGCTCGGAGTCCGAGCAAGAAGTGCACTCAGAAGTACTACCTGGGCGCGAACGACGGTGTGGCCGGCAGTGGCATGACCGCCGAGCAGGCGGACAAGGCGATCGCGTACATGCGGGCGGCGAAGGGTTTCGTGAACGCTGCGCAGCCGACGCTGCTCTCGGCGAACGGCAAGACCTACATCCGTCAGGTGGTCGACTTCAAACCGGCAGTGCTGAGCGACGGACAGTCGTGGGGCTCTCAGATCCCGCTGTGGTCCTACCGGGACGCGGGGCTCGATCCGAGCGTGCTGCCGTGGTCGAACCCGTTCGGCCCGAAGGAAGGTATCCACATGGTCTACTACGTGGACACCGCGACGCTCCGGCCCGCTGCGGCCTTCCAGCGTGGCACCGAGGGCCCTGGGATGCCGGACGACGCGGACGGCATCCAGGTCGTCAACTACTCCTACCCGGACGCCCTCCCGGTGGCGAAGCTGCCGAAGAACGCGGGGACGCCGAGCCTCACCCTGCCGGAAGGCTGGAAGCTCCAGTAGCAGCGGATGCCCTAGGCTCAAGGGGTAGACGAGCTGAGGGAGTGGGATGAGCCAGGAGCAGGGCTGGGCGGCGCCGCGGGCCACCGGAGCGGTCAGTGGCCGGGTGACGGTGCCGGGGTCGAAATCGATCAGCAACCGGGCTCTGGTCCTCGCAGCCATCGCTGACGGCCCGTCGCACCTGACGGGCCTCCTCAGCGCGCGCGACACCACTCTGATGCGAACGGCGCTCACCTCGCTGGGCGTGGGCATCACAGAGAGCGGTAGTACGGTCACCGTGACGCCCGGCTCCCTCAAGGGCCCGGCGAGCGTGGACTGCGGCCTGGCCGGCACTGTGATGCGCTTCGTGCCGCCAGTGGCCGCACTGGCCGACGGCCTGGTCGCCTTCGACGGCGACGCGTACGCGCGCGAGCGGCCGATGGGCGTGATCCTGGACGCGCTGCGCGCCCTCGGCGTCCGGATCGACGACGGCGGGACCGGCCGGATGCCGTACACGGTGTCGGGCACCGGCTCCGTGCGCGGCGGCCAGGTCACGCTGGACGCCTCCGGTTCGAGCCAGTTCGTGTCCGCGCTGCTGCTGGCCGGCGCCCGGTACGACGAGGGCGTCGACATCCGGCACGACGGTAAGCCCGTGCCCTCGCAGCCACACCTGGACATGTCGGTCGCGATGCTGCGCGAGCGCGGCGTCCAGGTCGACGACGCCGAGCCGAACCGCTGGGTGGTTGCCCCCGGCCCCATTCGCGCGCTGGACACCGCCATCGAGCCCGACCTGTCGAACGCGGCGCCGTTCCTGGCCACCGCCGTCCTGACCGGCGGAGAGGTGACCGTCACCGGCTGGCCGGAGCACACCACCCAGCCCGGCGGACACCTGCCCGAGATCTTCAGCCGTCTCGGCGCGGAGGCGAGTCGGACCGCCGACGGGCTGACCGTCCGCGGCACCGGCCGCGTCGTCGGCGCCGATCTGGACCTGAGCGAGGTCGGTGAGCTGAGCCCGGTCATCGCCGCGGTGGCCGCGCTTGCGGACGGGCCGTCGTACCTGCGCGGGATCGCGCACCTGCGCAACCACGAGACCGACCGGCTGGCCGCGCTGGAGCGCGAGATCAACGCGCTGGGCGGCGACGTGACCCAGACCGCCGACGGGCTCGAGATCCGCCCGAAGCCGCTGCACGGCGGCCTGTTCGCGACCTACCACGACCACCGGATGGCGCATGCGGCCGCAGTGCTCGGGCTGCTCGTCGACGGCGTGCTGATCGAGAACATCGGGACGACGGCGAAGACACTGCCGGAATTCCCCGAACTCTGGTCGGGGCTCGTCGGCTGATGTCGCGGTACGACGAGGAGGCCAAGTACGACCGCCCCAAGCGCCGCACCCGGCCGCGGACCAAGGACCGCCCCTCGTACGACGACGCCGTCATCGGCTTCGTCACCACCCGGGACCGCGGCCGCTACACCTGTTGGGTCGACGACCGCCAGGTGACCGCGATGAAGGCCCGGCAGCTCGGCCGCAAGGGCGTGATCGTCGGCGACCAGGTCAAACTCGACGGCGACTCCAGCGGCGAGGAGGGCACGCTGGCCCGCATCGTCGAGGTCGTCCCGCGGACGACGCTGCTGCGCCGGTCGGCCGATGACGACGACCCGGTCGAGCGTCCGCTCGTCGCCAACGCCGACCAGCTGGTCATCGTGGTCGCGGTGGCGAACCCGGAGCCGCGCACCGGCCTGATCGACCGCTTCCTGGTCGCGGCGTACGACGCCGGCATGCGTCCGCTGCTCTGTCTGACCAAAACCGACCTGGCCGACCCGACTCCGCTGCTGGACATCTACCGCCCGCTCGGGGTCGAGTCCGTGGCCACTCAGCAGGGCGGCGACCTGGACGCGCTCCGCGAGCAGCTGGATGGCCGCACCAGCGTGCTGGTCGGGCACTCCGGCGTCGGAAAGTCCACCCTGGTCAACGGGCTGATCCCGGACGCGAACCGGGCGATCGGCATCGTCAACGAGGTCACCGGCCGCGGCCGGCACACCTCCACCAGCACCGTCGTACTGCGGCTGCCCGAGGGCGGCTGGATCATCGACACCCCGGGTATCCGATCCTTCGGGCTGGCGCACGTCGAGCCCGACAAGCTCATCGACGCCTTCCCGGACCTGGCCGACATCACGGCCGACTGCCCCCGCGGCTGCACCCACACCGAGACGGCGCCGGACTGCGCCCTCGACGAGGCTGTCGCCGAGGGGCGCACCGAAGCCGACCGGGTGTCGTCGTTCCGCCGGCTGCTCGCCAGCCGCGAAGGGCGGGAGCAGCGCGACCCGGAGCCGACTACTTAGGCAGCTGCCCGTCCCAGACCGCCCTCGCACCGGCGTCACCGGTGCGAATGGTCTGGTAGATCACCAGGACGCCGATCACGACCACAGCTGCGCTCGTCACCAGCTCCAGCGGGCGGCCACGGCCCTCCTTGGCGCCCTTGCCGCTGGCAAGGGCCGACGGGCCGCCCAGGATCAGGAAGGCCGCAACGGCCACCGCTGCGAAGATCAGGCAGAAGATGAACAGCAGGTCGCCGTGCTCCTTGTGCACCTCGACCGCCTTGGCCAGAGTAGGCACCGCGGCGACGAAGGCCTCTCCGCTGGCCTTGGCGACGTACGCCAGCACCAGGGAGCCCAGACCGAGCAGCAGCACCGGCCAGCGCAGCAGCCACCGCCAGCGCGGCACGAGCGCGAAAACGATCGCAGTCAGGGCGGACACCGGTAGCACCAGCACAGCGGCGTGAATGACCAGCACGTGCATCGGCAGGTCTCCGAAGCGCTCGAACATGACGCCTCCAGGCAGTCGTGAAGTTCTGATACCCACTGCACGATCTGAACCCGCATTCGGTTCACCTCACCTACAGGCTAGCCTTCCGCCATGCCCTCGCACACGGATGACCTGCGGCTCGCCCACATCCTGGCCGACGATGCGGACTCGACCACGATGGACCGCTACAAGGCGCTCGACCTGCACGTGGCCATGAAGCCGGACATGACGCACGTGAGCGAGTCGGACAAGAAGGTCGAAGACGTGATGCGCAAGACGCTCTCCCGGGCCCGCCCGCGGGACGCGTTCGTCGGCGAGGAGGAGGGCACCACCGGCTGGGGCGTACGGCGCTGGGTCGTCGACCCGATCGACGGCACCGCCAACTACGTCCGCGGCGTCCCCGTCTGGGCCACTCTGATCAGTCTGATGATCGAAGACCAGGTAGTAGTCGGCGTCGTCTCGGCTCCGGCGCTCGGCAAGCGCTGGTGGGCCTCGTACGGCGACGGTGCCTGGACCGGCCGCGCGCTGCATTCCTCACAGCCCTGCCGGGTCAGCGACGTGAGCAACATCGAGGACGCGTCGCTGTCCTACTCCTCCCTCAAGGGCTGGGACAAGCTGGACAAGAAGGACCAGTGGGCCGGTCTGATGGACGACTGCTGGCGCACCCGCGCGTACGGCGATTTCTGGTCGTACATGCTGGTCGCCGAGGGCGCGGTCGACATCGCCGCCGAACCGGAGCTGAACCTGTACGACATGGCCGCGCTGGCGATCATCGTCGACGAGGCCGGCGGCAAGTTCACCTCCGTCGACGGCGTCCCCGGGCCGAACGGCCCGAACGCCCTGGCCACCAACGGCCGGCTGCACGACGAGGTGCTCAAGCGCCTGGCCTGATCCGACCACGTAGGGTGGCGGCATGCCCCTGAACTACCCCCTCGCGGAGCAGACGCTGGACAACGGCCTGCGGGTCGTCGTGAGCTCGGACCGCGCGGTCCCGATCGTCGCTGTCAATCTCTGGTACGACGTGGGCTCGCGGCACGAGCCGCCGGGGCTGACCGGTTTCGCGCACCTGTTCGAGCACCTCATGTTCCAGGGCTCGCGCAACGTCACCTCAGGCCAGCACTTCAGCCTGCTCGAGACCGCCGGCGGCAGCCTGAACGCGAGCACCTTCTTCGACCGCACCAACTACTTCGAGTCGCTGCCCAGCGGCGGGCTGGATCTGGCCCTCTGGCTGGAGGCCGACCGGATGGGCTACCTGCTCGACGCCCTCACCCTGGAGAACCTGGACAACCAGCGGGACGTGGTGAAGGAGGAGAAGCGGCAGAGCTACGACAACCGCCCGTACGGCGACTCCTACGAGCGGCTGGTCAAGCTGGCCTTCCCCGAGGGCCACCCGTACGCGCACATGACGATCGGCTCGATGGCCGACCTGGACGCCGCCTCCCTGGAGGACGTGCACCAGTTCTTCCGCACCTACTACGGCCCGAACAACGCCGTCCTGACCATCGTCGGCGACGTATCGGTCGAGGACGCCTTCGACGCGGCCAAGCGGTACTTCGGGCATCTCCCGGCCATTCCGACGCCGCCGCCCGCTCCGGACGGCACGATCGGCCCGCTGACCGAGGTGCTCCGCGACGACGTTCTGGACGACGTACCGTCCGATCTGGTCACGATGATGTTCCGCCTCCCGCCGGACGGGACGCCGGAGCTCGACGCAGCCGGTCTGGCCCTCGACGTCCTAGCAGCCGGGCAGAGCGGCCGGCTGAACCGGCGGCTGGTCCGCGACGAGCAGATCGCGCAGTCGGTCTCCGGTGGCGCGCTGCCGCTGATCGGCGGCGTCTCGTTCGGCACGCTGACCGGTATCGCCTCCGACGGCGTTGACCTGCAGCTGGTCGAGGACGCGCTGCTCGAAGAGGTGGAGAAGCTGGCCGAGGGCGGTATCACCGCCGACGAGCTGGCGACGGTCCAAGCCCAGGCCGAGCGGGACTGGCTGGAGCAGCTGTCGACCTGCGCCGGCCGGGCCGACGAGATCTCCCACCACGCGCTGCTGTTCGGCGACCCGAACCGGATCAACACCCGGATCGACCAGGTCCGCGCGGTGACGGTCGAGCAGGTCCAGGCCGCCGCCCGGGAGTGGATCCGCGCCACCGGGCGCGCCCAGGTGACGTACCGCCAGAACGAGAACGGCACGGCTGAAGAGGCTGGAGAGCAGGAATGAGCCAGATTCTGACCACCCCGCCCGCGGTCGGCGCGCCCCGGCCGTGGAAGTTCCCCGAGTCGACCACCACGGCGACCCGCGCCGGGACGCCCGTCCACGTCTTCGACCGCCCCGGCCAGTACGTCGCGACCGTCCGGGTGACGATCGCCATGCCGCTGTTCTCCGAGCCGCGTGAGCTCGAAGGCGTCGCCACGATCATGTCCCGCACGCTCGACGAGGGCACCGAGCTGCACTCGGCCAACGACTTCGCCGCGGCTCTGGAGCGGCACGGCGCGGCGTACGGCGTCGACGTCAGCTCGGACGCGCTGCACGTGGAGATCTCGGTCCCGGTGTCGCAGCTGGCGCCGGCCGTCAAGCTGCTCGCCGAGGCCGTCACCCGGCCCGCGTTCAACGTGGCGGACGTCGGTCGGCACGTGACGATCCGCCTCGGCGAGATCAACCAGGAGAAGGCGAACGCGGGCTACCGCGCGCGGGAGGCGTTCGCGGCGCATCTGTTCGACGCCTCGACCCGGCGCTCCCGTCCGACCGCCGGTACGCCGGACACGATCCGTCCGCTGACCAACGTGCAGGTCGCGGAGTACTACCGGAACAACATCGGCCCGGAGCGGGCGCACATCCTGTTCGCCGGTGACGCCACCGGTGTGGACGTCGCTGCGATCGTGGACGACGCGTTCGGCGACTGGACGTCGTCCGCCGGGCCCGCGCTGGAGGCTCCGGAGCCGCTGTACCTGCCCGGCGACCGGCTGGTCCTGGTGGACCGCCCGGGCTCGGTGCAGAGCCAGCTGGTGATCGGCTGCGCCGGTCCGGACCGCAGGGATCCGACCTGGGGTACGGCGGCCGTGGCCAACCATGTGGTCGGCGGAACGATCACCTCCCGCGTGGACACCGTGCTGCGCGAGGAGAAGGGCTATACGTACGGAACGCGCAGCAGCTTCACCGCACCGCGCAAGGGCGGCACGTTCACACTCGGCGGCTCGGTCCGCACCGAGGTGACCGGGGCGGCCATCACCGACGCGCTGCGGATCCTCCGGGAGGCCCGCGACGGCCTGACCGAGCAGGAGGTGCGCGAGGCGAAGGACAGTCTGACCCTCACTGCTCCGCTACGCTACGAACAGGCCGACTCGATCGTGCAGCAGGTGGGTAGCAACCTCGCGAACGGCGTACCGGTCGATTTCGCGGACACCTACATGCAGCGGATCGCGGCCACCACCGCGGCGGAGGCAACCGAGGCCTACCGCCAGTGGGTGGGAACCAACGGGCTGCTGGTCGTCGTCGTAGGGGAAGCCAAGGACGTCCGCCCGCAGCTCGCCGACCTCGGGCTGGGTGACCCGATCGAACTGACCTAGGAGCGCACGATGTCGACCCCCGAGCGGCCCACGGACCGGCCCCAGCAGTTCTACCCGGTCCAGCCCGGTTTCCCGGACCGCCCGGCGTACGGCGTCCTCCAGGACCACAGCCGAGCCACCGTCTCCCTGGTGCTCGGCCTGGTCGCGCTCTGCGCAGGCATCATCGTTCTCGCGCCGGTGGCCTGGTGGCTGGGCAACCAGGCCGTCCGCGAGATCGACGCCAGCCCCGGCGTCTACAACAACCGCGGCATGGCCCAAGCCGGCAAGATCCTCGGCATCATCGGCACCGTCCTGCTGATCCTCGGCGTCATCTTCCTGCTCGGCATGATCGCCATCGTCGTCTTCGGCACCGTCTGATCACTTCGGCACGACGAGGCAGGTGAAGCCGCGGTCACCGAGCCGCCAGCCCGACTCGATCGGGTGCAGGTACAGGATGTCCGAGGTAGGCGCGAGTTTGCGCTTGGTCTGGATCCACCGATCGGTACAACCCTTCTCGGCCGCGGCGACCACGGCGGCTGTCCCCGGCCAGTCGCCGGCCGGCTGCTCGAACACGGCGTAGACCTCGCCGCCGTTCGGCCCGGAGCACGGGACGATCTCGACCTTGTTGACCTCGGTGACCTCGATGATCTCGGCCACGCAGTCGCCGACCCGCAGCGCCGTCGGCCGGGCGGTCTGAGTCGTCGTGACCTGCCCGCCGGCGTCGCGGGTGGGCTCACCGCCGCCGGGGATCGCCACCGCGATCGCGATCGCCACGATCCACAGCGAGGAGATCACGATGCCCGCGATCGCGAACCCCTTGCCCCGCTGGTTGCGCGACGGGATCCGGAGCAGCGCGGCGATTCCCATCACCAGCGCGATCACCGTCGTGCCGAGGATCGCCAGCACCAGCGAGAAGATCGCCAGCAGGCTGTACTTCCGCTGTGGCACCGGCGCACCCCAGTGCTGCGGACCGGCGCCGTACGGCGGGCCGTAGTCCGGCCCCGGGTTACCCGCCAGCGGCGGCATGCCGGCGTACGGCTGGCCCGGCTGCGGGCCTGGATACGGCTGGTCGGGAGGGCCGGCCGGGGGTGGAGTCTGGCTCATGGTCGGACTGTAGACCCCGCGGACCGGTCCTGGCCGGAATTATCCGGCGATGTAGTTGGAGAGTTGCTCCTTCTCGAACTCGAGCTCGCCGATCCGGGACTTGACGACGTCGCCGATGCTGACCAGGCCGGTCAGGGCGCCGTCGACGACGACCGGGACGTGCCGGATCCGGTGCTCGGTCATCAGCAGCATCAGGCTGTCGATCAGATCGTCCGGCGTACAGGTGCGGACCTCGGTCGTCATGATCGCGCTGACCCGGACCTCGCCGGCATCAGGAGTGCCGTTCCAGAGCCGGACGATGTCGCGCTCGGACACGATGCCGGCCACCGAGCTGCCGTCCGCGCTGACGACGACGGCGCCGATGTTGTGTTCGGCGAGCAGTGTGAGGAGCTCGGTCACGGTGGCCTGGGGCGAAATGGTGACGACCTCGTTGCCCTTGCCGCGCAGTACGTCGTTGATCTTCACGGAGCCTCCTGCGATGTCGAGGGGGGACCAATACACCAAGGTAGCGAAAAGACCAGCGAAGCGGCAGGTCTCATTTCAGTGACGAGCGGTGATCAATTGGTCACCTTCCGAAGTGAATCCGTTCACAAGCACTCGCCCCGGTTAAACCGGGCGACGGGCAGGTCAACGCCCCGTAGGATCGCCGGGTTTGGGTCGAGCTAGGGGGTTGCGGGTGAGCTGGCGGCAGGATCTGACCGTGTTGCGGCAGCGGGATGTGCGGATCTTCATCTCGGCCCGGTTCGTCACGATGCTCGGCTCGACGATCGCGCCGGTGGCGCTGGTGTTCGCGGTGCTCGACGTGTCGCACGCGGCCGGCGCGGTCGGGATCGTGCTGGCCGCCCGCAGCATCCCGAACATCGTGTTTCTACTGGTCGGCGGTGTCATCTCGGACCGGCTGCCGCGCCGGCTGGTGATGATGACCGCGAACACGGTCAGCGGTCTCACCCAGGCGGCCGCCGCCGCGCTGGTGCTCTCCGGGCACGCGACCATCTGGCAGCTCGCCGCGATCGAAGCGCTGAACGGCGTCGCGGCCGCCTTCGTGATGCCGGCGACGACCGGCGTCCTGCCGTCGCTCGTCGAGAAGGCCGACCTGCCGCAGGCGACGGCGATCTCCGGTTTCGCCCGCTCGGTCGCGATGATCGGCGGCGGCGCGATCGCGGGGGTGATCGTCGGGCTGACCGGGCCGGGCGTCGGCCTGGCGGTCGACGCGGCGACGTTCCTGCTCGCGGCGCTGCTGATCTCGCGGCTCACGCTGCCACCGATGAGGCGCCGGGCGAGCTCGATGCTGACCGATCTGCGCGAGGGCTGGGGCGAGTTCGTCTCCCGGCAGTGGCTCTGGGTGATCGTGCTCGCGTTCGGCTTGCTCAACGTGCTGTTCACCGCCTGCTACCAGACCCTCGGCCCGGTGATCGCCGACCGCACCTTCGGCCGGGCCGGCTGGGGCGCGGTGAGCGCCTGCTTCGGCGCGGGCCTGGTGCTCGGCGGCGTTCTGATGTTGCGGATCAAACCCCGGTACCCGCTGCGCGCCGGGATGGCCGGCATGCTGCTCGGTGCGCCGGTCCTGCTCTGCCTCGCGCTCTTCCCGAACGTCGTCGCGGTCGCGCTGGCCGGTTTCGTGCTGGGCCTCGGCTTCGAGATCTTCGGGATCGGCTGGGAGACCGCGCTCGGGCAGCACGTCCCGCTCGACAAACTGTCCCGGGTCTCGTCGTACGACATGCTCGGCTCGTTCATCGCGAACCCGATCGGCCAGTTGACGGTCGGCTACGTCGCCGCCGCGATCTCGGTCACCGCGGTCGAGCTGTACGGCGCCGCCCTGTACATCCTGATCGTCATCGCCACGCTCGTCGTCCCCTCGGTCTGGAAACTGCGTAGGCTGACCGCATGAACGAACGGAGTGAGTTCATCATCAGACACAGCGTCCCCTTATCCACGCCCGCAGCGAAGCGAGGACGGGGATGAGTTCGATCGTTCCCGGGCCGCAGAAGAAGCTCGAGCAGGAGATGGAGGCCGCGCGGGCGGGTGAGAAGGCGTTGTCCGCGGGCGATCTGAGCCCGACGGCGCCGAAGCACACCGCTTTGACCGGCCTGGAGGACTGGCCCGACGCGTTGCGCGCGACCGTCGAGGCCGACTACGAGCGCAACACCGCGCTCGACACCGGGCGCCGGCGGACGGCCGACAAGCACGTCCCCGACCTGGTGACCGGGCTGCTCGAACTGCTCGACCAGATCGACAAGCACCTGCAGGCGACCAAGCCGGGCCTGTTGCGCAAGGGCTCCACCGCCGAGGCGCCGTCCGCTGTCCTCGCCGAGTTGCTCGGCCTGCCGACCGACGCCGTCGAGGCGCCCCCCGGCCGCTCGGAGCACCGCGACGCCGCGCGCACGATCAAATCGATCCGGGACCAGCTCAAGTCGATCGAGATCCGCCTCGATCCGCTGGCCAAGCCGATCCCGGTCGACCACGCCAAACTCACCCGCCAGGTGACGTTCGTCGTCCGCCTCGCGCTCATCCTCGAGCAGGCGCCGGCAGCCGCGGCGCTGATCCCGGCCGCTCTCGACCACTTCGCCGAAGGCCTGCCGGATCCGCAGTGGGAGGAGAGCTTCGCCGAGAAGCTCGAGTTCTGGCAGGAGACCTACGAGGATCTGGCCGACTGATCCGCGGCGTACTTCTGCTCGGTGGCGACTTTCGCCTCGGCCCACCACGGCTCGTGCTCGCGGTACCAGGCGATCGTGTCCGCCAGGCCGGAGTCGAAGTCCACATGCCGTGGTGACCAGCCGAGCTCGGTGCGCAGCTTGTCCGAGCTCGTCGCGTAGCGCAGATCGTGCCCGGGCCGGTCGGCGACCTGGTCGTATCCGTCGGCGGGTTTTCCCAGCAGCCGAAGGATCGTCTCGGTGACCTGCTTGTTCGATCGCTCCTGCCCGGAGCCGATCAGGTAGGTCTCGCCAATCCGCCCGTCCCGCAGGATCCGGCGGACGGCGTCGTTGTGGTCGTCCACATGCGTCCACTCGCGGACGTTGACGCCGGTCCCGTAGACCTTGGGCCGGCCGCCGGTCAGCACGGTCGTGATCCCGCGCGGGATCAGCTTCTCGACATGCTGATACGGCCCGTAGTTGTTGGCGCAGTTGGAGATCGTCGCGGCGATCCCGTACGACCTGGTCCACGCCCGGACCAGATGATCGGAGCTGGCCTTGCTGGCCGAGTACGGCGACGACGGGTCGTACCGCGTCTCCTCGGTGAACCGGCTCGTCGTGTCGAGCGGCAGCGCGCCGAACACCTCGTCGGTCGAGATGTGATGCAGCCGGACGTCGTACCGGCGCACGGCCTCGAGGACGTGGAAGGTGCCGACGACGTTCGTCCAGATGAACGGCGCGGGGTCGCCGAGCGAGTTGTCCACATGGGATTCGGCCGCGAAGTGCACGACGACGTCGGCCTGTTTCACCAACCGGTCGACCAGCTCGGCGTCCCCGATATCGCCGTGCACGAACTCGATGTCATCGGCAACCGGCGCCAGATTCCGCCGATCCCCGGCGTACGTGAGCGCGTCGAGCACGGTCACCCGATGATCCCGGACGGCGCGCTGGACGAAGTTCGCCCCGATGAACCCCGCTCCCCCGGTGACCAGCAGCCGGCTCATCGGCGGACCATGCTCGGCCGATCGAGGAGCGCGAGCAGATACTCGCCGTACCCGGAGTTGCGTAACGGTTCGGCCAGCAGCCGCAGGTCGTCGTCGCTGATGAACCCCTGCCGCCAGGCCACCTCCTCCACGCAGCCGACCTTCAGCCCGGTCCGGTTCTCCAGCACCCGCACGAAATCCGAAGCATCCGCCAGCGACTCGATCGTCCCGGTGTCGAGCCACACCGCGCCCTGCGCCACCTTCTCCGCCCGCAGCTTCCCGCGGCGCAGGTACTCGCGGTTCACATCGGTGATCTCGACCTCGCCACGCGGGCTCGGCGTCAGCGCCTTCGCGATCTCCACCACGTCGTTGTCGTAGAAGTACAACCCGACCACCGCGAAGTTCGACCGCGGCTCGACCGGCTTCTCCTCGATCCCCAGCACCTGCTGGCCGGCGTCGAACTCCACCACGCCGTACCGCCGCGCATCCGCCACCGGGTAGGCGAACACCACCCCGCCGTCGGGCCGCGCGACGCCGCCGAAGTCGTCGCCGTAGAACAGGTTGTCCCCGAGGATCAGCGCCACCGCGTCGTCCCCGATGAACTCCTCGCCCACCACGAACGCCTCCGCGATCCCGTTCGGCTGCGCCTGGACGGCGTACTCGAACCGGCACCCGAACTGCGCGCCGTCACCGAGCAACCGCTCGAACGCCGCCCGGTCCTCGGCGGTGGTGATGATCAGGATCTCGTTGATCCCGGCCCCCATCAGCGTCGCGAGCGGGTAGTAGACCATCGGCTTGTCGTAGATCGGCATCAGGTGTTTCGAGATCCCCCGCGCCATCGGGTACAACCGCGTCCCCGACCCGCCGGCGAGCAGTATTCCCTTCATCTGACCTCCGTCAGCCCTTGATCGCGCCTCCGAGTGCGAACGCACCACCGAGTTTCTTGCTCAGGAGCAGGTACAGCAACAGGACCGGCGTGGTGTAGATCAGCGAGTAGGCGGCCAGCTGGCCGTAGTTGGGTTCGCCGTACTGGCCGAAGAAGGTGAAGATCGAGACCGAGGCGGGCAGCCGCTCGGGGGACAGCAGCAGCATGAACGGGACGAAGAAGTTGCCCCACATCCCGATGAAGGTGAAGATCAGGACGACGGCGATCCCGGGCCACATCAGCGGTAGCACGATGCTCTTCAGCGCCCGCATGTTGGTGGCCCCGTCGACCCAGGCGGCCTCCTCCAGGGAGATCGGGACGCCGTCCATGAAGGTCTTGGTCAGCCAGATCGCGAACGGGAGCGAGCTGGTGGCCATGAACATGATCGTGCCGCCGATGGTGTCGACCAGGTTGAGCTGGACGAACAGGCCGTAGACGGGGACCATCACCGCGGTGATCGGCAGACCGGTGCAGAACAGCACGGTCAGCAGGAAGGGCCGGTTGAACCGCGACTTGAACCGCGACAGCGGGTACGCCGCCAGCACCGCGCAGACCATCGTCAGCAACGCCGAGCCGCCACAGAGCACGATCCCGTTCAGGACCGGCCGGTACGTCGTGTCGGTGTTCAGCACGGCCTTGAAGTTGCCCAGCGTCGGATCGGTCGGGAACTCGACCCGCAGCCCCGCCGTCCGGTTGATCGAGGCGAACAGCACCCAGAGCAACGGCAGCACGAACAAGATGCCGATGGCAAGCAGAACCAGGTTCGACGTCAGCTTGCTCAAGCGGTCGCGGGCAATCACGCTGCCTCCGAGTTGAGTCCACGCAGGTAGATCAGCGAGAAGACCGCGCCGATCGCGAGCATCACCAGGGCGATCGCGGTGCCGTAGCCGATCTGGGAGAAGCTGAACGCCTGCTCGTACATGTACAGCGGCAACGTCTGCGACTTGGTGCCCGGGCCGCCGCGGGTCATCGCGTAGATCAGGCCGAACACGCTGAGCGTCTGCAGCGTGATCAGCATCAGGTTGGTCAGCACGGCGCGGCTGATCATCGGTAGCGTGACCCAGACCAGCCGTTTGCTGCCGGCCGCGCCGTCCATCTCGGCCGACTCCTCGATCTCCTTGGGGATCTCGCTGAGCGCCGCCGAGTAGACCAGCATCGAGAACGCCGTACCGCGCCAGATGTTGGCCAGCGAGACCGCGATGATCGGCGCGGCGTACAGCCAGTCCTGGCCGGGCAGGCCGACCGCGTGCAGCATCACGTTCAGCGTGCCCTCGTCGTTGAAGAACGCCGAGAGCAGGTACGCCGCGACCACCTCGGGCAGCACCCAGGCGCCGATCACCGCGGTGCCGACGAAGTTGCGGACCAGTTTGTTGGCCCGCCGCATCAGCAGCGCGAGGCCGAGACCGAGGGTGTTCTGGCCGATGATCGCGGACAACAGCGTGAAGAGCAGCGTCAGCCAGATCGCGTTCGAGAACGCGCTGCTGCCGAACGCCTTGCGGAAGTTGTCCAGCCCGACGAACGTCACGTTCGCGGCGCCGGTACCGGTCAGCGCCATATTCGTGAACGCGGCGTAGATGCAGTAGATGATCGGGCCGGCCAGGAAGACCAGCATGAGTCCGATGGCCGGGGAGAGCGGCAGCATCTTCAGGAGGTTGGCTGCCCGCGGCTTGCCGCTCCGCCCGGGTTTCCCGGACGGAGCGGTAGCGGCGGCGACTGAGGTCGTCACAGGGGAGGTTCCTTCGCCGGTGGGTTACTGGCCGGAGGTCGTCTTGTCCTTGCCGACGATGCTCTCGACCGCTTCGTCGTAGTTCTTCGCGGCCTCGTCGACCGTGGACTGGCCGGTCATCACCGCTTCCATCGCGGTGATGATCTCGTTGGACACCTTCGGGTACTCGGCGTACGCCGGGCGGTAGACGGTGACCGAGACCAGGTCGGTGAAGAACTGCGTGCTCTTCGCGGAGCTCTTGTAGCCCTCGTCGGCGGCGACGTCCTTGCGGACGGCGATCTGCGCGCCGTCGGTGGCGTACTTGGCCGCGTTCTTCGGCGCCTGCAGGGTCTTGATCAGGTTCCAGGCGGCGTCCGGGTTCTTGGACTTCGCCGGGATCGCCCAGGTCCAGCCGCCGGAGAGGCTGACCTTGCCCTTGCCGCCGCCGTCCTGGCTCGGCATCGCGGTCTGGCCCATCACCTCGGTCCACTGCGGCCACGGCTTGGCGCCGGTCTTCTGCCAGTTGCCGTAGATCCAGGAGCCGTCGAGCGCGATCCCGAGTTTGCCCTCGGGGATCAGCTCGGTGCCGACCTTGCTGCCCATGTTCGGGTCCAGCGCCTGTTTCGGCGTCGGGCCGATCCCTTCACTGAAGACGGTCTTGACGAAGTTCAGCGAGTCCTTGAAGCCCTGGCTGCCGACGACCCACTTCTGCTGGTCGCTGTTGTAGAGCGAGTCCTTCGTGCCGTACAGGAGCATCTCGAAACCCTGCATGGCCGAGGCCTCACCCATCGGCTTTCCGGAGTACATGTTGAACGGGATGACGCCGGGGACCTTCTCCTTGATGGTCCGGGCCGCGCTGAGCACGTCGTCCCAGGTCTTCGGCTGCCAGTCGGCCGGGAGGCCCGCCTTGGCGAAGATCTGCTTGTTGTACCAGAGCGCGCGGGTGTCGGTACCGTCCGGGACGCCGTACGTCTTACCGTCCAGCGCCTTCGCGGCGCCCTTGGCGCTCTCCTCGAACTGGCCCCACTGGTCCCAGTCCTTGAGGTAGTCGTCGAGCGGTCGCAGGTAGCCCGCGGTGATGTCGGAGTTGATCAGGAACGTGTCCTCGTAGACGACGTCCGGCGCGGTGTTCGGCGACCGCATCATCAGCTGCAGCTTGGTGTAGTAGTCGTTCTCGCTCGCGACGATCGGCAGCACCTCGACGGTCGAGCCGGGGTTGGCCGCCTCGTACTCGGTCTTCACGCCGGCCAGGAAGTTTTTCATCGTGGTGCCGGGGCCCCACTGCTGGTAGGCGATCTTGATATTCGCCGGACCGCTGCTCTGGCCGCCGCCGGCCTCGGGCTGTTTGGTCGTCGAGCCCTGGCTACAGGCCGCGACCGCCAGCAGCAGCGCGGACGCGGCCAGCGCACCGGCTGCCTTGAAACGCTTTCTTGTCACCATCAGGTCCACCTTCGGGCAATCGTTGTCATCCCGGTACCACGACCCAAACAGAGCGGGCTTTTGGCGAACTTAGGAGGCTGAAGGCGAGGAAGTCAATGGGTGACAGACAACGTTGTCCCCGCTGTCAGGTGATAACGCGGTGACCTTGTCATAACAATCAGGTCACCGCGTCGAAACCTGATTCAGACGGTAACGGGCGAAGCCTCATGACGACCATGAACAACATGTTGCGACCGCATCGCGCCCAGGCCGCAGAGCGCCAGACCAAGTGCGAGCCAGGCACTCAGTACGACGAACGCCGTCCCCGACCCGGCGCCGTCGAAGAAGCTCACCGACCGCAACGCCGTGCCGGCTGCACCCGGCGGCAGCAATTGACCGAGCGTGCCCCACCCCGCCGGGAGCATCTCGGGCGCACTAGCCAGCCCGGACAGCGGGTTGCCGAGCAGCATCATCACTGCGGCGCCAATACCGAGTCCGGCCGCGCCACCGAGCCACTCCAGCCCCAGCAGCGTCAGACTGATCGCTGCGATCGCCAGCGCGACCACTCCGGCGTTCGCAAGGTAGTTGCCCGCAAAGGACCCCAGCCAGAACTGCAGTACGGCGGTCAACGCCAGCCCGCCGGCAACCGCGAGGCTGACCGCGCCAACCATCCGCTGCGCACCGGACGGCACCAGCCGGGTCAGAGCGACCGCACTGAGGATGCCGCCAAGCACCAACGGCAACGCACCCGCAGCGAGCCCAGCGCCCCGCGGGTCATCCTTCGGCAGCGGTACGACGTCCGTCACCTTGGCCGGATGATCCGGCGACAGCCGGGTACCCAACTGGGTGAGGATCTGCGCAACCGCGGGCCCACCGGCGGACGCCGTCAGCACCTCCGGCTGCTGAGCGTCGAGCACGACCGCGCCGTACACCTCCCGATCCTGGATCTTCTGGACGGCGCTGGCCCGGTCGGCGACCGTGGTGACCTCGAAGCCGCCAGGCATCGCCTGGTCGAGCCCCGCGCCGACCTGCCCGGCGAGCTGACTCGGACCGGCGACCGCGATCGGGAGGTCGCGGGGTTCGGAGCGCGCCGCCGGCCAGGCGAACGCGATCAGCAGCACCGTCAGCACGGCGGTGAGCAGGGTGACGACGGCGATCAGGGGCGGGCGTCGATGGGCAGTCATGCTGGGGACCTCTCTCGATAAAACCGAATGACCGTTCTTTATTAGATCGAGAGTGCTCCCAGCCGGCCTGACTTGTCAAGAACGGACATTCGTTTTAGGTTGCCGACATGCCGAAGGTCACAGCCGAGCACCGGCTCGCCCGCCGCGCCCAGATCGTCGCCGCCGCCCGCACCCTGGTCGCCGAGCAGGGTTTCCACAAGACGACGATGGCCGATCTGATCGAGGTCTCCGGGCTGTCCGCCGGCGCGGTCTACGGCTACTTCAAGAGCAAGGAGGAGATCGTCGCCGCGATCGCCGAGGAGGCGCTGGGCACGGTCGAGAACCTCTTCGACGATTTCGTCGACCCGCAGCAGCCGATGAGCCCGATCGACGCCCTCGAGCGGCTGCTGCAGCACGTCGTCAGCCTGGCCGAGCGGCCCGGCGGCGACGTCACCCGGATCGCTCTGCAGGCCTGGGCCGAGGCCCTGCACAACCCGGCCGTGATGGCGATCGCCGGCGCCAAGTACACCGATATCCGCGGCCGCTTCGAGCTCGTCGCCCGCCGCGCCCAGGCCGCCGGCATCCTCGACCCGGACGCCGACCCGCGACACATCGCCCAGGTGCTCTTCGGCCTGCTCCCCGGCTTCGTCCTGCAGCGGCTCATCCTCGGCGACACCACCCCGGAGACCTACACGGCAGGGTTGCGCGCGGTCCTCCGCGGCTAAGTCATCAGACATCCCGAAACTGAGAGTCCGTACCACTTCCCTACCCTCAGCGAGCAATTCATGACTGAGGGGTTGAGTCGCAGCACTTGCCCGGTTAAGTTGTCCGAGGTCTTCTTTCAGAGCTTGAAGAAAGGGGCAGTGCCAGGCCCGGTTCAGCCAACCGACGCTGGGGAGTCGACTGGTGCGCGGACGATCTACCACGGACACTGCGACACGCTCGAACGCCGATCTGTCGTGGTACTGGAGCAGTCAGACGGCGAGTTTCGTCGGCGACCGGCTGACCGGTTTCGCGGTGCCGAGTATCGCGATCCTGACGCTGGACGCGTCCGGCGCCGAGGTCGGCGTGCTGTCGGCGCTGGGCTGGTTCGCCTATCCGGCGTTCGGGCTGCTGGCCGGCGCCGCACTCCCCCACGTTCCGCGCCGCCGGGTCTTGATCGGCGGCGAGCTGGTCCGGTTCGCCGCGTTCGCGACGATCCCGTTGGCCGCGGTCCTCGGCGGAGTCGGGATTCCACAGCTGTTCCTGGTGGTCGCTGTTGCCGGGGTGGCGATGGTCTTCGTGGACGTCGCCGGTCAGTCGTACCTACCGGCTCTGGTCGACCAGCGTGCGCTGGTTGGCGCCAACGCGAAGCTGCAGAGCTCTGACAGCGCATCGAAGCTGGTCGGGCCCGCACTCGCCGGTCTGCTGCTGCGGACAACCGGATCGACGATCGGGATGCTGCTGAGCGCGCTGCCGTTCCTCGCTTCGGCGTACGGGCGCACTCGGATCACTGCGATCGAACAAACGGCTGCACCAGCGACTGAGCCGCTGGTGCAGCGCATCCGGACCGGCATCGGCTTTGTCCGCCAGCATCCAGTGCTGCGACAGCAGGTGGGCGCAGCCGCAGTTCGGAGCTTCGGAACCGGGATGGTGGACGCCGTCCTGCTGCTGTTCGCGTATCGCGTGCTGGGGTTGTCGAGCCTGGCTGGTGGGCTGCTGATCGCGGCCGGTTCGGTCGGCGGGCTGCTGGGCGCATTCGTGGCCAACAAGCTCGCTGCGGCGCTGGGCACCCGTCGTACGCTCGTCCTGACCGGTACGGAAGCCCTGTGCTGGTTGGCGATTCCGCTCTGTCTGGTGACCGCGCCTGCGCTCACTCTGGTGCTGATCCGGGTGCTGGCGGGCGTCTGGCTGCCGGTGTGGAACGTCGTCACCACCAGCGTGCGCCAACAGGTCACACCGGTCACGTTGCAGAGCACCGTGCACGCAGCGGCCCGCACGCTCACCTCATCCACCGTTCCCCTCGGTGCGCTCACTGGCGGCTTTGCCGGCGGCGTGCTGAGCCATCAGCTCGGGGCCGCGACCGGCCTTGTCCTCATCCTCGCGACAGGAGGTGTGATCGCCGGAGCCAGCGCTCTCCTCGTCGCCCGAGCCACCACTTCATCGGAGGTCTGATGCGCCCGACAACGACCCGCACGCTGAACAACAAAGAATTCGCCGACATCCTGCACACGGTCTCGATCCGGTCGAAAGCCCGGAAGAACCTGCTGATCGACCCGTCGTACGCCGCACCGCTGCCGCAGGAGGTCAGCCTGCAGCTGACGTACCGCTGCAACCTGCGCTGCACCCACTGCTACCAGTGGAACGAACAGGGCTTCTTCCGCGATTTCAGCTCCGAGCGGCAGCGCACCGAGCTGGACCTGTCGGTCATTGAGGATGTCCTGCGGACGACCGCCGAAACGCGGTCCAAGCTGTTCCTGTGGGGCGGTGAGCCCTTGATGCACACGAAGTTCGACCAGGTCGCCGCATTGCTGGAGAAGTACCCCCGCACGGTGAACATGTGCACCAACGGTCTGCTGTTCAAGCGCAAGGTCGACGACCTGCTCCGGATCGGCGAGAACCTGAACCTCCTGGTCAGTCTGGACGGCCTCGGCGCGGACCACGAGGCGCTGCGTGGCCGCGGCACGTTCAAGCGGACCATGGAGAACATCCAGATGATGCTGGACCTCAAACGGGACGGGAAATGGGACGGCGAGCTGTCGCTGTCCTGCATGGTCTCGCACGTGACCGTGCACAAGATGTACGAGTTCATGGAGTGGGCCGAGGAGCTGGGCGTCAACACCGTCTACTTCCAGTTCCCCTGGTACATCAGCCCGGAAGTGGCCGAGTCGATGGACCGCCTGTACGAGAAGACCTTCTCCTGGCTGAATCCGAGCACCGACACCAAGAAGCCGACCTGGCACAGCTACACCTACCAGCTGCCCGAGGAGGAGCTGCCCGCGCTGCGTGAGTCGATGGCCCGGCTGGCGTCCCGCCCGTGGAACGTCCGGCTGCGCTACCAGCCGCAACTGGAGGACGACGAGGTCACCGACTTCATCCTCGGCACCTCGCGGCCGGCCCAGCACCGCAGCAAGTGCCTCGCGGTATCGAACCGGATGGAGGTGCACGCGGACGGCGCCGTCAGCTCGTGCAAGTTCTTCCCGGAGTTCGTCGTCGGCAACCTCTACGAGCAGTCGGTCAACGACCTGTGGCAGAGCCAGTCGTTCCGCGAGGTGCGCCGGATCATGTCCGAGAACGGAATGATGCCGGTCTGCTCGAAATGCATCCTTCTCTACCTGAACGGAGTCTGAGGTGGATATCGAAGATCGCGTGAAGATCGTGCTGGCCAAGGTGCTCGACAACGGCACGACCGCCGAGGAGATCGGGTCGGACGCCGACCTCGTCGAGCAGTACGGGCTGGACTCGCTGCAGACGATCACCTTCCTGCTGGCGATCGAGGACGAGTTCGATCTCGAGCTCGACTACCCGTCGCTGCAGCTGGACGATCTGCGCAAGGTGAGCCAATTCAGCGCGTTCGTGGCGCGGCTGGCCACGCCTGTGCAATGACGATCCGCTTCGGCACGTTCGGCGCGGAGGCGTGGTGGCGGCCCGACGACCTCGCCGAGCTGCCGTCCGTCGGCGGACGGGACTCGGCAGTCGACGCGATGGACGAGCTGCTGCTGGGCTTCTGCGCACCGGGCGATCTGCTCATCACCCGGTACCCCATCCATCCGGAGCTGCTCGCGAACCTCGGCCACCCGATCCGCCATCAGGCGGTCGGCAAACCAGAGGCAGGTCCGGTGGAGCGATCGATCGCGGCTGACGACCGCCTCCGGGATGCGGTGCTCGGCGCAGCCACCGTCACTCCGTTCGCCGTTCTGCCCGACACTGCGCGGCTGGTCGGTCAGAGCCTCCCATCGGCCGAGGTAGTTGCTCAGGTGAACTCCAAGACGTGGTCCAACGAGTTGGTGCTCGAACTCGGCCTACCCGGCGCAGGCCGAGTCGTTCGCACACCTGACGAGTTGGTCGACGCCGTCACCGCGCTCGAGTTCCGAGCGCTGGTGAAGGACCCGTACGGCGTGTCCGGTCGCGCGCTGCTGGAGGTCACGACCCCCGGCGTACTGCGCGCGGTCGAACGCGTTCTGCGTAAGCAGGCGGACGCCGGCCGCCGGGTCGAGCTCCTGGTGCAGGAGAAGCTGCCGAAGCTGCATGACTTCTCCGGGCACTTCGAGCTCGCCCCGGACGGCACTGCGGAGTTTCTCGGGCTGCAGCAGATGACGAACAAGGGCTTCCGGCATCTGGGCTCGCACCGGCCGCCGCCAGCGCTCGTTGACGCAGGCTGGTACGCCGACTCTCTGGCCGGCGTGACGGAGGCTCTGGCGGCTGCAGGCTACTGGGGACCGGTCGGGATCGATGCGATGCTGCTGACCGACGGCAGCGTCGTACCGGTCCTGGAGATCAACGCACGGCAGTCACTCGGGCTCCTGACCCTGCAGCTGGACCAGCGGTCCGCGCTGACCGCACATCTGTGGCAACTCGAACTGAACCTTGCTCCTGGTGAGGGAATCACCGATGTGCTGACCGCCTTCGACGGTCTGCTCAGCACCGGCGACCAGCCCGGCGTCCTCGTGCTGAACGGCAGCACGCTCGCCGCGCCCGGTGGCCGCGTCTACCTGGCGATCTTCTGCCGCACCGATGACCTCGACCAATGGCGACGCCGCCTGGTCGCCGCGGTCAACGCTGCCGGCCTGACACCACGAGGGATGACCGATGCCGCTTGAGATCGGACTGATCGGAGCCACCGGGATCGCAGCACGCACCATGCTCGGCCCCGCGGATGCCGTGAATGCCCATGTCCGCGCAGTCGCCGCCAGCGATCCGGTGCGGGCCAAGGAGTACGCGAACCAGCACCGCATCGAGGTTGTGCACGACAACTACGCAGCGCTGCTCGCAGACCCGCAAATCGACGCCGTCTATGTTTCGCTGCACAACTCGGCCCACCACCGCTGGGCGGTCCGCGCAGCAGTAGCGGGCAAGCATGTGATCGTCGAGAAGCCGCTGTGCCTCACTGCGGATGAGGTGGCCGAGCTGGAGTTCGCTGCGGACGGCGCTGTGCACGTAACCGAGGCAGTGGCCACCGCACACCACGAATGGCAGCAGGTCGTCCGTTCGTTCATCGTGGACGGCCGGTACGGCGTACTGCGCTCGGTGCACACCCGGATGACGTTCGCCGAGCCCGAGCCAGGTGGGTACCGCGACCGCCCCGAGCTGGGCGGCGGCATCTTCTTCGACTGCGCCAGCTACTGGCTGCAGGCGCTCCAGGCAACGGTCGGGCTGGAGGTGACCGAGTACGCCGGCGAGTCGACGTTCGACGGCCCGAACGGCGTGGACCGGGAGTTTCTGGCCACTCTGCGCTGGCCGGAGACCACAGCGACTCTGGAATGCGGTGTGGGACCGAATCACGTCAGCGAGCACGTCTTCGAGTTCGAGGGCGCAACGGTCAAACTGCGCAACTTCCTCCGGCCGGTCATCGCCGCCCTACCGCTGAACCTGGTCGTCACCCCGGCCGGCGGCGACCGTGAAGTCATCGGCTTCGCACCGGTCTCGTACTACGAAAGCCAGCTCGCGCGGCTCGTCGACGGCCGCTCCGACCTCGCGGACGCCGTCCCGCGGATCGAGCTGATGGACGCCATCTACCAGTCCGCCCGAAAGGCCGCCGAATGAACGTCAACGACCTGCTGGCCGCCGCCGGCCGCGACCCCGGTGCGCTCACCGCGGTCACCGAGCTTGCCGACGGCACCTACAACCAGGTGCAGCGGTTGAGCCTGACCGACGGCGACCTGGTGCTGAAGATCGCGCCGACCGGTCCCGGGCTCACCTACGAGCAGGACCTGATCGGGACCGAGACCGCCTTCTACCGCGCGGCTCTGGGCAAGGCGCCGGTGCCGGAAGTGGTCCACTCCGGCCCAGGCTTCTTGCTGATGACAGCCTTGCCCGGGGTCACCCTGCACAGCGTCTCCGAGACGCGGGCGCAGTACCGGCGCGAGCTGGGTGGGATCGTCTCGAGTCTGCACGAGGTAACCGGGTCGGACGGCTTCGGCTACCCACAACGCGGGCTGACAGCCAGCTGGAGTTCTGCGTTCCTGGGCATGTTCGACGACCTGCTGGCGGATGCGAAGCGCTACGACGTCGCTCTGCCTGCTGCTGTCCGCCGAGAGCTGGTCACCGACCGGAAAGCATTACTGGACTCGGTGTCGGTCCCGCGGCTGATCCACTTCGATCTGTGGGACGGCAACATCCTGGTCGAGGACGGGCGCGTGACCGGGCTGATCGACGGCGAGCGGGCGTTCTGGGGCGACCCGGTGGCGGAGTTCGTCTCGCTGACCCTCTTCGCCGAGGTGGACGCCGAACTGCTGGCCGGGTACGGCGCCGACATCGACCGCGAACGCCTCGCGCTGTATCGCGTCTACCTCTACCTGATCATGTTGATCGAGGCGACGCCGCGTGGCTCGACCGATGTCGGTTTCCAGAAGCTGATCGAGCGCCACCTCGACAAGGCGCTGGCGGAGCTGTGATCGAGGTGCTGACGTCCGGTGTCGCACTGGGCGTCCACGTCCCCGGTCTGCTGTTGGCCGACCGGATTCGCGAGCAAGGCGGACAGGTGTCCGTCTCAGTACTGGAACGGCTGATGCCGGCGAAGACCCTTGCCACGACCGCACAGTCCAAGCTGGCCTTCCACCGGGACTTTCGGGTCGCGATGGCCGGGCAGAAGATCGCAGGGAACGCCTCGCGGGCTGCTGATCCGGCGGCCGTCGCTGCGCTCTTCGCGGACTGGCATGCGCGTGGCGTGACCCGCTTCGTCGTCCTGTCCGGTTTCTGGCTCACCCTGCTGACCGAGTACGTCGAGCAGTACGGTCCGGTCGATGTGGACATCTGTCACGTGGATTCGGTGTCGTCGCCGTCGTTCGACAAGGTCGGGACGCCGTCCATCCCAGTCCGGCGCATCTGGCTGGGCGACGCGGACGCGGGCGCTGTGCCGTGGAGCATCCCGGTCAGCCGGGACGAACCAGTCCCCTGGGCCGACCGGGACCGTCGGTTGCTCGTACACGGCGGCGGCTGGGGAATGGGTACCTACCGCGACTACGCCGATGAGCTCCTCAGCGCGGGCTTCGCCCTGGACGTAGTGGCCTACGAACAGCAGGACCTGACGACGGACGGCGTCCGGTACTTCATGATCGATCCGGAGTGGCATCCGTGGCTGGACGACGGCTACCCGCCGTTCGGCCTGGCTGGAGAGCCGTTCGAGCAGCGCACTGGCAACCACGGTTCGTTCGACCTCTGTCGGCAGGCACTCGCAACCGTCAGCAAGCCCGGAGGCGGCACACTGCTCGACTCGTTGTGGTCAGCTACGCCGCTGGTCCTGTTGGAGCCGTTCGGCGCGCACGAGCAGCGGAACGCAGACCTGTGGATCTCACTCGGCTACGGCATCTCATTCGAGGACTGGGCCCGCAAGGACTTCGCCATCGAGGTGCTGCAGGAGCTGCACGAGTCGCTGCTGAAGGCTGACGTGCCGGACTACTCGAAGGCACTGCTGTGACTGTGCCGACCTCGTTGTGGCAGACGTTCGCGCTACACCTGGATGCGATGCGGCCTGGATTCGTCCTTGGGCCGTGGTTCACGATGAACGCCGTCCTGGAGTTCGACCGCCCGCTGGACCACAGTGCGTTGGCTGCGGCGTTCACCGAGCTGCAGCGTCGGCACGACGTACTGCGGACCGAGATCGTGGCTGGGCCGGCGCAGTACTTGCATCCGCTGCCGACTGCGGAGTTGGAGGTGGTCGATTCGGTTGAGCTCCATGCTGAGGTGCCGGTGGCGGCACCGGTGCGATTGCGAGTGGCTGATCGGCGGCTGGCGTTGCATCTGCACCACCTGGTGTCCGATCCGGTGACGCTGTGGACGGCGCTGGACGAGCTGGCACTGCTGTACAGCGCTCAGCTGTCCGGCGTCGACGTACCGCCGCCGGCCGCCCAGTACGCCGACTACACGCGGAACGAAGCTGAGCTGGTTGAGCGACAGCATGGTGCGGCCTCGGAGTGGTGGCAGAACCGCATCACGGACGCCAAAGCGTGCCCGCAGCCGTCAACCACTGGTGGTGCCGACTTCGCGTATCGCGGTGAGTTGCTCAATGCCGATGAACTCACCAGCGTCGAGCAGCGCAGCCAGTCCTGCCGCAGCACCCCGCTCGTGACCCTCCTGGCCGGGCTAGCCGCCGGTATGGCGCCGTACGTCGGCCCTGGCGATGCGCTGGTCCTCAACACCCTGCTCAGCAAACGCGACCGGCCGCAGTGGCAACGGGTCCTCGGCCCGTGCATCATTCCGTCGGTTCTGGCCGTCCCGCTCCCGACCGGCTCTCTCGCCGCTGACGTCCCCACGATCCGCGAGGCCGTGCTCGGCTGCGTCAAGTACGCCCGCTTCCCGATTCTGGAAGTCCCCGCCCCCGCCCGCACTCCCTTCTTCGAGTACGTCCCGCAGCAATGGCCGTCCGGATACGACTTCGGCCCGTCTCGCGGCACGGTGCACGCTGTCGCCGGGCCCAAGGACACCGGGCTCGCCGACGCGTTGGCGATCCGGCTCCGGCCTTCCGCCGATCAGGTGCTGACTGGACACTTCAGCGGCGACGGGACGGATTGGAACCAGCCTCTGGTGGCTGAGCTGTTCGCTGGGATGCGCCAGTACCTGCTGGCCTGAGTCAGCGGACGGGAGTGGGCTCCGGGACCGGCTGGAGGGCGATGGCGGTGGCCTGAATGATGGAGGCGTTGGCGCGCAGCCAGCTGGCCAGGACCACCTGCAGGTCCTCCAGGTCACGCTCCTCGAGGATGACACCGGGGACCGGGACGCTCGCGCCCAGCTCGGCCAGCACCGGCCGCAGGTGCTGGTCGGCGAGCAGCTTGTGGCTGGGCGCAGCCGAGACCGTCACCGGCACGACGACCGCGCCGGCCAGGGCCCGCGCGGGCAGAACGTCGAGGAAGCTCTTCAGCAACCCGGTGTAACTGCCCTTGTAGACCGGAGTCGCGACGACGATCACCGAGGCCGACGAGACCAGGTCGATCGCGCTCTCCAGCGCGGCCCGGTCCGGCTCGGCGTCACTCGCGAAGATCGCCGGGGCGACCGTGACCAGGTCGATCAGCTCGTCGATCCGGTACGGCGCCCCCAGCTCGGAAGCCAGCAGCTCCGCGACGCCGGCCGCGGCGGCCGCCGTCCGCGACCCGGCTCTCGGGTTACCCACCACGGTGACGACCGACTGCGGCCAGCTCTGCGGCTCGAACGCGGTTGACGGCATCTGACCCAACTCCTGTGCTCGGGAAGTGATGGGTCGAGCCTAGTCAAAGTCGAGCTTGCTACTGGACTTTCTCAGATGGCGAACGTTTCGCCCGGAGCTTGACAACGATGAACCAGGTCACCGCCAGCACGGCGCCGCCGAGCACGACGTACTGGAAGACGCCGACCGACGACTCCACCACATGCCACCGCTCGCCGAGCTGGTAACCGGCGACGATCAGCAGCGAGTTCCAGACGGCGCTGCCGAAGGTGGTCAGCAGCAGGAACAGCGGGATCGACATCCGCTCGACACCCGCCGGTACCGAGATCATGCTGCGGACGATCGGCACCACCCGCCCGATCAGCACCGCCTTCGGGCCGTGCCGGTTGAACCAGTCCTCGGCCTTGTCGATGTCCTCGACCTTGACCAGCGGCAGCTTCGCGGCGATCGCGCGCGTCCGCTCCCGGCCGAGGACGGCGCCCACGCCGTACAGCGCGAGGGCGCCGACCACCGAGCCGAGGGTGGTGAACAGGATGGCCGCGACCAGCCCGAGGTCACCGCGGCTGGCCGCGAAACCCGCCAGCGGCAGGATCACCTCGCTGGGCAGCGGGGGGAACAGGTTCTCCAGAGCGACGGCGAGACCGGCGCCCGGAGCGCCCAGCTTCTCCATCAACTCGATGGCCCACCCGGCCACACCTCCGGTTGGCTCTTGTGTGGCCTGCAACGCGGTCATCATCACCTGATCCGTCATGTCGGGAACGCTAGTCGCGAGACACCCTCTCGCGCCTTGAGGTCAACCCCCGTCTTTCCCGGGGCCTATCCCACGGTACCCACCTAGGGGAATCCCCACCGAATCCGCGGGTCAGCGCCGCCACCGCGGCGCCGGCGTGAGCATAGCGGTGTGGTGCGCGGCGATCCGGGCCGCCGAGAGTTCCTTGCCGTAGACGGCCACCTTGCCGACCGCGCCCTGGAACCAGGAGCCGAAGTCCCGGGTGCCGACGCGGAACGGCGCCGTCCCGTCGCTGGGCACGATGATCTGGCCGCTGATACTCAGGTCGTCCTGGTCGCGGAGCACGCCGTCGCGGTAGATCTTGGTGTAGCCGTTCGGGTAGGTCGCGCTCTTCGCGTTCGCGTTGATCACCAGCACGTAGTGGATCCACGTACCGGCGGTCAGCGAGTCCTGGAAGTAGGAGCCGGCGCCGAGCCCGCCGGTGTTGTTGAACAGATAGCCGGAGATCCGGTTCGGCCGGTTCTCGGTGTTGGTCAGCGAGTACATCCGCGAGACGTACTCGTGCTGCCCGGCCTCGCCCTTGCCCATCCAGTGCACATAGCCACTGCTCTGTGCGTGCGGAAATTGCAGCGTGTCCGGCCGCACCCACGCCTCCAGTGTGAGCACACCAGCCGTCGCTGGGCTGAGCACGGCGTTGTCCGGCACCTGGAAGTAGCCGGTGGCGCCGTCGAACGCGGCAGCGGCCTCACCGTTCGGCAGAGTGGTCGCGGACCGCGTACCGGCGTACGTCCCGGTCAGTTGGGAGCCACCGACCACAGAGGCCTCGCTGCTGAACCCGGCCCGGGCCATTCGCCAGTACGCCTTCGGACCGTCTTGCTGGACGGCGGCGTCGTACCCGCTGCACGCAGTCGCGGTAGCCGGCAGCACTGCAGCCGGGAGGATCAAGAGCCCAACCAGAAATGCCACAACTCGGTACATGGTGCCTCCTTGCAGGAGATGGTCAGCCGGAACGCGGCGGCGCGGCCGTCGAGTTCCGGCGGACGACGGTGGCCTTCACACCCACTGACTCCGCCTGGTGCGTACCCGACTCCGGGCCCGGCCCCGAGGCGGGCCCCGATCCGTCGAGCAGCCGAGAGATGGCCAGTTGACCGACGCGGGCGCTCTGCCCGGTGACGGTGGTGAGCCCGGGGTGCACGAGCTCGGAAAGGATGTCGTCGTGCCCGGTCACGCTGACGTCATCGGGGACGGACTTCCCACTTCTGCGCAGCCCCTCGACCAGACCGGCAGCCAGGACGTCGTCGAACGCCATCACCGCGGTGACCCCCAACTCGAGCACCTGCTCCGCTGCGGCGACGCCGTCGGCGTGCGTCCCATCGGTTGGGTCCAGGCGGATCATCTCGACGTCCAGAGCACGCGCTCGGTCGGCGACTGTCCGTCCGCGCTGGGTGTTCGACCACGAACCGGCCGGTCCGGGCAGGTAAGCCAGCCTCCGGTGCCCGAGCTCGACCAGCTCTTCG
Organism: Kribbella sandramycini; assembly: GCF_013131805.1. Lineage (GTDB taxonomy): Bacteria > Actinomycetota > Actinomycetes > Propionibacteriales > Kribbellaceae > Kribbella > Kribbella sandramycini. The sequence continues at coordinate 334,070 of NZ_JABJRC010000006.1, read as the reverse complement.
ACCAGCTCGCGCAGCGCGGCCCGGGAGTCGGTGAAGACGCTGGGGATGCCCTCGACCACTCGGTTCACCAGAACGAGCGGCACGATCCCACTCAACTCGCGGATATGCGATGCGGTCATTCGCGGCGCGCAGAGGATCACACCGCGGCTCTGCTGGGCGAACTGCTCACACACCTCGCGCTCGATGTCCGCACTGTCGTCGGTGTCGGCCACGAACACCCCAGTGGCGTGCAGGCGGGACACTTTCTGCGCAGCCTTGAGCAGTGTGGTCATGTACGGATTGGTGATGTCGGGAACCACCAGGCCGATATTCGGCGACCGGCCGGTGATCAGCGAGCGCGCCATCACATTCGGCGTGAACCGCAGCTTCCTGGCCACTTCCCGGACCCGCTCCGAGGTTTCCGGGGAGATGCGGCCGGGGTTGGAGAAGACCCGGGACACTGTCGAGATCGAAACCCCCGCTCCCTTCGCAACGTCCTTGAGGGTCGCAGGTCTCGTTCGCTCAGTCATCTCTCGCCTCCAGCTCGGCGAAGAGGCTACCAGTGCGCACGACGCGGTCGATGAGCCCCGACAGTCGTTCCGGCGCAGCGATCCGGGTCGGGGCGCCGACGAGCTCGACCGCCTGGTTCACCACGGTGACGAAGGGCTCCATCGCATCCAGATCGAGCAGCGGGTCCGGCGTCCCGTCGAGGTCCTTCAATGCCGCCAGCAACGGATGCGGACCGCCGTGGTCGCCATGCCGGACAGTGACCTGACCGCTGGTGCCGTGCACTGTGATGGCCGGATCCTGCACGACATCAGCTGCTGTCGTGCCCACTGCGACCACCACCGGGCCCTTGGCCGACCGGATCCGCAGTACGCCGGTGTCGTCACCAGTGATGTCGTGGACGGCGTACAGCTCAGCCTCGACCTGAGACGGCCACCAGGTGTTGTCGATCCGCTGGGCGAGCATCAGCGCGGTGTGCACGACATGCGCCAGCGGATTGAACAGAGCGCCGTCGAAAACCGCCACACCGTCGTGAAACCAGGTGCCGGCCCAGGGACTGCGTGTGTAGTAGGAGTCCGGCCGGTAGAGGCAGCCATGCGCGGTGATCCGGGTGACCTCACCAACGGTCGGTAGCGCTGCTTCAACAGCCTCGATCGTCGACCGCGCGTACTGGAAGCCGACCTCGGCGCGGCGTCGTGGTGTGATCGCCCGTAGCTCGTTCAGCTGCGACAGCAGCGGGACTGGCGGTTTCTCCAGGTAAAGCGCGCACCCGCCGCGCAGTACTTGGTCTGCCAACGCGAAATGCGTGTGCGGTGGCGTGGCAACCACTACCAGGTCGATACCGGCCAGATCGAGGTCATGGAGCCACTGCGGCTCGGCACCGGCCGCTGCAACCACAGCCCGAGTCTCGTCGTCGAATCGCAGGTCAACCAGCGCGGCCAGGCGGAGCAGGCCGTCGCGGTGCCAGGCGAGTAGCTGATACAGATGCTGCCGGCCGTAGCCCGACGTACCGACTAGTGCGACCGCGGGCGTCATCCTTTCAGCGCTCCCTCGGCCAGACCGCGGAAGACCTGCTTTTGCATCAGGAAGTAGACGAGCAGCGGTGGCAGCATCACTACGATCGCAGCTGCCGAGATCACTCGCTGGTCCGCCGAGAACGTGCCGGACAGGTACTGCACACCGACGTTGACCGGATACTTCGACGGGTCACTCAATGAGACCAGCGGCCAGATGAAGTGGTCCCATGAGTCCAGGAATCCCAGTACGGCGACCACTGCGAGCGAACCGCGTACCGACGGCAACATGATGTGCCAGAACACCTGCAGTGGCCCAGCGCCGTCCATGTCGGCCGCTTCGGCCAGCTCACCGGGGATGCGGACGAAGGCCTGTCGCATCACGAAGATGGACACGATCGAGACCGCTTGCGGCAGTACGACGCCAATCAGCGTGTCGTTGAGCTGCAACCCCCGTGACACCAGCAGCGTCGACACCAGGATGACCTCGAACGGCAGCACCGCAGTGGCCAGCAGGATGGTCGTGTACGCCGCACGTCCGCGAAAGGCGATCCGCGCCAGCGCGTACCCGGTCAGGGTCGCGAGCACCAGGTTCAGAACCATTCCCAGCCCGGCGATCGCGAGCGAGTTACCGACGTACCGTAGTAGTGGGATCTCGGTGAACGCCGTGGCGAAGTTGTCCAGAGTCGGGTGCTTCGGCAGCAGAGTGCCCGGGAAACCGACTGCTGACTCGGAAGAGCTCTTCAGCGCCATGGTGACCTGCCACAGCAGCGGTGCGAGCACCGTGGCGGCCGCAATGACCATCAGCGGCCAGCGGATCAGTTTCTCTCTCATGAGCGCGCCTTCCGCGAGAGGAGCCAGCTGACAGCGGACACCGACAGTACGAACGCGAACAGCACCAAGCTGATCGCCGAGGCGTAACCAGCGTCGGTGCCGGGCGCGATGCCCTTCTGGAACAGGTAGACGACGATGGTCTCGGTCGCATCCCCTGGACCGCCGCCGGTGATCACGAACGGCTCGGTGAACACCCGCAGCGTCGCGATCGACGCCAGGATGGTGATCATGATCGTCGTCCCGCGGATCTGCGGCAGGGTGACGCTGAGCGTCCGGCGGAGCCAGCCGGCGCCGTCCAGCTGACCGGCCTCGTCCAGCTCGGGTGACACGTTCTGCAGTGCGGCGACGGTGATGAGGGTGTAGAGCGCGCAGCCTTTCCAGACCGTCACCATCGTCAGGCTGAGCAGTGCGAGGGTCGGGTCGTTCAGGAACGGCACTGGCCCGCTGACGATGTGCAGACCCTGGAGGATCTGGTTGACCAGGCCGTCGGAGTTCAGCAGGTACTGGAAGACGACAGCGATCACAGCCAGCGGGAGCACCATCGGCGAGAACAGCAGCGACCGGACGACGCCTGAGCCACGCAGCCGCGTGTTGACCAGGACGGCCAGCGCTGTCGACAGCACGGTCAGAATCGGGACAGCGATCAGCATGTAAAGGAACGTGCGGCCGACGGCGTGCCAGAACGCGCCGTCCGCCGCCAGCTCCTTGAAGTTGGCCAGACCGGTGAAGGTACCGCCGCCGATCGTGCTGGCGTTGGTGAACGCCAGGATGAACGTGTTGGCCAGTGGGACGAACAGGAACGTCACCTGGAGAACCAGTGCCGGACCGATGAAGAACAGCGGCACCCACCAGCGATGCCGGCGCAACGTGCGCGCTTTCCGGCGTGCTGTCTGGACGGGGATGGCCACGGTGGTCACTGCCGACGGTCCTTGAGGATCTTGGTCAGTTTCGTCTCGGCGTCCGCCAGTGCGTCGGCTGGGCTGGTCTTACCGAGGATCGCGGGCTGCACCGCCGACCAGAGCGTCGCTGCGTACTCCGAATCGGCAGCTGCCGGCTTCACCATCGTGCGGCCGTCGTGCAGGCTGGCGGCGGCGATCTTGCGTGCCGCGACGGTCAGGTCCTTGTCGTCACCGGTGGTGAAGAACGGGTCGTTCAGCGAGGCCAGCGTGCTCGGGAAGACGCTGGACTGCTTGCCGAGCGCAAGCTGGTTCTCCGCCGCGGAGAGGAACTTCGCGAAGGCGACCGCGGTGGCGACGTTGCCGGACTTCTTCGGCACCGCCAGGCCGTGGGCGACGACCCAGGTCCGTTTGGTCGCGTCACCGAGCGGCTTGCCGATGGCGACCTCGCCGTACACGGCCGGGGAGTTCTGCTTGATGATCTTCAGCCGGGAGCCGCCTGCCTCCAGGTACGCCGTCTTGCCGTCGGAGAACGTCTCGATCTCGCTGCGCTCCTTGGCGGTCACGCTGTCCTGCGGAATGCCGCCGGACTTGTAGAGCTCGGCGAGCTTCGTGACGAACTTCTGTGCGTCGGGCGTGTTGACCACTGCCTGGGTGGAGTCGCCGTTCACCAGCGGGACGCCGACTGTCAGGAGAGCGCTGGTCAGACCGGTTTCAGTGGGCTGGTAGCCGGCCACCTTGGCCTTCTCGGCGATCCGGGCTGCTCGCTCGAACAGTTCGTCGTAGCTCGCCGGAGCGGGCTGACTGTCCAGACCTGCCTTCTTCAGGAGGCTCTGGTTCGACATCAGGACCGGAGTGTTCAGGTACCACGGGAGCGCCGCGATCGCGCTGCCGGTGAAGGCGAACGAGTCCCAGGCGGAGGGGACGTAGTTGCTCTTGACGTCGCTCGCGGCGGCGGCCATGTCGACGACCAGCTCGCGGCGCCCTAGCGGTGCGAGTGTGACGGTGTCGAGGTCCATCACGTCGGGCAGCTTGCCGGTGACGGAGTCCGCGCTGACCTTGCGGGCGGCGGCGTCACTCGGGATGTCGGTCCACTCGACCTTCGTGCCCGGGTACGCCTTCTCGAAGGCGGCGATGACGCCCTTCAGGTAGTCGTCGAAGGTCGGCGACAGCTGGACGGTCTGGAAGGTGATGGCGCCCTTCACCTCGCCGGACGTATCGGCCTGCTCCGGCGCCGCTCCACTCCCCAGACCGCACCCGGTGAGCAGCAGAGCCGCGCCGAGCGCACTCGCAACCAACCGGTTGGTTATGTTCCGCACTGCCATGGCAGCTCCTCTCGGACGACCGGTCTGTGCAAACCTTTGACAAACCGTAGCCGTACAGTAGGCTCGTGATCCCCGGTGGTCAACGGAAACTTGCTGATGAATTCATTCCGTGATCGCGATTCCGTGCAAACCTTTGACACGAGGTGATCGAATGCCCGCACCGCTGAGCGATCCCGCCGCCGACCGCTGGGTGGACGACTGGCTCGGTCGGCTGACCCCGGCCCAGCAGATCGCGCAGAGCTTGCTGGTGCTGCCCGGCGTCGGTCCGGACGGTCTCCCCGACGCGGCGACGCGCCGGGCGCTGGAGCTCGGCGTCGGCACCCTGCACAGCGTCACCGGGATGACGGCCTCGGCCGCGCGGCGGTACCACGACGCTGTGGTGGAGATCTGCGCGGACGCCGGCGTCCCGCCCGCGCTGATCAGCGGGAATCTCGAGGCGGGCATCATGTACTCGCTGCGCCGCAGCGGCACGCACTTCCCCTACCCCCGCGGGATCGGCATCTCCGGGGACTCCGAGCTGGCCTACCGCGTCGCCGCGGCCACCGCGCTCGAAGCGCGCGCGGCGGGCTACCACTGGACGTTCAGCCCCTGTATCGACGTGGTCAGCGTCCCCGACGACCCGATTCTCGGCGTCCGCGCGTACGGCGTCCCGGCGCGTGAGACCGGCTTACTAGGCGCCGCCCAGATCCGCGGCTACCAGGACAACGGCGTACTGGCCACGGCCAAGCACTTCCCCGGCCACGGCGACAGCAGCATCGACAGCCACCTCGACCAGCCGGTCATCAACCGCACCCAAGCCGACCACGACGCCACCCACCTCCCCCCGTTCGCCGACGCCGTGGCCGCCGGCGTCGCCACCATCATGGTCGCCCACATCGCCTACCCCACCCTCGGCGTCGACACCCCCGCCAGCCTCTCCCCCCTCGTCAACCGCACCTGGCTCCGCGACCACCTGGGCTTCACCGGCCTCATCATCACCGACGCCCTCCACATGAAAGCCATCGCCCGCCACCACACCCCCACCGCCGCCGCCCACCAAGCCCTCGCCGCCGGCGCCGACGTAGCCAACATCAAAACCCCCGCCGCCGCCCTGGAACCCATCCTCAATTCCCTCCTCACCACCCTCACCCCCACCTCCCTGACCCCCACCACCCGCCGCCTACTCCAAGCCCGCACCGCAGTAGGCCTGCACCAACCAGACCCCACCCCCCTCGACACCCCCACCCCGTGGCAGGACCCCGCCCGAGCCAAGACGGTTGATGTCTTGGGTACTGCAGTGCTGGAGCCAGCCGAGAGGTATGTGGTGGTTGGGGATTCGGCGTTGGCCAGGCGGATCCACGCGGTTGGGGTGGAGCGGGGGTTGCGGTTGGAGCTGGTAACCGAGCAACTCGCGGAAGGGTTGTTGGAGCGGGTGCAGGCCGAGCACCCGGCGGCTCGGGTGATTCCGGTGTTCGGGTGGGGCCCGACGTCCGCGGGGCAGCAGTGGAAGGAGGTGGCCGCGGTGACGGCCGGTGTGCGGTGCGCCGCGGTGGTGGTGAACTCGACGCTGGCCGCGGAGAGCTTCGGTGATGTGGGTGAGCGGGTGGTGAGCGTCCCCGCGATGGACGCCTTCGAGATCGTCACCGACGCCGCCGTCCACGCGGCCCTCGACGTACTGTGCCCGAAGACCGCAGAGGAGAACGCATGACCGTCGGCATCGACCACGCCCCGCAGATCAGCACCTACCCGACCCGGGCCGCGCTCGGCCGGGCGGCCGCGGCCTGGGCCGGCGAGCGGATCCGCGAGGCGATCGAATGGACGTCGGGCGCGCGGGTGATGCTGGCCGCCGCGCCGAGTCAGGCCGAGACGCTGACCGCGCTCGCGGCCCAGCCCGACCTCGACTGGAGCCGCGTCGAGTTCTTCCACATGGACGAGTACGTCGGTCTGGCACCGACCGCACCCCAGGCCTTCGGCGCCTGGCTGCACCGCACCTTCCTCGACCAGGTGCCCCAGGCAACCTTCCACCCCGTGGCCCCCGGCAACGACCCCGAAACCGCGGCCCGGAAGTACGAGCAGCTGATGGGTGACGCTCCGTTCGACGTCGTCCTGCTCGGCCTCGGCGTCAACGGCCACCTCGCGTTCAACGACCCGCCCGCCGACCTCGCCGACCCGCGCGCCGCGAAGGTGGTCGCCCTCGACGACACCAGCCGTCGCCAGCAGGTCGACGAGGGGCACTTCGCCCACTTCGACGACGTCCCGACGCACGCCGTCACCGTCACCATCCCCCGCCTGCTGAACACCCGCGACGTGATCGCCTCCGTCCCCGGCGCGCCGAAACGCCAAGCCGTCCGGGACACGCTGACCCAACCGATCGGCCCGCACCACCCCGGTACGGCGCTCCGCACCCACGCCCGCGTCCGCCTCTTCCTCGACACCGAATCCGACCCGCGCGGATGACGACCCTCACCGGCGCGAGCCTCGTCGTCGACGACCAGCTCGTCGACGGCGCCGCGCTCGTCGTCCGCGATGGCCGGATCGAGGCGATCGTCTCGACGGACGCCGTCCGCCCAGCCGCGGATGTCGTCGATCTGACCGGCCACATCGTCGTCCCCGGCCTGATCGACCTGCATGTCCACGGTGGCGGCGGCCACTCCTTCGACACCCCCGACCCCGCCGCGCACCGGGAGATCCTCGCCTTCCATGCCCGGCACGGCGTCACCACGATGCAGGCCTCCCTGGTCTCGGCCCACCCCGAGGAGCTCGATCGACAGCTGGATGCGTTGTCCGACAGCGTCGGCGCCGGGCTGTTCGGCGTCCACCTCGAAGGGCCCTACCTGGCCGTCTCGCAGTGCGGCGCCCACGATCCGGCCGCCCTCCGTCCGCCCAGCGCGGGCGAGGCCGATCGACTACTTGCCCGTGGCAACTTGGTCCGGATGGTCACCGTCGCGCCCGAGCTCGACGGCATACCGGCTTTCGTCCGCCGACTCACCGACGCCGGTGTGGTCGTCGCGGCGGGCCACAGCGAGGCGCGTGGCCCCGAGCTCGCCGCGGCCGTCGCCAGCGGGCTGTCCCATCTGACACATCTCTGGAGCTGTCAGTCGGCCCTCGTTCGGGAAGGTCCATGGCGCGTCCCTGGCCTGCTTGAGGAGTCGCTCGCCTCCAACCACTTGATCGGCGAGATCATTGCTGACGGCCACCATCTCCCACCGGCGCTGATCGAGATCGCCCGTCGCTGCCTGGGCGATCGGCTCGTCGTCGTCTCCGACGCCACCGCCGGCGCGGGGATGCCCGAGGGGTACCGCTACCGGCTCGGCGTCATCGACTGCGAGGTCGCCTCCGGCGTCGGTATGGTCGTCGGCCAGGACGCCTTCGGCGGCAGCACGACACCGCTCGACGGCATGCTCCGCCACCTGCACCAAACCCTCGGCTGGCCACTCCCCGAAGCCGTCGCCGCCACCAGCACCCGCCCGGCCCGAGTCCTCGGCCTCGGTGATCGCAAGGGTCGCCTGGCGGCGGCGTACGACGCCGATCTCACCGTGCTTACTCCCGCGCTCACCGTTGCCGCCACCCTGCGCGCGGGGGAATGGATCCACCGATGACCGCACTGACCGAGTACGCCGTCCGCCTCACCCAGGCAATCACCGATCTGGCGCGCGACGAAGCGGCCGCGATCGAGCGAGCCGCGGCCGTCGTCGCCGATCAGTTCCGCCGCGGCGGCCAGGTCTACCTCTACGGCCCCGGTGCGCACTCGGCCATCGCCGTCCAGGATGTCGTCTACCGCGCCGGCTGCCCGGCCAACCTCGTCCCGATCACCGACCCCAGCACCACCCTCGCCGCCGGCGCCCTCAACTCCACCGCCGCCGAACGCACCCCCAACCACGGCGCCGACCTCATCACCGCCTCCGGCCTCTCCCCCGGCGACCCGCTCATCATCATCAACGCCTTCGGTATCAACGCGGCAACCATCACCGCCGCCCGCACCGCCCACTCCCTCGGCGCGACCGTCATCGCCCTGACCTCCCCCGCCGCAACCGCCCACCTCCCCGCCACCCACCCCGCCCGAGCCACCACCACCCACCTGGCCGACCTCGCCGACATCCACATCAACACCCACGTCCCCACCGCCGACGCCCTCCTCCAAGTAGGCCCCACCCCCACCGCCGGCGCCTCCACCATCCTCAACTCCTTCACCCTCCACGCCCTCCTCACCACCGCCCTAACCCACCTCCACACCACCAACCACCAAACCCCGGTCTGGCGCTCGACTTACACCGAAGGCGGCGACGCCCACAACCAGTCCCTGGTCGCCTCTCGCCCCAGCACGTAGGACAGGAGGTACTCCCCCTCCAGTCACCCACCCAAGCGTCGACCGCCACCCAGCAGCCCCCATCCCGACGACCACCTCCTGTCCCTCAAGCCGGCCAACAACCCTCACCCCACCTCCCCGGGTCCGCAGCCGCCACCGCCTACTGGTCCGACCCACACCACCGTCTGCCGGGCCCGCCCACACCACCGTCTCCTGGGCCCGCCCACACCACCGTCTCCTGGGCCCGCCCACACCACCGTCTCCTGGGCCCGCCCACACCACCGTTTGCTGGGCCGGCCAGGCAGCGGGCGGGTGGGCCAACTGCCTGCGGCTGGCCCACCCATTGGTTGCCGGGTCCACCCACGCGGCGACGCGGGGCGAGCGCAGGTTCGCGGGCCGGCCCAGGAAATGGGTCGCCGGGCCGATGAACGGGTAGAGGTTGGCGCCGTGGCGGGGTGTGCCTCGTGACGCGGGGCTGATGGTGGCGTGGGCGGCTGCTACTACCCGTTCGTCGGTACGCCGATTCGGGCGGTTGCCGGCGTTCGATCCGGCGGTTCGAGCCGTTCGGCGCCGAGTGTCACCTGTTTCCAGGGCGGGAGCTGGTCGAGTACGTGGTGGGCTGGATCGAGGAGCGGTTCTAGGCGTGAACCTCGGCTAGGTCGAAGAGGTTGCCTTCGGGGTCGGCGAGGGTGATCCAGTGGGTGCCGTATTCGTTGTGTTCGTCGTGGCGTTTGGCGCCGAGGGAGATGAGGCGGTCTACTTCGGCGGGCCAGTTGGGGGTGGCGAGGTCTACGTGGAGGCGGTTCTTGGTGGTGCGCGGTTCGGGGACCTGGAGGAACATGAAGGTGGGGGTGTCGGCGGTGCGGTTGACGGTGGCGAAGAAGGGGCTGGCGTCGGGGTCGACTTCTGTTGCGAGGACGCCGGCCCAGAAGGCGGCCAGGGTGGCCGCGTCGGCGCAGTCGAAGGTGATGTTCTCGAGGGTGATGGACATGGTTCAGCCTTTCGGTACAGGGAGTTGCTGGATCGGCCAGCAGACTTCGGTTCGGTAGCTCGACTCGTCCGGGGTGTCTCCCGGGGCGACGACGTACAGCTCGCGGATCGGGCCGGGCGCGACGGTGCAGTGTTCGGCGACGTGGGCGCCGAGGGCGCCGTACGTGCGGTCGAAGTCGGCCATCGGGCCCGCGTGGACGCCGATCGCGAAGTACCCGCCAGGCAGGTCGACCAGCTCGAACCCGTCAGCCGGCTCCTGCGTCGGCGCGACCGGCAGGAACGCGACCACCGCACCGGCGTCCTCGGTGAAGAACTCGTCGCCGTACGTCGCTCCCGACGTCGCCCGAATGTCGTACGCCGCCGCCACGCCGTTCAACCGGCCGAACGCATCCACGCACCACGGCCCGATCTGCTCCCGTTCGACGTGATCGCGGACGCCGTACGCCCGGAACGGCGGGATGTACCGGTACTCGACCTGCAACGGCTCGCTCGCATCCGTCAGCAGCCCGCGCAACGAGGTGACCACCTCGCGCGTCACCTGCAACTCGCGCTCCATCCGCTCCAGGTGCGCGCGCAACGTCTCCTCCCGCGCCCCCTCGTCCCCCGCAAGCACCACGGCCCGCACATCCGGGATCGGCATCCGCAGATCCCGCAACCGCCGGATCAGCAGCGCCACCCCCACCTGCTCCGTCCCGTACCGCCGATACCCCGACGAAGCGTCCACCGCCACCGGAGCCAGCAACCCGATCTCGTGATAGTGGTGCAACGTCTTCACACTGAGGTTCGTCATCCGGGAGAACTCCCCCACCGACACCGTTGCCGTCATGAGAAGAGCTTCCACCCTCCGGTAACCGGAGAGTCAACACCACCCGCCACCGCACACGAACAGCCAGCTGAAACCGCCAAAGCAACCGACCAGCTGCTAGCTGGAGTGGAGCGGCACGAACACCTGAGCCCGGCGGACGGCAGGGGCAAGGCGAGACCGGAGGACGGGGCGAGCAGCAGGCAGCCGGCAGCAGTAGGCGGCAGGCGGCAGCAGTAGGCGGCAGGCGGCAGGCGGCAGGCGGCAGGCGGCAGGCGGCAGGCGACCAAACAACCGCTGGCTGGTCGCAGGCTCGACCACCACCAGCACGGCGCCCAGGCTGCTTGAGCCGGGCTGAGTGGCGGCGCCGCACGAGGAAGGTGAGCCCGGGGGCGGCAGCAGGAGGTGGCGGTAGGAGCTGGCGGCGCGAGGTGGCACACGAGGTAGCGAGGCTCATGGGGTGCGGCGGCTGGTGGCTGCGTCCGGCTGTTAGGCGGGAGAGGTGCTGCCGGGGCGGGAGCCGTGTGGCGTCGGGGGCGGGAGACGCCTGTGCCCGCCCGGGGGCGGCCGGGCGGGCACTGGGCGGGGCGGTTGGTTCAGGAAATGGTCCAGCGCTGGTTGGCGCTACCGGCGCAGGTCCAGAGTTGGAGGGGGGTGGAGTTCGCCGAGTTGTTGCCGGTGACGTCGAGGCACTTGTTGGCCTGGGGGTTGACCAGGGTGTTGTTGGAGTAGGTCCATTGCTGGTTGGGGCTGCCGGGGAAGCAGGTCCAGAGTTGGACGCGGGTGCCGTCGGCGGTTCCGCCGCCGGTGACGTCGAGGCATTTGCCGAGGGCTTGGAGGGTGTTGCCGGAGCGGGTCCACTGCTGGGCGTTGGAGCCGTTGCAGTCGTAGAGCTGGACGGCGGTGCCGTCGGCGGGGTTGGCGCCGGCGACGTCGATGCACTTGCCGGCCAGGCCGGTGATCTGGCCGCCCGTGCCGCCGCCGCTCTGGGTGCCGCTCCAGGTGAAGGTGGCGGAGGTCTTGGTCGGCAGCGAGTAGGTGAAGGACTGCGAACCCCAGTTGACCCGGACGGACTGCGTGCTGCCGGTGCTGTTGAAGGCGATCAGGGCCTTGGAGCCGTCCGGGTTCTTCCAGGCGACGTTCTTGACCGAGGTGTTCGCGGTCGAGTCGATCCGCAGCGCGCCCGGCCGGACGTACTTGGTCAGGTGGCCCATCGTGTAGTACTCGACGTTCTTGGTGACCTGCCCGCGGAGGCTGTCGTTACGGTGTACCGTCACCAGACCCGTGCACACGTTGCAGCCCGCGCCGACGAACGGCAGGTGGTCCTCGTCGAGCGCGATCCCCCACTTGACCCAGGACTTGTCCCAGTTGCGGGTGTAGTCGATCAGGTTGTTCATGTCCTCGACCTGCTGGTTCGGGATCCAGGTGCCGCCCGAGTGCTCGGTCATGTACGCGTTCACCGACGGGTACTGGTTGTGGATCTGCGTCTGCAGGTTCACGTCCCCGCCGTACCCGTGCCAGGCGATCCCGCCGAACAGCGGGTCGTTGCGCAGCCCGGCGTCGGCCAGCGGGACCGAGCCGAGGTCGTTGTAGTTGCCCCAGTTGTAGTCCAGCACCATCACCTTGGTGGTGATCCCGGCCGCCCGGAACGCCGGGAACAGGTGGTTCTTGGTGAAGTTCAGCAGCCCCGCTCCGTTCCAGTTCATCGACGCGTAGCCGGTGTTGTCCGAGCCGCAACAGGTCGGCTCGTTCTGCACGGTGACGTAGTCGATCGGGTTGCCCTGCGCGGCGTTCTGCTGGATGTACTTCACGAAGTACTGCGCGTACATCGGGTAGTACTCCGCCTTCAGCCACCCGCGGTTGGTGAACTTGTTGTTGTCCTTCATCCAGGCCGGCGCGCTCCACGGCGAGCCCATCACCTTGGTGGCCGGGTTCAGCTGCCGGGCCTGCTTGGTCAGCGGGACCACGTCCGCCAGGTCGTGGTTGATGCTGAAGTCGTTCAGGTCGCAGCAGGTGTCGTCGTAGGAGTAGTTGAACCGGGCCAGGTCGGAGGCGCCCATCGGGTTCCGGATGAACGACAGCCCGATCCCGTTGACCGGGTCGAACAGGTCCTTCATCACCTGGTTGCGGGTCGCGGCCGAGATCGTGTTGCTGCTGTTCAGCAGCCAGGCCGAGCTGTCCGCGAACGACGCGCCGCCGCCCTCCCAGCTCTGGTACGTCGTGTTCTCGTTGACCGTGATCGTCTGATTGGCCGTACCGCCGGCCGGGCCGAAGTTGATCGGCGTCTGCTGCTGCAGACCGCGGGTGACGTTCTGGCCGGCGGCGTCGTTCGTGGTGGTCAGGAAGATGTTGACCTGCTCACCGGCGGCCTGGGCCGTCGGGGCGGTCGCGGTGCCGTAACCGACTCCGGCGGCGGCCACCAGCAAGGCGGCGACGGCGGCCGGTAGGAGGCGTCGCCTGCGGGCATGACGAAGTGACCCGGTCGCGGGCATGGGCGAACTCCCTTGTGCGCAAAGGAAAATCAACAGGGGCGTGTCGAGGCGTCTGCCCGCGCCGCAACGGTGTGTCAGCACGAGGGAACCATCGGTGGCGGGCCTTGTCAACGCCGCGGCCAGGACTTTTTTCACGGCTTTTATTTAGTCCCGACCTTGACGTGAAAGCGTTCTCACGGCACGCTGCGGGACCAAATCCCTGTCTCGTCCCGACCGCCCCCTCGTGGAGATTTGAGGCACGTATGAAACTGCAACGTTCCCGTGTCGCGGCGCTGTTCGCGATCGGCGCCACCCTTGTCGGCGCCAGCCTTCTGCAAGCACCAGCCCAAGCCGTTCCGCAAGCCGTGCAGGCCCCGCAGGCCGAGGCGGCCGTCCAGGCCGTCACCTTCGAGGACAACTTCGACGGCCCGGCCGGCCAGGCGCCGGACGCCAACAAGTGGCGCTACGACATCGGCGGTGGCGGCTGGGGCAACAACGAGCGCCAGTACTACACCAACAGCACCCGCAACTCGGCCAAGGACGGCAACGGAAACCTGGTGATCACCGCTCGGCGGGAGAGCGGCGGCTTCCAGTGCCACTACGGCACCTGCGAGTACACCTCGGCCCGGCTGCTCACCGCGGCCACCTTCAGCCAGACCTACGGCCGCTTCGAGGCCCGGATCAAGATCCCCGGCACCCAAGGCGTCTGGCCGGCCTTCTGGATGCTCGGCCAGGGCGGCAACTGGCCGCACAACGGCGAGATCGACATCCTGGAGAACATCGGCCGGGAGCCGAACACCGTGCACGGCACGATCCACGGCCCGGGCTACTCCGGCGCCGAGGGCATCGGCGCGGCGTACCAGTCGCCCAACGGCCAGCCGTTCCGCAACGACTTCCACACCTACCGCGTCGACTGGACCCCGAACTCGATCGTCTGGTACGTCGACGGCGTCCAGTACCAGCGCCGGACGCCGGCCGACCTCGGCGGCGACCAGTGGGTCTTCAACCGCAACCACTTCATGATCCTGAACGTCGCGGTCGGCGGAAACTGGCCGGGCTACCCGGACGCCTCCACCGTGATGCCGCAGCAGATGCTGGTCGACTACGTCCGGGTCTCGACGATCGACGGCGGCAGCACCAACGGCCAGATCAAGGGCCTGGCCGGTAAGTGCCTGGACATCGCCGGCGCCAACCCCGCCGACGGCACCACCGTCCAGCTGTACGACTGCAACGGTACGTCGGCGCAGTCGTGGAGCCGCCCGGGTGACGGCACGATCCGCGCCCTCGGCAAGTGCCTGGACGTCGCCAACGCCGGCACCGCCGACGGGACCAGGGTCCAGATCGCGACCTGTAACGGCAATGCGGCCCAGCAATGGAGCTACAGCAACAACGACATCGTGAACCGCGGCAAGTGTCTCGATGTCACCGGCAACAATTCGGCGAACGCCACCCCGACCCAGATCTGGACCTGCGGCGGCGGCGCGAACCAGAAGTGGACCATCACCTAAGAAGGTAAGGCTCCGCCGTCCCGGAGCAGACGCAGGACGGGCAGGGTCGCGGCGCCGAGTGCAACGGCGTCGCGGCCCAGCTCGCAGACCTCGATCGAAACCTGAGCATAGGGCTGGCGAAGCGCGTGCCGCCCGACCTCCTCGCGCAACCGCGGCAGGTAGCGCTCCCCCAGCAACAGACCGGCCCAGCCGCCGAGCACGATCCGCTCGGGGTTGACCAGGTTGACCAGATTGGCGAAGCCGGCCGCGAGATAGCCGATCGTGTCGTCCACGATCGCCGCCGCCGGCCCGGGCGCTACGGCCAGCTCGAGCAGCTCGGCGAACGCCGCCTCCTCGTCGATCGCCTTCAGCGTCGCCCCGGTCTCCCGGTACCGATTCAGCACGTCCTCGGCCCCGACGTACGCCTCCAGACAGCCGGCCGCGCCGCAGCGGCAGCTGCGCCCGCCGTACACGATCGTCGTGTGGCCCCACTCGCCCGCGCTGCTCCGCGTCCCGCGGTAGCTGGAGCCGCCGGCGACCAGCGCCGCGCCGACCCCAGAGCCGACCAGCGCGACGACGGCGTCGGTCGCGCCGCGGCCCGCGCCGAACCACATCTCGGCCTGACCGAGGGTGTTCGCGCCGTTGTCGACGAGGATCGGAATATCGGTGCCCTCGGCAAGCATCTGCCCGAGCGGGACGGCGTCCCAGCCCAAGGTCTGGGCATGGACGACGCCGTCCGCGTCGACGATCCCGAAGACCGCGACGCCGACCCCGAGGATCAGCTCGGACCGGACGCCGGAGGTCGCGACGACACTCGAAAGCCCTTCCAGCACGTGTTTCACGACCATCGCGGGCTCGGGCGCGTCGATCGAATGGTCGACCGTGGCGAGGACGTTCATGGCCAGATCGAACAGCTCGACCCGGACCCGCGTCTCACCGACTTCGGCGCCGACGACATACCGGAACTCCCGCGCGACGCGGAGCAGGACGCGCGGCCGGCCGCCCTCGGACTCGACCGATCCGGCCTCCTCGACGACGCCCTCGGCGATCAACTCGGTGACCAGATTGCTGACGCTGGCGGGGCTCAGCGACGTCCGCATGCTCAGCTCTTGCCGGCTGAGCGGTCCGTCGCGGTAGATGCCGGTCAGAATGACCGAGCGGTTGGACCGGCGCATGTCGCGCACCGTCGTCCGGCGTACCTCCATGAAACCAAGCCCCTAGCTGCCCCGGTCCCTCGCAGACCGCTCCCCGAAGTCCATCACGCCGGAGCGTCACCCAGGAAGAGCTGGCTTTTTCTAACTCGTGAATTAAGTCGTGATTCGTTACCGACCCGTGATTGACGAGACCTGGCTCACTCGGCTTCACTCTACGGAACCGCTTCCGAAACCGGTTCCGCAACATCACCGCAACACGTCAGCAACGCAAGCCCCCAACCGCCCGAGGGGAGTTCCACCGTGTCGATCACCATCGCCGATGTCGCGGCACGTGCCGGCGTCAGCAAGACGACCGTGTCACGCGTCCTGAACGGCAAGGGCGAGCTCGATCTCCGCACCGCGGAGCGCGTCCGGGCCGTGATCGCCGAGCTCGGCTACGTGCCGAGCGCCCGCGCGGTCGGTCTGGCCCGCGGCCGGACCAGGGTCGTCGGGATGCTTGTCCCCTCACTGACCTGGCCCTGGATGGGCGAGGTCCTGCAGGGCGCGGTCGACATCGTCGAGAGCGAGGGCTACGGACTGCTGCTCTTCACCTTCAACCGGGGTGAGGAATCCATGCACCAGTTCGCCTCCCAGGTCTCGGCGCAGTCGTTCGACGGCCTGCTGGTGATCGAGCCGGAAGGAACGCTCACCTATATCGAGCAGCTGCATGCCCGCGGTCTGCCGGTGGTCCTGATCGACGACCGGGACAAGCGTCCGCAGTTCCCCTCGGTCGCCACCACGAACTACGCCGGCGGGCAGTCCGCAGCCCGGCACCTGATCGAACTCGGCCGCACCCAGCCGCTGGTGATCACCGGCGTCGAGCGGTTCGGCTGCACCCACGAACGACTGGACGGCTTCCGCGACACCTACGCCGAAGCCGGGATCGAGCTCGACCCGAGACTCGTGTTCGAGGGCGATTTCACCCACGAGAGCGGGCGCCTCGGCGTCCAGCACGCGCTGGAGCAGCGCCTCGACTTCGACGCGATCTTCGCGCACAACGATCTGTCCGCCGGCGGCGCCGTCCAGGCCGTCCGGGAGACCGGGCGGAACGTGCCGAACGACGTGTCGGTCGTCGGTTTCGACGACATCCCGTACGCCGAACACACCGAGCCGCCGCTGACCACGGTGCATCAGCCGATGCGCCAGATGGGTCAGGCCGCGGCCCGGATGCTGATGGGCTATTTCGGTGGCACTCCGTTACCGGACGAACCCCAAGTGTTGCCGACGACGCTGATCGTCCGCAGCTCAACCGCTCCCAAATCCACCCCGAGGACCAAACCCGCCCCGAGAATCCGGTCCCACTGACGGTCCCACCGGATCGCTGTCACAGGCTCCGGCGGCGGGGCAGCTGCCCCTGCTCCGCCGCCGGTGAACACTCTCGATACCGATCCGTTAAGGCGCCCGCTCTTCCCATGAGAGCGCTTTCACGCCACCATGCACTGGCCCACACGGCTCAGGTGTGGACCATCCGCCAAACACAGATACACAGGAGGAACCGATGCGAGCACGACGGAGCGTCGCGCTGGCCCTGACGGGCTTGCTCGCGGCAGCTGCACTGGCTGCCTGTAGTAACGGGGACGGGAAGACCAACACCGGCGCGGCCGGCGGGGCGACCGTGCTGAACGTCGGCATGCCGAACGGACCCCAGACCGAGAACCACAACCCGTTCCTCGGCTCCTCCTCGGGCGCCTCGCTCGGGTACCGGTGGATGATCTTCGAGCCGCTGGTGATGATCAACGGCATCAAGCCCACCGAGGCGGGTAAGCCGTGGCTGGCCACCGAGTGGAAGTGGGAGGCGAACTTCACCAAGCTGTCGTTCACCATCCGCGACGGCGTGAAGTGGTCCGACGGCAAGCCGATGACCGCCGAGGACGTCGCCTACACCTTCCAGCTCCGCAAGGACAACGACGGGCTGAACTCCGACGCCATCCCGTACAAGACGATCACCCAGACCGGGAACAAGGTCGACCTGACCTTCGAGCGGTCCCAGTTCGTCAACCAGAACAAGCTGCTGACGGTCTTCGTGATCCCGAAGCACCAGTGGTCGACGCTGAAGGACCCGAGCCAGGACACGCTCAAGCAGCCGATCGGCACCGGCCCGTACAAGCTGAAGTCGTTCACCCCGCAGACCACCACGCTGGAGCTGCGCGACTCGTACTGGCAGGAGCTCCCGAAGGTCAAGGAGCTGCGGTACACGTCGTACAACGACAACAACGCGCAGACCACCGCGCTGGCCAACGGCGCCTCGGAGTGGAGCTTCGTCTTCGTCCCGAACGTGAAGGCCGTCTACCAGGACAAGGACCCGAAGAACCACAAGCTGTACTTCCCGGCCAACCTGGGCATCCACGGCCTGTGGATCAACACCACGAACAAGCCGTTCGACGACCCGGCGCTGCGTCGCGCGATGGACAAGGTGATCAACCGCGACGACATCTTCATGCAGGGTGAGGCCGGCTACTTCTACCCGAAGGTCGAGTCCATCACCGGCATCCCGACCCCGGCCGGTGAGTCGTTCATCGCGCCGGAGTTCAAGGACAAGAAGCACGCCGTCGACGTCGAGGGCGCCAAGGCCGACCTCGCCGCCGCCGGGTACAAGCTCGAGGGCGACGTCCTCAAGGACAAGACCGGTAAGCCGGTCGAGATCACGCTGACCAACCCGGCCGGCTGGTCGGACTACATCACCGACCTCGAGATCATCAAGGACAACCTGTCCACGATCGGCATCAAGGCGACCGTCGACAAGGCCAACCAGGACGCGTGGTTCAAGGCCTTCGACGAGGGCACCTTCGAGGCCGGGATGCACTGGACCAACGGCGGCGCGACGCCGTACGACATCTACCAGAACATCATGGACGGCAAGATCCTGAAGCCGGTCGGCAAGGGCGGGATCAGCGGTAACTACGGGCGCTTCTCCAGCCCGGAGGCGACCCAGCTGCTCGACACCTACGCCAACGCCACCGACGACGCGACCCGGACCACGGCGCTGAACGGCCTGCAGAAGATCATGGTCGAGCAGATGCCGGTGATCCCGACGTCCGCCTCGAACGTCGGCGGTCTGTACAGCACCAAGAACTGGACCGGGTGGCCGGACGAGCAGAACTCGTACGCGCCGGGTCAGCCGACCCAGCAGAACGCCCTGGAAATCGTCCTGAAGCTGAAGCCCGCCGGCTCGCAGTGAGGCCGGGCCGCGGCGCCGGGGAGGGTGCTCTCAAGTGCTTCCCCGGCGCCGCGGCGCCACGATTCGAGGAGTCTTGCAACCATGACGGTGACCGACCCAGCGGTGGCCCCAGCGGTGGTCCCTGAAGTAGTTCTCGAGGCCGACGGCCTCACCAAGCACTTCCCGGTACGGCGCGGTATCCGGGACCTGTTGACCCGTGAACGCAAGGTCGTGCACGCGGTCGACGACCTGAACCTGACGTTACGCCGCGGCCGCGTGACCGCCCTGGTCGGCGAGTCCGGCTCGGGCAAGTCCACGGTGGCCCGGCTGCTCGCGCAGCTCCACCACCGCACCGACGGCGACATCCGCCTGCACGGCGAGTCCGTGACGGTCCGCGGCGGCCGGAAGTTCCGGGCGTACTGCCGCCAGGTGCAGATGATCTTCCAGGACCCGTTCGCGTCGCTGAACCCGACGCACACCGTGCGCTACCACCTGACCCGCGCGCTGAAGATCCACGGCCGGGCCGGCAACTCCAAGGCCGAGCTCGAGACCAACCTGCGCGACCTGCTGCTGCGCGTCCAGCTGACTCCCCCGGAGCGCTACCTGGACAAGTTCCCGCACGAGCTGTCCGGCGGTCAGCGCCAGCGCGTCTCGATCGCCCGCGCCCTCGGCGCCGATCCGCAGGCCCTGCTCGCCGACGAGCCGGTGTCGATGCTCGACGTCTCGATCCGGCTCGGCGTCCTGAACCTGCTCCGCGATCTGAAGGAACGGCTGAACCTGGCCATCCTCTACATCACCCACGACATCGCCTCGGCCCGGTACTTCGCCGACGAGACGATGGTGATGTACGCCGGCCGGATGGTCGAGGGCGGCGACTCCGAGACCGTCACCCAGCACCCGGCGCACCCGTACACCCGGCTGCTGATCGAGAGCGCGCCCGACCCCGACCGGCTGGACCGCGTCGGCGATCTGCGCGCGCCGGAGGACCAGGGCAGCGGTGAGCCGCCGAGCCTGATCGCGCCGCCGACCGGCTGCCGGTTCCACCCGCGCTGCGTGCACGCGATGCCGAAGTGCTCGACCGAACTGCCGCCGCGATTCGAGTTGCCGATCGTCGAGAGCGGTCAGAGCCACTGGGCCGCCTGCTGGCTCTACGAGGAAGGAGCAGCCAAGTGAAGTTCCTTCTGCAACGCGTCGCGTTCTACCTCTTCACCGCCTGGGCCGCGCTGACGATCAACTTCTTCATCCCGCGGCTGATCCCGGGCGACCCGGTCACCTCGCTGATCAACAAGTACCAGGGGCAGATCAGCACCGAGGCCATCCAGTCGCTGTACGTCCTGTTCGGTCTGGACAAGGACGCCAGCCTGTGGAGCCAGTACGTCGACTACTGGGGCCAGGTGTTCCGCGGCGACCTCGGGTTGTCGTTCACGTTCTTCCCGACCCCGGTCGCCGACGTCCTGAACCAGAGCCTGCCGTGGACGATCGCACTCGTCGGCCTGACCACCCTGGCCAGCTTCGCGATCGGCACCGGTCTCGGCATCCTGGCCGGCTGGCGGCGCGGCTCCTGGCTCGACGGCCTGTTGCCGGTGACGACGTTCCTGTCGTCGATCCCGTACTTCTGGCTCGGTCTGCTGGCGATCACGCTGCTGGCCGGTCCGGACAGCATCTTCCCGTCGTCGGGCGGTTACGAGCCCGGCCTGGTGCCGTCCTGGGACGGCGCGTTCATCGGCAGCGCGATCCAGCACAGCCTGCTGCCGGCGATCACGATCCTGATCTCGTCGGTCAGCGGCTGGATCCTCAGCATGCGGAACATGATGGTGACGGTCGCCTCCGAGGACTACATCACCGTCGCGCACGCCAAGGGCCTGCCCGAGAAGCGCGTGATGATGAGCTACGCCGCGCGCAACGCGCTGCTGCCGAACGTCTCCGGTTTCGCGCTGTCGCTGGGGTTCATCGTCGGCGGCACGCTGCTGGTCGAGATCGTCTTCTCCTACCCCGGCATCGGCTACAACCTGTTCCAGGCCGTCGGTTCCAAGGACTACCCGCTGATGCAGGGCGTCTTCCTGGTCATCACGCTGTCGGTCCTGGTCGCGAACCTGATCGCCGACGTCGCCTACCTGTTGCTCGATCCCCGCACCCGGAAGGAGGGCTGAGATGTCCGCACCCACCAGCACCGTCACCACGGTGAGCCCGGAAGGCCCCGCGGTCGAGGCCAAGCCGGCCAAACGCCGCCGGTTGCGGTTCGTTGCCAACGGCAAGGCCGCCACCGGCCTGATCGTGCTCGGCTTCTTCTGCCTGATCGCGATCATCGGCCCGTGGATCGCGCCGTACGACCCGTCGGCGCGCAGCAGCGACCTGATCCAGCCGCCGTCGTCCGAGCACTGGTTCGGGACGACGCACCTCGGTCAGGACATCTTCAGCCAGATGCTCGTCGGCACCCGCGGCGTGATGTTCGTCGGCCTGCTGGCCGGCCTGGTCGCGACCGCGCTGTCGATCCTGATCGGCGTCAGCTCGGGCTTCCTCGGCGGCGCCGCCGACGAGGGCCTGTCCGCGCTGTCGAACGTCTTCCTGGTCATCCCGGCGCTGCCGCTGATCATCATCGTCGCCTCGACCATCCCGGGCGCGGGTGACCTGATGGTTGCCCTCGTCATCGGTTTCACCTCGTGGGCCTGGGGTGCGCGGGTGCTGCGCGCGCAGACCCTGTCGCTGCGCCGGCGCGACTACGTCGAGGCCGCGCGGGCGACCGGTGAGAGCACCTGGCGGATCATCACCGCCGAGATCATGCCGAACCTGACCGCGATCATCGCCTCCAGCTTCGTCGGCACGGTGATCTTCGCGATCATGTCCGAGATCACGCTGGCCTTCATCGGGATCTCGACGATCTCGGAGTGGAACTGGGGAACGATCCTGTTCTGGGCGCAGAGCCAGCAGGCGCTCGCCCAGGGCGCGTGGTGGTGGTTCGTCCCGGCCGGTCTGGCGATCGCGATCCTCGGCACGGCGCTGTCGCTGATCAACTTCGGGATCGACGAGTTCGTCAGCCCGCGGCTGCGCAGCAGCGGTCACCACCACAAGACCAAGGACGGCCAGCCGATCCGGATGCGCGTCGGCTTCACGCCGATCCTGCCGAAGCCGGAGCAGAACGCGACGCCCGTCGTCCGCAAGAAGAAGGAGGCGGCCGCATGAGCGGGAAAGAGCCGGTCCTCGAGATCAAGGACTTCAGCGTCGACTACGGTCTCGGCGACGAGGGCGTCCAGGCGGTCCGCGACGTCACGCTGACCCTGCACCGCGGTGAGGTGCTCGGCCTGGCCGGCGAGAGCGGCAGTGGGAAGTCGACCCTGGCGTACGGCGTCACCCGGCTGCTCCCGCCGCCGGGTGTGATCAGCGGCGGCGAGGTGATCTACCACCCGCCGGGCGGCGACCCGTACGACGTGATGAGCCTGACCAACGCCGAGCTGCGCGCGTTCCGCTGGGCCGAGACGTCGATCGTGTTCCAGGGCGCGATGAACTCGCTGAACCCGGTGCACAAGGTCTCCACCCAGATGCTCGACGTGATCAAGGCGCACGAGCCGGATCTGTCGCCGGAGGCGCGGATCGCCCGGGCCAAGGACATGCTCAAACTGGTCGGCATCTCCGCGGACCGGATGGACGCCTACCCGCATCAGCTCTCCGGCGGTATGCGCCAGCGGGTGATGATCGGGATGGCGCTCGTGCTCGAGCCGCAGATCGTGATCATGGACGAGCCGACCACCGCGCTCGACGTGGTGATGCAGCGCCAGATCCTGGCGCAGCTGGTCGAGCTGCGCGAGCGGCTCGGCTTCTCGGTGCTGTTCATCACCCACGACCTGTCGCTGCTGGTCGAGTTCTCGGACCGGATCGCGATCATGTACGGCGGCCGGATCGTCGAGGAGGCGAAGTCCGCGGATCTGTACAAGGACTCGCTGCACCCTTACAGCGAAGGGCTGCTGAAGTCCTTCCCGGCGCTGCGCGGCCCGCGCAAGGAGCTGGCCGGGATCCCCGGCTCGCCGCCCGACCTGCGCGGGATGCCGACCGGCTGCTCGTTCCACCCGCGCTGCCCGCACGCGTTCGACCGTTGCTCCGAAGAGGTCCCGCTGCTCGGGATCCCGTCGGCCCGTAACGACCCCAGCCGGTCCGTCGCGTGCTGGCTGCCCGGCCGCGTGCCGGTCGGCTGATCTCCCTCCTACTGTTCTGCGAAAGGCAAATATGAGTACGACTTCCGTCTCGGGGGCGGCTGATCTGATCGCGGGTCTGCCGGCCGACTTCCGCTGGGGCGTCGCGACCTCGGCGTACCAGATCGAGGGCGCGATCGCCGAGGACGGCCGCACGCCGTCGATCTGGGACACCTACTGCGACACCCCGGGCGCGATCGACAACGGCGACGTCGGCGACGTCGCCTGCGACCACTACCACCGGATGCCCGAGGACGTCGCGCTGATCAAGAGCCTCGGCATGGACACCTACCGGTTCTCGGTGGCCTGGCCGCGGGTGCAGCCGCACGGCAAGGGCCCGGTCAACCCGGCCGGCCTGGCCTTCTACGACAAACTGGTCGACGAGCTGCTTGCCCAGGGCATCGACCCCTGGGTGACGCTGTACCACTGGGACCTGCCGCAGGAGCTCGAGGACGCCGGCGGCTGGCCGAACCGGGACACGGCGTACCGGTTCGCGGACTACTCGATGATGGTGTTCGACGCGCTCAAGGACCGGGTGAACACCTGGACCACGCTGAACGAGCCGTGGTGCTCGGCGATGCTCGGCTACGCCTACGGCGCGCACGCGCCCGGCCGTCGCGAGTTCCCGCGCGCGATCGAGGCCGTCCACCACCTGCTGCTCGGGCACGGTCTGGCCACCACCCGGATGCGGGAGGCCTCGCCGCGCAAACTCGACATCGGCATCACGCTGAACGTCGCCACGGCATACCCGGCCAGTGACGCCGCGCCGGACGTCGACGCCGCCCGCCGCGCCGACGGCATGGGCCGCCGGATCTACCTCGACCCGCTCGTCCACGGCCACTACCCGGCCGACGTGGTCGCCGACCTCGCCGCCGAAGGCGCCGAGCTCCCGATCCAGAAGGGCGACCTCGAGCTGATCGCGGCCCCGATCGACGTCCTCGGCGTGAACTACTACTTCAGCCAGAAGTTCAGCGGGTTCGACGAGGACGGCAAGACCACCACGGACGACGGCCTGCCGGTCAGCCGGACCATCCCGCTGAACAAGCCGCGCACCGCGATGGACTGGGAGATCGTCCCCGAAGGCTTCACCGACCTCCTGGTCAGCATCGCCAAGGACTACCCGGGCCTGCCGATGGTGATCACCGAGAACGGCTCCGCCTTCGAGGACACCCCCGACGAGAACGGCTTCGTCGCCGACGAGGGCCGGACGGCGTACTTCACCTCGCACCTGGCCGCCGTCGCCGAAGCGATCAACCAGGGCGCCGACATCCGCGGCTACCTGGCCTGGTCCCTCCTCGACAACTTCGAGTGGGCCTACGGCTACGTCAAGCGCTTCGGCATCGTCCGCGTCGACTACGACACCCAGGTCCGCACCCCGAAGCAGAGCGCGCTCTACCTCAAGGAGATCGCCGAGCGGCACCGCTCGAACCGCTAAGAGCCGAGGTACTCGTTGACCGTCGTGCGCAGGTGTTCATAGACACCATGCGCACGGCGGTCGACTGTTTTCAGGGTCGACTTCGGCAGCTTCGCGTGCAGCTCCTGGGCCCAGCGCAGCGGAATGTTGTCCCGCTCGG
Source organism: Kribbella sandramycini (assembly GCF_013131805.1). Classification (GTDB taxonomy): domain Bacteria; phylum Actinomycetota; class Actinomycetes; order Propionibacteriales; family Kribbellaceae; genus Kribbella; species Kribbella sandramycini. The sequence continues at coordinate 309,373 of NZ_JABJRC010000006.1, read as the reverse complement.
CCTGCACGATCAGCATCGGTACGTCGGTGCCGATCTGCAGCTCCGGCTCCGCCGTCCGTTGCGTCCAGTAGGCGCACGGCAGGAACGTCGTGTGGAACAGCGGCTCACGCTCTTTCGTCCGCTGCACGTCCCGCCAGTACTGCGCGGGCCCCCGCGGCCAGCCGTTGTCGTTACAGGTGAACGCCACCGACGCCGCCGCGAACCGGGAGACGGCCGGATCGACCTCGAAGTACTGCCGCAACCACCCGGCCAACTCCGCCGACGGCGTCACCGGCTTGCCCTGGGCCGCGTCGAGCAACTGGCGCACGTTGCGCGCCGCCAACTCCCGCTCGCTCTCGTCGCCCATTCCCAGCTGCACCACCCAGGGCATCGCCGCGCCGTCCAGCCGATACCCGCCAACCCCGACCGGCCTCCGCGCCGCCTGCTCGATCAACCGGGTGACGGTCTTCCGCACCTGCGTCCCCGTCCGCCCCAGCCGGTACTCGTCATCCCGCCAGGCCGCCCACGCTGCCCACTCGTCGAACGCTGCCTCGGCCCGCTCCCCGGTCGCCAGATGCCGGTACTCCGAGCCCTCGACATCCGTCACGCTGTCGACAACCATCCGATCCACCCGCCCCGGGAACAGCTGGCTGTAGACGACGCCGAGATCGGCGCCCCACGAGACCCCGTAGTACGAGATCTTCGCCACGCCCAAGGCCTGCCGAACGAGATCCAGATCCCGCGCGACGTCCCGAATCCCCGCGTACTCCAGGCGGTCGTCCCGGCACCGCCCGACGAACCCCTTCGCGAGCCGCGCGGCCCGATCGAACTCGGCCCGGCTCCGCGCGGACCGGAAAACGTCGGCGATCCGCACCGGGCCGCAGTCCGCCGGCTCGCTCGCCCCCATGAATCGCGGGTCGATCCCGATCACGTCGTACTGCTTCGCCACGTCCCCGAGGAGGTGCTGGAGGTCGCGCGGGTACCCGATCCCCGGAGCGCCCGGCCCGCCCGGATTCGTCAGCAGGACGCCACGCCGCCGCCCCGGCTCCGCGGGTAACCGCGAGATCGCGATCCCGACCGTCCGGCCGTCCGGCTTCAGATGATCCAGCGGCACCCGAACCGTCGCGCACTCCATCCCCCGCAACTCCGGACACGGCTCCCAATCGATGCCCTTAGCAACGACCGGCGTCATCCCACCCGCCACCAGACCCACCACCACCGCGAGTTTCCACATACTGCGACGCTAGGCCCGGCTAGGCGCGCGGTCGCTCGGCACCACGCCCGCTCCGGGGTAGCGCACGGGCTACCTCAACTCGAGTTCGGGGCGGGCGAGTACGGCCAGGAGTTGCTGCTGGGTGATTCCGGTGGGTGGGCGCTTGGCGGCGGTGTAGGTGACCAGGACCCAGACGCGGTGACCGTCCGGGGTGCGGCGGGTGGCGCCGTACTCGGTGAATCTGATGCCGAAGGCGCTGGTGGTGCGTTCGTAGAGCTCGGCGTCGGCGATCTTGGTGCAGGTCGGGGTTCTGAACAAGTCTGAACAGGTTCCGGCGATCGGTCGGGGGGTCACGCCGAACTCGATGCGGGATTTCACGCCGGCCTTGAGCCAGTCCATGCGGAAGGAGCACTCGCCCGGGTAGTCACGAAGGATGTCGAGAGGCCGGAGATCGCCGCCGAGGATCTTGAGGGCGGCGGCATCGATCTGGGACGCCACGGGCAGGTGACCGGTGAGCAGGTCAGCGGCTTCGCGCTGGGCGGAAGTGACCTCAGGAAGTACGAGGGCCGGGTCGGTCGCGAAGGCGAAGAGCTTGGCGTCAGTGATGCCCATCCTGGAGCCGTCGCCGAAGGTGCTGGGGTCCACGGCGACGTAGACGATGTCCCCGCTGGGCTGGACGTACCTGAGCTCGGCCTTGCCGCCCTGGCGGCCCAGCTCCGCCGTTCGGCCGTTGGGGAGCGTGACCGGCTTGCAGATCAGCGGCTTTGGGAAGCGCTCGTAGTAGCTGCCGCAGCGCTGCTCGTCGGGCTTGGTCGAGTTGAACAGACCGACCTTCAGGGCTCCCGCCCGCCAGTCGCCTTTCGCTCCCCAGTGCACCTCCCGCAGGGTGCCGCGGTACCCGGTGCGGGTCACGAGCTTGAAGGGGCGCAGGCCGTAGCCGAGATGTTGCTCACCCGGGTCGAAGTGCTTGGTCAGTAGGCCGGTGATGACCGTGTCGAGGTCAGTGGTGGCCTGAACCTGCTGCGGCTTGGCGGGCGCGACCTCCTCCGGCTTTGCCTGGTGCAGGGCACCGGTGACGCCGAGTGTTGCGGCGAGGACCGCGCCTGTGGTGAGGAGGGCGGCGGCTCCGGTGGCGAGGCGGTGGCGGAGTAGGCGGCGGCGGCCGGCGGCGAGGTCGTCGGCGAGGTCGCGCGGGAGCAGGTCGTCCTGCTCGGCTGCGGTGGCCAGGAGGTGTTCCTGAAGGGTCTTCTCGTCGATCATCGGGGGCCTCCTACGGCCCGGAAGTCCGGGGTCAGTAGTTCGTTCAGTCGAGCGAGGGCACGGGAGCTCTGGCTCTTCACCGTGCCGGTGGAGCAGTGCAGGTCGGTGGCGGTCTCTTCGATGGTCAGACCGACGAAGAAGCGCAGTACGACGACACGGCGTTGGCCGGACGGCAGGGTGTTCAGCGCCGCTAGTAGGGCGCCGCGGTCCTCGAACGCGAGGCCTTCGGTGGCCACCGGGTCGAGACCGTCCAGGCCGGCGTTCTCACGGCGCCACGGACGGCGGCTCTCGTCGATCCCGGAGTTGACCAGGATCCGGCGTACGTAGGCATCTACGTTGCCACTGCGCTGCACGCGGTTCCAGGCGACGTACAGCTTCATCAGGGCCGTCTGGACCAGATCCTCGGCCTTGTGCACGTCGCCGCAGAGCAGATAGGCGATGCGGCGCAGCTGAGTACGCCGCTGGGCGACGTACTCGCTGAACTCCTCGTCCCGTGCTGCCATTCGCTTCCCCTCACTCGTTCCGTCACCGATCAGTACGGAGCGCGTGGGGAAAGGGTTGTCAGCCCTTTTGCGTGACTCTCGTCAGAGGTGCCGGTGTGAGGACCTCGTGGGCGCGCAGGTACGCCGCGAAGGTCTCGTGATCAGTGTCGGTGCGTACGGGGCCGGTCGCGGCTTTGAACGCCGAGTAGCCGTCAGCGCCGAGCACCGTGTACGCCAGCGCCGCCACCCGGTAGGTGCGCGTCGGGTCCAACTGCGCGCCATTGACTCGGACGTCGGCCGGTGCGACCCGATCACCGACCGGACGGCTCGCATCGAAGCTGTAGGTGACATTGGCCGAAGCTGCGAGCGGTGCGAACTTCACTGTGCCGTTCGTCTGCGTCTGCCACTGCTGCTCCAGTACGGCGTCCAGCTGCGCGCCGGTCAGCCCCACTGTCAGCACTGGGTTGCCATAGCCGTAGGCCTCCCACGACTCCCCCAGCAGCACCCGTCCGTCCACATCACCCGGCTTGCCGCTGTTGGCAACCAGCAGGTCGCCACGCAACGCAGTACTACCGGCCGCGGGCTTGGCGGCCACGATCCCCAGGTCGGCCTGGCCGCGGGCGGTCCACAGATGGACGTCGGCGGCCAGGTCAGCCATGGTGCTCTCGCCGACCGCGTTCGGCGTCCGGGTGAAGTCGCCGGTGATGGTCGCGACCGGTTCGGCGTACTTGCGGTCACCTGCCGCGGTCCAGTGGTCGACGATCCGCTGCAGTTTCGGATCCGGTGTGACGTCGCGGGTGACCGGGTGGTTGGTGGATGTCGTCCGATCGCGCAAGACCTCACCCGTCCGCCGGTCGAGGCGCAGGTTGATCTCGCTGATCAGCCGGCCGTGATTGGCGGCCTCGACGACGGGGCGCGGGTTGCCGGCCGGGTCCGGGATGCTGCAGTTGAACGCGGCGTGCCAGTGCCCGGTGACGATCGCGTCGATCTGCGGTGTCACCTTGCGGGCCAGCTCGATCGCCGGGCCGGTCGGGTTCACGCAGTCGTTGTACGTCGGCGACGCGTCCGTCCCGCCGTCGTGCATGTTCAGCACGATCGCTTTCACGCCGCGCCGGGTCAGCTCGGCCGCCGCCCGGTTCGCCGCATCGAGCGGGTCGAGCGCCTTGAGCTCCGGCTGGTACGACGTCGATCCGACCGGCGTGTCGGGGACGGTCAGCCCGATGAAGCCGACCGGGTAGCTGCGCCCATGATCGCGCACCCAGCGAATCGTGTACGGCGCCACGATCGGACGGCCCTTCGCATCGACGATGTTGGCCGACTGGAATCCGAAGTCCGCGCCGTGGAACCGGCGTCCGGTGGAGTCGGTGAAACAACTGTCGACGCCGGGCCGGCCGAAGCACTTGCCGCGCGCCATGTGGTCGACGAGGAAGCTCTTCGAGACGTCCAGTTCATGGTTGCCGACGCTGGAGAACTCGATCCCGAGCGCGTTCAGCGCCTCGATCGTCGGCTCGTCGGCGTGCGCGTCGACCTCGAACGGCCAGCCGGAGAAGCTGTCGCCGTTCGCGAACCGGATCGAGTTCGGTTGCCGGAGGTTCTTGAGGTGGGTGGCCAGGTAGGCGGCGCCGCCGACCACCTGGGTGCCACCGGGGCCGGCGATCGTGCCGCCGTCCGCGGGGGACGGCGGGCGGAGGTAGCCGTGGAAGTCGGTGATCGAGAGAAGCTGAACGTCGACCGGGTCGGGGGCGGCGGCCGCGGGCGCCGGGACGAGCCCGGCGACGGCGATTCCGAGGAGCGCTGTCAGTGTTCGTAGCTGCATGGGAAATTATCTAACCGCACACAAAGGAACATGGAAAGAATTCGCCGTGGACATCGGTCTCCCCACGCCCGGCCGGATCTGGTCCAATGACTGCGTGGTGGCCGGCGGTCCCGCGAAGCTTCCGGCCATCACCCCGCCCACCACGACCTGGGGACAGGTGAGCCATGCGCGGAAGCACCGCCGTCCGGACTCTCGTCACTCTCGCCCTTCTACTCCTCCCCGTCACCCCGGCCGCCGCCGCGCCGTCCTCGCCCGCTTCGGCGTCCGCGGCGGTGGAGCTGGTGCCGGCCTGGAGTGCGCCACTCAGCACCCGCGGCCGCTGGATCGTCGACGCCGACGGGAATCGTTTCCGGCTGAAGTCCGGCAACTGGCACGGCGCCAGCGGCACCTGGAACGGCTCCGGCGATCAGAACGACAACGCCAGCCATCACGCCGGTGAGAACGGCAACCGGATCCCGCTCGGTCTCGACCGCGCGTCGATGGGCTCGATCATCGGCGGTTTCGCCGAGCTCGGCCTGAACAGCATCCGGCTGCCGTTTTCGAACGAGATGGTCCACGACAGCCGCCCGGTCACCGACGCGGCCGTCGCGGCCAACCCGGGCCTGCGCGGCAAGACACCGCTCCAGGTGTACGACGTCGTCGTCCAGGAGCTCACCGCGGCCGGCTTCGCGGTCGTCCTGAACAATCACACGAACACGACCCGCTGGTGTTGCGGGGTCGACGGCAACGAGCGCTGGAACACCAGTCAGTCGGCCGCGACCTGGGAGAGCGACTGGCTGTTGATGGTCAATCGCTACCGGACCAATCCGCGGGTCGTCGGCGCCGATCTCTACAACGAGGTCCGGCGGAACATCCTGGACGACCCGAACTGGGGCTGGGGCAACGATCACGACTGGTTCGCGGCCACCCAGCGGCTCGGCGACCGGATCCTCACCGAGGCCAACCCGAAGCTGCTGATCGTTGTCGAGGGCATCAACTGGACCGGCATCCCGGTCGACGGCTTCCCGCACGACCGGCCGACGCTCACCCCAGCCCGGACGCTCTCGCACACACTGGTCGCCTCCAACAAACTCGTGTACGCCGCACACTTCTACGGCTACACCGGCCCACGGCACAGCGGCGCGACCGGGACGGGCGAGACCAGCGACCCGCGGTACCAGGACCTCTCCCCGGAGGAGCTGATCAGCGAGGTGAACCGGCAGGCGCTCTTCGTCAGCGGCGAGGAGGGCCACTTCACCGCGCCGGTCTGGATCAGCGAGTTCGGCGTCGGCGGCCGCGAGGAGACCGGCGCCAAACCGCGCGCGTGGTTCGAGCGGTTCGTCGACCACCTCATCCGCAGCGACGCCGACTTCGCCTACTGGCCGCTCGTCGGCTGGCACCAGAACCGCACCGGCAACGGCTGGGCCCTCCTGCACTGGGACTCCGCCGGCCAACGGATGGGCCTGTACGACGGTGACGACTGGCGCGCCTCGGCCTGGAGCCGTCTGATCAACGCGCCGTCCCGCACCGGCGCCGTACCGACATCGACGGTCTGGAAGATGCTCAGCCCCGACCACGGCGATTTCGTCCAGTCGCTCCGCATGCGCGCCGCCGGCGACTGGGACAACGGCGCCCGCAAAGCCGCCTGCCCCGACGGCCTCCGCCTCGTCGGTCTCTCCCACACCGGCAACCGCGGCCTCTGCACCTCCGGCGGCCCAGTTGCCGTCAGCACCTACGAGGTCGTCAGGGACGAACGCCACGTCTCCCCCGACTGGGCCTCCGGCTACACCAAGTTCCAATGCCCACCCGGCCACTTCGCCACCGGCTACGCCGTCCGCGGCGCCCGCGTCTCCTCCCTCCTCTGCACCGCCACCTCCCAATCCCTCTCCCCCACCGGCCGCACCCTCTGGTTCGACCGCTCCGACAACCGCGGCGCCGCCCGCGGCGCCGACTTCGCCTCCGGCCACTACAAAGGCCAATGCGCCGACAACGAACACGTCGCCGGCATCGCCTTCACCACCCGAGTAGGCGCCTCCGGCACCCCCGACGCCCTCTACTGCCGGAGCATTACCTGACGGCCCCGGACCGCCCCCACTCACCAACTCCAATTCGGAGCACCAATCCCGCCGCGGCTGAGCGTGGGGAACCTTCCCGCGCTTAAGTTGGTGAGTGTTGGCGGTCCGCTTCCCCCTAGCCGTTGGAGCCCGACATGATTCCCAAGCCGTTCGAGGTCAGCCTCGGCGATGGCACGACGACGGTTGATCTGGACGCCGTGCAGGTGACGATCGAGGCGGGCGGGCTGGAGGGGGTGCCGGCCGCGGCGGGGTTGCGGGCGGATGGGGTGGACGTCGACGAGCGGTACGGGGTGGAGATCACCGCGGACGGGGTTCGGGTGTGGGGGCCGTCGGACGAGGCCGTCTTCCGCGGGCTGACGACGTTGCGGCAACTCGTCGCGCTGCACGGGGACGCCGTGCCGTGTCAGCGGATCGTGGACGGGCCGCGGTTCGCGTGGCGGGGGTTGTCGTTCGACGTCGTCCGGACGTTCCATCCGCCGGAGACCGTGCGGCGGGTGATCGACATATGCGCGCTCTACAAGCTGAACGTCCTGCATCTGCACCTCACCGACGACCAGGGCTGGCGATTCGAGGTGCCGTCGCGGCCGGAGCTGGTCAAGTTCGGCTCGACGGGCGCGATCGGCGATCGTCCGGGCGGCCACTACACCCGGGCGGATGTCGCGAACCTCGTCCAGTACGCCGCCGAGCGGTTCGTCACGCTCGTCCCCGAGGTCGACATGCCCGGCCACAGCCAGGCCGTCTTCCGCAGCATCCCCGAGCTCGCCCCGACCGAGATCCGGACCATCGACGTCGGCGACGACATCCAGCTGCAACTCGGCACCCTTGATCCCGACCGGCCCGCGACCTGGTCCTTCGTCGACGACGTCCTGGACGCCGTGATCGCCCAGTTCCCGCAGAGCGCCTACGTCCACCTCGGCGGCGACGAGGCTTGGGGGATGCCGGACGCCGCCCACGCCGCCTTCGTCGAACAGGCCGCGGCCCGCATCCGCGCCCGTGGCAAACGAGTCATCGGCTGGCAGGAGATCGCTCGCGCCGACCTCGACCCGGCCGACGTCGTCCAGTACTGGATCGAAACCACCGAACTGCTGGCATCAACCACCAGTGTCGAGGTCCCCGCAGATCTGCTACCGATCCTGGTGGAGCACCTGCAGAAGGCCCAGCAAGACCTCCCCAAGGCCCACGCCCAAGGAACCCCCATCCTCGTCTCGGCCCACAAGTGGCTGTACTTCGACCGCCCCCACGGCGACTCGTCGACCGACCCCGGCCAAGAGGAACAACGCCGCCGGGTCGGTCTCCCCCACTACCCGCCGACCACCATCCAGGACGGCTACGACTGGGATCCCCTCGACGCAACTCCCGGCGCAACCTCCGACACCCAACTGGCCGGGGTCGAAGCCGCCATCTGGTGCGAAACCGTCACCACCCGGTCCGACCTGGAGTTCTTACTGCTCCCCCGCCTCCCGGCCGCCGCGGAGAAGGCCTGGTCCCACACCCCCGACACCTGGCCCGGCTACGCCGACCGCCTGGCCCGCCAAGCGCCCCTCTGGCGCGCCCACGGCTGGGAATACTTCAAGTCCGCGGCGATCGGCTGGAAGTAGCCCGGCGGCGATCAGACGGGTTCGATCGACAGGCCGGTGACCAGGCCGTCCTTCGTCGCGAAGGTGAACGCGAACGTCAACGGGCTCCCCGGGAACCGGCCTGCGTTCGAGGCGATCAGCCGGTCGTTCTCGAACGAGGTCGGCGTGATCACGATCTTGGGCTCGATCAGGTGCGTTCGGATCCACGCGCGAATCTCGGTCTCGCCGCGGTAGGTGTTCCCGTCGTCGAGGACGGCGGCGCCGTCTCCGAAGACCGCGAACAGCGCCTCCACGTCATGGGAATTGGTGGCTTCGACGAAGTTCTCGACGGCCTTCGGGACGGCGACGGCGCTCAGGCCGGTGTCGAAGTCCGCGCTCCGCGAGAGCTTCTCGTTCGCGCGCAGTTCGGTGAGCGCGTTCTCGTGCATGGCGACCACGACGTCGTACCCAGAATTGCCGAGGACGAGTCGCTGCGGCGGAACAGGTGCGTTCATCGCGCTGATCACGGCCTGCACACCGCGCACGGGATCGCCGTCCTGCTTGCCGTTCAGGCCGACGAACGCTGCCTTGACACTTTCGACCAGCGGCAGGTAGGCGGCAACGGTTTCGTCGACGGGCTCACTCCGGAAGCCGGCGTAGGCCTTGGTACGGAACCCTCCCGGCTCCACGACGAGCACCCGCACCCCGAACGGCTCGACCTCGTGACGCAAAGTCTCCGACAGCCCTTCGAGAGCGAACTTCGCCGCCGCGTAGTAGCCGAACCCGGGGGCGCTGACGAGGCCCGCCACCGACGACATGTTCACGATCCAGCCGTTGCCCCGGGCCCGCATCCCGGGCAGTACCGCCCGGACCACCTCGACCACCCCGAACAGGTTCAGGTCGAAGGTCCGGCGGATCATCTCGTCCTGAGCGCCCTCGACCGAGCCGAACCAACCGCGACCCGCATTGTTGACGAGTACGTCGATCCCGCCGAACCGCTCCTCCGCCGTCCGGACCGCCGCTCGCACCTGCTCCGCATCGGTCACGTCGAGCTCGAGGACCAGCGCGCGGTCGCCGTGGCGAGCAGCCCACTCCTGCAGCTCAGCCGGCCGGCGCGCGGTCACCACCACCTGATCGCCCTGGTGCAGCGCGGCCTCGGCGTAGGTCAGGCCGAATCCGCCCGGCGTCCCACCCGTGATGAACCAAGTTTTCATGGACCACTCCCTGCGCTATAGATGCTCATGTATCGCTATAGTATTGAATATAGCGATACATGAGTTAATATAGCAACATGCAGAACGCACGGGATCGACTCCTCCTCGCCGCAGCGGAGTTGCTGCAGAGCACCGGCACGGTGTCCACCAGGGCCGTGTGCGAACGGGCCGGCGTGCAGGCGCCGACGCTGTACCACCATTTCGGCAGTAAGCAGGGCCTGATCGACGCCGTGGCGAACCACGGCTTCACCCAGTACACGGCCGTCGAGAGCTCGGGCGACCCGCTCGGCGACCTGCGCGAGGGGTGGGACAAGCATGTGCGGTTCGGGCTGGAGCACCCGTCGTTCTACGCCCTGCTCTACGGCCGGGCCGAGCCGGGGAAGCCCTGTGCCGTCACCGCTCCGGCCCATGCCGCGTTACGCGAGCGGTTCAGCGAAGCGGCGACGAAAGGTCTGCTGAAGGTGCCCGCGGAAGACGCTGCCCAGCAGCTCTTCGCCGCGAACATCGGCGTCACGCTGATGTTGATCACCCAACCCGTCCCGGACTTCGGGCTGTCCGAACGCGTCCGCGAGGCCGCGCTGGCCGGCGCGCTGAACTCCACCGCACAAGACGCCCCGGCGACCCGCGCGAGTGCCGCGCTCACCCTGAGCGCGATGCTCGGCGACGACCCAGGTGACCTCACATCGGGAGAACACGCGCTGCTGGCCGAACTGCTCGACCGGCTGGCTCGCTGATGGCGACGCCGGCTCATGACGAGAAAGGGGCGGCCCTGGACGGGCCGCCCCTTCACCTCGGGTGAATCAGCAGGTTGCGGTGGGGGCGGCCCAGTCGGCGCGGTCGTTGTAGCCGCCGTCGCCGGCGTCGCCGACGACGAGGTCGAGGACCCGGACGTTGGTGAGGTCGACGTCGAAGGGCTTGGGGGTGTGGCGGTCGACGGTGCCGCTGTCGAAGAGGACCTTGCCGTCGCCGACGACCTGGAAGGTCGCTGTGCCGCCGTCAGGGCCGACGTTGTTGACGACGTCGTCGATGCCGACGGTGCCGGCCAGACGGGTGCAGGACTTGCCGAGGTAGTAGCGGACGAGGGACGGCGAGGCGACGCCGATGCCGGTGGCGTACGTCGTACCGGTCAGCTTGATCGGGTTGCCGCCGCCGACGCTCTCGTCGATGGCCGGGGTCATCCAGCCGCTGGTCGCGGTGATCCACTTGTGGTGCGACAGCGGGACGGTCCCGTCCGGCGGAGCCGGGGCGACCACGACCGGCGCGAGGACGGTCGCCTGCTTCTGGACGCCGTACCCGATCGCCTCGTACGCCGTCGTCGCGGTCAGGCTCGCATTACCCGGAGCGGCTCCGGCGGGCAGTTGGACCGTGAAGGCGAAGGTCGCCTGCTTGCCGCCGGCCAACAGCACCGGCGCCTTCGTCAGCGGCTTGACCCGCCATTCGTTGCCACCAGCAATGGTGACGGCCGGCTTCAGCACCGGCAGCAGGCCGTCGTTGCGGACGTTCACCTGCACGGTGAGCTCGTCGCCACCGGCAACCACCGGCGCGGAGCCCTCAGGCTGCGCATCCGTGCCGACCTTGGTCACCTGCGGAATACCCGCCGTGACGTGGGAGACACCGGGCAGACCGCGCGCGGGCTCGACGCGAATGAGCGCCGTACCGTGCGCCGGAACCGCTGCGCTGATCGTGCCCGCGCTCTCGGTGACCTTGTTGGTCCAAGCGTTCTTCAGCGTGAACCGGGCGCCGTGCAGCCCGACCGCCTTCGCGGTCGTCGTGATCGTCTTCGCGCTGTCACCCCGGTTCAGCAGGACGACGGCACGCCCGCCGTCCGCCAGCCGCTTCACCCAGGTCTCCGTCGTCCCGGCCGCACCGACGCGAACCGCCTGGACCGCCGCCTTGTCCTGGTTGATCGCCAGGACGTCGGGGTCGGTCAGCATCGAGATCGTCGTCGCGCTCAGCTTGCGCACGTCGCTGCCGATCACCAGCGGCGCGGCGGCCGCGGCCCACAGCGTCAGCTGGGTCTTGAACTCCTCGTCCGACATGCCGAGCTCGGGGGCCAGGTAATCCGGGTCGGAGAACGCGCCCGGCTTCACGACCTCCGGGTGCCGCGCGTTGGCGTCGTAGTTGCGCAGGACGTCCTTGAACTTGATGTCGCCCATGAAACCGACATCGGTGTAGGTCCGCCACGACTGCGCGATCCCCGGCGCGTACGACCAGGAGTTGATCGACTGCTGCGACTCGGGGTAGTTGCCCCAGTCCGGCGAGGTGACCGGGTTGCAGAGGTTGAAGATCATCGGCCGCTTGCTCGCGTTGTTGCGCAGCGCCTGGGCGAACTCGGTGAACACGGTCTTCGGGTCCAGGTCGGCGGCGATACCGCACAGGTAGTCGACCTTGACCGCGTCGAAACCCCAGGCCGCGAACTGGTCCGCGTCGCGCTGGTAGTAGCCGCCGGAGCCGAGACCGCACTTACCCGGGATGTACGGACCGGCGTCGGTGTAGATCCCGGCCTTCAGGCCCTTGCCGTGGATGTAGTCGACCAGCGGCTTCAGCCCGTTCGGGAACTTGGCCGGGTGCGGCACCAGGTCACCAGCGGCGCTGCGCGACTGGTCGGCCTGCCAGCCGCCGTCCAGCCAGACGATGTCGTACCCCGCCTTGGCCAGCCCACGGCTGACCAGCGAGTCGGCGACCGACTTGATCGACTCCTCGGTGAAGTCGCCACCGAGACCGTAGTAGGTGTTCCAGCCCTGGTAGGGCGTCGGGCTGAGGACCGGAGCTGTGGCCTGAGCCGCCACAGCTGCGGTCGTCGTGGTGGCCGCGAACGCGCCGGCCACCAGGGCCGCCGCGATCACCCCACCCATGAGTCGCTTCATCTCTCATCCTTTTCCGTTGAGCGGAACGGTGGTCCGTCGAGTGCCTCGACGACCAGGCAGTGCGAGTCGGCAGAGTCGAGCTCGACCCCGACCTGCAGCAGATAGCTGCCCGGGAGGGTCTCCGCCCCCACCCGGTAGTTCGTGGCCGGGTCCAGCCCGGCCAGCGGGAGCCGCCGTACCCGGCGCGGCAGCGTGCCGCGCACGTTGCCGTCACCGGTCTCCCACCGAAACACCACGGAGCGCCGGTCGCCGACGTACTGGACGCCGCTCGGCAACCCGTAAACCTTGCCATTGACAACCAGGTCGCGGATGTCCTTGTACTGCTCGATATGCCGAGCCGCTGTCTTCAGCTGAGCATCGGTCCAGCGGGACAGATCCGCGCCGATACCGAGGACGCCGGCCATCGCGACATGGAAGCGGAAGTCGAGCGATCGCTCCCGGCCGTCATGGGTGCCTTCGGCATCCGTCACCCACGAGCTCATCAGATGCGGCGCGAACCCGGTCCGGAAGCCTTCCTGGATCTGCAGCCGATCGAGCGGCGCCGTGTTGTCACTCGGCCAGAGGGTGTCGACGCGCTGCGCCATCCCGAGATCGACCCGGGCCCCGCCGCCCGCGCAACCCTCGACGATCACGTCGGGGTGCTCCGCGCGGAGCCGATCGAGGACGCCGTACAGATTCGTGACGACCCGGCCGTCGAGATCGCGGCGCTGGTCGCCGGCGTCGAGGCGCGGCCGGTTCGCATCCCACTTGAGGTAGCTGATGTCGTACGTCGACAACAGCCGATCCAGGGTCGACCAGACGAACTCGGCGACGTCGTCGCGGCTGAGGTCGAGCAGGAGCTGGTTGCGGACCAGGATCGGATCGCGGCCCGGCGTCCGCAGAATCCACTCCGGGTGCTCGGCGGCCAGCTTCGACCGGGGGTTGACCGACTCCGGCTCCACCCACAACCCGAAGTCCAGCCCGAGCTCCTTCAGCTGCCCGATGAATCCGTCGAGGCCGTTCGGGAATTTCGCCGGGTCGACGTCCCAGTCGCCCAGGCCGCCCGCGTCGTCCACCCGCCCGGTGAACCAGCCGTCGTCGACCACGAAGGTCTCGACGCCGATCCCGGCGGCCCGCTTCGCCAGCTCCAGCTGGTGCTCGGCCCGGATGTCGAACTCGGTCGCGAACCAGGAGTTGTACAGCACCTTCGGCGTCCGCCGCCGCGATCGCGCGCGCTCGTACTCGTGGAACACCCGCGCCAGCCCGTCGGCCCCCTCGGCGCTACACGCCCCGACCGCCTTGGGCGACGTCCAGGTCGCGCCCGGCGGCAACTCGATCCCCTGGCTGGACGACACCCGGCCGGCCTGAATCCGGATCTGGCCGGTGGTATCCGCGTCCGCGCTCAGCTCCCACGAACCGCTCCACGCGAGCTGGACGCCGTACCCGCCGACAGCAAGGAACGGTGAGTACGAATGCCCGGTGATTCCCTGCGCGCTGTTGACGGTGAACCGCCCGCGCTTCAGCTCGACCGACGACTGCTGGAACTCGCTGTTCCACTCACCCCACAAGTACTTGACCGTGTTGCCGCTGGGTACGGTGAACCCAGCCGAGTCATGCTGATGCAGCACCAGCGCATCGGCGCCGTCGTTGCCGACAGCAACCCACCGCTCCACCACGTCCCCCTCGACGCGGTAGTGAAGCGAGAGCCGCACACCCCGCACCGCATCGGCGAACACCAGCTCCAAACCAGCTTCTTCAACTGCCGCTACGAACAGCGGGCGCAGCTCGTCCGAGCCGTCGGGGCCGCTGACGACCAGGTCGACCGGGGCCGCGTAGCGGACGCCGCGGACGGCGTACTCGAGGGGTTCGACGTCGGCGCGCGGGAGGAAGTGCTCGGTACCGACCGGGGCGACCACGGACGGGCCGCCGGCGACCGCATGTGGGCCCCAGGCAACGAGCTGTGCCCACTGACCGTGGTCGGGGACGCCGACGACGTACGAGGTGGTTGCGCCACGCAACGTCCAGGTCTTCACTTGACCGCTCCGATCGCCAGGCCGCCGACGAAGTGCTTCTGGAACCGCAGGAACACCGCCACCGTCGGGACCGCGGCGATCACGGTGCCGGCGGCAATCACGTTCCACGATGACACGAACAGCCCTTGCAGGCCCAGCAGCGCGGGCGTCACCGGCATCTTCTCGCCGGAGCGGATGACGGTGATCGACCAGAGCAGGTCGTTGAAGATCCAGGTGAACGAGAGCGCGCCGAGCGCGGCCATCGCCGGCCGGGTCAGCGGCAGGATCACACTCGCGTAGATCTTCCCCGGGCCGGCGCCGTCGATCGTCGCGGCCTCCTGGATCTCCTTGGGCAGATCCCGCATGAAGCCGTGCAGGACGAACGTGTAGAACCCGAGGCCGAACCCGACATGGACCGCGATCAGCGCGATCAGCGTGTCGTAGTACCCGATCAGCTCGACGAACCGCGAGATCGGGATCAGCAGGATCTGCGGCGGCAGCAGGTTGCCCATCAGCATCAGCAGCAACACCGTGCGCCGGAACGGGATGTTGTACCGCGCCAGCCCGTACGCCGCGATCGACGCGAGCCCGAGACTCAGCAGCACCGCCGGGATCGTCACCAGCAGGCTGTTGATCAGCGCGCGGAACTCGTCGGCGTCCTGCCAGGCCTGCACGTAGGTCGAGAACGTGAACGAACGCGGCAGCGATCCGAGCCCGTTCGCCGCGACGTCGTCGAAGCTGCGGAACGAGATCACGATCACCCAGAGGATCGGCGCGATCCACAGGAACGAGATCAGCCCCATCGACAGGTGGTACCCGGTCGTCTTCAGCCGGTTCATGCTTCCTCCCGGAAGGCGCGGATCAGGTAGCCGAGGATGACGGCCAGGGCGAGCAGGAAGATCACCACGGCCAGCGCGGAGGCGTACCCGAGTTGCGTGGACTGGAACGCCGTCGAGTACATGTAGGTGCTGAGCAGCTCGCTGGAGTGGTACGGACCGCCCTTGGTCATCGACCAGACGATGTCGAACGATCTGAGCGAGTCGATCACGATCACCGACAGGACGACGGAGTTCACGCCCTTGAGCTGCGGGATCGTCACGTACAGCGTGCGCTGCCAGGCGTTGGCGCCGTCGACGCGAGCCGCCTCGTAGAGCGCCGGGTCGACCGCCTTCAGACCGGCCAGGTACAGCACCATGACATACCCGATCTGCCGCCACAGGGCCGGCACGATCACGGCGTACAGGGCGGTGTCGGGATCGGCCAGCCAGGGCCGGATCAGCTCACCCAGGCCGATCGTCCGCAGGATCGAGTCGACCAGACCGTCCGGCTGGTAGAAGACCCGCCAGATCAGCGCGGTCACCACCAGCGAGAACACCACCGGCGTGAACAACGCGGCCCGGTAGATCCCGACCCCGCGCCGCTCGCGCTGCAACAGCAACGCCATCCCGAACCCGCCGAGCACACTGAGCCCGCCGAACAGCACCAGCCAGATCGCGGTGTTCTTCAGCGCCGTCCCGAAGATCGGGTCCGACAGCATCTCCCGGAAGTTGCCCAGTCCAACGAACGTCGGCGCCGACAACCCGTCCCACTTCGTCAGCGCCAGCCAGAACCCCTGCAACGCCGGCCAGAACACCCACACCGCCTCAACCACGAACGGCACGAACACGAACACCAAAATCAGCGGCGAGACCCGATGGAGCTTCGAACGCTTGGGACGAGGTGAGGCGCCCCCGGCGCCGCCTCGCCGAGCCGGAGCCGCCGGCTCCACAACAGTCGAAGTCACACGACCACCTCCTCAGCGGCTACCCCAGCCCACGGAGCGGGGCGCCTTGCTCCCCCTCCGTCTTTCCCTTCCCGCGTGTCCCGCCGCAGGCGGGGCGCGCGGGCGACGGCTGCGTCGAACCTGCTCACGCCTTGAAGACCTTTTCGGCGGCCGCCTGCCAGGTCTTGAGGATGTCGTCGATCTGGTCGGGCTTGTCGAGGAACTTGGTGAGGGCGGCGTCGGCGGTGGGCTGGAGGGCGTCACTGGAGTCGCGGTTGAAGAACTGGGTGAGCTCGGCGGCGCTCTCGATCATCGCCTTGCCCTTCTGCACCAGCGGGGTGTCCGCGGACTTGCCGTCCGGGTTCGCCGGGATCGCCGTCCCGGACGAGCTCTGGACGTAGATCTCCTGCGCCTCGGCGGTCGCCAGCCAGGCCATGAACTTCTTCACGCCCTCGGGGTCCTTGACCTTCTTCGACGCGAAGTACCCGTCGGTCGGCGCCTCCTCGGCGACCGGCACCGCGGGGTCGATGATCGGGAACTGGAAGAAGTCGATGTCGTCCAGCGCGTCCTTGGGCGCGGAGTCGGCGAAGAACGTGCCGATCAGGAACATGCCGGTCTTCCCGCCGAGCAGCGCGGAGGTCGCCTCCTGGAACGGGAACGACTTCCCCTTCGGGTCGAAGTACGGCAGCACCTCCTGCCACTTCGTGAAGACCGCCTTCACCTTCGGGTCGTCGAACCGCCCGCGCCCGGCCAGCAGGTCGCGGTGGAACGGCGCGCCGTTGATCCGGATGTTCAGATAGTCGAACCAGGCCGACGCCACCCACGGGGTGTCCCCGAGACCGATACCGATCGGCGGAACGCCCTTGCTCTGAATGGTCTTGCAGACCGCGAGGAACTCCTCCCAGGTCTTCGGCGGGGTGACGCCCCACTTCGCGAAATTCGACTTGCGGTAGAACATGCCCCACCAGTAGTAGCTGGTCGGCACGAAGATCTTCTGCCCGGCGCTGCTCGTCGACAGCGTCTGCATCGCCTTCGAGTAGTTGCCCATGCCCTCCCACACGCTCGACACGTCGAGCAGCAGGTCCTTCTTCGCATACGAGTCGGCGACCGAGCCGGCGTACCAGGTGTAGACGTCCGGCGGGTTGGCCGAGGTCAGGTACGTCGGCAGCTGTGTCCGGTAGATCTCGGACGCGACGGTGTTGAGTTCGACCTGGGCGCCGCCGGTCTTGTTGTAGGCGGCGACGAGCTTCTCCATCGCGCCCTTGGCCTGCTCGGCCGACAGGTTCGACTGCAGCGAGAGCTCACCAGTTGCCGCGCTGCCCCCGCTCCCCGGACTCGACGTCGAGGTGGCGCATCCGGGCACCAGGGCGGCCGCCCCGAGCACCCCGAGCCCCTTGAGGAAAGTACGCCGATCCGCTGCCAGACCCGTCATGCCAGAACTCCTGAGATCTGCTCGACCAGCGTGCCAGTCGAGTGAGTGGTGTGTTGCCGACGATCTTGCGGCGAGCGATCCCGAGTGTCAATATTAATTCGTAAATTACGAGCAAATAGCTTGACGTGATCAGCTGATCACGATCAACTGATCCGGCGTTCGCCGCAGGTTGGTCAATCGTTGTAAGGGCCCTGCCCACGTGCTTGGGTAGGAGAGACTTCGAAGGAGGCATGCGTGCGGCTGGCTGGGCGGGTGATCGTGGTGACCGGTGCCGCGTCGGGGATCGGCGCGGCCTGCGCCGAGCGCGCCCTGACCGAGGGCGCCGGGGTGGTGCAGGTCGACATCCAGCCGTGCCGTGAGCTGCCGGGCCAGGCGCTCAGCGTCGTCGGCGACGTGACGTCGCCCGGCACCTGGGCCGAGGTGGTCGGCCGCGGCCGCGCCGAGCTGGGCCCGATCGACGGTTTCGTCAGCAACGCCTACGTCTCCGACGTCCGGCCGGCTCATGAGATGACACCGGAGTCCTGGCAGCGACAGCTCGACGTCAACCTCAGCGCCGCGTTCCTCGGCTTCCGCGCCCTGCACGAGGATCTCGCCGCCCAGCAGGGCTCCGTCGTCCTGGTGTCGTCGGTGCACGCGCTGGCCGGTATCCCGGGGCACGCGGCGTACTCGGCGAGCAAGGGCGCGCTGGTCGCGCTCGCCCGCGAGCTGGGCGTCGAGTACGGCGGCTCGATCCGGGTGAACTCGGTGCTGCCCGGCCCGATCAAGACCCAGGCCTGGGACCGGTACGGCCCGGAGGATCTGGAGCGGAGCGCGAAGGCGACCGCCGCGAACCGGCTCGGGCAGCCGGACGAAGTGGCGCAGGCAGTGGCATTCCTGTTGTCGGCGGAGGCGTCGTACGTCACCGCCGCCAGCCTGGTGGTCGACGGCGGTTGGTCCGCGGTCAAGGATTCGGCATGAGGGAGAGCAGTGTGGCGGGGATTCAGCGGGGTCTGCACGGCCAGATCGTGGAGGTGATGGCGCAGCGCATCCTCTCCGGGCAGATCGCCGAGGGCGCGACCATCAACGTGCCTGACCTGCAGGCCGATCTCGGGGTCAGCCTGACCGCGGTCCGGGAGGCGCTGAAGGTGCTGACCGCGAAGGGGCTGGTCGACGCGCGCCAGAAGCGCGGCACATTCGTCCGCCCGCGGACGGACTGGAACCTCCTCGACCCCGACATGATCCGCTGGCACTTCAGCGACTCCGACGTCCGGCCCGAGCTGCTCGAGGAGCTGCACGAGGTGCGCGGGATCGTCGAGCCGGCCGCGGCCCGGCTGGCCGCCGTGCGCGCCGAGGACGCGCACCTGGAAGCGCTCGACCTGGCGATGGCCGCGATGGAGTCGGCGTCCGACGACCACGCCGCCGTGGCCGCCGACCTCGCCTTCCATCGCGCGTTGCTCGCGGCAACGGGTAACGAGCTGCTGACCAAGATGGAAGTGATCATGGAGACCGGCCTGGCCGATCGCGATCGCCTGGTGCACAAGGTGAAACCGTCCGACGACCCGGTGCCGAGCCACCGCCGGGTCCTGGACGCGATCCGGGCGCACGACCCGGTCGCCGCCGAGCAGGCGATGCGCGAGCTGCTCGCCAAGGCCGCCGAGGACCTCACCGAGGTGCGGGGCACCCGCCGCGGGCGGCGCGGATGAAGATCGAACGGATCGAGACGTTCCTCGTCCCGCCGCGCTGGCTGTTCTGCCGGATCGAGACCAGCGACGGCGTCGTCGGCTGGGGCGAGCCGGTGGTCGAAGGCCGCGCCGAGGTGGTCCGGACGGCGATCGACGTGCTCTCGGAGTACCTGATCGGGCAGGACCCGCTGCAGATCGAGCGGCACTGGCAGATCCTCACCAAGGGCGGCTTCTACCGCGGCGGGCCGGTGCTGAGCAGCGCCGTCGCGGGTCTGGACCACGCCCTGTGGGACATCGCCGGCAAGGTGTACGGCGCTCCGGTGTCGTCGCTGCTCGGGGGCCGCGTCCGGGACCGGGCGCGGGTGTACGCGTGGGTCGGCGGTGACGAGCCGGCGGCCGTGGCCGACCAGGTCGCCGAGCAGGTCGCGGCCGGGATGACCGCGGTGAAGATGAACGGCAGCGGCCGGATCTCGCCGTCCCCATCGGTTGCCGAGATCAACGACATCGTCGCCAGGCTGAGCGCGGCGCGCACGGCGCTCGGCGATACCAGGGACGTCGCCATCGATCTGCACGGCCGGGTCGGTGTCGCCGGGGCGCGGCGGATCCTGCACGCAGTCGAGGAGCTGGCGCCGATGTTCGTCGAGGAGCCGGTGCTGCCGGAGCACATGTTGCATCTTGCGGATGTCGTCAGCAGTTCGACGGTCCCGGTCGCGCTGGGCGAACGGCTCTACCACCGGACCGATTTCGCCGGGCCGCTGAACGCCGGGATCGCCGTTGTCCAGCCCGACGTCTCGCACGCCGGGGGTATCTCCGAGCTGCGGCGGATCGCCTCGCTGGCCGATACCCATGGCGCCATGCTCGCGCCGCACTGCCCGCTCGGCCCGATCTCCCTGGCCGCCAGCCTGCAGGTCTCCTTCGCGACCCCCAACTTCCTCATCCAGGAGCAGAGCCGCGGGATCCACTACAACATCGCCAACGACCTGACGTCGTACGTCGTCGACCCCACGCCGTTCACTTGGGTGAACGGGCACGCGGAGTACAACCCGTTGCCCGGGCTGGGGATCACCGTCGACGAGACCGCCGTCCGCGCGGCCGACAAACAGGGCCACACCTGGCGCAACCCGGTCTGGACCCAGCCGGACGGCACCTTCGCCGAATGGTGACCATCGACTCCCTCGACGGCGGCCGGTGGACCTCACTCCACCTGGCCGGCCGGGAGTGGCTCTGGGCCGGTCCCGGCCTGGTCGCCGGCCCCCGCACCGGCCACACCGTCTTCACCGACGCCGGCGGTCTCGACGAGTGCTTCCCGACCGTCCGCGGCACACCCGACCACGGCGGCCTCTGGAACCAGCCCTGGTCGGAGTCGGTCACCTATCAAGACACGCAGCTCATCCGCACCTTCACCACCACGACCGACACAGTCGTCGCCGACTACCACCTGACGGCCCCACCTGGCTACGCATTCACCTGGGCAGCCCATGCCTTGCTGGACTGCGAGGTGGGCGCAACCATCTCCGTTGCTGACGGCACCCAATGCCGCCTCTACCCCGAAGCGGCGCCACTACTGGACGACTGGCCCGCGGGAGCGCCTTGGGTTTCCAGCCCCTGGCCGACTTCCATCGATCTCGGCACCTATGCGCCGACTGATGGGACGGCGGTCGGGGCGGTGCTGGTCGACTGCCCGACGGCGACTGTCCGCGACCGCGGGGCGGAGCTCACACTGACCTTGAGTTGCCCTGGACAACCGATCTCGACGGCGCTGTGGCGCAATCTGGGCGGTTTTCCGACCGCGGCGCCGTACCGGAGTTTGGGGGTCGAGCCGATGCTGGGGCGGGTGTTCGACCTGGCGGAGGCCGGGCCGGGCGACGCCGCCGTCGTCCCCCCGAGCGGCGAGCTGGCCTGGCGGCTGACACTCACCGCCAGGCCGGTCTGATGTCAGCCGAGTGGGAGGTCCAGGACGGCGTTCGGCACGGTGGTGCTGTTGGTCGTCCGGATGCTGCCGATCTCGGCCGCGGTCAACGCCCGTTTGTAGAGCCGCACCTCGTCGAACGAGCCGTCGAAGTGATGCGCGCCGTCGATCCGCTGCCCGACGTACATCTTGAACGGACGCCCGGGGCTGACCGAGCCCGCGGGCGCGGCGACGGAGGCGGCCTGCGCGCCGTCCACCCAGATCGCGAGCGTGCCGGCCTTGCGCTGCAGCGCGACGTGATGCCAGGCGTTGTCGTTGTAGGCCTTGGTCGTCTGGACGGCGGCCGTGTTGCCGCCCGTCGTGATCAGCCCGCGGATGCGGCTGTCGCCGGGCTCGGCGCGCAGCCAGAACTGCGAGTACTCGTTGATGTTGTAGCCCCAGAAGATCGCCTGCGGGCCGGTGCTCGCGCCGTACTTGATCCACGTCATCGCCGTGAAGTCACCGGCCCCAACCGCAAGCGGCTCGGCGAACGGGAGCTGGATCGCGTCGTCGACGCCGTCGAGATCGCGTGCTTGGCCGAACTTCCCGGCGACGGACGTCGTACCACCGCGCAGGTAGCTGTGGTTGCCGAGACCCGAGACGTCGGGCGTCGTCGTACCGAGCGGGGCGTCCGGGTGCCCGATGTCGTTCTCGGTGAAGCGGGCAAAGCGGATCTGATCGCGCGCGTCGACCGAGCCGCCTTCGTACAACAGGCCGATCTCGCCGGTGTCGAGGATCGCCATGTCGGAGTAGCCGGACCAGTCGCTGGTGATTCGGGTGCCGTCGGCAACGGATTGCCAGGTCTTGCCCTCGTCGAAACTGGAGCGGATCGTCAGGTACCGGCGGCGCTCCGGATCGGCCGGCCCCGCGAACAGGATCCGGTTGTACTTGTCGCCCCGATCGACCGCCCGCAACCGCTGGAGCGACGTCTGCACGACGGGTGTGGTCAGCCCGGCGACCGTCGCGTACGGCGCGGCGTACGTCTGGCCACCGTCGTTGCTGACCGCCGTCATCCGGTTCGCGCCTGGGCCGCCGGCGTTGTTCCGGGCCATGGCCAGGACGCCGCCGTTCACCTTCTCGACGACGCTGATCTCCTGGGGCGTGGCGCCGTCCGTCCGCAGATCCGTGGCGCCCTTGTGCCAGGTCTCGCCGCTGTCGTCGCTGTAGACGAGCTGCGCGGCGTCCTTGCCCCCGACGTCGTAGTTGGTCCCGGCGACCAGCCGGCCGGCGTGCGCGCCGCGGGTGAGCTGGATGCCGTGCACCGGGCCGGTCGCATACCAGCCCCATGCCGGGTCGTCGATCTGGTCGGCGATGTTCTTCGCCTTGCTCCAGGTCTTCCCGTCGTCATCGCTGAACTGGACGTACGGCGTCCGCGGCCGGCTCGTCGTGCCGGGATCCATCGTGGTCAGCAGCACCACCCGGCCGGTCTCCAGGTCGACGATCGGCGCGGGGTTGCCGCGGGTGGCCGGAGCGTTCGGGTCGGTGTCGGAGCCGGACAGCACGGTCTTCGCGGCCGACCAGGTGCGGCCGTCGTCGTCGGAGCGTTTCAGCACCAGGTCGATCTCCTGCGAGTCGTCGCACCACGTCCGCCGGGCCTCGGCGAACGCGAGCAACGCGCCGGTCTTCGTCTTCACGATCGCGGGGATGCGGTAGCAGCCGTAGCCGGCGTCCCCCTTGTTGAAGAGCACGGTCTGGGTGATCGCGGCCGGTTGCAGATCGGCTTCGGCGCTGACGGCCGGCACCAGCAGCGTGGTGGCCAGCAGCAGCGTGAGTCGTCGTGTGGGCATGGGCGGATGCCTCCAAGGGAACGGAAAGTGAACAACCCCACGGACTGTTCGGTGGGTAACTTATCGCCTGAGCCGCCGGTAATCCAGAGAACATCAGACGTCCTATGTCTTAACGTGAAACCCCAGGAGAACCCATGGACCTACTCGCCGAGCTCCGCACCCGCAAACTTCTCGCGATCATCCGCGCCGACTCCGCCGCCACCGCGCTGGCCTGTGTCGACACCCTGGTCGAAGCCGGCGTCACCGCCCTCGAGATCTCCCTCACCACCCCCGACGCGGTAGCCGCCATCGCCCAGGCCCGCGCCACCCACAACCCCACCATCCTGATCGGCGCCGGCACCGTCCTCACCCCCGCTCAGGCCGACCAGGTAGCCGCCGCCGGCGCCACCTTCGCCGTCACCCCCGCCATCACGCAAGGCGCCCACCGCGCCGTCCACCTCGGCCTCCCCCTCCTCTGCGGCGCCCTCACCCCCACCGAAGTAGTAGCAGCCCTCGACCTCGGCGCCACCGCCGTCAAAATCTTCCCCGCCAAAACCCACGGCCCCGCCTACCTCCGCGAACTGGCCGCCCCCCTCCCCCAAGCCCCCCTCATCGCCGTAGGCGGCATAGACGCCACCACCGCCCCCCTCTACCTGGAAGCCGGCGCCCTAGCCGTAGGCGTCGGCTCCCCCCTCCTAGGCCCCGCCGCCACCGGCGGCCCCCTCCCCGACCTAACCACCCGAGCCACCACCTTCCGCCAAACCCTCGGCCTCTAACCCCACCCCGCCCGCCCCCAACCCCCGCACACGAACACCCGCCCCTCTCCGCGGCCGCCGACCAACCCGACCACCGCCCAACGGCCCGGCCGCCTCCACCGACCCGACCACCGCGACCCCGGAGTGACGAACGATGACTGATCTGCTGACCATCGGCGAGACGATGGTGTCCCTCCGCACGCCTCGCGCCATGCGGCTGGGCGGCGGCGCGCACCTGTCGATCGCCGGCTCCGAGACGAACGTCGCGATCGGCGTCGCGCGACTCGGCCACCAGGCGGCCTGGTTGGGCGCGGTCGGCAACGACGAGCCCGGCCGGCTGATCCAGCGCACCCTCAGAGCAGAAGGCGTCGACACCACCCAGATGCGTTTCGACGACGACAACTTCACCGGGTTCATCGCGTTCGACCAGCCCTCCCACGACATCACCCGGGTCAGCTACCACCGCCGCGGCTCCGCCGGCTCCACCCTCACCGACGCCGACTGCACCCGAGCCCTCGAAACCACCACCCCGCGCCTCCTGCACGTCACCGGCATCACCCCCGCCCTCTCCCCGACGACCCGAGCCGCAACGCTCACCGCCGTCCGGGCAGCCCGGGCCGCCGGCGTCCAGGTCTCACTCGACGTCAACTACCGCGCCCGCCTGTGGTCCCGCGCCGACGCCGCCACCGCCCTCCGCGAACTCCTCCCCCACATCCACACCGTCTTCGCCTCGGACGACGAACTCGACATCCTCACCGACGCCGAAGACCCTGTCGCCGCCCTCCTCACCACCGCCGCCGAGGTAGTCGTCACGGCGGGCGGCAAAGGCGCCTGGTCCCATACCACCAGCGGCACCCTCCACCGCCCGGCCCTCCCCGTCACCGTGGTCGACAGCATCGGCGCCGGCGACGCCTTCGTCTCGGGCTACCTCTCCGCCACCCTCGACCACCTCACCCCCGAGGCCCGCCTCGACCGAGCCACCACCTCCGGCGCCTTCTGCGTCACCGCCCTAGGCGACTGGGAGTCCCTCCCCACCCGCCAAGACCTGACCCTGCTGACACACGCCCAAGGCACGGCCCTCCGCTAGGCCTACCCGAATGCCTGCGCCGGGGTCTGGGCGGCGCCGACGGCGTACTCGGCCTGAAACTGCACTTCGCCGACGGCAGCCAGCGCTCGCGTGCGGACGGCGTCCAACTCGAGCCCGTCGTCGGGATCGGGTACTTGACCGATCGCGGCGTACGCGGTGTCGGTGAGGCCGACCATGCGAGCGGCGTACGGGTGGTCGCCTTCGGCGGAGGCGAGAGCTGCGGCGGCTACGCAGACGTACGGGACGAAGGAGTCATAGCCTTCGCGGAAGACCCGCTCGCGACCGGCCAGGAACAGCTCTCTCGCACGGGCCAGATTGCCCAGGTTCAGCTCGGTGAAAGCGAGGTTGTGGTACTCGGAGTTGACCATCTCCGCCTGCCCAAGTTCTTCGTTCAGCGCGATGCTCGCCAAGTACAGCTCGCGCGCCCGCTCGAAGTCCCCAGCCATCCGGGTCACCCCCGCCAGCACATGCCGCGGCCGCTCCTCCAGCCGCCGATCGCCAGATCGCTCGGCTACCGCAAGCGCCTCGCTCGCCAACTCAGCCGCCCGCGGCAGATCCTCACCACGAATCGAAACCCGCGACATCGCGTACAGCGCCTCCACCTCACCCGCAGCATCCCCCGCGGCCCGCGCGCGCTCCAGCTCCGCGCCGGCCGTCCGCATCACCTCAGCACTGTCGCCACGCCGAAATGCCGCCCGTACCTCGACTTCGAAGCTCACACCGCCAATCTACCGACACGCCGCCGCACCGCACGCACCACGGCCACCGACTCCAGAGTGGACGGCGTGCAGCGCACGGTGATCCTCGCGCCACACGGCGGCGGCATCAGCTGGTACGACGGGAGCTGGTTGCCGTTCGCCTTCAGCGTGAGCGAAACCGGCACCTCCGAGCTCTGCCTCGCGATCGCCGGCTACCACCCCGCCGACCTGACCCCGAGCGGCCCACTCCACGACTACTGGATGTTCGAAGGCTTACTTGCCTCCGGCAACGGTGACCTGCACGTCAAGTCCACCAACTGCGACGATCACACCGCCCGCTCCCTCGCGGCCGGCGCACTCAACGCCATCGGCCTGCACGGCTGCAAACCCGACCAGGCCGGTCTCCCCTGCGCCAAGCTATGTTCGGCACCAACACCCGCCCCGAACGCAAGAACACCACGCTCGCGATCTTCTGGGCCTTCACCAACGCCACCCGAGCAGCCATCGCCGACGTCGAGGCCACCCAACCAGTCCGGTAGCTAGACCTGCTCCGCCAACAACGCGCGCCCGGCCCGGTCGTAGTAGGTGATCGTCAACGCCTCGGTGTCGAACGTCCACTTCTCGACCCCGAGCTCAGCCAGCCCGCGCGACATGTCGACGTACGAAACCCCGCCGGCCGCCACCTGCTCGAGCAACTCGACCACAGCCACCTGATCACTCGTCGCCGCGACCTCGAACACCTCATGCGCCGGCTCCGTCGTCACCGCGAGCCCATCCGCGCCGAAGTACGTCGTCCGCCCATCAGCCAAATACGAATCGCTACTCCACACCCCCACCGCCCGCAACGCCCCCAAGTACGCCGCCGGCGTCGATGCACTCCCCAACCGCTCATGGATCTCCTCGACCTGCGCCAAGGTGAACCCGGCCGGCCGCTCGAACAACAGCTCCAGCCCGTCCTCGTCGTCCCACTGATCGCCAACCTGCACGAACCCGTACTTCGCCACGGTCGCCAGTGAGGCCACGTTCTCCGGGCTGATCGACGCCCGCACCACCTGGACGCCGGGCTCCCCGGCGGCCCGCTCCAGCAGCGCGCCCAGGATCGCCGTCGCGAACCCCCGCCGCCGGTACGCCGGATCGACGGTGTACCCGACCTCGACCATCCCCTGCTCATCAGGTGGCCCGTGGAACCCGGCGTACCCGATCACCTCGCCACGCGGCTCGGCCACCACCGCCCGCACGATCCAGGCGGCAGCCGCGGGATCGCTCGCCAGCTGCCGCAACCGAAAGTCCCAAAGCCACTTCGCGGCGTCGCTGACGAACAGCTCCCCCAACTCGACCCCAACCAGCTCCCGAGCCGCCGCCAGCTCACCCGCCAGCAAGGCGGTCAGCACCGGCGGCGGCAACCCCACGAACCGAACGCTCTGCGACCCCATGCCGCCGATCATCCGGCCCGCTGGACCGGCTGTCCACGCGATATCAGGAGACGAGGTCGGCTTGGGCCTGGATCTCGGCTTCGGGGTTGATGGGGAGGACGATCGTGAAGACCGTGTTACCGGGTTCGGAGTGGACGCGGAGGTCGCCGTGGTGTTTCTTGACCACGATGCGCCAGGAGATGTCAAGGCCGAGGCCGGTGCCTTCGCCGATGGGTTTGGTGGTGAAGAAGGGCTCGAAGATGCGGGTGCGGATCTCGGCGGGGATACCGGGGCCGGTGTCGCCGATCTCGACGACGGCGTACTGGCCGTCGCGGCGGGTCCGCAGGGTGAGGGTGCCGGAGCCGTGCATGGCCTGGACGGCGTTGTCGATGATATTCGTCCAGACCTGGTTGAGCTCGGCGGCGTACGCCGGGATCTGCGGCAGGTCGGGGTCGAAATCCTTGACGATCGTCAGGCCTTCGAGTTTGCCCGACATCATCACCAGCGTCGACTTCAGCAGCTCGCGCAGGCTGACGACCTGGTAGGGCGCGCGGTCGATCTGCGAGTACTGCTTGGCGGCGCCGACCAGCGTCGAGATGCGGGTCACGGAGTCGTCGATCTCGTTCATCAGCGACTCGGTGTCGATCGTGTACATCAGCCAGCGGACGGCGCCTTCGAGGTACTCGTCGCCGACTGCCGCGCGGACGCCCTCCATCCAGGAGGCATCCAGGCCGACGGCGGCGAGCACCGGAGCGACGTCCCAGCTGTCGCGGACGCCGTGGTCGTCGAGCCAGTCGGACAACTCGTCCTCGGCGTCGCTCTGCTCCATGGCGGACAGGTCCCGCGCCTTGGCGACGCGTTCGACGGCGTCCTCCTGGATGGCGACGATCTTGTGCAACTTGGTCGCATCGAGGGTGCCGTCGGCAAGCATCGCCAGCTTGTGCCGCATACCGGCCACGCGCTGTCGCAGCGTCGCGGCCGCCCGCACCGCCGCGGCGGCCGGGTTGTTCAGCTCGTGGGTCAGGCCGGCCGACAGCGAGCCCAGGGCCAGCAGGCGTTCCCGCTGACCGACGGTCTCGTTGCTGCGCCGCGTGCCCATCACGAAGCCCTCGATCAGGTGCACCGCCATCGGGAACCACGTGCTGATCATGGTCGCCATGGTGCGGGCGTCGATCACGTAGAAGTCCGACGGCTCCAGCACGTACATCGAGGCGTTGTAGGTGTTGCTGTGGTCGTCGTCCCCGAAGAAGGCGCCGAAAGCGCCGGAGTAGACGCCGCGCTGCGAGCTGCGGTTGGTCTCGACCTCCTCACCCTGCAGCAGCTTGCACATCCGGAGCGACCCGGAGAGCAGCATGTAGCAGCAGGTCGCCTCCGCGCCCTCCTGGAAGACCCGCCCCTCCTCGACGTGGATGATGTAGCCCTCGCGCGCGATCCAGTCGAGCTGCTCGTCGTTCAGCGCCTCGAACAGGAAGAGCGTGCGCAGCTCGTCCCGCGTCATCCGGCGCAGCTCGCCGGCGTCAGTATCGGCCACAGTCATCAGAGCATCTCCAGGTATCGGTGCACCAAGGTCACGGCCATCGCGCCGTCACCGACCGCCGAGGCGACCCGCTTGACGGACTCCGCCCGCACATCCCCCGCGGCGAAGACGCCGGGCATGCTCGTCTCCAGGTGGTAGGGATCGCGGTCCAGGGCCCAGCCCGGCGGCCGCCCGCGCAGATCCGGCCCGGTGAGCACGAAACCGCGCTCGTCGCGGAGCAGGTCGCCGGGCAGCCAGTCCGTCCGCGGTGCCGCGCCGATGAACACGAACATCCACTCCGTGTCCACCTCCCGGCTCTCCCCGGAGGCGCTGTTCACCAGCGTCACGCGCTCCAAGTGTTCCGAACCCTTGCAGGAGACCACCTGCGTACAGGTGTGCACCTCGATGTTGTCGATGCCGGCGATCTGATCGATCAGGTACGACGACATGGTCGCCTCGAGTGAGGGACCTCTTACCAGCATATGCACGCGGGCAGCGTGTTTCGAGAAATAGACCGCGGCCTGACCGGCGGAGTTCGCCCCGCCGACGATGTAGACCTCCTGGCCGGCGCAGCTGGGCCCCTCGGTGGTGGCGGCGCCGTAGTAGATCCCGCGGCCGCACAGGTCGTCCATGCCGGGCGCATCGAGCTGCCGGTACGCAACACCGGTCGCCAGGATGACCGAGTGCGCGGAGATCTCGCTCCCGTCGGAGAACTTCAGTCTGCGCGCCGAACCGAGCGTCTCCAGCCCTACTACCTGCCGGGCCGTCAGCAGCTCGGCGCCGAACCGCACCGCCTGCCGCCGGGCCCGGTCGGTGAGCTGTGCGCCGGACACGCCATCCGGGAAGCCCAGGTAGTTCTCGATGCGGCTGGACTGGCCGGCCTGGCCGCCAGTCGCAACCTGCTCGACCAGAACCGTCCGCAGCCCCTCACTGGCGCCGTAAACGGCCGCACCGAGCCCAGCCGGGCCGCCACCGACCACTACAAGGTCGTAGAACTCCTCGGCCGGATGCGTCGCCAGACCGACCTTGTCGGCCAGCTCTGCCTCGGACGGCGCCACCAGCACCGAGCCGTCCGGGGTGATGACGACAGGCAGCGTCGCACCGTCGATACCGGCCGCTTCGAGCAGCCGCTTGCTCTCGTCGTCGTCGACACCGAGCCACTGGTAGGGGACGGCGTTCCGGGCGAGGAAGTCCCGAGCGGCGAACGAGGGGGCCGACCAGCGGTGGCCGATCACCCTGGTCTCGTCGGAGGGCGCCACCGGCGTCGACTTCCAGAGGTCGAGCATCGAATCGACCACCGGGTAGAGCTTCTCCTCCGGCGGGTTCCACGGTTTGAGCAGGTAGTGGTCGAGGTCGACCACGTTGATCGCCTGGATCGCGGCGTCGGTGTCGGCGTACGCCGTCAGCAGCACGCGCCGGGCGAGCGGGTACAGGTCCATCGCGGCCTCGAGGAACTCGATACCGGACATCTGGGGCATGCGGTAGTCGGCCAGGAGCAGGGCCACCGGCTCGCCCCGGAGCTTGAGCTCCTTGAGGGCGTCCAGCGCCTGGGCCGGGGTCTCCGCCCGGACGATCCGGTGGTCCTCGGCGTACCGCCGGCGCAGGTCACGGGCGATGGACCGGGAAACGCCCGGATCGTCGTCCACGGTGAGGATCACCGGGCGGGAAGTCGACGCAGTCATGCCTCCTTCATACCAGCGAAAACCTACAAAGAGGGATCGGTGGTCCACAGGCCTCGGTTCGGTCCGCAGGGGCGGGTACGGACCGAACCTCGGCCTCGGGCCTGCAACCGCCTGGTTACGGGAGGGCGGCGAGGAATGGGGCGTGACTGTTGCGGAACTCCCAGTTGTAGTACTTGTCCCAGTTGATCGACCACGTCATCAGGCCGCGGAACGCCGGTGAGACGCCGCCCCGCAGCGTGTAGCCGCCGCAGCTCTGGCCCTTGACCAGGCAGTTCACCGCGGCCTGCACCTGTGCCGGCGGGGTGTACCCGTTCCCGGCGCTGGTCGCGGCCGGGACGCCGAACGCGATCTGGTCCTCCCGGAGCCCCGGGAAGGTGTGTCCGGTGGTGCCGACCGGGAAGCCGGCCTTGATCATGTCGGTCATCGCGATGTGGAAGTCCGCGCCGCCCATCGTGTGGTACTGGTTGTCCAGCCCCATCACCGGGCCGGAGTTGTAGTCCTGGACGTGCAGCACGGTCAGCGCGTCCCGCATCGCATGGATCACCGGCAGGTAGGAGCCGCGGCGGTTGTCGCCGCCGTTCGTCCCCGGGCCGTAGAACTGGTAGCCGATCTGGACGAAGAACGTCTCCGGCGCCATCGTCAGCACGAACTTCGACCCGTACTTCGTCTTCAGCGACTTGAGCGCCGAGATCAGGTTCACCACGACCGGAGTGGTCGGGTTGCGGAAGTCGGTGTCGTTCGGATCCAGGTAGAGGGAGTGGCCCTCGAAATCGACATCCAGACCGTCCAGGCCCCAGCGGTCGATGATGGCGCCGACCGAGTTCACGAACGCGTCCCGGGCCGCTGCGGTGGTCAGCGAGACCTGTCCGTTCTGGCCGCCGATCGAGAGCAGCACCTTCTTACCGGCGGCCTGTTTGGCCTTGATCGCGGCCAGGAAGTCCGCATCGCTCTCCACGTTCGGGCACTCGGCCACCGGGCAGCGGTTGAACCGGATGTCGCCGGACGTCGGCGTGGTCGGCTCACCGAACGACAGGTTGATGATGTTCCACTCACTCGGCACATCGGCCATCCGCACGTACCCGGAGCCGTTGGCGAAACTGGCGTGCAGGTACCCGATCAGGGCGTGTTTCGGCAGCCCGGTGTTCGTGCAGCCGGTCGTCGTCGCTGACACCGGAGCCGACTTGGCCGACTCCCCGGCGCTGTTGTACGCCGCCACCGTGTACGAGTGACTCGTGCACGCGGCCAGCCCGCTGATGGTCGCCGTCGTCCCGGTGCCGGTCTGGACAACGGACGCTCCTTCGTAGACCCGATAGCCGGTGACCGTGCCACTCGACGCGCCCCAGCTCAGCGAGATCGCGCTGTTCGTCGTACCGGTCACGGACGGCGTGCCCGGTACGCCCGGCGTCCCCGGGTTCGGATTGCCGCCCGGCCCGTCCAGACTGATGTCATCGGCCTGGTACGCCGGTTGGCCGTACCAGCCGTGGACGAAGATCTGGGCCGAGGTCTGACTGGCGCCGGTGGTGAAGGAGACGCTCAGCTGCGTGAAACTCGCGGCGGACGGCGTCCACGTCGACGAGCCGCCGGTGACGCCCAGGTAGACGTAGGAGCCGCGGACCCAGCCGGACAGCGTGTAGGCCGTGTTCGGCTGGACGGCCACGGTCTGACTGCACTGCGCGAAATCCGAGCTGGAGACCGCGCCGTTGAGCGCGTACCCGCCGCTGCGGACCGGGCTCGTGACGACCGAGCCGCCGGAGCAACTCCAGCCGCTCAGCGAGCCGGTCTCGAAACCCGGGTTGGTCAGGATGTTCGCGGCCTGCGCGGTTTGGGCGCCGCCGACCACGAGTAACAGCAGGCCGAGGACGACAGCAAGGCACCGGGAACGCATGGTGGACCTCCGGGGCGGTTGGGGTGGATTAAGTAGAGAGGCTCCGTAACTAGGTGGTCAATGCGTGACAGCTGTCGGATTGCCGCCGCTGTCCGATCACCGCCATCGGCGGCGGGCGCTCAGGGACCGCAACTCAGACACGGCCACACCTGACCGCACCGAACACACGAACCGTCGATCCCGGGGGCCGGCAACCACACCGCGGCGGGTACGGCTCGCCGCTCGGCTGCTCCCGGCCGCGCTTCGGGCGCCGGGCCGGGCCCGGCCGACCAGTGCAGCTGAGTCCGGCCGTCCGCGGCATGAGCGGCCAGCAGCGGGTCGAGGCCGTCCCAGGTGGAGGTGCTCGGCCAGGGACCACGCCAGCGCAGCGCGACCGAGCCGTCGGCCCACTCCACTCCCTCGGCCAGCGTGCCGGTGCCCCGCAGACCGGACGCGTCGGCATGGCGCACCAGCCGGAAGAGCCGGGCCTGTCGCCGCATCGTGTTCATGCGTTGAAGATTCGCCCACCTGCGCCCTGCCCCACCAGGTGTGAGCAGTGGGCTCCCCGAACAGCCCACACCGCCACCGAACTGCCCACCCAAAAGCCCACACCGGCTGCCGGTCAGTGCCGCCGGTTTTGTCGGAGGGACCTTGTAACTTCCTTCCCACGCACCGCAACCACCAGGCGTACCAGCGAGCGAGCCGGAGGGCTCGCAGCACCGACGGGGGTGATCCTGTGGCCGAGACCCGGACCGAAACCACGACCCGGACCAGCCGCCTCGCCGACCAACCTGCCGACAGAACAGTTGGCGGGGGTGGAGAGCCGGCTGGGGGGTTCGGCGCCGAGCTGCGGCGGAGTCGGCAGGCGGCTGGGCTGAGCTTGCGGCGGCTCGCTGGGCGGGTCGGGTACGACCACAGTTATCTGTCTCAGGTGGAGCGGGGCCAGCGGCCGGGGTCGGCCGACCTGGCTCGCCGCTGCGATCGCGAGCTCGGCACGGCCGACCGGCTGGCGACGGCCTTCGCGAGCAGCCCCGCCCGGTCCCGCGCGAAGCCCGCGCCCGCCCCGCGCCCGGGTGGCGCACCTGACCTGATGCAGGCCACTTGGGAGTGGGTCGCCGGTTCCTTGGCCGGCCTCGTCGAGCCGGTTCCGTTCCCCGACCGGCGTACGATCCCGCCGGCGCGGCTGCTGCCTGAGCTGCTGAGCGAGCTGCGCCGGGTCGATCCGTCGGCGAGCGGCTCCGAGCCCCATGCGGCCGAGCTGTGCGCGTTGATCGCCGAGACGCTGACCGACCTCGGTCGCGCCACTGAAACGCAGCGGTGGTGGCGGGCCGCGCGCAGCCTGGCCGCGGCGTCCGGTGCGGGCCGGCTGGAGGGCCTGATGCTGGTTCGGGAGGCGATCAGCGGTCTCGTCGAGCAGCGACCACCGGCCGCCTTGCTGGAGCTGACGGCGGCAGCGCTGACGCTGGCCGATCCGGCGCGGCCAGAGCTCCTCTTGCGAGCCCACGCCGTCCAGGCCGAGCTGCTGGTCGCTATGGGCCGGCCGGCGGCTGCTCACCTCAGCTTGCAGGCGGCGCTGCGCGCCGGCAGCGCGTTGCCGTCAGCAACTACTGACGAGCATGCGCCGTCCGATGCGCTCGCAGTGGAGGGGCGAGCCTGCGTAGCGCTCGGCTACTGGGATGCGGGCTGTCTGTTCCTGCAGCGCGCGCTGACACTCTGCCCGGCCGGTTGGCTCGCGGAGCAGGCCGGTCTGCAGATGTCGATCGCCGAGTGTCTTGCGCTCAGCGGCGACGGCGCAGCAGCGCTTGCCCAGGCCATGCGGTCGCTGGTCGAGCTGCCGGACGAGTGGCACACCGCCTCCCTGTATGCCGCCGCCGAGCGCGTCCTCAGCACGGTCCGCACCCAAGAGCCACAGCTGACCGCGGTCTGGAGTCTCCACGCATTGCTGGAGCGTCGCGCCTACCAGGGCCGAAGTGTGGGCGTCAGCTCGTCGCCCGGCGGAGGTTGGGGGTAGCGTGCCGAAGGTGACAGCAGAGACGACAGCGAGTGACGTGTGGAGCTTCGCAGTAGAACGACGGAGTGATCCGGCGAGCGCCGAGGCGCGAGCGGCCATCCTGGCCGATCCGGCCTTCGGGCAGGCGTTCACCGATCACATGGTGGTGGCCAACTGGTCGGTCGAGCAGGGCTGGTTCGACCAGAAGGTGACCGCCTACGCACCACTGCGAGTGAGCCCGGCCGCCGCCGTACTGCACTACGCGCAGGAGATCTTCGAAGGCTTGAAGGCCTACCGGCATGCTGACGGTTCGGTGTGGGCCTTCCGCCCGGAGCGGAACGCTGCCCGCTTCGCCGCGAGCGCGCAGCGGCTCGCGCTGCCGCAGCTGCCCGAAGGCGCGTTCGTCGCCGCGCTGCGCGCGCTGGTGACAGCCGATGAGCCCTGGGTGCCGTCGGCCGCCGACGGCGAGACCAGCCTGTATCTGCGGCCCTACATGATCGCCACCGAAGCAGCTCTCAGCGTGCGCCCGTCACATGAGGTGCTCTTCGGTGTGATCGCCTCACCCGCCGGCCCGTACTTCGACACCGGCCCGCGCCCAGTGTCGATCTGGCTGACCACTTCGACCATCCGCGCCACCCCGGGCGGGACAGGCGCAGCCAAGTGCGGCGGCAACTACGCAGCCAGCCTGGCCGGGCTGGCCGAGGCTGTCGCCAACGGCTGCGAACAGGTGGCGTTCGTCGAGGCCGTCGAGCACAAGTGGCTCGAAGAGATCGGCAGCATGAACATGTTCTTCGTGTACGCCGATGGTCGCGTCGTCACCCCAGAGCTGTCCGGCTCGATCCTGGCCGGTGTCACCCGCGCCTCCGTGCTGGAGCTGGCCGCCGAGCTCGGTCATCCGGTCGAAGAGCGCCAGATCTCCGCCGACGAGTGGAAGGACGGCGTCCGCAGCGGAGAGATCACCGAGGTGTTCGCCTCCGGCACGGCCGCGGTCATCACCCCGATCGGCCGGCTGGCCTGGCCGGAGGGAGACCTCACCATCGGCGACCACTCGGTCGATCACGGCGTCGGTCCGGTCACGCGACAGATCCGCTCGGCCCTGCTCGACCTGCAGTACGGCCGCGTCCCCGACACTCGCGGCTGGCTGACCAGGCTGGCGTAGTACCTGACTTTTGTCGCCGGGGCCGGTTAGGTTGCACCTATGGCCGACTCCAAGGCGAAGTCTCCGGCGGTTGAGCTGGACGTGGAGGGACGAACGGTCCGGGTCTCGAACCCGGACCGGGTGTACTTCCCCGCGCGCGGCGAGACCAAGCTCGACCTGGTGCGGTACTACCTGTCGGTGAGCGAGGGCATCGTGCGCGCGTTGCGCGAGCGGCCGTGCATGATGCATCGCTTCCCCGAAGGCGTCGCCGGCGAGAAGGTCCACCAGAAGCGGCTGCCGCACGGCGCGCCGTCGTGGATGGAGACCGTCCGGGTGAAGTTCCCGCGCTACAACCGGACCGCCGACGAGCTGTGCGTCACCGAGATCGCCCAGGTCGCCTGGGCCGTGCAGATGTCGACCGTCGAGTTCCACCCGTGGAACTCGCGGCGCGCCGACACCGAGCAGCCCGACGAGTGGCGGATCGACCTCGACCCGATGCCCGACTGCCCGTTCGACCGGGTCCGCCGGGTGGCGCACGTCGTCCACGAAGTCCTCGACGAACTCGGGATGACCGGCTACCCGAAGACGTCGGGCGGCTCCGGGATCCACATCTATGTCCGCGTCGAGCCGGCGTACGGGTTCGCCGACGTACGCCGGGCCGCGCTCGCCTTCGCTCGTGAGGTCGAGCGGCGCGCACCCGACGACGTCACGACGACCTGGTGGCGCAAGGACCGCGACCCGAAGAAACTCTTCGTCGACTACAACCAGAACGCCCGCGACCACACCATCGCCAGCGCGTACTCCGTCCGCGGCAACCCCGAGGCCACCGTCTCCACCCCGATCCGCTGGGACGAGATCGACGACGTCGACCCCAAGGCCTTCACGATCGCCACCGTCCCGCAGCGGTACGCCGACCTCGGCGACCTGCACGAGACCATCGACGACAAGTCCCACGACCTCACCCCGCTGCTGGAGTGGGCCGCCCGCGATGAACGAGACGGTGCCGAAGAACCACCGGAGGACTGAGCCGCCTGGTAGGCCAGCGGCATAGGATCGCCGGGTGCGCACTCTCGACTCAGCAGCGGCTTTCGAGGTTGCCGTCGGCCTCGCGACCGATCCGGCCCGCCGGATGCTCGGCATCACCGGCGCGCCGGCGGCCGGGAAGTCGACATTCGCGGAGCAGCTCGTCGCTCAGCTGACCGCGGCCGGGCACCAGGTGGCGCTGGTACCGATGGACGGATATCACCTGGCGCAGTCGGTGCTCGACGAGCTCGGCCTCGCCGATGTGAAAGGCGCCCCGCACACCTTTGACGGCTACGGGTTCGTTGCCTTGCTCAGAAGGCTGAAGGAGGCGCCGGGCGAGCCGATCTGGGCGCCGCGTTTCGACCGCGGTATCGAAGATTCGATCGCCGCCAGTATCGGCGTCGCGCCGGAGGTCGGCCTGGTCGTGACCGAGGGCAACTACCTGCTGTTCGACGAGATGCCGTGGGCAACGGTCCGGACGCTACTCGACCAGTGCTGGTACGTCGACGTCCCCGAGGAGCTGCGGCACACGCGACTCGAGGCTCGGCACCGGCAGTTCGGGCGGTCGGCCGAAGAGGCGCACGAGCGGACGTTCGGGAGTGACGAGCGCAACGCCCGGCTGATCGCCGCGACCGCGCCGGCGGCCGACGCGATCGTTCATTTGGCCTGAGCGAGCCGTTCGATGAAGGCGGCGACGCCGTCCAGGTAGAGCTGCAATCCGAAGTCGAAGTCCTGCTCGGCGTCGTCCTCGAAATTGTTCACCTCGTCGAAGACGCCGGCGTCCAGCACCTTGGCGAGCGCGGGTAGCTGCCGCGGGTCGACGACGCGCGTCAGCGTCGCGCCGTACAACCGGAAGGCATCCGGGTTGTCGGCGAAGCCGGCCGACAGGTCGAGCGCCATCCGGATCTCGCCCTGGACGTAGGTGATCAGGCCCATCACGATGCCGACCTTGGCCTCCTCCGGGAGACCGGTGCCGGCCAGCGCGCCGAGGGCGGAGTCGAACCAGGCGAGGTTGTTCGGCCCGGCCGGCGGGCCGGAGATCGGCAGCTTCGCGTACCAGCGGTGTTTGCGGATCGCGGCCAGCACGCCGTCGGCCCAGAACGTCAGACCGGTCCGCCAGTCGACGTCGGCGGGGAGCGGCTCCGGCTGCTCCAGCGCGGCATCCGACATCAGCACGAGCAGCTCGTCCTTGCTCTTCACGTGCCGGTAGAGCGCCATCGTCGAGTTGCCGAGCCGCTCGGCGACCCGGGCCATCGACACCGCGGCGAGGTCGTTCTCCTCATCGGCGAGCTCGATCGCCGCCCGGACGATCTCGTCCAGCGTCAGGGTCGGCTTCGGCCCACGCCGCGGAGTGTCCCGCAGGCGCCACATCAGGGCCACTTCGGCCGGCAGCTCGTCCATCGCCTCAGTTTAGAGCTTGCGCAGCCATACTGCGTACCTGCTACGCTAATTAGCGTATTCAATACGCAGTAAGGAGAGGATCATGATCGTCGAGGCGACCGCGCTCCGGAAGTCGTACGGCGCGACCGAGGTGCTGAGCGGGATCGACCTGGCTCTGCCGGAGGGCTCGGTGCTGGCGCTGCTCGGTCCCAACGGAGCCGGCAAGACCACGACCGTGCGCATCCTGAGCACACTGATCCGGCCCAACGCCGGGTCGGCGACCATCGCCGGGTATGACGTCGTCCGGCAAGCGGCCCAGGTGCGCGGGGTGATCAGCCTGACCGGGCAGTACGCCGCGGTCGACGAGAACCAGACCGGCCGGGAGAACCTGGCCATGGTCGGCCGGCTGATGCATCTGGGACGGCGGGGCGCGGATCGGCGTACCGGGGAGCTGCTGGAGCAGTTCGGGCTGACGGATGCGATGCACCGTCGGGTGAAGACGTACTCCGGCGGAATGCGCCGACGGCTCGATCTGGCGATGAGCCTGGTCGCACGACCGCAGGTGATCTTTCTGGACGAGCCGACCACCGGTCTGGACCCGGCAAGCCGATCGACGATGTGGGAGGCCATCGGGGAGCTGGTCCGGGACGGTACGACGATTCTGCTCACCACGCAGTACCTGGAAGAGGCGGATCGACTGGCCGACCGGATCGTGCTGCTCGACCACGGTCGCATCGTCGCCGACGGAACTGCCGACGCACTGAAGGCGCAGGTCGG
The DNA here is from genome assembly GCF_013131805.1 of Kribbella sandramycini. Taxonomy (GTDB): domain Bacteria; phylum Actinomycetota; class Actinomycetes; order Propionibacteriales; family Kribbellaceae; genus Kribbella; species Kribbella sandramycini. The sequence continues at coordinate 271,050 of NZ_JABJRC010000006.1, read as the reverse complement.
TGGCGAGCGCGTCGAGCTGCAGTTCGCCTCTGAGCCGGAGGTGCGCAAAGCGACCGACGTACTGGGCGCCGTCGCGGTCGTCGGCCCACTGCGGCTCAGCGTGCCATCAGACGGTACGGCGGTGCACCTGCATCACCTGTTGGACCTACTGCGCGACAACGGCACCGTTCCCGAGCGGGTATCCGCACACCGTCCGACTCTGGACGACGTCTTCCTCGCACTGACGGCTTAGGAGGCTGCTCATGTCACACCACAGTGTTGCCGCCGCGCTGTCGGACACAGCGACGATGATCGACCGCAGCGTCCGCCTGGCCCGGCGGAACGTGGACACGGTGTTCGTCTCGATTCTGCTCCCGGTGCTGATGATGGCACTGTTCGTGTACGTCTTCGGCGGTGCGATCAACACCGGCACGGCGTACATCAACTACGTCGTACCGGGCATCTTGCTGCTCACTACCGGGTACGGCGCTGCAACGACCGCGATGGCGGTGGCCGACGACATGAACAGCGGAATGATCGACCGACTCAGGTCGCTGCCGATTCGCAGCTTCGCTGTCCTGACCGGCCACGTCGCGGCCAGTGTCGCGCGGAACGCACTGTCGACGACGCTGGTCATTCTGGCTTCGTTCGCGATGGGCTTCCGCCCGAACGCCACTGCCGGCGACTGGCTGGCCGCCATCGGTCTCCTGCTGCTGTACGTCGTTGCGCTGTCGTGGCTCGCCGCCGGACTCGGAGTCGTCGCGCGGTCGGTCGAATCGGCCAGCACGCTCAGCTTCTTCATGTTGTTCCTGCCGTATCTGAGCAGTGCGTTCGTCCAGCCCGGCACGATGCCGTCGTGGCTACAACCGATAAGTGCGCACCAACCGATCACTTACGTTGTAGAAGCAGTGCGCGGGTTTCTGACCGGTGTGCCGGTTGGAAACAGCGCAACCTTTGCCCTTGCCTGGTGCGTCGGTCTGCTGGTGTTCTCGGTGGCATTGGCGAGTTCGCTGTATCGGCAGCGGACTCGCCGTTGATCGCACGAAACGCACCGCTCAGCGGACAGATTGCGGTCTGAGCGCCGTCTGGTTCGGACATGACCCCCTGCGCGCGCTACTGTCTAAGTCCCCCCCAACGTGTGGAGGTCCCACTCCCCCCGGGACTCACACGGACAAGCGCCCCGGTCATCGACCGGGGCGCTTCGTTTTACCCAACCTCCACTGATGTCCTGACGCAATGTCGATTTTGGCGGTTCTGATCCGACGTAGGGGTAAGAGCGACCGAAGGAGAGGGTCAGGATGAACGCCACCACCACGATGATCGTCACGATGCTCGCCGAGGGAAACCCGGTCTGGTACGTGGCGGCGATGGTCAACATGCGCAGTCACGATGTCTACGTGATCGGGCTGGCCGCCGGCTATCCGGACAAGGCGAAGCTTCGCTGTGCGCTGCTGGCGGCTCGTCAGGCCGCATAGGGTCGGAGCGTGCAGCCAGTCAGTGTTGTCGACTACCACACCGCCGGTGAGCCGTTTCGGATCGTCACCGAGGGCGGTCCGGAGATTCCGGGCGCCACAGTGGCCGCCCGACGGGTCGCCGCGCAGTCCAGCGCAGCGATCGACGCCGTACGCCGGTTGCTCGTGAACGAGCCGCGCGGACATGCGGACATGTACGGGTGCTTCGTCGTACCGCCGGACGATGCCGGTGCGCACTTCGGTGCGCTGTTCTGGCACAAGGACGGGTACTCGACCGCATGCGGGCACGGAACAATCGCACTGGGCGTGTGGGCCGTGGAAAGCGGGCTGGTGCCCGCTGCGCCGGACGGCGTGACAGAGGTAGTCGTCGACGTACCGTCCGGGCGAGTGAGTGCCCTGGTGAGATGCTCCGGCGGCAGCGTGTCCGACGTCGCCTTCCGGAACGTTCCGTCGTACGTGCTGGCGCGCTCGCTACCAGTGGCCGGTGCGGTCGCAGACATCAGTTACGGCGGCGCCTTCTACGCATCGCTCCCGGCTGCCTCGGTCGGCCTGTCCGTCACTCCGGAGCACTACTCGGCCTTGGTTGCCATCGGCCGCGAGATCAAGTGGGCGCTGAACGACGTCGCCGTCCACCCGACCGATCCGCGCCTGAACGGCCTCTACGGCACCATCCTGTACGACGATCTCGGTTCGGCCGCCGACGGGCCGCACCAGCGCAACATCGCGATCTTCGCCGACGGTCAGGCGGACCGCTCCCCCTGCGGCTCCGGCACCTCCGCGCGGCTCGCATTGCTCCATGCAGACGGCCTGCTGGCCGCTGACCAGACCCTGCGCCACGACTCCATCGTCGGCAGCACCTTCGGCGGTCGAGTCGTGCTGGAAACGCCGGAAGGGGTCGTCACCGAGATCTCCGCGATGGCCTACCGCACCGGCGCCGCTACGTTCTCCCTCGACCCCCGCGACCCCCTCGGCACCGGCTTCACCCTGCGCTAACGTCGGCTCATGATCTTCATCACCGCGAAGTTCCGCGTGAAGCCCGAGTACGCCGAGACCTGGCCCGCCATCACCGCCGACTTCACCGCGGCGACCCGCGCCGAGCCCGGCTGCCTCTGGTACGACTGGTCCCGCTCCCTCGAAGACCCGAACGAGTACGTCCTCGTCGAGGCCTTCGCCGACGACGACGCCGCCGTCGCCCATGTCACCTCCGAGCACTTCAAGACCGCCCAGTCGCATCTCCCGCCGCACCTGGCCGAGACACCCCGCATCGTCAACTTCAAGGTCCCGCAGGACGACTGGTCCGAACTCGGCGAGCTCGCGGTCAAGTAGTCGCCCGTGCGGCTGACCGTCGCATCGCTCAACACTCGCGGGACGCCGCTGCTCAGCTCACAGCTGAGCAGCCGGTACGCCGCTCTCGGCGCGGCCTTCGAGGCCGCTGAGGTCGACGTCGTCAATCTCCAAGAGGTGTGGACCCACTACCACCTCTGGCAGCTGATCCGGGCGATGCCGTCGTACCGCTTCACCAGCTTCCGCCGGTCGCTGGCCGGGCCGGCCGGCGGCCTCCTCACGCTGTCCCGGCTGCCGGTCGTCCGGACTCGCTACCACCGCCTGTCAGCTCTGAAGGGCGTGCTGGCGACCGCTCTGCCCGGAGTCACGGTGGCCAACACGCACCTGCTCGCGAACCGGGACGGCGACTGGTCCGAGAGCAACCGCTACTACTCCAAGCACCAGGCACAGCTGGCCGCGCTCAGTCGAGTACTGCCGGCTCTCGAGCCACCCCTGGTCCTGTCCGGTGATTTCAACCTCGCCCGAGACAGCTCGCTGTACGGCCAGCTAGTACGCGCAGTCGGGCTCGTCGACGCCTTCGGAGCCGACTGTCCGCCGACGTTCCATGCGGCGTACCTCCCACCGGGCCGGACGCCGCACTGCATCGACTACGCATTCGTGACGAGCTCAATGACCGTGGACGTCGCGCGACTCAACCAAAGCCTTCCGTCGGACCATCTCGGGTTAGAGGTTCGCATCCACGTTGACAGCGTAGGGTGAGCGAACCGCCACCTTTTGTCACCGAGTGTGCGTGGAGGGCTTGTGTTCAGGACTGCGGTCGCACTGTCGAGCTGTGCGTTCCTGATGGTCGCCGGTGCGACACCGAGCGAGGCGGTGGAGGAGGTGTCGGTCCAGGTCTGGCTGACGCCGGACCTGGCCGGGGCGGCGGCGTACGCGACTGCGGTCGCCACACCGGGCAATCCGCAGTTCCACCGCTACCTGAGCCCAGATGCCTACACAGCTCGCTTCGGTCCGACAGCTGCCCAAGCCGCGGCGGTGTCCAAGTGGCTGACCGGACGTGGGCTGTCCGACGTCCAGATCGGCAAGGGCCGCGACTACATCGCCGCCACCGGCCCGGAGTCGACAGTGCGGTCGCTGCGCAGTCGCGATGACATCCTCGGCGTGACCGGGCTGGGGAGCTCTGGATCAGCAGCGGTCGAAACAGCCAAACGACCGACGTGCTCCAACCATTGGGCAGAACACGTTCAGACCATCAAGCCGGCGTTCCGAGGGCTCACCAAGGGCTCACTACCGATCTGCGGGTACTCCGCCCGGCAGTTGCGCGCGGCGTACGGCGCATCCTGGGCATTCACCGGCAAGGGCCAGACCGTTGCGCTGACCGAGGCCCTCGCGCCGACGAACATGTTCCAGGCGCTGCGCGAGTACGCCAAGCAGAACCAGCTCCCCGCACCGAAGCCGAGCCAGTACCGCGAGATCACCGCCGGCCGGCCCTGCGCCCGAGCGAGCCTGCGCAGCGCGAGCCGGTACGACGACGAAGCGGAAATGGACTCCGAGGCCGTCTACGCGATGGCTCCGCATGCGAACCAGCTGATGGTGGTCGGCGCCGGCTGTGACGAGGACCAGGCGCTGCTGAACGCCGTCCACACCGTGCTGGTCGGCGATGGCCACCGGCCGAGCGCCTCGATCATCTCCAACTCCTGGCAGATCCCGATCGGCACCGTCGCCCCGAAGATCATCCGTGCACTGACCGTCCGGGCTGCGGCAGAGGGCGTTGGCCTGTACTTCTCGTCCGGCGACACCCCTGGTGTCACAGCGACTGCGCAAGACCCCTTCGTGGTGGCAGTCGGCGGCACGACACTGGGCCTCGGCAAACGCGGCCAACGCATCTTCGAGACCGGCTGGTCCAGCGCCAGTGCATCACTCGAAGACGGCAAGTGGAACTACACAGGTATCAGCAGCGGCGGTGGCGGCACCAGCGAGGTCGACGCCCAACCGGCGTACCAGAAGGGCGTCGTACCGCCGTCGATGTCACACATCCGAGTCGGCGACAAAACGCTCGTCAACCGTGCAGTCCCCGACATCGCCGCGGTCGGCGACCCGGACACCGGAATGCTCGTAGGCCACCTGGAAGCCGACGACAACGGCAAACTGCAGTACCGGACGCAGTCCACCGCGGGGACCAGCCTTTCGGCCCCACTGGTCGCAGGCCTCATCGCCGGCGCCCAGCAAGGCAAACAAACCAGCTACGGCTTCATCAACCCAATCCTCTACCGACTGCACGGCAGCCGCGCGTTCCACGACGTACTGCCGCTCCCGGCGTCGACTCCCCCGCAGAACCGAGCCGCCTACATTCCGCCCGACGACACCTACTCCGCAGGCTTCGACGTCTTCGACTCCTACGACCCCACCCAAACCACTCAACGCACCGCCAAGGGCTACGACACCAGCACCGGCCTCGGCACTCCGAACGGGCTCGCGTTCACGCTCGCCCTCCGCCGAACGTCTCCAGTAGCAAAGTGACGTAAGCGTGCATCCGGCGCTGCACTACTGCCGTCGTCAGGTCAGACCGGCCTGCCTCGCGCCACGGCTGCGGGATCGCCTCCAACTCCTCCGACAACGCGCAGGCGTCCCGCAGCCGCCAGTAGAGCTGCTCTGCTGCGGTGGCGGCCAGCACGCCACCCGCCTCCTGATACGCGTCAGCAAACCGCAGCCCCCACTCCGGGCCGTGTAGTAGCGCGAGGTTGGTGGAGCAGTGCGCAACATCGAGGTCCGTCGGCCCCCAACAAGTACCCGCCCAGTCCACCACCCCGGTCAACCGACCGTCGTCGAACAGCACGTTGCCTGGCTGGAAGTCCCGGTGCAGGAACCGGCCCTCGTACGCCGGCGGCTTGCGGAGGACCTCGATCGCCGCAGCCCAAACCGAAGGATCAGCGCCGGGCGGCACCACAGCACTGTCAGCAGTCGACTCCGTCACAAAGTCCCGGATCGGCTCCGCGGGACGCAGCGCGTTGATCTCCACCAACTGGCGCGCCAGCAACGGAACCCGCTCAGCCAACCCCTCATCGCCCAGAACCGTCCGACCGGGCAGATGCGTCATCAACAGCGACGGGTACTCGCAGTACTTGCCGGTGGCATCGAAAGCGACCAGCTCAGGCGCCGGTACGCCGGTCGACGTCAGCAACCGCATCGTGCCGGCCTCAGCAGTCAGCCACTCCTCGGCGTGCTCCACGCCGACCACAGTGCGCAGTACGAGCGAACGACCACCCTCCGGCGAGCCGATGACCAGCCGGCGCATCTCCGCGGTCAGCCCACCATGCAGAACCTCGACGCCGGCGACCCACTCACCGTCGCTCAAGAACTCCCGAACCCACTGCAGTGTCCGCGGTCGCACCGCACGGCTGGTCACCGCACCACTCCACCACCCGAAACCCACCCACCGCGACCGCTTTACCGCGCCCCGCCAACGACGAAGGCCCGGACCGTTATGGTCCGGGCCTTCTTCAGTAGCGGGGGCAGGATTTGAACCTGCGACCTCTGGGTTATGAGCCCAGCGAGCTACCGAGCTGCTCCACCCCGCGCCGCTGTCTTACGCCGGTAAGTCTAGGGGATGGCCGGTGCGCAACCAAATCCGGCCGCAGGGGGCGGGCGAGTGGTGTTCACCACTGGCTTTTAAGGTAAGGGTTACCTAATATTGCACCCGGTTGGATCCTGGAAGATCGGAAAGGCCCGCTCTCAGCATGCCGAAGACCTCGCGCCGGCTCACGGTGCATCCCCTGACCCTGCGGGAAGTCGAGGTCGTTCGGGTACTGGACCTGACGCCGGGTATGCGCAGGGTCACGCTGAGCGGCGCGCAGCTGCGGGAGTTCACTTCGGCGAACGGGTTCGCGCAGCCGGCCTTCGAGTCTGCCGGCTTCGACGACGACATCCGGCTGCTGTTCTGTTACCCGGGCCAGACCGAGCCGGTGCTGCCGGTGCAGCAGGAGAAGGGCTTGGATCTGCCGAGGAGCCCGCGCCCGCTGTCGAAGATCTACACCGTGCGTCGGTGGGACGCCGACGCAGGCGAGCTGGATGTGGACTTCGTCCGGCACGGCGTCGGCGTCGGCACCACGTGGGCGTACCGCGCGCAGGTCGGCGACCGCATCTCCTTCTACGGCCCGAGTGCGTCTCGTGCGCTCCCGAACGACGCGGACTGGTTGCTGGTCGCCGGTGACGACACAGCGATCCCCGCGATCGCCCGGCTGCTCGATGAACTGGCAGAGGACACGCGGGCACAGGTGTTCGTCGAGGTCGCCGAGGAGGCGCACCGGCTGGAGCTGCGGGCGCTGCCGAATGTCGAGGTGACCTGGCTGGTCCGCGACGGCGCCGAGGCAGGTACGAGCACCCTGCTGCGCGATGCGGTCGGCAAGGCCGACTGGTGGTCGGGTCGCGCGTTCGCCTGGGTTGCCGGCGAGCAGACGACAGTACGGAACCTACGCCGCCATCTGGTCGAAGACCGGGCAGTGCCGAAGGCGGACATCGAGTTCACCGGGTACTGGCGTCGCGGCGAGGTCGTCGTCCTGGACAGCGATGGAGCGATACCCGACCCGGAGAAGTCCAAGACGCCGTTCGAGCAGCTCCATGAGCTGACCGAGCTGATTCGGCCGATCGCGATCCGCACCGCCGTCGAACTGGATGTGCCGGAGCTGATCTCCCGTGGCGTCACCAGCGTCGCGGAGCTGGCAGCCAAGAGCGGAAGCGACGAGCGGGCCTTGGGCAAGCTGCTGCGCTATCTGGACGCCGTCGGCATCGTGACTACGCCCGAGCCGGGCCACTACGGGCTGACGGCGGTCGGCGAGGTCCTGACCAACGAGTTCGTGGCCGACACTCTGCACCCGGCTGGAGTGGCCGGCCGGGAGATGCTCGGCATCCAGGGCCTGACCGAGTCGATCCGTACAGGCCGCGCCTCCTACGCGGCTGTGACCGGCCGGACCTTTGCGGACGTGCGAGCCGAGCAGGGCTACGAGGACCGCTATCTGGAGCGCCTGGCGAAGTTCCAGTCCGCGCTGGCCATGTCGATCGCCGAGTCCGAGCTGCTCGCCGGCGTGCGGCACGTGGTGATCCACTCTGGTGGAGCGGCCGCCCAGGCCCGTGAGTTCGTTGCCGTCCACAACGATCTGCGCGTGACGATCTGCGCGCTGCCCGCCCAGGCCGACTGGCTGCGCCGGGATCTGCCCGACAGCATCCCCGACGACCAGCAGCGTGCGCGAGTCGGCGTCGTCGAGCAATCCGTCTTCGAGGCCGGCCCGGCCGCCGATGTGGTGTTCATCAGCCGCGCGCTCAAGGCTCTGCCCGACCCGGACGCCGCCCACGCACTGCGCCGGGCAGCCGAGAACCTGCTCCCGGACGGCCGGGTGCTGTTGATCGAGGAGGTCCTCAACACCGACGACCTGGACGAGCACGACGGCGAAGCCGACCTGATCGGCCTGACCGTGCACGGCTCCGGCCTGCGCACCGCGGCCGAACTCGGCGCGGTGATCACCCGCGCCGGTCTGGTCCGCACCACCACCCACACCGTCGGGTGGGGCACCACAGTCCACGAACTCGTACCCGCCGGCATCCGCTGAGCTCCCGATCCCCTGAAACAGAAAGAAAGAGCACACCCATGACCACGACACCCCTGAAGCGACGCGGCGCAGCCGCGGCCGCCGCGGTCCTGAGCCTCGCGCTCGTCCTGACGGCCTGCGGCGGAGGCGACGACAAGTCCGGCGCCGCGACCGGCGACAAGGCCGCCGAGACCCGAACCGTCACGGCCGCCAACGGCGCCGTCACGATCCCCGCCGCGCCGCAGCGCGTCGTCACGATCGGCAACACGGACCTGCCGTTCATCGACATGGGCGGCAAGCCGGTGGGCGTCACCGGGGTGCCCGACTCGGATCTCGCCCTGTTGCCGCCGGAGCAGCGCGCGACCTGGGAGAAGGCCGAGAACCTCGGCGACGAGGTCGACCTGGAGAAGGTGGCTGCGCTGAAGCCGGACCTGATCCTGGTGCAGATCCCCGACGCCGAGTTCAAGAAGATGGAGAAGCAGCTCACCACGATCGCGCCGACCGTCTTCTGGGGGCTCGACACCGAGTGGAAGGCACTCGCCGAGGGGCTCGGCGAAGCCGGGAACGTGAAGGATGCCCTAGGCAAGCAGAAGGCGGAGTTCGAGGGTGACGTCGCCAAGATGAAGCAGACGTACGCCGACGTCATCAAGAACACCAAGTTCGTCAACCTGGACCGCTACTCGAACTCCGACCCCGGGACGTACGTCATCGGGGACATCGGCTGTGTCGAGATCGCCCAGGACGACGTCGGCCTGAACTTCCCCAAGGCGCCGGCCGGCAAGGACCCGCTGGCCTACGAGTCGCTGCCGTTCGAGCAGCTCTCGAAGCTGTCGCAGTACGACGTGATCACCTACCCCGCCGACGACAAGGGCCAGGCGACCCAGGTCTTCGCGCCGGTGGTCGCGACGAACACCTGGAAGGCGCTGCCGACCGTGACGTCGGGTCGCGCGCTCGGCGTCTTCTGCCCGGGTAACAACTCCTACGGCGCCGTTCTGCGGTACCTCGACTCGCTCGACAAGGCGCTGGCGACCCTGCCCGCCAAGAAGTGACAGCTCTCACCCTGCGCCGACCCGTCGATCCGGGCGCCGTCACGGTGTCCGGATCGCGGCGTCGGCTGATCGGCCTGCTCCTCGCGCTCGTGCTGCTCCTGGTGTTGCTGGTGGCTAGCGTGCTGATCGGGTCGACCTCCATCAGCCCCGCCGTGGTGTGGAAGGCGCTGTTCGATCCGACGGCCGACATCGATCAGTTCGCGATCCGGGACTTCCGGCTGCCGCGCACCGTCGCCGGGCTGGTCGTCGGGATCGCGCTCGGTGTCGCCGGGGCGCTGATCCAGGCACTGACCCGGAACCCGCTGGCCGATCCGGGCATCCTGGGGCTGAACGCGGGCGCCTCCTTCGCGGTGTCGGTCGCCATCGCGCTGCTCGGCATCCGCGACATCCAGAGCTACATGTGGTTCGCGTTCGGCGGGACGCTGATCGTCACGCTGATGGTGCTCGCGCTCGGGTCGACCCGGCGCGGCCAATCACCGGTCATGATGGTGCTTGCCGGTCTCTGCGTCGGCTCGGTGCTCGGCGGCGCCGGTTCGGCCCTCGAGCTGACCAATCCGGATGCCTTCGACGCAATGCGCTCCTGGAACGCCGGTTCGGTCGTCAGCCGCCCACTCGAGCTGATCTGGCCGATCCTGCCGTTCTTCGCGATCGGGCTCGTCCTGGCCTTCCTGGTGTCCGGCCCGCTGAACGCGATGGCCCTCGGCGACGAGGTGGCCGCCGCTCAGGGCGTCCAGCTGGTGCGCACCCGAATCCTCGCGATCATCGCACTGACCCTGCTCTCCGGCGGCGCCACCGCGATCGCCGGTCCGATCAGCTTCATCGGGCTGATGGTCCCGCACGTCGCCCGCTGGATCGTCGGCCCGCACCAGCGCTGGATCTTCGCCTACAGCGTGCTGCTCGCCCCGAGCCTGCTGCTCGTCTCCGACATTCTCGGGCGGGTCGTGATGCGGCCCGGCGAGCTCCCCGTCGGCATCGTCACCGCCTTCGTCGGCGCCCCGGTGCTCATCGCGCTCGTGCGGCAGAAGAAAGCGAGCGGGCTATGAGCACGCGGGTGGACTTCGGACGGCGGGTCATGGTGCTGCGGCGCCGCAACGTCGCCGTACGGGTCGAGTGGCGCTCAGTCGTCGTCTGCGCCGTCCTCGTGCTGGCAATCGCCGGTACGGCGGTGCTCGCTCTGATGACCGGATCGTTCCAGCTCGGTCCGGGCCAGGTGATCTCCGCGCTGACCGGCGAGACGACCGGGCTCGTCCGGGACATCGTGGTCGAGTGGCGGCTCCCGCGAGTAGCCGCGGCGCTGGTGTTCGGCGCCGCGCTGGGCGTGAGCGGGGCAGTCTTCCAGTCGACGCTGCGCAACCCGCTCGCCGACCCCGGCGTCATCGGGTTCTCCCAGGGCTCCTACACCGGCGCCCTGATCGTGATCCTCGTTGTCAACGGCACCTACTGGCAGCTGGTCGGCGGCGCGCTGATCGGCGGTGTCGCGACCGCCCTCGCCGTGTATCTGCTCGCCTACCGGCGGGGTGTGCAGGGGTTCCGCCTGATCGTCGTCGGCATCGCCATCTCGGCGATGCTCGCCTCGGCCAACACCTGGCTGATCCTCAAAGCCGACCTGGATCAGGCGATGGCCGCCGCGACCTGGGGCGCCGGGTCGCTGAACGGCGTCTCCTGGGGCCAGGTCGCCTTCGGCGGCGCTTGTATCGCCGTCCTCCTGCTGCTGGCCGCGCTGTCGAGCCGGCCGATGCGGCAACTGGAGCTGGGGGACGACGCGGCCGCCGCCCACGGCATCCGGGTCTCCGCGGTTCGGCTCGGGCTGATGGTGCTGGGAGTGGCGCTGATGGCGACGGTGACCGCCGCGTCCGGCCCGATCGCGTTCATCTCGCTGGTCGCCCCGCAGATCGGACGCCGGCTCACCCGCAGCGCCGGAATCACGCTCGCTCCGGCCGCCCTGATCGGCGCACTGCTCTGTCTGGCAGCGGACTACCTCGCCCAGCACGTCGCACCAACTCCGTTGCCGGTCGGCATCGTCACCGTCATACTCGGCGGCGGCTACCTCGGCTGGTTGCTGATCACCGAAGCCAGGAGACGCCTGTGAGCACCCCCACCAGCATCAACGGCCTTGCGGCAGCGGGAGACACAGCCATGTCAACTCCGTCCCCGAGCGACTCCCGGCTGCACGTGGAGTCGGCGACGATCGGCTACGACAAACGCGTCATCTCCCGGGAGCTGTCGGTGGCGATCCCCGACGAGTCGTTCACGGTGATCGTCGGCCCGAACGCGTGCGGTAAGTCCACCCTGCTCCGCGGCCTGTCCCGGCTGCTGAAACCCTCGGCCGGGCAGGTCGTTCTGGACGGCGCCGACATCAACTCCTTCAAGACCAAGGAGGTGGCGCGGCGGGTCGGGCTGTTGCCGCAGAGCTCGATCGCCCCCGACGGCATCACCGTGGGCGATCTGGTGGCGCGGGGCCGGTATCCGCATCAGGGGTTCGTGCGGCAGTGGACCGAGGCCGACGAGCAGGCCGTGCTGAGGGCGATGCGCCAAACCTCGGTCACCGACCTGTCCGCCCGGCTGGTGGACGAGTTGTCCGGCGGCCAGCGCCAGCGGGTCTGGGTGGCCATGGCGCTCGCGCAGCACACCGACATCATGCTGCTCGACGAGCCGACCACCTTCCTCGACATCACCCATCAGATCGAGCTGATGGAGCTGTTCACCGACCTGCACCACGTCGGCCACACCCTGGTAGCCGTCCTGCACGACCTGAACCACGCCGCTCGCTACGCCACGCACCTGATCGCGATGAAGGACGGCCAGGTCGTCGCCGAAGGCGCGCCGGCCGAGATCGTCACCGCCGACCTCGTCCACGAGGTCTTCGGACTGCGTTGCCTCGTCGTCCCCGATCCGGTCGCCGGTACGCCGTCCGTCGTACCGCTGGGCCGGGACCGCCCGGCGAAGCTCAAGAAGGGTGAGGGTGCTTCCGTTGACGGCTCTTGATCGTCTGCCGCTGACCGCGAGCCAGCGCGGCAACTGGGGAGCGCGCAGCCTCGCTCCGGAGTCCTCGGTGTTCTGTGCGGGCCGTCTGGTCTGGCTGGACGGCCCGATCGACCCGGTTCTGCTCGCGTCCTCGATCAGCACCGTCTTCGCCGAGACCGACACCCTCCGGGCCCGGTTCGGCGCCGACGACGGCGTCCCGTTCCAGTACGTCGACGCCACCGCGACGCTCTCGACCGAGATCGTCGACGCCGGTCAGGACGACGATCAGGTCCGGGCGCTGGCCCGCGAACAGCTCGCTGGGACGGCGGCTGCCGGGGAGCCCGCGACGAGCTCGACGCTGGTCCGCCGCGCGGACGGGACCTGGGCCTGGATCCTGGTCACCAGCATTCTGCTCGTCGACGGCTACAGCATCTTTCTCTTCATCCGCCGCGTCGCCGACGTCTACTCTGCCGCCCAAGCCGGTGAGCCGGTCCCGGTGCGCTGGTTCGGCGAGTTGAAGAACGTCCTGGGCGCCGAACAGCAGGAGGCGGCCGCGGCCGACGTCGCCTACTGGAGCGGCGTCCTGGAGATCGAGAGCGCCGGCCACGAGAGCCTGGCGGCGGAGGACGTCGCCGATCTCTTCGCCTCCTCCAGCCGGCCGGTGTCCGTCCCGGTCCCGGACGACCTCTATCCGCGAGTTCAGCAGTTCGCCCGCGCCGCGCGGGTTTCCTGGACCGACGCCCTGATCGCGCTGTGGGGCGTCTACACCGCCCTCGCCGACGGCCGGGACTTCGTCGCGGTCCGGGTCCCGCTGATGCTGCGCGACGATCGCGAGGCGCTGAAAACGCCGAGCGCGATCTCCCGATCGATGCCGATCGTCACCGAGCTCAGCCCACACCACACGGTCGCGGACGTGCTCGAGATCGTCGCCGGGCAGCTGAAGACCTCCCGCCGGCACATCGCGGCCGAGGACCACCAGATCGCCCGCTCCTGGCCCGGCGGCCAGGCCTCCTATCTCGCGCTGCCGACGATCAACATCAAACTCTTCGAGTCGGCGCCGCGCCTGGGCGAAACCGGCGTGATCACCGAACGAGTCAGCAGCGGCCCGGTCGGATCCCTCGACCTCGTCATCCACCGCAACCGCGACGCGGGGATCCGGCTGGAGCTGTCCTCCGGCGCCGCCGCCGGCGATCCGCTCGTGCACGCCGACCGACTCGGCCGCTTCCTCGACGCAGTCGTCGACGGCTCTCCCACCCGAACCCTGTACCAAGTGCGCGCCGAATTCGCGCCGGACGCCGAAGGCCCGGATCCGTCCTGGACGCGCGGCGAAGCGCTCGAGGTTTCCGGCACCACCGTCGATGAGCTGCTGCGCCGACAGAGCGCGGCGAACCTGGACCGGATCGCTCTCGTCGCCGCTGATGACAGCATTCGGCTGACGTACGGCGAGTTCGACTCCCGCGTGAACGCGATGGCCCACCTCCTGGTCGATCAGGGCGTGCAGGTCGGGGACCGGGTCGCCGTCGCGATGACCCGCTCGGTCGATCTGGTCGTCGCGCTGGCCGGCGTCCTGCGCGCCGGAGCGGCCTACGTGCCGATCGATCCGGAGTACCCCGCAGATCGCATCGAACACATCCTCGACGTCGCCGCACCCGCAGCAGTCATCACCGAAGTACCGGACGCCAGCGCGGAAACGGCACCGATGCTGAAGCGGCCACTGAACGACCTCGACGCAGCCGTCGTCATCTTCACCTCCGGCACCACCGGCAACCCCAAAGGCGCCACGCTCTCCCACCGCGCCCTCGTCAACCGCCTCACCTGGGGCCGGCAACTACTCGGCTACGGACCGGACGACGTCGCCCTCGCCAAGAGCGGCCTCGGCTTCGTCGACGCCGTCACCGAACTCTTCGGCCCGCTGACCGCCGGCTCCCAGGTCATCGTCGTACCGACCGAGACCGCGCAGGACCCGACTGCGCTGCTCGACACCATCGGCCGGCACGGCGTCACCCACCTGCTCACCGTGCCCAGCCTCGCCGACGTCCTCGTCCGGCACGACGCTCCGTTGCCGACGCTCAAGCATTGGATCTCCTCCGGCGAAGCACTCACCCGAGCCAGCGCCGACGCCATGCACCTCGCCGCACCACAAGCCGAGCTGCACAACTTCTACGGCTCCACCGAAGTCACCGGCGACGCCACCACCGGACGCCTCGAGATCGGCGCCCCGGTCGCCAACACCACCGCGCACATCCTCGACGCCTGGTTGCGCCCGGTGCCTGCCGGAGTGACCGGAGAGCTCTACCTCGGCGGCGTCCAGCTCGCCGACGGATACCTGGGCAACCCAGCCCTCACCGCGCAACGGTTCGTTGCCGGCGACAACGGAACCCGGCTCTACCGCACCGGTGACCTCGCGCGCTGGAACGCTGAAGGACAGCTCGAATGCCTCGGCCGCAGCGACGACCAGGTCAAGATCCGCGGAAACCGCATCGAGCCCGCCGAGATCCGCGCCACCCTCGAACAACACCGAGCGGTATCGGGCGCGGCAGTCGTCGCCCTCGACCACCCCGCGGGCGGCAAGTACCTCGCCGCCTACGTGACCGGCGACGCCGTGCCGACCGACGAACTGCGCGCGCACCTCGAACAATCGCTCCCGGACTACATGGTCCCCACGACCTACACCCACCTGGACCGATTCCCCGTTACCCCCAACGGAAAACTGGACCGCCGCGCACTCCCGCAACCGGACCTGACCGCGGGAGCCACCGACAGCCGCGCACCGGAGACCGCCACCGAGCTCGCCCTCGCCGACATCTTCCGCGACGTCCTGCGCCTCGACACCGAACTCGGCGTCGGCACCGACTTCTTCCGCATCGGCGGGCACTCACTACTCGCCGCCCGAGTAGTCGCCCGCGCCAACGCGGTCCTGGGCACCGCACTGACCTTGCGCGACGTCTTCGATCACCCGCGGATCAGCGAACTCGCCCAGCTCGCCGACACCAGCACCGCGACACCCTCAACGCGAGTCGGCGAGCTACCCCGCCCAGCCGTCCTTCCGGTCTCCTACGGGCAACAGGCACTCTGGCTGATCGATCAGCTGGGTGCAGCGGGTGCGCGGTACGTCGTGCCGGTGGTCCTGCGCTTGCGCGGCGAACTGGATCCTGACGCCCTGGTCCTGGCGGCCCGCGACGTGGTGGCTCGGCACGAGGCGCTGCGCACGCTCCTGGTCGAGAACGGCGGCACGCTCACCCAGGTCGTCGTACCGGCACAGGAAGCGGCCGACCGGCTCTCGCTGCTGGTCGAGGACGACGCCACGGGCGTTGAGGCCCGAGTGCGCGCGGTGGTGCGCGCCGGTTTCGATCTGGCGGTCGACCTCCCGATCCGGGTCGCGCTGCTCCGCGCAGGCGATGACGAATGGGTGTTCGTGGTCGCGGTCCATCACCACGCGGTGGACGAATGGTCGTTCCCGTCCCTGCTGGGCGATCTGTCGACTGCGTACCAGGCGCGGGCCGCCGGGCACGAGCCGGGCTGGACGCCGCTCCCGGCGCAGTACGCGGACTACGCGATCTGGCAACGCGATGTCCTGGGTGCGGCCTCGGATCCGCAGTCGCCACTTTCCGGACATCTCGCCTATTGGCGTGAAGTCCTCGCGGATGCGCCCGAGGAGTCGACGATCACGCTGGACCGGCCCCGGCCGGTCAATCCGACCTACCGCGGTACGGATCTGCGCTTCAGCATCGATCCGCAGGTGGCGACCGGTTTGCGCCAGGTTGCGGATGCGCAGGGCGTGAGCATGTTCATGACGCTCCAGGCCGCGACCGCGTTGACCGTCTCGGCGCTGGGCGCCGGTCCGGATGTGCTGATCGGCTCACCGGTCGGCGGACGCACCGAGGACGGCCTGGAGGCGCTGGTCGGGTACTTCGTGAACACGCTGCCGATCCGCCATCGATTCCAGGCCGGGGACACGATCGCCGACGTCCTGCAGCACACCAGACGATCGGTGCTCGGCGGGTTCGAGCACCAGGCCGCGCCTTTCGAGGAGATCACCCGCACGCTGGGCACCGGCCGTTCCGTCGGCCGGAACCCGCTGTTCCAGACGATGCTCACCCACCGCGTCGTCAGCGGCGGCCGGGCGAGCGGCCTGCGCCTCGCCGGGATCGAGACCACCTCGACTCCGGTGTCGGTGGGCGCGGTCAAGACCGATCTCGACCTCGATATCTTCGATGCGGACGCCGGGCTGAGCGGGCGGCTCGCGTACGCGACCGACCTGTTCGACGACACCACCGCGGAGCGGTTCGTCGCCGTCTTCAAGTCGGTGCTGGCGGCAATCACTTCGGATCCGGCGCAGCGCGTCGGCGAGCTGGATCTGCTACCTGCCGAGGAATCGCAGCAGATCGACGGCTGGTCACACGGTGCGCCGGTCAAGGTCCCGGCCGCGACACTCGACGAGCTGGTCCGCCGGCAAGCCGCAGCGAGCCCGGACGCCGTCGCGGTCCTGGCCGACGACGGCGCCGATCTCACGTTCCGCCAGTTCGACGCGCGGGTCAACGCGCTCGCCCACCGGCTCATCGAGCAGGGCGTGCAGGTCGGGGATCGGGTCGCGGTCGCCTTGCCACGCTCGCCCGAGTTGGTGATCGCGCTGGCCGGGGTGATTCGGGCCGGCGCCGCGTACGTGCCGATCGACCCCGACTATCCCGCCGAGCGTGTCAAGCACATCCTTGCGGACGCCGAGCCACGCGTGGTGCTCACCGACCAGCACCTCGACGAATTCGGCGCCGAGCTGGTCGACCCACCACAGCTCACCCGTCCGCTGCTCCCGACGGACGCCGCGTACGTGATCTTCACCTCCGGCACCACCGGCCGCCCCAAAGGCGTTCAGGTCAACCACCAGGCCATCGTCAATCGCCTGCACTGGATGCGCGACGACTACCAGATCGGCGCGACGGATCGCGTGCTGCTGAAGACCCCGTTCACCTTCGACGTGTCGGTGTGGGAGTTCTTCCTCCCGCTGATCACCGGCGCGGTCCTGGTCGTGGCGCAGGACGGCGGCCACAAGGATCCGCAGTACCTGCTCGAAGTGATCGCTCGGCGCGCCGTGACCGTCACGCACTTCGTGCCCTCGATGTTGGCTGCCTTCCTCGCCTCCGCCCCGGACCGGACGTCGGTGCGTTCGGTCCGCCGGGTGTTCTGCTCCGGCGAGGCGCTGCCCGGGTCGACCGCTGCCGGCGCCGTTGAGCTGTTCGACAACGCCGAACTGCACAACCTCTACGGACCGACCGAAGCTGCCGTGGACGTGACGGCGCACCAGGCGGTTCAGCTTGCTGATGCGACCGGAGTGCCGATCGGCGTACCGGTCGCGAACACGACCACGCAGGTCCTGGACAGCTGGTTGCGTCCGGTGCCGGTCGGTGTGGCCGGTGAGCTCTACCTGGGCGGCGTCCAACTCGCCGATGGGTACGTCGCCCGTGCGGGCCTGACCGCGGACCGATTCGTGGCTGACCCGTTCAGCGCCGACGGCGCCCGGCTGTATCGCACCGGCGACGTCGTGCAGTGGAACGCCCAGGGACAGCTGGAGTACCTCGGTCGGAGCGACGACCAGGTGAAGATCCGCGGCAACCGGATCGAGCTCGACGAGATCCGCGCCGTCCTCGAACAGCATTCCGCCGTATCAGGTGCGGCCGTCGTCGCGCTGGACAACCCAGCCGGCGGCAAGTACCTCGCGGCCTACATCACCGGCACCGAAGACACCGAAGCACTGCGTGACTACGTCGCCCAGTCGCTGCCGGAGTACATGGTCCCCACCACCTTCACGCCGCTGGACCGATTCCCCGTGACCGCCAACGGAAAGCTGGACCGTCGCGCGTTACCGGAACCGAACCTGGCAGCCGGGGCAACCGCCGGCCGGCCACCCGAAACCGACACCGAGATCGCTCTCGCCGGGGTCTTCCGCGAGGTACTCCACCTCGACACCGAGTTCGGCGTGGACGACGACTTCTTCCGCCTGGGCGGCGACAGTATCTCCGCGGCCCGGATCGTCGCCGCCGCGCGGGAGCACGATCTGACGCTGAAACTGTCCGACGTCTTCGCGCAGCGCACCATCGGCGCCCTCGCTGCGCTCTTGACGCTCGACGCCGGGCCGGCTGAGCCGGTGCTGGTTCCGACCTCCGCTGCTCTGGAGCGTCTTCGCGAAGCCGACCCGGCGCCCGCCGAGTACGTCTTCACCGAGTTCATCGACCTGCCGCCGGATTCGACGAGTGAGTCGATCGACGCGGCCTTCCGCGCACTCGTCGCCATCACGGACGCGCTGCGGCTCTCGGTGGACGCGTCCAGCCGGCGGCTGTGGTTCACCCATCTCCTCCCCGCCGAGACAGTCCAGCCTCAGATCGTGGAGTTGGCGGACATCGACGCCCTCAGGCCGGCCGCCGTCGAGCTCATCGACCTCACGGCCGGTCAGCCGGTAGCGCTCGCGCACACGCGGACGGTCGCCGTACTCGCCGTCCACGCGGCCGTCGTCGACCGGTCATCGCTGCACCAACTGGCGACGGCGCTGCAACACCCCGGGTCTCCCCCACTGCGGCTCGTTCCCGCGCTCGAAGCCCTCGAAGCAGCCGGCGAGGCGACCACCACCGACGGCCTCGACCAGTGGAAGAGCTTGCTCACCCGAGCACAGGCGGTCGACGAAGACGTCTTTGCTTCGGGCAACATCTCTTCCTTCCAGTGCGACAGCTACCGGACCGAAGAAGCCATCACCACAGCGATCCGCGTGGCGCTCCACTCGACCGGGATTGCCGAGCGGATCGGCGGGGTGGTCGATGAAGATGTGCCGCTGGCTCTCGACAGTCCGGTGGGTCCGTTCACCGCGGCCGCCACCGTCGCGCTCGACGCGGCGGAGCCGACCCGAACCACCGAGCTGGCGCTACTGCGCTACCACAACAAGGCCGGACGCCGAGCCTTGCGCCGGGCACCCTCTCCCGCGGCCCTGGTCACGCGGATCTACGGACCGGCCGGCTCACCAAGCCCCGAGGGCACCGAGCAGCTGTATCGCGCGGTGATCCGATATCACCTCACCCCGGAAGCGACGACGATCACCCTTCTGGGCTTCGCGGAAGAAGCAGCCACCGCTCTGTGCGACGCTCTAGGTCGCCAATCTCAAGTTCAGGTCTGAGGAGTCGCCGTGCCGCGTCGCGCCCGCCCAACCGTCGTCCACGCCATCGTCCTGCGCGAGCTGGAGGTGGCCCGGGTCGTCGACGTCACTCCCGGGCTGCGCCGGATCACGCTGACCGGTGATCAGCTGGGCGCGTTCACCGCAGCCGACGGTACGGCGTTCCCCGCGTTCGCGAGCGACGGGTTCGACGACAACGTCCGCTTGATCTTCCCGTACCCCGGCGAGAGCGAGCCGGTACTCCCGGCGTACCAGGACGGCAAGTACCGGTGGCCGTCCGACCCGCCGGCGCTCTGGCGGGTCTACACGGTCCGGCGGTACGACGCGCAGATGCGGGAGCTCGACATCGATTTCGTGAAACACGGCGTCGGCGTCGCCACGACCTGGGCGTACCGGGCGAACCCGGGTGATCGTCTGCACGTCGGTGGGCCATCGGTCTCGAACGGTTCGGCCGAAGGGTACGACTGGCACCTCGTCGTCGGTGACGACACGGCCATCCCGGCGATCGACCGGTTACTCGCGGAGCTGCCCGGCGAGGCGCAGGCCGAGGTCTACATCGAGGTGGCCGAGGAGGCGCACCGGCTCGACTTCCCGGCCCGCCCCGGCGTCCAGGTGACCTGGGTGGCGCGGAACGGCGCCCCGGCGGGTACCGAGCCCCTGCTGCTGCAGGCGGTCCGCGCGGGTGCCCAGCGCGACGGCTCGATGTTCGCCTGGCTCGCCGGGGAACAGTCGATCGTCCGTGATCTGCGGCGGTACCTCATCGAGGAGCGCGGTGTCGACAAGGCCGATATCGACTTCACCGGCTACTGGCGGCGCGCCGAGGTCGTGGCGCTGGACGAGGACCCCGCCCTGCCGGACCCGGAACGCAACGAAAAGGCCTTCGACAAGTTCCACGAGATGTCGGAGTTGCTGCCGCCGCTGGCGATCCGGGCAGCCGCGAACCTCGGCATCGGCGACTGCATCAGCCGCGGTGTCCGCACCGTCGCGGCGCTCGCCGAGCACACCGGCGCGAACGAGCGTTCGCTCGCGAAGTTCCTGCGGTACCTGCAGGCGATCGATCTCGTGGACCGCGACGGCGACGAATTCAAGCTGACCGAGACCGGCGAGTTCCTCACCAACGAGGCCGTCCTCGATCACCTGGTCGCCGACGGCGTCGACTTCCGGATGTCGCAGGCCTTCCACGGCCTCGAAGAAGCCGTTCGCCACGACCGTCCGGTGCTGGCGTCGGTGACCGGCCAGGACTGGGACGCCCTCCGCCGCGACCAGTCGTTCGAGCACAAACGGCTGGAGAACAAGTCCCAATTCGTGCAGATCCTCGCCGAACCGCTCGCGAAGTCACCCGCGCTCACGGGCGTCCGCACGGTCGTCGTCCATGCGACCGGCGCCGGGATCCACGCCGACAACCTGACCGCGACACATCCCGAGGCAACGGTCACGATCGTGGCGCTCCCCACCGCGGCGGCGTGGTTCCGCAAGGACCTGCCGACCAGCATCGCGGACGAGACCCGGCGCGACCGGATCCGCATCGTCGAGCAGTCGGTGTTCGAGCAGACCGAGCCCGCGGACGCCGTACTGATCGTCGAGACGCTCGGACAGCACCCGGACGCCGAGGCGCGGCTGATTCTGCAGCGGGCCGCCGCGAGCCTGGGCCCCGAAGGCCGGCTCCTGCTGGTGGAGGCGACCTTCGATCCCAGCGAGCTGGACGAACACGACGCGGAGCTCGACCTCCTGCGGCTGACACTGCACGGATCCGGCTACCGCACCAAGGACGAACTCGAGGCAGTCATCGCCGACGCCGGCCTGACCGTGGTCGAGACATCGCTCGTGGGCTGGGGCAACACGTTGCGCGTACTGGCCCCGTGAGGGTGTGGTGCGGTCCTCGGGACCGCACCACCCACCTGTCCCCGGGTCAGGAAGCTACTTCTTCGCCCGTCTGGAGCTTCTCGATGACCTCGATCCAGTGCCCCAGGCGCGAGTCCTCGGCCAGGGTGATGAAGTCGATCCGGTCCACGCCCGCGGTCCGCCACCGCTCCACCAGGTCCATCAGCCGGACCGAGTCCATCCCCTGGTCGCGGAGGCTCAGCTCGTAGTCGAGCTCCGTGGGCTGGATGTACAGCACGTCGGCGACGTCGGCGATCAACTGCTCGGTGGTGAGACTCATCAGAACTCCTTGTTTCCTTGCTGTGTCGATGACTGTCAAACGGTGGCGATCAGGATTTCCTCGCCGCTGTACGGCCGCAGGCCGTCGGAGCGGCCGGCGAAGTAGCGGTCGGCCAGCCCGGCGGCCGAGACGTGTTCGGTGTCCGCGAAACCCGCCTGACGCGCGAGCTCGGCCATCGCGTCGGGCTTGTAGAAGCTGACGAACGGCGTACCGGCCCGCCGAGCACCCTCCCGGGAGATCCGGCGGATGTGGACGTCCTCGGGCCGGAGATCCTCGAGATGCCGGAAGTACGTCAGGATCAGCGCGGAACCGGACGGCAGACTCGCCACCTGCTTGAGCGTCGCCGACGTAGCCTCTTCGGTCAGGTACATCGTGACGCCCAGCCAGGACACCACCGCGGGACGGGAGGCGTCGAAACCCGCCGCCTGCAGCCGCTCCCACCAGTCGTCGTGCGCCTCGAAGTCGACCGGGACCAGGCGCAGCGACTCCGGGATCCCGTAGCCGAGTTCGACCAACCGGCCGCGCTTCCACTCCTGCGTCTCCGGCTGGTCGATCTCGAAGACCGTCACACCCGAATCAGGGTGCCGCTGCGCGTAGGTGTCCAGACCCGCGCCCAGGACGACGTACTGATCCACGCCGCGGCTCGCGGCCTCCGCCACCAGGTCCTCGGTCAGCCGCGCCCGGCCGACGATCGTGGCTCGCTTACCCCGTGAGTCGCCGGGGACCATGTCCCCGCGCTCCCGCCAGCCGTCGTCGTCCTGCGCCAGCCGCGCGCCCAGCACGTCTTCGAGGACGTGCGGCGGCTCGTCCACCTGCGTGTGCAGGGCGCGCCACAACGCGGTCCGTACTGCCGTGTTGTCCGGCGTACCGACAACGTCTGCGGTCATGAGCCAGTCCTTCCTGCCTTGTTGTTCATGTTTCGTCCGGCTTCCCAGGCGCTCCACAGCTCGCCGTACACGCCACCGGCGGCGACCAACTCGTCATGGGTGCCGTTCTCGATGATCCGGCCGTGCTCCATGACGACGATCCGGTCGCAGGTCGCGGCTTGGGAGAGGCGGTGTGCGATCACCAGCCCGGTGCGCCCGTCGAGCACCGCGTCGGCGGCCCGGTCCAGCAACCCGGCGTGGGTGGAGCCCGCCTCGGCGGTCGCCTCGTCGAGGATCGCCAGTTCCGGGTCGGCGAGCAGGAGCCGGGTGAGGGCAAGCTGTTGAGCCTGCGCATCGGTCAGCGGATATCCGCCGGTACCGATCGTCGTGTTCAGGCCGTCCGGCAGCAGGTCGAGCAGACCGGCCGCCCCGGTCGCGTCCAGCGCGGCCTGGATGTCGTCGTCGCTGGCCGCCGGGGCGCCGAGCGTGAGGTTGTCCCGCAGGGAGCCCGCGAACACGTGCGTCTCCTGGGTGATCAACGTCGTCCGGCCGGGCCGGGCCACCGTCCCGTCCTCGGGGAGATGGATGCCGGCGATGACGGCGGCCAGCGTCGTCTTACCGGCCCCGGACGAACCGACCACAGCAGTGCGCTGACCGGCCGGAATGTCGAGGACGAGGTTGTCGAACAGGCGGGGGCCGTCGCCGTAGCGGAAGGCGACGTCGTTGAGCCGCACCGCGACGCCCGCCCCCGCGGTCGCTGCCGGCTCGTCTGCTTCCGCCGGAATCGTGGCGACTCCGATCATCCGGCTGAGCGATGCCAGGGCCGACTGCAGGTCGTCGACGACGAACACCAGTTCGTTGATCGGACCGAGCAGACGCAGGACGAGCAGCATCGCGGCGGTCGCGGCGCCGACGGTGGATGCACCGGAATCGATCAGGACGAAGCCGATGACGAGAACGGTGGCCAGGCTCAGACACTCGCCGAAGTTCAGGCGCAGGCTGAGCATCGCCTGGACGACGCGCGCCCGAAGCGTCCACACCGCGACCCCCCAGGATGCGTCCAGCACGCTGCGGTGCCGCTGCTCGGTGAGCCCCAGCCCGAGCACGGTCGCGTAGCCCCGCTGGGATTCGAGGATCTGCTGGGCGCGGGCGCTCATCGCCGCCCGCTCGGCGCCGTAGACCCGCGGGCCGATACGCAGATACCAGCGCATGACGAGGACGTAGACGGGCAGGACGACGGCGAACGCGACGGCGTACGGCCATTCCAGCGCCGCGAGCCCGCCCAGCGACACGACGATGGTGAACGCCGTGACGGTGAGTGCGGGGATCACCGCGGGCGCGGCATCGGCGACGGCGGTCACGTCGTCGCTGGTCCGGGAGATCAGATCGCCCGTCCCGGCACGTTCGACGAGATGCTGCGGGAGCGTCATCGCGCGACGGACGAGTTGTTCGCGGAGCCCGGCCAGGATGGTGTGGTAGACGCGGGTGGCGAGCACGATCGTCACCGCGGTCCCGGCCGCACCGAGAATCGCCGAGAGCACCATCGCGGCCGCGACCACCAGGACGGTGCCGGCGTCGGCGGTCCCGGCCCGCACCCGGTCGACGAGGAATCCGATGATGATCGGCGGGATCAGGTTGACGGCAGTGCTGGCGACTCCCAGCACTCCGACGGTGACGAGCCGGAGGCGATGCCCACGGCTGAGCCGCCAGACCTCTCTGGCCGTCTCCCGGCCGCTCGCGACCGGCAGGGCTGCTGATACCTGGCTCACGCGACTCCCCCAACCCGGACCGGTACGTCGACAACCCGATCGCAGCTGTTCAGCAAGGCCGGGGACGAGGTGATCAGCAAAGTCGAGCGACCTGTGCGGACGGCGCGCAGCCGCTCCGCGATCGTGTGCTCGGTGACCGAGTCGACCGCCGTGGTCGGGTCGTGCAGCACCAGCACCGGTGCATCACTCGCCAAGGCGCGGGCAAGCGCAAGTCGTTGGAGCTGACCGCCGGAGAAACGGTTGCCGTCCTCGCCGACCGGGAGGTCGAGATCGGCGGCGAAGTCGTCGCAGGCCGCCGCTCGTACCGCCGCGGTCACCAGCTCGGGTGCGGCCGCGGTGACGGTGAGATTGTCGCGAATCGTTCCGCTGAACAGCGTCACCCGATGCGGTGTGAAGGTGACCCGGGCGCGATAGTCCCGCGCACTCAAGTCACCTGCCGCGATGCCATCCAGCCGCACCACGACCTCGCTGCCGGATTCGCGCGGATCGAGCAGCGCCTCCGCGACACGGGCCGCGGTCACGTCGTCGGTGCGCACTCCGACCAGCTCACCGGGCTCGACCCGAATCGTCGTGCTCGACGTGGAAACCTCCAGCACCGGCCGCTGCGTCACCGATGGCGTGTCGTCCCCCTCAGGCGCCACGACAACCTCCGTCTGTAGCGCATCCAGGATGCGTGCGGACGACGCGCGCGAACCGGCGAGGTTGGGGATGGAGTCGTTCGCGATCGACTGGATCTGCGGCAGCAACGCCTGCGCCAGCCCGACGGCGGCAATCAGCTCACCGATACTCAACTGCCCGTCCACGGCGAACCAGCCCGCCAGCCCCATCACCGCTGCGACGAAGACGCCGGTGACCACCCCGGAGCCCATCAGAAACCGCCCCAGCAGACCCGCGTTGCGCTTGGCCCCGACGAGCGTCTCCTGGCTGGCCTGCTGGTACCTGCGGGTCGCCTCCGTCTCGGCGCGAATCCCCTTGACCACCCGATAGCCGGCCACGACATCCGTGGCCATCCCGACCGTGGTGGCCAGCAATCCCTGGTACTCGCGGGTGTCCCGCGACAGCCGCTCACTCAGCACGCCCATCAACCACACCGCCACCGGCGCACCGACCAGCACCGCAAGGCCGAGCACCCAGTGCGTCGTCAGCAGCGAGACGGCGATGAATCCGATCGTCACAACGCGTGCGATCGGCATGATCACCAACTGGACCCCGTTGGCCATGCGGCCGACGTCGTTGGTCATCAGCGAGACGACGCCGCCGTCCGGCGCGTGGGCACCGCCGGCGACCGGATGCAGGACGCCGGTCGACAGAGTGCTCCGAAGGCGGTGCTGCAGCAGCTGAATCGCGTACGCGGTCAGTTGGACGGCGAACTTCGCAGCTGTCGTCAGCCCGACGTACAAGGCCACCAATGCGCCGATCCACAACACCAACTGCCCCGCGTCCCCGGTGGACAGCGCTCGGTCGATTGCGAGTCCCATCACTACCGGGACCGCCGCCTCACCGACCTGCCACAGGGTCGCGGCCAGCGCGGCCGGGACGGTCACCCGCCGTACGGAGAGGATTACGCGCAGCAGAAAGCGGCCGGCTGTGGTCCCCGGATCGGCCGCGAACGGCTGGACGGCGGGTGGATCGGCGGGCGCCCACGGGATCGCAGGGATGGATGGCGGCACGGCGCAAGGTTAGCCTAACCTTCATTGCTGTGGCAGTGATCGTCACCTCGTCCCAAGAGAAGTGGGTGTGCGTCCGTTGACGGCTTTTGATCGTGTGCAGTTGAGTACGAGCCAGCGGGGCAACTGGGTGGCACGAAACCTCGCGCCCGAGTCTTCGGTCTTCTGCGCGGGCCAGCTGATCTGGCTGAACGGCCCGATCGACCCGGTCGCGTTCGCCGCCGCCGTCAGCGCCGCGTTCGCCGAGACCGACGCCCTGCGGGTCCGCTTCGGCGACGAGGACGGCGTCCCGTTCCAGTACGTCGATCCGGCGGCGACGCTCGCGACCGAGATCGTCGACACCAGCTACGGCGACGACCGGATCCGGGCCCTGGCCCGCGGTCAACTCGTGACCGCACCGGCCACCACCGCGGAGCCGGCCACGTCATCGACGCTGGTCCGCCGCAGCGACGAGGGCTGGGCCTGGATCCTGATCACCAACATCCTGCTCGTCGACGGCTACAGCATTTCCCTGTTCATCCGCCGGGTCGCCGAGCTCTACTCCGGCGACCCCGCGCCGGACCGCTGGTTCGGCAGCCTGCAGGACCTCACCCACGAAGCCGGCACCGCAGCAGATCTCACGTACTGGAACGAGATTCTCGGCATCGAAACCGCCGGCCCGGCCGACGACCTGTCCGAGGTCTTCGTCTCGTCCAGCCGGCCGGTCGCCGTCCCGATCCCGGACGACGCCTATCCGCGGATCCAGCAGCTCGCCCGCACCGCCCGCGTCACCTGGACCGATGCCCTGATCGCCTTGTGGGGCGTCTACACCGCGCTCGCCGAGAGCCGTGACTATGTCGCGGTCCGGGTTCCGCTGATGCTGCGTGACGATCGCGAAGCGCTGAAGACGCCCAGCGCGATCTCTCGCGCGATCCCCGTCGTCACCACGATCAGTCCGTACGACACCGTCGAAGGCGTGCTCCGGGTGGTCGCAGACCAGCTGAAGACTTCGCGGCGGCACACCGCGGTCGAAGACCACCAGATCGCCCGATCCTGGCCGGGCGGCCAGGCGTCGTACCTCACCTTGCCGACGATCAACATCCGGCTCTTCGACTCGACCGCGAGCCTCGGCGCCAGCGAGACGATCAGCACCGGGCCCGTCGGTTCGCTCGACCTCGCGATCTACCGCACCCCGTCCACCGGAATCCGGCTGGAGCTGTCCACGGGATCGGCCACCGGCGAGCCCGCCGTCCATGCAGATCAGTTCGGCCGCTTCCTCGACACCGTCCTCGACGGCTCCAAAACCCTGTACGAGCTGATCACCCCGGACACCTCGTCGCAGCCTCAAGGCGAAACCGTCGAGGTGCCCAGAGCGACTGTTGACGAGTTGCTCCGCCGACAGATTGCGGCAAGCCCGGACGCGGTCGCGATCGTCACCGCGGACGGCGCTCTCACGTACGCCGAGTTCGACGCCCGGGTCAACGCGTTCGCCACCGACCTCGTCGAGCGGGGCGTTCAGGTCGGGGACCGGGTCGCGATCACCATGCCGCGTTCGGCCGACCTGGTCGTCGCGCTGGCCGGCGTCCTGCGCGCCGGAGCGGCCTACGTGCCGATCGATCCGGCCTACCCCGCAGATCGCATCCAGCACATCCTCGACGTCGCCGCACCCGCCGTCGTGATCACCGAAGTACCGGACGCCAGCGCGGAAACGGCACCGATGCTGAAGCGGCCACTGAACGACCTCGACGCAGCCGTCGTCATCTTCACCTCCGGCACCACCGGCAACCCCAAAGGTGTCACCCTCTCTCATCGCGCCCTCGTCAACCGCCTCACCTGGGGCCGGCAACTACTCGGCTACGGACCGGACGACGTCGCGCTCGCCAAGAGCGGCCTCGGCTTCGTCGACGCCGTCACCGAACTCTTCGGCCCGCTCATCGCCGGCACCCGAATCGTCGTGGTCCCGACCGAAACCGCCCAGGATCCGGCCGACCTCCTCGAGACCATCAGCCGGCATGGCGTCACCCACCTGCTCACCGTGCCCAGCCTCGCCGACGTCCTCGTCCGGCACGACGCTCCGTTGCCGACGCTCAAGCATTGGATCTCCTCCGGCGAACCGCTCACACCGGCCACCGCGAACAGCATGCAATCGGCTGCACCACAAGCAGAATTGCACAACTTCTACGGCTCCACCGAAGTCACCGGCGACGCCACCGCCGGGCAGCTTCAGATCGGCGCACCGGTCGCCAACACCACGGCGCACGTCCTCGACAGCTGGCTGCGCCCAGTACCGGCCGGAACCACCGGAGAGCTCTACCTCGGCGGCGTCCAGCTCGCCGACGGATACGTCGCCGACCCGGCCCTCACCGCCCAGCGCTTCGTTGCCAATGACAACGGAATGCGGCTCTACCGCACCGGCGACCTCGCGCGCTGGGGCTCCGAAGGACAACTCGAGTACCTCGGCCGCAGCGACGATCAGGTGAAGATCCGCGGCTACCGCATCGAGCCCGCCGAGATCCGCGCCGTCCTCGAACAGCACCGAGCGGTATCGGGCGCGGCAGTCGTCGCGTTGGAGCACCCGGCCGGCGGCAAGTTCCTCGCCGCCTACGTGACCGGCGACGCCGTGCCGACCGACGAGCTGCGGACGCACGTCGCCCAGTCGCTGCCGGACTACATGGTCCCGACCACCTACACCCAGCTGGACCGATTCCCCGTTACCCCCAACGGAAAACTGGACCGCCGCGCACTCCCGGAACCGGATCTCACCGCAGGCATCACCGCCGGCCGGGCACCGCAAACCCAGGCCGAGCTCACCCTCGCCGGCATCTTCCGCGACGTCCTCCACCTCGACGCCGACCTCAGCGTCGACAGCGACTTCTTCCGTCTCGGCGGACACTCCCTGCTGGCCGCCCGCGTGGTCGCCCGCGCCAACGCCCTACTTGGCTCCGCGCTGACCTTGCGCGACGTCTTCGACCATCCCCGGATCAGCGCACTCGCCCGCATCGCCGACACCGGCTCCGGAGCCGCCGAGGTTTCCGGCCCCCGGATCGGCGAGCTGCCGCGCCCCGGCGTCCTCCCGGTCTCCTACGGCCAG
This sequence comes from Kribbella sandramycini, assembly GCF_013131805.1. GTDB lineage: Bacteria > Actinomycetota > Actinomycetes > Propionibacteriales > Kribbellaceae > Kribbella > Kribbella sandramycini. The sequence continues at coordinate 242,034 of NZ_JABJRC010000006.1, read as the reverse complement.
CAATCGCTCTGGTTCACCGAGCAGATCGCCGGACGGTCGATCTACCGGACCGAGATCGTGTTGCAAGCAGCCGAGCAGCTCGACCTGGATGCACTGGCCACCGCGGTCCGCCGGGTCGTCACCCGGCACGAGATCCTGCGCACGATCCTCGTCCCGGACGAGGAGAGCTCGTCACTCCGCCAGGTCATCCATCCGGAACCCGACGCCGACGCCAAGGTGCTGGAAGTCGAGAACGTCGAGTCCGGGACCCTCACCGACAAGATCGCCCAGGTCGCCGCGCTGCCCCTGGACTTCACCTCCGAGTTCGGGCTGAAGTTTCACCTGCTGCGCCACGCCGATGGCGATGTGCTGATCGCCTACGGGCATCACATCGTGACCGACGCGGACTCCTTCGGGACGTTGATTCAGGAGCTGAACAAGTTCTACGTCGAAGCGGCCACCGGCAATCCCAGTGCGCTCGCGCCATTGCCGACGCAGTACGCCGACTTCGCGCTCTGGCAGCGCCACGTGCTGGGCAGCCGCAAAGATCCCGAATCTCGCTACCAGTCGGACCTGCGGTACTGGCGGGACACGCTGTCGGAGCTCCCGACGGAGACCGTCCTGCCGCTCGACCAGCCCCGGGACCGGACCGACGAGCGAACCATCCGGCCCGCTGCGACGTCCCTCACCAGCGATGAGACCGCCGCGGTCGACGAGTTCCTGGTCGAACACAAGGCCACCCCGCTGCAGGCCTTGATTGCGGCGTTCTCCTTGGCGCTCTGGGACGAAGGCGCGGGCGATGCCGTGCCGATCGGCACGCCGGCCAGTCTGCGCGACGTGCCCGAACTGCAGGACCTGATCGGCTACTTCGTGAACACGGTCGTGGTGCGCGCCGACATCGACGCCGACGCCGGGTTCGCCCAGACGCTGCTCCGCTGCCGCGATCGGATGCTCGAAGCCGCTGACCACAAGCTCGTTCCGTTCGAGCACGTCGTCGAGGCGGTGAACCCGCCGCGACAGGTGGGGATCAGTCCGTTGTTCCAGGTGATGGCCGCGTACGTCGATCGCGGTGGCGACGCGGCATCGCCGCTCAGCAACTACGTTTCGACCACCGCGGGCGGGCCGCTCGCGGCTCAGCCCGCACTGTTCGATCTCGTGTCGAGTATCGAGCGACTGGGCAGCGGCGCCTTCGGGATGAACCTGAACGCGGCCCGCGAACTGTTCTCGGCGGAGACCACCACACGGTTGCTGCGGAACACCGCACGCTTCCTGGTCCTCGGCGCCCAGCACCCGGACGTGACGGTCAAGCAGCTCGCTCAGATCGTTCGGGCCGGGGACGGTCTCGACCACGCAGGTGGGGGCCGCCGTTTCCAGCTCCCGCTCGCAGATTTCGACATCAGCGCAGCGCCGGTCTGGCGAGCCGCGATCGACCACGTCAGCCGCGCCCTGTCAGGCAACTTGCAGCTGGCAATCCGCGACGACGGCACCGGTGAACTGGTCGGCGAGACCAGCAATCCGGAACTGCTGGACGCGGTCCGGGAGAAGCTCACCGAGCTGGTCACGGCCTATCAGGCGAACATCCCGATGGTCGTCACCGCAGCCCGGACCGCGACCGAGTACAGCGACGACGAACTGACCGCCATCGTCGACGACCCGTTCTGGGAGGACTGGGTCGACGAGCTCGCGGACGCGACCGACACGGTACTGCGGCAGCGCGGCGACGCGGCTGCTTCGAGTGGTACGGCCGACCGAGCCGCTGCGACCGTGGCCGGAACTTCGCTGCGCTCCGTCGTACTGACAGCCGTGGCCAAGGCTTTGGCCGAGATCGCCGACGGTGATCTGCTGGTCGAGCTCTACGAGTCCGACAGTCCCGGATTCCCTGTCCTGCTTGACGATGGCGACGTCCTCGGGCTGAGCCCGGAGCGCGCGACCGAGTACGCCGTACTGGCCGGACACGCCCGGTTCAGCCGCTTCTTCGATGACGTTCCGGCGCCCCGGATCCGCGTCGGCATCTTCCGGAGCGAAGCTGAGCTGCTCCCTGAACCTGCTGACGACGGGCTCGACGTCCAGGTCCTCATCGCCGCGAACGCCGTCCGCGTCGGGGTGGCATCGGCGTCCACTGTCGACGTCGACGCGAGCGCGCTGGCCGCCGCGATCGCCGAGGAGATCAGCGAGGCCGGCGTCCCGGCGCCCGGCCGCGAGCGGCGCGCCGCGTTCACGCTGCGGCGCGCCGACCGCGTCACGCTGACGCCCGGCGAAGAAGAGTCCATCCGGGCCCGGTACGGGCGCGATGCCCAGATCCTCCCGCTGGCTCCGCTGCAGCGCGGATTGTTCTATCACCTGCTGCGCTCCCAGGAGTCCGACGACCACAACACCTACGTCTCGCAGATCACCCGGCGGCTTGCGGGAGCTCTCGACCCCGAGCGGATGACAGCCGCCATCACCGGCGTGATGAACAGGTACCCCAACCTCCGGGCCGCGTTCGTCCCGCCTGGGGACGTGCAGGTGATCCCGGCCGGCGTCGTGGTCCCGGTGCGGGTCGTCCGCAGTGACGAGTGGGGCGGGGACACGGAGCAGTTCCTGGCGGCCGAGCGAGGCGAGCCGTTCGACTTCGAGACCCCGCCGCTGATCCGCTTCACGCTGCTCGAACACGGCCACGAAACGTGGACGCTGGTGATGAGTTTCGAGCACATCTTGCTGGACGGCTGGTCCATCAACTCGCTGCTCGCCGAGATCCTCAACAGCTACGGCGATCCGGGGTACGGCGATCGGGTGCCACCGGCCTCCTTCCGCTCCTACCTGGACTGGGTCGACGACCAGGATCCGCGGGCCGCCTATCGGGCCTGGGACGACTACCTGGCCGAGCTGACCGGCCCGACATTGCTGTGCCCGGACTTCGTCGACCGCGGTGACGCCCAGGGTGCGATGGGTGAGCTCACCCTCGATCTCACCCCGGCCGAGGCCGCGACGGTGTTCCAGGCCGCCCGCGACGCCAAGGTGACAGCGGGCACCCTGCTGCAGACCGCCTGGGGGATCACACTCAGCCGGCTCGTCGGTAGCAATGACGTGGTCTTCGGCAACACCGTCTCCGGCCGCCCGCCGGCGTTGGCCGACGCCGACCGCATCATCGGGCTGCTGTTCAACACCGTCCCGATGCGGGTGAGCCTGCCGCCGTTCGCCACGAATCGGGAGCTGCTCGCCCAGGTCCAGTCCGAGCTCTTGGGCGTCATCGATCATCCGCAGGCCACACTGACCCAGATCCAGACCAACGCGGGCGTTCCGGTGCTGTTCGACACGCTGTTCGTGGTGCAGAACATGCCGTTGGCCAAGACCGGCGGTAAGGAGACGGGCGGGTTGGAGGTCGTCGGCGCCAAGGTCGACGACGCGACTCACTACCCCGTGACGTTCGCCGTCGACCCCGAGGAGCGCGACGGCGCGGCAACCGTGCATGTGCGCTTGTCCTATCGCCGCGACGTGTTCGAGCCGTCGGCCGCGGAACTGCTGCTCCAGCGGTACGTGCAGGTGCTGGTCGGTCTCACCGGCCGGCTCGACGAGCCGGTCGGCATGCTGTCGGCACTGTTGCCGGACGAGACCGATCCGCACACGGGTATCCCCGCTGATCTCGTCCGCGAGATCGAACCGGTCACGGTTGCCGAGTTGCTGCACCGGCAGGTGCAGGTGTCCGCGTCGGAGACGGCGCTGGTCGCCGGAGACCGCCGGTTCACCTTCAGCGAGTTCGCCGCCGAGGTGAACCGCTACGCTCGCCTGCTTCTGGAGGAGGGCGTGCGCCCCGAGCACCGGGTCGCCCTGCTGCTACCGCGCGACGAGCGCACGGTCATCGCGATGTTCGCGGTGTTCGCCCTCGGCGCAGCCTACGTCCCGGTGGACTGCGAACTGCCGGACGAGCGGATCAACTACATGGTCGAGGTCGCCGAACCGACGGTCACGCTGACGACCGACCGTGACGTCGACCGGATCACCGGCGCAGCCGGCCAGGTGCTCAACCTGGACACCGCGACCATCCTGGATCGCCTGGCGCAGACCGCTGCGGATCCGATCACGGACGCCGAACGCGGCGGGCCGGTCGCGCTCGACAATCTCGCGTACATCATCTTCACCTCGGGCACCACGGGACGGCCCAAGGGCGTCGCCGTCGGCTACCGCGGGCTGACGAACATGTACGTCAACCACGTCGAGAAGATCTTCGATCGGGTGGTGGATCACCAGCTCGGCCGCCGGATGAAGATCGCGCACACGACGTCGTTCTCCTTCGACGCCTCCTGGGAGCAGCTGTTCTGGCTGCTGAACGGGCACGAGGTGCATGTCATCGACGAGGAGATGCGGCGCGACCACCAGCGGCTGCTGGCGCACTACGACGAGGTCTGTATGGACGGGTTCGACGTGACCCCGTCGTACGGGCAACTGCTCGTCGAAGAAGGGCTCCTGGACCGCGATCGGCCGGCCGGGCGGTCGGTGGCCTCGGACGCGCCTGGGGTCGTCTTCGTCTCCCTCGGCGGCGAGGCCGTCCCCGACCGGCTCTGGCAACAGCTGCGCGACGCCCCCGGCGTCGAGTCGTACAACCTCTACGGACCGACCGAGTACACGATCAACGCCCTCGGCGCCGACCTGGCCGACAGCACGGCGTCGAGTGTCGGTACGCCGATCTTCAACACCCGGGCCTACATCCTCGACGAGAACCTGCAGCCCGCTCTCCCCGGAGTCGCCGGCGAGCTCTACCTGGCCGGTGAGGGAACCGCGCGCGGTTACTGGGGGCAGGCAGCGATGACCGCCGAGCGGTTCGTCGCCTGCCCGTGGGAGCCGGCGGAACGGATGTACCGCACCGGGGATCTCGCCCGGTGGAACGACGACGGCATGATCGACTACCTCGGTCGCGCCGACGAGCAGATCAAGATCCGCGGGTACCGCATCGAGCCGGACGAGATCCGGGACGTCGTCCAGGAGTTCCCCGGGGTCACGCGGGCCGAGGTGGTCGCCTTCGAGCATTCGACCGGTCTGCAACTGGCGGCCTACTACAGCACCGCCACGGACGCCGATCTCACCGAGCCGTTGCGGAACCACCTGGCCAAGTTCCTGCCGGATTACATGGTCCCGGCCGCGCTGGTCGTCGTGGACTCCTTCCCGCTCACGCCGACCGGCAAGCTGGATCGCCGGGCGTTGCCGGCGCCGGATGTGGCCGCGTCCGGAGTCAGCGCGGGCCGGGCGCTCGAGTCGGAGACCGAGCTCGCGGTGGCCGCGATCTTCCGGGCCGTACTCGACCTGGACGAGGGCCTGGAGCTCGGAGCCGGGAACGACTTCTTCCGGCTCGGCGGCCATTCGCTCGCGGCCATGCGGCTCGCTTCCCAGCTGAACCGCACCTTCCCGGCGAATATCGCGATGCGCGACGTCATCACCGCCTCCACGATCGGCGAGCTGAGCTCGGTCATCGACCGGAAGCTGCACCCGGATGCGGATCCGGACGTCGCCATCTCCGCGATCGCGACCCGGCTGGTCCCGTCCCTGAACGGCCGGACGGTGTTCTGCGCCCACCCGAAGTTCGGCGCCTCGTTCATGTACGGGGAACTGGCGAAGTACCTCCCGGACGGTGTCGGCCTGGTCGGGATCGACGATCCGGCGATCGCCGGCCTGGAGATCGAGTTCGACGACCTCGACGACCTCGCGTCGACCTACGCCGACGTCATCCAGGGGTTGCAGCCGGACGGCCCGTACGAGCTGGTGGGCTGGTCGTACGGCGCGCACATCATGTACGCCGTGGCCCGTCAGCTCCTCGGCCGGGGCGAGCGCGTCGAATCCCTGGTGATCGTGGACGCCATGCCCGCCGGCGCGGAGAACGAGGCGGAGCGCCTCGAACGGCCGGGCACCGCCGAGTCGATGCGCGACGAGATGCTGAAGGCCTTCGGCCAGGAGGCGTACGACGCCTTGCTCGCCGACGCGCGGCAGCTCAAGGCGGTCGAGACGGCCGGTCTCCGGTGCGACGTGCTGACCGCGGAGCCCACGCGGGGCACGCTCGCCATCCGGACCCTCGTGGTCGCGTCGTCCGCGACGCACGGGGCCCGAGTGGCGGAGCTGGGTCGCGAGGACGCGCTGGGCTGGGAGGGTTACCTGACGAACTACTCGTTCTTCGTCGCCGCGGACGAAGACCACCAGTCCATCCTCGAGCCCGATTCCGGGATCCCGAAGTGGGGCCCGCTGCTCACCGAGCTCCTGCTCAGGTGATGGCAGCGGCGTCCTGAAGGCTGTCGAAGAGGGCCGCGCGTCGCATGTATGCGCGCGCGGTCTCGAATTTCTCCGCCGTCCGGCGCAGCTGGTCGAAGTTGCGCCGGCGGACCTCGGGGTCGCGCTCCTCCAGTAACCGCTTGTTCGCGATCGTCTGAGCCTGCACGTAGTTCACCGCGGCGTGCCGGCGCTGCCGGCTGTAGAGGTCGAGCAGGTCGGCACTCGCACCGGCGAGCACCTTCGCGAGCTTCTCCGTCAGGTTGATCGCGTCATGGATACCGCCGTTCATCCCCATGCCGCCGATCGGGTTGTTGACGTGCGCGCTGTCACCGGCCAGCAGGATGCGCCCGCGGCGGAAGGTCGCGGCCACGCGCTGATTGACGCCGTACACGTTGCGGTACTCGACGTGGTACTCGCCGTCCTGCGGCAGGAACTTCTGCAGCCGCTGCTCGACGCGCGCCGGTGACAACGCCGTGGTGTCGTCCTCCTCGGGGCCGATCGGCAGGATCACCCGCCAGAGCCCTTCCGGCGCCTCTCCGCGCACCTTGAACACGTTGGCCCACTCGTTGGGGTCGGAGAAGTAGTTGCGGTACGACAGCTCCGGCTTGATGGTCTGCAGGTCGAAGCTGGTCGCGATCTTGATGAACCGCTCGGGATAGGTGAATCCCTCGAACTCGATCCCGGCGAGCTTGCGGACGGTCGAGCGGCCGCCGTCGCAACCGACCACATAGGCGGCCGCGATGCGTTCGGGGCCGGCCGGCGAGGTGTACTCCACTTCGATACCGCTCGCGGTATCGGTCAGACCGGTCAGCGTGTGCGAGAACCGGACATCGAAGTCGGATTCGTTCGCGTAGGCCGCGGCGATGGCGGCGGTCAGCTTGTACTGCTCGTACTGCAGGACGTACGGGAACCGGATCTCGTCCTTCAGCCGGCCGAGATCGAACTCCGCCACGACCTCTCCGGTCGGCCGGTCGTGGAAGCGGTAGGTGCTCGAGAGCAGGCTGTGCTCCCGGATCTGCTCGGTGACGCCCAACTCGTCGAGCATCTCCAGCGTGCTCGGATGGATGGTCGCCGCGCGCTGGTCCGGTACCGGCGCCGCCTCCGATTCGAAGACGGTCACCGGCACACCGCACCGATTCAGCGCCAGCGCGCAGACCATTCCCACCGGGCCGGCGCCCGCGATGACAACACGACGGGTCTCAGCCGCCATGCGCCTGGTTCAGCTCGCGCTGCAGCCGCTTGCTGACCTTGCCGACCGCCGTGTACGGGAACTCGTCGACGACCTCCACGACATCCGGGAGCTTGAACGTCGCGAGGCCCTTGTCGCGCAGGAACTGGCGCAGCTTGCCCAATGTGAGGTCGGCCGCGCTCTCCGGCGTCCGGGGAATCAGGTACGCCTTGACGCGCTCGCCGAGTACGTCGTCGTCGATACCGACGACGGAGACGTTGTGGACGCCGTCATGGGTGAGCAGCGCGTTCTCCAGCTCCTCGGGCGCGATCTTCTCCCCGCCCCGGTTGATCTGGTCCTTCGACCGGCCGACGACCCGGATGAAGCCGCGCTCGTCGCGCTCGACGATGTCGCCGGTGCGGTAGAAACCGTCGCTGGTGAACGCCAGCGCGTTCTGCTCGGGGTTGCGGTAGTAGCCGCGGATCACCGACGGTCCGCGAGTCAGCAGGTGGCCGGGCGCGCCGGGCGGCACTTCGTTGCCTTCGTCATCGATCACCTGGATCTCGTCGGCCGCCGAGGCCGGCCGGCCCTGGTAGCGCACGCTGGTGGCCCGGTCGACGTCGGCCGGGTTGCTGACCACCAGGCCCTCCCCCATCCCGAAGCTCTGCGACAGCTGGACGCCGAACTCCGGCTCGACCCGGCTCGCCACCGCTTCGACCAGCTTCGCGCCGCCGCACATGAGCACCTGCAGGCTGGACAGGTCGTAGGACTTGCGCAGCGAGGAGTTCAGCCAGGCCAGCAGGATCGGCGGGACCAGCGAGACGCGGGTCACGCCGTGTTTCGCGATCAGCGGGAACGCCGTGTCGGGGCTGCCGTTCGGCGCGATCACGATGGTCGCGCCGACGCTGAACGCACCGAGGAAGCCGGGCGACCGCGTCGACATGCTGTGGCAGATCGGGATCACCAGCAGATGCACGGTGCGCTCGGTGATACCGCGTTCGCCGACGCTGCGGCGCAGCGCGTAGCCGTAGGTCTGGTGGGTGTGCGGCATCAGCTTCGGCACGCCCGTCGTACCGCCGGACATCTGCAACAGCGCGACGTCCTGCGGGTTGCCCCGGCGCGCGTGCGGCAGCGATCCCTTCGACTGCAGCGCCTCGTACTCGGCGCCGCCGCCGTCCCGTTCGAGGACGACGGTGTGCTCCAGGTGCGGCCACCGCTCCTTCAGCTCGGCAGCCATCGCGCCGAGGTCGGTGCCGCTGTCCGACGCGACCGTGATGTAGGCGCGCGCCTCGCCGATCTCGATGAAGTGCTCGATCTCGGCCCGGCGGTGCGCGACGGGAGCGACGATGGGCACCGCCCCGATCTCCCACAGCGCGAAGACGAAGGCGATGTACTCGTAGATGTTCGGCAGGTGCACCACGACGCGATCACCGCGCTGCAGCCCCAGCTCCTGCAGACCGGCCGCGAGGCGCAGCACCTCCTCGGTGAGCTGCGCGTAGGTCAGCTCGGCCTTGCGGTCGATGACGGCGAGCTTGTCGGGAAGGCGCTCCGCGGTCGCGAACAGGAGCTCCGGCAGCGTCTGATCGCGCCAGTGCCCGGCGGCGACGTACTCGGCTGCCGTCTCCGGCGGGAACGGAACGACCCCGTCAAGGGCCAGCGGTTCGATGCTCATGGGATTCCCTTCGACGGGCTGCCTCCCAACCCGCAAAGGGTAGGCTACCCTAACGAAATGCGCGGCCGCACTGGGATCTCGGCGCTGCTACCGGACGACGTCGAGGTCGTCGAGCAGACCAGCGACGTCCCCCTCCACACGCTGTTACCGGCGGAGTACGCGGCGATCGCGCGCGCCGTACCGAAGCGGCGTGCGGAGTTCGCGACGGTCCGCCATTGCGCCCGCGAAGCCCTGGCCCGGCTCGGTCATCCGGCGGCACCGATCGGCAACGGGAAAGACCGCGAGCCGCTCTGGCCCGACGGTGTGGTGGGCAGCCTCACACACTGCGAGGGGTATCGCGCCGCGGCGGTCACGAGCTCTCCGCGGATCGCGTCGATCGGCATCGACGCCGAAGTCCACCAGCCACTCCCCGATGGGGTCGACCAGGGCGTCACCGTGGCCGCGGAGGTCCCGATGTTGCGCCGGCTCGCGGCCGAGTACCCCGCGATCCACTGGGGACGGGTGTTGTTCAGCGCCAAGGAGAGCATCTACAAGGCCTGGTATCCGCTGACGCAGGCGTGGTTGGACTTCACCGACTGCGAGCTCGTCATCGACCCGGAGCACGGCACCTTCACCGGGCGGATCCTGCTCCCCGGTACGGCGATCGCCGGGTTCGACGGGCGCTGGTCGGTCACGGGTGGCCATGTGCTGACGGCGGTTCATCAGCCAGGAAGTCGATGACAACCTGATTGACCTTCGCCGGCTGCTCCAAGTAGCCGAAATGGCCGGCATCGGGAATCTCGACGTACTGCGCGCCCGGTACGACGTCGGCGACCTCACGGGCCAGATAGGTCGGAATGACTCGGTCGTCCGCGAACCCGATGACCAGCAACGGCTTCGCGATCGCGCCGTACGCCGGCAGCCGGTTCTCCAGCTGGGCGGAGAGCTCCAGCTGACCGCGCCGACCGGCGTCCATCGGACCTGACGAGTAGGCGAGGATGTCGAGCCAGTCCCGCGCTTTGCCCGCATCGTTCAAGGTCGCGGGCGACAGGTTCAGGATCGCGTCGAGCGCGGCCTTGTACTCGATCGGCAACACCACGGACGTATCGAAGAGCAGCCGCTCTCCGGCCGTCAGCCGCCGGTTCACCTCGTCGAGTCGCCCGTGCGCAGCCATCGCGACCACGCGCCGAACGAGCTCTGGGCGGCCCAACGCCAACTCCTGGACGACGCGGGCGCCCAGCGACGTACCGACCACATGCGCGGGGGCGCCGAGGTGCTCGATGAGTTGGGCGAGATCGTCGACCAGGTCGTCGATCGTCATCCGGGGAAAGCCTTCGGTCACCTGCATCGGGCTGATCCCGCGGGCATCGAAGGTCGCCACCCGGTAACCGGCGCGGACCAGGGCCGGGACCTGATGCAAGGTCCAGACGTTGCCCTTCGCGCCGGTCCCCATCACGAGGACGACGAGGTCACCGTCGCCGGCGACGTCGTATCGCAACTCCAGGTCGGCCAGTGCCAGGACCGGCATCAGCCCAGCTTCAGCACCGCATCGAGGCCGACCGTCACGCCGGTGAGAGTCGGGACGGCGCGCAGCGAAGTGAGCACGCCGGGCATCAGCGACTCCCGGGTGACCGAGTCGTAGCGCAGCCGCAGGATCTCGCCGTCGACGCCGAACAGCACCTCTTGGGACGACATGAACCCACGAACGCGGACCGCGTGTACGGACACGCCCTCGATCCGCCCGCCGCGCACGCCGTGCGGGTCGAGGTAGGTGGCATCGGGCGACTGGGCGCACCCCGCTTCGGCCCGCGCCCGGCCGATCATCTCGGCCGTGTGCTGCGCCGTCCCCGACGGCGCGTCGACCTTGCCGGGGTGATGCATCTCGATGATCTCGACGGACTCGAAGTACGGCGCGGCCTGAGCGGCGAACTTGGCCATCAGCACCGCGCTGACGGAGAAGTTCGGCACGACGAACACGCTGACCTCGGGGTGGTCGACCAGCGCGGCGCCGATCTGCTCCACCGACCGCTCGTCGAAACCGGACGACCCGACCACGACGTGCTTGCCCTGCTTGATGCACCACTGCACCTGCTCGTGGGCGACATCCGGCGGCGAGAACACGAGCACGACATCGGCATTGGCGTCGACGATGTCCTGGACGTCGTCGTCGATGTCGATCTCGGCGACGACGGTCAAATCGGAGCTGGCCTCAATGGCACGGACCGACGCCACGCCCATGCGCCCGGCGGACCCCACCACAGCAATTCGATTCATATGGGTAGCCTAACCTAAGTTGAACGCCCCGCTCCAGTGTCCTGAGTCTCACGAATTGAGACCTGGGAGCGGGGCGAGCGCGGGACTCAGCCCAGTCGCGACGAGAGCTGGTCCGCCGCGCCGGGCACCGGCTCGGCAAGGTCATTGCCCAAGGCAATGATGCGGTTGTTCGCGTCGACGTGCACGACCTTGGGCTCGTAGCCGATCAGCTCGGCCTCCTCGGCCTGCACGAAGGACATGATGATCACCAGGTCGCCGGGGTGGACCAGATGGGCCGCCGCGCCGTTGATGCAGATCTCGCCGCTACCGGCCGGCCCGTTGATGATGTAGGTCTCGAGCCGTGCCCCGTTGGTGATGTCGACGACCTGGACCTTCTCGCCTTCGATCAGGCCGGCGGCCTGCGCGAGCTCTACATCGAGGGTCAGCGAACCCACGTAGTGCAGGTCGGCCTGGGTGACCGTGGCGCGGTGGATTTTCCCGCCCAGGACTTCGCGAAGCATGTCCGGCTCCTCTATCAGTTGGTCGTGCAGGGGTGGGTGCTACTGGGAAATCTGGTCGCGTAACGACTTCGGGCGGATATCCGTCCAGTGCTCGTCGATCCAGTCGAGAACTTCCTGGCGCGGTTTGCCGCCGGGTTCGCCGTACGCGATGCTCCAGCCGGCCGGGACCGGCTTGAATGTCGGCCACAACGAGTGCTGCTCCTCGCCGTTGACCAGCGCGTAGAAGGCGCCGTTGTCGTCGTCGAACGGGTTCTGAGCCATCAGTACTGCTCCTCGGCGGATAGGCGTTGCTGGGTGGCGTGGTGATCCTCGGTGACCGCCCGCAGGATGTCGGCGGCGCGGACGGCGACGTTGGACAGCAGGGACGACGTCAACCCGTGGCTGTGCTGCACTCCGCCGTTGAGGAAGATCAGCCCGGGAACGCTGGGCAGCCGCAGCCGGTAGTCCCGCTCGACGACCGGGAGCTCACCCTCGAACGAGGACGACGCGTCGATACTCGGACCGAGCATGCTGCGGGTGTCCGCGGCGCGGAAGCCGGTGGCGAAGACCGCGGCGTCGACCTCGAGTGTCGAACTGCCCCGGTCCCCCAGGTCGCGGATCGTCACCGTGACGCCGTCGGCGCCCTCGCTCAGCCGCTCGACCTCGGTGACCCGGTGCACGATCAGCCGGCGGACGCCGCGCGTGCTTTCGTCGTACTCACGCTGGTACAGGTCTTTGATGAGGTCGGCGTCGACTGCGGAGTAGTTGGTCTGGCCGTGGTAGTCCAGCAGCCGCTGCTTGAGCTCCGGCGGCGCCGTGTAGAACTCGTCGACCGCCTGCGGATCGAAGATGCGGTTGGCGTACGGCGTGTCATCGGACGGCGAGTAGCCGAACCGGCGGAAAGACGCGTGCACCTCGGCATCGGGATACGAATCGTGCAGGTACGCGGCGACCTCGGCCGCACTCTGCCCGGACCCGACGACCAGGAAGCGACCATGCTGCCGCGAGGGCAACTCGGCCAGCCTGTTCAGCAGCTGATGGTTGTGGAACACCCGCGGGCCCGGCGCGATCCCCTCTGGCAGCACCGGCCGGATACCGGAGCCGAGCACGACATTGCGCGCCGCGATCCGCGTCACCTGGGCGGCGTCGTCCACGGATTCGAGCGTGACTTCGAACCTCTCGCCGTTCCAGTCGATCCGGGTCGCCCTGGTGCCGTAGGAGACCGGAACGCCGATGCGGCTCGCGGCCCAGCTCAGGTAGCCGTGGAACTCACGCCTGGTCGGGAAGAACGTCTTCAGGTTGATGAAGTCGGTCAGCCGGCCCTGCTCCTGCAGGTAGTTCAGGAACGTGAACGAGCTCGTCGGCGTCCGCATCGAGACCAGGTCCTTCAGGAAGCTGATCTGCATGGTCACGCCCGGCAACAGCATTCCGTCGTGCCACCCGAACCGCGGCCGGGTGTCGACGAACCGCGCCGTCAGGCGCCCGCCGTCCGGACGCCGATCGTTCATTTCCTCGATCGCGATCGCCAGACTCAAGTTCGACGGTCCGAAACCGATACCGAGGATGTCGACCTCAGCACTCAACTCATCCATGGCGCCTCACCCCCTCATCGAGGGGTGACGATAGCATCAACAACTTAGGCAAGCCTATCTTTAGTGGTCTCATGAGACGTCTCACGCGAGTGCGCCCGCCCGGCGGCCGATCACCATGCCCGCCGTCAGGCCGGCGCCCGTCGGGTAGTTGCCGCTGAAGAGCCCGCCGAGGGTTTCACCGCAGGCGAGCAGACCGGGGATGGGCACGTCCGATCGGTCGAGCACCCGGCCGTCGACGTCGCCGCGGAGGCCACCGAAGGTGAAACTGATACCGCAGGTGACCGGGTACGCGGAGTACGGCGCGGTCTCGATCGCCGCGGCCCAGTTGCTCTTGACGGGCTGGACCGACGCGCAGCGGCCGTCCTTGATCGTCGGGTCGAAGGGGCGGCTGGTGTCGATCGAGGCGTTGAATTCCCTTACCGTCCGCACGAATCCATCGACATCGACCCCCATGGCTCTCGCAAGCTCTTCGAGGCTGTCGGCGACCACCGGGTTGATCCCGGGCATCTCGTACTCGTACGCGGCCAGCATCGCGCGCGAGGTCGCGTCGAACACCTGGAAGGCCACCGAACCCGGCTGATCGAGGATCACCTTGCCGTACTTCGCGTACGTGTAGTTCCGGAAGTCCGCGCCTTCGTCGAGGAACCGTTGCCCGCGGCGGTTGACCACGATGCCGAGCGGATAGCCGTACCGGCTGAGGCGGTTCGTCAGCGCGCGGTTGCTCTCGTTCTCGGGGTACGACGCGTCCCACGGAACGCTGTGGCAGGTAGACCAGTCGCCACCGCGGTCCGCACCGATCTCCAGCGCAGCGCTGATCAGGTCGCCGGTGTTGTACGGCGTCCCGCGCACCTTCGCGTGCTGCCAGCCGTCGCCCAGATACTGCTGTCGCCACTGCGCGTTCGCCTGGAAACCGCCGCTGGCGATCACCACCGACTCCGCCCGAAGCTCTTCGGTGCCGATCCGGACGCCGACGACCGCGTCCCCCTCGGTCAGCAGCCCGGTGACCGCACTGTCGTAGCGCACCTCGACGCCGAGCCGCGCCGCGATCTGCTCGTGAACCGCCATCAGCCCAGGGCCGCCGTCGACGTTGCTGAGATGCGATCCGCCCCAGAACACGAACGTCCCGTCGGGCTGCTCATGAGCCTGCCGGTCGTACATCAGCTGGAACCGCAGCCCCAATCCGTGCAGCCAGCGCACCGCATCCCGCGAGCCCTCGACGACAGCCTCGGCAAGCTCCTTGTCCCCTCGGCCGCCGGTGACCCGCTCCAGATCGTCCAGGAACTCCGCCGCCGAGTACGGCGGAACCTCGGTCCGCGCATGCCGCTCGTCCGGCTCGAGCACCTCGATCAGATCGTCGAGCCCGTCATGCACCATCCGGGTCGACCCCAGCGTGTAATAGCTGTTCCCACCGGCGTCCGCCCGCGGCGCCTTCTCCAACAGCACCACCCGCCGCCCACGCTCAGCCGCCGCATGGGCTGCGCAATAGCCGGCGTTCCCGCCGCCCACCACGACAACCTCCGGATCGCGCATGTCCACTCCCCACCGACAACCCCACTTCTCGGCGATCAGCCGACTCGCAGCCCTGAGCTTAGCCTTACCTAAATTGAATGGTCATGTGTTCTCGACCACTGACTCCGGAACCGGGCAGGATGGGCGGGAGCGATGATCAGCAACCTCCCGCACTACCCACGGCTCAGCGCCGTCGAGATCGCAGCGGCCGTCCGCGCCGGTGACCTGTCGGCCCACGACACCCTGCGGGCCGCGCAGGCAGAGATCGACCGCCACGACGAGCGACTACGCGCTTTCGCCAAGCTGTGGCCCGAAGCAGCAGCCCGCCATGCCGACGACGTGGACCGGCAAATCCGCGCCGGCGAACACCTGCCGCTGGCCGGGGTTCCCATCGGTGTCAAAGCCACCGAGGGTCTGGGGGCGTTCCAGACCACCCGGCTCCTGGCCGCAGGCTGCGTCCCGGTCGGGGCCACTACCACTCCCGGCCCTGGCCCGATCTGGCAGACCTGGGGTTCCTCAGACCGCGGTCCGACCCGCAATCCGGACAATCCGGAGTGGAGCCCTGGCGGCTCCTCAGCAGGATCCGCGGTCGCGGTCGCGGCCGGCATGGTGCCGATCGCCACCGGAAGCGACGGCGCCGGATCGATCCGGATCCCCGCCGCCTGGTGCTCGATCATCGGCCTCAAACCGACCAACGGCACCGCACCCGCCCGCGACCGCGCCGGACTCAACATCGCCGGCCCACTCGCCCGCACAGCCACCGACGCCGCGCTCTATCTGTCCACACTCACCGACGCTCCTTACCGCGCACCCGAGCCACTCGCGACACCGATGCGTACCGGCTGGTCGCGGACGCTCGGCTTCGCCCAGACCGACGATCACGTCGCGAGCACCGCATTCGATCGCCTCATCGCGCTGGCCGCGCACGACCAGATCGACGTCCATGACACCGACCTGAGACTCACCGATCCCGCAACCTGCTGGGCCGCGCTGCGGGCCGGCGCCGACCCGGCCTGCGCCGCCGCCCTGCGCCACGACCTCGACCGGTACTTCGCACGCCACGATCTCCTCGCGACCCCCACCACGCCGAACCCGCCGCACGGACACGAAGGCCCCGGCGCCACCTACAGCGTCGCGCTGACCTGGGCCTTCAACATCACCGGCCACCCCGCCATCAGCATCCCGGCCGGTCACACCCCCGCAGGAGAACCCGTCGGCCTCCAACTCGTCGCGCGCCACGGCCACGAACACGACCTGCTCGCCATCGCCGCTCAGCTGGCCGGGTGAACGCGAAGAACCCCGGCCAGAGACTTATCTGGCCGGGGTTCTTCCTTTGGTAGCGGGGGCAGGATTTGAACCTGCGACCTCTGGGTTATGAGCCCAGCGAGCTACCGAGCTGCTCCACCCCGCGTCGCTGGGTTTAGATTAGTGGATTCGGGCTGGGCAACCAAATCAGTTACCGGCGTGCCCGAAAAGCCGTGTCGCAGCGGAGGGGCGCGGCGTACCGTCCGGGTATGTCCCGACTCGACATCCGGCCCTTCGAAACAACGGATCTGCCGGCTGCGGCCGTGCTGCTGGCGGAGCGGCATCGTGCGCATCGTAAGCGCCATCCGCTGCTGTCGCCTGCGTACGAGGATCCGCAGCGCGCGCTGGTCGAGGTGACGGCGATCTGGGAGTCTGCGGATGCATCGGGGGCCGTGCTGCGCGAGGGCGGCGAGGTGACCGGGTATTTGCTCGGGGCACCGAAGCAGTCGCCGGTGTGGGGTCCGAACGTCTGGGTGGAGGCGGCGGGTCATGCGGTGCGGACGCCGGAGCACATCAGAGATCTGTACGGCGCTGCGGCGGTCAAGTGGGTTGCGGAAGGACGCATCGCGCACTACACCTTGGTGCCGGACGATGCCGAACTGCTGGATGCGTGGTTCCGGCTCGCCTTCGGTTCCCAGCACGCGCACGCGATTCAGCCGGTGCCCGCGACGCCGATTCCGCCGCGCGCAGGGGTGCTCGTACGACGCGCCGTCCGCGCCGATATCCCGGTGCTCGCGGAGCTGGACCTCGCGCTGCCGCAGCATCAGGGGTTGTCTCCGGTCTTCGCGGCCGGGACGCTGCCGAGCTTGCAGGAGGCGATCGACGAGTGGGAGGAGGACTTCGACGATCCGGTCTCCGCGACGTTCGTGGCCGAGAGCAACGGGCGGGTGATCGGATCGGCGACCGGCACGTCGATCGAGCGCGGCAGTACGCACAGCGGGCTGTCGCAGCCGGACAACGCCGGCTTCCTGGGCTTCGCCGCGGTGCTGCCCGAAGCGCGTGGTCTGGGCGCTGGGCGGGCCTTGGGCGAAGCGGTGCTGAACTGGTCGGCCGAGACCGGCTACGACTCCGTCGTCACCGACTGGCGAGTGACGAACCTGCTGTCGTCGCGCGCGTGGCCCGCGCTCGGGTTCGCACAGACCTTCCACCGCTTGCACCGATTGATCGGCCACTGATCGGCCGAGTTGTCCACAGATCCGGAATCGGCCGGCCGGAACGGCCCGCGATCGGTGCATCTTCTTGGGCAAGAGGCGCCGCCCGGGTCGCGGCGCCGAGGTGATCAGGAGGCAACCATGTCGCGATCTTCGGTTCGTTCCCCACTCCGGCCGCGGATGCGCCGTATCGTGGCCCGGAGTGCGGTGGCGCTCGCCGCTCTGGGCGTCTGGGCGACCGCCACCGCGGCAGCCGCCGGCCCCTCGGCGCCGCCCGCCGCCTTCCCGTCGATCGAGCAAAGGACACCCACCGTGGACGGCTTCGTGATCGAGCATCTCCCCGGCGGTATCGGGGCCCCGAGCGACTTCGAGTACGAGTGGGAGGACGTCATCTTCCACAGCCGAGTCTGGGAGACCGGCCCAGACCCGCAAGGCGCATTCAAAGTAGACCTCACCGTCAAAACCCTGCGCGGTGCCAAACTCACCGATCTGGAAGCCCTGAAAGCCTTCCTCGTCGAGTACGAAGAGCGAGACCCCGCCACCTGGCAGCCAACCCCACTCAAGGTCGGCCCCTACAACGCCCTCACCATCGACAACGAAGTCTTCTACTTCATCGAGCCCGGCCTCGCCGCCGAAGTCTCCATCGACCGCGACCGCTTCCCCGAGGAGGAGCTGATCGCGACCGCAGTCGGCTTCCACCCCGAGCCCTAACCCGATGCCCACGGCAACCATCGCCGGTTGCTGAACAAAACGGGCGGTGACCTCGACCGTAGTCGTGATCACCGCCCTGGGGTTCGCCGTGGGCGTCGTACCAGGGCTACCTGATACGACGCCGTGCGGCGGTGGTCAGCCTGTTGGGGAGGTTGGCGGGTCGGAGGGGGTTGGTGTTTCCGGGGTCTCCGAGGGTTTTGGCGTTGGGGTCGGGGTGACTACGGCTCCGGCCGCGATGGCGCGGTCGATCGCCGTCTTCATCTTGTTGACCTCGCTCTGGTAGCCCGCCAGGTCGCCGCGTTTCAGCGCGGTCTGCGCCGCGTTGTAGGCGTTCTGGGCATCTGCCAGCGCTTGTTTGATGGTCTGGTTGGCCGGGGGCTGGTTCGTCGGCGGCTTCCCCGGGTCCTCTCCGGTGTCGACGCTGGTGTTGAAGACCTTGGTCAAGGCCTCCTGCAGCGTCGAGCCGAAGGCGACCCGGTCACCGAAGGAGACGAGCACGTACCGCAGTACCGGATAGCTACCGGGCCCACTGGTCCGGACGGAGTAGACGGGCTGCACGTAGAGCAGACCACCGCCGAGCGGCAGGGTGAGCAGGTTGCCGTACTGCGCCCGCGCGCCACTGGTCGGCTGGTTGATCGGGAGCAGCGCCGTTCTGATCCCGTCATCGGTCTGGAACTTGTTGAAGACCTGTCCAGGGCCGGGGATCTGCACGTTTCCGGGCAATCGCAGGATCCGGAACTTGCCGTAGTCCGGCGAGGTGGCCTCGGCATCGACCGCCATGAACGCGGTCAGGTTCTCCCGCTCCGCGTTCGGCACGTACACCGACGTCAGGGAGAACTTCGGCTCGGTCTGACCGGGCATCCGCAACGAGAGGTAGAAAGGAGGCTGTTTCGTTTGCGAAGCCGAATCACTGGTCGGCGCGGCCGCGGTCGGGTCGGTCGGGACACGCCACAGGTCGCTGTTCTGGTACCAGGTGGTCGAATCCGTCACGTGGTACTTGGCGAGCAGGTCGCGCTGGACCTTGAAGATGTCCTCCGGGTAGCGCAGGTGCGACATCAGCGCCGGCGAGATGTCCCCGCGCGGCTTGACCGTCCCCGGGAAGGCCTTCATCCACGTCTTCAGGACGGGGTCGCCCTCGTCCCACGCGTACAGCTCGACCGAGCCGTCGTAGGCGTTCACGACGGCCTTGACCGAGTTGCGGATGTAGTTGATCTCCTCGCTCGGCTGCTGCGCGATCGTCCCGCGCCCGGTGGTGGTGTCCCGGGTGCTGTCGTCGAGCGCGACCTTCTCGGCGTACGGGTAGTTCGCCGAGGTGGTGTAGCCGTCGACGATCCAGACAACCTGGCCGTCCACGATCGCCGGATACGGGTCGCCGTCCGGCGTCAGCCACGGCGCGGCCTTCTCGACCCGCTCGCGCGGCGAGCGGTCGTAGAGGATCTTCGACTCGGGGTTGACCCGGCTCGACAGCAGCAGGTTCGCGTCCCGGAACTTGGTGGCGTAGAGCAGCCGGTTCCCGAAGCTGCCGACCGGGACGCCGCCCTTGCCGTCGTAGGTGTTCAGCGTCGGGTCACCGCCGGCCTTGCCCTCCGGGGTGTCCAGCTCGACCGGCTGGCCGCCCTTCGGGCCGCCGACGATCGAGTAGTCCGGCGATTTCTCGCCGAAGTAGATCCGTGGCTCGTAGTCGCCGAGCTGGCCGGTCGGCGGCAGGTCCTTCTCCGAGAAGACCGGCGTGCCGTCGGCGGCGCGCTGGTTGCCGTTCGCCGCGACGACGCCGTAGCCGTGGGTGTAGACGGTGTGGTCGTTGTTCCAGTTCCGCTGGCCGGCCGGCAGCCGGTCCACCTCGACCTCGCGGACGGCGATGACGGTGTCGCTGACCTTGTTGCCGATCCGGTAGCGGTCGACGTCGAGATCGGTCGGGAACGAGTAGAAACCGCGGACCTGCTGCAGCTGCTCGAAGGTCGGGCCGACGACACTGGGGTCGATCAGCCGGATACCCGGCAGCACCTCGGCATCCTGGGACAGCTCCGCCGGCGTCGCGGTCGTCTTGGCCTCGTAGTTCTCGACCTTGCTCTCCTCCAGGCCGTAGGCCTGCCGGGTCGCGTCGATGTTCTTCTTGATGTACGCCGCCTCGCGGACGGGCTCGCTCGGGCGGACGCGCAACTGCTGCAGCGCGGCCGGCCAGAGGGCCCCGAGGAGGATCGCCGACAGGATCAGCACGACGGTGCCGACCCCGGGCAGCAGCCACGTCCGCCGGACGACGTTCGCGAAGAACAGCACCGCGCAGAGCACGGCGATCACCGCGAGGATCTCCTTGCTGGGCAGCACCGCGTTGTCACCGGTGTAGGAGATACCGGTGAAGAGCCGGCTGTCCGAGGTCGTCAGGCCGTAGCGGTCGAGCCAGTAGCTGAACGCCTTCAGCAGGACGAGCAGGCCCAGCAGCACCGAGAACTGCACCTGCGCGGCGCCGGAGGCCTTCTGCCCCTTGGCCGACGGCCGGAAGCCGCCGTACAGGTAGTGGGTGATGATCGCCGCGACCAGCGACAGCAGCACGATCGAGTAGCCGAAGCCGAGCAGGACGCGCAGCCACGGGTAGTCGAAGACGAAGAACGCGATGTCCATGTTGAAGTGCTGGTCGGTGACGCCGAACGGCGTCCGATTCCGCCAGGCGAGGAAGACCTTCCACTCACCCGAGGCGGCCGAGCCGCCGAAGACCAGCATCAGCACGGCGACGACCGCGATCGCGATCTTCCCGCGCTGCTGCAGCAGGTCGCCGTACCGCTCGAAGCCGGGGCTCGGCGACGGCGCGAGCGCGACCCGCGGCCGCGTCCGGAAGGCGACGATGATGTTCGCGACCACGGCCGCGGCCATCAGCAGGCCGACCACGACGAACAACAGCACCCGCGTCCCGAGGACGGTGCTGAACACCGATCCGAGATCCACCGAGCGGTACCAGAGCCGCTGCGTCCAGACGTCGGTGAAGACGCTGAACAGGATCAGCAGCACGATCAAGGTCGCGATCGTCGGGAGCAACGCCCGCGGGCGTCGGCCGGGTGTTCGCGCCCGGCGCGGCTCGTCCGGCATGTCGTAGACGCCGTCACTCATGGTCGGTTCTCCTCGTCGTTCCTCATGCCGTCGACCCCAGCACCCGCACCCGGCTGGAGGCCGACCGAGGGTTCGAATGTCAAAGACAGTACTTCGCACAGCGTGGGGACCAGGTCGGTTCCGGTGAGCACGGCGCTGTCCTCGTCGTGCGAGCGCAGCCGGACGGCGCCGAAGCGGCCGCCCTCGCGCAGCACGGCGGCGACCATGCGCACCTCGTGGCGACGCGGATCACTGGCGGCCATCCGGGCCAGCTCAGCGTCGGATTCGGCGCTCGACAGGCCGGCCTCGACCGACGCCGGCAGCACGACCTGCTCGATCGCGACGGCGCAGCCGCTGACGCTGTCGGGCCACTCGATCCGGCCGAGCGCATCGGCCAGGTGCTCGACCTCGAGCCCGCCGGGCAGCTCGCCCTGGGCGATCGGCGTCAGCGGCTGGGAGGCGTCCTCCGCGCCGAGCTGCGCGGCCAGCTGCGGCTCGGCCCGCAACAGCTCATCGGTCAGAACGAGCGCGAACAGCTGCGCGGGCTGGTCCCAGCCGGAGCCGCTCACGTGTTTCTCGATCTCGACCACCGCTCGGCTGAGCGCGTCAGGAGGCAGCGTGCCTACGGATTCCATACCGCCAGATCTCTCCTTCGGCCGAAC
Organism: Kribbella sandramycini; assembly: GCF_013131805.1. Classification (GTDB taxonomy): domain Bacteria; phylum Actinomycetota; class Actinomycetes; order Propionibacteriales; family Kribbellaceae; genus Kribbella; species Kribbella sandramycini. The sequence goes on along the minus strand of NZ_JABJRC010000006.1, from coordinate 220,238 downwards.
GATTCCATCGGGTGTTTCACGAAGTACATGTGGGCACGTCGCCCTTCCCGCTGCTGAGTGCCTGCAGCGCGGCGATCGCGTCGTCCAGGGTGGACATCTTGACCAGCTGGATGCCTTCGACGCCGGCGTGCAGCGCGGCGCCGCAGTTCGGCGCGGGCACCAGGAAGACCGTCGCGCCGTCCTCCTTGGCGCCGGCGATCTTCTGCTGGATGCCGCCGATCGCGCCGACCTGGCCGAGCGCGTCGATCGTGCCGGTGCCGGCGACGTGTTTGCCGTCCAGGAGCGCGCCCGGGGTGAGCTTGTCGTAGATGGCCAGGGCGAACGCCGTCCCGGCGCTCGGGCCGCCGATGTCCTGGCCGAGGTTGACCGTGACCTTCACCTGCGAGTCCACGCCGATCGAGATACCGACCATCGGCCGGTCCTGCTCACCGGGCGTCGCGGCGGTCTTCAGCTGCACGGTCTGCTCGGCCTTGCCGCGGCGGATCAGGAAGTTCACGGTCTCGCCGACCTTGTGTTTGCGCACCGCCTCGCCGACCTGCGGGATCTGCGTCATCGGCTGACCGTCCACCGCGAGCACGATGTCGCCCGGTTTCAGCTTGCCGTCGGCCGGGGAGTCCTTGGCGACGGTCGAGACCTTGGTGTGGAACGGGACCTTCGCGGCCTGCAGGGCGGCGGCGACCGCGCTGTCCTGCGAGCCGGTCATCTCGGCGGTGTTCTGCTGCTCGACCTCGTCGGCGCTCTGGTCGGGCGGGTAGATGATGTCGCGCGGGAACAGGTCGTGGTGCGGGTCGAGCCAGTTCCGCATCGCCTGCGGGAGCGTCAGCTCGCGGTCCGGCGAGGTCACCGAGACGGTCGTCAGGTCGAGCTGCCCGGTGGTCGGGAACGTCTCGTAGCCGGTGATCTCGATGACCGGCTTGTCCTTCGCCGCGCCGAGGGTGTCCTTGACCGGCCCGGGGCTGAACGAGACGAACGGCACCGGAAAGGCGGTCACCAGTCCGAGCGAGATGACGAGCACGACGATCGAGGTGACCAGCGTTGCGGTACGACGTGTCACGAACCCTGCCCTGCGGTCTTGGTGGAACCGAGCTTCTCGGCCGAACCGAGCTTCTTGCCGACCTGCCCCCGTGCCGATCTCAACGACCGGGCCGCGGCATCCGTCCCCTTCGTGTCCGAAGCGTTGCGCGGCGCGCGGCCGAAGCGGCGGCGCGGCGGGGACGCATCCGGGCCGGGAGCGGCCAGGGCGTCGCTGAACCGGCGGAAGTCCTCGACCGCGGCGAAGGCCCCGCCGGAGCGGCGCGGGCCACGGCTCCGCCCCCGCCACGCGGCCCAGCACATGGCCAGGGCGGTGGCGGCCAGCGGGAACGCCAGCCACGCCAAAACCTTCATCCGGCCACCTTCATGCGCCCAGAGTACGGGTCAGCGCACGCCGACCCACTCGCTGGCACCGTCGGTGAAGTGCTGGTGTTTCCAAATCGGGACCTCGGCCTTGAGCTCGTCGATCAACTGCCGGCAGGCGGCGAACGCGACATCGCGGTGCGCCGCGGCGACGGCGACGATCACGGCGGCGTCGCCGATCTTCAGATCGCCGACCCGGTGGACGGCGGCCAGAGCGGTCACCGCCGGGTCGGAGCAGACCCGCTCGGCGACCCGCCGGAGGTGGTCGAGCGCGTCCGGGTGGGCCTCGTAGCTCAGCCGGTCGACGGGCTGGTTCTGATCGTGGTTGCGCACGGTCCCGATGAAGAACGCAGTACCGCCCGCGGCCGGGTCGGAGACGGCGGCCAGCACCTCGTCGCTGGAGAGCGCCTCCGCGCGGATGTCCAGCAGCCTGATCGCGTCGCCCATGTCACTCGCTCTCACTCATCGGGTGTGTCCATTGTCCCTTGTCCGTCCCAATGCGTTCGCCGGGGGCGGAACGGGCCGGTGCAACCAGTACGTTGGTAGTAGTACGCCCCACCCGCACAGGAAGGCCACCCCGATGAGCGACGAACCGGACAACCCCTTCAAGGGAACTCCGTTCGAGGCCATGTTCCAGCAGTTCTCGGGCGCGGCCGGCGCGGGCGGCGCCCCGGATCTGAACGCGATCTTCGCGCAGGTCCAGCAACTGCTCAGCGGTTCGGCCGACGGCAAGCCGGTGAACTGGGAGCTGGCCAAGGACATCGCCCGCAAGACGGTGTCAGCGGCCGGTGACCGGTCGATCACGCCGACCGACTCCGACCGGGTCGCCGACGCGGTCCGGCTCGCCGAGCACTGGCTCGACGAGGCGACCACCCTGCCGGAGGTGACCACCACATCCGCAGCCTGGAGCCGGGCCGAGTGGGTGGAGAACACGCTGTCGGTCTGGCAGGTCGTCGTCGACCCGGTCGCCGAGCACGTGGCCGGCGCGATGGGCGGCGCGCTGCCCGCGGAGGCTCAGCAGCTCGCGGGCCCGATGACCGGGATGCTGCGTCAGCTGGGCGGTTCGATCTTCGGGGCGCAGGTCGGGCAGGCGCTGGGCGAGCTGGCGGGCGAGGTCGTGAGCTCGTCGGATATCGGTCTGCCGCTCGGGCCGACCGGTCAGGCCGTTCTGCTCCCCGACAACATCGTCAAGTTCGCCGAGGGGCTGGAGCTCACCGACGAGGACGTCCGGCTGTATCTCGCGCTGCGTGAGGTCGCCCACCAGCGGCTGTTCGCGGGCGTGCCGTGGCTGCGGCAGCACCTGTTCGCCGCCGTCGCGGACTACGCGGCCGGGATCGAGGTCGACTCGAGCAAGATCGAGCGCGCGATGACCGAGATCGACCCGCAGAACCCGGAGGCCATCCAGGAGGCGCTGGCCGGCGGGCTGTTCGAGCCCGAGGACTCCGAGCAGCAGAAGGCCGCGCTGGCCCGCCTGGAGACCGCGCTCGCGCTCGTCGAGGGCTGGGTGGACGACGTCGTCCGCCAAGCCACCAAGGACCGGATGCCGGCCGCCGTCCAGCTCGCCGAAACGGTGCGCCGTCGCCGGGCCGCCGGCGGCCCCGCCGAGCAGACTTTCGCCACGCTTGTCGGCCTCCAGTTGCGCCCGCGCCGCCTCCGCGACGCCGCGAACCTGTGGGCCGCCGTTCGCGACGCCCGCGGTGTCGAAGGCCGTGACAACCTCTGGTCGCACCCCGATCTCCTCCCCAGCACCACCGACCTCGACGACCCGATCGGCTTCGCCCAGCACGCCGGCGAGCTCTCCGACCTCGACATCAGCGACTTCTTCGACAACCCCGGCACCGACCCCGAGACCCCCGACTCCAAGTAGCCGAACACGCGGCCGCCCACCCCAGCTGCTGTGCAGGTGGGGTCTGGAAGGATGGGTGCGTGCTGGTTGCGGATGCGGTTGCGGTTCTGACGGAGTGGGATGCGCCGGATGCGGAGCAGGAGGAGCTGCGGGCGCACTACCTGCGGCACTTGGCAGCACATGCCGATGGAGTGTGGCGGGAGTGCCGGCCGGAGCACGTGACGGCGAGCGCGCTGGTGGTGGACGACGCTGGGCGGGTGTTGCTGACGCTGCATCGGACCGTCGGGCGCTGGCTGCAGCTGGGCGGGCATTGCGAGCGCGGCGACACCACGCTCGCGGGAGCCGCACTGCGCGAGGCGACCGAGGAGTCAGGGCTGACCGGGTTGGCCATCGATCCAGCGCCGATGCGGCTGTCGCGGCATGAGCTCCTGGCGGGCGGATGCGCCGGGGCCTGGCATTTGGACGTGCAGTTCCTGGTGCGAGCGACCAGTACGTCGTACGTAGTGAGCTCGGAATCGGAGGATCTCGCCTGGTTCGCGACCGACGCACTGCCGGAGGACCTGGACGACTCGGTCCGGCAGCTGATCGCAAGTTGTACCGCTAGCGGCGCTGCGTAGCCGACACCGGGTGCCCTCACGTAGCTGGGGTGAACACCTACCTGATGTGCTCACCCCAGCCAGCGATCGTGGTGCCTCACTGCTGCCCCACTTCCCCCCGTACTACATCCCCCCGCTTCCCCCGTTCCCCCACACCCCCGTGGGTGTTGCGATTCCCCCCAGCTCTGAAACTCCCCCGTGCACTACATCCCCGTGTGTACTGCGGTGTCCCCGTGAAATTGCATCCCCGTTGGTACTGCGATCCCCGTTGCTACTGCGTCCCCCCGTGTCCCCCTACTTCCCCGTGTGTACTGCGTTTCGCGGCCGGTTCAGGGACGGCCGTGACTGCCGGCCCGCTCCCCCGAGCGGGCCTGTGGCGGGTGGGCACCAGGTGTCGATCACCGCCCCTGAACGGCATCGGCGGTTGGTGCCGGCCTCCCCCGAAGCCCCCGCTGCATGGTGAACGAGCAACTTCGGCGAAGGTGACGGGTCACGGACGACGAAGTTGAGATCTTGTCGCTTCCCAGCCCTCGAGGCCGGGATCCAGTTGCGCTAGGTCAGCGGCCGATCGCAGCCGGTGCCAGCCCGGGCCGATCGCGACCGCGTGCCGGCGCGGCTTGTGGGCCTCGAGTTCGGCGAGGGTGGTGTCGAAGGTCGGCGCGACCTCGGTGACCCAGGAGGCGACCGGAAGGTTGACGCCGATCGCGGCGACCGAGCCGTCGGTTGCCGGAGTCACAGCGATGTCGGCCGAGCCCAGCGCCCGGAAGAGCTTCCCGATCAGCAGTCCAGGCAGATCAGGGACGTCGTGGCTGACCGCCACCACCGCCGCAGCCGCACCGACCCCGGCGACGGCTTCAAGGACCGGAGCCGACGGCGAGACCGCGAACACCGGCGTCCCCGGCCAGGTGAGTGCCTTGATCGGCTCCACCTCTGCGTCACCTGCGTCCGTCGCCACCGCGACTGCGACGTCGACTCGATCCAGCGCAGCCAACAGCTCATAAGTGTCTTCGGCCAGCGCCTGATGCCAGGCAGCCGGCGTGCGACCCGGCGGCGCCCACGTCGCGGTTCCAGGCACGACGAGTACGACGACGCGTCGGTCCGTGGCGGTGGTGTGGCCGGCTGGCATGGTGCCAAAGCCTAGCCCCAGCCATCCGCCAGGAGCGTGTTCAGGGCTTCGGCGCCAGCAACCCGCGCTGGAGCGCGGTCATGATCGCCTGCGCCCGGTTGGATACCTCAAGCTTCTCGTAGAGCCGCGCGACGTACGTCTTGGCCGTGGAGATGCTGACCGACAGCGCAACCGCGATGTCGCGCACAGAGAGACCTTGCCCGAGCAGATCCAGCACCTGCGCCTCCCGGGGGCTCAGCAGGGTCTGCGCGGGCGAGTGGTCCCGTCTGGCCATGGCCGGCCCCAGACCGGTCGCGGTGAACGAGGTAGGCGCCACTGCTGCGTGCCGGATGGCAGCGAGTATCTCGTCGGTCGGTGCGTCCTTGGCGACGACGGCCGAGACCCCTGACTCCAGTGCCGAGAAGAGAACGTCGTCCTGATCCGCCGGTGCGAGCAGGACGATGCCGAGTTCGGCGTACTGGCCGCGCAGCTCCCGCGCTGCGCGGAGTCCGGCCAGGTCGGGCGGTGAGACATCGAGGACGACGACGTCCGGTCGCTCGGCGAGGACCAGGCCGAACACCTCGGCACGGCGTCCGCTGGCGCCGACGACCTCCAGATCGGGTTCCTTGCCGACCAGACCGATCAACCCGTAGCGGACCAGCGTGTGACCGTCGACGACGACGACCTTGACCAACTCGTTCATGGATCCCCCCGCGGACCAAACTACGCAGCGTGACCCCGTCGCGATAGAGGCAGGCGCTCGCGTTGTGACTCGGCATGTCATCAGTTGGGTCGCCACCAGCCGAGTACGGTCACTGCTCGCCGACCTGCCGCCGGGTGCTCCGGGTCCGTGTCGACGAGGCCGATCCGGGCCTGCAGCGCGGGTTTGCCACCGGCCGGGCACAGCAGCGCGCCAGGACAGATGTACGCCGTGAGCTGCACCCCGAAGGTGAATCCGGGTGAGTCGTCCGGGCGAGCGATCGTCACACCGGACAGCCTTCCCGTCGCAGTCAGATGTAAAGCCCGCACCACGACGCCACCTGACACCACTGGCTGCGTCCCCGGCGCCACGTCGAGGTCGAGCACGCCCTCAGGCGCGTCCACCGTGCCATGCACGACGAATCGCCCCGATGCCGCAACCAGCGCACAAGCGCTTGTATTACTGGGATATGGGCCAGTGGTCACACAGCCGTCCGCAGCGCGCAGCGCGGGCGCGGTATAGCGGAGCTCTAGCTGGACGGCGTCGATGTCCTCGGTGTCGTCCTTGGCCGGCAACCGGGTCGTCACCGACACACTCGCGCCGGTGAACGTCCCCGCATACACCTCCTGCGCGAGAGCACCGGTGCGCTCGCTGTCGAGCGGAACGGTCTCCGTCCGGTACGCCGAACCGCCCAGACCACCCATGACCGTCGCGGTGATCGGCGCACCCGATCCGACGTCGACCGATAGGTCGAGCCGGTCGACCGATGCGGCGTCGCTGTGCCGGTGAGTGATCTTCAGCGCCGCAGACTCAAGCACTGAGCCCGCGGGGATCAGTCCGGCCTGGCTGTAGCCACTGAGCGTGAGCGGAGCGCTGTCCCCGGCGGCAGTGCTCTTCCAACTCGCAGCAACACCGTCCACTGCCGCCAGTCGCCCGGGTGTCGCGCTCAGGCCGAACTTGCTCAACAGGCCGACCGAGGTTGGCCGGAGCAGGTCCGTGGTCACGGCCGCGGTACCGCTGGTGAGTCCTTGGACGGCGATCGGTGGCTGGTTCGCGGAGTAGCTGCCGCAGAGCTCAGCGCGGCCTCCCTTCACCACCAGCCGACTGTCGCCACCGAAGACGAAACGCACTCCAGCGGCCGCTCCGTCCAGTGGACTGGCACACGAGCCGCCGACCAGGGTGCCTCCGATCAGAGTGCCGCTGTCGACGGTCCAGGCATGCGATTCGCCGGCCAGCAACGGATTCGTCGCGTTCTGAAAGTCGAAGTAGTAGTTCCCTGGTTTGAACCACCAGGTGCTGCCCCGGCACGGGCTGTCGCTCGCCATCAGGTCAGTGAGCCCAGCAGCGTCGTCGTAGTACCCCGGGAGGAAAGTGACCGTGCCGGGTGCCGTACAGCTCGGCAGGGACCGGTGCGGCGGGACGACGGTGATCGACGGATAGTCGGGGTTGTCGCCGCCCGGCAACACGTCCAGGTTGCAGAGCGGGTCGCCGAGTAGCGAGCCGGAGCAGCCGCCGCGGGCAGAGAGGGCCACTGCGCCGAGCTGGCCGGCCGCAACGTCGATCGACGAGTTCGATGCCACACTGCCGCGGATCTGCACGGTCGAGTCGGCCGGCTGCTCGACACTGAGCCCAGCCTCGCCTGCGATCGTGCCCAGCGTTAGTACGGCGTTCGCGGGCCGGTTGCACTCGCCGGCGTCCCGACACTGAACGACCACCTCCTTGGGGTCCGGGCGACAGGTGACAGCAGCCGAGTCCAGTCCGTTGAACAGCACCAACGACAGCGAGTCCGAGAGCCCGAAACAGCGCTGACCCGGTTCGCCGTTGTAGGTGCTGTTGCGGAGGTTGTTGATCGCCGCCTCCATCGCACCGTCGGCCGCGTACGACGCGACGGTCTGCGCGCGGAGGCTGTTCGAGACGCGTTGCGCGGTGTCAGCTCTGGACATCAGTGCCGACAGCGCAGTCGCGATCACTGTGATCACGACGAGCACCAGCAGCAAGGACGAGCCGCGCTCGTCCCGCCGCCTCACGATTGCCGCCGAATGCCGCTGAGGAGAACCTCTTGCTCGCCTGCGGCCGACTTGGTCAGCAGCAGCCGCACAGTGACGTTCCGCGGTACGGCAGCCGAGGTGCAGGCAGTCGAACAGGTCACGGACAGGCTGCCCGGCTTGACGTTCGCAGCCACCCGGACGTCGGACGTCGGCGTCACGCTCGGGCCGACGCAGGTGGCCCGGTGCAACTCGCTGACCGGTCCCACCGGCTTCAGGTAGTAGGCGACGACTGCCGTCCGGCGCACTGCTGGGGTGACTGACGTGTCCCAGTGGTCCGACAGCAGGCGGACGGCGGCGTCCGGCAGCGGCCCGCAGGTCACACCGCCGGCCGCAAAGGGCGCAGCGAGCTGCACCGACTGCTTGAACGGCTGACTGCCGTCCAGGCCCACCGTGCCGTAGTCCCGCAGCCCCATCGCGGCGACGTCGCGAGCGAAGTACGTCGCGCTGAGCTGGGCGTCCTGTGCCATGTCCATCCGGTCCGACGTCGCACTGATCTGCCGGAGCGCCGTGGTCACCAGGTCTGCCAAGGCCAGGGACACCACTCCCATCAACGCCATCGTGATGACGATCTCGATCAGCGTGAAGCCCTGCTCGCTCCGCCTCACGTGCACGGCGAATCGCCTACCCGGCACGGTTTCCGCAGTACGACCTCCAGCGTCTCCGACGCCCGCCCGTCCGTACTGGACACCAACACCCGCACTCGCTGCAGTCCACGGTCCGGCAGACAGAGCGGCAGCCAGAGGGCTCCGGTCCAGTACTGCACGGAACCGCCGACCACCTTCGCCGTGAACCCCTCCGGCACGGCGAAACCCGGTACGACGTACGACGTGGCACACGCGACGTAGTGGCCGTCGGCAACGTAGTTCTGCAAGGCCTCGGCGTAGTTGCGCACAGTTGTGACAGCTGTCGCCTCCTTGCGCTGTGTGTCCGACATCAGCACGGTCGTAGTCAGCCCAGCCATCACAGCGACGATGGCGACGCCCATCAAGGCGATGGCGATCACCAGCTCCAGCAGGCTCTCCCCGTGTTCGCGCATCAGCCCTGCACCTGCCGGAAGATGCCGTACATCGCCGAAACCAGCGCGATGGCGACGAAGCCGACCACTCCGCCCATCACCACGATCACAGCCGGCTCGAAGAGGCCGATCAGCTTCTTCAGCTTGTGGTCCAGCTCGCCCTCGTAGTACTGCGCGGTGACTTCGAGTTGGTTGTCGAGAGTGCCGGTGTCCTCGCCAACTCGGAGCATCTGCGCGGCGGTCGCCGGGAACAGCCCGGTAGCAGCTAGCGGCCGGGCCAGCCCTTCTCCTTGCAGCATCGCCTCCATCACCCGACCCAGAGCCCGCCGGTACACCCGGTTCGGCAGCGAGCCGGTAGCGACCCGCAGCGCTTGTGGTAGCTGCACGCCCGCACTGACCATCGACGACAGGATCCGGCAGAACCGCTCGACCAACGCGAACTGGATAGTCGGTCCGACTACCGGCAGCGCCAGCAGCAGCCGATCCCGCAGGTAGCGACCGGCCGTCGTGCTGGTTGCGTAGACCAGCGCGAAGATCAGCAGGCCGACGCCGATCATCAGTGCCCACCACCAGCTGGACAGAAAGGTCGTAATGCCGAGCAGGATGCGGGTGGGCAGCGGTAGCGTCGCGCCAAGGCTGTCGAAGAACGTCTGGAAGCGTGGCAGCACGAAACCGGCCAGCACGATCAGCGTGAGCATCGACATCGCTGCGACCACCGCCGGGTAGATGGTGGCCTGCTTGATGCGTCTGCGGGCCTCCAGATCCCGCTCCAGGTACCGCGCGAGCTGGGCCAGCACTGTGTCCAACCGGCCGCTCAGCTCGGCCGACCGGAGGATGCCCCGGTAGAACTCCGGAAAGATCCGCGGATGCCGATCGAAGCAGTCGGAGAGCCGTTCGCCGTCGCGTAGGCCGTCTTCGACCTCCAGCATCATCCGGCGCACCGATGTGTTCTCAGCCTCCCTCGCCAGGCTGTGGACGGACTCCGTTAGCGGTAGCCCCGCAGCGACGAACGCTCCGAGCTGGCGGGTCAGATGCATGACCTCTTCGCGTTTCACCCGCCGCCTGGTGATCTCCAGCTGCAGCAGGCTCGGCTTCTCGGTCAGACGGACGTTGCGCAGCTCCCGGCCGGCCAGGGCCAGCTCGGCGTCCTCACGGCTCTCTGCGCGCGTCGTACCGCGTTTGGTGCTGCCGTCGGCCTCGACCGCGACGTACGCGTATCTCGTCATCTTGTCCCCACCGTGTAGATCGAGCGCAGAACTTCGGCGACTGTGGTGGTGCCTGCCAGCACCATCCGGGCTCCCGCTTCCTGCAGCGTTCGCATGCCCTCGTAACTCGCCGCCTTGCGGATCTCGGCCAGCGGCGCCCGATCGACGATCAGCTCCCGAAGTGCGTCCGACACCGGCAGCAGCTCATAAACGCCGGTCCGCTCGTGGTAGCCGGTCTGCGCGCAGAAGTTGCACCCTGCGCCACGCAGTAGGCCCCCGGCCGGTACGTCGACGCCGCTGCTGCGCAGGAACGCCTGTTCGGCCGCCGGTGGGTCGTAGTACTCCCGGCAGCTCACGCAGATCCGGCGGATCAACCGCTGCGCGATCACTGCGCTCACCGACGAGGCTACGAGGTAGCTCTCGATCCCCATGTCCAGCAGGCGATGCAGTGCGGTCGCGGTATCGGTGGCGTGCACCGAAGAGAGCACCAGATGCCCAGTCAGCGCAGACTGGACGGCGATCCGTGCTGTCTCGGCGTCCCGGATCTCGCCGACCAGAATGACATCCGGGTCCTGCCGCAGGATCGCGCGGAGTCCCGTGGCGAAGGTGATGCCGGCGGCCTCGTTGATCTGGATCTGGTTGATCGAGGCGTAGCTGTACTCGACTGGGTCCTCGATCGTCATCACGTTGCGCTCGGGGCTGTCGATCGCGCCGAGCGACCCGTACAACGTGGTCGTCTTGCCGCTGCCGGTCGGCCCGGCGCAGATGACCATCCCGTACGGCGTGCGCAGCAAGCCCGTGTACCGGCTGACGAGCTCAGATGTCATACCGAGCTGTTCCAGCCGCAGTAGCGAACGGCCCTTGTCGAGGAGCCGCAGAACGACCTTCTCACCGCCGACCACCGCCGCAGTGGAGACGCGGATGTCGATGTCCCGTTCGGTGACTCGCATCCGGATCTGGCCGTCCTGCGAGCGTCTGCGCTCGACAATGTCCAGATTGGCCAGCACCTTGAGCCGGCTGACCACCGCCGGCCCGATAGCACCTGGCAGCTCGACCAACTCCCGCAGCGCGCCGTCGACGCGCAGACGGACCCGGACGACGTTGTCGTGCGGCTCGATGTGGATGTCGGACGCACGCTCCCGCAGTCCCTGCGCGATGATCCGCTCCACCACCTGAACGACCGGAACGTCTTCTTGGACCGCTGCGCGGCCGCTGTGCTTCATGAGGCCACCCGTGGCTGCAGCTCGATCTCTTTGGGATGTGAGCTGCGGGCATACGCATCCTCGGGTGCGATCTCACCACGCTGGATCAGTCCGGACAGCGACTGCTCCAAGGTGATCATCCCTTCCCGGCGGCCGGTGACGAGTGCGTTGCGCAGCTGATGTGTCTTGCCCTCCTTGATCAGATTGCGGATGCCGGCGTTGGCGACCATCACCTCGAAGGCCGCGACCAGTCCGCCGCCGGTCCGCGGCAGGAGCCGTTGGTGAACCACACCGCTGAGTGCAGCCGCCAGCTGCACCCGAACCTGGGTCTGCTGCTCTGGCGGGAAGACATCGATGATGCGGGCCAACGACTGCGCAGTGTCGTTGGTGTGCAAGGTCGCGAACACCAGGTGACCTGTCTCGGCAATCGTCAGCGCAAAGCGGATGGACTCCAGGTCACGCATCTCTCCGACCAGTAATACGTCGGGGTCTTCGCGCAGTGCGGCCCGCAGCGCGTCCGGAAACGACGCAGTGTCGCTGCCGACCTCGCGCTGGTTCACCGCCGACCGCCGGTGCTCGTGGACGTACTCGATCGGGTCCTCGATGGTGATGATGTGACAGGCCCGGTCCGTGTTGATCTGGTGGATGATCGACGCCAGAGTGGTCGACTTGCCCGAGCCGGTCGGCCCGGTGACCAGTACGAGTCCTTGGTAGGCGCGAGCGAACCTGCCGAGCACCGCGGGCAGGCCCAGCTCGGACATGGTCGGAATGCTGCGCGGAATGATCCGCAACGCCACAGCGGTGTCGCCACGCTGGGTGAAGGCGTTCGCGCGAATGCGGGCGTTGTCCCGCCACGAGAACGAGAAGTCGTGCTCGTACGTCGTCTGCCAGACGTTCGAGCGATGTGGGTTGAGGATCTCGGCCAGCATGGCGTCGGTGTCCCGCCTCGTCAGCGGCGTCCGGTCCGACACCGGCCGGAGGACGCCGTGGACGCGGAGCTGCGGCGCCATTCCGGCAGTCAGCAGCAGATCGGTGCCACCGGCGTTCCAGAGTTCTTCGAGCAACAGGTCGACCCGGCTACCGGGCATGGGGATGCGCATGAGGTCCCTTCGGCATGTCGGCCCAAGGCGTGGACCAGCTCTCGGCAGAGCCGGTCCACGCCTGGTGAGGGGCGGGACTCGATCAGGTGCAGGCGCCGGACGCCGTGACGCTGCCGTTGATACCGAGGGCGATCGTGTAGCCGGTGCCGGTCGGCCGGCTGCGCAGCAGCTGGTTGACACCGGAGGTGAGCTCGAGCCAGCCGGGGTCACCGGCCGGCGGGTAGGTGCCGTTCTTCGCGAAGTACGCCTCGACGGCGACCTCCACGCTCTTCTTGTCGGTCTTGCACGCGGCGGCGTTACCGCGGTCCTGGATGCCGGAGACGGCGAACACGACGATCCCGGACAGAACGCCGAGGATGACGATGACGACGAGCAGTTCGATCAGAGTGAATCCGGACTCGTTCTTGGTCCGGTCAGGGCGATTGGCGCATGCGACGGCCCGAAGGCGGTGGCTCATGGTGCTTCCTTCACTGATGCTCCGCAGGCGACGGAGACGGGGTCTACCAGGCGCGACAGCGTGGCGACCGGCTCAGCTCGACCCCTGTAAATCCAGCTGAGCCCGGCTCACATCCCCCCGGATGCCACTGGCTGCCGGGACAAAGCCTCGCCGCTCGGCGACGTGCGTCACAGCGGGTGAACGGCCGACGCCGCTCGCCACCCGGCCGACACCTGTCGGCCGAATGCCCGACAGGGCTCACTGCGCCCTGATCGCCTGGTGCAGCCGCAGTGCGACCTGGATGTTCAGACCGCGCTCCGGGGTCTGCCAGTCGGCGCCGAGCAGCGCGCTGACTCGATCGAGGCGTTGCTGGACGGTGTTGGGGTGGATGTGGAGTTCGTTCGCGGCTCTGGTCGGGCTCTGACCGGCCGCGAAGTAGGCGTGCAGGGTTCCGAGCAGATCGGTCCCGCGCTGGGCGTCGTACGCGATGACTGCGCCGATCAGGTGCTGGACGTGCGCAGCGACGTCTACCTCGGCGGCGCCGATCAGACCGGCCACTCCCAGGTCGTCAGGTGTGCCGGACTCATTGCAGCGGCCGAGCCGGAGCATCGTCCCGGCCAGTCGGCTCGCCTGCCGGTGAGCATCAACCAGCGGCTCGCCCCACTTCGCAGGACCAGTGACCGCCACCGTCACCCCGCAGCGCTTGGCTACCTCCGACAACCCGCGCGCTGCGGTCACGGCGTCCGTACGGGCCAGCAGAAGCACCAGATCGCCGCCGTACGCACCAGACAGGACCACCTTGTCCGCAAGGGGGGCTGACAACCGCGCCAGTACGCCGGTGTGGTCGCCACGGCAGACGGCGACCACCAACCGGTCATGAACTCGCCCGGGGGCAAGTAGCCGCAGCCGCTCAGTCAAAGCACTCAGATCACCGGCACCGCTCAATACGTCGGTGAGCAGGTCGGCCTGGGCGCGCAACGACTGTTCGGCTGCCTGACGACGGAACAACAGCACCAGCGCGGTGACGACGGCAGCTCGCTCGACGATGCGCTGATCCGCGGCGGAGAGCTCGTCGACCCCGCCGATGACCAACGCCCCGAGCCGCTCCCGCTTGGCGGTGACAGCGACAACCCAGCAGTCCCCTGAACGAGTCAGCCGACCGGACTCCGATTCCTGCCAGGGCACGACCGTGGTCGACACCCGACCAGAGACTGCGAGCTCGTGACCGGCCGCATCGACCAGAACGACCCACACCCCGAGCAACTCGGCCAGTGCGGCCGCCACGGCGTCCACATCACCACCTGACAACACGATCCCGGCAAACCGGTCGTGAGCGGCAGCTGCATGCTCCACACCGGCATGCGCGACCGAGAGCTGATCAAGTGCTGCTGCGGTCGAGGCGGCGGCGCGCAGCTGCAGAATCGTCACTGCGGCCAAAGCAGCGAGCGAGCCGAGCAGTAGCACCTCTTCGCGACTGAACGGCCGCGCAGTCCGGTTGGACGCGAACAGAACGCCGACGAATTCCTCATCGACCAAGAGCGGCGTACCGCAGATGGCCACCAGGCCCTCGTCACCGACCGCATGGTCGATCGGGCCGGTGTGCCGGAACCGCTGGTCGGACGGGTAGTCGGTCGTCCAGTACGGACGCCGAGTCGACGCGACCAGGCCGCCTAGGCCGTCGCCGGACGGCACTCTGAGCTGTTGGAACGCGGCTGACACCGAACCGTCCGTGGCCCGCATGTACGTGTCGTCCTGGGCCTCGTCGTACAGCGTCAGGTAGGCGACGTCCGTACCGATCAGAGTGCGGGCTCGGTGCACGATGGTGTCGAGTACGCCGCTCGGATCGCGCGCCGAGGCCAGCTCACGAGCCACCTCGACCAGCGCGGACAGCTCCGCCTCACGCTTCTTGCTGGCGTCGATACCGGCCCGAATGCGCAGCGCGAGGTCCCGAGCGACGGCGTCCTCACCTGCCACCCGGGCCAGCTCGCTTCCGGACGCATCCTCGGCCAGTAGCCGCAGAAGCTCCCTCATCCTCGCGATGATGCCACCTACAGCGCAGTCAGGTCCCGTCGGCGAGTTTCGGAGTACAGAGTCACGGCTAGTACTGAGATGGCTGCGCACACTGCGACGTACACGGAGATCGCATAGCCGGAGTCGTACGCCTTGAGCAGCGCGATGGCGATGAACGGCGCCAGACCGCCGGCGATGATCGACGCGAGCTGATAGCCCACTGAGACGCCGGAGTACCGCACCCGAGTCCCGAAGAGCTCGGTGAAGAACGCTGCCTGCGGACCGTACATAGCACCGTGCAGAACCAGGCCGACGGTCACTGCGAGCGTTGCGAGCGCAAAGTTCTTCGTGTCCACCAGAGCCACGAAGAGGAAGGCCCAGACACCGACTCCGACCGCTCCGATCAGATAGACCGGCTTGCGGCCGATGCGGTCCGACAACGCACCCCAGAGCGGAATGACGCAGAAGTGGATCGCTGCGGCGATCAGTACCGCGTTCAGGGCGAACGACTTGCCCAGACCGAGATGCTCCTTCGCGTACGTCGCAATCACGATCGTGAAGATGTAGTAGCTGACGTTCTCCGCCATCCGGGCGCCCATCGCAGTCAGGATCTCCCGCGGGTACTTCGTCAGCACCTCTACCAACGGCAGCCGGTCGGCCGGCTCCTGCCGCGCCCGCGCCTCCTCGAAGACAGGCGACTCCTCGATCCGCAGCCGCACCCACAGCCCAATCAGAACCAGTACTGCGGACAGCAGGAACGGAATGCGCCAACCCCATGAGTTGAACGCCGCATCCGACTGGAACGCGGCCAGAGCAGCCAGAACACCATTGGCGATCAGCTGCCCGGCAGGAGCACCCGCCTGCGGCCAGGACGCCCAGAAACCACGTCGAGCCGGGTCGCCGTGTTCCGACACGATCAGTACGGCGCCACCCCACTCACCACCGAGCGCAAAGCCCTGCACGAGTCGCAATACCGTCAGCAGGATCGGCGCGAGCGCACCGACCTGTGCGTACGTCGGTAGCAAGCCGATGGCGAAGGTGGCGACCCCCATCATCACCAGTGACAACACGAGCAGCTTCTTACGACCGAGGCGGTCGCCGAAGTGCCCGAAGACCATTCCGCCGATCGGACGGGCAAAGAAGCCCACTGCGAAGGTGGCGAAGCTCAGCAACGTCCCAGTGAGCTCTTCACCCTTCGGAAAGAACAGCTCGCCGAAGACGACCGACGCGGCGACGCCGTACAGGAAGAAGTCGTACCACTCGACCGTCGTACCGACGAGGCTCGCACCGACGATCCGGACGATCGACGGCCGGGTGCGAACCGGGTCTGTGGCTGTCATGGCGGCTCCAAGCACTAGTGGGCGGTCCAGCCGCCGTCGAGTACGAACGAACTCCCCGTGATGGAGGCGGACGCCGGACCACACAGCAGTGCGACCAGCTCCGCGACCTCCGCCGGCTCGATCAGTCGTTTCACTGCGACTGGTTCGAGCATGACGTTGTTGAGCACCTCTGACTCGCTGAGCCCGTGTGCCGTGGCCTGATCGGCCAGTTGCGCGGTGACGAGCGGCGTCCGGACGTACGCCGGGGTCACACAGTTGCTGGTCACACCGCGCGCCGCACCCTCCAGTGCGACGACTTTGCTGAGTCCTTCGAGCCCGTGCTTCGCAGCGACGTACGCCGCCTTGAACGGGCTCGCCCGCAAGCCGTGCACCGAGCTGATGTTCACCACGCGCCCCCAGCCGGTGGCGTACATGTGCGGCAGGCTCTGCCGGATCAGCCGGAACGGTGCCTCCAGCATCAACCGCACCAGATAGCTGAAGCGCTCGGGCGGGAACTCCTCCACCGGTGCGACGGTCTGAACCCCGGCGTTGTTCACCAGGACGTCGATGTCGGTCGGCAGCTCCCCCAACGCATCCAGCTCGGACAGGTCGGCCAGCAGCGGTTGCACTCCGGCTGACTCGGGCACCGGCTCCCGGTCGACGGCCAGCACGTGAAAGCCGTCCTTGACGAGTCGCTCGACACAGGCGGCGCCGATACCGGAGGCGGCGCCGGTGACGAGGGCTCGACGGGGTTCCATGGCGGACGACTGTAGGAAGCCCGCGCGTTCCGCACTATGGGTTGTGAGCACACAGCCCGGGCGCCGATCATGGTTTCCCGCGCCACTTGTCCACAACTTCGGCTATCAGCCGCCCGTTGATTGATAGATGGAACTATCGTGGAGCCATGGTCGATATCGAGCAGCCGAAGAAGAAGGCCGCCGGGGTGCCCGCGGTGCTCTCGTCGTTCAAGTTCGGCTTCCGAGAGATGGGCCCGGCCCGGACCGGCAAGGTCTTCTTGAAGATGAACCAGGACGGCGGTTTCGACTGCCCGTCGTGCGCCTGGCCCGATCCCGACCACAAACGCAAACACGCGGCCGAGTTCTGCGAGAACGGCGCCAAGGCGGTCGCCTGGGAGGCGACCCGTAAACGCGTCCCGCGGGAGTTCTTCGCCGAGCACCCGGTCGCGCAGATCCACGAGATCTCCGAGTTCGACCTGGGCAAACTCGGCCGGATCACCGAGCCGATGCTGCTCCGCGCCGGCGGCACGCACTACGAGCCGATCGGCTGGGAGGAGGCCTTCCAGGTCGTCGCCCGGCACCTGCAGGCGCTGCCCGATCCGAACGACGCCGTCTTCTACACCTCCGGCCGAACGAGTAACGAGGCCGCGTTCCTCTACCAGCTGTTCGTTCGCGCCTACGGGACGAACAACCTGCCCGACTGCTCGAACATGTGCCACGAGTCCTCCGGCACCGCGCTGAACCGGGTGATCGGCAGCGGTAAGGGCGCCGTGACGCTGGAGATGCTCGAGCAGGCCGAGCTGATCGTCGTCGTCGGGCAGAACCCGGGCACCAACGCGCCGCGGATGCTCAGCCACCTGGAGATCGCCAAACGCAAGGGCGGCCAGATCGTCTCGGTGAACCCGTTGCCCGAGCCCGGCCTGATGAACTTCAAGAACCCGCAGAAGGTCGGCGGCTGGATCGGCAAGGGCACCGCGCTGGCCGATCAGCACCTGCAGATCCGGATCGGCGGCGACCAGGCGCTGTTCCTTGCCATCGGCCACTTGTTGGTCGAGGCCGAGCAGGCCAACCCCGGCACGGTGCTCGACAAGAGCTTCATCGACACCTACACCAGCGGTTTCGAGCTCTACGCCAAACACAACACCGAGCTGGACTGGGCGGCCGTCGAGCTGGCCACCGGGCTGCGGCGAGCCGAGATCGAGGAGCTGACCCAGCGCTTCATCGACTCCAAGGCGACCGTGATCTGCTGGGCGATGGGCCTGACCCAGCATCGCGAGGCCGTCGCCACGATCAGCGAGATCGTCAACGTGCTGCTGCTGCAGGGCAATATCGGCAAGCCCGGCGCCGGCCCGTGCCCGGTCCGCGGCCACTCCAACGTCCAGGGCGATCGCAGTATGGGCATCTGGGAGAAGATGCCGGCGGCCTTCCTCGACCGGCTGGATCGCGAGTTCGCCTTCACCTCCCCGCGGGAGCACGGGATCGACGCCGCCGAGACGGTGCTGCGGCTGCGCGACGGCGCCGTCCGCGTCTTCTTCGCGATGGGCGGCAACTTCGCCTCCGCGACGCCGGACACCGAGGTCGTGCACCGCGGGCTGCGGGCCTGCGATCTGACCGTGCACGTCTCGACCAAGCTGAACCGCTCGCACACCGTCACCGGGCGCGAGGCGCTGATCCTGCCCACCCTCGGCCGGACGGATTTCGACCGCACGCCGAACGGCCCGCAGTCGGTCACCGTGGAGGACTCGCAGGGCGCCGTCCACCTCTCCACCGGAAACCTGACGCCCCCGGGGCCGGAGCTGAAATCCGAGATCGCGATCGTGGCCGGGATCGCGCAGGCCGTCGTCCCCGGGGTCGGCCAGATCCCGTGGGCGGATTTCGCCGACGACTACAGCCTGATCCGGCAGCGGATCGGCCGCGTCGCGGACGGCTACGAGAACTTCGAGGAGCGCCTCCGCGCCCACGAGGGCGGCTTCCTGCTCGCGCACGCCGCGCGGGACAAACGCGAGTTCCGGACGTCGGACTCGAAGGCCCAGTTCACCGCGAACGAGCTGAGCTGGTTGCCGACGGCGCCGGGCAAGCTGCTGCTCCAGACACTGCGCAGCCACGATCAGTTCAACACCACGATCTACGGGCTCGAAGACCGCTACCGCGGCGTCCACGGCACCCGCGAGGTCGTCTTCGTGCACCCCGACGACCTGCGCGAGCTCGGCCTGGCGGACGGCGCGTACGTCGACATCGTCAGCGAGTTCCGCGGGGTCGAGCGGCGGGCGTCGGGGTTCCGCCTCGTCTCGTACCCGACGGCGCGCGGCTGCGTCGCGGCGTACTACCCGGAGACGAACGTGCTGATGGCGGCCGACGATGTGGCCAAGGGCAGTAACACCCCGGTCGCGAAGGGGCTGACGGTCAGGCTGGAGCCAGTCGCGTCCTGAACCAGGGTTGCGCGGCGGCGAGAGCGAGGGCGACGGCGGCGTTCAGCAGCCAGAGTCCTTCGGGCCCGGCGGCCGCGAGCAGCCGGGTCACGATCAGCGGCGCGACGGTGGTGGCGACACCCCAGCTGAGGCCGAAGATCGCGAGGTAGCGAGCGCGGGCGCCGTCCGGGGCGAGCCCGGCGGCCTGGGTCAGGTAGCGGGTGAGCAGGAACATCTCGCCGAGACTCCACAACACGGTCGCGAGCAGGAAGACGGCGAGGGTCTGGGCGAAGGCACAGACCACCAGGCCGATCGTGAGCAGGAGATAGCCGACCGCCATCGCGCGGAAGTCGTCGAGCCGGATGCCGAGCAGGCGCTGGCCGGCGATCAGCGTGACAGCCGAGACGGTCAGGATGATGCCCGTGCCGGACTGCGGGAGGTCGTGTTCGAGTAACGTCAGCGGGACGCCGATCACCAGTTGCATGTAGAGCGTCGCGAAGGCGGTGCCGCTGGCGAGAAGCAGCAGGAGGCGGCGGTCGCGCCAGGCCGCTCCGCGGGGCTGGGTGGCGTTTCGGCGTCCGTCGGGTGGGAGCGCACAGACGATCAGGACCGCGCAGGCCAAACAGGACAGCGCATCGGCGACGAAGAGCCAGCGCAGATCCCAATGGCTGACGGCCGCGGCCAGCAGCCCGGCAAGGACGCCGGCGACGGCCATCGCGGCGCCGATCAACCCGTACGCCGCCGGGCGCGCGGCCGGCTCGACGGCGTCGGCGACCGTGGCTTGGGTGGGCGGCTCGAAGATCTCGAAGGTCAGCCCGAGCAGGACGGCGGCGGCGATCGCGGACCAGAGCGTCGTACTGAGCGCGACCCAGAGCTGGGCAACCGCACAGCCGACCAGCCCGAGGACAATCGTCCGGCGGCGGCCGAGCCGGTCGGCCAGCTGACCGCCGAGCAGCCGGGAGGGGATCGTCGCCAGGCCGAAGAGGGCGACGACCAGGCCGGTGGTGGTCAGCGAGGCGCCGAACTCGACGGTCAGCACGATCGCCAGGAACGACAGTGAGAACGCGCCGACCCGGTTCACCGCACGGGCCACGGCGAGGATCCAGACTGTCCGGGACATCAGCACCTCCATGACTGGCTAAACCGATATGATCAGTCACGCAGGTTCGAGCGTACGAAGGAGTCGCATGACTGGTCAAGTGTCTTTTGATAGTCATGCACGGAGTGTGCTGGCCGCCTCGGTCGAGTACGTGAACCGGCTGACCCCCGGGTACGCCGGGGGCACGCCCTACCCGATGCCGACCGACGAGGCGCAGGCCGTGGCCGACGCGCTGGCCGCGATCGGCTACCCGCAGCCCGCCGTCCAGCCGAAGGACGCGCGGCGACTCGCGACCCTCGCGGCGCGGATGCGGATCGTCTTCGAATCCGCCCAGGCCGGTGAGCTCGACCGCGCCGCCGCCGAGATCAACGCCCTTCTCCTCGACACCAACGCCCGCCCCCAACTCGACCGCCGCGCCGACGGCTGGAGCCTGCACTTCCACGGCCCCGACGACACCCTCGTCAACGGCTGGGCCGCCGGCTGCGCCGCCGGCCTCGCCCTCGCCGTCGGCAGCAACCTCGCCGGCCGCCTAGGCGTCTGCGCCGCCCCCGCCTGCGACCGGGTCTTCGTCGACACCTCCAAGAACGCCCAGCGCCGCTTCCACTCCCCCCAATGCCAAAGCCGAGTCAAAGCCGCCACCCACCGAGCCCGCCAATCGACCTGATCGCTGCCTAAGGTCGGGAACCATGCCGATCACACTGCGCCCGTACACACCGGCCGACGCCGTTCCGACCTGGCAGGTCTACTACGCGGCGGTTCGGCGTACTGCAGCTCGCGACTACACCGAAGAACAAGTCCGCGCCTGGGCGCCGGACGAGGTGGACGCCGAGGAGTGGGCGGCCCGCCGGGCGGCGGCCAACACCTGGGTGGCCTGCGTGAACGACGAGGTCGCCGGCTTCAGCGACTTCACCGCCGACGGCGTCCTCGACATGCTCTTCGTCCACCCCGGCCATGGCGGCCACGGCATCGCCCGGCTCCTCGTCGAGAAGATCCAGCACGAAGCCGCCGCCCACGGCCTCACCCACCTCGTGACGCACGCCAGCCGTACCGCCCGCCCGGCCTTCGAAGCCCTCGGCTTCACCGTCACCCGCGAGAACCCGGCCAACCAGATCCGCGGCGTTCTCATCCCCAACTACGACATGCACTACAACCTGAGCTGACGGAGGTCGAAATCGGGGTGGTCAGGGTGGGTGGCGGAATCTAGAGTGGTCTGCTCGGCTGGGGGGCGTCGAAAGGTTGCGGCAGCGATGGCGAGGAGCTCTGTTGCGGCGTCGGCGGGGCCGCCTGATCCGGGGCGGAGCAGCACGGTCGAGGAGCTCGTCGAGGTGTTGCGGGCGTTGAAGGTTTGGGCCGGCGCTCCGTCGTACGAGGTGATCACGCAGCGGATCAACCAGGCGTGGCGCGCGGCGGGCCGGCCGGCGTCCGAGCTGGCGCGGCGGACGACGGTTGCCGATTGTTTCCGATCCGGACGTCGGCGCCTGAACACCGAACTGACGCTGGCCATCGTGGGGGCGATGCACGACGATCCGGCGTACGTGGCCCATTGGCGCCAGGTGTTCCGGGTCATCTCCGGCGAGACCCAGGCCGCGGCTCAGGTGCAGGTGTTGGGTGAGCTGCCCGAGCAGTTGGCGGAGTTCACCGGGCGCACGGCCGAATGGGAGCAGCTGCGGGACGCGGTCGAGTCCGGACGACGATCGGGATCGCCCGTGGTCATCACGGCGATCGAGGGCATGGCCGGACTGCAGGGCTCGACCCATCTGGCCGTGGACGTGTTCCGGCCCGATGAGGCCCGCGCCTTCCTCATCCAGGCTCTGGGCGACATCCCGGCCGGAACCGATCCACGCGCGGCAGACCGGATCGCCGCACGCTGCGGTTTCCTTCCGCTCGCTCTCGGTCTGGTGGCCGGGGCGATCCGCGCCAGCTCCGGCTGGACACTGACCGACCATGCCGAACGCCTCGACGAACGCTGTCGCGCCGACCGCCTCGACAGCGGTGTCGAACTCGCACTCGATGTCTCCTACCAGCAACTGCCCGCCGATCGGCAACGGCTCCTGCGGCTCCTCGCCCAGCACCCCGGTGAGGACTTCGACGCCTGCGCGGCCGCCGCGATGTGCGGCACCGACCTGGAACCGACCGAGACCGCCGTCCGCCAACTGCACGGCGATCACATGCTCGAGCTGACGGCACCCGGTCTCTACACCTTCCATGACCTGGTCCGCGCGTACGCGGGAATTCGCGCTACCGAGGAAGAACGTCCTACCGATCGGCGTACGGCGCTCGCCCGGCTGCTGGATCACTACCTGGCCGTCGCTGCAGCGGCGATGGACACCCTGCATCCCGCCGAAGCGGAGAACCGGCCCCGCATCGGTCCGCCGGTCGGTCCGAGCCCTTCCGTCCACGACTCCGCCGCAGCCCGCAGCTGGCTGGACACCGAACGGCTCAACCTGGTGGCCGCGGCGACGCATGCAGCTGACCACGGCTGGCCGGGGCACACCCATGCGTACGACGCCGCCGTACAAAGCGGGGAGCTGGACCAGCAGGCGCTGGCTCTGACCAGCCTGGGTGCGACGCATTCACAGCTCGGTATGTACAAGTCGGCGGCAGAGCATCTGCAGCACGCGCTGCGCTTGTACTACCGGGACGGGAACAGCGCCGGTCAGGCACATGCACTGCACAACCTGGGCATCGCCAACGTCCGGTTGGGCCGCTACAAGGCAGCCGTCGGGCATCACCAGCGGGCTCTGGTCCTCTACCGGCAGACCGGCGACTGCAGCGATGAGGCGACGACGCTGGACAACCTCGGCGAAATCTCGCACCAGCTCGGCGAACTCGATGCGGCCGCCAAGCTCTACCGGGAAGCCTTGGCGATTTGCTGCGAAACCGGTGAACAGGCCGGCGAGGCGTCGGTCCTCAACGGCCTCGCAGCCACCGAGCGAGCCGCCGGCCGGACGACCTCGGCGATCGATCAGCACAGCGCGGCCAATCTGATCGCTGTCACGATCGGGGATCCCTACCAGCAAGCTCGCGCTCAGGCCGGTCTTGGCGCGGCCCACCGCGCCCTTGGTCTCTCGGCTCGGGCGCATCAGCACTACCAGCGTGCGATCGCGCTCTACACCCAGCTCGGCCAGCCGGAAGCCGAACTGCTGCGCATCGAGCTCAGCGATCCGGCCGCCACCGGCCAGCGCGGGCAGATCACTCAGGTCGAGTGATCTGCCCGCGCGACAACTCCGTCAGCCGACTGGGGTCAGTTCGCGGTCGGGGTCCGGGGTGGGGGTGGCGGCGTGTTTGGCGGGGCGGGGGCGGAGCCAGCGCGGGGCCCACCAGTTGGCGTCGCCGAGGAGGATCATCGCGCTGGGGAGGACCACGGCGCGGATGATGGTGGCGTCGATGAGGATGGCGACGGCGAGGCCGACGCCGAGCTGTTTCATGTCGAGCGTGCTGAGGGTGGCGAAGACCGCAAAGACGCCGATCATGACGGCGGCGGCGCTGGTGACGACGCCGGCGGAGCCGGTGATGCCTTCGGCGACGGCCTGTTTGGTGGGGACGCCGCGGAGGACCGCTTCGCGGATCCGGCTGACGACGAAGACGTGGTAGTCCATCGAGAGGCCGAAGAGGACGACGAAGAGGAACAGCGGGAGCCAGGAGACGACGGCGCCGTTCGAGCGGAAGTCGAGGATGCCTTCGGCCCAGGTGTTCTGGAAGACCGCGGTGACGACGCCGTACGCCGCGCCCGCGCTGAGCAGGTTGAGGCCGATGGCGGTGAGGGCGACGACGACCGAGCGGAAGGTCACCATCATCACGATCATCGTCAGCAGCAGGACGAAGCCGATCACCAGCGGCAGTTTCGACTTGGTGTGGGCGGCGTAGTCGACGTCCGCGGCGACGAAGCCGCCGACGGCGTACTCGACGCCGGTCACCTTGCCGACGGTCTGCGGCATCAGCTCGGTGCGCAGTTTGGTGAGTGAGCCGCGCGCTTCGTCGCTCCCGCCGTCGAACGGCGTCGCGACCTCGAGGGTGGCGACCGTGCCGTCCTTGGAGACGCGCGGCTCCTGCAGACCGTCCTGGGCGAACAGCTTGTCGCTCTTGGTGCGCTGTACCAGCTCGGCGAGCGCGGCCTTGACCGCGGGCGCCTGGCCGGCCGGGGCCTTGACGGCGATCTGGTGGCTCGTTCCCGTGCTCGGGAAGGCCGCGGTCAGCCGGTCGTAGGCCTGCATGACGGGCGTCGTCCGCGGCAGGTCCTCGGTGCCGGGGAACTTGAGCGTCATTCCCAGCGCCGGCGACGCGACGGCGAGCAGCGCGACGACGGCGACCAGCAGCGTGGCGATCGGGTGCTTCAGCGCGGGCTTCAGCACGGTCGGCCAGAACTTCGGCTCCGACTTGCCGGCGGTCAGCCGCCAGACCAGCGGGATCCGCGGCTTGTCGACCCAGCGGCCGAGCTTCGCCAGGACGGCGGGCAGCACGGTCAGCGAGCCGATGACGGCAACCGCGACGACCAGGATCGAGCCGACCGCGAACGACGAGAACACGGTGTCCCGGGCGAGGAACAGCCCGGCCATCGAAATGATCACCGCCGTACCGGAGACGACGACCGCGTGCCCCGAGGTCGCCGCGGCGATCTCGACGGCGTCGACGTGGCCGCGGCCCTTGGCCCGCTCCTCACGCTCGCGGCGCAGGTAGAACAGCGAGTAGTCGACGCCGACCGCCATCCCGATCAGCAGGATGACGCTGTTCACGGCGTCCACCGCGGGGACCAACTGCGAGGCCGCGGCCGAGAGCCCGATCGCGGCGGCGACGGCCGACAGCGCGAGCAGCAGCGGCACCGCCGCGGCGATCAGCGCGCCGAACGCGATCAGCAGGATCGCCAGCGTGATCGGCAGGCTGAACATCTCCGCGCGCTTGAAGTCCTCGCCGAGGGTCTCCTGCAGCGCCTGCCCGATGGACAGCCCGCCGACCTCCTCGATGCGGAGATCCGGGTACTGCTTCTGGACGTCGGCGGTCGCATCCAGCAGCGGCTGCACCCGCTCCTTGTCCTCGCCGCCGCCCTCCTTCAGCGTCACGCGGACGATCAGCGCGTCCTTGTTCGGCGACGGCATCGGCTGCGCGACGTCCGCGACCCCACCGAGGGCGCGCATCCGCTCGCTCACCGTCGCAGCCGCCTGGCCGGCCTTGGTCTGGTCGAGCTGCCCGGACGGCGCCGTGATCAGCACGCTCTCCACATCCGGATCGGCGAACTGCCCGTCCTTGACGATCTGCTCGGAGCGGGTCACCTCGCCGATGTCGCCGTTGCTGTCCGACTTCTTCGTACCGGTCGCCGCGCCGATCGCGAAACAGGCGACCACGAGGACCACCCACATCCCGATCGCCCGCCACGGGTGCGTGGCGCTCCAGCGCGCCGCGCGTACCGTGATCTGTCCCTTGGACATACCCGCCCTGCCCCTCTGCGCCGCTTCGACGCCCCACCCAGCGCACCTGGCGTGGCGCTGGCTACGGCTCAAAAGCCTCCCGCGCGGCGACCGCCGGAACCATGGAGGAAGCACCCGACGCGACCCTGGGGGTAGCCCTACCCCAACCCCCGATCGTCACGATGAGTAATCGAACGACCGCGTCCGGTCAGAACTCCTCGAGGTCCAGCGAGGAGGCGGCCGAGACACCCTCGAGGTAGCCCTCGGCCCGCTCGGCCTTGGGGTAGCGATGCACCAGCGCCCAGAAGGCGGCGTTGTGGGCCGGTTCGATCAGATGGGCCAACTCGTGGACCAGCACGTAGTCCACGACCCAGGCCGGCATCGACTGCAACCGGGCCGACAACCGGATCGACCGGTCCGCCGGAGTACAGGAACCCCACCGTCTGTTTTGGTTCGAAACCCACCTCACGGACGCAGGTTCGGGCACTTCGGGGAGGTGACGACACGCGAGTTCGTGTGCTCTGGCCAACAATTTTTCGTCCGACACGCGGGATCTGCTGCGCTGCTTGTCCAGCCGCGCCAACATGGTCTCCACCCAGCGCGCCTCCTCGGCCGCGGAGAGCCGATCGGGCATCAGCACGATCACCCGCTCGCCGTCCCGGTAGGCGCTCACGGTCCGCTTGCGCCGCTTGCTGCGGCGGATGTCGACGTACGGCGGGATCGGGCGCGGCGGGGAATCGGCCATGAGGGAAAAACTACCTCCCGAATCCGACAACTTTCTTGGGTCCACATCCTGTGCACAGACGTTTTCGCAGGTCAGACGCCAGATCGCGACTCCGGCGCCGACGGTTGTTCACACCGTGTTCCCCCGCCGGTCCACAGCGCCGGGCGGCGCGGCCCACAGGTTGCGCACAGAGTTATCCACAGGGGTGGACAACCGCCCCTTGCCTCGGACGGCGGCGCCTTCTAGCGTCGACGTCAACAGGCTCCCGGACCGCGATCGGAGCCACTCGGAGGGGAAGCCGAGTGGTTCCGGCGGCGGATCACCGGGAGCCTGTTCCGTGCCGGCCCGATCGACGGTAAGGGTTTTCCCAGGCGGGGCCGAGCGAGTCGATGGACTTGAGCACGGCTCAGAAGGCCGTAGGGTGAATCCCGATTGGGCCGAACGGCCTACGGCAGGACGGTCTGCCGTTAGCATCCACGACTGGTCCGGTGACAACCCCGGGCTGATTTCAGAGCAAGGAGAGGGCCCTCATGGCAGAGACCTGGAGCGGCGAGTTCTACTGCGTCAAGTGCAAGGCCAAGCGCACCGCCGACGGCGAGGTCAAGGTCAACGACAAGGGCACGCGCATGGCGAAGGCCAAGTGCCCCGAGTGCGGTACGAACCTGAACCGGATCCTCGGCAAGGCCTGACGCACCACACCGCGGGGCGGTGACGGATCGAACACGGTCCGTCACCGCCCCGACGGTATTCCGGACCGCAATCGGGCCCCCGGCGCAGCCCCGGCTTGGGTCACCCGACAGAATGGGAACGTGTCGGATCTCCCCCGCAAGGCGCTGAGCCGGACCGCGAAACTCGCCAGCCTGCCCCTGGGCGCCGCCGGCCGGGCGACGGTCGGCCTGGGCAAGCGGATCGGCGGCGCGCCCGCCGAGGCCGTGCTCGCCGAGTTCCAGCGCCGGACGGCCGAGCAGCTGTTCGCCGTCCTGGGCGAGCTCAAGGGCGGCGCGATGAAGTTCGGGCAGATGCTGAGCCTGATGGAAGCGGCGATGCCCGAGGAGCTCGCGGCGCCGTACCGGGCCACACTGACCAAACTGCAGGACTCCGCGCCCCCGATGCCGATCGCGACCGTGGACACGATCCTGTCCCGGGAGCTCGGCAAACGCTGGCGGGACCGGTTCACCGAGTTCAGCGACAAACCGGCCGCGGCCGCGTCGATCGGCCAGGTGCACCGCGGCATCCTGAAGGACGGCCGCGAGGTCGCGGTCAAACTGCAGTACCCGGGCGCCGCCGAGGCCCTGCGCGCGGACCTGCGCCAGCTCGGCCGGTTCGCCCGCTCCTTCGGCGCGCTCGTCCCCGGGATGGACATGAAGCCGCTGATCGCCGAGCTCCAGGAGCGGATCGGCGAGGAGCTCGACTACGACCGCGAGTCCCAGGCCCAGCAGCAGTACGCCGACGCCTTCAAGGACCACCCGGAGTTCGTCGTCCCGCGCGTCATCAAGCACTCCCCGACGGTCATCGTCTCGGAGTGGATCGAGGGCCGCCCGCTGTCGTCGTACATCGCCGAGGGCACCCGCGAGGAGCGGAACGCGATCGGCCTGAAGTACGCGCGGTTCCTGTTCAGCGGCCCGAAGTACGCCGGGCTGCTGCACTCCGACCCGCATCCGGGGAACTTCCGCGTGATGCCGGACGGCCGCCTCGGCGTCGTCGACTTCGGCCTCTGCGCCCGGCTCCCCGACGGGCTGCCGCCGGCGATCGGGCGGCTGCTGCGGATCTCGCTGAGCGGCGATGCGGTCTCGGTCCGGGACGGCCTGGTCGAGGAGGGATTCATCAAGCCCCGGATGGAGATCGACCCCGAGCAGCTGATGGACTACCTGGCGCCGTTCGCGGAGCCGGCCCGGGAGGAGAGCTTCCAGTTCAGCCGGGAGTGGATGCGCGCCCAGGCGAACCGGACCAGCGACTTCCGCTCACCGAACGCGACCCTCGCGTTCAAGCTCAACCTGCCGCCGTCGTACGTGCTGATCCATCGGGTCTGGATCGGCGGGATGGCGGTGCTCTCGCAGCTCGAGGCGGAGGCGCCGTTCCGCGGCGTCCTGGAGGAGCTGCTCCCCGGCTTCACCGACTGAGGGGTCACCAGTAGACGGCGTCCAGCTTGCCCTCGATACCGCGGACGTTCTCGCGCGCGCAGGAGTCGCAGTACAGCAGCTTGCGGCCGCCCTCGACGGAGGTGGCCCAGGTCAGCGGGGTGTCCTCGGTGTCGGCCTGCCGGCCGCACAGCGCACAGGTAGCTCTTGCCATGGCAGTAGTCTGCACCCCGTGCGCTGGCGAATCCACGCGGAACATGAACTCTGGTCGAGCCCCTGGCTGAGCGTCCGGCGGCTGGACGTCGAGCAGCCGGACGGCGAGCGGGTCCCGTACGACGCCGTCCGGCTCAGCGACGTCGCCGCCGCGGTCGTGACGAACGCCGACGACCAGGTGCTGCTGCTCTGGCGGCACCGCTTCCTCACCGACACCTGGGCCTGGGAGCTGCCGATGGGCATCGTCGAGGCCGGCGAGGCGCCGATCGCCGCGGCCGCCCGCGAGGTCGAGGAGGAGACCGGCTGGCGGCCTGGGCCGCTGACCGAGCTGATCCGCTCCCAGCCGGGCGCCGGAATCATGGACGCCGTCCACCACGTCTTCCGCGCGACAAGCGCCACCCGGATCGGCGACCCGACCGAACGCAACGAGTCCGACCGCATCGAGTGGATCCCACTCGCCGACGTACCAGCCCTGATCGCACGCCGCGAGATCGTCTCCGCCATCACCCTCGTCGGCCTCCAACAGGCCCTCCTCAACCACCCCCATCCCCCTAGCTGACCCACCACCCGTCCCACCCGCTTTCCCTAGCCGACCCAGCCCCTTTGCCTAGCCGGCCCACGATCAGGTGGGTGGGCCAATCGCCAGCGGCTTGCCCACCCACAAGTTGCTGGGTCAGCCCAGCAAACGCGACGAGCGGGGAGCGGGACGCGAGAGCGCGAGAGCGAGGGCGCGGGAGCGCGGGGCGCGAGAGCGCGGGGCGCGAGAGCGCGGGCGCGAGAGCGCGGGAGCGGGAGCGGGAGCGCGGGAGCGGGCGGGGGCGGGGGCGGGGGCGGGGGCGGGGGAATGGTGAGGGGCGGCGCCTGGTTGGGTGCCGCCCCTGGTTTCAGCTGGTCAGGCTGTGGCGCCTACCTGGCCGGTCCTCCTGACGGACCGGCCGGGTGGGCGAAGGTGTTGTTGGTGTTCACACCAGGCGAGCGAGGGCGATCCGCGCACGCGCGCTGGCTCGCTCCGCTCGGCGGCTGGCCCGGGCGGCTTGCTTCTGTGCTCGCTCGATCTGGTGAGCGAGACGGAAGCGCCGGTTCTGCTCCGCGTCGTTCAGGAACGACTGTTGATGAGCACGGGCGAGATCTTCGTGAAGTAAATGCATTTCAGTTCTCCTGCGAAAAGTCTGGGTCGACATGGTTCGTGGTCTCGATTCGGATCTGGAGTCAGGCTGCGGTCATGGAGTCGTTCTTGCGGGGACGTCCACGAGGCCGCTTGCGCGCGACCACCGCTCCCTGGACGAAGAGCTGGCCGCCCCAGACACCCCAGGGCTCCGAGCGCTCGAGGGCGCCGGCCAGGCACTCGGCCTGGAGGGGGCAGGTGGAACACAGCGACTTCGCGTACTCGACATCCGCCGGCGATTCGGCGAAGAAGAGTTCTGGCGCGTAGGACCGACAGGGCAGGTCCTGCGACGTTGCAACCTCGGCGAAAACATCGAGGAAGCTAACGCTCATTCCGGTCACCTCCCAGTGACTTGGTGCTGATCTCTTGCTGTCTTTGAACGGTCAGCGGGTGCTGGCCGCCAAACTGTGGGGGACAAACAAAAGGGCCGCGGGACCCTTTGGTGGGTTCCCGCGGCCTGGAGGTGCCGGGTCTGACTTGCGTCAGACCGGTGGACTCCATGCTCGAGAACCCGAACCGCCGTACTTCACATCAGCGACAGCTCCGCCCTGAGACAGGACGGCACTGGGCGCCATGGACACAACGGTCGCGACGTGCGGTCGCGGCGAGGCACCCTGGATCGGCGCGCACGGCAGCGCGAAGACGTCGCTGAACGGCTTCTTGATGGCGTTGATGGTGATCACTGGGCACCTCCTCTCGTTGTGGCGAAGCGGGCTGTTGGCTCGATCGCTATGGTTGTTTGAAGTTTTCGGCCAGCCTTCGACCGCAGAAAGAACAGTACGCTGTCGTCCGCGAAGGCCGCAAACTATTTATTGGCAGGTTCGGGAACTTGGCCGGAAGTTGCCGCGTCGGCATCCGAAATCGGTTGCCGCCGCAGGCTCCCACCACGCTCCGATGCGCCTGTCGCACGCTCCGGAATCGTTGCCTCTGTCACCTAAGTGCCCTGTCTGCCAGCAGCAGACAGCAGTACGAAGTACAACCATGCGCCCTGTCTGCCCAGGCTGGCAACAGGTTTGCGGACGTTTGCACCTTCGTGCAATCACCGCGCCAGAACGCCGGCCAACCACCGGGTCCGCGTCGTCCGGGCGGCCGCGCCGAGCGCCGTCGCCGGGAACATCGCGTCGAACCCGTGGAACCCGCCGGCCCACACGTGCAGCTCAGCCTCTCCCCCGGCGGCCCAGATCCGGCTCGCGTAGGCGACGTCCTCGTCCCGGAACACCTCCGCGCTCCCGGCGTCGACGTACGTCGCCGGCAGCCCGGCCAGGTCGTCGGCCAGCGCCGGTGAGACGTACGCCGGGACGTCGTCCGGCGCCGCACCGAGCACTGCGCCCCACGCGAACCGGTTGGTCTCCGGCGTCCACACGCTCGGCACCCCGGCGTACTGACGGCTCGACACGGTGTCGTTGCGGTGGTCGAGCATCGGGCAGATCAGCACCTGAGCCGCGATCGCCGGCCCGCCCAGATCACGAGCCAGCAGCGTCACCCCAGCCGCCAGCCCGCCACCCGCGCTGATCCCGGCCACCACGATCCGCTCCGGATCCACCCCCAGCTCCGCCGCGTGCTCGGCCACCCAGCACAGCCCGGCGTACGCGTCCCGCACCGGCGTACTCCCGCCGAACTCCGGCGCCAGCCGATACTCGACCGTCACCACGACCACCCCGAGCTCCGCCAGCCACTCGAGCGGGATATCGATCTGCGAGAACCGGTCCCCCAGGATCATCCCGCCCCCATGCAGCCACACCACACAAGCACCGCTCGCGACCGTAGGAGTCAGGACTGTGAGCGGGACGAGGTGGCCGTCGGGGGCTGGGGTGGTGTGGTCGGTGCGGGTCAGTGGCTGGTTGGCGAGGAGTTGGCCGGGCGGGAGAGCAGAGGCCTGGCGCATGGCGGGCAGGACGGCGGGGGTGACTTCGGGGATCAAGGGGAAGTCGGCCAGGAGGGATTCGAGTTCAGGGTTCAGAGCTGGGTGCAGGGGCATGGCAGGTGACCTTTCAGAGGGTGGATTTGGCGGCGCGGGGGACGAAGTCGGTGTAGGGAGTGGCGTCGGCGGCCAACTGCTGGGTGGCGGCGACGATGGCCTGGGCCGCGGGGGTGGCGAAGATGCGGTGGTGGTCCGCCTCCGACGTCCATCCTTCGGCGACGAAGACGACGTCGGGGTTGGCGGCGGACTGGGAGATGAGGAAGAGCAGGCAGTACTCGGAGGAGCCAGGGTTGCCCGGATCGAGGGCAGTGCGGAGGAGGGCGACCAGATCATCGCCCTTGCCCGGCTGGGCGGTGACGGTGGAAGTGAAGCCGTAGCCGGCGGTCATGAGATTCTCCTTTGGTTTGTTTCTCCTATTCCATCGGCGCGATCGCCCGCTCTGGTAGCGCAAAGATCCGGAGTCCTTGCACGATTCTCCAAAATGCGGTGGAATCGGGAGATGGACGAGTTGCGAGCCCTGCTGCGGAAGCACGTGCGGCCGGACGACCGGACGGCGATCGACGGGCTGCACATCGCGCGGATCGAGCAGTCCGGGCCGCCCTCCCCGTCGATGTCAGGCGTGGTGCTGGCGGTGCTGGTCGAGGGAGCCAAGCGGCTGGCCGTGGGTGAGCGGGTGCATCTGTACCGGCCGGGCGACTACCTGGTCGCCTCGGTCGATCTGCCAGTGACCGGGCACTTCGTCGATGCGACGGTCAGCGAGCCCGCACTCGGCATGGCGGTCGTGCTGGAGCCCGCATTGATCGCCGACCTGTTGCTGCACGCCGGTCCCGGCGATCTGCCCCGCCCGCAGTCCGGCCCGGTCCCGGGGATCGCCGTAGGCAAGCTGACCGACGAGCTGGTCGACAGCCTGGCCCGGCTCGTCCGCCTGCTCGAGCGCCCGCGAGATCAGGCCGTCCTCGCACCGATGCTCAAGCGGGAGATCCACTGGCGGCTGATCACCGGCGATCAGGGCGCGGCCGTCCGGCAGCTCGGCCTGGCGGACAGCAGTCTGAACCACATCACCCGCGCCGCCCGCTGGATCCGCGAGAACTACGCCGAGCAGTTCCGCGTCGAGGACCTCGCCAAGCTGAGCGGGATGAGCCCGTCCGGCTTCTACCGGCACTTCCAGACCGTCACCGCGCTCAGCCCGATCCAGTTCCAGAAGCAGGTCCGCCTCCAGGAGGCGCGCCTGCTACTCGCCGCCCAGCCGCGCGACATCGCGACCGTCGCGCACCGCGTCGGCTACGACAGCGCCTCCCAGTTCAGCCGCGAGTACCGCCGCCAGTACGGCGTGCCGCCCAGCCAGGACGCCCGCCTCCGCGAGCCGGCCTAACGCGTACAGATCACCAGGATCTGCTCGCCGTACTTCATCAGCTTCGCGTGCCCGATCCCCGGGATCTGCCGCAGGGCGGACTCGTCCGTCGGGCGGGTCTCGGCGATCGCGGTCAGCGTCGCGTCGGTCAGGACGACGAAGGCCGGCATCCGCTCCGACTCGGCCTGCTCGGTGCGCCAGGCGATCAGCGCGTCGTACAGCTTCTGGTCGATCGCCGACGGGCAGCTCTCACAGCGGCCGAGTTTGCGCGCACCCGGATCGAGCAGCCCGCGCCCGCAGACCCGGCACTTCGGGATCGGCCGCCCGGACCGGGCCGCACGCTCGGCGCGATCGGTCGACGGCTCCCAGGCCGGCTGCTGCTGCCGCGACGTCCGGACGCCGATCGGGTCCAGAAACCGGGTCGGACCGCGGGTGCCCCGGCCGCCCGGCGATCGCGACGTCGACCAGCTCACGAACAGCTGCTGTTTCGCCCGCGTCACCCCGACGTAGAACAGCCGCCGCTCCTCCTCCACCTGGGCGGGCGTCTGGGCGTAGCTGATCGGCAGTGTGCCCTCGTGGGCGCCGACGATGAAGACGCACTCCCACTCCAAGCCCTTCGCCGCGTGCAGCGTCGCCAGCGTGACGCCTTCGGCGAGCGGCGCGTGCTGAATCGAGGCTCGCCGGTCCAGCTCGGCCATCAGCTCGGCCAACCCGGCGGTCGGGTTCGCGGCGGCGAAGTCGCCCGCCATGGTCACCAGCGCGCTCAGCGACTCCCACCGGTCCCGGACGGCGCCCTTGCCGCTCGGCGGCTCCGGCGTCCAGCCCGCGCCGCCGAGGACGCTGGTCACCGTCGTCACCAGCTCGTCGGACAGGTCGCCGGCCTTGGCCTGACCGCGCAGCAGGACGGCGGCCTGCCGGATCTCGGCCCGCTCGAAGAATCGCTCGGCGCCCTTCAACACGGCCGGGAGCTTCCGCTCGGCGAGCGCCTGCTCGAAGTTCTCCGATTGCGCGTTCGTCCGGAACAGGACGGCGATGTCACGCAACTGGACGCCCTCGTCCTGCAGGCGGGCCACCGCGCGCGCCACCGCATCGGCCTCGGCGACCTCGTCGGAGTACTCGCGGTAGATCGGGACCGGCCCCGGCTCGAGCTGCGAGCGCAGCGTCACCCGCCCCGGCAGCCCGGACGGTCCGGCCGCGTCGAGGATCTTGTTCGCGACATCGACGATCTGCGGCGTGGAGCGATAGTCGCGGACCAGCTTGACCACCGTGGCCGACGGATGCCGGGAGGCGAAGCGGACCAGATTCTCCGGCTCGGCGCCGGCCCAGGAGTAGATGGTCTGCGCGGGGTCGCCGACGACGCAGACGTCCTCGCGGCCGCCGAGCCACAGGTCGAGCAGGCTCTGCTGCAGAGGGCTGACATCCTGGTACTCGTCGACGACGAACGTCCGGTACTGCCGGCGGATCTCTGCGGCGACCCGCTCGTCCTCGGCGAGCAGCGCGGTCGCGCAGAGCAGCACGTCCTCCAGGTCGATCCGGCCGCGCTCGAGTTTCACGTCCTCGTACGCCGCGAAGATCCGGGCGATCGTCGCCGGGTCGAAGGCGGCCAGCGCCCGGCCCGCCTTCGGCGCGAGCGTCGGGTAGTCGTCGGGACGGACGTTGCTGACCTTCGACCACTCGACCTCACCGGCGAGGTCGCGCAGCGCGGGCGTGTCGACGCGGACCCGGCAGCGCGACGCCGCCTCGGTCAGCAGCGGGAACTTCCGGTCCGCGATCTGGGGCAGCTCGCCGCCGTACACCTTCGGCCAGAAGTAGCGCGCCTGCCGGAGCGCGGCGGAGTGGAACGTACGGGCCTGGACGCCCTCGACGCCGAGCCCCGCCAGCCGGCCGCGCATCTCCCCCGCGGCGCGCTGGGTGAACGTCACCGCGAGCACCCGGACCGGGTCGAACGTGCCCGTCCGCACGCCGTAGGCGATCCGGTGCGTGATCGCGCGGGTCTTGCCCGTGCCGGCGCCGGCCATCACGACGACCGGCCCGTGCAGCGCCGTCGCCACCGCGCGCTGCTCCGGATCGAGCGCCCCCAGGAGATCCTCGGGAGACCCGGAGCGTGTGAGGTCACTCACGGACTGCGTCATTCGGGAACAGCACCGCCTACGGCATGGTTCGGGTTGGTCGAGAGCAACCCTAGACGGCTCGCCGGACAGATTCAGAAGGAGACGGCCGATGGCGGCACTGACGATGTACTCGACCCCTTGGTGTGGCTACTGCCATCGCCTCAAGGGCCAGCTGAAGCGGGCCGGGATCGAGTTCACCGAGATCGACATCGAGCAGGTCCCCGGCGCGGCCGAGCTGGTCGAGAAGATCAACAACGGGAACCAGACCGTGCCGACCGTGGTCTTTGCCGACGGCAGCGCGCTGACCAACCCGTCGCTGGCCCAGGTGGCCGAGAAGCTCGTCGCCTGACCTGACCCGGCTGCACCGCGGCGTCTGCCCTTCGGGGTGGGCGCCGCTTCCTTTTGCCCCCGGGCGGGCGCGAGCCATGGACTTACGGCCATGACCGTTTTACCTTCGAGGGAACCGCGCCGTAGGGAGTCCGCCCATGATTCCGCGTCGTTCCTTCCGCTCTGTCCTGTTCTTAACGGCCCTGGCCGTAATCAGTTGTTTGATCCAGCCCGCGCACGCGTCGCCGACCGGACGGCCGGATCCCTGGCCGTCCGAGGTCGGCCCGGCCCGGCCGGACGGCGTCCGCCCGGGGCTGCTCCCCGATCCGGTCGAGAACCTCGGCGCGCCGATCAGCTCGCTGACCGTGATGG
This sequence comes from Kribbella sandramycini, assembly GCF_013131805.1. Classification (GTDB taxonomy): domain Bacteria; phylum Actinomycetota; class Actinomycetes; order Propionibacteriales; family Kribbellaceae; genus Kribbella; species Kribbella sandramycini. Next base: position 184,353 of record NZ_JABJRC010000006.1, on the reverse strand, counting down.
AGGGCACCGTCGGCCGCTCGCCGGACGGTCGCGACATCGTGTACGCCGTCCCGGCCGGCGAGAACGCCAATCTGAACGTCGTCGACCTGCACACCCGGCAACTGCTGCACACCGTCCCGCTGCCCGGGGCTGCCGGCGCGTGGGGCATCGTCGTCGCCAGTGACGGCAGTCTGTACGTCGGCACCTATCCGAACGCCCATCTGTACCGCTACGACCCAGTGGCCGGCACAGTCACCAGCCTGGGCCGCCCGATCGCCGGCGAGTCGTTCATCTACGGCCTGACCGCCGACAGCAACGGCAACGTGTACGGCGGCACGTACCCGAACGCCCACGCGTTCAAGTACAGCCGCAGCACCGGCCAGGTCACGGACTACGGCTCACTCGACCCGGTCCAGCAGTACGCGCGCTCCACCGTCTACGACCCCGACCGGAACGCACTGTTCGTCGGCGTCTCCACACCGGCCGCCAAGCTGATCCGGATCGACCTGACCAGCGGCGCGATTCAGAACGTCACTCCACCGGGCCTGGTCGCCACCGAGTTCAACGACCTCGACTACGCGGCCGGACGGGTGTTCGCAAACGGCGCCGGTCGGCTGGCCGTGATTGACGCGGTCACCTACGAGCAGATCAAGTTCACCGACGCTACGACCGGCGGACTGGTTCTGACCTACCCGATCGCGGCCCGTGGCGTTTCCGGCGCCGGTCCGGGTGGTGTGTACTTCACGACCGCGACCACGCTCAACGTGATGCGCTACGACCTGACTACCAACACTGTCAGCACGGCGACCACCCCACCGGTCCGCATGAGTCGCGGTGCGGCCATCGGCTACGGCTGGGTGACTGAGAACGGCCAACAGGTCCTGTACGGCCTGGCTGGTAACTACTCCGGCGGTACGTTCCGCTACGACCCACAGGCCAAGACACTCGCGCAGTGGAGCTCACCGTTCCAGTACGTGCCTGTCGCACTGCAGCACACGATCGTCGACCCGGTCACCGGCAAGGTCTACGTGAACGCGTACCTCAACGGCACCACCTCGGTCTACGACCCAGCTACCGGTAGAGCCACTGTCACGGCCCGGCAAGGCCAGGTCGAGGGCTGGTCCTGGGGCACCAGCCCGAAGATGTGGGTCGGCATCTACCCGTACGGCCGGCTACAGCAGTGGGACACGAGCCTCCCCGAGAGCACGACCAACCCGAGGGTGCTGTTCAGTCTGGTCGACAGCGACCACCAGAACCGCCCGTTCGCTGTAGTCCCGTCCGGCAACAGCGTGTACGTCGGTACTACGCCCGGCTACGGCGAGTACGGCGGCGCCATCACCGTCTACGACGTCCCCAGCAACACCTACAAGGTCTATCGGCACCTCGTCACCGACCAGTCGATCGCATCGATCCTCCCGGTCGGCAGCAGCCTCTGGGCCGGGTCCGCGATCGAAGGCGGTCAGGGCACCGAGCCGAGGGCCACCGAGGCCCGTCTGATCAAGGTCGACCCGGCGACCGGGGCTGTCAGCAAGAACGTCGTACCGGTTCCCGGCGCGGCCAGCATCAACGAGCTGACCATCGGACCGGATGGCAACATCTGGGGCCTGGCCGACGGCACAGTCTTCGTGGCCAACAAGACCACTGGCGTCGTCCTGCGCACCTACCCGGTGTTCCCCGGCCGCATCACCGGACACGACGGCGCGCTCTCCTGGCGCGACGGCTACCTGTACGGCGTCTCCGGCGGCCGGCTCTTCGTCGTGGACGGGCTGGGCGGCGCGTCCACGATCATCCGCGATCACGGCCTCAACCGGCTCGCTGAAGGACCGGACGGCAAGTACTACTCGCTGCTCCGGCTGGACGGCTGGACCATCCCGACCAATCTGGCGTCGTACACGCCACCGGCCGACCCCTGCGCGAAGTCCGACCTCCGCGCCCAGGTGTGGACCGGCAACATCAACAGCCAGGTGCAGAACCGGCACCTGCGCTACGGCTGCACACTGACCGACGAACTGCCGGACGCCAAAGCCCAGTGGCCCAGCCACGGCGCCTATGTGGTCGCGGTGGACCGCAGGCTCCGGCAACTGGAGGCCGACGGTCAGGTCGAGCGCTGGGAGGGCATCATGATCCGCTTCGCCGCCGCGATCTCCAACGTCGGACGGCGGTGACGGCTACCAGCTCCCCGACAACCCCGAGCCGTACCATCCCTCGATCAGGCGGCGGCTGATCGAGATGTTGCCCGGGAGGGCCATCGTGCCGGCGTCCACCAGCGCACGGAGGTCCTCCCGGGTGAACCACTTCGCCTCGGCGATCTCGTCGGCGTCCACCTCGATGTCGGTGCTGGTCGCCTTGGCGTAGAAGCCGAGCATCAGGCTCGACGGCAGCGGCCACGGCTGACTCCCGGCGTACGCAACCTCCGGGCCGACAGTCACACCGGTCTCCTCCAGGACCTCCCGGCGGACGGCGGCCTCCAGCGATTCACCCGGCTCGACGAACCCGGCCAGGGTCGAGTACCGCCCTTCGGGCCACGCGCCGTTGCGGCCGAGCAGCGCCCGGTCCTGATCGTCGGTGACCAGGACGATGATCGCCGGGTCGCTGCGCGGGAAATGGCGCATACCGCAGCCAGGACAGTCGCGGACGTGGCCGGCCTCGGTCACCACGGTGTGCTCACCGCAGTTACCGCAGTGGGTGTGGACGGCGTGCCAGTTGGCCAGGCCGACGATGTGAACCGCCATACCGGCCTCGCGGTCGTTCAGCAACGCGCCGAGCTCGCGCAGCCCCGCGTACGACTCGTCCGGCTCGTCGGCGACGACTACGGCGAACACCGCCCGTCCCTCCGCTGTCTGACCGGCGCCGGACTCCCTGTCGATCCCCAGGAAGACTCTGGTGCCGGGAGGCGCTTCCGACGGCGAGATCAGGCGCAGCGCCGTCCGGTCGTCGATCACCTGCAGCTGGTCACCGGCAACCACGGTGACCTGGGTGTCCGGTGCGGCCCAGGCCTTCTCCAGCCAGGCGTCGTCGCGCCGACGGTCGGCGGCTCGGTCCAGGACCGAGCGGGACAGGGCTAGGGAACCAGGTGCGATCGAGTAGGCCACGTGACTCAACATATCCCGGTCGCGTGAGAGCATCCGGGCATGAGTATTCACATCGCCGCCGAGAAGGGGCAGATCGCGCCGCGCGTGCTGTTCCCCGGTGACCCACTGCGGGCCAAGTGGATCGCGGAGACCTACCTGTCCGACGTGACCTGCTACACCGAGATCCGGAACATGTTCGGGTTCACCGGCACCTACAAGGGTGAGCGGATCTCCGTGCAGGGCTCCGGGATGGGCCAGGCGTCCGCCTCGATCTACGCCAACGAGCTGTTCGAGGAGTACGACGTCCAGACCCTGATCCGGGTCGGCACCTGTGGCGCGCTGACCGAGGCCGTCCGGGTCCGCGACGTGATCGTCGCGATGTCCGCGAGCACCGACTCGCAGATGAACCGGCTGCGCTTCCACGGCATCGACTACGCGCCGACGGCCGACTACAAGCTGCTGCGCGCGGCCGTCGACGCCGCCGAGGCGGCCGGCCTGAACGTGCACGTCGGCCAGGTCTTCTCCGGCGACCTGTTCTACAACGACCGCCCGGACCTGGTGTCCCGGACGGCGGACTACGGCGTCCTGGGCATCGAGATGGAGGCCGCCGCGCTGTACACGCTGGCCGCCAAGTTCGGTCGTCGCGCGCTCGGCATCATGACCGTGTCCGACCACCTGATCACCAAGGAGGTCACGTCGGCCGAGGAGCGCCAGACGACCTTCTCGGAGATGATCACGATCGCCCTGGACGCGGCGATCGAGGTGCCGGTCTGAACCGCAAGCAGAGCGTTGCAACCGCCATTGCCGCTCTGATGCTGCTGACCGCCTGCTCGTCCGGCGGATCGGACCAGGGTTCGGACGAGGGCTCGGACACCCCGGCGCCGTCGACTCCGACGTCCGCTCCAGTGACCGCCGACGTAGCGCCGGTCAAAGCGGCCGAGGTGGTCGACGGGCTGAGCAAGGCCGGTTTCAAGTGTGGAACCGACGAGGCGTACGCCGTCTGCACGTCCGGCGGTGCACAGGTCTCCGTACTGCTCGGCGACCACCCCCGGCCACCGGTCGTGTCGGTGCACGCCACCGGCAAGCAGGACACGGCATCCGCGGCGATCGGCGCTGTGCTGCCGAAGGTCCTCGAAACGGTGAATGTGAACCAGCAACAGGAGATCAGCAGCTGGTTCGGCCAGCAGAAGGCGACCGCGCAGATGACCGCGGGCGACTGGCTGATCGACTACACGGTCGAGGCGGACACCGAAGAACCCGGTGTGAACCTGACCGTCACCGACAAGCTGTGCAAGACCAGCTGTCAGGCGGAGTGAAGCAACCGCTCCCCCAGCAGCCGCTGGAAGGGCTCGACCAGCCCAGCGCGGGTGCGTAGATAGCGTCGGCGGGAGCCGTCGTCGAGAATCAGCTCGACGGCGGTTCCCCGCACCTCGCGGACGACGCGCGCGTGCTGAACCCGTGTGACCGCGACGAACTCCGGGTTCGGGATGACCTCCATCAGGTCGTCGGTGATGCCCTTGGCCTCGGCCCGCAGCCGTCCACGGCCCAGCGCCCGGCCGGTCATCGAGGCCACACCGAGCAGATTGCCCACGAAGTCGATCGCAACCAGCAGAACCGCCGCGGCGAGGCTGATGCCGGCCACCACCAGGAAGGCGGACTTCAGACCGCCGAAACCGGCCAGCCGGGACAGGTAGGCCAGCACGAGCGCACCAGCCATCACAGCGACGCACCAGATCGACAGGTCCCATCGGGAGCCGATCACCGGCCGCGACGTCCATCCGTCCGCCGTGAACTCCAGATCGACCAGACCACCCGGCTCCGACCGTACGCGCTTCACCTTCACGGCGAGCAGCCTAGAGGTCCACTAGGTCGTGATGAGCTTGGGCAGCACCTGGCTGACCCGGGCGACCAGCCGATCGGTGACGCCTTCGGGGTCAGCCGCGTAGCCGACGACGGCCTGCTCGAACAGCCCGTCGACCAGCGCGTACGCCGTCGGCGCGTCCACAGCCGGCTCGCCGCCGACCAGCTCGGCGTACCGGCTGAGGATGCGCCAGATCATCGCCTCCAGCAGCTGGTCGATCGCGACCACATCCGGGCGCAGCTGCTCCTCGAACATGCTCTGGGCGCGCAGGTCGTACCAGAGCCGGTGCATCGGGGTTTCCTCGACGAGCGTCTGGGTCATCTTGGCCAGGAACCCGGCGCCGAGCTCATCGGCGGTGGCCGCGGTCTCCACGACCTCGTCATACCGCTTGGCGCACTTGGTCTTGTAGTAGCGCACGCAGTAGCTGATCAGGTCGATCTTGTCGCGGAAGTAGTAGTGGACGACGCCGTGCGTGAACTCGGAGTTGTTCGCGATCTCGCGCAGGCTCGTCCGCGCGTAGCCGAGCTCGCCGAGCGTCTTCAGCGCCGATTCGGCCAGCGCGATCCGGCGGCGCTCGATCTTGTCGATCCCCGACACCCGGGCAGGCCGGTCGGCAATCTCACCCGAGAGGGCGTTCGAGCTCATCGCGACTCCTGTCGTCCGCCCCCGGTCCGTCCGAGTCAGCCTACCCGCCGCGGGCCCGGCGCGCCCCGCGGCGGGGAGATTTCTTGACAAGTGTCAAACAAAGTCTTGACGACTGTCAAAACCAGGGCCAGAGTGTGGAACCACTCACCCTGCGCAGTCACCTCCTCGAAGATCTCGAAGCAAAGGAGCTTCCCGATGGGCGGACTCGATCTCTCCGGGCGTAAGGCCCTCGTCACCGGCGGAGCCCAGGGGCTCGGCGAGGGAATGGCGAAAGCCCTTGCCGCGGCCGGCGCCAAAGTGGTCGTCAGCGACCTGCAGAAGGACGCCGGCGAAGCGGTCGCCGACGCCCTGGACTCCGAGTACGGCGGCGGCAACGGCTTCGTCGCGCACGACGTCACCGACGACGGCAGCTGGGAGAACGCGGTCGTCGCGGCCAACGACATCCTCGGCGGCCTGGACATCCTGGTGAACAACGCGGGTGTGGAGATCACCAGCCTGCTCACCGAGGTGACGGCCGACCAGATCCGCAAGATGCTCGACGTGAACGTCCTCGGCACCACGCTGGGCCTGAAGTGGGGGCTGCGGACGATGCGCCCCGAAGGCCTGGCCGGCCAGGGCGGCGCGATCATCAACATCGCCTCGGTGGCCGCCACCATCGCCTTCCCCGGGATCGCGGTCTACTCGGCCACGAAGTCCGCGGTCGACCGGCTCACCCGGGTCGCGGCGATGGAGTCCGGCAAGCTCGGGTACGGCGTCCGCGTGAACTGCGTCTACCCCGGCCTGGTGCCGACGGCGATGGGCGCGGGCCTGGCGAACGACGTCGCCGAGCTCGGGTTGTTCGAGTCGCCTGAGGCAGCGGTCGGCGCGGTCATCGGGCTGACTCCGGCCGGGCGGCTCGGCGAGGTGACCGATATGGCCGATGCGGTCGTCTTCCTGGCCTCGAACGAAGCCCGGTTCATCACCGGCATCGGACTGCCGGTCGACGGCGGAATGGGGATGTGACATGGCTGCCAAACCCGTCGTCGTCTACGGCGCCTCCGGCTACACCGGCCGGCTGGTCTGCGAGTACCTCCGGCAGTACCACGTCCCGTTCGTAGCGGCCGGACGCAGCGAGGACAAGCTCAAGTCGTCCATGGACTCCGCGGTACCCGGTATCGAGACTGCGGACTACGAGATCGCCACAGTCGACCACGACGTCGATTCGCTGACGTCGTTGTTCAAGGGCGCGTCCGTCGTGCTCAACACGGTCGGACCGTTCAGTGAGCTCGGCCCTGCAGCAGTAGAGGCCTCGCTGGCCGCAGGTGCGCACTACACGGACACCACCGGCGAGCAGGACTGGCTGATCACCTGCGACGAGACGTACGGCGCGCAGTTCGCAGAGGCCGGGCTGCTGCTGGCCCCTGGCATCGCGCAGATGTACACGACTGGCGAGATCGCCGCACAGCTCTGCTTGGAACAGCCCGGCCTGGACACTCTGGACATTGCGGTGTTCTGGGGTGGCAGCCCGACCATCGCCTCGACACGCACGATTCTGGTGAACGCTGCGACGTCCAAGGCGCACTTCCTCGAGCAGAACCAGTACGTCGAGTTCCCCGAGCAGGGGCTGGTCCCGCTAGTGGTGCCCGGCCAGCACGAGCTGGCGCTGTCGCTGCCCTGGGGCGGCACGTCACACCCGGTCTGGTTCAAACGCGACCCGCGTGTGGCCAACTGCAAGGCGCAGGGCGGTGTCTTCAACGCAGCGCTGATGAACGGCGTCCCGCAGATCGTTGCGGCCGCACTGGAAGCCACCAAGGACATGGCGCCCGATGAGCGCAACGAGGCGCTCACTGCGACCGCACGGCAGGTCATGGACCAGATGCCGCCGCGGGAGAACCCCAGGGTGAACAAGTCGCTGGACTCCGTGCACGCCTCCGGTCCGCTGGGCCGGGCGCACTGTGTCATCCACGGGAACAGCAACTACCAGCAGACCGGCCTGCTGCAGGCCTACGCGGCGTACTCGCTGCTGCAGACGCCGCCGAAGCGCGTTGGCTTCGCCAGCGGCTGCCAGGCCTTCGGGCACCGCGAGTTGCTCGGCGTACTGCGTGGTTTCGGGCTGGTGGCCGAGCCGCAGCTGACCGTGCAGCATTAAGGGGACAGCCATGCGACTGGTCGACTACCTGGACAAAGGCGCGTCACTCGGACCGGACAGGCCCTGCCTGACCACCGATGGCGAGACGCTGTCGTACGCCGACGTCCAGGAGCTGTCGCACCGGATCGCAGCCGGTCTGGCGGCGAGCGGCGTCACACCGGGCGGCAAGGTCGCCATCCTGTCGGCGAACGACCCGATCGCATTCACCTGCGTGTTCGGGATCAGCCGGGCCGGTGCGATCTGGTGCCCGATCAACCCGCGCAACGAGGCCGCGGAGAACCGTGAGCTGCTCGACCGCTTCGACTGTGAGGTCCTCATCTACCAAGCGGCGTTCGCGCCGCTCGTGGACCGGATCCGGGATGCGTTGCCGAAGGTGCACACCTTCGTGTGCCTGGATTCAGAAACCGGCGCCGACCCCCACGGACGCCGGACCGTCGGCTGGGACACGTTCTGCGGGGGCGTGTCCCAGCCGGCCCTTGACGCGACCGATCCGGACGGACTGGCGATGATCGTCGGCACCGGCGGGACAACCGGCCAGCCGAAGGGCGTGATGCTCAGCAACGCCAATCTGGAGACGATGACAGCACTGACGCTGATGGGCTATCCGATCGGCGAGCGGCCGGTCTACCTGGCACTCGCTCCGCTGACCCACGCCGCCGGAGTGCTCTGCTTCCCCATCCTCGCCTCCGGCGGCGAGGTGGTCATCATGCGCACACCTGATGTCCACACGTTCCTGGAGCTCATCCCGCGGCACGGCGTCACCCACACGTTCTTGCCGCCGACGCTGATCTACATGGCGCTTGCGGCACCTGAGCTCGACAGCATCGACCTGTCCTCCCTGCGGTGTTTCTGGTACGGCGCGGCGCCGATGTCGGTCACCCGGCTCGAAGAGGCGCTGCAGCGGATCGGACCGGTGATGGGTCAGCTGTTCGGGCAGACCGAGGCGCCGATGATGATCTCCGTCCTGCCGCCGGCCGCGCACTTCGATGCCGACGGCAACATTGCTCGCGATCGGCTGGCCTCGGCCGGACGCCCGTCCACGCTGGTCAGTACCGCAGTGATGGCCGCGGACGGGACCTTGTTGCCACCCGGCGAGCGCGGGGAGATCGTCGTCCGGGGCTCGCTGGTGATGCGCGGGTACTACCGCGACCCGGAGGCGACGGCGGCCGCTTCGGCGTACGGGTGGCATCACACCGGTGACATCGGTTATCTGGACGACGACAACTACCTCTACATCGTCGACCGGGCGAAGGACATGATCATCACCGGCGGTTTCAACGTGTACTCGACCGAGGTCGAGCAGGCGCTGATGGCGCACGACGCCGTCCAGGACTGCGCGGTGATCGGGCAACCGGACGAGAAGTGGGGCGAGCGGGTCGTCGCCGTCGTCCAACTGCAGGCCGGGGCGAGTGTCGACGCGGCGGAGCTGATCGCGTTCGCGAAGGCCCGGATCGGGAGCGTGAAGGCGCCCAAGGAAGTGCTGGTCTGGGCCGATCTGCCGCGCTCGAAGGTGGGCAAGGTGCTGAAGCCGGACATCAAGGCCCGGCTTCGCACCTCCGTCTGACGCTCAGCTGCTGCCCGCGGCACCCGCGGTCGACGCGACCACGATCGTCGCGGTGACGGCGGCCTGCATCTCGGTGACCGCCTTCTTGACCGCGTCGGCGGCCCAGTCCGACTCGGCGATCAACTTCGCCCGCTGCCGGAGCTGACGCTTGTCGACGGCGTCCGTGATCACCTTCGGGACGACGTTCAGCGCGCTCAGCAACGCGATCAGCGCGCCGGTGCGCTGATCGGGCGTCGTCCCGATCCGGAGCGCGGCCTCGAGCGCCGTCCGCACCTCGCCCTCGTGGCGCGCGTCCTTGGCCGGCCAGCGGGTGACCGGGAAGAGGCCGAGCACCTTACCGGCGTCCGCCTGCAGGATGCCGCGCTCGGCCAGCCGGGCCAGCAGCTGATCGCGCAGCTTCTTGGACAGGCGGCCGATCTGGTCCTTCGGCTTCTTGCCGGGCTTGTCCACGACGTACGCCAGCCGCTCGTCGAGCACCGGATCACCGGTCGGGGTCGCGTCGAGCACCTTGAGCCGGCCGGGTTTCACCCCGTCGCCGGCCGCGGTGATGTCGAGCTTGCCGAGCACGGTCAGCTCGATCAGGACGGCGCCGGCCAGCGCGTAGTCCAGGCCCGGCGATCCGGCGATCGGCTTGCCGGAGTCGTCGTCGTACAGCAGCAACAGCAGATCCTCGGCAATCAACATGCTCTCAACCTAGGTCCGCGGCGAGTTCGCGCACATCCCCCACGCGAGCGATCCGGAAGATCCCTCTGAAGTCTCAGGGCAGCAGCTGCGCGACGAGCGTGTCGGCCAGCCAGGCCTCGTACGCCGCGATCGGCCAGCCCCGGTCGAGGACCAGGAGCTGGTAGATCTCCATCGTCGTACAGGCCAGGAACAGGTCGAGCGAGCGCTGCGGATCGTGAGCGAGTTGCCCGGCGAAGGACTGCAGGAACAGGGCCAGCTCGTGCTCGCGGGCGCCCCAGACGCGCTGCATCTCGGCAGCCATCCGCTGGTCGGCGCGGGCGGCCTCCTGGTAGATCCGGATCACGTCGATACCGGTCTCGAACTGCCGAGTGTGCCAGTGCGCGGCGCTGCGCATCCGCTCGACCGGGTCGGTCAGCGCGAGCGACTCCTGAGCGAGCCGGCGGGTGTCGGCCTCGGCGATCCAGAGCCGGGAGATCTCGCGCAGGATGGCCGGTTTGTTGCCGAAGGCCGAGTAGATCGTCTGGGCCGGGATCCGGGCCGCCTCGGAGATCGCGGCGATCGTCGTCACGACGTACCCCTGCTCGGCGAACAGCACCCGCGCCGCGCCCGCCACCTGCTCCTTGGTCGCCTGCGCCTGCCGCGCGCGATGCGATTCCTCCTTGACAGCCACGGACAGAATCTATCACTCTGTTCATCGTAGTCTTACTATGACGAACAGATGGAGAGTCTGATGAAAGAGATCGAGATCGCCGCTGACCCCGCCTGCCCCTGGAGCGGCCTGGCCATGCACTGGCTGGCCCAGGTGGCCCCCGCCCGCGACCTGCGCATCCGGCTACGCCCCTACAGCCTCTGGCTCCGCGACGGCGACCGCCCACCCACCGGCGTCCCCGACTTCATCGCCGCCCTGGCCGTCGAAACCAGCCGCCAATCCCTCCGCGTCACCCGCGTCTTCACCGCCCTCCAGGCCGACGGCCGCGACGACGCCGTCGTCCCCCTCTACCTCGCCTGGACCGCCCACGTCTTCCCCCCCGGCCGCCCACCCCAAGCCCCCACCCCCGCAACCCTCACCGAAGCCCTCGCCGCCACCGCCCTCCCCCACACCTACCTCACCGCCGCCGACGACCCCACCCGCGACGACCTCATCCGCACCGCCATGACCACCCTCGAAACCCTCACCAACGCCCCCTCCGTAGTCCCCACCCTCCTCACCGACAACCGCCTCCTCACCCAGGGCGCCCTCCTCACCGCCCCCACCACCCCCACCCAGGCTCTCCCCCTCTGGGACGCCTTCGCCCTCCTGGCCACCACCCCCACCTTCGCCCCCTTCTCTCCCACCCCAACCCCCCTCCCCGCCTGTGGCTGACGGCTCAGAAAATTGCTATCAGCAAGGGATTCGGTCGATCCGGCCGGCTGTTCGAAAAATTGTCGGTGGGAGTATCTACGGTTGCCGGCATGGGATTTCTCGGCGAGCGACCGACGTGGTCGATGTCCGACGGCGAGTTGCTGTCGGACCTCGACGCGATCGATGCCGAGATTGCCCGGCTCCAAACGCTTCGTCTGCACGACATCGCTGAGCTGCATCAACGCCGGTACGCCCAAGCGATCGGCGCCCGCGACACCGCCGACCTCCTGGCGCGGCGCTATCGCCTCGACCGTGGACAAGCCCGCCGAGACGTCCAGCTCGCCAGCGCTCTGACGAAGTACCCAGCTGTCGCGGAGGCGCTACCCGACACCGCAACACCCGTTCCTCCGCCCGACGGAACGCCGAGTACCGTCGCGCCGCAGGTCGTCCTCTACCCAGGCCAGGCACAAGCGATCGTCGCCGCGCTGGAGCGCGTCCCGACCAGCGTGCCGATCGAAGAGATCAAGGTCGCCGAGGAGCAGCTGGTCGGTCTGGGCGCCCACTTGTCCCCGATGGATCTTCAGTCCAGCGGTCAGCGTATCCGCGACCTGCTGGACGCCGACGGCCCGGAGCCCGAAGAACACAAGGCCGCCGCTCGCGAATCCCTCGTCATCGGCCGCGCGGTGAACGGTGTGAAGTTCCGCGGGTTCCTGGCCAACGAGAACGCCGAACGACTGCGCGCCTTGATCCATGCGAACTCCCGCCCTCATCGCACCTTGGACGGCGAACTGGATCCCCGCTCGCTCGAGAAGCGCCAAGCCGACGGTTTGTCCACAGTGCTGTCGATCGCTGAAGCAGCCATGGACGTCGGCATTCCACGCCGGATGCCCAGCGAAACGACGGATACCGCGCCGTCACCAGTCACTGAACCGACGTCCTGGGTTCCCGGTTTCGGAGCCAAAGGCACCCTCAGCATCACCATCGACTTCAACGACCTCAAGGCGGCCACCGCACACGCGATCGGCGACACGGTGTACGGCGACGGCCTGTCAGCGGCGTCCGTCCGCCGGATCGCATGCGATGCGAAGGTCATCCCGATCGTGCTGGGCAGCGACTCCGAACCACTGGACGTCGGCCGCTCCGAGCGCCTGGTCACGCGCGGCATGCGCCGTGCCCTGAACGCTCGCGACCGCGGCTGCGTCGTCTGCGGCGCTCCACCGATCATGTGCGATGCCCATCACCTCCGCTCCTGGATCGACGGCGGCGTGACAGCCATCCACAATCTCGTCCTGCTGTGCCGTCAGCACCACAGCGACCTGCATGCCGGCCACTGGCGTATCACGATCACCGATGGCACGGTCCAGGTCGCTCAACCCGCGTGGGCCAACCCACCGGGCCGACCACGACTCAAACCCAGCCCGCCACCTTCCAGCCCCACCCCACCTGGCGAGGCTGCGCCACAGCATGCGCAGAATCGCCCAGGCGATCTCGTGCCGCGCGAAGTCAACCCGGCTTCGGGCGACGCCGTCGATGTCGCAATCTGGGGCGAAGTACCTGCGCTTGCCTCCGGCATCGGCACTCGCCGGGAGATAAGAGCCGGCTGGTAGGGCGAGGGTCAGCCGTTCAGCAACTCGATGAGTTGGCGCTTCGCCGGAAGGTGCTCGGGGCGGACTATCTCCGCGGTGCGGACGTAGTAGAAGGCGGCGCCTACTTGGGTGAGGGGGATGTTCATGAGTTCGGACCAGGCGAGGCGGTAGATGGCCAACTGGAGGGGGTCGGCGGATTCGGAGCGGCTGGTTTTCCAGTCGACGACGTCGTAGCCGCGGGAGCCGTCGGGGCGGACGACCTGGTAGACGGCGTCGATGCGGCCGCGGATGGTGCGGGTGTCGAGGGAGAGGGCGAAGGGGGCCTCGATCTCGTAGGGGGTGGTTTCGCCGTAGGGGCCGGTGCGGAAGGCCTCCATGAGCTCGGTGAGGTCGGTGTCGTCGACGATGTCCTCGTCGGCCGCGCCGGGGAGGTCGTCGGGGTCGATCAGGAGTTGCTGGCCGAAGTAGGACTCGACCCAGGCGTGGAAGCGGGTGCCGAAGCGGGCGGCGCGGTTGGGTTTACGGGGCATCGGGCGGGCGAGTTCGGAGGCGAGGCCGTCCGGGTCCTTGGCCAGGCGCATCACCTGGGTGGCCGAGAGGGCGGCCGGCAGGGTGACGTCGTACGCCTTGCGGCTGCGGGATTCTCTTGCCTCGGACAACAATCGCTCGAGCTCGGAATCCCACCGGGCGACCAGGGCCTGTTCGTCGAGCAGTAGCGATTCTTCGGCCGCGGCCGACGGCCCTTCGGCGCGGGCACGCTGGACGAGCTCGGCCGCGTCGAGCCGGCGGCGGTAGGCATCGGCGTCGTACGCCGCCGGCCAGGCCGCCGTGGTCTGCTCGGCGAGCTCCGGGTTCTCCTCGGAGAGCTCGGGCTGGTCGGCCCAGGCGATCACGCGCTCGCCGGCGTGTTTCTTCAAGGTCTCCAGGTACGACGAGGGGCCGCGCGGGCGCTTCTGCGTGGGGCCCCACCAGTGGCCGGTGGCGACCAGGAGCTCCTTGGCGCGGGTGAAGGCGACGTACCCGAGGCGGCGCTCCTCCAGCGAGTTGACCTCCTTGCACTCGTCGGCGAAGGCTTTCAGGCCGGCGTTCGACAGGTCGTGGAAGTCGGGCAGGGTGTCGGCGTCACCGCGCAGCGGCCAGGGCAGCACCTTAGCGTTCGTCGTCCATTTGTCCCGGCCGCGGTCGGAGGGGAAGACCTTCTGGACGAGCGTCGGCACGAAGACGATCGGCCACTCCAGGCCTTTGGAGCGGTGGGTGGTGAGGAGTTTGACCGAGTCCGCCTCACTCGGGACGGCGAGGTCGAGGCCGGCGGCGTACTCCTCCTCGGCGGCCAGGTAGGCGAGCAGGCCGTCGAGCGAACCGTCCGACTCGGTGGAGACGAAGTTGCCGACGGCATCCAAGAAGGCGGCCAGGTGGTCGCGGCGGCCGGAGTCGATGTGGTCGGGGGTTGCGGTCAGCTCGATATCCAGGCCGATCGTTGCGATCACTCGGCGGACCAGATCGAGCAGCGGCTCACCGGCGTGGGCGCGGAGCTCGCGCAGCTCGGTGGAGATCTCCTTGAAGCGGCTCAGCGCCTCGGGTGCGTAACCCCAGGCCTCGGAGCCCGGATCGTCGACGGCTTCGGCGAGCGAGATGACCTCGGTGGAATCCATCCCGGCGACGGCGGCGTCGAGCGCGGCGACCAGGTCGTCGACGGCGGGGCGGGCGCCGGTGTCGGCGAGGGCGCGGGAGCGGTTCGCGAGCAGGGCGAGGTCGCGGTGGCCGATCCGGTACCGCGGGCCGGTGAGGATGCGGAGCATCGCGGCGTTCGCGGTCAGGTCGTTGACGGCTTGCAGGGTGGCGACGACGTCGACCACCTCGGGCAGCGCGAGCAGACCGCCGAGGCCGACCACCTCGACCGGGACCTTGCGGGAGATCAGCGCTTCGTGGACGGCGCTCAGGTCGACGTTCGTCCGCATCAGGATGCCGATGTCCTTCCAGCGCCGGCCGCGGTTCTGATGCGCGGCGACGATGGCGTCGGCGACCCACTCGATCTCTTGGGAGCGGGTCTCGAAGAGGCCGACCGTGATCGCGCCTTCGGGCGCGTCGGCGGGAGCTTCGAGGGGGATGACACCGGGATGCTGTTCGTACAGCTCGGCGGCATGCTGGTTGGCGGCGGCGAGGATGCGGCTGCCGCAGCGGCGGTTGACGCTCAGGACGTAGCGGCGGGCGGGGCTGCCGTCGGCGTTCGGGAAGTGTTCGGGGAACTCGTCGAGGTTGGCGACGGAGGCGCCACGCCAGCCGTAGATCGCCTGGCACGGGTCGCCGACGGCGGTGACCGGGTGGCCGCGGCCGTCGGGGCCGGCGAAGAGCGCGGTCAACATCCGGCGCTGGGAGACGGAGGTGTCCTGGTATTCGTCGAGCAGGACGACCTTGTACCGCGCGCGTTCGGCGACGGCGACCTCGGGGCACTCCTCGGCCAGGCGCGCGCCGAGGGCCATCTGGTCGGCGAAGTCGACCACGCCGCGTTCGGCCTTGTAGGCCTGGTACTCCTCGACGAGCTGCAGGATCTCACCGCGTTTCAACGCGGTCTCGGCCAGCTTGCGCACCTCGACCGTCTGTTTGCGCGCCGCGGCGACCTCGCTCCGGACGGCGTCGTCGTGGTCGCGGACGGCGTCCGCCTTCAGCAGGTGGTCGGCCAGCTCGCCGTCAAGGGACAGCAGGCTGTTGACGAGCGTCGGGACGTGGTGCGACGCGAAGCGGATCGGGCCGGACGAACGGCGTACGACGCGGCCCGCGAGCTGGAACCTGGTCGCATCGGCGAGCACGCGCGCATCCGGCTCGAGGCCGAGCCGCAGGCCGTGCTCGGTGATCAGCGTGCCCGCGAACGCGTGGTACGTCGACACCACCGGCTCGCCCGGCTCCTCGGGCTCCCAGTTCGGCACGTTGCTGCGCAGGTGCGCCGCGAGGATCGGATGCTGATCCGGGGGCAGCGTCGACCCGAGCACGCCGGCTTTCGTCAGATCCTCCCGAATCCGCACGTCCAGCTCGTTCGCGGCCTTCTTCGTGAAAGTAAGCCCCAGCACCTCCTCCGGCTGCACCTGCCCCGTGCAGATCAGCCAAACCACCCGAGCCGCCATCGCCGTCGTCTTCCCCGACCCGGCCCCCGCCACAATCACCCCCGGCGCCAACGGCGCCGTAATAGCCGCCAGCTGCTGCTCACTGAACGGAACCCCCAACAACTCACACAACTCGGAGGTCGTCCGCAACTTCACCGCACTCATACGATTTCTCGGCCTTCGGGTTGGATGGGGCAGAGGGGGCGGGCTTCGCAGCGGGTGCAGCCGTCGTTGCGTTGGGCGGTCAGGGACTCGGTGCGGATCATGGTTTCGGCGTCGGTGACTGCTTCGTCGAGCCAGGTGTTGCCGTCTTCGTCGGGTTCGAGGGGAGACTGAGGCTGGACTTTGGGGAAGCCGGCTTCGTCGTGGCGGAGCTGGACGAGTTCGGCGCCGCCGGCGAGCGGGTTCTCGCCGAGGGCTTTGAGTTGGCGGGATTGGATGGCTCGCTGGTAGATGGCCAGCTGGACGTGGCGGGCGACGGCGGGTTTGGTGGGGACGGTGCGGCCGGTTTTGAGGTCGACGACGCGGAGCGCGCCTTCGGGGTCGGACTCGACGCGGTCCATCCGGCCTTTGATGCGGACGGCGGGCTGGTCGGCGTCCGGGAGGAGGACGTCGAACTCGACCTCGGTGCCGACCAGGGTGCGGTCGGGACGGCCCTGGTGCCAGGCGACGAAGCGACGGAGGGCCTGGTCGGCCTCGGCGCGCTCACGGTCGGAGATCCAGGCGGACTCGAAGTCGAGCTGCGTCCAGACTTTGTCGAGCCAGCCGTTCAACTCGTCGGCTGACGGCGGGAGCGTGCCGGTCGCAACGGCGTCGGCCAGCGTGTGCAGCACTTGGCCGAACCCGATCGCCGCCGTACTGGGCGTCTCCCCACCGGCCCGCCGGGTCAGGAACCAGCGCAGCGGGCAGTCCACGATCGTGGTCAGCGCGCTCCCGGACAGCGGCACCGGCAGCTCCGGATCCGCGATCGGGCGCTCCGAGCGAGTCCGCTCCCGAACACCCCACCAGCGCGCCGGATCAGCCGTCGGCACCAACGCGTACTCACGGTCGTCAACAGCATCGGCCAACTGCGCCAACCGATCCGCCGCGACCCGCTTCAACGCCGGCGACGACGCCGGATCCGCCAGGACGCACCGCAGATCGGCAACCAGGCCAGGTAACGACAGCGGACGCCGAGGCCGCCCGGCCACCAGCTTCAGCGGGATGTCCAGCTCGGCCAGGAACCGCGACGGCTGATCCCCATCCGCCTCCGGCGCCTGCACCGCCGTCACGATCAGCCGCTCCCGCGCGCGGGTGATCGCGACGTAGAACAACCGCCGCTCCTCAGCCAGCAACGCACCCGCCGACAACGGCTCGATCAAGCCGTTCGTCCCCAGCCGATCCGGCTCCAGCAGCGAACCGCGCCGCCGCAGATCCGGCCACTGGCCCTCCTGGACCGAGGCCACCACGACGAGCCGCCACTGCAGCCCCTTCGACCGGTGCGCCGTCATCAGCTGGACGCCGGCCTCCCGGTAGGTGCCGTCGAACCGGTTGTCCGCCGCGATGTCCAGCGACTCCAGCTCGCTCAGGAACGCCGAAACGCCCTTGAACCCGATCTGCTCCTCAGCGCGCCCCGCCGCGTCGAACAACGCGCACAACGAGTCGAGATCCCGGTTCGCCGCGCGGGCCGGCTCGCCGCCCGAGTTCGCCTGGCCGCGCAGCCGGCGCAACCACGGCGACTCCGACCACAACGACCACATCACCTCGTCCGGCGCGGCGCCGGCGTTCACGATATTCCTTGCTTTGAGCAACCGCTCCCCGAGCGCCGCGAACCGCGCCTCGGCCGGCGATGCCTCCTCGTCGAGCAGCAACGGGTTCAGCAACGCCTCCCGGAGCAGCTCATCCGACGAGCGGGGAAGCCGCTGCCCGTCGGCCGCCTCCCGATCGCGACGCCGCAGCACCCGCGCCAGCCGCCGCAGCTGCCCGGCATCCATCGCGCCCAACGGCGACAGGGCCAACGCGCGGACGACCTCCACCGTCAGCGTCGCCGGATCAGCCACGGCCCGCAACGCCAGCAGCATCGGCCGGACGGCGGGCTCCCGCGACAACGGCAGCTCGTCACCGGCGACATCGACCGGAATCCCCGCGGCGGCAAGCGCCCGCCGCAACGGCGGAATCGATCGGCTGCCCGACCGGACCAGCACGGCCATCTCATGCCAGCCGACGCCGTCCTGCACGTGGGCGCGCCGGAGCAGATCCGCGATGTGCTCGAGCTCGGCCCCGCTCGTCGAGTACAGATTCGCCTCGACCTTGCCCGCGCCGTACACACAGCCGGTGGCATCCGGATTGCGGAACCGCTCGAACGTCTCCCGATCGAGTGTCCCCGGGACGCCGAGCCGGTTCACCACGTTCCGCGAGACCCGCTGCAACGTCGTCCCGAACCGGCGCGTCGTTCCCAGCGCGATCTGCGCCGCCGCCGACCCGTCGAGCCCGCGGAACTCGTCGGTGAACCGCAGCAACCCGCGCACATCGGCGCCGCGGAACGTGTAGATCGACTGATCCGGATCACCGACGACGACCAGATCCCGCCCGTCGCCCGCGATCGCGCGCAACAGCTGGATCTGCCCGGGATCGGTGTCTTGGTATTCGTCGACGAAGACCGCTTTGAACTCGCGGCGCAGCTTGTCCTGGACGGCGGGCTGCTGCGCCAGGATCACCGCGCGATGGATCAGCTCGGAGTAGTCCAGCACCTGCTCGTGGTCGAGGATCTGCAGATACTCCTCGAAGAAGTCACCGACCGCGACCCACTCGGCGCGCTCCGCCGACCGGCCGATCGCGGACAGATCCTCCGGGTCGAGGCCGAGCTGCCGCGCCTTGCCGATCACGGCCTGCACCTCGTCGACGAACCCGCGCGTCTTCAGCGCCGGATGCAAACTGCGCGGCCAGTGCACCGCGCCGACCTCACGACTCCCCGACAGGGCCTCGCTCAGCCGCAGCGACTGCTCCGGCCCCGACGGCAACCGCAGCGGGACGTCGAACGCATCCGCCGGGGTGAACCGCCGCAGCAACGCATAACAGAACGAGTGGAACGTCATCGACGGCATCACCCGCGTCGTCTTCCCGAGGCGGCCGGTGATCCGGTCCCGCAGCTCGGTCGCCGCCTTCCGCCCGAAGGTCAGCACGAGCACCTCGTCCGGACTCAGGCCGCGGTTGTGCACCCGATCGACGACCGCCTCGACGAGCGTCGTCGTCTTCCCCGTTCCCGGCCCGGCCAGCACGAGCAACGGACCACCAGGATGATCGACCACGGCCTGCTGATCGGCATCCAGGGCCGGCGCCTGCGCCGCGCGCCCCTCTGCCCGGACCAACCGATACCGGGATCCCTGCCTGCTGACCATCGACCCATCCCATCAGACCCCACCGACAAATCCCCATCGCGCACCCCGCCGGGCCCGATCGTGCCCCGAAATCCGGACGGCACAACTTCTGCCGCGGCGTCCGCATCAGACCTACGAACGCACCGGGTCGGTGACCCCAACCACTGAACCGGTCGCGGTCGCCGGCGGCGCGCAGACTCGGGGCGGAGTCGCGCGCCGCCGGTGTCACCTCACGACGGATCCCACCGCACCGCACGCAGATCGACCCGCCCGTTGGTGATGCGGACGCCGTCCGACCGCAGGTTGTGCAACTGCTCGTCGCCGACCTCTTCGGCCGGTACGCCGGACGCGCGGATCACCCGCCACCACGGGACGCCGCCGCCGTACTCGCGCATGATCGCGCCGACCTGCCGCGGCCCGCCCTGACCGACGTACTCCGCGATATCGCCGTACGTCGCGACGCTGCCGGGCGGGATCGACTCCACCGCCCGCAGCACCGCTTCGACGTATTCCTCCCGATCCACAGGACCAATTTATGCGAGCGGGGCGAGGGCTTTCGCGAGCGGCTCGACGACGGACGGCGGCGCGTCGAGCGGCAGGTTCATCACGACCATGTCGACACCGGCCTCGGCGTACGCCGCCGCCGTGGCGACCGCGACGTCGAGGGATTCATCGGGGTCGATCCGCAGGTTCACCGAGCAGGTGATCGCGCTGACGTCGCGGCCGACCTCCGCGCAATGCTGGACCAGGATCTCCTTCAGCGGCGCCCACTCCGCGGGGCCGGGCACGATGGCGTTCCAGTGCTGAGCCCACTTGGCGACCGCGCGCAGCGTGCGCTTCGGGCCCTTGCCGCCGATCGCGATCGGCGGATGTGGGGTCTGGACGGCCTTCGGCTCGCAGTACGCGTCCTTCAGCTGGATGTACTTGCCGTCGAAGTTCGCCGACTTCTCGGTGAGCAGCGCGATGATCGCCTGCACCCCCTCGTCGAACCGGTCGAAACGCTCCTTCAACGGGTACAGCTCGATGCCGTACGCCGCGGTCTCCAGCTCGTTCCAGCCGGCGCCGACCCCGAGCTCGAGCCGGCCGCCGGAAATGATGTCGGTGGTCGCGGCCATATTCGCCAGGACGGCCGGATGACGGTAGATCATCCCGCTCACCTGACAGCCGACGCGGATCCGCGACGTCGCCTGGGCGAGCGCGGCGAGCGTCGTCCAGGCCTCCAGGTTCGGGCCGGCCAGGTCGCCGCTGAGCGGGTAGAAGTGGTCCCAGTGCCAGGCGGATTCGAAGATCTCGTGTTGGTCCGCGGCGACCCACACGTCGCGCATCTGCTGCCAGGTGGTGTGCTCCGGCCTGGTCTTGAGGGCGAATCGCATTACCGGCCTCCCCTTGCTGAAAACGCTTCCCGGGCGACCCTACAACGGCGCGCCGACAAGCACGGAGCACACCGCGAACCTCCGGGACACTGGAGTCAGGAACACCGCAAGAGGCCGGGGTGCTGGGGGCCACGGAAAGCTGGTGCGAAGTCGGGTCGGACGGGACGCGACGGGCAACCGGGACGCCGGATCCTCCAGCACCTCTACCGATTCGGTCGAGCCCTAGTCGAGCCCGAGCCGGGCGCGGACCTCCGGACGGCGCAGCGGCGGCACGGTCTGCGGCGGCACCCGGCGCTCCGGCATCTCGGTCAGCAGCTGCTCGGTGATCCGCGCGACCTCGGCCGCGGCGCGCTCGATCGGCTCCCGGGTGGCGCCGCTCAGCGCGCCGACGCCAGTGACCTTACGGACGTATTGCAGTGCGGCCGCATAGATCTCCTCGGAGGTCGCGGCCGGCTCCAGCCCCCGGAGCACGGTGATGTTTCGGCACATGCCCCGACCTTACGCGCCGCCGGGGACAAACCCCGGGGTTTCCCTACAGGGTATTGACTTACCTAACGCCGTTAGGTTTTCCTCATCCTATGAGCACAACCGGGCTGGACCGCCGGACCCGGCGCCGGCAGGAGACGATCGAGGAGATCCTCGCGGTCGCCATCGAGCTGATGGAGACCGAGGGCGTCGCCGCGCTCAGCATGTCCGCGGTGGCGCGCCGGTTGGGGATGCGCCCGCCGTCGCTCTACCAGTACTTCCCGTCCAAGGCTGCCATCTACGACGCGCTGTTCCAGCGCGGGGGTGAGCTGATTCGCGAGGCGCGCCGCGCCGCGCAGGCCGAGGCCGACACCGAGGACCCGCGCGAACTCGACCGGATCTCGGTCGCGGCCTTCACCCGCTGGTGCCTCGAACACCAGGTCTACTCACAGCTGCTGTTCTGGCGAACGGTCCCCGGTTTCGAGCCGAGCCCAGAGGCCTATGCACCCGCCCAGGAGGCGCTCGAAGACCTGCGCCGCCACCTGCAGACCGGCGTCGACCAGGGCATCCTGCGCCCGGAGGCGGCCGGCGAAGAGGGCCTCGCGCTCTACACGTCCATCACCGGCGGCGTGATTGCGCAACAGATCGCGAACGAGCCCGACGCGTCGTACGACGACGGCCGCTACGTCCGGCTGATGCCGATCGCGCTCGACATGTTCTACCAGTACTACGCACCGACCAGGGGGAATCATGGAAGCAGTAGCAGCGGCTGACATCAGCCGCGCCGACCGCCCACGCTGCGCCGAGCACCGCGCCGCCGAGCTGCAAGCCTGGCGTGAGCTGCTCGCGTCGATCGAGGGCGACGACTGGCATCGGCGTACGGTCTGCGACGCGTGGGACGTCGCCGACATCGCCGGGCATCTGATCGGCCAGGCGGAGGATGTGAACCTGCCGTGGTCGTTCCCCCGCCGGCTCCGCAAGGCGAAGCGGGTCTACCCCGGCACGCCGAAGTTCGACGCGCACATGATGGTGCAGGCCGACGAGCACCGCGGTACGCCGCCTGCCGAGCTGCGGCTCGCCTTCGACCGGAGCTGGGCCAAGGCAACCCGGAAGATCCGCACCAACCCGGCGCTGCTCCGCCGGATCAGCATGTCGGTGGACGAGATCCCGGGGTTCTCACTCGACCTGGGCTACATCCAGGACATCTTGCTGGCCCGCGACCTGTGGATGCACCGCGACGACGTCTGCCAGGCCCTCGACCGGCCGTTCGACGCCGGTCCGTACGCCGGGGAGCTGATCGCGCAGGTGATGCGGGATGTGCTCGACGGGCCGTTCTGGGGTGACCGGCCCGCGGTCGAGCTGGAGCTGACCGGCCAGGGAGGCGGGACCTACCGGCTGGGGAGGGGCGAGCCGGTCGGCCACGCGCAGGTGGACGCCGTCGCCTACATGCGCACACTCTCCGGCCGCGACGACGACCCGGTGGTCACCGGCGATCCGGCGGCTGCCGAGGCAGTCGCCGGATGCCGGATGCCGTTCTAGCCGAGGGTCGTTCTAGTAGGCGGGCTGGCTCGGGTCGATCTGGTCGACCCAGGCCACCACGCCGCCGCCGACGTGGACGGCGTCGGAGAAGCCCGCGCCCTTGACGATCGCGAGCACCTCGGCCGAGCGGACGCCGGACTTGCAGTGGAAGACCAGCTGCTTGTCCTGCGGCAGCTTCTCCAGCGCGACGCCGGTCTGGAAATCGGCCTTCGGGATCAGCACCGAGCCGGGGATCCGGTTGATCTCGTACTCGTTCGGCTCCCGGACGTCGATCAGCTGGAAGTCCTTCTCGCCGTTGTCCTTGAGCTTGATCCACTCGCTGAGCTGCTTGACCGAGATCGTCGAGCCGGCGGCGGCGTCGGCCGCCTCCTCGGTGATCGCGCCGCAGAAGCTCTCGTAGTCGATCAGCTCGGTGACGGTCGGGTTCTCGCCGCAGATCGCGCAGTTCGGGTCCTTGCGGACCTTCAGTGTGCGCCAGTTCAGATCGAGGGCCTCGTAGATGTTCAGCCGGCCGAGCGACGGGTCGCCGATCCCGGTGAGCAGCTTGAGCGCCTCGGTCACCTGCGCCGCGCCGACCGACGCGCACAGCACGCCCAGCACCCCACCCTCGGCGCAGGACGGAACCATGCCGGGCGGCGGCGGCTCGGGGTAGAGGCAGCGGTAGCACGGGCCGTGCTCGGCCCAGAACACGCTCACCTGGCCGTCGAAGCGGAAGATCGAACCCCAGACGTACGGCTTGCCGAGCAGGACGGCCGCGTCGTTGACCAGGTAGCGGGTGGCGAAGTTGTCGGTGCCGTCGACGATCAGGTCGTACTGCTCGAAGATCTCGAAGACGTTGTCGTTGTCCAGCCGGGTCTCGTGCAGGACGACGTTCGTGTTCGGGTTGGTCTCGAGGATCGACTCCTTGGCCGACTGCGCCTTGGACTTCCCGACGTCGGACTGGCCGTGGATGATCTGGCGCTGCAGGTTCGACTCGTCGACGGTGTCGAACTCGACGATGCCGAGGGTGCCGACACCGGCCGCGGCCAGGTAGAGCAGCGCCGGGCTGCCGAGGCCGCCGGCGCCGATCACCAGCACCTTGGCGTTCTTCAGCCGTTTCTGGCCGGCCATCCCGACCTCGGGGATGATCAGGTGCCGCGAGTACCTGCGGACCTCGTCGATGGTCAGCTCGTCGGCCGGTTCGACCAGCGGTGGCAGTGACACGTGTCGGCTCCTCGGTGAAGGGTTCAGGCGGGCGGTCTGGGTTTCAACCATCGGCCCGGTCTCCATGTTCCCGCAGAATCGCGGAGACCCCAGCCCGGGTCCGAATCCCGGGACCGGGGTCTCACCTGGCGAGCGGGGTCAGTCGTTGTCGGTGATCGTCACCGTGACCGTCGCCGGCAACTTGATATCGGCCCCGTCGACGGCCTTGAGCACCGCGGTGAAGGTCTCGGTCGGCTCCTTGACCTTGTCGTCGACGATCCCGACCAGCAGCTCACCGGCGGTCTTACCCGGTTCGAAGTACCCCTCGATCGAGCGGTCCGGCGGGTCGTTCTGGCCGCGGAAGTCCTTCCCGAGGACGGCGGTGCCGTCCTGGACGGACCCGCTGATCGTGACGTACCGATCACTCGGCGCGGACAGCTTGACCGGGATCTTGACGTCGGCGGACTTCTCGACCGTGGTCAGGTTGCCCACGGTCAGCGTCGGCGTCGGGTCGTCGTCGAGTACCAGCCCCTGGCCGAAGGAGTGGTCCAGCAGGGCTTCCTTCGGCGCGGAGAGCACCAGCGAGAACTTGGCGTCCGCGCTGTCCCGGGTGTTCCCCGTGATCGGCACGCTGACCTTCAGCTTGGTCTGTCCGGGCTTGAAGACCAGCGTCTTGGCCACGTCGCCCACGGCCGTCGATTCGAAGGAGGGCGTGGTCTCGGCGTACACGGTGACCGGGCGGGGGCTCGGGCGGCTCAGCCGGACGTACATGTCGACCAGCTTGGTGCCCTTGTCTCCCTCCTTGACCTTGACGTCCGATGCGGACAGCTTCGGCAGCAGCGTGGCCGGAGCCGAGGTTCCGAGACCGGCCGACGAGAATGCCAGGTCGCTGACGAACGCCGTCCCCGATGCGACCCGGTCGGTCCGCAGCTCGACCGTACGGACGTCTCGCAGGTCGATGCCCTTCAGCGACGACAGCGGGATCCGCACGGTCCGCAGTAGGTTCTTCGGCAGTCCCAACTGCAGGTTGCCCGGCAGACGCGTCAGCGCGTCGCTGACACTCGACACCGGTACGGCGGCCGCCTTGCCGCGACCGTCGACCACTCGAACGCTGAGGTCGGTGGTGAGTGTCCCCAGCGCGCCCGGAGCGGCCCGGAACGACAGAGCGGCGTACTTGCGCACGTCGCGCTGCTTCGCGGGCAGGTTGAGTCGTACGACGCCGGTCTTGGCGGTCCAGGCCAGCTTGGTGACTGCCAGGCTCGGTGTCCGCCCGGCAAGGGCTGCCGGCTCCCAGTGCGGCGAGTCGCCCCAACCGTCGGTGAGCAGACAGGCGGGGGTGGCCGCGGCCTTGGACGCCGTCAGCGGCTTCACACCGGCACAAACGGTCGCAGTGACCTTTCCACTGACCGCACCCTTCGGCAGCGCCTTGTCGAGTGCGTTGACGTCACGGCGCGATGCCAGCGGCGCCTGCGAGACCACTCGCACCACAGCCTTACCCGCCGAGGCCGCACGGGTGTCAGAGCCGTCGAACAGCGGCAGGAACTGCTTCTCGTTGCCCAGGTGCAGCCGGAAGAAGCCGGCGAGGTACGCCGTACCGACAGCCTGCTGCTCCTTGGCCTTCAGCCGGCCAACGGTCCGGTCGCCGCAGGTCGCCTTCGGCTCGCCACCCCAGTCGTCACCCGACGGCGCGACCGACTGGCCCGGCGTCCACTCGGTGTTGAAGAAGTTGTGGTTGGCGCCCAGCACGGTCACAGTCGAACGAGCAGCGCCGTCCCCGGTGACGGAGTTCCTGGTGTCGTCGTAGAACTTCTGCCCCTGCAGATCCGACACGTCGCCATCGCAGTACGGCAGCAGGACGCTCATCGCGACCCCTGGCACTGTCGACCGCGCGAAATCGACCGGCGCCAACGGAAGCACCGCACGGATGCCGAACTCGCCACCGCGATCCGAGTTGATCACTGCGGCGCGAGCGACCCCCTCACCACCCCGGGAGTGGCCCATCAGGCCGACGTTCTTCAGATCGAGCTTGCCGATGAACTTGTTGCCGAACGGACCACCACCGGCCGTTGACCACTTCTTCCACAGCGCCAGGTGGTCGAGCACCAGCTCGCCGCGGGCCTGCGCGCCCAGGTCGTACACGTCACCGTCGTACGCGTTGATCGCGTTCGAGCTGATCGAGACCACCTGATAGCCGTGACTGGCCAGCGCCTTCGCCGGAGCGTCGTACCCGCGGTAGCTCGGGATCGGCTTGGCGCCCTTCGGGCACGGCCATGGCTTGTCGCCCGCTTCTGTTGCATCGCCGTAGCAGTACTCGTGCCGGCCGTGCAGGAAGACCACCAGCGGCCGCTTGCCGGTCGCACCGACCGGTGCGTAGACCTTGCCGACCACCTCTGATTTCTGGCCGATCCCGGGCAGGTACACGGCCTCGTCACCGAGGTTGTACTCCGACGTCTCGACCTGGTACATGCCGAGCTTGCCCGGGTCGTCCTTCAGCAGAGCACCCTGCCGGGCCTTGTTCCAGTACGCGTCCGTCGTACCGCCTGCCAGCGCACGGGCCGCGGCCTTTTGCTCCAGCTTGCCCAGGTCCCCCGACCAGACCAGTTGGACGCTCTTCGCGTTCCGGACGGCGCTGTCGGTGGTCACCAGCGACAGGCTGCGCCGGTCCCGCGACTGCTTGGCGACTCCGACCGGGACGCCGTCGACGACCAGCAGCGGCGCTGAAGCACGCATCGGCGCCGGAGCGTCCAAGTTGAGCGACACCTGGTAGCCGCCGGCGACCGGACGGATGTCCCACTTGTCGCCCTGCGCAACGGACGCCGGTGCGGCAGCGGCGCCGGGCGCCGTCATCAGCCCGGCCCCGAGGACTGCGACCAGCCCCAGCGACAGGTATCTCGTGAATCTGCCGGTAACTCGCACAGTCTTCCTCTCAGTCATTGTCGGTGATGGTGGCAGTGACGGTCAGCGGCAGCTTGACGTCTCCGCCCTCGCCGGTGTCGAGCACAGCGGTGAAGGTCTCGGCGGGTTCCTTGACGGTGTCGTCGAGGACGCGGGCGCTCACCTGGCCGCTCGTTTCGCCTTGCCAGATGTAGCCGTCGACCAAGGCATCCGGCGGCGGCCAGAGGCTGCTGTAGTCCTGCCCGAGCACGGCGGTCCCGTCCTTGAGCGCGCCGTTGACCCAGACCATTCGGTCACTCGGCGCGGACAGGGTCATCGGGAACGCCACGTCGCCGTCCTGCTCGCCAACCGTCACGTTTCCGATCGTGAGTGTCGGCGTTGCGTCGTCGTCGATCACGGAGCCGAGCCCGAAGGACTGGTCGAGCAGCGCCTCCTGCGGCGCCGACAGCGCCAGCGAGAACTGCGCG
Source organism: Kribbella sandramycini (assembly GCF_013131805.1). Classification (GTDB taxonomy): domain Bacteria; phylum Actinomycetota; class Actinomycetes; order Propionibacteriales; family Kribbellaceae; genus Kribbella; species Kribbella sandramycini. The sequence continues at coordinate 157,118 of NZ_JABJRC010000006.1, read as the reverse complement.
ACGTCGGCAGCGTCCCGGGTGTTGCCGATGATCGGCACGCTCACCTCCTGCCGGACCTGCCCGGGCTTGAAGACCAGCTTCTTGGCCACCGCGCCGACTGCCGACGTGTCCCAGGGCAGGTTGCTCTCGGCGTACACCGTGATCGGCCGGGCGCTCGGCCGGTTCAGCGTCACCACGAAGTCGGCCGACTGGGTGCCCGTGTCGCCTTCCTTGAACTCACCGGCATTCGAGGCCGAGACCTTGGGCAGCGTCACAGCCGGCGCCGAGACGCCGACGCCGGGCGACGAGAACGTCAGGTCGCTGACGTACACCGATCCCTGCGCAACCCGGTCGGTCCGCAGCTCGACCGCCCGGACGTCGCGCAGATTCACGCCCTTGAGCGAGGACAGCGGGATCCGCACCGTTCGCAGCAGGTTCTTCGGCAACCCTTCTGCGTTGCTGCCCGGCAGCCGGGTCAGAGCGTCGCTGACAGTCGACACCGGTACGACGGCGGCCTGTCCGCGGCCGTCGACCACACGGACGCTGAGGTCCGTCTTGGGCGCGCCAGTTGGGTCCGGAGCGGCCCGGAACGACAGCGCGGCGTACTTGCGCACGTCGCGCTGCTTCGCGGCCAGGTTGATCCGCACGGCCCCGGTCTGGTCGGTCCAGGACAGCTTCGTCACGGCCAGCGTCGGGGTGCTTGCGGCGAGGTAGCTCGTCGTCCAGTGCGGCGCGTCAGAGCCGCCGTCGGTCTCCAGACAGGGCTGCGTGGCAGCCTTGGCCGGTTCCTTCAGCTTGGCACCGGCACAGACCGTCGCAGTGACTTTGCCACTGATCGCCTCCGCCGGCAGCGGCTTGTCGAAGTAGTTGATATCGCTGCGCGACGCCAGCGGGGCCTGAGCGACCACGCGCACAACCGCCTTACCGGCGGACGCCGCACGAGCATCAGAGCCGTCGAACAGCGGTAGGAACTGCTTCTCGTACCCCAACTGCAGCCGGAAGAAGCCCGCGAGGTAAGCCGTACCGACAGCCTGCTGCTCCTTGGGCTTCAACCGGCCCTCGTAGTTCGCGCCGCACGGCTTCTCGTTCGGCTCGCCGTACCAGTCGTCCGACGACGGCGCCTCGGACTGGCCCGGCGTCCACTCGGTGTTGAAGAAGTTGTGGTTGGCGCCCAGCACGGTGACCGTCGAGCGTGCTGCGCGGTCTCCGGTGACGGAATGCCTGGTGTCGTCGTAGAACTTCTGCCCTTGCAGGTCCACCACGTCGCCATCGCAGTACGGCAGCAGGACGCTCATCGCGACCCCTGGCACCGTGGAGCGCGCGAAATCGACCGGAGCCAGCGGAAGCACCGCACGGATGCCGTACTGGCCACCGCGGTCGGCATTGAGGACAGCGGCCCGTGCCACGCCCTCACCACCCCGCGAGTGCCCCATCAGGCCGACGTTCGTCAGGTCGATCTTGCCGACGAACTTGGCGCCGAACGGGCCGCCGCTGGTTGTCGACCACTTCTTCCACAGCGCCAGGTGCTCGAGGATCAGCTCGGCCCGCGCCTGCGCGCCGGCGTCATAGGCATCGGAGTCCCAGGCGTTGATCGCATTGGCGCTGATCGACACCACCTGATACCCGTGACTGGCCAGCGCGTTCGCAGCGCCGTCATAGCCGCGGTAGCTGGGAACCGGCTTGGTCCCCTTCGCGCACGGCCAGGGGATGTCGCTCGGCGCCTCCTTGGCGCCGTAACAGACCTGGTGGCGGCCGTGCTGGAAGATCACCAGCGGCCGCTTGCCGGTCGCTCCGACCGGTGCGTAGACCTTGCCGACCACCTCTGATTTGTGGCGCAGCCCCGGCAAATCGACTGCCTCGTCACCGAGGTTGTACTCCGAGGTCTGGACCTGGTACTTACCCGGCTTCGCCGGGTCGTCCGGCAGCAGCGGACCGGTCCGCGGATTCAGCCAATAGGGGTCGGTGGCCGGGCCGGACAGCGCACGGCCCTTCTTGTTGAGCTCCCCCGGCTCGGCCAGCCGGATCTCCTTGGCCTGGCGGACGCTACTGTCGGTGGTGATCAGCCACAGGCTGCGGCCGTCCGGCGATTGCCTGGCCGGGCCCAGCGGCACGCCGTCGGCGGCCAGTTGCGGTAGTGCCGCGCGCATCGGCACCGGCGCATCCAGGACCACCGAGACGCGGTAGCCGCCGGGGACCTGTTGCACGTTCCATTTGTTGCCCTCAGCAACGGATGGCGGATCCGGTGGTGCGGCGGCGGCACTCGGCGCCAGTGTCGTCCCCACCCCTAGTAGTGCGACCATCCCCAGCGACAGACTTCGGGCGAAACTGTCGATAACCCGCACGGTTGTCCTCTCGATTTTCGACGAAACAGACCATTCGTCAGACTTCGTGGGCGAGAGGAAAGTTGACCTGATCCGCCGCTCAACTGCGTCTCAGTCGCACGTCAATCAGGTCGCGAAAGGCGGCAGCTACCTGTTCGGGGTGTTCCATCTGCGCGACATGCCCGGATCTGGGCAGGTAGAGCAGGCGCGCGTTCGGGAACGTGCGCTGCGCCTTGGCCCGGATCCGCGAGTCGACGAGCCGGTCGCGTCCGCCGTACACCAGCAGCACCGGGCACTCGACCGAGGCGGCGTCGGCCCACAGCGAACGGCTCGGCGGCGCCAGCGACGACCACAGGATGCTGCGTGCGGCCTCGGTGGTGACCTGCGTACCCCACGGGTCGCTGTCGCGGCGGTGCAGCTCTTCCTCGTACGCCGCGCGCACCTCGGGCAGCAGTGTCCGCGGGTCGCCGAACACCATCGACAACGACGCTTCGAACCGCCGGTCGAACGGCAGCTGCCGCGTCCGGCTCAGAACGGCCGGGCCGAGCCGTGGCGTCGCCAGAGCGGCGAACCAGAGCGCACTGGCCGACACCCGTGGATGCGGCAGCGCAGGCGAGACGAGCGTCAGCGACGCGACCAGATCCGGACGCCGGGCGGCCAGCGCGACCGCAGCGGCCCCGCCCATCGAGTTGCCGAACACATTGGCCGGCTGGTCGAACTCGCGCTCCAGCAGCTCGATCAGGACGTCGGCCTGTTCGGTGATCCCCGTCGTCCCGGCGACCGGCGTCCGGCCGAAACCGGGCAGGTCGGGCGCGATGCCGCGAATGGTGTCGTTGAGCAGCAGCCCGAGCGCCGTCCAGTTCAGCGACGACCCACCCAGACCGTGCACGTACAGCGCCGGCGGCAGGCCTGCCCCGGCGCCGGGAACGTCCCTGACGAGCAGGTCCACCCCGGCGACCGGCACCTGCCGAGCCGGCCACTCCTGTGTCTCCAGCGGCGCATCAGCGCCGGTTACTGCCCCGTAACTCTCCACAAAAGCCATGTTAGGACGACTTGCGAGGTGGAGACTGGGACTTATGGCCGCGCCGCAGCAACTGACGACCGAGGTCGACGGGCAGACGTTGAAGCTCACCAACCTCGGCAAGGTCCTCTATCCGCAGACCGGGTTCACCAAGGCTGAGGTGATCGACTACTACCACCAGGTGGCCACGCTGCTGCTGCCACATCTGTCGGACCGGCCACTGACGCGGAAGCGCTGGCCGGACGGCACCGCGGCGGCGTACTTCTTCGAGAAGAACGCGCCGCGCGGCACCCCGGCCTGGGTGCGTACCGAGACGCTGCCGACACCGGGCAGCTCGACCGGCCGGGACGAGGCGGACTTCGTGGTCGCGGACGACATCCAGACCGTCGTATGGCTCGCCAACCTCGCTGCGCTCGAACTGCACGTGCCGCAGTGGCGCATCGGGCAATCCGAGCACGGCGCCGACCCACAGGCCGACCTCATCGTGTTCGACCTCGACCCTGGGCCCGGAGCGACCATCGTCGAGTGCTGCGACGTCGCGCTGGCGCTGCGGGAGCTGCTGGCGCACTACGGGCTCGAAGGCTGGCCGAAGACGTCCGGGAACAAGGGCATGCACCTGTACGTGCCGATCGAGCCCGCGTCGTCCCGGCGTACCAGCGCCTTCGCCAAGCAGCTCGCCGAGCAGCTGGCCGAGGCCCTGCCGGAGAGCGTCACGGCGAACATGACCAAGGCGCTCCGGCCGGACAAGGTCTTCATCGACTGGAGCCAGAACGCCAGCGCCAAGACCACACTGGCGCCGTACTCGCTGCGCGGCGCGGAGGAGCCACGGGTGTCGACTCCGATCGATTGGGACGAGGTGGCCGGCGCCACCGCGCCCGAAGAGCTCAGGTTCCTCCCGCACGACGTCCTGGCCCGGATCGAGGCGTACGGCGACGTCCTGGGCGACCTGTACGCCGACCCGCGGCCACTGCCCGGGTAAGCGGCATCGGCGGGGAAGCTACTGACCGGGAGGACCGATGGGTAGGATTCGGGGAACGACCGGGCGGCGGGACCTGCTGCTCGGCCCCGCACCACCGAAGGAGCCCGACGTGTCGACGACACCGGAGACCGCACCGAAACGCGGCAGCCGCCTGCCCCGGCTGGCCCGCCGCGCGCAACTGCTGGAGGCGGCCCAGGAGGTTTTCGTCGCGAACGGGTACCACGCCGCCGCGATGGACGACATCGCCGACCGGGCCGGCGTCTCCAAGCCGGTCCTGTACCAGCACTTCCCCGGCAAGCTCGACCTCTACCTGGCGCTGCTGGACACCTCGTGCGACGCGATCGTCGCCTCGGTCCAGGACGCGCTGAAGTCGACCGAGGACAACAAGCTCCGGGTCGCGGCGACCATCCACGCGTTCTACGACTACGTGGCCAACGCCCAGGGCGCCTTCCGGCTGGTCTTCGAGTCCGACCTGACCAACGAGCCCGCCGTCCGCGAGCGCGTCGACCGCGTCACGCACGCCTGCGCCGAGGCGGTCTCCGAGGTGATCAGCGCGGACGCCGGGCTGAACCACGAGCAGTCGATGGTGCTGGCGGTCAGCCTGGTCGGGATGGCCCAGGTCAGCGCCCGGTACTGGCTGGCCGTCGGCGACGGCACCTCCCTGCCCCAGGAGCACGCGGCCGACCTGGTCGCCTCGCTGGCCTGGCGGGGGATCCGCGGCTTCCCGCGCAGCGACAGCTGACACAGTCCGCGCAGCGAAAGCTGACACAGTCCGCGGTCCGACGGCTGACGTTCTGCTCTGGGCGGACGGGTGAGAGCTCGCCGACGGTAGCGGATAGGCTCGAACCGTCACCGGCGAGAGCCGCCGGTCGGAACGTGCCCGGAGGGTTTCGTGGAGGTCAAGATCGGCGTACAGCACGCCAATCGCGAGTTGGTGCTGGAGAGCGAGCAGAGCCCGGACGAGGTGCAGGCGCTGGTTGCGGACGCGTTCAGCGGTAAGAGCAACCTGCTGCAGCTGACCGACGACAAGGGCCGCCGGGTGCTCGTGCCCGCGGACCGGCTCGCCTACGTGGAGATCGGTGAGGTCTCGATCCGGAAGGTCGGATTCGGCGCGATCTGATCGCGTTCCGGACACGCTCGCGCGTGTCCGGGTTCCGGAATCCGGTTGCATGGGCACCATGTGCGGTGAGACCTGCGCCAAGGTGGTCTGGTAGCTACGGGGCGCCAGATCGGGGCGCAGGTCGAAACCCCTCACAAGGAGGAACCGTGGGTTACTGGATCTGGATGATCATCGTCAGTCTGCTCGCAGGCGTCATCTTCGGGCCGCTGGCCCGGCTGGTGCTCCCCGGCAAACAGAACATCAGCCTCGGCTGGACCATCCTCGGCGGCGGTATCGGCGCCTTCATCGGTGGTCTGATCGCCTACTTCCTCGACATCAAGGACACCAACGGCCCGGACTGGATCCAGTACCTGATCCAGATCATCTGCGCCGCGGTCGTGATCGCGATCATCGCGGGACGCAAACCGAAGACCAGTTGACGTCAGCGCTCGTCCTCGACGGCCGCCGTCCCCGGAGCTCCGGGGCAGGCGGCCGTTGCGCTGTTCAGACCCGGCCGGCCAGCTGTTCGTAGAGGGCCAGCAGCTTCTCGGCGTGCTCCCGCGGCTCGGGCCGGTAGCGCGGCGCCCACGGGCGCGCCGGGTCCGGCGTCCGGAACGACCGGGCGACGACGCCGGCCAGCCCGCGCGGCTCGGCCGGGGCGAACGTCCGGGTCGCCTCGTGGCCGCGGTAGAGCCACGGGTCGACGACGATCAGCGGGCAGCCGGCCGCCTCGGCCTCGTGCGCGACCAGCGACTGGGTCTCGGTGACCGAGCAGATGACGACCGCGCTCGCGGCCGCGTAGTACCCGGCCAGCTCCGAGCGCGGCAGGACGCCGGGCATCCGGACCCGCTCGGCGATGCCAAGATCCTCGATCAGCTGCGTGACCCGGCCGCCGTACCCGCCGACCAGGACCAGGCAGGCATCCGGGCGCTCGGCAACCAGCTCCGCGAACATGCGCAGCAGCAGCTCGTCGTTCTTCTCACCGCTCAGCCGGCCGACCGACAGCACGATCGGGTCGCTCGCGCCGAGGCGCAGCGCCTGGCGGATCTCGTCCGTGCTGACCGATGGCGCCGGCAGTGGCAGCGTCGGGCTCGGCAGGACGGCGGTCGGCGCCTCACAGCCCAGCTCGTTGAGGCTGTGCTCGACCTTCGCGGTCGGTGCGATCACCAGGTCGACGGCGCGCAACAGGTTCTGCACCTCGGTGCACTTCGACTGGTAGCCCCGGGGCGCGCCGACGCCGAGCCGCCAGGCCCGACCGGCCGTCCAGATCGCCAGGCGGATCTCCGCGTAGTGCCGCTGGTAAGCCTCGATATCGGTGTGCCAGGTCAGCACGAGAGGGATCTTGCGGCGCCACGCGGCGTACAGACCACCCACACCGACCGGACCGAGGGTGTGGACATGGATGACGTCGTAGTCCGGCTTGTGCCCGGGCAGACACGTCCCGAGCCGGTAGTCACGACCCCAGAGGTCCACACCGGGTACCGAGCGGATCGGCAGCGCGCTGGTGTTGTTCTTGCTCTTGTACGGCGCGACCACCTCCAGCTCGAGGTCGTCGAGCTCGAGCAAAGCGGTTCCGGCCGCCTCCAGCGAGACGGCGACACCGTCGGCGCGCGGCACCAGGGTGTCGGAGTACAGGCCCAAGCGGATCGGGCGGTGTGTCATGAGGCAGGCTCCGGCGTCAGACCCCCGTTGGACAGAACGGACGGTATGAAATCAGGCCTGAAGGCCAAGCGCAGTCATCCGGGCGGTGTGGGCCTCGGTCAGTCTGGTGAACATTCGGCCAATGGCGGCCAAATCGAGCCCCGGACGGTCGACACTGCCGGCCAGCAGCGCGGCCAGCGAGTCCCGGTCGGCGGCGATCCGCTGCGCCTGGCTGAGCGCCTCACCGACCAGTCGGCGGCCCCACAGCGCCAGCCGGCCGCCGAGTTTGGGGTCCTCCTCGATGGCGGCCCGGACCCGGTCCACCACGAACTCGGCCTGGCCGGAGTCGGCGAACACCTCGAGCACCAGGGCCCGGGTCTCGGCGTCCACGAACGAGGCGATCTCGCGGTAGAAGTCGTTGGCCAGCCCGTCGCCGACGTACGCCTTGACCAGACCCTCCAGCCAGTCCGACGGCGCGGTGTGGTCGTGGAAGGCGTCCAGCGGCGTGACGAACGGCTGCATCGCCTCCATCGGGTCCACCCCGAGGGCGACCAGGCGGTCGCGCAGTTGCTGGAAGTGTCCGAACTCGGTGGTCGCCAGTGCGGCGAGCTCCGCCTTGTCGTTCAGGGTCGGGGCCAGCTTGGCGTCCTCGGCCATCCGCTCGAAGGCGGTCAGCTCGCCGTACGCGAGAACTCCCAGCAGGTCCACCGCCGCGGCCCGGTAGGCGGGATCGTCAAAGGCCGTCTGCTCCATAAACCGGCACCCTATCCGGCTCCGAGGGCGGGTGGACAACAGTGGCGCAAACCACACGAACCGGAGTTGACGCACGTTGCCGTTACACTGGTGAGTGATTCGCCGGTGACGCGCCCACATGGGCACGCTGGTGCGAGGTGCTTGCACAGTGTCCCCGCGCCTCTTCTGACGAGGCTTCACAGCCTCCGGCGCCCGGCCACTGTCCGTACAAGCATGTGAGAGGCGATCAGCCTGACCACCTTCCGAGAGCTCGGCGTCCTGCCTGAGATCTGCGACGCGCTCGAGCGCGTCAACATCGTGGAGCCGTTCCCGATCCAGGAAATGACGCTCCCCATCGCCCTGATGGGCACCGACCTGATCGGCCAGGCCCGGACCGGGACCGGTAAGACGCTCGGCTTCGGCATCCCGCTGCTGCAGCGCACGATCTCCCCCGGCGAGGCCGACTACGAGCAGCTGGCCGCCCCGGGTAAGCCGCAGGCCCTGGTCGTCACCCCGACCCGCGAGCTGACCATCCAGGTCGCCAAGGACCTCGAGGTCGCCTCGACCGTCCGCACGGTCCGCGTCCTGACCATCTACGGCGGCGTCGCCTACGACCCGCAGCTGGACGCGCTGAAGAAGGGCGTCGACGTCGTCGTCGGCACCCCCGGGCGGCTGCTCGACCTGGCCAACCGCGGCGTCCTCGACCTCAGCCACATCAAGGTACTCGTCCTCGACGAGGCCGACGAGATGCTCGACCTGGGCTTCCTGCCCGATGTCGAGCGGATCCTGCGCAAGACACCCGAGCTGCGGCAGACGATGTTGTTCTCGGCAACGATGCCGTCGGCCGTGATCGGCCTGGCCCGCACCCACATGCGACACCCGCTGAACATCCGGGCCGAGTCGCACGACGACACCCAGACGGTGCCGGCCACGGCGCAGTTCGTCTACCGCGCGCACGACCTGGACAAACCCGAGGTCGTCGCCCGGATCCTGCAGGCCGAGGACCGCGGCCGGGTGATGATCTTCTGCCGGACCAAACGCGAGGCGTCCCGGCTCACCGACGACCTGCAGGACCGCGGCTTCAAGGCCGCCGCGATCCACGGCGACCTGAACCAGCAGGCCCGGGAGCGGGCGCTGACCCGGTTCCGCGGTGACAAGATCGACGTCCTGGTCTGCACCGACGTCGCCGCCCGCGGCATCGACGTCGAAGGCGTCACGCACGTCATCAACAACACCTGCCCCGAGGACGAGAAGGCCTACGTGCACCGGATCGGCCGCACCGGCCGCGCCGGCGCGAGCGGGATCGCCGTCACCTTCGTGGACTGGGCCGACGTCACCCGCTGGAAGACGATCAACAAGGCGCTCGACCTGCCCTACCCGGACCCGCAGGAGATCTACTCCACGTCGCCCGAGCTGTACCACGACCTGGGCATCCCGACCGATGCCAAGGGCCGGATCCGGGCCGCCCGCGAGGAGCAGCCGCGCGAGGCCCGGGCAGACCGCCCGCCCCGGCGCGAGGACGGCGAGGCCCCGGCCAAGCGCCGCAGCCGGAGCCGGACGCGGAAGCGCACCCGGGCCGGTCAGCCGCTCGAAGAGGGCGCCGACGTCACCGCGAAGACCGATGTGCCGCCCGCGTCCGAGGCCGTCGAGGCCCCGGCCGAGCGGAAGCCGCGCAAGCGCACCCGCAACCGTCGCTCGGGCGCCGAGACCCCGGTCGAGGCAGTCGAGACTCCGGCTGTCGTCGAGGCCGAGGTCGTCGCCGAGGCTCCCGTCGAGGAGAAGCCCAAGCGGAGCCGGACGCGTCGCGCAGCTGCCGACACCCCGGTCGAGGCGGTCGTCGAGGCGCCGGCTGCTGAGGTCGTCGAGGAGAAGCCGAAGCGGAGCCGGACACGGAAGAAGGCTGCTGCTCCGGCTGAGGCCGAGGCTGCTGCTCCCGTCGAGGCGGCTGCTGAGGAGCCGGTGAAGCGGACGCGGACCCGGAAGAAGGCGGAGGTTGTCGCCGAGGCTCCGGCCGAGGAGAAGCCCAAGCGCACCCGGAAGAAGGCCGTCGCTCCGGTCGAGGCGACAGAAGCTGTCGCCGAGGAGAAGCCGAAGCGCGCACCGCGGAAGGCGGCGGCCGCCAAGCCGGTCAAGGCCGCCGAGGCGCCGCCCGCGAAGGTGTTCGACGCTCCGGCCGAGGAGCCGGTGAAGCGGACGCGCAAGAAGGCCGCTCAGTCCAGCGCCACGACGCCGATCTTCAGCGCTCCGGAGTAGCCGACCAAAGCGTTACCTCGCACCTGCAACACCCAGCCTCTCGTGGGCGTCCCTCGGGCGTAACCACGCGAGAGGGGCTGGGTGATGAGGCGGTTCAGGGGTGCGGTGGCGGTCGCTGTGGGCGTCGTACTGCTGGTCGGGTGCGGCGCCGGCGGGGGTAGTGAGAGCGCCGGGATGGCCGACAGCGGTACGTCGGTGGGCGGGCAGGCCAAGCCACAGGAGGCGCAGGCGCCCGTGGCGGAGAAGGACCAGAGCCAGCCGGAGGCGCAACCGTCGGTGACGCGGGCGATCATCAAGACCGGGTCGCTCACCGTCGAGGCCGACGATGTGGAGAAGGCGCGGCAACGCGCGATCGAGATCGTCGGCGAGCTGAAGGGGCAGATCGCCTCCGAGAACACCAACGGCGATCCGGCTGGCCAGATCACCACGGTGAACCTGGTGCTGAAGGTGCCGGGCGCGGGATTCGAGACCGCGATCCAGCGGCTGTCCGAGCTGGGTAAGCGGCTGCGCATCCAGCAGGACTCCGCCGACGTGACCGAGCAGGTCGTCGACGTGGACAGCCGGATCCGGACGCAGCGCGCCAGCCTGGACCGGATGCGCGCGCTGCTCGCGAAGGCGAACACCGTCGGTGAGATCGTCTCGGTCGAGTCCGAGCTGACCCGCCGGGAGGCGGACCTCGAAGCGCTGCTCGCGAAACAGAAGAACCTCGCACTGCAGACCGAACTGGCGACGCTCACGCTGACGCTGGCCGAGAAGGGCAAGGCGCCGGTCGACGAGGAGGACGATCGCGGGTTCCTCGCCGGGCTGAAGGGCGGTTGGGGCGCGTTCACCGCAACGTTCGCCGCGCTGGCGACGGCGCTGGGCGCGATGCTCCCGTTCCTGGTCATGCTCGCGCTGATCGGCGTACCGCTCTGGCGCTGGCGGGCGCGGCGTCAGCCGAGCAAACCGCCGGCAAGCGCTCTGTAGGCCTTCGCACCCGGGGACGCCGGCGCGGTGGCGAGGATCGTCTCGCCGATCGCCGGCGCCTCGGCGAACCGGATCGACTTCGGGATGGCCGGCTCGAGCACATCGAGCGAGTAGGTGTCGGCGATCGTCTCCAGTACTGTCCGCGCGTGCGTCGTCCGGCCGTCGTACAGCGTCGGGAGGACGCCGAGGATCCGCAACCCCGGGTTGGTCAGCCGCTGGACGTCGTGCACGGTGTCCAGCAGCTGGCCGACCCCGCGGTGCGCCAACGTCTCGCACTGCAACGGAATCAGCACGTCGGACGCCGCCGACAACCCGTTGACCGTGAGCAGCCCGAGCGTCGGCGGGCAGTCGATCAGGATCCAGTCGTACGCCGAGCGCAGCGGCCGCAGCGCCGTCCGCACCACCTGCTCCGGGCCGCTCTCCTGCGCCAGCCGCACCTCGGCCGTCGCCAGCTCGATCGTGGCCGGCAGCAGATCCGGCCCGTCGTCGAACTCGACCAGCACGTCCCGCGCCCGGACGCCGCCGAGCAGCGCGTGATGGATCGACTTGTCCAGGTCCTCGGGATCGATCCCCACCGAGAAGGTCAGACAAGCCTGCGGATCCAGATCCACCAGCAGCACCCGCTGCCCCAGCTCCGCGAGCGCAGCGCCCAGCGTCGCGACTGTGGTCGTCTTCGCCACGCCGCCCTTCTGGTTGGCCACCGCAAGAGTCCTGGGCACCCGGCCATTGTGCCGCACCGTGGAACCCCGCGCCGCACCCCCACCCCTTGACCTCAAGCGCCCTTGAACTATCAGGCTCTTCTCCATGACCTCGCCAGCCGAATGCGTCGACCCCACCGCCCCGAACTGCCCAGAACCCGAGGTTGCCGCTGCGCAACCGCGCCGCGCGGGGCGGCGGGAGTGGTTGGGGTTGGCGGTGCTGGCGCTGCCGACGATGCTGCTCGGGCTCGATGCCACCGTGCTGCACCTGGCGGCGCCCGCGTTGAGCGCGGATCTCGCGCCGAGCTCGTCGCAGTTGTTGTGGATCGTCGACGTGTACGGGTTCGTCGTGGCCGGATTGCTGGTGACGATGGGCACCGTCGGGGACCGGATCGGGCGGCGGCGGTTGCTGATGATCGGGGCGGCCGGGTTCTTGGTCGCGAGTGTGGTGGCGGCGTTCGCGACGTCGCCGGAGCTGTTGATCGCGGCCCGGGCGGCGCTGGGGCTGGCGGGGGCGACGCTGATGCCGTCGACGCTGTCGCTGTTGAGCAACCTGTTCCAGGACCCCGACCAGCGCCGGCTGGCGATCGCGATCTGGATGACGAACTTCATGATCGGCGGGATGGCTGGGCCGTTGGTGGGCGGCGTGCTGCTCGACCACTTCTGGTGGGGGTCGGTGTTCCTGCTCGGCGTCCCGCCGCTGGTCCTGCTGCTGATCGCCGCGCCGCTGCTGCTGCCCGAGTTCCGCAACACCGCGGCGGGCCGGATCGACCTGCCCAGTGTCGGGCTCTCGATCGCCGCCATCGTCGCGGTCGTGTACGCGATCAAGGAGACCGCGAAGGGCGCGGCGAGCCTGACCACGCTCGCGATCGCTCTGGGCGGCCTGTTCCTCGGCTGGGTGTTCGCACGCCGTCAGCTCCGCCTCCCGGAGCCGCTGGTCGACCTGCACCTGTTCCGCCGGTCCGCGTTCAGCGCCTCTCTCGGCGCGCAGACCTTCGGCTTGTACGTGCTGGCCGCACTCCAGTTCCTGACCGTGCAGTACTTCCAGCTCGTCCTGAACATGTCCCCACTGGAGGCGGGCCTCTGGATGCTCCCCATGATGGTCACCGGCATCGTCGGGACTCTGGCTGCACCCTGGGTCGTCCGGCACCTCCGCGCCGGCACTGCGATGACGCTGGGCCTGGCCACCGCCATTCCCGGCCTGATCCTGATGGGCGCCGCCGGACGCCTCCCGACCGTCATCGGGCTTGCAGTGGTCAGCCTCGGCATCCAGGTCGTACTGGCGCTCACGTACGACGTCATTGTCAGCAGTGCGCCGCCGGAGCGGGCCGGTGTCGCGTCCGGCATGGGTGAAACCGGCACCGAGCTCGGTATGGCGTTAGGCATCGCTATCGGCGGCAGTCTGGTCACAGCGGTCTACCGGGCCGCCGTCACCGTCCCAGCCGGTACGCCGGAGTCCGCACGCGACACCATCAGCGGAGCGATCGCCGCAGCCGATCACCTGGCCGCACCGGCCGCCCAAGAGCTGCTGACCAGCGCTCGCGACGCCTACACCAACGGCGTCCAGCTGGCCATCGTGATGAGCATCGCGGTCCTCGCCGTACTCGCCGTCGCAACAGCCAAACTGGTCCGCACCGACTGAACGGCTACTCTCTTTACTTGTGAGTACGCCACGCACGCTGACGCTGCCGGACGGGGTCCACCCAGCGACGCTGGAGACCGACCGCGGGTCCTTCGCGACCCTGATGGCGACACCGGACATCGGTACGCCGCTGGGCACCGTCCTGCTCGTCCCGGGCTGGACCGGCAGCAAAGAGGACTTCACCCCGCTGGTCGACCACCTCGCCCGCTACGGCTGGCGGACGGTCGCCGTCGACCAGCGCGGGCAGTACGAGACCCCCGGCCCGGCCGACGCTTCGGCGTACACACTGGCCGAGCTGGGCGCGGACCTGGTGGCCATGAGTACGGCGCTCGGCGGCTACAGCCAGCTGGTCGGCCACTCGTTCGGCGGGCTCGTCGCCCGGGAGGCCGTGCTGACCGATCCGTCGGTGTTCTCGACGCTCACGCTGCTCTGCTCGGGCCCGGCCGCGTTCACCAACAAGTCGACGCTGCAGTCGCTGCAGATGCTCTCGTTCGGCCTGGACAACCTGCCGATCGAGCAGGTCTACGACCTGAAGCTGGAGCACGACGTCAAGAACCCTGGGTATGTCGCCCCGCCGGACGAGATCGCCGCGTTCCTGCGCAAGCGCTTCACCAGCAACACCCCGACCGGCCTGGCCGAGATCACCCGCCGGCTGACCGACGCCGAGGACCAGACCGATCGGCTGGCCAAGGCCGGCGTCCGCCTGCAGGTCCTGTACGGCGAGAGCGACGACGGCTGGCCGATCACGGTTCAGAACGACGTGGCCGAGCGCCTCGGCATCGAACCGCAGATGGTGCCGGACGCGGCCCACTCCCCCGCCATCGAGCAGCCCGCCGCCACCGCGCGGTTCCTGGTCGAGTTCTTCCACGACCACAGCCGCTTCACCACGGACTGAGCCGGTTCACGGCCGGAGCGTCGAGGGGGCCGGCCACTCACTGTTGGCGGCGAACCAGTCGTGCCAGCGCAGCGCCTGCGGGTTCGGGACGAAGTCGCGGCCGTTGGAGAGGGCCACGAAGACATCGGCTGCCGGACCGCGGGTGAAGGTGACGATGTCGGACCGGCCGTCGCCGTCGAAGTCACCCGAGCCGGGCACCTCGGCGTTCGGAGCGAAGCCGTTGTGCCAGTCGTCACCATCCCCGGTGAAGCCGGTCCCGGTCGAGAGCGAGACGTAGACCTCGGCCTGGTCACCGCCGGTGAAGGTCGCGATATCGTCGCGGCCGTCGCCGTTGTAGTCACCGACGTCGGGTGTCTCGGTCCCGCCCGCGAAACGGCCGTGCCACTTCCACGCCGTCCCCAGGAAGGACTTCCCGTCCGACAACGCGACGAACACGCTGGCCGACGTACCGCGGGTGAACGTGACGATGTCGTCGCGGCCGTCACCGTCGAAGTCACCGACGTCGAGCAGCTCGCCCGGCAGACCGAAGTCCGCGTGCCACTGCCAGCTGTCCTCGACGAACCGGCTGCCGTCGGACAGCGAGACGTAGACGTCGTTGGCCGTGCGATTGAACGTCACGATGTCGTCCCGGCCGTCGCCGTTGAAGTCGCCGACCATCGGGACCTCGCCGTCCAGCGCGAAGTGGTCGTGCCACTTGGTCGCGGGCAGGTAGCCGTTGACGCCGTTCGACAACGCGACCCAGACGTCCTGCGCGGCGCCGCGAGTGAACGTGACGATGTCGTCGCGGCCGTCGCCGTTGAAGTCACCGGTCGCCGGGATCTCGGCGCCGACGGCGAAGGAGCCGTGCCACAGCTTCTCGGTCCCGTCGAAGGCCGATCCGGTCGACTTCGCGACGAACACGTCGGCCTGGTCGCCGCGGGTGAAGGTCACCACATCGTCCTTGCCGTCGGCATCGACGTCCGAGACCGTTGCGATCTTCGGCGTCCCGGTCGCCGAGCCCGCCGTACTGACGTTGCCAGCGGCATCGACTGCGACCACGTTGTAGAACCGCTGCTGCCCGCCTTTGAGCGCCTTGTGCAGGAAGGCTTGCATCGGTGACGTCCCGACCAGGTTGGCCGGCGTCAGCGGCACGTCGGCGGTGGTCGCCGAGTAGATCCGGTACGCCGTTGCCCCGGGCACCGGAGTCCAGTTCAACAGCAGCGAGTGGTCGCGGGAGGTCGCGATGAGCCCGGTCGGGGCGGCTGGGGCGGCCGTCGGGGTGTAGGGGGTGACGATGCTCGCGGCAACGTAGTGCGCCGCCGTCCAGGCCGGGGCACCGGCGGTCGGAGTGATCGTGACCTGGATCGAGCTCTTGCCGGACGTCGAGGCCGCGGGGAGCGGGAACTCGTCGGACAGCCAGCGCATCTTCGGGTTGCCGAGCGGCTGCCGCCAGGTACCGACCGGAACACCGTCCACGGCGACTGCGGCCTCTTGATAGGGCTTGGCCTGGTCGGCGATCCGCCGGAGCAGCACACCGGCGTTCCCGGCGTCGACTGTGAGCCGGAAACTGATGGGGCCCTGGCCGGAGCGGACCCGGTCGGTCAGCGGCAGTGAGTCGAGATCGCCTTCGGCGACGCTCTGCAGCGTACTCTCGGCCCCACCGTCGGCGTACTGATGCGCGGAGCGCGACGCCGGGTCGCCGAGGTCGACGGCGTCGGTCTCGCGGGTGCTGAGCGTGGGCTGGGTGTAGAGGAACGCGGTCGAACCGTAGTCGGCGAACCAGTCGTTCTGCATGCCGTGCTCGATACCGAAGCGCAGCGATGCGTCGTACGAGATCGCCTCCGTCACCAGCAGCCGGTAGACCGCGTCGCACTCCTGCGCGCAGCCGGCCCGGCGGACCTCGTGAGCGGTGTTACCAGTGAACGCGACGCTGTACGGGCCGCCGGCGAAGTACCAGCCGGCTTCGTAGAAGTCTTCCGTCCCGGTGCCGTGCTGCTGCGGCGACAGCGCGTTGTCGAGGTGGACCCGCTCGTCGCCTTCGAGGTAACCGCGGTTGACGCCCTCCATCGTCTGGACGACGCCGACCAGCTTCCCGCGGCCCTGCTGGTCCGCGACCATCCAGTCGTCGCCGAACGTCGTCTTGCCGCGGTGCGACTCCGCAGTGAAGTACGCCGCCGGGCCGCCCGGCGCGAGAGCAGTGCTCCACTTTGTGTCCGGTGCACTCGTGAGCTGGATTTCGACGTCCCCGACAGGCGCCCCGCTCGCGTTGACGAGCGATACCGCGGCCGAGCTCCGGTACGGCATCGGCCACCAGGTGGTGAACCAGCCGCCGGGCGCGGGATCGGCCGCGAACATCAGCGACTTCACCGGATACGCGCCGAGGCCGGTGCCGAAGAACTCCCCGATCGGCGAATCGACCGTCGTCCGGCCGTCGAACGACATCCGCAACCGCAGTCCCGCGAGGACGGCGTCCGACGGCGTCACCCCGACGAATCGCAACCGCAGCGCGCTGATCGCACCGGGCCCCTGCAGGGAGCCGAAGGCGACCTCCTGACCGGCGCCGATCGGACGCGTCTGCCCATTCGTCGTCGCGCCACTCACCGCGGGCTTCGGGTCCCGCGTTCCGGCCGCGCGGAGCGTCGTCAACACGTCTTGAGCCTGGTCGGCAGGGTTGAACGTCGTCACCCCTTCGGCGTCCGGGAAATGCCGGAAGTTCACGTGGTAGAAGAACGGGTTGCGCTGGACGACGACCTGCATCGACTGCCGGTACGGCATCGGCACCTTGATCTGGAACCCGCCGGCGGCCTGACTCGCGTTCGCCACCAGCGGGTGCACGAACGGCGCGCCGACCTTCCCATCGGTCACGTCCTTCAGCGACCGGTTGAGCACCGTCGTCCCGTCCAGCGTGACCGTGATCGTGCCGGTCTCCGACACATCCGGCACGCCGTCACGCAGCCGGGTGAACCAGATCGAGTCGATCTGTCCGGCACCGGTGTCCTCGGCGATCACACAGCCGGCCGCGACCTGCCGCAGGCAGGAGGACGAGCCGTCGAACCCGTCGTTGTTGCTCCCGTCCCGCGCGAAGCCGGAGTACTGACGGGTGCTCGTCCCGGAGGCCAGGTAGGGCAGCCGGTCCAACTGCCGCAGGCTTTCCCAACCGACCGGCCCTTTCCCCACCGCCGCGGCCGCGGCGGGATCAGCAGTCGCGACGGTCGGCACCGCGAGCGCGAGCGCCAGCAGGATCACGCCGGGCAGGCGGAAGGGCTTCACAGTGTGGCTCCTCAGGGCGGATTGGAGGCTTGTCGAAAGAGTCTCGTCCGCCCGCCCGGGAAATCGATATCCTTACGATGTCGGTCGAATGGTCCGACGACCTGGTCAGCTCGCCGTCAGCACCTGCGCCTTCATCCCCGGATGCGGGCTGACGATGGTCCAGCCGGTCGCCCCCTGCTCGAATCCGCCGTTCGTCACGGTCAGGCCGACGGCCTCGATCTCGTCGTACCCGACATCGACCAGATAGTCGCCGACACCTTGGTTCTCGCACAGCGCGAACTGCAGCAGCACCGAGGACTCACCGCGCGCGAACTGAGTGATGTCGATCGCTCCCCACAGCCCCTGGCCGTTCATCCACAGCTTCGGCGCCTCGGCGGCGTCCAGGTTGCTGAGCAGCTTCTTCCCCTTCGACGTCACGATCGTCACCTGCTTCATGTGGTACCCCGCGAGGTCGGCGGAGAGGGTGTCGTAGTCCCACCAGGAGATCTCATAGCGCGGCGCGTTCGGGTCGACCGCCATCCGCTGCTCGGCCCAGACGCACGTTCCGGCGACGGTCGGCGTCCGCTCCGGGACGTACAGGCTCAGCCGGCCCTTGCCGTACATCGCGCTGTTCCGGATCGTGCCCGGGCCGCCCGGCTGGTACGACGTACCGGTCCGCGGCAGGTCGCCGGGGATCGGGCCGGACGGCGTCGTCGGGACGGCGGGCCGCGGCCGGCCGCCGAACGCGGCCGCGATCACGTCGTACACATCCTTGGCCACCTGCGGCGTGATCTTCTCGATCGCGCCGTAGACCGTCGGGCTCTGCTGCGTGAACCGCCAGCCCCTGGTCGCCGGGTTGACGTCTTCGAAGCCGTGGTTGCCGATCGTGAACCCGGTCGGGACCAGGCTGTCGAAGCCGACATCGAACGGGAAGTTCGCCGGGCCCTGCACCGACAGCCGCAGGCCGAGTTTCGCGGTCGTCTTCCCGCGTAGCGCGGTGCTGAGATCGACGGACGCCGGGGCCCAGGTGAAGCCGAATTCGTCGGCGATGTCCGAGCGCCAGACGACCCGGTCGTCGATCAGCACTTCCTTGAAGAGTTTTTGCGACTTCCCCGGCGTCCGGCTGACCTGGTCGTAGGTGGCGAAGCGGAGACTGTGGCTCGGCGCGGCCGGGTCGACGGTGATCTGTTGGTAGGCCTCGCTGAAACCGCCTGCAGCGGCGGTCACATAGTTGCCTTGGGCAAAACTCAGCCGGCCGTCACCAGTCTGCGCGAGGTTGTTCGAGGCAACCGTCGGACGCCGGTCGTGGTTGACCGGAGCGCCGTACGCGACGATCCCGCCGATCCGCCCGTCGGCGGCGTACGGCATCGCTTGCGCGAGCGCCTCGGCGACGTACTCCGGCGAGGGCGGCAGGGCGGCGTCCAGGAACCGATCGGTGTACAGCAGCAGGATCAGGTCGAGGCGGCGCGGGTTGAGCTTGGCGAGCAGCTGGTCCAGCTGCGCGGTGACGTAGCGGGGGTCGGTGGTGCTCTGCCCGCCGCCGAGATAAGGGAGCAGGACGCCGTCGATGTACGGCGCGATCCGGTCGAGATGTTCGTCGGTGTAGTCCCCGAGGTACATCGTGGTCAGGAAGCCCAGGTTCGGGTTGATAGCGTCTTGGGTGGCCTTGATCTGGGCGAGGTACTGGGCGGTGAACAACCGGCTGTTCTGGGCGATCAGGAAGTCGTCGATCTGCCAGGCCTTGACGTTCGGGTACTGCAGCGAGAGCGTCGCGATGTTCCGCGCCCAGGCGACGAAGTCGAGTTTGAAGGGGCGGGAGCAGTAGCCCTCCAGGTACGGGCCTTCCGGCCGGTCGGCCTGGCATTCGGACGGCGGGACGAGGTCGAGCCAGATGTCGATCCCGGCGGCGCGGGCGAGTGGCGCGAACTCGCTGCGCAGATCGTCCCAATCGGTCGGCGACTCCCAGATGCCGAACAGGTAGGTGTTCACGTTCAGCGCCTTGAGGCGCTGGATCAGCTTCGGCGAGTCGTAGTGATAGCGACCGTCCGCCCGTGGCCTGGTCTCGCGCAGCTCGGCGTCGACGGTGTTGCCACCGGTCTTCGAGCTCAGGACGCCGCCGGGTGGGATGATGCCCTTCGCCCGCGTCTTGACGTCCGGGAACTGTGGTTGCGGCGCGGCCGGCGCCGCTTGCTGCCCGGCGAAGATGAGACCGGCCGCGGCCAGGAGGGCTGCCCAGCGCTTCATCCGACCTTCTCCAGCTTCCATTGCTGGCAGGCGCCCTGCCAGTACGGCCAGACGCGGACGTCGGCACCCGGGGCCGTCGCGCAGCCGGCGACGTCCAGCGTCTTGCCGCCGACCTTCGACGTCACCTTGTAGTAGCCGTTGCCCAAGGCATCGAGATACCACTCTTGGCAGTCGCCGCCCCAGTAGGGCCACTGGATCACGTCCGCGTTGTTCGCGGGTGAGCAGCCGGCGACGTCGAGGGCCTTGCTGCTGTGGTTGGCGAGCAGCTTGTACGAGCCGTCGCCGTTGTAGCTGAGCTTCCAGAGCTGACAGGGGGCGGAGTTCGCCGTCCAGACCTGGACGTTCGCGGCATCGGCGTTCGAACAGGAGGCGACTTCGAGCAGGTTGGCCGGGTTGTTGCGCGGTGCAAGCTTGTAGGTGCCGGCGGCCACGATTTCGGGGCCTGGGTCACCGGACGGGAGGGTGACCGACTGCCAGGACGCCTTCGGTACGCCGAGCTGGGGCTTGCCGGCGGCGTCGTACGTGACCTTGCCGATCCGGACCGTGCGGCCGGCGCTGCAGCTGCCGACGGGCGCGCCGTTCGAGCTGGTCACGCCGTGGTAGACGATCCAGGTCTCCTTGCCGTCGGGCGAGGTGAAGAAGCCGTGATGACCGGTGCCGAAGGCCCAGCCGGCGTCGTTGCGCTTGAAGACCGGGCCGCTGGACTTCGTCCAGGACGCCTGGTCGAGGACGTCGGAGCCGGTGAGCTCGAGGACGCCGAGGGAGTAGCCGGGTGACTCGCAGGCGCTGGCCGAGTAGTAGATGTAGACCTTGCCGTCGCGGATCAGCGAGACCGGGCCTTCGGTGACCCGGCGGAGGTTCTGTTCCCAGGGCCGGTCGGGGGTGGTGAGCAGGGCGGGCGGGCCGCTGATCGTCCACGGGTTGCTCATCGGGGCGAGGTACAGGTTCTGGCCGCCGGGGCGGCCGCTCGACCAGAGGTGGAAGAGGCGGCCGTCGGGGAGTTTCATGATGCTGCCGTCGATCGAGTGCTCGTTGCCGGTGTCCAGCTTGGCCTTGAACGCATAGGGGCCCATCGGAGCGTCGGCTTCGAGGACGAACATCCGGTGGTTGGCGTCGGTGCCGTCGTCCGCGGTGTAGTACAGGTACCACTTGCCGTCGAGCTGGTGGATCTCCGGCGCCCAGAGGTTGCAGCAGGACTCGCCGGGCTGGGGCTGCCAGAGGGTCTGCTCGGGCGCGGCGGCGAGGTCGGCTACCGAGCGCGCGGTGACGCCGACGAGTTTGTCACCGTGCGTGTAGAGCAGGTGGTAGTTGCCGTTGGCAAAGACCATCCAGGGGTCGGCGGCGTTCTCGCGGATCGGGTTGCGGACGGTGTTCGGGCGGGCCGGGAGCGGGTCGGCCTGCTGTTGCTGAGGGTTCGCCGGGACGGGCGCGGCGTCGCCGGTGATCGGCAGGAACGCCGAGACCACCACCGAAGCGGCCACCACCAGCGCGGACAGCGGTCTCGACATCCTGCACCAGCCTCACTGTCGTGGATAGTGCGGCCACGATGACACGGCGGGACGACGTCCGTCCGGCCCTTCGATCCTGCTCGAAGGGCCCTAGACCACTGGGCGGACGGCCGGCTCGACGCGCAGGACGTCGAGACCGATCGGCGTCAGCGCCTCCTTCACGGCCTTGGTGTACACGAGCAGCTGGACGTTCGCCGCGCTACCGTCCGGAGCCGTGCCGGTGCCGTAGATGCCCAGCTCGGGGCGGCTCATCAGGTCGCCGACCTGCTGCCCCAGCCGCACACCGTCGGCCTCGCTGAGTTTGGCCGGCGCGACACACAGGTTGCCGCTGAACACCTGCTCGAACTGTCGGCGAACGGCGTCCCGATCACCGTGCGCGACACCGAGCATCACGACGACCGGCTTCGACCGCGCCTGACCGTACGGGTAGTGCACCACCGGCCCGAACACCTGGTCCCGATGCTTGTCCAGGAACGCGGCCACCGCCGGGCTGTCCAGATTGCTCGGCTTCGGCGTCCACCCGCCCTTCGGCGCCGGACACGGCAACGCCGGGAACCGCACCTCCGGCCCCGGCACCGGCGCAGTCTGCTCCCGGACATCGATCGCCCCAGCCCGCCACACCCCCACCAGCCCGGCCTGCCCGAACTTGACGCCGTCCACCGCTCGCAGATCGGTCAGCTTCGCGACGTCGACGCCTTTGAGCTCCACCCGCAACCCAGCCGGACACCCCGGCGCCGCCTCCTTGGCCGGCGCGATCGCCGGCACCGGCCGCGCCGGACAGAACACCGGCGCCACCCCCGGCGCCGCAATCACCTGCCCACTGACCCGAACCCGCACCCCGTCCCGAACCAGCAACCCCTCATTACCCCGCCCCTTGCCCCCAGCAACCGACTCCGCCACCCCCGTCACCGCCACCGGCGCCGGCGCCGGCGCAGCCCCCGCCACCACCCCACCCGGCTCCGGCAACACCACCAAAACCCCAGCCCCCAACACCGCCACGCACCCAGCCACCACCGCCGGCACCCACCGCCGACCCACACCAAGCACCATCATCCGCCGCCTACCCCTGACTCAACTCCACTGACCCCTCCCCGTCTCCAACGACCCCACCACCCCCAAGTCACCCCCACCCACCCCTTCGTAACAACCCCGACTTATCCACAGATCCCCAAACCCACCCCACACCCCCCCAAAAACCCCCTACCGTCGAACTACCAACACCCAGGGGGACCGAAATGCCACGCGACCCAGCCACCCTCCACACCGCCTTCGCCACCACCCACCCCCTCGACTGGGGCCAGGCCCGATCGGCGGCCGAGATCGCCGCCCGGCACGGCCGCCGGGCAACCGAGACAAGCCTCCGCATGCTCGAAGCCGCAGCTGCCGTCGAGCCGGCGCGAACGGCCGACCTGCTCGCGTCGCTCCCACCCGGAGGCACCGCGCATCACCTCGACCACCGCGTGAAGTCCCCGGAATCGCTCGCCCGAAAGCTGCAGAACTGGCAGCGGACCGGCATCACCCGCCCCGTGGACGACGTCATCCGATACACCGTCCTGGTGCAAGCTCCCGATGAACTCGTGGCAGCCACCTCACACACCGTCCAGCAACTCGTGGACCGCGGGTGGCGCGTGCGTGGCGCAGTGCACTCGTACACCGATGGCTCGCGGTACAAGGGCATCCACTGCCACCTCGAAGTACCAGAGGGGCTACGCGTCGAAGTCCAGTTCCACTCGGCTGCTTCGATGAAGGTGAAAGACATGACGACGCCGTGGTACGAGATCGAGCGCAGCGCCACCGCAACCGCCTCAGAACGGTCGGCTGCCCGCGAGAAGTGCATGCGAGCGTCCGACACCCTCCAGGCCCCGGCCGGGATCGATCAGCTGACCTCCTTGGGCGGCTGCCGTGTCCACGTCGCGAACTACAGTGACTCGCAGAAGGCGCTGGTCAGCGAAGCCCGCGGCCGAGCCAAACAGCCGGACCGAGCAGGCCCCCGGACGGCAGCCCACCAGAACAACGACGGAGTAGCGCGATGAGATTGTTCCTCGTGAAAGAAGACGACCGGCTGGTCTGGGTGGCTGCATTGGCCCACGAGACGATGTACGCCTACGTCGCCAACACCGGCAAGTTCCACGATCACAATGCCCTGCGCAACGACTACTACATCGACCGCTACCTCTCCTACGAGGAGATCGGCCCCAGCGAGGCCCGCCGGCTGATCGCCGACGGCCTCGGCACTCTCGACGAGTCCGACGACGAAGAACCACTCCGCGAGTGGCGCGCCGACCCCAACCCTCTCGAGCCGGCCGATGTGCTGTCGATGGCGGCTGGGTATCGGGGTTAGTCAGCTTCGGGTGGGGTGTAGAGCTGGGTGATGATGGATTCGATGGTGGGTTCGGCGACTGTCAGGTCGACGAGGGGGTAGGTGGCTGCTATGTGGGCTACGAGGGGGGCTGCGCTGGTGGTGGGTGGGAAGGTCAGGTGTTGGCGGGGGCCGGTGACTTTGGTGACGGTGGCGCCGGGGACTTGTAGGGGTGGTAGGGAGGTGGCCAGGTCTACTACGAGGGTTCTTGGGGCTTGTTGGCTGGCTCGGAGGGTGGGGAGGGTGCCGTCGAAGATCTGGCGGCCGTGGTCGATGACCATGACTCGGGTGCAGAGGGCTTCGATGTCGTCGAGGTCGTGGGTGGTGAGGATGACGGTGGTCTTGCGGTCGGCGTTGATCTGGGCGAGGAACTCGCGGAGGCGGGCTTTGCTGATCACGTCGAGGCCGATGGTGGGTTCGTCGAGGTAGACGATGTCGGGGTCGTGCAGGAGAGCGGCGGCGATGTCGCCGCGCATCCGCTGGCCGAGGGAGAGCTGGCGGACGGGGACGTCGAGGAGGTCGCCGAGGTCGAGGAGTTCGACGAAGGTGGCCAGGTTGGCGCGGTGCCGGGCGGGTGGGACGCCGTACATCTTCTGCAGGACGGCGAAGGAGTCCTTGAGCGGGAGGTCCCACCACAAGGTGGTGCGCTGGCCGAAGACGACGCCGATGCGTTTGGCCAGCTGGACGCGGTTGCGGGACGGGTCGACGCCCGCGACGCGGATCGTCCCGCCGCTGGGGACGAGGATGCCGGTGAGCATCTTGATCGTCGTCGACTTCCCGGCGCCGTTCGGGCCGATGTAGCCGACGACCTCGCCCGGCTCGACGGTGAACGACAGTCCGTCGACCGCGCGGACCTCGCGTTTCGTCCGCCGGAAACCCTCGCGCGACCGCACGGTGAACGCGCGGGACACGTCCGACAACTCGATGACCGACATGTTCAGCTCCCTGTACTGCGATAGCGACGAAGGCCGGCCCGCCAGGCGAGGGCCGCGAGTGCGACCATCAGGACGGCGACGGCCGGTGACAGCAGACCGATCCAGGACGGCAGCCCCAGCGGGGCCGGTTTGTCCAGGACGAAGAGCACCGGGTAGTAGTTGACGAAGGCAAGCGGTACGACGAAGGTGACGGCCCGGACGATCTCCTTGCCGAAGACCGTCAACGGGTACTGCGTCAGCGTCGAACCGCCGTACGTGAAGGAGTTCGCCAGCTCCGCGGAGTCGATCGCGATGAACTGGAACGCTGCGCCGAGGACGAAGACCGCGGTGAAGATCACCGAGCCGGCGACCACCGACACGACCAGCATGATGCCTTTGGCAACGGTCCAGTCGACGTCCAGGCGGGTGAAGGCCAGGATCATCACCAGCAGCGCCTGGAGCGGGCGGCCGATCCGGTCCAGGCGGAACTCGTCGGCGGCGGTCTGGACGAAGGCCGGCACCGGGCGGATCAGGTACGCATCGAGGGTGCCTTCGCGGATTCGGCGTCCGACCCGCTCGATCGACCCGGTGAACAGGTCGGCGAAGCCGAGCGTCATCGAGGAAGTTGCGTAGAGCAACGCCATCTCGCCGAGCGAGAAGCCGCCGAAGACGTCGAGATGGCTGAACATCAGCAGGATCGCGACGAAGTCCGTCCCGGTGATCAGCATCGCGCTGATCACCATCATCACGAACGACGCCGGGTAGGCCAGCGTCGAGCGGATCCACATCTGGACGAGCATCCAGTACTGCCCCGGCGCTCGCAGGACGCGCTCAACCACCGGCGATCACCACCTTCCGGGTCGCGAGCAGCGTGAGCAGCTGCCCGATCAGCAACAGCACCACGCACCAGCCAAGCTGGAACAGCAGGGCGGCGCCTGTCCCGCCCGGGTTCCGGCCGAGCCAGATGTCGATCGGGACCTGCATCGTCGCGGCCCACGGCGTCGCGCGCGCGAACTCACCGAACCAGCCGGGGAAGACGACCAGCGGCATCACCATCCCGGAGAAGAACAGCGACAGCCAGAGCGCGAGGTACTCCGTACCGCGGGAATCGGTCAGCCAGAAGCCGGACAACGCGACCAGATACCGGAAGCCGAAGCTGACCAGGATCCCGAGCACGATCCCGAGCGCGATCGCCGGCCAGCGCTGCGGATCGGCCGGGAACTTCAGGTCGAAGACGAGCGCGCCGACCAGCAGCGGCGCGCCGCCGCGCGCCAGTAACTGGAACATCGCGCGGCCCAGATCCATCGACAGCCACCACAGCAGCAGCTGCGTCGGGCGATACAGATCGACCGCGATCGCCCCGCTCCGCACCCGCTCCCCCAGCTCCACCGTCGTACTCGCCCCGAACAGCCCGATCGGCATCAGCAACCCCTGCTGCAGCCACACGAACGTGAGCGCGTCGGCGGTGTCGTATCCGCCGAGCCCGGGCCGCGCCTGCCACAGACTCAGATACACGCCGCACAGGATGAACCCGAACACGGTGTTGGTGAACGCCCCGGACGCCGTCGCGATCCGGTACGTCGAGAAGCGCCGGAACGATCTGATCCCGATCGCCCAATAGACGCCCACGGCAACCTCCTCTCACAGCACAGAGGTGGTGTCCGAAGCCCAGCGGCACGCAGAACCGCCCCGAATCCAGCAGGACCCGGGGGTTCGAACACCACTGTGGCAGGCGCAAGTCGTCCCACGCCGTTGTCAACCAAGCACGCGACCGTACGCCGACGCCCAGCCGGCCGTCAACCGGATTATCGGAAGCCGAGGTACCGGGCCAGCTCGGCGGCCGCACGGAACCCACGCCCGAGGTGGGCCGGTCGATGCGCGTCACTTCCGAACGTGATCGTCCGGCCGCCCTCGGCGTACCACCATCGCAGGATCGCCGCCTCGATCGGCCGGTTCGTGTTGACCTCGAGCGTCTTGTCTGCCCGCGCCAGCGCCCGCAGGACAGTGCGGAACTCGTCCTCGAACGCCGCCGGGTCGGACTCGGGCCAGTAGCGTGCTGATCACCAGGTTGAAGTCGGCTGACGCGAGCAGGCCGGCGGTCTGCTCGCGATGCCAGTGCGAGTCGCTCGGCTCGACACCGGGCCGGATCTGCAAGTCGGGAAAGCGGGACCGGCAGGTCTCGAGACTCTCGCGGTAGGAGTCGATATCCAGCGGGGGCGGAGTCAGCACCTGCTCGGTGACCAAGGGCTGCCAAGCCGCCGGTACGTCGTCCACAACCCAGGGGTGAAGTCGGCGTGGTCCGTGAAGGTCAGAGCCGGTAGGCCGAGCTCGACCGCGCGGGCACAGGTCGCCGCCATCGCGCCGTCATCGGCGTCCCACGACCATTCGCTGTGAACGTGGCTGTCCGCAGGCAACATTCCTCGACCTTGGCCTCCCGCTCACCCCGGTCCCGGGCGCCTGGTGGCGCGAAGGACAGGACGTAGTCGGATGCGTACGGCGCGGTTCTAGGTGGCGGCGGGGCGGGGCGGCGGCGGTTGGCAGGACTACTACCTGTCGTTCGTGACGGTGGTTAGTCGTCGAGGGTGGGTTCGGGGTCTTCCAGGGCGGCCCAGGGGTTCTTGGTGGGGGCTACGCGGCGGCCTTGGGGGCAGAGTTTGGCGTAGTCGCACCAGGCGCAGAGGGGGGAGGGGGTTGGGGGGAAGGCTTCGTCGGCTTGGGTGGGGGTGAGGCCGGTTTTCCAGTGGTGTTCGGCTTTGGCGGCGTCGTCGGCGATGGCTTCGGCGCGGGACTGGTGGCGGGCCAGGGAGGCTTCGTCGTGGTCGGCGGCGGCGACGGTGTTGGTGGGGAGGTGGTGGAGTTCTACGCGGGTGCAGGGGCGGCGGAGGACTCGGCGGGCGCCCAGGACGTAGAGGGCCATGGCGAGGGAGGTGCGGGCGTCGGTGGGGGTGAGGGGGCGGCGGCCGGTTTTGTAGTCGACGATGGCGAGTTCGGTGCCGCCGCTGCCGTCGCGGGCGGGGCGTTCGTCGACGCGGTCGATGCGGCCGCGGAGAGAGGCGCGCTCGGTGGTGAAGCCGACGGTGCGCTCGACGCCGCGGGGCTCGTAGTACGGGTCGGAGTCGCGCAGGTAGGTGAGGACCATGTCGGTCGACCGGTCGCGCCACTCCAGCGACTGGGCCTCGTCGCGGAAGCCCTCGTTCCGCCAGCCGGTCCGGATCCGTTCGACGACGGCGTCCGGCGTGCGTTGCGCGGCGGGCCAGCGGCCGAAGAAGTCGGCGAGCACCTCGTGAACGATGCCGCCGACCGTGTTGTGCGCCCAGGCCGGGCCTTTCGGCGGCCGCGGCGACTCCAGGTAGGTGAAGCGGTACTTACGTTTGCAGTCCGCGAACGTGAGCAGCTTCGTCGGCGTCGCCACGAACAGCCGCGTCGGCATCCCCGGCAGCAACGTCAGCCCGCCTTGATGAAGTCACTCACCGCGTCGGCGACCAGCTGGACGGCGATCGCGCTCAGCAGCAGACCCGCAATCCGCGTGACCAGGAGGACGCCGTTCTCGCCGAGCACCCGCATGATCACCCCGGAGAAGCGCAGCGTCAGCCACATGATCAGGTGGATCAGGATGATGCCGACCGAGATCGCGATCACGTCCGGCAACGAGCCGTCCGCGCGCTGCACGAACACCATCGTAGCCACGATTGCACCCGGTCCCGCGAGCAACGGCGTCCCGAGCGGGACGAACGCGATGTTCACGTTCTTCGTCTGCACCGGGTCTTCGGCGGTGTCGGTCAGCAGCTGCAACGCGATCAGCAACAGCAGCAGACCACCGGCGGCCTGTAGCGCGGGCAGCGTGATGCCGAGGTGGTGCAGGATCTGCTGCCCGAAGGCCGCGAACACCACGATCACGCCGAAGGCGACGGCGACGGCCTGCCAGGCGGCCCGTTTGCGGACGGCGCGGGACTGGCCCGCGGTCAGCGAGATGAACACCGGCACCGTGCCCGGCGGGTCCATGATCACGAAGAGCGTGACCACGACTTCGCTGAGCAGGGCGAGGTTGATGATGTCGTTCACGGCAGGTACGCCTCGGGAACCCGAGCGCCGGGCGCAGCCGCCGCGTTGGCCTTGGCGACCTCGAGCAGCCGCTCGAACTGCTCGGGGCCGGTCGAGTTCACGCCGAGGTCGTGGTCGATCTTGCCGACGCCGTGGTGGTCGCTCGATCCGGTCCGGATGATGCCGAGCTCGTCGGCGATCCTGGTCAGCGCGGCGCGCGACTCGGGTGAGTGGTCCTGGTGCTCGACCTCGATCCCGGCCAGGCCGTGCTCGGCGACCAGCCGGGCGATCGTCTCGCCGGTCATCACCTTGTAACTCGAGCGGCCCCACGGATGCGCGATCACCGGCACCCCGCCGGCCTCGCGGACCAGATCGATCGCGCGGCCCGGCTCGATCGCGTAGTGCGTGACATGGCCGGGGCGGCCGTCGGCCAGGTACTTGTCGAAGGCCTCCGTCCGGTTCGCGACGGTGCCGTTGGCAACCAACGCGTCGGCGACATGCGGGCGGCCGACGGACGGCGTACCGGTCGCCTGGGCGAGCACCTCGTCGACCGTCACCGGGACGCCGATGCTGTTCAGCCGGGCCACGATCGACGGGATCCGGTCGGTCCGCCCGTCGCGGACGATCCGCAGCTCCTCGGCCAGCGCCGGGACGGACGGATCGAGCAGGTAGCCGAGCAGGTGGACACTGATGCCGTTGAGTTTGCAGGAGATCTCGATCCCCGGCACGAACCCGATGCCCAGTTCCTCGGCGGCCTGCCGGCCCTCGACCCAGCCGTCGGCGGTGTCGTGGTCGGTGAGCGCGATCACGTCGAGACCGGCCTGGTGCGCATGCGCGATCAGGCCGGCCACCGGGTCGGTGCCGTCCGATCGGTTCGAATGGGTGTGCAGATCGATGCGCACGAGCGGTCGCGATCCCTCCTGGATATGGACACTGGTCAGCCACGATGGTATCGGTGACCGCCCCCAACCCCTGCCAGTTGTCCCCAGGACGCCCTACCCTTCCTCAATGGAGCCGCAGCGCGTCGACTGTGTGGGAGCACTTGTGTACGACGAGCAACACCGTCTGCTCGTGATCCAGCGGGCCAACGAGCCGGGCCGGGGCCTCTGGTCGCTGCCCGGCGGCCGGGTGGAGCCGGGTGAGGACGATCCGGCCGCGGTCGCCCGCGAGGTGGCCGAGGAGACGGGTCTCACGGTCGAGGTGGGCGAGCTGGTCGGCGAAGTCGAGCGCGACGGCGCCCACGGCAGCCTCTACGTCATCCGCGACTACGCCGCCACCCGCGTCGCCGGCACGCTCACCCCCGGTGACGATGCCACCGACGCCCGCTTCGTCACCCGCCCGGAGCTCCTCGCCCTGCCCACCGCCGCCCTCCTGATCTCCACCCTCGACCAATGGAACGCGCTGCCCTGAAACCCCGTCGCGCTCAGCTCACCAGGCGGTGACACTGGGTCGATGGACGACGACCAGCTGACCCGAGCGATCGAGGACAACGCCGCCGAGCTGCTGATGGCCATGGGCGCG
The DNA here is from genome assembly GCF_013131805.1 of Kribbella sandramycini. GTDB lineage: Bacteria > Actinomycetota > Actinomycetes > Propionibacteriales > Kribbellaceae > Kribbella > Kribbella sandramycini. Next base: position 127,077 of record NZ_JABJRC010000006.1, on the reverse strand, counting down.
GCGGGCGGCGGCTCCCAGCGCAACGACGCCACGGCCCGCTGGACCATCGGTGGGTCACCACTCGACTACCACAACGCAGTCGTCGCCGGCGGGCCCGCAGCCGTGCCCGAGTCGGTCGCTGAGCTGCGCAAGTACGGCGTCCCCGGCAGCTGGCACGTCGGCCCGGCCCTGCGCTCCCCCGAACTCCATACCGCCCTCCTCGCCGCCGGTTTCACCCACGGCGGCAGCGAACCCGGTATGGCCCTCCGCCTCACCGACCTGCGCCAACCGGACGCCGTACCGGGCCTGGAACTCATCCGAGTCAGCACCGAGGCCGCCCTCACCACCTGGCAGCAGACCCTGGGACAGGGCTTCGGCGAAGGTGAGAAAGAGGCTCGCTGGGTCGCCTCCGTCTACCGCCCCCTCGGTCTCACCGACCCCTGGCGCCACTACGTAGCGTTCCTGGACGGTGCTCCGGTCGGCACCATCACGATCTACTTCGCCGCCGGCGTCGCCGGCGTCTACTTCGTCATGACTGTCCCCGAAGCCCGCCGTCGCGGGATCGGCGCCGCCCTCACCGCCGCCGCCCTACGGCAAGCCGAGCCCGAAGCGCAGTACGCCGTACTCGGCTCCTCAGCCGCCGGCCGCTCGGTCTACGAGTCCCTGGGCTTCCGCGCCGTCTGCGAGATCGATCTGTATGAGCTAGGCGTTCCAGTGGTGGACGGCGGGTGAGCCGCGGTCCCAGCCGAGTGTGGAGATGGTGGCGGTGTCGAGGACGAAGTGGCGACCCTCGGTGACATCGAGCTCCAGCCAGCGCGCGGCGAGGGCGCGGAGCGCGTGGGAGTGACCGAACACGAGGCTGTCGCCGTCGGTGGCGGCAATGCGGGCGATGACGCGGTCGAGGCGGGCCGTGACGTCCGCGGGGGTTTCGCCGTTGGGCACCGGATGCGACCAGACCGTCCAGCCCGGGACGGTCTCGCGGATCGTCGCGGTGGTAATGCCTTCGTAGTCGCCGTAGTTCCACTCGGCGAGATCGTCGTCGACCTCGGCCGCAGCGAAACCGGCCAGCTCGGCGGTGTGGCGGGCGCGCTGCCGGGGTGAGGTGAGGACCAGATCGAACTCCCGGCCGGCCAGGCGCTCGCGCAGCGTGGCGGCGACCCGCTCACCCTCCGCGGTCAGCGGCAGGTCGGTCACCGAGGTGTGGCGGCCGTTCTTGCTCCACTCGGTCTCGCCGTGGCGTACCAGGTAGAGCCGGTCCTTACGTTCCGCAGTGGTCACGCTTTCATCTTCGCAGACCCTTGACCGTTGGAACGATCCACGGCAGGGTGACGGAACTGTAAGCGCTTCCACTCCCCGCCCTGGAGAAGATCGTGACTCGTCGAACAGCCATCCTGGGTCTGCTCACCGTCACCGCCGGCGCAGTCCTCGGTTCGGTCCCCACCTCCACGCCGGAGGCCGGGGCCGACCATCGCCCGGACGACGGGATCGTCGTGATCGCCCATCGCGGATCGTCGGGAATCGCACCGGAGAACACGATCGCGGCCGTGCGCGCCGCCGTTCGGCAGGGCGCGGAGCAGATCGAGAACGACGTCCAGCGCACGGCCGACGGCGCTCTGGTCATCGTTCACGACCCGACGCTGGCTCGGACGACGAACGTCGAAGAGGTGTTCCCGGATCGCTCCCCGTGGCGGGTCGGCGACTTCACGCTGGCCGAGATCAAGCGGCTCGACGCCGGCTCCTGGTTCGCGCCGGAGTTCACCGGCGAGCGGGTGCCGACGCTCAGCGAGTGGCTGCGGGCAGTCGGTCCGCACCGCGGGATGTTGCTGGAGGCAAAGGCACCCGAGCTGTACCCCGGTATCGCCGAGCAGCTTCGCCATACCCTGCTGGGCTCCCGCGAGTTCACCGCGGCCTTGCGGCGCGGCGATGCCGTCATGCAGTCGTTCAACCACGAGTGGTTACGCGAGTTCGACGCGGTCGCGCCGGGTGTTCCGGTCGGTCTGCTCTTCGCCGGCGGCCCGCCGTCGCGGGACGTGCTGGCGGACGCCGCGGGCTGGGCCGAACAGGCCAACCCGGCGCTCGGAGATGTCACCCCGGAGATCATCGACCTGATCCACTCGTTCGGCCTGACCACCCACGTCTGGACCGTCAACGACGGCCAGGGCATGCGGCGCGCGATCAACTGGGGCGCGGACGGCGTGATCACCAACTATCCCCAGGTGCTGACAGGCATCCTGTCCAGCTAGACGTTTACCGGCCGGACGGCCGGGTACGAACTGTGTAAGCGCTTCCACTGGAGGTTCGATGACAACCGGACGGCCCGCGACGATCTACGACGTCGCGGCTCTGGCGAAGCTGTCGATCGCGACGGTTTCGCGGGTCCTGCAAGGGACCGGGCCGGTGTCGGAGAAGGCGCGGACGCAGGTTGCCCAGGCAGCTGCCCAGCTGAACTACGTGCCGCTGCGCGCGGCGCGCAGTCTCGCGGTGCAGCGGCACGAAGCGCATGGGCTGGTCCTGCCGGATCTCAGCGGTCCCTTCTACGGTGACCTGCTGATGGGGTACGAACGCTGGGCCGGTGAGCACGGCCAGAGCGTCGTACTCACGGTCACGCACGGCAACTCGGATCCGCGCCGCTCGGTGCGGGACCTGGCCGGCCGGGTCGACGGAATCGTTGTCCATGGCAACGCTCTGGAGCTGTCCGCGATCCAGGAGCTGCGGCAGGCCGGCGTACCGCTGGTGCTGGTCGCGCATCCGCCGGTCAAGGGCTGTGACTCGGTCCGCACGGAGAGCGTGACGAGCGCCGAGCAGCTGACCAACCGGTTGCTGGCCAGCGGACGGCGCCGGTTGCTGTTCGTCGGTGACCCGGCCAGCTCGTACGACGTGTCCGAGCGGTACGCCGGATTCGCGCGGGCGCATGCGTCGCGCGGGTTGACTGCTGATGAGCCGCTGCGGGTTCCGCTGACGGAAGAGTCGGGCCGGCAGGTCGCGGCGGAGATTTCCGCGCGTGGTAAGGGCAAACGGCCCAACGGGTTGGTCTGCGCGAACGACGAGCTCGGGCTGGCGGTGCTGACGACGCTGCGTTCGCTGGGCGTCGGCGTACCGGACGACGTGGTCGTGACGGGGTGGGACGACGTGATGGCGGCTCGGTACGTGTCGCCGGGGTTGAGCACGGTGCGGCAGCCGATGGCAGAGCTGGGGCGACTGGCGGCACAGCGGTTGCACGAGCGGGTAACCGGGGAGCGGACTCGCGGACGGAACGACGTACTCGCCACGGAGCTGGTCCTGCGGGACAGCTGTGGCACCTCGGGGGCAATGCAGCAGTAACCGAGTGAGGAGACAACGAATGTTCACCCACAGCATCCGCCGCCGACTGGTGATCGGCTGCGCTCTGACGACGGCCGCGGCTTTGGCCCTGGGCGCGTGCGGCCGGTCGAGCGACAGCCCCGCGGCGGGCGGTCAGGCGACCACCACGATCAGCGACGGGCCCGCGACCGGGGAGCTCTCGGTCTGGGCGATGGGCACCGAAGGCGAGAACCTGCCCAAGCTGATGGAGCAGTTCCAGCAGGCCAATCCGGGGGTGAAGGTCAACGTCACGCCGATCCCCTGGGACGCCGCGCACAACAAGTTCACCACCGCGATCACCGCGCAGACCCTGCCGGACGCCGCGATGGTCGGCAGCACCTGGATGGGCGAGTTCGCCGATCTCGACGCGCTCGACCCGACACCGCAGGGTTTCGACAACGCGGCGTTCTTCCCCGGCGCGCTGGACACGACGAAGGTGGGCGACACGCAGTACGGCGTCCCCTGGTACGTCGAGACGCGACTGGTCTTCTACCGCAAGGATCTGGCCGCGAAGGCGGGTTTCAGCACTCCCCCGACCGACTGGCCCGGGTTGAAGGCGATGGCGAAGGCGATGCAGGAGAAAGCCGGCGCGAAGTACGGCATCAACCTGCAGCCGGGCGGGACCGGGTCGTGGCAGACGGTGATGCCGTTCGCGTGGTCCGCGGGCGCGGAGATCACCGGGCCGGACCAGAAGGAGTTCACGCTGGACAGTCCGGCGATGCAGGAGGGCCTGCAGTACTACCAGAGCTTCTTCACCGACAAGATCGCCGGGACCGACCTGCCGCCGAACCAGACCGAGGCGCAGTTCGTGAACGGGACGGCGCCGATGTTCATCTCCGGGCCGTGGATGGCGGGCTCGGTGGCGAAGGCCGGCGGGGAGGCGATGAAGAAGAACATCGGCGTCTTCCAGCTACCCAGGAACAAGACCGCGACCTCATTCGTCGGCGGCTCGAACTTCGTCGTCTTCAAGGCGTCGAAGAACAAGGACAGCGCCTGGAAGCTGGTCAAGTGGTTGTCGGAGGCAAAGACCCAGACCGACTGGTACAAACTCTCCACCGACCTCCCGGCCGTGAAGAGCGCGTGGACCGACCCCAGCATCGCCAACGACCCGCTGCTGCCCGTCTTCGGTCAGCAGTTGGAGGACGCCAAGGCCCCGCCCGCCATCGTCAACTGGGAGCAGATCGCCGCCGCCTTCGACACCGAGGTCGAAAAACTCGTCAAGGCCGACCAAACCCCCGCCGACACCGCCAAAGCAATCCAGACCAAAGCCGCCGCCATCGGCCCCGGCGGCAGCTGATGAGCGCCGACCCCCACCGGAACGACGGGAGCACGCGGACAGCAAGCGCCGATGCCGGGCACCAGCCCCCCAGCCAACCCCGGGGGCGGGCTCCGAAAGCTCCCCTCCGCGTTGATCGGTCCCTGGATCGACAAACAGTTGCGGCGTGGGTGCTGGCTCTGCCGTTCGTCGTTCTGTTCTTGGGGTTCACGGCGGGGCCGGTGCTCGGGTCGTTGGGGATGAGTTTCACCGATACGCGGCAGCGGGATCTGCGGACGCCGTTCGCGGTGGAGGGGGTCGGGTTCGAGAACTATGTGAAGGCGCTGCAGGACGAGACGTTCCGTAAGGCGGCGTTCAACACGGCGTACTTCGTGGTGCTCGGCGTACCGCTCACGCTGGTGGCGGCGCTGGCGGCGGCGGTGCTGCTGGACCGGGGGATCAAACGGTTCCAGGCGTGGTTCAAGGTCGCGTACTACCTGCCGGTGGTGACGTCGATCGTGGCGATCGCGGTGATCTGGAGGTTCGTGCTCTCGCCGGACGCGGGGCTGCTGAACACGGTCCTCGGCTGGGTCGGGATCGACGGGCCGAACTGGCTCGGCTCGAAGACCTGGGCGATGCCGTCGCTGATCGCAATGGCCGTCTGGCGGAACTTCGGCTCCGCGATGATCATCTTCCTGGCCGGGCTGCAGGGTATCCCGCAGTCGGTCGAGGAGGCCGGCCAGCTCGACGGCGCGACCGCCTGGCAGCGGTTCCGGCACCTGATCGTCCCGTTGCTCAGGCCAACGATCCTGTTCACCAGCGTGACCACGGGGATCGGCTACCTGCAGTTCTTCGAGGAGCCGTTCGTGATGACCCAGGGCGGTCCGCTGAACTCGACGATCTCGGTGTCGATGTACACCTACCAGCAGTTCGGCTTCGGCAACTACGGCCTGGCGACGTCGATGGCGTACCTGCTGTTCGTCGTGATCGCGGTGGTCACGTTCATCCAGTTCCGGCTGCTGAGGGAGAAGTGATGCGCCGCACCTGGTGGATCTACCTGATCGGCGTCCTCGGACTGGTCGCCGTCGCGGCGCCGTTCCTGTGGATGGTGCTCGGCAGTTTCAAGACCCAGGGCGAGCTGCTCCGGGTCCCGCCGACGTGGTTGCCGCAGGACGCGACCACCGAGAACTACGACGCCCTGTTCAACAAGGCCAACTTCCCGCGGTACTTCCTGAACTCGACCCTGGTCGCGCTGATCGTCACCGCGGGCAACCTGGTCTTCTGCTCGATGATCGGGTACGCGCTGGCCAAGCTCCGCTTCAAGGGCCGGAACGCGTTGTTCGTGCTGGTGATGGCCACGCTGATGGTCCCCGGGATGGTCACCTTCGTCCCGCTGTTCGTGCTCGTCACGAACGCGGGCCTGGCCAACACCTATCCCGGGCTGATCCTGCCGTTCCTGGTGTCGCCGTTCGGCGTGTTCCTGATGCGCCAGTTCTTCCTCGGCCTGCCGGACGACCTGATGGACGCCGGTCGCGTCGACGGCGCCGGTGAGCTGGGCATCTTCGCCCGGATCATGGTGCCGCTGACCCGGCCCGCGCTGGCCACGCTCGGCATCCTCACCTTCCTCGGCTCCTGGAACAACTTCCTCTGGCCGCTCGTGATCGCGCAGACCGAGGACAAGTACACCCTTCCCGTCGCCCTGGCGCTCTACTCGACCGGCCAGAACGCGCAGAACTTCGGCCTGCTGATGGCCGGCGCCGTCGTGGTCGTCGTCCCCGTACTCGTCATTTTCGTGGCCTTCCAGCGCCACGTCACCAAAGGCATTGCCATTACCGGACTCAAGTAGGAGCTGCAGATGACCGCCATCAGACGTCGCACCTTGTTAGCCGCCGGCTGCGCCAGCGGGGTAGGAGTGTTGGGGGCAGGAAGCGCATATGGCGGGTCGCCGGGCGGCGGGGCTGCGGGCTCGCCGGGCGCAGCCCTGCGGGGCGGGTGGCGGCCGGGGCGGGCCGACAAGGCGTTGGTGGGGCGGTGGGCTCGGGATACTTGGCGGAGTTTGGTGGCGATGACTGATGAGCGGACGGGGTTGCCGGCGGACAACATCGGGGCTTCGGTCAGCAACCCGGTGCGTAGTCAGTACACGTCGCCGACGAATATCGGCGGGTATCTGTGGAGCACGGTCGTGGCGCGGGAGCTGGGGATCATCTCGCCGCAGGAGTCGCTGCGCCGGATCACCCAGACGCTGACGACGATGCGTCGCGTCGACCACCACGAGCCGAGTGGGATGTACTTCAACTGGTACGACGAGGCGACGGGCGAGGTGCGGTACACCGATCCGGACGGGACGAAGCCGATCACGCCGTTCGTGTCGAGTGTCGACAACGGGTGGTTCGCGTGTGCGTTGATGGTGGTGCGGAACGCCGAGCCGCGCGCGCGAAAGCTGGCCGACGAACTGCTGAACAAGATGAACTTCGCGTACTACTACAACGCGGCCGCGCGGCCCGGCGGGTTGATGCGCGGCGGGTTCTTCGAGACGTCGCCGCCGGATGAGGAGACCGAGAAGGGCAACCACACCGGCAGCGGCCCGGATGTCTACTACCGCAAGTTCCACTACGACACCCTGAACACCGAGGCCCGCATCGCCGGGTACATCGGGCTCATCCTCGGCCAGGTCCCGCCGTCGTGGTACTTCGCCACCTACCGCACCTTCCCGGATTCGTGCGACTGGTCGTGGGTCGAGCAGAAACCCAAGGGCGTCCACCGCACCTACCTCGGTCTGGACGTCTTCGAAGGCACCTACTCGTACCGCGGGATGCGGCTCGTCCCGTCCTGGGGCGGTGACATGTTCGAGTCGCTGATGCCCGACCTGTTCGTCCCCGAGGCGGCGTGGGCGCCGCGCAGCTGGGGTGTCAACCACCCGCTCACCGTCCGCGCGCAGCTCGAGCACGGTCTCGACGAGGCGAAATACGGCTACTGGGGCTTCTCCCCCGCCTCCAACCCCAAGGGCGGGTACTCCGTCTACGGCGTCGAGGCGATCGGGATGGACCCGGGCGGTTACCCGTCCGACCTGGAGGCGACCAACCACGACGCCGGTTTCGAGGGCTGCCGCGAAGGGACGAACCCGACTCCGGCGTACGGCGACGGCGTCGTCACCCCGCATGCGGCCTTCCTCGCGATGGCCTACGCGCCGCGGCAGGCGATCGACAACCTGCGCCGGATCGAGACCGACCTGCACGCGTACGGCGCGGGCGGCTTCTACGACTCGGTGGCGGTGAAATCGGGCCTGATCGCCCAGCGGTACCTGTCCCTCGACCAGGCGATGGTGATGGGGGCCATCGGCAACGTCTTCGGCAACGACCTGATCCGGCGCAGTTTCGCCGACCGCCGGGCCGAGCGCGGGATCCGCCCGGTGATCGGGATCGAACGGTTCGAAGCCGGCCTCGAATAAGGGAGCTGTATGCAGAAGGACGCGAAGACCGATTGGGACGAGCGGATCGCCCGCCGCAGCGACGAGGAGCGGGAGTTCGCGTTCCCGGAGCTCGAGCCGCCGAAGGAGGTGACCGCGGCCGGCGGCGTCGGGCAGGTCACGCTGGACTGGTCACCGGTCGAGGGCGCGGTCGGGTATCTGATCCTGCGCTCGACCGGCGATCACGGCCCGCTCGAACCGGTCGATCACCACAGCGGCGACATCCTGTCGGTCCCGGGCCCGCCGTACGTCGATACCACCTGCACCCCCGGTACGCCGTACCACTACGCGATCGCGAGCGTCCCGGAGGTGACGCGCAGCGGGCTGCCGAGCCACACCGTCGGCGCGGTGCCGCTGGTGGCCGGCGACGCCGTCCCCCGCGTCGACGTCGTCGTCGACACCGTTGCGGAAGGCATCGAGCTGCAGCGGCCCTGGGTGCCGATGGTCGGCAGCGAACGACTGAGTCAGCTGCTGTGCACCGACACCAGCGGCGGTCATGAGATCGGCGCCGGTCTGGAGGAGGCGCTCCGCCGGATGCACGACGAGCTCGGCGTCCGCACCGTCCGGGCGCACGCGATCTTCCACGACGACACGCACGTCATCGACGGTTCGGCGTACGACTTCTCCGTGGTGGACGCGATCTACGACAAGCTGCTCGGGATCGGGCTGCGGCCGGTGGTCGAGCTGGGGTTCATGCCGCGCGAGCTGGCGAGCGACCCGTCGAAGACGGTCTTCGCGTACGGCGCGATCATCTCGCCGCCCGCGTCGTACGAGCGGTGGCACGACCTGATCCGCGCGCTGGTGGAGCATCTGGTCGACCGGTACGGCCTGGAGGAGGTCCTGACCTGGGACTTCGAGGTCTGGAACGAGGCCAATCTGGAGGTGTTCTGGTCCGGCACCAAGGCCGAGTGGCTCCACCTGTACGACGTCACCGCGGCCGCTGTGAAATCGGTGGACCCACGACTGGCGGTCGGTGGGCCGTCGTCGGCCGCGGCGGGCTGGGTGGATGACCTGCTGGCCCATGCGGCGGCCAACGGGACACCTGTCGATTTCGTCTCGACGCACACCTACGGGTCGCCGCCGCTCGACGTACGGGCGTCGCTGGCGCGCCACGGGTTCGAACACGCCCGGCTGCTCTGGACCGAGTGGGGTGTCACGCCGCGGCATTTCAACCCGATCAACGACTCGGTGTTCGCCGGCGTCTTTCTCCTGCGCGGCATGCGCTCGGCCGCAGGCAGAGTGGACGCGCTGGCCTACTGGGTCGCGTCTGACCATTTCGAGGAGCTGGGCCGGCCGCCGCGGTTCCTGCATGGCGGATTCGGCCTGCAGACAGTCGGTGGGCTCGCCAAGCCGCGGTACCACGCTCTGAGCCTGCTCAGTCGGCTCGGACCGGTTGAGCTGCCCGTCACGCTCAGCGGGGACGGAGGCGGCAGCCTGATCGAAGCCTGGGCCTCCCGGGACCGCGACCGGATCGCCGTACTGCTCTGGAACCTCACTCTGGACCAGACCAAGGCCGATGGCGCCCCAGAACTGACCAGGACGGTCCACGTGCAGCTGCCCGGCGTGGATCCGTCCTGGCAGGTCAGCGCGACCACGCTGGGGATCGGGGCGGGTGATCTGGTCGCCGCGACGGCCGAGCTCGGGATCACCGACTGGCCGACCGGCGCCCAGCTGGCCGAGCTCGCCGAGCGCAGCCGGATGATCAGCACGCCACTGGAGCTCCGCGACGGGGCCGTCGAGGTCACGCTCCCGATGCCGTACGCCGTCCTTCTGGAGCTCACCCCACCCAAATAGATCGGATGTCTCAGAGAATTCTTTGCCCCGGTCTAGTCAGAAACCCCCAAATGCCCGACGATAGATAGGATGACCGCGACCCCTGAGGAGTTCTGACATGACCGATGGTCCACCCGCAGCCTCGATCGAGAGGTTCCGCGACTGGCGGTTCGGCCTGTTCGTCCACTGGGGCCTGTACGCCCTGCCTGCCCGGCACGAGTGGGTGAAGAACCGCGAGAAGCTGACCGACGAGGATTACCAGCCGTACTTCGACCACTTCGAGCCCGACCTCTACGACCCGCGCGAGTGGGCCCGGGCAGCGCGCGCGGCCGGGATGCGGTACGCCGTCCTGACCACCAAGCACCACGAGGGCTTCTGCCTGTGGGACTCCGCGGTCTCGGACTACACGGTCGCGCACACCGCGTGGGGCGCCGGGAAGGACCTCGTCCGGCAGTTCGTCGAGGCCTGCCGCGAGGAGGGGCTCGGCATCGGGTTCTACCACTCGCTGATCGACTGGCATCACCCTGAGTTCCCGATCGACATCTACCACCCGCAGCGCGACGACGAGGAGGCGATCGCGAAGGCGGCCGGCCGCGACGTCCAGGTGTACGCCGACTACCTGCACGCCCAGACACGTGAGCTGCTCACCAACTACGGGCAGATCGACCTGATGTGGTTCGACTTCTCCTACCCGGGCCGCAACCACCCGGACGGCCGTGACGGGCACGGCAAGGGCCGCGACGACTGGCGGTCGGAGGAGCTGATGGCGCTGGTCCGGGAGCTACAGCCGGGCATCCTGATCAACGACCGGCTCGACATCCCCGGTGACTTCGTGACGCCCGAGCAGTACCAGCCGGACGGCCCGATGGAGCGTGACGGCAAGCCGGTGCTCTGGGAGGCCTGCCAGACGCTCAACGGCAGCTGGGGTTACGACCGCGACAACCTGGACTGGAAGTCACCTGAGCTGCTGGTGAAGATGCTCGTCGACTCCGTCTCCAAGGACGGCAACCTGCTGCTGAACGTCGGCCCGACCGCCCGCGGCGAGTTCGACCCCCGTGCCCTGGCGACACTGGCGTCGATCGGCGAGTGGACCCGCCTGCACGAGCGCGCGTTCCGCGGCGCCCGCCCGGCGACTGACTTCACCGCGCCTACAGACACCCGCTACACGCAGCGCGGCGACCGCCTCTATCTGCACCTGTTCTCCTGGCCGATGGGTCACGTCCACCTGCCTGGGCTGGCCGGCAAGGTCAAGTACGCCCAGCTCCTGAACGACGCCTCGGAGATCCACCGCATCATCCCGGACGCCGCGACCGAGCATCACAACACCAGCATGGGCGCTGCGGGCGCCGGAGTACTGACTCTGAAGCTGCCGATCCAGAAACCGGATGTGCTGGTCCCGGTGATCGAGCTGTTCCTGCACTGACACAGACGAGGGGCCGGTACCCCGTACCGGCCCCTCCTGTTTCTATGGCTGGTCGAGCCGCCAGCGTTGGCACGGACCGTTCCAGTACCGCCAGGTGATCAGCCCGGCGTCTCTCGCGGTACTACAGCCCGCGACATCGAGCGACAGGCCGTTCGACTCTCTCGTGATCGACCAACTGCCGTTGAACGCCGGTTCGATCCGCCAGCGCTGACAGCTGCTTTCGCTCTCCGGCATGGTCGCCACGGTCTGCGCCAGCGCATCCGTGCAGCCCGGTACGTCGATCGCCTCGCCGGTACTCGGCTCCACGATCTTGTACACGTCGTCACCGAGCGGCTTCAGCTGCCACCGCTGACACGGGCTGCCGGCGATCCAGTCCCACATCCGCATGCGGGCCTCCGGCAAACAGTTCTCGACGTCCAGTACGAACTCCGTGTTGGAGCCGCGCACCCGGAACTTCCCGGTCAGCTGCGCCGGGTTGAAGCCGGCCCGCAGGATCCACTGCTGACTGGCCTCCGCCGTACAGGTGCGCTGCACGATGGTGGCGTCCTGTGTCGTCGTACCACCGGCCGGGGACGCGCATTTCGCACTGTGCGCGAACTTGAGCCGGACGACGGTGTCGTAGCTGCTCCCTTCCAGGTACTCGATCAGTAGCTGCTGGTTCGAGGTGCCCATACACGGCCACTGCAGGATGGCCCGCTCGTCGTCCTGCAGCATGTTCTCGACGTCGAGGCAGCGCGGGCGTCCATCGTTCACGTTGCCCTGGAAATGCGCGGTGCGGATCTCGAACTGGTCGGTGCCCGCGATCCGGCTGATCCGGAACCGCTGGTTGATCCCGCCGTGACAGGCGTGCTGGACGAGCCGCTCCGAGTCGGCCTGGCTGGAGTTCCAGACGTCCAGGCACTGGCTGCTGTTGCGGTTGACCAGCTCGTACGTGCGTTCCTCGATGTCGAAGCTCGGTCCGGTGCTCGCACCGACCCGTGGCTCCTTCCAACGGCCGACTGCCGCGCCGAACGACGTACCGGTCGAAGCAAGCGTGTACGTCTCTCGACCGCCGCCTGGCGTCGAGTAGAACAGCCCCACGTCCTCCTTGCCGTCACCGGTGAAGTCACCGATGGACAGCGCGGTCTTGGCCGGGTCGAACGCAGTGGCGTCCCGCCACCACTCCCCCAGCGTGTACGCCGTTCCGGTGGACCGGAACACCTTCAGCGCCGCGTCCGTGCCGCTGTTCTCGTAGAGCGCGACGATGTCGTCCTTGCCGTCGCCGTCCACGTCGGCGACCTGCGGCTTGCTGCGCTCCCAGCAGTACGCTCCAGCACCGGAGTCGTGCAGCGTGACCGGAGTGCTGCTGAACGCCGTACCGGTGGACTTGAAGTACCGCGTCACCGTGCGGCAGCCGCTGAGGTTCTGCATGTCGACCAGGTCGGCCTTGCGGTCGCCGTCGACGTCAGCCAGCAGAGGTGCGCTACCGGCCCACGGGCTGGCTGTTTGCAGCCAATCGACCGGAGTGCCGAGCGCCGGGCCGAGGAACGTCAGCGTGCGCCAACTGGTCCCGGAGACGTTGAGCTGAGCGACGATGTCGGACTTGCCGTCGCCGTTCACGTCTCCGGAGATAATGCGCGCTGTGCTGAGCGGCCAGCCGTTCGAGCCGCTGTACCAGACGGGTGCCGACTCGAAGTTGTAGCGCTCACCGGCCGAGAGCCCGCGGTACATGCCGATCCGGCGGCCCGCCTCCTCCCGGAACAGGACGGCGTCCGTCCGGCCGTCGCCGTCGAAGTCACCACGCACCGGGCGGGTCCGGTACATCGCGAAGCCGCCGTTGGCACCGGAGTCCCACGCCATCTGACCGGTGTGGGTCGAGCCGTCCGGTTTGGTGACGACATTCCAGATCGAGGTCCGTCCGTCGCCCTGGTCGAGGACTGTGGACAGATCGGCCCGGCCGTCGCCGTTGACATCGTTCCGGATCACCGGTGGCAGTTGCTCGAGCTCACCGGCGCTCAGTGCCCAGACGGTCGAGTTGTCGCTAACGTTGTTCGCGCCGTCGACCGCCTTCACGTAGAGCACCTTCTGCTCGGGCTCCGTGGTCAGAGACTTCTGGAAGACGCTCAGCGGGATCTGAACCGACCCATCAGCGTCTGCCTTGATTCGGCTGACCACCCGCTCCGGCTGGAAGCCGTAGAGGTACTCCGCGACGTCGGTGTCCCCCGCAGCCGGGCTCAGCGTCACCGTGCCGACCGTACGGGCCGGGATGTTCGCCTCACCGTCCGGGAAGTCGGTCGACGACAGCACAGCCGGTCCGGGCTTCTTCGCATCGACCTTGAAGTAGCACGGCTGAGTAGCCGGTCCGTAGTCGATGTTGTCGTCCGGGACGCCGTCGTCGCTCTTGGCCGTGTAGGAGTACGTCTGGCCGTCCGCGAACTTCGTCCGGTCGATGGCCGGCCAGGCGAACGCCGAACCCGACGTCGTCGTGGCCGAGTCCACCTGGTGCACCAGAGCTTGGTCCGACACGCGGTGGATCGACAGCCGGGTGATGAGGTTGTCGCCGTCCTTGTCGTTCGCCTTCGCGGAGAAGGAGTACCCAGATAGCGGCCAGCTGACCACGGTCGGGTTGCTCGCCGTACCGCACGGCCTGGCCCGGCTGAAGTTCAGCCGCTCCGGTGCGTGCGGGCGGTTGTTGTAGGTGACGACGATCCGCGCGGAGCCGCCGTGGAACCTCTTCCACTGCAAGATGTCCGACTCGTTCGGCGCACGCAGGCCGAAGGTGACGGTGCCGGCGTTGTTGGTCGCGGCGTCCTGGAACGGGTTGACGATCGCGGCGTTGTCCTTGGCCGCACCGGCCCAGTTCATCTGCATGTCCGGCTGGCCGCCACCGGTCCGGGCGTTGCCGTAGGCCGTCCCGAGGTACTGCCGCCAGTGGCCGCCGGTGTTGTTCCAGGTGACCGCCTGGTCCCGGTTCAGCGAGTGCGTCCAGTACAGGTCGGTCGGCGTCGCGCTACCGGACGAGCTGTGGTCCAGCATGATCTCGAACCGGGCGCCGATGACTTTCGCGCCGCCGATGTTCCCGGTGCCGAACTGGAAGAACGACCGGTAGGTGATGACGTTGTCGTACGACCTGCCGACCTTGGCGCCCTCACCGCGGTCGTAGTCCCAGTAGGACTGGTCGGGGTGCTCGCGACTGACGTGCGTCCACAGGTAGTTGTTGATCTGCCAGCTGGGGTCGATCGTCACCGGGTAGCGCGTCGTCGCCGCAGTGAGCAGCTTCTGGTCCGGTGTGATCACCAGCTCGTTCGCCGACCTGGTTGTCGGCACACTGGCGTGCCGGGTGCTCAGTCCGGCGTCCTTGGCGGCGGCCGGGCTGTCCCACATCACCGCCTTGCCGGCGGTGAACAACGACTTTCCGGCCGCATCGGTCGCGACCGTCGTACCGTCCGGTTTGGTGGCCAGCTTCAGCCCGGTACCGCTGATCGGGAATCTGAGCTGTTTCAGCGCCGGATTGCTCGCAGCCGCCCGGTTCTTCACCACCAGCAGGTGCTGGAACCCGGTGGCCTCGACCCGCACCTGCAGGTCGACTCCGGGCAGAACGTCCGGGTACGTCGCAGTGTCGCCGGACAGCACCGGCTTCGGCAGCTTCCCCTTCCAGCCCATCCGGACCTGCTTGTCGGCCGTGCCGAGGGCAACCAGCTCGCTGTCTCCGCCACCGGACAGTGCGAGCTCGGTGACGATCACACCCGGCCGTACCGAGCCGTCGGGCCGTACTGCGAGCTTGGTGTCGATGGGCACCCAGCCCGAGCCCTTCCGGGCCCGGACCGGGTACGCGAACTGTTCCATCGTGTGCAGACCAGAGGGCTCCTGGAAGACCTGCGTGGTCTCGTTGCGCAGGTGCTCCAGCTCCACCCGCTGGGTCGGCTTCGCGGGCTGCGGGGCCGCCGGGGCGGGTACGGCGGAGACCGCCGTACCCGCACCAGCTACCGCAGCCAGCGGCACCGCCAGCACCCCTGCCAACAGGGTGCCGGTCAATCGCCGCGTACTCCGGTGTTTCGGCATCAGCCTGGTCACCGCCCCGGCTTGGCGTACTTACACGCCTCTTGAGCGCCCGGTGTCTTGCAGAGGTCGGAGTACTCCTTGTAGCTCATGGGCGGCGGCTTGTACGGGTCGCGCTTCAGACAGGAGTTCTTCGGCCCGTTGTAGCAGTTCCAGCCGAGCTGGTACGCCGCCGTGCCGGCCGCACCGGCGATCCCCATGCCCACCGCGGCGCCGACCGCACACGAGCCACCGGCGGTGAAGATCGCGCCGAGCACGCAGATACCGACTCCGACAGCGGCGCCGCCGACGGCGTTCCACGCGATCTTGTCGATCGGATCGTCGTCCGGATCCTTTCCGCAGACCCCGCAGCCCTTCTTGTTGGCCTGTTCGGCGTCCTGGCGTTTCTGCTCCTCCGCGATCGCCGCCGCCTTCTGCAGCGCGTCCAGCGCGGCTTTGGCGCGTTCGGCGATCTTGGCCGCGACGTCGGCCATCTTGTCCACCTGTTTCTCCATGGTGGACACGCTGTTGTCGGTCTGTTTGGCCAGGTTCAGCGCTTCGTTGAGCTCCGGGATGTAGATGAGTTTCTTGGTGACGATCCGGATGACTTCCTTGGTGTGGTATCTGATCGTCTTGATCACTTCTTTGTAGATCGTCACCTGTTTGGCGACCTCCGCGGTGATCTTCGCCGCGAACGCGTGCAGCCCGAACGCCGCCGCCAGCGCCGCGACGAGGGTGTAGATCACGATCTTCACGTAGATCGTGATGACCTCCTTGCGGAGTTCCTTGATCCGCTTCACGTGCTCGCGGACGATCGTCTTGGTCTCGGTGATGGTCTGCGTGCGGTATCGCTTGCCGTCGGCATCGACGAAACTCACCGGGCTGTTGTTCGCGTAGCTGTACCCGTTGAGCTGTTGTGGATCGGTGCCGTCGATCACCGGATCGACCGAGATGAACCTGCCGGTGACCGGGTCGTACTCGCGGGCACCCAGATGGACCAGCCCGGTGGAGTCGTCCCGGGTGCCGCCGACGAAGTCCTGCTGTCCCGGCCACGCGGTCGGCACCGGTCCGCGGGTCTCGCCGTACGGCGTGATCCGCTTGCGCTGGAACGCCTGGGTCTGCGCGTCCACGGTCAGTGTGGCCGAACCGTGGTGGTCCGAGCCGAGCCAGCTCAGCTTGGTGCCCACCCGGACGCCGATGGTCTGCTGACCGAACTTGTAGTACCGCGTGCCCAGCTGAGAGCCGTCCGGCATCAGCAGCACCTCGGTGCCGCCCAGGTACAGCGTCGTACCGGTGTGGTCCTTACGGAGCAGCCGGTTGCCGTCGGCGTCGTAGATGTAGCTGGTCTCCTGGTTGCCCTTCTTGACCTTGGCCAACTTGCCCTCGGCGTCCCAGGTGAAGGTCTCACCGACACCAGCGAGCTTCCGCGCGGTCTGGTTACCGGCAGCGTCGTACTCGTACTCGTTGACCTTCGTGGTCCCGTCCGTACCAGTGGTGGTGATCTTCTGCACGGCGTGCGGCCGAGCCTGGCCTGCGGCCGGGTACTCGTAGGTGCTCGTCGTGCTGCCGGCAACCGTGTTGCGCTTCTCGGTCTTGCGGTTGCCGATCTGGTCGAACGTCCACTGGTGCCAGTACGGCGCCGGACCGCCCAGCTGACTCGCGCTGGTCGGCTGGACCGCACAGTTGGCGTCAGCCGGCGTCCACGCCTGCGTCAGCCGCCGGGACTCGTCGTATCCGAAGCACTGCACGTCTTTCGGGTCAGTGCTACCGCTGGCCGGGGTGTCGGTGATCTTGGTGACGTTGCCGGCCAGGTCGTACTCGTAGCTCTGGTCCAGCACCCGCTGCGGCCCGGTCGTCTGACGCTGCATGAACGTCCGCGTCAACCGGCGCGTCGACTCGTCGTAGATGTAGTTGTGCCGCAGATACTTCCCACCCGTCGGCCGTGCCTCCAGATACGTGAGGTCACCGAACGAGTTGAACTGCGCGTCCGTGACGTACGTCGACACTTCACTCGACAGGCTCTTCGGCAGGTCGTTGGTGTCGTACGTCGTGGTCAGTGTCTCCTCGGGCAGCCCACCGACGCTCGGAAGCTTCTGCGTCGCCAGCAGACCGCTGGGGGTGTAGGTGTTCTCAGTGGTGTACGTCTTGGCCAGACCACCCTCGGCCGCCGGCAGCGTCACCTTTGTCGCCAGAGCGTGCCCGCTGACGTCGTAGCCGGTGACCTCCGTCTTGTAAGCGTTGCCGTTGACGTACCGCGTCGCTGTGCTGGGCGAGCCCTTCACCAGCGTGTCGTAGGTCCGCTCGACCAGCAGCGGGCCATCGACCGCGCCGTCTCGGACGGCGGTCTGCCGGCCGATGTTGTCGTAGCTGTAGAACAGCGTCTTGCCGAG
Organism: Kribbella sandramycini; assembly: GCF_013131805.1. Classification (GTDB taxonomy): domain Bacteria; phylum Actinomycetota; class Actinomycetes; order Propionibacteriales; family Kribbellaceae; genus Kribbella; species Kribbella sandramycini. The sequence continues at coordinate 109,435 of NZ_JABJRC010000006.1, read as the reverse complement.
CGCATCGGTCATCGTGGCGACCTGGTCCAGGTCGGTGTAGGTGTACGTCGTGGCGCCGCGGTCCGGCTCGACGGCCTTGGTCCGCCGGCCTCTCAGGTCGTACTCGTACCGCCACAGGTTCCCGGCCGCGTCCGTCATGGACTCGATCTGCCCGGCCTTGGTGTACGTGTACGACGTCTTGTCGAAATTCGTGCTGACACCGGGGGTGTTGTAGGTGCGCAGCTCGGTCAGACGGCCCTGGGCGTCGGTGATCCGCGTCGAGGCCTGCTCGCCGTTCGGCGGGTCCACGGTCTGCACACCTGGCTGGTGGCTGTGTGTGGTGACCCACTTCTCCTCGTTCTTCGACCAGAACGCCTCGGTCATCGGACGCTCGAGCTGGTCGTACGCCGTCGCCTTGCGCGCCGGCAGCTCTTCCTCGACCGCGTCGAACACCTGCGGCCCGGGCGGCGCGTCGTTGTAGTACGGCCGGTTCTCGATGATCTGCAGACCACGTGAGTCGTACTCGAAGTCCTCGATCACCCGGCCGATGCCATCGGCGGACGCCCGCTGGACCTGCCGCTTGCGCTGCAGGCCGTCCAGGATCTCGTAGCTGGTCGACACCGTGCCGTCGGCCTGCAGAGCCTTGGACTGGACGACGCCCGGCTGATCGATCCCTGCGGTGTATACGTGCTCGACGTTCGGGGTCTCGGTCAGCGCGCGGCCCGGCAGCCACACCTTGGCGACGCGACCGAGTGGGTCCCGCTCGGAGGTCGTCGTCCGGCCGCCGACATCGGTGACCTTGGTCGACTGTCCCCAGGCCGGGTCCAGCTCAGTGGTCGTGGTGTGCCCGTTCGACAGCGACACGGTCGTCTTGGTGACCGGGCCGTCGGCCGGGAAGTACCCGTAGGTGGTGGAGCTGTTCTTCGGGTCGGTCTCGGACTTCTTCCGGCCGTGGTCGTCGTACGCCGTCGTCGCGACGGTCTGGTACGTCGGCTCCCCAGCGCTGTTGAAGCCACTGAGACGCTGGACGGCAACCGGTTTGGCGTTCTCCGGAGCCGCGCCGCCGGCGTACGTCTGCTTGGTGTCGGACAGGACGTCGTCCTTCGTCCACGGCTGGTCGCACGCCTTGGCCACCGTCTGCGTCCGGGTCGGCAGCTCGACGATGCCCTTGGCCGGGTTGCTCGCGTACTCGTAGCGCACACAGGTGTCGTCAGCGGTCGTGGCCAGGTCGTTCGCGTTCGACGCGGCCAGCAGCACGCCGGTCGACGAGTAGACGTTGTTGGCCGCGGTCTGGCGGAATCCACCGCCCTGCTTGGCCTCCCATTGCTTGGAAGCCTCCTGCTCGACCTTGAACGCCTGAGTGGTACCCCAGTCGCGCACCCGGGTCGACGTCGCGCCGGAGACCCAACTGTCGTTGATGGTCCGCTCGACGATCGCTCCGTTGACCAGCTTGCTGGTCTCCCGGACCTGTCCGGACAGCGCGTTGACGTCCTCGACCTGGGCGCCGGTGGAGTCGGTCAGCTTGACGTCCTTCACGGTGCCGTTGGCCAGCTTGTCGCCGTCCATGCCCTGGAAGTAGCGGCTCTCGGTGATCGTCTGCGGGCCGTCGGGGTGGCCCTTGGCCACGATGACCCGGTCGTAACCGCGCCACTGCGACCAGGTCTTGCGACCGATCTCGACCAGGCCGTCCTCGTCGTCGTGCCGCCAGGCCGGCTTGCCCGGGTAGCTGACGGTCGTCTGCACGGGGACCATGCCGCTGACGCGGTCGGACTCCGTGACGGAGGTGACGACGTACTTGTGGAACCAGTCCTGGCGCTCTTCGGTCTCACCCGGCGGCGTCCACTTCAGCGGGTGGCACCTACGGTCGTTGCGGTCCACGGCCGGCACGTTGCCGGGCAGTGTGCAGTCCTTGGCCGAGTAGGTGACGGCCAGCTCGCCGCCAGTGCCGTAGTGGATGCCGCGGATGCGGAACCACTGCAGCAGCGGACGTGCGGTGCCGTCGGCGACCCGGTTGTCCATCTGGACCTTGTCGAAGTTGATCTCCGGGATGGAGACCGCGCCACTGCCGGCCTCGCCGGTGTGCACGATTGCCTCCAGCCACAACCGGGGGCTGGTGTTGTCGCCCGGGTTGGGGAAGGAGTGCCGCAGCGTCCAGGTGTCGACGGCGTCGAACGCCGTACCGCGCCAGACCTCGGTGCGGATCTTGCTGAGCTTCTTCTTGGTCCAGAAGCTCGGACCGGTCTGTTTACAGGTCGCCGTCCCGCACTCCTGGTCCAGCGGAGTGTCGAAGTAGTCGGCGGGTGCGCAGTTGGCACCGGTGTTGCAGCGTTCGAGCGTGTCGAAGTGCACCCGGGCCACCGGCTTCTCGCTGAAGACCTGACCGTCGGTCTGACCGTAGTCGATCCGCTTGATGTTGCTCGCGCGGTCGTAGCTCTTGGTCGTGGTCTCCGTGCCGTTGTAGGCGTAGTTGTTCTTCTCCACGTCGTAGAACAGCGACATCGTGTTGCCGTGCGGGTCAACGACGTAGTCCAGCTGCCAGCGGTACACCTGCTGGCAGAACGAGCTCGCGAACGCAGCCTGGTTGCACTGCTCGCCACTGTGGTTACCGGCGACCGGAACCTTCAGCGCGGAGTTGGTCCGCTCAGCTGCCGCACCGGGGAGCTTGTTCAGGCCGAAGTAGTACTTGGTGCCGTCCTTGGTGGTGATGACCCAGTACTCGCCCGCCTCCTCCGGCTTGCCCGCGCTGCCCTCGTCGCCGTTGTCAGCGCCGGAGAGCCGCTCGACCTTGGTGCCGTCGTCGGACTTCGGGCGCCACTGCTTGGTGACGTCGTCCCGGACCAGCTCACCGCCGGCGCCGTTGAGGCTGAACGTCGCATTGTCGGTGGCGAAGCAGAGGTCGCCGACCGCGCGGTTGCCGTTGTTACCGGTCTTCTCGTTCTTCGAGCCGCACGAGGCGTACCGACGCTCGATGGAACCGCCGGGTGACAACTCGAAGCCCTCACCGGCCCACGACGTCTGGTTGTTGGTCCCGGAGGTCCGTCCGTCGACGCTGCCCGAGGAGTAGCCCAGGCTGATGGTCGGCGTCGGCCCACCGGTGCCCGGCGGGGAGCGGAACGGGTACTGCCAGTTGAAGTCACCTGACGAGCCGCCGACCGACCAGGAGGTCGTCGGAGACATCGAGGTGGTGCCGTAATCACCGGCGTTACCGGCGGCCGCGGCCTCCATCGCGTAGAGGCCGTTCGCCGGCACGTCGGCGCTGACCGTGCCGGCGCCGTCGTTGCGGGTCTTCAGCGGCGTCGCGGCGCAGGTGGCCGACAGCGGCGACTTCTCCGCACATGCAGGCAGCTGAACCAGCCTGAGGCGACTGGCCCAGTCACCGCCGTACGCGTGCCGAAAGGCCTGATAGTTGAGGTCCAGGCGGACCTTGCCGCTCGTCTTGGCCTTGTCGGTGCTGGTCAGCTTCACCAGCATCCGGGCGTCACGGCGGCCGAGCAGGTCCACCTTCACCCCGGTCGGGGCAGTGCCATCGGCACTGACCGGCCCGACGGCAACCGGCAGCGCACCGGCGGCCTTCTTCGGCAGGACGCCGGACAACTGCGCGGACCAGCTCGCGACCGGCAGGACCACCTCGGCCGTACCGGTCGCCGGCCAGCTGACGGTCGGCGTCTTGACGACGTCGACGTCCAGGTCCGGCGTTCGCGGCTTGACCTTGTAGTTCGTGCCGTGCACCGGCTTGACCTTGGACCCCTTGACGGTCCGCTCCTCTTTTTCCTGCTCCGGCGCCGCGTTCGCACCTGGTGGATGCAGGCCGGCGACGAGAGCGGTCCCGAGCACTACGGCCCAGGCGCGCCGAGCCACATCTGTGGACATCTGACCTCCCCTAGTAGGTGAGGTCAATGTGCGGGCGGGCTCAGTGGTCTAACAACGGGTTCGATCGACGTTGAAACGGAAACCGAATTCCGGAGCGCACCCTTCGGTTGCCGCCGAAAAGGTTCACTCTGCGTGCGGAACCGGCCGTCCGGGCTGCTCCCCGCCGCGAGCCTCCAGATAGGAGTTCTTCGGGACCATCACCTTGCGGCGGAAGATGCAGACCACCGTGCCGTCCTGTTTGTAGCCCTTGGTCTCGACGTGCACGATGCCGCGATCGTCCTTGGACGTCGACTCCCACTTGTCCAGGACGACGGTCTCGCCGTAGATCGTGTCGCCGTGGAACGTCGGCGCGACATGCCGCAGGGACTCGATCTCGAGGTTGGCGATCGCCTTACCGCTGACATCCGGGACCGACATCCCGAGCAGGATCGAGTAGATGTAGTTGCCAACGACAACGTTCTTGCCGAACTGGGTGGTCTCGCCGGCGTAGTTGGCGTCCAGGTGCAGCGGATGGTGGTTCATCGTCAGCAGGCAGAACAGGTGGTCGTCGTACTCGGTCACGGTCTTACCTGGCCAGTGCTTGTAGACCGCGCCGACCTCGAACTCCTCGTAGCTACGCCCGAACTGCATGCCGGCTCCTCTTCGGTCTGGGACACCCCATGCTGCCCAACCGGACCACCGGCGGCCGTGGTCTGGCTCTCATCGGGCGGGGAGACCTACGTCACCCCGCCGCGACGAGCTGTCTAGTCCTGCGGCGGCTGCGCCTGCTGCTGGACGGGCTGCTGCACCGGCGGCTGGGCCTGGTAGTCCGGCAGGCGAGGCGTCACCTCGCCCTTGAGCGCCAGCTTGGCCAGGTGGTTACGAGCCTCTTCAGCGAACTTGAAGTCGCACAGGACGTCGTACGTCGTCGCCACCACCGCCGTGCGAGAGGTGAAGTCGCGGCGGCCGGCCGACTGCGCGTAGCCGAGGCCGCCGAACACGACCCCGAAGAAGGCGCCCAGGACCACACCGGTCAGCAGAGCGGCCAGGAAGTTGCCGTTGGTGAAGAGCCCCAGCAACAGGCCGACGAACAGCCCGAACCACGCGCCGCTGGCCAGACCGGCGGTCAGCGCACGCGCCCAGGTCAACCGGCCGGTGATCTTCTCCACCTGCCGCAGGTTGTTACCGACGATGGTCGTGTGCTCGACGGGGAACTTCTCGTCCGACAGGTAGTCGACAGCGCGCTGCGCCTCCCGGTACGTGTCGTACGTCCCGATCGTCAGACCACTGGGCCTCGGGTCGATCAAGGGCATGCCTGGCGTGCTCATCGTCGTTCCTCTCCACGTGCTTCCACCCCCATCATTGCCGACGAGTGGTTACCGCGCCTTGATAGCCTCGCCGGTGATGGGCGGACGACGGTGGGACCTGGGCGCGACACGCCGGATGGGACAGATGTTCGCCCGCCGGGCGCTGGGCGACGGCCAGGGGCCGCAGCACCACGATCCGGTGGCCAGCGGCAAGCTGGACGGCGCCCTGGTCGACTGGGCCTTCTACCGCGACGGACGCCGCGACCAGCGGGTCAACTCCTATACCGAGGCGCTCGGCCGGGCCCGTCGCGGCCAGGGGTTCGTCTGGATCGGGCTGTTCCAGCCGACCGACCACCAACTGGCCATCATCGGCGCGGAGTTCGGTCTGCACGCGCTCGCGCTGGAGGACGCCTCCGAGGCGCACCAGCGGCCAAAACTCGAACGGTACGACGACACCCTGTTCGCAGTACTCAAAACAGTCAGCTACGTCCCGCACAAGGATCTGACCGCCACGAGCGAGGTGGTGGCCACCGGCGAGGTGATGGTGTTCTGCGGCCCCAGCTTCGTGGTCACCGTCCGGCACGGCGAGCACAGTGAGCTGACCGGCCTCCGGCAACAGCTGGAGACCCAGCCGGAGCGGCTGGCCGTCGGCCCGGGGGTAGTACTGCACGCCATCGCCGACCATGTCGTCGACCGGTACCTGGAGGTCGCGGACGCCGTACAGGCCGATATCGACCTGATCGAGAGCGAGATGTTCACACCGCGCGGCTGGCGGAACATCGACCGCGTCTACCAGCTCAAACGTGAGGTGCTCGAGCTGAAGCGCGCAGTGGCCCCGCTGACCGGCCCGATGCGCTCGCTGTCGACGCTGCGGCACCCGCTGATCGCCGACGAGACGCGGAACTACTTCCGCGACGTCGACGACCACCTGCTGCGGGTGAAGGAGCAGGTGATCTCGTTCGACGAGCTGCTCAGCTCGATCCTGCAGGCCGGGCTGGCCCAGGTGCAGGTCGCGGAGAACGAGGACATGCGGCGGATCTCGGCCTGGGTCGCGATCCTCGCCGTCCCGACGATGATCGCCGGGATCTACGGGATGAACTTCGACTATCTCCCGGAGCTCCGGCTCCGGTACGGTTACTTCGTCGTCCTCGCCGTGATGCTCACCGCGTGCGTCGGGCTGCACCGGTTGTTCAAGCGGAACCATTGGCTTTGATCAAATTTTCCCAATACCACGTTCGCCCCTCCGGGCGGCAGGGGTTGGCAGGCTTCTGCCATGGCCGGGACTGGCAACGCGTTGGGCGTATTAAACGGTTGTCGGTGAAACGCGCTCTTGATTTACTGCGCATATCGCGTTCGGTCAGCAGGCCGCCACAATCTGCGACCGACGGCATCGGGGGATGTCGTGATGGTCATGCCGCTGGGAGGGCGTTGCCGTGCTCAGAATTCACTTCACGCCGCGCGATCTGACGCGCGTCACGGTCGCGACCAAACCGGCGCCGCTGTGGGAGATGCTGCTCAGCCTGCACATGTTGCAGCACTCGGACGGCCGGCTCATCTTCGAGGACTGGCGCCGCCACGTCCGGACGTCGGTCGCGCCGGACCAGATGCGGCTGCTGCTGGAGCTGACCCCGCCGAAGGGGTACTCACCCGACTTCCTCACCCCGGCGGAGTCCGCGCCGGACTTCGACACCGCGCTGGAGATCGCGCTGGCCACCCCGCGGCAGCAGATCCGCAGCCAGCTCGACCTGCTCGCCAAGTACCGCCCGGCCTCACCGTGGACGCGGGAGCTCGCCCAGGGCGAGCGGGCCGCGATGCACAAACTCGGCCGCGCCATGCGGACCTACCACCAGGCCGCGATCGCGCCCTACTGGAAGTCGATCGGAACGCACATCTCGGCCGATCACGCGCACCGCGGCGAGGCCCTCGCGCGGCACGGCGTGGACCGGCTGCTCTCGTCGCTGCACCCGCGGGTGCGCTGGGTGGCGCCCGTCCTGCAGGTGCTCGACATGAACGACCGCGACCTCTACCTGGACGGGCGCGGGATCGAGCTGCAGCCGTCGGCGTTCTGCTGGCAGGTGCCGACCAAACTGCGCGACCCGGAGCTCAAGCCGATCCTGGTCTACCCGATCCAGCACGCGCCGGGCATCCTGCGACAGACGTCGGGTGACCAGGTCACCGCCGCCGACCCGCTCGGCTCGCTGCTCGGCTCGACCCGCGCGGCCGCCCTCGAAGCGGCCGTCGCCGGCTGTACGACCACCGAGCTCGCCAAGCGCTGCAAGATCTCCCCCGCGGCGGCCAGCCACCAGGCGACCGTCCTGCGCGAAGCCGGCCTGATCACCACCCGCCGCGCGGGCGCCTCCGTCCGCCACGAGATCACCCAGCTGGGGATCTGGCTGCTGTCCGGCTACGGCTCGGGCAACACCCGGCAGCCGCACCCGCAACCGCACCCCCAGCCCCGCCTCACCGCCTGAGCAACCCGCTCACGCCAGCTTGCTGGGCGCGTCCAGGTGCCGGAGCACCTGGGCGCGGAGCTCGCTCTGCGAGAGCCCCTGCCGATCGGCGACGACGAGCGCCTGCTGCCAGACGTAGTGGGCTTCCTGATGCCGTCCGGCGGCCTGGAGGACCTCGCCGAGGCTGATCAGCGTCGGCACCTCGGCGGCGCCCAGCTCGAGCTCGCGGCACAACCGGGCCGACTCGGTCAGGTACTCGATCGCCTGGTCGTAGTCGCCCATCCGCTGGTAGGCCAGCCCCGCGGTGTCGAGCGCGTACGCGACGCCGCGGTGGTAACCGTCCCGCCGATGCCGCTCGACCGCCTGAAGCGCGTTGTCGATCGCCTCCTGATGCCGACCGAGATCGCTCAACGTGTGCGCGAAATTGTTCTGCGCGGCGCCGTAGGCCCGGTCCTCGTCGCTGCACGCCATCGCCTGCTCGAGATGCCGGACGGCGGCGTCCATCTCCCCCAGCCGCCGGTACGTCATCCCGAGGTTGCCGTGGACCATGCTGAGCCCGGAGCGATGCCCTACCGACTCCATCAGCGCCAGCGAGTGCAGGAAGACCTCCAGCGACTCCTCGAACCGCCCGAGCAGCCCGTAGCTCACCGCGAGCTGGTTACCGACGACGGCCTCCAGCAGCGGCTCGCTGATCGCCCGCGCCGACCGCACGGCCGTCTCGTGCGCCTTGAGCGCCGCGGGGGACGGCGACCGCTCCTGCTCCAGGAAGTCCCACAGCTCACTCGCCAACGCCGCGGCGAGCCAGTGATGCTCGTGCTCGGCGCCTTCGATGACGGCCGCGAGCAGCGTCGGCCACTCCTTCCGGAACCACGCCAGCGCTTCGGCGTCCGACCCGAACGTCAACGGCCGCACGCCGTCCAACGGTTTGCGCAGCAGGTTGAAGCGCATCCGCCCGCCTCGCGCCAGCTTCGCCGCCTGCGCGGTCTGCGCCAGCCAGTCCAGCAGGCGGGCCACCGCCTGCCGGCTCTCCCCCGGCTCATCCAGACCGGCGGCGTACAGCCGGATGAGGTCGTGCAGCTGGTAGGAGCCGGTCGACGCCTGTTCGAGCAGGTTCGCCTCGACCAGAACGTCGAGGAGGTGATCGACCTCCACCTCGTCCAGGCCGGTCAGCGCCGCGACCGCGGGCGGTTCGAAGACCGCACCCGGATAGACGCCCAGCATCCGGAACAGCCGCGCTGCGTCCGCTGGTAGCGCCTGGTAGGACCAGGAGAGGACGGCGCGCACGCTGGTCAGCTCGTCGTCACCGATCTCCAGCGCGGCCAGCCGGTCGCTCGCGTCGGACAGCTGTTTGGTGATATTGGCGCCAGGGCTCCGGCTCGCTCGTTCGGCTCCGACTACCAGCGCCAACGGCAACCGGCCGCAGAGCTCCGCGAACGCGGTCAGCTGGGCGACGTCGTACGGGCGTCCGGACACGACCCGGGCCAGCAGCTCCGTGGACTCCTCAGGGGTCATCTGGCCGAGGCTGAGCCGCCGTGCGCCCTCGCGGGCGACCAGACCACGCAGCTGGTTCCGGCTGGTGACGATGACGAAACCGCCGGCCCCTGGCAGCAGCGGGCGGACCTGTGCCGCGTTGCGGGCGTTGTCGAGCACGACCAGCAGTTGCTTCTCCGCCAGCAGAGTCCGCAGTAACGCCGACCTGGCCTCGATCCCGACCGGCATCTCGTCGGTCGGGACGCCGAGCCCCAGCAGCAGCGACTGCAACGCGTCCACTGGCTCGACCAGACCGCCCGCGCTGTAGCCGCGCAGGTTCAAGTACAGCTGACCGTCGGGGAAGGAGGCGCGGGCGCGATGTGCCCAGTGCACGGCCAGCGCGGACTTGCCTGCGCCACCTGTCCCGTCGATCGCCACGATCACCGCAGACTGCTCCGACCTCCCAGCCGCGTGCACACCGTCCAGAAAGGCCAGAGCGCGGCGGCGGCCGGCGAATGCGGGCAGATCGGCCGGGAGCTGGCGCGGTACGAAGACGCGGGCCGGAACGGGGGCCTTCGGCGTACCGAGCAGGAGCTCGGCGTGTAGTGCGCGCAGCTCCGCTCCTGGGTCCACGCCGAGCTCATCGGCGATGCGGACGCGTACATCTTCGTACAGCTCCAGCGCCTCCGCCGCACGGCCCACTCCGGCCAGGAGGCGCAACAGCCGAACCCACAGCGATTCGCGAAGCGGGTAAGTGATGGTGAGCTCGCGCAGCTGGGCCAGGATCGCGCTCTGCTCCCGCTGCTGAACCCCGAGGTCGACCCGGCGCTCGACCGCTGCCAAGTACTGCTCTGTCAGACGTGGGGCCTCAGAGTCCTCCAACCAGCCCGAGCGGGCGCCGTCGAAAGGCCTGCCGCCCCACAGCGCCAGCGCGGCCAGGATGCTCTCGAGCTCAGCGGCCGGATCGTTCGCCTGGGCCGCTGCACGCAACAGGCGGCTGAACTGATGGACGTCGACCTGCTCGGCGACCAGCCGCAGGCTGTAGCCGGCGGGGCTGGTTGCCACCAGCTCCGCGCCGATGGCCCGCCGCAGCCGCGTCATCAACGTGTGCAGACTCGGACGGATGTTCGCCGGTGGCTCGTCACCCCAGATCCGCTCCGCGAGCACCGGCGTCGCGACCGCCTCCCCCGCAGCGAGGGCCAGCACCGCGAGCAGCGCCCGAACCCGGTCACCGCCCAGCTCGACCGGCTCCGCCCCGACGCGCACCGACACCCCGCCGAGCAGCCGGATCTCCACCCCAGAACCAGACATCTGCCTCCACTCCCCAGACTGCGAATTTACCGCACTTCCGAGTGGGAACTGTCCGCTCCGTGACAGGTTGCTGACAGGGGGTGGACGGCAGCATGTGAAGTTGAGAGGGAGGGCTGAGCCTGCACCAGTTGCAGGGGCGGGAGGGGCCGGCGCACTACGGCACCTGGCGGGAACGGGCCCGCCGGATGTTGCCGCGGTCGGCGGTTCGGTTGCTGGAACTGACCCCGACGCATGGCTACAGCCCTGATTTTCTGACGCCCAACGACCATATGCCCGACTTCGGCACCGGCCTCGAGCAGGTGATGTCGACACCACGCCCACGCGTCCGCCACGAGCTCGAGGTGCTCTCCGGATGGCGTCCGCGGACCACCTGGACCAGAGAGCTGGGCTCCGGCCGCGGAGTGGCCATGAAAGGGCTCGGACACGCACTCCACGCCTACCACCAGCATGCGATCGAGCCCTACTGGGCTTCCATCCGCTCGCTGGTCCGTGCGGACCATCAGCAGCAGGTCAGCAACATGTCAGTCGCCGGAGTCGATGCCCTTTTGGGCAACCTGCACCCGTCGATCCGCTGGAACTCGCCTGTCCTGGAGATCGACGGCTTCGCCGACAAGGACGTCCACTTGGACGGTAGAGGCGTTCGGCTGCAGCCCTCGGTGTTCTGCTGGAACACACCGACCAAGCTCTACGACCCGGAGCTGCAGCCCGTGCTGGTCTATCCGGTCCAGCACACACCCGGTCTGCTGCGCCGCCTCTCCGCCGAGCACAGATCGCAGCCTCTGGCCGCGCTGCTCGGTACGACGCGCGCAGCGGCCCTGGAGTCCATCGCGGGCGGCTGCACCACCACGCAGCTCGCGGAGCGCTGCCAGATCTCTCTGGCCGGCGCCAGCCGCCAGGCAGGCATCCTGCGCGACGCCGGCCTGGTCACCACCCGCCGCGCCGGCCAAGCCGTCCGCCACGACCTCACCCTGCTCGGCAAGGCCGTCCTGAGCGGCGGCTTCATCCAGGACCCGGAACGCTTGAACTAGAGCTTGTAGTCCTCGAGGAGGCGACGGCCGATGATCATTCGCTGAATGTCGGCCGTGCCTTCGCCGATCAGCAGCATCGGCGCCTCGCGGTAAAGGCGCTCGATCTCGTACTCCTTGGAGAAGCCGTAACCGCCGTGGATGCGGAAGGAGTCCTCCACGACCTGGGCGCAGTACTCGCTGGCCAGGTACTTGGCGACGCCGGCCTCGAAGTCGTTGCGGGAGCCGCTGTCCTTCTTCCGGGCGGCCTTCACCATCAGCTCGTGCGCGGCCTCGACCTTGACCGCCATGTCGGCCAGCCGGAACAGCACGGCCTGGTGGTCGGCGATCTTCTTGCCGAACGTCTCGCGCTGCTGCGCGTAGGAGATGCCGAGCTCGAAGGCCCGCCGGGCGACCCCGCAGCCGCGCGCCGCGACGTTCACCCGGCCGACCTCGACGCCGTCCATCATCTGGTAGAAACCTTTGCCCGGCACACCGCCGAGGATCTGGCCGGCGTCGATCGCGTACCCGTCGAAGACCAGTTCGGTGGTGTCGACGCCCTTGTAACCCATCTTCTCGATCTTGCCCGGCACGCTCAGGCCCTTGTCGACCTCGCCGAAACCCGGCTCCTTCTCGACCAGGAAGGTGGTCATGTTCTTGTAGACCGACTCCTGCCCTTCGTCGGTCTTCACCAGGACGGCGACGAGATTCGACGAGCCGCCGTTGGTCAGCCACATCTTCTGGCCGTTGATCACGTAGCCGGCGCCGTCCTTGACGGCCTTGGTCTTGATCGCCGAGACGTCGGAGCCGCAGCCCGGCTCGGACATCGAGAACGCGCCCCGGACGTCACCGGCGGCCATCCGCGGCAGGTACTTCTGCTTCTGCTCGTCGGTGCCGTGCTGCAGCAGCATGTAGGCGACGATGAAATGCGTGTTGATGATGCCGGACACGCTCATCCAGCCGCGGGCGATCTCCTCGACGCAGAGCGCGTAGGTCAGCAGCGACTCCCCGAGGCCGCCGTACTCCTCAGGGATCATCAGCCCGAACAGACCGAGCTCCTTGAGCCCCTCGACGATCTCGGTCGGGTACTCGTCGTTGTGCTCGAGCTCGGTGGCCACTGGCAGGATCTCGGACTCGACGAACGCACGGACCGTCTTCAGGATCTCCTCCTGAATATCGGTCAGTCCCTCGGTCTGCTGCAGTCTGGTCATGCGCCGGCTCTCCTCGGGTGCGTACTGATCGCTACTCGTGAGTATTGCGGCTTTCAGCATCCCGGGACAGCGCCGACACCCGCTGTGACACCGGCCACCCGACGGGCGTCGCTTAGCTCACTCCTCGCCGTCCTCGTCGCCGTCGCCCTCGGGCATCGAGCGGTCGAGCTGGGCGAACAGCAGGTAGACCTCCGCCGTCGGACGCCACTTGCCCTCGCGCTGCGCCTCGACCAGCCGCTGCTTGGCCTCGCTGTAGTTCTTCCGGGCGGCGTTCACCTCGCCGCGGGACAGCTGACCGGCAGCCTGGTCCAGATCGCGCCCGGCGAGCCGCGGCGCGTTGCTGCGCGGCTGGTCGCCTTGGCCCGGCCACTGGTTCTGGTTGCCGCTCTTGCGGACCTCATCCGCCAGCTGCCGCAGCTGCGCGACCACCGCCGGGTACTGGTTGTGGTTCTCGGGCGGCTTCGACGGGGTCTTGCTGGGCGTCTTGGACGGCTTCTTCGTCGGCTTCTTGGTCGGAGTGGGCGTCGGCGTCGGCGTGCTCTTCGGCTTGGCCGGAACGCTCACCTTCGCCGCTGGGACCGACGGCGAACCACCAGCCTGCGCCGGCGGATCAGTAGCCACCCCCTCCTTCAACAGTGCCACCCCAACCCCAGCCGCCAGCACAGCAGCCATCGCCGCAATCACCTTCACAAACGGAAAGCCCCGCCGCCGCTCCTCCCGCGGCTCGTCCGGCTCATCCGTTTCGTCCACTCGGGGCGGCAGATGCAGGACCTGGGTGTTGTTGCTGACAGGCAGCGCAATCGCCTGCGTCTGGTGGTGGTCAGGGGAGGCGAGGAGTGCGGTGACCTCCTGCGCCGAGGCTGGGCGGTCTGCGGGGTTCTTCGCCAGCAACTGCATGACCAGGGCAGCCAGTTGTGGCGGTACATCGGTGCGGAGGAGGGGGGCCGGCTGGGCCCTGAGGTGTTGGTGCATCACCTGCTCGACGGTGGCGCCGGTGAAGGGCGGCGTACCGGCCAGGAGCTCGTAGAGGACGCAGCCGAGGGCGTACCAGTCGCTGGCCGAGGTGGCGGAACCGCCGGTGACCTGCTCGGGCGAGATGTAGGACGCCGTCCCGAGGAGGACGCCCATGGTGGTCTCGTTACCGGAGCGCTTGGCGATGCCGAAGTCGGTCATCTTGAGCGTGCCGTCCGGCGCGAGCAGCAGGTTGGCCGGCTTCACGTCGCGGTGCACGATGCCGGCCGCGTGCGCGGCGTCCAGCGCCCGTGCGCCCTGGGTGGCGATATCGGCGACCAGCTTGGCCGTGGGCAGGCCCGCCGTCCGCATCAGCTGCGCCAGATCCGGACCGGAGACCAGCTCCATCACCAGGAAGACATGGTCGCCCGCAGCGCCGACGTCGTACGTCGCGACCACGTTCGGGTGCGTCAGCCGCGCTGCGGCCTGGGCCTCGGCGCGGAACCGGGCGACGGCGTCCATCGGGTCGCCGTCGAGACTGCGGAGCAGTTTGACCGCCACCTGCCGGTCCAGTACCAGGTCCTCAGCTTTCCAGACCTCACCTGCGCCACCCCGACCCAGGAGGGTCAGCAACCGGTAGCGTCCTGCCAGTACCTCGCCGTTCACAAAAAACACACCTTCCGCAGCGGACCGCAACACCTTAGGCGGCAACGGTGAACGAATCGAGTCCACAGCCGATTCCTTGCAAACCTCTGCACTGCGCGACGGCAGGACTACCGTGTGCCCATGAAGCGAACGTTTGCCGCTGTGATCGCGGCCACCTTGTTAGCCACGACGTTCACGACCACCGCCTCCGCCGCGCCCGTTCAGCGCCCGAAGCCGACGGTCAAGTGCGAGTTCACCCCGACGCCGGAGAACCCGGCCGCCAAGCCGGTGCGGATCCCGTCGCCGACCGCGAAGGCGCAGGGCGCCGCCGACGTGTACTTCCTGACCAACTACGGCTCGTTCGTCGTCCGGATGGACCGGGCGAACGCGCCGTGCGGCGTGCACAACTTCGTCCATCTGGTGAACAGCCGGTTCTACGACTTCACCCAGTGCTTCCGGCTGACCAACTCGGCCCGCCTCGGCGTCCTGCAGTGCGGTGACATCTACCGCCAGGAGGAGGGCGGCCCGGGCTACAAGTTCCCCGACGAGGTGACCGGCGCGGAGACCTACGAGCGCGGAACCGTTGCCTACGGCAACCAGGGGCCCGGAACCAACGGCAGCGAGTTCTTCGTCGTCCACTCGTTCGCCAAGATCGCCCCGAACTACACCGTCCTCGGCAAGGTGATCGCCGGCATGCCGACCTTCGACCGGATGGTCAAGGCCGGGATCGCCGACCCGGACCAGGACGGCCCACCGGTCCGTCCGATCCGCATCCTCAAGGTACTCACGCTGCGCTGATCCCGGCGTCCCCGCCGGAGCGGTCAGTCGGCGGGGGCCTGCCAGACGTCCGTCCGGCTCATGCCGGCGGCGCGGCCCTTGGCGGAGATGACGAGGGCCATCTTGCGGGAGGCCTCGTCGATCATCTCGTCGCCGAGCATCACCGCGCCGCGGGCGCCGCCGGCGGCCGAGGTGTAGTGGTCGTAGGCGTCGAGGATGTTCTCGGAGTGGTCGTAGTCCTCCTGGCGCGGCGAGTAGACCTCGTTCGCGGCGGCGATCTGGTCGGGGTGCAGGACCCACTTGCCGTCGAAACCGAGCGCGGCCGAGCGGCCGGCCACCCGGCGGAAGCCGTCGACGTCCTTGATCTGCAGGTACGGGCCGTCGATGGCCTGCTTGCCGTACGCGCGGGCCGCCATCAGGATCTGCATCAGGATGTAGTGATAGGCGTCGCCGACGTCGTAGCCGGGCGGCTGCTCGCCGACCACCAGCGATTTCATGTTGATCGAGGCCATGAAGTCGGCCGGGCCGAAGATGATCGTCTCGACCCGCGGCGAGGCGGCGGCGATCGCGTTCACGTTGGTCAGGCCGAGGGCGTTCTCGATCTGCGCCTCGATCCCGATCCGGCCCGGCTCGTACCCGTGCACCTTCTCCAGCTGGGTGAGCAGCAGGTCGAGCGCGACCACCTGTTCGGCGGTCTGCACCTTCGGCAGCATGATGCAGTCCAGGTTCGCGCCGGCGCCGCCGACCACCTCGATCACATCGGCGTAGGTCCACTCGGTCGTCCAGTCGTTCACCCGGACGACGCGGACCTTCTCGCCCCAGCCGCCCTCGTTGAGCGCCGCGACGATGTTCTTCCGGGCGTCGACCTTGGCGATCGGCGCGACCGAGTCCTCCAGATCGAGGAACACCTGGTCGGCGTCCAGGCCCTTCGCCTTGGCCAGGAACCGCGGGTTCGACCCCGGGGTGGCCAGACACGACCGCCTGCTGCGCAGCACCTGCTCGGACATTCGCGGGCCTCCTTGGTTACCGACCGGTCACCCCGGCAGCGTACGGCGAAACGTCCGCTGCGTGCCCGGTGACATCGCTCACTGTGACACCCTTGTGCGGTGACGGATGTGACCGAGATCGCCGCGGTGATGAAGAAGGCCGGCCTGGTCTGGCTGTCCTGGCAGGGTCGGCGCGCGGTCCCGGCTTGGTTCGCCACGGTGGACGGCCAGTACGTCGTCCTGGCGGACCGGGCTGCCAGTGCGGAGCAGCCGTTGCCCGGCCTGGCTGATGCGGGGAGCGCTGAGGTCGTCGTACCGGCGAAACCGGCGAACAACCAGCTGGCGCGGTGGACGGCGGCTGTTCGGCGGCTGGAGCCGGGGAGCGAGGAGTGGACGGCGGCTGCGCTGGTGCTGCGGACCGAGCGGCTGAATGCGGCCGGGCTCGACACTCAGCTCGATCGGTGGCGGTCCGAGGCCGACATCCTGGTGCTGGAGCCGACAGGGGCGGCCAGCGGTCTGGACGACGGATCGCCGTACGCGCCGCCGGTGGGCTCGCCTGCGACCACCCGGGGCAGGAAGCCGATCACGCTGCACCGGCGCGTCCGTCGGCGTCCGAAGTTGAGTTAGCGGCCTGCGGGTTAGCCTTCGGACATGAGCTCGCCTACGCGCGTCTATGTCTCGCGGCTGGCTGGTCTGCCGGTGTACGCGCCGAACGGCGATCAGGTCGGCAAGGTGCGCGATGTGGTCGCGATGCTGCGTCAGGGCACGCAGCCGCCGCGAGTGCTCGGTCTGGTGGTCGAGGCGTTCGCCCGGCGGCGAATCTTCGTTCCGATGACGCGAGTCACCTCAGTGGATATCGGGCATGTCATCACGACCGGTCTGGTGAACGTACGGCGTTTCGAGCAGCGGACGACCGAGGTGCTCGTACTGGCCGAAATGCTCGACCGCACTGTCACCGTCGTGGATTCCGAGACGACCGCGGTCGTCTTCGACATGGCGATGGAGCAGTGGCGGACTCGGGACTGGGTGCTCTCCAAGGTGGCCGTGCGGGAGGGGGCCAAACGGTTCCGGCGGCGCGGTCAGTCGCATGTGCTGGACTGGGCCGAGGTGAGTGGGTTCGCTCAGGTCGAGGAGGGCCAGGGCGCGACGCACATCCTGGCTGCGTTCGAGTCGATGCGCCCGGCCGACCTGGCCGCCGTACTGCACGATCTGTCGTCCAAACGGCGTAACGAGATCGCAGCAGCGCTGAACGACGAACGGCTGGCCGATGTCCTCGAAGAGCTGCCAGAAGACGACCAGGTGGAGATTCTGGCTGGTCTGGACACAGAGCGCGCTGCAGACGTGCTGGAGGAGATGTCTCCGGACGACGCGGCCGACCTGATCGCTGAGCTGCCCACGGATACAGCTGAACGGCTGCTGACGCTGATGGAGCCGGATGAGGCTGAAGACGTCCGGCGGCTGTTGACCTATGAGGAACGCACAGCCGGCGGTCTGATGACGTCGGAGCCGGTCATCCTGCCAGCTGATGCGACCGTGGCCGACGCGCTGGCCAATGTCCGTAACGCTGAGCTGAGCCCGGCGCTGGCCGCGATGATCTACGTCGTTCGGCCGCCGCTGGAGACTCCGACCGGCCGGTTCATCGGCGCGGGTCACATCCAGCGGCTGCTCCGCGAGCCGCCGTCCGAGCTGGTGTCCGCCGTACTGGACACCGATCTGGACGGGCTGCGGCCGGATGACAGCCTGCAGGCCGTGGCCAAGTACCTGGCCACCTACAACCTGGTGTCGGCGCCGGTCCTCGATGACGAAGGCCGACTGATCGGTGCGGTCACTGTCGACGACGTACTGGACCACCTGCTGCCCGAAGACTGGCGTGAGCCCGACAAGCCCGAGGAGGACCACCATGCCTCGTGACGACCGCAGTACGCGCAGCACGGCCCGCCTCGACGTACCGCGGGACTGGCGGCGGACTTTCCTGGCCCGGCCTGCGTACGACGCCGACGCGTTCGGCCGGCTCTCCGAGCGGATCGCCCGCTTCCTGGGGACAGGGCAGTTCCTGGTCTACATGACCGCGACGATCCTGTTCTGGGTCGGCTGGAACATCTTCGCGCCGGAGAGCGTCCGCTTCGATCAGTACCCGTTCATCTTCCTGACGCTGGCGCTCAGCCTGCAGGCGTCGTACGCCGCTCCGCTGATCCTGCTCGCGCAGAACCGGCAGGAAGCGCGGGACCGGGTTCAGTACGAGCGCGACCGCGATGTCGACGCCCGGAGCCGTGCGGACATGGAGTTCCTGGCTCGGGAGGTGGCGTCGCTGCGGATGGCCGTCGGCGAGGTCGCCACCCGCGACTTCCTGCGGTCCGAGCTGAAGTCGCTGCTGGCCGAGCTGGACCGGGACCGCGACAACGATCGCGTCTGAGCGGCTTTGGCCACGCGCTAATCTCGATCACAGGTTCGGAAGGAGGCCACGATGAAATCTCGGTTCGCGCCCGATCGCGGGCTGAGCCGGCGGATGCTCGTGACCAGCTTCCTGCTCGGCCTGTTGTACGTCGCGTTCGTCGCCGCGCTGATCGCGTTGACGAAGAGCGCGGTGATCGCGATCGTGATCGCCGGCGGGATGTTGTTCGTCCAGTACTTCTTCTCGGCCAAGATCGCGCTCTACGCGATGGGCGGCCGGATCGTCACGCCGGAGGAGGCGCCGCAGCTGCACGGCGCGATCGACCGGCTCTGCGCGCTGGCCGACATGCCGAAACCGCAGGTCGCGATCGCCGACGCCGACCTGCCGAACGCGTTCGCCACCGGCCGCAACCCGAACAACGCCGTCGTCTGCGTGACCACCGGGATCATGCGCCGGCTGGACGCCGATGAGCTCGAAGGCGTGCTGGCGCACGAGCTGTCGCATATCGCGCACCGCGATGTCGCGGTGATGACGATGGCGTCGTTCCTCGGCGTTCTGGCCGGGCTGATCACCCGGTTCGGGCTGTACAGCGGGCTCGGCGGCCGGAGCCGCGACCAGAACACCGCGATCATCGTGCTGACGATCATCGGCGTCTCGGCCGCGGTCTACGCGATCTCGTTCCTGCTGACCCGTGCGCTGTCCCGCTACCGCGAGCTGGCGGCGGACCGGGCCGGCGCGATCCTGACCGGCAGACCGTCGGCGCTGGCCTCCGCACTGACCAAGATCAGCGGCGACATCGCTCGAATACCGTCGCGCGACCTGCGCCAGGCGGAGGCGTTCAACGCGTTCTTCTTCGCGCCGGCCATCTCGGGCAAGGGCATCTCGCTGTCGTCGCTGTTCGCCACCCACCCGCCGCTGGAGGCCCGGCTGGACCGCCTCGGTGTGTTGTCCCGTGAGCTGGGCGAGCAGGCTTAGCGCATGGGACTCTTCGACATCCTGCTCGGCCGCAGCAAGGCTGTGCCGCCGAATCTCGACCAGCTGTTCTCGCTGCCGTCGGCTGCGATCACTCTGGAGACAGCCGCCGGCTACCGGCCGACCGGGAGCGGCTCGGTCTGTTTCAAGGCGGCCGAGGGCGGTGGGTTCTCGACGCTGCGCTCCGAGGTCGACAAGCTGCTGGCGCTCGACGACGGCAAGTTCAGCAGCACGACGGATTCGTACGGTTTCACCTGGCTGGTGCGGGAGACGACGCCGGACAACGTCGAAGGGCTCGTAACCGACCTGCACGGCGTCAACACATCGCTGGTGGACGCCGGGTTCGGTCCGGCGCTGTTGTGCACGCTGGTCGCCTTCACGAACGGGACGTCGTCCCTCGGGCTGGTCTACCTCTACAAACGCGGCTCCTGGTACCCGTTCGCGCCCGTCGGGGCAGACCGGCGCGACAACGCGACCGAGCTGCAGATCAAGTCGCTGCTCGGCTCCGATCTGCGCCTCGAGCAGGACCTGTCCCGCTGGTTCCCGATCTACGGCGCGCCCGGGCTGTAGAACTAAGGGTCACCTTGCCGGACCTACGTCACATGGACCGCGGTCGGCGGGTTTCACCGCAGCACGTAGCCTTATGGGTATGGCTCCCACTGCTGATCAGGTGACGACGGCTCTCGGTGGTGTGATCGACCCGGAGATCAAGAAACCGATCACCGAGCTCGGCATGGTCGAGTCCGTCGTCGTCCGCGAGGACGGCGTCGTCGCCGTCCGGATCCTGCTGACCGTCGCGGGCTGCCCGATGAAGGACACGCTGACCCGCGACACCAAGGCCGCGGTGAGCAAACTCGACGGCGTCACCGGGGTCGAGGTCGACCTCGGCGTGATGTCGGCCGAGCAGCGGTCGGCGTTGCAGACGCAGCTGCGCGGCGGCGTCGCCGAGAAGGAGATCCCGTTCTCCCGGGCCGACTCGCTGACCAAGGTCTTCGCGATCGCCTCCGGTAAGGGCGGCGTCGGCAAGTCCTCGGTGACGGTCAACCTCGCGGTCGCGATGGCGCGCCAGGGGCTGTCGGTCGGCGTCCTGGACGCCGATATCTACGGCCACTCGATCCCGGCCATGTTCGGCGTCGCCGACGAGCGGCCGACCGCGGTCGACGACATGATCATGCCGGTGCCCGCGCACGGCGTGAAGGTGATCTCGATCGGCATGCTGAAGCCCAAGCGCGACCAGGTGGTCGCCTGGCGCGGCCCGATCCTCGACCGCGCGCTGGTCCAGATGCTCGCGGACGTCTACTGGGGCGACCTCGACGTCCTGCTCCTCGACCTCCCGCCCGGTACCGGCGATATCGCGATCTCCGTCGGCCAGCGGCTGACCAGCGCCGAGGTCATCGTCGTCACCACCCCGCAGGAGGCGGCCGCCGAGGTCGCCGAACGGGCCGGCACGATGGCCCAGATGGTTCACCAGCGGGTGGCCGGCGTCGTCGAGAACATGTCATACCTGCCCTGCCCGCACTGCGGCCCCGAGCACCGGATCGAAATCTTCGGCACCGGCGGCGGCACCCGCGTCGCCGAAACCCTCTCCGCCCGCCTCGGCTACCCGATCCCCCTCCTCGGCGAGATCCCCCTCGACGAGCGCCTCCGCTCCGGCGGCGACCTCGGCACCCCCCTGGCCACCGCCGACCCGGAGACCCCCGCCGCCCAGGTCCTCACCGCCATCGCCACCAAACTAGGCGGCCGCCCCCGCGGCCTCCTCGGCCGCCAGCTAGGCCTCTCCCCCGCCGGCCGCTAGCAGCCAACACCACAGACGAACTGAGGGCCTCGGACAGACTGTCCGAGGCCCTCGATCGTTCAGTTCGCAGACCCGCTCAGGTGGATTCGGGGTCGTAGGGGGGCTTTTGGCCGGCGGGGAGGCGTTGGGGGGTGTCGGCGAAGTTGGCGACGGGTTTGTCGTCGTAGTCGTCGTCCGAGCCTTCGAGGAGGTGTTTGCGGACGAAGTTGCGTGGGTTGAGGTCCTGGAGCTCGAGGTCGGCGAACTCGGGGCCCAGCTCGTTGCGGAGGTCGTTCTGGGCGTTGGAGACCATGCCGCGGACCTGGCGGAGCAGGCGGCCGGCGGTGCGGGCGAACTCCGGCAACCGGTCGGGGCCGAAGACCAGGATGGCGACGATCGCGATCACGACCAGCTCGAGCGGCCCGATGCCGAACATGGGTTCACCTCACTCCTCGTACCCCGGCGCAACTGCGGGACCAGCGTAGCCGCAAGGCGGTCATACCGCCTTCCGGGTCAGCCGATCTGCTGGGCCAGGGTGACGGTCGCCGCGCGCGGACGGCCGCCGCGCTCGTAGACCAGGCTGACGCTCTCACCGGGCTGGTGGGTGCGGATGGCGACGATCAGCGCCTCGGCCGTGTCGACCGGCTGCTTGTTGATCTCGGTGACGACGTCGCCGACCCGCAGCCCGGCGCGGGCGGCGGGAGACGCGGGCGTCACCGAGCTGACCCGGGCGCCGCCCTCGAACTGCAGGTCGACATTCGCCCCGATCACCGGGTAGGTCGCCTTGCCGTTCGCGATCAGCTGCTGCGCCGTCCGCCGGGCCTGGTCGATCGGGATCGCGAACCCGAGCCCGATGCTCCCGCTCGCGCCCTCCTGCGCGCCGCGCACGGTGGCGATCGCCGAGTTCACGCCGATCACCTTCGCGTTCATGTCGACCAGCGGGCCGCCGGAGTTGCCCGGGTTGATCGCGGCGTCGGTCTGCAGCGCGTTGATGAATGAGGCCTCGTCCTTGCCGTCGCCGGTCGTCACCGGCCGGTTCTTGGCCGAGATGATGCCCGAGGTGACCGTGCCGGCCAGGCCGAGCGGCGAGCCGATCGCGACCACGTCCTGCCCGACGATCATCGCGTCCGAGCGGCCGAACTGCACCGACGGCGCGTCGATCCCGGCCACCTGGACGACGGCGAGGTCGTACGCCGGGGAGCGGCCGACCAGCCGCGCGGTCTGCGGGGCCTTGCCCTTCTGCGTGATGATCTGGATGGACCCGCCCTTGGCGGCGCCCGCGACGACGTGGTTGTTGGTCAGGATGTGCCCAGCCTTGTCGATCACGAAGCCGGAGCCGGTGGCGTCGGAGTTGTCCGCGCCCTCGACCCGCAACTGGACGACGCTCGGCAGCAAGGAGGTCGCGACCGCGGAGACCGAGCCGCTGCGGATCTTCGGATCCGCGCCCTCACCGACCGGTACGTCGGGCTGCTTGGTGATCGGACCGACGTCGTTGAACGCGATGACGGTCGCAGCAGCGCCGCCACCGGCCAGCAGGCCGACGATCAGCGCCACGACCGCGGCGATCACGATGACCCGGTTCTGGGTGTTCTTGGCCGCCGGAGCGGGCCTGTAGGCCCGCGCCTGCTGCTGATGCCAGTCCACCGGCGGAGCCGGCACGTACGACGACTGGAACGCCGGCTCACGCGTCGGCCAGGCCTGCCCCTGGTACACCGGCCGGAACGCCGGCTCCTGACCGCCGAAGCTGCGCTGGGTGACCGACCGGACCGGCCCCTGCGGCTGCGCCGGCACCGGACCGCTGCTCGGCGTACCGGGCCCGGAGGTCTGCCGGAGCGCCTGGTCACTGCCGGGCGGCGTGAGCGGCGTGCTGCCCACTCCAGGAGCAGGCGGAGTCAGCCCCGTGAGCGCCTGGTGACCAGGGTCCGCGGGGGTGCTCGAGGGTGTCGGCTCGGCGTCGTTGGTGCTCACGTGGCCGCCTCACTCGTCGTCGGGAAAACTTGATTCGAAATCGATTATCCCAGTTTCGGTGAAAGCGCACCCATCGGAGTGAGCCACGTCGCGATTTTGGCCAGCCCGGTGCCGATCCGCTGGACCGCGCTGAGCTGGACCGGGACGTCGTGCGGGAGCGCTTCGACGACCTGCCCGAGCCGGTCGGCCGGGAGGTCCCCGATGAGCGTGTAGACGATCCCTCCGGACGACCAAACGACGTACGACGGCATTCCGTATCGCACGTAGACCCCTGGGGTCGCAGTGGCGCTGAAACCGGCCACAGCGGCCGGATCGAGCGCTCCGCGCTGCTCGAACAGCGAGACGTTGAACAGGCCGTCGGAGTACGAGAACTGCAGCGAGCCGTTGGTGGTGTCCTGATGGACGTCGTACAGCTTCATCGACGCGGGCAGCTCCGGAGCGCAGACCCAGCCCTGCGCGCGCAGATCGCCGACTTTGCCGAGGCCGAGCGACTCGACGCCGTTCGGCTGCATCGGCGGCAGATGCCCGATGAACTCCGACTCGTCGATCTCGAGCTCGGTGAACACCGTCGCCCGGACCATCGTCTTGCCGTCGACGCCGAACAGCTGCCGCTGCAGCAGCAGCCCGGTGGCCTTGTCGATCCAGAACCGCGCGGCCAGGCTGGCGTCGGCGCGCTGCGCCTCGATCAGCACGGCAGCGCGCCCGATCAGGTCGGTACAGCACTTGAACGCCAGCTTGTACGTCTCCTGCAGCAGCGTGAGCGGGCCGCCGTCGATGGAGGCGTCGGTGTTCGTCACGCGCTGCACGAACGCCTTGGCGCCCGGTGAGGCGGACGAGCCGACCACGCTGATCTCGGAGCCCTGGGACGCGGCGTGCACGATGTTCAGCATCGCGGAGCTGGCGCCCTGCGGTCCCCAGGAGGTGATGATCTGGGTGCCGTGGAACGAAACCTCGTTCGGCGCGGCAGCGGCGCGCTCGAGCCAACTGACGGCCAGTGGCGCGTCGTCAGCCGGTACGGCGGTAGCGGGCAAGGGCAGGCCGATGCCGATCAGTGCGGTGCTGACCAGTACGGCGAGCCGAGGGAGGCTCACAGCTCAGCGCCCGGTGAGGGCCACCGGCTGCAGCGTCGGGCTCAACCCGGCGTAACCGCCGCCGTGGTACGCGCTCCACACCGAGACCGGGTCGGCGAACGGCGTCGTGCCCGTCGTACTCGCGTGATCGGAGGAGAAGCTCGCCACCGGCGGCTGCAGCGCGGGCGGCTGCTCCGACCGGGCCGGGTCGCCGACGACGAACGCCGTACCGAGCAGGGAGGCGACCGCGGCGGCCGAGCCGGCTGCGCCCAGCACGCCGGTGCGGCGCCGGGAACGCGGCGTACGGACGGCCCCAGGCCGGCTGGTGCCGGAGCGGGCAGCGGGGAAAGCGGAACGCTGTGGGAAGAGCGAAACGGCCGGTGTGAGCACCGGACGGATCTCTTCGCGCGGCTCGGGCGAGAACGAGGAGACACCCATCAGCCGCTGCATCAGGTCGGTTGAAGGCTCAGGAGCCTCCAGAGCGGCCATGCGGGCCTTCAGGCGGCGCTGCGCGTCCACCTCGGCACGGCAGGTGTCACACCCGACCAGATGACTCAGGACCTTGTCCCGCGAGTCGTGGTCGAGCTGGCCGTCGACGACGGCGCTGAGCTTGTCCATGGGGTGTTGGAGCGTCACTGCTGCTCACCTCCGGCCCATCCGAGCAGACCCTCCGTGGGAGGGCCGCTGACGCGGGTCTGACCGGACCGCGGGGCCCGGTGCTCCAGATGCTTACGCAACATCGACCGCCCGCGGTGGATCCGGCTCCGGACCGTGCCGAGCTTCACATCCAGCACGTCGGCGATCTCGTCGTACGTCATGCCTTCGATGTCGCAGAGCACCACAGCGGCCCGGAAGTCCTCCGGGAGCGCATCCAGGGCGTGCTGGACGTCGTGGTCGAACAGATCCGAGTCGAGCTTCTCGGCCGGGCCGACGCCCTTGGCCGGCAGCCGGTCGTGGGCGTCCTCGGGCAGGCCGTCGAAACGGATCCGCTGCTTGCGGCGGGCGCCGTCGAGGAAGAGGTTCGTGGTGATGCGGTACAGCCAGCCCTCGAACGTGCCCGGCGTGTACGACGACAGCGAGCGGAACACCCGGACGAAGACCTCCTGGGTGAGGTCCTCGGCGTCGTGCTTGTTGCCGGTCAGGCGGTAGGCCAGCCGGTAGACCCGGGCGGAGTGCGTGCGGACGATCTCGTCCCACGAGGGGAGCGTCTCGGGCACGTCCGAACGCACGGGGGCCACCGACGTGTCGAGCGGCTTCACCGCAACGCCTCCCTGGGTCCTCTCGGCAATGAGCGTGAAGGCCATGGTGCCTTGGTCACCGTCCTCTGCGCACGTCGGGAAACCCCGGGTCGGACCCTGAGTTACTACGACGACTCAACGCGGCTCTCCGACCGGAAGTTCCCGGCCTTCACCTACCAGACGCGCTGCGACCCGCAGAGGTTGAACCTCATCTCGGATCCGATCCTAGGCCCCGCCGCCGGAAGCGCGCCGGGCGCGGTGCGCCGCGACCCGCGTCCGGCCGGCGCAGGTCGGCGTACAGAACCGCCGTGGCCGCTTGGCCGCGCTGTTCACGAAAACCCGCTCACAGTCGCTCGCAGCACACTCGGCCACCGCATCCGGGCCGCGTCCGGCCAGGGTCCCGGCGAGCGCGAGCGCGGCGCCGGCGGCCAGCCAGGCTGCCCAGCTCGCATCTGGCTCCGAGACGTGCAGATGCCACGGAGTGCCGTCGTGGTCGGTCAGATACGGCTGTACGGCGTACTCGCGTAACAGCGCGTTGATCGCGACCGCCGGCTCGGGCCCGAACACAGGCCGCAGCTCCTGCGCGACTGCTCGCACTTCGACCAGGTCGCGCTCGGACAGCTCGATCGGCTCCGGCTCACCGTGCGCCACGAGCAGGGCGCGCAGAGCCGGCACCGAGGCCGGTCGCTCGTTGACCAGGTCGACGGCGATCCCCAGCATCCGTTCCGGCGCAAGCTCCACGGGAACGAGTGTAACGGGATTGTGGCAGTAACGCGTAACGCGTTAGCTTACGTTACGTGCCACTTACCTACTTCTCCGCAGCCACCCTGGCCCGACTCGGCGACGAGATGGTCGCCTTCACGCTCGTTCTGCTCGTGCTGGAGCGCACTGGGAGTTCCGCACTGGCCGGTCTGACCGGAGCGGCGTACGCGCTGCCCGCGGTGCTCAGCGGGCCGTTCCTGGGCGCCTGGCTGGACGGGACGGCGTACCGGCGGACGGCGCTCGCCGTCAACCAAGGCGTGCTGGTTGTCGTGATGCTGGCGCTCCTTGCGGATGGCCCGGCGTGGACTACTCCGCTGCTGGCTGCAGTCGCCGGAGTGACGCTGCCGATGGTCAGCGGCGGTTTCACCAGCATGCTGCCCAGTCTGGTCGCGCCTGCCCGACTGCCGCGGGCGAACTCACTGGAGGCGGCCAGCTACAGCACTGCGACCATTGCCGGCCCTGCACTGGCGGCGACGCTGACCGCAGTGCTGTCTGTCGAGGCTTCGGTCATCACCATCGCCGTCACAGCGACGGTGAGCATCGTGGCGATCAGTCGGCTGCCCAGGCTGCCAGCCGGGACTCCGGAACCGCTTCTCGGCTCAGTGGCGACCGTGCTGCGGCACCTCGCGCGCACACCGCAACTGCGCGCTTCCACGACTACGACGACACTGCTGGCAGCCGCAATGGGCATGCTGCTGATCACTCTGCCGATCCACATGGCATCGCTGAACGCACCGGAGTCCGCCGCCGGCTACCTCTGGACTGCGCTCGAAGTCGGCAGCGTCTGCACGGCGCTGCTGCTCCCCCGATTCCGACCGGCCCGGCGTCCGGAGTACCTCGTGATCGCGACGACCGCCGCCGTCGGCGTCGCACTCGGTTTCTGGCCACTCGCCGGATCGCTCACCGTGCTGCTGGTGCTTGCACTACTTACTGGCGCCATTGAAGGACCGCTGCTGCCGGCCATGTTTGCAGCCCGTCAGCAGTACAGCCCGCTCACACTGCAAGGCCGGGTAGGCACCACGGCGGCCAGCCTCCGGGTCGGCGCCGGTGCGGTCGGCCAGGTCGGCGCTGGCCTGCTCCTGGCGGCTACCGGCAGCTCGCTCGCGCTCCTGGGCGTTGCGGCCGCTCTGTTGATCGCTGCGGCGGCTGGGCTCGCAGCACTGCGCCAAGGTGACCTGGCGCGCGTGTGACATTGAGGGGTCGTTGCGCATCGAAAGGAGTGATGCCGACCAAGGAGCGCAATGCCGAAACGCAGTGGGGCGAGTCAGGAGCAGGAGTTCGAAGAGTTCGCGCAAGCGCGGGCTGCTCAGCTCTACCGCTCAGCATGGTTGCTGTGCGGTAGTCACCACCAGGCGGAGGACCTCGTCCAGGAGACCCTCGCCAAGGTCTACGCACGCTGGCGGCGGCCGTTCGGCCGGATCGACAATCCATCCGCCTACGCGCAGACGACGTTGACCAGAACGTTTCTCGGCGGCGTCCGGCGCCGGAGCAGCGGAGAGCAGCCGTATGCCGACGTACCGGAGCTGCTGGTCGACGACCCGGCCGCAGGTACCGACGTCCGGCTAGCACTGCGCGCACTCCTCGCCGAGCTACCTGCGGCCGACCGGGTGGTTCTGGTGCTGCGCTACCTCGAAGACCTCAGCGTCGACGAGGTCGCCGATCGCATGGGCATCTCGAGCGGCGCCGTGCGCAACCGCAGCATGCGGGCACTGGAGCGGGTCCGCGGGCTGGCTGACGACTCACTGAGGATCAGGAAGGTTTGACATGCACGACGACCACACCAGCTCCGACACCCGGGTATCAACCCTCTTCCGCGACACCACCGCCGACGTGGACGTCGACGTCGCAGCCCTCGTCCGCGGCAGCATCGACCGCGGCCGCCGCAAACACCGCCGGCAAACGATCGGTACGACCCTCGCAGCAGCCGTAAGTGTCGCCGGCCTGGTGGGCGCCGTCCTGACCCTGGCTCCCCTCCCGACCGCCGGAAACAGCATCGGCCCTGCGGGGGCCTCAACGCCGACAGCGGTGTCCCCGAAGCCATCCGCGCCGATGGCTACGAAGCCGACAACTATCCCGACGCCACCCGCCACCGCGAACTTCCCGGTGCGAGCCGCCCAGCTGATCGGGCTGTTCAAGCAGCTGCACCCCGGCCGGATCCAGCAGGCCGAAGAACGTACCGGCCGAATCCGGGACGACGGCAAGCAGTCGCAGTCCGCCTCCTTCTTGTGGAACGGCTTCGAGACAGGCGTCAGTTTCGACGCCTACCACGGCACCCCCGCGCAGCGATGCGCCGAGCGGAATGACGGGGCGAAGACGAGCACACGGTGCGTCGAGCGTCCGGATGGCTCGATTCTGATGTCCGGGCAGCACCAGGCGCCGCCTGAGGACGGCAGCATCAAGTACAACGGCGCCGTACTGATCACCGCGGACGGCTACGAGATCTCGGCCTCGAGCACGTCCTCCGCGGGCAAGGAAGAGCCCAACCTGGCAGCTGAACCGCCGCTCACCCCGAAGCAGCTCGAGCTCGTCGTCACCAGCAAGATCTGGTTCTGAGGAGCAGGCCCGGTCGCTCCAGCGGCCGGGCCGAGCGCTGTCAGGAGAGGATGACGGAGCGGGTCAGGCTGCGCGGCTGGTCCGGATTCAGGCCGAGGGCGAGGGATTTGGCGACGGCAACGCGCTGGGCGACGACGAGGGAGGCCATCGGGTCCAGGTCGGCGTGGTGCACGATCGTGGCGCCGGTGGCGGCGACGTCGTCCAGGAGGCCCGCCGGCGGCTCGCCGAAGATCCAGACGCCGCGGCCGGGCTGGGCGATCGCGATCGGGCCGTGGCGGTAGTCCATCGCCGGGTAGGCCTCCGTCCAGGCGGACGCCGCCTCCCGCTGCTTCAGGGCCGCCTCGTGGGCCAGGCCGACGGTCCACCGGGTGCCGATGTACGTGACCTGCTCCAGCTTGGCCAGCTCGTCGACCGGGACGTCGAGCGCGGACTGCGCGTCCTTGGCGGCCTGTTCGAGGTCCTGGCCGAGGGATGCGCGCAGCAGCGCCAGCGTGGTGGTCGCGAAGCGCGTTTGCACAACGGACTGCTCATCGGCGAAGTCGAGCATGATCGTCCGGTCGGCCAGCTCGACGATCGGCGAGCCGGGCGTCGCGGTGATCGCGACCGTCGGCAGGCTGGTCTCGCGAATCAGGTCGAGCACCTCGGTCGTCGTCCCGGAGCGGCTGATCACGACCACGGCGTCGTACTCGCGGTCCTTCGGGAACTCGGAGCCGGCGAAGGCGTCGGTCTCGCCGAGACCGAGGTCCTCGCGGAGCGCGGCGTACGCCATCGCCATGAACCACGAGGTGCCGCAACCGACCGCCGCGACCCGCTGACCGGCGGCCGGCAGCGCGTCGCCGTACTGCGCGAAACCGGTCGCGATCCGACGCCACAGAGCAGGCTGAGTGGCGATCTCAGTGGTCACGAAAGTGCTCGAATCGGGCGTCTGGGTCATGTCGTCTCCGCACTTCTGATGGTCGAAACTGCTCGAACGTGATCGAATGGTGCCAACCGGCCGCCATCCGGCTGACCGATGTTGTGAAGGAGGAGCCCCGGGTGAAGCGTTATGAACGCCTCAACACCTTGCTCGAGTCGCTCGCCGAGAAGGGCGCCATCGACGTCGACGAACTCGCCGAGCAGTTGCACGTGTCCGCGGCGACGATTCGGCGCGACCTCGACCACCTGGGAAAGCAGCAGCTCCTCACCCGGACGCGCGGCGGCGCGGTGGCCAACGCGGTGTCGTACGACCTGCCGCTGCGCTACAAGACTGCGCGTTTCGCGTCGGAGAAGCAGCGGATCGCGCAGGCCGCGGCCACGCTGGTCCGCCGCGGCATGGTGATCGGCATGAACGGCGGCACCACGATCTCCGAGGTGGCGCGCACGCTGGCGACCCGCCCGGAGCTGTCGGCCGAGCACGGCGAGCCGGCGTTCACGCTCGTCACCAACGCGCTGAACATCGCCAACGAGCTGATCGTCCGCCCGCACGTCAAGATGGTGCTCACCGGCGGCGTCGCGCGGCCGCAGTCCTACGAGATGATCGGCCCGCTGTCGCACCGGATCCTGGCCGACCTGTCGCTGGACATCGCGTTCATCGGCGTCGACGGGATCGACGAGACCGGCGCCACCGCCCATCACGAGGGCGAGGCGAACATCAACCAGCTGATCGTCAGCCGGGCGGCCAAGGTCGTCGTCGTCGCCGACTCCTCCAAACTCGGGCAGCGCGCGTTCGCGCGGATCTGCGAGCTGAGCGAGATCGACACCCTGGTCACCGACGCCCAGGCCGACGAGAGCCAGCTGACCGTCTTCAAGGAAGCCGGGATCGACGTCATCCGCGCGTAGCCGCATCTTTCGCCGCACCTCCTTCGCCTAGGTCAGCTCTACCCTCTTCAGGGCGATCATATCTGATTGCGGGCTCGATGTAATGAGCAGGTTTGCGCAATCTCCGCGCGGGAGGCGCGGAATGCGCACCCGGTGCCGCTAGGCTTCTCGGCAGGATGAGCAGCGCAGCCGCAGAACACCCTGCAGACCCACGGGAGGGCATCATCGCCACCGGCATCGACCCGACGTCCTGGGCGTACGCCGAGGACTACATCGGTGCGGACGAAGTCGTCACCGGTGCCCGGGCCCTTGCCGCGGACTTCGGCGTCACCGCGATCGGCCCCGGCGCGGCCGCCGCGCTCAGCCTGCTCGCCGCGACCGTCGGCGCCAAGGCGGTCGTCGAGGTCGGCACCGGGACGGGCGTCTCCGGCCTGGCCCTGCTGCGCGGGATGCGCGCCGACGGCACTCTCACCACCGTCGACCTGGACGCCGAGAACCAGCGCCTGGCCCGCCAGACCTTCTCCGACGCCGGCATCGCCCCGAACCGCTTCCGCCTGATCGCCGGCGCCGCCCTCGACGTCGTCACCCGCCTCACCGACGGCCACTACGACCTGGTCTTCTGCGACGCCGACCGCCGCGAGAACACCGCCTACCTCCAGGAGGCCCTCCGCCTCCTCCGCCCCGGCGGCATCGTCGTCTTCGCCGGTATCCTGGCCGGCGCCCGCGTCCCCGACCCGGCCCACCGAGACCCCGACACCACCGCCCTGCGCGACCTCCTCCGCGCCGTCCGCGAAGACGACGACCTCGTCTCCGCCCTCCTCCCCACCTCCGACGGCCTCCTCACCGCCACCAAACGCCTGAGCTAGGTGGTCAGGCGGGTTAGTTCGGCGGTGAGGGTGTGGAAGGCGTCGGACTCGGGGTCTATGAGTTCGTAGTGGCCTGCGGCGGGGACTGGGGTCAGACGGGCGGTGGGGTGGGCGGTGTAGTAGGACTCCGAGAGTTGGAGGGGGACTACGGTGTCGGTCAGGCCGTGGAGGAGGGTTACGGAGGCTATGGGGGCCTGGAGGTGGACTGGGTCCAGGTCGTTGCGGACTCCGGAGCCGATGAAGGCTTGGACGGCGCCTGCGCCCAGGGTGAGCTGGTCGGCGAGGAGGAGGTCGGCTACGGGGGCAAGGGCGACCACGCCGCGGAGGCGGACCGGGTTGAGGGTTGCTGCAGCCCAGAGGGCGAGCTGACCGCCGGCTGAGTGGCCTACGAGGACGTAGCCGGCTTGTAGGTCGAGGAGGTTGGGGAGCGTGTCCAGCGCTGCCTGGACGTCGGAGGTGGTGGCGTCGGGCTCGCCTGGGACGCGGCGGTACTCGACTGACGCTACGGGCCAGCCGAGGTCGGCCAAGGCGGCACAGAGCGGGCGGGCATGGGTGCGGTCGTACTTGGGCCGCCAGAAGCCGCCGTGCAGGTAGATGACCAGGGGGCGTGGGTTCTTCGCCTGGTAGTAGTCGATCACCTGGTCCGCGTCGTCGCCGTACCGGAGCTGCTCGTCGGGCTCACGGGCCGCCCGTGAGAGCACCGCTTCGTTCTCGGTCATTCGGACCTCCCGAGGTAACGCTGCGCGTTCGTCGACAGCAGCTTCTGTTGCTGTGCCGCGGTCAGGAAACCGGCCTTTCGGACCACCTCCCCCACCGGTCGCTCACCGAGTGGATAGGGGTAGTCGCTGCCGACCAGTACCCGATCCTCTCCCAAGGTATCGACAAGCAGCCGTAATGGCGCTGATTCGAAGACGACCGTGTCGACGACGAACCGATCCAGGTAGTGCGACGGTGGGTGCTCGGAGCAACCACGCACGATGTCGCCGCGCCGGTGCCACGCGTTCTCCAGGCGGCCGAGCCAGAAGGCGAAACTGCCGCCGCCGTGCGCGAAACAGATCCGCAGCGACGGCGGAAGGGCGTCGAACGCGCCGCCCAGGATCATCGCCAGCAAGGACAGATGGGTCTCGGCCGGCATCCCGGTCAGCCAGCGCGCCATCCAGCGGTCCAGGCGCGGGCCGCCCGGCATGTCCCACGGGTGCACGAGCACCGGCGTACCGGTCTCGGCGCAGTGCTTGAGGAAGGCAACGATTCCGGCGTCGTCGAGGTCCTTGTCGCCGACGTGGTTGCCGATCTCGACGCCGACGTGACCGGCGGCGCGACTGCGGTCCAGCTCGGCGCAGGCGGCGTCCGGATCCTGCAGCGGGACCTGGCAGAACGGGACGAACCGATCGTCACCGGACAACGTCTCCAGCGTCAGGTCGTTGAAGATCTCGGCCAGTTTGACCGCCTGCGCGGCCGGCCGGTCGTAGCCGAAGAAGACCGGCGTCGGCGAGACCACCTGCAACTCGATGCCATCGGCATCCATATCGGCGCGCCGGACCGCGGGATCCCAGGCCTGCGGACCGACCGGGCGGAACTCGGTCTCGCCGATCATGATCATCGCGGCCCGCTCGGAGTCCACTCGCAGCCACGGCCACCCGTCGCCCCCGCAGGCCGCGGCCAGATCCGGCCAGCCCTTGGGGACGAGGTGGGTGTGGACGTCTACGGCCACTCAGGCCTTACCCGGGTGCAGAGCGCCGCATTCGGGACAGGTCCGCGCGTCCTCGCTCTCGTAGAAGGCGGCGAACACCGGCGGCAGATCGGCGACGATGTCGGTCACCTGGAGCTCCACCTCGTGCACGATCGCCGAGCACTCCCCGCAGTACCAGCGGAACTTCTCCAGCGTGCCCTGCTCCCGGACCCGCTCGATCACCAGGCCGATCGAATCCGGACCGCGCTGCGGCGAGTGCGGCATGTTACGCGGCAGCACCCACATCTCACCGGCGTTCACCTCGACGGTCGCCGGACCGTCATCGGTCATCACGTTGACCCGGAGCTCGCCCTTGATCTGGTAGAAGAACTCCTCGTACGGATCGACGTGGAAGTCGGTGCGCTGATTGGGGCCGCCGACAACCATCGTGATGAAGTCGTCGCCGGTGGGGAACATCTGCTTGTTGCCGACCGGCGGTTTCAGCAGGTGCTTGTTCTCTTCGATCCACTCCGGAAAGTTCGTCGCCTTCATCGTTCACTCCTTCTGCGGGATGGCCGCCACGGCTTGAATCTCGATCAGCAACTGGGGATGCGGAAGCTGGTGTACGGCGACGGTCGTGCGGGCGGGGCCGTTCTCGTCGAAGAACTCGCCGTAGACCTCGTTGTAGCCGCCGAAGTCGTTCATCGACACCAGATAGGTGGTCACGCTGACCAGATCGCCGAGATCGGCGCCGACGGCCTGGAGGATGTCGCGGATGTTCTCCAGGACGGCGCGCGTCTGCTCACGAATGTCGAGGGTCGTCGTTCCCAGCTCGTCGACCGAAGCGCCGGCGATCGTGTTGTCGGGGCGTCGGCTCGACGTGCCGGAGACGAACGCGAAGCCGCCGGACACCTTCACGTGCGGGAACCGCCCGCGCGGGGTCGCCTTACCCGCCACCACAGTCATGTCAGCTCCACACAGACGTTGGTCGGCTCGGAGTAGAAGTCGAGCGAATGGGTGCCGCCCTCACGGCCGACGCCGGACAGCTTCATCCCGCCGAACGGCGTCCGCAGGTCGCGGAGGAACCAGGTGTTGATCCAGCACAGGCCGACGTCGAGCGCGGCGCCGGCGCGGTGCGCGCGACCGACGTCGCGCGTCCAGACCGTTGCCGCGAGCCCGTAATCGCTGTCGTTGGCCAGCGCGAAGGCCTCGTCCTCGGTGTCGAACGGCGCCAGGTGGGCGATCGGGCCGAAGACCTCCTCGCGGTTGGTCTGGGCATCCGCAGGCAGGCCGGTCACGACGGTCGGTTGCACATAGCAACCGTTGTCGCGGGCGTCGCCGAACGCCGGCACGCCGCCGCCGGCCAGGACGTCGGCGCCTTCGGCGCGCGCGAGCTCG
This sequence comes from Kribbella sandramycini, assembly GCF_013131805.1. Lineage (GTDB taxonomy): Bacteria > Actinomycetota > Actinomycetes > Propionibacteriales > Kribbellaceae > Kribbella > Kribbella sandramycini. Next base: position 75,036 of record NZ_JABJRC010000006.1, on the reverse strand, counting down.
TAGTACGAGAGGACCTTGTCGCGGTGCTGCTTGGAGATCAGCGGCATGTTGATCGTGGCCTCGTCGGCCGGCCAGCCGTAGGCCAGCTCGTTCGCCCGCTGGGCCAAGCGGGTCGCGAACTCCTCGAAGACCGGGCGCTCGACGTACAGGCGTTCGGTGCACAGGCAGACCTGGCCGCCGTTGGTGAACACCGAGCGGACCGAACCCTCGACGGCGGCGTCCAGGTCGGCGTCGGCGAAGATCAGGCCGGCGTTCTTGCCGCCGAGCTCGAACGAGACCGCTTTCACCCGATCGGCGGCGACCTTGGCGATCGCGCTGCCCGTACTCGACTCGCCGGTGAACGTGATCGCGTCCACGCCCGGATGTTTGGTCAGGTACTCCCCCGCGGACGCCGGGCCGAGGCCGTGCACGAGGTTGAACACCCCGTCCGGCACGCCGGCCGCGGCCATCACCTCGGCGAGCACCGTCGCCGATGACGGAGTCTCCTCGGACGGCTTCACGACCACGGTGTTGCCGCAGGCAAGCGCTGGGGCGACCTTCCAGGTGAGCAGCAGCAACGGGAGGTTCCAGGGGACGACGATCGCCACGACACCGACCGGTTTGCGGACGGCGTAGTTCAGCGCCCGCCGCCCGTCCGGGAGCGTGGTCGTGTACGACTCGGTCGGCGTCGTCACCGCGAAGTCCGCGAACGCCCGGAAGTTCGCCGCGCCCCGCGGGATGTCCAGCGTCCGCGCCTGACTGATCGACTTCCCGGTGTCGCCCACCTCGGCCGCCACCAGATCCTCGAACCGCCGCTCCAGCTCGTCAGCCACGCGCCGTAGCACTGCAGCCCGGCCCTGCTCTCCCAGCCGGGCCCAGGGCCCCTTCAACGCCGCCCGGGCCGCGCCGACCGCAGCATCAACAGTCGACTCGTCGGCCTCGCACACCTCGAAGATCTGCTCCCCAGTCACCGGACTGCTCTTCGCGAACCGCCCCGCCGACTCCACGAACGAGCCGCCGACATAGTGGCGCAGAACCCCGATGTCTCTCGGCTGCCCGGTGAGTAGCTCCGGCGTCCACAGCGTCATCGGCGTCTCCTCAGCAACGCGACTACTACTGCTCCGAGGGCTACGGCGGCCAGGCGGACCAGTTGGTGTTGGCGGTGGACTCGGCGCTGGACTTCGGCGTACGGGGTGGTGGTGAAGGAGACGAGTTCGTAGCGGGAGACGTACTTGCCGGGGAGGAGGCGCTCGAGAGCGTGTTCGACCTGTTTGGTGAGGCGGTAGGCAGGGGAGGCGACTTTGTCGCGCATTTCGATGAAGTTGGCCAGCGCCATGGCGGCGATGGCTTCGGTGTTGTGGCGACGGCGGGACTCGAAGAGCGGGAGCGCCCGGGCCCAGGAGCCGGAGGTGTCGTCGAGGCAGCGGTCCAGCTCGACTACGTCTTCGAAGGCGCAGTTGGCGCCCTGGCCGTAGAAGGGGACGATGGCGTGCGCGGCGTCGCCGATGAGGGCGGTGCGGCCGTGGGCCTGCCAGGGCAGGGTGTGGACGGTGCCCAGCACGCCTACCGGGTTGTTGAGGTAGTCGTCGACCAGAGTCGGCGCCAACGGGAGGACGTCGGGGTAGTTCTCCGCGAAGTACGCCGAGATGGTGCCGGCCGTGGTGAGCGCGTCGAAGGCGCCGGCCGGCCAGAAGAGCGTGCAGGTGAAGGAGCGGTCCGGGTTCGGGAGGGCGATCATCATCGACGTGCCGCGCGGCCAGATGTGCAGGGCGCCCGGGTCGAGTGCGAAGTCGCCGTCCACGGCCGGGATCGACAGCTCCTTGTAGCCGTAGTCCAGGAAGTCGACGTCCTCGGCGACGATGCCTTCGGCGAGTAGCTGCTCGCGCACTGCCGAGCCAGCGCCGTCCGCGCCCAGTACGACGTCCGCCGTGGCAGTCACCTTGCCGGAGGGAGTCTGGAAGACCATCTGCCCGGCAGCCGAGTCCAGCTCGCAGAGCCGGTGCTCGAACTCGACCGAGACGCCGTCCGCAGCAGCTGCCGCGGTCAGCAGCGCATTGTTCAGGGCGCCCCGGCTGATCGAGTTGATCGCCCGGTCGCCGCCTGCGGAGTACTGCTGGAAGTCGAGCGGTCCGGAGACCGGGTGGATCATCCGGCCCTTCATCGGCAGCGCGTCGGTCATAACGGTCTCGTCGAGCCCGATGCGGCGCAGCGCGTCCAGACCGCGCTCGGAGATCGCCAGGTTGATCGACCGGCCGCGCTCCGCCGTACCGGCCCGCGGGTCCGCGCGCCGTTCGTACAGTGTCACCGTCAGACCGCGCCGGGCCAGGTAGCAGGCCAGCAGACTGCCGGTCAGCCCGGCTCCGACGATTGCAACCTTCATTCCGCCATCACCTCGGCCAGCGCAGCCGCCGCGCGCCAGCAGTCGTGGTACGTCGAATACAGCGGCACCGGCGCGAGCCGCAGGACGTCGGGCTCCCGTGCGTCCGCGATCACGCCGTACTCGAACCGTAGCCGCTTGGACAGCTCACCGGCCGTCAGCGCACCGCCGATCCGCAGCGACAGCTGCGCGCCCCGACGTGTCGGGTCGGTCGGTGTGATCACCTGCACCGGTACGTCGGTCAGCAACTGCTCCAAGTACGCCGTCAGCCGCAGACTCCGCTCTCGCAGGACTCCGATGCCGACCCGGTCGAAAAGCTCCAGCGACGTCCGCACCGGGCTCATCGAGAAGATGGGCGGGTTCGACACCTGCCAGGCCTCTGCCGACGCGGGCGGGCGGGACTCCGGGGTCATCTCGAACCGGGTGGCTGCCTCGGTGCTCCACCAGCCTTCGAAGCGCGGTCTGTCGCCGCCGAGGTGCCGCTCGTGCACATACGCGCCTGCGAGTGAGCCGGGGCCGGAGTTCAGGTATTTGTACGAACACCACGCAGCGAAGTCCACACCCCAGTCGTGCAGGGACAGCGGCACGTTGCCGGCCGCATGCGCCAGATCCCACCCGACGATCGCACCGGCGGCCTGGCCGGCCGCTGTGATCACTGGGATGTCCATGAGCTCGCCAGTGAGGTAGTTGACGCCGCCGAGCAGCACCAGCGCCACCTCGTCGGTGAGCTGGGCTACGACGTCCGCCGTCCGTAGGCAGTCCTCGCCTGGGCGCGGTTTGAGCCGTACTACTGCGTCGGCGTACCCGTGGAAGCGTGCCTGGGACTGGACGGCGTAGCTGTCGGAGGGGAACGCGGAGTCCTCGATGAGGATCCGGTAGCGCGACGGTGTGGGTCGGTAGAAGGACACCATCAGCAGGTGCAGGTTGACCGTCAGCGAGTTCATGACGACGGTCTCAGTGGGCAGTGCGCCGACCAGCCGAGCCGCAGGGCCGGTCAGCAGCTCGTGGTACGGCAGCCAGGGCCGCTGACCCTCCAGGTGCCCTTCGACACCCAGAGCGGCCCAGGAGTCGACGTCCTCGAGCAGCTCGACGCGGGTGGCCTTCGGGCGCAGGCCGAGTGAGTTGCCGGCGAAGTACGCGACCTCGGGGTAGCGGCCCTCGAACACCGGAGGGATGTCGAACAGCTCCCGGTGCCCCGGGTCGGCGGCGTCCAGCTGCAGTGCCTCCGACTCGCGGCTCATGCCTCGGCGACCTCCGCCTCCGGCTCCGAGGTCACGGCGACCGGCGCCGCCGTACCGGGCGGGTCGACCACCTGGCCCTTGCCGAGGACGGTCACACCGCCCTTGGAGACGGTGAAGCCGCGCTGGCGGTCGTAGTCCGGGTCGATGCCGATCTCGACGCCGGGCGGGATGACGACGTTCTTGTCGAGGATGACGTTCTTCAGCACGGCCCCGGCGCCGATCGTGCAGTTGTCCATGATCACGGCGCGCTCGATCTTCGCCCCGGAGCCGACCTTCACGTTCGAGCCGAGCACGGAGTGGTCGACGGTGGCGCCGGACACGATGGAGCCCTGGCAGATGATCGACTCGCTGACCGTGGCGTTGTCGGTGAACTTCGCGCCGGGCAGCTGCGGGTGCGAGGTGAAGATCGGCCAGTCGGAGTTGTAGAGGTTGAACACGGGCTGGATCGAGACCAGGTCCATGTGCGCTTCGTGGTACGAGTCGAGGGAGCCGACGTCGCGCCAGTACGAGCGGTCCCGGTCGAGGGCCCCGGGGACGTCGTTGTCCTTGAAGTCGTAGACCCCGGCCTTGCCCTCGGCAACCAGCATCGGGACGATGTCGCCGCCCATGTCGTGCCGGGAGGCGGGGTTGGCGGCGTCCTTGCGGAGCGCCTCGACCAGCACGTCGGCGCTGAACACGTAGTTGCCCATCGACGCGAACGTCTCGTCCGGCGAATCCGGCAGGCCGGGCGGGTCGGCCGGCTTCTCCAGGAACTCGGCGATCGTGTGCCCGTCGTCCGCGGTCTTGATGACGCCGAACTCCGACGCCTCCGCCCGCGGCACCCGGATCCCCGCCACCGTCACGCCGTTACCGCGCGCGATGTGGTCGGCCACCATCTGCGAGGCGTCCATCCGGTAGACGTGGTCCGCGCCGAACACCACGATGATGTCCGGTTTGGCGTCGTTGATCAGGTTCATCGACTGGTAGATCGCATCCGCGCTGCCCTGGTACCACTGCGGGCCCAGGCGCTGCTGAGCCGGCACGCACGTCACGTAGTTGCCCAGGAACGTCGACATCCGCCAGGTGATCGTCACATGCCGGTCCAGCGAGTGCGACTTGTACTGCGTCAGCACGCACAGACTGCGAATACCCGCGTTGACCAGGTTCGACAACACGAAGTCGATCAACCGATAACTGCCCCCGAAGGGCACAGCCGGCTTGGCCCGGTCCGCCGTCAGCGGCATCAGCCGCTTCCCCTCACCACCGGCCAGCACGATTCCGAGAATTCTGGGCGCCTTTGCCATGTCCGCACCTTAGTCCGCCCAGCCACCCCACATAACCAGTTGCGAGTGTCGCAACACTCAATCCATGCCCGCCGTTCACCACTCGTTCCTCCTCACCCGTTACCGGGGGTGAGTGAGACTGGGGGGATGGCGCGTTTGGTTGTACCTACGGTGACTGTGCAGGGGTCGTTCTTGGCGGCTTGGGATGAGTGGGGGGTGGAGGCGGAGCGGTGGATGGGGGCGGAGGCGTTTGTGGGGGGTGAGGAGGAGCAGTGGAGTCGGGAGGAGGCTGCGGACCCGGGTGAGTTCCGGCGGCTGGTGGAGGGGATTGTGGGGGCTGCGGAGCCGGGGGCGGTGTTGGCAGCGGGGATCGTGCCTTACACGATGTTGTGGTTCGTGGAGGGCGATGAGTGGTTGGGGCGGTTGTCGATTCGGCATGAGCTGACACCGCACTTGCTGGAGTTGGGCGGGCATATCGGGTACGGCGTGCGGCCGTCGGCGCGGCGGCGCGGGTATGCGACCCAGATGCTTGTGCAGGCGCTGCCGGTGGCTGCTGAGCTCGGGATCGACCCGGCGCTGGTGACGTGCGACGCGGACAACGTCGCGTCGCGGAAGGTGATCGAGGCGGCGGGTGGGGAGCTGGAGGACGAGCGACACGGAAAGCTTCGGTTCTGGGTCGCCACGAAGCTCAAGTGATGACCTATCGTCGGAGCTTATGAAGGTCGCCATTCTGACGCGTGAGTTCCCACCGGACGTGTACGGCGGGGCGGGGGTGCATGTCGACTTCCTGGTCCGCGAGTTGCGCCGGCTGCTCGACGTCGACGTCCACTGCATGGGCGAGCCGCGCCTCGGCGCGACGGCGCACACCGAGGACGACCCGCGGATCCCGCACGCCAACGCGGCGCTGCGGATCCTGTCCACCGACCTGACCATCACAGCGGCAGTCGGCGACGCACAGCTCGTCCACTCGCACACCTGGTACGCCAACATGGCCGGCCACTGGGCCAAGCTGCTGTACGGCGTCCCACACGTGGTGACCGCGCATTCGCTGGAGCCCCGCCGTCCGTGGAAGGCCGAGCAGCTCGGCGGCGGCTACCGGTTGTCGAGCTGGGCCGAGCAGACGGCGTACGAAGCGGCGGACGCCGTGGTCGCAGTCAGCCGCGGCATGCGGGACGACGTCCTGGACTGCTACCCGGCGATCGACCCGGCCAAGGTGCACGTCATCTCCAACGGCATCGATGCGGACTTCTACCACCCGGACCCGTCGACCCACGTGCTGGAGCGGCTCGGCGTCGACCTCAGCCGGCCGTATGTCACGTTCGTCGGCCGCATCACCCGCCAGAAGGGTGTGCCGCACCTGCTCCGGGCAGGCCTCCGGCTGGACCCGTCGGTCCAGCTCGTCCTGCTGGCCGGTGCGGCCGACACGGTCGAGCTGAAGGCCGAGACGGACGCGCTGATCGACGATCTGAAGGCGGCCCGGGACGGCGTCTTCGTGGTGTCCGAGATGCTGCCGCGCGAGGAGGTCCGGCAGGTGCTGACGCACGCCCTCGCATTCTGCTGCCCCTCGATCTACGAGCCGCTCGGCATCGTCAACCTCGAGGCGATGGCCTGTGAGACCGCCGTCGTCGCGAGCGCGGTCGGGGGCATCCCCGAGGTGGTCGACGACGGCGTCACCGGCACCCTCGTCCCGTACGACGAGAACGACATCGACACCTTCGAGCGGAAGCTTGCCGACGGCATCAACGAGCTCGTCGACAACCCCGCGAAGGCGGCCGCGATGGGTAAGGCCGGGCGCGAGCGCGCAGTTTCGCAGTTCAGCTGGGTCACCGTCGCCGAGCGGACGGTCGAGCTGTACAACTCCTTGCTGAGGTAGGGATACCCCTACCCCGGATTCGGGATGTGACCCGATGGTGGCGGGTGGCCGTTCCGCGTTGGCTGGTGCCATGACTTCACGAGCCTTCCGGATCCTCCCCGCCACCCTCGCCATCGGCGCGCTGCTCGCCGCGCCGATGTCCGCGTTCGCGCTCAGCCAGCCCTCCCTGGCCGAGTCCGCCGTCACCCAGGCGACCGTGCACGCACCGCGCGGCGCCCTGGTCTCCGCCGTCGAGATCGCCAACCTCACCGCCGCTGAGCTAGACGCGGCAGCGGCCGACCGCGGCTTCGTCGACGCGCCGAAAGCCCGGTACGACGTCACCGTGCACCGGCTCATCTACCGCACGATCGACACGAAGGGCCGGCCGACGACGGCGTCCGGCATCGTCGTCCTGCCCAACGGCCGCCGCGGCGCATTGCCGGTCGCGGAGTACCTGCACGGCACGATGGGGACGAAGGCGTACGCCGCCTCCGTCGACGCCGATTCGACCGACCGCCTGATCACCGCACTGTTCGCCGGCGCCGGCCTGGCCGGTGTCGCGCCCGACTACCTCGGGCTCGGCCTCGGCCCGGGTCGTCACCCGTACCTCGACACCGCCACCGAGACCAGCGCCTCGACCGACATGTTGCTCGCGGCCCGCGCCTTCAGCGCTCGCCGCGGGGTGGCGCTGAAGCGCGACGTCCTGGTCACCGGCTTCTCCCAAGGCGGCCGAGCGACGCTGGGCGTCGGCCGGGCACTGCAGGCAGGCGCGGCAGGCCCGTTCCGGCTCGGCTCGCTGCACGCGGTCGCTTCGCCGTTCGACCTCCTGAAGGTCCAGCTCCCGGCCGTGTTCGACGGCGGCGTCCGGCCGCAGATCGCCACCCTGTACCTGGCCTACTTCATTACCTCGTGGAACCGCACGGTCGGTCTGTACGACGTCCCGAGTGAGGTGTTCCAGGCGCCGTACGCCGACCGGGTCGAGGAGTTGCTCGACGGCACCCACACGACCGAAGAGATCATGCAAGGACTACCGGACAGCCCGGCCAAGCTGTTCACGGCCGACTACCTGAGTCAGCTGCAGAACCCGACCGGGCCCCTCCGGCAGGCCATGCGCGCGGCCGACCAGATCTGCCACGACTGGTCGCCCCGCGTCCCGCTGCACTTCTACAGCGGCGCCAAGGACACCGACGTCCGCGCCGCGAACTCCGAGGTCTGCGCGACCGGACTGCGATCCCGCGGCGCGCGGGTGGACGTCCGCTCGATGGGTGCGGTCGACCACTTCGGCACGGCGATGACGGCATACCCGCAGATCGTCCGCGCCGCCACTCGCTGAGCCACGGCGCGCAGGAACGACAGGAGGTGGTCGCCCGATCGGCCGGCACCGCGGCTCAGCTAGCGGGGGCGGGCGGCGATCGGGGCCATCTACGTCCTGTCCTTCGTGCCGGTCAGGCGATGCCGGCGGTGGGGGCTTCCGAGGTGAGCCAGGTGGTGAGGAGGCGGGCACCGGCACCGGTGGAGCCGGCGGAGTATTCGTGGTGGTCGGCGGGCGACTCGGCGATCGAGGAGAGGTCGAGGTGGGCCCAGGGGGTGGTGCCGGTGAAGGCCTTGAGGAAGAGGGCGGCGGTGATGGAGCCGGGGCCCTTGGAGGAGTTGACGGCGTCGGCGATCGGGGTGGCGATCAGCGACTCGTACTCGGCGGGAAGCGGCATCCGCCAGAGCTCTTCGCCGGAGGCGCGGCCGGCCTCGGTCAGGTTGGCGGCGAGGGCGTCGTCGGTGGCGAACAGGCCGCCGTACAGCATCGCGCCGAGAGAGATCTTGATCGCGCCGGTCAGCGTGGAGATGTCGACGAGGACGTCGGGCTGCAGCTCCTGGACGGCGTACGCGAGCCCGTCGGCCATCACCAGCCGGCCCTCGGCGTCGGTGTTCTTGACCTCGGTCGTGCGGCCGCCGTAGTGCCGGATCACGTCGTCCGGCCGGTACGCCGAGCCGGACGGCATGTTCTCGGCCGCGCAGATCAGCCCGGTGACGCGGACCTGCGCGCCGAGCTCGCGCAGCGCCGACATGGTCGCGATCACCGAGCCACCGCCGGTCATGTCGCGTTTCATCGACACCATGGCCTCGCGCGGCTTCAGCGACAGGCCGCCGGTGTCGTAGGTGATGCCCTTGCCGACCAGGACGACGTACGGCGTGTCGTCGCCCGCGCCCTCCGGGACGTAGTCGAGCCGGATCAGCCGCGGCGGCCGGGCCGAGCCCTGACCGACCGCGAGGATGCCGCCGAACCCGTCGGCGGCCAGCTTTTTCTCGTCCCAGACGGTGAGCTCGAGACCGGTCGACGCGGCCAGCTCCGTCGCGCGGGCGGCCAGCCAGGCCGGGTCCTTCTCGTTGGACGGCGTGATCGCGAACTGGCGCGCCAGCCAGCCCGTCCGCCCGATCACGATGCCGCGATCGACGACCGGCTGCCGCTCGGCCGCGGAGCCGTCGGTCAGCGTGACCCGCGCGACCACCGGCTCGGGGACGTCGGCCGTCTTCAGCGTGTAGGTGAACGAGCCGAGGACGACACCCTCGGCGAACGCCTGGACCGCCGCGTCGTCGATGCCCTCGGCAACCACCGTGGTGAGCTCGTCCTTACCGCGGCCGAACCGCGCGACCGCCGCGCCGGCCTGCCGGAGCTCCTTCGCGGTCTGCTCGCCGGCGCCGACCAGCAGCACCTCGCGCACCTCGCCGGTGAGCAGCGGGTACGCCGCCGTCGCTCCGGCCGCCGGGCTGAACCCGGACTCCTGCTGCACCTCGAGCAACCGGTCCAGATCGACGCCGAGCCGCTCGCCGGCCTCCTTCGCCGCGGCCGGCAGCCCGGCGGTCCCGACGACGACCACCCAGGTCGGCGCGCCGTGCACCGGCAGGCCGGCCTGCCAGGCAACGGCCGGAATCGTCGGGTAGGCGAAAGTGCTGGTGCGGCGAGCCACTAGAGGGTCCTCACAGGGTTCGGTCAAGTGTCAAGGAAACTTTGCGGTGCCAACCGTAACGACCCCGGCCGGTGCCGCAAAGGGCACCCACCGGGGTCGAAGGATTGATCAAGGAGTGCGGACAAGGGCACCCCGGGGAGATCGGTCAGCCGACGACGGCCTTCAGTGCGTTGCCGAGCTCGGTCGCTTCGTCGGCATTGAGCTCGACGACCAGGCGGCCGCCGCCCTCGAGCGGAACCCGCATCACGATCCCGCGGCCCTCCTTGGTGACCTCGAGCGGACCATCGCCCGTCCGCGGCTTCATCGCCGCCATGCGCGCACCCCTTCCCAGTTCGGTGTTGAGCGACGACACCGAACGGAACCGTCCGGCGCCGCGCGGTGATGCGCCGTCGGCGCGTATCGCAATGTGTATCCGAACCCATTATTCCCGATAGCGGGGCGAAGGTGCGCACCATACGGCAGACTCGGGTCTTGTGCACGCCCGTTCAGCCCTCTTCGACCTGTACGGCGACCACCTGCGCGCCCGCGGCGCGCGGGCCCCGGTCGCGGCGCTGGTCCGGCTGCTCGCGCCGCTCGGCGTCCACCCGCCCGCCGTCCGGACGGCGGTCTCCCGGATGGTCCGCCAGGGCTGGCTGGAGCCGGTCCGGATCGACGGCCAGCCGGGATACGGATTGTCCACCCGGGCGCGTCGCCGCCTCGACGACGCGGCCGCCCGGATCTACCGCACCGGCCCCGACGGCGCCGATCCCGGCCCCGCCGCCGGCTGGGATCGGCACTGGCATCTGGGCATCCTGCACGAGGTCCCGAACGCCCGCCGCCGCGAGCAGCTGGTCAGCCAACTCTCCTTCCTGGGTTGGGCTCCGCTGTCGGACGGCGCCTGGGTCGGGCTGCGCAACGACGCCGAGGTCGACCAGATCCTGACCGCCGAGAGCATCACCGCGGACCGCTTCCGCGCACCGGTCGACGAGGGCGCCCCGGAGTTCGCCCGGCGGGTCTGGAAACTCGACGACCTCGGCGCGTCGTACGACGCCTGGCTGATCGAGGCGAAGGCCCTGGTGGACGCCGCGGGTGACGACACGACCGACGAGCAGGCCTTCGCCGTCCGGTCCGAGCTGGTGCACGAATGGCGCAAGTTCCTGTTCCGCGATCCGGGCCTGCCGGCCGAGTTGCTGCCGCCCGGCTGGGCCGGGACGAAGGCCGCCGCATACTTCGATTTCCACGCCGAAAGGCTGGGCCCCGCGGCCGGGCGTTTCGTCGACGACTGCCTGACACTGCACTGAAATTCCTCACGGATTGTCTAGGAGCTGACCACGATGAGTGACTCCGTCACGTACGCCGTCGCCGAGGGCGTCGCCACCATCACCCTGAACCGGCCCGACGCGATGAACTCGCTCGACACCGCCACGAAGGTGCTGCTGCGCGACACCGTGCAGGCCGCAGCGGCGGACGACGCCGTCCGGGTCGTGGTGCTGACCGGGACGGGCCGCGCGTTCTGCGTCGGACAGGATCTGAAGGAGCACATCGGCCTGTTGCAGGCCAACGACACCGACGCGCTGTGGAGCACGGTCCCGGATCACTACGCGCCGATCGCGCTCGCGCTGGCCGAGATGCCGAAGCCGGTCATTGCCGCGGTCAACGGAGTCGCGGCGGGCGCCGGCGCGTCGATGGCGTTCGCGTGCGATCTGCGCGTCGTCGCGGACACAGCCGGGTTCAACCTGGCCTTCACCGGGATCGGGCTGTCGTGCGACACCGGGATCTCGTGGACGCTGCCGCGGTTGATCGGTCAGGCGAAGGCGCTGGAGCTGCTGTACTTCCCGCGGACGGTGCCGGCGGCCGAGGCGCTCGAGCTCGGGCTCGCGACGTCCGTCGTACCGGCGGCCGAGCTGGCGGCGACGGCCGGCGAGCTGGCCGCGAAACTGGCGGCCGGGCCGACGGTCGCGTACGGGTCGGTGCGGCAGTCGGTCACGTACTCCGCGACGCACACGCTGGCCGAGGCGCTGGAGTTCGAGGCGGGCAAGATGCAGCTGACCGGCGACACCGAGGACCACAAGAACGCGGTCGCGTCGTTCGTCGCGAAGGAGAAGCCGACCTTCCACGGGCGCTGACCGGTGTGAGCTGGGCCCGGACATGTTGGTGGACTCCCCGGCCGCTTTCCGGTCGGGCGAGTCACGACCGGACAACCACCTGACAGACGGGGAGTCCGCGAATACCTCATCACGTTGTGTGCCTGGAACACAACTCGTTCAGCCGTTTGTCTTTCAGTCAATCCGAATTGCACGATTTCGTGCGATTCGCGCCTGAAACAGTGCTCGACCGGGGCCGGTTTTCCGCTGATTTTCCGGTGCTCGGGAGGGTCAGCGGGCGATACAGGTGGCGAGGTGATCGTTGACGATCCCGGTCGCCTGCATCAGCGCGTACGCCGTCGTCGGGCCGACGAAGACGAAGCCGTGTTTCTTCAGCGCCTTCGACATCGCGACCGACTCCGGCGTGGTCGCCGGGACGTCGCCGAGGGTCTTCGGCGCCTTCCGTTTCGCGGGCTGGAAGCTCCACAGCAGGTCGGTGAACTCGCCGTCGGCCAGCTCGAGCAGGGCGCGCGCGTTGGCGATCGTGGCGTTGATCTTGAGCCGGTTGCGGACGATACCGGCGTCCGCCATCAGCCGGTCGAAGTCGGCGTCGCCGTACTTCGCGATCTGCTCGGGATCGAACTGCGCGAACGCGGTGCGGAAGTTCTCCCGTTTGCGCAGGATCGTGATCCAGGACAGGCCGGACTGGAAACCCTCCAGCGTCATCCGCTCGAACAGCGCGCGGTCGTCGCGGATCTCCTTACCCCACTCGTTGTCGTGATACTCGACGTACTCCGGAGCGGACGTCGCCCAGCCGCAACGCGGCTGCCCGTCGGCGCCGATCACCGTCATGCCGTGACCTCGTTCAGCAGGCGGTTCATCCATTCGCGCGACGGATCCCATTCAGTGATGACCATGTCGTCAGTGAACCCCAAGCCACCGACAGAAAATGCGTGCCACCACTCCGCCATCAGCTGGGTCGGCGATACGCCGTCTGCTCCGGCGGGGCGCTGTGACGTCCTTGAGCTCCCGGCTCGGCGGAGGGCTTGAACTCCCACCCCGCCTCAGCCTGCTCGAACGCCCCCAACTGCTGCTCGCCGGTCTGCTCCTGCGGCTGCACCCAATGCGGCACCGGCGCCGCCTGCGGCTGCGTCGCAGCCTGCTGCTGAGCTGAAGGCGGCGGCTGCACAACCGTCGGCTGCCGCACCGGCGCACTCTGCTGCGCAGGCCGCGTCGGCTGCGGCGCAGGCGCATAGTTCTGCCGAGTAGGCGCCGGCTGCTGCACACTCCCAGCAGCCGCCCCGCGCGGAGGCTCCTCCTGGAACCAAGCCTGCGCCTCCTGCTCCCCCACCTCCTGCTGCGCGGGCTGCTGATGCGCCGGCTCATCAGCGAGCTGCTGCGACACCTGCTGGCCCGTCTGCTGCGGGGGCTGCTCGTTGACCGGGTACTGCGCGGACTGCTGGCGCGACTGGTCGTCGGTGAACTGCTGCGGCGACTGCTCACTCACCGGCTGCTGCGGCTCCTCAGCCGGCACCTGCCAGCGCGGCTGGCCGACTGCGGGCTGCTCGCTCGTCTGCTGCGGGGGCTGCTCGTTGACCGGGTACTGCGCGGGCTGCTGGCGCGACTGGTCGTCGGTGAGCTGCTGCGACACCTGCTCGCCTGCCGGATGTTGCGCGGGCTGCTGTGGGTCTTCGGTGGGGGGCTGCCAGCGGGGGTGGGCGGCTGAGGGCTGCTCGTTGGCTGGGGGTTGCGTGGGGGGCTGGTGGGACTGGGTGTTGGGGGACTGGTCGGGGGTTGGGGGCTGGAGGGTGGGGAGGCTGCCGGTTTGGGCTAGCAGGGCTCGGGCTTCGGCTTGGAGGCGTTCGTATTCGGTGGCGGCGGCTGTGGCGGGGGCGGGGGGTTGTTCGGGGGTGGCGGCGGGCTGGTCGTCGAGGAGGGGTGGGACGACGGCGGGCTGCTCGGCGGTCACCGGCTCGGGCTCGGGGGCCGCGGGTGCCGAGGGCTCAGCGGGCAGTTGATCCGCGGGCTCGGCGGGCAGCTGGTCCGCGGACTGGGCGGCCTGCGCGGGTGGGCGCTCCGAAGCGGTTGGGGTGTTGGTGGGGACGGCGGGTTGTTCGGCGGTGAGGGGGGTGTCGGCGGGGAAGTTGCCGCCGACGAGGATGGGTTGCTGGGTGCCGGTGTCGTCGAAGTCGGCGGCGGTGTGGCCGTAGCGGGAGGTGAAGCCGGCGCCTTCGGGGGCGTCGACGATGGGGGCCACGGCGCGCTCGAGGTCGGCGATCCGGCGGTCGCGTTCGGCGACCTCGCGGGCGACCCGCTCGAGGAGGGTGTCCACCTCGTCCATCCGGTAGCCGCGGACGCCGACGGCGAACCGGACCGACTCGATCTCGGTCGAGGTCAGGGCCTGCCGCGCGGGCACCGTCATATCGGGCCGATCGTCGTACGCCGTGCTCATGGCACCCCAACGACCCGAGGCCACCACTGCGACGGCCCCGATCAAGACGACCACGATCAACCCGAAGAACCACATCACGGGACCGATCGTGCCATGTCCATCCAGTCACCCGCACAATCGGCGGGTCCCCACCACACCCGCCAGTTTCCGTCAACCCCCGTCCCAGCGACTCCGGAACGGGGGCCGAACGGTGTGCTCAGCTGCCGTCGGAGCCGAGCCGATGCGACTCGCGGCGGGCGCGGGCGGCCGGGTTCTCGGCCTCGGCGACATCCCGCGCGGCCTCGGCCGCGGCTTCCTCGGCGGCGGCGTCGGCCAGTTCGGCGGCCTTGATGATGTAGCTGACCGCCTCGTCCACCGAATCGGTGATCGTGAACATGTCCAGGTCGGCCGCCGAGATCTTCCCGTCGGCGAGCATCGTCTCCCGCAGCCAGTCGGCCAGGCCGCCCCAGTACGACGTCCCGAACAGCACGACCGGGAACGACGTGACCTTCCGCGTCTGGGCCAGCGTGAGCGCCTCGAACAGCTCGTCCAGCGTGCCGAACCCGCCCGGCATCACGACGAACCCCTGGGCGTACTTCACGAACATCGTCTTCCGCGTGAAGAAGTAGCGGAAGTTCATCCCGATGTCGACCCACTCGTTCAGCCCGTTCTCGAACGGCAGCTCGATCCCGAGCCCGACCGACACGCCGCCGGCCTCGGAGGCGCCCTTGTTCGCCGCCTCCATCACGCCCGGCCCGCCGCCGGTGATCACGGCGTACCCGGCCTCGACCAGCTTCCGGGCGAGCTCCTCGGCGGCGACGTACATCGGGTCGTCGGGTTTGGTCCGCGCCGAGCCGAACACGCTGATCGCCGCGCCGAGCTCGGCGAGCATGCCGAACCCCTCGATGAACTCCGACTGGATCCGCAGCACCCGCCACGGGTCGGTGTGCACCCAGTCGGACGGGCCGCGGCTGTCCAGCAGCCGCTGCTCGGAGGTGGAGTTCTGCACCTGGCTGCGGCGCGTCACCACCGGCCCGCGCTGCTGGTGGCCGATCGGGCGGCCGGGGTTGGTCGAAGGTTCGTCTGCCATGTCCCCAGGTTAGGACCAACCCGGGCACGGCACCGGTTCACGCCGGGTCGGTCAACCAACTCCTCAACCGTTGTTCACACAGCTCGATCTCGGCCTCCGGCACGAATTCATCCTGTTTGTGCGCGTACAGCGGGTCGCCGGGCCCGTAGTTCACCGCCGGTACGCCGAGCAGCGTGAACCGGGCCACGTCCGTCCACCCGAACTTCGGCTTCGGCTCCCCGCCGACGACCTGCAGGAACGCCGCCGCGGCCGGCCGCTCCAGCCCGGGCAGCCCGCCCGGCGCCGAGTCGGTGACGACGACGTCGTACCCGGCGAAGACCTCGCGCAGGTGCGCCTCGGCCTCGGCCTCGCTCCGGCTCGGCGCGAACCGGTAGTTGACCTCCACCGTGCACAGATCCGGGACGACGTTGCCCGCGACCCCGCCGGTGATCCCGACCGCGTTCAGCCCCTCGCGGTACTCCAGCCCGTCGATCGGCACCCGCCGCGGCTCGTACGCCGCCAGCCGCGCGAGGATCTCCCCCGCCACGTGGATCGCGTTCACGCCCATCCAGGACCGCGCCGAGTGCGCCCGCTCGCCGCGGGTGGTCACCTCGATCCGCATCGTCCCCTGGCAGCCCGCCTCGACCACCGCGTTCGACGGCTCCATCACCACCGCGAAGACGCCTTCGAGCAGCTCCGGGTTCGACTTGGTCAGCTTGAAGAGCCCGTTCCGCTCCGACTCGACCTCTTCGCAGTCGTAGAACACGTAGGTGACGTCCCGGTTCGGCTCGGCCAGCGTGGCCGCGAGCCGCAGCCCCACCGCGACGCCGCCCTTCATGTCACACGCGCCCAGCCCGTGGATCAGCCCTTCCGCCCGCCGCGCCGGCAGGTTGGCGTTCAGCGGCACCGTGTCCAGATGCCCCGCGATGACGATCCGCTCGGCCCGCCCGAGGTCGGTCCGCGCAACCACCGTGTTCCCATGCCGGAACACCTTCAAATGCCCGTACGCCGACAGCGCAGCCTCAACCTGGTCCGCCAGCGACTCCTCAGTGCCGCTGACCGAAGAAACGTTGACCAACGCCTCGGTCAGGTCCGGTCCGGACATGGTCAGATCCAGGCTCATGCAGACTCCTCGCGCGGCAGAAACACACAGAACTCGTTGCCCTCGGGATCGGCGCAGATGTGCCACCCGATCTCGGCGTCCCTGGGCCGCAGCAGTGTCGCACCCGCGTCGAGCACCGGTTGCAGGGCGGGTGCGCTGACATCCCAGTGCACGCGGTTCTTGACCACCTTCGGCTCCGGAACCGGGTTGAACACCCAGTACTTGAACGGCAGCCCGCCGACGTCCTCCAGCCACCACCAAGGCGACTCCGGCTCGTTGCACACCCGGGCGCCGAGTACGCCGGCCCACCACTCCGCCTGGGCCTTCGGGTCGACCGAATCGATCACCAGCTCCATCAGCCGGTACGGCGACACCTCGTCCCGGACGAACGCGCAGAACTCGCCGCCTTCCGGGTCGGTCAGCACAGTCCACTTCTCGTGCTCGGTCTGCACCTTGGCGCCGAGCCGCTCGAGCTCCGCGATCGCAGTGGTCTCCACGTCGAGGTGCACCCGATTCTTCGTCGTCCGCGCGTCCGGGACGCCGTTCATCCAGATCGTCTGCTCCGGTAGGTCGCCGTGCAGCACGGTCGGGTTGTCGTCCGGGACCCGCAGTCCGAGCGCGGCTTGCCAGAAAGCAACCATCGGGTCATTCTCGTTCGCATCGATGCACAGGTCTTTGAAGCGGGCCACCGTCATGCTCGACAGGCTATCCACGGCGGCGACCCTTTTTCTCGCTTAGGGTCGAGGTGTGACCGACCTGCGCACCAGACTGCGCGCCGTACCGACGTTGACCGGCACTCCCCCGCAGTTCGATCCTGCGGCGGCGTCCGACGACCCGCAGACTCTGTTCACCGAGTGGCTGCTGACTGCGGTCGATCAGCAGGTGCCGGAGCCGCTGGCTGCGACGCTGTCGACGGTCCGGGCCGACGGGCGGCCGAATGCGCGGGTGCTGATCCTGAAGGACGTGACGGCCGAGGGGTGGCAGTTTGCGACGTCGGCCGCCAGTCCGACCGGGGTTGAGCTGGCCGCAACGCCGTACGCCGCTCTGACCTTCTACTGGATCCCACTGGGCCGACAGGTGCGGTTGCTGGGTCAGGTCGAGGCTGCGGCGCCGGATGAGTCAGCGCGCGACTTCTTGGCCCGTCCGATCCCGGCTCGGGCTGAGTCGCTGGCTGCGCGGCAGAGCGACGTACTGGCGGACCCGTCGGACGTCGGAGCCGCAGTAGCCGAGCAGACCGAGCGGCTGCTGGCTGACCCGGGGCTGGTCGCCAAGAACTGGACGCTGTACACACTGCGGGCCGATGAGGTGGAGTTCTGGCAGGCGGACCCGGACCGCCGGCATCTGCGCCTCCGGTACCGCCTGGATGCCGAGAACTGGACTAAGGAGCGTTTGTGGCCCTGACCGACGTGAAGACCGCTGCCAACCGGCTGACCGAGCTCCTGGCCGGGCTGGACGAGGCCACGGCCCGAGGCGACTCGGTGCTACCCGGCTGGTCGCGCGGGCACGTGATCACCCACATAGCGAACTTCTCCCGCGCCATGACCCGCCAGGTCGAGTACGCCCTGCGCGGCGAGCTCGTCGAGGTGTACGACGGCGGCCGCCCAGCCCGCGACGCCGACATCGAAGCCGGCGCCCACCGCCCGGCCGCGGAGCTGATCGCCGACCTCAACGATGCGATCACCGCACTCCTGGCCGCTTGGGACCGGGTCGGCGCCGACGACTGGTCACTACCGATCCTGCACCGCAACAGCACCCTCGCCCACGGCATCGACGCCACCTGGCGCGAGCTCACCGTCCACACCAGCGACCTGAGCCTCGCCGTCACCCCTGCCGACTGGCCGGCGCCCTTCTGCGCCCACCTCCTCGACTTCCTCCGCCCACGCACACCGGACGGCGTCCACCTCGTCCTCCACCCCACCGACGGCCCAACCTGGGAGAACGGCACCGGCGAAGACCACGTCCTCACCGGCACCCTCAACGCCCTCACCGCCTGGTACGCCGGCCGCACCCCCGACTCCCCCGTCGACGGCCGACGCCCAGAGCTCCTCCCCTGGCCCTAGTCATTTCAGGCCGGTGGTCTTCATGGCGTCGACCAGGCGGCGCTGGCCGGCGACGAAGACCACCACAGTGGGGATGGCGGCTATGACGGCAGCCGCGAGGATGAGGTTCCAGGCGGACGCGTACTGGCCCTGCATGCCGGAGACGCCGAGCTGGATGACTCGGAGGTCCGGGTTGCGGGTGATGGTGAGGGGCCAGAGGAAGGCGTTCCAGTTGGCCAGGAAGAACAGGACGGACAGGGATGCCAGGACTGGGCGGCTGAGCGGGAGGATGACGCTCCAGTAGCGGCGCCAGTAGCCGCAGCCGTCCAGGTCGGCAGCCTCTTCCAGCTCGCGTGGGATGTTCAGGTAGTACTGGCGGAGCAGGAAGATGCCGAACGCGTGGAAGATGCTCGGCACGATCAGACCGGCGTAGCTGTCCAGCAGGCCGAGCTGTTTGGCGACCAGGAACAGCGGGACCAGGATCACCGGTAGCGAGACCAGCAGCGTCGACATGATGCCGGAGAAGATGATCCCGCGGCCGGGGAACCGCAGCCGGGCCAGTGCGTACGCCGCCATCGAGTGGAAGAACAGCGCGATCACGGTGACCGTGACGGAGACGATCGCGGAGTTCAGCAGGAAGCGCGGCATCGGGATCTTCAGCAGCACGTACTGCAGGTTGTCGAGGGTCCAGGTGGTCGGCCAGCCGAAGTCGAAGACGTCCGCAGCCGGTTTGAGAGCACTGATCACAATCCAGAGCAGTGGTAACACGGCGATGATCGCCAGCACGTGCGCGACGATCGGCCAGAACCTAGTCCTCATCGAAACGTCCTCCCCGGGTGAGGCCGAACATCAGGCCGGTGCAGAGGACGAGCAGGGCCACGACCACGGTCGTGAGGGCGGCGGCGTACCCGAGGTTGTTGAAGGTGAAGGCCTGCTCGTAGATGTAGAGGACGACGGTGCTGGTCGCGCGGGCCGGGCCGCCCTTGGTCAGCACGAACACCAGGTCGAAGGCCTGCAGACCGGTGACGGCGCCGATCGTCGAGTTCACCACGACGAAGAAGCTGGTCGGGCGGAGCAGCGGCCAGATCACGTACCGGAAGCGCTGCCAGGAGCCGGCGCCGTCGATCGCGGCCGCATCCTCCAACTCCCGCGGGACGTCCTTGAGACCCGCCAGGAAGACGAGCATCTGATAGCCCATCAGGAACCAGACGCTGATCAGCACATAGGTGCCGAGGGCAAGGGACGGCGTCCCGAGGAAGGACACGTCACCGAGACCGAACGGCGCCAGCAGCTTCGACAGCGCACCACGTTTGTCGACCAGCAGGAACTGCCAGATCAGGCCGACCACGACCAGGCTGACGACATTCGGCAGGAAGAACGCCGACCGAACCCAGCCGATCCCGCGGAACTGGTTGCGCACCAGCATCGCCAGCGCGAAGCTGACCACGAACGCGATCGGGACGAACGTGACCACGTAGATCGCGGTCACCTTCAGCGCGGCCAGCAACTGGTCGTCGCCGATCATCAGCCGATAGTTCGCCAGTCCGACGTACTGGTAGTTGCCGAAGCCATCGACCTTGAAGAACGCGACGCCGAAGGCGAGTGCCATCGGCAACGCGACGAAGATCAGCAGACCGAGCGTGTCGGGCGCGAGGAAGGCGTACGCCGCCAGCGCCTCGCGCCGCTTCCTGGACATCCCCTGCAGGCGGGCCATCAGCTGATCGGCGCGCCTTGATAGGTCTGCAGGAAGGTGTCGATTCGGGACGCCGCATCGGCCGCGGCCTTGGCCGGATCGGCGGCGTTCAGCTGACATGCCTGGATGGCATCCGCGATCGGCTGGTAGACCTCCGGCGGGAATCGCGGCTCCGGCTTCCCGGTCGGCGCGATCTCGCTGACGAACTTCTGCAACGCGCCATCGGCGAACGCGCCCTTCGCGTCGGCCGCGGCCTGCACCGACTTGCGCGGCGGCACATTCGTCTTCACGACGGTGTTCCACTGCCGCTGCCGTTCGATGCCGGCGGCATCGGTCGACCCGAGTGCCCAGGCGATGAACTTGGCCGCCGCCTCCGGGTTCTTACCTTTGGAGTTGGCAACGAAGGCCCAGCCGCCGAGGTCGGTCGCCGGTTTGCCGCCGTCCGGCGTCGGGTGCGGGATGACACCGTACTTGACGTTCCTGGCCTTGGCGCGCAGGTCGGCGACAGCCCAGATCCCGCTCTCCTGCATGGCTGCAGCACCCGAGCCGAGGTTGGAGACGACATCGCCGCCGCCATCCCCGAGAGCTTTGCGCGGGGCAACTTTGTGCTGGATGGTGTCCTGCCAGAACTTCAGCGCTTGGACGGCGGCCGGTGAGTCGAAGGCGACTTTGCCGTCCTTGATCGGGGCGCCGTCGCCCTGCCAGAGGAACGGGTACCAGGTGAAGTTCTGGTAGTAGCCGGGCAGGGTTTCGAACATGACGCCGTACCGGTCCTTGCCGGTCAGCTTCTCGGCGACGGCGAGTGTCTGGTCCCACGTCTTGGGGAGGTCGGCCTCGGACAGGCCGGCCTTCTCGAAGGCGGTTTCGCTGTAGTACATGGCGAGCGGCTCGATCTCCATCGGCAGGCCGTAGACCTTGCCGTCGACGCTGCGCGCTTCGAGCAGACCGGGGAGGTAGTCGGCCCTGGCCGCCGCCGAGAGCGCCGGGCCGAGATCCTGCAGGACGCCGCCGTTGTAGTAGCGGAGGAAGTCACCCGGGCTGATCAGGAAAATGTCGGGGCCCTGGCCGGACTGGAACGCGGTCTGCAGCGTCGTCCCGTTCAGGTAGTCCTTGCCGGGGATGTAGCGGAGCTTGACCTTGACCTCGTTGTTCCGGTTCCACTCCTCGGCGGCGGCGACGAACCACTTGCTCTGCGGTCCTTGGTCGTCGGACGGGCCGTAGAAGTTCCAGAACGACAGCTCTTTGCCGTCGCCGCCGGACGAGTTGCCGCAGGCGGACAGCAAAGGCACGGCGGCGAAGGCGCTGAGGAGCGTGCGGCGGCTGAGCTGGGCAGGGGGAGGTGCCATCAGATGCTCCAGGTGGAACGAGGGCAATCGATTTCCAGCAATCTACGATCGGGACCCGGGGCGGTCAAGAGCGCAGTCGCGCTCGATCTGGCGGCCGGCGTCGATTCCCGCTGACAACAAGGCGTTCCGAGTCGTTGACACCTTCCGGACCGGCTGCCTACTCTGCCGTCTGAATTGGAAATCGATTTCTGCGATTCGGGGGTGCGGATGCCATCCAGAGACCTCGTGGCCCTCGGGCTGCAGGCGGCGCGGACGGCGATCGAGACCGAGGCCGCGGCCGTGTCGGCGCTCGCCGATCGGCTCGACGGGGTCTTCCTCGACGTCCTGGCCGCGGTCGCCGGATGCGAGGGGCATCTGGTGGTGACCGGGCTCGGCAAGTCCGGGCTGGTCGGCCGCAAGATCGCCGCGACCCTCGCCAGTACCGGTACGCCGGCCACCTTCATCCACGCCGGTGACGCCTTGCACGGCGACTCGGGCGCGGTCACCGGCCGGGACATCGTGCTCGCGCTGTCGGCATCCGGTGAGACGGCCGAGGTGTGCGCGTTCGCGCGGATGCTGCGGGCGCGCGGGATCCCGCTGATCGCGATGACCGGGGCCGAGGAGTCGACGCTCGCCCGGCTGGCGACGTACACGCTGGACACGATGGTGCTGCGCGAAGCCGACCCGCTGAACCTCGCGCCGACCGCGTCGACGACGGCGTCACTCGCGATGGGTGACGCGCTCGCGTGCGCGCTCGTCGTCCTGCGGGAGTTCAGTCACCACGAC
This sequence comes from Kribbella sandramycini, assembly GCF_013131805.1. Taxonomy (GTDB): domain Bacteria; phylum Actinomycetota; class Actinomycetes; order Propionibacteriales; family Kribbellaceae; genus Kribbella; species Kribbella sandramycini. The sequence continues at coordinate 52,854 of NZ_JABJRC010000006.1, read as the reverse complement.
TTCGCGCGGTTCCACCCATCCGGTGCCCTGGGCAAGCGTCTGCTCGAGGAGGAGGCGTGAGGTACGACGTCTGCGTGCTCGGGTCGTTCATGAAGGATCTGGTCGCGAGCGCGGAGCGGCGCCCGTTACCCGGCGAGACCTTGCACGGCACGGGTTTCGCGGAGTTCCTCGGCGGCAAGGGCGTCAACCAGGCGATCGCCGCGGCGCGGATGGGCGCGCGGACGGCGATCGTCGGAACGATCGGCGCCGACCGGTACGGCGACGAGTTCCTCGACCTGCTGGCCGCGGACGGCGTCGACACCACGTGGGTCCGCCGGCATCCGTCCCTCGGCACCGGCGTCGGGTTGCCGCTCGTCCTGCCGGACGGCGGGAACTCGATCATCATCGTGGCGCGCGCGAACGCCGCGATCACTCCGGCCGAGGTCACCGCGGCCGCGGACGCGCTCACCGGCGGCCAGGTGCTCAGCGTCCAGCTCGAACTCCCGGTCGAGGCGAGCCGCGCCGCCCTCCAGCTCGCCTCGGCCGCGGGGGTCACCACGATCCTGACGCCCGCGCCGGCCGGTCCGGTGGATCCGTCGCTGGCGGCGTACGTCGACATCCTGGTCCCGAACGAGGTGGAGGCGGCCGCGCTGACCGGGCTCGATTGCGACGACGAGTCGCAGGTGCCGATGATCGCGCGCAAGCTGGCCGAGGACTGGGACCTGCACGGCTGCGTCGTCACGCTCGGGTCGCGGGGCGCGTACGTACTGGATCGGCGTGGGGATTACGAGGAGCGGGTGCCGGCGCATGAGGTCGCGACGATCGACACGGTCGGGGCCGGGGACGCGTTCTGCGGTTCGCTGGCGGCGTCACTCGCGGACGGGGCCGAGCTGATCGACGCCGTCCGGCTGGCCAACGCGGCCGGGGCGCTGTCGACGGCGGTCAACGGCGCCGCGGCGTCCGCACCGTCGCGGGCCGCGGCACTGGCGCTGCTGGACGGGTCCTGAGATCTCGCCTGTCATGAGATCCTTTGCCCTGGATCGGAGTTAGCATGCGGTCCAGACGGCCAAGCGATCTCCGGCAGGGGGCGGGTATGACGACGATCTACGACGTCGCGCGTAGATCGGGGGTGTCCCCGGCGACCGTCTCCCGGGTGCTCAGCGGCCGCCGCAACGTCGACCCCGAGCTGTCCGAGAAGGTGCGCGCCGCGGTCGCCGAGCTCGGCTACCGCCCGAACGGCGTCGCCCGGAACCTGCGCAAGTCGTCGACGAACCTGTGGGCCGTCGTCATCTCCGATATCGAGAACCCGTTCTTCACCTCGCTGGTGCGCGGACTGGAAGATGTCGCGCAGACCGCTGGGTACCACGTCGTCCTGTGCAACTCCGACGAGGACCCGGCGAAGGAGGCGGCGTACGCGTCGGCCGTCCTCACCGAGCAGATGGCCGGCGTCGTCATCTCACCGACCTCGACCGCGGACGGCGTCCAGCAGCTCGCCGCCGCGAACACCCCGATGGTGCTGATCGACCGCCGGGTGGACGGCGTCGAGGCCGACACCGTCCTGGTCGACAACGAGCACGGCGCCCACGAAGGCGTCAAACACCTCATCGACGGCGGCTACCGCCGGATCGCCTGTATCACCGGCCCGCGCAAGGTCAGCACCGCCATGGACCGCCTGACCGGCTACCGCACCGCCCTCAAATCCGCCGGCCTGCGCGCCGACAAGGACCTCATCCGGTACGCCGACTTCCGCGAAGCCGGCGGCTTCGCCGCGATGGAATCCCTGCTCGACCTCCCCGAGCCCCCCGAAGCCCTCTTCGTCACCAACAACCTGATGACGGTCGGCGCCCTCGAATGCCTCGCCAAACGCGGCCTCCGCGCCCCCCACGACATCGCCGTCGTTGGCTTCGACGACATCCCCTGGGCCGACCTCGTCGTCCCCAGCCTCACCACCGTCGCCCAACCCACCTACGAACTCGGCCGCACCGCCGGCCTCCTCCTCAAAGACCGCATCGCCACCCCCGGCCGCCCCCCGTCCACAGTCACCCTCCGCACGGAGCTCCACATCCGCGCGACCTCGGCTCCCAAGCAGTAGAACAGCTGGGGACGTCGATCAACGGACACCGCCTTCGGCGGCGGCTGTTCTTGTCGCGCCTCCGGCGGCTTCCCGCGCGCCACCACGCGGGTAGCCGGCTGTCGCCGGAGATCTGCTCGCTGCCGCTCGCGAAGACGCGCTGACGCGCAGATGCCGGGCTCGCGCCGCGGCTCGCTCGCTATTGCTCGCCACCACGCGCTGCCGCGCACATGCCGGGCTTGCGCCCGTGGCCGAGCTACCGCTCGCGAGCACCCACTGCCGCGCGAGTAGCCGGCCAGCGGGTGTACGGGCAGGTGCAACGGATGGCCGACCGGTGGAAGCGGCCGCCGGGGTGCACGGTCGACGACGTGCTGGCTGCGCTCGAGCAGCGCGGGCTGGTCGGGAGTGTGGCGGCTTTACGTCGGTGAGGTGGGGTTGGGGAGGGTGAGGGTTAGGCGGGTGCCGGGGTGGGGGGTGGGGGTTACGGCGAGGGTGGCGTGGTGGCGGTGGGCGAGGTCTTGGGCTATGGAGAGGCCTAGGCCGGCGCCGCCGGTGGGGCGGGTGCGGGAGTCGTCGAGGCGGGTGAAGCGGGTGAAGATGCGGGTTTGGTCGGGAGTGGGGATGCCGGGGCCGTCGTCGGTGACGTGGAGGAGGACGGCGGTGGGGGTGGTGGTGAGGGTGACGGTGACTTGGGTGGTGGCGTGGCGGAGGGCGTTGTCGAGGAGGTTGCGGAGGATTCGGTCGAGTTGGGCGGGGTTGCCGGTGACGGGGACGTGGTCGGGGGATTCGAGGGTGAGGGTGGGGCCTTCGTCGAGGCGGCGGGCGAGGTGGCGGCGGGTTAGTTCGGCGAGGTCGACGGTGCTGGTGGGGGTGGGGGCGGGGTCGGCGTCCAGGCGGGCGATCAGGAGGAGGTCGTCGGCGAGGTCCTGGAGACGGCGGGTTTCTTCGACGGCGGTGGCGACGGTGCGGGGCCAGTCGGCGCGGTCGGGGTGGGCGGCGGCCACTTCGAGGATGGCGCGGAGGGCGGCGATCGGGCTGCGGAGTTCGTGGGCGGCGTCGGCGATGAAGCCGCGTTGCTGGTCGGCGGAGGTTTCGAGGCGGGCGAGGGTTTCGTTGAGGGTGGTGGCGAGGGCGGCCAGGACGTCGCCGGTCGGTGGGACGGGGACGCGTTCGTGCAGGTTGGTCTCGCTGATCGTGGCGGCCAGGGCGCGCATCCGCTCGACCGGGCGGAGGGCGACGCGAGTGGTGACGTACGCGCCCAGCATGATCAGCAAGACGCCGATCGGAACGGCCGGAATCAACACCCGGTCGGCTGCCGCGACGGCGTCCTCGGCCTCGAACGGCAGGACGTAGACGGCGACGGCGACCGACCGGCCGTCGCCGGGGAACGACTTGCCGCCGTCCACCGGGAGATGGGCGAGCGGTACGACGCCGCGGTAGTACTCGATCCGCCGTCCGGCCAGGTTCTTGATGTCCTGGCACGTCGAGGCTTCCTGCGTCGCACCCGAGCCGCAGGCCGCGTCCAGCCGCTCCGGGTTCGGAGCGCCGAAAGTCACGTACTGGCGGTCCTGGCTGGACCTCGGCGCCCACTTCGCGGGCAAGGGCTGGAGCGCCGGGCCGTCGTCATCGACGTGGGCGCTCAACTCGGAGGAGTACTCCGGGACGTTCCCGTTGTCCTCGACGATCTCGACGACCTGATCGGTCGGCGGGTGCTCGAAGCTGAACGGCCAGCTGCGCTCCGCCGGAACGGCCCGCAGGTTCCCCATCATCAGGTTGCGGGCCTGCTCGGCGCGGTACTGGAGGTCCTTGTAGCGGGTCGCGTAGATCTCGTGGCGCATCCAGAACGCGAAGCCGGTGGCGAGGATCGCGGCGAGCAGGCCGGCGACGAGGCTGACGCGGACGGCGGTGGACAGTCTCATCGGGTGCTCCCGGTGAGCCGGTAGCCCATACCGCGGACGGTTTCGAGGGTCCGGCGGTCGAAGGGCTGGTCGATCTTGCGGCGCAGCGAGCTGATGTGGACCTCGACGACGTTCACGTCGCCTTCGTAGTGCGGATCCCAGACCTGGTCGAGGATCTCGCGTTTGGTGACGACGACGTCGCGCCGCCGGGCCAGGCATTCGAGGACGGCGAACTCGCGAGCGGTCAGCTCGATCCGCTGCTCGCCGCGGCGGCAGGTCCGGGCGGCCGGGTCGAGAACGAGGTCGCCGATCTCCAGCGGTGCGGGCGCGCCGCCGCCGCGGCGGAGCAGGGCGCGGACGCGGGCGACCAGGACGACGTACGAGAACGGCTTGGTCAGGTAGTCGTCGGCGCCGGTGTCGAGGCCTTCGGCCTGGTCGTACTCGCCGTCCTTGGCGGTCAGCATCATGATCGGGGTGGTGTCGCCGCCGCGGCGGAGGGTTTCGCAGACCCGGTAGCCGTTCAGGCCGGGCAGCATCACGTCGAGGATGATCGCGCCGTACTCGTGCTCCTCGGCCGCCCAGAGCGCCTCGGGCCCGCTGTGGACGACGTCGACGACGAACCCGTGGGACTCCAGGCCCCATTTGACCGCCGCGGCAAGTCGCTGCTCGTCCTCCACCACCAGTAAGCGCACCGCACCAGGCTCGCACGTCCTGAGGAGCATCCTGAAGAACCCTTCAGCTTGCTTCAGGTTCCCTTGGGCAGCCCCTCCACATACTCCCGAACATGCTTCTGGTCCTCGCGCATGTCGTTGCCCCGGTCACCGATCACCGGACGGGCGGCCGGCCCGCGGCGATCCTGGCGACGCTGTTCGCCGCGGCGTACACCTGGTTCGCCCTGGTGCGGCACTGGTCGTACCGCTCGGGCGGCTACGACCTCGGCATCTTCGACCAGGCCGTCCGCAGTTACTCCGAAGGAAGGTTGCCGGTCTCAACGATCCGGGATCCGAACCTGATCCTGCTCGGCGACCACTTCCACCCGATCCTGGTCGTACTGGCGCCGCTCTACCGGATGTTCCCGATGGCCGAGACCCTGCTGGTCGCCCAGGCCCTGCTCTTCGCGCTCTCGATCTTCCCGATCACCCGCCTGGCCTGTACGACGGTCGGTCGCACCATCGGCCTGGTCGTCGGAGCGTCGTACGGCCTGTCCTGGGGACTGCTGAACGCGATCAGTTTCGACTTCCACGAGATCGCATTCGCCGTCCCGCTGCTCGCGTTCGCGCTGACCGAGTTCCTCTCCGGCCGGTCCGGACGGGCGGTCGCGTTCGCGGCCCCACTGGTGCTGGTGAAGGAGGATCTCGGGCTGACCGTCGCCGTCCTCGGCGTGCTGATCGCGCTCCGGCCCGGCAGCCGCCGGCTCGGGATGATCACCGCCGCCGGCGGCGCGATCGCCTCGCTGCTCAGCGTGTTCGTGATCATCCCCGCCTTCAGTGCCTACGGCAACTATCGCTACCTGGGCAAGGGCGGGCTCAAGGCGCCGGAGGCCGCGCTCTCCGGCGACCTCCTGTCAGCGGGAAAGCTGCACCTCGTCCTGCTGTTACTGCTCCCGACCCTCTTCCTGGCCGTCCGCTCCCCGCTCGTCGCGCTACTCCTGCCGACCCTCGGCTGGCGCCTCGGCAGCACCTACATCCTGTACTGGATCCCCACGTTCCACTACGACGCCGTCCTGATGCCTATCCTGTTCTGCGCGCTCATCCACAGCCTTGTCCTGCTCCGGCCGTACCTGGTCGGACGTCGGCGCCGCTGGGCACGCCCCACGATCGGCGCCGCGCTGGCCACCACCTGCCTGGTCCTCTTCAGCCAGGCCGCCGCAGCCGACGGCCCCGGCCACCGCTCGGAGTTCACCGCCGCCGCGGACCGGATGGTCGCGCTCGTCCCGGACGGCGCCACGATCAGCACAACCGACACCATCGCGCCGCACCTCTCGTCACGCACCGACGTCTACCTCCTCCGCGTCAACCAACCGACGGAGTGGACCTTGGCGCCGTACGACGACCCGCAACTCAAGCCCCGCGCCGCAGACGTCGTCATCCGGGACGGCGACCTCGTCCTGATGCATCACGAGGCGGACCCCAGACACTCACCAACTCCCCCGCGGGGCAGCTGAACGCCGCCGCTCAGGCGTACGGCCAGTCGGCCGAAGCGAGTTGGTGAGCGCTGGCGGTCCGCCCTACCCCAGCAGCTCGATCTGGGTCAGCTCGTTCCCACCGGTCAGCACCAAGCGGTAGTGCTGGTACGCCGCCGGCGCGGCCAACCGGAACGGACGAACCTGCCGCCGCCAGGCGAACACCTGATCCGACCGCTCGTCGAGCACCGTCCACCCCTCACCGTTGGACGCCTCCAGCCGCCATCCGGTCGGATCGTCGGCACCCGGGCCCGACGTCAGCGTGTAGAAGGCCGCGACCGCCGGAGCCGGCAGCGACCATTCGACCGTCCCACCGGCGACCACCGCCGAGGTGTCAGCCGTGTTGTCGAACAGCGGGTCGGCCGACGCCGGGATGAGATCGACGAGCGGCTCAGCGACCCGGTCGTCAGCGGTCAGCGAAGGCGGCGACTCCAGCGCGGCCCAGCCCGACGGCGATGACCCGAGAACGAACTCGACCGACGAGGCCGCCGCCAGCTCAGCCGCCGTGATAGATGCCGTCGACAACTGCTTCCCATCGACCCGAACCTCTTGGACATAAGGGTTCTCGACCCCCGAAGCCGTGATCACGAACGGCGAGCCGCCGAGCGGCGCGACCGTGACCCGCGGGAACAACGGCGATCCGATCGCGTACTCCGGCGCTCCCACCCGCAGCGGATACAGCCCGAGCGCCCCGAACAGATACCACGCGGACATCTCCCCGTTGTCCTCGTCCCCCGGATACCCCTGCCCGATCTGCTCACCGACGTACAGCCGATCGAGCACCTCCCGAACCACCGCCTGCGCCTTGTGCGGCGCCCCGGCGTAGTTGTACATCCAGGCGATGTGATGCGCCGGCTGGTTGCTGAACCCGAACTGCCCCATCCGGACCGCCCGCGCCTCCAGCATCTCGTGGATCACGATGTCGTAGCTGCCCTGCTTCGTCCCCAGCTCCGGCGTCGCGAAGAACTCGTCGAGTTTGGCCTCCAGGCCGCGCGGCCCGCCGTACAGGTTGGCCAGCCCCCGCGGGTCGTGGGCGACGTGGAACGCGAAGTTCCACCCGTCGGTCTCGGTGAAGTCGCCGCCCCACTCACACGGGTCGAACTCCGCCGGCGTCTGCGCGAACGTCCCGTCCGGCCGCCGGCCCTGGAAGAAGTTGATCGCCGGGTCGAACAGCAGCACGTAGTTCAGCGACCGCCGATAGAGGTACGCCGACTCCTCGCGCAGCTGCTCGCGACGCGCCGGATCGACCGCCGGGTCGTCCGCCAGCCGAGCCGCCATCGCGGCCAGCCCGAAGTCGTTCAGGTACGCCTCCAGCGACCAGGAGACGCTCTCCTCGGTGTCCGTACTCACGTACCCGTTGAAGAATCCGGTCGTCGCACCCTTCCGCCCGACCTCGGTCTCCCCCGGTACGACGGTCGCGTTCCGCAACCCGGCGTCGTACGTCGCCAGCGGGTCCGGCACCGCGACCCCGCGCAGGTAAGCGTCCGCGAACGACACATCGGACGACGTCCCGGTCATACAGTCCGCATACCCCGGCGAGGACCAGCGCGCGATCCACCCGCCGTCGCGGTACTGCTGCACGAACCCGTCGACCAGCTCGGCGCTCAACTCCGGATAGAGGAACGCGTACGCCGGCCACGCCGTCCGGTAGGTGTCCCAGAAGCCGCTGTTCACATACATCTTGCCCGGCTTCACCACCGCCGCGCCGTCCACGGCCGGCAGCACCGGGCTCGCGTAGACGTACGACGGCTCGGCCGCCGTGCCCGCGTTCTCGTACTGCGAGTTCGGGTAGAGGTTGAGCCGGTAGAGGTTGCCGTAGACCGTGCGCAACTGCGGCTCGGTCGCGCCCTCGGGGCGGAGCACCGCGAGCCGCTCGTTCCAGATCGCGTTCGCCGCGGCCTGGATCTGCTCGAACGACCGATCGGCCAGCTCCAGCGTCAGGTTCCGCCGGGCCTGCTCGACGCTGATGAACGACGTCGCGATCCGCAACGTCACCTCGGAGTCCGCGAACGACGCCGCCCGGGCGTTCGAACGCCCACCGGACGCCGGCCCGAAGGTCGCCTCGGCGGAGAACTCGCCGTAGCAGAACATCCGCGTCCGCCCGGTCTCCGAGCCGTTCTCGACCCAGCCGGTGAGCGCGCCGTCGGCGTACTCGAACGCGCCGTTCTCGTCGATCGTGTCGAAGATCAGATGCCGCCCGGCGGCGTCGGCCGGGAACGTGAACCGGAAGATCGCGCCGTGATCCGTCGGCGCCAGCTCGGCCCGCAAACCGCTCGTGAACCGGACCGAGTAGAAATCCGGCCGGGCGAGCTCGTCGTCATGGCTGAAGGCCGCGGCCCGCGCCACCGGATCGCCCAACGGCTCCGCGGCGGCCACCGGCATGATCGTCAGCTGGTCCCGGTCCCCCATCCACGGGCTCGGCTGGTGCGAGAACGTGAGCCCCTGCAGCTCGGTCAGGTTGTCGGCATTGTTCAGCCGGTGGTACTCGTACGCCCAGCGATGTGTCGACGCGTCCGTGACCGGGGTGATGAAGTTGAACCCGTTCGGCCAGGCGGTCAGCGGCAGGTTGTTCCCGCGGGAGAACTCGAAACTCGTGTTGGTCCCGCGCCGGGTGTCGACGTACGCCGCCAGATCCGACCCGTCCAGCCGCGGCGGCGCCGGGCCGAGCTCCACGTCGTCGATCCACCCGGCGTACGGCGTCCCGGACGACGGCGCCTCGACCGTCAGGACGACGTCCGCAACCGTCTTCCCCGCGGCCACCGCAAGGTCGACCTGGACGTCGTTCCACTGGTCGGCGTACAGGATCTTCGCCGCGCCCTGCCCAGCGGCATGGAAGGCGAACCCGTACTGATCCGTCGCCCCGAGCTCCGACAGCCGCGTCCCGTCGGTGAACACCAGGTCCACCGCCACGTAGGTGGCGTCGTACTCGAGCGCCTCGTCGAGCACGGGATAGACCTTGTACCGCAACCGGTCAGCATCCCCGACCACCCCGGCGCTCACGCTCAGCGAAGCCGACTGCCGCCCGCCGGTCGCCCCGGCGAACCGCACCGCGTCCACACTGCTGAAACCCGCCCGCGGGCTCGTCGGCCCACCCGGTCCGCCACCTGTCTCAAGAATCACGGCCGCCATGTTATGACATTTCAATCCGAAGGGGCAGAGGGGAAGCGCCCGGCCACCGGACCGCGCCGGGCGCCTCCCCGCGAGGTCAGCGCCGCCGGTCGAAGTGGCCCTGCGCGGCGATCGCGGCCGCGCGCTCGGCCAGGGAGCCGGCCGGCTTCGCGCGGGTCGCGGCTTGGCCGTCAGCCGGTACGTCGGGGCGTGGCGCGCCTTCGCACTCGACGCGCGAGCCCGGCAGGATGCCCTTGATCAGGTAGTCGTCGACCTTCTTGGTCACACACGGGTTCGTGCCGTACTGCCCGTGGCTGCCCTCGTCGCGTACCGAGATCAGGTTGTTGTTCAGCGCGGCCGCCATCGCCGGCGAGCCGTCGTACTGCGTGGCCGGGTCGAACTCCGCCCCGACCACGAGCCCGACCGGGTAGCCCTTGCGCTTCAGGTCCACCAGCGGCTCCTGCGGCTTGGACTTCGCGAAACTGCAGTTCGTCGGTGCGGCCTGCATCGCGCCCGGACCGTACGGGTACTTCTCCCGGAACAGCCGCATCTGCTCCTCGTAGCCCTTGGGATCCTTCGACCAGACCGCCTCACAGGTGACGGCCGGGAAGACGCCGTTGTAGGTCTTCTTGATGTTCCCGTAGAGGATCTTCAGCGCCTTACCCGCGTCCGGGCTCAGCTTCGCCTGGGCCGGGTTGTTCGCCGCGTCGCGGATCTGGCCGATCAGCTCGGCCGCCAGCGCCCAGGCCGGGCGATACCCCGAACCGCCGAGAATGATGTCGAACCAGGTGCCGTCGATCTCCGGCATCCCGGGCTCACCCGGCCAGGCCACCGGTCGCGCGGCCAGCTTGGCGCGGATCCCGTCCAGGTACGTGCGGACGTCGGCCTGGGTCTTGCCGAAGTGGTACCGGCTGTCGCGTTCGGCCATCCAGGCCGCGAGGGCGTCGAAGTTCTCCCGCGCCGCGACCGAGACCTGCTTGGCCTGCTCGTAGTACTGCCAGTCCGGGTGCATCGAGGCGTCGAGCACCGAGCGGTTCAGGCCACCCGGGAACAGCGAGCCGTAGACCGCGCCGAGCAGCGTCCCGTACGAGTAGCCGAGGTAGTTGATCTTCTTCTCGCCGATCGCCGCGCGGATCACGTCCATGTCGCGCGCGGTGTTGGCCGTGGTGATGTACTTGCGGAGCCCGCCGCCCGCGGCTTCACAGCCCTTCTCCATCGCCTCCGCGTCGGCGGCGATCTGCGCGAACTGTTTGTCGGTCGGCCGCGTCTCGTACAACGGAACGATCGGCGGCTCCGCACAGTGCAACGTCGACGACCGCCCGGTGCCGCGCGGATCGAACCCGATCAGGTCGAACGGCCCCGCGACCTTGTCGTTCTTGAACCCCTGCGGCATCAGCAGCCCGTCGCCGCCCGGGCCGCCCGGGTTCAGCAGCAGGACGCCCTGCCGCTTCGCGGGATCGGTCGCCTTCCTCCGGCTGATCGCGATCGACAGATTGCCGTCGGCGGGCTTGCGGTAGTTCTTCGGGACGACGATCGTCGCGCACTCCAGTCCTTCCCAGGCCTTCACCCACTCCTCCGGCGGGAACGGCCACCCCTCCGGCGGCGGCCCGGCCTCACAGGCGGCCCACTCCGCCTTCTGGTCGTAGTAGGCCGCCGGCGAACTGCCGGCGCTGGCCGGGACTGCCACCAGCGAGCTCGCCACGAAACCGAGCCCGAGGGTCAGGCCCGTGACGCGGGTCAGCCAATGTCGCGCATTCATCTGCTGTCTCTCCGTTCACCGAGGGTCAGGAGGTGGTGACGCTAGTGACACCTCGGTATGCCGGTGATCAACAGCAGATAGGGATCCTGTGAAGGCTCAGCTCAGCCCGCACGGCCGGAACGACTGATAGAGCGCGGGCATCGCCTCGACCAGCGCCTGCTCGTACTCGAACGGGTCGTCGCGGACGAAGACCGACGTCCGGCCGCCGCTCCCCTCGCCGAGCTCGAACGTGTACAACCCACTCGGGTGCGAGCGGACCGTACACGGGACCTGCTCGTTGCGGATGACGGTGTCACCGTCCCGGACGTCGGCCCCCGGGACGATCGCATACGAACCGTCCTCGCGCCGGACCAGCTTCCGCCCGGACACCTCCATCCAGACGGCCGTCTCCCAGACCGAATGACTGCGCTGGTAGATCGCGGCCATCTGCTCGGCCGGCGCCTCTTCCTCGAGCACGCGCAGGAAATCGGGCCGCGTCGACCGGCCCAGCGCGTAGCCGAGGTAGCGCCGCAACCACGGGTGCATGTCCGCGATCCACTTCAGATCGGGGAGCCTCCAGAACGTGTTGTGGTTGTCGTAGCCGTAGCAACTGTGCTCGGCGACACCGTCGTCGGCCGCGCAGCGGTAGAGCGAGATCGGCAGGCCGGAGTCGATGATCCGGATCATCGCCTGCGGGTCCTGGACGACGTTCCACTCCGGGTACGTCGGCGTCGTGGTCCCGGCCGACAGGTGAATCCGGGCGACCTTCTCGCGGAGCACGTCCGGCGCCCGGTTGAAGGCGAGCGCCAGCGGCCGGGCCGACCCGAAGGACAGGAGGTGCACCGGTTCCGGGCTGTCCGCGACCGCGTTGATGAGCAGGTCGACACCCCGCTGCTGGGACGGCGGGACGTCGTACATCCTGTCGTTCGGGCTCTGCATCCGGGTGAACGGGCACCAGGCGAACGGGACGTCGCGGCCGAAGATCGCGTTCAGCTGGGTGACCGCGACGACGCCGGGGTCGCGCGGTCCGGCGTACCCGGGGACGCCGCCGTCGACCAGGTGCCGCTTCTCCTCCAGCACGTCCAGGATCACCGCGCGCAGGTCGATCTCGGGCAGGCCGTAGGCCATGATCAGGTCGACGTTGTCACCCGGGTCCTCGGGCGGGTGGTACAGGTCGGTGATGCTGATGACGGGGACGGTCATCTCAGCCTCGCATTCCGGAGGTGGACAGCGATTCGGTGTACTGCCGCTGGAAGAACAGCAGCAGCACCATCGGGACGGCGCTCAGCACGAACGACCCGGCGAGGATCTGGCCGAGATCGACGGAGTACAGGTTGCTGAGGTTCGCCAGGGCGATCGGCGCGAGCTGTTTGCCCGGTGAGGTGCCGATCAGCAACGGCCAGAGATAGGCCTGCCACTGGGACAGGAAGAGCATCAGCCCGGCGCCGATCAGCGCCGGTTTCGACAGCGGCAGCACGATCCGCAGCAGCGTGCCGAAGCGGCCCAGCCCGTCGACCTCGGCGGCGTCCAGCAGCTCCTGCGGGACGCCGAGGAAGAACTGGCGCAGCACGAAGATCGCGAACCCGTTGGCCAGGGCGGGCAGGATCAGCCCGGCATAGCTGTCGCTCAGCCGCCAGGTGCTGAACAACCCCGACAACGGGATGGCGATCGCGTCGAACGGCACCATCGAGACCAGGATCACGAAGACAAAGACGTAACCGCGGCCCGGAAAGTTGAGTACCGCCAGCGCATACGCGGCGAGCACCGCGACGGCCAGCCCGAGGACGACGGTGACGCCCGCGACCAGGAAGCTGTTCAGCAGCGCCCGGGCGAAGTCGCCGTCCAGCAGGACCTCGTAGTTCGCGAACGATCCGCCGACCGGGAGGAACGCCCGCCACGACAGCGGGGTGAGGTTCTCCACGAACGAGTTACCCGGGCGGAGCGAGGACGCGAAGACCCACCACAGCGGCAGGAAGATCAGCCCCGCGGCGAGCGCAGCTGCGAATACCGAGGCGACCCGCGAGACCTTCACGACCGCTCCTCGCGCAGGACCCGGAACTGGATCGCCACCACGACCGCCATCAGAATCATCAGCAGCACGACCTCGGCCTGGGCGACGCCGAGATCCCCGACCTGGTAGGCGTTGGCGTAGACGTCGTACATCAGCAGGTTGGTCGAGCCGTCCGGCCCGCCCTTGGTGAGGATCTGCACCGGCGCGAACGCGAGGAAGCTGCCGACCGTACCGGCGACCAGGACGAACGCCATCGGACGGCGCAGCAGCGGCAGGGTGATCGCGGTCAGCCGCCGCCACCAGCCCGCGCCGTCGATCAGCGCGGCCTCGTAGACCGCCTGCGGGATGTCCTTCAGACCGGCCACCACGAACAGCATCCAGTACCCGATCGCACCCCACGCGAGCATCAGGCCGATCGACCCGAGCGCCTGGCCGGACGACGTCAGGAACGGCTGCTTCGGCAGCCCGATCGCGGCGAACAGCGCGTTGAGCAGGCCGTCCGGCTGCATCGCCGTACTCCAGATCAACGCGGTCACCGACCCCGGGACGGCAGCCGGCACGAAGATCAGCGACCGCCACAACCCGACCGCCGGCAACCGCTGCGCGAGCAGCAGGGCCAATGCGGTCGAGAGCACCACGATCACCGGGTTGAGCACCAGGTTGAACAAGAGCGTCGTCCCGAGCACCGCGTGGAACTCGCCCGAACCGAGCAGGTAGGCGTAGTTCTCGAAGCCGACGAACTCCTTCACGCCGGTCCGCAACGAGAGGTGATTGAAGCTCTCCGCGAACGCCGACACGGCCGGGACCACGCGCATCGCCACCATGCCGAGGACGGCGGGCGCCAGCAGCAGGACGGCGAGTCGCGCGTCCCGCCACCGCCGCGGGCTCATGGTCGGCATCGTGATCAGCCGAGTCGCGCGAACTGCCGGGCGATGGTCTCGTCGGCCTTCTTCGCGCGGCCGGCCGGGTTGCTGCCGTTGCGGACGTCGGCGAACAGCTTCTCGGCCTCGGACTCGAAGACGGTGTAACCGGTCACCGGCGGCCGATGGACGGCGGTCGTCCGCAGCTCGGTCTCCATCAGCGCCGACAGCCCCTTGGTCGCTGCGCCTCCGGACGCCTCGAACTGCGTCGCGAACGCCTTGTAGGCGTCCTTCTGGGTCGGCGTGATCTGCGCGATCTTGATCGACGCCGTGTTCCCGGCGGCGGTCAGGTTGGCGCATTCGAGGAACCTCTTCGCCATCGCCTGTTTGGCCGATTTCGCGCTGACCGCCATCGCCCACGAGTCGGTCGAGGTGGCCGGTTTGCCGCCTTCGAAGACCGGGGCGGCCGCGACGCCGAAGGCCAGCTTGGTCTTGACCGCGTTCGACACCGTCCACGGCCCGGAGACGATGAAACCGGCTTTGCCGCCCGCGAAGAGCGCGTTGGTCTTGTCGTTGGTGATCCCGCGCGGCGACAGGCCGTCGGTGAACAGCCCGGAGTAGAAGGTGAGCGCCTTCTGCCAGCCAGGGTTGGCGAAATCGGGTTTGTCCTGCTTGTCACCCGTCAGCCCGTTGCCGCCGCCCGCGGAGACGCCGAGCGGCTGCAGCTGGTAGTAGCTGTCGAACTGGTCGAACAGCAGCGGGTATTGCACGCTCCCCTTGAGCCGAGCCGAGGCGTCCCGGAGCTGCTGCCAGGTCCACCGCCGCGCCGGGTCGGCCGACGGCGGCTCGATGCCGGCCTTCCGCAGTACGTCGGCGTTGTAGTAGAGGAACTGGGACGTCGTCCAGGGCGAGATCCCGAGCAGCTTGCCGTCGATCTCGTTGGCGGTGACCATGTCCGGGCTGACGGCGTTCGCGATCGCCTGCGGTTTCAGCTCGGACAGATCGGCCAGGAAGCCGCGGTTCGCATAGTCCCGGATCCAGGCGGGGACGACGGTGAACACGTCCAGCTCCGCGTTGCCCTGAGTCAGCCGTTGGGTGATCGTGCTGGTCAGCTGCGGGTAGGGGATGTTCAGCTGTTTCACGGTCAGGCCGGGCAGTTGCTTTTGGCAATGATCGATGACCGGCTTCCAGGTGGCGGCCGGGTCGGCGTTCGCGAAGGTCAGCGTGACCGGGCCGGCCGCGGGCTGCTGGGCCGGAGTGGTCGCCGGGGCGGACTGACAGCCGGCGAGGACGAGGACTGCGGGCAGGGTCAACCAGGGGAGTTTCACGGCCTTGCTCCTTCACAGGCGGTGAGGATCCGATCCACGATCCGCCGGGCGACCAGGCCGGCGTCCAGATCGGAGACGATCCGGTGCGGCCCGTCGCCGGGCGTGAACCGGGTGGCGCCGGCCGGGTCGACGTCGATCCGGCCGGTGGTGAACGTGAACAGCTCCGGATCGGTGATCGTGAGGACGGCGGCCGGGTCGTGCGGCACGTTGGAGTCCTCGGCGGTGAACTTCCAGAACTGGCGCATCTCGGCGGCGAGCAGCCGGCCGAACGGGCCGGAAGCGTCGATCCGCTCGACCACTACGGCGCCGAGGCGGAGCCGGGTGGTCTGGTCGAGCCCGATCACAGTGGCCGGGACGCCGCTGCCGAAGACCGCGGCGGCCGCGTCGACATCGCATTCGATGTTGTGCTCGGCGCGCTCGCTGCCGAAGTCGCCGCCCATCACGATCAGCTCGCCGATGGCGTGGCCGGTGCGTTCGACCGCTTCGGCCACGTTGGTGAGCGGGCCGATCGCGACCACCGTCCGCGAGCTTGCGAGCAGCTCGATCGGGTCGGCGCCGCCGTCCACCTTCTCCTGGTCGAGATCGGGGAGCAGCGCGCCCTCGTGCCCCGGCCACCAGACCGGCCGGCCCGACCGCGCCGTCGTCCGGCCGGGGACGATCGGGCCCGGCTCGTGACCGGCGACGCCGATCAGCCGCGCGACCATCCTTGCCCTGAGCAACGTGTCGCCGTAGACCGTGGCAACGGCGGTCAGGTCGAGCTCGGGCGAGCCGAGGATCACGGCCAGCGCGAGGGCGTCGTCGACGTCGGAGCCGATATCGGTGTCGAGGGTGAATGCGGTTGCCATCAGCATCCTTCGGGGTCGCGGGTCAGCTCAGGGCGGCGGTGGTCTGCCAGAGCGTGTAGCTCCACAGCGAGTCCGGGTCGGGGTCGGCGCTGGTGTAGACGACGGTCAGCGCCGACTCGTTCGGGAGCGTGCCGTAGACGGTGCGCAGGAAGCCCGGGTTGTGCGTGCGCGCCTTGCCGGTGCGCGCGCTGGTGATCGTGCTCTCGACCCGCCAGCTGCCGCCGGAGCTCGCCCAGAAATCCGCGCCCGAGATACTCGCGATCTGCACGTGGTCGGAGATGTAGTTCGGGTTCGACACCGGGTACGGGTGGCCCTCGCGGACCATGAAGAAGCGGTCCCGCGGCGGCGAGTAGACCAGGTCGAAGTTGTTCAGGTCGTCCTGGGCGCCGGTCGCGGTGGTCAGCCCGGCCATCGGCAGCGTGCGCTCGTACTGGACGACGGGCGTGCCCGAGCCGAAGCTGATCTGCGCGGCCTTGCCGGTGTTGCCGCTCGGCAGGCCTTGGGTCCAGGCGAGCACGACCGTGCCCTCGGCGGCGTTGATCGTGGTCGCCGACGGCTGGCCGGCGCCCCACTGGTCGGGGTGGTTCCCGGGGAACGGGATGACCGGGTTCGGGAACTTGACCCATGGCCCGTCGAGGTTGTGCGCGACCGCGACGCCGATCGCGTTGTGCGCGGAGCGGTCGACGTCGTTACCCAGGTAGAACATCGCGTAGCTGTAGGTCTGGCCGTTGAACGGCACGTTCACCCGGACGACGCTCGGGTCGCAGTTGTGCCAGCTGTCCCAGCCCGTACCGGCCGGAGCCAGCACCGACCGCGACGAGACGCCCACCCGGGTCAGGAAGATGTCGTCGCGGATGGTGTTGCGGGCCTTGCTGTGACACGTGTAGAGCCGGGTCGGGTTGTCGGCCACGGCGCTCGGGGCGTAGGCGTACCCCCGGCCCTGGACGTCGCTCGCGGCGTACAGCCGGATCGGGGCGGACCACCCGCCGACGGCGGCATGGGCGGCAGACAGCGGGAGCAGGGTCAGGACGACGAGCACGGCGGCGATTCGGCGGAACATCGGACCTCCGGTCACAGATGAGCAGGCGGACAACCACAGGACCGGCGCACGACCAGTCCCACCTCGAGAACGGCCCGCAGCGGCTGCGGGTCCGGATCGATCAACTGCCGGACGGCCAGCTCGGCCATCTCGGCGATCGGCTGCTGGATCGTCGTCAGCGCGGGCACCGCGTACGCCGAGATCGACGACCCGTCGAACGTCACCACCGCCAGGTCGTCCGGCACCGAAAGCCCCAGATCAGCAGCCGCCCGCAACAACCCGATCGCCTGCCGATCAGAACTCGCAAACACCGCCTGCGGCCGAACGCGCGCCCCGGCCGGACCCGAGCGGCCGAAGATGGAGGCGCCGGACGCCGGACCACCAGGAGCGAGAGGTGAGGGGTTGAGGAGGGCCAGGGCGGCGTCGTAGCCGCCGGTGACGGTGAAGGGGTGTTGGACGAATCGGACGCGGCCTGCGGTGGGGCGGGCGGCGACGGCGTGGCGCCAGCCGGCCAGGCGGGCTTCGGCGACGTGGTCGCCGGCGGGGCCCGCGATGGCGGCGATCCGGCTGTGGCCGTGCTCGAGGAGGTGGCGGGTGGCGGCGACGGCGCCGCCGAAGTTGTCGACGCCGATCGATGCCGCGCTCTCGGGCGCCGCGCCCAGGAAGACGTGCCGGGTCTTGGCGCGGTTCAGCAGGCGGTCGGCGGCCGCGGGGGCCTGGGAGACGATCACCAGGCCGTCGATCCGGCGCTGCAGGAAGGTGTCGAGCAGGTCGAGCTCGGTACTCGCGTCGCCTTCGGAGTTGGCCAGCAGGACCGTCCGGCCGGCGGCGCGGGCGGCTTGTTCGACGGCCGCGGCCAGCTCGGCGAAGAACTCGTTGGCGATATCCGGGACGATCAGGCCCAGCGTCATCGTCGATCCGCCGACCAGCGCGCGAGCGACGCCGTCCGGGCGGTAGCCGGTCTGCTCGATGGCCGCCAGCACCCGCTGCCGGGTCGCCTCGGCCACCGGCCGCGGGCCGCCGTTCACGACGTAGCTGACCACGGCCATCGACGTGCCGGCCGCTCGCGCCACATCAGCCTGGGTTACCCGCGCCACCCGGAACACCTCCTGTCCATACACAGAGAATCTATGCGTATAGATACCGTCCGGAAGCCTTTCGATCAGGGTCTAAGGCCGAGCCCGCTTCGGCCCTCTGGCAGGCTGTGCGCATGACCTCGAACGCCACCCACGCCTGGGGCTTCGGCCTCGCCACCGTCACGACCACCGGCACCGTCCTCGACGTCTGGTACCCGGCGCCCGCGCTGGGCGAGCAGCCCGCCGACGCGAAGGCCCCCGCCGAGCTGATCGCCGCCGAGGGGACCGACGAGCTGCGCGAGGTCCGTCGTGAGGTCGTGAGCGCCGAGATCGCCCTGGACGCCGCGCCCGAGGGCACCGCCGACGCGTACCTGCGGCTGCACCTGCTCTCGCACCGCCTGGTCCGCCCGCACGGCCTGAGCCTGGAGGGCATCTTCGCCGCCCTGCCGAACAACGCCTGGACATCGGCCGGCCCGGTCCCGGTCGAGCAGATCGAGCAGGTCCGGCTCCGCGCCCGCGCCGCCGGCCAGCACCTGACCGTGACCAGCGTCGACAAGTTCCCCCGGATGACGGACTACGTCGTCCCGACCGGCGTCCGGATCGGCGACGCGGACCGGGTCCGCCTCGGCGCGCACCTGGCCGAAGGCACCACGGTCATGCACGAGGGTTTCGTGAACTTCAACGCCGGGACGCTCGGCACCTCGATGGTCGAGGGCCGGATCGTGGCCGGCGTCGTCGTCGACGACGGCAGCGACATCGGCGCGGGCGCCTCGATCATGGGCACGCTGTCCGGCGGCGGCACCCAGGTCGTCTCGATCGGCAAGCGCTGCCTGCTCGGCGCGAACGGCGGCACCGGCATCTCGCTCGGCGACGACTGCGTGGTCGAGGCCGGCCTCTACGTGACCGCGGGCACCAAGGTCACCCTGCCGGACGGCGCCGTCGTCAAGGCCCGCGAGCTGTCCGGTCAGCCGGGCCTGCTCTTCATCCGCAACTCCGTGACCGGCGCCGTCGAGGCCCGGCCGCGCAAGGGTGAGGGCATCACGCTCAACGAGGCATTGCACGCGAACGCTTGAGACACACAGACGCCAACCGGTTGGCGAGTTCGGACGTCAATCACATCGTGACCAACCGTGAGGAACCAGGCCGCCGCTCCCGGACGTTGAGAGCGGTATGCCGATGAAGCGCGGCCTGATCGTCGCACTGGGATCCGTAGGGGCGCTGGCCCTGGTCATCGGCGGAGCTGTGGCCTGGGTCGGCGGCCAGGACTTCGGCCCGTTGCTGCCGCCGCCCGAGCAGTGCGAGGCGACGGTGAACGAGTCCACCGTCGTCCTCGACCTGGAGCAGGCCGAGTCGGCGGCCATCATCGTCGGGATCGCCGTCCGCCGGGGTTTGCCCGGCCGGGCGGCGACGATCGCGCTGGCGACGGCGTACCAGGAGTCCGGCCTGCGCAACGTCGAACACGGCGACCGGGATTCGCTCGGCCTCTTCCAGCAGCGGCCGTCCCAGGGCTGGGGCACCGAGCAGCAAGTGCAGGACCCGCACTACGCGGCCGGCAAGTTCTACGACGCGCTGGTGAAGATCAAGAACTACCAAAGCCTGCCCGTGACGGTCGCCGCCGACCGCGTGCAGCGCAGCGCCTTCCCGAACGCGTACGCCGATCACGAGGGCGACGCCCGGGTGCTGGCCTCTGCCCTGACCGGCAACTCGAAGGCGGTCTTCAGCTGCACGGTCAACCCGGACGAGGTGCCCGTCCAGAGCGTCGGCAAGAACGGGCTGACTCCGCGCGCGGACGCCGTCCGCCGGGATCTGCTCGCGACCTTCGGCAAGGTGCCGACCGGGGGCTACGCGCCGGGCGGCGTCCAGAGCGGCCACATGGAGGGCTCGGCGCATTACGAGGGGCGCGCGGTCGATGTCTTCGTCCGGCCGATCTCCGCGGCCAACACCACCAAGGGCTGGGCGATGGCGCAGTACCTGGTCGCCCGCGCCGACCTGCTGAAGATCCGGACGATCATCTTCAGCGACAAGATCTGGACCGCCGGCGGCCGCTCCGACTCCGGCTGGCGCGACTACACCCCGCCCGCGCGCTCCGGCGACTCCAAGATTCTCCGGCACCTCGACCACGTCCACGTGGACGTGCTGGAGGACTGACCGATGGGGGCGCCGATCGGCGCCCCCATCGAAGGACTGCTGGTTACTCGTCGTGCTCCTGCGGCGGCAGCGCCGCGATGAACGCGTGGTCCTTGTCGATCTTGCCCATCTTCGAAGCGCCGCCGGGCGAGCCCAGGTCGGTGAAGAAGTCGACGTTCGCGGTGTAGTAGTCCTTCCACTGCTCCGGCGTGTCGTCCTCGTAGTAGATCGCCTCGACCGGACAGACCGGCTCGCAGGCTCCGCAGTCCACGCACTCGTCGGGGTGGATGTAGAGCATCCGGTTGCCCTCGTAGATGCAGTCGACGGGGCACTCCTCGACACATGCGAGGTCCTTCAGGTCAACACACGGCTGCGCGATGACGTAGGTCACTGCTACTCCTCCTATGGCAGGCACGCGCAGCGCTGGGCACTCGGGTTGCTGCGATGCGGTGGTGCAAGAGTCTCTAGTATCACGGTAATACTCTGCCCACTCTGCCAGGAGTCCGGATCGTGTCAGGCCTCGGGACCAGTGATATCGGCCACCGTGTCGTGGTCCGCCATCGAAGTAAGGATGGCCTTACCGACCTCATCGGCGTCCTCGAGGACCGGCAGCCGGAGGGTCTCGTCGTCCGGCACGCCGACGGTGAACGGCACCGGATCGAGCTCACCGCGATCACCGCGGCCAAACCGATCCCGGAGATGCCGTTACGCGCGGTCGACGTCGCGCAGCTGTTCCTGACCACCGCCCTCGGGCGGCCGGCGGCTACGACGACGTACCTGGGCGAGTGGTTGCTGCGCGCGTCCGCCGGCTGGACGGGCCGCGGCAACTCGGTGCTCCCGGCCGGCGATCCCGGCCTGCCGACCGCCGAGGCAGTGGCGCAGGTCGAGGCCTTCTACGCCGGGCACGGCCTCCCCGCGCAGGCCCTGGTCCGGCTCGGGACGCCGATCGCCGCCGAACTCCAGACCCTCGGCTGGGTCGACGCGCGCCCCGCGGAGTCCGACGTCCTGGTCATGCACACCACGCTCGACCACGTGAACGCCGTCCCGGAGTACGACATCTTCATCCAGGACCGCCCGGACGACGCCTGGTACGCCGCCGCCTTCGACGGCCCAGTGCCCGCAGTCGCCCCGACCGTGCTCGAAAGCGCCCCCAAGGCCGTCTTTGCCTCGATCACCGTCGACGGCCAACTGGTGGCGGTCGGGCGCGGCGCCATGACCGGGCACTGGCTCGGTGTGGACGCCGTACGGGTGCTGCCCGCGTATCGCGGCCGGCGGCTGGCAGCAGCCGTCGTACAGGGCCTGGCGCGCTGGGCAGGCACGCAGGGCGGCCGGAGGACCTATCTGGAGGTTCTGGAGAGCAACGAGGCCGCAGTGACGGCGTACCGGCGGCTCGGGTACGCCGAGGCCTATCGCTACCGGTATCTGGTCAGCTCCGCGCAGTAGGCTCTGCTGCCATGGCGGATCACGCGGTGGAGCGCCCGGAGTACCCGGGCGATTTCGAAGGCACAGTGCACGTCGAGTACACCCCGCATCCGGACGACGGCGTCGCGGACCCGGGCGAGATCGTGTGGACCTGGGTGCCGTTCGAGGAGGACTTCCACCGCGGCAAGGACCGGCCGGTGCTCGTGGTCGGCTCCGACGGGCCCTACCTGCTGGCGCTGATCCTGACCAGTAAGGACCACGACCGGGACGCCGCCGACGAGGCCCGCTGGGGCCGGGTCTGGATGGATATCGGCAGCGGCCCCTGGGACCGCGAGAACCGGCGCAGCGAGATCCGGCTGGACCGCGTGCTGCGGATCGAACCCGGTCAGGTGCGTCGCGAGGGCGCGGTGATCGGCGAGGACCTGTTCAATCAGGTCGCCGCCGAACTCCACCAGCTGAACGCCGGCTGATCAGCGCGGCGGCGTGCTGCTCTCGCCGACGCCGGGCGTCTCCGGGCCGCCGGGCGGCGTCGTGCCGGGCTTCGGGCCGCAGCGGATGTCGTCGGCCGCGTTGTACTTCGTGGTGAACTGCTCGGTCTTGACCCGGCTGCCGTTCTTCGCGAAGTACCGGTAGATGGTGATGTCGAAACCGCCGGTCGGGGCCTGCGGGCGGCAGCCCGGCTCGGTGTTGTAGATCAGGCCGGGGGCGCGCTGGTTGGTCCGGCCGGAGGCGCCGGCGGTGATGTCCCAGACCTTGGTGCCCCAGATCTTCACCTCGATGCTGCCCTGCGCGCCGGGTTTCGAGGCCTTGAAGATGGTCTGGATGTAGATGCCGTTCCCGGAGTCGTTGAGGAACTTCAGGTCCACCGAGGGCCAGGCCACGGTGGCCTCGCGGCCGACCGGGTAGCGGTCGATGTAGACGCTGTGCGCCTTGTGCTCGACATCCTTCAGACCGGCGAAGAAGGCCGCGTTGAAGGTCGTCGTGGCCGACTGCGAGACGCCGCCGCCGAGGTCCAGCTTGAAGACGCCGTTACTGATGATGTTGCCCTCGGTGAACCCGTTGGCCTTCGTCCGCTCGCCGACGATCTTGTTCAGGCTGAACATCTCGCCCGGTTTCAGCAGCGTGCCGTTGATCTTGCGGGCCGCCGTGCCGATGTTGACGTTGCGGTACGTGGCGTAGGGGAAGACGGTCTTGAACTGACCCATCACTTCCTTGATGCCGAGCGCCTGCACCTGCTCGGTGGTCACCTTCGCCTTGGTCGTGGTCAGACCGACCGAGGCCGTGCGCTGACCGGACGGCTTGGCCAGCAGGTCGAGGATCGCGGGGCCGACCTTGTTCCGGTCGACGACCTGGCCGTCGACCGCCGGGACGACCCGCGGCTTCCCCGCGGCGATCTCGAACGTCGCGTCCTTCGGCAGGCTCTCCAGCGTCTTGAACCGCTTCTGGAACAACGGCTCCAGGAGCTTTCCGTTCAGCGTCGGGGTGACCTTGCCGTCGCGAACCGCGACGGTCAACGCAGGCGCGAGCTCCCGCGGCGTCAGCTGGACCGACTTGTCGCCGACGGTCAGCTTGATCGGGCCGGACATGGCAGGCTCGGCGTACTCGTTGATGGCCTTGCTGATCGCGTCGGCGCCGGCCTGCGGCTTCGTCACCTGGACCGGCAGATCGGCGGCGTTGCCGTCGCCGGGGTAGGCCGCGACGATCTTCGCGGCCGCCTGCGCGCTGTCCAGCTCGAGGCCCTCGGCGGGTTTGTGGGACACCGGCTCGATGCCGTCGAAGGTGATGCTGCCTTCGGTGGCCGGCCGGTTGACCTGCTTGGCGAGCTTCTCGACGGCGGCCTTCAGCTTGGCCTCGTCGCTCTGGACGACCGGCTCGACAGCCTTTCCGCCGGTCAGACCGCGCCAGATCCGGGCCGGGGCCAGGCTGCGGCCCGCGCCGGCCTGGGCGACCGTGGCCTCGACGTCCAGGCTGAGACCGGCCTCGACCGGGTCGACCGTGTACGACGTCTTGCTGTCACCGGCGGTGAACTTGATCGGCTGGGCCAGCCGCTCCTTCAGGCCGGCCTCCAGCTTCGACTTCGCGTCGGCCTCGGACAGCCCGCCGAGCGGGATCCCGAGCACCGTGGTGTCACCGGGAATCTTGTCGCCGGCGAACGCGAAGGCCGCGCCGTACCCCACCGCCAGCACACCGAGCCCCGCCGCGGCGATGATCCCCGCGAGCTGCTTTCTCCCCACCGGACGAAGTCCTCCTGCTCAAGCCGTGGTCAAGCGGCGCCCAACCCAAGGCGCAAGCCGTCATCCTACGGGACCGGGCAGGCCGTCCCGACCTTCGGGGCAGCCCTGGGTTGCCCCGAGATGCCCTGTTCCCAGGCCGTAAACACACTCAGCTGCCGGGTAACTCCCGGTAGTGACTGGCGTGATGGAGCAGGGCGGCCCTGCCCCGTGCCCCGGGAAGGCCCAACCCGAGCACCTCGCCGACCACGATCGTGTGGTCGCCGCCGTCGTACGTCGCCCACGTGCGGCACTCCAGCCAGGACAGCGCGCCGGTGATCACCGGGCAGCCGGTCTTCGGGGCCGGCTCGGTCGCGACGCCGTCGAACTGGGTGTGCAGATCCCGCCCCGAGCGGGCGAACCGGGCCGCGAGCGGCTGCTGGTCGGCGGCCAGCACCGAGACCGCCCAGGAACCGCACTCCAGGACGGCGTCGTGCATCCGGACGCCCTTGTCGACGCAGACCAGCACCAGCGGCGGCTCCAGCGAGACCGAGGTGAACGCGTTCGCGGTCATCGCATGGGCGACGCCGTCCTGCAGGGTGCTCATGATCAGGATGCCGGCCGCGAACTGCCCCAGGGCGGCCCGGAAGTCCTCCGGGGGGACAGCGCCGGTCACTGGAGACCGGCGAACAGATCGTCCTCGACGCCGTCGGGGCCGGGGGCGGCCGTGCCCTTGACCAGGCGGTAGCCCTCGTCGGTCCAGATCTCGTTGCCGTTGTTGTTGGACAGGGCGAAGAACGGGCCGTCGACGGTGATCTGGGTCGCGTGCGCCTTCATCGCGTTCATCTTCCGGTCCAGGTACGGGGCGCCGTCGATGATCGCGGTGACGAACCGGTCCGGGGTGATGGCGCGGCCGAGGTCGCCGTCCGGGTCGAGCCCTTCGAAGGTCGTGGTGTCGCCGGCCGCGCGCAGGTTACGCAGGCTGGAGCGCCACTTCGACTCGATCATCGCGTTCCAGTAGATCTTCGGGATGTCCCAGGCCGGGCCGAGCTCCTCCCGGTACGACGGGACGGCGGCCAGAGCGGCGGCGTACGTGGCGACGCGGTGCGCCTGGATGTGGTCGGGGTGACCGTAGTTGCCGTAGTCGTCGTAGGTGATCAGCACCTGCGGGCGGACCTCGCGGATGACCGGGACCAGGTCGTCGGCGGCGGCCAGCAGGTCGGCCTGCCAGAAGCTGTCCGGCCGGGTGTCCGGCGGGACGTCGGCGTTGCCCTCCTCGTTGTAGATCATCCCGGTGTCGCGGTACTTTCCGGGGCCGCCGAGGAAGCGGTGGTCGGTGACGCCGAGCTCGGACATCGCGTTCGCCAGCTCGGTGATCCGGTGCGGGCCGAGGGCGTCGGTCCGGTCGGCGGCCAGGTGGGCGAGATCGGGGACGAGCACCTCCCCCTCCTCGCCGAGGGTGCAGGTGATCAGCGTGACCTGGGCGCCCTCGTCGACGTACCGGGCCATGGTCGCGGCATTGTTGATGGTCTCGTCGTCGGGGTGCGCGTGCACCAGCAACAGCCGGCGCGCGGGTAGCTCAGCCATACTCAGAGCCTACGTCGCGCCCCGGCCGCGAGGTGTTCTTATCCGAAGCGCCGCACCAGCAGACAGCCGGCCTGGAACCGTGACTTGGCTCCCAGCCCGAGCACCAGCGCGCTGACCTCGGCCCGAACGGTCCGCAGCGACAGACCGAGCTCACGAGCGACCGCGGCGTCCTTCGCACCGGTCGCCAGCATGCGGCCGATCGCGATCTGACGACTGGTCAGCTCCCGGACCGCTGTCGGCTCCAGCCGCCGCGATCCCAGCTCGTAGATCTCGCAGTCGGCTTCGTGGGCGAAGTCTTCCCTCCGGACGGATGGGACGACCTGATACACCGACATTCCAACTCCTCCCCAGTAGCTTGCCTGAGGATCGTCGCAGCCGGAGTAGACCGGTCACCAGGTACAACCCATACAAACGACCCATACAGTTTGCGGCCGGGACCGTTTTCTCCCCGTGATCCGGAGGTCGCAAACCGTGGCCGGCCCGAATGTGACTTCCGCCACTAGAGAATTTCCCGCAGCGCCCGGACGAAGGGGCGATCGGGGGCCAGCCAGGCCGTTTCGTCCAGCTCCGCCGGAGTGAACCATCTCAGTTCGGCGTGCTCCCGGCGGACCGGCTCGCCGCTGACGATCGTCGCCCGGCGGACGAACAACCGGTACTTGTCGGAGATGTCGACGCCGGGCCCGAGCGATGCCCCGACCGCGATCTCCAGGTCGAGCTCCTCGCGGATCTCCCGGACGGCGGCGTCCGCCTCGGTCTCCCCCGGCTCGACCTTGCCGCCGGGGAACTCCCAGCCCGGCTCGGGCGCCGTCCGGTACGCCGCCAGCACGCGCCCGTCGCGGACGATCGCGACTCCCACCACACTCTGCACGCGACGACTCTGCCAGACCGGGTTGGGAAAACTGTCGGCGGAGTCCGGCAGGATCGGCCGCATGCCGTTGCAGAACAGGGTTCTCCCGACGCAGGAGATCGTGGCCGAGCCCGGCCGCGGCCTGCTGATGGGCAACCGCGGCTCGTTGCACCGCCCCGATCGCGGCCTCGGCGCGGCCCGCTGGCGATCCAAGGCGTGGATCTGCTGCGTCCTTGACTGGAAGGGGGTTCAGCGCGATCCGATGCCGCCCGGCCGGTGGACGGCGCTGTTCTTCTTCGACGAGGCGGTCGCGCTGGCGGCCGGTCATCGCCCCTGTCATTACTGCCGGCGCAGCGACTTCCTGCGGTACGCCGGGGCCTGGGCGCGCGGCCGCGGCCTGGCCGAGCGCCCCCGGGCGCCCGCGATGGACGCCGTCCTGCACAGCCAGCGCGTCGAGCCGCGGACGCGCCGGCAGCGGACGACGGTTCAGGAGTTCGTCACACTGCCCGACGGCGCCATGATCCGGTACGACGGGCGCCCGGCGCTGGTGCTCGATCAGCAGGTGCTGCCGTGGTCCTGGGCAGGGTACGAGAAGCCGCGCCGGCCGCGCGGTCTGATCGAGGCCGAGGTGCTCACGCCGATGGCGAATCTCGTTGTACTGAAGGCCGGATTCGCTCCATTACTCCACTCGTCGGCAGTCGGCAACTGAGGCAACCCTAAGTAAAAACACGCCGTAGCGAGAGGTCTTCCGTTGCATGCACGAGCGCGGCAAAGTGTGCCCATACTGACAGCTACAACACCATCACTGGAGTCGGCATGGGTGAAGCTAACAGCGCCGTTGCGCCCGTTGTCCGCGCGCTCGAATCGCTACACGCGGCCGTCGGGAAACTCAGCCAGGAGTACGGCGACACCCTCGGCATCCGCCGCTTGGTGTCGGACGTGGCCCGGCTGAGCGACGACCTGGCCGAGCTCGGCCCTCCCGACCCACGGCACAGACCCGGACCGGTTCCGGAGGACCTCGAGGAGATTCCCGACGTGGAGTATGACGCGTCCATGTGGACAGACGCGGAGCACGAAGGCTTCGGCGCGCCCGACAGGCGTGCCCCGTGAGCGAGCGTAGCGAGCGAACCAGAAAGCACAGCGTCGCATCGACAGCAGAGGCGCCCGGAGCGAAGCGAGGACGACTCTGATGTCGGCTGATACAGGCATCAATTCGCCGGGGCGCGCGCAGGTAGGGCTGAAAACGGCACGGACCGACAAGTGGTGGCTGGCGCCGCTGCGGATCGGCGTGATCCTGGGTTTCTTCGTCGTCTACGCGACGATCCGGATCTTCATGAACAAGTGGTACTGGGTGAACGACTACCACTACCTCACCCCGCTGTACTCGCCCTGTATCAACGAGGGCTGCTCGCCGGGGTCGAGTCACCTGGGCACCTGGTTCCCGAAGTTCCCGGTCTTCATCCCGTACAGCATCATCACGTTCGCCGTGCTGGCCGGCTTCCGCGGCACTTGCTACTACTACCGCAAGGCGGGTTACCGGTCGCTGTTCTTCGCGCCGGCCGCGTGCGCCGTCCCGGAGCCGCACAAGTCGTACACCGGTGAGCGCAAGTTCCCGCTGATCGCGCTGAACCTGCACCGCTACTTCTTCTACGGCGCGCTGGTCTTCGGCATCCTCAACGTCTACGACGGCGTCCTCGCCTTCCACGGCAAGGACGGCGGCTTCGGCTTCGGTCTCGGCACGCTGATCATCTGGATCAACCTGGTGATGCTGTGGCTGTACACGCTGTCCTGCCACGCCTGCCGGCACATCGTCGGCGGCCGCCTGAAGAACTTCTCCAAGCACCCGCTGCGGTACCGGTACTGGACGTTCGTCTCCAAGCTGAACCCGAAGCACGGCACGTTCGCGATGGCGTCGCTGTTCACCGTGATCCTGACCGACTTCTACATCATGGCGCTGTCGGCCGGCTGGTTCTCCGACCTGCGCTTCTTCAACTGAGGACTTCTGAGTTATGACTGAGCTGGAACGACACACCTACGACGTCGTCGTGATCGGGGCCGGCGGCGCCGGTCTGCGCGCGGCGATCGAGGCCCGCGAGCAGGGCAAGCGCACCGCGATCGTGTGCAAGTCGCTGTTCGGCAAGGCGCACACCGTGATGGCCGAGGGCGGCTGCGCGGCCGCGATGGGCAACGCGAACTCCAACGACAACTGGCAGGTCCACTACCGCGACACGATGCGCGGCGGGAAGTTCCTGAACAACTGGCGGATGGCCGAGCTGCACGCGCAGGAGGCCCCCGACCGCGTCTGGGAGCTGGAGACCTACGGCGCGCTGTTCGACCGGACGCCGGACGGCCGGATCAGCCAGCGCAACTTCGGCGGCCACTCCTACCCGCGGCTGGCGCACGTCGGCGACCGCACCGGCCTGGAGCTGATCCGCACCCTGCAGCAGAAGATCGTCTCGCTGCAGCAGGAGGACTTCGAGGCCACCGGCGACTACGAGGCCAACCTCAAGGTGTACGCCGAGTGCACGGTCACCGAGCTGCTCAAGGACGGTGACGCGATCTCCGGCGCCTTCGGGTACTGGCGCGAGTCCGGCCGGTTCATCCTGTTCGACGCGCCCGCGGTCATCCTGGCCACCGGCGGCGTCGGCAAGTCGTTCAAGGTCACCTCGAACTCCTGGGAGTACACCGGTGACGGGCACGCGCTCGCGATGCGGGCCGGCGCGACGCTGATCAACATGGAGTTCATCCAGTTCCACCCGACCGGCATGGTCTGGCCGCCGTCGGTGAAGGGCATCCTGGTCACCGAGTCGGTCCGCGGTGACGGCGGCGTCCTGAAGAACTCCGAGGGCAAGCGGTTCATGTTCGAGTACGTGCCGGACGTGTTCCGCGCGCAGTACGCCGAAACCGAGGAAGAGGCCGACCGC
The DNA here is from genome assembly GCF_013131805.1 of Kribbella sandramycini. Taxonomy (GTDB): domain Bacteria; phylum Actinomycetota; class Actinomycetes; order Propionibacteriales; family Kribbellaceae; genus Kribbella; species Kribbella sandramycini. Next base: position 23,602 of record NZ_JABJRC010000006.1, on the reverse strand, counting down.
TGGTACAAGGACGCCGACAACAACCGGCGCCCACCGGAGCTGCTGCCGCGGGACGAGGTCGCCCGCGCGATCAACTCCGAGGTCAAGGCCGGTCGCGGCACCCCGCACGGCGGCGTCTTCCTGGACGTCTCCTCGCGGCTGCCCGCCGAGGAGATCAAGCGCCGGCTGCCGTCGATGCACCACCAGTTCAAGGAGCTGGCGGATGTCGACATCACGGCCGAGCCGATGGAGGTCGGTCCGACCTGTCACTACGTGATGGGCGGCGTCGAGGTCGAGCCGGACACCGCGTCGTCCGTCGTCCCGGGCCTGTTCGCGGCCGGTGAGGTCGCCGGCGGTATGCACGGCTCGAACCGGCTCGGCGGCAACTCGCTGTCCGACCTGCTGGTCTTCGGCCGCCGCGCCGGGATGGGCGCCGCGCTGTACGTCGACTCGCTGGCCGAGCGCCCGAAGATCGCGGAGGCCGATATCGACGCGGCCGCCGCGGACGCGCTGGCGCCGTTCGAGCTGGAGGGCGGTGAGAACCCGTACACCATCCACCAGGAGCTGCAGCAGTCGATGAACGACCTGGTCGGCATCATCCGCAAGGAAGAGGAGATGGAGCAGGCGCTCGGCCGGCTCTCCGAGTTCCGCGGCCGGATCGCGAAGATGACCGTCGAGGGGCACCGCCAGTTCAACCCGGGCTGGCACCTGGCGCTCGACCTGCGCAACATGCTCACCGTCTCGGAGTGCGTGGCCAAGGCCGCGCTGCTGCGCCAGGAGTCCCGCGGCGGTCACACCCGCGACGACTTCCCGGGGATGAACGCCGAGTGGCGCAAGAAGCTGCTCGTCTGCGGGCTGAACGCCGACGGCAGTGTGAACGTCGACGAGAAGCAGCAGATCCCGATGCGCGAGGACCTGCTCGAGCTGTTCGAGGTCGACGAGCTGAAGAAGTACCTGACCGAAGAGGAGCTGCCCGCATGACCTACAAAGGGAAGTTCCGCGTCTGGCGCGGGGACGCCGAGGGCGGCGACCTGCAGGACTACGAGGTCGAGGTGAACGAGGGCGAGGTCGTCCTCGACGTCATCCACCGGCTGCAGGCCACGCAGGCGCCCGACATGGCCGTCCGCTGGAACTGCAAGGCCGGTAAGTGCGGCTCGTGCAGCGCCGAGATCAACGGTATGCCGAAGCTGATGTGCATGTGCCGGATGAACACGTTCGACGAGGACGAGGTCGTCACGGTCACCCCGATGCGCACCTTCCCGGTCATCCGCGACCTCGTCACCGACGTCTCGTACAACTACACCAAGGCCCGCGAGGTCAAGGCGTTCACGCCGCCGGCCGACCTCAAGCCCGGTGAGTACCGGATGCAGCAGGTCGACGTCGAGCGCTCGCAGGAGTTCCGCAAGTGCATCGAGTGCTTCCTGTGCCAGAACACCTGCCACGTCATCCGGGACCACGAGGAGAACAAGGAGTCCTTCTCCGGCCCCCGGTTCCTGATGCGGATCGCCGAACTCGACATGCACCCCCTCGACGCCGCCGACCGCCAGCACCAGGCCCAGGACGACCACGGCCTCGGCTTCTGCAACATCACCAAATGCTGCACCGAAGTCTGCCCCGAACACATCAAGATCACCGACAACGCCCTCATCCCCATGAAAGAGCGCGTAGCCGACCGCAAGTACGACCCCATCGTCTGGCTGGGCAACAAAATCCGCCGCCGCGCCTGACACCTGCACCCCCACTGCGCCCGACCACCCCACGGTGGCCGGGCGCAGTGCTGTTTCGGGGGTGAATCACCCGTGTGGGGGACGGTGGCGGGCCGTGGGTGGGTTCTAGGGTGCGGGTATGGATGTTGCGGTGGCGGGGCTGGTCAGCCTGGTGGTGTTCATGGTGGTCTTTGTGCCGGTGGCGCAGAGGTTGCTGGGGGTGCGGTTCGGGTTGGTGCGGTTGGGGGTGGCGGCTGGGTTGACGTTGAGTACGTTCAGTCCGATTGCCAATGCGCTGGTGGGTGGGTTGCCGTTCGAGGGGAGTAATGGGACGGCGCTGGCGTTGCTCGGGTTGACGACTGTGTGCGCGACGCTGGTCGGGCTGGTCTTTCTGGTGCTGGCGGAGGCGCTGGTGCCGACGGGGTCGTTGCCGCGGGCACGGGATCTGCGGCGGGATGTTGCGGGGCGGGTGGCGCGCAGCCGGCGGTATCTGCAGATCTTGCGGATCGCGATCAAGTACGGGCTGGGGCCTTATCTGCGGGGGCGGCGGCGGCCGGGGCGGGAGAACGCGGCCGGGCAGGCGGAGTTGGCGCGGAGCCTGCGGCTGGCGCTGGACGAGGCCGGCGTGACGTTCGTGAAGCTGGGGCAGGTGTTGTCGACCCGGAGCGACATCATTCCGTTGTCGGTGGCAACTGAGTTGAGCCGGTTGCAGGATCAGGTGCGGCCGGCGGCGTGGGGTGAGATCGAGCAGGTGCTGACCGAGGAGCTGGGAGCGCCGCCGCAGCAGGTGTATGCCGAGTTCGGGGTCGAGCCGCTGGCGGCCGCGAGTGTCGCGCAGGTGTACGCCGCGACCCTGCGCACCGGCGCGCAGGTCGTCGTCAAGGTGCAGCGGCCGGGGATCGCCGCCGTCGTCGACCGGGATCTCGACATCGTCCGCCGGCTCGCGAAACTGCTGGAGCGCAACACCGACTGGGGCCGGTCGATGGGCGTCCGGGCGCTGGCCGACGGGTTCGCGGACGCGATGCGCGAGGAGCTCGACTTCACCGTCGAGGCGGGCAACATGGCCGCGGTGGCGGCCGGCCAGGCCGTGGCCGGGGGCAACGACATCGTCGTGCCGGAGCTGTATCCGCGAGAGTCCACCCAGCGGGTGCTGACCATGCAGCGACTGGACGGGGTCGGCCTCGGCAACGCGGCGCAGGTGATCGCCGAGCGCGGGCTGGACGCCGCCCGGCTCGGCCGGACGCTGTTCGACTGTCTGCTCGGCCAGGTCGCGATCGACGGCGTCTTCCACGCCGACCCGCATCCCGGCAACTTCCTGCTCCTCACCGACGGCCGGATCGGCATGCTCGACCTCGGCTCGGTCGGCCGGCTCGACCCGGCAACTCGCGAGGCCCTGCAGCGTTTCCTGCTCGCGATCGACCACGGCGACCCGGTCAGCGCGACCGACGCCCTGCTGGAGATCGTCGACCGTCCGGATGTGATCGACGAGCGCGCCCTGGAGCGCGCGGTCGGCCAGTTCATGACCCGGCATCTGACCGGCGCGGTCGCCCTCGGCCCGGCGATGTTCACCGACCTGTTCAAGATCATCACCTCGCACGAGCTCGGCGTCCCGCCCGAGGTCGCGGCGGTCTTTCGCGCGCTGGCCACGATCGAGGGCACGATCAGCCGGATCACCCCCGGCTTCGACCTGGTCTCGGCGTCCCGGCAGTTCGCCTCCGCGCACGTCACCGACCGGCTCACCCCGGACGCTCTGCGCCGGACGGCGACCGAGGAGCTGGCCGCGATCCTGCCGATGCTGCGCCGGCTCCCCCGCCGGATCGACCGGATCGCCGCCGCGGCCGAGAGCGGCCGGCTCGGCGTCAACGTCCGCCTGCTCGCCGACGAACGCGATCGCCGGCATCTCACCGGTCTGCTGCACCAGGTCCTGCTAGCGGTCCTCGGCGCGACCGCGGGCCTGATGGCCGTGCTGCTGCTCGGTATCCCGAACGGCCCGCGGATCACCGCCACGATCACCCTCTACCAGCTGCTCGCGTACAACCTGCTGGTGATCTGCGCGGTCCTGGTTCTCCGCGTGCTGGTGCTGATCTTCCGCATTCCCGAGAAAACCGGCGTGAGTTAAAAACTCGAACGTGTCAAAATACCTGTCATGAGTACTCCGACCTACGTTCTCGTCCACGGCGCGGGCAGCAACTCGTTCTTCTGGACGACGATCCAGCGTGAGCTCGCCCTGCGCGGGCTGCGCTCGTACGCCGCCGACCTCCCCGGCCACGGCCTCGACGCGCAGTACCCGCTCGCGTACTACTCGCCGCAGGATCTGGACGCCTGGGCGAACGAGCCGTCCACCCTGGCCTCGGTCACCCTGCAGGACAACGTGGACAGCCTGCTGCCCGCCGTCCGCCGCCTGGCCGAGCACGGCCCGGTCGTCCTGGTCGGCGCCAGCCTGGGCGGTGTCACGATCACCACCCTGGCCAACCAGGCGCCCGAGCTGGTCTCGCACCTCGTCTACATCTCCGCCTGGGCGCCGGTCTCGGAGCGGAACCCGGTCGAGTACACCGGCCCCGAGTTCGACGAGAGCCTGCTCCCCCAGCTGGCCGGTCTGTCGGTCGGCGACCCGGCGGTCGTCGGCGCCGGCCGCGCCAACTACCGGACCGCCGACAAGACGCTGCTCGACACTCTGAAGGCCGCCGTCCTGGCCGAGGCGACCGACGAGCAGTTCCGCGCGTTCCTCAACATCCTGCAGCCGGACGAGTCGATGCAGGTGATGATGGGCGACGCCCGGGCCGACGCGGCCACCTGGGGCACCATCCCGCGCACCTACATTCGCCTGACCGCGGACTACGCGATGCCGATCGCCGCGCAGGACATGCTGATCCGCGAAGGCGACGAACTCACCCCGGACAACCCGTACGCCGTCCACACCATGGACGTCAGCCACGCCGGCTTCATCTTCCAGCCGGAGGCCACGGTCGACATCCTCGCCGGAGTTGACTTGGGTCTAGAGTGACCGCATGGCTGACCTGCTCACCGACGACCAGATCGATCTCGCGCTCCGCGACCTGATCCCGCTGTGGAAGGCCGTGGACAAGACGCTGGTCCGCACCATCGAGCGGGACACCTTCCTGGACGGTATCCGGCTGGTCGCCACGGTCGCACAACTGGCCGAGGCGACCAACCACCACCCGGATATCGACATCCGCTACACCAAGATCACCTTCCGGGTGACCAGCCACGACGCCGGGGGTATCACCGAGGACGACCTCGTCCTCGCCCACCACATCGACACCGCCGCCGAATAGCAACTCACCGCGGCCAGGGCCCCGCGACGGTCGCGGAGTTCGGGTGCCAGACACCGCCTTCGTCGTTGAAGTAGTGCCGGAACCAACGCAGCGTCGACCCGGCATCGATGGTTCGGATGGTGATCCAAGGCATGGTCGCGATGGCCCGGATCGACGTCGCGAGCTGCCAGCCCCCGTCGTCGACGATGCTGCCGGACCGCGGGTCGAAGCTGCCCTGCCCGCCCCAGGAGTCGCTGTAGTTGTACCACCGCAGGACGCCTGAGGGAGCCGCCGCGTAGATGTTCCCGCCGACGGCGGTGAATGCGTGCAAGTCACCCCAGCCGTCGTCGATGATCCGGCCCGAGCCGGGTGCCCACGTTCCCTTACCGCCAAGCACGTCGGTGTGCCGGTACCAGCGAAGGTTGGCGCTGCTGTCGACCGTGTAGAAGATCCCGCTGCCCGCATAGGCGACCTTCCGCATGGTCTGGAAGCCGGAGCCGATGACGGTGCCGGAGTCCGGGTGCCACTGGCCGTCACCGGTGTCCGGAGCGGAGTAGGAGTGCCAGCGGAGTGCTCCGGAGGCGTCGATCGTGTAGATCGTGGCGCCGCTGGAGAAGAGCTGGACCGGGGTGGTCCAGCCAGTGGCAATGACCTTCGGCGCCGCCCACTCGGTCACGGCGTTGTCCCGGCGGATCCGGAAGCTGTTCCAGATCAGCTCTCCGGTGTTCCGCAGGCCGTAGTGGGCGCCGGTGCCCATCGACGCGCCGGCTTCCTGCGCACCTTCCCACACGAGACCGAGCCGGGCGTCCGGCGCGATGGTCGCCGCGGCGGCGGTTCTGCTGGTGACGACGAGGCCGGCGGCGGTGGCCGCGGCGCCGGCAGTGAGGGTTCCGAAGGTACGGCGGGAGATGGGTATTTTCGACATTTCGCCTCCATATCCAGTATTTCGGTAAGGATGGGGCGGCAGGCGAGTGGTCCACAAGACTTTCGACCGTGCTCTAAGGCGGATCGGATACCGTTACCGGGTGACGACTGCTGACGAGTACCGGTTACTGGGATTCAGCGCCGAGGACCAGGCGGCCGCGGAGGCGTTCGCGGCGGATCCGGTGGTGGTGGCGGATCTGGCCGAGCAACTGCGGGCCGGGGTCGGCGTGCAGGGCGCGGAGCCGCAGCTCCGGATGCCGGAGGACACCCGCAACACGGTCGCCGCGCTACTGGAAACGCTCCCGGAGATCCGGAAGTACCACGCCGAGCTCGGGATTCCGGACGATGTCAGCTGGGCGACGCTGGCCGATCTCGGCCTGCAGTTGCGGGTCAGCCGCCAGACGCACGGCGAGTACGGGCTGGCCACCCACTGGTGGCTGACGATCCACTGGGCCGGGCAGATCTACGCGCTCGGCCGGTTGCAGTTCATGCTCTACCAGGTCACCGCGGACAAGCCCGTCCCGGGCGCGGAGACCGGTGAGTGGGTGCTCGGCGTGCACATCCCGGAGTCGGGCCGCCTCTCACCGGAGCTCGTCGACGCGAGTTTCGCGCAAGCCCGGGAGTTCTTCCCGCGGTTCTTCCCGCAGTACCCGATCAAGACGCTCACGCTGAACTCGTGGCTGCTCGACCCGTACCTGCTGGACAACCTGCCGCCCGAGTCGAACATGGTCCGCTTCGGCCGCCGCTTCACGCCGTACGGGACGCCGTCCGACAGTCAGGACAGCGCGATCTTCTTCACCTTCCGTACGCACGGCCTCGAGCGCCTCGACGAGCTACCGCAGGACACGACGCTGCAACGCCTGGTCGTCAATCGGATCAAGCAGGGCGGCACCTGGCAGAGCGCTCTCGGCTACGCGAAGCTCTAAGGACGACGGCCGCTCGGGACGCCGGCGTACTTCGCCAGCCAGCCGGTGAGCTCGATGTTGCTGACGCACCGGACGTCGGGCTGCTTGCACGTCTCCAGGACGAAGGTCGAGAGCGCATCCGAGTAGACGCTGTTGTTCCAGCGGTTGAAGTGATTGCCGAGGAACAGCGGCGGGTTCCCGTTCGCGCGGGACCGGGCGAGGGCTTGGCGGTACGTCTTGAGCACCTGGGCGCGCAGCTGCGGCACGTGCGCGATCGGCGCCCGCTTGGCCTTGGTCTGCGCGTACCAGAGGTTGTAGTCCATCGTCAGCGTCTTCTTGGTCGTCCCCGCGAGGACGACGTCCTGCAGCGGGAAGCTCCAGAGCCCGTCGACCTTCGACGGCCAGCGCAGGTAGCCGGGTGCGGAGGCGTCGTACAGCATGCCGCGCTGCACCATCGCCTTCCGGTACGCCGCTCGGTTCCCTTCGAGGCACGGCGTCCGGAGCCCCTTGACCGTGGCCGGGTCGAACGGCGCCGCCATCGGCCGGCCCGCCGCCAGCCGCGGGCCGTTGCGGACCATCTGGTCGAACGCGTTGAACTCGACGGTCCACTGGGCGGTGTTCCAGGCGTCGACGCCCTTGGGACCGCAGAAGTGGCCGTTCACATGGGTGCCGATCTCGTGCCCCTCGGCGATCGCGTCGCGCAGGATCGTCGTCCGGGCCAACACGTCCGCCGGGGTGCTCCAGCCGATGTCGGAGGCGCCGGGTTTGTGCAGCGGCGGTTTGTAGTCGGTGCGGTGCGCGGCCGGGTACAGGTACGGGCCGGAGAGGAAGAACGTCATCCGGGCGTCGACCTTGCGGGCGATCGTCCGCCAGTGGCTCCAGAGCGCGAGGTCGCCGGCGCCGTCGAACGAGACGACCACGAACAGCGGAGGCTTGCCGTTGGGCAGCCGCGCTGGGAATGCCCGGGTGATCGGGGCCGCCGCGACGCCCTGCGGCCCGGACGGCGTCGCCGTCGGACCAGGAGCCGGTGTCGGCGTGGCGCTCGGTGTCGGCGTCGCACTCGGGGTCTTGGACGGCGTCGGTGTCGTACTCGGGGTGTCGGACGGCGGCGCCTGGCCGCTCGGCTCGACGTCGGCGCAGCCGACGACCACTGCCGCGACGACCGCCGCGGCCGCAAGGAGGTGCACCCCAGGCCTCACCACAGCTCTACTCACGCATGCCCGGTGTGCCGGGCACCGGCCGGACACGCATCGGCCCGGCAACCTGCAAAAGGGTCGTTAGACCGCTGTGATCTTCGCGGCCCGGCGCTTGGCGGCGATCCGGCGCGAGGTCTCGATCACCAGACCGATCGTGAACGCCATCCCGAGGCTGAACGCGAGCGCCTTCAGCGAATCGTGCTCGAACGCGTCACCACCGATGTAGCCGATCAGCGCGACGTACGTGTAGGCGATCGTCACCCCGGCGAAGGTGAACACGACGAACTTCCGGAACGAGTACCGCGTCGCGCCGGCGGTCAGCGTCGCGACCATCCGGGCGCCGGGGATGTACCGCACCGTGACGAGGATCAGCCCGCCGCGTTTGTGCAGCGCGGCCGAGACGGCGTCGTACAGGCGTTGCCGGCGCTCCTGCCGTTTCATCCAGCGATGCAATCGCGGGCCGGAGCCGCGACCCATCAGGTAGCAGACGGACTCGCCGATCACCGAGCCGACCATCGCGACCACGATCACGAGCAGCAGGTTCTGGTGGCCGGCGGCCGCGGCCATCCCGGCCGTGACGACCATGCCCTCACTCGGGATGACCGGGAAGACCGCGTCGATCGCGGCCGCCAGGAAGAGGATCAGCAGCAGCCAATGCGAGGCCATGGCCAAGCCCAGCAGATGCCGCGCCGCTTCGAGGATGTCGGTCACCCGGCCCAGGATGCCAGGTCCGGTCAAGTGACTCACAATCCCACCGCTGTCATTTGGCCGGGGTTCACATGCTGTTCAACCCCGGCCACTGACGGTCGTCAGAGCAGAACGGGCAGTGTCCGGATGCCGTTCAGCAGAAAGCCCGGCGGCCGCTCCGGCTCCTCGCCGGTGTCCGCCGGACGAAGGTTCGGGAAGCGGTCGAAGAGCAGCTCCAGCGCGATGCGGCCCTCCAGCCGGGCCAGCGGCGCGCCGAGGCAGTGATGGATGCCGTGGCCGAACGCGAGATGCGCGGAGTCGGGCCGGGTGATGTCGAACTCGTCGGGCCGCTCGACCTTGCGACCGTCCCGGTTCACCGGCAGCAGCGCGAAGACGAGCACCTCGCCCGCTTCGAGCCGTTCGCCGGCGATCTCGATCGGCGCCTGGACGAAGTACGGGACGGTGACCTGGAGCGGGCCGTCGTACCGGAGCACCTCTTCCACCGCGGCCGGGAGCCGGTCGGGCTCAGCCCGCAGCAACGCGAGCTGGTCGGGGTGTTCGAGCAGCGCGTGCACGCCGTTGGTGATCAGGTTGACCGTCGTCTCGTGACCGGCCGACATCAGCAGGAAGATCATCGAGGTCAGCTCGTCCTCGCTGAGCCGATCCCCGCCGTCCCGGACGGCGGCCAGCGCCGACAGCAGGTCGTCGGCGGGCTCCTTGGTCTTGACCGCGATCAGCTCCTGAATGAGCGCGACGATCTGCCCGCTGGCCTCGATGTACTCCTCGGGCGTGTGCATCGGCGCGTTCACCGCGACCGAGGACCAGCGCCGGAACGATTCCCGGTGCTCGACCGGGATGCCGACCAGCTCGCAGATGACGGTCACCGGCAGCGGGTAGCTGAACAGCTCGACCAGGTCCGCGCCGTCACCGGCCGCCGCGATCCCGTCGAGCAGCTCGGTGGCGATCTCGCGGATCCGCGGCTCGAGCTCGTCGATACGGCGCCGGGTGAACGCCGCGGTGACGAGTTTGCGCAGGCGGGTGTGGTCGGGCGGGTTGACCAGCAGCATGTGCCGATCGGTCCAGCGCACCTGCTCCTCGGTGAGGAAGTCCCGATGCGGGCCCTCCATCAGCGAGCGGACGACGTCCGGATGCGCGAGCAGCGTGCGCGCTTCGGCGTACCCCGTCACGAGGACGACGGGGACGCCGGTGAACAGTGTCAGACGGTTGATGGGCCCCTGAGCGGCGAGCTCGGCGAAACCCTGTTGGCGGAGTGTTCCCTTGGACTGGAGGAAGGGCTGCGTCACCTCGCCAGCCTACGTTTGCGGCCGGCCTCGCAACCGGTCGAGGAGTGTCACTACCAGCACGGTCGCGGTGAGCAGGACGACGGCTTCGGCGGCCGCGGTGAAGGTCTGGCCGCGATCGGTCAGGGCGAAGATGCTGACCGGCAGCGTGCGCCAGGACGCCGGGTAGACCATGATCGTCGCGCCGACCTCCCCCATCGAGAGCGCGACCGAGAGCCCGGCAGCTGAAGCGATGGCCGGTCTGAGCAGCGGCAGACGGACCTGCCACAACACCCGCGACGGCGATGCGCCGAGCGAGGCCGCGACCTCGGCGTACGACGGATCGACGCGCTGCAACGCCGCGGCGACGGCGCCGTAGCTGAAGGCGACCATCAGGACCAGGTGGGCGATCACGACGATCCACTTGGTGCCGTTGAGCAGGAACGGCTGGCGGCTGAAGGCGACGAGCAGGCCGAGGCCGACCACAACCGAGGGGACGGCAATCGGCAGATGGTGCAGCGCATCGGCGAACCGGGCCGGCGACGCGTTGTGCGCCGCGATCGCACTCCAGGTGCCGACGACGACGGCCAGCAGGCCGCCGAGGAACGCTGTCTGCAGGCTGACCGACAGCGAGGCGAGCCGGTCGCCGGAGAGGGCCTCCTGCAGGTGCGCGGTGGTCGGGCCGGACGGGAGGACGCCGTTCCAGCTGCCGGCAAACGCGGCCGCGATCACCACCGCGAACGGCGCGATCACGAGGATGCCGAAGACGAGCCCGAACACGAGCCAGGTGAGCGCCTTGCCGGGTTTAGTCCAGACGAGCACGACGGCCTCCCAGGGCTTTGCGCAGGACGGCGTACAGGCCGAGCGACAGCACGATCTGGACGACGGCGATCGCACACGCGGCCGGGTAGTCGAACATCACGATCCCCTTGGTGTGGACGAGCATCGGGAGCGTGGTCGTGCCTTTGGCGCCGAGGAACAGCACGATGCCGAATTCGTTGAGGGTGAGCAGGAGGGTCAGGCTGCCGCCGGCGAGCAGCGCGGGCCGGGCCTCGGGCAGGACGACCTGGCGCAGTACCCGCCACGGGCCCGCGCCGAGACTCGCGGCGACGTCCAGCTGGGCCCTCGGCAACCGACTCATTGCCGCGAGCAACGGGCGCATCACGAACGGCGTGTAGAAGGTGATCTCGGCCAGCACGACCGCCCACGGCGTGGTCAGGAAGCCGCCGGTGCGCAGGATGCCCGCCGTCCCGTAGATGAACGTGAACGCCAGCGCGACCAGGAACGACGGCAACGCCAGCATCGTGTCGACCAGGCTCGCCACCACGCGCGCGCCCGGAAACGGCACGAAGCTGATCACCACGGCGAGGAACGTGCCGACGACGAGACAGCCGATCGTCGAGCAGACCGCAATCTGCACGGTTCGCACCAACGCATCCCGGAACTCGGCGGACCCCAGCACATCACCCCAGGCCGGTACCGACTCCACCGCGACCAACACCAGCGGATAGATGACCAGCAAGCCGATCAGCAGCACCGGCGGCATCAACCACAACCACCTGTTGTCCCTGGTCAACGCGACACCAAACTGCAGGCTTCCGATGGGAGCACCAACTGCACGTCCGCACCAACCGCGGGCACGGCGCCATCCGCGGCCAAGTCCACCCGCACGAGTACATCCGCCACCTCACAGGTGAGCTGGTAGGAGGCCCCTCGCCACTGCACGCCCGTCACCCGACCCGGTACGCCGCCGGCACCGAGCCGCACCGCGTGCGGACGGATACACAACAGCTCCTTCCCGGAGATCGGCTGGACGCCGGGGATCACATGACCGGCGACGGTCACCTCGTTGTTCGACGACTTGATGGGAAGCAGATTGGCGTTGCCCAGGAAGGAAGCGGTGAAGGCACTGGGCGGGGTCTGGTAGAGGGTGGTCGTCGGCGCGAGGTCGATCAGGCGGGCATCGCGCATGACGGCGATCCGGTCTGCGAGCGCGAGGGCTTCGGACTGGTCGTGGGTGACGTAAATGATCGCGAGCGTGGGGACTTCGCGCCGCAGGTTCTGCAACTCGATGAGCAGGTCGGCGCGCAGCTGGGCATCCAGAGCCGCCAACGGCTCGTCCAGTAACAAGACCTTGGGCCGAATCGCCAGGGCGCGCGCGATCGCGACGCGTTGTTGCTGACCACCCGAGAGCTCACGCGGGAAGCGCCGTGCGTACGACGTCATCCCGACCAGCCCGAGCATCTCGGCGACCCGCCGCGTCACCTCGCCCTTCGGACGCCGAGCCGCCCGCAACCCGAAGGCGACGTTGTCCTCGACCCGCAGATGCGGGAACAACGCGTACTGCTGGACGACGACCCCGATCCCGCGCTTGGCCGGCGGGAGCTCCGTGACGTCCTGCCCATCCAGCCGGATCCGCCCGCTCGACGGCCGGACGAACCCGGCGACCGCCTTCAGCGCGGTCGACTTCCCCGACCCCGACGGCCCCAGCAACGCGACCGTCTCCCCCGCCGCGACCGTCAGGGTGCAGGATTCCAGCGCGCACGTCCGGCCGAAGTGCACGGTCACGTCGTCGAGCTGGACGGTCATCCCTGCACGGCCTTCGTGTACGCCGCGACATCGGCGTCCAGATCCGCGAGCACCGCCGTCCAGTCCGGCGTCCACGGCTTGACCCCGGTCATCGCCTGCTGGACGGCCCGGAAGTTCGCGTCGACCGGCTTGACGTCGTCCCGCGCCGGCAGACCGAAGGCATCACCCGACACCGTCTGCTGCGCCTCGACCGAGAGCAGGTAGTCCATCAATTGCTTGCCCCCGGCATCATTCGGCGCCCCGGCCGCGAGCCCCATCACGTACGGCAGCGCGACAGTCGACCTGACGCCGTCCGGCCCGGCCGGGAAGAAGATGCCGAATGCAGATTTGTCGACACTGATCGATGCGAGGTTCATCTGGACGTCGCCGTTCGCGACCAGCAGCTCGCCCTTGCTCACCTTCGGCTGCAGCTTGCCGGTGGACGCCGACGGGCCGACGTTGTTGCTCTCCAGCTTGCGCAGGTAGTCGAGTGCGCCCTGCTTGCCCATCAGGTGCTGCAGCAACAGCAGGACGGCGGTGCCGTCACCGGCCTGACCCGGCGTCGAGTACTGCAGCTTGCCCTGGTACCGACCGTCGAGCAGCTCGTCGAAACTCTGCGGCGGCGTTACCTGCTTGTTGGCGATGAAACACAGGTAGTTGTTGACGACGGCAACGTAATCGTCACCCTTGACACTCTGCACCCGATCGCTGCCCGGGACTGCGTACTTCTGCAGCAGCCCGTCCTTCGACGCCTTCTGGATGAACGGCGGCAGCGTGACGACCACATCGGCCTGCGGGTTGGACCTCTCCTTCTGCAGCCGGGAAACCACCTCACCCGATCCGGCCTCGACGGTCTGGACCTTGATCCCGGTTTGCTGGGTGAACGCCTCGAAACGAGTCCGGTACCAATCGGCCAGTCCATCGGCGGTGTAGACGGTGACCGCCTTCGCGCCATCGGTGGACGCGGCGCCGGTGCCACCGCACCCGGCGGCAACAGCAGTGAGGAGTGCGGCGATGAGCAGGGTCTTGAGCTTCACGGTTCCGACCTTCAGCTGAGGAGCAGCCCGGGCAGGTCCCGGACCGACTCGAGTACGTGCGTGGCACCTGCGGCCTGGAGCTGGTCCTTGCCATGGGCACCGGTGAGGACGCCGGCGACGACCGCGGCGCCGGCCGCGATCCCCGTCGTCATGTCGTAGGCGGTGTCACCGGCCACGGCGACGTTGGCCACCGCGTCGGCGCGCAGCTCCAGCACGGCCTTGAGGACCATGTCCGGATACGGCCGGCCGCGGCCCGCCTGGGCCGGGCACAGGGTGAGGTCGGCCAGCTCACGCCAGCCGAGGGCGGACAGGATGCGGTACTGCGTGGTCGCGGCGAAACCGGTGGTCAGGCAGACCTTGAACCCGGCCTCCCGGAGACCGCGGATCACGTCCTCGGCGCCGTCGATCGGCTTCAGGCCGTCGTCGACCAGCTCGCCGTACGCCGTCTCGAACGCGAGGTTGGCCCGCTGCGCGGCAGCCTCCGCGCCGAGCAGGGCGCGGAAGACGGTGATCTTCGACTCCCCCATCGTCGCGCGGACGTGGGCGATCATCCGCTCGTACTCCGGGCTGCCGGATTCGATGCCCTCGGCACCGATCGCGGTGCTGAACGCGCGCTCGACGAGCCCGTCGTCCGCGACCGTCGTACCGGCCATGTCGAGAACTGCCAGCTGAATCATCCGTCGAGCTCCTCGAAGGTGGCCTCGGCGATCGCCGGGGACATGGTCATGCCGCGCCCGCCCGGGCCGGTGACGAGCTGGACGCCGGTCGCAACCTTTCGGCGGATGACGATCTCGGCGCTGGTCGACTGCGAGTAGACGCCGGCCCAGCGGCGGACGATCTTCGGCATCGGCCGGCCGAGGATCTGCTCGACGGTCCCGGTCAGGTAGTCGTAGGGATCGGACCGGACGTCGAAGCCGAACGGCTCGGCGTACTCGTGCGTGTCGCCGATGGTCAGGCCGCCGCACGTGCGCTGGACCATCAGCAGCTGCATGGCGTTGTCGGCGGCAACAGTTGCCTGCGGCTCCAGACCGGCGAGGGCAGGGCCGGCGTACGCCGGGTAGTAGCGGAAGCTGTCCGCATCGGCGACGGCCGTGGTCAGGGTCTCGCCGAGCGGCGCGGTCTGCATCATCTGCAGCCGGACCCGGCGTACCGGCAGGTCTTCGGTCAGCTCGCGGATCAGGCCGCTGCGCCAGGCGCCGGTGCAGAGCAGCACCAGGTCGGCGGCGTGCGTCTCCTGGTGGTCGTCGGTGATCTCGCCGCTGTCGACGGTCCGCACCTCTCTCCCACCCAGGAACCGGTAGCGCCCGGACTTCGCGAGCTCCTGGCGGAGCGCGGGGAGGACCTCACGCGGCTCGACGATCGCGTCGCGCTCACACCACAGCGCACCCTGCAACTCGCCGCGCACCGCGGGATTACGAGCGCGCGTCTGCTCGGTGTCCAAGACCTGAAAGCCGCGCCGCGCCGCGTCGGGCCGTGCGGCGGCCTCCTTGGCGACCGCGAGCTCGGCGTCCGTCCGGCAGACCGTGAGCGAGCCGTGCGGGCGGAAGCTGATGCCGGGGATCTCGGCCCAGAGGTCGCGGGCACGCTGCGCGACCTCGATCTCCGCGCCGTCCGCGCGGCCACTGACCCAGACGAGCCCGAAGTTCCGGACGCTCGCTCCCCGCGCCTCGTCCTCCCGCTCCAGCTGGAGGACGTCATGTCCGCGCCGGACTGCCTCCCGGGCGTGCATCGTGCCCAGCACCCCGCCACCCACCACAACCACCCGCACCGGCGTCTCCCTCGTCTCGACTGGTTCCAGATTGGTCCGGACCATTGAAGGGCGCGTGCGTCATCGGCGTCCGGCCGGTGAACCGCTGAGGAACGTTAGGGGCGGAGGGTGGCGCGGAAGCCGACGCGGTCGCCGCGGTAGAGAGAGCGGACCACCTCGATCGGGTGGCCGTCGGCGTCGCGGGTGTTGCGGTGCAGGAGCAGCATCGGGAGCGACTGGGTCGCCTTGAGCAGCTCGGCCTCGCGCGGGGTCGCGATCACCGTCTCGACCAGCTCCTCGCCCTCCCCGAAGCGGACGCCGAGCTGACCGGTCAGGCAGCGGTACAGCGAGCCGGTCGGATCCAGCACCTCGCGCAGGGTCGGGAAGCGCTGCACGGACATGTACGTCGTCTCCAGGCCGATCGGCTGGCCGTCGGCGAACAGCACCCGCTCCAGCTCGTAGACCCGATCACCGGAAGCGATCGCGAGCTGTTCGGCCAGGACGTCGTCCGCGGCGATCTCCTCGAACTTGACCACCTCACGCGCCGGCGTGTGCCCCTGCGCCCGGAGCGCCTCGGTGTAACTCACCAGCGCCAGCGGCTGCACGAGCTTCGGCGTCGCCACGAACGTCCCCTGCCCCTGCCGGGCCCGCAGCCGCCCGTCCGCGATCAGCTCCCGAATGGCCTGCCGCATCGTCCACCGCGACACCCCGAAGTCCTTCGCGAGCACCCGCTCCGGCGGTAGCGCGCCACCCTCCCCAAGTCGCTCGATCACCTCGACCAACCGGGTCTTCACCACGAAATGCAGCGGCTCACTCACGCGCCGACTCTAGTGGAAAAGCTCGAGCCCCCGGCGGCAACCGGGGGCTCATTCGGATGGGTGGACAGTGCGGAGTGCTTCAGCTGCCGGACTTGCGCCGGAACTGGCGCTTCTGCTTGTCGTTGTGCGCTTCGCCGACACCCTGACCGCGCGCACCGCTACCGGGGTGCGAGTGGTTTCCGGCGTTCTTCTTCTCGAGCGCTTCCCGGAACTTCTTCTGCAGATCGTCCGCCGGCTTGCTGGCCTTCTCGCTCATGCTGTCTCCTTCAAACCGTCAGGCGTACCGCCCCTACGCTAACCGACTGTGAACACCTGATGCGACTCAAATTCGCCGGCCGGACACCCGGACGGCTGTGGTCCTCGGCATTGTCAGGTTCGGAGCCGAGGGAGAGGAGCCGGAGTTGCCGGTCAGTGGTGAGGCGTTGCTCGGAATCGCACTCGTGGAGCTGGGGCTGGTGATCCTGCCCGGGCCGAACATGATCTACCTGATCTCCCGGTCGATCACGCAGGGCCGCCGGGCCGGGCTGATCTCGCTGGCAGGGGTCGGCGTCGGGTTCCTGGTCTACTTGCTCGCGGCAAGTGCCGGGCTGGCGACGCTGTTCGCGCTGGTGCCGGAGATCTATCCGGTGCTCAAGTACGCCGGCGCCGCCTACCTGCTCTGGCTGGCCTGGAACGCGCTCAAGCCCGGCGGCAGCTCGGTCTTCGCAACGCAGGAGCTGGCTCCGGACAGCTCCCGGAAACTGTTCGGTATAGGCCTGCTGACCTGCCTGCTGAACCCGAAGATCGCGATTCTCTACATCTCCCTGCTCCCCCAGTTCCTGGCGCCGGAGCGCGGGCACCTCGGCGTCCAGAGCCTGATTCTGGGCATGACGCAGCTGGTCGTCGGCGTCGCGATGAACGCGGTCTTCATCATCACCGCCGGCTCGATCGCGGGCTTCCTGACCGCTCGACCGGCCTGGCTGCGCGTCCACCGCTACCTGACCGGGACGGCGCTGGCTGTCTTCGCAGTCCGGTTGGCCGCCGAGCGCGCGAAGCCGTTGGCCGTGCACTAAATCGGTGGGCGGGCCGGTGCGCGCCGGCTGATACTGCTGCGCGTGGCGATGCATGCGGGACAGCTGGACGTGACCGTCGATCTGGTCGAGCGGCTGGCGGCCGATCGGTTTCCGGGGCTGCCGGTGCAGGCTGTGGCCTCTCCGGGGACCGTGAACGCGCTGTTCCGGATCGGGAGCGAGCTGGTCGCCCGCCTCCCGCTGCGGCCGGGTGATCCGGCCGAGGTGCGTCAAGAGCTCGAAGATGAGGCGTCGGCCGCACGGCGGTTGCGCGCCATCTCGCCGTACCCGACACCGGAGCCCGTACTGATCGGCGAGCCGGGCGCTGGGTACCCACTGCCCTGGGCCGTCTACAGCTGGCTGGACGGAAGTACGGCGTACGACGCTGAGATCGGCCCCGGGTTCAGCGAGGACCTGGCGCGGTTCGTCCGGGCACTGCGGGCAGCCCCGACCGAGGGGCGCGTGTTCAGCGGCCCGTGGCGCGGCGGCGTACTGACGTCACAAGACGAGTATGTAGCGGACGGCCTGGCACGCAGTCGCGAGCTGATCGACGTCGACGCCCTCACCGCGCTGTGGGCGCAGCTGCGGGAGACGCCGCGGACCGAGCCCGACGTCTGGACCCACCGCGACCTGATGCCTGGGAACCTGCTCGTCGCCGACGGACGGCTGGCCGGGGTGATCGACGTCGGCACGTTCACCGTCTCCGACCCGGCGATGGATCTGCAGCCCGCGTGGAACCTGATGGACGCCGAAGCCCGGGCCGCGTTCCGCGCCGCCGTCGGCAGCGACGACGCGGAGTGGGCCCGTGGGATGGGCTGGTCGTTCGCCCAGGCGATCGGCTGCCTCTGGTACTACGTCGAGACCAACCCGACTATGTCCCGCACTGCCCACCGCACGCTGACCGCGCTGCTCACAGCCGCCTAGCGACGAACACGAACTCCATCCCCGGCCGGTCCGGCGCGTCGCGCACCTCGTCGACGGTGAAACCGTCCAGCGTCACCTCGTCGCGCTCCCGGAACCAGAGTGTCGAGTCCGACGTCAGTACGGCGTCGTCGGAGCTGAACACGTACGTGCCGCGGAAGCTGACGTACGGCAGGTCGACCTGGGTCAGCTCACCCCAGTTCGCCACCGTCTCCCCGGATGGCAGGTTGAGCTCCCGGTAGGTCGTCTCGCGTGACCAGTTCGCCCAGTCCTCCCAGGCTCGCCGCGCCGGGTCTCTCGTCTCGAACACGAACCGCCCACCCGGCCTGAGCGCCTGCCGAATACCGCTCACCGTCGCCGACCAGTCCTCCTCGGTCAGGAAGACCTGCGCGACATTCCCGGTCATCACCGCCAGATCGACCTCCATCGGCGGCAGCGCCGTCGCATCGCCATGCACCCAATGCACGCGATCGGCATACTGCTTGCCCTTAGCAACCTCCAGCGAAGCCGCAGCGGGATCGACACCGACCACCTCGACCCCCCGCCCGGCCAGCAGACAAGCCAGCTCACCTGTCCCACAGCCGACATCCAGCACCCGTTCGGCACCGAACTCGGCAACCATCGCGACGTAGTGATCGAGATCCGGCCGCGCCTCCTCCAGCACGTCGTACAACGCAGCCAGCCGCGGAACCGCAAACAAGTCGTCAGCCATGCCCCAGCACGGTACCCATCCCCTCACGACGTTGCACCCGTATATCGGCGCAGCGCTCACAACCACCGTCCACCGACCGGTCCTACAGCCCGATCGGGTGCGGCGACAGCCAGGCCGCGAACCGCTCCCGCAGCGCTTCACGCCGGTCGGCATCGGCGGCGATCACGTCAGCGCCGCCGTCGTACGGCGCATAGATCCAGTCGGCCTCGGGCCCGACGACGACCACGGGCCCGATCTCGTCATCGGCGACCGCGAGTAGGAGCCGGTCCAGCTCGACCGTGGTCAGACCGGAGCACGCCCAGACGTAGGTCCAGACCTCGGGCTCGTCTTCGTCCTGATGTTCCTCGTTCAGGTATCGCTGCCACGGCCAGGCAGCAGGCAGGAACCGGCGCACGAGCCCGTCGTAGCCGCTCCACCGCCGCCCGGCCCACCACCGCTGACGACAGCCGCTCCACTTCGCCACCATCCGCCAAACGTAAGGCCGACGACACCGGACCGACGAACGGGTATTGGTCCAGTCATCCGGGCCCTGGGGAGGTGCTGCCCCGCCTGGACAGGCCGCCTCGGTCTACCTCTACCCGTTCGTCTGCCCGGAGGTGACCGGTTCAGGTCAGCGGGCTCCGAGGTTCGCGTTGTCCGGCTAGCTTCGGAGGACATGGCGGATTGAGGGGGTTGGGTGGGGGTTCGGGAGCATTTGGCGTTCTTGGACTCGACGCGGGCGGTGGTCGAGGGTGAGCTGGTGTTGATCCACAGGATGCTGGACGAGGCGGATCCGTTGGCGGATCGGTTGTTGCGGTCGCGGCGGTTGTCCCAAGTCGAGCTGAACCTGGTGCAGGCCGACATCCGGATGATCGAGGCCTCGGAGCGGTTCGCGCAGGCCCTGCTCGAGGCGCTCGACGAGCTGAACCTGCTACCGCTCTCCGGCGTCACCGCCTGGTGGAGCCGGCACAAGCTCCGCGGCGGCGTCCGCCGGCTGGCACATGCCCGCGCCACGTCGGAGACCGCTCTGAGCGACCTGCGCCGCCTCGCACCGTAGCTCCGCCCTTATGCTTCGGAGCATCCGGGGGTTGGAAGGGTGCCAGATGTACCGAGGAAAGTGGATCGTGGCTCTGGTCGCAGGGGCGGGCCTGTTGGCGGGGTGTTCGCAGGCGGGGGCTCCGGCGGCGAGTCCATCGAGCTCAGCGACGGCGTCGGCGTCCGTTCCGCCTGAGGAGCGGATGGTGCCGCAGGTGGATGCGCTCCTGAAAGCCCGGTCGGCCGCGATCGTGGGTGGGCAGGAGACCGAGTTCCTGAAGACCGTCGATCCCGCGAACGCGAAACTGGTCGCGCGCCAGCGCCAGGTGTTCGCGAACCTGCAGAAGCTCGGCGTCCGGCAGGTGGGCTTTCAGCGGGAGACGGAGTACGTCGCGGAGGAGAAGCCGGAGAGCGGGCAGGGAGCGCAGGCGTTCCGGGTGCGGATGCTCATCCAGCTCACCGGCATTGACGCGGCCGCGCGTGCTACCCCGCTCGGTTACACGTTCGCCGAGCGTGGCGGGCAGGTCGTGCTGGTGTCGGACGACGATCTCGCGCAGGAGGCTGACCGGGGAACGTACCGCGAGCCGTGGGACCTCGGCCCGATCGAGGTCGTCCGGCGTCCTGGCCTGCTGATCGTCGTCCCATCGCAGGAGCGCGCCAACGGGGTGCGGCTGGCGAACGAGGCTGCGGCCGCCCTGCCCGCCGTCCGCGCGGCGACCCGGCGAGCGCAGTCCGGCATCCTCGTGGTCGCCCTGGCCGACAAACGGTCCATGTCCCCGGAGTGGCAGACCGGCGGCCACCCGGCCGGCGCAGTAGCCACCCCCAACCTCGCCCCCAGCAAGGCCGACGAGACGATCCTCGAAGTCGTCGGCAGCCGCGTCGTCATCAACCCCACCGAACGCAAAACCGCCGGCCGCCTCCTACTCGCCCACGAGTTCACCCACGTAGTCATGGCGCCCCTCGGCAACGCCGCCCCCACCTGGATGGTCGAAGGCCTGGCCGAGTACGTCGAAAGGCGCCTCGCCGAACAAGAAGGCGACGACCGCCCCGCCAAGAAACGCGCCGAACTCCGCAGAACCGTCATCCCCGAACTCACCGTCCTCCCCATCGACGGCACCTTCCACGGCGACTACGGCGACGAGTCCTACGGCGTCAGCTGGCTCATCATCGAACACCTGGCCACAACCCACGGCCTCCCCAAAGTCATCGCCCTCTACACCGACCAAGCCAAAGGCCCCGACACCCCCGCCCACCGAGACCAACTCCTCCAAAAACACCTGAGCCAAACCGAACCCCAACTCCTGACAGCCCTCAAGAAGTAGGGCTGAAACTGTGCAGATGATCGAGGTTTTCGGAGACGAGCGGCCGTTCGAGCCGCCGGCGGACGACGCGCTGGTGGCCTCCGTCGAGGCCGAGTTGGGCCTGCGGTTGCCGGCGGCGTACGTCGAGCTGGCCCGACAGCACAACGGCGGACACTTGGCGCGATCGGCACACCCGACGGAGTCCCGCACCTCATGGGCCGACGACCACGTAGAAGTCACGTCGATCGCGGCCATCGGCCGAACGGCGGACGAGAGCTTGTGCGGCACCTTCGGGAGCACCTTCTGGGTCACGGAGTGGGGCTACCCCGACATCGGCGTCTACTTCGCGGACTGCCCGTCCGCCGGCCACGACATGATCGCCCTCGACTACCGCTCCCCAGGCGAGCCAAGCGTCGTCCACGTCGACCAGGAGTTCGACTACCGGATCACCCGGCTCGCCCCCAGTTTCGCCGCCTTCATCACCGGTCTCGTCCACAGCTCGGTGTACGACGACGCGTACTGAGTCGTCGACGAGCCCAAGGTGTGTCCACTCAGGGGATTGAGCCCAGGGCCGAGGCTTCCGTCGGCGCCTCGCCGAGCTTCGGTGACAACTCGCGTCGCGAGGCTGCGACGGAGGCGCCGAAAGAACTGCGCGGCCGGAGGCCGTGTCCTTTGGCGCCGGAGGCGGCCGGTCAGACGTTGAAGCGGAATTCGACTACGTCGCCGTCTTGCATGGTGTAGTCCTTGCCTTCCATGCGGACTTTGCCGGCGGAGCGGGCGGTGACCAGGGAGCCGGCGTCGAGGAGGTCTTGGTAGGAGACGATTTCGGCCTTGATGAAGCCGCGCTGGAAGTCGGTGTGGATGACGCCGGCGGCTTCGGGGGCGGTGGCGCCGCGTTTGATGGTCCAGGCGCGGGCTTCTTTGGGGCCGGCGGTGAGGTAGGTCTGGAGGCCCAGGGTGTCGAAGCCGACGCGGGCGAGGACGTCGAGGCCGGGCTCGTCGATGCCCATTTCCTTGAGCATTTCGAGGGCTTCGGCCTCGTCGCCGAGTTCGACGAGCTCGGCTTCGAACTTGGCGTCGAGGAAGATGGCCTCGGCGGGGGCGACCAGCTCGCGCATCTGCTGTTTCAGGGGCTCGTCGGCGAGTTCGTCGGCGTCGCAGTTGAAGACGAACAGGTAGGGCTTGGCGGTCATCAGCATCAGTTCGCGGATGGCGTCGCGGTCGACGTCGGTGGCGATGATGGGGGTGCCGGCCTCGAGGTGCTTCTGGGCGGCGCGGACGGCTTCGAGGGTGACCGCGGCCTCTTTCTTGAGGCGCATCTCCTTCTCCAGCCGCGGGATCGCCTTCTCGACCGTCTGCAGGTCGGCGAGGATCAGCTCGGTCTGGATGGTGGAGATGTCGTCGGCCGGGGAGACCTTGCCGTCGACGTGGGTGACGTCGTCGTCGCGGAAGACGCGGGTGACCTGGCAGATCGCGTCCGACTCGCGGATGTGGCTGAGGAACTTGTTGCCCAGGCCCTCACCCTCCGACGCGCCGCGGACGATGCCCGCGATGTCGACGAACTGCACCGTGGCCGGGATCACCTTGGCGGAGTTGTAGAGCGCGGCCAGCTTCTCCAGCCGGGCATCCGGGACGCCGACGACCCCGACGTTCGGCTCGATCGTCGCGAACGGGTAGTTCGCGGCGAGCACGTTGTTCTTGGTCAGCGCGTTGAAGAGCGTGGACTTGCCCGCGTTGGGGAGCCCGACGATTCCGATGGTGAGTGCCACGGGCGTCAAGACTACGCGGCCAGGACCGCTCCGCCCCAATTCAGATCAGGAAGGCCTCCAGTTCGGCGTCGTACCAGCGGCTGGTCCGGCCCACCGAGCGCATGCCGAGCCGCCGGCAGACGGCCAGCGAGGCGGCGTTGTCGGGGCGGACGACGGCGTAGATCCGCTCCAGCCCCGCCTTGAAGCCGTGCTCGATGGCGCCCCGGGCGGCCTCGGTCGCCAGGCCGCGCCCCCACGCGTCCGGGTGGAAGTGCCAGCCGACCTCCACCTCGCCGGCGGACGCCGTCCCGTCGGACGGCTCGGGCAGCGGGACGAGGAGCACCGTCCCGGCCACGCTGTCCGTCGCCCGCTCGTGCACGGCCCAGACGCCGTACAGCGGGTCCTGGTTGCGCTCGTTCCAGCGGGTGATGACGCGGGTCGCGGCGTCCCGGTCGGCCATCACCTTCGGGTCCGCGCCGAGCCAGCGCGACACCTCCCAGCGCCGGTAGATGTCGAACACGCGGTCGCCGTCCGCGGGCGTCCAGTCCCGGACGCGGACCCGCTCCGTCTCGTAGACCACCTTCGGTTCCATGACGGCTCCTCCCCTGAGAGCCTGTCGGTGAACTCCACGCCGTAGCGAGGAGGTGCTCGGTGCGGTAGCTCGGTGCGCTGGGGCGGAGGGGTCGATGCGGAGCATCGTCACCTTCGTACCAGTGCGGCGAGATGCTGTGCCGA
>NZ_JABJRC010000005.1 GCF_013131805.1 Kribbella sandramycini | reverse complement strand
AGCCGGAGCCCGACCCGGAGCCGGAGCCCGACCCGGAGCCGGAGCCCGACCCGGAGCCGGAGCCCGACCCGGAGCCGGAGCCCGACCCGGAGCCGGAGCCCGACCCGGAGCCGGAGCCCGACCCGGAGCCGGAGCCCGACCCGGAACCCGAGCCCGACCCGGAGCCGGAGCCGGAGCCCGAACCTGAGCCGGAGCCTGAGTCCGGGCTCGAGCCGGAACCCGAGCCCGATCCAGAACTCGAACCTGAGCCCGACCCCGAGCCCGGGTCCGACCCGGAACCCGAACCGGAGCCCGAGCCCGAGCCTGGGCCCGAGCTAGAACCCGGGCCCGACCCTGAGCCCGACCAAGAACCGGAGCCCGAGCACGAGCAAGAACCGGAGGGCGAGCCCGGGGGTGGTTCGGCGTACGACGGGGCTGCGGAGGAGGATGCGGAGATCGCGGCGTCGATGGAGGCCGAGGAGGGAAGCGGATACGACGACGGCGGATACGAGGCGTCGTCGGGGGGAGAGATGGAACGAGAGTGAGGTTGCTCAAGGCAGCGACGGCAGGCGGGAGCCGCGCCCACCTGGCGACTCTAACGACAGGACATAGTCCTATACGTACAGCCGCTCGCACGCCTAGGCCGACCAAAACCCAGCCCGCAAACGCGACCACCTCCTGTCCTTAACGTCGCGTCCTCAGCTCAACGACCACCGGCGGATCCCCGTACGGCGACAACTGCCGCACCGCCGACCCCAACCGCAACCGCGCGTCCCCAGCAACCCACCGCTTCAGCGCCAGCTCAGCCCCCACCTCCCCGCCGTCCGCCGCGACCAACAGCCGCGCGAGCTCATCGGCGTCCGCATCAGAAACCCCCACGCCGACCTCGTCCCACAGCAACGCCTCGTACCCGTACCGATGCAGCACCTCCATCACCACATACATCCGCACAAACCCCGGCCCCGGCAACGACGACCCCGGCGCCACCCCGTACCGAGCAGCATCGAGCCGCCCCGCCCGAACCTGAGCCGCAGTCTCGAACGGCGCCCCAACCCCCATATCCCGAAGCTGTTCGTCCGGACGCCGCGAATTCCACCCACCCAAAGACCAATTCCCATTACCCCGCAAAGGAATACCTATAACGCCGTACCGGCCTCGACGTCGGGGCGCCAGCAGAGTTCGATGTCGTCGGCAACGATCAGCCAGCGGGCGGTGTCCCGCATACCGCACCACTCGATCTCGTGGACGAGCCGGCCGTCCTCGTCGAGGCGCAGCTCGTCGTACCGCCAGTCGGTGTGCCCGCCGCGCAACGCGAAGCCGTCCAACCGATACGAGTGGACGGCCGGATAGCGCAGCCGGATGTGGCCGTCGTCGTACGCCCCGCGCAGCGTCACCTCCAACGAGGTCAGCCGATTCTGCCAGTGCGCTTCGCCTGGGCCGGGCTGCTCAGCCAACGACATCGTCTCCAGCCGCGCATCATGCGGACTGCGATGGTCGTGCGACCCGTAGTACCAATCGGACTGCGCCAAACTCAGCGCCCCAGCCGGAAACCGCTCAGCGTTGGCCGCGACGTACTCGCGGTAAGCCGCAAACCCCTCATCGCTACGCCCATCGGACTCCAGCAGATACATACCCGCACGCTAGCCCGACGCCCGGGCCGCCCACTGACGCACCTGCCCAGCATGAATATCGCGCGTCCACTCCCATCCCTCCGGCGGATCCGTCACCCGCCGATCCCGCGGGTCGCGCCCATCCCGCAAAGCCTCGACGTACGCCCGGTCCCGCTCGATCCGCTCCCGCACCTCACCACCCCGCCCGACCGACCCGTGCCCCGGTACGACGACGTCAACGTCGTCCACCACCCCTTCAAGCACCCGCAACCCGGCCAGGTAGTCCTCCACCGGATCCCGAGCGAAATCGAGCATCGGCACAAAGACATCCGAGAGCATGTCCCCCGCCACCAACACCCCACTCTCCTCAACCACCAACGCCGCATGCCCCACCGCATGCCCAGGATGCTCAACCACCCGCACCCCCTCCCAAGGCAACTCCCCACCAGGAGCCTCGGTGATCACCCCGTACAGCTCCAACGACATCTCACCCGCGATCTCCGGCGGCAACCCCTCCAGAACTCGATCCCGCCACCCCACCGCACCCCGCACCTCCCGCATGAACTCCGCACACCCCGCAGTCCCATACCGAGGCACATCCCCCAACCCCTCATGCCACAACACATGATCCCAATCCGGATGCGTAGCAAACCCAGCCCCCACCCGAACCCCCAACCCCCGCAAATCCTCCGCCAAACACCCCATCTCCCCATCCGTAACCCCCGCATCAACCACCAACCCCCCACCCACCCCCGCCACCACCACCGAGTTGTTCCCCAACAACCCACTCCCATGAACCCAAACCCCAACCCCCACCATCTCCAACACAACAACCCCTCCCGCCGGCCGCCAACCCTCCACCGACCGTAAACCCCCACGCCCCAACCCAGCCCACGCCCCGACCACCAACCAACGCCCAAAGGGCAACAAAAAACCCTCTCCGACTAGGGAGAGGGTGGTGTGGTGGTCAGGGGCGGTCTCGAACCGCCGACCTTCCGCTTTTCAGTTCGACAGCGGGCCGGAGCGCGCTTGGCCTCGTCGCAGAATGGTGGGTGCCCGACCGCGGCGGCAGCCCCTATCTGTCGGAGGCTGTTGCGGTACTGGTTGCGGTCATTCGCTGCCAATCTGGGCGGGTCGCCGTCGCCAGCGCAGGCGGGGTCTCAAGGCGTGCGCCCATCGGCGTAGCGGTCCTCGGGTCCCGCGAACTCTTAGGTCTTCGCGCATCGACCGCACCAGTCGCGTTCGGGCTGCATAGTAGAGTTCAACAGCTTCGTCAATGTCGCCGACGGACGTCTTGTTGCTCTTCAGACGGAGTGCCAACCTGATCCCACGGAGCGGTTTGTATGCGGCCTCCCATGCGGTGAACACCTCCGGGGCTGCGAAAATCTCAGCTCTTGAGTGGATGTCCCTCCGGGCGCGGGGGTCATACTCAACGACCTCATCTGAGAGAAGCCGCCCACCGAAATGCTGCATGAGATCGGTGTGGTCGGTGGCGAGGTCGGTCAGCATGTCCTGGTACAAGTGCTCAACGCGCTGGTGGTACCGAGATTCGCGATCCTTACGCATGCCGCCGCCGTAACCGATCGTTGCGCCGGCAAGCGCGGCGATCGGGGCGGCGAAGTCCTTCAGAGCCTCTAGCAGCGCAGACATGAGACGAATCATTCCACTTGGCGTGAGCTAGAGGGGCGTCTGCTAGGCGGCACGCCGCGTCCCCGGACGGCGGCGCGGGCTGGCCCCTGAAGCGTAGGTCTGACCCAGATCTGTGACCGGACGGTTATGTACTTAGAGTCACCAGGCTCTGGACGTACTCGTCCGTAGCAGCTTGGCTAGCAGCTTCATACGCCGTGCGAGTAAATGGGGACGTTGCGCGGATTCGATTGCCAGGGGGGCAATGATGGGGGAGATCGTCGATCTCGAAGGCATGCTCAAAGAAATTGATGAGAGTGTGCGTGACGAAATCGCTAGTATGCCGGAGGTTGTGGATAAGGGTAAGACGCTAGATATATCCGAGTTGCCGATTGAAGCTAGGCGATGGTTCAAGGTTTCGGAGGTATTTGCGGTAGTTGCTGACCTGAAAGGCTCGACCAAGCTGGGGACTGGCAAAAGGGCTTCATCAACGGCAAGTATCTATCAGGCGGGCACCGGCAATGTCGTCAAGGTCTTCAATCAATTTGAGGCTGACTTCATCGCCATTCAGGGTGATGGCGCCTTTGCTCTCTTCTGGGGTGATCTTAATTTTGAGCGTGCGATGTGTGCGGCAGTTACGGTCCGTACGTTCTCGGAGAAATTTTCGGAACGACTTGAGAAGAAGTGGCCTGATAGTCCTACGACCGGATTCAAGGTTGGAGTCGCCGAAGGCCGTCTGCTTGTAAAGCGAGTAGGTACGCCGCGAAACCCGAATGAGCAAGAGCCGGTGTGGGCGGGTAAGCCGGTGAACTATGCGGCCAAGGCGGCGCAGACTGCCGAGCGAGAACAAGTAATTGTCACTGGGACCGTATGGGACCGGATCGAGAAGAACGATTACCTTGCTATTAGTTGCGGGTGTCCCGACGGGCCCAGTACTGGGATCTGGGAGAACACTGAGATAGAGAACCTGCCGGAAGATGAGCCGGAAGCGCAGGGAAGGTTACTGAAGGCTGGCTGGTGTGACACTCATGGTGACGAATTCTGCAATGCCATCATGTCTGGTCTGCGGAAACGAGAGGGTTTGGATTATTTGCGGGCTGTGGTACAACGGTCGCAGTTTGAAAGCGCCATCGCCGCGAAAGCTCGCGCGGCCCGTGATCTACGAAACATTGGTCCTCGATGACGCTCCTATCTCGATTGCGGGGCGAGCGGAGTGGTGTCAAGGATCCTGTTGTTGAAGTTGTCTCGGTTGGCACCGAGCAGGCATGGAAGATGCTTGACGTAGTAACTGGATGGGTTCGAGCTTCCGAGGTGAAGGCAACAGCGGCTCTGGCGGCCGACGGAGTGATCGGCGGCGCGGTTTACAACCTGACAAAGGGAATCGATCTCAATACCGCTGAGATCGTGCTGGTTGTTTGCTGTATAGCGAGTGTTCTGGCGTCAGGCTTATGTGCTGGCGCGTGCCTGATTCCTCGTCTATGGATCAGGGAGAATCCGCAGAACCTGATCTATTTCAATCATGTCGCAAGAAGATATACGCGCTATGAAGACTATCGCTCGGTCTTCCAGGCGCTCGTTGTCGACGAGGCGAGGCTGGTTGACGAGATCAGTGCCCAGACTTGGGCGAACTCGAAGGTTGCCCGCAGGAAGTTTCTCTGGAGTGGATGGGCGATCATCCTGTTCTTCTTGGCGGTCCTATTTGTGGCAGTGTTGATGATTCTGCGGAGCTGAACGATGTAGGTCACGCCTGCAATAGCTTCTCTATTGTGGTAGCTCCGGGTGGTTCTCAGCTGTCCGCGGCACCCGGGGCTGGCGCTACTGGCAGTGCTATCGCTATGAGTGATGGCCTCGCTCGTGCTCACTTGTCGGTGAGGTCATGTATGAAGGGATGGACGAGCAGCTAGAAGCCATTCGAAGGGATGGGCCGCGTGGGAGATCTCAAGGTTGGCGAGGTGCTGCGCTATGCGGCGGGGAAAGACCAGGCACCGGCGATGCTGGACGGCTATGCCAACTTTCATCACGTCACGTACTCGCCGGGACAGAAGCGGGTGCTGCTTGAGGCGGGCATCAATGGGGTTGCTCAGGTTTCGGGAGCAGACGGCCCGCGGCGGCCGGCTGTTTTGATCCGGTCGAGTCCGTGGAAGGCGGGGTCTGAGCAGACACCCTGGCATGACGTGTTCGACATGGACAACGGTCATGTTCGGTACTTCGGTGATCACAAGGCGGGCTTGACCTCTGCGCCGGGTGCGACGAAGGGGAACGCCTGGTTGTTGCAAGCCTTTGAAGGGCATCAAGCGCACACGCCAGCCGAGCGAGCGGTTGCCGCGCCGCTGCTCTTGTTTCGGTCGGTGTCTGTGGACGGCAAGCCGAAGGGACATGTCGAGTTCTGTGGACTGGGATTGATTGAGCGTGCGGAACGCCTTGTGCAGTGGAGCGGTAGCGGTCACACGACCTTCGTCAACTATGTCTACGACATAGCTCTACTCGATCTGAGTGCTGAGGCGGATCAGGTCTCCTGGAAGTGGATAGATGCGCGCCGCGATTCTGGAGCAACGGCCGCCGACGCTCTGGGCTTGGCACCGACTGCCTGGCGGGAGTGGGTGAAGAGGGGCAACTCGGCGTTGCCTCGGTTGAGACGACGTGTGGCAAGAGCGAGAGTCACGAAGATGAGGGACCAGCGGCCGGCAGAAGGTAGCCCCGAGGCCGTCGCACTCCAGGCCGTCTATGAACGATTCGATGATCGGAAGCACGATTTTGAAGCCCTGGCATCGGCCGTGGCCGCGCGTGTTCTGAGAGGTGAAGGGAATAGCTACGTCGAGGGGTGGCTCACCCGGCGGTCTGGGGACGGTGGGGCCGACTTCGTCGGGCGGCTAGATGTGGGAAGCGGCCTTGCTGGAACCAGCCTTGTGGTGTTGGGACAGGCCAAATGCATCAAGCCCACGAGCACGGTTTCGGCTGAGGAGATCGCCAGAGTTGTTGCCCGTCTACGTAGAGGCTGGATCGGCGTCTATGTGACGACCGGCTCGTACTCCGAGCCAGCACAACTGGAGATGGTCGAGGACCAGTATCCGATCGTTCTCATTAACGGGATGCATCTTGCCCGGGAGCTGCTAGCGATTGCGCGTGACGATCACGCAGGCGACCTTGGGGCGTGTGTCGAGCACATCCTCAGTAGTCAAAGCGCTGTGATCACCAACAGGCGTCCCGAAGAGATCCTTCTGCAGTAAGCCGTCTAGCGCCTCAGCCGATCGCCTTCGCCAGGGCCGACATGGTGGTGAGGACGACATCCGCACCTGCATTGGCAAGGGCATCGGCTTTGCCCGGCTTGTTGGCGTAGCCGATCGTCGGAACGCCTGCGGCCTTACCGGCCTCCATATCGGTTGTTTGGTCCCCGACGAAGACACATGCGGAGCCGACGGTCCCCAGCGCCGATACGGCCCTCTCGATGAGGTGGGGGTCCGGCTTCATCAGTGTGGGGTCGGACGGGTTGCGTCCTTGTACGAGACTCACGCTTTGAGTGAGATTGGCCCTCGCTAGATATTCGGCAACGGCCTCTGCATAGTTGTTGCTCACGATCGCGACCCGCCGGCCGGTGGCGATGCAGGCTGCGATGGAGTCGGTAGCGCCGGGAGTTGGTTTAGCGGTCTCAACTGCCGTCAGCTCTGCCTTCTGGAGGGCGACTTCGAGTTGTTGAGCTAGCTCCGGGTCTACCGCGGCTGCGAGTAGCAGTTCGTGGGGGCTGGTTGCCTGCTCCAGCGCGGGGGCCAATTCGCCGCGGATCTGGTGCGTGAGCTCCAGGAGCTCGCGCGTGATCTGTGGCGCCGGATAGCCGTCGAAGACTGAGCAGATGGGGCCGTCGAAGTCGAAGAGGACGACTTCCGCGGAGCTGAGGATCTGTGTCAGGGGATCGTTAGTCACAGGTCGCGCGCCCGCCCGAGGGTGTCCCAGAGGCTATCGAACCAGCGGCGTGCCTGGTCGACATACTGCGAGCCGGTGGCACGGTCGTCGTCACTGATCGAGTGGTGGAAGAGGACCGTGTCCTTGCCTACGGCATCGAATGTCGAGACTGGCTTGCCGTCGATCTCGACATCCCGTTCCACGACGGGGTAGAAACCGAAGAACACCTCTTCGTCGTTCAGGGCATAGAGCTTGAACATCATCGGTAGGCCGACGACGCGTACGTCGGCGTTGACCTTGGAGACTAGGCCGAGCTCGCCGAGCTCGCGGATTGAGGCGATGACTTCACCGGCGGAGCGGTGGGCAATCTTCTCGACTCGTGCCCTGACGGCTGGGTCGTCACCAGGATTCTTGCCAGCACGTGACGGTACGGCGAGCGGCTGGGATAGGTCTGGAAGGAGCATCCGGATGGTGATGGACTGGGGCGTGAGGCGGCCCCGGCGGATGCGGTCGATGGGCTCTTCGAGAGCGCCTAGGAGCGTCTCGCCGGTTAGGCCGGCGAAGTCGATCGTGACTGTGTCGCGCTCGAACGCCTTCTCGATGTGAGGCCGGAGGCCGACGGCCTGGTCGGCCTGTTCGCGGACGTAGACGCCGCTGCCGACGCGGGACACGATCAAGCCCTCGTCGCGGAGGATGCGCAGGGACTGCTGGATGGTCATGCGAGCGACGCCGTACTGAGTGGCGAGGTCGTTCTGTGAGGGGAGTTTCTCCCCGGCCTTGAACTTGTGCGTGAGTATCGCCGCGCGCAGCGCGTTGGCGACCTGCTTGTACGGCGGGCGCGGGTCAGTCGGGTCTAGCTGCTGCTCCATGAGTCTGATCCTACTACCTGACTAGGCAGGCTAGGTG
Source organism: Kribbella sandramycini (assembly GCF_013131805.1). Taxonomy (GTDB): domain Bacteria; phylum Actinomycetota; class Actinomycetes; order Propionibacteriales; family Kribbellaceae; genus Kribbella; species Kribbella sandramycini. Next base: position 533,237 of record NZ_JABJRC010000005.1, on the reverse strand, counting down.
AGCTATGCCTAAAGGGTTGACCTGGCTAGCCAGGCTATGTAGGTTAGCCACATAACAACCTGGCTAGGCAGGTTGGTCAGGTTGAAAACAGGCTTCAGAGCGACGCCTCGGTGGCTGGAACCACCGAGGCGTCTGGGTCGCACTAGTCCATTGCGTAGAGGAGCACAACCCAATGAGCATCATGCACCTTCCAGTCCTTCGGGACGATGAGCCGTCCGCCGCCGATCTGGCGGCGATCGAGCTGGAGTGGCCTCTGATCGAGGCCGAGCGGGACCTGCTCGACGCTGAGATCGCGTTCATCAACGCGGGGGAGAACGTGTCGGTGTTGGACCGCCGGCGGATCCGTCGGGCTGAGCGCCGGGTGCTGGAGATTGCCCGCGAGCTGGCCGTTCCCGCCGCTGGTGCGGAGGTAGTCGCATGACCGGTACCGATCACGCCTACGAGGCGATGCTGAACCTGAGGGACGCTGACGACGCCCTGACCGACGAGACCGCGTTGTATCGCCTGAACCGGGCGAAGGTCCACGCGATGCTCGCCACCGTTCCGCAGGTCGAGGACGGCGACCTGACGCGGGCGCAGAAGGTCCACGACCTAGTGGCCGGTTCAATCGGCAAGGCCGATGCGAAGGCCGGTTTCGTAGCCACCTTGAACACTGCGGTGCTGGCCGGTGTCGTCGCCCTCGTCCAGCTGGACCAGCTCGGTACCGCCGGGCGGGTTCTGGTGTCACTCGGCTTGGTTCTGATGGTCACTGCGCTGCTGTGCGCGGTCGCGGTCGTATTGCCGATCCTACGGGCCCGTCACACCAAGCACGGCGCGGGCAGCGTGCTCTACTTCGGGACCGTCCGGCACTACACGCCCGACGAACTGTCCGACCGCCTGGCGGCCGAGGACACGGTCCGGGAGGTCTGCGCGCAATCGGTGATCTTGAGCCGGTTGAGCTGGCGCAAGCACCGCCTGTTGCAGGCCTCGATGCTGGCCACGATCGCCGGGGCCACCATCACCGGCCTGACGCTGCTGCTGACTGGCGGTGCGCTGTGAACCGCCACGTGATGACGCTGCCGCAGCGGTGGGCTGACGAGCTCGGCATGGACAGCGCCGCCGATGTCACGACCGAGCTGCGGGAGCGCTTCGAGCACCTGTCGCGGTTCGTTCTGACCGACGAGATGCCTCGCGTCGGCGAGGTGTCGGCAGAGGCCGCGACCGCCTATGGCGACTTCTGCATCCTGGTCGGCTTCCTGGCCGACGCCCACAACGTTCTGACCCGGAAGGAGACCCGCCGATGAGTACCCCGCTGCGCACGTCGTACCCGGTCCCGGTGAACGACCTGATCCCGGCCGCACGCAGCCTCGCGACCGAGCTGGGCGAGATCCCGTCGCAGAACCGGCTCATGAAGCACCTGCGGGTCGGCAAGGACAAGGCCAAGGCCGTCCATGCCGCACTGACCGACGAGCACGCCGACACCCGCCCGGAGACTCACCTTCACTCGGTCCCGGACGCCGACGACACCGAGCCGATCGAGACGGCGGCTGAGGTCGCTCCGGAGGAGTTTCCGCAGGTCAGCGAGCTTGTAGACCCGGTCTCGCCGGACCGCGCCGGCTGGCGCAAGTGGGCTTCGCGGGTTGTGCGGCGCGGGGGCATCTCCCCGGCCGACGAGACGACCACGGAGACCGATGCCCGGCCCATCCGGTCGTGGCCGGTACTGCTGCTGGCCCTGCCCGCGTTCGTCGCGGTCTGGTCGGGCTGGGTGGGACTCGGGGAGTTGACCGGGTTCGGGGTCGTGCATCCGCTGCCCGGTATCGCGGACGGCTTCACGATCAACTCTGCGATCACGCTGCCGATCGGTGTCGAGACCTACGCCGCGTTCGCGCTGCGGGTGTGGCTGTCGGGCCGCGTCCCGGCCCGTGCCCGGAAGTTCGCCAAACACACCGCGCTGTCCGCGCTGATTCTGGGCGCGCTGGGACAGGTCGCCTATCACCTGTTGGAGGCCCAGGGGGTCACGTCGGCCCCGTGGCCGATCACCACCGCCGTTGCCTGCCTGCCCGTCGCCGTGCTCGGCATGGGTGCCGCGCTGGCCCACCTGATTAACACCCGCGAGAACGGGAGCAACCGATGACTGAGCCGATGAGCAACGAGCTGCCCGACCCGATCGACCTCGACGCCCACCGCGCCCGCCGTGACGACGACCGCCCGGCCGACGAGACTGTCGGCACTCTGGTCCCGCTGTCGGCGGGCGAGGTGGAGTCGATGGACACCGCCTACGAGATCGCCATTGACGACGCCGACGACGACCCGGCCACGGGCAAGGTCATGGTTCCCGTGGACACCCCCGGCCTGCCGGTTCCGGTCGCGGACGGTCAGCGCCTGCCGATCATCCCGACCCACCTGCGCCCCGAGAACCTGCGCGCCACCACCACCCGCGCGCTGGCCCGTGCCGGGCACGTGACGGCCTTCCACGCGGTCCGATCGCCTTGGTACGCAACGAAGGTCGGCTGGTTCGCCTCTCGTGGCCTGACCCGCCTTGTGGGCAAGCAGATGCGGTGGTGGTGGGTCCCGAACTCGGTCGCGCTGGAGCAGAAGGCGGCCGATGCCGGCGAGCTGAAGGAGTGGGAGAAGATCCACCGTCAGCTCAAGGCCACCCGCATGTGGCGCGGCGGCGTCCTCGCTCTCCAGAACCTCGGTCTGCTGATCGCGGCACCGGTGCTGTGGAACGCGGCCCCGGCCGCCGGTCTCGTCGCGGCCGGTGTGGCTGGCTTGGCTGGTCTGGCGCACTACGGACGCCCGGCCGGTCAGACCCTGGTCGGGACCGCTGTCGTGGCACCTCGGTTCCGCAAGCTGAACTCGGACGTGGTTCTGCGTGCCTACTACGCTGCGGGTTTGGGCAAGCCCGACCGCGCCGACCAGGAGGTGCGCTTCGGTTCCCCGATGTCGCGCGATGCCCGCGATACCGGTTCTCAGGTGGTAGTGGATCTGCCCTATGGCAAGGGCTGGTCGGACGTCACCGGTTCTCGGGAGAAGATCGCTTCTGGTCTGGACGTGCATGTGAATCAGGTGTTTCTGACCCCGGACAAGACCAGCTCGCGGCGGCACATGCTGTTCGTGGCCGATCGTGACCCGCTCGCGGTCGCAGTGGGTCGCACGGAGATGCTGGACTGCAAGCCCCGCAGCATCTGGGAGCCGGTCAAGCTGGGCAAGGACGAGCGCGACAGCCTGGTCACGTTGCTGCTGATGTGGAACTCGCTGCTGGTCGGTGCGCAGCCGCGTAAGGGGAAGACGTTCTTCGCCCGGCTCGTGGCGCTGTGGGCGGCGCTGGACCCGTACGTGAAGTTGATCGTTGCTGACGGCAAGAACAGCCCGGACTGGCTGGCGTTCAAGAAGGTTGCTCACCGCACCGTGTTCGGGACGCACCCGAACCCGAACGACGACAACCCCGTTGAGCACCTGCGGGCGATCTTGGACGAGGTGTTGGCGCACATCGACCGGGTGAACTCGATCCTGACGACGTTGCCGGTCACGATGTGCCCTGACGGCAAGATGACCAAGGAACTCGCCCGCGATCCGCGCTATCCGGACCTGCGGGTGCTGGTGATGGTGATGGAGGAGTTCCAGGTCTACTTCGAGACCGAGGACCAGGCGGTGAACAAGGAGATCGCGGCGAAGCTGTCGCGGATTCAGGCGGTCGGTCCGAGCGCCGGCGTGGTGATCATCTCTAGTTCGCAGAAGCCGTCCGGTGTCGGCGCGGGTGACGTGGGCCGGTTGTTCAACCGGTACCGCGACAACCACTCGGCACGGTTCGCGCTCAAGTGCGGCAACCGGATCGTGTCCGAAGCCGTGCTGGGCGGGGACGCCTATGCGGAAGGGTTCGACGCGTCCACGTTGCCGGTTGGCGATGAGTACCGCGGTGTGGGTTACCTGTACGGGGTCACGGACAACACGCCGACGGTGCGGTCGTTCCTGGCCGATGCGGCCGACGCGGACAAGATCCTGACCGCCGCTCGGAAACACCGCGAGGCTCTCGGCACCCTGACCGGTGAAGCGGCCGGTGAGGACCGGGAGCGTGCCTCTCGTGACGTGCTGGCTGATCTGCTGGCCGTGATGGGGCCGGACGGGCGGGCGCACTGGGACACCCTGGCCGGTCGGCTGGCCAACCAGATGCCGGAGCAGTACGACGGCACCACGCCCGATGCGATCTCTGCTCAGGCCCGTGCGCTGGGTGTCCCGTCGGTGAACGTGAAGCGGGACGGCGTGGTTCGGAAGGGTGTCAGCGCCGACGACATCCGGTCGGCGATGGCTCGCCGTGACGCCAGCTAGCTCTACGCAGAGTCACCAACTCAATGAAGGGTGCGGGGCGGTCTAGGTAGCGCCCTCGACGCTACCGGTAGCGGCAACGCTACCCGCCCCGCTACCCCGCAACCCGAACCTGACCAGGCCGTTCTTTCCCGCGTAGCGGGTAGCGGCCACGGCTCCTCACGCCCAAAAACCGGCCTCTGGAGGCTTCTCATGCTGTCCCGCGCCGCTACCGCTATCCCTCACGCCGCTACCCACGGTAGCGATCAGATCGACACGGTCGCTACTCTCACCGCCACGCTCCACACCGCCGGACAGGTCGCGACCGTGCTACTCGTCGTGACGATCGCTGTCGGCCTGTACTTGCTGAGCTGTCTGATCTGGCCGTTCGGCAAGTGCCGGCGCTGCAAGGGCGCGGGCAAGTTCAAGTCGCCGTTCGGCCGCGCGTACCGCCACTGCGGCAAGTGCCAAGGTTCCGGGCTGCGGGTCCGGCTCGGTCGCCACATCGTCAACCACATGCGCGCCGTCCGTGGCGCGGGTACCAACTCGACCAGCAAGGCGGGCAAGTGATGCCCGCCCGCGCCGACGGTCTGCACCTGGTGTCGCTGTGCGCCGGGATCGGCGGTATCGACCTCGGGTTCCACCGCGCCGGCATCCCCACCGTTGCGGCTGTCGAGATCGACCCCGCCGCCCGGGGAGTCCTGGCCGACCGCTTCCCCGAGACCGTGTTGTTCGAAGACCTGACGAAGGTGACCGCCGATGACCTCATTTCAGTTGGAGTTGTTCCCGAACGAACCGTCGTCGCTGTCGGGTGGCCGTGCCAAGGAAACTCATCTCGCGGCCGTCGTCAGGGCCTGGACGACCCACGCTCGGGACTGTGGATGCACGTCGCGCGACTGCTGGCGGAACTTCATCCCCGTTGGTTCGTCGGCGAAAACGTCCCTGGCCTTCTGTCCGTCAACGACGGACGCGACTTCGCAACAGTGCTCGCGGACCTGGCCGAGCTCGGGATGGACAGTGCCTGGCGGGTCCTGGACGCTCGCGGTTTCGGAGTACCTCACAGGCGACGCCGCCTCGTCCTTGTCGGACATTTTGGAGACCGGACCGCGCCTGTCCGCGTACTCCTTGAACCCGACCGTGTGCCGGGGCATCCTCACCCGCACCACCCGCCGACGCCGGCGACTCCCGCAGCCCCTGCGGGAAGCGCTGGAGCGAGTCGCGGCGGCGGAGAGCGCGGCGGCCTGACGACCTGGGCACCGGCCTACTCGCACTCGCTGGTGAGCCACGGCGGCAACGACAAGCAAGACCCGTCGATGGTCACCTACGTCGTCCAACCCGACACTGGACCACGCCGCCTCACCCCATTGGAGTGCGAGCGCCTGCAGGGGTTCCCGGACGACTGGACTGCGACCTCCAACGCTCGCGGCCAGGCCGACAAGCTCCGCTATGCCCAGCTCGGCAACACCGTTGCGGTGCCGGTGTTCGAGTGGATCGCGCGCCGACTGCTCGCGGTCGACTCCGAGGCGGTGACCGCATGAGCGCCGGGGTGGATCGCGCGAGTCTGCACCCGGCCCGATCGCGCTGGATCGAGCTGTGGAACGGCAAACAGGCCCTCGGGTGGGATCACCACGGGACGCCGGTGTTCAAGTTCCGTTGGGCACCCGGCGGCCTCGCCACTCGGCGACAGCTCCGGGCGATGCGGATGTGTCCGGGCGGGCAGGAGCCGTACGCGCTGTTGGTGTGGCGCAACGGCAAGCGCTGGGCGTGGCTGTACCGGCTCGACTTGGCCAAGCCGTCCCGGACAGCCTCGCCGGCTCAGCTCAACGCCCTGGATAAGGCCATGGCCGCTCGCCGCACCTGTGGGCGGTGCCACCAGGAACAGACCTACTGCATTCCCACCTCTGACGGCCGCTGCATCGACTGCATGGACGCCGCCAGCTACCCGACCGCTGCCTAACCCTGCTCGAGGAGGAACCCTGATGAACCGACTCATCACCACTGCCCTCGCCGCACTTGTCGTGGCAACGGCCACGGCGTGCGGGCCGACCGGAACGGTCGTGGACAAGGACCAGCGCACCCGCCAGAAGATCGTGAACGGCAAGCCCCAGTACGAGCCGTGCTGGTGGATCAAGATCCGCGACAGCGCTGGCGAGACGCACACGTTCTGCACCTCCCGCGCCAAGTGGCGCAAGGTCGGCAAAGGTGACATTTGGAGCGGCGAATGATCACGCCGATGATGGCTGCCGCGCTCGACGCGACCGGTCGCGGCTGGCCGGTATTCATGCTCGGTCGGTCCAAGCGGCCGGTTGCCAACTGCGACGACTGCCCGCAGGGCGCGCACGACCCGGCGACCTGCGGGCACCTGACCTGCCACGGGTTCTACGCCGCCAGCACCGACCCCGACCGCGTCGCAGCGATCGTGAACGCTGTACCGGGCGGACAGCTCGCCGTACGCACCGGCGCGGGTTCTGGGCTCGTGGTGGTCGATGTGGATCCGGCCCACGGGGGAGCGGACAGCCTCGCCGAGCTCGTGCGCTGCCAGCTGGTGCCGCGCACGCTGTGGGTCCTGACCGGGTCATTCGGGCATCACCTCTACTACTGCCACCCTGGCCACGAGATTGTGTCGCGGCCGATGCCGAACCGGCCCGGGATCGACATCAAAGCCGACGGCGGATACGTCGTACTCCCGCCGTCGGTCCACCACCGCACCCGCCGCCCGTACGTCTGGGCGGCCGACTCGGGGGAGCCCGTGGAGATGCCCCCGCCGCTGATCGCCGCATGCCAGCCCCCCGCGCCGGCCAAATCAACCGGCGTGCGACCCGATGCACCGACCCGCAGCGGGAAGGGCATCTCCCACCCGCAACGACTGCTCACCTCGCACCTCAACGCGGTACGCAACGCGCCCGAGGGCAGACGCCGAACGACGCTGTACGGCGCTTCCAGAGGCATCGCGCGGATGGTGCTAGCCGGTGCCATCGACCAGGCCGATGCCGTCGCCGTACTGACCGCTGTCGGCGAGGAAGCCGAACAGACCGCCCGCGACATCGCAGCCGCCATCACCGGTGGCTTCCGTGACGAAGGGATCGCCGCATGACCACCCCAGACGACGCACTCGAACCGGTCGACGGTGCCGAACTGCTGGACGACGTAGCCCGTACCATCACCCGGTACGTCATCCTGCCCAGCACCTCGGCGCTGACCGCGGTGGTGCTGTGGATCGCCGCCACGCACGCCGTACCGGCCTGGAACTGCGCGCCGCGACTCGTGATCCGGGCACCGGAGAAGCGGTGCGGAAAGTCGCGGCTGCTGGACATGATCGAGGGCATGTGTCATCGACCGCTGATGACCACCAACGCGTCGCCGTCGGCGGTCTACCGGTCGATCTCGAAGAAGCCCAGCGACCCGCCCACGTTGCTGATCGATGAGGCCGACACGATTTTCGGAGCCAAGGCAGGCGACAACGAAGATCTGCGCGGACTGCTGAACGCCGGGCACCAGCGTGGGCGCCACACGATCCGCTACAGCGCGGCTCGTGATGACGTCGATCATCTCCAGACGTTCGCCATGGCGGCCCTTGCCGGCATCGGGGTCATGCCGGACACGATCGAGGATCGAGCGGCCGTGATCCGGATGCGGCGGCGTGCGCCTGGCGAGTCGGTGCAGCCGTATCGGGTACGGCGCGACGGTCCTGACCTGGACGTGCTGCGCGACGAGCTGAACCGGTGGCTCAAAGCTCACATGGATGAGCTGACCGAGGCGACGCCGGACATGCCGGTGGAAGACCGTGCAGCCGACACGTGGGAGCCGATGGTCGCTGTTGCCGACCTAGCGGGTGGACAGTGGCCGCGGGCCGCGAGGAAGGCCGCTGTAGCGCTCACGAGCGATCGCGACGCGGGCGACGAAGCCTCATTGCACACCCGGCTCCTGAGTGACTGCCGGACCGCGTTCCAGGACGCCGACGCCTTGCCCACCGCTGAACTCCTGGTACGGCTCAAGGGCGACAGCGAAGCGCCCTGGGCGACCTACGGCGTGAACGGGCTGAGCGCGATGAAGCTGGGCAACCTGCTGCGGGACTTCGAGATCCGATCCAGCAACATCCGGTTCACCACCGGCCAGGCGAAGGGCTATACCCGCAGCGACTTCGCCGATGCGTGGAGCCGCTACTGCCCACAGCCCACAACGGCACCTGGTGAGGAAGGCGTCCCAGCCGTCCCAGGCGTCCGTGCCCAGGTCACGCCGGGGACGGCTTCCCCCAGTGGGACGGCTCAAGCCGTCCCAACGCCCCAAGCCGTCCCGGGGCTGACCTGCGATGCAACGGCTGGGACGGCTGGGACGGCTTGGAGACCAAGGGCCGTTCCTGACCTCTTCGACGGCGATACCAACCGCGAGACCGCATGAGCACGGCCGACCAGAACGGAGCTTCACGCGCCATGACGACGATCCAGATTGCCGACGCGGACCGGCTGTTGATCACGACCGAGGATGCCGCCGCTCGGCTGGGAATCCACCGCTCGACTCTCTACGACCTGATCCGGAGCCGGAAGCTCAAGACCGTGAAGATCGGCGCACGCCGGTTGGTGCGGGTCTCGGCACTGGAGGAAGCCATTCAACTTCTGGAAGAGGAGACCGCAGCATGAAGGCCGCAAACGGCGATGGTTCGATCTACTACCGCGAGAGCAAGGATCGGTGGTTTGGCGCGGCCTACGTCTTACAGGCCGACGGGACGACCGCTCGGAAAGAGGTGTCGTCCAAGGACCGCGATGTGGTGGTTCAGAAGCTCCGCAAGATGCAGACGGATTCTGACCAGGGAATCCCAGCGGAGGCGACCAACTGGCAGCTTGCAGCGTTCCTGCGCTACTGGCTGGACAACATCGTGAAGCCGGAGAAGAAGCCCAAGACCTACCAGGGGTACGACGTCGTCGCGCGGGTGCATCTCATCCCGGACCTCGGCAAGAAGAAGCTGCACAAGCTGACGGGTGCGGACGTGCGGTTGTTCATGAAGCGGCTGCGGAACACGTGCCTTTGTTGCAAGCACGGGTACGACGAACGACGCGGCGACAAGAAGCGATGCTGCGCAATCGACCAATGCTGTGAGCGTCGCCCTTCGGATCGGCTGGTGGAGCAGGTCCACGCCGTACTGCGAAATGCGCTGCAAGCCGCAGTCCGAGAAGAAGTGCTACAGCGCAATGTGGCCAAGCTGGTGCAGGTGCAAGGCGCTTCGTACGACACGAACAGGGGAGCGACTGAGGAGCAGGCGCGACTGTTGCTCGAGGAGGCGAAGCCGACACGGCTTTACGCGTTGTACGTGCTCGCGCTCTACATGGGTCTGCGACGCGGCGAGCTGCTTGGGTTGAAGTGGGAGGACATCGATTCGGTGGAGAAGACCCTGGAAATCCGGCGGACCCTACAACGAGTTGATGGGGCTTTGCGGGCGGTGCCGCCGAAAACGAAGAAGTCGAAACGGATCGTTCCGCTGATCAAGGCGTGCCTTGAGGCGCTGGAGAGCCACAAGAAGCAGCAGGCGACGGAACGGCAGTTGGCCGGCGCGAAGTGGGTGGAAACCGGCTACGTGTTCACTACCGAAGTCGGAACGCCGATTGAGCCGGACAACCTGCGGCGGACTTGGTACCCGATCCGGAGCGCGGCGGGATTGGGGGAGATGCGCCTCCACGACCTGCGGCACTCGTGTGTGACCTTGCTCCTACGGCTCAAGGTGCCGCCGCACATCGTGCAGGCGATCGTGGGGCATGCCGACGTACAGGTGACGATGGCGGTTTACGCGCACGCGTCGCTGGAGGATCAGCGGAAGGCGCTAGAACAGCTTGAAGAGATGGTCGCCGGGTAGGCGTTGCGGTACTGGTTGCGGTACTCGCGGGAGGTTCGGCGGATCTCAGACTGAGAATCACGCTCAATTTGTGGTGGTCAGGGGCGGTCTCGAACCGCCGACCTTCCGCTTTTCAGGCGGACGCTCTACCAGCTGAGCTACCTGACCGGGAGAAAAGGATGGCGGCGGTGTTGTGCACCGCCGCCTTCTCCTGGCGACCCAGACGGGACTCGAACCCGCGACCTCCGCCGTGACAGGGCGGCACGCTAACCAACTGCGCTACTGGGCCAGATGACTCGATGATCTTACAGCATCTTCGAGGTGGTTCTGACACTGGTCTTTCGACCGTATCCCCAACGGGATTCGAACCCGCGTTACCGCCTTGAAAGGGCAGCGTCCTAGGCCACTAGACGATGGGGACTGGGACCCGCGGGAGCCGAAGCTCCAGGGACAGCCAGAAGCATAGAGGAGATCTGGCCAAGGTCCAAAACGAGATATCTGCCTAGGCTGGGGGTGTGATGGAGATGACTCGGGCGGACTTCGAGGTGCTGGTGGCGGAGGCGCTGGACGAGGTGCCGGGGGAGTTGGCGGCGTTGATCGACAATGTGGCGATCTTTGTGGAGGACGAGCCGCCGGCGGGGGATCCGGAGTTGCTCGGGATCTACGAGGGGATTCCGTTGACGGAGCGGGGGCACTACTACGGCGGGGTGCTGCCGGATCGGATCACGATCTACCGGAATCCGACGTTGCGGATCTGCGAGACGGTCGAGGATGTCGTGGATGAGGTGAACATCACGGTGGTGCACGAGATCGCGCACCACTTCGGGATCGACGACGACCGGCTGCACGAGCTCGGGTACGGGTAACCCGGGGCAGGCCGAAACCGCCGTCCGGCGAGAGCCGGTACGGCGGTGGGTGCGGCGGGGCTCAGGAGCGGTTGAAGAGCAGCTTCCAGGGCATCAGGGCCGACTCGAGCTGGACGCGGAGGCTCATCTTCGAGACGCCCTCGGTGCGCTCCTCGAAGTGGATCGGCACCTCGGCGATCCGCAGGCCGCGTTTGACCGTGCGGTAGTTCATCTCGACCTGGAACGAGTAGCCGTTGCTCTCGATCGAGGCGATGTCGATCCAGCGCAGGGTGTCGGCCTTCCAGGCCTTGAAGCCGGCGGTGGCGTCCTTCACGTGCAGGCGCAGGATCGCGTTCACGTAGAAGTTCGCGAACGCCGACAGCGCGCGCCGGTGCCAGCCCCATTCGGCCGCGGCCGAACCGCCCTCGACGTACCGGGAGCCGATCACGACGCCGGCGTCGGTGGTGCGCAGGGTCTCGACCATGACGGGGATCACCGAGGACGGGTGCGACAGGTCGGCATCCATCTGGATGACGATGTCGGCGCCTTCGTCCAGCGCGCGGGTGATCCCGGCGATGTAGGCGCGGCCGAGGCCGTCCTTGGTGGTGCGGTGCAGGACGCCGACCTTTTCCGGCGACTCCTTCGCGAGCTCGTCGGCCACGTCGCCTGTGCCGTCGGGGGAGTTGTCGTCGACGACGAGCAGCTCCAGCCCGGGCAGGTTCAGGTCGGACAGCAGCCCGGCCAGTACGGGCAGGTTCTCCCGCTCGTTGTAGGTCGGTACGACGATCACGATCTTGGCTAGCTCACCCATGCCATTCCTTCTTCGGGGATACCGGACGCTACCGCATCCAACGGGCGAGACCCCGAACGCGGTACGCCGAAACCTCAACGATCAGGTGACGGTCACAGCCCGGCGAGCGCCTCGCGGGTCGAGGTGAAGATCCGGAACTGGCCGCCGAGGCCGGTCACCGACAGCGGCCGGTCGACCGGACGGCCGACGCCGACCAGGGCCAGCGTGATGTTGTGCCGGCCGGCCAGGTTCCGCGCCTCGACCAGGTTCCCCAGGCCGGCCGAGCTGCAGAAGGTGACGGCCGAGACGTCGATCAGCACCAACCGCGCCGGTGGCGCCACCGCCGCCCGAATCGATTCGGAGGCGAAATCGGCCGTGGCGATATCGATCTCGCCGGACAACCGCACCAGCAGGACGCCGGGCTCCAGCTCCTCGGTCACCGCGTCGAACGTCGTTCTGATCATGTCGCCGTCCCGCGGCTCAGGCTGGCTTGTCACGCCGGTCTCTCCCCCGGGTAGTCCCGCACCGCCGGTCCGTCCTGACGGGTCGAACTGCCCTGATCAAACCGTATGCCCCAGTGTGGACCCGTCACAACGCCTCTGCCACGGATGACCCCGGAGCGTGATCTCCGTGCTGTAAGCGCTCCCATGAAACGCCTGAAAGTCAAGCCTTGTAGCGCAGACGTCGGCCCCGGAGTGAATGTCGGCCGCCGATGGTAGACAAGCCCCGAGGCGAAGGAGCGAAACATGGGCGTACTCGACGGCAAAGCGGCACTCGTCACCGGCGGCTCGCGGGGGATCGGCGCGGCGATCGTCCGCCGGCTGGCCGCGGACGGCGCCGCTGTCACCTTCACGTACAACACGAGCGCGGCCGCCGCGGACGAGGTGGTTGCCGAGGTCAAGGCAGCCGGTGGTACGGCGATCGCCGTCCAGGCCGATCAGGCGGATGTCGCCGCGATCCCCGAGCTGTTCGACCGCGCGGCCGAACCGATCGGCGCGCTCGACATCTTCGTCTGCAACGCGGCGCAGGCCGCGGTGACGCCGATCGCCGCGGTGACCGAGGCGTCGTACGACGAGCTGTTCGCGACCAACCTGCGCGGCCCGTTCTTCGCCGTCCAGCGCGCCGCCGAGGTACTCCGGGACGGCGGTCGCGTGATCGCGATCTCGACCCTGAACACCCAGATGCCGGTCCCCGGCGTCGCCCTGTACGCCGGGAGCAAGGCCGCGCTCGAGCAGTTCATGAAGATCGCCGCCCGCGAGTACGGCGCCCGCGCGATCACGTTCAACTCGGTCTCGCCCGGCGCCACCTCGACCGATATGTTCCACGACCACAACCCGCCCGAGATCCAGGGCATGCTGGTCGCGGCGACCGCGCTCGGCCGGATCGGCGAACCGTCGGACGTCGCCGATATCGTCGCTTTCCTGGCCGGTCCCGACAGCCGCTGGATCACCGGCCAGAACCTGGCTGCCGCGGGCGGCCTGTTGATCTGACCGTGCCGGAGGCCGCGACATGCAGTTGCTCGACGAGATCGACGCCGCCGGCGACCCGGCCGTCGCGGTCGCGCTGACCAAGTACTTCAAGGTCGAACCGGGGAGTTACGGGTACGGCGACCGCTTCGTCGGCGTCAAACTCTCGACGATCCGCGGCCTGCTCAAGCCCTACCTGCGCGCCGCGATCCCGCTCGCCGAGCTCGAGCGGGCGCTGGCCAGCCCGATCCACGAGCACCGGCTGGCGATCCTCTGCCTGCTCGCCGGCCGCGCGAGCCGCAACCCGGCCGAGCGCCCCGAGATCTACGCGCTGTACCTGCGCAGTACGCCGTCCATCAACAACTGGGATCTGGTCGACTGCAGCGCCGCCGAGATCGTCGGCGGCCACCTGCTCGACAAACCCCGCGACATCCTCACCACGCTGGTCCGCTCGGAGAGCCTCTGGGAGCGCCGGATCGCGCTCGTCGCGACGCACTGGTTCATCCGCCGTGGCCAGAGCGCCGACATCTACGCTCTCGCCGCCGAAGTGCTCGACGACCCCGAGGATCTGATCCACAAGGCCGCCGGCTGGATGCTGCGCGAGGCGGGGAAACGCGTCTCCGAGCCGGAGCTGACCGCGTTCCTCGACCGGTACGCCGCCGCGATGCCGCGGACCATGTTGCGCTATTCGATCGAACGGCTGACACCCGAGCAACGCAAGCATTATCGCGACCTTCGATGAGCAATTCGGCCCAGCTCGAATGGACTGCCGTGCCGGGTCCGCCGACCTACGCTGAGCGGACCCGAGTCGTGAAAGGCCCGTCCCATGAAGCTGATCCGCCTGGCCCTGCTCGCATCGTTGGCCGCCACCGGCCTGTACGCCGTCCCGTCGGCGGCCTCGGTCACCGAGGAGCCGATCTTCCAGATGCCGGTCCCGTGCGGTGAGACCTGGACGATGGCCACCCACAGCGGTCACAACCCGCCGGAGAAGATCGACATGATCAACAACGCCGGCCGGACCCATGGAGCCCCGGCCCTGGCCTCGGCCGCCGGCACCGTGACAGTCTCCGGATTCGCCCCGGACGCGGGCAACATGGTCGTCATCGATCACGGCTTCGGCTGGAAGACCCGCTATCTGCATCTCGACACCCGCACCGTTGCCGTTGGCAACACAGTGGCTCTGGGCGCCCAGATCGGCACGGTCGGCAACACCGGCACCAACACCAGCGGCTCGCATCTGCACTACGAACAGATCACCGGCACCACCGTCCGGCAGCCCAAGTTCCGTGGTATCGAGGTGCCGCGGAAGTGGCAGTACTTCCAGTACGCCGAGACCAGTGAGAACTGCAGCGGGCCGGTCGAGACCAAGTTCTGGGTCGACACCTTCCAGGACGCTCCCGGGTACGCCGCTCCCGGCGTCAACCCGTCGACCGGCACGCTGAAGAAGGGCACCAGCTACGTCTACTGCCGCGTCGAGGGCCCGGTGGTCCGCGTCGGCAACAGCTTCAACAAGTGGTGGCTGCAGACCGACCTGGACGTCGGCCCGCGCAACCAGTTCGTCTCCGCGTACTACCTCTCCCGCTGGGGTAACGACGAGGCCAAGGACAACGCCGGCCGCGACATCAAGGACTGTCCCGCCCAGTAGACGAGGGCCGCGAGGATCAGGTACGCCGGGATCAGCAGCAGGACGTCCTGGTTGACCACGGACGCCGACCATCCGGCGTCCCGATCCGCGCCCTGGACGCTCAACCGGTTCACGGTGAGGAAGGTCAGATGGGTCCCGACGCTGGCCCACAGTGAACCGGTTGCGGCGCGGGCGGCGACCAAGGTGAACCCGAAGATCGTCAGCAGGACGAAATAGGCGACCGGATCCTCGCCGGGCGGAGCGAGGCTCAGCTCCTGGCTGTCGAGATCCAGGATCCCGCCGAGGATCAGCTGGACCGCGGACGCGATCCCCGGCACCAGGAGGAACAGCCCGGTCGTCCCGAGCGCCGCGACGAAACCCCCGTGCCGGGAGCGGAGCGCCGTCCACGCGTGGCCGCGCAGGCTCAGCTCCTCCGGCAGGGCTTCGAGCAGGACGGCGATGATGGTGTTCGTCAGCAGAAACAGCAGCACGGCGCGGACGTCGAACCGGCCCCAGCTGATCCAGCCCGCGGCCGTGCCGGCCCCGAACACCACGGCTGCGCAGCCGCCAGTGACCAGAACGCCGGTCAGCAGGCCGCGCAGCGGCGCGACCAGCCCGAGCTCCTTACGGCGCCGGAACGGCCGGATCAGCAGGATCGCGATCAGCGCGCAGACCACCGCCGGCAAGTACTTGTTGTCCACGGCCGCCGACACCGTGATCGAGCTCCCGAGCGCGATCCCCATCGCTGCCGCGCCGTACGCCGCCCGCCACCACACGTTCACCCCGTACCTCCCCAGTCGTCTGCCGGCGAGCATATAACACGACCGTGTCAAAACAACCCCGAATATGTCGACATGTCCACCAAGCTGAGTCGTCAGGGAGTCGCGTCGGTGTACGGCGGCGCCTCGAGTGCGCAATGCCGGTGGTGCTCGACCTGGACCGGACGCCGCCGCGCCCCGTCGCCGAGCGTGACCCAGGCGATCACCGATCCGGTCGCCGCCAGCGCCGCCGAGATGATCAGCGCCCGGTGGAACCCGTTGCTGAAGGCAATTGGATCCCGGTACATCGCGCCGGTGATCCCGGCCGCCATCGGAATCGCGGCCACCGCCATGAGCTGAGCGGACCGCGCGATCGCGTTGTTCACCCCGGATGCGATCCCCGCATGGTGATCCTCGACGGAGGACAGCACCGTCGCCGTCAGCGGCGCCACCGTCGACACCAACCCCAACCCGAGGACGACGACCGCCGGCAGCACCGCGGTCACATAACTCACGCCGGGGGAGATCCGCAGCATCAGCAGGAATCCGAGCGCGATCAGCACCGGCCCGACCGTCATCGGAATCCGCGCGCCGATCTTCTCCGCCAGCCCACCCGCATACCCCGACAGCCCGAGCATCAGCGCGGTCATCGGCAACAAGGCCGCGCCCGCCCACAGAGCGGCGTAACCGAGTGCGGTCTGCAGGAAGACGACCACCAGGAACGTCGCCGTCCCCAAACCGCCGTAGACCACGACGGTCACCAGGTTCGCGCCGGTGAAGCGCCGGTTCGCGAAGATACCCGGCGGCAGCATCGGATGTGAGCTCCGCCGCTCGACCACCAGGAAGAACACGAACGCGAGTACGCCGATCACCAGGCTGGTCAGGACGCCGGCATCCGTGAACCCGCGATCACCCGCCTGGATCAGGCCGAAGGTGAAGCCGCCCAGGCCGATCGTCGCCAGCGCCGCGCCACTCACATCGACCTTGCCGGCCGAGGTCTCGTCGCGCGTCTCCGGAACATGCCGCAGCGTGACCAGCACGGTCACCAGCGCGATCGGCGCGTTGATCAGGAAGATCAGCCGCCAGGACCCGCTGTCGACCAACGTGCCACCGACGAACGGGCCGATCGCGGCCGCGACCGACGTCAGCCCCGACCAGGCGCCGACCGCTTTACCGCGATCCGCGGGCGCGAAGGTGGTCTGCAGGATCGCCAGGCTGCCTGGGGTGAGCAGCGCGCCGCCGATCCCCTGCAGCACCCGGCCCGCGATCATCACCTCGAGTGTCGGCGCGATCGTGCAGATCACGGAGGCGACCGCGAACCAGATCACGCCCGTGACATACATCCGGCGGCGGCCGAGCCGGTCGCCGAGCGAGCCGCTGAGCAGGATCAGCGACGCCAGCATCAGCATGTAGCCGTTGACGATCCACTGCAGACCGGCCATCCCCGCGCCGAGCTCCTCGCCCATCGCGGGCAGCGCGACATTGACCACCGTGCCGTCGAGGAAGGCCATCCCCGACCCGAGCGCGGTCGCCGCCAGCACCCACCGGGCCCGCGCAGTCCCGAATGCGATCCGATCCTCCGCCATGAACTCACAGTAAGCCTGCCCTCGGACAAAACGCGGTCAGGGTAGGTCGAGCTGTACGACGACCAGCGACTGAGCCGCCGGCAGGTCCGGCTGGATCGCGAGCGCGGGCGGATTCCCCATTGCGCAGCGGGTCTCTGGAAGCAGTGGGCAGACCGCGTTCAGCAGGCCGCCCGCCACGGTGATCGTGGTCGGCAACGTACCCTCCGCGGCCGCGAGCAGCGGGCGGAGCGCGGCGTTGGCCCGGCGCGGCTTCTGCGCCGTCCGCCGAACTGCTGAGCCGGACAGTCGGTAGGTCAGTCGCAGCTTCGTCGCCGGTGCGGCCAACGGCACCTCGCGGGTGGTGTCCACGGACGGCGTCTCGATCGCGACCGGCTGGTCGTCGGCCATGACCTGCAGGTCGGTCGCGCGCGGCGTCGTCCGGGTCATCATCCCCGGCAGCAGTTCACCGGACGCCGGCACCTGCAGCTGCAGCAAATCCGTGGCCGTGGGCAACAGAACGTCCTCGATCAGATCGAAGGCCCCGTCCGGCCGGGGGACGGCGGTGAGCCGGATCCCGGGCTCGGTCGCACCCGGCCCGGCTGATGCGGACGGCGACTCGGTCGGTACGGCGACCGTCTCGCCGACCCCCGGGCTCGGGGCGACCGGCGGCGGCGTCTCCTCCGAACAGCCGACCAGCGCCCAGGCGAGCACGGCAGCAGCGAGTATCCGGGCGGGGTTCCGCATCTTTCCTCTGCCCTCCGACAGATCCGGCCGCTTCCTCTGGCGGCCGGATCGAAGTTGCGCTTACGATACGCCGGAATTCACCGGAACCGTCCAATACCCGGTGAATTGGCAACGCAAACCCAGGGGGGCGCAATGCAGAAACAGAGGGTGGTCGACCGGCTTCGACCGGTATTTTCGAGAATTTCAGGTCCGGTAATTGGCCGGTCTGTTCTGGCGGCCCTGGCCGCACTCGTTCCGCTACTGCTCGCGACCCCTTCGCAAGCAGCCGCCGGCGCCAGTCTGTACCTCGTCCAGGGGCTGCCCGGGCAGAGTCTCGACCTCAGCGTCGACGGCCGTCAGGTGGCCGCCAAGGCTCCGGCCGCGAAGGTCGTCGGGCCGATCGCCGTCGCCGCCGGGCAGCGCACGATCACTGCCAGACAAGGCGGAAAGGTGGTCATCGAGCGCCGCGTCACGGTCGGTTCCGGCGGCAGCCTCGATGTGGTGATCCACCAGCCGGCCGCCCCGACCGGCGCCCCGGTGATCACGTCGTACAACAACAAGCTGGATGCCGTGCCGGCCGACAAGGCCGCCGTCCGGGTCGCCCACACCGCCGCCGTCGGCCCGGCCGATATTCGGGTCAACGGAAAGGTGCTGTTCGCGAATGTCGCGAACGGAGAATCACTCGACGTAGTCGTTCCGGCCGCTACTTACCGTGTTGAAATCGTACCCGCCGGTGCTTCGTCACCTGTTGTTCTCGGTCCGTTGGCTTTACCGGCGAAGGCCGGTTATCTGACCCGGGTTTTCGCGGTCGGCGCACCGGCGTCGAAGACGATGACGGTGGCCGTCGGCACGATCAAACTCGCTGCCGCGGGTTCGCAGAAGCCGAATCTGGTGAATACCGGCACCGGCGGTCAGGCTGCGGCGACCGACCGTAGTCCGCTGCTCGTCCTGGTGCTGCTCGCCGGTTTGGCCGGCGCGGTCGCCGTCCGGAGGGTGGTGCGTCGCTGAGGGCATTGCTGCTCGGGCTGCTGTTGTGCTGTTGCGTGGGCCTGGAGGGGTGCACCGCGCAGCTGGACGGAGCTGTGCCGGGCACCGGGGTGGATGGCGGCCTCTCGACGCCGACGCCGCCGTCCACCCCAACCGTCGGTGATCCGTCGGCCGCCCGCAGCGGTACGCCGGCGCCCAGCCAGCGCATCCGCTTCGTGCCGACCGCAGTCGTCCTGCCCGGCGGCGCACACGCGCCAGTTCTGCCGGCCGGAACCAAGGACGGTCAGCTCCAAGTCCCGTCCGGCGCGCGGCGCGTCGGTTGGTGGGACGGCGGTGCCCAGGCCGGTGATCCGTTCGGCTCGATCGTGCTGGCCGGTCACGTCGACACCAAGGAAGAGGGCCTCGGCTTCTTCGCCCGCCTGCGCAAGGTCGAACCGGGGGAGCGCGTCACCCTCACGGCAGCCGATCGCCGGGCGACGTACCGGATCACCACGGTTCGATCCGTACCGAAAGACGCCCTCGCGACCCGCAGTGGCGCGTTCGACCAGACCGGCGACCACCGTCTGGTGCTGATCACCTGTACCGGCCCGTACGACGCCGCCGCCGGCGGATACGCCGACAACCTGGTCGTCACGGCCACAGCCGAAGGGTTCGCGGAGTAGGCTCGGCGGTCATGGCCAGGTATTTCGATGTGCACCCGGAGAATCCGCAGAAACGAGCCGTCGGCCAGGTGGTCGATCTGGTCCGCGGCGGCGGCCTGATCGCCTACCCGACGGACTCCTGTTTCGCGCTCGGCTGCGCACTCGGCAACCGGGACGGAATCGACCGGATCAAGCAGATCCGGCAGCTCGACGACCGGCACCACTTCACGCTGATGTGCCAGGATTTCGCGCAGCTCGGCCAGTTCGTGCACATCAGCAACGCGGTCTTCCGGGCGGTCAAGGCGACGACGCCGGGGAGCTACACGTTCATCCTGCCGGCCACCAAAGAGGTGCCGAAGCGGTTGCTGCATCCGAAGAAGAAGACCGTCGGCGTCCGGATCCCCGACCACGTCGTCACCCAGACGCTGCTCGAGGAGCTCGGCGAGCCGATGCTGTCCAGCACGCTGCTGCTGCCCGGTCACGAGGAGCCGATGACCCAGGGCTGGGAGATCAAGGAGGAGCTCGACAACCAGGTCGACGCCGTCATCGACGGTGAGACCGGCGTCGAGCCGACCACGGTGATCGACTTCTCCGACGACGTCCCCGAGGTGGTCCGGGTCGGGGCGGGTGACCCCAGCCCGTTCGAGTGAGGGCTTGCGTGCAGGGCAATTGATGGCGGATTGTGGCGAGCGACCGTAAATTAGTTCCCTCTCCCGCCCCGGAGGACCTGATGCGACGTCTGCTCGTTGCGCTCCTTGCCCTGACCCTCGCGATGGCTCCGACCACTGCGAGCGCCTACGCGAACGCTTTCTTCCCGACCCAGAGCAGCGGTAATCGCGGCGCGGACGTGCTCGCGATCCAGTACCTGCTGCAACACCACGCGCAGAGCGTCCCGGCCGACGGCGTCTTCGGCGCCTCGACAGTGACCGCAGCCAAGGCCTTCCAGACCGCGAAGGGCCTCGGCGCCGACGGCATCGTCGGCCCGAACACCTGGGCGGCGCTGGTCCCGACTGTCCGTTCTGGTGACAACAACGCGGCCGTCAAGGCCCTTCAGGTCGAGCTGAACGCCAAGCGCCGCCTCAGCCTCCCGGTGGACGGCGTCTTCGGTACGGCGGTCCGCGACGCGGTCGTCGCGTTCCAGTCGCACGCCGGGATCGGCGCGGACGGAATCGTCGGCCCGATCACCTGGCGCAACCTCACCTGGCACTACGACTACCCCGACTTCACCGCGAACCTCTGCGACCAGGACCCGGACGGCAATGGTACGGCGGCCAACTGGGCCACCTCTGCTGCCGTAGCCCAGATGGAGCAGGCGGGCCGCGCCTTCGCCGGTACCGGCCAGGGCAAGATCCCGTACGGCGACGCCGGGTTCGAGCACGGCGGCGACATCCCCGGCCACGGCAGCCACGAGGTCGGGCTGGACATCGACATTTGGCCGATCCGTACCGACAACAACCAGTGCACCGCCGGCCGGATCACCTGGCAGTCCACGACGTACGACCGAGCCGCCACCCGCCAGCTGGTGCAGGCGATCCGCGCTGCCGCGCCCGGCCACGTCCGGATCATCTTCTTCAACGACCCGACGTTGATCGACGAGGGCCTGACCACCGAGTGGCCTGCGCACGACAACCACCTGCATGTCCGCTACTGCGAGAAGGTGCACCCGAACTCGCTCTACACCTGCTGACACACTGGCGGTATGACGCTGACGCCCGACGAACTCCTGACCACCACCCGGACCGTCCGCAAGCGCCTGGACCTCCAGCGGCCCGTGCCGCTGGAGCTGGTCCGGGAGTGCATCGAGGTCGCCGTCCAGGCGCCTTCGGGCAGCAACCGACAGACGTGGCACTGGATGGTCATCACGGACGCCGAGAAGCGCGCTGCGATCGGTGAGTACTACCGGCGGGCAGTCGAGCAGTACCTGGCCGGTCCGGGCGCGGCTGGCAAGCTGCACGCCGACGACCCGGACCGTGCGCCGGTCCAGCGTCGAGTGGGCGACAGCGTCGCCTACCTGGGCGAGCGGATGGGACAGGTCCCGGTGCTGGTCATCCCGTGTCTGCAGGTCAGCAAACTGCCGGCTGGGAACCAGTCCGGCACGTGGGGATCGATTCTGCCCGCTGCGTGGAGCTACTGCCTGGCTGCGCGGTCCCGCGGGCTCGGGACGGCGTGGACGACACTGCACATGCTCTACGAGCAGGAGATCCAGGAGCTGCTCGGACTGCCGGAGGAGATCCGGCAGTCCGTGCTGCTCCCAACCGCGTACTACACGGGTGACACCTTCAAGCCCGCCGCGCGGCAGTCACTCGACGATGTCATCCACGTCGACACTTTTTAACGCACCTCCAGCTCGGCCAGCTGCATCCGGTGGACGCCGGGGCTCTCCGCCCGGAGCTCCGTACCACGGACCTGTACGTACCGGGCGGTCGTTGTCGCGAAGCTGTGCGACACAGCCGCCGCTCCCGGCTGCGGTACGTCGTTCGCCGTCGCGACCGGGGTGAAGTTGACCCCGTCCGTCGACGTCTCGACCACGTAGTCGATCGGGAAGAAGCCGCCGGTGCTGCCGCCGTCCGACCGGGCGTAGAGATCCACCTTGCTGATCCGCGTCGGCGCGCCGAGGTCGACCCGCGCCCACTGGTCCGACGCCGGGACGGCGTCACTCGTCCAGCCCATCGAGTTCCACAGCCGGGACTGCCGCGCCCCGTCGGTCAGGTTCACCCGCAGCCAGCCTTCGTTGGCGAACTCCGAGGAGGATGACGAGGTGACCGGCCGCCCGGCCGCAAGGTTGCCGCCGGCGCCTTCGATCTCGGCGAGCTGCATCCGGTAGGTGCCGAACGGATCCTGGCCGAGTTTCGTCCCGACGACCTGGATGTAGCGGACGTCGCGAGCCGCGAAGCTGACCGATTGCGGACCGTTCGGCCGCGGCTGGTTCGTCCGGGTGTCGACCGTCGTCCAGTTCGCGTTGTCGGTCGAGACCTGAACGGTGTAGTCGATCGGGAAGCCGATCCCGACGTTGTTCCCGTCGGTCCGCGGGTAGAGGTCGATCCGGCTGATCGAGCGGGTCGCGCCGAAGTCCAGTTTGACCGACTGCTGGTCGGTCGCGCTCGCCGCGGCGGCCGACGTCCAGCCCATCGAGCTCGGGTCCGACGTCCGCCGGCCGTCCACGACGGTCGAGGGGCGCCAGCCGTCGCCGTCGTACGACGAGGAGACGGTGACGGCGGATCCTTCGGCCGGGTTGACCTCCGGGTTCAGCCGGACGTTGTCGAAGGACACGTTCACCCCGCCGCTGGCGAGGCCGACGCCGCCGGCCTTGAAGGCCGCGTCGGTCACGGTCAGCACCGGGGCCGACCCGGTCCCGGCGTACACGGTGATCTTGTTGCCACGGGCAATGACGCGGAGCCGGTTGACGGCGCCGGGTGTGTAGCCGGGCGCCTGGGCTCGGCCGAGGGTCGTGCCGGACCGGTAGACGAAGACCTCGCCGTTGTTGCGCTGGGCCACCAAGTAGCCGCTGTCCAGATCGGTCGGGTTCAGGTTCCGGACGACGAGCCCGGCCCAATTCGTGTTACCGCCGTTCGAGTTGACGCCCTTGATCTGCAGATCGACACTCGCGGCCACATCGCCGTACGCACGAGCCTCCAGACCCGCGACGTAGTTCCAGCCGTCGGTCGCCGTCTGGTTCAGCGTGCCGCCGGAGGCGGACCACGAGCCGGACGTCGCCTGCCAGGACTGCGAACCGGCGGCGAAGTCGTCGGCGTACGGGTAGGCCTGGTCGGGGCCGCCGGAGGCGAGCGCGTCGAGCACCTGCCGGTGGACGGCGTCGGCCGCGGCCCCCGAGCGGTCCATCGTGTAGGAGTTCGTCAGCAGTGAGTTGGCGAGCGCCTTCGCCAGCACCGGCTTGGTCTTGGCCAGCTGAGTGAACAGCTCGAAGTCCTCGACGCCGTCCAGCTGGGCTTCGCTGCGAACGCTGTCGTAGACGTCGTACGCCGCGCGGTTCGGGCGGACGATGAAGGCGTCCCCGTTCTGCGCGCCGTCGAAGGTGTCGAACCGCTCGTGGAGATCGTTGTGGAACCAGTAGTTCCAGCCCCAGTGCAGGTAGCCGACCGCCTCGGTCTTCCAGGCCAGCAACGGCGTCAGCCGGGTCTTGGCCAGGTGCGACATGATGAATCGGTTGAGATAGGTGCCCCGGGGGCTGATGCAGTTGTAGATCCAGAGCTCGTTACCGTTCAGCCGCTTGTTCTGGAAGTGGCCGATGTTGTTCTCGTAGAGGTCCAGGATCGGCGTGTTCGCGGTGACGTTGGCGGTCGGGTTCAGGACCGCCAGCTCGGCCTCGTTGAGCTTCGGGTTCGGGAAGTACCTGCGGTAGATGTCGTACATCCAGTTCGCGGCGTCGGTGTCGGCCCGGTGCACCGTCTCGTCGTTCGCGCTCATGTAGAAGATGTCGGTCAGGCCCTTGGCGTCCAGGTGCTGCTTGAGCGCCGGGAACAGCTTGTTCAGGTACGCCGTCCCCTCGGCGGAGCCGGACGGTACCTCGACCTTTTGCGTCGATCCGTCGGCCGCGCGCTTCAGCATTTCCAGCTTGCTGGGAGTAGCAGGGTTGGTGTTCGGATTGCTGCTCATCAGCAGGTGCGGGGTGTGGATCCACTGCAGGGCGCCGGCGTCCCGGTAGATCTGGATGAACCGGTCGAAGGTCTCCCAGCCGAACGTGTAGTTGCCGGCCGCATCGATCGTGGTGTTCGGGATCAGCAGCGCCTGGAAGTCCGCGAAGACGACGTTGTTCCGGTGCCGGGCGTGGTTGCGGGCCATCGCCTCGATCACCTTCCACCAGTTCGCGTCGTACATCTGGACGCCGTACTGGAGCGGGATCGCACGGATGGTTCCTTGGTAGTCCCACCCGGCCGACGTCGTCCAGTTGTTCAGCTTGAACGTCGACTGATTGGTCGGCGGCAGCGTTGCGTTGTAGACGGTCAGCCGGACCGGTACTACGACGTTCCCGGCGCTGCTCTGGACGGTCGCCGTCCCGGTGTACAGGCCGGGCGTCGCGCCGGTGGGCACGCGCACGCTGTAGTGATACGGCTGGGTGACGTTGGCGTCCAAGGTCCGGGGAGTGTTCTCGACGAGGGCGTCGTAGTACCTGGAGCCGGTGCCCTCGCGCTCGGCGGCGGGGGGCCAGTTGTCGGCCAGCGTGACATTGGGGTGCAGGTACTCGCGCCGGACGGTGACGTCGGAGATGGTCGAGCCGCCCGGTCCGGTCAAGTTGCTGACGGCAACCGAAACGTTCCCCGTCGACGCGGTCGGCCGGACGGCGATCTGCGCCGCCTCCGTCTCGTTCCGCGCGGCGTACAGGTCGATCGTGGCCGGCGCGCCCGCGGGCCGGGCGGTGTCGGCGAACAGCCGGTCGGCCGCGTTGTGCGTCCAGACCGGTGGCGGCGCGGCCTGAGCGGGCAGCGGTAGCAGCGTGCTCAGGACGACGGTGGACAGGGCTGTAGCGAGAGCCGGCTTGCGCATTCATGTCCTCCGGACGGAGAGGCAGAGTCAACAACGCAAGCAGTCTGAGCAGCCCGCTCAGAACGGGTCAAGACAAGTCCCTGACCACAATCGGTCAGGTCTCTTGACCATCCCTCGCCGAGGCGGCCATTTCCCCGATCGTTAGACCACTCAGCATCGATCGAGGTTCGATGCTGGTGATATCCCGTTCCGGATCGGCGTCGTCATCGCGGACCTTCACCAGCAGCCAGTCGGCGCCGGTGCGGGTGAAAGCCCAAGCACCGGTCAGCTTCACGCCGTACAACTGGAACTTGAAATGACCGCGCTCGATCGCCGTCGCGGGTTCGACCAGCTGCTGCCGGTCGTCCCGCGTGAGGTTGGTGTAGACCCCGGCGTCCCACACGATCACCGCGCCGCTGCCGTACTTGCTGTCGGCGTGGACGCCTTCGTACGACGCGTACTCGAGATCGTGGTCGGTGGTGAACACGGCCAGTCGCTTGACCGAAGGGTCCAGCGACGGGCCGCGCGGTACCGCCCAGGACTTCAGGACGCCGTGCACCTCCAGCCGGATGTCGTAGTGCAGTCGCCTGGCGTCGTGCAACTGCACTACGAAGATCGGCCGGTGGCTCAAGCGGCGGCTGCCGCGGGCGGTTCGAGTTGGTCGCGGAGGCGGTCGAGGATGCCGCGGAGCAGGCGGGAGACCTGCATCTGGCTGACGCCGATCTCGGCGCCGATGTCGGCCTGCGTCTGCCCTTCGACGAAGCGCAGCTCGAGGATGCGCCGTTCGCGGGGTTTCAGCTGGGTGAGCACCGGCTCGAGGACGGCGACCGCCTCGGTCCGCTCGAAGGGGCTGTCCTCGTCGTCGGCGATCGTGTCACCCAGCCGGGTGGCGGCGTCGCCGTCCAGCGGACGGTCCAGCGAGAGCACGGTGAAACAGCCGTCCGCGGCCACCGCGTCCTCGACTTCGTTGACCTCGGCCCCTATTTCGTCGGCGATCTCCTGCTGGGTGGGCTCGCGGTGCAGGTCCTGCACCAGCTGCGGCCGGACGGACGCGATCGAGCCCTGCAGCTCCTGCAGGCGGCGCGGGATCCGGACCGTCCAGGAGCAGTCCCGGAAGTACCGTTTCACCTCGCCGCGGATGGTCGGCACGGCGTACGCCAGGAACGGCGTCCCGCTGCTCGGGTCGAAACCCCGAGCGGCCTTGACCAGGCCCAGGTACGCGACCTGGTCCAGATCGTCGGTCTCCACACCGCGGCCCCGGAATCGGGACGCGATGCTGTGGGCGACTCCGAGATGCAACTCGATCGCTCGATCGAGGAGCTCGGAGCGCAGATTCTCATCGGTGCTGGCGGCCCGCCGGCTCAGGAGCTCCTGAGTCTCGGCGTCGCGCTGCTGATCGGCGCGCTGGGCGCCCTGGCTGGCAACTGCGGTGGGGTTCATGTTCTGACCTCGCGACGTGAGTCACGGCGCGGCACATGTCTGGACCACGGTCAGGACCTCTCGACATCATTCCTACCCCACCCGGATGCTCGTACACATCTCGATCAATCCGAGTTATCGCTAACACCGCGTCACAGAGCGGTTGTAGTCTTGTCGCTGCCACCCCTCGTCTCCGCCCCTGTTCCGAAGTCAGGTGCCATGCCTCTCGCCTCTTTCCCGGCCAAAGGTGTCCCAACCCCTACTGACAACGCCACGTCCGGTGACGTCCAGATCCGCGTCGGCGGCCGCTGGATCGCCGGTCACGAGCTGGGCCGCCGGTCCGGCGAGGTTCTGGTCAGCCATCACGGTCACCTGGTCTGGGTCGACAACGAATCCGTGCGCCCCGCCTCCTCCTAGTGTCGCGTGAGCGACACTGGTGCCTGCGCGGTGACAGACTGCCGTCGTGGAACTGCGGCAGTTGGAGTACTTCGTGGCGGTGGCGCACGAGCGCAGCTTCACGCTGGCCGCCCGCCGGTTGCACGTCGTCCAGAGTGCGGTGAGCGCCGCGATCGCTGCGCTGGAACGTGATCTGAAGGTCACGCTCTTCGAGCGGAACGCGCAGCGCGTCGTCCTGACCGAGGCCGGTACGGCGTTGCTGCCCGAGGCGCTCGCGGTGATGGACGCCGTCCAGGGCGCCCGCGATGTCGTCGACGAGCTCGGCACCGGGATGCGCGGTACGGTCCGGGTCGGCCTGTTGCCGGGTCTCGGTCTGATCGACCTGCCGGCCGCGGCCGGTGACTTCCGGCGCCGGTATCCGAACGTCGAGCTGCAGTTGCGGGTAGACGCCGAGGGTTCGGCCGGCATTGTGGTCGCGCTGCGTAACGGCGACATCGATGTCGGCTTTCTGGGGGTTGCGCAGGGTAGCGTCCCGCGTGAGCTGACCACCTGGGAGTTGCTGCGCGTTCCCCAGGCGCTGGCCGTCCCGGTCGGGCACCGGCTGGCCCGGCGGCGCTCGGTCACGCTGGCCGATCTCGCCGACGAGGCGTTCGTCGACTTCCCGCCGGGGTTCGGAACCCGGACGCTGATCGACCAGACCTTCGAGGCGGCCGGGATCGAGCGCCAGGTCGTCGTCGAGGCGCTCGGGATCGAGAACGGCGTCCAGTTCCTGGCGCATGGGGTCGGTCTCGGGATTCTCCCGGCGTACGCCGTCGCAGGGCTGGACACCGTCCGCGTCGTGCCGATCGCGGACCAGACCTTCGAGTGGTCGCTCTACATGGCGACGCTGCGGAAGCGGAAGCCGACCGCCGCGCTGCGCGCGCTGCTCGGGCTGGTCGGCGCGCATCTGCGGCAGCCGCCGGGGACCGAGTTGGGTGCGCAGATGCATCAACAGAACTGATCCATTCATCGACTTGAGTCGTTGGACTTGATCCATTGTCCGGAGCACGATCGAGGTGTCAGCAAGAACGACACCAAGATCAGGAGCACAGGACGATGACAGACAACAGCACTGCCGGGAGGGTCGCGATCGTGACCGGCGGCTCGAGCGGGATCGGCCGCGAGGCCGCGGTCCGGCTCAGCCGCGACGGTTTCGCGGTCGTGATCGGCTACTCCGGCAGCCAGGAGCGCGCCGAACATGCCGTCCAGGAGGTCGTCGCGGACGGCGGCCGGGCGATCGCCGTCCAGGCCGATGTCGCCGACGAGACCGCCGTGACCGCGCTCTTCGACCGGGCCGAGCAGGAGTTCGGCGGGGTCGACGTGGTCGTCAACGCGGCCGGCATCATGCCGCTCGCTCCGCTGGCCGAGCTCGACCTGGAGGTCTTCGACCAGATCGTCCGGACGAATCTGCGCGGCACGTTCGTGATCGACCAGCAGGCCGTCCGCCGGGTCCGCAGCGGCGGCGCGATCGTGAACATCTCCAGCTCGCTCACTCTGCTCGCGCGCCCCGGTTATTCGGCGTACGCCGCGAGCAAGGGCGGCGTCGAGGCGGTCACGCTGATCCTGGCCCGCGAGCTGCGCGGCCGTGACATCACCGTGAACGCCGTCGCACCCGGCCCGACCGCGACCCCGCTGTTCCTGGACGGCAAGCCGCAGGAGCTGATCGACCGGATCGCCGCCGAGCCGCCGCTCGAACGCCTCGGACAGCCGTCCGACATCGCCGAGATCATCGCCTTCCTGGCCGGCCCCGCGCGCTGGATCAATGGCCAGGTCATCTACGCCAACGGAGGTTCCGCAGCATGATCGTCCTCATCAGTGGCGCGTCCAGCGGGTTCGGCGCGCTCACCGCCCGCGCCCTCGTCGACGCCGGCCACCTCGTGTACGCCGGAATGCGCGACCTCGCCGGCCGGAACGCGACCGCCGCGGCCGACGCCACGGCCTACTCGCCCCACCTGCGAGCCCTCGAACTCGACGTCAGCTCGGAGGCGTCCGTCCAGCAGGCTGTCGACGCCGTCGTCCGCGAGCAAGGGCGAATCGACGTCCTGATCCACAACGCCGGGCACATGGTGACCGGGCCGTCCGAGGCGTTCACGCCCGAGCAGATCCTGGACATCTACGACACGAACGTCGTCGGCGCGCAGCGGCTGAACCGCGCGGCGCTGCCGGTGCTGCGGGGGCAGCAGGATGGGCTGGTCGTCTGGGTCGGCAGCTCGAGTACCCGGGGCGGAACCCCGCCGTACCTCGGCCCGTACTTCGCGGCGAAGGCCGGGATGGACGCGCTGGCGGCGACGTACGCGCTGGAGCTGGCCCGGTTCGGGATCGAGACGACCATCGTCGTCCCGGGCGCCTTCACCCACGGCACGAACCACTTCCTGCACAGCGGATCGCCGTCCGACACGGACGTCGTCGCGGCGTACGAGACGAAGTACGCCGGGCTGATGGACCAGGTCGGGCAGCGGCTGGCCGACCTGGAGCCGGAGTGGTCGGACGTCGGCGAGGTCGCGAAGCTGATCGTGTCGGTCGTCGAGACCGAGAAGGGCAAGCGGCCTTTCCGCGCCAGCTACGACCCGTCGGACGACGGCGCCGTCGTGGTCAACGCGGTCGCGGACCGGGTCCGCTCCGAGTTCCTGCACCGGATCGGCCTGGAAGATCTCCTCCACCCGACAGCATGACGATCCACCAGCACTACCTCCCGCCCGAGTACGTCGTGGCGGCGGAGCGAGCCGGGCATCTCCGTCCTGACGGGTTGCCCGGCTGGCCGGCCGCGCCGACCCCCGCCCCCGGCGTCCTGCTTTCGCTGCCGTCGCCGGGGGTGCATTTCGGCGACGATTTCCGGGCGCGGATCCTGGCCCGGCGGGTCAACGAGTACGCCGCCGGGTTGTCGTCGGGTTTCCTGGCCAGCCTCCCGCTCCCGGACGTCGAGGGGTCGCTCGTCGAGCTTGACCACGCCTTCGGGGCCCTGCGTGCGGACG
This sequence comes from Kribbella sandramycini, assembly GCF_013131805.1. Classification (GTDB taxonomy): domain Bacteria; phylum Actinomycetota; class Actinomycetes; order Propionibacteriales; family Kribbellaceae; genus Kribbella; species Kribbella sandramycini. The sequence continues at coordinate 503,423 of NZ_JABJRC010000005.1, read as the reverse complement.
GCGTCGTCCTGCTCACCAACGCGGCTGGGCAATACCCCGGTGAACCCGCCTGGGAACCGCTCTGGCGCTCGCTGAACGACCGTCGTGCGTTGGTGCTCCTGCATCCGACCTCACCGCCGCAATGGCGACAGGTAGCGCTCGACCGGCCGCGAAACCTGATCGAGTTCGGGTTCGAAACCGCTCGCGCGGTCACCGATCTGACGCTGACCGGCATCCTCAACCGCTACCCCGACATCCGCTTCGCCGTCGCTTCGGGCGAGCTCTTGCCGGCCCTCGCCGCTCGGGTCGAAGCCGCCGGCGGTGATGTGTCGGCGTGGCAGCGCTTCGACCCCGTGGACTGCTGCGCGCGTTAGGTACCCCGGCGGGCCCTGACAGCTCCGCCGGGGTGGCTCTGTTGATCACTCAACAAGCACCGGATCGTATGCGGTAAACCCTCTCCCGGGGAGGGGGTGTCTCAGAAAACCTGACGACGCGGGCTTATCGTTGGTAGTTGCAACCAAATCTGGCTGGGTGAGGACGACGCCGGCCGCTTCCGCCCCGGAGCAGCGAGTTTCGCTGCCCCGGCCGCAGCGACCCCGCGTACGAACGGAACCCGATGTCAGCCACCGCCACTTCGCGGCCCTCGCAGTACCGATCGATGTACGCCGCCGCGCCCCGCCCGGCCGCCGATCCGCCCCCGCCTCCGCCCGCGGATCCCGAGCTGACGCATCGGCAGATCCTGGAGATCCTCTCCGGGCTGCTGGCGGCGCTGTTCACCGCCGTGCTGAGCTCGACGATCGTCAGCAACGCGCTGCCGACGATCATCGCGGATCTCGAAGGCAGCCAGACCCAGTACACCTGGGTCGTCACCGCCAGCCTGCTCGCGATGACCGTCTCGACGCCGGTCTGGGGCAAGCTGTCCGACCTGATGAGCAAGAAGCTGCTCGTGCAGCTCGCGACCGTCATGTTCGTGATTGGCTCGGCGCTGGCCGGCCTCGCGCACAACGTGCCGTTCCTGATCGGGGCGCGGGTGTTGCAGGGGCTCGCGATGGGCGGGCTGATGGCGCTCGCGCAGGCGATCATCGGGGCGGCGATTCCGCCGCGCGATCGGGGCCGGTACTCCGGCTACATGGGCGCGGTGATGGCCGTCGCGACGGTCTCCGGGCCGCTGGCCGGCGGCGTCATCGTGGACACCTCGTGGCTCGGGTGGCGCTGGTGCTTCTACGTCTGCGTGCCGCTGGCCCTGGTCTCGATGGTGATCCTGCAGCGGTACTTGCAGCTGCCGGTGGTCAGGCGGCCGATCAAACTCGACTACTTCGGCGCGGTGCTGATCGCGGGGGCCGCGAGCCTGCCGCTGATCTGGGTCTCGTTCGCCGGGCAGCACTTCCCGTGGTGGTCCTGGGAGACCGGCGCCTACCTGGGCGGTACGGCGGTGCTCGCGCTGCTGGCCGTCGTCGTTGAGACCCGTGCGCGGGATCCGCTCGTCCCGGTCGCCGTCGTCCGGGAGCGGACGACGGCGCTGGCGATCCTGGCCAGTCTCGCGGTCGGGATCGCGATGTTCGGCAGCGCGGTCTTTCTCGGGCAGTACTTCCAGGTCGCGCGCGGGTACAGCCCGACCGAGGCCGGGCTGCTGACGATCCCGATGATGTTCGGCTCGTTCCTCGGATCGGTCGGCTCCGGGCAGCTGATCACCCGGACGGGGAAGTGGAAGCGCTACCTGGTGCTCGGCGGCCTCTTCTTGACGGCCGGGCTCGGCGCACTCGGCACCATCGACCACGAGAGCCCTTACTGGTACGTCGGCGCCGGCATGCTGGCGATGGGCGTCGGCATGGGCATGATGATGCAGAACCTGGTGCTCGCCGTCCAGAACAACGTCGACGTCTCGCAGGTCGGGGCGTCGAGTGCGACGGTCACGTTCTTCCGCAGTCTGGGCGGCGCGGTCGGGGTGTCGGTGCTGGGCGCGGTGCTCGCGAATCGGGTCACCGAGCTGATCGCGTCGAACCTGCGGGCCCAGGGGATCGCGCCGCCGAGTGGGGCGAGTGGTTCGGTCCTCGATGTGAACGCGTTGCCGGCGCCGGTGGCCGAGGTCGTTCGGCATGCGTACGGCGATGCGACCGGGCGGATCTTCGTCATCGCGGCGGCGTCCGCGGTGGTGAGTCTGCTGGCTGTGCTGTTCATCCGCGAGGTGCCGCTTCGGCGTACCGTCGCCATGACCGACGAGCTGGAGGCCGACGTGGCCGACGTGCCGACCCCGGAAGCTCCGATCGACCCGGCCGAACGGGCCGCGATCGTCGCCCTCGACGTCATCACCGCGGCCGAACGCACGGCCCGCGAACGCGAGCGCGAGGCGAGTGAACGCGTCCAGGCCGCGGCCAACACGATCCGTCAGATGCGCACCGACGTCGCCGACCTCTTCACCCGCGTCGACCAGCAGATCGCCGCCCTCGAGACCACCCTCCCCGACGCCGTCCCCCAACCCGCCGCCGCCCTCCTCGAGGCCCACCGCACCGACACCGAGCTGGCCACCGAACTCCGCCGCTACGAGCTCAGCGTCCTCAGCGCCAGCCAGCGCACCGCCGACCACCTCCGCGCCACCGCCAGATCCGAAGCCGACCACCTCCTCGCCGAAGCCCGCGCCGAAGAACAAGAAATCCGCACCCGCATCACCGAACTCCAAGCCGTAGAACACCACCTCCTCACCAAAATCCACGAAAGCCTCACCCCCACCCCAAGTCAGTCACCCCCGCCAGCACCTCCCGCCCCGGCAACTCCCCACACACCACCAGTCACCCTCCCCACCCCGACCTCCGAGCACCAGGTGCTTCCCCCCGCCCACCTGCACTACACCGGCAACGGCTACCCCGAACCCGACCCAGCCCACCGCCAACCCTTCGGGTGACAGGCGGCGCCAAGGACAGGAAGTAGCCGGCCATTCGCAGCTCCGGCGCAACCTCCCAGGCGGGGGAGGTGGCCGCCGCCGGACGTACTACCTGTCCTTCGTGTCGGTGGGACATCCGCTCGCGACTCGGGCGGACCGGCTGCAGCCGCCGTGGTCGCGTCGGCGCCCGACCATCAGATGCTTCCCCCGCCCACTTCCAGCGGTCGACCGGCAGCCGTTCGGGTGATGAGGGGCGCTAAGGACAGGTGGTAGTCGGGGTTTCGGGGTTGCGGCGGGTGCTTGGTGAGCGTGGGGAGGTGGGTGGGGGTGGGTGTACTACCTGTGCTTGGTGTCGGTGGGGGATGGTGGAATGTGGGGGTGGAGGTTTGGGGGGTGGAGCAGGTGCTGGGGTTGGCGCCTGATGCTGCGTCGGCCAAGGCTGGCCAGGGGTTGGGGAAGGCGGGGAAGTGGGCCGGGGTGGGGGCTTCCGGGCGGGCGGTGTGGGGGTTGTGCCAGGGGAGCGGGAAGGCGCCGTACCAGACCGCGGTGGATGTGAGTGGGCCGGCGTACAAGTGCTCGTGCCCGAGCCGGAAGTTTCCTTGTAAGCATGCGCTGGGGTTGTTGTTGCTGTGGGCCGGTGGTGAGGTCGCGGCGGGGGAGGAGCCGGAGTGGGTGGCTTCCTGGGTGGGGAAGCGGGCTGAGCGGCCGGAGCGGAAGCCGGGCGAGGTGGCTGATCCGATCGCGGCGCAGGAGCGGGCCGCGCGGCGGGCGGATCGGGTGTCGGCCGGGATGGCGGAGTTGGCGAGCTGGCTGGATGATCAGATGCGGCAGGGGCTGGGCGGGTTCGACCAGCGCGCGTACACCGAGCTGAGCCGGTTGGCGGCGCGTATGGTCGACGCGCAGGCGCCGGGGGTGGCGAACGCCGTACGCCGAGCCGCCGCGGTCGTCGGCCGTGGTCACGGCTGGCCCGGCGAGCTGCTCGAAGAGCTGTCGCTGATCCACCTGATCGTTGCCGCTCATGCCCGGCTCGACGAGCTCCCGCCTGCCCTCGCGGACACCGTCCAAGCGCGCATCGGCCGGACGGTCGAGACCGCGCGCGTCCTCGCCGAGGGCGAGCAGGTCGCCGACGACTGGCTCATCCTCGGTCGCGTCATCGAACCCGACGACCGCCTCACCACCCGGCGGGTCTGGTTGCGTGGAGCAACAACCGGCCGGGTTGCCCTGCTGCTCTCCTTCGCCGCTGCCGGCCGCCCCCTCGACCCGCTCCCCGCCCGCCCCGGCGAATACGTCCCTGGCACGCTCTCCTTCTATCCCGGCGCCCTCCCCCTCCGCGCAGTCCTCACCCAGTCCGCCCCGCGCCTCCCCGCCCCCACTCCCATCGGCTCCACCGCCCGCCAAGCCCTCGCCTCGTACGTCGAGTCCCTCGCCGCCGACCCCTGGAACGAACGCTGGCCCCTCGTCCTCCAAGACGTCCGCCCCGCCCCCCACGCCAACGGCTGGGCCCTCGTCGACCCCACCGGCGAAGCCCTCGAACTCCTCCCCGCCACCAACCCCTGGAAACTCCTCTCCCTCTCCGCCGGCGCACCCCTCACCGTCGCCGGCGAATGGAACCGAGCCGGCCTCCGCCCCCTCACCTGCTGGCTAAACAACCGCCCGGTGATCCTGTGAGGGGGTGGGAGGGGTTGGTTAGTTCGGCCTTGTTAGGGGTTGATCGGCGGCCGACGGATGTGGGGGCGTTGCCCGAGGAGGTTCGGGAGCGGCTGGGGGAGGGCGGATTGCTGGATGCGGCTGCGTTGGCGACTGTCTACCGGCGGGCTGGGCGGCGGCCGTTGCGGGGGGTTGAGGTGTTGGGGGTGGCTGGTGGGGAGGATCGGCCGTTGCCGGGGGCGGCTGCGGTGCGGCGGTTGGCGGCGATGCTCGGGGGGTTTCAGACGACTGCGTTGGGGGAGTGGTTGCGGGCTGCGGAGACGCGGGGGTGGGGAGTGCCGCCGGAGTACTTGCCGGAGTTGGCTGATCATGCTCGGCATCGGGCGGAGTACCGGCCGTTGGTGATTGCGGCGGCGGGGCGGCGGGCCAGTTGGCTGGCCGATCTGAACCCGGAGTGGCGATTCCTGCACGCTGTGGTTGCTGAGGGCAACAATACTGAACTGTGGACGCATGGGGACGGCGTCCAGCGGCGCAGCTGGTTGCGCGATCGGCGGCGGGCGGAGCCGGCTGATGCGCTGGAGGCGTTGCGCGAGGTGTGGCCGACGGAGTCGGCTGCTACCCGGGCCGACTTCCTGACGTTACTCGTCGACGGCCTCTCCCTCGACGACGAAGACTTCCTCGAGGCCGCGCTCGACGACCGGTCCCGAGAGGTACGCCGAGCCGCCGCGCGACTGCTCACCCAGCTGCCCGGTAGTCGCCTCCAGCAACGAATGACCGAGCGCCTGCACACACATCTCCTGGTCACCCAAGGTGTCCTGGCCATCGACCTCCCGCGCACCCTGACCCCCGCGATGGAGCGCGACGGCATCGAAGCCCGAGTCGAGGGCCTGGGCCAGCGAGCCGGGTTGCTCCGTCAGCTCATCGCGGCGACTCCCCTCGCCGAGATGGACCTCGAATGGTTAAGGCTGCCGGCCGAAGGGGTTGCGGTCGGGGTGCTGCAGAGTGGATGGACGGAGGCGGTCATCCGCGAAGGTAGCCAATCCGCGCCGAGCCGAGAGCAGGCAACAGCCTGGGCCCGCGAGCTGTTGCGCAGCTCGGCCAACACCGGCACACGCAGCCCGGCCGAGCTCCTGCGGCTGCTCCCACCCGACGAATGGGCCGCGGCAGTCGCCGCCCTCCGGAAGACCGTCGACATCACCGAGCTGGTCGGCGGCCTCCCCGTGCCCTGGCCCGAAACCCTGGCCACCGACCTGCTCGATCAGCTCGCCAAGGCCGGCACCGGCCGCGACTGGGCGCGCCTGGCCAGCGTGACCGCCCGCGCCGTCCCGCCCGAAGTACTCGATCACCCGATCACCCGCGAATCCACCGGCGAAGAAGACACCTGGCGTCGCCGCCTCGTCGAAACCCTGACCTTCCGCCGCGAAATGTACGAGGAGCTCTCATGACTGAAGTACTGCGGCCGCACGCCGAGACCGAGTACGCCGAGGAGCTCGCGGCCCTCGCAGCAGCAGACGATCGCGCCCGCCCACCGGCTTGGCAGCTGTCGCCGAGCGCCGTCGTGACCTATCTCCTCGGCGGTCAGGTGAACGGCGTCGAGATCACCCCCAAGTACGTCGGCCCGCGCCGGCTGATCGAGGTCGCGGTGGCCACGCTCGCGACCGACCGCGCGTTGCTGCTGCTCGGCGTCCCCGGGACGGCGAAGACCTGGGTCAGCGAACACCTGGCGGCTGCGATCAGCGGTGACTCGACGCTGCTCGTCCAGGGCACGGCCGGCACCGCGGAGGAGGCGATCCGCTACGGCTGGAACTACGCGCAGCTGATCGCGCAAGGCCCGAGCGAGGGCGCGCTGGTGCCGAGCCCGGTGCAGCGGGCGATGGCGGATGCCAAGATCGCCCGCATCGAAGAGCTGACCCGGATGCCCTCCGACGTCCAGGACGCGCTGATCACGATCCTGTCCGAGAAGACGCTGCCGATCCCCGAGCTGGCCACCGAAGTCCAAGCCCGCAAGGGTTTCAACGTGATCGCCACCGCGAACGACCGGGACAAGGGCATCAACGAACTCTCCAGCGCGCTCCGCCGCCGCTTCAACACCGTCGTCCTCCCGCTCCCGGAGTCCGCCGAGGACGAGGTCGGCATCGTCTCCCGCCGCGTCGCCCAGCTCGGCTCCGCACTCGAACTGCCACCCGCGGACGACGCCCTCGACGAGATCCGCCGGGTCGTGACGATCTTCCGCGAGCTGCGCGAGGGCCGCACCGAAGACGGCCGGACGGCGGTGAAGTCGCCCTCCGGCACGCTGTCGACGGCCGAGGCGATCAGTGTGGTCACCGGCGGCCTGGCCCTCGCCGCGCACTTCGGCGACGGCGTCCTCCGCCCGACGGACGTCGCCGGCGGCATCCTCGGCGCGGTCATCAAAGACCCGGCGGCCGACCGCGTCGTCTGGTCGGAGTACCTGGAGACCGTCGTCCGCGAACGCGACGACTGGGCGCCCTTCTACCGAGCCTGCCGAGAGATCTCCGGATGACCGTTCACCTGTTCGGGATTCGGCATCACGGGCCGGGGTCGGCTCGGGCGGTTGCGACGGCGCTGGCCGAGCTGCAGCCGGACGTCGTCCTGATCGAAGGCCCGCCGGAGGCTGACAAGGTGGTCGAGTTGGCCGCGTCGGCGGAGATGGAGCCGCCGGTGGCGTTGCTGGCGTACGCCGTCGACGACTCGACCCGCGCGGCGTTCTGGCCGTTCGCGGTCTTCAGCCCGGAGTGGCAGGCGATCAAGTACGGGTTGACGGCCGGGGTGCCGGTGCGGTTCTGCGATCTGCCGGCCGCCCATCAGTTCGCGTCGACCAAGGGCGAGGGGCGCCGCGGCCTGTCGATCGACCCGCTCGCGACCTTGGCGAACGCCGGCGGGTACGACGATCCCGAGCGCTGGTGGGACGACGTCATCGAATCCCGTCGTGAGGGCGCGGAGCCGTTCACTGTGATCGCCGATGCGATGCGCGAGCTCCGGCATGGCGAGGAGGCGACTGGTCGGGAGGCGCAGCGCGAGGCCTACATGCGAACCGTGCTGCGCAAGGCGATCCGCGAAGGGTTCGAGCGGATCGCGGTGATCTGCGGCGCCTGGCACGTCCCGGCGCTGGAGCAGCCGTTGCCCCCGGCAACTCACGACGCCCGCATCCTCAAAGGGCTACCCAAACGCAAGGTCGCCTGTACCTGGGTGCCCTGGACACACGGCCGGCTCGCGGCGACCAGCGGGTACGGCGCCGGCATCACCTCACCCGGCTGGTACCACCACCTGTTCACCGCGCCCGACCAGATCACCACTCGCTGGCTGACCAAAGTCGCCCAGGTGCTCCGCGCCGAAGACCTCCCGGTGTCGAGTGCGCATGTGATCGAAGCGGTCCGGCTGGCCGACACCCTGGCAGCGCTCCGCGGCCGGCCGCTCGTCGGGCTCAGCGAGGTCACCGAAGCAACGAGAGCAGTGCTCTGCAACGGGAACGATGTTCTCCTCGACCTCGTCACCCGCGAAGCCGTCGTCGGCGAGCTGCTCGGAACGGTCCCCGGCGCCACCCCGCAAGCGCCGGTCGCGGCCGACCTCGCGGCCCAGGCCCGACGGCTGCGGATGAAACGCGACGCGACCGAGCGCGTGATCGAGCTCGACCTGCGCAAACCGAACGACCTGGACAAGTCCCGCCTCCTGCACCGCCTGCGCATCCTCGGCGTCCACTGGGGTGTCCCCGCCACCGACGAACGCCGCACGCAAGGCACCTTCCGGGAAATGTGGCGCCTGGCCTGGGATCCGGGCCTGGAGGTCGAGCTGGTCGCCGCCGGCGCCCACGGTACGACGGTCGCCGGCGCCGCGACCACCGTCATGCTCAAGGTCGCCGCCGACTCCGCAACGCTGGCCGAAATCACCGCAGCGCTGGAGAAATCGCTCCTCGCCGACCTCGCCGGCGCCCTGCCCGAGCTACTCCGCGGCGTCGACACCAGAGCTGCCGCCGACGCCGACGTCGGCCACCTGATGGAGGCCCTGCCCGCCCTCGCCCGCTCGTCGAGATACGGCGACGTCCGCGGCACCGACGCCGCCGGGCTCGGCACGGTCGCGAGCCGGATGGTCTCCCGAGTCTGCGCCGGCCTCGGCCGAACCGTCCACGGCCTCGACCCGGACGCCGCGGCCGCCGTCCAAGAGCTGATCGACGGCGTCCAAGACGCAACCGCTCTACTCGCCGAACAGGTCCGCGACGAGTGGCTGACAACGCTGGAAGCGCTGAGCGACCGGCGGTCGGTCCCGCCGCTGATCCGCGGTCGGCTGACCCGGCTGATGCTCGACACCTCCCGCCTGCCGGACGACGAGGTCGCGCTCCGCCTCGGCCGCGCGCTCACCCCGGGCACGCCGACCGCCGACGCAGCCGGCTACGTCGAAGGTTTCCTGGCCGGCGGCGGCCTGCTGCTCATCCACGACGAGCGCCTGCTCACCCTCGTCGACGCTTGGCTCGGCGCGATCCCGGACGACGCCTTCACCGAGGTCCTCCCCTTGCTCAGAAGGACTTTCGGCACCTTCGCCGCCCCCGAACGCCGAACCATCGGCGCCCGCGCCAAAACCCTCACCGACCCGGCCGGCGCCGCCACCACCGAGGACGACGACCTGGACGCCGAGCTTGCCGCAACGACGCTCCCGGTCGTCGCCCAACTCCTGGGGGTCGGATGACCGACGAACGCCTCCGCCGCTGGCGCCTGGTCCTCGGCAGCGAAGCCGAGGAGGAGACCGGCGCAACCCTCTCCACGGCCGACCAGTCGATCGACAAGGCGCTCGCCGCCCTGTACGACGCCGTCCCCGGTGAACCCACCGGTCAACGGGCCGCCGGGCTCGGGTCGTCCGCGCCGCGGGTGGCGCGCTGGCTCGGCGACATCCGGCAGTACTTCCCGAGCACCGTCGTCCAGGTCATGCAGCGGGACGCCGTCGAGCGGCTCGGCATCACCCGGATGCTGATGGAGCCCGAGCTGCTCGGCGCGGTCGAGCCCGACATCCACCTGGTCAGCACGCTGCTCGCGCTCAACGAGGTGATGCCCGAGGAGACCAAGCAGACCGCCCGTGAGGTGGTCGGCCGCGTCGTCCGCGAACTGGAGGCCCGCCTCGCCGAGCGGACCCGCGCCGCAGTGACCGGAGCCCTCGACCGGGCCGGGCGCACCGGCCGGCCGCGGCACTCCGATATCGACTGGGACCGGACGATCCGGGCCAACCTCAAACACTTCTCGCCGACCCTCGGAACCATCGTCCCGGACCGGCTGGTCGGCTACGCGCGCCGCAACCACAGCGTCCAGCGCGACATCGTCCTCGCCATCGACCAGTCCGGCTCGATGGCCGAGTCGGTCGTGTACGCCGCTCTGTTCGGCGCGGTGCTCGGATCGATCCGCACCCTCCGGACCAGCCTGGTCGTCTTCGACACCGCCGTCGTCGACCTGACCGATCAGCTCGACGACCCGGTCGACGTCCTGTTCGGCACCCAGCTCGGCGGCGGCACGGATATCAACCGCGCGCTCACGTACTGCGAATCGATCGTCACCAAACCTTCGGACACCGTTCTCGTGCTGATCTCCGATCTCTACGAGGGTGGGGCGCGGGCGGAATTGTTGCGGCGGGCCCGTGGTTTGGTGGAGTCAGGGGTGCAGGTGATCGCGCTGCTGGCCTTGGCCGACTCCGGCGCCCCGTCGTACGACGCCGAGAACGCGGCCGCGCTCGTGGAGCTCGGCGTACCGACTTTTGCCTGTACCCCGGACCGGTTCCCGGATCTGATGGCGGCCGCCATCAGGCACGAGGACATCACCGGCTGGGCCGCGACCAACCTGACCTGAGAGGAACCCGATGACCACCGTCGAACTGACCCGCTTCCGCGTCCGGCCGGAGCAGGCCGAGGAGCTGCTCGCGGCGCGGGCCGACATGCTGGCGGACTTCGCGACCGACCGCGCCGGCTTCCGGAACGCGCGCCTGGTCCGCCTGCCGAACGACGAATGGCTCGACATCGTCGAGTGGGAGACCGCCGAGGACTTCGCCGCCTCCCGCGAAAAGGGCGGCAACCTGCCCGGTATCGCCCGCTTCTTCGCCGCGATCGACTCGCTGGTGACAGCGGAAGAGGGGACGATCGATTGAGTACTCCGGGGGCCGGCGCGGCCCCCGGAGTCAGCAGCCTCAGCTGTGGCTGACGCTCACGTTGTAGACGACGACCTCGCCGTAGTTGCTGGTGTCACACGGCGAGGAGTTCGTGCAGTTGGCCTGCGTGTAGACGCCGGCCTTGAAGTAGCCGCCGGTGAACGACTTCGGGATCGTTGCCTGCAGCACGTTGTTGTAGTACGCCTTGATCGAGCCGTTGCCGACCACGAACTTCGCCTGGAACCTGGTGCCCAGCTGGTAGTTGCTGGTGATCAGCTTGTAGCTGGAGTTGTTCTCGTCGGTCACGTACAGGCTGGAGCCGTTCAGGCGGAAGGTCGCCATGTCGTTGCCGTTGTGGATCTGCCCGGCGACGACCTGCGGTTTGTCGTTCGGCCGACGGGTGATGGCCTGGTCGATGACGAGTGTGTGCGTACCGGACGTCGACGACCAGGAGGCGGCCGACGAGCCGTTCATCTCGCGCAGCTCGGAGCGGGCGTACGTCGTGTTCGGCGTGGTCACGCCGTTGACGGCGTTCCGGAAGCGGACGCCGTTGCAGTTCGGCTGGTCGTTGAACCAGGGCGACAGCTCGAAGCTGTCGAGCTGCGGCTGCCGCACCTGGCGGACCTGCGTGCCGGACTGGTTCGGGTCGTCGACGGGCAGTTGCAGCGTCCAGTTGGTCAGGTTCAGTACGTCACCAGGTACTGAACAGGCGGCCGGGGCTGCGGTCGCCGTACCGGTGAGGGCCGTGGCGCTCACGAGGGCGGCGGTGAGGAGTGATCGGACGAACATGCGGTTCTCCTTCGGGGCGGGTCCTACCTGTCAATAGCGCTGGGCCTTGTCGACCTGGTTGATCAACGGTTCCCCAGCGAGGAATCGGCGTGCGTTCTCCAGCAGTACGGCGAAGCGGCGTTCTTCGGCGTGCGGCCCGGCGCCCGCCACATGTGGCGTGATCAGCACCTCGGGCCGGGCCCAGAGCGGATGGTCGGCGGGCAGCGGCTCGGTCTCGAACACATCGAGTGCCGCACCACGCAGCCGGCCGTCCTGCAAAGCCTGATCGAGGTCGTCGAGCCGGACCGTCGGCCCACGCCCCACGTTCACGAACAGCGCGCCCGGCTTGAACTGCCGCAGCCGCGCGGCGTCGATCAACCCCTCGGTCGCAGGTGTGTGCGGGACGGTCAGTACGACGACATCGGCGTCCGGCAGCGCGTCGTCCAACTCGTCGACCGGTCGCACCCGCGCAAACCCCGGCGGCGGCTCCGTGACCCGCGGATCAACCCCCTCGACCCGAGCCCCGAACTCGCTCAACAACCGGCCGATCTCGGCCCCCACCGCGCCTGCTCCAACCACCAGCACCCGCGACTCCCCGAGCACCAGCACACTCCCCGGATCCCAATCCGGAGCCCACGTCGCGGACTGCTGGGCGCGCACGTACCGCGGCAACCCCCGCGCCATCCCCAAGACCAGAGCCAACGTATGCGCCGCCACATGATCCGTGTACGTGTCGCGCATGTTCGTCACCACGACCTGATGCGTCACCAGCTCGGGGTAGTAGAACTCCGGCGCCGGGCCGGCCTGCGGCGCCTGCAACCACCTGAGCTGCCGGCAAGTCGCCAGCAACTCCGCAGGCAGCACCCCATAGACCGCATCCGCCTCCGGAAGCGCCTCCACCTCACGAACAACCCGTAGCCCAGGAAGCGCCGCCTCCAACCGGCCCGGCCAGTCGGCCGTCTCCGGAGTTGCAGGCTGCAGAAGTACCAGCGTGACGTTCATGCCGACGCCTCTCGGATCCGTTGCAAACGGTTCTTCGAGGCCAGGCCCGCGTGGTAGTAGCGAATCTCGCTCGCGCCCGCTTCCAGCAGTTCTTCCACCCCGTCCCAACGCTCCTCCAGCACCGTCACGTTCGCGATCAGCGGGACGTCGGTGCGCGCGGCCGCGGCCTTCACCTGCCGGGCAGCCGTTCCGACCTCACCCCAGCACTTCAGGACGTAGGCATCCGGCGCGTGCGCCGGCAGGTCGACACCGACATCCGGCCCGGTCACCCACGGGTCGTCGGTTGCCATCAGCAACAACCGACGATCGCCGGCCAGCGTCTTCGCCTCGCGAACCAGCTCACCGATGACGGCGGCGCGGTGGGCGAGGAGGGCGTCGGCGGGCGGGAGAACGGCCGGGCGGTCGCCGCGGAGCTCGGCGTCGACCGCTTCACGAACGGAGGCGGCGAGCGGATCGGCTGCTGAGCCGAGCGCCGACCGGCAGGCGGCGCAGAAGCAGATCGACAGCAGGCGGCGGGCGTTCACCGACAACTCGGCGCCCTCGGTCTTCTCGTGCAGGCTCCCGTGGTCGAAGCCGAGCCAGCCGCAGGCCTCGAGCATCAAGGCGTCGACGTCGTACTGCTCGACGACCTCCCGAATCAGTGTCAGCGCATAGGAGCGGACAGACTCGTGCGACGGGCACAGCGCATACCCGTAGCGCTCGCCGTACGCGTTCTGCACGGTCATCTCCGGATGCGCAGCCCCGACGGCGGACGAATGGGTGAGCACGAGCCAGGCCTCGACCCCGAGCCCGGCCGACCGCAGCGCCCGCGCCGCCGTCCCGAAGCGGTCCGGGTTATCCACACCCCAGCTGGGGACGAGCGGTCGCAGTCCGCCCCACGCGGCGTCGCGGATCGGGAAGTACGCCGCGGCGTGCGCAGCGTGGACGACGCGGTGCGTCGGGTGGAACGGCGTGATCCCGCGGACGGCGTGGTACGCCGCCTGCAGCGTCACCGTGTCGACTCCGAGCCCGGCGATCCGCTCGGCCGCGGCCGGATCGCCGACCAGATCCCAGGTGTACGCGAACACGCCGTGACTCACAGACCGGTCTCCTCAATCTGACGGTAAACGCTTGCCAATTCCCGATCAGAGTAGAACGGCGGGTCGCCCCCGGCAAGAGCTGAGAAAGCGGTTTCATATCTACAGGTTGTGCATTACCTGTGGATTAGCGATTCTGAGGAAGGGCTTTCAGGAGGAGGTGAGACAGTCGCGAGCGCGCACGCAGCGGGTCACGATCACCGACGTGGGGCACGCGGCCGGGGTGTCCCCGGCGACGGTCTCGCGCGTCCTGAACGGGACGGCGAAGGTCGACGCGGTGCTCGCCGGTCGCGTCCAGGCCGCCGTCCGGACCCTCGGCTACCACCCGAACGCCGCCGCCCAAGGGCTGGCGAAAGGGCGTTGGGGGACGATCGGCGTCCTGGTCCCCGACCTCGCCAATCCGTACTTCCCGGAGATCCTCAAGGCCGTCAGCGCCGTGGCCCGGGCGAACGGCCATCGGGTGATGATCATGGAGTCCGAGGAGAACCCCGCCGTCGAGCCGGAGCTGGTCGCCGACCTGCTCCGCAGCTGCGACGGCCTCCTGCTCTGCTCACCCCGGATGCGTCGCGACCAGCTCGCCGAGCTGGTCGCCCGTGCGCACCCGATGGTCCTGGTCAACCGGATCGTCCCGGGCCTCGCCGTCCCGGCGATCTCGGTCGACTTCTACGGCGGTACGACGTCCATCTGCGGACATCTCGCCCAGCTCGGCCACCGCGACGTCGCCTACCTCAGCGGCCCGGAGGCGTCCTGGGCCAACGGTGAGCGCATCCGCGCCCTCGAAGCGGCCGCGGCCTTCGGCCTGCGCGTCACCGTCATCCCGGCCGGCGCAACGGCCGCGGACGGCGGGGCAGCAGCCGAACAGGCACTCGCCGCCGGGGCCACCGCGGTGGTCACCTACAACGACCTGGTCGCCCAAGGCGCGCTGGCCCGCTATCGCCAGTTGGGTGTCGACGTCCCGACCGAGCTATCAGTGGTCGGCTTCGACAACCTCTCCCTCGACTGGTCGGGCCAAGCCACGCTCACCACGGTCGCGATGCCGCGGGACGACCTGGGCCGGCAGGCTGCCGAACTTCTCGAACGCCTGATGACCGGCAGCCCCGACACCGAGCCGAAACTGCTGCCGATGGAGCTCCTGATCCACGAGACCACCGGCCCGGCCGCGCGTTAACCAGCGATCTCCAGGATGTCGATCTCGGTGTACGGATCGGCCTCGGCGAACCGCAGCGCCCAGCGGACGGCGTCCTGCTTGGAGTCGACGCGGATGATCGACAGTCCGGCCACGAGCTCTTTGGTCTCCGCGAACGGGCCGTCGACGACCCGCGGCGGGCCCGGCTGGGCCACGGAGATGCGGGCGCCGCGCGAGCTCGGCATCAGCCCCTCGGCGACCTCGAGCACGCCGGCCTGACGCATCTCCTCGAGGACGGCGTCCGCCCGGGCCAGGATTTCCGAGTCCGGCGGGTTGCCCGCTTCGAGCGCGTCGTTCGTCTTGTGGAGCAGCATGAACCGCATAGGGCTGACCTTAGAGCAGCTGCGCCCAGAACGCCTCCGGAATGTCGTGCTCGAGCCAAGCGGCGACCTCGGTGATCTCCTGCGGGGTACGCGCGCCGACGACCACGGCCGGTACGACGGGATGCCGCAACGGGAACTGCACGGCCGCGGCGAGCAGCGGCACGTCGTACCGATGGCACAGCGCGCGGAGCTGATCGATCCGTTCCAGCAGCGCCGGTGGGACCTTCGCATACCCGTGCGGCGCGCCCGCCGCGGTGTCGGCCAGCACACCGCCCTGGAACACGCCCGCCGCGAGGACGGCGACGCCCAGCTTCTCGCAGAGCGGTAGCAGCTCCTCGGTCGCGCTCTGGTCGAGCAGGCTGTACCGCCCGGCGAGGAGGATCACATCCGGACCGTCGGCCCCGGTCTCGCGGAGGAACCGGGCGGCGACGTCCGCGTGGTTGATCCCGAGCGAGATCGCCCGGATGGTGCCGCGCCCGCGCAGCTCGCGCAGCGCTCGCAGGGCCTCGGTGGACGCCGTCGCGAAGTCGAGATCAGGGTCGTGGATGTGCAGGATGTCGATCCGGTCGATCCCCATTCGCTCCAGGCTGGCTTCGAACGAGCGGATGACGGCGGCGTACGAGTAGTCGAGACGCGGGCCGAGGCCGACCGGCGGCTCGGCCCAGATCGGCTGGATGTCCGGGCCGCCCGGCTCGATCAGCCGGCCGACCTTGGTCGAGAGCACGAAGCGCCCCCGCGGGCGGCCGCGCAAGGCCAGCCCGGCGCGCTGCTCGGACCGGCCGTAGCCGTACACGGGCGCAGTGTCGAACAGTCGGATGCCGAGCTCCCAGGCCCGGTCGATCGTCGCGATCGCCTGCGGCTCGGGGACGGCGGCGAACATGCCGCCTAGGGACGCGAGCCCCAGGCCCAGTCTGCTGACTTCCAACCCCGTCCGGCCCAGCTCCACAGTCCGCATGGCACGAACGCTAGGAGGCCGCACCGACAATCAGCTGCTCGATCCGGCTCGGTGCGTAGTACGTCTCGGGGGTCGGACAGACCGGCGCATCGGTGAGCTGCTCGGGCGTCGTCAGCAGTAGCGCATGACCGCGGGCGATCGGCCCGGCGAGGTATTCGTGACCGGGCAGCTCGGCGACCGCCGTCCGGCAGCCCAGCGCCATCCCTTCGAACAGCGCCGTCGTCGAAACCCCGACCTGGTACGTCGCCTGTGCCAGCAGATCGAGCGTGTTGCCGCCGGTGGAGAGCTCGACCCCGGCCGGCATCGTGTAGTCGGCCGCATGCTCACTCGGGTGCAGGCGGAACTGGATGGTCAGCTCAGGATGCGCCTTGGCGACGGTCTCGGCGATCTGGAGCAACCCGTGGCCGGTCGTGCCTTGGGACAGGAAGACCGCCAGCTTCGGGTCCTTCGCGGTGGCAGTCGGCAGGTACGGCGCGCCGACGACCTCCGTCCGCATCCCGGCCGGCAGCTCGGCGACGTCCGTCCAGTAATCGCCGAAGCACCACAGCTCGTCGGGCTGATCCGCGACGGCCGGGCGGCCGGGGTAGCTGTAGCCGAGGTGGAACGGACTGATCGCGCCGTGCTGCAGCTCGACGACCCGGATGCCGAGGTCGCGGGCCGCGCCGACGATGTGCTGATGGAAGTACGCGACGACGACGTACACGGTCTTGATGCCGTGCCGCTTGAGCAGCGCGCGATAGAGCGCTCGCAACCGCAGGTGCTTCGGGACCTCGCGCGCCAGCAGCGCACTCGTCGGTACGACGACGCCCGTCAGCTCCTGGAGGGCGGTCGTGATGCCGCGGTCGTCGGCGGCCCGCGCGTGGACGGCGCCGGCCGCGGAGGTGAAGAAGTCGAGATTCCGGCTGCCGGGGAGCGGGGTGCCGTTGATCCCGGAGTCGAGGATCAGCGTCGACGGGCCGAGCGCGGCGCGGAGCTCGTCGGTGTAGATCTCGACACCGTCCGGTTTCCGCGGATGCGGGACCACCATCGCGTCGTACCGGCCGACGAACGGATTACGGGTTGCGAGCCCGGCGACATGGCGGCCGACCAGCCCGAGTTTGTCGCTGGTGGAACGGCGTACCGGATGCGGGACACCGTGGATACCGCTGCGGCGGGTCAGCTCATGGAAGACGCGCATCCGGATGATCGGCCACGGGTGCATGCCCCGGATCTGCCAGTCGAGGAGACCCAGCTCCGCCTCCACCTGCCAGATCGCCCGGCACAGGCTCGCCACCGTCGCCGTGCCGCTCCCGGTACTCGTCATGATTGATCCCCACTATGCCCGCCAGGCTGCCGATACCGGAGAAGAACCGGCGGACCGCCTTGAGCAGATGCGTCTTCCGGCCGAGCAGCAGCCCGGCGAGCGCGTAGCCGATCGCCGAGACCACCCGGGCCGAAGCATAGGCCAGCACCAGCACGTAGCTCACCGCGCCCGGGCGGATCAGCAACCGGCTGATCGTGTCCCCGCTACCGCTCCGGAACGCCCGCCGGACCAGCCAGCTCAGCGTCGTCCGCGCCGGCGGTACCTCTTCGGCGATACACGCCTCCTCGCACCACACGATCCGGAACCCGGCCCGGTGCACCCGCAGGAAGAAGTGCAGATCCGACGACCCCGTGTACCGGAACGCGGGATGAAACCCGGGCGTCACCGTGTGGTAGACCCGGCGGCTGACCAGCGTGTTGTTCGTGTACGCCTTCCGCAACTCCAGCCCGGTCGGATGCCGCCCGGTCGAGTCGTGCACATCGCTGTAGTGGTTCCAAGCCGGCGCCCCGGCCGGCAGGTTCCCCTTCACCGGCCCGGTGACAACGTCGGCCCCGCTCGTCTCCCAGGCCTGCAACAACGTCGCCAGCCACCCCGGCGGCGCGACCTCGTCGTCGTCCACGAAGATCAGCGCATCGTCGTTCCAGCAGAGCTCCACCGACCGCTCCCGCGCGAACGGGATCCCCGGCTCCGGCTCCACCACCGACTCGATCGGATACCGGCCCCCGTCGAACCCCGCCACCACCGCGGCCGCCGTCGCGTCGGCATCGTTGTCGACCACCACGATCCGGACCGCGTAATCCGCTCCCGCCGGCAGTTCCTGCGCCTGCAAACTCGCCAGCAACCCTCGTAACAGAGCAGGCCGCCGAAACGTGATTACCGCAATGGCGACGCTCGTGCTCATAGACCCCGAGACTATCGGTTCCGTCCAGTCGGTGGAGACCTAGCCGGGTGTGTACCTCTGGGTACAGTTATCCGGGTGGAGACGGTGGAGCGGTTGATCCGGAGTACGCAGGAGTTGTTGTGGGAGCGGGGGTATGTGGGGACGAGTCCGAAGGCGGTGCAGCGGGCCAGTGGGGCGGGGCAGGGGAGCATGTACCACCACTTCAGCGGGAAGGCGGAGCTGGCGCGGGCCGCCATCGAGCGGTCGGGGGCGGAGATGCGTGCCAAGGCCGCGGAGGAGCTGGGGACCGAGGGGTCGGCGGTGGAGCGGATCTCGGCGTATCTGGGGCGGGATCGGGAGGTGCTGCGGGGGTGCCCGGTCGGGCAGTTGGCGGCAGATCCGGAGGTCGTGGCGGATCCGGAGCTGCGCGGGCCGGTGGACGAGACGCTGAGCTGGTTGTGCGGGCGACTGGCCGAAATAGTTGCTGAAGGCAAAGAAAACGGCGAGTTCCCGGCGTCGGTGGCGCCGGAGCGGCTGGCCGCGACGATCGTCGCGACACTGCAGGGCGGCTACGTGCTGGCCCGGGCAGCAGGCTCGGAAGAGCCGTTCGAGCTGGCGATCGAGGGGCTGCTGGAGTTGATCGCATGAGGATCGGAGCGGTGTTCCCGCAGCTGGAGATCGGCAGCGACCCGCAGGTGGTGCGGGAGTGGGCCCGAACGGTCGAGGACGCCGGGTACACGCATGCGCTCGCCTACGACCACGTGCTCGGGGCCGATCCGGCGCAGCGGCCGGGATGGACGGGGTACACCGACAAATCCTTGTTCCACGAGGTTTTCGTGCTGTTCGGGTATCTGGCGGCGATCACCACCGAGCTCGAGCTGGTGACCGGCGTCCTGGTGTTGCCGCAGCGGCAGACCGCGTTGGTCGCGAAGCAGGCGGCGGAGGTCGACCTGCTGTCCGGCGGGCGGCTGCGGCTCGGTGTCGGCATCGGGTGGAACCACGTCGAGTACGACGCGCTCGGCGTCCCCTTCGCCAAACGTGGGGCCCGGCTCACCGAACAGGTCGAGCTGCTGCGCAAGCTCTGGGCCGAGCCGGTCATCACCCACGACGGTCGGTTCGACCGGGTTGAGCAGGCCGGTCTGAACCCGTTGCCCGGCCGGCAGATCCCGATCTGGTTCGGCGGCACGGCGGACGCCGTCCTGCGTCGTACCGGTGCGATCGGCGACGGCTGGATGCCGCAAGGACCGCCCGACGACCGCATGCGCGCCCAGGTCGCGACGGTCCGCGAGGCGGCGGCCGCGGCCGGGCGCACGGTCGGTTTCGAGGCGCGGCTGACGCTGGCGCAGGTGCCCGAGAGCGAGTGGCGGGTGTACGTCGACGGCTGGCGCGAGCTGGGCGCGACCCATCTGTGCGTCAACACGATGGGCCTCGGGCTCGCCGACCCGGCCGACCATGCGCGGGTGCTGAGCGAGGTGCTGCCGAAGTTAGGGTGAGGATCATGGCTATCGAGGTGATCGGGACCCGGGGTGAGCGGTACGACGAGATCCTGACCGAGCCCGCGCTCGGCCTGATCGAGCGTTTGCACCGCGAGTACGACGGACGGCGGCAGGCGCTGCTGGCGCGTCGGCAGGAGCGGGTCGCGGAGATTACCGCCGGGGCGTCGCTCGGGTTCCGGCCGGAGACGGCGGCGATTCGGGCCGATCCGGAGTGGCAGGTGGCGCCGACCGCGCCGGGGCTGGTCGATCGGCGGGTGGAGATCACCGGGCCGACCGATCGGAAGATGACGATCAACGCGCTGAACTCCGGCGCCAAGGTCTGGCTGGCCGATCAGGAGGACGCGAACACGCCGGCCTGGGAGAACGTCGTCGGCGGTCAGCTCAACCTGCTCGACGCGATCACCCGGCGGATCGACTTCGCCACCGACGCCAAGTCGTACGCGCTGAAACCCGATGCCGAGCTGGCGACGATCGTCGTCCGGCCGCGCGGGTGGCACCTGCCGGAGAAGCACATCCTGGTCGACGGCACGCCGGTGTCGGGCGCGCTGGTCGACTTCGCGCTCTACCTCGCCGCCTGCGGTCAGCTGCAGCTCGACCGCGGTCAGGGGCCGTACTACTACCTGCCGAAAATGGAGTCGTACCTGGAGGCGCGGCTCTGGAACGACGTCTTCGTGACCGCGCAGGAGGCGCTCGGCATGCCGCGCGGCAGCATCCGCGCGACCGTGCTGATCGAGACCTACCCGGCGGCGTTCGAGATGGAGGAGATTCTCTACGAGCTGCGCGAGCACTCGGCCGGGCTGAACGCCGGTCGCTGGGACTACATGTTCAGCGTGATCAAGACGCATCGCGAGCGTGGCGCCGAGTTCCAGCTACCGGATCGCAACAGCGTGACGATGACCGTGCCGTTCATGCGCGCGTACACCGAGCTCCTGGTCCGGACGTGTCACCGGCGCGGCGCGCACGCGATCGGCGGGATGGCCGCGTTCATCCCGAGCAAGGACCCGGCCGTCAACGAGCAGGCCTTCGCCAAGGTCGAGGCCGACAAGACCCGCGAGGCCGGCGACGGTTTCGACGGCTCCTGGGTCGCGCACCCCGGCATGGTCGACACCTGCCGCGCCGTCTTCGACGCCGTCCTCGGCGCGGAGCCCAACCAGCTCGGCAAACTGCGCGCGGACGTCGAGGTCACCGCGGCCCAGCTGCTCGACGTCGCCGCCACGCCTGGCGCGGTCACCGAAGCGGGCCTGCGCAACAACATCAGCGTCGCCCTGCAGTACCTGGCCGCCTGGCTCGAAGGCACCGGCGCCGTCGGCATCTTCAACCTGATGGAGGACGCCGCCACCGCCGAGATCTCCCGCTCGCAGATCTGGCAGTGGCGCCGTAACAACGTCATCCTCGACACCGGCGCCCAGGTCACCACCGAGCTGGTCGAACGCATCGTCGACGACGAGATCAACGCCTTCGACGAATCCCTGCGCTACCAGTCCGCCCGCGCACTCTTCCTCGAAGTGACCCTCGCCGACGAGTACGTCGACTTCCTGACCCTGCCCGCCTACGAGCGGTTCAAGTAGTCGGTCAGCGTCTTGGCGACCGGGGCCAGCTCGGCGTAAACGCCGGGGTAGCCGGCCTCTGCGCAGCCGCGACCCCAGGAGACGAGGGCGAGCAGGCGGCCGTTGAGGACGAGCGGCCCGCCGGAGTCGCCCTGGCAGGCGTCGATGGTGCCGTCGAGATAGCCGGCGCAGACATTGGCGACGGCGGTGTAGCCGTTGTCGGCGTACCCGTCGATGTTCAGACAGGTGGCGTCGCCCAGAACGGGTAGCGCAGCCTTCTGCAGAGTGTCCTTGGGGCCGGTGTCCTTGGTGTCACCCCAGCCGTAGACGGTCGGGACGGCGCCGCGCCGGTCAGCCTTGGCGCTCGTCTCGAGCGGCAGCAGCGGTACGCCGGTCATCGGCTTCGCCAACGTGAGGACGGCGAAGTCGTTCCGCCCATGGGAGGTGCTGTACTGCGGGTGAACCCAGGCCTTCCGGACGGCGGACACCCGCCCGCCCGCGGCAGCCAGCTCGGCCCGGCCCTGAATGACGGCGAACGTCGACACCGCCGGCGTCATGCAGTGCGCCGCCGTCAGCACCTTGTCCGCCCGCACCAGCACCCCACCGCACCACCGCTTGCCGTCAGTAGTCAGCACGACCGCCCAAGGCGCCTCGCTGACACTCGCGAGCGTCCCGCCAACCACCATCCGCCGCCCCCCGCCGTCGGCCGCCGCCACGCCGGAGGTCGCCAGCAACAGCGCGCCGGTCAGCGCGATCATCCGCTTCAGCATGGCCATGAACTTACTGCAAGTAATCGTTTGAATGCGGAAAGTGCGATGGGATCGGGTGAATTCTGGACGCCAAAGCACCCCGCGATGGGGTTCGAAGGCGGGGAGGTGGCTACTGTCTTCAGGTGCAGAAATGGCCTGGCCGTCCTTATCCCCTCGGCGCCACGTACGACGGCGCCGGGACGAACTTCGCGGTGTTCTCGGAGGTGGCCGATCGCGTGGATCTGGCGCTGATCGGGGACGACGGGACCGAGCAGCTCGTGCAGCTGACCGAGGTGGACGGGTTCGTGTGGCACGCGTTCCTGCCGTCGGTGCAGCCGGGGCAGCGGTACGGCTTTCGGGTGCACGGCCCGTATCAGCCGGCCGAGGGGCATCGGTGCAACCCGTCCAAGCTGCTGCTGGATCCGTACGCGAAAGCGATCGACGGACAGGTGGACGCCGACGAGTCGCTGTTCAGTTACCGGTTCGAGAAGCCGGACGAGCTGAACACGATGGACAACCGCGAGCACACGATGCTGTCGGTCGTCACGAACCCGTTCTTCGACTGGGGTAACGACCGTCCGCCGGGGCACGCCTACCACGAGACCGTCATCTACGAGGCACACGTCAAGGGGCTGACCAAGACGCACCCGGGGCTGCCCGAGGAGATCCGCGGCACGTACGCCGGGATCGGGCACCCCGCGATCATCGAGCACCTCAAGGAGCTCGGGGTCTCGGCGATCGAGCTGATGCCGATCCACCAGTTCGCCCAGGACGGCCATCTGCAGGAGATCGGCCTCAAGAACTACTGGGGTTACAACACGATCGGCTTCTTCGCGCCGCACAACGACTACGCCGCCGGCGGGACGCGCGGCCAGCAGGTCACCGAGTTCAAGACGATGGTGAAGGCGCTGCACGAGGCCGATATCGAGGTCATCCTGGACGTCGTCTACAACCACACCGCCGAGGGGAACGAGTTCGGCCCGACGCTGTCGTTCAAGGGGATCGACAACGCGGCGTACTACCGGCTCGTCGACCAGGACAAGTCGCACTACTACGACACCACCGGCACCGGGAACAGCCTGCTGATGCGGCATCCGCACGTGCTGCAGCTGATCATGGACTCGCTGCGCTACTGGGTGACCGAGATGCACGTCGACGGTTTTCGCTTCGACCTCGCGGCCACGCTGGCCCGCCAGTTCCACGAGGTCGACCGGCTGTCGGCGTTCTTCGACCTCGTCCAGCAGGACCCGGTGGTCAGCCAGGTGAAGCTGATCGCCGAGCCGTGGGACGTCGGCGACGGCGGCTACCAGGTCGGCAACTTCCCGCCGCTGTGGACGGAGTGGAACGGCAAGTACCGCGACACCGTGCGGGACTTCTGGCGCGGCGAGAAGTACACGCTGGCCGAGTTCGCCTCCCGGCTGACCGGCTCGTCCGACCTCTACCAGGACGACAGCCGCCGGCCGCTGGCCAGTATCAACTTCGTCACCGCCCACGACGGCTTCACCCTGCGTGACCTGGTCTCCTACAACGACAAGCACAACGAGGCGAACGGCGAGGGCGGTAAGGACGGCGAGAGCCACAACCGCTCCTGGAACTGCGGCGCCGAGGGCCCGACCGACGACGCCCAAATCCTCGCGCTGCGCGCCAAGCAGCAGCGGAACTTCCTGACCACGCTGCTGATCTCGCAAGGCGTGCCGATGATCGCCCACGGCGACGAGCTCGGCCGGACCCAGGGCGGGAACAACAACGTCTACTGCCAGGACAACGAAACCGCCTGGGTGAACTGGGAGCTCGACGACATCCAGAAGGACCAGTTGGCGTTCACCAGCCTGCTGGTCAAGCTGCGCAACAACCACCCGGTACTGCGACGTCGACGGTTCTTCCACGGTGACACCGGTGTCGACGGCCTTGGTGACCTGGTCTGGTTCACGCCGAACGGCACCGAGATGCAGAACGGCGACTGGACCCGCGACGACGCCAGAGCAATTGCCGTCTTCCTGAACGGCGATGCGATCTCCGAGCCGGACCCTCGGGGTGAGCCGGTGATCGACGACTCGTTCCTGATCCTGCTGAACAGCGGCCACGAGCCGGTCGACTTCCTGCTCCCACCCGGGCAGTACGGCGACGACTGGACAGTGGCTGCGGATACGACCACTCCGCGCGGCGGCGCCAGCGAGGAGCCGCACAAGGCCGGCAGCACCGTTCAGCTCGAGTCCCGCAGCACGCTGGTCCTCACCCGTCCGAGGCAGGCAGCCGGATGAACGGCGTCCCGCAGGCCACGTACAGGTTCCAACTGCGCGCCGAGTTCGGTTTCGACGCCGCAGCCACGATCGTCCCGTACCTGAGCAGCCTCGGGATCTCCCACGCCTACCTGTCCCCGATTCTGCAGGCAGCGCCCGGTTCCACCCATGGGTACGACGTCGTCGACCACAGCCGGCTGTCCGAGCCGATGGGTGGTCGCCCGGCGTTCGACCGCCTGTCAGCGCGGCTCACCGAGCATCGGATGGGCGCAATCGCGGACGTCGTCCCGAACCACGTTGCCGTGCCGACACCAGCCCGGTTGAACAAGGCCCTGTGGTCAGTACTGCGGGATGGGCCGGGTTCGCCGTACGCCGAGTGGTTCGACGTCGACTGGGGTTCAGGCAACCAGCCGTTGCTCATGGCCGTTCTGGGCAATCGGATCGGCCAGGTGCTCGCTGCGGGTGAGCTGTCCGTCGACGGCGACGTACTGCGCTACTACGACCACGAGTTCCCCCTGCGGCCCGGTACGGCGGAGCTGCCGATTGCTGAGCTGGTGACCGAGCAGTGGTACCGCTTGGCGCACTGGCGGGTCGCTGACGAGGAGCTGAACTACCGACGCTTCTTCGACGTCGACACACTCGCTGCGGTCCGCGTGGAGACCCAGGAGGTCTTCGAAGCCACGCATGCGTTGTTGTTCGAGCTTCTGCAGGAGGGCAAGCTCAACGGCTTCCGCATCGACCATCCGGACGGCTTGGCCGACCCGCGCGGCTACCTGCGGCGGCTGGCCGAACGGACCCGCGGCGCGTGGGTCGTCGTCGAGAAGATCCTCGAAGGCGCTGAAGAGCTGCCGCACGACTGGCCCTGTGCCGGCACTACTGGGTACGACGCCCTGCTGCGCGTTGGCGGCCTGTTCATCGACCCTGCGGGCGCTGCGCCGCTCGCAGCGTTGCACTCCGAGCTGACCGGTGAGCCGGCCGCGTTCCACCCGGTCGTGCTGGAGGCGAAGCGCGAGATCGTCCGCCACGGCCAGTACGCCGAGGTCCATCGGCTGGTCGAGTTGCTGGCCCGCATCTGTCAGGACGACGTCAGACTGCGTGACCACACCCGGCGGGCGTTCCACGAGGTCGTGGTCGAGTTGCTCGTCCAGTTCGAGATCTACCGCGCGTACGTCGTACCGGGTGAGCAGCCGGATCCGACTGCGGTGCGGGCGCTGGAGCGCGCTGCGAGCAAGGCGCGCGAGCATCTGGACGACGACCGGCAGGAGACGCTCGACGTCGTACTGCACCTGCTGCTCGGTCGAGAGACTGGCACCGCGAGCCGGATCGACGAGCATGCGCGGCATGAGCTGATCGTGCGCTTCCAGCAGACGTGTGGGCCGGTGATGGCCAAGGGGGTCGAGGACACGGCGTTCTATCGCTGGTTCCGGCTGTCCTCGCTGAACGAGGTTGGCGGCGACCCGGAGCACTTCGGGGTCACGCCGGAAGAGTTCCACGCCTTTGCTGCGAACCTGAACCGGCACTGGCCGCGCACGATGACCACGCTGTCCACGCACGACACCAAGCGCTCTGAGGACGTCCGGGCCCGGCTGGGTGTGCTGTCGGAGCAGCCGGCTGTCTGGGCGGACGCCGTCCGCGAGTGGCGCCGGCTGTCTGAGGACCACCGGAGTCCGCTGCTCGACGGCAGTACGGAGTACCTCTTCTGGCAGACCCTGTACGGCACGTGGGGCGACGGGCCGATCGCTGAGGAGCGGATGCAGGCCTATCTGCTGAAGGCGATCCGCGAGGCCAAGCGGCACACCACCTGGACGGAGTCCGACGAGGAGTACGAGCAGGCCGTCGCACAGTTCACCACCGCGGTGCTGGCCGACGAGACCGTGCTGGACGCCGTACGCCGGTTCGCCAACCGGCAGTCCGACTTCGTCCGCGCTGCGACGCTCGGTCAGAAGCTGGTCCAGCTGACGATGCCCGGCGTCCCGGACGTCTACCAGGGCACTGAGCTGGTCGACCTCTCCCTGGTGGACCCCGACAACCGGCGAGCCGTGGACTACGAGGACCGGATCGCCCGGCTGCATCGGCTCGACGAAGGTGCGAAGCCGGATGACCTGTCCGACGAGAAGCTGCTCGTGACGGCTCGTGCGTTGCGACTGCGCCGGCAGTACCCGGAAGCCTTTGCCGGCAGCTACACGCCGCTGCCGACCTCCAACGGACATGCGGTCGCGTTCGCCCGAGGCGACGCGGTGATCACGATCGCGACCCGGCTACCGGCTGCGCTGTACCGGCTGGGCGGCTGGGGCGACAGCACGGTCGTACTGCCGAGCGGTGAGTGGAAGAACGTGTTGACCGGCCGGGTCGTGGGTAGTGGAGCGGCTCGGATTCACGAGCTGCTGGAGGACCTCCCGGTGGCGTTGCTCGTAAGGAGCTGAGTGCACACCTTCACTGTCTGGGCCCCGAACGCGTCGTCGGTCGATGTGGTGCTCCGCGACGGCGTACTGCCACTTCACACGGCCGACGGCGGTTGGTGGACCCGGGAGGTCGTCGAGGCCCACCACGGCACCGACTACGCGTTTGCTGTCGACGGCAGTGACCCACTGCCCGACCCACGCAGTCCGTGGCAGCCGGACGGCGTCCACGGGTTCAGTCGCGTCTTCGACGCGAGTCGCTACCAGTGGAGCGACGACGACTGGGCTGGGCGCGACGTCCGCGGCTCGGTCTTCTATGAGCTGCACATCGGGACCTTCACCCCAGAGGGCACTCTGCACGCAGCCGCAGAGCATCTGGACTACCTGGTCCTGCTGGGCGTCGAGGTCGTCTCCCTGATGCCGGTGGCCGCGTTCCCCGGTCGCCACGGCTGGGGCTACGACGGTGTCGACCTGTACGCCGTCCACGAGCCGTACGGCGGCCCAGAAGCACTGCAACGCTTCGTGGACCGCTGCCACGACGTCGGGCTCGCAGTCTGCCTGGACGTGGTCTACAACCACCTCGGCCCGAGCGGCAACCACCTGGGCTCGTACGGCCCGTACTTCACCGATCGACACACCACCCCGTGGGGCCCGGCGGTCAACCTGGATGACACCGGCAGCCACGAGGTCCGCCGGTTCATCTGCGACAACGCCCTCCGCTGGTTCCGCGACTTCCACATCGACGCACTGCGTCTGGACGCCGTCCACGCGCTGGTTGACGACAGCCCGACCCACCTCCTCCAGCAGCTGTCCAACGAGACCGCAGCGCTGTCTGAACAGCTGGGCCGCCCGCTCGGCCTGGTCGCCGAGTCCGACCTGAACGACCCGCAGATGGTCGACCCGGTGGCCGAGGGCGGCCGCGGGATGACTGCGCAGTGGAACGACGACTTCCACCACGCACTGCACACGCTGCTGACCGGTGAGCGGTCCGGGTACTACGAGGACTTCGCCAACCCCGGCGTCTTCGCGAAGGCGCTGACGCAGGTCTTCCTGCACAACGGCTCCTACTCGTCGTTCCGCGGCCGGGACTGGGGTCGCCCGGTCGACCCCGACCGCCATCGGGGCGGACAGTTCCTCGCCTACACCTCGGACCACGACCAGATCGGCAACCGGGCGCTGGGGGACCGGCCGGCGCTCACGCCCGGACAGTACGCGATCGGGGCCGCGCTGGTCCTCACATCGCCGTACACGCCGATGCTGTTCATGGGCGAGGAGTGGGGCGCCTCGACGCCCTGGCGGTACTTCACCGACCACGAGGAGCCTGAGCTGGCCGAGGCCGTCCGGACCGGCCGGCGGCGCGAGTTCGCCGCGTTCGGGTGGGACGCCGAGGAGATCCCCGACCCGCAGGACCCGGAGACCTGGCGCAGCTCGGTGCTGGACTGGTCGGAGCTCGACGAGTCACCCCATCGCGAGCTCCTGACCTGGTATCGCGACCTGTTGGCCCTCCGCGCCCGGACGCCGGAGCTGCGCGACGACAGCCTCGGATCGGTCGCCGTGACCGAAGGCCCGGAATCGTTGGTGATCAGCCGCGGCGACCTGCGGATCGTGGTCAACCTGGCCGCGGAGCCGGCGGAGATCGGTGTGGACGGCGTACCGGCGTACGCACTGCTCGCGTTCGGGACTGCGGAACTGATGACCGAACATGTGCGCTTACCCGGTCACGGGGTTGCTGTCGTGCTCGTGCGTGTTGATCCTTGGTGATTTCCGGAATCCCTTGTGTCCGGGGCGTCGGTGCCGGAGTGTTGAATCCGCCACCAGGGGCAGCAGGGGCAACGGGAGGACGTGCAGATGACAGTCGGCGGCGTCGATACCTACTACGACTACGACGAGAAACAATGGAAGAGCCGAAGGCTCGGCGGCGGCCCGATACCGCGCGGCCCGGTCTGTCCGGCTCCACGGAGCGCTGATCAGGCGGCGGCAACCCGCCACGATCGCCGTCCTACCAAACACGAGAAGCCCAAACAGCACTGAGCTTCAGCAGGGTGGCAAGGACCGCCAGACCGGGTCACCCTGATTTGCGCAGACCGGGCAGCAGCGTCCGGAGTTCGAGCGCGGCCTGCAGCCGGTCGAGCCAGGGCCGGCTGCGGAGCGCTCGCCGGACGGCGTGGACGCCGCTCCACGCCTGCTGCGCGATATCCGGCGTCGCCGGGCCGCCCGACCAGAGCGCGTGATCGACTGCTTGTGCGACGTTCGCGAGGGCCGGGCCGGTGTCCGGCAGTTCGCGAGCGGCATGCGCCAGGTCGCGGACCGTCATGCCCGGAGTCACCGGGACGCCGTGCGCCCGCAGCCGGTCCCGCGCCTCAGCCCAGGCGCCGACCACCGCCGCGCTCCCTGACCGCCGCCGGCGCCGCTGCGCCCGCAGCTGCTTGAGCAGTGGGACGCCGAGCAGCCACAGCACCAGCAGCGTCGCCAGCACCCCGAAGATCAGCCCCAGCGGCACATGCAGCCCGGTCGACGCCGACTCGTCCGTTTCGTCGCCCGTGGGCGGCGGCACGTCCGGGTCCTTGATCTCCTTCACCGGCGGCACCGACTGCCGGACCTGGTCGGTTATCGACGTGGCGCCCGTCGGGCTCGTGCTGCCACGGGCCGCGCCCTGGGCCGGGTCGAGCGGCCACCAGCCGACACCTGCCACGGCCACCTCGGGCCAGGCGTACGCGTCGCTGTTCCGCACGGTGTACCAGCCGTCCGCGTCGGGTTCGGCCGGCGTCCGGAAGCCGACCACGAGCCGGGCCGGGATCGCGTTCTGCCGCGCCAGCGCGACATACCCGGCGGCGAACTGTTCGCTGCTGCCGACCGTGCCCGGCTTCGCGAGGAACGTCGTCAGCTGCGGCCAGCTGTAGCCGGTCGGCGGCGTGCTCTTCTCGTCGGCCAGTTTGTGGTTGTCCCGGAAGTACTTCTCCAGCGCGACCGCGGTTTGGAAAGTGGCCCGCCGCCCCTCCAAGGGCTGCAGGTTGGCGATCTCCGGCGGCACCGGGCCGAGGTCGCTCAGCCCGCCCGGGGCGTTGGCGTCGATCCCGGCCGCCTTCAGATAGTCGGCGTCCACCTCGGGCTCGGCCCAGGTCAGGTTGTAGTGCGTCGGCTGCTGGGCTGCGACCAGCGTGCCGCCGATCGGCTCCACCTGCGGGTCGGTCACGTTGCTGACGGTCTCCGGCAGCAGCTGACCGGGCAGCCATGGCCCGTCCAGATCATCCGGCCGGATCATCGCGTGCTGCGGAAGCGTCGGAACGCGGACCTCGGGACCGAGCGCGAGTCGGGAACCCATCCGCAGGACCGGGTGATTGGTCGTCCAGTTCGCGCCGTCGAAGTTGTCGAGCGCGACCAGCCGCCAGCGTTCGACCGGCTGCGGCGACTGGTACCGGAAGGCCACCTTGTCCCGCGACTCCGGGCTCAGCCGGCTCGCGACCTCGTCGAGTGGGCTCGCCTGTCGCGCCGCGGGGGCTGTCGCCGACTGGACCCGCTGCAGCGAGTACGGCGTCCGCCCGTGCGGATCGATCCCGCTGACGATCAGCCCGCAGATGACCGCGAACAGCGTCACCGCAGCCGTCGTGGCCCACGGCATGACCTTGCGGTATTCGAAGTGGTCGGGGATCAGCAACGCGACCAGCAGCAGACCGAGGCCGACCGCGATCAGCACGGCATTCAGCCCGGTGGCCGCGACGTACAACTGGCTGACCCCGAGGACGCCGATCGCGGGCGCGAACGCGAACAGCGGCGGCGCGCGATCGACCAGCTCGACCGCGAGCACGCAGGCGACCAGCAGCAACAGCGGGACGAAGATCAGCAGCTCCGGCTCGGGGCGCGCCGGCCAGGTCGACTCCAGCGTCAGCCGCCAGGCGGACAGGCCGCTCCCGAGCGCGCGGAACGTCGCGAGGGTCGGGACGCCGAACCAAGTCGTTGCCCACAGCACCGATTCGATGATTGGCAGCAGGCCGGCGCCGATCATCAGCAACGGCCGCCAGGTCGCCAAGGCCGGCCACCGTCGGCAGCACTCGGTGACGATCAGCGCAGCTACGCAGATCAGTGCGGCCGGCAGCCACAGGTGCGCCGCCCCGAAGACGGGCGCGAAACACAACCCGCCGAGCAGGACTCCGCCCAGGACGGCGACGGTCCGGCGCCTCATCGCAGTACTCCGGTCCATTGCTGCAGGGCTTCGCGGGCGGTCGCGGCGAGCACGACCTGGGCGCCCAGGATCGGCGCCACGCCTTGGAGCGGGCCGAGCCCGATCGCGGTCACCGACGAGTAGCGGCTGAGCAGCGGCGCGAGATCGGCCGCGGAACCGCGGGCGCCGGTCACGACCACGATCGCCCCGCCCGCCGACGTACCAGTGGTCAGGACGGCGGGCACCAGCCCGGCGTCGTCGCGCTGCTGCACGATGCACAGCTCGTCGAGGAAGAGTCGCGAGGCGACGGCGCCGCCGGGCGCGGCGAAGTCGGCGCCCGCGGTGGTGACGAACCGGCAGCGGTGCCCGGCGGCCGAGGCCGCGACCAGGATCGAGGCGGCCACTTCCACCGCCTCCTCGAAGGTTGCTGCTGGCAACGGCTCGGTCCGGGTGTCGAGCAACACGGTCAACCGCGGCTGATCCGGGTCGGCGTAGTCGCGGACCATCAGCTGCCCGGTCCGCGCGGTCGCCTTCCAGTGCAGATGGCGGACTTCGTCGCCGACGACGTACGGGCGGACGTCGCGCAGATCGGCCGAGCCGCGCAGCGAGTCGTCCGCCGTCCGGCCGACGTGGTGGTGCCGGGGGCGCCCGGCCACGACGGTCTTGGTCGGATGCCGCTGCGGATGCACCCACAGCGTGCCGACCTCGCCGGTGGCTTTGCTGTTCCGGGTCAGGCCGAGCGGGTCACGGCGTTCCAGCGTGAGCGGGCCGACCTCGATCCGGCCGCGTCGTGAGGTCGGCAGCTCGTACCGGTACGTCGCCTCGATCCCCGGGCCCAACTGTCGGACGCGAACCTCTTTCCAGGCGTCGCCCGCGGAGTCCCGGGCGGCAAACGATGCTTGCCGCCGCGTGCCGTCGTTCCGCACCCGCAGCGTCGCGAGCGCGGGTCGGCCGCGTTCGACCCGGTCCGGTGAGAGCACTCGATGCACGGTGACCTGCGGCTGCCGCAGGGTCAGCACGACCGCGGCGAGGACCGCGCCGAGCCCGATCCCGGCGAGGGCCCGAAAGACGGCGTACCCGGCCAGCTCGCCCAGCCCGTAGAGGGCGAGCGAGCTCACCAGTACCGCGATCCCACGTCCGGTCAGTCGCATTCCTCGCCTACCAAATTACTTCGTTGGATCGGTACGACTCGCCGTTGCCCTCGACAGTCACGTAGACCCGGCCGCCTTGGTCGGAGTTGTAGAACTTGTTGACGGTCAGGTTGCCGTTGCCGTCGACGCGGAGATCGTCCTGGTGCAGGTGGCCGTAACCCGACGTCCAGCCGTGGAACGTGTAGGTCGCATTCGGCTTCAGATTGCGGGCGACGATCCGGATGTAGAAGCAGTAGTCCGGGTTGCAGGTGTCCGGATCGTCTCTGTAGGCAGGGCCCTTGGTGATCCGGACCGAGCCGTTGCGGCCGGCCGTGGTGGCCGAGACCGTCGCGATCGCGCCGAGCAGCAGCCGCCCGTTCGAACCGCGCGTCACTGCTCGTACCTGGAACGTGTAGCGCGTCGCGCTCGCCAAACCGGTCGCGGTGAAGCGGGCCGCGGTTGTGGTGCTGGACCGGCTGCCGGTCACCCGGACGACGTTGTAGCGGACGAACGTGCCGCCGTTCAGGCTCGGACGCTGCCAGCTGAGCGAGATCCGCCCGTCGCCGGGCGTCGCGCGCAGATTGCGCGGCGCGGCGGCCGGGCCGGCGGCGATCGGCGGCGGTGTGGGCCGCTGGGTCGGTCGTTGCGTGGGCCGTTGGGTCGGCTGCTGTGTTCGCGGTGGGTCGACCGGCCGGGACGTCGGTGGGCGCGCGGGCTCGGTGCGCCGCGGCGGCTCGACTCGCCGGGGCGGCGTCGTCCGCTGCCCGTTCGGATCCTGCGTACGCCGGGGCGGCAGGCTCTGATCGATGATCGGCGGGTTGCTGGTGGTGACGGTCGGCCGCGGCGCGGTCGGTTTGACCGGGGTGATCGGCCGCCGGCCCGGAGTCGTTGCCTCGACCTGGTCGATCGAGCCGTCCCGGTCCACCACGAGGGCGTGCTCGCCGGTCTCGCTGTCGACGTACAGCCGCTGGTCGGCCCCGCGGAAGAGCGCGGGCTGAACGCCCTTACCCGGCCTGGCTTTCGGCGAGCGCGGGATGTCGTGGGTGTCCTGTTGCTTGCCGTTGGCATCCAAGGTGACGAGCTTGCCGGCCGTCGGGTCGACCAGCGCGAGGCCACGACCGGAGGAGGCGATCTGGGTGAACTTGCCGGGCGGCAGTTGCTGCTCGATGGTCTGCGGTGCGCTGCTCTCCGTCCCGCTGATCACGCTCGCGTCGACCAGCCGCAGCTTGCCGGTGCCCGGGTCGAGGATCGCGATCCGCCCGGCGGTGTCGTTCGGCGCGACGATCGACTGCGGCGCGAGCTGGACGTCGGGCGCCGTGACCGACCGGCCGAAGCCGGACGAGGTGACCGTCAGCAGCCGGCCCGCGGTGGTGTCGACGAAGACGACGCGGTCGCCGACCACCGTCAGTGAGCCGATGTTCCCGCGCGGGACGACGGCCGGGCAGCTCAGGAGCTTCGCCCCGGTCGGCAGATGGCACAGCTCGCCGCTGAGCAGCCGATGCACCCACAACGTCCCGTCCGCGGTGACGACCGGCCGGCCGAGCGCGCCGCTGCCCTCCAAGGTCACGGCATTCTGGCCGAGCCGGGCGATAGCGCCGGCGTTCCGATAGACGGCGTACGCGACGCCGGGCGCCTCCAGCCCGATCGGCGGCTCGTCCGACGGCGCGACCTGCGGGTCGGCGACCTGCAGGTTCGACTTCTCGAACGCGGTGATGCTGCCCCGGGCCAGCACGAAGCCTTGGGTGTCGGTCTGGACGGCGATGGTGCCCGGCGCGAGCCCGGGGACCGGCACCGAGCCGTCGACGGTCTTGCTACCGCCGTCGATGTGGAAGACCTGGTTGAGCGCGCTGTTGTAGATCAGGTGGCCGGACTGGAGGAACTTCATCCCCGACGTGTTCGCACCCGCCCCGGTGACCGCCAAGGCCGTCGCGGTCACGCAGATCGCGACCACGCCGGCGAGCGCGGCGCGCGGGCGCCACGACGTCCGCGCATCGGCTTCGGTGGCCGGCCGGAGCCGGCGGAACAGCGCTTTCATCGGTTGCCTCCCCGTTCGTCGCAGCCAGGTGTCAGCCGGCGTTGACGCCTGCCGTCGGCGCCGGCGTCGCGGCGAGCACCTCGTCGACCACGGACGCCGGCGGCCGCTGCGCGAGCTCGGCGTCCGGGGTGAGGACGAGGCGGTGCGCGAGGACCGGCTGCGCGACCTGCTTGACGTCGTCCGGGGTCGTGAACGCCCGGCCGTCGGTGGCCGCGTAGGCGCGGGCCGCCCGGACCAGCGCGATACTGCCGCGTGGGCTCGCGCCGTACCGGACGGCGCCGTGCTCACGGGTCGCGGCGGCGAGTTTGACGGCGTACGAGCTGATCGCGGGGTCGACGTGCACCGAGCGGACGGCGGCGATCGCGTTTCGCAGCGCCGGGACGTCGATCACCGGGCTGAGCGAGTCGGGACCGATCCGGCCGGTGTCGCCGAGCACGATCCGGACCTCGGCGTCGTGATCGGGGTAGCCGACCTCGATCCGCATCAGGAACCGGTCCAGCTGGGCTTCGGGCAGCCGGTAGGTGCCTTCCATCTCGATCGGGTTCTGGGTGCCGATCACCAGGAACGGATCGGGGACGGCACGGGTGTTGGAGTCGACCGTGACCCGGCGCTCGGCCATCACCTCGAGCAGCGCGGACTGCGTCTTCGGCGTCCCGCGGTTGATCTCGTCCGCGACCACGACGTTGGCGAAGATGCCGCCTGGGTGGAACTCGAACGTCTCGTTGCCCTGGTGGTAGACCATCACGCCGGTGATGTCACCGGGCAGCAGGTCCGGGGTGAACTGGATCCGGTTCCAGCTCGCGTCGATGCTGCGGGCGATACAGCGGGCCAGCGTGGTCTTGCCCAGCCCGGGCACGTCCTCGATCAGCAGGTGCCCCTCGGCGAACAGCGCCGTCAGCGCCAGCCGGATCACCTCCGGCTTGCCGTGGATCACCCGGCCCAGGTTGTCGGCAACCAGCCGGTACGCCTCACCTGGTGGAATCGTTGCACTCATCTGTCGGTACTCCCCTCAGCATCTCGCCGAGAGTAGCCGCTCGAAGTCCAGCCGACGTCCAGAAAAGGTCCAGATGGCCGCTTACTGCAACACCGTCGGCAGCTGGAACTCGAAGATCGCCCCGCCCTCCTCGGCGTTGTAGACCTTCAGATCGCCGCCGTGGGAGAGCGCTACCCAGCGGACGATCGACAGGCCGAGCCCGCTCGACCCGCCGCCGCTGGTGAAGCGCTCGAACAGCTCGGCGCCGACCTCCGGGTCGATCCCCGGGCCCTGGTCGGCCACGGTGATCCGGCCGTCGGCGACGGTCACGGTGATAATCGCCTCCGCCGCGCCCGGCTGCCGGCCGTGCCGTAGGGCGTTGTCGAGAAGGTTGCCCACGGCCCGCTGCAGCAGCGTCGGGTCGGCGCGGACCATACTCGGCGCGGTCACCAGCGAGATCCGGGCGCCCTGGGTCGGGAAGTCCTCGACGACGCCGGCGACGAGCTGATCCAGCCAGACCGGCTGGACGGCGAGCTGCTCCACACCGGCCGCCAACCGTGCCCGAACGAGCAATCCGTCGATGATGTCGCCCATCCGGCCCGCGAGTCGGACGGTCCGCGGCAGCAGCTCGGCCCGCTGGGCCGGGTCCCGGACGGCGGTCTCCGACAAAGCTCGCAGCGCCGCCACCGGCGTCCGCAGATCGTGCGCGGTCTCGGCGAGCAGCGTCTCCTGTTGTTCGAGCGCTGCCATCGCTGGGCGAATCGCCCGCCCCGACAGCCAGTAGCTGCCGGCCGCGGCCAGCCCGATCAGCGCGGCGCAGAGCGCCAGCATCCACCAGACCAGCCGCTGATGCGCGTCGACCTTGTCCTGCACGTCGAGCCAGGTGACGACCGCGCCGCCGGGCCGGTTGTTCCCGGCGAAGCTGAAGGGCTCTGCGCGCAGCCGCACCGCTCGCCCGGAGGTGCTCGTCCGGTCGGCCAGGATGATGTCGCCGGACGTCGTCGCCTGGGTCGCCAGCGCGTCGAGCGTCGCCGGATCCATCGGCGTACAGGGCTTGCTGTACTCGGGTTTGAACGGATCGCCGACGCCGCCGGACAGGATCGCGAACTCCGGGCACTTGCCGTACAGCGGATCCTGGTTGAGCAGCGAGGTGTTGAGCACGTTGGTGCCGTTGACCAGGCGCAGCACGGCTGCGGTGACCACCTCGACCCGCGCATCGGCTTCCAGCTTGTTGCGTTCGGCGTCCTGGCGGATGACGACCGGGGCGAGCACCAGCAGGCCGAGTGTGTTGGCGACAGTGAAGACGGCGGTCAACCACCAGCGCAGGCGGCGCAGCCGGTCGGCGGCGGGGCCTTTCATCCGGCGCTGCCGGGGGCGATCAGCCGGTAGCCCTGACCGCGCACGGCCTGGATCAGATCGGGGCCGCCGCGCAGTCGCGAGCGCAGCCGGGTGATGGTGACGTCGACGACGTTGGACATCGGATCCGCGGCGGCGTCCCAGCAGTGCTCGAGCAGCTCGGTCCGGGAGACGGCCTGTTCGGGCCGGCTCATCAGGAACTCCAGCACGGAGAACTCCTTCGCTCGCAGGGTGACCAGGACGCCGGCCCGCCGCACCTCGCGGCGGCCGGTGTCCAGCTCGACGTCGGCGTACCGCAGGATCGGCGGCCGGATGGTCGGGCCGCGCCGGCTCAGGCTGAGCACCCGGACGATCAGCTCCTCGACCGCGAACGGTTTGACCAGGTAGTCGTCACCGCCGTGCTCGAAACCGTCGACCCGGTCGGCGAGCTGATCCATCGCGGTCAGGAACAGCACCGGGACCGACCAGCCGTCCTGCCGGCGGCTGCGAACGTACCCGATCGAGTCGCCGTCCGGCAGCATCCGGTCGAAGACGACGCAGTCGTAGGTATTCACCCACAACGCCTCGTCGGCGGTAGCAATGTCACCGGCCAGGTCGACCGCGAGCGCCGCCGAGCGGAGCGCCGCCGGGATCGCGACCTGCAGCTCGACGTCGTCCTCAACCACCAATACCCGCACTGCTCCCCCTGCCGGGTTCCGTGTCATCGAAATGTCATCGTCACCCCGGATCGTATGTGTCATGAACGGTCACTCAGCGCACTCACCGGCCCCGTCACTGGCCTTCCGCGTGCTGGGCCCGCTGGAGGTCGACGGCTCCGACGGGGTCCAGCTCGACGTCGGCGGCGGCAAGCCGGCCACCGTACTCGCCCTGCTCCTGCTGCACCGCAACGCCTGGGTCAGCACCGAGCAGCTCGTCGACGCGGTCTGGGCCGGGCTCGACGTCCCGGCGTCCGCTCAGAACAATCTGAAGACCTATGTCTGGCAGCTGCGCCGGGCGCTGCCGGATGACCGGATCGAGAGCCGGCCGGGTGCGTACCGGGTTCGGGTCGAGTCTGGTGAGCTGGACGCCGATGTGGCGTCGGCGCTGTGTGACGAGGCGCGTGCGCTGGTCAGCCGCGGTGCGGCCGCTGAGGCGGTCGCTGTTGTGCAGCAGGCGCTGGAGCTGTGGCGCGGTCGCCCGTACGACGGCCTCACGGACGACGCTGCCTCGGCTGTCGACCGGCTCACTGAGCTGCACCGGAGCCTGCGTGAGGATCTTGCTGACGCGCATCTGGCGCTGGGGCGGCCGTCCGAGGCGATCGCCGTACTGCGGGTGCTCACCGATGAGGAGCCGCTGCGGGAGCTGGCCTGGTCGCGTCTGATGGCGGCGTATCGCCAGGTCGGGCGACGGCACGACGCACTGGCCGCTTTCCAGCGGGCGCGGACGGCGCTCGTCCGCGACCTCGGCATCGAACCGGGCCACGAGCTGGCTGCACTGCACCAGGAGATCCTGAACGAGGATGCGCCCCGGCCGGTCGTCGCACCGGTCAGCTCGAACCTGCCGCCGCGGCTCACCACCTTCGTCGGCCGTGCGCCCGAGCTGCACGCGCTGCGCGGTGCGACCGGGGTCGTCACCATCGACGGGATGCCTGGCATCGGCAAGACCGCCTTCGCGGTCGAGGCTGCTGCGCTCTCCGGTCATGAGGTTCAGCAGTACGTCGACGTCCGCACCGCCGCGGTCGCGCCGACCGGCGTCGGCCTGCTCATCCTCGACAACGTCGAGCACGCCGACCAGGTCCAGCCGCTGCTGCCGAACAACCCGGAGGCGCTGGTCCTCGTCCTCAGCCGCGCTCGCCTGGCGGGCCTGGACCGCACGACCGCCATCACCCTCGCCCCGCTCGCCCCCGCCGAGGCGCGCGAACTCGCCGACGTCCCCCAAATCCTCGCCGCGGCCGGCGGCCACCCCGGCGCCATCCGCCACCTCGTCGAGCGCCTCCGCAACCGCCAGCCCTGGACCGTCACCCGCCTGACAGCCCAACTGGAACACCAGTCCGGCCGCTGCCAAGCCCTCGCCGACCTCCTCACCCGCTTCGACCCCGCCTACCAAGCCCTCCCCACCCCCGCAGCCAACCTCTACCGCCGCTGCAGCCCCCTAACCCACTTCGACCTAACCCAAGCCGCCCACCTAGCCGCAGTCCCCCCAAACCAGGTCGAACCCCTGATCGACCACCTCCTGGACCTCAACCTCCTATCCGAACCCGCCCCCGGCCTCTTCACCCTCCTCCCCATAGCCCGAGACCACGCCCACCACCTCCACCACTCAACCACCTCCCAGCCCAAACCGGAGCTGGTCGCATGACCACCCCCGCCCCCAACCACGCGCCCCCCACCCCGCACCCCTCCCCAGCCCCCCACCCCGGCCACACCCCAACCACCACACCCGCCGGCTACACCTCACCCGCCACCCCCGGGCCGACCGCCTACACCCCTTCCCCTTCAGTCAGAGGCCACTTCACCTCCGTTACTGGGCACAGCGTGGCCGCGCGCGGGGCTGCTTCGGCGGCGGTTGGGTATCGGGCGGTGGACGCGCCGCAGGTGCCGGCTGTGGTGCCGGCTGTGGTGCCGGCTGCGCCGGAGTATGTGTCGGCGCTTGCTGCGAGACCTGTTCGCCAGGAGAGCCTCGTGCAGCCGCCTGAGATGGATGTGGTGGGGCGCCCGGAGCGGGGGGTGCGGGTGGGGCAGGTGGTTTGTTGGCAGTTGGCTCTGGTGTTGATGGCGTTGGGTACTACGGGGCCGCGGACTGTTCTGGTGCTGACTTCGCTGGCGGCGTTGTCGCTCGTGTTGCTGACTGCGGTGCGGGTTCGTGGGCAGTGGCTGTATCGCTGGGTCGGCATCTTGGTGCTGTTCGCCGTACGACGCCGGCGGATTGATCTCGGCGACAGCGTCGCGGTCAACCTGGTCGCCGCGTTCCACGGCCGGACGTCGACCGACGTGGTCAGCGTGCGTGAGCAGCCGTACGGTCTGCTCAGCCGCCCGGCTGGGGTCAGCGCCGCGCTCCGGCTCGGCCCGGACGCCCAGCACCAACTGCTCCCGCAGCTCGGCTCACTCACGGACGCCGCCGACGAACAGCCCGTCGGCATCGGCCTGCAACTGATCCTGCACGCCGGCACCAAACAGAACCAGCGGCCACGCGCCTGGATCGCCGTCGCCGCCGAGCGGACGCCGGATATCGCCACCGACGACCAACTGCGCCAGGTCGTGGCCAACACTGTCCGCCGGCTGGTTCGCCGGTTCGATCGGGAGCAGGTCGAGTACCTCGCGCTCGACGAGGCCGACGTACTGGCGTCGATCGGGGCGCTGGCCCACGCGAACGCCGGCCGCGGCCGCATCCAGGAGCGCTGGTCCGGCTGGTCCTGCGGGCCGGTGCAGCAGCTGACCGTCCGCCTGACCGGTTCCGCATCGTTGCCTGCAGCAACCTTAGCCGCACTCGTCGCCACCTTGCTCGGCACCGGGACCGGCGCCGCGCAGACCATCGCCGTCACCGTGACGGCGGCCGCCGGAGGCCCCGCCTCCACTCGCCACGACGCCGTCCTCCGATTGGCCGCGGCCCACCCGGCCACGCTCGATTCGGCGGCGTCGGTCCTGCTCACACTGGCGCGGTCCTTCGGGGTCGAGCCGGAACGCCTCGACGGCCGGCACGCGCTCGGCGTCGCCGCCACGCTTCCTCTGGGGGTCCACTTCTCATGACCGTTACCTTGATCAACCGGCCCACCGGTTTTCACCACGTCCCCGCCCAGGGCGCCATCGCCGAACTGCTGGCCGGCGCGCAGGACGAGGTCATTGCCCTCAGCAACCTCACCCCCGCCGGCCCGGCCTTCGGCCCGCGCGACGTCAAACACGGCGTCCGCTACCGCGCGATCTACCCCGACACCGCCCGGACGACGCCGAACCTGTGCCGCCACCTCGGTGCGATGTCGCTGGCCGGCGTCGCGGTCCGCACGATGCCGCTGGTCCCGATGAACGCGCTCGTCATCGACGGTACGGTCGCCGTCCTCCCGGCCGACTCGGCCAACGGAAGCGTCGCGGTATTGCGGTTGTCGAGTGTCGTCATCACCGTGCTGGAGCTGTTCGAGCGCGTCTGGCCGGACGCCGTCCCGCTGGCCGCCGACGACCTGCCGGACGAGACCGACCTGTCGACGCGTGAGCACGAAATGCTGCGCCTGCTGTCACTCGGCGCCACCGACGAGGCGGCCGCCGCGCAGCTCGGCATCTCGGTCCGGACCGTACGCCGAATGGTCGCGCAGATCATGCACAGACTGGGCGCCCGCTCGCGCTTCCAGGCCGGTGTGAAGGCGGCAGACCGCGGCTGGCTGCTGGAACGGGCGAGTTGATGTCGCGAGTCCTCTCCGTGGCGGCCGACCGTCCGGGTGCGTATCCGACCATCGGGTCGGCCCTGCTCGACGCACCCGACGGCGCCACGATCCTGATCGCGGCCGGCACGTACGCCGAGACCCTCGAGCTGACCGGCCGATCCGTCGTACTGCGCGCGGAGCCCAAGGCCGAGGTGGTGATCGACGGCTCCGGCGCCGACTGGCCGACGATCCGGTCCGTCGACGGCGCGCTCGAGTTGCACGAACTCGTCGTCCGCTCGGCCGACAACCTGGCGGTGTCGACCGAGCGGACGGCGCTCACGCTGACCGGGTGCACGATCACCGGCGGCGCACGCCCCGCGGTGAGTGTGCACGCCGGGCCCGGCGTCCGGATCGACCGCTGTGTCGTCCGCGGCGCGGCGACCGGCATCGTCGTCGAAGGCGCCGGCGGTGAGATCTCCGATACGACCGTGCAGGACGTGTCGGGCGACGGCATCGT
The DNA here is from genome assembly GCF_013131805.1 of Kribbella sandramycini. Lineage (GTDB taxonomy): Bacteria > Actinomycetota > Actinomycetes > Propionibacteriales > Kribbellaceae > Kribbella > Kribbella sandramycini. The sequence goes on along the minus strand of NZ_JABJRC010000005.1, from coordinate 462,357 downwards.
GATCGCGCTCGGCGCCGACCCGGTCGTCAGCGGTGGCAGTATCAGCGGCTGCGGTGGGCGCGGCCTGTATGTCTACCAGTACAGCCGCCCGACCGTGACCGATCTGGAGATCGGCAACACCGGCGCCGAGGGGATCGGCGTCGCCCACGGCAGTACGCCGTCCGTCCGGCGCGTCAGCGTGCACGACACCCGCGGCCCGGCGATCACCGTCGGCCCGGGCTGCGGCGGCACGATCGAGGGCCTCCGTCCGGCCAACACCGCTGAGCCCGCGCTGCAGCTCGCGCCCGGTGCGACCGTCGAGGTGATCGAGGCGAGTGCGGCGTCAGCTGTCTCCGGCGGACCGATCGACGAGTTGCTCACCGAGCTGGACACGATGGTCGGCCTGCCCGGTGTGAAGGCCGAAGTCCGCGCGCTGGTCGACGAGTTGCAGGTCAACGAGTGGCGGCGAACGGCGGGGCTGTCGATCGGCGCGGTCAGTCACCACCTGATCTTCGCGGGCGCGCCGGGGACCGGTAAGACGACCATCGCGCGGCTCTACGGCAAACTGCTGAAGGCCCTCGGCGCGCTGCCCGACGGCGGCTTCACCGAGGTCTCCCGGCGGGATCTGGTCGGGCAGTACATCGGCCACACCGCGGAGAAGACCGCGCAGGTGTTCGAAAAGTCGCTTGGCGGCGTGCTGTTCATCGACGAGGCGTACACGCTGTCGCGATCGGCGGGGAACGGCGGTGACTTCGGCCAGGAGGCGATCGACGCGCTGGTGAAGCTGATGGAGGACCATCGCGACGAGATCGCGATCATCGTCGCCGGGTACACCGCCGAGATGACCGACTTCCTGGCCGCCAACCCCGGGCTCGGGTCGCGGTTCTCGAAGACGATCGAGTTCGAGAACTACTCGGCGTCCGAGCTGCTGCTGATCACCGGCCGGATGGTGTCCGGCGGCGACTACCTGCTCGACCCGGCGGCGGACGTGCCGCTGACGTCGTACTTCGACCGGATCGCCGGCGGCCCGAACTTCGGCAACGCCCGCGAGGCCCGCCGGCTGGTCGAGGGGATGCGCAAGGCGCAGTCGCAGCGGCTGCGTTCCCTGGGCCGGATGCCGACCACGGCCGAGCTGCGCTCGCTGCTCGCGGACGACGTACACGCGGCAGCGGAAGCACGGTAGCGGGCCGGTCGCATAGAGTGACTGGATTGGGCGACGAAAGGATTTCCCGCGATGGCCGACGAGCAGGTGCCGGACACGCCGCCGTACCCCGGGTTCGACATGACCCGGCCGAGTATCGCGCGGACGTACGACTACCTCCTCGGCGGTAAGGACAACTTCGCGGTCGACCGGGCGTTCGGCGACCGGTTCGTGCACGAGCTGCCCGGCTCGCCGGTGATCGCGACCGACAACCGGGCTGCGCTGATCCGCGCCGTCCGCGAGATCGTCGCGACGACCGGGATCCGCCAGTTCGTCGACCTCGGCAGCGGGCTGCCGACCGCCGACAACGTGCACCAGGTCGCCCAGCGATACGCGCCGGAGACCAAGGTCGTCTACGTCGACAACGACCCGATCGTGCTCGCGCACGGCCAGGCGCTGCTCGCCGAGAACGACCACACCACGGTCATCCAGGCCGACCTGCGGGAGCCGAAGGCGATCTACGACCACGAGGGCACCCGCCGGCTGATCTCGTTCGACGAGCCGGTCGCGGTGATCTTCTCCGCGATCCTGCACCACGTGAACGACGACGAGGACCCGCACGGCCTGTTCCGGTTCTGGGCCGACCGGATCGTCCCCGGCAGCCACGTGTTCGTCAGCCACTTCCGCTCCGAGAACGACCCGCGCAGCGCCGAGATCGAGGCCGTTCTGCAGGGCTCGCTGGGCCGCGGCCGCTGGCGGACCGAGGCCGAGATCCGGGCCCTGTTCGGCGACGACTTCACCATCCTCGACCCGGGCCTGGTCCCCGCCGCGCGCTGGCGCAACCCCGAGCCGCCGGACGAGCTCGGCGACTACCAGCGGCTGATCGCCGCCGTGCTCGCCGTGAAGAAATAAAGCGGCTCGGTGAAACAAAACCCGGATTAGCAGGCTCTTACCTCTCCGACAGCGGTTGATGTCGGAAGGAGGAGCATGGGCGAGCCGAACGGATACGTCGAGTTCGTGGCGTCCCGCGGGACGCAACTGTTTCGGATGGCTTACCTGCTCACGGGTGAGCGGTACGCCGCCGAGGACCTGGCGCAGATCACGCTGGGCAAGCTGTACAGCGCCTGGGCGAAGGCCAGCCGGGCCGACAACCTGGTGGCCTACTCGCGGACGGTGATGATCCGCAGCTACCTGGCCACCCGGCGCAAGACGCGGCTGGAGGACGTGGGGGAGCCGCATCGCGAGCCGGTCGCGCCGGGCACCGACACCACGCTGCGGCTGACGCTGTTCGCCGCGCTGGCGGAGCTGAGTCGCGAGGACCGCGCGGTCGTCGTACTGCGGTATTGGCACGACCTCAGCGTCGAGGACACGGCTGCGCTCGTCAGGGTCAGCCCCGGGGCGGTCCGCACCCGCAGCATGCGCGCGCTGTCGCGGCTGCGTGAGCACCTCGGGAGCGACCTCAGCGAACTGACAGGAGGGCAGCTATGAACTTCGAATCCGAACTCAAGGACCAGCTCCACGCCGGCGTCGACGACGCGGACGTCGATATCGACCGCTTGATCGCGGGCGGACGGGCGACCGGCCGTCGCTTCACCCGGCGGCGCCGGATCGGTCAGGCGATGCTGTCGGTGACCGCCACCGCCGCGGTCGTCGGCGTGGTGGTCGCCGTCGGCGGCGCGCTGGCCGGGCCCGCGCAACCGTCGATCGGCCCGGCCGGCCCGGCCACCCAGGCGCCCGACGAGCCGATCACGCCCCAGGCAGCCTGGAAGATCGTGATCGACCAGCTGCCCAAGGGCGGCAAGTTCAAGGACGTGAAGGGCGGTCACGAAGGCCCGCTCGCGAACCCTGACATCGTCTGGGCGAAGGGCGTGTACACCGACGCCAAAGGACCGTCCCAGCTCTCGCTCAACCTCGACTGGCGCGACGACGTCGAACTCGGCTGCAACAGCGCCGATACCTGCAAGACGCAACCGCTGGCCGACGGCCGGACGCTCGTCCTGCTCAGCGACAGCGGCGATGCCGGGGAGAAGGGCAACGAGGCTCGCATCAAGCAGCAGGACGGCTGGATCCTCACCGTCCGCTCCGACAACGCGACGACCTGGAAGGGCGCCGGCACCCGCCCGGAGCCGCCGCTGAGCCAGGACCAGCTGCGCGCCATCGTCCTCAGCCTGCGCTGGCAGCAGCAGGTGCCGGCCGAGTTGGTGGCCGCCGCCGCGCCGCTCTTCGTACCGACCAGCATGCCGGTCATCCCGCCGCACACGCCCTCGAGCCCGACCATGACGGAGACCCCCCGATGATCACCGCACTTGTCGCCAGTTTCGGCCTCCTGGTCGCCCCGGCCACCGTGGGCTGGACCGAGCAGCCGAAACCCGCCAGCGGGTCGACGTTCGACTCGATCAGTTCAGTCGGCGGTGAGATGTGGGGCGTCGGCTCCAGCCGCGAGCACGGCAAGGACTGGGACCGCACGGTCGCGGCCCGCTGGGTGAACGGCGGCTGGCAGCCGACCGAGCAGCCGCGCCCGTACGGCCGCTTGCTGGACGTCGCCGTCGGACCGGCGGGCGACGCCTGGGCGGTCGGAGTCTGGGGTGGCCCGAACGGCTCCGCCGGGCCGTTGGTCCAGCGGTGGGATGGGACGCGCTGGAACGAGATCGGGCTACCGACCCATCCGCACGGCGTACCGCAATCGGTCGCGGTGCACGGCGACGAGATCTGGTTGGTCGGCGTCGAGGGCGAGGAGTCCAAGGTCTTCGTCGAGCGGTACAACGGCAAGAGCTGGCTCCCGCTGACGGACGACGTCCTCGGCGTCCCCGGCTTCGCCTCGGATATCGCCGTCCTGGCGCCGAACGACCTCTGGGTCGCGGCCTTCGACGACGGCCTCAAACACTACGACGGCGAACGCTGGACCAAGGCCGACCTCCCGGGCCCGGACGGCGCCTTCCTGAACGACCTCGCCGTCGTCGGCCCGAACGACATCTGGGCCGTCGGCCATCGCGAGGACCCGGTCCTCTTCCGGACGCCGGTCGCCTACCACTTCGACGGGCGGCGCTGGTCCGAGGTGCGGATGCCGAAACAGAGCGGCCAGCCGCTGGCTGTCGAGATGGTGAACGGCAAACCGTTCGTCGTCGGCGACGGCTGGACGGACGACAGCACGGCCTGGCGGTGGACACCGACCGGTTTTGTGAGTGTGCCGCTCCCGTCCGAGCCCACGGTCCTGTTCGGCGCGGCCGTCCACAACGGACAGTTCTGGGCCCTCGGCGCACAGCCGAGCAAGCTCGAAGGCGTCAGCGACGCCTACCTGGCCACGCCCGACGAGTAGCCCGGGGTACCGGTTTCACGTGAGCGAGAACGAGTGTGTGGTGGCAGCCTCGGTCGACGACGTCTTCGCCGTCCTCACCGACGGCTGGCGCTACGCGGCCTGGGTCGTCGGCGCCTCCCGAGTCCGGGACGTCGACGCCCCCTGGCCCAACCCCGGCGGCCGCATCCACCACTCCGTAGGCGCCTGGCCCTTCCTCATCGACGACCACACCGAGGTCCTCGCCCACGACCCCGGCCGCCGCCTCCGCCTCAAGGTCCGCGCCTGGCCCGTCGGCGAAGGCGAAGTCGAGTTCATCGTCAGCGAAGCCCCCGAAGGCTGCCACGTCCTGATGACCGAAAAGTCCACGAAGGGCCCCGCCGCCCTCCTCCCCGACGCCCTCGCCGACTTTCCCCTGCACGCCCGCAACGCCGAAACCCTCCACCGCCTCAAACTCCTCGCCGAACAACGCAACGACGCCTAGGCGCGGATCGACAGCGAGTGCTGGAACTGGTTGGTGGGATCCCAGATGCGCTTGACCTTCTGTAAACGGGGGTAGTTGGCGCCGTAGTACAGCGCCGGCCAGTTGGTCCGACGGAGGTCGGGATCGGGGTAGTTGATGTAGCAGCCCTGATTGCGGCTGTCGTGCCGCGGTACGCCGCCGGTGGTCCGGTAGACGTCGGCGTACAGGTTGCGGACCCAGGTGATCGCGGCGGCGTCGTCGGCCGGGGTGCTTCCGGAGGCTTGGTAAATGGCCTTCAGGACGGAATCGCGCTGGTTGACGGCGGTGGCGTCGGGCGCGGTCGCGTTGATCTGGCCGCCGAGTGAGACGAGCCAGACCGCACCTTGGGCGTCGTCGGCCGACAGGTGGCTCCAGAGCGTGGCGATCTGGCCATCGGTGAAGCGCTCGCGCAGGTAGCCGGTCTTCGCCACGAACCGGTTGCCGAGGATGTCCTCGCTGTTGCCGGCAGAGAGCACATTCTTCAACCAGGGCTTGCGTTGCTTCTCCAGCGTGTACTTCGCACGCACACCGGCCAGCAGGGCTGACACGTACGATGTCAGCAGTCGCTCGGATCCTGCCACTTGCCCCTTGACCGCGATTGCGCCGTACGGGCGGCTGAAGAGCAGCAGGGCGCTGTGCAACCGGTTCTCGGGATCGCCGGGTGCGCTGTGGGCGCGGTGCCAGTCGCCGTGCTGACGGACGAGCCGCGTGAACGACTCGTCGTCCAAGGTGTCCCAGGGCAGTGTGATCAGGAAGTCGAGGACCTCGCCGGGCGGTCGGGGCAGGAGGCCGGCCGGGTTGTTGCCATGGGCACCTGGTGTGCGCAGCCAAAACTTGGTGACGACGCCGAAGTTGCCGCCGCCACCGCCCGCATGCGCCCACCACAGCTCACGATTCGGGTCGCTGGGCTCCCGGGTTGCGACCGTCGTCCGCGCGGTCCCAGAGGCATCGACGGTGACGACCTCGACGGCGTACAGGTGGTCGATGCCCAGGCCGAACTGACGTGACAGCGCCCCGTGCCCGCCACCGAGCAGGTGACCGCCGGCGCCGACCTCGGGACTGGTGCCGAGTGGCAGAGTCACACCCCAGTCCAGGTAGAGGCGGCGGTACACCTCGCCGAGGGTGGCGCCCGGCTCGACCGCATCGGAGGTGAGGTGAAGGCCGGCAGCCACGCCGCCGAGACCGGCCAGGATGGATCGACGATGAATCTGCATGGGGCCGCCTAGGTGAAGAGCAGGACGACGGCGGCGTTGCAGGCCAGGCCGATGCCGAGGCCGCCGACGGTCCAGCCGAGGAGTTTGGGGTGTTGCGGGTGAGCCAGGCGTTGAGGCGTTCGAGGATCGGGTCGATCTTGGCGTGGGCGGTGAGACGTGCGACTCCGAGGACGACTGCGGGGAGGCACATCAGGAGGCAGTAGCCGAGCAGGGTGAGGCCCGTGTGCGGCCAACTGAGACCGGCCTGGCTGATCAGGGCGATGGCGGCCAGGTAGGGGACCATACTGGCGGCCTCGATCGCGGCGGCGAGCAGGGCGAGGCTCATCAGCGTCCGTGGGCTGCCTTGGCCGGACATCACCCGGGAGCGCCAACGCTGTACCTTGCCCGGGCCTTCGCCCTGGCGTTTGGCGCGGGCCTCCAACCAGTAGCTCAAGGCAACGAGTACGACGCCGATCACGAGCTGTGCGATCCGCAGTGCTTGCGGGGAGACGTTCGTCCGGATGCTGTCCAGGACCGGATCGAAGCCGAGCGTGAGCAGGATGCCGAGCACGAGGTAGAAGCTGACCACGGTGGCCAGGTAGACGGCGATCCGGCCGGCGTGCAGGCGGCCTGGGGTGAGTAACAGCCAGATCGGGATCAGGAGGGTTCCGAAACTCGTGCTGTCGATCAGGCTCAGGCCCGCCAGCCCCAGCAACAACGCGGCGCTCATCCGAAGACCTGATCCAGGTACGTCGTCAGCGCCGGTTGCAGGCTTTCCACGGGGTACGCCGGTGCGGTGGTCAGGTGATGCAGCGCCAGCCCGTCCACGAAGGCGACCAGTGCGGCTGCCTCCGCGGTCGGGTCGCGATCCGCGGCGACCTCACCGCGACGCTGGGCGCCCTCGAAGGCCTCCCGAAGTCCGGTCAGCAGTTTCAGTTGGGCCTGTTGATGGGTCGCGGCCAGCTCCGGGTCGGTCAGGCTGGTGTGCAGGAAGGCCAACCAGAACCGCAGCTCCCGGACGCGAGCCTCGTCAAGCGGCAGGAAGACCGCCATCAGCCGCTCGAGATAGCCCCGCACGGGCATCACGAACTCGACCTCTTGCGCGCGCTGCTCGGTCCGCTCGTACACATAGCCGACGCCGAACCGGATCAACTCCTCCTTCGTCCGGAAGTACCGCTGCACCAACCCGACCGAGACTCCGGCCACCCGGGCAACCTCGACCAGCCGGGCCTCCTTCAGCCCCACGTCGGCGACCACGACCAGCAGGGCTTCGGCGATCTGGCCGCGCCGGGTGTCGGCATCCGCATGACGAGTCGTGCCCGAAATAATACAGCATTATTTTTCTCCGGAGCCTCAGCCGGATTTCCAGGTGAATTTGTTGGAGGTGTAGGTGCCTTCGGGGCCGGTGACGGTGGCCCAGACGAGGCGGCCGACGCCGCTGCAGGGGAAGCGGTCGTCGACGAGGAGGTGGCCCTCGGAGCTGGTGCGGAGGGTGGCGCCTTCGTTGAAGGGCTCCCAGCCTTCGACGTGCGGGACGATCTTGTAGTTGGTGTTCGGGCGCAGGTTCTCGATGCGGACCTGGATGAAGGCGCAGGCCGGCGGTTCGCAGTTCTCGTACGACGTGCCGGCGCCGCGGGAGGCGACGACGCGTTTCGTCCGCTCGGGGGCGCCGACCGGAGCGGCGGACAGGCTCGTGTACTTGCCTTGGAGCTGTTGGCCGTCGGGTGCTCTGGTGATCGCGCGGACGTAGAAGGTGTAGGTCCTGCCGGTGGTGAGGCCCTTGATCGTGGCTTCGGTGCCGGTCACGTTGACGCGGGGCGCGGCGGTGGCCGAGCCGAGGCTGACGGCGTACCGGAGGAAGGTGCCGTCACCCATTGTCGGGCGGTCCCAGGCGAGGGTGAGCTCGCCGGGGGTGCCGTCCTTCGAGACGACGATCTCGCGGGGCGACTCGGCCGCGGCGTAGCTGCCCTTGACCTGGTTCGAGCGGGTGGCCGGGCCGTAGCCGATCCGGTTCACCGCGCGGACGCTCACGTAGTACCCGCTCTTGCCGGCGAGGTCGGCGACCGTCGCGGAGCGAGCGCTCGCGCTGACCGTGCGGGAGCCGCCCGTCCAGAGCAGTTGGTACCCGGTGATCGGGGCGCCGTGGGGCGCCGCGCCGCTCCACTTCACCAGTGGGCCTTCGGGATAGGCGCGGGCGGTCACCCCGGTCGGGGCGCCCGGCACAGTCGCCTTCGGCACGGCCGGTTTCACCGGCGGTTTCGACTTCGGCGGGTCCTGCCGCTCCGGCTTGTCGTTCCCTGGTCTGTCGTTCCCCGGTTTCACCGGCGTCGACGGCCTGTCGGTCTCCGGCGGGTCCTTCTTCTCCGGCTTCTCGGTCTCCGGGGGAGTGGTCTTCGGCGGCGGGACCGGCGTGTGCTCCGGCGGCCGCGGGGTGTTCGACGGCGTCGTCTTCGGTTTCGGCGGCGTGATCGGATCGTCGCTGGTCTTCCCACCGACCGGCACCGGCTCCGTCCGGCCCTGCCCGTCGACGACCACGACCCGGTCGCCCTTACCGCTCTCGACGTACACCTGGGCGTCGTCGCCGCGGATCAGCCGCGGCTCCTGCCGCCGACCGGGTGTCTGGTGCTCGTTGTCGATCTTCTGCTGGTGGACCTTGCCGTCGCGATCCAGCGTGACGAGGTCGGAGTCCTGCCGGTTCAGCAGCGCGAGGCCGTGCCCGGACGACGCCACCCGGTCGTACTTGCCCTGCGGGATCTTGGTCGTGGTCGGCGCCGCGGGTTTCGCTCCCGGCCGCTCCGGCAGGCTGACCAGGTGCACCTGGCCCTTGTCCCGATCGACGAGCGCGATCCGGCCGTCGACGTCGTTCCCCGCGACCAGAGCGCTGTCGGGGACGGCGAGCTCACCCAGGTCGCTGCGATCGTCCAGGCCGCCGGAGCTCAGGTCGTAGACCTTCTGCGCGGTCAGATCGACGAAGACCGCTTTGTCGCCGATCGCGACCAGCCCGCCCTTGTGACCCTGCGGCGCTGACGCCGGGCACGACATCCGATCGGCCGTCGGCGGCAGCTGGCACAGCTCACCCGGGCCGACCCGGTGCACCCACAGCGTGCCGTCCGAGGTGGCGACCGGGTCGCTCAGTGCGCCGCCCAGGAAGGCCGTCGTACGGCGTTCGCCCAGCCGGACGACGTGGCCGGACTGCTGGTAGACCGCGAAGACCGCCCCGGCCGCCTCGACACCGACCGGCTGCTCGTTGACCGGAACCTCGATCGGCTCGGCCACGGTCAGATCCGACTTGCCGAACTTGTCGATCCGGGACTTCGAGAGCACATAGACGTCGGTGTCGGTCTGAACGGCCTGCGCACCCTCCTCGCCGGTGCTCAGCGGGACCTGCGCGTCGATCGCCTTCGTCGCGCTGTCCAGGTGGAAAACGCGGCCGATCGAGCTGTTGTAGATCCAGTGTCCGGACTGGGTGAACTTGAGGCCGCTGGTCGGATTGCCGGCGCCGGTCAGCACGACCACGCTCAGCAATGCGACACAGCCGGCGACCACTGCGGCCAGCCCGGCGCGACCTTTGACGGGGCGAATCATGGTCGGCTTCACCTTCTCAGGGTAGGCGTCGAGGGTCCAGAAGTGATCCAGACGGCGTCCACTAGCTCTTGCAGGTGGCGCCCCGGATACTGCGCGGCGTGCTGTAGAAGACCTCGCGCCCGTCGGTGCCCTGGACCTCGAAGCAGTACTTCAATCCTGGACTGACCTGCACGGTCGACGTCGTCCCGCTGCCCCGATAGATCGACCGCGGCGCCTTCCCGCCCTGCTCGGCGACGAACACGGCGTACGTCAGCGGCTGCGGGAACGACCATTTCAGGACGACGGTCGTGCCCTTGTCCTGCGGCGGATCGAGCTGGATCCGCTGCACCGTCGCGGACGCCTGCGACGGCTGCGGGGTGACCGGCGCCGCGCCGGCCGGTCGCTGCTCGGTCGCCGTGGTCTCGGGTTTCGGACGTAACAGCATCGGCAGGACGACGACGAGCGCGAGTGCAACCGCGGCCCCGATCAGCACTTCCTTCCGTGGCCACCGGAGCTTCCGCCGCGGCGGACGGACGGTCGTTGCCACCGGCATGTTTCGGTGCGCGGGCAGCTCGTCGCGGAAGTCGTCGAAATCGAGCTCGTCGGCGGGCGCCGTCGTACCGCTCAGCAGAGTCTCGAACTCGCGCGTCACGGCCGCCGCATCCGGCCGCGTTGCGGCCTCCTTCGCGAGCATCCGGCGGATCAACGCGGTCAGCCCCGGCGGCACATCGCGCCCCGAAACCTCCGGCGCCGGCTCGCGCAGCACGCGCAGGACGACGTCGTCCGGCGTCTCACCCGGCCGGGTCGGGAACGGCGACTGCCCGGTCAGCGCGAGGTAGAGCACCGCGCCAAGCCCGTAGACGTCGGCCTCCTCCGAGAGTTCGCCGTCCCGCAGCACCTCCGGGGCCGTGTACGCCGCCGCGGTGGTCAGGTCGCGCGGGAACCGCAGCCGGAGCGCCAGCCCGAAATCGGCCAGCACGGGCTGCCCGTTCGGCCGTTCGAGCACGTTGCTCGGTGTCACCCCGCCGTGCACCAGCCCGGCCTCATGCGCCTCCGCCAGCACCGATCCCAGGATCTGCCCGAGGACGACGACGTCCCCGATCGGCAGCCCGCGGCCCTGCACCAGCTCGATCAGCGACTGCGGACAGAACTCCATCCGGACGCCCGTCCGCCCGTCGGGCAGTTCTTCGATCGCCTCGGCCAGCAGCACCGACCCGGCCACCCGGAGCCCGGCGAGCTTCGCCTGCTCGACCTCGACCGCGTTGAACGTGCGCCGATCGAGCCCGCGCGGGTAGATCTTCAGCACCCCGGTCGGCCGCTCACCCACCGGCGGCACCAAGAACACCGCGGCCACCGGCCCTTCGGCCCGCGGCACCAACGCATCCGGAGAAATCTCAGCCATCACCGTCATCTTCGCACCGATCCGGACACGTCAGCGAGCGTCGGCCACGTCGACGTACGCACAACCATGGGCCAGCAGGAACCGCAGATCCCCGAGCACTTCGGCGGCGACGGCGCCCGGATCGACCGGTTGGTCGAGCCGGCTGACCACCGAGGCCCGGACTTCGCAGCTGTGCCAGATCGTCGGAGCCAGCGAACCCCATTGCCACAGCTCGTAACAGGTCGGGTCGAGCAGGGCGGTCGCGCCCAGCCCCGGCAGCCCGACGGCGTGCAGGTCGGGTTGGTCCGGGCTGTTGCCCAGCCCGACGAACTGGACGTCGATCCGGTTGGCCTGCAAGAACTCGGCGTCCTGCGCGGAGACGGTGGCGAGCAACCCGAGGCTCGCCAGCTCCTCCAAGTGATCCGATACGTCGGTCAGACCGGCTTCGGCTCCGGCAGCGAGGACGTGCTCCGCCGTCCACGGCTGTTTGCCGTTGTCCGGCGTACCGTGGCTGAGAACCCAAGCACCGAAGGTGTCTTCGGCCAGTTGGTGTAGGCGCCAGCCGCGGCGGACGGTGCGGAACTGCCGCCCGGCCTCGTCGGTCCGCAGGCCGGTGTAGTGGCCGATCGGGAAGAGCATCATCAGTGGGTCCGCCGATCGAGGTACGCCGCCCGGACGCAGAGCAGGCCGTGGACTGAGGTGAGGATGCCGGCCAGCACGCGGTGCGGGTCCGTCTCGTCGGCGGTCGTGATCCCCGCCGTCCGGGCGACCTCGGCGGCGTCCTCGCAACCCGCCCACAGTTGCGGCGCGAGATGAGCCCAGGTCCAGACGTCGTACACGGCGGTGGAGACCTGGACAACGGGCTGGTTCAGCAGGCCGATGTTCTGCATCCAGGGTTGGTCCGGATCCGGTCCGAGACCGGTCAACAGCGGGATCAGTTGGTGCGTCTGGGCGAAGCCGGTCGCGTCTTCCGGGTCGACTGCGGCGAGCAGCCGATCGGATTGCAGTTGGTCGATGACCGCGGCCGCTTCGTCCGGGTCGATCCCGAACCGCTCCGCGCCGTCGATCAGCGACGTCCGGGTCGGCTGATCGCGATCATCGATGCCGTGCGCAAGCATCCAGATCGCGAACTCGGTGTCGCTGAGCTCGGCCAGGTCCGCGCCGGCTCGCACCTGATGACGGCGCGCCGTCCCGCCGGCGGCGTACAAGGCGCCCAGATCATGACCGATCGGCAGCAGCAATGCGTCCACGGCATCCTCCTTTTCCTTCTCTGCCAGCACGTTAGGCCTGCGGACGACGCCGTCGAGGGGAGCGGCAGGAACAGGACGCGGGCCCCTTCGGCACCCCGCGCGCCGGGCACCGTGGAGTTGGCCCTCCGTGGCCCCGCGAAGCCGCAGAGCAAGGAAGAACACCATGAACATCACCGGACTGCTCCGGGTCACGGTCGCCGCGCCGCAACGCCGGCTCGACCTGGCCCTGCCCGAACAGGCCTCGGTCGCCGAGGTCCTGCCCGGCCTGCTCACCAAGGCGGGTGAGCATCTCGCCGATCAGGCCGCGCCCGACGGCGGCTGGGTGCTCCGCCGCGCCGACGGCACCGAGCTCAGCCTCGGCCGGACCCTCGGCTCGCACCGGATCCGGGACGGCGAGATCCTGCACCTGGTGCCGCGCGAACTCGACTGGCCGGAACTCGAGTACGACGACCTCGTCGATGCCGTCGCGTCCGGCGCCGGGCGGCTCGGCGCGATCTGGACCGCCCGGCACACCCGCGCGGCCGGGCTGATCGGCGCCGCAGCTTCGCTCTTGGTCGGGCTGACCGCGATCCTGCGGCACGCGTCGCCCTGGGCCGAGACCGCGACCTGGCTGCTGCTCAGCGCCGTCCTGTTGATCGCGTCCGGCGTCTCGCTGGCGCGCGTCGTCGGGGACTCCGGCGCCGGTGCGCTCGTCGCCGGAATCGGCCTGCTGTTCGCCGGTCTCGGGGGCCTGTTGTTGCTGGCCGGAGTTGGCCCGTGGCCCGCGATCGGCGCACCGCAGGTTTTGGCCGGTGGGACGGCGTTGATGCTGGCGGGGATCGCCTGCTACCTCGGCGTCGTCGACAAGGCCACCCTCTTCGCGGGGGCGACGAGTACCGGGCTGCTCGCGTTGATTGCGGGCTGGATCGGTACGGCGGAGTCCTTGGGCGGCCCTGATGTGGCGGCGCTCGTGGGGTCGGCGGCGTTCGCGTTCTCGCCGTTCTACAGCCAGCTGTGCCTGCGGCTCGGTCGGCTGCCGATGCCGATTCTGCCGCGGACGACGGCCGATCTGGTCCGCGATGATCCGCAACCCGCGCGTCGTGAGGTGTACGGCGCCGTACTGCGCGCGGACGGCCTGCTCACCGGCGCGCTGATCGGGATGGCGCTCACTGTGTCGACCGGTCTGATCCTGCTGACGCTGGACCGTGGCGTTTCCGCGAACCTGCTGACCGGTCTGCTCGCCGCCGGGTGCTTGCTCAGGGCAAGGATCTATCCGGTGGTCAAACATCGGCTGCTGTTCCTGGTGCCGGGCCTGGTCGGCCTGGCCTGTCTGGCGCTCGGCCCACTGAGCCGGAGCGCGAGTGACCCGATCGCGATGGTGGTGCCGATCGCGATCCTCTTCGCGGCTGCCACGATCTTCCTCGGCTTGCGCTACAGCGGCAAGCTCCCGAGTCCGTACCTCAGCCGGTACGCCGAGATCGTCGAAGTCCTCGTCACGCTGTCGCTGATTCCGCTCGCCTGCTCGGTGCTCGGTCTGTACGCCGTCGTCCGGGGCTGGGGAGGCTGAGATGGCGACCAGGAAGGATCAGCTGCAGTCCCACCAGTTCTCCGTCCAGCGGATGGTGTCGGCTCTGGTTACGCGGGAGACCGATCCGGAGACGCCGCCGTTCAAACGGGTCGGCCTGTCGGCGATCTGGAGTGTCGGCGTCCTGGTGCTCGCGCTCGCGGTCGTCTGGGTCTACGGGATGATCGTGCCCGGCGGGAACAAGGCGTGGAGCAAGGGCGACGGCGTCATCGTCGAGAAGGAGACCGGCACCCGGTACGTCTACCTCGACCAGCATCTGCACCCGGTGACCAATTACGTCTCCGCACTGCTTGCCATCGGCAAGAAAGGCGACACCCGCCGGGTGTCGCAGAAGTCGCTGGCCGGCGTCCCGCGCGGGCCTCGGATCGGCATCGAAGATGCCCCGGATGCCTTACCTGCAGCCAAGAAGCTGCTGACCGGCGGCTGGACGCTCTGCTCGCAGCCGACGATCGACCTGGCCGGCGCCCGGAGCAGCGAGTCGGTGCTGATGATCGGGCAACAGCCCGGCGGCGGCCAGGCCCTGGCCGACTCGGTGATGCTCGTCGAGGTGATCGGGACCGGTGACCGCTACCTGCTCCGCAACGGCTACCGGCATCGCATCGTCAAGGCGGACGCCGTCTCGGTCGGCCTGGCGCTCAACTCCAAACCGTGGGCCCGCGTCGGCTCGGCCTTCGTCGACGCGCTCCCGGACGGCGAGCCGCTCGCCCCGATCAAGATCGCCGCCATGGGCAAACCGTCGTCCGCCGTCCCCGGTCGCAAGGGGACCGCGATCGGGCAGCTCTTCGTCGTCCGCTCGTCGGGCGGCGGCGTCCAGCACTACCTGGCGACCAAGAACCGGCTGCTCGCGATCTCCGCGCTGCAGTTCGACATCCAGGCCGAGTTCCCGGCGACCGTGGCGGCGTACCGCGGCAAGCGCCCCAAGCCCATCGAGCTCAGCCCGGCCGAGGCCGCCACCGCCGACGACCCGGCCCCCACCGTCGAAGAAGGAATGGCCCCCCGCAGCCGCCCCGCCTTCATCGCCCCCCGCGACGGCCTCGGCACCATCTGCGCCACCTTCGCCCCCGGCACCACCCCACCCGCCATCACCGTCGACGCCCCCCTCCCACCCCGCGACCCGATGACCGTCACCCCCAAGATCGGCCGCCGCGGCACCGGCCTGGCCGACCGCATCCTCATCACCCCCGGCACCGCCGCCGTAGTCCGCGCCGCCCAATCCGACCGAGCCCCCAGCGGCGCCATCTCCGTCATCACCGACACCGCCCGCGCCTACCCCCTCATCACCCCCGACCTCCTCCCCACCCTCGGCTACGAAAACATCCACCCCACCCCCATCCCCGCCGCCCTACTGGCCCGAGTCCCCCAAGGCCCCGGCCTCTCCCCCCAAGCCGCCCTAAAACCCACCCCCTGAACAGAAGAACGGAAGAACGGAAGAATAAGATCGCGGCCGCGGAGGCTGGAAGGCCGCGTCTCCTGGATGATGACGAGTGGAACACAAGCGACTGCCTGCCACGCATGCGCGGGTTGACGTCGCTCGAGCAGCATCCAGGTCTGCCCGCACCTGCGCGGCTGCTTCTCAGCCGGACGCGCCGCTCTGAAGGCCTCGGCGTTCCTGAGGGGACGGTGGCGTGGTCGGCGGCCGCGTCCTACCTGATGCGCCCTGACGCCTTCCTGTCGCTCGTTTCCGCCCCGAGGCGCCTGGAGTTCTTCAAGTCCGCCGAGGGTGTTCAGGTGGCCATCTGGGGCTATTCGGCGAACACGCCGGTGGATCCGACCGGTATCCGCCGGATCACCTACGCCGCGTCCTGATAGTCGCCTGACGCAACGAGTAGCCAGGACCTCCGAAGAGGCCTGGCTACTCGTCGTTGTGCAACTTCGAGACGCGGGAGGAAGGCGCCCGAGGGGGCGGGTGTCCCCTGCCCTCTGCAAACTCAGAACCAACCGCCCTCGTCCTCGTCCAGCGGCTCCGTAGGCCAAGGCGACCACTGCGCGCCCTGCGGAAGCCGTTCGGCGCCAGATGCAAGGAAGTCAGCCGCCACCGTCAGGAGAACGTCCAGTTCAACCAGCGAGTCGGCCGGGAACAGGTCCAGGTGTCCGGCGTACTGGTACCGGATCGGGTCGGGGTCGGCTACGCCTTTGGCGTAGTGCCGATCCTTGCCGCTGATGAAGCTCACGCTGCCTACCTTGCGGTCCGCGAGTACACCTATCCGCAACTCATGGTCAGCTCCACCGATGTCCAGCTTGGGACGCTCCGCGACGTAAAGCGTGACGATCGACGAGTCTTTCGGCTGGGTCAGCATGGCATCGAGCAATCCCCGCACATCGTCGGAGGTCCGGATCTCGACAGGGTTTTCATCGTGCTCGTGCAGGTAGTAGGCCCTGGCGGTGAAGTTCATTGCTTCCCCCTCCCGTAGAACGTCCACGGACCTCCGTTGGGCCAATGGACCGTGAGTCTCGCTCCCGGCGGAAGGAACAGCTCAACCCACTCCGAGCAGCTCCGCTCACCCGGACACGGCCGGTTGTTGATGAAGATGGTCTCATTCCGTAGTCCCCGCTCTCGCATGAACATGGCGAACTTCATCTCAACGTGCGATGTGCTGGACATAGGTGGGAGGCCCAGCCGTCGGGTGTGTTCGTCGGCAAGCTTCTGGTAGTGGCCGTTCCCGCTGACCAGGGGCCTGTCCCGACCGTCGCCGTCCGTCCACAATCCGCGCGTCTTTCCCTCGTCGTTCTCCCGTACCGGTAGCCGCCGAATGACCGTCTGCGCGTCCGAGTCGCCACCATCGTCCGGCGGGCGTGGCGCCGTCGATCCCGGCTTTGCCGGTGCGGTTGGCTTTGTGCCGCTGACTGCCGGATCGCCCGTGGGAGCATCCCGGCTTCCAGCCGACGTGGACCCACCGCCCGTGTCGCCCACCATCTGCGCGGCCCAGTCCCGCGCCTGCCGACGGGCGATCTCGCAGAGGTGCGCTGCCTTCTCACACTCGTTCGCGGCGGCGTCCAGTTGGTAGGCCGCAGCCTGCAATGCAGGACTCCCGCCCGACAAGCCACCGACAAACCCGGCCATCTCCCGACATCGGCGGGCACGCGTCTGCAATGCGTCTATGACCCGTGGCATCATGTCGAGGCAGGCCACCAGGTCCCCGGCGACCCTCTGCAACTCCGACGGCATGGGCAGCTAAAGCTGCTGGGCGTACTGCCCGCACTTGTGTGAGGCGATCTGGAGCGATTCCACCGCCGATGCCAGCGACTTGGACGCGGCATCCAGCACCTCAGCAATCTCACGGTCCGCTCCGGTCGCTGAACCCTGGATCAACGACTGAACATGTTGGCTCGCCTGGCTGAACTTGTTCTGGAAACCGCCGAGGCCGGCGGCGCCTTGATCGGCTTCCTGAGCGACGGCGTGCAGTTGCCCTTTGAGTTGTTCGACCACGGACATGTTCTCTCCTCACGTTGACTGTTTGGCCTCATGGCCGTGAACTAGTCGCGGGGATCGTGGACGTCCTCGGCGTTGACCACGTGCACGACCGTGGCCAGGTCGTCCTCCAGCTCGGCGAGGCGCTTGTCCTTCTCGTCGCCGAAGGCGTCCAGGGAGGGCACCACGACTCCGGTCACGCCGGGATGCCTGAGGCCGGCAAGAAGACTTGTGTACGCCGGAGCTGGGTCGGCGTGGTCAAACAGGGGAAGCGAGCCGGTGCGCTCGAAGTAGACCGTTCCGAGTTGGAGTCCGGCCTCCTGAGCGTACGTGGTCAGTTGCGCCTGTACCGCTGTGTGTTGCCCGTGACCGGCGAATGGTGCGAGCCGGGCATAGCCCAACACCAAGGGCCGCAGTTGGACGACTTCCCCCATGACAGCGCTCGCCTCCTGGTTCCGTTGGTTGGCGTGTGAACGGCGGCCCGCCACCCCCCATGCGGTGGGATTGCCGGGGGTGGCGGACACCGTCGCCCGAGAGGCACTCGCCTGCTTCTCGGAAGTGGAACGGCGCACGGGCGGACGCCTCACGCAGTGCGCCCGTGCACCGGGTCTTGGGAGTCCCCGGCGCCGTGCCGCGAGGTGGTTGGGGCACGGCGCCAAGGAACTCGCTCGGGCGACCGGCGAGACGCAGCACAACGCCGCCCCGCGCGACCACGGCTATGCCAGCCGCCCGCCGCATCAGTCGCCCTCGGGTTCGGATGGCAGAACGTGATGGCCGGAGGGCGCCTTCAGCTCCTCCACGAGGGCGGACACGTCGCCATAGGGCTTGAGGTGATCCACATTCGGGACAACGACCGCTGCTTTGTCCGCCAGTACTGCCTTGCGGAGGGCGTTGAAGCCAGCGGGGGCCTCGTCGAGAAACAGAACCTCCGTTGCGCCACCATGGCCGTGGATGCGCTCGATCGCCGCAATGCCTCCGGGCCAGTACGCCACTGTGGGATCAGCTCCACGCCACCGCACGGAGGCCGAACCATCGGTCCATTGCGTGCCTTCGGCCACAACACCCGTGCCACTGACCTGCGACGGGTCGTGATGCCGCAGGAGAACGAATGCCCGTGGCACTTCAACCAAGTTGCCTCTCCCCCTCAGCAAGCCTTCATGACTTTCTGTAGTCGATGCTGCGGGTTGCGTGATGGTCTGGGCCATCCCACGATGGGATATCGCTTTGGTTGAGCCCCGCCGGTGGCGCCGTGTTCAGCCTGAGATGGACGGTTACGATGCCAGTACAGCGAGCGACAGGTTGGGCGATGGAAGACGCCACCGTGGGACTGATCGAGCTGCCCGCCAGCTTCTGGCGATCAGCCGCAGTCGCGCATGCCTTGGCATCCAGGGATATGAGCTTGCTGCTTCGTGAGGCGAACCAGCGAGGCGTCAGCCAGACTCGGCTTGGCGAGGCGGTCGGCCTGAGTCAAGGGCGTATCAGCGAGACGCTTCGTGGAAGACGCCGGATCACCCGGCTTGAAGTCATTGAGAGAATTGCATCAGGACTGAACATGCCTCCTGAGGCACGAGTCCTGGTTGGTCTCGCGGCAAGCACTCCAGCACTGAGCCCAACGCCAGCCGACCCACTCCGCCAGGGCCAGCAGGAGATCGACGACATGAACCGCCGTGAACTCCTTCGTTTGCTTGCGGTGGCTGGTGCCACCCTGGCGGTGCCTCCAGCTAGTGCATCCGTCGATTGGGATCGCGCCACCGAGCCGATCAAGGGCGCTGTCGCGGGCAAGGCCGCGTTGGCTGAGCTGTCTGATCTCAATACACATCTCTGGCAGCTCTATACGAGCGCTTCATCGAAGAGTGCGGCGTACCCTCTCGTCAGAAATCAGCTATCCGTCCTCATGGACAACCTTGGCAAGGCGAAGCGCCCGGACGAGCGGCGCGAACTTGCCCGACTCGTCGCCGACCTGTTCCAACTTGCGGGTGAGATCTCGTTCGACGCGAGCAAGTACACCGACGCGGCGCAGTGCTACACCTTGTCGGCTACGGCGAGCAAGGAAGCTGACGATTTCGATCTCTGGGCCTGCGCCATGACCCGGCACGCCTTCCTTGGCCTGTACGGTCACGAGTACAGCAGGGCACTACCCATGCTCCAAATAGCTGGCAACCTGGCCCGAAACGGCAGCAGAAGCCTCTCAACGCGGTACTGGGTGAGCTGTGTCGAGGCGCAAGCACTAGCAGGACTCGGCGATGTCGCAGGGTTCGAGCGCGCAATGGGCTACGCCGAGGGAGTCCACGAACTGTCCGCGCCCCACAACAACGGCGGCTGGCTCCGGTTCGATGGGTCACGCATCGCCGAAGAACGCGGCGCAAGTTACGTGTCTCTGAAGCTTCCGGATCGAGCGGAAGCAACTCTGACCGCAGCGCTTCAGACCGCGTTGTCTGCGAGGCGGCGAGGATGTGTGCTGTCCGACCTGGCCATGACCGGTGCCCAGTGCGGCGATGCTGCGCGGGTCGTGAGTTACGGAAACGCTGCACTCGAAATGGCCCAGCGAACACGGTCCGGAGTGATCGCGCAGAAGCTTCGGACGCTGCAACCGCATTTGGCTCCCTTTGCTTCCGTTCGGGACGTGCGGCATCTCAACGCCGAGATCTCCGCGCTTGCCAACCGTTGAACGACAACCCCTGAGGAGAACCCACAGTGGCGCTTGAGCCCGGCCGAATCTTCCGCGACGCCTGGATTGCAGGAGTCAAGAAACACTTCCCCGGCGAGCCCAAAGCAAGCTATGTCACCCCTTGGGAAGACACCCCTGAATGGGAGCGCAGCAGCGCGGCCAGTGTCTACACGCAGGTGGCCGAATTCATCGAAGTCAGCGCCGGCAACACCTCGAAGCTGACCCGAGACCAGAAGGGTCGCTTCGTCGCCCTGTGCTGGATCGCTCAGATCTACAAGCACATCCCCGACCCGAAACCCGCATACGTCGCCGATTGGCATGAACTGCCCGACTGGCAACGCGAGACCGACGCCGACATCTTCGAGGCCATCGAGGCCGCCACGGCCTAGGCGGCCCGCTCCCGTCCAGAGGTCCAGCCAGATCCTCCGGCCGGACCTCTTCGGCGCGCCCGCAACTCGCGGACACCGTGGCGGACCACCGCGTCTCCGGCAGAGACGTTGTCGAACAGTCAAGATGTCATTCCTGGCCCGTCGGTGCGGTCGACCTTGGTGAAGAACTCCGGGATGAATTCTTCCCGCGGCACGTCGGGAAAGCCGCCCGCAGAGCCTGGCAGATCTGCTCGGGGCTCCACCGCTGGTTCAGCCACTCCTGGATGAAGTCCCGCAGTACGAGGTTGGATCCGACCTTGCCCTGTTTGGGACGGGGCCGGCGCCTGTCAGCACGATCCTGAGCGGCGTAAGGCCGGTACTGGCCCTTGACCGGGTGCCGGTTGCGGCGGACCTCGCGGCTGATCGTGGACAGATACCGCGAGGACGCACAAGACGGCACCACCGAACCGGTCGGTGATGCCGCCTTGTTCCTGCCCGACGCGCCCCGGCCGTTAGGCCCACGACGGCCGGTCTTCGAGTTGATACCGACAATCCGGCACGCCTCTTTGTCACTCAAGCCCTGCTGCATGAGCCCGGAGTATGCCGCCCGCTCAGCCGCAAGCTTCTTACGCCCTTGCGGCCCCCGGTCTGCCCGGATCTCGAAGCCCATCGCAACTCCCAAAGCTAGGAGTTGCTACGACCACTAGAACCCAAGGGGGTTGAGTCGGGCCCCTGGGGTTGGTTAGGTGGCGTGGCGGTGGGGGGTGGGTGGGGGTGCTGGTTCTGGGTGTTCGACTTTCCAGAGGTCTTCGTCGAGGAGTTGGAGGGTTTGGGCTTGGGGGTCCTTGTCTGGGCGGCGTCTGGGGGTGGCGGGGGGTAGGGGGAAGGCGGCGGGGAGGTCTCGGCCGGAGCGTCCTCGGAGTTCGGAGGGGACGCCGGGGGTTTCGTCGCGGCGGGTGCGTTTGCGGGCGGGTGGGCGGATGGTGCTTGCGCCGGGTTTGCCGGCTCGACCGCCGGGGCCGGCGCCGGCTGCGCCGCCGGGGGGCATCATGGGCGGGGGCATGCCGCCGCCCGCGCCGGCGGGCCCGGCGGTGGATGTTGAACTGAGGCCGTTCGATGGGGCTTGGCCTCCGCTCAAGGCGGGCGGTGCCTGGAGGGGGTGGGCGGCTCGGGCGACCTGGTCGCTGCCGAGAGTGCCGGGTAAGCCGATACCGGGCTTTCCGAGGCCCTTGATGCCACCTAGGCCGCCGATGCCGGCTCCTCGTGGCAGGCCGGCTCCGCCGCCTCGGGGTCCGCCGCTGGGCGGTACTCCGATCCCACTCATCGCCGGCGGACCGGCTGGGGGGATCGGATGCGTCAGGTCCGGTAGTACCGGCGGGGTCAGCGGTGGTAGCACCGGGGGCTTCGGCAACGTAGCGCCTGGCGGCATACCCGCCAACGAAGGACCGCCCGGCGGCATTCCGCCAGGGGGCATTCCGCCGGGCGGCATCCCGCCCGGAGCTTCTGCGGGCATCTCGGCAGGCGTCTCCCCCGGTGTGTCCTGGCCGGGCTGCGGGCCGGCCGCCTGGTCGGTCGACGGCGTCTCGCCTGGCCCGGCCGGGCCACCGCCGGGCGGCGCGCTCGCGGTCCGGTTCGGCGCCGGAGACCCCTTCGGTCCGCCTGGGCCGTCCCACTTGAGCGCCTGTGCGGCCTCCTGCGTGCTCCTGCCGATGGCGCTGTACCAGACGGCGAGCATGTTGAGTTGGTTGCCAACAGCAACGACGGCGCTCCGTAGATTGTTGGTGTTCTCGGTCTCGTACTTGCGAACCAGCTCCGACGTCCACGGGGATTTGGGCGCCTCGATGGTTCCGCATTCCGCGCGAAAGGTGCTGACGCCGTGCTCGAGGTTGGTCAGCACGGGAGTGCTCGCGGTTGCCACGTCGTTGATCACCTGCGCCAACTGCCGCAGGCCCGCCGGGATGCCGCCGCCCGCCGGTCCGCCGGTCCCCTCGCCGACCGACACCGCGATGCTGTCGTGTCCGGCCTGCAACGACCGGACGGAGGCCTCGGAGGCGTCCCGGTACTCGCCGGAGTCGCTGGGACTTCGCCACTTGTTGTCGAGCAGTCCCTGATTGAAGGTCCGGAACTGGATCGCCGTCTTCTGCATCCCGCCAGCGGCCGTCTGCCACATGTCGGCGGACATTTGCAACGGGCCGCGCAAGTTCAGCTCGGCTTGGGCGAAGCGGTCGATTTCGCGCATCGCGGCGAGCAGCGGATCCAGCAGCTGTGCTGTCTTCGCCGCCGCGGCGTAGTCGCTCTGGTCAGCCATCAGGATCCCTCCATCGGGGGCCGCGGCGGGAACAGCTCGGGGTGCGCGGCCTGGTGGGCGAGTACCCACTGCGGGTCGAAGGCCGAGTTGACCTCGGCCGGCGCGTCGGTCGGCTTCAGCAAGGCCCGTGCGCGCTGCAGAGTCAGCTCGTGCAGATTGCCGTAATTGGCGAAGACCGCCTCGACGGCTTGGTCGTAGCCTTTCAGCCCTTGGAGCATCTTCGACATCACCTGGGCGAGGGTGTCCCGCGCCTCCCGCTCGACCTTCATGAAGGCCACACCTTCGGGCATCTGGCCCGGTGCGGACTTCGTGGCGGACAGGGTCCCGGTGTCCTGGACGGCGGTACTGAAGGTCTGCAGCGCGCCGTTGCGGAACTCGGTGACCCACCGTTCGGCCAGGGAGGCATCTGCGTCTCCTCCGGATAGCGCCATGGTTTCTCCTTTCGTTTTCAGATCGCCGGGGGTTCCGGCGGGGGTTGGGTTAGTTGGATGAGGTGGGTGGTGCCTTGGCGGCTGATGAGCCAGCCGCGGCCGGGGGGCATGGGTTGGGCGCGGAGGCCGCCGAGGAGAGGGCCTTCTTCGCGGCTGCCGGACATCAGGAGGCCGGGGGAGCCGACGTCGCGGATGCGGGCCAGGACCGGTTCGAAGAGGCCGCGCATGGCGCCGCCGGTACGGCGGGCGGCGTAGATGCGCAGGCCGATGTCGGCGGCTTGGGGGATGAAGGGCAGCAGTGGGATCAGGGGGTGTGCCTCGGAGGAGGCGACCAGGTCGTAGTCGTCGATGAGGACGAAGATGTCCGGGCCTTCCCACCAGGAGCGGTCGCGGAGTTGCTGCGGGGTGATGTCGGCGCCGGGCAGCCGGGCTTGCAGGATGTTGGCCAGGCCGGCGATCAGTTCGGCCGTGGCCTGGTGGTTGCTGCCGTAGCCGAGCAGGTGGTCGCTCTCGACGGCGCCGAGCAGGCTGCGGCGGTGGTCGACGACCAGGATGCGGGCTTCCTGCGGGGTGTGGGTCTCGCGGATCCGCGTGGCCAGCGTCCGCAGGAAACCGGACTTCCCGGCGCCGGTGTCGCCGAGCAGGATGAAGGTCGGGTTCTGCGCCGGATCGAGGAGCACCGGTTCGAGGCTGCGTTCGGCCACGCCGATCGCCAGGCCGTGCTCCTTCGAGCTCGCGCCGTCGACGCTCTGGTAGCTGACCTCGGTCGGCAGCAACTTGATCGTCGGCGCGGCCTTACCCGGCCAGGCCTCCCGTACGACGTCGACCAGTGCGCCCAGCCCCACCGCGACGCGCTCGTCGCTGTCCTGCAGCCGGGGCGCGGCGATCAGGAAATGGTGCCGCGAGGTCAGGATGCCGCGCCCGGGCGCCCGCTCCGGCACGAGCGTCGCCGTACGCCGATCCACCAGCGAGTCGATCGGATCGCCGAGCCGCAGCTCGAGTTTGGTGCCGCACAGGTCGCGAATGTTGGTCCGCATGTCGAACCATCGGGCCGCGGTGATGATCAGATGGACGCCGTACGCCAACCCGCGGGTCGCGATATCGCCCAACGCCTGCTCAAGATCGTCGTAGTCGTTGCGGATCGTCTGCCAGCCGTCGATCACCAAGAACACATCGCCGTACGGCGAGTCCCCGGCCCGGCCCGTCCGGCGTAGCTCGCGATAGGTCTCCATCGAGTCGACGCCGGCCTCGGCGAAGGCGCGTTCCCGTTCGGCGATGATGCCGAGCAGCTCCAGGACGGTCCGCCGGACGGCGTTGGTGTCCTGCCGGCCTGCGATGCTGCCGACGTGCGGCAAGTCGCGGAGCGCGGTCAATACGCCGCCGCCGAAGTCGAGACAGTAGAACTGGACCTCTTCCGGCGTGTGCGTCAGCGCCAAGCTGGTCAAGATGCTCACGACCGCCGTGCTCTTCCCGCTCTGCGGGCTGCCCGCGATCGCGACATGCCCGCCGGCGGCGGACAGATCGAGGGTCAGCGGATCACGGCGCTGATCGAGCGGCTTGTCGACCACACCCGCGACGACTACCAAGCGACCAGGCTGAATGGACGGCGTCCCACTCTGATCGCCGAAGCCAGGCAGCAGCTCGCCCAACGCAGGGGCCTTGTCCAACGGCGGCAGCCAGATCTGGTGCGCGGGATCGCCCTTGCCGTCGAAGCGGTCGACCAGGACGTCGAGGAGCGACTCACCGACGTTCTCGTCGAAGACGCCGTCCGGATCGGCCGGCTCGTCGTCGTTGTCGTCCTCGAGAACCGGCGCGACGTACGCACTGGAGTAGTCGAACAACTCGACCGAGTTGTCCGGGGTGACCTGCAACCCGCCGGCGGTCGGACGCCGATGCACACCGGACACGTACGCCGATCGGAACCGGTCCATCTGCTCCGTCCCGACCCGCAGGAACCCGTGACCAGGAGCCCGCGGCAGATGGAACGCGTCGTTGACGCCGAGCACCGTCCGGCTGTCGATATCGGAGAACGTCCGCAGTCCGATCCGGAACGACAGGTGCGTCTCCAGACCCCGCAGCCGCCCCTCTTCGAGCCGCTGGCTGGCCAGCAACAGGTGGACGCCGAGCGATCGGCCGACCCGGCCGATCTGGACGAACATGTCGATGAAGTCCGGCCGAGCGGTCAGCAGCTCGCTGAACTCGTCGCAGATCACCAGCAAAGTAGGGACTTCCGGGAGCTGTGCACCGGCGGCGCGCGCCTTCTCGTAGTCGCGGAGCGAGGAAAAGTTGCCCGCGGTGCGGAGCAGTTCCTGACGGCGGAGCAGCTCGCCGTTGATCGCGTCCGTCATCCGGTCGACCAGGTGCAGCTCTTCGGCGAGGTTGGTGATCACCGCGCTGGTGTGCGGCAATTTGTCGAGCCGGGTGAAGGTCGCGCCGCCCTTGAAGTCGACCAGCGCGAAGTTCAGCGAGCGCGGCGGGTGGGTGATCGCCAGCGCGAGCACCAGCGTCCGCAACAGCTCCGACTTACCCGAGCCGGTCGCGCCGATCAGCAAACCGTGTGGACCCATACCCTCCTGGGCCGACTCTTTCAGGTCCAGCTCGATCGGCTGGCCATCGGCCCGGAGCCCGAACCGGACGCGGAGCCGGTCCCGGCTCGGCCGCGGCAACCAGGTGTCCTCGGGGTCGAAGTCGTACGGGTCGCCGAGATCGAGCAGCTCCGCCAGTCCGAGGTCGGCGCTCAGCGGCTGGTCGCCCTGCGCCCCGGCGGTCAAGCGCAGCGGGGCCAGCTGCCGGGCCAGGCCCTCGGCCGTGGCCAGGTCCAGCGAATCCGCCTGGCCGAGCCGCTCGTCGCCGTCCATCGTCTCGGCCTGAATGTTGCCATCAGCATCGACATCGAGGCTGATCGCCGTCGAGTCGATCGCGCGCGGCGGGAGCAGCGTCAGGTCCAGGACTGTGACGCCTTCGACGCCCGAGCCCGCCAGCAGGTGATCCGATCCTTCGAGATCACCGCCGTCCAGGACGACGACCAAGTGCGGCCCGGTGACGCGGGCTGCCGTATCGGGGTCGAACCGAGGCCGGTCGGCGATCACGTCGTCGAGAAGCGCCTCGATCGCGGTGATCGACGAAGCAATCAGACGCAGCGGCCCCAGCGCATCCGTGCGCTCCGGGTGTAGTGCGTGCGGCAACCACTTCGCCCACTCCCACTCGCCGCGATTCGCCGGTGCGGTGCAGACGGCAATCCGCAGGTTGTCGGGCGCCTGGAACGTCGCCAGCTGACCCAGCATCGCCCGTACCAGACCGATCGAGCGCTCCCGATCCCCGGGGAGATAGATCCGGCTGAAACCGGTCACCGCGATGGCCAATGGCAGTCCGGGCACGGCGGCGTACGTCGAGACGAAGCGCCGCAACGCCAAGGCAGACAGCGGTTCCAGGCGTTCAAGTGGTTGCGTGTCCGGCGGTACGACGGAGGTCGCGGGGTTCTGGGCGCCGACGCCGATCCGGGTGACGCCGAAGTCGCCGTCGTCCTGGCGCCGCTCCCACAGGCGGTAGCTGGCCGCGAGCGCCCACAGGGAGCCGGGGTCAGGGTGGTGGTAGCTCAACGTGCCGCGCTGCTGATCGATGGAGCGCCCGAGCCGTAGTCGCTGCTGGGCAAGGTGCCGCAGGTACGTCCGCCGGGCCTGCCCCATCTCGGACTTGCCGCCACCGGTCCGGCTGAACATCGAGACGACGATCATCGCCACCATCGCGAGCCCGAACAGGCCGAAGATCACATACCGCAAGCCACTGGCGACGCTGCCGGTGAACATCAGCATCATCGCGCCCATCATCGCGACCATCGGCAGCACCATCAGCATCTGCGCCCATTGCCGGCCGCCGGGCTCGGGGACCTCCGGAGGTGCCTCCAGCAACAGTTCGCCCGTGGGCAGCTCCGGAGCCGGCCGTCGCATCGGCCGTCGCACCATCATCGTCGCCATCGTCATCTGCCTTCCGTCGGACCTGTCCGCTCTGATCTTGCGGCGGCCGCGTGCTGTTGCGGGGCCCATGGCAGGAAGGTGTCGTCACCGGTCCGCGGTGGTCCGTGATTCCTACCGTGTGATTGGAAGTTCCAACCCAGGAAGGAGAAAGTGATGGCCGGACCCTTCATTCAAGGTCTCACCGAAGAGATGGCGCACCACGCCAACCAGACGAGCCAGTACGCCCAGCTGCTGGGCGACAACGTTCGTCGCTCGGAGGGCGCGACCCTCGATCTCGGCGCCGCGATGCGCGGTGAGGCCTACCAGGCCAACGTTCAGGGGCACGACAACTGGTCACAGTCGGCGGCGCTGCGCGGCCAGCTGCAGGCCGAGGTGCAGGCGGACGGCACCTCGCAGATCGGCGGCCACTACGGCCAGCTGAGTATGAACAACGTTCAGTCGCTCAACGCGGCGCAGCCGACCGCCTGAGCCGCAAACCCTTCAGCAGAGAGGAATGACACCCGATGCCTGAGATCTTCCAGCAGTTCGGCGGCATGCTCGACGCCGCGCACTCGTACCGCACGATCGGACAGGACCGGATGGCCGCGGCCGAGGACCAGCTCAGCCTGGCCAACGGGCTGTCGTCCGGCGCCTGGATGGACTCGTCGTTCGACGACTACTTCGCGAACGTGAACATCCAGGTCAACCAGACGACCGCGCACGCGAACGACGCTGTCACCCGTGGCAACGTCATCGACCAGTGCCAGATGGACGGCCAGGCGACGCTGGCCACCTGCCGTGGGATCGCGGCCGGCCTGCGCGTCTGATCCCCGCAACGTGTGAGCCCCAGCCGATCCGGCTGGGGCTCATCTTGCGTTCGCTGTCAGGTGTCCGAGTCGCGTCGGGCGAAGAGGAACTCGGGCGGCAGCTCGGCCTGCCGCGGCACGCCGCGCTCGATCGCCGAGCGGCGGACGACCCAGCCCCGGCGACGGCCGACTGTCAGCAGCACGCTGACCAACAGGACGATCAAAGCGACTGCGGTGGCGAGAAGCGTCAGATCACGTGCCGTGCTGCTCTGCCCTTGCCACCAAGCGCTGTGCGCCACCTGAAGCGGGTCGACGGGCGGTACGACGGCGCCGGGCATCGGCTGGGCGGCGCCCTTCGGCATCGCCTCGGTGACAGCCCGATAAGGATCGACGATGCCCGCGCCGTACTCCTGGCTGTTTGCTCCACCGCGCGCGGGAGTGGCGGTTGCCAGCAGGCGCTTGATCACCTCTGCGGCCGGCATCGTCGGCCAGGCGGACCGGACGAGCGCCGCCGTCCCGCTCACGTACCCGGCGGCGAAGCTGGTGCCGGATTGATAGGCGTGACCGGCGATCCGGGTGCTGGTCAGCACCGAGTCGCCCGGTGCGACGAGATCGACGTACCGGCCGATCTGCGAGGCGTCCATGCGGGCGCCATTGACGTCGATCGCGCCGACGCCGATCACGCCGGGATAGTCGGCCGGATAGGACCGGAGCGGGCCGGCGGAGTTCGCCTGTTGGTTGCCGGCCGCGGCGACCACCACGACGTCCCGACGGACGGCGTACGCGATCGCGTCCCGGACCGGCTTGTCGTCGCGGGACCCGGCGATCGACAGGTTGAGCACCCGGGCGCCGTGGTCGACGGCGTAACGGATGCCGTTGGCAAGGATCGACGGCGGGATCACCTCGGTGCGCCCGGTGTTGTCGGCCTCTCGCTCGCTGACCTTGACCGGCAGGATCCGGGCACCGGGAGCGACTCCGCTGAAGCCCAGACCGGCATGGCGATCGGCAGCGATGATCCCGGCGATACCGGTGCCGTGGGACACGCAGTCGTAACTGCCGGGAAGTTTGCCCTGATGGTAGAAGTCCCGTCCGGTCAGGACCTTTCCGCGCCGCCGGAGCTGCGGATGATCCCGATCCACCCCGGAATCGACGACGCCGACCGTGACGCCGGCGCCGGTGCTGAACGGCCAGGCTCGCTCCGGTTCGAGCAGTTGCTGGGCCCACGGCAACATCCGCTCGACCGGGTGCGCCGGTTCGGCGGTTCGGCAAGTGCCCTTGGGTGGCGCGGCGCGCGCCGCCGGGGCATCGATCAGCGACAGCGGTGTCATCAGAAGCGCTGTGGTGACCAGCGCGGCACCGAAGCGTGCGGGCGTCATGGTGTTCACGCTGCCCAGCGTGCGCGGACGCGCGGCGGCCACCCGGCTCATGGCCGGAAGAGGTCAGCGGCCGCGACGGGTGCGGAGCCGATCGGAGACTGGGGCCATCCGAACAAGGAGGCGCAGATGTCGGACTGGCAGCACGATTCCTCGATCGACTGGTCCTGGGTCGGAAAGTTCGACGAGTTCGAGCGGGAGGCCCAGCAGTTGCGCCGATCCGTCCAGGACACCGTCGGCGTCGCCGAGTCTCCGGACGGTCTGATCGAGGCGAAGGCCGGCGTGTACGGCGAGGTGCACGAGCTGTACCTGGACGCCCGCGCGCTGCGCGAACCCGATGCGGCCGCGCTCGCGGAGCAGATTCGCGACACGATCAACGCGGCCGGCCGGGACGCCCAGGATCAGGTGCGCGGCGGGATGCCGAAGTACGTGGCACCGGATGACGACGACCCCGCGGAGCTCGCGTTCGGCTCGTTCCTCGGGCTGCTCGGCAAGGCGGCGAAGGAGACCCGGCGATGAGCGGCGACTTCGACATCTTCCCGGAGGAGGCGAACACGATCGTGCTCAAGTTCGAGGCGATCGGCCAGGCCTTCGCGGACACCTGGCGCCGGATCGGCCCGGAGTTGCTCGGCAAGGAACAGCAGGCCGGCGGTGGGATCAACGAGGAGAGCGTGGCGTTCCGGGCGGCGTACAACGAGGCGAAACCGCTGCTGGAGAAGGCCTCCGACGGCGTGGGTTCGAACTTCCGGGCGATCGCGGCGACCGGGAACAAGATGATCATCCAGGTCGCCGAGATGCATCAGCTGCAGACCGACCGGCTCCGCCGACTGCAGTGATTCCCGAACCCAACACCTACCTGTGGACCGAGCTGCAGCGCTTCAGCGACGCCTACATCTTCCCCCGGACGAACGAGGACGCCGTCCGCGACCTCGGGAACCTGTGGAACGACCTGTCGGTGGCACTCAAGGCGGCGCTCGGGGACGCGGGGGCGGTGAACGGCTCGCTGGCGATGGCCTGGAAGGACTCGCTGGCCATCGGCTACCGGTACGACGTCGACCAGATCGTCAATGGGGCCGAGGGATATCAGACCCTGGCCAAGGCGTACTTCGACGTCGCGCAGCTGTGCTGGGGACACGCCAAGACGGTTGCCCAGATCAAGAGTCAGATCTGGTCCGAGGTCATCATGACCGGCGTCTTCTTCGTGGCCACCTTGCTGTTACCGCCGGGGATCGGGGACCTGGTCCGGTTCCAGTTGCTGCGGACGCTGATCACCCGGTTCTCCTCGATCATCCGGACCGCCGCGGGACTGGCCCGAACAGCGGGCCGCTCGCCGCTCGGCAACCTGGTGCGTGAGCTCGGTCAGGAGTCCATCGAGGAGTCGATCACCCAACTCGTTGCCAACGGCATTGATATCGCCCGCGGGTACGAGGACAAGATCGATCTCGGAAAGCTTGCGGTCGCCGCGGCGGCCGGACCGCTCGGGGCCGGGATGGGCAAGATCATCAACCCGGTGGGCCGGCTCGGCAGCGCGCCGGCGCTGCGGGTCGCCGACACGTTGCGGATCAGCGGTCGCGCGCGCGATGTCATCGGGATGTCGGGGCACACCTTCGTGGTGAACGGCATCACCTCACCGGTCTCGAGCCTGGTCGCGCAATCGGCGTACGACGGGACGTTCTTCCAGCAGGGCTTCGGCGACTACCTGCACGCGGTGGCCACCGGCGGCCCGATGGCCGGCCTGCTCGGCGCCGGTCGCGTCGGCGCGGTCCACACCGCCGACGCCATCGGTCAATGGGCCGGCGGGAAGCTGGGGATCACGCCGCCCAACATCACCCTCGACACGATCCCACCCGGCGGTGGCCCGCCCGGTGGTTTCGAGACCGCCGTCCCGCCTGCGACCACGACACCAGGTGGCGCACAGCTCGAAGGCGCCCCGAGTTCGCAGCCGGGTTCCTCGGCAGGTGCGGCTGGTAGCAACGCGGTCGCGGACGTCGACGGTTCCAGGCCTGCTGGGCTGGCGGATCATTCGAACCCCGGTCGGCAGGGCGGGGTCGACGTCGATGGGCATGCCAATCGGCAGCAGAGTGCTGCGCAGCAGGAGCAGCAGGAATACGAGCTGCAGGAGGCGGTTGACGACACTGCCGATGCGGTGGACGGGGCAACTTCGGATGAGTCGACTGCGGGTGGGGTTCCGGTGTCTGACCTGGAGTCCGGGGCGCCGGCGGAGCTCGGCGATCGGAGTAGCGCGCAGGCGCCGGAGGCCGGGGCGCACAGGGATGGGACGCAGGCGTCGACCGATGGGCGCGGCGGCACCACGGTCGAGGGAGATTCGCGGAGCGACGCTGTAGCCGAGGGTGGGTCGCGGGGCGAGGTCGTGGTCGAGGGGGCGGACAGCGCCACGGTCGAGGGTGGGTCGTGGAGTGACGTTGTGGTCGAGGGTACGGACGGCGGGTTGGTCGAGCAGCCGGGTGTCGAGTCGGGGGTGGTCGGGACGCAGGCGCGCGCGGACGCGGTCGACGTCCGGTCGTCGGAGGCGCGAGCGGCCGAGCCCAGGGCGACGCGGGTAGGACGGGACGAACTGACGGAGTCCGAACAGCCCGCTGAGGAGACCGGCGCCACGCTGGCGTCGGAGGACAGCAGCCCCGCCACCGTTGCTCCGGTGGTCGAAGACGCTGCGGTCAACGAGTCCGCGGTCGAGCCTGAGGCTAACGAGGCGGCGGTTGACGAGTCCGCGGTCGAGCCGGCGGTTGATGAGGCTGCGGAGGCGACGGGCGTGCTGGCTGTTGCGCCGGCTGCTGGCGTTCCGGCGCCTCCTGGGCCGCCGGGACGGCCGCCGGATGGGAACGCTGCCAGGCTGCCGGACTTCGTGGCGGACGGCCCGCTCCAGGATCACCGCACGCTGTTGCGACTGATTGCCGAGCTCGTGCGCTCACCAGTACTGCGGGTGTTCGCGGACGTCCGGGCGATCGTGCCGACCGGGCCGTCGACGGTCGACGTGATCACCCGGACAGGTGAGCGGGTCGAGGTGGTGATCGAGGTCGGGCCGGTCGCGGACAGGCATCCGGCCGAGTTCCGCCTCGCCGCCGACGGGACGCCGCAGGCGATCGTCCGGATCTCCGAGCAGATCAAGGATGCGGACGTCGGGCGGGCGCTCGTCCACGAGCTCCGGGAGCTGGGTCATCTGTTCGGCGGCCGGCCGGTAGACGGGCCCGCGTTCGACGCACATCAGCAAGGCCGGTTGGGCGAACTGCTGCTACTGCACGACGAGTTGAAGCAGGAGGTATCGCCGTCGGAGGCTCGCAGAGCGGAGTACGCCGCGAAGATGCGGCAGCTCCTGGACGATATCGGCTTGGCGCGGCCGGAGAGCGACCAGCGGCTCGATGCGCTGAACGTCCGCGACCGGGCCGGCGTCCGGCGGGCCGCGGCCTTCGCGCTCGACCCCACACCGGAGGCAGCCCCCGAGGAAGCTGCCGAGTTCGGCTGGTTCAACGAAGCCTCGCCGGTGGTGACCGAGGAGCAGGCCGGGCCGACCGCCGAGGTGACGCCGTGGGTCTCCAGCGGCCTGCCCGGAAAGGACTCCGAGGTCGGGCCGAACTGGGCCCGCTGGGTGGTGGACAAGGTCACCGGATTCCCGCGGATCGCCGAGGCCCGCCTGTTCGCGGACTTCGGACAAACCCGTCGGCCGAACGCGGATCGGGTCGAGCGGAAACGAGCCGTCGCCCGCGGCGAGGGACACCCCGGGGCCGGCAAGGACGACGGCGGGCACGCGATCGCCTGGCGGTTCTTCGCGAAGGTCGCGGCGACGATGAACTACTTCCCGCAGGCCGGCAGTTTCAACAAGGGCGCGTTCGAGAGCCTGGAGAACGAGATCGGCGATTGGCTCGCACAGGGCTGGCGAGTGGATCTGAAGGTGTTCTTCCCGCCGAACGAGCCGCGGCCGACGTCCGTCACGGTGGTGTACGCCGTCTCGGACCCGGCGAACCCGGACCACGTGATCTGGACCGGCGGGCGGACCTGGGAGAACACCGACGTACCGCACCGAGCGGAGCTGACCGGGCCGAACCACACGCGGAGTCCGTTGCCGGAGGGGCGGCTCGAAGGCACGCAGAAACGGACGGACGCGCAGTACCAGCGGTACCAGAAGCGAAGTATCGAGGCCTTCGATCCGGACCGCAGCAACCTGTTCGAACCGGACGCGGTCGTCGGCAACGCGGAGCGGCTCGGACCGTTCGAGGCGACCGGGGAGGTCAAGGAACACCAACAGCTGTGGGCGCAGATCGCTACCGAGCTGGGGTTGGCGAAGTTGGCGCAGTTCGTGGACGTGCGGTGGATCCAGGTCGCGCCGGATGGGCGTTCGCTGATCCTGCAGCCGTGGTCCGGGCGGCCGATCAGCATTCAGCTCGAGGTCGGGCCGGTTGCCGATGGGCACCCGGCCGAAGTGCGGCTGCGGCAGGCGCGGCGGCTTGCGGTCGTGCGGATCTCCGAGCAGATCGAGTTTGCGGATGTCGGGCGAGCGCTGGTCCATGAGCTGCGGGAGGCCGGGCATGCCTTCAGTGGGCGGCCGGACGGCGGTCCGCGGTTCTCCGATCACCAGCAGGGCCGCGTCGCCGAGCTGCTCTACCTGGATCACGAGCGCCGGATGGCCGAGGGGAACGAACAACTTCAGGCCTGGTACGCCGAGCGGATGCGCGAGCTGCTGCACGATCTCGGGTTGCAGCGGGCGGCCGGTGATGCGCGCGTCGACGCGTTGGAGCGGCATCACGACCGCGCCGCCGTACGCCGAGCCGCGGCCGCGCTGGATCCGGTGCCGCAGCCGATCCCGCTGGACCCACCGACGGTGCCGGCGCAGCCGCTCACCGATCCGCCGACCGTCGGGATCATCCGAGGCGTCGTCCGGTCCTTGCTGCATCTCGATGGCCTGGCCCGGTGGTTCCCGAATATTGATCAGGTCGAGTACGAGATGACGGCGGCGCTCAGCGATCCGGCCGTGCTCGCGGCCGCTGGGATCACCGCCGTCCAGCCTGGGCCGGGCAACCTGCTGCATCTGCAGTCCGTGCACGGATGGATCACCGTCGAGCTGAGCGCCGGTCAGGTCGAGCGCGGGCTGGCGGGGGAGTTCGTCGTCGAGAACGACGGCCGGACGCCGATCCGGCTGGTCGTGTCGAGTCGGGCGGCGGATCGGTCGGTGGCCCGGATCATCGCCAATCTCCTGAGCCAGTTGGTGAATCTCGACAGCAGCGGCGTACCGAACGCGTTGGAGAGCGGCAGTGAGGTGAAGCGCCCGGTGCCGTTGAGTCAGGAGGACAACGGCCGATTGGCCGAGGCCCGGTTGCTCAACCATCGCCTGGCCACCACGCCGCGCGCTCGCCTGATCGAGCGGCTGCAGCTGCGGACCGAGCTCCGGGCGCTGTTGGAGGAGCTGGCGGTCGTCCATGGGCAGAAGCAGGCGTCTTTCCGGCGGCTCGCTCTTTCGGACGCCGACGCGGCGATGCTGAAGCAGCATCTGAAGGGCTGGCAGGTCGGAGACACCCGGCTGCAGCAGCGCACGTATCTGCGGCGCGACGCCACGGCCGGGTTGGTGCCGACCACAATCGCCGCGGCCGGCGTACTGGTGCTGACCGGCAACGTCGGCGCGGCACTGGGCACGCTTCTGCCGACAGCGGTGGTGACGGCCGCGTTGGCGGTCGGTCAGCGTTGGCTCGACGCCGCCAAGCAGTGGGCCGCCGACGAAGGCGGCCGGAAGCGTAAGGCCGCACACGCGAAACACCTGCCCAGCCTGGCCGATGCGATCGAGGCCGACCCACGGACCGTGGCAGGGAAGCCATTGCCCGAGCTGGAAGGGAAGGCGCTGATCCCGGCTCGGTGGCGGTACCTGGTGAAGATCTGGGTGCCGGCCGGGCTCGGAGTTGGGACGGCGTTGCTGCTGGCGCCGCTGTTCCCACCGCTCCCGGTGATCGTGGGAACGGTCGGCGTCGCGCTGCTGCGGAGCTTCACCGAGCAGTACACCGACGGCCGGAAGAAGGAGCTCGAAACGCTCCGGAACGAGGAGCTTGCATTGCGGTTCGCGGCCGATCCGGCGGCGTACCACAACCAGCTCGGGGCTTGGCTGGCTCAGCTGTACGAAGCGATCACCGGACGCCCGGCCACCTTCGCCACCGGCCGACCGGACGGCCCGCTGCCGTCGCTGGACGAAGAGAGCGTGTACTCCGATGCGCCGGACCACCTCGGTCTCGCCGCCCGCCGGGCCGTCGGGCCTGCCCAGCCGGGTGCAGATCCCGACACCACGTCGCTGGGGCGTCAGCTCGATGAGATGGGCGAGATGCTGGTGCTGGGCATTCTGACGATGGCGGCGTCGGTGGTCGCTTCGGGAGTGGCGAACGCGGTGATTCAGCGGTTCACCGACCGAGCGAGTGCTGCGGTGTCGGAGTACAACCTCGAGGTGGCGGGCGCGCGCGAGGCGCAGGAGGTGAACGCGGCGCTGGGTCGGCTGTTGCAGGAGGCGGTCGCGTTGTCCGAGCTGGCGTCCCGGTTGCGCGGCGGGCCGCCGGTGCCGGAGCGGCTTGCGGATCGGACGGTCGATCGATTCCGGGGCCGGTTCCCGGTGGTGCCACAGCCGCCTGCGGTTCCGGACCCGTACGGCGGGCCGTCGGGGCGGACCCCGCGGTGGGTGTTCGCGTTGTACGGCGCTGGGGCGGTGGTCACGGGCGGTGTGCTGCTTTACGTCGACAGCCTGGTGCAGCTGGGGCCGACGACTTACACGACGGTCTTGCTGGCCGCGGCCGCGCAGTTGTTTGCGGCGCCGATCGCCCAATGGCTGTGGAACAAGGCTGATGCGGAGCGGAGTCTGCATCGGGCGCGGGCGGACAACAAACGCGCGCCGTCCCGACAGGCGGTTGCTGATCAGGTCGGGTTGCTGCGGTACCAGTTGGACCGGCTCGGCCTGGCGGCCGGGGACGTGCTCGCCTCGGCGGCGGACACGGCCGAGCTGCCGGTGCCCGGGGCCGACCTCAGTGCGTCGACCGATCGAGTACGGGCGGCGGCGCGGACGGCGCGATTGGCGATCGTGCCGCGGGTATCGGAGCCGCCGCGCGTCGGCTTCCAGGAGCGCCAGGACCTGCACGCGAGTCTGGACGAGATCGAGCAGCAGGCGGACACCGTCGACGAGCTCACCGAGGCCGTCAGCCGAGGCGAGCCCGGAGCCGAGGCGCGCCTCGCCGAAGCGCGGGACCGGCTCGACGAGCTACTCGCCGAGAACGCCGTCCATCCGGACCACCGGGTTCGGCTCCCCGCACTCGAGACGGTCGATCCGTCGGCAGGCGCCCGCATCGTCGGCAACCCGCTGCAACGAGCGCAGGCACTAGCGGCCGAAGCGTGGCGCCGGCTGATCGCCGAGCCGGAGGGCACGCCGTACCGCGTCCGACGAGCAACCGCCCTGGAGCGCGTCGGCAAGTCGCTCGACATGCTCGAACAGTTCCTGGCCGCCGCCACCCCCGGCCGTCGAACCGACGCCGTCGAAGCTGCCCTCACCGAAGCCGTCAAAATGATCAACGCCTTCAAAGCAATCCAGCGCCGAGCCGGCGTCCCCGGCGACACCCGCCTGGACGACCTCGCCCTCCGCCGCTACATCCACGACCTCCTCCGGGCCCGCGATCGCCGGCCGCCTATACCTCCGGCTTGAGTTGGTCCCAGTCGGTGACGATGGGGGCGAGGTGGCCGCGCAGCCAGAGGGGGAGTTGGTCGTGGTGGTGCGGATGGCCGGGCAGGCCGGAGGCGCCTAGGGGGACGATCCAGCGGCTGTTGGCGCGGTTGGTGAGGTCGAAGGCGTAGCGGGCTACGGAGGCGCGAAGGCAGAGGTCCGTGCCGGGGAGGCTGGAGGTGGACCAGACGCAGTTGTGGTCGCCGGAGAGGGCGAGGTCGATCGGGGTCTCGGTGGGGGTGAAGAGGGGCGTGCGGAGGGCGCTGAGCGGGGAGAGCTGGTGGGTTTCGCCCCAGGGCGGGCGGGGGTTGTCGGCGGCAACGGATTCGAGGGCTGCCTGGACCAGCGCGGTGGCGTCGAGGTCCGGTGATTCGAGGAGGGACTCGAAGCCGAAGGAGACCTGGGAGAGCAGGCCGAAGTAGCCGGCGAAAAGCGGCGGCGCGTCGGCGTTGTCGAGGAGTGCGAAGCGCTCGGTGATCCGTGCGATGGCGGCTTTGCGCAGGGCGGCGTACGCCGACGCGGTGGTGCTGCCGGCGTCCATCCGCCGATCCCAGGCGAGCAATTCGGTGCGTAGGGCAACGGCCTTCGGAGACAGGCCGGTCAGCCCGGGCAGGCGATCGAGCAGCCGGTACGCCGCCCCGAGGTAGGTGTCGGTGTGGATGTCGGCCATGTCGTCGATCGACCAGTCGGCCCGCTCGGCCAGCAGCTCCCGGATTCGCCGGGCCCGGTACGGCGCGGCGAACTCTACGCCCAGTGGCGCCGCGATCTCCCGCGCGTTCGCCATCGCCTCCGGCCCCTCGACAGTTGCCCGCGGCATCGGGTGCCATCCGTCCCACGCGTACGCCGCCTCCCAGCCCGGTACGACGCGCAACGAGTTGGCCGCGTGCCGCTGCGGCACCACCCCCGCGACCCGATGCAGCAACCCACCCTCGGCATCCGCCGCGAACACGACGTTCACCGGCTCGACCCAATCTTCAAGCGCAGCATCGATGTCGGCCGCAGTAGTTGCCTGCAGCAACCGCGGCATCACCTCGAACCCCAATCGCCCCAGCGCGCGCGGCGGATACCGCAGGCTCAGCGTCTGCCCCGCATGGTCGACGACGATCGGACCACGCTCGGTCTCGATCACCTCGATCGCGACCGGATCCGCCCCGGCCACCTCGATCACCTCGTCGTGCCGGGTGGCAGGCTCCCACCCGCCCGGCCCGAGCGCCTCGATCGTCGTCCCGCTCCGGCGGAGCTGCTCGGCGTACAGGTCCTGATAGTCGGACTGCGCATTCGTGATCGCCCAAGCGACCTTCCCGGCGTGCCCGAAATGAGCAACCCCCGGTACGCCGGGAACGCCGAACCCGACGACGTCGTACGCCGGGCACGCGAGCCGAATCTGCTGATAGACACCCGGGCTCTCGACGAACCGATGGGGGTCGCCGGCAACGATCGCCTGACCGGTGGCGGTGAAATCACCAGGGATCACCCAGCCGTTGGAGCCTGCGGTCTGCGGCCCGGCGGCGTTGAAGAGATCGAGGTACTCCTCACCCAAGCGGGCGGCGACATGCGTCCGCCAGAGCTTGTTCGGGAAGCCGGCGAACAGGATGTGCACCGCGAGCCAGATCGCCAGCGGCGTCCACGGCTCCCACTTCTGCACGGTGACCCCGGTCTGCGCGAACTCGGGCGCCTGCTCGGACGCCGCGGGCAGCGCGCTGTTGACGCCGTCGACGTACGCCGAGACCCACGCGCGGGTCGTGTCGTCGAGGGCGGCGTAGCAGCGCTGGGCGGTGTCGGCGAGCCGGGCCTGCCGGGCGAAGGTGTCCCAGGGGACGGCATCCGGGCCGAGGAACGCGGCGGTGCTCCCGAGCGCGCGCCGGCGGATCAGCTCCAGTTGCCAGGCCCGATCGCGGGCCGTGACGGCGCCTTGGAGCTCGGCGAGGGCGAGGTGGTCCCCGGCTCGGAGGTGGGGAACGCCATACGCGTCACGGAAGACCTCGCCGTTCACTCAAAGGCTCATTTCAGTTAGGTTAGCCTCAGCTAACTTTGACTGTCAGGTGCTGACACCAACGTACGAAGCGCGGCGCGCCCGTCGCAACGGCAATTCACCGGAGGTGCATCGTGGGGCACGGCTGGGAAGGCGTGGTGCTCAAGCTCTTCCGCGGGAAGGACTTCGTGTTCACCGTGACGGGCGCCGAACACGTCACCGACCGGTACCGCCGGGTGCACTTCACCGACGGCGGCCTGCTGCGGGCGATCGGCGTCCATCCGACGATGTGGGTGCGGCTCTGGTTCGACAACGCGGGGAAGCCGCATCAGCGCGCGTACACGCTGGTCGATCCCGATGTCGAGAACGGGACGTTCAGCATGGAGTTCGCGCTGCACGAAGGTTGTGCGAGCGACTGGTCGCTGAAGGCGCAGCCCGGTGACACGATCGAGGCGACCGTGCAGGGCACCGGTTTCGAGATCCCTGATCCGCTGCCGGGCCGGATGCTCGTGATCGGCGCGCCGGCCTCGCTGCCGGCGATCAACTCGCTGCTCGCGGTTGCGCCCAAGCTGCCCGCGACGATCTGGTTCGAGACGACCCATGAGGATGACCGCGAACTCCCGTTCCGGATCAACCCCGACCGCCACGAACTCCGCACGCTCGACGCTGCCGAGCTCCTCGACGGCGTCAAAGCCGAGCTCCGGGAGGCGATCGGCCAGCCCGGCGACGCCTACGTCTGGATCGCCTGCGACACCCGCACGACCCGAGCTCTCAGCAGCTACGTCACGAAAGAACTCGAGGTCCCCAAACATCGGGTCAAAGCCCTCGGGTATTGGCGCGCCGCCTGAAACTCGCTCTGTCAATAACTAACCACTGTCTGTACCCTCCTGGGTGAAAACCTTCATCTTCGGTTCCGCCTCACTGGAGGATGAGATGATCCGCTGGATTGTCGTGCTGGGTTTGGCGTTGTCGGTAGTGGCTGTGCCCGCGCAGGCCGAGGAGTTGGCCGGGCCGAGTGCCGCGCAGCTGAAGGCCCGCGCCGCGGGTTGTGAGACGCAGCTGTCGAACGGGAAATACGCACATGACGCAGGTGGTTCGCGCACGGTTGCGATCTGCCGGTCCGGCGATGCCGTGCATTGGACGGCGGATTTCGATGTGGATTGCGACGGTCAGCGGACCACGCAGTGCAACGAGAACACCGACCCGTCGTTCCAGCCGAACACCTCGTGGAACCAGTCGGACGGCCGGCCGCTGAACTCGGCCGGATTGCCGTTCGTCGTCGTCCCGTTGTCGAGCTCGATCTGGAACTTCCGGACCGCCGGGATCGACGGCGGCACGATCGCCGCGGTCGTCTATCAGGACAAGGTCGCCTACGCCGTCGTCGGCGACCAGGGCCCGAGCACGATCGCCGGTGAGGGGTCGTACAAACTCGCGCAGCAGCTCGGTATCAACCCGAACCCCTCGACCGGCGGGGTCTCCGGCGCGGTCGTCACGTACATCCTGTTCCCGGGCGTGTCCGCCGTACCGATCGAGAACCAGTCGCAGGCGCTCTCGAAGGGTGAGTCGGCGGCGACGGCGTTCGTGAACAGCACGCAGACGTGCGCGTCCACGAACCTCGACTTCACCGCCTACCCGGCCATCCAGGCCGGTTCGACCGGCGGGCGGCGCTGCAAGCAGGGAAGTAGCGGCGCCAACGACAGGACGTAGTCGTCCAACTGGCAGCCCGACCGGGCGGCGCCGAGCGTGAGGGCGCTGCCCGGTCGGTTGGTATGTCCTGTTCTTAGCGCTCGGAAGTTGGGCGGCGGAGGGCGGTGGGGGTGAGGTGCGGGGACTGCCAGGCGGCGTTGGAGTCGTAGACGTTGGCGCCGGGTGGGACGATCTTGTCGATCCGGTCGAGGGTGTCGTCGTCGAGGGTCAGGTCGGCGGCTTTCAGTAGGCCGGTGAGCTGGTCCATCGTGCGCGGACCGTTGATGACCGCGGTGACGGCCGGGTGCGTGGTGACGAAGGCCAGGGCGAGTTCGGGGAGCGTCACGCCCAGGTCGTCGGCGACCTCGATGAGCTGTTCGACGGCGTCGTACTTGGCGGCGTTGGCCGGGAGCGCCGGGTCGAACCGGTCGGGAGCGAGCGCGGCCCGGCCGGTGGTGAGGTCGATGGGCTGGTTCTTGCGGAGTTTGCCGGTCAGGAAACCCCAGGCCAGCGGGCTCCAGGTGAGGACGCCGAGGTTCAGCCGCCGCGCGGTCGGCAGGACCGAGCGCTCGATCCCGCGGCTGAGGATCGAGTACGGCGGCTGTTCGGTGCGGAACTTCCCGTACCCGCGGCGTTCGGCGACGTGATGGGCCTCGACGAGCTCCTCGGCCGGGAAGGTCGACGTCCCGAAGGCGCGGATCTTGCCCTGGCTGACCAGGTCGGTCAGCGCCCAGAGCGTCTCCTCGATATCGGTCCGGTGGTCGGGGCGGTGGATCTGGTAGAGGTCGATCCAGTCGGTGCCGAGTCGGCGCAGGCTGTGCTCGACCTCCTGGACGATCCAGCGCCGCGAGTTCCCGCTCCGGTTGCGGGTGTGCTCGTCATCCAGCGGGAAGTGCACCTTGGTGGCCAGGACGACGTCGTCCCGGCGGCCCTTGAGCGCCTTCCCGACGATCTCCTCGGACTCGCCCGACGAGTACATATCGGCCGTGTCGACGAAGTTGATGCCCTGGTCCAGCGCGGCGTGCACGATCCGCGCGCAGTCGTCGTGATCGGCGTTGCCGACCGCGCCGAACATCATCGTGCCGAGGCAGTGCGTGCTGACCTCGATCCCGGTCCCACCCAGCGTGCGGTAGCGCATGAAACTCCAACCCCTCGATGCCGATACGTCTCGCACGCTAAGAGCTAGAGCGCTGTCTAGGTCAAGTCGCTCGTAGGGTGGGCGGCATGGAACAGTT
The DNA here is from genome assembly GCF_013131805.1 of Kribbella sandramycini. Classification (GTDB taxonomy): domain Bacteria; phylum Actinomycetota; class Actinomycetes; order Propionibacteriales; family Kribbellaceae; genus Kribbella; species Kribbella sandramycini. The sequence continues at coordinate 420,589 of NZ_JABJRC010000005.1, read as the reverse complement.
CGCGGATCTGTGGGATCCGGTGCCCGGCTGGCTGAACACCGCCTCCTACGGCCTGCCGCCGCGCCCGGCCTGGGAGGCACTGCAGAGCGTCCTGGCGGACTGGCGCGTCGGCGCCACCAGCTGGGAGCCATGGGACGAGTCGACCAGCAGATCGCGCGCGGCCTTCGCCCGCCTGATCGGCGCCGACGTCGCGGATGTGTTCGTCGGCAGCACGGTCTCCGGCGCGGTCGCCCCGATCGCGGCTGCCCTACCGGACGGCGCGCGCGTGCTGACCGACGACGTCGAGTTCACGTCGAACGTGTTCCCGTGGAAGACGCACGAGGATCGCGGCGTCGAGGTGATCGGCGTCCCGACCGCGGAGCTGCTGGACGCGATCCGCCCGGGGGTCGACGTGGTCGCGGTGAGCGTCGTCCAGTCCTCGACCGGTACTGTCCTCGACGTCGCGAAAGTCGTTGCTGCCAGCAAGGAAATTGGCGCGTTGGTGGTCCTCGACGCGAGTCAGGCGATGGGCTGGCTGCCGCTGACGGTGGATGGCGTCGACGCGCTGATCGTGCACACCTACAAGTGGTTGATGTCGCCGCGCGGCGCGACCCTCGGCTACCTGTCGCCGCGGCTGCAGGAGCGCTGTCGCCCCGCGGCCGCCGGTTGGTACTCCGGCGTCGGCGGCGGCCGCTCGTACTACGGCACCGAGATGGAGCTGTACGCCGATGCCCGTCGCTTCGACCAGTCGCCGTCCTGGTTCTGCTTCGTCGGCGCAGCCCCCGCGCTGGAGCTGGTCGAACAGATCGGCGTCGAGACGATCAATCGGCACAACGTCGCACTGGCCAACGAGTTCCGGGAGGGGCTCGGGCTGCCGCCGTCCGACTCGGCGATCGTCAGTACGACGCTGGCCGGCGCTGAGGAGGCGTTCGCCGCGGCCGGGATCCGCGCCGCCGTCCGCGACGGCAAGCTTCGGGCGTCGTTCCACCTCTACACGACCCGGGCCGACGTCCATCAGGCCCTGGCCGCTCTCAAGCCGCTGACCTAGAGCCTGATCTAGGGTTGCCGGTATGGGGCTGAGTATCGGGCAGGTGGCAGAGCGGACCGGGCTGAGCGTGCACGCGTTGCGCTTCTACGAGCGGGAGGGGCTGCTCGCCGATCCGGTCCGCCGGGAGTCGAACGGCCGTCGCGTCTACACCGAGGACGACGTCGACTGGCTCGCGATGTGCATCAAGTTCCGGTCGTCCGGGATGCCGCTCGACACCATCCGCCGCTACACCGACCTGGTTCGCCAGGGCGCCGGCAACGAGGCCGATCGCCTGGAGCTGCTGCGCAGTCACCGGGCCGCGGTCGAGGCCCAGATTCGCGACCTGGAGAACTGCCTGGCCGTCATCACGCATAAGGTCACCATCTACGAAGAACATCTCGCGGACGGGACGGCGTACTGCCTTTGGGTGCCGCCGGAGCAGCAGACGGATCCCGCGGCCTGGTAAATCGTTGTGCGTGTGCACAGCGTTAATGGTGCCACAAGCGCTTGTTGGGCTCTAAGGTTGGGCCCGTGCAAGATGGATTCGTAGCTGAGTTGGAAGCCGCGGTCGCGGAGCTGCCCGCACCGCCCGGTGGTCCGCAGTTGCTGGAGCTGCGCCGCCGGTTCGTGACGGCGCTGGTCCGGCGGCTGGTCGGCCTGAAGAGTTCGGACGACGTCCCGGCGGCCGAGGCCGCGCACGCGGTGGTCGCGGCGGACGTGCCGCCGGATGCGGTGATCACCGGGTTCCGGGCGGCCGCGTCGGCGGTCTGGACGCTGGCCCGCGATCTGGGTCGGCAGCGCGACCAGGCGAAGTACGTCGCGATGCTGGAGAGCGCCGGCGAGATCTGGGTCGAGTACGAGCAGTGGGCGTCGGCGTTCGTCGCGGCGTACGAGGTCGAGGCGCGGCAGCGGGATCGGATCGCCGCTCAGGAGCGCGAGGCGCATCTGCAGGCGGTGCTGAGTGGCGCCGGCGGGCTCGAGCGGAGCGCCGAGGCGCTCGGGATGCCGCTCATCGGGCAGTTCTGCGTCGTCGTCCTGGAAGAGGCGCTGCCGGACGCCGAGCAGCGGCTCAGCGCCAAAGGTCTGCAGTCGTGGTGGAGCCTGAATGTCGGGATCGTCAGCGGCGACCCCGGTGACCTGGCCGGCGGTCGAGTCGGCGTCAGCCCGGACTACGAGCAGTTGGCCGACACCCCGCGGGCGCTGCGGCTCGCGCGGATCGCGGTCGACACGATCCCGCCGGGCAGCAGTGCGATCAGCCGGTACGGCGACCGTCCGTTGGAGGCCCTGCTGGTCAGTGCGCCGGAGGCGGCTCAGTCGTACGCGGACGCCGTCCTCGGGCCGCTGTTCGACCTGCCGACCGACGATCGGCAGACGCTGCTGCAGACGGTCGACGTCTGGTCCAAGGCCGGTGGCAATGTCACTGACACTGCGGCTGAGCTGAGCTGTCACCGCAACACCGTGCGGCACCGGCTCGGCCGGATCGAGACGCTGACCGGTCGTTCGCTGTCGGAGCCGCGCGGGATCGCCGAAGTCCTGACGGCCTTGCAGGCCTACGACCTACGAGTTCCGGAGCACGCGCAGCACGATTGAGGGTTTGAGCAAGGCCGGGGGCGTGGCGAGCAGATTGGCGACCTCCAGGAAGCGCCGCCCGACGACCACATCGTGTTCGGTGGCCTTGTAGAGCCGGGAGAGGTAGCTGACGAGCAGTCGGGAGGTCAGCGGCTGCTTGCCGACGGTCTGGTCGAATCGGAGGTCGTTGCTGACCGACATCGTCCAGGCCGTCTCGATGCGCTTGTTCATCCCGGCGAAGTAGCGCCGGGTGAGCTGGTCGCCGCCCGCCGCCAGCAGTTCGCCGAGGTGTTCGGCGGCCAGCGCGGCGATCGTCATGCCCTGCCCGTACGCCGGATTGAAACAACAGAGCGAATCACCGGACGCGATGAACCCCTCGGGCAGCCGGACCTTCTCGTACCGGCGCCGGACGCTCGGGCCGATCCGGAACCGAACCGGGTCGGTCAGCGGAGTCGCCTGGGAGATCAGTTTGTACAGCTCTGGGCCGTCGAGTTGGGCGGCGTACTCCTCGAAGGCGCCTGGCTCGGCGGGCGGTGGGTTGTCGTCCAGGCCGACCAGGGTGACGAGCCAGCGGTCGCCGTCGTTGGCGCCGGTTCCGGTGCCGAGCGGGTTGCCGGGGTAGTGGCCGGAGATCACGCCGGTGAAGTCGGCGTCGCCGGGGATGCGTTCGTACTCGCGGGTGCTGTAGAAGATGCCGGCGCGGACTTCGTCCTCGGGTGCGGCGTCGTAGCCGAGCTCGCGCAACCAGGTCGGGCCTCGGTTGCTGCGCCCGGTCGCGTCGACGACCAGGTCGGCGTCCAGACGCTCGCCGTTGATCCGGACGCCGGTGAGCCGGTCGCCGTCCGCGATCAGGCCGTCGACCGGTGTGCTGGGGCGGAAGGTGATGTTGCCGACCTGGGCGACCATCGTGCGCAGGACGGATTCGATCAGCGGGCGGCCGGCGAGGAGGCCGGTCAGGTCGGAGGGGGCGCGTTTGAGCAGGCGGCCCTCGTTGTACCAGAGGACGTCGTTGTGCAGGTCGTTCGCGACCGCGCCTCGGCGGAGCATCTCGGCGCGGAAACCGGGGACGAGTTTCTCGATCGTCTGATGGCCGCGGGCGAGCAGCCCGTGCGCGTGTCGGCTCTGCGGGACGCCCTTGCGATGGACGGCGTCCAGCGGGAGCTGATCCCGGTCGAGGACGACGACCTCGGCGTACCAGCGGCTCAGCACCTTGGCGGCCAACAGCCCGGCGATACTTCCACCTGCGATCACGGCTCTCATGCTGTTCAGCCTCTGCCGCGGGGCGATGGAAATCCCGCGCCATCGGGCAGATCTGCGGGCAGGGCGGGTTGATAGACAGCGGCTATCACGTCATAGGCAGCATTGCTTTGACCCTGCGCTGCGGGTGACGGAATGTTGTATACATGACGAGTGAGGTAGTGGCCGCCGCCTCTGTCCCAGTACCTGGACGTGCCCAGCGGGTGCGCGAGATAGCCACTGAACGCCGTGGGCTCCGAGGCGCGTTACTGCCGATCCTGCACGCCGTCCAGCACGAGCTGGGGTACGTCGATCAGCCCGATGTGGCCGTGATCGCCGACGTCCTCAACCTGTCGGTCGCCGAAGTGCACGGCGTCGTCACCTTCTACAAGGACTTCCGCCGAGCCCCCGCCGGCCGCACCACCGTCGCCATCTGCCAAGCCGAAGCCTGCCGCTCCGTCGGCGCCGTGGCCCTCGCCGACCACGCCCGCGCCGCCCTCGGCTGCGCCTTCGGCGAAACCACCCCCGACCAGCGCATCACCCTCGAAGAGATCTTCTGCTTCGGCAACTGTGCCCTCGGCCCCGCGGTCCAAGTAGGCGACCGCCTGCACGGCCGAGTAACCCCCACCCGCCTCGACGCGTTGCTGGGAGAAGCCCGATGACCAAAGTCTTCGTGTCCAGGGATTCTGCGGCGCGTTCGGTAGGCGCGGACGAGGTTGCGGAGCGGATCACGTCCCTCGCACCTGACGTGACCGTGGTGCGGAACGGGTCTCGGGGGATGTTGTGGTTGGAGCCGTTGGTTGAGGTTGAGACTGCGGCGGGGCGGGTTGCTTATGGGCCGGTTGCGCCGGAGGACGTGGACGGGCTGGTGGCTGGTGGGCTGCTTGCTGGGTCGACCGATCTGGGTGCGTATCTGGGGGTTACTGAGGAGCTGCCGTGGATGCAGCGGCAGCAGCGGTTGACGTTTGCTCGGGTCGGGGTGACTGATCCGCTGTCGATTGAGGACTACGTGGCGCACGGCGGGTTGGCGGGCTTGCGCAAGGCGCTCGCGATGACGCCGGGGGACGTGGTGGAGAGTGTGGTGGGGTCGGGGTTGCGTGGGCGTGGCGGCGCCGGGTTTCCGACCGGGATCAAGTGGCGGACGGTGCTGGGGGCCGAGTCCGAGCTGAAGTTCGTGTGCTGTAACGCGGATGAGGGCGACTCCGGCACGTTCGCGGACCGGATGCTGATCGAGGGTGACCCGTTCACGCTGATCGAGGGGATGACGATCGCGGCGTACGCCGTGGGTGCGTCCGAGGGGTATGTGTACCTCCGCTCGGAGTACCCGGATGCGGTGGCCACGCTCAGGGCCGCGATCGACCTCGCCCGGGAGGCGGGCTGGCTGGGCGCCGACGTCCTCGGCTCCGGTTTCAGCTTCGACCTGTACGTCCGGGTCGGCGCCGGCGCGTACATCTGCGGCGAGGAGACCTCGATGCTGGAGAGCCTCGAAGGGAAGCGCGGCATGGTCCGCGCCAAACCCCCGATCCCCGCCCTGCAAGGGCTTTTCGGCCGCCCGACCGTTGTCAACAACGTGTTGTCGCTGGCCACTGTCCCGATCATCCTGAAGGACGGCCCCGAGGCGTATGCCGCCTACGGCACCGGCCGGTCGCTCGGCACCAGCGTCTTCCAGCTCGGCGGGAACGTCGCCCGCGGTGGCATCGTCGAGACGGCGTTCGGCATCACGCTGGGCGAGCTGGTCAACGACTTCGGCGGCGGGACGTCGTCCGGCCGGCCGGTCCGCGCCGTCCAGGTCGGCGGCCCGCTCGGCGCGTATCTCCCGGTCGACCAGTTCGACCTCCCGATGGACTACGAGGCGTTCGCCGCGGCCGGCGCGATGGTCGGGCACGGCGGCATCGTGATCTTCGACGACACCGTCGACATGGCGTCGATGGCCCGGTTCGCGTTCGAGTTCTGCGCCGCGGAGTCGTGCGGCAAGTGCACGCCGTGCCGGGTCGGCGCCGTCCGCGGGGTCGAGACGATCGACCGGATAGTTGCCGGTGACAACCGGAAGCAGAACCTCGTCGTCCTCGACGACCTGTGCGACCTGATGACCGACGGATCCCTGTGTGCGATGGGCGGGCTGACACCGCTCCCCGTCCGCAGCGCGGTCCGCCACTTCGGAGAGGACTTCGCGAAATGACCCTGCTCAAGGAACCTGACTTCGGGACGCCGGCCCGCCCCGGCGAGGCGACGATCGAGCTGACGGTGGACGGCGTCGCCGTCCAGGTGCCGCCGGGGACATCGGTGATGCGGGCCGCGAAGCACGCGGGCGTCGACGTGCCGAAGCTGTGTGCGACCGACAACCTGGAGGCGTTCGGGTCGTGCCGGTTGTGCATCGTCGAGATCGACGGCATGCGCGGGACCCCGGCGTCCTGTACGACGCCGGTCGCACCGGGGATGAACGTCCGGACGCAGAACGAGAAACTCGGCAAGCTGCGCCGCGGCGTGATGGAGCTCTACATCTCCGACCACCCGCTCGACTGTCTGACCTGCTCGGCCAACGGCGACTGCGAGCTGCAGGACATGGCCGGCGTCACCGGTCTGCGCGAGGTCCGCTACGGATCGGGTGTGGACGCCGGTGCGAACCACATGGCCGCGCCGACCGACTCGTCCAACCCGTACTTCGATTTCGAGGCGTCGAAATGTATCGCCTGCTCGCGCTGCGTCCGGGCCTGCGACGAGGTCCAAGGCACGCTGGCGCTGACGATCGAGGGCCGCGGGTTCGACTCGAAGGTCGCGGCCGGTGCTGGGGTTTCGTTCTTCGAGTCCGACTGTGTGTCGTGCGGTGCGTGTGTGCAGGCCTGTCCGACGGCGACGCTGCAGGAGAAGTCGGTCATCGAGCTGGGGATGCCGACGCGATCCGTCATCACGACCTGTGCGTACTGCGGTGTCGGTTGCTCGTTCAAGGCCGAGCTGCGTGGTGACGAGCTGGTCCGGATGGTGCCGTACAAGAACGGCGGTGCCAACGAGGGGCACTCGTGTGTGAAGGGCCGCTTCGCGTTCGGGTACGCGAGTCACCCGGACCGGGTGCTCGAGCCGATGGTCCGCGACTCGATCGCCGACGAGTGGCGCAAGGTGTCCTGGGAGGAGGCGATCTCCTTCACCGCACGGCGGTTGCGCGAGATCCAGGCGCAGTACGGGCAGGGCTCGATCGGCGCGATCACCTCGTCGCGGACGACGAACGAAGAGGTGTACACGGTTCAGAAGATGGTCCGGGCCGTGTTCGGGAACAACAACGTCGACACCTGTGCGCGGGTCTGCCACTCGCCGACCGGGTACGGCTTGAAGCAGACGTTCGGTGAGTCGGCCGGCACCCAGGACTTCAAGTCGGTCGACGAGGCCGATGTGATCCTGGTGATCGGCGCGAACCCGACCGATGCGCACCCGGTCTTCGGATCGCGGATGAAACAGCGGATCCGCAAGGGCGCCAAGCTGATCGTGATCGACCCGCGGCGGACGGACCTGGTCCGCTCGCCGCATATCGAGGCCGCCTACCACCTGGAGCTGCGGCCCGGGACGAACGTCGCGATCATCAACGCGATCGCGCACGTCGTCGTCACGGAGGGGCTCGTCGACCGCGAGTTCGTGGCGAGCCGGTGTGAGGACTTCGAGGCCTGGGAGGAGTTCATCGCCCGGCCGGAGCACGCGCCCGAGGCGGTCGACGAGTTGACCGGGGTGTCGGCGGAGAAGATCCGCGCGGCGGCCCGCCTGTATGCGACCGGCGGCAACGGCGCGATCTACTACGGCCTCGGCGTCACCGAGCACAGTCAGGGCTCGACGATGGTGATGGGGATGGCCAACCTGGCCATGGCCACCGGGAACATCGGCCGGCGCGGGGTCGGCGTCAATCCGCTGCGTGGGCAGAACAACGTGCAGGGCTCATGTGACATGGGGTCGTTCCCGCACGAACTGCCGGGCTACCGGCACGTGTCGGACGACGGCGTCCGCGAGGTGTACGAGCAGCTGTGGGGGACGCCGTTGCTCAACGAGCCCGGGTTGCGGATCCCGAACATGTTCGACGCCGCGATCGACGGATCGTTCCGGGCGTTGTTCGTCCAGGGCGAGGACATCGCCCAGTCGGATCCGAACACCCAGCACGTGTTCGCTGCGCTCGGGGCGCTGGAGCTGCTCGTCGTCCAGGACCTGTTCGTCAACGAGACCGCGAAGTTCGCGCACGTGTTGTTGCCGGGGACATCGTTCCTGGAGAAGGACGGGACGTTCACCAACGCGGAGCGGCGGATCAACCGGGTCCGGCCGGTGATGGCGCCGCAGACCGGGAAACAGGAGTGGGAGATCATCTGCGAGATCGCGCAGGCGATGGGCTACCCGATGCACTACGACTCGGCGGCGCAGATCATGGACGAGATCGCGCTCACCACGCCGACGTTCATGGGGGTGTCGTTCAAGGCGCTCGACGAGGCCGGGTCGATCCAGTGGCCGTGTAACGTCGAGCACCCGGACGGGACGCCGATCATGCACGAGGAGGAGTTCACTCGCGGCAAGGGCCGGTTCATGGAGACGGTCTACGTGCCGACGAGTGAGCGGTCGACGCGGAAGTACCCGTTGATCCTGACCACCGGGCGGATCCTGTCGCAGTACAACGTCGGCGCCCAGACGCGGCGGACGGCGAACGTCGCCTGGCACCCCGAGGACATCCTCGAGCTCCACCCGCACGACGCCGAGGTCCGCGGTATCGAGGACGGCGACACCGTCGCCCTCAGCAGCCGCGTCGGCCGCACCACCCTGCACGCCAAGCTCTCCGACCGGATCCCGGTCGGCGTCTGCTACACCACCTTCCACCACCCCGTCACCGGAGCCAATGTCATCACCACGGACAACTCCGACTGGGCCACCAACTGCCCCGAGTACAAGGTGACCGCCGTCCAGGTGGATCTCCTCGCCGAGCCGGCCGCGCACGCCGCAACCCAGGAAGCGCTCGTCACCGGCGGCACCCGATGAGCTCATCTCTCCCACCGCACGTTCGCCTCGCCAACGAGATCGCCGCGCAGTTCGCGCACCGCCCACCCGCTGAAGCGGCTACTGCCATCGCCACCCATATGAAGACCGTGTGGGATCCCCGGATGAAGAACGCCCTCATCGCCCACATGCAAGCCGGAGCCCAAGACCTCGACCCAGTAGCCGCCCTGGCCGCCCAGCACCTAGCAGCAGCCAAGTGACACACGAGGGCGCTGGTGGAGTGCGGGATGGCCAGGTGAGTGCGCCGGCGGTGCACGGCCGGCGGCAGGTCACGGGTGCGGCATCTTGGGATTCGGCTCGACGGGTGGCGCATCTGGTAGCTCGGGTGGGAGCTGGGGTTTCCGTCGGGTTGCAGGATGCCGTGGGGTGTGTGTTGGCCGGGCCGTTGGTGGCCACGGCGCCGGTGCCGCCGGTTGATCGGGCAGCCATGGACGGGTATGCGGTGTGTGGGGTTGGCCCTTGGCGCGTTGTGGGGGAGGTTGGAGTGGCTTCCCCCAGCGTGCGTGGGTTGGTCGACGGAGAGGCGTACGGGATTACTACCGGCGCCGCGGTGCCTGCTGGGGCTACCGGGGTCGTGCGGGAAGAGGACGTACTGCGGGACGGCGAGTGGGTTCGGGGAAGTGTGGTGGTCGGGCGGCACATCCGGCGGGCTGGCGAAGAGTGCCGGGCCGGAGAGGTGGTGCTGCCGACCGGAGTCGTGGTGGATGGGCCCGTGGTCGGGCTGGCGGCCTCGTTGGGGCTCAGCCGGCTGGTGGTCGTGCCGCGGCCGGTGGTGGATGTGCTGGTGACTGGGGACGAGCTGGTGCAGCGGGGAAGTTCTGGCGTCGGGCGGGTGCGGGATGCGATCGGGCCGATGATGCCCGAGTTGGTGACCCGGGCAGGGGCAGAGCTGGGCGTTGTGCAGCAGTTGGCGGATTCGCGAGCTGCGCTGCGGGAGGCGATTGCGGGGAGTTCGGCGCAGGTGGTTTTCGTGTCGGGGTCGTCGGCAGCTGGGCCCGCCGATCATCTGCGGCCGGTGCTGAATGAGTTGGCAGCAGAACTGCTGGTGGACGGCGTGGCTTGTCGGCCAGGGCACCCGCAGGCGTTGGCTCGGCTCCAGGACGATCGGCTCGTGATCGGCCTGCCAGGTAACCCGTTCGCCGCGCTGACCGCCTTTCTGACGCTCGGCGTCGCGGCGATCACCGGCCGCAGAGGGCTGCCGCTCGCCCGGCTACCGATCGCTCCGATCCCAGGAGGCATCGACTGCCATCCGCACAGCACCAGGCTCGTGCCCGTTCGCGTCACCGACCAAGGCGCCGTACCGGTCGGCCACGCCGGCTCCGCGATGCTGAGAGGCGCAGCAGCCGCGGACGCGTTGGCAGTGGTCGATCCCGGCCCGGCCCAGGCGATCGCCGCGCGGCTGCTCCCACTCGACCCAGGAGCGCGACCGTGGGCCGGCTGATCGCCCGCCGTCCCGTCGTCCGGATCGGGCCGGACGGCGATCGCACCCGCCCTGACTCGCTCGCCGTCGAAGAACCCCTGGAAATAAGGGTCGACGGCAAACCGCTCGCGGTCACGATGCGTACCCCGGGCCACGACGTCGAGCTCGCCCACGGCTTCCTGCACACCGAAGGCGTGATCGGCAGCGTCGACGACATCCGCGACGCCCGGTACTGCGATTCCCGTGACGACGAAGGCCGCAACACCTACAACGTCCTCGACCTCGGTCTGGCCCCCGGCGTCCCGCCACCCGTGACCGGCGTCGAGCGCAACTTCTACACCACCTCGTCCTGCGGAGTCTGCGGCAAGGCATCCCTGGACGCCGTCCGGCTGAAGACCAGGTACTCCCCGGCGGACGACGACGTCCGGCTCCGCTTCGGCGTCCTCGCTGAGCTTCCCGACGCGCTCCGCAAACGCCAGCAGGTCTTCGACCGCACCGGCGGCCTGCACGCCGCCGGCCTCTTCACCCCGAACGGCGAGCTACTCGTCGTCCGCGAGGACGTCGGCCGGCACAACGCAGTCGACAAGGTCATCGGCTGGGCGCTGCTCGCGAACCGCATCCCGGCCACCGGCCTGATTCTGATCGTCTCCGGCCGGGCCTCCTTCGAGCTCGTCCAGAAGGCCGTCATGGCCGGCATCCCGGTGCTGGGCGCGGTCTCCGCCCCCAGCTCACTCGCCGCCGACCTCGCGGACGAATCCGGCCTAACGCTCGCCGGATTCATCCGCAACGGCTCGATGAACCTCTACACCCACCAGCACCGCATCACGAGCTGACGACCCTGACGGCCACCCGACATCGCACATTTGGTGGGCGGGCCCAGCAACGGGTGGATGTGGCATGACCGAGGTCGGGCGGCTCGGTGTCGCATTTCGTGGGTGGGCCCAGGGCGTGGTGGTTGGCCAGTTGCCTGCGGTTTGCCCACCCGCCGTCTGGTGGGTGGGCCCAGCAACGGGTGGATGTGGTGTGAACGGGGTGGCGGCTTGGTGTCGCGTTTCGTGGGTGGGCCCAGGGTGTGGTGGGTTGGCCAGTCGCCTGCGGTTTGCCCACCCGCCGTCTGGTGGGTGGGCCCAGCAAACGCCGGGGGCGGGCTTGGCGAAGGTGAGGGGCGGCCGGTGAGTGGGTGGCGGGGGTGTGGGGAGGGACGAGGGGGATCAGGTGGAGGGGGCGAGCGATCCGCCCCAGTTGTCGGTGACGAGCTGGTTCGTCGCGTCGATCGTGAAGCGGTGTTCGAGCGATCCGTTGGCGATGCGGTAGAAGACGTGATGCGCATCGGGTGTGGACAGGCCGATCGGGTCATCGGTCACGACGCCGACGGCGCCCCAGTTGTCGGCCCGCGGCGGATCGACGGTCGGCGACCAGTAGAAGTGGATCAGATCGCCGTTCGCCTTCCGGGCGAAGACGTGTTGCTGGGTCTTGTGCGCGATCGCATGCGGGTTCCCGACGAACGGGCCGCCGGTCCAGACGTCACCGAGCACCTGCCCGTTGGACAGCGAGAACCGGTGCTGCAGCTGGCCGTCGCCGTTCCGGAAGAACACGTGCGCCTGCGACCCGTTGCTGAACCCGGTCGGATCCGAAGCCACCCCCGACGACACACCCCAGTTGTCGTGGGCCGGGTTCTGCCCGGGCGCCCACCACCAGTGCTTGAGCTCGCCGTTCGGCCCGCGCCCGAAGATGTGTTGCTGATCGCGATGGACGAGCGCGAACGGATTCCCGACGAACGGCCCGCCCGCCCACACCCCGGTCGTGATCTGGTTCGTCCCCTGGTCCCAGAACTTGTGCTCCAGATTGCCGTCCGGGTTGCGGTAGAACAGGTGCTGCTGATTGCGGTACGCGAACCCGGTCGGGTTCGACAGCACCCGGCCCTCGGTTCCCCAGGTGTCGAGCACCGGGTTGCCGGTGCCGGCCTGCCACCAGTGCCGCACGGTGTTGTTGTTGCCGCGGGCAAACACATGTTGCTGGCCGTTGTGCACGAAGCCGACCGGCTTGCCGACCAGGCCGCTCGAACCCCAGTCCTGCACCAGTTTGTCGGTCGACGGCGACCACATCATGCTGACCAGGGTGCCGCCGGCGCCGACCGCGGCGACCCGTTGCTGATCGCGGTACCGATAGGCCTGGCCGGCATTCCCGTTCAGCAGCGCCGTCACGTCGGCCCGCATCACGTCCAGATCGATGAACGACGGGTCGATCTTGTCGCGGGGTTTCGTCTCCCGATGACCGCGCACGTAGCTCGCGTCCTTGCCGAGCTGCTGCAGGACGGCGACGGTCGCGCGCAGCGACGCGTCGTACTGGGCCGGAGTCATCTCCTGCACGATGCCGATCTTGGACTGGTCGCCGGCGTAGTCGATCTCCCAGCCGATCAGCATCGTGTTGCCGTCACCGGCCGGGATCGAGCCGCTCGCGACCGCCGAGCCGGCGTGGTTGGCGCGGTTCGCGGAGATGATGTGGAAGACGCCGTGGTAGTCGACCAGCGCCTGGCACAGCGGGCCCTGCAGGTCGGGCCGGCCGTTGATGCAGATGCCGAGCGACGGATGCGGGTTGGTCGCACTCGACAGACCGGCGGTGTGATGCCACAGGACGCCGATCGGATTGAACGACCCGGCCACGCCCCGGGCCTTCCAGTTACCCTCCTCGACAACCTGAAGACCGGCAGCTCGCAGGACGTCGGCGAGCCAGGGGATACTCGCCATCAGGAAGCGCCGATGAGGTCGGCCAGACAGTCGGGCGCCTTCTTCAAGGCCTCAGCCGGGGCCGCCGGCAGGCCGATTTGGGCGGCGAGCGCCACGGCGGGAATGCTGAGCAGAACACGACGACGGGACAACCGGGGCAGGGTCATGGGGTCCTCCAACGATGGCGGTCGGTGGAGAAATGGCACCAGGCACTCATGGCCGCGGCAATCGATGCAATTCAGGTGGAACGACCGATACTGCCGGTGACGAAAGGCTTGTGTCCGCGGCTACAGCGTGGCAGGGCCGTAGATCGCGTGCGGGCGCTCCTCGCTGAAGGCCCAGTAGCGGTCGCCGAACGACCAGTGCCACCACTCGGTGGGGTAGTTCACCAGGCCGGCCGAGCTGAGGACGTCGGCGAGCAGCTCACGGTTGTCCCGGGCCTCGCGGGTGATGTTGGCGGCCGCGAAGAAGCACGCGCCGTCGCTCTGCTCAGGGGTGGCGTCGATCTCGGTACCCAGGTCGAGCGGGCCGCTCGCGCCGACCAGCGTCAGGTCCACCGCGGCGCCCGCGACATGCGGTGCGACCTCGATCGGCGAGACGAATCGGCTGGCCAGCGTCCGGACCTCGGCCTCAGGCATCCCCGGGTTCAGCATGCGCAGCTCGGCGCAGTACCCGTCGTAGATCGCGCGCTGCGACTCCAGCGGCCGCAACCCCTCGACGACGTGCAGCCGGATGCCGGACGGCAGGAACGCGTCTGCGATCGCGAGCCGCTCGACGACACCCTCCCGGGCGTACTGCGTCCCGGTCGCGGACAGGCCGCGGGTCGCCAGGTCGACCAGCGGCTCACCGCTCTCGACGACGCCGATCCGGGTGATCCGCTCGTCGCTGATCAGCACTGTCACCGCTGGGCCACCGCGGTGTCGATCAGCACTCCGATGATGTCGGCGTACGAGTAGCCGTTCGCGGCCCACATCCGCGGGAACTGCGAGGCCGGCGTGAACCCGGGCAGCGTGTTGATCTCGTTGACCACCGGGCCGCCGTCCGCGGGCAGGAAGAAGTCGATCCGGGCCAGGCCGGCGCAGCCCAGGATCTCGAAAACCTCCAGCGCCGTCCGCTTCAGCTGCTCGGTCAGCTCGGGCTCGAGCGGCGCCGGGATCAGGAACTGGGTCGCGCTCTCGGCGTCGTACTTCGCGGTCGCGTTGAAGAACGGCTGGGACGGGTCGGAGATGATCTCCAGCGCCGGCCCGACCTCGACCCGGCCGTCGGGGAACTGCAGGACGGCGAGGTCGACCTCACGGCCGATCATCTCCTTCTCGACCAGGACCTGCGGGTCGAGCTCGGCGGCGGCGGTGATCGCCGCGCCCAGCGAGGCCAGGTCGGTCGCGCGGCCCACGCCGAAGCTGGAGCCGCCGTTGGCCGGCTTCACGAAGACCGGGAAGTCGACGTCCGCGGCCTTGAGCTTCTGCAGCGCGCCCTCGGCGTCCCGCGTCTCGGCGCCGAACAGGCGGACGCCGGGCGTCACCGGGATGCCGTGCGCGCTCAGCACGGCCTTGGTCAGGTTCTTGTCGAGGCCGACCGCGCTGGCGGTGACGCCGCTGCCGACGTACGGGACCTTGAGCTGCTCGAGGAAGCCCTGGAGGCGGCCGTCCTCACCGCCCTCGCCGTGCAGACCGATCAGCACGACGTCGACCGAACGGAGGATGTCGATGGTCTCGTGCAGGCCGTCGGCCCACTCGTCGCTGCGGTCGAGGACGAGCGGTACAGCGGTGTGCCCGAGCTCGGTCACCGCATCCGCGATCCCGCGGCCGCTGGCCAGTGACACGTCGTGCTCGGGGCTGGCGCCGCCCATGACGACCGCGACCTTCATCGAGTTGCCTCCTGATAGCGGCGCGGCACCCGGGTGCCGATACCGCAGTAGATGTCATGCGGGATGGTGCCGGCCCAGTCGGCCCACTCCTTGGCGGTGGGCTCACCCTGCGAGCCGTCGCCGAAAATGGTCACCGGTTCGCCGGCGTCGACCGCGACGGCACCCGCGTCGACCACGAACTGGTCCATCGCGATCCGGCCGACGACAGGCATCCGGACCCCGCGGCACAGCACACTAGCCTGCCCGGCGGTGACCCGCGGAATCCCGTCGGCGTACCCGATCGGGACCAGCAGCACGGTGGTGTCGCGCTCGGCGACGAAGTCGTGCCCGTACGAGACGCCTTCACCGGCCCGGATCCGGCGGACCTGGGCGGCCTTGCTCATCAGCCGCATCGCGGGCCGCAGGCCGATCCCGGTCTCGTCGATGCCGTACAGCCCGGCGCCGATCCGGATCAGGTCCATCTCGGGGGCGTCGAGGGTGATCGCGCCGGCCGAGTTGGCCAGGTGCAGCACGCTCGGCATCAGGCCTGCGCGCCGGGCCAGCAACACCCCGGTCCGGAGCAGCTGCAACTGCTTCCGGCTCTGGACGGCGTCGGGAGCGTCGCCGTGCGACAGATGCGACCAGATTCCCCGGACCACGAGCGTGCCGAGAGCCTCGTGGCGCGCCGCGGCCCGGGTGAGTTCGATCCACTGGTCGGGGGTGCTGCCGGCCCGGTGCAGACCGGTGTCCAGTTTCAGGTGGACATATTTCACGGCGGGTACGGAGGCTACCTGCTGCAGTTCGGCGACGGTGGAGACACTCACGTCGACATCCATGTCGCCGAGCAGCATCAGCTCAGCGGCGTCGTACAGCCAGGTCAACAGCGGGGCGGTCAGACCGGCGGCGCGCAGCTGCAGCGCCTCGTCGGCCCGGGCCACGCCCAGCCAGGTCGCGCCCGCCTCGATCGCGGCCCGGGCCACCGGGACGGCGCCGTGCCCGAACGCGTCGGCCTTCACGACCGCGAGGACATCCTGCCGCGGGGCCAGCCGACGGAACGTCCGCACGTTGTCACGGATCGCCGACAGGTCGATCACCGCCTCGGAGAGGCCGGCGATACCCACCGGCGCCGGACGCTGCCGGGCCTGGACCACGTTCATGTTCCTCATTGTTGTAGCTGGCAACCATCAACTGCATCGGATCGCGGACGGATGTTGCGGAGATCTTGCGTACGACCTGGGTCGTACCTCTGATCTGACGCCGAGCTCCCACTCATGGTTCACCGTTCGCCCCCAACACCTTCGCCGGGCTCGGCCGCTGAGACAAATCCGCTACTTCGAGTAGTCAGATACTACTGAGAGTCTCCGTCAGTTCGGCGCGAGCCGGAGTCGGGCCGGTGGCGGTGACCAGGATCGCTTCGGTCGACCAGCCCAGCGCGCGGTACAGGTGCGTGCCGACCTCGGTGGCCATCAGCAGGCCGTGCTCGGCGCCGCGCTCGACCCCACGCTGGACCAAGGCGCCCATCACGACCCGGCCGAGGCCGCGCCGCCGGTGGGTCGCTTCGGTCTCGATATCGTGCATGACCACATCCGTGCCGACCACGGCGGCCATCCCGTGAGCGGCGATGCTGCCGTCCGCGGCGTGCACATGCACATAGATCAGCGGGCCCTCGTCGACGACGAGGACGTCGTACGCCGGCGGCGCGGTCGCGACCGGATGGCCTGCGAGCGGCCGGGTCATCAGCGTCTTCAGCTCGTCGAACGGCTGCAACCCGACGGCGCTGAACTGCTCGGCGACGGCCGCGGCATCCTGCGCAGTCGTTGTGACGGTGAGCCAGGTCGTCTCGGTGGCAAGCGGCGCCAGGCGCTCGACGTAGTCCGCGGAGGAGGCGAACAGCTCGCGTTCCCGGCTAGGCGCGTTGATCTGGGCGAAGGTCGCCTCGGCGTACTCCACTGGGGGTTCGAGTCCTCGACACAGCCGCCAACCTGCGATCCAACGCCTCACCAGCTCCATGGCCGGGAGTGTATTTCGCGCTCAGGTCCCCAGGACGAAGGTCTGAATGGCGACCACGGCCGCTCCGCGGGCCCATTCGGTGAAGTCGGCGGGCTGGAGCACCATCGGCAGTTCGACGCCGGACGGATGCCGGTCGGCGTGCAGACCGGCGAGCAGCTCGGCCCGGGCGACCTCGGCCAGCCGGACGCCCTCGCCGCCGAGGACGACGAGCTCGGGCATGGTGAAGTTCGCGGCGGCGGCGATGAGTCGGCCGAGCGCGCGACCGGCCTCGCTGATCACGGGCTGGGCCGCGGGATCGCCCTTCGCGGCCAGGTCGAGGCACTCCTCGTAGTCGACCGGCCGGCCGAGCGCGGCGCCGATCCGGCCGGTGATCGCGCCGACCGTGAGCAGGCTCATCGCGCAGCCGCGGTGTCCACGGTCGCAGCGTGGGCCGTTCGGGACGAGCGGATGGTGGCCGATCAGGCCGATGCTGGTGTCCGGGCTCTCGACGGTCCGGTTGTGGACGACCAGGCCGTAGCCGACCCCGGCGCCGATCGTGATCAGCGCAAACCGGTCGGTGCCCCGGCCCGCGCCGAACCAGTGGGTGGCCTCGGTCAGCGCGTTCAGGTCGTTCGCGACCACGACCGGCGTACCGGTGCCGGCGGCAAGCAGCTCGCCGAGCGGGACGTCGACCCAGTCCAGATACGGGCCCCAGCGGACCTCCGAGCCGTTCGCCACCCGGCCGCCGAGCGTGACGCCGAGCCCGCTCAACGGCCCAGGCGCTTGGGCGGCCAGCTCATCGGTCAGTTCAAGGACCAACGTGGCCACCTCGGACGGCGTGTGATCGATCAACGGCCGTTCGACACTCGCGATCACCTCGGCCCGCAGCGTGGTCAGGACGCCGATCGCGGTGTCGCCGGTGAGCTTGATGCCGACGAAGTGGTGGGCAGCCGGATCCAGGTCGAGCGGCTGCGACGGCCGGCCGACCCGGGCGTCCGGCGTCTCGACGTCCACCTCGACCAGCAGCCCGGACTCGACCATCGGCTTGGTCAACCGGGTCAGGCTCCCCGGGGACAACCCCACTCGCCGCGAGAGCTCAGCGCGCGACAGCGGTCCGTCCAGCAGGATCTCCAGCGCAACCTGCTGGGAAGGCCCTTCCAGCGGTCGCCAACTCCCCATTTGGTCAGCTTAGATCTTTGATCCTGCGTTCCAGCCGCCGGAGCCGGGTTGCGCGGCTGCTGGCCGCGGCGAGCGCGAAGAGCGCGCACAGCATCACCAGCAGGCCGGGCATCGGGTGCGAGATCACGAACAGCATCACCAGCCCGGTGCAGATCAGCAGCCCGGTGGCGATCCGCAGCCGGATGATGTCCGTCCGCAGCCGCCGCGCCACCCACTCCAGTTCGATGCTCATCAGGCCGAGCATCCCACCTGGCCGGGGTCTCAGTGCGGAAGCTTGCGGGTGTCGATCAGCTGCTGGGCGACGTCGCGGAGTTTGGTGTTGGTGTCCTGGGAGTAGCGCTTCAGGATCGCGAAGGCGCGGTCGCCGTCGACGTCGAACCGCTCCATCAGGATGCCCATCGCCTGGCCGACCAGCTTGCGGGCGTCGACCGCCTGCGCCATCGTCTCCTCGTGCCGGGCCGCGGCCAGCGCGACCGACGCGTGCCGGGCGAGGATGTGGGCGACCGCCTCGTCGTCCTCGGTGAAGGCGTCCGGCTGCGGGCTGTAGAGGCCCAGGACGCCGACCGTCAGGCGCGCCGCGTCACCGGTCGCGAGCGGGACGTCGAGGCTGCTGCGGACGCCGAGCTGGGCGACCTTGGTCGCCCAGTCCGGCCAGCGACCGTCGGAATCGGTGTCCCGGATCAGGATCGTCGTCCGATCCCGCAAGGCGGTGACGAGCGGACCCTCGTCATTGGTGATCTGCAGGCCGTAGACGTCCGCGACGACCGGATCGGTCACCGCGGCGATCTCCGGGCTGCCACCGCGCGTGTACAGCGCGACACCGGCGTACGTACAGCTCAATGCCTGGAGGGCGAACTGCACCACGGCATCGATCGTCTCCTCGACGCCGGGGGCGTCGTGCATCTCGATCGCCAGCCGGGCAAACGCATCCGCCGACGCCGCGGCGAGATCCTGCTCGGTCAACGGGGGCTCCATCGGTCTCAAGTGCTTGGGCACACCCCGGGCCGGGGCGGTCCGCAGGAGACATCATGCAGCCTCGACCCTGGCTCGCGGCAGTAGGGTTGCAAATATGGCGGACTTCCCGGCCTTGCCGAGCGGCCGGACGAATTGGCGGCGGGAGTTCGCGGCGCCGATGCGCTCCTTCCTACGCACCGAGGCCGGTAGCTCCGGAGTCCTCGCGGCGGCCATCCTGCTCGCGCTGCTGTGGGCGAATCTGGCCCCGGCGTCGTACGACGATTTCTGGCGCACCGAGCTCTCCTTCGCGTTCAACCACCGCGAGTTCGGCCTGGAGCTGCGCGAGTGGATCAACAGCGGGCTGATGACGCTGTTCTTCCTGGTGGTCGGCCTGGAGGCGCGTCGCGAGTTCGACCTCGGCGACCTGCGCGACCGGAGCCGGTTCGTGCTCCCGGTGCTCGCCGGCGTCTCCGGGATGGCCGCGCCGATCCTGATCTACCTGGCTTTCAACGCCGGGACGGAGACTGCGCACGGCTGGGGTGTCGCGATGTCGACCGACACCGCGCTCGCACTCGGCTTGCTCGCGCTGGTCGGCCGCGGCGTCCCGGATCGGGTCCGCGTCTTCCTGCTCACCGTGTTCGTCGTCGACGACCTGCTGGCGCTGGTCGTGATCGCGGTCGTCTACAGCGAGAACATCAAGTTCATGCCGCTGGCGATCGCGCTGATCGCGTTCGGCGTCGTCCTCGCGCTCTCGCTGCTGCGCGTCCGCAAACCCTGGGTGTACGTCGTGCTCGGCGTGATCACCTGGGCCGCGTTGCTCACCAGCGGCGTCGATCCGGTCGTCGCCGGTCTCGCGATCGGGCTGACGGCCCCGGCGTACTCGCCTGGTCGCGAGGAGCTGGAGCAGGCGAGCGGGCTGTTCCGGGTCTTCCGCGAGCAGCCGACGCCCGAGCTGGCGCGCTCGGCGACGGTCGGGCTGACGGCCACGATCTCGCCGAACGAGCGGCTCCAGTTCCTCTACCACCCCTGGACGTCGTACCTGATCGTCCCGCTCTTCGGCCTGGCCAACGCGGGCGTGACGATCGACGCGGCCTTCCTCGGCCGGGCCTTCACCTCGCCGGTCACGCTCGGCATCCTGATCGGTTACGTCGTCGGCAAACCGCTCGCGGTCACGCTGGTCTCCTGGTTGCTCGACCGGTTCTCCCGTGGCCGCTACGGGCCGCAGGTCGGCTGGGCGGCGGTGGCCGGCAGCGGCACCATCGCCGGCATCGGCTTCACCGTCTCGTTGCTGATCGCAACGATCGCGTTCGAGGGGCCGGCGCTGGCCGAGGCGAAGATCGGGTTGCTCTCGGCGGTCGTCGTGTCGTCCGCGGCGACCTGGGCGATCTTCCGTGCGGTCAAACTGCTCAGCCCGCCGCGGAAGGCGCTCGCGCTGCTCGGGCGCGCGGACGAGTTGATCGACCTGGTCGATCCGGTCGACCCGGAGATCGACCACGTCCGGGGCCCGGAGAGCGCGACCGTGACCCTGGTCGAGTACGGCGATTTCGAGTGCCCGTACTGCGGGATCGCGGAGTCCGTCGTCCGGGATCTGCTGACCGATGACGACCTGCGGTACGTGTGGCGGCATCTGCCGCTGTCCGACGTCCATCCGCGGGCGCAGATCGCGGCCGAGGTCGCCGAGGCCGCGCACGCGCAGGGCGCGTTCTGGGAGATGCACGACCTGCTGCTGGCGAACCAGGACAACCTGCAGCCGCGGGATCTGATGGGCTACTCCCAACAGCTCGGCCTCGACGACGACCGGATCCACGACGAGGTGAAGCGGCACGTCGCCGCGGCGCGCGTCGCGCGGGACGTCGAGTCGGCCGATCTGAGCGGGGTGTCCGGGACGCCGACGTTCTTCATCAACGGCCGCCGGCATTACGGCGCGTACGACGTCGAGACGCTCAAACAGGCGATCAAGGTCGCGCGGGCCCGGGCGAAGATCGACCAGCGCTATGGCTGAATTTTGAGGTAGAGGGTCTTTTCTGCCACTTCTCAGCCTGGCGGTGGTCTTCGATGCTGAGGGTATGACCGAACAGAGCGCAGCCGTCGCCCACTTCGCCGGGCGGTTGGCCTTCGAGACCGACGTATCCGATGTGGCGGCCGAGATCGGCGCCGGTACGCCGGGGTGGGTGCTGATCGACAGCCGGAGCCAGGAGAGCTGGGATCAGGGACACGTGCCCGGTGCGGTTCATCTGCCGACGCGGGAGATTGCGGCGCGGGCGGCGGACGTCGTCCCGGCCGGCGTGCGGGTGGTGACGTACTGCTGGGGGCCGGGGTGCAACGGCGCGACCCGGGCGGCGCTGGAGTTCGCGCGGTTGGGGTATCCGGTCAAGGAGATGATCGGCGGCTTCGAGTACTGGGCACGGGAGGGTCTGCCGGTCGAGACCGCCGCCGGGATCGAGCGGCGGCAGTCCGACCCGCTGACAGTCCCGCTCGGGATCGCCTGTGCCTGCTAGAGCCCGGCCAGGTATTCCGCGTTGCCGCGGATGGCGGCCTCGTAGCGCTTGATCTCCGGGGTCTCCAGGCGATCCGCGATGATCAGCAGCAGCGTGGCGAGCGCCTTGTCCTTGTGGTCGGCGGCGTGCAGGGTCAGGGCTTTGAAGACCCGCAGCGAATCCGACTCGGGGAACTCGGCGCAGGCCTGCTTGAAGACGGCGAGGGACTCGTCGAACCGATCGAGGTTGCGCAGGGTGCTGCCGTACTGCAACAGGCACCTGCGCTTGGTCTCGCCGGACAGGCCGGGCAGAGCGCGCTCGTAGTACCCGACGGCCTTCTCCTCCTGACCGTCGGTGTCGTACGAGCCGCCGACCTCGTAGAGCACGTACGGGTTGTCCGGGTGCTCGCGGAGCAGCGCTTCGAAGAAGTCGATCGTCGGCTGCATGTTCGCGCGGTCGCGCCGGCTGAACGCCGCCTCGATCGTCGCCACCAGGTCGGGGGTCAGCTCAGTGGTCACCTGGATATCCTACGAGTGCATAAGTATTCAATCTGTTGCAATTCGATCCGGGCGGTTCTAGGCTCGTGGAGGTGATGACCACCGCTGGGATCGACCACCTGATGAACCGGGGCTGGCCTGCCGTGCACAGCACCGAACTCGACGGCTGGCTGATCCGACGAACGGCCGGTATCACCCTCCGGGCGAACTCGGTGCTCCCTGCCGGCGCGCCGTACGATCTCGGCAAAGCCTTGGACTACGTGGAAACGCTGTACCAGGCGCAGGGCATCACGCCGTCGTTCCAGATCAGCCCGGCGGCCCAGCCGGCCGACCTGGACGATCAGCTCGCGGCCCGCGGCTACCAGTCGAAGAATCCGACGCTGGTCCAGTCCGCCGCGATCGCGGCGGTGCTCGCGAACCTCTCGGCGCCGGATGCCGCAGTGAATATTTCGACCGTGCCCGACGAGGCCTGGATGGCGGCGTGGTGGCAGACCGACGGGCACGGCGGCGCCGCCGAGCAGGCGACCGCCCGGCAGATCCTGGTCGGCGGCTCCGCGTTGTACGCCGATCTCCGGATCGACGGCCGGATCGCCGCGATCGGCCGGCTCGCGCTCGTCGACGGCGGCGCCTTCGAGGTCGACGCCACCGGCTGGTCGGGGCTCTACTGCATCGCGGTCGACCCGGCGTACCGCCGTCGCGGTCTGGCCCAGGCCGTCATCCACGGCTTGTTGCACGAGGCAACAAACCGCGGTTTCGACCAGGTCTTCCTCAGCGTGCTCGCCGACAACGCCCCGGCACTGGCCCTCTACGAGCGCCTCGGCTTCAGCACCGTCTCCCGCTACCACTACCGCACTCTCGTCGGACCGACGAACGGGTAGAAGTCGGCCCCAGGGCCGGCTGCCGCGCTCAGCGTCGCCCGGCTCGGGCGACTATTACCCGTTGGTCCGTACGCGCTACAGCGTGATCTTCTCCAGGTGATCGAGGACGACGAACTTGGCGCCGCTCTGCTCGACGGAAGTGCGGAGCGGGGTCAGGTCGGTCCAGGGGACGCTCGGCTCGCCGAGGGGTTTGTCGAAGTCGTCCCAGTGCGTGGCCAGGGCGGTCTCGACCGGGCGGATCGTCTCGAACAGCCGGTCGGTGATCCCCGGTTCGCCGCCGGGGGCGACGAAGACGACGTCCACCTCGAGGCCGCGCAGCGCGTTCGGGTCGAAGTTCGCCGTACTCAGGCTGAGGATGCGCAGGCCGCCGATCGTGATCACGTAGGCGAGCGTGCCGCCCTCGACGAGATCCTCGATCACGCGCGGCCGTGGCGGGATGCCGTCGAGGTGATAGCCGGGCCAGACGTAGTTGTGCCGCTTGCCGCCGCACGAGTGCAGCGACGGGAAGACCTCGATCGTGAACCCGCCGAAGTCGAAGTACTCACCGCCGCGGACCGGTGACATCAGCTCGGCCGGCGTCCGCATCGCCTTGAGCTGGTTGACGTGCGTCTGGGTGCCGATCACGGTCGCGTCGGTCTTCGCGGCGACGTACGGGACGTCGGCCATGTGGTCGTAGTGGCCGTGGTGGACCAGGATCGCGTCGGCGGTGCTCAGGTGCCGGTCGATGACCGCGCGGTCGATCACCAGCTTGGCCTTCGGGTTCACGCCCTCCGGCGAGAAGGTCCCGGTCTTGAATCGGGTCAGCCAGGGGTCGGTCAGCACGATGTGCTTGCCGCAGCGGATCTGCCACGCATGCGTCCCGAGCCAAGTGAACTCGACCGGCTCTCTCGTCTGCTTGGTCGCTGCTTTGGGCGCCTCCGCGGCAGTTGACTGCCGGATCGCCCCCGCGCCGACCGCGGCCGCACCTGCCGCCGCCGCGCCCGCCAGCATCCCTCGTCGACTCACACTCACTTGCCCGTCTCCTCACAGCTCGGCGTTCGGAGCCTCCAGTGAAAGCGAGCGTTCGACTGTATGTCGAATATGCTCTGGAGCATGAGGCAAGTTGCTGCAGCTATCACCGCAGGTCAGCGGCATCATGCTGACTGAGCGGCACCTGCAGATCTTCGTCGCGCTCGCCGAGGAACAACACTTCGGCGACGCCGCCCGCGTCGTCGGCATCACCCAGCCACCGCTCTCCCAGGGCCTGCGCCGCCTGGAGGCCCTGATCGGCGCGAAACTCTTCGAACGCGGCTCGGGCGGCGTCGAGCTGACCGCCGCCGGCGCCGCCCTGCTCCCGTTCGCCCGCCGCGCCCTGGGCTCGATCGACGAGTTCCGCCAGGCCGCGGTCGCCCGCGACGGCGAAGGCCCAGAGATCCGGCTCGGCCTGGCGCCAGAGGTGCCACCCGCCGCCGGTGCAGCGATCGCAG
This sequence comes from Kribbella sandramycini, assembly GCF_013131805.1. Lineage (GTDB taxonomy): Bacteria > Actinomycetota > Actinomycetes > Propionibacteriales > Kribbellaceae > Kribbella > Kribbella sandramycini. The sequence continues at coordinate 396,330 of NZ_JABJRC010000005.1, read as the reverse complement.
CGGCCTGCGGTACGGCGCTCCCAGGCTCCAGAGTCACCGTCGTCTCCGGCCCGACCTCCTCCCTCGTCAGCCAGGTTTCAGCGGGCCGGCTCACGCTGGCCGTCGTACTGCACCCAGCGGTGCTGGACGGGCTGGAGGCCGGCCCAGTGCGCCTACTACCGACCTGGGCGCTGGTGCCCGGCGACGGTGACGGCGAGTCGGCCCTGTCGGACCTAGGTGGCCTACCGATCGCCGTACGCCCGCGGGCCGAGGCCCCCGCGGCGCGAGACCTCTTTCTGGACACTCTGGCGCTACACCGGCCCGACGGCGGCACAGTAGTGGTCACCGACGACAGAGCCGCGCTCGCGATGGCTGCGGCGGGTCAAGCGATCCTGGTGACCGCAGACCCGCTGTTGGCTGCTCCCGGCGTCGGACGGCGCCGTCTGACCGGCGATCCACTACCGACCCGGCTGCGGCTCGTCTGGTCGCGCACCCGGACGCCGTTCGCGCGCCCCGCCGATGTGATGGGCCAACTCACCGAGGCGCTGTCATGAACGCCTTCCGAGCTGTCTTCGACGACGCCGGCGTCCGCGGCTGGCTGCATGCGGTCGCGATCGACCGGCCGGACGCGACGATCGAGCTGGACTCCGACGCCGTCGTACCGATGGCATCGGTCTACAAACTGCCGCTACTGACCGCGTTCTGTCGGCTGGTCGACGACGGAGTCCTCGATCCGCGGGAGCGGCTCACACTCGATCCGGCGTCCCGGACGGCCGGCCCGACCGGCGTCTCGCTCCTCGCAGACCCGGTGACGATGTCACTGCGTGATCTGGCCGTGTCGATGATGACGGTCTCCGACAACGCGGCCGCCGACGCTCTGCTGAACGTGGTTGGGCTGCAGCGATTGGCCGCGTTGCTCGAATCCTTCGGCTTGCAACGGACTTGGGTCCGCCGGGGGACTGCGGACAACCTGCGTGACCTGCAACGGCGTACCGGCCTCGACAACGCTGACGACGCCCTCGCCCTGCTGGCCGACAACGACCGGACCACCCCGGACGGCGTCTACGAAGCTGCCAACGCATCGGCATCGTCAACCCGGGACATGACCCTGCTGCTACGGCAACTCTGGACCGGCGCGCTGCTGTCGGACGCCCAGACTGCCTTTGTGAAGGCGACCATGCACCGGCAGCTCTTCCAGCACCGGTTGGCCTCGGGCTTCCCGCACGACACGATCGGCGTCGCCGGTAAGACCGGCACCTTCGGCTCGCTCCGGCACGAGGTCGGCGTCGTCACGATGCCCGGCGGCGACGCCTACGCGATCGCGATCTTCACCCTGACCGCCCGGGCCGACTTCCGCCAGCCGCGCGCCGACGCCACCATCGGCGCCGCCGCGCAGCTCGCGGTCAATCGGCTCAGACGTCGATAACGGCGTACGCCTCGATCTCGACGATGGCATCCGGCCGGAACAGTCCGACGACCTGCACCGCCGTACTGGCCGGCGGGTTGGCGGTGTCGACGTACTCGTCGCGCACCAGCCGGATGGCGGGCAGCGCGCCGAGGTCGGTCATGTAGTAGTTCAGCTTCACCACGTCCGACCAGGTCGCTCCGGCGGCCTTGAGCGCCGCATCCAGGTTGGCGAACACCTGACGCGTCTGCGCCTCCGCGTCACCCGCACCGACGAGAACGCCGTCGGCGTCGAGGGCGACCTGCCCCGCGATCGCCACCCATTGGCCCGCGCCGGTGACGACATGGCTGTAACCATTGCCGGGGGCAACGCCGTCCGGTCGCGGGTACTCGAGCTTGCTCATTCAGCCTCCTTCGGTTGACCCTTCGCAGCCTAGGCTCGCTGGAGTGTGGATCCGTAGGGGTTTTCTCGCGCTGGTGATGCTGGCCAGCGGTTTGGCGGCGACGCCGGCGGGGGCCGCGGCTTTTCTGCCGGTCGATCCGGGCGCGCCGGGCAAGTACGGCGTCGCTGTCAGTGAGTACAACCTGGGCGACCGGGTGGTCGACATCCCGGCGTTCAAGATCAAGAGCGAGCTGGTCGGCCGGGTCTACACACCGGTCGGCGACTCCGGGCGGCGTCCGTTGGTGCTGTTCCTGCACGGGATTCACACGACGTGTTACGGGACGGACGAGGACATCGCTTGGCCGTGCCCGAAGGGCGCCAAGCCGACCCCGAGCTATCGCGGGTACGACGCACCCGCGAAGGTGCTGGCCAGCCATGGCTATCAGGTCGTCTCGATCAGTGCGAACGCGATCAACGTCGCGGACTTCGACACCCAGCTGACCGGCTCGCTCGCGCGGGCGGAGCTCGTGCTCGCGCATCTGCGGCTGTGGCAGCGCTGGTCGACGTCCGGCGGCGGTCCGTTCGGCCGGGCGTATGTCGGCCGGGTCGACCTGCAGCGGGTCGGGCTGATGGGGCATTCGCGCGGTGGCGAGGGCGTTGCGCGGGCGGCGCAGCTGAACGCCGCACTGGGCGAGCCGTTCGGGATTCGCGCGGTATTGCCGCTCGCGCCGGGGAACTTCCTGCGGCCGAACCTGCCTGGAGTCGCGCTCAGCGTGATCCTGCCGTACTGCGACGGTGACGTGAGCGACCTGTTCGGGCAGCGGTACTACGACGATTCGCAGTACTCGATGACCCGCGACCCGGCCGCGCGTTCGACCGTGCTGATCATGGGGGCCAACCACAACTTCTTCAACACCGAGTGGACACCCGGCCGGTCGGTCGCGCCGTCCCAGGACGACTGGACGGCGACCGGCGATCCCTGCGGTAAGGGCTCGAAGCAACGACTCTCCGCGGTCGAGCAGGAGGCTGCGGGAAGGGCTTATATTGCTGGGTTCTTCCGGCTCGAACTCGGTGGCGAGCGGGCGTTGTTGCCGTTGCTCGACGGCTCCGGTGCGCGGGCTCGTTCGGCCGGCCGGGCGGTGGTCTCGGTGGTCGCGCAGTCGCCGGATCGGTACGACGTCGCCCGGATGGATACCGCGAGCGGCGTACTGAGTGGTGCGGTTCGGCGGCGGCTCTGCGCGCAGGACTGTGTGCGGGACGGGTACGGGCGGACGCCGCATTGGGCGGTGATCCCGCCGACGGAGACTGCGCCGACTACGCGGGTGACCTCGCTGAGCTGGACCGGGAAGGATGGTCGGCTGCGCTTCGATCTGCCGGCTGGGCGCCGCGACGTCCGCCGGTACTCGACGCTTTCGTTGCGAGTGGCAACAGAAGCGCCGACTTCGTTCTCGGTGCGCTTGGTGGACGGGCGTGGGCGTGCGGTCAGTACGCCGGTGTCGGTGCGGCCGTTGCCGGGGAAGGTCGCGGATCTGCTGCCGAAGGTGATGTTGCAGACCGTGCGGGTGCCGTTGACCGGGGTTGATCTGCGCGATGTGCGATCGGTGGAGCTGCGGACGGATCGGGTCGCGCGAGGTACGGCGTACTTCGCGGATCTGGCATTCTCGAAACCCGCGCTGAGCCGGTGGCGGCCGCGGCAGCTGCCGGTGTTGACGGTGGCCGACGTCGACATGCGGGAAGAGGATGCGCGGTCGGCGGACTTCCAGGTGCGGTTGTCGCGGGTGAGCGCGCGGCCGGTGACGTTCTGGGCGGAGACTTCGGGGGACACGACCGACGTGGTCGGGTCGTTCCGCGGGCTGGTGACCATTCCGGCGGGGCGGCGGACGGCGACGGTCAAGGTGCCGGTGCGGGCGAACGCGCGCGACGGGGTGGATCAGCGGTTCATCCTGGTGTTGTCGGGGGCTCGGGAGGCGATCATCGGGCGGTCGCTGGCCGATGGGCTGGTGCGGGACGACGATCCGATGCCGACCGTGACGATCGGGCCGGGCGTCGGGACCGAGGGGCGTGGCGGGGTGGTCTTTCCGATGACGCTGTCGGCGCCGTCGGACCGCGGCGCCTACCTGACGGCTGAGCTGCGGAGCGGGACGGCCGAACTCGGGGTGGACTTCCTGGACCCCGAGGGCGGGCTGTATCCGCAGATCGGGCCGGGGGAGACGCGCGGGCAGTTCGTCGTACCGATCAAGGACGACAAGCTGCGGGAGCAGGCCGAGACGTTCACCGTGGTGATCACTGCTGCGGATGGTGCCGTGGCGCCGTCGCGGGTGACCGGCACCATCCGTGACAACGACTAACTCGTCGGTAGTCCTTCGACCGGTGACGACGCCAGGCCCGAGTGCCAGCGGCGTGGGACGCGACCGGCCAAGCGGGCCGCGCGACCGGCGCTGACGGCGTCGCGCATCGCGGCCGCCATCAGGGCCGGCTTCTCGGCCCGGGTGACCGGGGTGGCCAGCATGACGGCCGAGCAGCCGAGCTCCATCGCGAGGGCGGCGTCGCTCGCCGTACCGATCCCGGCGTCCACGATCACCGGGACCTGCGCGGCCTCGGTGATCAGCGACAGGTTGTGCGGGTTGCGGATGCCGAGGGCGGAGCCGATCGGCGCGGCCAACGGCATCACCGCCGCGCATCCCGCCTGCTCGAGGCGGCGGGCCAGGATCGGATCGTCGTTGGTGTACGGGAGGACGGTGAACCCGTCGGCGACCAGCGTCTCGACGGCGTCCAGCAGCTCGACCGGATCCGGCAGCAGGAGGTGGTCGTCGGCGACGACCTCGACCTTGATCAGGTCGGTTCCGAGCGCCTCGCGGGCCAGGCGGGCGGTCAGCACGGCCTCGGCGGCAGTGTGGCAGCCGGCCGTGTTGGGCAGCACCTCGATCCCATGGCGTTTCAGCACGTCGAGGACCGAGCCCTCGTGCCCCGTGCCCAGCCGGCGCATCGCGACCGTGGTCAATTGGGTGCCGGAGGCAACGAGCGCCTCCTCCATCACTTCCAGGTTGGCCGAGCCGCCGGTGCCCATGATGAGCCGGGAGCTGTACGTACGGCCGCCGAGCTCGAACGGATCGTCCATCTCAGCCGCCCTGCACCGCGCCGACGATCTCCACCCGGTCGCCCGCCGCGAGGATCGTCCGGGCCCACTCGGCCCGCGTCAGCACACTCTGGTTCACCGCGACCGCGATCCCGGTCTGCCGGTCGGACACCTCCTCGACCAGCTCCGCCACGGACCGCCCGGCCCCGCCACTGGTCGCCGTACCGTTCACCCACACCGACTCGTCGGCCATTGCTTCCTCCCTACGCCGGTATTACCCGATTCAGGTTCAGCGGTCGGCGACGCCGGCTCTGTCGCCCTCTCAGCCCACTCCGGTGTGAGCTCCCGCGGTTGCTGTGCTCGATTTTAGTGTTCCGTCAGCAATCTAGCCAATTCCCCCGGTTAGCCCTCACACCCGATGCCGTCGCTGTCGGCGTCCAGCCGGTAGATGTCCGACCCGATCACCTCGACCGGGCCCGCGACGTACTCGGGCCCGTTGCCCTTCCCGCCCGAGCAGTCGACGTCACTCGCGATCGGCACGCACCCGCTGTAGTTCGGGTCGCACTCGTTCGACGTACTCTCCTCGACCTTCGTCCCCACGACGGTCACCTGCGACACCGGCTGCTTCGACACCTCTTGGCGGATGAGCCGCTTGCTGGTCGCCTTGGCGCCGACGTACGTCACCTCGTACGTCAACTTGCGCGTTCCGTTGACCCCCGCCGTCCGCACTGCCCGCTCGCCCTTGGGCAGCGAACTGTCGGTGACGGTCTTCGACTTGAACGGGATTGGCCGAGTTTCGACCACCTGTTTCCGGGTGGTCTTGACCGGCGTCGCCTTTGGCTTCGGTTTCGCGCTCTGCGGGGCCGGCGGCGTACTCACCTCGCCCACGACCCGCCCATCCGCAGCCGGCGCGCCCACCTCCGCCGTACCGCACCCAGCGACCAGCAGCATCACAACAGCAACGACAAACCGCATCACAATGCCCCCCAAACCCGCCGTCGGTTCCCCCCGCGGCAGGATTGTCAGCGCCCGGCGGATCCGAGCGAAGACAACTGCATACACCCTGAGTGACCGCAGCGGCCAGAGCTCAGGCGATGCCGACCCCGGTGAGCGCCGCACACGCAACGCCGGCGGCGAGCCCGATCCCAGCCAGCGCGATCAACGGCCCCGCCGAGATCGCCGGCTCGGGCAACGGCAACCGCAGCACCGCGAACAACCGCTCCTCAGCCGGCCGCACCTCCCGCAACAGCACCGCCGACGGATGCGCAACCGCCGCATCGACGTCCTCGACCGCCGCCCGCGCAGCCTCCACCGCCGCCCGCACCACCGCCACGATCACCGCAGCCGCCGCCACCGTCAGCACCCCGATCAGCGCAATGGTCGTCTCCGCCACCCCCACCGCCTCCGGCGCCAGCACTCCCCGCAAAACCTGCACCGACCACATCCCGAAGAACCCCAACACCCCAGCAGCCACCCCAACCCCGGTGAACACCGCCCCCAACGGATTCTGCGCCCGCACCACCGCCGCGAACTCCCGCGCATCCCGCGCCAGATCCGGCGCATCCGCCACCAGCCCCTCAGCAGCCGCCAACGCCTCCGCCCGGGCCCGCAACGTCACCCCCACCACAATCCGGTCAGCCAGCCCCATATCCGCCGCCTGCCCCAAAATCTCCCGCCAACCCCCCAGAACCACCCCATGCCCCACCACAATCGAATCCCGCATCCCGCCCCCTAGCCAAGCCGCCCCACAGCCTCACCAGTACTCCCCACCCCCCGACAGTACTCCCCCCAAATCCCCCCGAACACCCTCAAACCCCACCCCACTCCCCACCCCACCCCCCAAACCTGCAACACTTACCCCACCCCCTTCACCACCGGGGCCTCTAGCTCAATTGGCAGAGCAGCGGACTTTTAATCCGCGGGTTGTGGGTTCGAGTCCCACGGGGCCTACCAGCAACAACCTCAAAGGACACCGCCTTCGGCGGCGACAGTCCCTCTGACGCCTTCGGCGCGTCCGCTTCGGCGGGGCTCGGGTTGGTCATTCCTGGTCGGCATGCGGTTGTTCTGTGCTGCATCACGACTGCCCTGGGGCCATCTTCTAGGCCGTGTTGGCGTGCTCTTGCCTTCTCGGAAAGTTGTGGTTCACTGAGTGCTAGTAGTCAATGAGTGCTCATGGAGGTTCGGTGTCGGTTATCGGGGAGCGTCGGTCGCAGCTCGGCCTCACTCAGCAGCAGGCGGCTGAGAAGGCCGGCGTCAGCATGGCAACCTGGAGGCGATTCGAGCAGTCGCCTGGTCTTGGCGTTCGTAGCGAGACAGTTCGTGGAGTTCTGCGAGCGCTCCGCCTCAATCGCGACGAGCTCTCAGCTCTGCTGGACACTGGGCATGCTCCCTCGGACCCTCAGTGGACGGCTGAAGTGGCAAAACTGAACAAGCTCTGGACCGATCGCATCGAGGGTCTGACTCCACGGATGGTGGGCGCGCTCCAATCGACACTCGACATGGGACAAGACATGCTGAGGTCCGAGCTGACCAACAGCTACTTCGATCCGACGGACGACTCGATACTCGAGGAGCTGGATCCGCGAATTTTCGTTGCTGTCGGCAATAACCTGGCGTGGTATCAAATGCTGGCAGAGCGTATGCAGTACCTCGTGAAAGAGCTGGGGCGGGGGCGCTTCATCGACGAGTCCTGTCAGTGTTTCGCCGATGCGGCAATCTTCGCGGCCGCGGTTCGATGCGCAGCACAGACCTGGGACGACAATGAGTCGATGGGCGTGTGGCATGAGCTGGCCGACGACCTGGATGACGATCTCCGAGACGATCGCTGGGACTACCTCGAGGAACAGCTCGACGAACTGATCCCGTTTCGGGAGTGGGATTGTGTCTTCCCGGAGTACCGCAAGGCGCGCCTGCTCATCGAACGGCGGCACCCGCACACCTGGTTCGACGAGCCCGACGATGAGCTCCAGCAGTTCCGCGACCTGGCGCCTTACAACATCCTTGCCCAGGAACTCGCCGGTCCAGGATTTGTGCATCCTCCAGCGAAGGCAGACAAGCCTGTAACCCAGTCCTGGCTCCCGTTCGACGATGTGCAGCTCGTCGTCCCCGAGGGGATCGGTACAGCTGTCCTCGCCTGGTCCGACAGTCAGGAGCAGAAGCGTGGTAACTGGCCCGACCCTCGCAAGGCGCAGCAACCCCAGCCGCCGTGGCCCAGCCAGGACAATCCGGTCATGAGATACCTACTCTGGAAGGCGGATGCATACATCGAAGCGGGGGTTGACCCCGTCGAGGTGATGGTTGATCTCGCAGTGACCGCCTGGTTCGAGGGCGGCGTCGAAGGCTACGACCGCGGTCAGCACGATGCCCGCCGACCCTCCGAGTAAGTAGCAGATCAGCCCGTGCGGAACGCGAGTACATGGAGCAAGCCGACCAATGACGCTGCTCCGATGATCTCGCCGGCCTCGATTCGATCGCGAACCGAAGTGAGAGGGAGCCAAGCGACGCGCTCGGCCTCGTTGATGTCCTCTGGCTCACCGATGTACTCGGCGCCGTGGGAGACGAACAGCAGGTTCTCGGCATCCGTCGTACCTACTGAAGGTTGCAGGGAGACCAGGGGCTTGACGTTTCTTGGTCGCCAGCCGGTTTCTTCTTCGACCTCGCGGGCTGCGGTGGCGGCGGGATCCTCGTTCGGGTCGACGTAGCCGCCTGGGAGCTCCCAGACCCAGCGGTCGATGATGAAGCGGTGGCGCCAGAGCATGAGCACGTTCTCTTGGTTGTCATCGAGCACGACCATCATGGCGGCCTTGGGCATTCGCAGCACGTACTGCTCGAACTGCACGCCGTCAGGCAACTCGACCGACGCAATACTCAACCGCAGCCGCCGGGTGTCGTCGACCAGTCGTTCACCGTGGATCGTCCACACGGTCGACTCCGCACCACCCTCAGCCGTCACGCCACGACATTACCCAACTAGACCTGCTTGGCCGCGTGGGTGGGCGTGCCTAGTTGCGGGGGTGGGCGAGGCCGAGGTTGTAGGCGGTGATGGTGGCTTGGACTCGGTCTCGGGCGTTCAGTTTGGTTAGGAGGGCGTTTACGTGGGATTTGGTGGTGCCTACGGTCACTCCCAAGGTGGTGGCTATTTCGGCGTTGGAGTGGCCGGCGGCTATGAGGGTTAGGACTTGGCGTTCTCGGGGGGTTAGGGAGTTGAGGAGGGGGGAGGGGGCTGGGGTGGGGGTTTGGGGTTGGGTGAAGGTTTGGATGAGGCGGCGGGTGATGGTGGGGGCGAGGACGGCTTCGCCGGTGGCGATGATGCGGATGGCGTTGAGGAGGTCTTGGGGTTGGGCGTCTTTGAGGAGGAAGCCGGAGGCGCCGGCTCGGAGGGCCTCGTAGACGTATTCGTCCAGGTCGAAGGTGGTGAGGACCAGGACCTTCGGGAGGTCGGCCTTTTCGGTGAGGAGGCGGGTGGCGGCCAGGCCGTCGAGGCCGGGCATGCGGATGTCCATGAGGACTATGTCGGGGGCGAGGTCGGCGGCCAGGGCTACGGCGGTGGCGCCGTCGCCGGCTTGGCCGACGACGGTGAGGTCGGGTTCGGCGTCGACGATGGCTACGAAGCCGGCGCGGACGACGGTTTGGTCGTCGACGACGAGGACGCGGATCGTCATTGGGGTCTCCTGGGGGCGGGGGCGCCGTCGTCGAGGGTTTCGAGGAGGTCGCGCATGGCGGTGAGGGCGGCGCGGGCTTCGGTGGTGGCGGCTTCGAGGTCGCCGGCTTCGGCGCGGTCGATGAGGACTTGGGTGCGGGTCAGGACGCTGTGGTGCAGGCCGCCGGCGATCCGCAGGCGTTCGGTGTGGACTTCGTACTCCGTCGCCCGCACGAGCTCGGCGAGCGTGGCGCCCGTCTGGTCCGACTCGCGGAGTCGCCGGCGCCGCAGCAGGCCGCCGATCACCCAGCAAAACCCCAGCGGGATCGCCAGAACGACGGCGACCACTACCCCCATCGCGATCGGGTACCCCCAGCCCGAGGGGTCGTCCGGAGCCGCCGCGACCCTGAGTAGGCCACCTGTTGACAGGCCGACGCCGGCGGTGGCGATGCCGGCTGACAGCCAGGTGATGACTGGGTCGCCGCCGTACGTCGCCACCGCGTAGACCGCGGCTGCTGAGGCGAACAGGCTCAGGGCGAGGGCAGGCGCGAGTGAGTCGGGTAGCCAGCCGAGGCCGATGGCCAACGGCCAGAGGCATCCGGCGAGGACGACGCCGAGCAGTGCGGTCCACGGGCGCTGGAGGCGGCCGAGCAGGATGAGTCCGGGCAGCAGCGCGATGAGGACGCCGAGGCTGACTGTCGCTGCGTCGGGGATCGGTTTCGTTGCCGCAAGCATCGCGCCGGTGCCGCCGACCGCAGGGGTTGCGACGGCAAGCAGGACGCCGATTTCGGTCCACCACCCGCCAGCGGCCAGGCGCGCGGCGGACGACGGCGCAGGGACAGGGGCCGCGGTCGAGTACGGCGGTCGTGGCTGCAGGCCGGGTGCGGATGACGCGGTGGGCAGGCTGGCTCGTACTTGCCAACTACCGTCCGGCCCAGGGCCCGCGGTGAGCGTCCCGCCCAGCGCCTCGGCTCGGTCTTTCATGCCGGTGACACCGCGGCGGCTGCCCTGAGCGGACGCCGGCTCGGTCGCACGCCCGTTCTCGACCAGTACGTCGACGCGGTCCCCAGCCCGCGTCACCAGCACCCGTACGGCGGCGCCCGGCGCGTGCCGCAAGGTATTCGTCAGCGACTCCCGCACGATCCCGAACACAGCCTCGCCGACCGGCCCAGCCAGCCCCGGCGTGACATCGACGACGATCTGCTGCCCGAGCCGGCTGAACGCTTCGGCCAGATCAGTGATCCGGTCGACGATCGGCTCCTCCTCCTGCGTTTCGCCGGTCTGGAGAATGGCCACCAGTTCGTGCAGCGAGCGCAACGTCTCCCGGCCGGTCGCGGCGGCGTACGTCAGCGCGTCGGCCGACAGATCGGGGCGGGTCGCGGCCAGGCGCTCGGCGGCCCCGCCGCTGACCACGATCGAGGTCAGGTGATGGGCGCTCACGTCGTGCAGTTCGCGGGCGAGCCGTCGTCGTTCGGACACGGCGGCATCGGCCCGCCGGGCTTCGGCAGCGCGGATCTGCTGCGCGGCCGAAGAGCGCAAAGCGAGCCGATGCCGCCGGCCGAACCCCAGCACGAGCACAAGCCCGTACCCGATCAGGTTGAGCACAGCCTCCCAGCCAAGCCCCGGGCTCACGCCTGTGGAGAGCGCGGTGGCCGCCGTCTGGACCACGGCCTGGACGCCGACGGCCCACCACCCGATGGCCGGCCGGCAGCGCACCGCAACGGAGTACAAGGCAACGATCTCGGCCGGCAGCAGGAGCGGGCTGTCCTGCGTGACCGAGAAGTATCCAACCGTTTGGACGACGGTCACCACGGCGAAGGTGGTCAGCGGGGCCCGGCGCCGGAAGCCCAGCGCGACCGCCGCCATCGCGGACGCCGCACTGCTCACGATCAGCTCCGACGTGTTCAACGGCTCGTCGACGGCCGCCGCGAGCGCGGGCGACACCAAGATCCAGGCGACGCCCAGGACGATCGGTAGCAGCCAGTTGCGGACAGGTTCCATCAGAGCCAAAGCATAGGCCGCGATCCGGCTTCTCTACCCAGCGATAGAGGCGGCCGGTCGTGCTCCGGACGGACGCGGACGACGCCCGTTCGTCCGCATCCTGGAACCATGACAACCGCGTACCAGACCCAGCAGCACGTCGAATCGGTCGGATACGAGCGACTCGCCCGGGTGACCGGCCGCCACAACTGGTGGCGTCCGATCGTCGGCACGGTCGTCCTCCTGGTGTTGTTCTTGTTCGCTTCGGTGCTGGTTCTCGGCCAGTCCGCTCTGGTCGGCCTGCTGCTCAAGGTCCCGTTCGGGGACGACGAGCTGCCGATGTTCGACGACCTGACGTCGTTCGGGATCGACCTGCTCGCGATCGCCATCGCGATGCCCGCGCTGGCGTTGACGCTCTGGTGGGTCCAGCGGCGGACCTGGGGCTCGATCACCTCGGTGACCGGCCGGCTCCGGCTACCCTGGCTGGCCCGCTGCCTCGCCGTCGCGGGGGTCCTCATCACGCTGATGCTGACCACGGCGATGGTCACCGGCGGTGGCCCCTCGGCGGTGGTCGATTCCAACGCGGACCCGGACAGTCCCTTCGTCGGCATCGGCCCGTTCCTCCTCAGCCTGGTCGTGCTGATGCTGCTCGTTCCGCTGCAGGCGGCGGCCGAGGAGTTCATCTTCCGCGGCTGGCTTCTGCAGGCGGTCGGCTCGTTCGTCCGCTGGCCGGTCCTCGTCGTCATCCCGCAGGCCTTCCTGTTCGCGGCCGCGCACGGTTGGGGGACGCCGTGGGGCTTCGCGGCGCTCACCGTCTTCGGCCTGGCCCTCGGCTGGCTGACCATCCGCACCGGCGGCATCGAGGCCGCGATCGCGCTGCACGTGGCGAACAACCTGATCGCGATGCTCGTCTCCGCGGCGTACAAGGGCGGTCTGGCCTCCGAAGAGACGGCCGCCGACCTGCCCTGGGAGTTCGCGCTGCTCGACATGGGCATGGTGGTCGTCTTCGTCCTCGTCATCCTGCGGCTCGCCAAGCGGTACAACCCCGCCCGTCTGACTCCCGCCGGTGCGAGAATCTGAGCAGACCTCAGGGGGGATGTCGATGAGCACGATCGATCCGAGCGCGGCGCGGCGGCTGAAACGACAGCAGTACGCCGGACGTCCGGGAGTCCTGATCGCCGCGGTCATCGCGACCGCGGCGCAGGTGGGCTTCGCCGTGGCGACCGGCCTCGGTATCGGGGCGTTCGCCGAGACCATGCGGCACACCTTCCTGGACGCCGGCTACGACATCACCGAGCCGTGGCCGCGCTTCTTCGGCCCGGCCACCATGGGCATCCTGCTGGCCGCCGGCGCGGTCGGCCTGTGCGTGAGCGGCCTGATCGCGGCGACCCTGATCGACCGCTACCGCGGCGGTGAGAAGACGATCGCGCTGCTGTCGCCGCTCGCCTTCTCCGCGACCGCCGCCGGCGTCGTGATCAGCTCGCGGAACTGGGCCGAACCGACGCTCGAAGAACCGCTGCTGCCCGGGATGGAAGAGTCTGTTGCCGGTGGCAACTGGATCGGCGAGAACGCGCAGTACTGGGTCCCCGCGCTGGCCGTGCTGGTCGCCGTCCTGGTCGTCCTGTGGTCGATCCGGTACAACCGCCGCCTGCGCAGCCAGATCACCGAGCGTACGCGGCTGCTCGAGTCCGGCCGCCAGGTCCCCGGGGCGATCACCAGCGTGACGATCCGGACGACGTCCGACGAGCAGGGTCGCAAGTCGGTCACCGGCGCGGATCTCGTGATCAAGTTCAGCGATCTGCAGGGCACCGAGCGCTGGGTGACCCGCCGGACGTCGAACCGGTCGGAGATCCCCGGCGTCGGCGGTTTCGCCACCGTGCTCTTCGACCCGCTGAAACCGGGTGCCGACGAGTCGATCTTCGTCACCTTCCAGAGCGACCCGGCGCCCGGCGACTGGATCGGCACCGTCGCCTAGAGCGTCACATCCGGGACCTCGAAGGTCTGGATCGTGTTCGGCTCGAACCAGGACCAGAAGCGCGTCCCGTGCATGACCGTGTCCTGGTGCGCCTGGTAGTGCGCCCCGCCCGGCGTCGTCGACCAGCGCGGGATCGGCGCTCCGTCCGTCGACGGCCGGCTGAACTTCGCCAGGTCGAAGTCGAGGTACTGCGCCGTCGCGTAGTTCGTGGCGACGATGATCAGCTTGCGCGCGGCCGCGTCGTACGCCGCGATCGTGTTCGGCCCGCCGCCGTCGAGGATCCGCATCCCGGCGCGGATGTGCCGGGTGTACTGCGCGAGGACGTAGTACTTCGGGTTCACCGGCCCGGTCGTCCCGCCGCCGGTGTCCTGAATGAGGCCCCAGCCGCCGCCGTCCACGACCTGCCAGTAGACCCAGGCGGACGGGTGCAGCCAGCGGAAGTCGAGGTTGAGGTTGCTTGCCAGGCTCATCCCGCTGGCGTCGCCCTCGCCGTACTCCGAGTTCCAGATCTTCCGCCCGGCCGACTTCGCCGCGGCATACAACAGATCCCGCCGGCCGCCGCCCTGCTGGTAACCATGAACGTTGATCCGGGCAACATTCGCCCGGGTCGCGCTGTCGAAGCTGTTCCAGGTGGACAGCGCGGCGTCGTAACCCCAGCAGTCGGACGCCGCGATCGGCATCCACCCGAGGTCGCGCGCGTTCAGCTCGGCGCGCAGATGATTGATCACCGGGCGCTGCGTGGCCGGCTCGAAATGACAGCCCTCCTGGGTGCCGTCGGCCTTCCACCAGTTGCCGTCGGGTTCGTTGAACGGCTCGACCGAGGTGAAGTCGACACCCCAGTGGTCATGGGCGTAGCGGGCGATCGTCGCGAGGTAGACGGCGTGCTGCCGCTGGTTCCAGGTCTGCAGGTTGTCGCCGCCGTTGGCCGCGCCGGAGGGATTGTGGTTCTGGCACATCCACCACATCGGTGAGTTCGAGAACAGCTCGAACTGGTTGACGCCGCGGTCGCGCGCCTTCCACATCAGGTTGCGTTGCGCGCTGTCGGCGTACCAGTTCCAGCTCGCGGACGCCGGGTCGGCGCTGAACCAGTCGAGCCAGTACCCGTCCATCTGCCGCGGGTCGCCGATATTGGGCGACCGGACCATCGACTCCCCGTTGATCGGTTTCGTCGAACACGCGCCCGCGTTGTACCGCGCGATCGTCAACCCGAGGCCGGGTAACGCCGTCCCCTGATAGTCGACCGTCCCGCGGGTGAAGAACACGTCGGCCAGGTCATCGCGGTTCCCGTGAGCCTTACCCCACCAGCACAGCGACGTCCCCCAGCCCTCCCAAACCCCCCAATCCACCCGCGGGTCAACACTCGACCGCGGAGCCGCCGCCGCAGGCGCGGCCCCCTGCCCCCAGACCAACGGCGCAGCCACCAGCGAACCCAGCACAGTACGACGACGCACAGCAACCTCCAGGGGCGGTCGAAGCAGCCAGCCCGTCGAGGTTAGCCCCGCGGTCGGCCGTTGCCCACCTGCACAAACCGGACCACCGATGGAACTGGGTTCCAAAAAATCCCATACCAGCTACTAGCTGGTTGGTAAGCGCTTGCTCTACGGTGAGCCTGCGTACGCGGATGGTTACCGCCCCGACTTTCCGATGAGGTAAACACGATGAGAATTCTGCGGGTAGTTGCTTGTGCCACCGGTTTGCTGGCGTTGTTCAGCCCGATGGTCGCCCACGCTGAGGTCGAGCCTGGCGGCTGGACGTCGTACTCGCCCTCGTTCAACGAGCAGGAGCGCGGGTGTGGGCAGATCAACGGGTTGAGCTTCCAGCTGACCTGCTCGACCCAGAGTGGTGATCAGCGGGCCGAGCGCCGATATGCGACGTACACCAGTGGGACCAGGCAGTTCGAGGGCTCGTTCCGGATCACGTCGATGACGGGATCGCGGATCAGCCTGAAGCAGACGTTCAACGAGAGCTCGTCCGGGCCGTTCTTCATGCTCGCGGTCGAGAGCGGCGGCCGGCTGTACCGGGTCGGCGGCGACACGATCGCCAGCGGCGCGACGGTCGGTACGACGGTGCGCGTCAACACCGTGCACCAGGTCGGTAGCGCGCATCGGACGTACATCAACGGCTCGCTCCGGCACAGCATGTCCAGCCCGGGTGGCAGCTTCTACGACAAGTTCGGCTCGTACCGGACCGACAGCGGCCGTGGGCCGGTCACGGTTCAGTGGAGCGGCGTCCAGTTCTGGCGGAAGTAGATGCGGCTGTTGGCCGCTTGGCTCGGCTCCTTGCTGGTGCTGGTCGGCTGTGGTTCGGCCGACCAGCCCCGGCAGGGGTTCCAGCTGAGCTCCGAGCTGGTGACGGACGACGTCACACTCACCTGGTCGGGGGCGCCGTCGGATGCGGCGTACCTGATGGTCGAGTATGCGACGGAGGAGGCCGGGCCGTTCACGATCCTCGGCTTCCTGTCACCGGAGCAGCAGCGCTACGAGCATCCCGATCTGATGCCTTCGACAACTTTCTACTACCGGGTCACGCCCCTCACCGCCCCGAGCGGCGAGCCCGCGAAAGCCCAGCCAGGTAAGGGTGAAGTCCTGCTCAGCTGGCCCGACACCAGCTCGGACGAAGAGGGCTACCTCCTCGAACGGCATGGCGCGACCACCGACGTGGCCGCTTACCTGGACCCCAACACCACGACCTTCGCGCTCCCACTCCTCCCCGCCGACAAACCCGCGACCTACACCCCGCGCCCCTTCCGCCGCGGAACGCCCACCTCGCTGACCCACCAGACCACCCCGGCCGGCTGACGCCGGTAGTTGCCGGGAGCAATTGGAAAATTCCTCGCCTTTCGATGTCGGTCGAAGGCCTCCGGAGAGACCCCGGGATCTGCCTAGCCTGCGAAGATGACGCTGCGGGTCAGATTGCTGGGGAACCTCGTGGTGGAGCGCGACGGCGAGCCCGTCCAGGTCCGCGGCTGTCGCCTGCGCTCACTGGTCGCCATGCTCGCGCTGGCCGGTGGGACGGCGGTACCGGCGGACACCCTGATCGATCGGCTCTGGGAGGGGCCGCTGCCGGAGAATCCGCGCGGCAGCCTGCACAGCTGTGTCGCGCGGTTGCGGCGCACGCTCGGCCCGAAGGCGGTCCGGGCTGATGGGCGCAGCTACGCGCTGACGATCGAGCCCGCGCAGGTCGACGTCCTCGAGATGCTGGCCCGGTTCGACGCGGCCGGGAGCGAGGGCACGGCCGATGTACGTCGGCGCAGTCTGGCCGAGGGGCTGCGGATGTGGTCCGAACCGTTCGACGGCGAGTACGTCGAGTGGCTGCGCCGGGAGGAGGCGCCACGGCTGCTCGAGCGCTATCTCGGCGCGGTGGAGGCCTGGACCGACCTCGACCTGGCCGCCGCTGATCCGGCGCCGGTCTGCGCGATGCTGCCCGATCTGATCGCGCGTTATCCGCTGCGCGAATCTCTCGCCGCCCGGTTGATGACCGCGTTCCTGGCTTCCGGACGGCGCGCCGAGGCACTCGCAACGTACGACCGGCTCCGGCGCACGCTGGCCGACGAACTCGGAGTGCTGCCGGGCGACGCCGTCCAGCAGGCGTACGCCGCCGCGCTGGACGCCGAGCACCCGGAGCTGGAGCGCCGGACGGCGAGCGGCGTACCGCGACAGCTCCCGGCCGATCTACCGCGGTTCGTCGGGCGGGCTGCCCTCCTGCGGGGGATCCATTGGCGGGCCGACGCGGGCGGTGGAGCCGTCGTCCTGCACGGCCAAGCCGGGATCGGCAAGACCAGCCTGGCGGTGCACTGGGCGAACCAGGAGCGCGATCGCTTCACCGACGGGCAGGTCTTCGTGAATCTCGCCGGGTACGACGCCGGCGGCCCGCTGGACGCGAATGACGCGCTCGCCGAGTTGCTGTGCGGTTTCGGCCTGCCGCAGCAGGACCTCCCGGCCTCCCTGGACGCCCGCAGCGCACTCTGGCGGACGGTCACCGCCGAGCGACGGCTTCTCATCCTGCTCGACAACGCCCGCGGTCCGGCGCAGATTCGCCCACTGCTCCCCGGCGGTACGTCGTCGTTCGCGCTGATCACCAGCCGCTGCCGCTGCGACGGGCTCGCTGCCAGCAACGGCATTCCGCAACTCCTGGTCGATCCGCTCGGCACTATTGAGTCCCTGCACCTGCTGCAGTCCGCGATCCGCCGCCGGGCGATGGTGCCGGACGGTCAGTTGCTCCGCCTGTCCGAGCTGTGCGGCGGGCTGCCGCTCGCGTTGGTGCTCGCGGCGATCTGGATCGGGCGCCAGGCCGGTACGACGCGTGAACTGCGCCCGGAGCCGACCATGTTCGACCTGCTGGAATCGAGTGAGGATCCGGCGACCGATCTGCGTGCGGTGCTGAGCGGCTCGTACCAGGCGCTCGACGAGGACAGTGCGCGGGTTTTCCGGGCGCTCGTCGACCCGGTTGATGTTTCGCTGAGTTGCCTGACGGCGGAGACCGGCCTCAGCCGGCCGGTGGTACTACGGTCACTCCGTCGCTTGGGCGACCTGCATCTCGTGCTGGAGCCGCGGCCGGGCCGGTTCGCACTCCCGGGACTGGTCGGCGCGTTCGCGGCCGAGCTGCCGTGCGACCCGAGCGTCGTGCGATCGACGCTCCCGCAAGCCAGCCCGAGTCTGCCGCTCCGATGATGCCGCCGGTCAGCCCTGGGCCGTCCCCGGCCAGGTAGAGACCGGGCCGGCCGCGCGCCTCCAGCTCATCGGTGACGTCGAACCGGTCGGTCAACCCCTCGACTGCCGGCCCGTGCACGACCGTGCTCGGGTGTAACACCTCCGGACACACGTTCGCCAGCCGCAGTACGAAGCGCCGCAGCAGCTCGGTCAACCGGGCCGGGTAGTGCTCATCCAGTCCGCCGCCCCCAGCCAGGAATTCCGGTAATGACTGTGTCAGTACGCCGTCCCGGCTCGCGTCATTCACCCCCGCGACGATCCGCCGGACGTCGGCCGCGCAGAGCCCAGACGTCACCATGACCGTTCCGCTCGACCGCTCGAACCCCGCGGCGCGCGCACTGGTCCCACCGACGACGATCAGCCCCTGCGAGGTCGCCGGTACGACGTCGCCATCGCTCAGGTTCTGCAACCTGACCCGGACCCCGTCGCCGACACTCCAGGTCAACCGCGGATCGCCGCTGCCGGCCAGTAGCGCGGACAAGAAACCGGCCGGTCCCTGCAGTCGGACGCCGAGCCGCGGCGCCGCGGCCTCGCGAGACAGTCCGAGCGCCGTACCGGTCTCGCGCAGCCAGCCGGCGCCTGCTTTGCCCGGTGCGAGGACGACGTTGGCGGCCTCGAAGACCCCGTTCAGCTTCCCCTCCAGCCGCACCAGCCAGCCGCCGCCGGTGGGCTCGATCGCCACGCAGGCGGTCTCACACGACAGCCGCGCCGTGTGGAGGATCCGGTCGCGCAGCCGAGTCGTCATCCGGATCAGCTGGTCGGAGTCGAGCTGCCGGACGGCGTACTGCAGGTAGGACAGGCCGTGTCGGCGCGCGGTGGCCGCGATCCCGGCGGCCGGGCCGATCGGCCGGAGCTCGCCGATGTCCATCCCGTCGTGCAGGATCGCGTCGATCGCGTGCTGCCGCCGGTTCACCTCGGCCGCGGGGAACCGATGCGCGATCGTCGAGCCGATCTGGTGGGTCAGGCAGAGCTGTCCGTTGGAGAACAACCCCGCGCCGCCGAACCCGGTCGCGATCGTGCCCGGTACGTCGAGACCGAAGCGCCGCGCGCCCAGCCGGGCCTCGACCTCCCGGCCCTCGTCGACGATCAGGACCTGCTCGGGTGGCAGCCCTGAGCGCAGGGCAGCGAAGATTCCCGCCGGACCGGCGCCGACGACCAGGAGCGCGAGCCTGTTCACCGGTACGTCGCGGCGAGCGCCGCCCGGGGTTCGACGGCGGACGGGTCGAGTTCGAGACAGCGGCCCATCGCGTTCAGCGCGGCCGCGGGGTCGCCGAGCGCCTCGTGACATTGCCCGGCGCGATACCAGGCGACGGCGCCCGCGCCGGTGCCGAGCTGACCGGCGCGTTCGTACCAGGCCGCCGCCCGCGCGGTCTCGCCGGCCGCGAGCCAGCTGTCGCCGATCGTCGTCCGGGTCTCCACGCAGTACGGATCGACCTCGGCGAGTTCGGCACACAACGCCTCGATCGCCGGGATATCGGTCGGGGAGACGAGCTGGAGTTCGAGCTGCAGCAGGTAGCGCCGGTTCTCGGCGGCGATCAGCTCGGCGGCCGAGTCTTTGCTCCAGGCAACCAGTTGCTCGTGGAACTCCGCGGCCTGACCGGCCTCGGCCTGTGCGGCCGGTCGGTCCTGCTCGGTCAGCCGGAGCAGGGCGACCGCCCGGTGGAACCGGCTGCGGATCAACGTCGACACCCAGTCGACAGCCGGGACGGCGCTGAGTGTCTCCTGCCCGCGCAGCTCGAACCAGCGCGCCGTTCCGGGCCCGCGCCGATCGCGCAGTGAATGTCCGATCCCCTGGAAGGCTGCGCCGACTCGCAACAGCGGCTCGGAGGCGCCCGTGGCCAGCTCTTGGAAGGTCTGCAGCGCCCGCGCACCTTCGCCAGGAGTCGACGCCGCGATCCGGGCCAGCTCGTAGCGGAAGTGCTCGGGGGCATCCGGCGCGGCCAGCCGCAACGCGATCCGGTGATACGACAACTGGGCCAGCTGGAACGCGACCAGGCTGCGCCGCCGCCAGTCGAGCTCCGCGAAACGGTCCAGTGCGGCGAGCAACTGTTGCCACGCCGGACTGCGCAGCTCGACTGCGAGCGCACTTGGCGACCCAGCGGCGTACGACGGCAGCCCTGCGTGGACGACGACCTGGTGGCGGATCCCGGGCAGTGAGATCCGCGAGCACCACGACCACGGCCCGGAATCGTCAGCCAGCCACTCGGCGACCGGCTGCAGCAGCCGCAGCCGAACTGGCGCCATCGGCGCCGGGCCCAGGTCGAGCAGCGGTCCCCAGTGCACGGCCAGCCGATTGTGCGGTGGCAACGGGCGTTCCGTTGCCACCGGCATCGATTGGGTCGTCCGGGCGTAGACCGGCCGGACCGTGATCGGGGTCATCGCCGCGCCGCGACCAGCAGGCCGGAGGCCCAGTCGACCAGGGTCACGACCAGTTCGGGATCGGAGCCGATCTCGTCGCGCAGCCGCTGCACCCGGGGCAGATGCTCGTCGGTCCACTTCTCCTGCGGCAGCAGGTCGTCGGCGAGTAGCAGACCGCCGTGGACGAGATGCGCCAGGACCAGATCGCGGCGGTGGAACTTCGCGTCGGTGGTGTCCACGAAGATCAGATCGAACGGCGGCCCGTCGTACTGCTCCAGCCACTCCGTGGCGTCCGCGGTGATCACCTCGACGCGTGGCTCGTCGGCGTAGGTCTGCCGGCAGGCCTCGGCGATCCGGGGGAAGATCTCGATCGTGGTCAGCCGCGCGTCGGCGTCCATCCCGTCCAGCAGCCAACCGGTGCCGACGCCGGTCTGGGAGCCGAGTTCGAGCAGCCGTCCGCCGGGTTTGGCGGCTGCCATCGTCCGGAGGAACTGCCCGGTCCGGGGATCCGAGGCGAGGGTGAGCCGGGCGCGTTCGGCGATCGAACGGGCCTTGGCGGCGCGCGCCGGTTCGGCGACGGGCGGGGTCGTGGTGATCAGGTCCATGACTTACCTTTCTGCGGTCACGCCGGCCCCGACAGGGGACCGGGCGTCGAGTTCGTGCAGGGAACGCCGTGCCCACAGCTCCAGCAGGGCGCCGCGGGTGATCCAGTACGCCGCCATCCCGGCGAACGCGCCGGTGACGCCGAGGCCGAGGACCGAGCCGAGCAGCCAGGCGATCGGCAGCTGGACACCGGCGGCCGCGGCCAGGTTCGCGTAGAGGTCGAGCTTGGTCCGGCCGAGCGCTTTGACCAGACCGGCGTTGGCCAGCGTCCAGCCGATCAGCGGCACGATCAGCGCCACCATCACCAGGGCCGCGGCGAGCTGGTCCTGGAGGACCGGGTCCGGGCTGAAGGCCCGCGCCACCCAGCCCTTGACCGCGATCAGGACGACAGCGATCGCCAGCCCGGCCGGTAGCAGCAACGACCGTCCGGCCACCCAGGTCGCCCGGACCTTGGTCGCATCGTCGGCACCGGCCGCCCGGCCGATCAGGATCCGCACGGCGGCGCCGAACGCGGCCCCGAACCCGTAGATCAGCACCAGCACGTGGAAGGCGATCCGGCCGCCGCCGAGCGTCTGCGCGCCCAGCCCGCCGAGGACGCCGAAGAACACCGCGGTACTCGTGTAGTCGACGGCGGTCGAGACGATCGCGGGCCACGACAGCTTGGTCACCGATGTCTCGAAGTCGACGGGCGCCGGGACCGCGCGGGTCCGCAACCGGGCCAGATACCCGGCTCGGGCGGCGAAGACCAGCAGTAGGGCCAGGCCGATCGCCCAGGCCAGGCTGGTCGCGAGCCCGTCGCCGACGACGCCGAGCCGCGGGAAGGGGCCCGGGCCGTAGATCAGCAACCAGTCGAGCAGAATGTTGCTCCCGGCAACTACTAGGGCCGCGACAGTCGGCGCCTTGACCGACTGGTGGGCGTTCATCGTGGCGGTCAAGGCGGTGAACGCCACCACGAGCGGCAAGGTCGGCGCCACGGCGGTCAGGAAGCTGCCGCCGAGCTCGATCACCGCCGGGCCGGATCCGGCCAGGGTGAGGTGCGCGAGCGGCGTACCGAAGAAGACGCACGCGGCCAGCAACGGGAGGACGACGAGTATCGACAACCGGGCCGTGGCGGCGAACGAGGCACGGAGGCCGGCGTCGTCGTCCCGCCCGGCGAATCGCGCGGACAGGATCTGATGCCCGACGACTGTCGCGACCGCGACCGTGGTGAACACGTCGAAGATCGCGGAGGCGCCGGCGACGGCGACCAGGCCGTCGGTGCTGAAGCGGCCCATCATCGCGGTGTCGATGACGCCGTCCAGCGACGACGACAGCACCCCGATCAGGAACGGGACGCCGAGGCGGGTGATCTCGCGGCGTTCGCTCATCCGCGTTCGAGCCGTTCCAGGTACTCCCGCGGCTGCACCGCGGTCGTGTCCAGCTCCAGGCAGCGGCCCATCGCGTTCGCGGCGTCCGCCGGCCGGCCGAGCAGGTCGTGGCACTGACCAGCGCGGTACCAGGCCATCGCGCCGGCGCCGGTGCCCAGCTCACCGGCCCGCTCGTACCAGTGCGCCGCCTCGGCGAACATCCCGGCGGCGGAGTAGCCGTCGGCGACGACCAACCGTGCCTGAATGCAGTACGGGTCGATCGCGAGCAGCTGGTCGCACCGCAGCCGGACCTGCTCCGCGCGGACGTCGATCGGCGCGCGTCCGGCGGCCTTGATCTGCGACTCGAGGATGATCCGCTGGTTCTCGACGGCGACGTACCGGTCGGCGCCGGTAGGCTCGGCGGCCAGCAGTTGCTCGCCGAACTCCACGGACAGCTTGATCTCGGCGCTCATGCCGCGGAAGTCGCGTTCGCGCAGGCGGAGCAGCGCGACCGCGCGGTGGAAGCGGCTGCGGGCGAGCGCGTGCAGCCAGCCGACCTCGCCGTCCGCGGTCGCGGCGTACGACTCGAACTTGCGGGCGATGTCGAGATCCCGATCCCGGCGGATCGCGTGGCTGACGCCTTGCCCGGCCGCGGCCAGGGCGAGCGTCGGGTCGGCCGACGTCGTCGCGAGGTATTCGAAGAGGTCGGCCGCACGGGCGCCGTACGCGGGCGAGCCGGTGTGGGCCCGAGCGACCTCGTACAGGTAGAGGTCGGTCTCGGCCGTGCCATCCGGTTGGTCGGCGGCGGTCAGCGCGACAGCGACGTTGTAGAACGACAGTTGGACCAGGTGGAAGACGACCATCCGACGGCGCAGCGGGGGGAGGTCGGCAAAGTTGTCGAGGGCCTCGGCCAACACCTGCCACTGCGAGGTCCGCAGGTCTTCCGGCAGGTCGCGCGGGTCCTTGCAGGCGTATTGCGCCAAGCCGGTGTGCCGGACCACCTGGTTCCGCAGCCCGGCGACGGAGTGCCGCGAGAACCAGGCCCAGTCGGTCGACTCCGGGTCCGCGAGCCAGCTGTTGACATAGCTCAGCGCCTGGAGCCGCATCGGCGCGTACGGGCTCGGATGCAGGTCGAGCAGCGGCCGCCAGAACACCGCGAGCCGGTTGTGCTCGAGGACGCCGGGCCCGGGCAGGCTCGGGAAGTCGCCGCGCGGATCGGTGCGGTCGTAGACATGGTTGATCGCGGGCTCAGACATGACGCTCCAGAAATGATTCGATCGCGGTGAACAGCTCGGCCCGGTTCCGGTTGGACTGCACGGAATGCCCTTCGTCGTCGAAGCGCAGATAGGTAACCGGCACCCCGAGCTCGCGGGCCTTGGCGACGAAATCGTCGACCTCGGCGATCGGGATCCGCGGGTCGCGGACGCCGTGCGCGATCAGCAGCGGCGGGCAATCGGCGGTCAGCCGGTGGTACGGCGAGCGAGCGCGCAACAGCTCGTCCGCGCCCTGCACCTGGTTGCGGATGGCACCCGCGATCGGTCCCCAGAAGCGCGGTGGCTTCGAGGCCAGCCCAGCCAGATCGCACTGCGGGCTGATCGCGACCGCGCAGCGGACGACGTCCGGTCGGGCGGTCGCAGCGAGCAGGCTCGCGTAGCCGCCGTACGACGAGCCGAAGAACGCGACCCGATCGCCGTCGACCCAGCCCTGCTCGATGCCGAAGGCGACACCGTCGTACAGGTCGTCCTGCATCCGACCGCCCCACTCGCCGTGACCGGCCAGCCGGAATGCCTTGCCGCGGCCGCGGGAGCCGCGGTAGTTGAGGTGCAGCGAGGTGAGTCCGAGCGTGGCCAGGTACTGCGCCTCGGCGTGGAAGCGCCACAGGTCCCGGCTGGCCGGGCCGCCGTGGACGAGGACGACGGTCGGCCGCCGGCTGGTGTCGGGGGCCAGCCGGTAGCCGTCGATCGACTGGCCGTCGGAGGTGTCGTAGCTGAACGTCGTGAGCTGCGGTAGCTCGTGACCGATCAGGTCCGGCCGGTTGACGAACAGCGGCTCGACTGCGCCGGTGCTGCGCCGATAGCACGCGTACTCGAGCGGGCCGTTGTCGCGGACGACGCCGGTCAGCCAGACGTCGTCGTCGATACTGCGATCCAGAATGAGGGGATCACCGGGGATCGCTTGACGCAGCTCGGCCAACGCGGTGTGCATCGCGGTGGTCAGTGGCTGCAGCCGGAGGCGTTCGGCGAAGATCGCGGCCAGGTCGGGAGTGCCGTCGAGCGGGTCGAACCAGACGCCGTCCGGACCGATCGGGAAACTGGAGACGTCGCGATCATCGGCGCCGAAGCGGACGGAGGTCTCGCCGGTTTCGGTGTCCAGGGCAACGAGTTGCCGGGTGGGCAGGCCGGCGCTGGTGGTCAGGTACAGGAACCGCCCGTCGCCGCTGAAACCCTGGACCGCGAAGTCGGCGAGGGCATCGGCGGGGATGTCGAGCTCGTGGGCGTCGACGACGAGTCGCGCTGAGCCGTCCGGGTGAATCGTGACGCCACCGCGGGGGCGCAGCGCGCGGTCGACCAGCCGGCGGTGGAAGCCGGGGTTCAGCTCGCCGTACTCGGTCGGCGCGGCCTCGGGCGTGTTGAGATTGAGCTGCTGGAGCCGGCCGCGGACGCCGAGGATCAGCTCGGCTCCGGCGGTCCAGAACTCCGCGGCCGGGCCGATCTCGACGACTTGGCCGTCGTAGGCCGCGAGCTGCCAGGCCTCGCGGCCGCGGGGGCTGTGCCGGAAGAGCAACCGGCGACCGTCCGTCGTCCAGCGCAGGTCGCGAATCGAGTGGCCGTCGTACTCGGCGACCGGCTCTTCGATGTCGGTCCGCAACCAGACCGACTCACCGGCGTCGGTGGTCCGGATGAAGGCGACCGCGCCGCCGTCCGGTCGCAGCCGCGGCGACGTGTTGGTCTCCAGCGCGAGCAGGGCGGACTTCAGGTCGGAGCCGGTGACGGTCGTCATCACTCGGCCTCGTCCGGGTAGACGCCGTCGAGCCCGCGGGAGAGTCCCATGGTCAGCGTGTAGATCGGGCCGTACTGCCGCGGGTGCAGACCGTGCAGCTCCAGGTACGCCGAATCCTGCTGGGCCGGGGTGACCAAGGTGCTCAGGTCGTACGCCGACCCGAGCACGATCAAGTCCTGCGCGATCACGCCGGACTGCGTGTACAGACTCCGCAACCCGGATTCGGACGGCCGGACCTGCTGCTGCCGCTCGAAGTCCGCGACCAGACCGAGTGTCCACCCGGCCGAGGACGGCGACCGCATGCCCTGCAGGATCGTGGCCATCCGCGGCCGTAGGTCGTCGGCTTGGACGAGGTGCAGGCGATGGGTCTGCGGGTCGTAGCGGTAGGCGCCGCGCTCGACGCCCTCGACGTTGTGCACGCAGAGGCAGACCTCCCAGACCGAGGGGTCCCAGTCGGCGGCGGCCCGGCTCGAGGTGCCGGTGCGGAACTCACTGAGCCCGTGCCAGAGCAGGCCGGAGAGGACCTCGGCCGGGGCGGGCCTGCGGATGTACGCGCGTCCGGTCCGCCTGTTCACCAGTAGCCGGGCGATCGAGTGCTTCGCGGCGTGGGCGGGCGCGGGAAGTTCGATCCCGGGGCCTGGGCGTGGTGCAGCGGCTGTTGGGGTTGCGGGCTCGGGGATGACGGTGGCCGGGCGCCGGCTGGCAACGTACGACTGGTCCGAAGGGTGCCAACCGCGGTGCTGCCAGTGCTGAAGGCCGGGGAGCAGTTGGGCGCGGCGTACGTCGTCGGCGGTGGTGGTTGGGAGTGCGGGGACGGCGCCGGCGAGCAGGTCGGCGGCCAGTTCGGCGGGGTTGAAGCGATGGGTGCGACCGGAGACGACGTCGGCGACCTCGATGCCGGGCTCATCGGTCGTCGGCCGGATTCGGACGAGGGCCGGCCAGGTGTCCAGCGGTTGCGCGATCGCGGGTTCGGTGGCTGGTGTGGGCGCGATCGTGGCGGGGATCGCGGCCGGCGCGTTGCCGTCGTACAGGGCCAGGCCGCCGAGGTAGCCCTCGGCCATCCCGTCGAGGCCGAGCTGATTCTCGAGGGCGAGCGCGTCACCGGCGTCACCGGCGATCGCACGCAGGCCGATCGACTCGGCGACCAGGCGTGCGGTGCCGAGCAGATGGCCCGCGTCCATGTGGACGGTGCGATAGGTGCGCGGCTCGCGATAGCGGTACATGTTCCGCTCGAAGACGCTCGTCACCAGGACGACGGCCGCCGGATCGGCCGGGAAGTCTGGGAAGAGGCCCGTCAGGGACGCCGGTACGTCGGTGCTGACCAGCCGCAGGCTGAACGGCTTCAGCGTCACGTGGTACCAACCCGGCCGGTAGCCGGGCACCGAACGGACGAACAGATAGCCCTCGGACGGATTGCGGCCGCCGCCCGACGGCGACGTCCGCCTCAGCAGCGGCGCGGACTCGGTCACCGGGGTCCGCTCCTGCAGCACGCCGAAGGTCAGCGACAGTACGGCGGCCAGTGCTTCGGCGGTGGCCGGCGCGGCCGGAGTTTCCCCGTTCCAGTGCCGGTACGCCGTACCGGTAGCAATCTCGGCGGTCGGCGCCGGTAATTCCTCGCCGGGGTTCGCGGCGTAATCGAGTTTGTAGCGGTTGGCATCCGGCTCGATTGCCTGGTAATCCCGCATCCGGGACCGGTCGATCCCCATTGCGCTGGCTTCGGAATAGTCGATACAGGGGTAGTCGAAGGCGAGCAGATGATATTCCGCGGCCTCGCGCCAATTGGCCTGCGTCCAGGCGGCGGTGAGCTCTTCGCGCCAATCGTCGGCCGGGTCCGAGGACACCAGCAAGCCGCGGTCGAGCAGCGCGGTCACGCGGCGCTGCCAGTCGCCGGCGGCGACGGCCGGATCGAGCTCGGCGAGCTGTTTGGCCAGCTCATCGGGGTCCTGCGGGACGGCCGCGGCGACCAGGACGGCGGCCAGCGGGCGCTGGATGGTGAACCGGCGCTTGCGGCGCAGGTCTTCGGCGACCCAGCGGTCGCCGGTGACAACCGTCGGCGGCAGAATTCTGGCGCCAGGATTCAGACGGACGAACATGAGCCACCTACTCGGGTCGGAGCCGCAATTGCCGGACGGTTTCTCCAGGGGCCCGGACACGGCCGGAAAAGCCGTGTCCGGGCGCACCGGAATCAGTAACGGTCCGTCTGCAGCAGCATGACGTCGTACTCGGTGGTCTCCTCGATCTCGACCGCGGTGTTGTTCTCCATGATTCACCTCCCTGTCATCCGGAGAACAAACCGTCGCAAATCCCGCTGTTGTTCACCTGCTGCCGCTCTGTCGCGGCGCTGTCGCCGGCGCGGCCGGTCAGTTCGGCCAGTTGGGGGAGCGGCCGAGCAGGGCGACGATGCGGTCGAGTTGGTCGTCGCCGGCGTACGGGACGTCGGGGCCGAAGGGGGCGCCGGGGGCCAGTCGGGCTTCGCCGGTGGGGACGACCTGGGCGACGGTCCAGGCGGCGTCCAGGAGGTCGGTGGTGAAGTGGGCTGTGGTGCCGAGCGAGCGGGCCACGTCCCAGCTGTGGACGACGTAGTCGATGAAGTGGAAGCTGATCGCCTGGCCGCCGGGGACGACGACGTCCGGGCCGAACTCGGGGAGTGGGAAGCGGCGTTCGGTGACGCCGTCCGCGGCGAACGCGTCCAGGACGTGCTCGGCCGCGGTGACGTAGGCCTGGATGGGGTCTGCGCCGAGGTCCCGGGGCTGCCAGACGTCGAGGCCGCCCTCGCCGCGGGAGGCGGCCGCGAAACCGTAGTGCTGGGCGGTCATGTGGGCGAGCAGATCGTGCAGTGTCCAGCCCTGGCAGGGCGTCGGCTTGCCGAGGTCGGCGTCGGTCGCGCTGCCGACCAGTCCGAGGCCGGCCTGAACCGCGCGGCGATCGAGGGTGACGTAGTCAATCGTAGACATGAGTGGATCATAAGCAGCTGCATATGATTGCGCCAGTGCTATCTTCCGGACATGACCGACGATCGCCCCGATCTGGCCGCGATGCTGTATCCGCTGATGCGGGTGCTGATCGCGGCCGAGACGCCGATCCTGGCCGCGCACGACGTCTCGATGTGGGGTTACGCGGTGCTCACCGCGCTCGACGAGACCCCGGTGCGCACCCAGGCCGCGCTGGCCGCGGCGATCGGGGCCGACAAGTCGCGCATCATCGGGACGCTCGACGAGCTGCAGGCCGCCGAGTTGATCGAGCGGACACCGGATCCGGACGACCGGCGGGTCCGCCTGCTTTCGATCACCGCGAAAGGGCGCCGCGTCCGGCGAGCGGTCCGCAAGGGTATCCGGGCTTACGAGGACGAGCTGCTGAGCAGCGTGCCGGCCGCCGATCGGGCCGGATTCTTGCGGTCACTCCGGGCCTTGTCGGGTCGATAGCAGCCTTGACCGTTTCAGCACAACGGATTCGATCTGTGACATAGAGGTCACTTTTGGTTGAACCGAAAGGGCAGGACAGCCGTTCGAACGGGCAAGTCCCCAACCCGCCCCTTGAGGAGTGAGGCCCATGAAGGTGCTGGAGCGTTATCAGTCGCAGGTGATCGCCGTCTTCCGGATCGTGATCGGATTCCTGTTCTCGTGTCACGGCGCCGCCGCGTTGTTCGGCGTCCTCGGCACCCGGCAGGTGGAGGCGTTCGTCTGGCCGAGCTGGTGGGCATCGATGATCCAGTTCGTCGGCGGCGCGCTGGTGGCGATCGGGTTCGGTACCCGGTACGCCGCGCTGCTCTGCTCGGGTTCGATGGCGTACGCCTATTTCGCTGTCCACCAGGCGGATGCTTTGCTGCCCGTGCAGAATGGTGGCGAGAAGGCGGCGCTGTTCTGTTTCGCGTTCCTGCTGATCGCGTTCCTGGGCAACGGCGCCTGGGGAGTCGAGCGGGGAGCGTCGACGCGGCGGCAGACCGCGGTAGCCGTGGAGTGACCCGGATCGGGTCGCCCCCGATCGAGCAGGAGCGCGATGGCCGACGACAAGGCCGCCATGCTGCGGGAGCTGCACGATGTGCACGCGCCGGCGCTGTGGCGGTTCGTGGTCCGGCTCACCGGTGACGACCGTCTGGCCGAGGACGTCGTCCAGGAGACCCTGCTCAGAGCGTGGCGGCGGCCGCAGATCCTGACCGAGGACGAAGCGGGGGCCCGGGCCTGGCTGTTCACGGTGGCGCGCAATCTCGTCATCGACGACCGGCGCAGTGCCCGGGTCAACCGCGAGGTGGCCAGCGGCGACCTGCCGGAGAAGCCCAGTACCGATCACGCGAACGCCGTACTGGACGCCTGGCTGGTGGCCGAGTCGCTGGCCCAGCTGTCGGAGGAGCATCGGCAGGTCATCGTGCGCGCCTACTACGGGCGCCGCACGGTCACCGATATCGCCGAGGAGTTGGACATCCCGTCCGGCACCGTGAAATCGCGGCTGCACTACGGGTTGCGAGCGTTGAAGCTCGCGTTGCAGGAGAGGGGGGTGACGAGTCAATGAGCGATCGTTACTGCGAATGGGACGCCGCGTACCTGCTCGGCGCGCTGTCGGCCAAGGATCGGCGCGACTTCGAAGAGCACCTGACCACGTGTCCCGAGTGCACGACGGCGGTCGCGTCGCTGACCGCCGTACCGGCCGCGCTGGCGGCGTTACCCGCTGATCAGGCGCTGACGTCGGTGAGCATCATGACGCCGAATCTCCTGCCTGGCTTGACCAGAGCGGTCGAGCGCGATCGCCGGCGCCGCCGGTTGCGGCTGGGCGCCGTGATGGCGGCCGTCGCCGGGACGGCCGCGGTGATCGGCGCGCTGATCGCGATCCCGCTGACCAAGACCGAACCGCAGGGGGACTACGTCGTCCTCGCACAGACCGTGGAGAGCAAGCTGTCCGCCGACGCCCGGCTGGTGCCGGAGCGGTGGGGGACGACGATCGAGATCAGCTGCCGGTACGACGATCTCGCGACCCCGAGTGAGCGAGCCCGCGGCTACGAGCTCTACCTGACCGACAAGTCCGGCAAGGCGCAACTGCTTGCGAGCTGGACGTCGACACCCGGCACGACCGTCAAACCGGCGGCGACGACGAAGCTGCGTCGCGACGAGATCCGCGCGCTCGACATCCGCAGTTCGGAGAGCGGCCGCATCCTGCTCGCCGTTCAGTTCTGATCGGTTTGCTATGCGTTGTTACGCATATCGGCCGCCGCGCGGGGCACCTGTGGGTCAGGAGTTGCCGGTCGCGCGCGAGGGCGGCAATTCAGGCCCCGGTGTTCAGGGATGAGTGCACCGGGGCCGACCCCTGTCCGGGGCCCGAAAGCCGGCCCTGAAAGCTGACCCCGAAAGAATTTTTGCTGATTCGTGTAACACCCGGGCCGTGATCGCCGATACACCGTGTGTAACGCCACGAAAGCTTCCCGTCCCAGGTCAACCGCCCGAAGGGCCTGGGACGGGATCTTCGTGCAGCAGCCGACCTGAGGCGCCCCGGCTGCGTTACAGACACCACGAAGGCCCCCGGTTGACTCGCCTCCCGGGGGCCTTCGTGTTTTTACTGCCTTTCGGTTGCTGCGCTACGAGGCTTGCTCGTTCGGCGCGGGCGGCGCGGCCAGCGCGATCCGGTCCGCCGGCAGGCGTTCCGTTCGCTCCAGACCCTCGTCGTCCTCGTACTGCACCAGACCGGTCCATCCCGTCTCCTCGTGCTCGCGGCCGATCAACCAGCCGCGGCGCCACTGACCGTCCGCAAGGACGACCACGTGACCAGGCAGAGGGAGACGGGACACCAAATCGGCGCCGGGCTCGAACTCACTCATGGCCGAAGGTTAAGCGCTTTTTCCCGTCCTCGCCTCTTTGAGCGTGTTCGCTGCCAGGCTTCTCAGCCGTCGAGCTCGGTGAACAGTGTGAGCTGGATCCCACCCGGAGTCGCCAGCCGTGCGTTCAGCGAGTCCCACGGGGTGCGGGTCGGCTCGGCGATCACCGTCGCGCCGGCGTCGCTGAGTTGCGCGGTGGTCGCGGCGGCGTCGTCCACCTCGAAAGCCAAGCGGTACTTGGGCGCGACCCGGTGGCCGACCTCGACGCTGTCGATGAACTCGGCCTGCGCCGGGTCGGCGATCTCCAGCGTTGCGCGTTCCACTTCGAGGATGACGACGCGGCCGTTCTCCGACGAGTACGACGCGCGCTCGGGCAATCCGAGCACGTCGCGGTAGAAGGTCACCGCCTCGTCGTAGTCGTCCGCCGTAACCACCAACCGCAGCTCTTTGACTCCCATACAGCCAGTATCTACAGCCGGGAGACCTGATAGTGCGCGATCAGCCCGTGGTTCAGCAGGATGCTGAGATTGACGGTGACCGGCGGCCGGTCCGTGAACGTGAAATCGACTGTCAGGTAGCCGAGTTGCAAACCGGCCGCCAGCTCCCGGGTTTCCAGCAGTTCGTACTGCGCTTGCAGGCCGAACGGCTGGGAGTCGTAGTACTCGGCGACCGCGTCGCGACCGACGCCGTACGGGTGTAGGCCCTGGAAGATCGCGTCCTCGGTGAAGAGGGCAGCGATCGCCTTCGGGTCGTGGGCCGCGATACCGGCCTGCCAGTGGTCGAGGACTTCGGTGAGCGTGGTCACGATCAGTGCCCGGCCGTCTGGCCGCCGTCGACGTGCAGGATCTCGCCGGTGACGAACTTCGCCGTCTCCAGGTAGCTGATCGCGTCGACGATCTCCTCGATCTCGGCGATCCGGCCGACCGGGTGCAGGGCCGCGAGGAACTCGTGCGTCTCCGCTGGGTGCATCGGCGTCCGGACCACGCCCGGCGCGACCGCGTTGAAGCGGATGTTGCGGGTCGCGTACTCGGTGGCCAGGGACTTGGTCGCGGAGTTCAGGCCGCCCTTGGTGAGCGCGGCGAGGGCGGCCGGCACGGCGCTGAAACCGTGCTCGGCGAAGCTGGTGGTGATGTTGACGACGTGGCCGCCGTCGGCGTGCTCGAGCATCGCGGCGACCGCGCGCCGCGTCGTCTCGAAGAAGCCGAGCAGGTTGATCCCGGTGACCGCGGCGTAGTCGGCATCGGTGTACTCGGTGAAAGGTTTGGCGACGAAGACGCCGGCGTTGTTGACCAGGGTGTCGATCCGGCCGAAGGCCGCCAGGCCCTGCTCGATCACGCGGCTGCCGACGCCGGGCTCGGCGATGTCACCGGCGACGGCGAGCACGAGCGGGTCCTCGGACGGCGTGATCGACCGCGAGTTCGCGACCACGGCGTACCCGAGTTTGCGGTACGCCGTGACCAGCCCGGCGCCGATGCCCTGGGAGGCCCCGGTGATCACGGCGACTTTCTGGGGGTTCATGGTTCTCACTTTCTCGAGGTGTTGTACTTCGATATTTGTCGAACCATTGATCGTTTTCCACGACCGATCTGCTCCTAGCTGGGAGGCTTTGGCTACTAGGCTTCGCGGCATGGAGCTGCGGCAGTTGCGGTACTTCGTGGCGGTCGCCGAGGAGCTGAACTTCGGGCGCGCGGCGACCCGGTTGCGGATCGCTGGGCCGTCGTTGTCGCAGCAGATCAAGGCTCTGGAGCGGGATCTCGGCGTCCGGCTGTTCGAGCGCGATCGGCGGACGGTGACGCTGACGGCGTACGGCGAGACGCTGCTGCCGCGGACGCGGGCGTTACTCGAACAAGCGGATGAGCTGCGGCGGGCGGCGCGCGGGTTCGCGGTCAGCGAGCCGGTGCGGCTCGGGTACGTGAGTTGGCGGCCGCCGGATCTGGAGGAGCGGGTCTCCGGGGTGGCTCAATTGCGGGTCGACGCGTGGGTGCTGCCGTCACATGCGCAGGCGGGCCGCGTCGCGGACGGCAGTCTTGACCTGGCGATCTGCTGGGTGCGCGCGACGGATCTGGCGGAGCAGCAGTTGACCGCCCGGCTGATCGGCGCGGATCGGTTGTCCGCTGTGTCGGTTGGCGGTGAGACGGCCGTGCGAGCGCGGGACGCGGTCGTACTGGTTGATGCGGACGCCGATGCGTGGGCTTCGTGGAACATCTACGCACTGGAGTTCGCCCGGGCGACCGGGGCGACAGTGGAGCGGATCGATGATCACGGGATCACTGGGCCCGCGTTCTTCGATCATGTGCGGCGGCTGGGGCGGCCGGTGATCAGCTCGCCGAAGCGGGATGCGACTCCGCTGCCCAGTGGGCTCGTCCGGCGGCCGGTGATCGAGCCGGCGCCGGTGTGGACGTGGGGGTTGGTGTCGCGCTGGGACGAGACGAACCCCGCCGTACTCGCGGCTGTGGCGGCGCTGACGCGCGAGGTGGTCGTCGACTTCGGCGCGGCGCCGTACTGGCTGCCGGGGGATGACCCATTCCGGCCGGGGGCAGCGACCTACCAGCCGTGAGCCTGAGCGGCGGCTGGGGTGAGTCGGTAGCCGGCGTTGGCGGAGAACTCTGCCGACAGGGCGAAGCGATCGCCGCGGACTACGGTGTGGCGCCATTCGACCGGGCTGCCCTGGGCGGTGCCTTGGCGGATGATCGAGAAGACGGCGGCGTCGGGCGGGCAGTGTAGGAGCTCGCGTTCGGCGTCGGTTGGGGTGAGGGCGCGGATGTCCTCGCTGCCGTGGTCGAGGCGGACGCCGGTGCGTTCGGAGAGTTCGTTGTAGAGGCTGGTGTGGGTGAAGTCGGCGTCCAGCAAGGGGGCTGCGACGGACGCCGGCAGCCATACCCGGTCGAGAGCGAGCGGTTCGTTCCCGGCGTACCGGAGGCGCTCCAGGTACAGCAGTGGAATCGACGCCTCCAGCTCCAGCCGCGCCGCGATCACGCCGTCCGCTCGAATATCCAGCACCCGCACCACGCTGTGCTGCGCCAGCCCGGACGCCTCCACCGACGAGAACAGGCTGTACAGCGCACCCATCGGCTGCCGAATCTCCGGCACCGCCGCCACTCGCGGCTGCCGCCCCCGCTCCGCCACGATCAACCCGTCCGCCCGCAACTGGCTCAGCGCCTGCCGCACCGTGTGTCGGCTGACCGCGTACTCCTCAACCAGCGCCAGCTCCCCCGGAAACGCCGCATCGAACTCACCACCCCGCAGCCGCCGCACCAACTCGCCCTGCAACTGCTTCCACAACGGCTCCCCGCCCGACCGGTCCAGCACGCCCATCCTCACCCTCCGAGTTGCCAAATGTCCGGTCATCTCCTAACTTAAATGTACGCACATTTCCGTCAGGAGGAACCAAGCCGATGGTGCAGGTCGACACTAGGGCAATCGGTACCTCGGCCCTGCACTTTCCGCGGCTGCTTCCGAGGCGTGGTCGGCTGCCCGGTCTGCTCGTCGTCCTGGTGCTCGCGGCGATCGCCGTGCCGCTTGGGCGGTTGGTGCCGGTGGTGGGTGGGCCGGTGTTCGGGATTGTGTTGGGGGTGTTGGTGGGGGTGGCGTTTCCGCGGGCGCGGGCGGAGGTGTTTCGGCCGGGGATCGACTTTGCGTCGAAGAATCTGTTGCAGGTCTCGATTGTGGTGCTGGGGACGGGGCTTTCGCTGCAGCAGGTGGCGCAGGTGGGGTTGTCGTCGTTGCCGGTGATGCTGGGGACGTTGGGGCTGGCGCTGGGCGGGGCTTGGGTTTTCGGGCGGTTGCTGGGGGTGCGGGGTGACACGCAGATCCTGATCGGCGTGGGGACGGCGATCTGCGGGGGTTCGGCGATCGCGGCGGCGACGGCGGCGATCGGGGCGAAGCGGTCGTCGGTGGCTTATGCGCTGGCGACAATCTTCACGTTCAACGTCGTTGCGGTGCTGACGTTTCCGCCGCTCGGGCATCTGCTCAATCTGAGCCCGGAGGCGTTCGGGTTGTGGGCCGGTACGGCGATCAACGACACGTCGTCCGTGGTCGCGGCCGGGTACGCGTACAGCCAGGAGGCCGGCGATCAGGCGATCGTGGTGAAGCTGACGCGCTCGCTGACGCTGATCCCGATCGTGCTCACGCTGGTCGCGCTGAAGATTCGCCGGGAGAACCGGGCCGCGCGGGCACTCGACGTACCGGGTGCGTCGTACGACGGCGCCACGGCGTCGACTCGGGGTCCGTTGCCGTGGCGGAAGTTGGTGCCGCTGTTCCTGATCGGGTTCATCGCCGCGGCGGGGCTGCGCAGCGCGGGCGCCGTACCGGATGCCTGGCTGCCGACGCTGAGCCTGATCGGCACCTGCCTGATCACCGCGGCGTTGGTCGCGATCGGTCTGTCGCTGCGTCCGCAGGAACTGCGCGATGCAGGGCCCAGGCCGCTCGTGCTCGGAGCGATTCTCTGGGCCCTGGTCGCGGTCGGCAGCCTCGTACTTCAGTCCTTCTCGTAAGCTGCCGGGCGGGTCTGCACGGTCTTGATCCGCGGTACGTCGAGTTTCCGGCTGCGGTCGAAGTTGTAGATCCCGTTCTCTTCCTGGAAGACGTCGGTCAGCTGTGTGTAGCAGTAGCCGAACATCAACGGGTTGTCGAGCAGCGCGTCACACAGCCCGGCGAACCGGCGGTAGAACTCCTCCTCGTCCGCGACCCGCTGGCCGTAGCCCCACGAGTCCTCGCTGTTCCCGCTCTTCCCCGCGGCCGCCTTCGCCGCGTTCCACCAGATGCCGCCGAACTCACTGCAGAAGTACGGCTGCCCGGCGTACGGCTGGGAGATCTGCTTGTGGTCGTGGCCGCCGCGGTTCTCGAACGGCGTGCCGTCCGCGAGGCCGGCCATCTCCCGGGCGAACTCGGCCGGATCCTGCGTGTAGTTGTGCGAGTCCCAGACGTCGGTCTCGGGGACGCGGTGCGAGTAGCCGGAGGCGTCCAGGACCGGGCGGGTGGTGTCCGCGGCCTTGGTGGCCAGGAACATCGCGCGGGTGACGTCGTCCAGCTGGGTGATCCGGTCGTGCAGGTACTGGTGCGTCTCGTTCAGCGGGCACCAGCCGATGATGCTCGGGTGGCTGTAGTCGCGCTCCACGGCCTCCAGCCACTGCGCGACGTACGACGCCGTCGGCTGCTGGTTGTCGTCGCTGGTGTCGCCGCCCGAACCCCAGTCGCCGAACTCGCCCCAGACCAGGTAGCCGAGCCGGTCCGCATGGTAGAGGAAGCGCTCCTCGAAAACCTTCTGGTGCAGGCGCGCGCCGTTGAACCCGGCGGCCAGGCTGAGCTCGATATCCGCGATCAGCGCCTCCTCGGACGGCGCGGTCATCAGGCTCTCCGGCCAGTAGCCCTGATCCAGCACGAGCCGCTGGAAGACGTGCTTGCCGTTGATCAGGATCGCCTGGCCGTTGATCGAGACCGACCGCAGCCCGGCGTAGCTGTCGGCCTGGTCCACAACGTTGCCATCGGCATCGATCAGTTCGAGGCGGACGTCGTACAGGTGCGGGTCCGCGGTGTCCCAGAGCCGGACGCGGTCGGCCGGTACCGGCAGCGTCAGCCGGGGCGCGAGGTCGAGATCGGCCCGCACCACGGCGGTCGCGACGTCGCCGTCGGCGTCCTGCAGGACGGCGCGCACCTGGTAGCCGGGCTTGTTGGCCGAGACCGGGACGGCGAGGTGGAACGTCGACCCGGCGACATCCGGGGTGATCCGCGGGCGGCCGAGGTGCACCTCGGGAACGGCCTCGAGCCAGACGGTCTGCCAGATCCCCGTCGTCCGGGTGTAGAGGCAGCCGTAGTTGCCGTACTGGTTGGTCTGCTTGCCGCGGGCCTGAATGGTGTGCCGGCTGTCCCGCGCCCGGACGACGATCGTGGCCTGCTCGCCCGGCTGTGCGACGTCCTTCAGATTCGCGCTGAACGGCGTGAAGCCGCCGCGGTGCCGAACCATTTCGACGCCGTTCACCCACACGGTCGCGTCGTGGTCGACGGCCTGGAAATGCAGGACGGCGTTCTTCCCGCTCCACTCGGCCGGGACGGTGATCGTCGTCCGGTACCAGACCGCTTCGAGGAAGTCGACGTCCTCGATCCCGGAGAGCGCGGTCTCCGGCGCGAACGGCACGGTGATCCGCTGCGCCAGCTCCCGATCCCGCACGCCGCGGTCGATCCCGCTGTCGCCGCGATCGGTCTCGAACTGCCATTCGCCGTTCAGGTTCACCCATTCCGCCCGAACGAACTGGGGACGCGGGTACTCGGCACGTGGCTGGGTCATCGGAAACTCCCGAGGCAAGTGGTGGTGACGGGCCGCCAACGACAGTACAACGTTGGAATCCAGCCTGGCAACGGTGGACAACGCGCCCTGGGACGCCCCCGGGTCTCCACGCCGGGATGACCCGCACGGAAAGACCTCCCGAACACCCGGACAATTCGACCAGCGTGCTACGGCGAGCGGATTTCCGGCGGCGTTCACCCGCGGCTTTCCCGCACCCCGGTGCAAATCGCAAAGAATCAAGGCTCCTCTGTTGGGCGAACAATTCTGGAGCGAAAGTGAAGAAGTTACTCATGGCCGTGGCGGCCGCAGCAGTCATCGGCGCCGGCGCAGTAGTCACGGCCCCGGCGGCCAACGCGTCACCGCTGCGCTACTACACCACCTTCTACGGTGGCGACACCTATTCGAAGTGCCTGAACCGCGGCTACCAGGGAATCCGGAACAACGAGTGGTACGACTTCAAATGTGAACTGGAAAGCTACGGCTCCGACCTCTACATCCAGGTCAGCCCGTAGTCGTTCCGAGCAGGCGGGCGCCGTTGGTGTGGCAGACGGCGCGTAGCCAGGCGTCGCCCAGCTTCAGGTCTGTGAGGGCCTGGAGTTGGGTGGCGTAGGGGTAGGGGATGTTGGGGAAGTCGGTGCCGAGGACGATGCGGTCTTGGAGGTCGGCCAGGCGGGGGACGAGGGTGCGGGGGAAGGGCATCAGGGCCTCGGTGAAGGGGGTGAGGGCCATGGTGGTGTCGAGGTGGACGTTCGGGTAGGTGGTGAGGGCGAGGTGTTCGGCGTACTCGGGCATGCCCAGGTGGGCGATGACCGCGGTGAGGTTCGGATGGCGGTTCAGGACTTCGCCGATCGGGCCGGGGCCGGTGTGGCGGCCGGGGATGGGGCCGGAGCCGCAGTGGACGACGACGGGGACGGCGGCGTCGGCGAGCTGGCCCCAGACGTCGTTCAGTTCGGGGTCGCGGGGGTCGTAGTCGCCGACCTGGACGTGGACCTTGAAGATGCGGGTGCCGAGGTCGAGGGCCTCGCGGACGTACGCCGCCGCGCCCGGCTCGGGGTAGAAGGTGCCGCTCGGGACACAACCGGGGGTGGTCGCGGCGAAGTCGCGGGCCCAGGTGTTCAGCCAGGCCGCCATGCCGGGTTTGTGCGGGTAGACCAGCGCCGGAAAGGCCCGAACCCCCAACTTCTGCAGGGTTTTGACCCGCTCCTCGGCCGACGTCCGATAACTGATCGGCCAGGCCGTGCCGTAATGCGTCGCCGCCTGGTCGAAATACGCCCAGACCGCGTTCATCACCTGGTCGGGCAGGAAGTGCACATGGATGTCGACCAGCCCGTCCAGCCCCAGCCCGGCCCACCAGGCCGGCACCTCGTGATCGTGCATGGGGTCAGTGTTTCTCCGCCTGGTCGGCGAGCCAGAGGTTGATCAGGCCGTGGAAGTGCGCCTGGAACTTCTCCTGCTCGTCGGCCGGGTAGGTCGCGACGACGGTCTCGCGGAGGATCCGCTCGAACTCGGCGCCGCTGAACCAGTCGCGGACGCGGGCGTCGAAGTCCGGCAGGTTCTCGGCGCACCACTCGTGGTACTTCGCGGTCTCGAAGTGCTCGTCGGCCAGCCCGAGATAGGCCTCGATCTTGGCGTCGTAGTCGAGGGACTCGTCGTCCGCGATCGCGAAGTACCGATCGGTTTGCAGGTCGACCGAGCTGCGCCGGCCGGTCGCGAGGCTGAAGACCGACCACTTCACCAGCGCGCTGATCGCCCACGGGAAGTAGTAGTGCAGCGAGGTGACGGCGACGTCCGGGCAGGCGTTGGCGTAGTCGATCGGGTGCACCGAGTCGCCGCGGACGAGCATCTCGCAGGAGTTGAACTCCCAGCCGAAGAACGCGTTCACGATCCGGCTGATCGCGACTGCCTGATGGCCGGCCGACGGGCTGAGGAAGCCGTGCGAGACGGCGTACCGGTTGTGCATCGGCTCGTCGGGCCGGAAGTCCATCACCATCGTCTCGGCGCCGATCGAGAGCGCGCGGGCGAACTTGTCGTAGTCGATGGTGGCCTGCAGGTGCATCAGCATCTCGCCGGACTGGTCGTAGGCCTGGTGCAGGTCGACCTTGTCGTTGATCCGGGAGACGCCGCGCCAGCCGCCGCCGTCGAACGGTTTCATGTACAGCGGGTAGCCGAGGTCCTCGGCGATCGCGTCCAGGTCGAAGGTCTTGTTGTACTTCGCCGACGTGTAGGCCCAGCGGACGTTGTCGACCGGGTTCTTGTACGGCACGAGTACGGTCTTCGGGATCTTCAGGCCGAGCCGGAGCATCGCGCAGTACGCCGAGTGCTTCTCCATCGACTGGAACGTGAACGGCGAGTTCAGCAGGTAGGTGCCGTTCATCAGCGCGGCCTTCTTCAGCCACTCGCGCGGGTGGTAGTACCAGTACGCGAGCCGGTCGATCACCAGGCCGACCTTGACCGGATCGTTCAGGTCGAACGGCTCGATCGTCAGCCGTTCGGCCGCGAACTCGTGGCCGCCGACCGGCCCCACGCGGCGGAGCAGCGCTTCGAACGCTTGTGGCCAGTCCTCCTCCGCGCCGAGCAGGAGGCCGATCAGATGACGGGAGTTGTCAGCCACAAGTTCTCCTCAGACGAATCGGGGCAGGTGGTGGGCGATCTGCTGCCGCCACCAGGGCCAGTCGTGGGCTACGTCGTACCCCCATTGATCCAGCTCATGCGGGATGCCCTTGGCGGTCAGGACGCCGTCGATCGCGCGGGCCGACGGCAACGAGCCGGTCGGGTGCGTCTCCCAGTCGCCCTGACCGACCGTGAGGACGACGAACAGGCGGCGGCGCAGCCAGTCCAGGTGATCGCCCTCGAGGTTCGGCAGGTAGTCGGCCGGATTGTTGAAGTACGTCGCCTCGCCGCGCTCACCCCAGGCGTGCCAGCTGGCGGCGTCGTAGTTGCCCGACTGGCAGATCGCGATCGGGAACAGGTCGGCCCGTTTGAACGCGAAGTTGAGCGCGTGGAAGGCGCCCAGGCTGCAGCCGGTGGTGATGATGTCACTCGCGCCCGGAGTGTCCCGACCGATCGCCGGGACCACCTGATCCAGGATCCAGGACTCGTATCCGCCGTGCCGGCGGGCCCGGTCCTCCAGCTGGATACTCCGGTCCGACCAGCTCAGGTGGTCGTACGAGTCGACGCAGTACAGCTTCACCCGCCCGGCCTCGATCAGCCCGGCGACGGCGTCCACCATGCCGTTGTTCTCGTAGTCCCAGGCCCGGCCCTGTTCACTGGGAAACACCAGCACCGGCCGTCCGTAGTGCCCGTACCGGATCAGCGTCCCGCGCCGGTCAAGCCCTGGCGCCTCGAGTTCGACCTGCTCCCGCTCCATGCCTCACCCCTGACCTAGTGTCCCGTCCGACACCCTGCCATGTCTTCACCTGGTTTGCCTCTGCTCAGCGCGTCCCGCTGCCGGGCCGAGGACGGCGACGATCACAGCGAGTATTGCGACGCCGCCCAGTGCCGTCGGCAACGACCAGACACTGGACGCCGCGCCGACGGCGGCCGGGCCGAGCAGGAAGCCCAGGTACGCGATGGTGGTGACTGTGGAGATAGCGCTCGCCCGGCGCTCCGGACCTGCCCAGGCACCGGCCATTCCGATGATGGTCGGTGCACAGACCGACGTACCGAGGCCGGCGACGGCGATACCGACCAGCGCGAGCCAGGCGCAACCGGCGACTGCGGCCAGTGCGCTGCCCAGCGCTGCGACGAGACCGCCGATCACCAGCAGCCTGGCTGGCTGGATTTGGCGGAGCAATGCGTTCCCGCTGATCCGGCCGGTGGCCGCAGCGGCCGCGAAGACGGCCGGTGCGCTGGAGGCGAGCGCAGGCGCCGCGCCAAGCGTCGTGTCGAGGTGGACGGCGCTCCAGCTCTGCCAGGCGTTCTCCACGACGAAGGCGAGGGCGCACAGCCCGCCGAATACCAGCAACGCCGGTTCGAGCCGTCGCGGTGCCTTCTCGGCTACAACCGGCTTGATCCGGGTAGAGCCCGGTGCCAACAACGCTGCGGTCAGTACGGCGATCAGAATCGCGACACCACCGAGTACCGGCAGCGCACCGGCCCCGGCCGCCCGCAGACCCGCCGTACTGAGACTGGCGACCACCACAGCGATCGAGAACAGCCCATGACCGAGGTTCATCAGCGGCCGGCCAGTCTCCGCCTCCGCGCTGGAGCCGGTCGCGTTGATCGCCACATCGGTCGCACCGGACGTCGCACCCAGCAGAAACAGCGCACCGCCCAGCGCGACCGCCGAACCAGCCAGCGCGGGCAGGACGCCGCACACCGCGAACAGCAGCACGGTCACTGGCAGTACGACGCCGCCGAAGCGGTCAATCAGGTAGCCGGTGAACCGCATCGAGCACAGCGCACCCAGACCGACCATCAGCAACGCCGCGCCGAGCTGTGCATCGGTGACACCAGCTTCGGCCTTCACCGCGGGGAGGACCGCACCCCACGCTCCCCAGAACAGACCGAACGCACCGAACCCCGCGAGTGTTTTGACCACCCGCTCGACACTAACTCCAGACGCGGTTCAGCAATCCCGTCAGATCCGGTTCGAGGACGTCGCGCCAAGCGGTGAAGTTGTGCATATCCGGGGTCTCGTCGAACTCGACGCCGAGGCCGAGCTCGGCCAGGTGCGCCGCCATCACCCGGTTGTTGTGCACGTTCTCCTCGGTCGCGCCGGCGGTCAGCGCGACGGACGGCGTACTCGGGAAGCTCGTTGCCGCGAGCACCTCGCCGACGAATCCGGTCACCTCGGCGTAGAACTCGAAGCGGGACTCCTGGGGGTCCGTGTCGAGGGTGAAGAACGAGCCGGACTGCAGGAAGAGGCCGTCGAACGAGCCCGGGTGCTGCCATTCGGCGTACAGGGCGGCGAGCGCGCCCAGACTCGCGCCCATCAGGACCGGCTGGCGGCTCTTGTACTGCGTTTGCAGCGTCGGGAGGACCAGTTGCGTCAGGGCCGCGGCGTACTGCGGGTTGGCGGCGTACCAGAGGTTGCGGCTGGTCGGCCGGATCAGAGCGAGGCGGAACGGCGGCAGCTTCGACTCGGCGACCATGGCGCCCGCGTAGTGC
This sequence comes from Kribbella sandramycini, assembly GCF_013131805.1. GTDB lineage: Bacteria > Actinomycetota > Actinomycetes > Propionibacteriales > Kribbellaceae > Kribbella > Kribbella sandramycini. The sequence goes on along the minus strand of NZ_JABJRC010000005.1, from coordinate 353,687 downwards.
GTCAGCCCGGCGTACATCGCGAACTCCGGCCCGTCGTGCGCCAGCAGCAGCGGCAGCTCGAACGCCGGTGTGATCCCCTCCGGCGCCCACACCTGAACCTCGATCGGCCCGACCGGCGACTCCACCGTCAACGGCGTCAGCGTGGACGCGACCGGCTCCACCCCGATCCACTCCGGCTCCACATACCCCGGCAACGGCAACCACGAGTGATCCCCGAACGCCCCGCCGACCACCCGTGGGTTGGTTGGATCGGTCCGCATCCCCAGATCCGCGATATCGAACAAGTACTCCATCCGATGCACGGACGGCCGGGCCAACCGCAGCTCCCACCCGTACTCAACCGGCTTGAACTCCAGCAGCTCGGCCGCCAGTCCCAACTCCTGCCACAACCGAACACCCGCGAACGCATGCGCGGCATCACCGAGGCGGAACACCACCTCGGCCCCCTCCACCGCACTCACCACTCCAGGCATCCCTGAACGGTACCCGGCCAAAAGCTGCCATGAGGTGTCAGTGATCACCGCCTATCGTGAGCGGGTGGTCGATCTCACGGACATCAGGGCGGCAACCGCGGATCTGCCGCGCAGTTATGAGGTGCTGGTGCGGGACCGGATCAAGTTTCGGGTCGGGCGGATCGTCTATCTGGCGGTCGCGGCCGATGAGGAGACGATGGGGATCGGGTTTCCGCGGGAGGAGCGGGCGGCGGCGCTGGCGGCGGAGCCGGGGAAGTTCTTGCCACCGTCGAAGGCGGACGAGCGGTACCGGTGGATCGTGGTGCGGCTGGCGGCGATCGAGTACGACGAGTTGCGGGAGCTCGTGCTGGAGGCGTGGGGGATGTGCGTGCCGAAGAAGGTGTGGGCGGAGTTCATGGCCGGTCGATGACACAGCGCTGTCGCGAGCGCACGGAGTGCCGTACGTTGTCCCCTCGACGGTGAGGAGCTGGGGGCAACGTGGCCGACAGAGTGCCGCTCGGATTCAGTCAGCTGGCCGAGTGTCTGGCGGAGGTTTATCGCCGGCGGAGCCTGAATCGGTTCGACCGCAGTCTGCGGCATGCGCGGGACGAGTCGCTGCCGATCTTCGCCTGTGTTCAGGACCCGCTCGAGCTGCAGCGGCCGGCGCCGCACGGGCAGCCGGCGAGCCCCGTCGTCCTGCGGATGTTGTCGGACCGGTTGCGGCCGGAGGGCGCGAAGTCGCCGGAGCTGCAGGTGCCGCATTTCGTCGTGGGGCTGGAGGACAAGTCGCCGGCGGACGGCCCGGACGCCGAGCTGCAGCCGGTGTCGACCGCGGAGGTCGACGAGCTGGTGCAGCTGCTCGACCGCGCGACGACCGGGCTGAAGGACAACCGGTCCGGCGGTTACGTCTTCTCCCGGTACGACCTGATCCGTTGGCTGATGGGCGAGTCCTTCGCAGACGCCAAGCAGGTACGGCGGGCGCTGTACCGGCGGGCGGTTGGTGGCGTCGGCGAGAGCGACGGGGTGTGGGCCCGTATTCAGCTCCAGCTCCCGGGCTGGTTGCAGGTGCTCACGCTCTGGTTGCTGCCGACGCTCTTCTGGCTGCGGCACAGCGGGCGCGTGCCGATGCTGTCCGGCACCTACCGCTGGCTGCGGAACCAGCCGTACGTCGCCCGCGGTGACGACAACCTGTTCGAGTTGGCCCGCCGGGTCACCAAGGACAAACGGCCGGAGCAGGATCCGGAGCGGTTCGCGGGTCTGCTCGTCAACGCGTTCCTGGAGGATCTCCGGGCCGGCTTCCGGCCGGTCGAGTGGGTGCGACGCCATCGCGCCACGCATCCGATCCTGATGGTCGGCCCGATCAGCCGAACCAACGGCGGCTACCTGCTGGTGCGGATGGTGGCCGAGGTCCGCAACGACACCATGCGGTTCGACCCGCTGCTGCTGGTCACGATCGGTCGTAAGGTCCCGCCGCTGGCTCTGGACCCTGGCGAGGCCATGGTCGACGAGAGCGTCGCCGCCTGGCGAGCACGGCATCTCCAGGAGAGCCTGCGGCACTGGATCGGCGCCTGGCTGCTGGTCTTCCCGATCGGCGCCAGCAAGATCGCCGTGGCGCGCAGGCTGGGCTGGTGGCCGCGGCCCGTCGTGTCGACCGAGCAGGAACGCCCGGTGCAGTTCCAACGAGTGATCGGCCCGCTGTGGCGACGCCGCCCCGGCGGCTTCCTGATCATCGCGTCGGTGTTCGCCGTCCTGGCCTCGACGTACGCCGGTTTCGGCGTCCTGGACGATCGGCGACACTGTGGCGGCGACGGCTTCACCTGGCTCGGGATCGAGGCCGCGGATCAGTCGGTGGCCAAGGTGGACGGCGACTGCGTCGGCGTCACCGACGGCACGAACGCGTTGCTGTTCCCCAGTCAGACGTTCGCGCCGGTCCGGAACAAGATCCTCGAGCAGAACCGGCAAGCCGCCGAGCTGAGCAAGCAGCAGCCCGATCGGCCGCTGATCTCCTTGGTCTTCCTGGCCTCGACGACGGACCGGTCACCCAACGAAGGCGTGTTCATCGCGGAGGGCGAGCAGCTGGCCGGGCTGGCGGTCGCGCAGGCTGTGCAGCTCGGCAAGCCGGCCGAACGGTACGAGCCGATCCTGCGGATCCTGATCGCGAACGCCGGGCCGCAGTTCCGGCACGCGGACCGGGTCGCCGGCCAGCTCGGCGCGCTGTCGGCCGAGGATCCGTCGATCGTCGCCGTCCTCGGCCTGGTCGAGAGTCGCGAGTCGACCCAGGAGATGGTCCGCAAACTGGCCGCGGTCGGGTTGCCGACCGTCGCCGCCGTGCTGACCGCGGACCAGATGGTCGACGTCAGCCGGATGTACCTGCAGATCAGCCCGCAGAACCGGCGCGAGGCGGCCGTCGCCGCGGCCCACGTCCGGAACCTGCTCGCGACCGGCAAAGACCCCTTCGGACGCCGGCTGACCCCCAAACTGACCGTCTACAAGTCCGACGATCCCACCGACACCTACAGCCAGAACCTGGCCGATGACGCCCTGAAGGCGTTCCGCGCCATCGGCGTCCCCGGCACGGCGGTGTCCTACAACCCGAAGGGCATCGGGCTGGACGCGACCCAGGCCGGGGTGGACGCGTGTGACCACAAGGAAGAGATCGTGTTCTTCGCCGGTCGCGGCCAGGTCGACTTCCAGGCCTTCCTCGGCGGTATCCAGGACCGTTGCCGTGTGCAACCGCCGTATGTCGTCGGCGGTTCCGACACGACCAAGTACGTCGCCGATCGCGGCGTGAGCGGGCTGAACAAGTCGGTCCCGTTCCAGTACCTCGCGCTCGCGCTGGCCCCCGACCTGCTCACCAACGCGCCGCCGCAGTCGGCGGATTTCTACGCCCGGCTGCAGGAGATGTTCCAGTACGAGAAGACCGAGCGCGGCCGGAGCCTCGACGGCTATGCGGCACTGAGTTATGACGCGGCGTACACGGTCGTGCTGGCCGCCAGCCACCTGCGGCGGGAGAATATCGCGGTGAACGGCGGCACGGTCCGCTCGGCGCTGCAGTCGATCACGGACGCCGACGGCGGTCAGCGCAGCTACCAAGGCGTCACCGGGCGGATCGACTTCGGCGGGAGCGTTTCGCGGCGGGTGCCGGTGGACAAGCCGGTGGCGATCGTCACCTTCGAGCGCGGCGGGCCGGTGCCCAGGGCAACGATCGTGTGTGGTCCGCGGGCCGAGTCGCCGGCCTGGTGCCCGGTCGACTAGTCCTTCAGGAGGACCCGAAGATGCTACCGACGACCGATGGGAAGCCGGGTTTCGTCAGTAATCCTTGACGTATGACCGGGGACTTCTTACCCGAACGCCGCAGGGCTTCGGTATTCAGCCAGCTCGTGACCATCCTGCTACTTCTCGTCGCCGCTGGGGTGGCGGCCTGGCTGCTCCTCTAGGACTCCCAGCGGACGTCGGCCTCACCCGGCCGGACGACGCCGGCCTCGTAGGCGACCACGACGGCCTGCACGCGGCTCGACAGCCCCAGCTTGGAGAGCACGCTGCTGACATGGGTCTTGACCGTGGTCTCGCTGACGAACAGCTTGCCGGCCAGATCGCGGTTCGAGAGACCCCTCGCCATCCAGACCAGGATCTCCCGTTCGCGCTCACTCAGCTGCGCCAACATCCCGACCCAGCGCGCATCCGGCTGGGCGGGTGCGCTGGGCGCCACCCCGCCGACCTGACGCTCCAGCTCGACGCATCGCTCCAGCAGCACGCGGGTGGACGCCGGGTCGACCAGCGAGTCGCCGCGGTGGACGGCGCGGACGGCGGAGACCAGCAGATCGGGATCGGTGTCCTTGAGCAGAAATCCGGAGGCGCCGGCCCGGACGGCGCTCAGCACGTAGGCCTCGTCGTCGAACGTGGTCAGCACCAGGACGGCGGGTTTCGACCGGCCGGAGGCCTTGTTCGCCGTGGTGATCCGCTCGGTGGCGACCAGGCCGTCCATCACCGGCATCCGGATGTCCATCAGGACGACGTCCGGGTCGTACTGCTCGATCAGCCGCAGCGCCTCCTCGCCGTCCCCGGCCTGGGCGACCGTGGTCAGGTCCGGCTCGTGGTCGAGGATCATCGCCAGGCCCATCCGGATCACGCCCTGGTCGTCGGCGACCAGGATCCGGATCGGGCTCTGCTCGGTCTCCGTCAGCTCTGCGGCGGCAGCCATGCCTGCACTCTCCATCCACCCAAGGGGCCGGCCGCGACGGCGAGGGTGCCGCCGACCGCTGTGGCCCGTTCGCGCATTCCGATCAGCCCGTTCCCGCGGCCGCTCTCGCTCCGCCGGGCGGTCTCCAGGACGTTCACCGGCGGCGGGCCGCCGCTGCCGTTGTCGTCGATCGTGAGGAGCTCGCCCTGCGGTCCACTCTGCCAGGTCACCCGAGCCGCGGTCGCCTTCGCGTGCACCATCACGTTGGTCAGCGCCTCCTGAATGATGCGGACGGCGGTCAGCTCGGTGGCCGTGGTGAGCTGCTGCTGCCGGGTCGGCAGCACCATCGCGACGTCGATCCCGACGGCCTTCAGCCGCTCGCCCATCCGGGCGACGTCGCCCAGATCCGGGACCGGGGCCGTGCCGCCGCCGGAGCCGGTGCTCAGCTCGGCGCCGGACTGCGCGGTGTTCAGCACCCGGACCGTCTCCCGCATCGCGCTCAGTGCCTCCTTGCCGCTGGCAATGATCCAGCGGATCGCCTCGCGCAGCACCTCGGGCCGCTGGTCGGCGACCCGGTCGGCCGCCTGGGCCCGGATCACCACGGCGCTGACATGGTGCGAGATCACGTCGTGCAGGTCGCGGGCGATCCGGGTCCGCTCGGCGACCGCGGCCCGCTCGGCCTCGACCGCGCGCAGCCGGACCAGCTCGGCGTTGCGCTGCTCCAGGACGGCGAGGTTCTTGCGCCGCCGGTACACGTCGGCGCCGAGCAGCACCATGCCGCAGATCAGCCCTTCGGCGAACACGAACAGCGACACGTCGATGTAGCTGTAGAGGCTCTGCAGGTCGCTCGGCAGGTTCTGGTAGCGGGTGCCGTACATGATCGCGCGGTTGGAGTGGCCGAGCACGATCGCGACCACGGTCGGCAGCCCGATCATCAGCCCGGCCAGGCTGCCCATCGCGAAGAACCCGCTGACCAGGCGGCGGACGCCGTTGGCCGCGGCCAGGTAGCCGGCCACCAGGAGCGGGGCCAGATGGATCTCCGACTGCAGCGCGGCGTCGGCGATCTTGGGCTGGCCGAAGACGCTCAGCCCGAGCTGCGCGGCCAGGCCGGTGCCGACGGTGGCGTACACGAACGGGTAGAGGATGGAGACCGCGATCAGCGTCGTGCGTGGCCGGCGGCGGCCGAAGGCGATGGTGGCGACCAGGAAGAGGCCGGTCACCACGGACACCATCGGGTTCCGCGGGCGCAGCCAGCTGTCGTTGATGATTTGGAGCGCCCCGAACCAGACGAGACCGGCGCCGGCGGCCAGCAGCAGGTCCTGCTGGAGCTGCGAGAGGCGTCGCCATCGGGTCATGTCGCCCAGCGTAGTCATCCGGTGCTCGATAACGCTTCGTCAGCGCGGTCGGGTAACTCTCCAACTTTTGGAGGAGTCGGGACGTCCGATCTGATACTCAGGGCCTACTTCAGGCCTGCGAGGACGGTCCCTGGGGCCGATGTGGCGACCGTGCCGATCCGAGAGGCTGTACCCCATGACCAACGACCTGCCGCCGCGGCCGAGGCACGCGGTGCGTAAGCGGTCGCTGTCGGTCACGGCGGTCGCCGTCCTGGTCACCCTGGTCGGCTCCCTCCTGATCTGGCATACCCAGCTGGGCGAGCTTTTCAAACCGGCCGCGGACAAGGAGCCCGTCGTCTCGGGCCTGAGCGCGCCGCCGGTCTCCGGGCCGCCGAGCGCGACGCTGAGGTCCAAGTCGTCGCCGTCGGCCCCGAAGCCGAAGCCGACGCTGCCGAAGGCGACCGTCTCGCCGGCGCCGAAGAAGGTCACCCGGAAGCCGAAACCGGTGCCGAAGCCGGTGCCCAAGAAGACCGCCGAGTACGACGAGGAGAGCCTGGCCGGGCTGGCGCCGAAGCTGCGCACGCGGCTGAAGAAGGCGATCCTGACCGCGCGCGCCGACGGTGTGACGATCCGGATCAACTCCGGGCGGCGCAGCGCCGCCAAACAGCAGCGGCTCTTCGACGCGGCGGTCAAGAAGTACGGCTCGCGGAAGGCGGCCGCGCGCTGGGTGCTACCGCCCGAGGACTCCGCCCATGTGCACGGTAAGGCTGTCGACATCGCGCCGGCCGCGGCGATGGCCTGGCTGGACAAGAACGGCTACCGCTTCGGCATCTGCCGCCGCTACGACAACGAACCCTGGCACTTCGAGGCGATCACCTCGCCTGGTCGCGCCTGCCCACCCCGTGAACCCCACAGCGTGGCGAAATCCCGATAGTCCGCAACCACCTCCAAGGAGCCGATGATGACGATGACCTACGCACAGCCGCTGCCCCTGCGCTACACGCGCGCCCGGCTCGCCGTCCCCGCCCTGTGGCGGCAGGTGGTCCGGAGCAACGAGAAGACGACGGAGGCAGTCGTGCCCGAGCCGGACCGATCGGCGTACACCCAGCTGGAGATCTACGACGGCGTGCTGGCCGCGTTCGAGCGGCGTGCCGAGGTGTCGGCGCTGCTGGCGACCTCGGCCGACCGGGAGACCGCCGTCCGTCGGCTCCGCGCCGAGCTGGGCTTGAGCCAGCTGCAGGCGACCGCGCTGCTCGACCTGCCACTCACCACCGAAGTCCGGGACCGGATCGCCCACCGCGCGGCCGAGCTCCGGGCGGCGCTCAGCCGCTGAAACTCGCCCGGCCCTCCTGCGTGGTTTGTGTCATGCGGTGAAGATGGAGGGGTGATCACGATCGAGCAGGCCGGGCGACTGCGTCAGGCGGGGGTGCTCTGGGCGCCCTCGGCCGGGGACCGGTTCGTGGTGCCGGACCGGGAGATGGACGACGACGTGTTCGTGGTGAGCGACATGACCGTCGAGGTGCACGACTATCAGGGCAGCAAGGTGATCGGCTTCAACGGCACCACCGAATGGGCGCTCGACAGTATCGAACAGCGCGAAGTCATCTGGCTGCCCCGCGAAGAGCAGTTGCGGGCGTTGCTGGGTGCGCATTTCCAGTCGCTGGCGGCCACCCCTGAGGGATTCGCCGTCCAGCTGACCGACAGCACACATACCTCCGCGGACGCCGAGCAGGCGTACGCGACGGCGGTCCTGCACCTGCTGGAGAACTAGTTCGGAGTGGTCGGCCGCCAGTACTGCTTCTTGTCCCTGTCCTTCACGGTGAAACCGAGTTTGATGACCTCGTCGCGGAGCTCGCGGAGGTCGGCCTTGCCCTTGTCGTCGTCGAAGCTGCGGGCGCGGGCCTTGAGCAGGGCGTTGACGGTCGGCGGCAGCTCGGGTTCGTCCTCGACCCAGCGGCGGAAGCGGCTCTCGTACGGATCGCTGTCGGTCCACGGGTAGCCGTGGGCGCGGAAGGCCTGCGGGATCTGCTTGGCCTCGCCCTTGAGCTGGTCGTGTTTCTCCCGCGCCAGCTCCTTCGAGGTCGCATCGAGGAGCACGATCTGCTTACCGTCCAGGAACGCGACCGAGACCTTCTCACGCGGCACGACCAGCGTCTGCTCGTTCTTCAGGAACTCCACCCGCTCGTGGGTGATCGTCACCTTGAGCGTGTCGTCCAGCGCGATCGCGCCCAGCAGCAGCCCGGCCAGCCCGCCGACCACGGTGCAGATCAGCACCACCCACCAGGCATCTCCGTGCCCGATCACCTCGAGGATCCGTTTCCACGGCATCCACGGTTTGGTGACCGCCCAGTCGGCGAACCGGGGCAGGAAGAACCCGAGCACGAGCCCGGCGACGGGCAGGCCGCCGAACAGGATCAGCTTGTCGAGGGTCGAGTGCCCGATCACGGTCTTCGCCTGCATGCTCAAAAACTAGCGGCCGGGGAGCGAACTTTAGTATCGAACCACGACGACCGAAGGAGACTTGGGTGACGGAGGGTATCTGGCTGCGATTCCTGAGCGGCCCGGAGATCGACTCGCTCGGACTGACCCGGACGGAGATCGTCGACGCGGTCGAGGACGCCGTCCGCGAGCACGGTCTCGGCCGGACCAGTTTCGAGCCGCGGGTGCACCTGACGCCGGACAACGGCGGGATCGGGCATTTCAACATCCTCCGCGGGCATCTCGACGGGCTCGGCGAGCACGGCATCAGCGGGGTCAAGGTGGTCGGCGACTTCGTGCCGAACTACCAGCGCGGGTTGCCGAGCGAGCTGGCGATGGCGACCTTGTTCGACCCGACGACCGGCGTCCCGCTCGCCGTCCTGGACGCGACCTTCGTCACCGCCGCGCGGACGGGCGCGATGACGACCGTCGGCGCGCGATACCTGGCGCGGCAGGACAGCAAGATCCTCGCGCACGCCGGCGCCCGCGGGACGGCCTGGTGGAACGTGACGATGCTCGATGATCTCTTCGAGCTGGACGAGATCCGGGTGACGTCGCGGCGGCCGGAGTCGCGGGAGAAGTTCGCGGCCGAGCTGTCGGAGGAGTTGTCGACGCCGGTGCGGGTGTGTGCGACGGCCGAGGAGGCGTTCGACGGCGCCGACGTCCTGGTCGAGGCGACGCGGCTGCTGGAGCCGGAGCCGCTGCTGCGGACGGCCGCCGTCCGGCCGGGCGCCTTCGTGGTTCCGTACGGGACGGTCAGCGCGGTCGAGCTCGACCTGCTCGACGTGATGGACAAGGTGGTCGTCGACGACTGGCGCGAGGCGCAGTCCGGGCGGTTCGGCGCACTCCGCCGGCACGTCGACACCGGCCGGCTGTCGCCGGAGAATCTGTACGCCGAGCTCGGCCAGATCGTCGCCGGCGCGAAACCCGGGCGCGAGAACGATGCCGAGCGCAACCTTTTCTGGCATCGCGGCCTGTCCTTGCTCGACGTCGCGATCGCGCATCTGATCCTGCGCCGCGCCGAAGCCGCCGACCTCGGCACGATGCTCCGGTTCCACTGATGCTGATCACGAAGCCCGCGGACGTCGACCCCACCAGCCCCGAGCCCATCGAGCTCGCCCAGCCCCTCCTCGACCAGTTGGCCGCTACCCGCACCGCAGCCCTGGCCACGCTCGCCGCCGGCGCCCCTGTCTACGGTGTCAACACCGGCATGGGCGCCCTCAGCAAAGTCCGCCTCACCGCCGCCGAACAAGCCGTCCACCAACGCAACCTCCTCCTCGCCCGAGCCGTCGGCGGCCCACCCTGGCTCGACCCCACCGAAACCCGAGCCGTCCTCCTGGCCCGCCTCCGCACCCTCCTCGCCGGCGACCCCGCCGTCTCAGTCGAACTCATCCACCACCTGGTCGCCTTCATCAACAGCGGACAGCTACCCCAAATCCCAGCCTCAGGAGCCGGTTCGGCCGGCGAAATCATCCCCCTGGCCCACGCCATGACCCCCCTCGTCACCGGAGCCGAGGAGGGGCCAAGCCCCCGGATCGAGCCCGCCGAACGAACCGCCCCCGCCGCCCTGGGCGGCGGCGCCGGAGGCGACGAGGAGGCCGATCGGCCAGAGGCCTCCTTCGCCCTGGGCCCGAAGGAGGGAATTGCCTTGCTGGCTGGGATTCCTGGGGCAACTGGGCGGGCTGCTCTTCATGCCTCGCGGGCTCGGCGGTTGGCGGATCACCTCACGTGCGTCGCGGCCGGGGCGATTGCGGTGGTTCGGGCCAATCGGGGGCCGTACAGCGAGCTTGCGGGGCGGGGGGATGAAGTACTGGCGGGGGAGTTGGGGCGGTTGCGGGAGTTGGCGGGGGTGGAGGGGGAGCCGCGGGGGCTGCAGGCGGCGGTTTCGTTTCGGGTGGCGGGGCAGGTGGGGGCTTATGTGCGGCGGGCGATCGGCGATCTGGACGACGCGGTGGAGCGGGCGTTCGCGGGGGTGATGGATTCGCCGGCGTACTTGGGCGGCGAGTTCGTGGGGACGGCGGGGTTCCACGGGATCGAGCTGACGGCGTACTGCGACCACCTGGTGAGCGCGCTGGCGCATGCGGCTGAGGTTTCGGCGGCTCGGTTGCATCGGTTGCTGGATCCGGCCGTGACCGGGCTGAACGCGCAGCTCGCGTTCGTGCCGGGGCCGCAGGCTGGGTTGGTGGCGGTGCACAAGCGGGCGGTGGCGACGACGCATCGGTTACGGCGGTGTGCGCTGCCGACCGGGATCGGGACCGTGGAGACGTCGAACGGGCAGGAGGATGTGCAGAGCTTCTCGTGGGAGGCGGTCGGTAACCTCGGCGAGGCGATCCGGCTGGCCCGCGAGGTGACCGCGTGCGAGCTGCTTGCCGTCTACCAGGCGCACCTGCTCGCGAAGCGCCCCCTCCCGCCCGGCCTGCTCCAGGCGACCGCGGACGTCGTACCGCCGATCGAGGCCGATCGTCCATTCGGCCAAGACCTGACCCGCCTCCTGGAGACCGTGCTCGCGCCGTGAGGTTGATCGAAAAAGCGAGCCCGACACGCTGACCGCCATCGAGTTGCAAGTAGCTCGCGGCGGGGTTGTGTCGTTCACAGAGTGCGGGGGCGGAGATCTAACGAAGAGCTGACCTGACCAGGGTGTCAGGCGCCGGGCTGTATCCAGTAGCCTGGCGCGCGTGCGGTGGACTTGGAGGAAGTCGTTGAAGCGGTTCGTGGTCCCTCCGACCTGGCCGTCGCCGCCCCGCCGAAGTTGGGTTCCCCCGAAGACCTGGCGCCCGGATCCGTCCTGGCCGGCCGCCCCTGACGACTGGCAGTTCTGGGTCGACGGCAAAGGCAACCCGGTCCGTGGCCCGATCGGCCGGTACGCCGGTCCGTCCAGCCGGGCCGTGTACGCCGGAGCCGGCGCGATGGTCGCCGTCCTCGGGGTGATCGTGTGGTCGTTGTCCGCGGTCGGCCTGTTCGGCGGCGACGCGAAGAACACCGGCGCCGCGAATTCGATCGACAACTCGACCCCGTCGCCGTCCGCCTCGCAGCCGGTCGTCACCCCGCCCAAGGTGCCGACGACGACACCCTCCCGGACGCCGACTACCACCCCGCTGCGCGTCAAGGCCGAGCCGACCAAGCGCCCGACCCGCACCAAGACCAGCGAGCGGCCGACCCAAGAGGTCAAACCGTCGACCCCGGTCACCACGACGACGAAGACGGTCAAGCCGTCGCGACCGACGTCCCCTCGCCCGTCGACCCGTGAGCAGATCCTCCGCCAGTACTGCATCGACCGCGGCTGGGACCCAGAGCTCTGCGACCCCGACAACTGGGAAGAAACCCCGTAGTCAGACCACATTTCGTTCGGCTCGGCGGATGTCGGTGGTGCCGAAGCGGCTTGCGTCCATCGGGCTGATGTCGACGAAGGGGCGGCGTCCTAGGTAGAGATCGCGGATGATCTCGCCGACGGCCGGCCCTTGCAGGAAGCCGTGCCCGGAGAAGCCGGTCGCGTAGAGGAACCGGGAGAGCCCGCCCGCTTCGCCGATCAGGGCGTCGTGGTCGGGCGTCACTTCGTACAGCCCGGCCCAGCCGCTGCTCAGGCCGACATCCAGCAGCGACGGCGTCCGGCGTTCGATCGCGTCGGTCAGCCGCGGTAGCCAGGCGTCGCTGCGGTCCAGGTGGAAGCCGGGTAGCTCGTCCGGGTCGGACATCCCGATCAGTAGCCCGGGCCCCTCGTGATGGAAGTAGTACGAGCTGGTGAAGTCGATCGTCATCGGCATGTTCGGCGGCAGCCCCGGGATCGGCTCGGTGACCACGATCTGCCGGCGCAGCGGCGTCACCGGCAGGTTGATCCCGAGCGGCGCGGCCAGCGCCGTCGACCAGGCCCCGGCCGCACAGATCACCGTGCTCGTCCGAACAGTGCCCAGGCTGGTCCGGACGGCGCTGATTCGGTTGCCAATGGCATCGACTTCGAGGACGTCGCACCCGGTCAGCAGCGTCGCCCCGAGCCGCCGGGCCGCGGTCGCGTACCCGAGGACGACGGACTCCGGCGTACAGTGCCCGTCGGCCGCGGAGAAACAGGCGCCGGCCAGCCCCTCCGGCGCGAGGATCGGGGCCAGCTCGAGCGCCTCCTCGACCCGGACCATCCGGGTCGGCAACCCGACCGCGCGCTGCCGGATCGTGCTCTCCCGGAACAGCTCCAGCTGGTCGTCGGTCTCGAGCAGGAACAGGTACCCGACCCGGTGCAGGTCGATCTCCTGGCCGGGCCGGCGCGCGAAATCGGCGAATGCCGCCAGACTGCGGGCGCCGAGCGCGATGTTCAGGTCGTCGGAGAAGTTCGCCCGGACGCCGCCCGCGGCTTTCGACGTCGAGCCGGAGCCGAGCGCGTTCCGCTCCAGCAGCAGCACCCGCTCCACCCCGGCCTCGGCCAGGTGGAACGCGATACTCGTCCCGATCACCCCGCCGCCGATGATCACCACCTCGGCGGCCTCCGGCAGCGCGGTCACGGCAGCAGGAAGTCGAGATCCGCCGCGACGGTCTCGGTATCCATCTGCGCCTTCTGCAGCTTTCCGGAGTAGTCCCAGTTCATGGACTGCCAGCGGGTGAACTGGTCGAGCACCCAGATCCCGCTCTGCCGCGAGCCGTTACCGGATTTGCCGTTCCCGCCGAACGGCAGATGCGCCTCGGCGCCGGAGGTCGAGTTGTTCACACTCACCATGCCGGCCGAGATGCCCTGCGCGAACCGGAACGCCTCGTTCGGATCGGTCGTGTAGATCGAGCTGGACAACCCGTATCCAGGCTTGTTGCCCAAGGCAATCGCTTCGTCGAGGGTCGCGTACGTCGTGACGCCGACGATCGGGCCGAACGTCTCGTTGCGGAACAGCTCGTCGTCCGGGCGGACGCCGTCCACGATCACCGGGTGGTAGAACAGCCCGGCCGCCGGATCGCCGACGAAACCCGGGCGCGGGTTGTCGGCGCCGACCCGCCCGGTCGCGCCGAGCACCGTGTGGTGGGCCGCGATCCAGCCCAGCGACTTCTCGAAGCCGGCCGCGAACTTCTCGTCCAGCAACGGGCCGAACAGGACATCCTGCGTCGGGTCGCCCATCGGCGCCGCCGCGACGGCCGCGGCAAACCGCTCGACGAACTCGTCGTGCACGGACTCGTGAACGATCACCGTGCCGAGCGACGTACAGCGCTGACCGGCGGTGCCGAAACCGGAGAAGAGCGCGCCTTCGACGGCCAGGTCGAGGTCGGCCTGGGCGCTGATCACCATCGGATTCTTCCCGCCCAGCTCCAGACAGGGCGTCTGCAGATGCCGGCCGCACAGCTCGCCGATCTGCGTCCCGACCGCGCTGGAGCCGGTGAAGCCGACCTTGTCGATCAGCCCGGCCCCCAATGCCTGCTCCAACCCGGCGAACGTGTCCGGGCCGTCGGCGTACACGACGTTGAGGACGCCGGCCGGTACGCCGCCGTGCGCAAAGATCTCGTAGAACGCGTCGGAGACCACCGAGGAGTACTCCGCGGGCTTCCAGACGACCGTGTTGCCGCAGAGCAGCGCCGGGACGATGTACCAGGACGGGACGGCGACCGGGAAGTTGCCGGCCGAGATCACCGCGACCGTCCCGATCGGGCGCCGGAACGTGAACAGCTGCTTGTCCGGCATCTCCGACGGCACGGTCTGCCCGTAGAGCCGCCGGCCCTCGCCGATGAAGAAGTCGCAGGTGTCGATGATCTCCTGCACCTCGCCGCGCGCCTCGGCGATCGGCTTCCCGATCTCCCGGGTGACCAGGGCGGCCAGCCGCTCCTTGTTCGCGGTGAACAGCCGGCCGACGTTCGCAATCACCTGGCCGCGCTGGGGCGCCGGCGTCGCAGCCCAGGCCCGCTGCGCGTCCCGAGCCGCCTGCGCGGCTCGGACGAACACCTCGGGCGCCGCGCTCCCCACTGTCCCGACCACCTCGGCCAGCCGCGCCGGATTGGTCGACTCGCTGCGCCGAACCACCTCCGCGACCCGCTCGCCGGCCACCACGGACAGCACCTCGACAGCCATCGCATTCCCCTCTCGGACGGTGAGCCCACTGTAGAGGGATTCGTCCTTGTGATTGCGTTCACAAGCTCGTAGGATGGGTGCCCGGAGTAACCTGTCGATGAGACAGCGAGGTGTGACGATGACGAGCCGCAAACCGCCGAACGTGTCGTTCCAGGAGTGGGTCGACCACCAGGTCAAGGAAGCCGAGCAGGCCGGCGAGTTCGACGACCTGCCCGGGGCCGGGAAGCCGCTGAAACTCGCGGACAAACATGATCCCGACTGGTGGGTGAAGGATTTCATCAAGCGGGAGAATCTGGACTCCGAAGCGCTGCTGCCGCCCGCGGTGCTGCTCCGCAAGGAGAAGCAGAAGGTCGCCGAGACGGTGGCGAAGATGCGCCGCGAGTCCGAGGTGCGCGAGTACCTGACGGATCTGAACCGGCGGATCCTGCTCGCGATCCGCGACACCACCGGCCCGGTGGTCCCGGTCGGCAAGGTCGACGAGGCGGCCGTGATCGCCCAGTGGCGGATGGATCACGACGGTCCGCCGGTCGAGCGCACCGAGGCCGGCGTCGCCGCCGAGCGGCCGCGGCGCCGGTCGATCTGGCAGCGGTTGTTCAGCTGAGCAGTTCGCGCGCCGCCTTCTCGATGGTCGCCTCGTCGAGCAGGACGTGGTGCGCGGCCGCGCCGAGTGGGACGTACGAGTCGTAGCTGGTCACGCGGGCCATCCGGCCGGTGAAGCCGTGGTCGACCAGCGCGGCCAGGATGCCCTCGGAGACGCCGCCCGAGCGCCGGGTCTCGTCGACGACCAGCACCCGCCCGGTAGCTGTTGCCTCGCGCAACAAATCCTCCACCGGCAACGGCGCCAGCCAGCGCAGATCGAGTACCCGCACCCCCGGAACGCGCGCCGCGACCCGCAGGCTCATCGGTACGCCGTTGCCGAAGGTCACCAGGGTCAGCTCGGTGCCCCCGCCGTACGTGCGGCCGCGGCCGAGTGGGACGGGCGCGGTCGGGTACGGCGTCGCCCACGCGTCGTCCGCTTCGTCGTACAGATCGCGGCGGTGGTAGAGCGCGATCGGCTCCAGGAAGACGCTGACCGTGCCTGAAGCGCGCGCAGCGGCCGCGCAGGTGAGCAGCATCGCGGCCGCGTCGTCCGGTCGGGACGGCGAGGCGATCACGATGCCGGGGATGTCGCGGAGGACGGCGATCGCGTCGTCGTTGTGGAAGTGGCCGCCGAAACCCTTCTGGTAGCCGTAGCCGGCGATCCGCAACACCATCGGGTTCTTGTACTGCTCCTGGGAGAAGAACTTCAGTGACGCCGCCTCGCCGCGCAGTTGGTCCTCGGCGTTGTGCAGATAGGCCAGGTACTGGATCTCGGGCAGCGGGAGCAGCCCGGAGACGCCCGCGCCGAGCGCGAGACCGAGGATCGACTGCTCGTCGAGCAGGGTGTCGAAGACCCGGGCCGGGCCGAACGTCTTCTGCAGCCCGCGGGTGACGCCGTACACGCCGCCTTTGCGCCCGACGTCCTCCCCGAACACCATCGCCTCCGGGTAGGCCGCGAGGACGTCGGCCAGCGCGCGGTTGATCGACTGACTCAGTGTCAGTCGGTCTGTGGCGCGGCTCAGCTGGGGGAGGGCATCGGCGACGACCTCCGGCTCCGGGAAGCGCAGTGGCGCCGCGACGATCTCGGCCGACGAGAGTTGCGGCAGACCAGCTACTTCGGCCGCGATTCGCATCGCCTCGGCCCGCTTCTCTTCGTAGCGCTCGATCACCTCGTCGACGCCGAGACCCGCGCCGAGCAGGCGTTTCGCCGTCCCGAGCAGGGGATCCAGCTCTTCCTCGGCGGCGATCTCGGCCGGACTCCGGTACGCCGCCTCGACGTCCGACCCGGCGTGGCCGAGCAGCCGGACGGTCCGCAACCGGAGGAACGCCGGACGCCGGTTGCGACGGACGAACGTCGCCGCCTCGGTCGTCATCTCCAGGGTCGCGGCCAGATCGGTGCCGTCGGCATCGAAGTACCGGAGGCCGGGGCGATGGCCGTAGGCCTGCTTGATCCAGCCGTCCGGCGTCCGGACGCTGATGCCGAGGCCGTTGTCCTCGCAGACCAGCAGCAGCGGCATCGGCAGGCCCTGGTACGACGCGTGCAGCGCCGCGTTGATCGCGCCGGTGGCGGTCGAGTGGTTGGCCGAGGCGTCGCCGAAGCTGGTCACGACGATCGCGTCCGCCGGCCAGGGGGACGGGACGCCGAGCTTCGCCGCGCGATTCATCGAGAACGCGACGCCCATCGCCCGCGGCAGGTGGGACGCGATGGTCGACGTCTGCGGGATGATCGCCAGGTCGTGCCGGCCGAACACCTTGTGCCGGCCGCCTGCGATCGGCTCGCTGGTGGCGGCGGCGACGCCGAGCAGGATGTCGCGCAGGCCGTCCTTCGCGCCGCACTGCTCGGCGCGGGCCAGGTAGAACGCGCCGGAGCGGTAGTGCAGCAGGGCGGGGTCGGTCGGCCGGAGTGCGGCCGCGACGGCCGCGTTGCCCTCATGGCCCGCGGAGCCGATCGTGTAGAAGCCCTGGCCCTGGGATTGCAGCCAGCGCGCGGCCAGATCCGCATGCCGACTGCCGAGTTGCGCGTCGTACAGGCTGCGCAGCAACTCGGCCGGGTAGTCGCAGGGGGCGGGTTGGAGGGCGCGGACGCGGTCGGCGAACCGCTGGTCGACCGAGGTCATCGGCAGGTCCGCGGGGTTCGGGGGCTAGAGGCCGCAGTCGAAACCGTCGTCGTTCGGGTTGGCGTCGGCCAGCACGTCCAGGATCCGGCTCGCGGCGCGAAGGTCCTCATTCGATACATGATCCGCGAAGAACGTCGCGACCACAGCCTCGACCACGGGTTGAGCCTCTTTCAGCGCCTTCCGGCCGTCGTCGGTCAGCTCGGCCCAGGTCGCGCGCCGGTCCTCGGGGGTGTTCCGGCGGGCGACGTACCCGTCCTTCTCCTCGAGTTTGCCGACCAGCCGGGTCGCGCCGCTGCGCGAGATCATCAGCTGTTCGGCCAGCGGCGCCATCCGGAGCCGGCCGCCGGCGGCGTCCAGGATCCGGAGCACCTCGTGCTCGAAGTAGCTCATCTTCAGCCTGGCCCGGAGCGTGTTCTCGATATGCGTGAACAACAGCGTGTCCGCGCGGTAGAGCGCTCGCCAGGCCTGGAGTTGTGTGGGAGTCATCTCCTGCGCCATACCGGGAAGTGTACGTCGCGGCGTGCACAAATAAACCGTTGACGCGTGAACTGTTCATCTGCGTATCCTGTCTGGACCGGGTGCGAGACTCGGACGGACGAGAACGGAGGCAGGTCGTGAGCGAGGCAGGTACGGGCTGGAAGGCGGTTCGGCCGCTCCGGCACCGCAACTACCGATTGCTGTGGACCGGTCTGGCAGTGGCGCTGCTGGGCAGTGGCCTGTGGCTGGTCGCGCTGGCCTGGCAGGTGATCGAGCTGGGTGGCGGTCCGGTCCAGCTGTCGGTGGTCACGACGGCATACAGCATCGGTCTGGTGGTCTGTGTGCTGTTCGGCGGCATCGCGGCCGACCGGCTGTCGCAGCGCAGCGTGATGGTCGCGGCGGACGTCGTCCGGGGTGTGGTGCTGTTGGTGGTTGCCGGGCTTGCGCTGAGCGAGCTTCTGGAGGTCTGGCAGCTGGCAGCGGCGGCGGTGCTGATCGGCGCCGGCGAGGCATTCCTGATCCCGGCGTACACGGCGCTGGTGCCGAAGCTGCTCCCCGCTGAGGAGTTGCTTGCGGCCAACGGGCTGGAGGGCACGCTGCGGCCGCTCGCCCAGCAGGCGACCGGGCCGGCGCTCGGTGGGTTGGCGATCGCGGCGCTGTCGCCGGGGTTCGCGATCCTGGTCGCCGCGTTCACGTACTTCTTCTCGGCGGGGTGTGTGCTCGCGATGCGGATGCCTGCGGCCGACGTCGAGGAGGTTGCCGAGGAGGGTGAGCAGCCGACCGGGGTGCGGGCGATGTTCGCCGATATTCGCGAGGGCTGGGGCTACGTCCGGCAGACGCGCTGGTTGCTGGCGTCGCTGCTGTTCGGCACGGTGTTCGTGCTGCTGATCCTCGGGCCGCTGGAGGTGCTGCTGCCGTTCGCGGTGAAGGACCAGTTGGGTGGCGGGGCGTCCGAGTTCGGGCTGGTGCTGGCGGCGTTCGGTATCGGCGGTGCGGTCGGCGCGTTGCTGATCTCGTCGCGCAGCCTGCCGCGGCGGTACCTGACGATCATGACGCTGATGTGGGGGTTCGGGTCGATCCCGATGGTCGTGATGGGCTTCGCCGGCGACCTCTGGGTGATGATGGCCGGCGCGGCGCTGGTCGGGGCCACCGGATCGGCGGCGATGGTGATCTGGGGGACGCTGCTGCAGCGTCGCGTCCCGGACCACCTGCGCGGCCGGATCGCCAGCCTGGACTTCTTCGTCTCGCTGCTGCTGATGCCGGTCTCGATGGCGCTGGCCGGGCCGGCCGGTGCGCTGGTCGGGCTGACGGCGGTCTTCCTGATCGCCGGGATCGGTCCGGCGCTGGTCTCGATCGCGGTCGTCTACTTCGGCCGGATGCCGTCCGACGAGCTGGCGAACCCGCTCGACACACCGGCGGAGGAGCCCGTCACGGCCTGAGCTCTGGTGTCGGCCCGCCCGCGATGACAACCTTTCGGCACGTTCCAGACGTCTTTGTTCGGGGAACGGTGGAAGCGAGCCGTTCGTTGTCGAAGTAGCGGGTGGGGATTGACGTGAGGTGGGCGCAGTGAGTGTGCAGCGGGTGGCGATGGCCGCTGGGCTGGGTGCCGCGACGGTCGGCGCCCTGTCCGGCGTGCTCCTGCTGGGTCCACTGGGCGCGACCCTGCTGCTACTCACCGTGTTCGGCATCGTCTGGCCGCTGGCCGCCGTCATCCGGTACGTCGTCGAGGACTCCCCGGAGTACACCCCCTGGGTCGTCGCCGGCTTCGCCGCCACCGGCGTCCTCGCCCTCCCCGGCCTGGTCCGCCTGGTCGCCCTGGGCGCCTTCGGCCTCGCCGCCCTCCTGGCCGGTGCGGTGGTCTTCACCCTGATCGACCTTGCCGTCCCCGACCGCGCGCCCCGCCCCTCCCGGCGTCAGCGCCGCATCCGCCGCCTCACCGAAGAGCAGCTCCTCGAGGACGAAGCCCTCATCGCCAGCCTCAAATGCCCCCTCACCACCACCGAACTCTGCGAAGTCTGGATCGAAACCGCCGGCCAACTCGCCCAAGGCGCCGACTTCCGCGACCGCCAAGCCGTCGCCGAAGTCCGCCGCATCTGCCTCGACGAGTTCGAACGCCGCAACCCCGAAGGCTTCCACCGCTGGCTGGACGCCGGCGCCCCACCCAACCCCACCACCTACCTCCTGGGTAGGTAGCCGAGCGCTCAGGCGGCCTTCTTCTTGGTCGTTCGTTTCTTGGGGGCCGACTTCTTGGCGGCGGTCTTCTTGGCTGGGGTCTTCTTGGTGGTGCGGGCTTTGCGGGCCGCTTCGACGGAGGCACGGAGGGCGGCGACCAGGTCGGTGGAGGTGGTGGCTTCGGGCTCCTCTTCGGAGAAGACGACGTCCTTGCCCTTGCGTTTGGTGTCGACGAGTTTCTTGACCCGGTCGGTGTAGGTGTCTTTGTAGGTGGCCGGTTTCCAGTCGCCGCTCATGGCTTCGATGAGGTCGGCGGCCATCTTGAGCTGTTTGCCTGCCTTGGATTTCGCCGGGAGGTCGTTCAGTTCCTTGGCCGGGTCGCGGATCTCGTCGGCGAAGTACATGGTTTCGAGGACGAGGACCTTGCCGTCGGCCCGGACGGCGGCCAGGTACTCCTTGCCGCGCATGACGAACTTGGCGATACCGGCGCGGTTGGTCTTCGCGAGGGCGTCGCGGAGGAGGGCGTACGACGAGGCGTTCTCACGGTCCTTGGGACCGAGGTAGTAGCTCTTCTGGAAGTGGATGGGGTCGATCTCGTCGAGGTCGACGAAGGCGGAGATCTCCAGCGAGCGCGATTTACCGGGGGCGATGTCGTCGAGCTCGCTGGGCTCGACGATGACGTACTTGCCGTTGCCCAGGTCGTGGCCCTTGACGATCTTGTCGAAGGGGACTTCGCGTCCGGTGCGTTCGTTCACCCGTTTGTAGCGGATGCGGTCCGACGTGCCACGCTGGAACTGGTGGAAGTCGAGCTCGTGCTCGGAGGTCGCGCTGTACAAGCCGACCGGTACCGAAACCAGCCCGAAGGTGATGTACCCGCTCCAGATCGATCGCGCCATGCGACCCCGGTACCCAGTTCAGAGGCGGTTGTAGCGTTTGCGGGCCTCGCGGCTTTCCTTCTGGGCGTCACGGGCGGCGCGCCGCGCCTCGTCCAGCTGGGCGCCGAGCTGGTGGACGAGTTGCTGGGCGGTGGACAGGGCGTCGCGGGCGTCGTCGAGTTGCTGGTCGAGGTCTTCGACGTGGGCTTCGGCTGCTTGGGCGGCTTCGACTGCGGTTTCGAAGGCTTGTTTTGCTTCGGCTCGGGCGGCGGCTTCGCGTTCGGCTTGGGCGCGCTCCTCGGCGGCGCGGTGGGTGTCTGCCGCGGGTTCGGCCGGTGCGGGTTTGCGGCGGGCGCGGGCGGCTTCGCGGCGTTCGTCGCTGATCGGGGTGACGTTGCTCGGTTCGCCGTTCTCGTCGACGACGCCGAAGCCGACGTGGCGGAGGGCGCTGCTCAGGCGGCCCTCGCGGACGGCGTCGCCGGCGGCCGGGTCGACGAGGGCGGCGTCCAGGGTTTCGCGGAGTTTCTGGGCGACGTCGGGGCTGACTTTCTGGCCGGCGTCGGTCGACAGGCCGGTGGCGGCTTTGGCGAGTTTGTCGAGGAGCTGGTGGCGTTTCGGCGTCAGCTCGCGCAGCCGGTCGCCGTCCAGGTCGGTGGTCGCCTCGCGGAACTCCTCGCCGAGCGCGAGCAGGTCGTCCAGATCGTCCGGCAGCTCGCGGGAGACCAGGTTCGCCACCCAGGCGGCGACCGTCGGCTTGCGCAGCGCCTTCAGCCGGGTCGAGCCGAGCTGGTCGCCGTCAGCCTTCAGCTGTTTGGCCAGCTCGTTCCGCTTCGCGATGAAGTCGGCAGCCGGTACGGCGTACAACGCGTCGGCCGCCTCTTCGAAGTCCACCTCGCCGACGCTACCCGAAACCTGACACAATCTGGCAGGTTGAGCTGATTGGGTCGGATCCGTGAATGAATGCTGCACCGTCGTCGATCTCCGCCAGTACACGCTGCACAGTGGTCAGCGGGACACCCTGATCGACTTGTTCGACGAACATTTCGTCGAGGGTCAAGAGGTCTGCGGTATGCATGTCGCCGGCCAGTTCCGCGACCTCGACGACCCCGACCGCTTCGTCTGGCTGCGCGGGTTCCGCTCCCTCGACGCCCGCGCCGCGGCTCTGCAGAGTTTCTACACCGGCCCGATCTGGCGCCAGTACGCCGAAGCCGCCAACGCGACCATGATCGACTCCGACAACGCGCTGCTCCTGGAACCCGTCTACCTCGGCGCCGGCTACCCACGCCCCGACGCACCGCGCACCCCGGGCCCGACCTCGCTGGTCGCCGGCATCGTCCACCCCCGCACGAGTGTGGACGACGGCTACGTCGAGTACTTCCGGCACGACCTGGCACCCCAGCTGACCGCGCTCGGCGCACCCCCGATCGCGGTCTTCCAGTCCGTCGTCGTCCCGAACAACTTCCCGGCGCTCCCGCTGCGCGACGACATCGTGCTCGCCTGGCTCGCGCGCTTCCCCGATGAGGTGACGTACGACGCGGTGTGGTCGGCCCTGGGGGAGTGGCCCGGCCAGCACCTGCGGCTGCGGCCGACGGACCGCTCCCAGCTGCGGTGAATCAGCTGCAGTGAACCGGCTGCGGTAAATACGTTGCGCGCCCGAATCCGGGCGGGCATCCTGACTGGAGTTGTGCGGCGACGAGCGCTGCCTGGACCTAAGGAGGGCTGACGGATGGCCATCACTGTGCTGCGGCATGTCCGCGTCAGTCTCACCTCCCAGTTCAGGAGCACTCCCGATGTCTTCCGACGTCTTTCGTAGCGAATCCCAACTCTCCAACTTCGAGTTCCAGTTCCAGCAGGTCGACGAGAATCTCCGTCCCGACCAGCGCTGGTCCACCTGGCTGGACGTCGAGCGCGGCTCTCGCGGCCCTGATCCCCGCCCTTCGTGGGTGGTGACGGAACAGGCCGCGATCGACACCGAGCTCGGCGTCCTCAAAACCGGTAAGGAAGCTGATGTCTTCCTGATCGAGCGCGCCGTCGAAGCCATCGGCGACGCGCCCGCGAGGTCCTCATTACTGGCCGCCAAGCGGTACCGCACCGAGGAGCACCGGTCCTTCCACCGCAGCTCGGCGTACACCGAGGGCCGCCGGACGCGGAACAGCCGCGACAGCCGCGCGATGGCGAAGAAGACCGCCCACGGTCGCAGCGTCGCCGCCGGCGGCTGGGCCTACGCGGAATGGGAGGCGCTGAACCGCCTCTGGAAGGCGGGCGTCCCGGTGCCCTACCCGGTGCAGATCGACGGCACCGAACTCCTGATGGAGTTCATCGACGACGGCGAGGGCGGCGCCGCGCCCCGTCTCGCCCAGGTCCGCCCGCCGAAGGACCTGCTCGCCGTCTACTTCGAGCAACTCCGCCACGCCATGCGCGAACTCGCCCGCGCCGGCCTCGCCCACGGCGACCTCTCCCCCTACAACGTCCTCGCCCAGGCCGATCGCATCGTCATGATCGACCTCCCCCAGGTGATCGACATCGTCGGCAACCCGAAAGGTATGGAATTCCTCCTCCGCGACTGCCACAACATGGCCACCTGGTTCACCAGCCGCGGCCTGGAGATCGACGAACAGGAGCTGTTCGCCGATCTCCTCGGCATGGTGTTCTGACTCAGCGGGCCACTCGGTAGGCGTCCGTCACCGTCGTCTCGAATTTGTTGCCAGCAGCATCAATCACCTGGGCTCTGAGCGCGACGGCGCCGGCGCCTTCCGGTACGGCGACCGTCGCGAGGTAGCGGTGGTCGCCGCCGGCCCGGATCGGCGCGACCCGCCAGGTCGTGCCGCCGTCGGTCGAGGTCTCGACCCGTGGCGTACCTGCGGTTCCGGTCGGTGACTCGACCGTCAGCGGCAGCTGGTGGGTCGCACCGGTGCGCAGCACGTTGTTGTTGTCGACCCCCGGCTGGAAGCGGATGCCGGCCAACGGCAGCGCCGTCGTACCGGCGGTGGTCGTCGACTCGAAGCTCCAGGTGGACGTGATGGTGGGAGTCACCAGCTCCAGCTTGTACTTTCCGGGCCCCGCCGGGACGGGGTAGGCCTCCCAGTCTTTGAAGGGATAGGGGAGGACGTCGAGCTTCTGGTCGTCCCGGATCACTGTCAGCGTGCCTTCGCCGAAGCCGTAGTGCCCGTCGGCGTCCGTGTACGGGAGAATGAGCTGGAGGTTGTTTCCGGTCCGGGAGACGTTGAGCGCGCTGCTGGAAAGCACGGCCCGGCCCCACCGCTGGGTGTAGGTCTGGCCGGCTTTGTAGGTCGTGGGGTGGTCGCGCAGGCCCACCGGACTCGCATCGGGACCATCGGCGACCCACACGTCGAACATCCACGGTGTTCCGCCGCTGACGTAGAAGACCGGAGCCGCAGGCAGACCGGAGTACCGGTAGACCCTGCCTCGCCCACCACCGATGCCGGGCACGAACGACAGCGGCAGGACAGCTGCGGTGCCGCCCGCTGCGCCGACGAAGGTCGGCGTGAGCTTCGCAACCTCGGCCCTGGTGAAGATCTTGCGGAAGCCGGTGTAGTACTTGCCGGGCCGGGACTCCGAGAGCGCGTAGACGAACGGGGTCTCGTCGAAGCTGCCATCGGCGTTCTGGCGGGCGAACTGTGCAGAGGCTTCACTGGTGAGCTCCGGCACCGACTGGCCGACCTGCGCGGTGAAGACCGGCTCGCTGTCAGGGCTCTCACTGATCCCGCTGACCCAACTCGAACCGGGCCGGGTCAGCCCGAAGAAGACGTTCGCCATCACCTGATCGGCGTCCGGGTCGGTGAGGCCGACGTCGACTGCTCGCGCCTGGCGGGCGTCGAGGTTGACGGTGCGGTCGCCGGTGAGGTCCAGGCGCGGGAGCACGAGGGCGCTCGTGCCGAGCCCTGCTGTACCGCCGGCGATGGTGGAGTCGAGGAGATAGCGGCCCTTGGGGGCGAGGACCTTGGTGACGCCGTCGGGCTCGGTCGGCAAGAGGTAGAAGGCGCCGCTGTCCCGATCGATGAGCAGGTCGAGGTAGTCGCCGGTCGCCGATCCGTTGCGATCGCGATGGTTGATGGTCAGCTCGACGGTCTCACCGGACGTCGGGAGGCGGCCGGCTTTCCGCCCGCCCGGCGTGACGGTGAAGAGCTCGGGGTCGAGCTGCCCGCGACCGATCCTCGCGAGCGCGTCCGAGGGAATCACCGAGACCCGGTCGCCGGAGCGATGGATGCTGAAGGTGACCTTTCGGCCTGGTCCGGCCTCCGGGACGACGGTCTTCCGATCGGCCGAGACCCGGACCGTGTCGCCGGTGACGAGGTTGATCGTGCGGTCGGCCGGCACCGGTTCGGCGGCTTCGGCCGGGAGGGGGATCGTGGTCAGCAGGGCCAGCGCCAGCAGGCCGGCCCGGATGCGATGACGGGAACGATTCATACCCCGGATGACGCACCGAGCACGGCCTCCTGTCACAGAGCCCCGAGAACCTCGCTAGACCACGGCCTTGGCGGCGGCCCGGCCGGCGGTGCGGCCGGTGAACAGGCAGCCGCCGACGAAGGTGCCTTCGAGGGAGCGGTAGCCGTGGACTCCGCCGCCGCCGAAGCCGGCGACCTCGCCGGCCGCGTAGACGCCGGGCAGCGGGGTGCCGTCGGCGCGGAGGACGCGGGAGTCGAGGTCGGTCTGGAGGCCGCCGAGGGATTTGCGGGTGAGGATATTGAGGCGGACGGCGATCAGCGGGCCGGCCTTGGGGTCGAGGATCTCGTGCGGCGGAGCGACCCGAATCAGTTTGTCGCCGCGGTAGTTGCGGGCGCCGCGCAGGGCGGTGATCTGCAGGTCCTTGGTGAAGCTGTTCGCGATCTCCCGGTCGCGGGCGCGAATCTGGCGTTCGAGGGCGTCGAGGTCGATCAGGTTGTCACCGGTCAGGTCGTTCATCCCGCGCACCAGGTCGGGCAGGTTCGAGCGGACGACGAAGTCCGCGCCCTTGTCCATGAACGCGCGGACGGGCGCCGTCGCGCCGCCGCGGGCCCGGCCGAGGACGGCCTTGATGTCCTTACCGGTCAGATCCGGGTTCTGCTCCTGGCCGGAGAGCGCGAACTCCTTCTCGATGATCTTCTGGGTGAGGACGAACCAGGTGTAGTCGTAACCGGTCGTCATGATGTGTTCGAGCGTGCCGAGGGTGTCGAAGCCGGGGAACAGCGGCACCGGCAGCCGCTTGCCGGTCGCGTCGAACCACAGGGACGACGGGCCGGGCAGGATACGGATGCCGTGCGACGGCCAGATCGGGTCCCAGTTCTGGATGCCTTCGGTGTAGTGCCACATCCGGTCCCGGTTCACGTACCGGCCGCCGGCCTGCTCGGTGATGCCGAGCATCCGGCCGTCGACATGCGCGGGGACGCCGCTGATCATCCGGCGCGGCGGCTCGCCCATCCGCTTCGGCCACTGCGCGCGGACGAGGTCGTGGTTACCGCCGATCCCGCCGGAGGTGACGATCACGGCCTGCGCCCGAAGCTGGAACTCGCTGACCTCGACCCGCGAGCTGGCCTGACCGCGGGCGACGTCGCTCGGCTCCAGCACCTGACCGGAGACGCCGTCCACGACGCCGCCGGTGACGGTCAACTCGTCGACGCGATGCCGGAACCGGAACTCGACCAGCCCGTTGGCGACGGCCTCGCGCACCCGGCGCTCGAAGGGCGCGACCAGGCCCGGCCCGGTACCCCAGGTGATGTGGAATCGCGGCACCGAGTTGCCGTGCCCGTCGGCGTTGTAACCGCCGCGCTCGGCCCAGCCGACGACCGGGAAGAACCGCACGCCCTGAGCGTGCAGCCAGGGCCGCTTCTCGCCGGCCGCGAAGTCGACGTACGCCTCGGCCCACTGCCGGGCCCACTTGTCCTCGTCGTCCAGCCGGTCGAAGCCGGCCGAGCCGAGCCAGTCCTGCAGGGCGAGATCGCGGGAGTCCTTGATCCCCATCCGGCGTTGTTCGGGGGAGTCCACGAACATGAGCCCGCCGAACGACCAAAAGGCCTGCCCGCCGAGCGAGGCCTCCGGCTCCTGATCCAGGAGCAGCACCTTCTTACCCGCGTCGGCCAGCTCCGCGGTCGCTGCCAGCCCGGCCAGCCCGGCTCCCACGACGATTACATCGGCGTCCATGCGCTATGTATACCGGACGGTAGCTGGGCATGGACTCTGCTGCGCGTAATTGCAAGAATAATGGCCGTGACGATGCTTTCCGCGCAAGATCTGCTGCTCCCTGCCGCTGCCCTCGGGGCCGAGAACCCGCTGCCGCCGCTGCGCAGCCATCAGGAGGTGCACGAGGTCCGCAACCTCGCCGAGCTCCCGGCCGAGCTGCGCGCGAATATCGAGTACGGCGGTCTGCGCAGCACGCTGCCCTGTCTCGACCAGGACAGCTACGACCGCACACTCGTCGACACCGTGCTCCCGTCGCTTGTGCTGGAGAACGACCACGCCCGCGCCGTCGTCCTGCCGAGCCTGGGCGGCCGGCTGTATTCGCTGGTGCACAAGGCCTCCGGGCAGGAGCTGCTCTACCGCAACCCGGTCTTCCAGGCCGCCAACCTCGCGCTCCGCAACGCCTGGTTCGCCGGCGGCGTCGAGTGGAACCTCGGCAGCACCGGCCACTGGACCGGCACCTGCGCCCCGATGCACGCGGCCCGCGTCGAAGGCCCGGACGGGACGCCGATCCTGCGCCTCTGGGAGCTGGAGCGGACCCGCAATCTCGTCACCCAACTCGACTTCTGGCTGCCCGAGGACTCCGAGTTCCTCTATGTCGGCGTCCGCTTGCAGAACCCGGCCGAGTACGACGTCCCGGCGTACTGGTGGTCGAATATCGCCGTCGAGCAGTCAGCGGGAACGCGGGTGCTCGTCCCGGCCGATCAGGCTTGGCGGTACGGCTACGGCTCCCGGCTCGACCTGATCGACGTCCCGGCCGAGCTCACTTATCCGATGCGGCACGACCAAGCGGTCGACTACTTCTTCGAGCCGGAGCCCGGCGAGCGGCCGTGGATCGCCTCGGTGGATGCCGAGGGCAACGGATTGGCCCAGGCGTCGACCGAGCGGCTGCGCGGCCGCAAGCTGTTCGTCTGGGGTGAGGCGCCCGGCGGGCGGCGCTGGCAGGAGTGGTTGTCCCCGGGGCTGACCGGGCCGGGGTACGCCGAGATCCAGGCCGGGCTCGCGCGCACCCAGATGGAGCACCTGAAGTTGCCAGGGGCAACCTCATGGCAATGGATGGAGGCGTACGGGCGGGTGTCGGTCGACCCGATCGCGGCGCACTCCGACGACTGGCCGACCGCCCGGCGGGCCGGAACCGTTGCCCTGCAAGATGTTCTGGCCGGTCTGCCCGAGCGGGAGGCGGCCTGGTCCGCAGTGATCGACGCCGAACCGGCCGAGAGCCTGGCAGTAGGCTCGGGCTGGGGTGCGCTGGAGCTGGCCCGCACCGGCTGGTCGGTCTCCGCCGGTACGCCGTTCGCCCCGGAAACCATGACCGACCGCGAACGCGCGTGGTTGCCGTTGCTCGACGGCCAACTGCCGGCCACGGACGGCGTACCGGACGGGACGCTCGTCGCGTGGCGCGAGCTACTGGAGAAGGCCGAGGAGAACTGGCTGGTCTGGTACCACCGCGGGGTCGCGCGGTTCTACGCCGGTGACGAGGGCGGCGCGGTCGCCGCCTGGCGGGAGTCGGGCGACAACCCCTGGGCACTCCGGAACCTCGGGCTGGTCACCAAGGATCTGGCTGCGTACGAGCGCGCGGTCGCGTTGCGGCCCGAGTTGGTGGAGCTGCGGGTCGAGGCGGCCGTGCTCGCGCTGGAGACCGAGCCGGATCGCGCGGCCGACCTGCTGCAGGGCGACGACCCGCGCGTTCAGCTGCTGCGGGTACAGCTGGCGTTGGCGAACGGCGACGCGCAGACAGCGCACGAGTTGCTGGCAGCGGGGATCCAGCTCGCCACGGTTCGCGAGGGCGCGAACCCGCTGACCGACTACTGGTTGGCGGCGGAGGCGGCGCTCGGGACGGACCGGCCGGTGCCGCCGGCGTACCAGTTCGGGATGGGCGGTAGCTGACAAAACAAAAAGATTGTCCGAACGTGGAACCGGCCGGGCCGAACCGGCGTCTCACCGATGTGCGGCAAGGGCCGCGCAACCAGTTTCGACAAACCCCGTCGCCCGCGGGCGACGCGTCGGAGGTGAGTGCCATGTTGACGATCGTCGTACTCGGTGGGTTCGGCCTGGTGCTGCTGGTCACGGCATGCATCGTGGCGGAGGTGGTCGCCGGTTCGCGCCGGCGCGCGAACTCCACCGATGAAGAGAAGACCGCAGGTCGCGTGCTCCGCGTCCGCGGCCCGTTCCACGGTCGGCTGGACGACGGCTCGCAGGCCGTCTACACCGAGGTGACCGTGGAGTACTACACCCGTCGCGGCGAGGGCCCGTTCCAGGTCTCCCGCAAACTCCCGGCCACCGGCCGGGTCACGTACGCGAAGGACGATCGGGTGATCGTCGCGTACGACGTCCGCACGCCGCGCAAGGGCCGCATCGCCGGGCGCGTCAGCCACTGGCCCCAGCTGGGGCCGCGTACGGGGGATCCGCTGCCACAGGCGTAGATCCCCACCAGCTGTCTTCGGAGTCCCTCACCTGGGTTCAGGTGAGGGTTTTGCGATTTCAGACCGGGAAGTACGGGGCGAGCAGGCTGTAGATGGCCGGCAGACCCTGCGCGAGGACGTACTCGGCCTCCGCCTCGGAGAGCCGATCGGCCAGATGGGCCAGGGCCTCGCCCATCGCGATACTCGTGGTCACGGCCAGCCGGAAGTTGCGGTTGTCCTGGGCGCCGAACCGCTCGGTCAGCAGCTCCGCGAACTCGGCCGCGTGCTGGTCGTCGTACTCGCCCGGCTGGGTTTCCAGATCCGGGTCGCCGAGACCGCTGAGGACGACCGCGCGGAAGCCGGGGTCGGTCCGGTGCATCTCGCGGAACGTCGCCATCGTGATGTCGACCGCGGCCCGCCAGCTGGCAACGTCGGCCAACCGGGACCGCACGGTCTCGGTGTAGCGGGCCTGGTTCCGCCGCTCGATCGCCTGGATCAGGCTGCGCTTGTCCGGGAAGTAGCGGTAGACGCTGCCGACCGCGATCTCGGCCCGTTTGGCGATCCCGCTGGTCGAGGCGCCGTCGTAGCCCCGCTCGACCACCTCCGCGCACGCCGCGTCGAGGATGCGCTCGACCTGGCGGTTGGCACGGTCCTGGGTCGGTGTGCGGCGCAGCGGATACGCCCCCGATGTCACCATCCGGCCATTGTGCACCGAAACCAGGACAACGCTGCCACCTTCGTATGACAGATTGCCGTCAGATCTGCCTCATCACTCCTGGAGGGGAACGTACGCATGCGGCTCAGCAAATCGGTGATCGCCGGTCTCGCGACCACAGCGGTCGCCGCGTCCGGCCTGGCCGGATCGGCTCTGACCACACAGTCTTCGCAGGCCGGTACGTCGGCCGGCGTCAAGATGAACCAGATCCAGGTGATCGGTTCGCACAACTCGTACCACCGCGAGGTCAGCGACGCGGAGAAGAAGATCCAGTTCGGCCAGCGGCCGGACTCGGTCGACCTCTGGTACTCGCACGCCCCGCTGAGCCAGCAGCTGGAGGACCAGAACGTCCGCCAGCTCGAACTGGACCTGTTCCCGGATCCGAACGGCGGCCTCTACACCTACCCGCTGATCCGCAAGATCGCCGGCCTGCCGGCGCTCACCGACCCCGAGCTGAGCAAGCCCGGGATCAAGGTGATGCACATCGTCGACGTCGACTACAACACCGTCTGCCGCAGCTTCAAGCAGTGCCTGCAGCAGGTGAAGACCTGGTCCGACGCGCACCCGTACCACGCGCCGATCGTCTTCAACCTGGAGCTCAAGCAGTCCGACCCGGCGATCGTCGCCCAGGGCGGAGTGAAGGCTCCGCCGTGGGACGCCGCCAACCTGAACAGCGTGGACGCCGAGATCCGCTCGGTCTTCAGCGAGCAGCAGCTGCTCTCGCCGGACGACGTCCGCAAGTCGGGCCTCACGCTGGAGCAGTCCGTCACCACCAAGGGCTGGCCGACGCTGAAGAACGCCGCCGGCAAGGTGCTGTTCTACTTCGACAACGGCGGCCCGGGCGCGATCCGCGACGCGTACCGCGACGGCAAGCCGAACCTGGAGGGCCGGGCGGTCTTCACCCGCGGCCCCGAGGGTGAGCCGGATGCCGCGATCACCAACGTCAACGACCCGCGGGGCGCGAACACCGCCGAGATCCAGCGGCTGGTGACGAAGGGCTACCTGGTCCGGACCCGTTCGGACGAGCCGCTGTCGACGATCCGCAACAACGAGTTCAGCCGGGTCGGCGTCGCGCTGGGCAGCGGTGCGCAGTTCGTCAGCACCGACTTCCCGGTGGCCGGCATGGCCTCGCGGTACGACAGCGACTTCGTCGCCGAGCTGCCGGGGGACACGCCCGTACGCTTGAACCCGGTGACCGGAAAGCCCGGGGCGCGCGTCGCGGAGAGGTGAACTGAACATGTCGGAGCACGTGGTCGATATCAGTTGGAGCCGTGGTGAGCACGAGTTCGCCTACGACACCTACAACCGTGACCACGAGTGGCGCTTCGACGGCGGGATCACCGTGCCCGGGTCCGCCAATCCGGCGTACCTGGGCAACCCCGGCCCGGTCGACCCGGAGGAGGCGTTCGTGGCCGCGCTGTCGTCGTGCCACATGCTGACCTTTCTGGCGATCGCGGCCCGCAAGCGGCTGGTCGTCGACTCGTACGACGACCACGCGGTCGGGGTGATGGCGAAGAACGCGGCCGGGCGGCTGGCGGTGACGCAGGTGACGCTGCATCCGAAGATCACCTGGGGCGGCCCGGAGCCGGATGCCGCGGCGCTGGAGCGGATCCATCACCTGGCGCATCAGGAGTGTTTCATCGCGAACTCGGTGACCACCGAGGTCACGGTCGCTTCGTAGTCCCGGCAAAAGAAACCACCCACCGGGTCTGGCCTGAGCCTCGCGCAAGCGGCGTCAGGACAGCCGGTGGGTGGTTCTGCGGTGCACCTCTGTGGTGATGCACCGAACGGATCCGGCGGCGCCTTGCACAAGGGCGCCTCTGTTTTGTGCGACCTCCGAGCGGTCCAACTCGGTGGGTAGGACCGTTCGGGTGCGCCGCCTGGATCCGTCTTCGTCCGGTTCGCGCCTTAGAGGGCTGCTGAAAACTCCTCGCTACGGCGAGGAGTTCCCAGCAGCCCTCTTACTGCTCGGCGGCGGCGTCGCTCCGGTCGTCTGTGGGGTTGATCGTCTCGACCAGCGCTTCGGTCCGGCTCTGCTCGGTCGCCAGCGCGGTCATCAGTCGGTGGATCGTCATGCCAGTGAGACGCCGCCCGGGCCGGGGTATGACGGGAATTTCGAGAAGTTTCTCGATGTGACCTAGGCCACTTTGTCCGGACCTACTTCTCGTCGAGCCCGTCGAGGCGCAGCGGGACGAGTTTGCGGGCCTCGTCGTACGACGTCCCGGTCAGCTCCAGGAGGTCGACGACGGTGGAGCGGATCTGGCCCAGGACGACGACCGCGGACAGGCCGGGAGGGAGTGGGAGATCCGCCGTCCGGCGGCCGAGCTCGCCGAGGACGCGGTGCGCGGCGACTTTGGCGGCCGGCTCGAAGAGGGACTCGGCGATCAGCCGGGTGCCGTCGGCGAGGCGGTCGAGGAGCATCGGGTACTCGTCGGGCATCCGCTCGTCGCGCCAGACCGACACCGCGCAGCGGCGGACCAGGACTCTGATGTTGCGGATCGCGCGGTCGAGCGGGACGACCAGGTCGGCGATCTGCTGGACGCGGCCGCGGTGCCGGCGGCGGAACGGCGACAGGCGGACGACGGCGACGCCCTCCTCGGCCGCGCTGCGCAGATCGTCCAGCATGCCTTCGCTGGCGCGGGCCCGGCGGAGCGCGTCGGTGAGCTCCCGCTCGTCGCGGTGCTCGGCGTGGGCCTCCTGGTCGGATTTGTCCCGCAGGCCCTCGGCGGTCTCGACGAGGATCGCGGACAGCTCGTTCAGGACCTCGGAGGCTTGTTGCCGGGGGCGACGAATCGCGGCGGCCGGGGCGATGGTGGCGGCGGCGAGCGCGACGAGCCCGCCGAGGACGGCGTCCAGCCAGCGGGAGAAGCCCGCGCCGGGGTTGGGCAGCAGGGTGGTGACGATCGCGGCCTGGACGCCGGCCTGGGTGGTCATCAGGGTGCCGGCGCCGAGCAGGACGGCGATACTCATCGCGAGTGCGACGACGAAGATGATCTGCGGGACGCCGGTGCCGAAGAACCGGACGAACAGGTCGCCGACCCCGACGCCGACCGCGACCCCGACCATCACCTCGGCGACCCGGCGTAACCGCTGGCCGAAACTGAAGCCCAGGCAGACCATCGCGGCGACCGGTGCGAAGAACGGTTGCTGGTGGCCCACGACGTACCGGGCCAGCGCCCAGGCGAGGCCGGCCGCGATCGCGCACTGGCCGATGAAGAAGATCCGGTCCCGCCAGCGCTCGACCCGGCGCCGCACCGAGGCCCGCGACCGCCGGGCCGCCCGCGGGGCCACGTCGTCGCGCAGCTCCCGCAGCTGGTCCAACGTCAGCCTGACCGGATCCATTCGCTCATTGTGCCCGGCTTGATTCAACCGGGCCTGTCGGGACACTGTTGCTACATGACCGAGAACAACCGCGAGGACTACGGCAGCTACAGCGTCGACGACGAGGATCAGCTGCAGGCGTCGGACACCCTGAACGACCGCGGGGTGGACGACCTGCTCGACGAGGGCTACTCACCGCCCGAGAAGTGGTCCGCGGGTGAGGGCTTCGGCACCACCGCCGAGGAGGCCCTCCAAGGCGAGTCCCTCGACCAGCGCCTCGCCCAGGAGGAGCCCGACGTCGACCCCTACGCCGAGGACGGCGAAGACGTCGGCGGCCCCGAGGTCGGCGTCCGCCGCTCCGGCCGCCTGGTCGCCCCCGACGAAGGCGCCCACACCGACTCCGAGTCCGACCTGGTCGCCTCCGACATCGGCTTCGACGGCGCCGCCGCCTCCGCCGAAGAAGCCGCCATCCACGTAGTCGACGACGAATCCAACTTCGAACTCGACGACGACGAGTCCAACCTCGACTCCTACGCCAACGTAGACCTAGGCGACATAACCGACCCCGAAAACTAACCCCCACCCCCAGCCGGCCTGCACGGCCGACCCCCTCGCTCGTGGTCAGGTCGCGCTGCGGCCGAAAGAGCAGGTGCCGATCTGAGCCCGTGACCGGTGGTCGGGTTCCGCCGCCCGCCGCCCGCCGCCCGCCGCCCGCCGCCACGCCCGGCCCGCACCCCGTCGTCGCGGCCGGGTCCTTCGCTGGTGGTCGGGTTGCGCTGCGGCCGGAAAGACAGGTGGGGCTCCAAGCCTGTGCCCGGTGGTTGGGTTGGGGGGTGGGTTTACAGGGGTGCTGGCGGTTGGCGGGGGGTGGCTGTGAGTGTGGCGCCTTGTTTGGGGACCAGGGTCACGTTTTTTGCCTGGGCTGGTTCGGGGGTGGGGTTTGCGTGGAAGTGGTGGGTGGTTAGGGCGGCGCGGAGGATTTCGGTGCCTTCCATGAGGGAGAAGCCGGCGCCTATGCAGCGGCGGGCGCCGCCGCCGAAGGGGAGCCAGGTGTTGGGGGCGGGTGGGGGGTCGGTGAGGAAGCGCTGGGGGCGGAAGGTGGCGGGGGCGGGGAAGTGCTGGGCGTCGCGCTGGACGAGGCCGATGGCGGCCATGAGGGTGGTGCCGCGGGGGAGGCGGTAGCCGGCCAGGTCGGTGGTTTCGGTGAGGCGGCGGCCGACCTGGTAGACGACCGGGTGCAGGCGGAGAGACTCTTTGACGATCGCTTCGAGTTCGCGATCGGCGCCGGTGTCGGCGGCGTGCTGGCCGAAGGCGAGGTCGTCGGGGCGGCGGGCGAGCTCGTGGAAGGCCCAGGCGAGGGCGGTGGCGGTGGTTTCGTGACCGGCCAGCAGCAGCGTGACCAGCTGGTCGCGGAGTTCGGCGTCCGTCCACTCGCCGGCGCCGAGCAGCCGGGAGAGGACGTCGTTGCGCCCGGCAAGGTTTCCGCGGCGGCGGGCGATCTCGTCGAACAGGATCTCGTCGACCTGCTGCTGGGCCCGCAGGAACGTGCGCCACGGCGGGATCCGCAGCAGCGGCGGGTAGAAACCGCCGAGCATGAGCACCGGCGAGACCGACACAATCTTGTCCAGCAACGGCCGCAGGGTGTTCAGCCGATCGACGTCGGTGACGCCGAAGATCACCTGCAGGATGATCTCCAGGGTCAGGTTCCGCATCCGCTGGTGCATCGCGAACGGCGTCCCGGTCGGCCAGCTCGCCACCTCGGCGACCGCCAGCTCGTGCACCATCGCGGCGTACCCGCGCAGCGCCGGCCCGGTGAAGGCCGGCATCAACTGCCGCCGCATCCGGACGTGGTCGTCATCGTCGAGCAGCAGCAGCGAGCTCGGCCCCATGATCGGCTCGAGCGCGGTGTTCCCCTCACCGGCATGCATCACCGCGGGCGAGCTGCCGAACACCTCGCGAATGTGCTCCGGCCGGCTCAGCACCACACACACCCGGCTCGCCGGCACCAGCCGGATCGTGAACACGTCGCCGTACTTCGCCCGCATCCGCGGGAAGAACGTCTTGCGATGGTTCGCGAACAGCAGGCTCTGCACCAGCGTCGGCCACCGCGGACCAGGCGGCAACGTCCGAGCGGTCTGCCGATCGAGCGTGCGGGAACCGAGCAACGGAGTCGGAGCCATACGATCGACGCTACGTCAGCCGAGTGAACAGCGCGCGTCCAATGCGACAAGGGCAGCGACGATCCGCGGCAACTGCTCGTCGCTGCTCGGATCGAGCCCGGTGAGACGCGCGACCTGCCTCAGCCGGTAGTCGACGGTGTTGGCGTGGACATGCAGATCGGCGGCGGTCTGCCTGCGGTTACGTGCGTTGCCCAGATAGCAGCGCAGTGTCGCCAGCAGATCGCTGCGGTCAATCAGCGGCGTCAACAGATCGGCCAGCCGATCACGCGCCGGCGTCGGTCGGCTGAGCTGATACTCAAGCAGCAGATCGTCCAACGCATACACACCCGGCGGACGCCGATGGCTGCGGACGACGCCGAGCAGATCACGCACCAACGCCGTAGCGGCCGGTACGTCGCCCGGCGAGCTACTCGTAATCGCCAGTGTGACGTCCACGCCAGCAACCCGGCTGAGCCGCCCGCGCAGGTTCTCCGCGTCGCCACGCGAGCAGGTGAGCAAGGCGATCCCGCCGTCCGCCGACAGACTCGCCATACTCCCCGGCAACCGATCCAGCTCGACCCGGATCCGCCGAAGCTTGCGGTGGGCAACGATCTGCGGATCGACTCCCGGCTGTCGCTCGTCCGGATGCGTCCCGAACGCCAACCCAGCCACCAGGAACTCGACCGGCAGCCGGACGCCGGCGCGCAGCGCGGCCTCGTCCGCCGCGCGACCTTCGAGCAGCGCGGCCAGCACCGCCTGCCGCGAGGCCTGGTCCTCACCCGCGATCGACTGCCGCTCCTCGAAGTAGCTCGCCGAGACGATCGCCGTCACCTGCTGCAGAAAGTCGAGGATCAGCCGGTTCAGCGCGATCGCATCCGGCAGTTCCTCGGGGCGGAAATCGCGGGCGACGTCGTCCGCGCACA
Source organism: Kribbella sandramycini (assembly GCF_013131805.1). Lineage (GTDB taxonomy): Bacteria > Actinomycetota > Actinomycetes > Propionibacteriales > Kribbellaceae > Kribbella > Kribbella sandramycini. Next base: position 317,301 of record NZ_JABJRC010000005.1, on the reverse strand, counting down.
CCTTGCCGCCCAGGTGGTACGCCGCCAGCAGCGCCTCCAACGGCACCCCCTCCTCCGCCCGCCGCTTCGCCGACTCGCGCAGCGGCGCCAGGACGTCGCCAGTCGGGACGACGCCGGTCCGGAAGGTCTCGACGAACGCGCGCAGCGACTGGTCGGTGATCCGCCGGATGTCGCCCTGCAGCTCCTCCTCCGGAAGCTGCCCGTACATCGGGATCTCGGCGACCAGCCGGGCCAGCACCTCGTCCACCAACCGGCTCAGCCGGGACCGGACGAGCTCATGGACGAGCACGCCACCGCAGCGCAGGTGTTTGTGATCTGTCACAACGATCACCTCGTGAACTCTGGGCATGGCCCCAGCGACCGGCGGGCGCTTTGGGGTCGAACATTACTACCCATAAGTACAGTGTTCGAGCCATCGCGAAGGGTGACCACAATGAAACGACGGGTACTGCTGGCCGTAGGAGTGTTGGTGGCCGGCCTGGTCAGCCCCGCGGTGGCCCACGCGGCCGAACCGCTCGAGTACGTCGCCCTCGGCGACTCCTCGGCGGCCGGGCCGCTGATCCTCCCGCAGATCGACCTGCCCTGCACCCGGTCCGGGGTGAACTACCCGCACGTCGCGGCCGCCAAGCTCGGCGCGAAGCTGACGGACGTGACCTGCTCCGGCGCGGTCATCCCCGACTTCAGCGGCCGGCAGTTCGGTTTCGTGCCCCCGCAGTACAACGCCCTGAAGTCGACGACCGACCTGGTGACGGTCGCCATCGGGGGTAACGACACCGGTCTGGTGGCCGCCGCCCTCAGCTGTATCAACGTTTTCCCGGCCCCAGCCGGCATCTCCTGCAAGGCCCGCTACACCGCGGGCGGCCGCGACCAGTTGGCCGACCGCATCACCGCCACGGCCCCCGCCTTCGGGCAGGCCCTCGACCGCATCCGCGCCCTCGCGCCGAACGCCCGCATCCTCGTCACCGGCTACGGCACCTACATCCGCCCCGGCGGCTGCTACCCGCAGATCCCGGTCTGGCCTGTCGACGCCGACTACCTCCAGGCGACGGTCGACCGGTTGAACGCCATGCTCGCCGCCCAGTCCGCCGCCCACGGCGCGACGTACGTCGACCTCCGCAAACCCTCCATCGGCCACGACGCCTGTGCTCCGATCGGCCAGCGCTGGCTCGAAGGCCTCGTCCCCACGTCGGACGCCGCGCCCCTGCACCCCAGCCGAGCCGGCATGGCCGCCTTCGGCAACCTGGTCGCAGCCGCGGCCAGCTGAAAACACCCGCGCCCGGCGTCGGAGTGACACCGGGCGCGGGTTGGCAGGTGGGCGCCGGGGTGAGGGGCGCTTGCCCTGCCGGGTGATGGCGTGGCACTCCGCGGGGTGGGGGTGTACGGAGTGCCTTGCCGGGTCAGGAACGCTTGAAACGCAGGGTGAGGATCTGGAACGGACGCAGCTCCAGCTCGCCGTTCGCACGGTCGGCCAGGTGCCGCTCCAGCAGGTCCACCTCGGTCACCGACGTCGTCGGGAACGACGGGGTGATGGTGCCGCGGGCGCGGCCGCCGGCGGACTCGTAGAGGCGGACGACAACGTCGCCGGACTGGTCGTCGGCGAGCTTCAGAGCCTCGACGACGATGTTCGGGTTGTCGATGGTGACCAGCGGCTCGACGCCCTCGGAGCCGGTGACGACCCGCTCGGGCAGGTTGATCCGGTAGCCCTCGGCAACCGCCTCACCGATGCCGGCGCCGACCACGAGCGCGTGGTTGACGGTGTGCACACCCTGGTCGGTCTTCGGGTCGGGGTAGCGCGGCGCGCGGATCAGCGAGGTGCGGATCGTGGTCGTCGTGCCGCCGTCCGGGCGGGCGGTGCGGTTGATGTCGTGCCCGTACGTCGAGTCGTTGACGACGGCGACGCCGTACCCGGCTTCGCCGACGTGCACCCAGCGGTGCGCCGCGATCTCGAACTTCGCCGCGTCCCACGAGGTGTTCTGGTGGGTCGGCCGGAAGATGTGCCCGAACTGGGTCTCGGACGCCGACCGGTCGGCGTGCACGTCGACCGGGTACGCGGCCTTGAGGAACTTCTCGGCCTCGTGCCAGTCCATCGTGGTCTCGATGTCGACCCGCTTGGCGCCCGGCCGGACGCGCAGCGTCTGGGTCACCGACGACCGGTTGAAGGACCGCTTGACGACGACCGTCGCGACCCCGTCGACGGTGCTGAAGTCGACCGAGTCGACCTCGGTGACATCGCGGACGTTGTTCTTGTAGAACGAGTCGACGTCCCACGCGTCCCACTGGTTCGGGGTGTCCACGTGCAGCTGCAGAAGGTTGCCGACGGCACCTGGCGCGATCACCTCGCGCTGCGCCTCGACGTCGTACAGCGAGGTGATCAGCCCGCGCTCGTCGATGGTCACGCGGATGACGCCGTTGTCCAGGACGCCGTTCTCGACCGTCACCGACTGGCCTTCGCCGGCCGCGATCCCCGCGCCCAGACCGGCCACGCCGCTCCGGCCGTGCGGTGCGCCGTTGAAGACGATCTGCGCGTCGCCGGAGCCGGCCAGCGCCTGCTGCGCCTTGCCGATGATCGCCTCCAGCTCGGCGCCCAGCGCGGCGTACGTCTCCTCGGCCTCGCGGTGCACCCACGAGATCGACGAGCCGGGCAGGATGTCGTGGAACTGGTTCAGCAGTACGGCCTTCCAGATCCGGTCCAGCTCGGCGTACGGGTACGCGTCCAGCTTGCCCGCGACGACGGCCGCGGCCGACCAGAGCTCGGCCTCGCGGAGCAGGTGCTCGCTGCGCCGGTTGCCCTGCTTGGTCTTGGCCTGCGAGGTGTACGTCGCCCGGTGGATCTCCAGGTAGAGCTCGCCGGACCAGACCGGCGCGTGGTCGGCGTACTCCTCCTCGGCGGCGCTGAAGAACTCGGTCGGGGACTCGATCGTCACCCGCGGCGAGGACTCCAGGTTCGCGACCCGGCGCGCGGTCGCGACGAACTCACGGGTGGGGCCGCCACCGCCGTCGCCGTAGCCGAACGGGACCAGCGAGCGGGTCGCGGCGCCGTTCTCCTGGAAGTTGCGCTGCGCGTGCGCGAGCTCGCGACCGGACAGGTCGGAGTTGTAGGTGTCGATCGGCGGGAAGTGGGTGAAGACGCGGGTGCCGTCGAGACCCTCCCACCAGAAGGTGTGGTGCGGGAACCGGTTCTCCTTGTTCCAGGAGATCTTCTGGGTCAGGAACCACTTCGAGCCGGACAGCTTCACCAGCTGCGGCAGGGCCGCGGTGTAGCCGAACGAGTCCGGCAGCCAGACCTCCTGGGTGTCGATACCGTACTCGTCCAGGAAGAATTTCTTGCCGTGCACGAACTGCCGGGCCAGCGCCTCGCCGCCGGGCAGGTTGGTGTCGGACTCGACCCACATCCCGCCCACCGGAACGATGGTGCCCTCGGCAACGGCCTTTTTGAGCCGCTCCCAGACCTCGGGGTAGTTCTCCTTCACCCAGGCGTGCTGCTGGGCCTGGGAGAACGCGAAGACGAGCTCCGGGTACTCCTCGGCCAGCGTGGCGACGTTGGAGACCGTCCGGGCGACCTTGCGGCGGGTCTCGCGCAGCGGCCAGAGCCAGGCGGAGTCGATGTGCGCGTGGCCGACCGCGGAGAGCTGGTGCGCCGACGCGTGCGCCGGGCGGCTCAGTACGTCGGTCAGCTGGGCGCGGGCGTCGGCGGCGGTCTTGGCGACGTCCTCGTAGTCCAGGGCGTCGAGGGCGCGGCTGAGCGCGCGGAGGATCTCGCGGCGCCGCGGCTCCTGCAGGGACAGCTCCTTCTGCAGGCTGTTCAGGGCCTCGAGGTCGAGGATCAGGTCCCAGACCTCGGCGTTGAAGACCGCCAGGTCGGCGCGGGTCAGCTCGTAGATCGGCTTCCCGCCCGGCTCGGGCTTGTCGCCGATGGACGTCGGGGAGAAGCCGCCCTTGTCACCGAGCACCTCCGGGTTCGCGGCCGCCTCGACGTAGAACTCGATCGAGTCGCCGGCCGCGGCCGCCGTCCCGTCCGGGCCGAGGATCGACAGCGGAGCGTAGGTCTGCCGCGGGTGCAGGCCCTTGAGCGGACGGCCGGTGGTCGTGTGCACCAGGCCCTCCGCGGAGAAGCCCGGACCGCCGCTGAAGCCGAGGTCGATGACGGCCTCGATCTCGCTCCCGGCCCACTCGGCCGGGACCTGGCCGCTGAACTTGAACCAGGCGGTACCCCAGGCCGGACCCCAGGGCAGGCCGACCGCGGCCGGCTCGAAGGTCTGGGCGAGGGCCTCGGCGGGGGACACCGGCTCACCGGGTGCGTGCCACACCTCGATGTCCAGCGGGACCGCCGCGCCGTAGATCGCGGGGCGGATCCGCTCCCGCAGGGCGCGCTGGAGCCGCTCCTCGATGAGTTGACGGTCGTCGTGCACGGAATCATCCTCCGGGGACAGGAAGTGGTGGTGATGACAACGCTGTCACATCGGGAGGGGGCCCGTAAAGACGCAGTTTGTCCGAGCGAGCCGGTACTGCGCCGGGTAGCGGTTCGGTAGCGGCCGACAGGCTTGGCTACCGATCCGGACCGGTTGCCGCATAGGTTGTCCCGTATGGATCGCCCCCGCCTGATCGTGCCGGACTCGATGAGCCGGCGCCGCGCGCTCGGTCTGGGCGCCGCCGCGGCGGCCGCGCTGACCTTGCCCGGCTGTTCCCGCGGCCGCTCCGACGAGCCCGCGCCGGCTGAGCCCGCGACGCTCGCGACCGGGAACAAGGGCGGCGTCTACAACCGCTTCGGCAGCGGTCTGGCGAGCCTGGTCTCCCAGGTCACCGGCGTCCAGCTGACCCCGGTCGTCACCGACGGCTCGATCGCGAACCTGCGCAAGGTGGCCTCCGGGCAGAACGACGTCGGCTTCACCACCTCCGATTCGGCGTACGCCGCGTACGAGGGGCTCGGGCAGTTCGCGTCCGGGCCGCTGCGCTTCCACGCCCTGGGCCGGACGTACGACAACTACGTGCATGTCGTGGTGCCGATGGCGTCCAAGATCGACAGCCTGGAGAAGGTGGCCGGCAAGGTGGTCAGCGTCGGCCCGGAGAACTCCGGGACGAAACTCGTCGCCGACATGATCCTCGCCCAGGCCGGGCTGGCCACCTCGGTCACCAAGCGCACGCTCTCGCTCGAGCAGGCCGTGAAGCAGTTGAAGGACAAGGCCGAGGGCAAGGACGGCATCGACGTGATGATCTGGAGCGGCGGCCTGCCGACCGGCCCGATCGAGGACCTGCAGAAGACCATCGGCTTCCGCCTGGTCAACATCGGGGCCGTCGCGCAGACCATCGCGCTCAAACAGTTCGGCGGTTACATCGTCTCCTCGATCCCGCCGAAGACCTACGGCCTGGCCAGCGCCGTCCCGACGCTGACCATCCCGAACTACCTGATCACCCGGCCGAACCTGCCCGACTCCTGGGCCTGGTGGATCGTCAACACCCTGTTCCGCCGCCAGAAGGACCTGATCGGCGACCCGAACGACAAGGCGAGCTTCCACCCCGAAGCCGGCGCCCTCGACCCCCGCTCGGCGATCGCCACCATGCCCGTCCCGCTGCACCCGGCCGCCGAACGCTGGTACCGCGCCAACCACATCTGAGCCGCCCGGCCGGCGGGCTCAGACGTCGTAGTCGTCGATCAGCGGGACGCGGACCTCGATCACCAGGCCGCCGCCGATCGGCGGGCGGGCGACCACGCGGCCGCCGACGCGGGCGGCCTCGGAGCGGACGATGGCCAGGCCCAGGCCGGTGCCCGGCATCTCGCGGTGGTGGGCGCTGCGCCAGAAGCGCTCGCCGACCTTCTTGAGATCGCGGGAGCCGAGGCCGAGGCCGTGGTCGCGGACGGAGAGCACGACCTCGGTGCCGTCCCGGGTCACCGAGACCTCGACCGGCGGGGCGCCGTACTTGGAGGCGTTGTCGAGCAGGACGTCGAGGATGTCGTCGACCTCCAGCTCGGGGCCGACGCCGCCGGGGACCATGTCGCCGATGATCAGCTCCAGGTCGTCGGCGGCGTACACGGCCTTCCAGCCGACCAGCCGCTCCTTGACCGCCTGGGCGAGGTCCAGCGGCTCCTCACTGTTGCCGTCGGCATCGGCGCCCGGACGGTCGGAGCCGGCCAGCCGGGACAGCCGCTGGACGATCCGGCCGAGCCGGTCGATGTCGCTGAGCGCGAACCGCGCGGTCGGGGACAGCCGGGACAGGCCCTCGATGTGGATCCGGGCCGAGGTCAGCCGCGTCCGCAGCTGGTGCGAGGCGTCGGCGACGAACTCGCGCTCGCGCTGCCGGGCCTGGTGCAGGCTGAGGGCCATCGAGTTGAAGCTGTCGCCGAGGCGGCGGAGCTCCGGCGCGCGGCCGTCGGTGGAGACCCGGGTGTCGAGCGCGCCGCGGGTGATCTGGTGGGTCGCGTTGTCCAGGTCCTTCAGCGGGCGGATCACCCAGCGGCTGATCGGCCGGACGATACCGGCGATGATCGCGCCGATGCTGATCAGCAGGCCGATCAGCAACAGGATCAGGCTGCGCCGGACCTCGACCCGCGGCTCGTCGGTCGGCACCCGCAGGACGGCGGCGCCGAGCACCCGGCCGTTGTTCGCGACCGGGCGGGCGACGACCATCTCGCCGTGCTGCCACGGCCACAGCGCGGGCGGCTCGGCCGGCAGCCGGCCGGCCAGCGTGCTGCCCAGGGCGGTCGCGATCTCCGGCTCCTCGAGCACCACGCCGGACTTCGACGTCGCGACGACCTTGTTGTTGTCGTCGACGATGAAGACCGGGGTGTCGTAGAGGTCGTCGTAGCGGACGGCCATCTCGCGCAGGTTGGCGATGTCACCGGACTGCAGCGGCGCCTCGGCCATCGTGGCGAACCAGTCGGCGTCGTTGCTCCGGGACAGGAACAGCGTGCGCGAGGCGCCGGTGGCGATGAAGTTGGCCAGCGGGACGGTGGCGATGATGGCGAGCAGGACCACCATCGGAACGAGGGACTGCAGCAGGCGACGGCGCAACGGTCAGTCCGAGCCGAGGCGGTAGCCGACACCGCGGATCGTCTGCACGAGCTCGGGCCGGCCGAGTTTGGCGCGCAGGCTCGCGACGTGCACGTCCATGGTGCGCGAGGACGCCTCGAAGACGGACTGCCACGCGTACAGGGCGACCTGTTCGCGGGGGACGACCCGGCCGTGGTGCGCGGCCAGCACAGCGAGCACGTCGAACTCCTTGCGGGTCAGGCTGATGGGCTTGTCCGCGACCTGGACGGTTCGGGCCTCGATGTCCACGGTGAGGTCGCCGACAGTCACCCGGGGGCGGGGCTGCAAGAGGCCGGTACGACGTAGTACAGCATCGATCCGGGCCAGCAGCTCGGAGATCGCGAAGGGTTTCACCACGTAGTCGTCGGCGCCGCTGCGCAGACCGCGGACCCGATCGGCCGCCTCGCCGCGCGCGGTGACCGCGATCACCGGGACGTCGGAGACCGACCGGATCTGCCGGCACACGTTGATCCCGTCGCCGTCGGGCAGGCCCAGATCCAGCAGGACCAGGTCGCCCGGGTCCGCCGCGAGGGCGTCGGCCGCCGTCCGGACATGGGTCACCATCAGGCCGTACCGGCGCAACGCGGGTATCAGGGCATTGGCGATATCGAGATCGTCTTCGACCAGCAAAATCCTGACGGCGCCACTCATGCGGTGATCGTAGGCCAGGTGACGCCCGGATGTGTCAGATCTTGGTAAAGACGTAATCACGCGACTCCACGCAGTGTTCGGCAACATTAGCCTTCCGCACACAGGAGGGAACCGGTAGATGACTGTCGGTATCGGAACGGGGGGTGGCGTGAGCACGCCCTCCGACGAAGAACTGGCCGAGTACGAGCAGGAACGGCCCGCTCGGCGGCTTCGACCTGCCCTCGATGTGATCATCGCGGTCTGGTGCGCGATCGTGAGCATCGGCGTACTGCTCCAGGTCTTCTTCCCACTACCACAGGGAACGCAGTTTTACCTGGTGATCTTTCTCGCAGCCGTGCTGCCGATGACGCTGCTGTGTTACCGGGGCTGGAAGGTCCCCGCGGTGCTGAATCCGTTTCGCAACCGTGACCACGACGACCCCGGCATCAGCGACTGGATCCTCGCGCTGATCGCGCTGGCGGCCTGTGTCTATCCGTTGCTCGACTTCGACGGCTACCTCGAACGGCGGCAGACCCCGACCACGCTCGACGTGCTCGCGGGCGCCGTCCTGCTCGTCCTGCTGCTGGAGGCCTGCCGCCGGACGACGGGCTGGGTGCTCCCGCTCGTCAGCCTGCTGTTCTTCGCCTACGCGTACTACGGCGGCCTGCTGCCCTACACCTGGTCGCTGGCGCACCAGGGCTTCAACTTCGACGCGATCATCGCGCAGTTCACGATGGGCACCGCGGGGTTCTACGGGACGCCGCTGAACGTTGCCGCCAGCTACATCGTGCTCTTCACCATCTACGGCGCCGTGCTCGACTACTCCGGCGCCGGCAAATTCTTCATCGACCTCTCCTTCGCCGCCTTCAAGCGCAGCCGGACGGCGCCCGGCCGCACGGTCACGCTGGCGGGCTTCCTGCTCGGCAGCGTCTCGGGCTCCGGGACGGCGACCGCCGTGTCGCTCGGCACGGTCTCCTGGCCGATCCTGCGCCGGGCCGGCTACCCGGCCGAGCCGGCCGGCGGCATGCTCGCCGCGGCAGGCATCGGCGCAATCCTGTCCCCGCCGACGCTGGGCGCGGCAGCCTTCATCATCGCCGAGTTCCTGCAGGTCTCGTACTTGACCGTGCTCGGGTACGCCGTCATCCCGACGATCCTCTACTACCTGGGCATCCTGCTCGCGATCGAGATCGACGCCCGCCGGCACGGGACGACGTCCACCGAGACCTCGACCCAGTCGGCCTGGAAGCTGTTCCTGCGGTTCGGCTACCACTTCCTGTCGCTGTTCGTGATCATCGGTTTCATGGCGGTCGACGTCCCGCCGTTCAAGGCCGTCGTCTACGCGGTGATCATCCAGTTCGGCTTGTCGTTCCTGGACAAGGAGCACCGGCTCACCGCCGGGCCGCTGGTCAAAGCCCTTGCCCAGGGCACCCGTTCGGTACTGCCGGTGGCGGCGACCTGTGCGACGGCCGGCGTGATCGTGGCGGTCACCACCCAGACCGGGCTCGGGCTGAACCTGGCCGAGATCATCGTCGGCGCGGCCCGTGGGCTGACCGACAACCACACCGTGATCCTGATCCTTACCGTGGTGCTGTCGGCGTTCGCCGTTCTGATCCTCGGGCTCGCGGTGCCGGTGACGGCGTCCTTCATCATCGCCGCGGTGATCATCGCGCCGGCGCTGGTGCAGCTGGGCGTCACGCAGCCCGAGGCGTACATGTTCATCTTCTACTACGCCGTGCTGTCCGAGGTGTCGCCGCCGACCGCGCTGGCCGCGGTCGCGACGTCCGCGATCACCGGCGGCAAGGTGATGCCGACCATGTGGCAGGCGTGGAAGTACACGCTGCCGGCGTTCCTGGTGCCGTTCGCGTTCGTGCTCACCGACAACGGCGCGCACCTGCTCGGCCAGGGATCGTTCGTCGGCATGATCTGGACGCTCGGGGTGTCGATGCTGGCCGTCGGGGCACTGGCCGTGGTGACCGGCGGCTGGATCGTCGTCGCCACCAGCTGGGTGGAGCGCGCGGTCTGCGTCCCGGCCGCGCTGCTACTGCTTTACCTGGCGCCCGTAACCATCGGCGCCGGGATCGGTTTGCTACTTGTTGCCGTCGTCATCAATGTGGTCCGGCGGCAACGCCAGGCCGCACCGAAGGAAGGACCCGCCAGCACATGAAGACCCGTCGCCTCCCCGCTGTCGTGGTGGCGCTCGCCGCCGCCGTCTCGCTCGTCGCCTGTGGCGGCCAGCAGGAGCCGCCCGCCTCCGGCTCGGCGTCCGGCGGCCGGCTGACCATTGCCACCGGCAACACCACGGGCGTCTACTACCAGCTCGGCGGCGCCTACGCCTCGGTGATCTCGGAGAAGATGTCCGGCTACCGGGCCACCGCGAGTGAGACCGGCGCCTCGGTGCAGAACGTGCAGGGCCTGGTCGGCGGCAACTACGACATCGCCTTCTCCCTCGGCGACACCGCCGCCGACGCGGTCAACGGCGTGAACAGCTTCCAGTCCAAGCAGGACGTCGTCGCGCTGACCCGGCTCTACAACAACTTCACCCAGGTCGCCGTCCGGACGTCGGCGAACATCAACTCGATCGCCGACCTGAAGGGCAAGCGGGTCTCCACCGGTTCGCCGAACTCGGGTACCGAGGTGATCGCCCGGCGGCTGCTCGAGGCCGCCGGTCTCGACCCGGCCAAGGACGTCACCGCCCAGCGGCTCGGCCTGCCGGAGTCGGTGGACGCGATGAAATCCGGCTCGATCGACGCGCTGGTCTGGTCCGGCGGGCTGCCGACCGGCGGCATCACCGATCTGACCACCAGCCTCGGGAAGGGCGTCAAGCTCTTGTCGATCACCGACCTGCTGCCCAAAATGACCGAAAAGTACGGCTCGGTGTACTCCGAGGCGCCGATCCCGGCCGCGACGTACAAGCAGCCGGCCGACGTCTCGACGATCGTCGTCCCGAACGTCCTGCTGGTCCGCAAGGACATGAAGGACGAGCTGGCCGAGCAGCTGACCAAGACCCTCTACGAGAACCTCGATGCCCTGGTCGCCGTCAACGCGGCCGCGAAGGGGATCGACAAGGCGAACGCCGCGAAGACCGACCCGGTCCCGCTGCACCCCGGCGCCCAGAAGGCGCTGGACGCCCTGAAGTAGTCACGAACCCGTCCTCCCCCGCACTCCAGGCGCAGCGGGGGAGGGCGTCAGACCCACCGCCGCACACCAGGCGCAGCGGCGGCGGGACCTGCCGGACCGGACAACCAGGCGCAGTCCGAGCCGGCCGACCGGGCCCGGACCTTCGGAGGCATCCGAAGGCCCCGGGCCCGGTCACTCATGTCAGTGGTCGGAGCTCTTCTTCCAGAGGTTGATGCCGGCCTCGACGGCGTCCGCGTCGATGGCTTCGAGCTCGGCGGCGCTGAACTCGAGGTTGCGGACCGCTTCGAGGTTGCCCTCCAGCTGGGCGACGCTGGAAGCGCCGATCAGCGCGCTGGTGACCCGGGTGTCCCGGAGCGTCCAGGCGATGGCGAGCTGGGCGACGGACTGGCCGCGCTGCTTGGCGATCTCGTTCAGCGCGCGGACGTGCTTGAGGGTGTCCTCGGTCAGCGACTCCGGATCCAGCGACTTGCCCTGCGCGGCCCGCGAGCCCTCGGGGATACCGCCCAGGTAGCGGTCGGTCAGCACACCCTGCGCCAGCGGCGAGAACGCGATCACGCCGACGCCGAGCTCGCCGACGGCGTCCAGCAGGTCCTCCTCGATCCAGCGGTTCAGCATCGAGTACGACGGCTGGTGGATCAGCAGCGGCGTCCCCAGCTCCTGCAGGATCCGCGCGGCCTCGCGGGTCTTCTCCGCGCTGTACGACGAGATGCCGGCGTACAGGGCCTTACCGGAGCGGACGGCGGTGTCGAGCGCGCCCATCGTCTCCTCGAGCGGCGTGTCCGGGTCGAAGCGGTGCGAGTAGAAGATGTCGACGTAGTCGACGCCCATCCGGGCCAGCGACTGGTCGAGGGAGGCGAGCACGTACTTACGCGAGCCGCCGCCCTGGCCGTACGGGCCCGGCCACATGTCGTACCCGGCCTTGCTCGACAGGATCAGCTCGTCGCGGTACTTCTTGAAGTCCCGCTGGAAGTGCGTCCCGAAGTTGGTCTCGGCGGCGCCGTAGGGCGGGCCGTAGTTGTTCGCCAGGTCGAAATGCGTGACGCCGAGGTCGAAGGCCCGGCGCAGGATGGCGCGCTGGGTCTCGAACGGCTTGTCGTCGCCGAAGTTGTGCCACAACCCCAGCGAGACCGCGGGCAGCTGCAGCCCGCTCTTACCCGTCCGTCGGTAAACCATCCGGTCGTCGTACCGCTCGCCTGCCGCTACGTAATCAGTCACCCGGCCAGTCTGCCCCATGTAGTTACAAGCGCAAAACCCCTTGTTTTGCGCAAGAAACGGCACAACTGACAGCTAGAAACCCAACTTCTGGACGCCCGGCTCAGGATGCCGGGCCGAGGGCGGCCTTCAGGTGCGCGGTCAGCGTGACGAGCGCGTCGGCGGTCGCGCCGGGCAGCGGGATCAGGTTGTAGTGACCGTGGACGAGCGTCGGGTGGTACAGGTGGGTGACCGGGACGCCGGCCGCGGTCAGCCGGTCGACGTACTCACGGGCCTCGTCGCGGAGCGGATCGAAACCGGCCGAGGTGACCAGCGCGGGCGGCAGCTCGGCGAGGGCCTTGTCGTCGACCAGCAGCGGGGACACCTCGGCGGTCGGGCGCGCGGCCGGGTCGGGCGTGTAGTGCTCGCGGTACCACATGATGTCCTCCTCGGTCAGGAGGAAGCCTTCGCCGAACAGGTCCCGGCTGGGACGGCGGCCGACCAGGTCGAGCGCGGGGTAGAGCAGCACCTGCAGCGCCGGGCGCGGAAAGTCGCGCACGACGGACTGCTGGGCGACGACGGCCGAGACGTTGCCGCCGGCGCTGTCGCCGCCGACGGCGATCCGGGCCGGGTCGACGCCGAGGTCCTCGGCGTGGTCGACGGCCCAGGTGAAGGCGGCGATGGCGTCCTCCGCGGCGGTCGGCGCGGGCGCCTCGGGGGCCAGCCGGTAGTCGACCGCGAGGACGCGAATCCCGGCGTCCGCCGCGATGATCCGGCAGAGCGAGTCGTGGGTGTCGAGGTCGCCGACGACCCAGCCGCCGCCGTGGAAGAAGACGAGCAGGCCGTTACCGGTGTCGCGACCCGTCCGCGGGACGTAGAGCCGGGCGCCGAGCTGCCCGTCGGCGCCGCGAACGGTGAGGTCGGTCACACGCTGTAGGGCCCGGGGGTGCCCGGCGACCAGTTTGTTCACGGAGCGGAACTGGGCGCGGGCCGCGAGCGCATCCGTCTTCGTTGTGCCGGGCAACAATGCGTTGGCCCGCAGCAGCAGCTGGATCTCGGGGTCGAGGGTGTTCCCGTCGATCTGGATCGGCGGGCCGGCCAGGCGGCGGCGGACGGCGGCGGGCAGCGCGTAGAGCGGCGTCAGCGCGTTCGCCTGGGCGGCGGACACGGTGCCGCGGAGCAGGGCGTCCAATCGAGGGTTCACAAGGAGTGACGCTAGCAACAAGGTCCGACATGCCCTGCGCTACCTGGCGTTCACCAAAGGGTGGGATGCTGGTCAACGTGGCTGGAGACTTGCTGGCATCCCACAATCGGGAGTACGACGTCGAACCGCCGTACGACATCGCGGCGGCCGGTGATCTGCCGGCGGATCGGTTCTCCGATCGGGAGCTGGGCTGGCTGGCGTTCAACCAGCGAGTGCTCGAACTCGCCGAGAACGACAGCGTCCCGTTGCTCGAGCGGGCCAAGTTCCTGGCCATCTTCGCCAGCAACCTGGACGAGTTCTACATGGTCCGGATCGCCGGTCTGAAGCGCCGGATCGCGGCCGGGGTCGCGGTCAAGGCGGCCAGCGGTCTGCTGCCCCGCGAGGTGCTCGACCGCAGCCTGAGCCGCAGCCGCGAGCTGATGGACCGGCAGGCCGACACCTGGCGCAAGGTGGTCCAGCCGGCGCTGACCGAGCAGGGCATCGACATCCTCCGCTGGGACGACCTGGAGCACAGCGAGCGCGAGGACATGACGCGCTTCTTCCGCGACCGCGTCTTCCCGGTGCTGACGCCGCTCGCCGTCGACCCGTCACACCCGTTCCCGTACATCTCCGGCCTCAGCCTGAACCTGGCCGTCGTCGTCCGCAATCCCGACACCGGCGGCGAGCACTTCGCCCGGGTGAAGGTGCCGCCGCTGCTGCCGCGGTTCGTCCAGGTCGCCGAGGGCCGGTTCGTCCCGCTCGAGGATGTGATCGCGACCCACCTGGGCCAGCTGTTCCCGGGGATGGAGGTCACCCAGCACCACACCTTCCGGGTCACCCGGAACGAGGATCTCGAGGTCGAGGAGGACGACGCCGAGAACCTGCTGGCCGCGCTCGAGAAGGAGCTGCTGCGCCGCCGGTTCGGCCCGCCGGTCCGGCTCGAGGTCGAGGAGTCGATCGACCCGCAGGTGAAGGCGCTGCTGCTGTCCGAGCTCGGCGTCACCGAGGCCGAGGTGTTCGAGCTGCCCGGCCCGCTCGATCTGCGCGGCCTGTTCACGATCTCCGGTCTGGACCGGGCCGAGCTGAAGTACCCGGCGTTCGTCCCGTCCACGCACCCGCACCTGGCCGAGGTCGAGACCTCGAACCCGGCCGACATGTTCTACGCGCTCAAACAGCGCGACGTGCTCGTCCACCACCCGTACGACTCGTTCTCGACGAGTGTGCAGCGCTTCATCGAGCAGGCCGCGGCCGATCCGCAGGTGCTGGCGATCAAGCAGACCCTGTACCGGACGTCGGGTGACTCGCCGATCGTCGACGCGCTGATCGACGCGGCCGAGGCGGGTAAGCAGGTCCTGGTGCTGGTCGAGATCCAGGCCCGTTTCGACGAGCAGGCGAATATCAAGTGGGCCCGCCAGCTGGAGCACGCGGGCTGCCACGTCGTGTACGGCGTGATCGGCCTCAAGACGCATTCGAAACTGTCGATGGTGGTCCGCGACGAGCCGGACGGCCTGCGCCGTTACGTGCACATCGGCACCGGCAACTACCACCCGAAGACCGCCCGCCTGTACGAAGACCTCGGCCTGCTGACCAGCGACAAGGTCGTGACCGAGGACGTCGCGCATCTGTTCAACCACCTGTCCGGCTTCGCCCGGAACGCCGGCTACCGGCGGATCCTGGTCGCGCCGCAGTCGGTCCGGCGGGGCCTGATCGAGCGCATCGATCGCGAGGTCCAGCACCATCTGGCCGGTCGCCCGGCCCGGGTCCGGATCAAGGTGAACAGCCTGGTCGACGAGGCCCTGTGCGACGCGCTCTACCGCGCGTCCCAGGCCGGTGTGCCGGTCGATCTGTGGATCCGCGGGATCTGCACGCTGCGGCCGGGGATCGAAGGGCTGTCGGACAACATCCGGGTGCGCAGCATTCTCGGCCGGTTCCTCGAGCACAGCCGCGTGTTCTGGTTCGAGAACGGCGGCGAGCCGGAGGCGTGGATCGGCTCGGCCGACCTGATGCACCGCAATCTGGACCGCCGGGTCGAGGTGCTGGTGCAGCTCAAGGAGGCCGACCACATCGCCGAGGTCCGGGAGATGTTCGACCTGGCGCTCGACGAGGGCACGCAGTCCTGGTGGCTGCAGCCGGACAACACCTGGCAGGCCCGGCTGACCGGCCCGGAGGGTGAATCCCTGCGTGATCTGCAGAGCAGACTGATTGCCACGCGTGGCCGCCGCAGAACTGCCGATCCGATTACTTAGGCTGTCACCATGAGTCACCCGGCGACGGTTATCGCCGCGGGGGGCGTCGTCTGGCGAGAGCGCCGCGGCGCCCGCGAGGTGTTGCTCGTGCACCGGCCTCGGTACGACGACTGGTCGCTGCCCAAGGGCAAACTCACGCCGCACGAGCATGTGCTGCTCGGCGCGCACCGCGAGATCGAGGAGGAGACCGGCGAGCAGGTGCTGATCGGCCCGTCGCTCGGCGTCCAGCGCTATCCGGTCCGCAAGAACGGCGCCACCGTCGAGAAGCTCGTGCACTACTGGTCGGCCGTTCCGACGACCGAGCACGGTTTCGAGCCGAACGACGAGGTCGACGAGATCGCCTGGCTGCCGGTCGGTAAGGCGCGCGGCCGGCTCAGCTACCCGCGCGATGTCGGCATTCTGGACGCCCTGGGCGGCGTCGTATCGGTGGTCGCGACGCTGATCGTCGTCCGGCATGCGGAGGCCGTGAAACGTAAGGAGTGGGACGGGAAGGACACCCTGCGCCCGCTCAACGATGCCGGTACGGCGGTCGCCGCGCGACTCACCGGCGTACTGGCGGCGCTCGGCGCCAATCGGTTGATCTCCAGTGACGCAGAGCGATGTGTCGCGACGCTGACGCCGTACGCCGACTCCCTGCAGCGGCATATCCACCTGTGGCCGGAGATCTCCGAGCGTGGGTACGACGCCGACCCGGGCGGTCTCGACGGATTGGCCGAGCGCGCCTGGAAGCCGGGCAAGGTGACGGTCGTGTGCTCGCACCGGCCGGTGCTGCCGGCGCTCGCGCGGGAGCTGGGGCTCAAGGTCGGCAAGTTCGCGACCGGCTCGTTCGTCGTCGCGCACCGGCTCGCGGACGGGCGGATGGTGTCAGAGCGTTTCCGCGCGCCCTGACACGGCTGGGTGACGATCCAGGCACAGCGGGAGGCGTGTCCGGGTGACACTGGAACCGACGGGTATGTTCCTACCGAGGAACCGGCGCCCCACCGGGAGCCGGTCTGAGGAGAGGTCGCACCATGACGATGATGCGAGAACTGACACTGATCGGGATCCGGATGGAATCGCCCAACCGGGCCCCGGTGATGATGCTGCGCGAGTCCGAGGGCTACCGCTACCTGCCGATCTCGATCGGCTCGGTCGAGGCGACCGCGATCGCCTACGAGGAGCAGGGCCTGCGGCCGTCGCGGCCGCTCACCCACGACCTGATGCGCGACCTGATCGAGGCCTGGGGCGTCCGGATCGAGGCGGTCGAGATCGTCGAGCTGCGCGAGGCCGTCTTCTATGCCGAGCTGGTACTCGACAACGGCGTCCGGGTCTCCGCTCGTCCGAGCGACTCGGTGGCGCTCGCGGTCCGGCTGAACACCCCGATCCGCTGTACCGAGGAGGTGCTGCGGGAGGCCGGCGTCGCCACTCCCGAGGAGGAGCAGGCCGAGCTCGAACGCTTCCGTCAGTTCCTCGACGGCGTCGCCCCGGAGGACTTCTCCAGCTGACGGAGAGTCACGCATTCCCCACCGAGTGTGGATTGAAACCTCGGTCACATTGCACATAGCTGCAAAACTTCGTTTCGCGGCCTGTGCGTGCGTTACATTTCGCCCACACACGCGGACTGACGGCAGGGGTGATCGTCAGGCGCTCTCACCTGGGGAAATACCTTCATGCGTAGATTCACCGCCACTGCTGCCGTGGCCGCCCTCCTGTCGGTCGGCGTCGCGGCGCCCGCCTTCGCCGCCGTCCCGGACGCGCCGACCAACGTCGCGATCTCCTGGGCCGACGCGAACAACATCAAGCTGAGCTGGGTCGACGCCGACCTGGCCAACACCGTCTACTGGCAGCTGCCGGGCGGTAACGAGCTCAAGTTCGCCGATGTCGTCTCGACCGCCGCGAACGAGATCCTCGTCCCGAAGAGCATTCTCGCCAAGGGCAAGGACAAGGTGAAGCTCATCGTCAAGGCGTCCAACGCCGAGGGCGAGAGCGCGGCGGCTCCGTCGCCGGAGTTCGACACCTTCCTGCCGGGCGTGCCGGTCGTCCAGGACGCGAACCTGGCCGCCAACGCCGCCATCAACCTGAAGTGGGCGCTGACCGCCGTCGCGGACAGCGGCACGCCGAACGACCCGCTGGACGTCCCGGGCAACGGCTCGGCCGCGGCCGTCGTCGACCTGCCGGGCTCGACTCCGAACAAGACCTACGACTTCGCCGTCGGCGCGACCACGGGCGTCGTCCCGGCGCAGGCTCGGCCGTCGTCGATCCGGGTCGTCGGCGTCAACGAGTGGGGCAGCAGCGCGGCGTCCGCCAAGATCGTGAAGCTCGGCGTCATGGGCTCCGGTATCACCGTCCCGGCCTCGGCGCTCTACTCCAACCGGCTCGCGATCAAGAGCAGCCTGAGCCTGGTCTTCACCGAGGGCCACAAGGAGAAGGCCAGCGGGATCAAGGTCGAGCTGCAGGCCCGCGGCAAGACCACCGAGGCCTTCAAGACCTACGGCCGCTACACCGGCGCCACCACCGCCGCCTTCGACACCGGGATCGCCGCGCTGGGCAACCGCCAGTACCGGCTCTACGTCCCGGCCCGCAAGGTTGCTGCTGGCAACATCATCGCGCTGACCCCGGCCACCTCGACCTCGGTCAAGTCCTCGAAGACCTACGTCAAGTTCGTCAGCGGCGGCTTCAGCCCGTCGGTCGTCAAGGTCGGCGGCCGCTCCACCCTCTCGGTGAAGATCTCCCCGGCGGTGTCGGTCCGGGCCAAGGTCCAGGGCTGGGACGGCAAGCGCTGGATCGACATCCCCGACTTCACCGTCCCGCTGACCAAGGGCTCGTACGTCGAGCGCGGTGACATCGAGACCGAGCGCTACACGCTGCGGCTGCGCTTCATCGTCCCGAACATCGTCGTCAACGGTCTCACCGTGCAGGCGAACACCAGCCCGGCGTACAACCTCACCGTGAAGTAATTGCACCAAGCTGCAACCCGTAGGACTTGCTCCACCCGCCGGTGCGTGCGCTATTTTCAGCTCACGCACTGGCGGCAGGGGTGACCACCAGGCGTTCTCACCCTGGGGATCCCGCATGCGCAAGCTTGTCGTCACCGCGGTCACGGCCGCCCTTTTGACCGCCGTCCTCCCGGCGCCCGCCTGGGCCGCCGCACCGACCGCCGCCGCGGTCGTCTGGTCTCCCGACCGGGATCTCCGGCTCTCGTGGAGCGACGACGGCGGCCCGAACACCATCTGGGCCGAGTACGAGACCCGCATCGGACCGAGCTGCTCAAGTCGGTGACTGCTGCCGAGGGCAACGAAGTGATCCTGCCGGCCAAGCTGAAGGCCGCGGACCGGGTCCGCCTGGTTGTTGCCAGTGGCGACGACCTGACCCAGTCGACCGCGACGGGCTGGTTCGACACCCAGCGCCCCGCGCCGCCCGGGCTGTCCGACGCCGGGCTGGACAGCCGGCTGAACATCAGCCTCTTCTGGGCGACGCCGTCCGATCAGGACCGGACACCGGGCGACATTCTGGACCTGCCCGGCAACGTGGGCTTCAAAGCCGTCGCTGATCTGCCCGGCACGGCCACCCAGACCTTCGACTTCGATCCCCGCCAGACCTCGGCCAACCTGGCCGCGCTGCCCCGGCCCGCCGCCGTTCGGCTGATCTCCACCAACGAGTGGGGTGAGACGCCGGACGCCAAACTGCTGCGGGTCGGCACGATCGGCGCCGGGATCAGCGTCCCCGCCGGCGCGGTCTACTCGTCACGGCTGGGTATCAAGAGCAGCCTGAGCATGATGTTCACCGAGGGCCACAAGGAGAAGGCCGGCGGGATCAAGGTCGAGCTGCAGGCCCGCGCCAAGACCACAGACGCCTGGAAGACCTACGGCCGCTACACCGGCAACACGACCACCGCCTTCGACACCGGCATCGCTTCGCTGGGCAACCGCCAGTACCGGCTCTACGTCCCGGCCCGCAAAGTTGCTGTTGGCAACATCATCGCGCTGACCCCGGCCACCTCGACCTCGGCCCGATCCTCCAAGACCTACGTCAAGTTCGTCAGTAAGGGCTTCACCCCGGCCCACCCGGCCCGCCACGCCCGCGTCGACGTCTGGGCCAAGATCCAGCCCGCCGTCACCGTCCGCGGCATGCTCCAGGTCCTCCTCAAAGGCCACTGGCGCAACGTCTTCGCAGTCCAGTTCCGCAACGGCTCCATGCTCGCCCACGCCAACACCGGCGCCGACCGAGGCCCCTACAGCTACCGCATCTCCCTCCCCGCCGCCACCATCAACAACCTCCCCCTCACCCCCACCACCAGCTCCCCCTTCCCCATCACCATCGGCTGACAACTATGCGCAAAACACTCGCCCTGACCACCGCCCTCCTCACGACCACCCTCACCACCCCCGCCTGGGCAGCCGCTCCGGATGCGCCCACCGACGTCGCTGTTGCTTGGGTCAAAGGGTTTGCCCAGGTCACTTGGCAGGACAATGGTGAAGCGAACGTGATCGAGAAGGAGTACGTCGACACCGGCGTGATCTTCGAAGTCAGGACGGTGGCGGCCGGTGCGGCGAACAAGGCTTTCGTCGACGGTTTGCCGAACAGCGACCGGATCCGGATTCGCGTGACGTCGCGGAATGCGGAGGGGGAGCGGAGTGCGGTCGCTACGTCGGTGGTGTTCGACGCGCGGCGGCCGAATCAGCCGCGGGTTCAGGATGCCGACCTGTTGGCGGATGGCTCGGTGCGGCTGTCCTGGACGCAGGAGCCGGTCGTCGACCAGACGCCAGGTGATCCGCTCGACCTGCCGGACGAGTGGCTCAAGATCACCGCGTACGGGCCTGATGGCGGTGCGGGCGTCGACATCGCCGTACCGCTGGGAGCGACCACGTTCACTGTTCCGCCGCGACCTCGGCCAACGAGCTATCGGGTGTGGGCGGGCAATACCTGGGGTCACGACTTCAACTTCGGTCGCCGGGTGGAGGTCATTTCGGCGCAGGCGGGTATCTCCGGTGTGGCGGCCCAGGTGCCGTACGGGGACAGCGTGCAGATCTACGCGTCGCCGACCAGCAGCCCGCGCACGATGCACTACGCCTCGGCGGTGCATCTGCAGGCCCGGCCGACCAGCAGTGCGGCCTGGAAGACCTACGGCAAGTTCAGCGGCTACTCCAACGACGACCCGATCCAAACCTGGATCGGGTCGCTGGGCGGCCGCCAGTACCGGATCTGGCTGCCGGGACTGAAGAAGATCAACGCGAACTCGATCGAGCTGACGCCGCCGGCCTCCAGTTCGGCGAGGTCGTCGCGGACGATCTCGAACCTGATCATCACCCGATTCGAGTCGAGCCGGCCCAAACTCGGGCAGATCACCAAGCTGAACGTGCGCGTGCTGCCGGCGATCGCGATGAACGCCGCCCTGCACCAGTGGGACGGCAAGCGGTGGCGCTACATCCGGGCCGTCCCACTGAAGAACGGCGCCGCGATCGTGCCGATCAAGGCAACTCGTCGCGGTGTCACCACTTGGCGAATCGCAACACCACCACTCAAGATCAACGGCCTCCCCGTACTCGCAACCACCAGCAAACCCTTCACCCTGACCATCCGCTGAGCGTCTTTCCGGAGTCCGCCGAAAATTGCACGAAGTTGCAACTCCGGGCAGTTTCCTGCGGGCGTCAAGAGGGTCGGTGTGGCAAATGCGGCAAGTTTGCCGGTGGAGGCGTGGGTGGGGTACGGAGTGGGCGGAGGTCAACTCGACGTACACGGCCAACCGGCGCAACGGCGACACCTGGACGCACAGCAACAGCCGGGGGTGCGGTGGGCCTGATGCGCGTCGTCGCCAACGTGTGCAAGGGCAATGCCTGCTCCGCGCCTGAGGTCACCACGGCTCAGCAGTAGTTGTCAGCTGCCCGTTACTGAAACGTGAGCAAGCACTCGTCTTTCTCTACGGAGAGTGACGGGTGCTAACTCAGTTCACCTGATGGCTGCCTGGTGGCACGCCGGGTGTCGTTTATGGTGCCTGAACCGTTCACCGGTCGTTCACCGGTGGCGGGGTGATGAGTCACCTGGTCTCCTTACCGTCTGTGGAAGTTCAGAAGTCTGATTCCCGCAGAAGGGCAACACCTCGTGTCCGTCAATCGCCTGCTCCGCGTCGGCACCGTCGCCGTGGCATCCCTCGGCGTTCTCGCACTGAGCGCCTGTGGCAGTGACCCGGAGCCGTCCGGCTCCTCGAACCCGAGCTCGGGCTCGTCCTCGACCGGCGCGGCCGACTGCCCGCAGGGCACGCTGAACGCCGAAGGCTCGTCGGCGCAGAAGAACGCCATCGAAGAGGTCATCAGCAAGTACAACGAGAAGTGCGCCGACGTGTCGGTGAACTACAACGCGACCGGGTCGGGCGCGGGTATCAAGCAGTTCAACGCGAACCAGGTGGACTTCGCCGGTTCGGACTCGGCGCTCAAGACCGAGAACAAGGACGGCGGCGAGACCGAGGCGGCCGCGGCCGCGAAGCGCTGCCAGACCAACCCGGCGCTGAACCTGCCGATGGTGATCGGTCCGGTCGCGATCGCGTACAACGTCGACGGGCTGCCGAAGCTGGTGCTGGACGGCGCCACTGCGGCCAAGATCTTCCAGGGCGACATCAAGACCTGGAACGACCCGGCGATCGCCAAGCTGAACACCGGCGCCACGCTGCCGTCGACCCCGATCTCGGTCTTCTTCCGCTCCGACGAGTCGGGCACCACCGAGAACTTCACCAAGTACCTGGCCGCCGCCGGCGCCGGTGCGTGGAAGGGCGAGCCGGCCAAGAAGTGGACCGGCACCGGTGCGGGCAAGGAGAAGTCCGCGGGTGTCGCCGAGGGCGTCAAGAGCACCAAGAACTCGATCACGTACGTCGAGTGGTCGTACGCCGTGGACAACAAGCTCGGCGTCGCGCAGATCGACAACGGCTCGGGCGCCCCGGTCGAGCTGACCGCCGAGTCCGCCGGTAAGGCGCTGGCCGCCGCGAAGCCGGCCGGCACCGGCGCCGACCTGGCCCTGAAGCTGGACTACGCGACCAAGGAGGCCGGGGCCTACCCGATCATCCTGGTCACCTACGAGATCGCCTGCAGCAAGGGTCTCCCGGCCGAGAAGACCGCGCTGGTGAAGAGCTTCCTGAGCTACTTCGCCGGCAAGGACGGCCAGGCCTCGCTGACCGAGCTGAACTACGCGCCGCTGCCGGAGGAGATCCGGACCAAGGTCGACGCGGCCATCCAGTCGATCAGCTGACCGCACCGCACTGATGTGAGCCCCGGCCGGTCCGAGTTCCTCGGAGGGCGGCCGGGGCTTCGCCTCGTCATCGAGAACATCCCGAACCGCACGCCCCACGACGACCCCAGGCGCTTGGAGCACCATCGATGAGTAGTCCAGACGGCACGGAACCGCCCGGCCGGCCGGCCGGTCCGGAGCCGAAGATCGAGGACCTGGTCGACGAGACCGGTCCCGCGCTGCGTTTCGACGCGCTGGCCGAGGAGACCGACGACGACGGACGCCGAACCGGCGGCACCGCCGTGGCGACCAAGGACGACAGCAAGAAGGAGCTCGCGCTCGGACCGGTCGGCCACCTCGGCGACCGGCTGTTCTCCGGGCTCGCGCACGGCTCCGGCGCGGTGGTCATCCTGATCGTCGCGTTCGTCGGCGTCTTCCTGCTGGCGCTGGCGATCCCCGCGCTGGCCGACAACAACAGCAACTTCTTGTTCTCCCGGGTCTGGGAGCCGGGCGGCGCCGAGCCGCGGTTCGGGATCGCGGCGCTGTTCTACACCACCTTGATCAGCTCGGTGATCGCGATGGTGATCGCGGTCCCGATCGCGATCGGCGTCGCGTTGTTCGTCACGTACTACGCGCCCCGGCGAATCGCGACCCCGGTCGCGCACGCGGTCGACCTGCTCGCCGCGGTGCCCTCGATCGTCTACGGCCTGTGGGGCGCGCTGTTCTTCGCCCCGATCCTGCTGCCGGTGATCAACGGCCTGTCGTCGGCGCTGGGCTGGATCCCGGTCTTCGACAAGGCGCCGGGCGACAACGTCGGCGTCATCTTCACCGTCTCGGTGGTGCTGGCGATCATGATCCTGCCGGTGGTCACCGCGATCAGCCGCGAGATCTTCGCCCAGACGCCGATCTCGCACCGCGAGGGCGCGCTCGCGCTCGGCGCGACCCGCTGGGAGATGGTCCGGATGGCGGTGCTGCCGTACGGCCGCTCCGGGGTGGTCAGCGCCTCGATGCTCGGTCTCGGCCGCGCGCTCGGCGAGACCGTGGCCGTGATGATCATCCTCACCGTCCCGAACGGCAACGACCCGTGGGATCCGTCGATCTTCGCCGGTGGTGAGACCTTCGCGTCGAAGATCGCCAACAACGCGGCCGAGTTCGACTCCCCGGAGAAGACCGGCGCCTTCATCGCGGCCGGCCTGGTGCTGTTCGTGGTCACCTTCCTGGTCAACTCCGCGGCCCGCCTGATCGTCGCGCGCAGCGCGCCGGGCGCCAAGCGGCCGCGACGTAACCGCCGAGCCGGCGCCACCGAGGGAGCATCCGCATGACCGCCATCGTCGAGAACAAGCCGGCGTACGACGGCAAAGCGCTGGACCTGACCGGCCGGTCGGGGGCGCGGGCGTTCAAGAACACGCTGGCCACGGTGCTGATCGTGCTCGCCTTCGTGATCGCGATCATCCCGCTGGTCTGGATCCTCTGGACCGTGATCAGCAAGGGCTACCACCTGCTGCTGAACGCGGAATGGTGGAGTCAGTCGCAGCGCGGGATCACCGTGCGCCGCGAGGGCGGCGGCGCATACCACGCGATCATGGGCACGCTGATCATGGCGCTGATCACGGCGGCGATCGCCGTCCCGATCGCGATCCTGGGCGCGGTCTACCTGGTCGAGTACGGCAAGGGCACCAAGGTCGCCCGGGCGGTCAGCTTCATGATCGACATCCTGACCGGCGTTCCGTCGATCGTCGCCGCGCTGTTCATCTACGCGGTCTGGATCACGGTCTTCGGGTTCAACCGGGTCGGGTTCGCGGTCTCGCTGTCACTGGTGCTGCTGATGCTGCCGGTCGTTCTGCGCTCCACCGAGGAGATGCTGAAACTGGTGCCGGACGAGCTCCGGGAGGCGTCGTACGCGCTCGGGGTGCCGAAGTGGAAGACGATCCTGAAGGTCGTGGTGCCGACGGCGTTCGGCGGCATCATCACCGGCGTGATGCTCGGTCTGGCCCGCGTGATGGGTGAGACCGCGCCGCTGCTGATCCTGGTCGGCTACTCCAAGAACATCAACCTGAACCCGTTCGAGGGATTCATGGGCGCGCTGCCGACGATGATCAACCAGGACCGGACCGAGCTGGCGCTGCAGCCGGCCGCGGACCGGGTCTGGGCGGCCGCGCTGACGCTGATCCTGCTGGTCCTTGCCCTCAACCTGCTGGCCCGGCTCGTCGCCCGGTTCAGCACCATCAAGTCGAAATAGTCAGAGAGGTTCTGAGTCGATATGGCGAAGCGCATCGAGGTCAGCGGCCTCAACGTCTACTACGGCGATTTCAAGGCCGTCGAGGACGTGTCGATGACGATCGAGCCCCGCTCGGTCACGGCGTTCATCGGCCCGTCCGGCTGCGGCAAGTCCACCTACCTGCGGACGCTGAACCGGATGCACGAGGTGATTCCGGGCGCCCGCGTCGAGGGCAAGGTGCTGCTCGACCAGCAGGACCTGTACGCGACCGGCGTCGACCCGGTCGCCGTCCGCCGGGTGGTCGGCATGGTGTTCCAGCGGCCGAACCCGTTCCCGACGATGTCGATCTTCGACAACGTCGCGTCCGGCCTGAAGCTGAACGGCGTCAAGGACCGCAAGAAGCTCACCCAGGTGGTCGAGGAGTCCCTCCAGGGGGCCAACCTGTGGAACGAGGTGAAGGACCGCCTGGACAAGCCCGGCGCGGGGCTGTCGGGTGGTCAGCAGCAGCGGCTGTGCATCGCCCGGGCGATCGCGGTCGAGCCCGAGGTGATCTTGATGGACGAGCCCTGCTCGGCCCTGGACCCGATCTCCACCCTCGCGATCGAGGACCTGATCGAGAAGCTGAAGGACCGGTTCACGGTCGTCATCGTGACGCACAACATGCAGCAGGCGGCCCGGGTCTCCGACCAGACGGCGTTCTTCAACCTGGCCGCGACCGGTAAGCCGGGCCGGCTGATCGAGATGGGCCCGACCAAGCAGATCTTCTCCAACCCCACCGAGAAGGCCACCGAGGACTACATCACCGGTCGCTTCGGCTGATCCCCCGCAGAACGACCACTGCAGAACGAACGGTTTCGCCGGGCGGCGCGGGTGCGTGACCCCAGACCCGTGGCACAGATAGTCTGCAGGGATTCTTCGACGCTCCAGAAGGGACCGTGGTGAGCACTCCGACGCCTCCCGGCGATGACCAGAACGACCCGAACCGGCCGCAGGACAACCCGGGTGCTCCGCAGCAGCCGGGTTACGGCCAACCCGGCCAGTACGGGCAGCCGGGGCAGCAGCCTGGCTACGGCCAGTCCCAGCCTGGCGGCTACCCGGGCCAGCCCGGTGGGTACGGACAGCAGCAGCCCGGCTATGGGCAGCAGCAGCCCGGTTACGGCCAGCAGCCGGGTGGGTACGGCCAGCAGCCGCAGCAGCCGTACGGCGCTTACCCGGGTGGTGCGCAGGCCGGCGGTTACGGCTACGGCGCCACCGCCGAGCAGAACAACACTCCGATGATCCTCGCGATCATCGGCATCGTCTGCTGGTTCTGCTGCCCGCTGGCCTCGATCGGCCTCGGTCTGTTCGGGCAGAGCAAGTTCCGCGAGCAGGGCAAGCCGGACACCCTGGCCAAGGTGGCCTGGATCGGCGGTATCGCCTTCACCGTGCTGAACATCATCTTCCTGGCGACCGGCACCGTTTACCCGCGCTGATCGCAGTACGTCGTCGCCGGGTAGCGCGGTTGCTACCCGGCGTCAGACGAGGTTGCGGGCGATGCCGTAGCCGATCATCAGCACCAGCAGGGCTTTGGTCACCCGGTCGACCGTTGCCGGGCGCATCTTCAGCCGCGGTAGCCGGGCCACCCGCACGGACTCCAGCGCCCAGGCCAGCAATTGGTAGCCGACGGCAACGCCGATCAGCGGGCCCAGCACCATGACGACCGGGTTGAAGTGCCAGGCGGCGTCCAGGTCCCCGCGCAGCATGGCGGCGGCCATCCGGGTCGAGCCGCAGAGCGGGCAGTTCAGACCGGTCAGCCCGTGCAGCAGGCACGGGATGCCGAGCCCGGTCTGCTGGTAGATCGCGGCCAGGCCGAAGCCTCCGACGCCGACCGCCGCGAGGCCGAGCACCCGTCGATCCACCGGCTGGACGCGCCGGTCGAGAACACCCTCCGGTTGACTCACTCCACCACAGTAACGTGCCGGGCAGTCCCTGATCCCGCCCCGAGAGGAAATCCAGGTGAGCACTCCTCCCAACGGCCCGTACGGCGGCCCGCCCGGACAGCCGGGGCAGTTCCCGCCCGGTCAGCCCGGGCAGCTTCCGCCCGGTCAGCCCGGCGGGCAGTTCCAGCCGGGCTACAACCCTTATGTCCAAGCGACCGCGGGGCAGGGTTACGCCTATGCGCCGCCCGGCCGGATCGCGGACTTCGGCGTCCGGGCCGGCTCCGCGCTCATCGACAGCCTGTTGCAGTCCATCCCGCTCGGCATCGGCCTGATCGCGACCATCGCGCTCAGCAGCAACAGCCCGCAGTCGGCGGCGGGCGGAGTGGCGATCGTGCTCGGCTTCCTCGGCTCGCTGGCGGTCTGGTTCTGGAACCGGGTGATCATCCAGGGCCGCAGCGGGAAGTCGATCGGCAAGAAGATCACCGGCCTGCGGATCGTGCACGCGCAGACCGGCGAGCAGCTCGGCTTCGGCGCGAACCTCGGCCGCGAGGTGATGGCCTACGTGTTCAACTACATCTGCTTCCTGAACCTGCTGTGGCCGCTCTGGGATGCCAAGGTGCAGACGTGGCACGACAAGATCGTCAACGACATCGTCATTCGTGACTGAGAAACGGACCTGAGATGAGTACTCCCACCCCTCCACCCGGCGGTAACGAGCCGCAGCAGCCCTGGAGCCCGCCTGGCCAGTCGCCGCAGCCGTATGGTCAGCCCCAGCAGCCGTACGGCCAGTCTGGGTACGGACAGCAGCCGGGCGGGCCGCAGTACGGGCAGCAGCAGCCGTACGGGCAACAGCCGCATGCGCAGCAGCCGTACGGTCAGCAGCCGTACGGCGGGCAGACGCCGTACGCGCAGGTGCCGGGCGGTTACGGCTACGGCGGCCAGCAGCACGGTGAGCTGGCCGAGTGGCTGCCGCGCGTCGGCGCTTCCTTCGTCGACTTCTTCGTCTCCGGCATCCCGGCGATCATCGGCTATGCGTTGTTCATGAGCAGCGTGCTCGCGAACGCGGCCCGCTCCTACCCGGACGACGGGCCGCGGCCCTGGGCGATCATCGCGTTCGTCGTCGGCCTGCTGATCTCCATGGGTATCGGCCTGTGGAACCGCGTGTTCCGGCAGGGAAAGACCGGTCAGAGCGTCGGCAAGAGCGTGCTGAAGCTGCGTCTGGTCGCGGACGACACCGGCCAGCCGATCGGCCCGCTGAAGTGCTTCCTGCGCGAGATCCTGTCGAGCATCTTCAACAACGCCTGTTTCCTCGACTCGTTGTGGCCGCTGTTCGACGACAAGAAGCAGACCTGGCACGACAAGGTCTGCAACACCTACGTGGTGAAGGTGCCGCAGCAGTAGGGGCTATTTCGACAGCAGGAAGCCGGCGCAGGTGACCGACCAGAGCACACTGGTGAAGGTGCCGATGATGAAGCGTTCGGCGACTGCCTGCGGAGTGACGGAGGCGGGCTGGTCAGGACTGCGCAGCTCGGGGTAGCGAGCCAGACCCTTGATGGCGAGCACGATGGCCAGCCCCTCCGGCCAGCCGGCGACCAGAGCGCCGTAGATGGCGCCCCGCTCGAGCGCACCGATCAGTGCGCCGCCTCGCAGCACCTCACCGGCTTTCTGTGTCGATTGGGCTCTGGTGTTCCCGCGGTCCACCAGAGCCAGCACAGACGTCGTCAGCGGACCGCCTCCGGTCACTGCGAGCCCACCAGCCAGCAGGAGCAGGACGTTCCACCAGCGCTCCGGCCAGTCGGCCACGCCATTCGCTGCGAGCAGTAGCAGCCCCGCAGCGATCAGACAGGCCAGCATGAAGCCGCTGATGATGATCTCCACCGTGGAGCCCGCCTTGGGCACCCAGGCCAGGACTGCGAGGACCAGACCGGCGGCCGTGAGCGCCAGGACGAGTGCCGTCACGCAGCAGCCCCGGCGTCGAGCAGCTCGGTCGCCAGCAGGCGGCCGCGTTGCTCCTCGGCGAAGCCGGCCGCTTGGGCCCGCTGTGTCACCGCAGATTGGCTGATCCCCAGTTTCACGCCGATCTCCCGTCGAGTCAGGCCCTCCGCGAGCAGGTCTGCGACGGCCCAGCCGCGTTCGCTGCGGCGTCGCAGTACGGATGCCATCAACCAGAGCACGGTTTCGACCCGGTCGGCCAGCTGCTCGTCCGAACCGACCACATTGACATGGTGCGGGCTCGATTTCGCCCGCGTCACCGCCTCCCGCGCGTGGACGAACGCATCGCCGTTGCCCGCGCGCGTACTGCGCGGCAGTGGCTGCGCCACCTCGCCGATGCCGAGCCCGACGTACCAGCTGTCCCGGCGGAGCAATTCGACGATCACGTCGATCGTTGCCTTGGCCTCGTCGAACACCGCCTGGACCTCGTCGCCGGCGGTCCGCTCGAACTTGCGGATCAGCCCGGGCCGGCGCGGCCGGCGATTGAGGCTGTTCAGTAGCTCGGGTATGAGATCGCCCGTGATTCGGCTGCCCCGCTGATCTACCGTGAGAACGAAGACCACTGCGCCGCACCTCCTTCCCAACGCAGTTAAGGCTACAGTCTTATTCACGTAGAGTGAAGGCAAAAACCTGAATCGGTTCACCCGACTACTCCCCGTGATCGCCTCGCAGGCCAGCCGATTCCCCAATTCTCCGCTCAAACCGGGCACTCTCGCATCTCGACTCACCCATCTCTTTCACCCTGCGTAAGCCCGAAACGTGTGGTTTTCGCCGCCGGAAGGCCCCCAAAACCGCTTCAGGCAGCGGTTCCAGGGGCCTTCGGGATTCAGCCGCCGGAGCGGTTCAGCCGACCAGTGGGTTCACTCGGCCAAGGGCAGGTAGAGCTTGCCGTCCTTGGCCTTGAAAGTCTCCGACATCTCGGTGAACCCGGCCTCGATCGCCTCGGTCGAGGTCAGGCCGCGCTCCTCGGCGTACGCGCGGATATCGGCGGTGATCCGCATCGAGCAGAACTTCGGCCCGCACATCGAGCAGAAATGCGCGGTCTTGGCCGGCTCGGCGGGCAGCGTCTGGTCGTGGTACGACCGCGCGGTGTCGGGATCCAGCGAGAGGTTGAACTGGTCCTCCCAGCGGAACTCGAAACGGGCCTTGGACAACGCGTCGTCCCAGGACTGCGCGCCCGGGTGTCCCTTGGCCAGATCGGCCGCGTGGGCAGCGATCTTGTAGGTGATCACACCGGTCTTGACGTCGTCGCGGTCCGGCAGGCCGAGGTGCTCCTTGGGGGTGACGTAGCAGAGCATCGCCGTCCCCAGCCAGCCGATCTGAGCGGCGCCGATCGCGCTGGTGATGTGGTCGTACGCCGGCGCGACGTCGGTGGCCAGCGGCCCCAAGGTGTAGAACGGCGCCTCGCCGCAGAGCTCCTCCTCGAGCCGGACGTTCTCCGCGATCTTGTGCATCGGCACGTGGCCCGGGCCCTCGATCATCACCTGAACGTCGTGCTCCCAGGCGACCTTGGTCAGCTCGCCGAGCGTCTTCAGCTCCGCGAACTGGGCGGCGTCGTTCGCATCGGCGATACACCCGGGCCGCAGGCCGTCGCCGAGGGAGAACGTCACGTCGTACTCGCGGAGGATCTCGCAGAGCTCGGCGAAATGCGTGTACAGGAAGGACTCCTGGTGATGCGCGAGGCACCAGGCGGCCATGATCGAGCCGCCGCGGGAGACGATCCCGGTGATCCGCCTGGCGGTCAGCGGCACGTACCGCAACAGGACGCCGGCATGGACGGTCATGTAGTCGACGCCCTGCTCGCACTGCTCGATCACGGTGTCGCGGTAGACCTCCCAGCTCAGCGCGGCCGGATCGCCCTTCACCTTCTCCAGCGCCTGGTAGAGCGGCACGGTCCCGATCGGGACCGGCGAGTTCCGCAGGATCCACTCGCGGGTCTCGTGGATGTTCTTGCCGGTGGACAGGTCCATCACGGTGTCGGCGCCCCAGCGGGTCGCCCAGACCAGCTTCTCGACCTCTTCCTCGATCGAGCTGGTGACGGCCGAGTTGCCGATATTCGCGTTCACCTTG
The DNA here is from genome assembly GCF_013131805.1 of Kribbella sandramycini. GTDB lineage: Bacteria > Actinomycetota > Actinomycetes > Propionibacteriales > Kribbellaceae > Kribbella > Kribbella sandramycini. Next base: position 286,495 of record NZ_JABJRC010000005.1, on the reverse strand, counting down.
ACCAGGAACTTCTTGCCGATGATCATCGGCTCGCTCTCCGGATGCCGCCGGTTCACCGGGATGACGGCCCGGCCGCGGGCCACCTCGTCCCGGACGAACTCCGGGTCCATCCCTTCCCGGACGGCGATGTAGCGCATCTCCTCGGTGATCGTGCCGGCTCGCGCGTGCGCCAGCTGGGTCTTGCTCTCCCGGCCGGCGATCCAGTCCCGCCGGAGTGCGGGCAGACCGGCCTGGACGTCGATCTCGGCGGTGGCGTCGGTGTACGGCCCGGAGGTGTCGTACAGGTCGAAGGTCTCGCCGTTGGTGAGGTGGACGCGACGCCCTGGAACTCCCAGCTCGCCGCGGTAGATCTTCTCCGACCCCGAGATCGGGCCGGTGGTGACAGTCGGTCGTACGGTGCCGATGGTTGTCACGTGCTGCTCCCTACGCCGGAATTACCCGGACAGGTTCGGCGGTCGGCGGCGCCGGGCAGGGTGATCCCTGGCCAGCCGCCCTCTCAGCCCGCTACGGTGCGAGCTCCCGCGATCTGCAATTGTCACCGACACCTTAGTAGGGTTTCTGAATGCGTGACTTCGTGTACCCGCCTGTCGTCGGCCTTTGCCGGACGGCGTTCAAGGTGCTGGACGTGCGGTTCCAGCTGACCGGAACGGCGAACGTGCCGCGGACCGGGGGTGCGTTGATCGCCCTCAACCACATCAGTTACGTCGATTTCGTCCTCGGCGGGTACGGCGCGCTGCCGAGTGGCCGGCTGGTCCGGTTCATGGCCAAAGAGGTGTTGTTCCGGAACCGGTTCTCCGGGCCGCTGATGCGCGGGATGCACCACATTCCGGTCGATCGGAGCGCCGGGGCGGCGTCGTACCAGCAGGCTTTGGACTTTCTGCGCGCCGGGGAGGTGGTCGGCGTCTTTCCGGAGGCGACGATCAGCCGGTCGTTCGAGCTGAAGGAGTTCAAGTCCGGCACGGTCCGGCTGGCCGCGGAGGCCGGCGTCCCGGTGATCCCGATGATCCTGTGGGGCACCCAGCGGTTCCTGACCAAGGACCATCCGAAGGACTTCGCCCGGCATCGCCCGATCTCGATCACCGTCGGCGCGCCGATCACGGTCACGCCGGACGACGACCCGGGTGCGGCCACCGACGCGCTGCGCGCCACGATGGCCGGGATGCTCGACGAGACGATCCGCGCCTACCCGGAGCAACCGGCCGGCGCCTGGTGGTTGCCGGCCGCGTACGGCGGCTCCGCGCCGACCCCGGCCGAGGCCGACCGGATAGACCGCGAGGAGCTCGAACGACGGGCCGCGAAGAAAGCCCAGAGCCAGGAGTAATTCGGACAGACTCTTGACCCTCGCCCGTCCGCAAGGGTACGAAAGGCACTTGTTGTTGACAAAGCAGGGACCTGGGGGGTGCCTGTCGGGCGGGGGATGGCTTGTGTTCGATGCACCGGAAGAACTGCGCTTGTTCGATCCCGGGACGCTGGCGGTGGCGCCGCAGATCGCGGAACGGCTGCCGGATGCCGGCGCCTACTTCATCGACTGGTCGACGCGCGACCTGTCCGCGGAGCGCGCCCGGGAGGTCGAGGCGGCCGTCAATGGACGACGGTGCGCCAACGGCTGGTTCCCGCTCGAGAGCCTGGACACCATCGGCCACCGGGGCTTCTGGCGCGGCCCGCTGACCTACCTGGCGCAGATGACCGCTGACGACCCGGCCATCCTGCAGGACTGGGCGGCCCGTGGCCTGACCGGCCCGGACCGCGCCCGCATCCAGGCCACGGTCAACCACCTGCTCTACGAACAGGGCCACGCGGCCGCAGCCACCTGGGCAGTGGCAGTGCGCCCCCAGGCTGCACTGGACGCCACTGCCCTCGCTGACCGCCTCTTCACTGCCTGGGACCAGAACCTGGATGCCATCCGTCCCAAGGACGTTGCGAAGGCAGTCCGCCGCTGGAACCGCTAGATCACTCCAGAATCAGGTGTGCGATCCAGTAGCAAGCTGCTGCGACCAGACCGGCGGCTGGGATGGTCAGCACCCAGGCGGTGATGATGCCCTTCGCGACGCCCCAGCGGACCGCGGACAGCCGTTTGGTGGCACCCGCGCCCATCACCGCGCTGGTGATGGTGTGCGTCGTGGAGACCGGCGCGTGCAGGCCGATCGCCATCACGTACAGGACGCTCGCCGCGACCGCCTCCGAGGCGAAACCGCGGGCCGGGTCGAGATGGATGATCCGGCGGCCCAGGGTGCGCATGATGCGCCAGCCGCCGGAGTACGTGCCCAGGGAGATCGCGGTCGCCGCGGCCAGCTTGACCCACAGCGGGATGCCGTCGCCCTTCTGCACGTGCCCGGTGGTCAGCAGCGCCAGGAAGATCACGCCCATCGTCTTCTGGGCGTCCTGGAGGCCGTGGCCGAGCGCCATCGCGGCCGCCGACAGCGACTGCGCCAGCCGGAAGCCCCGCGTGGTCTTGCCGGGGTTGCTGCGCCGGAACAGCCACAGGATCGCGGTCATCACGATGAACGCGCCGAGGAAGCCGATCGCCGGTGACATCACCATCGGGATGACGACCTTGTCGACGATGCCCGACCAGAGCACGACGCTGCTGGACGCGAGGCCGGCGCCGACCAGGCCGCCGATCAGCGCGTGCGACGAGGAGCTGGGCAGGCCGAAGTACCAGGTGATCAGGTTCCAGGTGATGGCGCCGATCAGCGCCGCCAGGACGATCACCAGGCCGTGCTGACCGGCCGGGGTGTTGATGATGCCCTTGCCGACGGTCTCGGCGACCTCGGTGCCGAGCAGGGCGCCGAGGAAGTTGCAGACCGCGGCCATGATCAGCGCGACCCGCGGCGTCAGCGCCCGGGTCGAGACGGACGTCGCGATCGCGTTCGCGGCGTCGTGGAAACCGTTGGTGTAGTCGAAGACCAGCGCGATCACGACGACCGCGACGACGAGCGCGAGCTCCACGCTCAGCTCTCCTTGACGGCGATCTGCTCGACCGTGTTGGCGACGTGCTCGAACGCGTCGATCGCCGCCTCCAGCAGGTCGACCACGGTCTTCAGCTTCATCACCGTGAGAGCGTCGTACTCACCGCTGAACAGCTTCGCGATGATCCGCCGGTGGACGGCGTCACCGGTGTTCTCCAGCCGGTTGATCTCGATCCAGTACTCGGCGAGATCCTTCATCGTGCGCAGCCGCGGCATCGTCTCCGCGGTCAGCTGCGCGGCCCGCTGCAGGACCTCGATCTGCTCGGCGACCTCCTCCGGCAGCTTCTCCAGGTTGAAGAGGTGGACCGTGTCCACCGCCTCCTCCATGAAGTCCATGACGTCGTCGAGGTCGGACGCGAGCCGGTAGATGTCCTCGCGGTCGAACGGGGTCACGAACGTCGAGTTCACCCTGCGGATGATCGAGTGCGTGGTCTCGTCCGCGGCGTGCTCGGCATCCTTCATCTGGGCCGCGATCTGGTGGCTGGCCGCCAGACCGCTGCCGGCCGTACTGCCGAGCAGTTCGGCGAGGATGCGAGCTCCGTCCACGAGGTGGTTGGCGGACTCGGTGAAAAGGTCGTAGAACGTCGGGTCGTTCGGACGCAGACGTAACGGCACTTCAAGCTCCGGGTGAACGAGGGACAAACCGTTGATCATGCTAGGGGGAACAGCCCGCGGTTCTTGCATCCGCGGGGTCAACGTAGCGCGTCGGGGTGAACTAGTTCACTAGAAGATGACAGTCGAGTAATCAATTGGTATCAGCGTGTGACCACCGCGTAGAGGTCGAAAAGCCCGACCAGGAGGACCAGACCGGCCGCGACCCGGAGGACTCGGTCCTGCCCGAGCGAGTGGACCGCGGCGCCGCGGGTGTGCCGGTAAACCGCGCTCACCGCGGCCCAGCAGCCGAGGGAGAGCGTCAGGACGACGATGCCGAGCCCGGTCCGGACGTCGGACGAACCGTGGCCGGAGGCAAGCAGCAGGATGCCGTTGGCAATCAGCCCGAGGGAGGTCCGGCGCCAGGCGAGCAGGGTGCGTTCGGGCTGCAGGCCGCTGTCGGGTGTGCTCATCGCCACAGTGCGAAGACCAGGCCGATCAGACCGCCGATGGTGATCGTTGCTGCCAGCATCAGTGGCAGTTTGGTTACCGGGAGTGGTTCTTGGCGACGCATCGCGACGAGGTTCTGCTGCCAGCGCCGGAGCGCGCCGAGCGTGGTGGCCAGACCGGCCAGGACGAGGATGACGCCGATGATCCGGGCCGGCCAGCGGTCCCGGCCGAGATCGAGGAACTGGACCGCCGAGAGGCCACCGGCATAGCAGGCGAGTGATGTCCGCAGGTAGGCCAGATAGGTCCGCTCGTTGGCCAGCGTGAACCGGTAGTCGGGCTCCTGCTCGTCCATCAGCAGGCCACCAGGCCGTGTTTCTCCTTGAGCGCCAGCACTCGTCGGACGCTGGCGGTCAGCTTGGCAGCGAAGGCGTCGTCCTGCTGGGCCTTGGCGACCAGCGCGTTGATCATCGTCGCGTTGAGCCCGGGCGCGCCGTTGATGACGATGTCGCCGCCGGCCGCGATCACGCGGGTCGCGCGCTGACCGGCGGGGACCTTCGCGACCTCCGCGGCGGCCCCGACGTCGTCGGTGATCACGACGCCGTCGTACCCGAGATCGCCGCGGACCATCCCGCCGATGACGGTCGGCGAGAACACGGCCCGGTTGGCCGGGTCGATCTTGGTGTAGGTGACGGTGGAGACCATCAGCATCTCGCTGCCGGCCGCGATCCCGTCGGCGAACGGCTGCAGGTCGTCGTCCCCACGGACCGTGACGGTGTCGACGACTCCGGAGGAGAAGTCGGTGTTGCCGCGGACCCGGCCGATCCCGGGGAAATGCTTGACCGAAGTGATCACGCCGGCGGCCTGCATCCCTTTGACGAACGCTTGGACGGCGGGGCCGACCTCGCCCGGTGTGTTGCCGAACTCGCGGTTCAGGCTGCCGATCGGGGCGTTCCGCTGCTTGAGGTTCGCCGGGACGACGTCCGCCACCGGGGTGAGGTTGACGTTGACACCGGCGTCCATGAGTTGGCCCGCCCAGAGCTTGGCGCGGGCCGTGAGCTTCTCGCTGGACCAGGTGCCCTGCACGGTCGCAGCGGGGATTCTGGTGAAGCCGGAGCCCTTCAGGCGCTGGACTTCGCCGCCCTCCTGGTCGGCGGCCATCAGCGGCTTGATGCCCTTGACGGTCGCCGCCTTGCTGGCTGCGTTGGTGGCGGCGCGGGTGTGGGCGAGGCTGCCGCTGTTGCCGAGCAGGAGGACGCCGCCGGGCTTCTGCTTCTGGATGACCGGGCGCTGGGACGACGTCATCCCGTTCGCGCTGATGCCGGTCATGATCAGCTGGGCGGCCTGCTCGCGGAGGGTGAGCGTCTTGAGTTTGGCGTCGACACAGCTGGTTGGGGTTGCTGTTGGGGTGGGTGTCGGCGTGGGCGTTTCGGTTGGCTGGGTCGTGGGTTTTGGAACGGATGACGACGGGATGGTGCTGGGGCCGGCGGTGGGCTGGGAGGAGTCGCTGCAGCCGGTGACGAGGAGGAGCGAGAGGGCCAGGACGGCGGTTCGCTTCATGCTTGGTTCTGTTCGGCGAGCGCGGTGCAGACGGCGTACAGCTGATCGACCTGCTCCTCGGTGAGGGCGTCGAAGATCGCGCTGCGCACCTCTTCGGCGTGGCCGGGCGCGGAGTCGACCAGCTTCTGTCGGCCCGCATCGGTGAGGATCGCCACCTGGCCGCGACGGTCGGACTCGATGCCTTCTCGGCGTACCCAGCCCTGGGACTCGAGTCGGTTCACCGCGTGCGAGAGGCGGCTGCGGGAGCCGAGGGTCGCGATGGCCAGCTCGCTCATCCGCAGGCGGCCCTCCGGTGCGTCGGAGAGCCGTACGAGGATTTCGTAGTACGTGTGGGGGATTCCTGCGTCACGCTGCAGTTGCTGCTCGATCCGGCTGTTCACCACGCGCTGGGCCGCGATGAACGCACGCCAGGCCTGCTGCTCTTTCTCGTTCAGCCATCGAGGTTCCGCCATGTCCGCAGCGTAGCGTTCACTCTGATGAGGGCGACGGCAATGGCGCAGATCAACATGCCGACGACGGCCAACGGGCCGATCCGCTCGTCGAGTACGACGTACGCGAGCAGCATCGTGGTCGGCGGCACCAGATATAGCAGGCTGCTTACGCGGGTGGCGCCGGAGAGCCGCAAATTGACCAGATACAAGCCCCATCCGCCGCCCGTTGCCAACAGCACCAACCAGAGCACTGCGGCGTAGAAGCCGGGCTCGCGTGGCACGGTGAGCTGGTCGGTCGAGGCGGCGAGTGTGACGAACAAGACGGCCGACACGACACTCTGGATGCACAGCGCGTCCAGCGAACTCACTGCTGGCTTGCGGTGCCGGTCTAGGCAGGTTCCGGCGACGAGGCCCAGCAGACCGCCTAGGGGGAGCAGGAACAGTAGTAGGGAGCCGTGACCGCCTTGTAGGTCGCCGGCGACGACTAGGGCTACTCCTGCGACGCCTAGTAGGAGGCCGGTCCACTGTCTGCGGCTGACTTGTTCGCCGAGGAGTGGTCCGGCGACTGTGGCGATCACGAGGGGTTGGAGTGAGCCGATGAGGGAGGTGGCGCCTGCCGTGATGCCGTGGTCGACGCCGGTGAAGATGGCGCCGAGGTAGATGAACTGCGTGAGTACCGCCATCCAGATCTGAGTGGCGATGTCGCGGCGGGTCAGTTGGGGTCGGCGGATGCTCAGGATCGCTGTGGCGATGAGGGCTGCGAGCAGGAAGCGCCAGGCCAGCAGATCGAAGGCGTTCGTGTACTGCGTGCCCCAGCCGGCGCCGATAAAGCCTGAGCTCCAGAACAGCACGAATCCGGCACCTGCGCCGATCAGGCTCGTGGTTCGGGCTGGGGCGAGTGTTCGGGCGGTCATGGGTTCGAGGTAACCATACCGGTCGGTATACTGTCAGTATGGTTGCGATGCTGATGGTGGACCGCGAGCTGCCGGCGGCGGCTCGGCTGACGCCCGCGGGGGAGCGGATTCTGGCCGCGGCGGCGACGATGTTCTACGAGCAGGGCATCCGGACCGTCGGGGTGGATGCGATCGCCGAGGCGGCCGACGTCACGAAGAAGACGCTGTACGACCGGTTCGGATCGAAGGATCGGCTGATCGCGGCGTACCTCGAGCATCGGAGCCGGGTCTGGCATGCGTTTCTGGACGCTCAGTTGGAGGTTCGCGCGCCGAAGACGCCGGTCGAGCTGATCCTGGCCTTGTTCGCCGCTTTGACCGATTGGGTCACCGAGTCGCGGCAGGGGTGCGGGTTCATCAACGCGAGTGTCGAGCTGGCCGCGCCGGACCATCCGGCGATGCCGGTGATTGTCGGGCAGAAGCAGTGGATGCGGGCCGAGTTCGAGGCGCAGGCGCGGCTCGCCGGGCTGGATGACCCGGGAGAGCTGGCTGACCGGCTGCTGCTGTTGCACGAGGGGGCACTGGTCAGTTTCCGGGTCGCCGCGATGCCGCATGCGCCCGAGGTCGCCGCCCGGGCGGCCGCGGATCTGCTGGCCGGGTGGCCTAGGTCGAGCGGCGCGAGATAGTCAGCCCGACCAGGCGCGAGACGACCATCGCGACGTACCCGAGGCCGGCCAGCTGTTCGAGCATCACGACCGACCGGCCCCACGGCGTGATCGGGACGACGTCGCTCAGGCCGGTGCTGGACAGCGTGGTGAAGCTGAGGAAGAGCAGCTCGATCCAGGTACGATCGTTGCTTGGGGCAACTGCGGCGATGAAGCTGCCGGGGACGAGCACCTGGACGAACGAGTACAGGTAGGCGAAACCCCAGGCCACCAGGGTGAAGGTGGCGCCGGTGGCGTAGAGCTCGTCGGTGCTGACGTCGTGGTCGGAGAGCATGTAGCGCAGCAGGCTGTAGGCCGCGTAGAAGTAGAACGCGGCGTGCAGCGCGCCGGAGACGGCGACGACGGTGTCGCTGGAGTCGAAGGCGTCCCAGAGCGAGAGTGTGACGGCCGGGATGCCGAGGCCGATGCTGACCCAGGTGAGGCCCGGGGTGGCGCGGACGGAGAAGACCGCGAGGACCAGCACCATGATGCCGAGGATCTCGAACGTCACCCGGCCGCCGGTCGAGCCCTCGGTCAGCGGGTAGATCACCACGCCCAGCAGCTGCACGACGAGCAGCACGGCCGACGGATGCCGCCGAGCGCCGGCGAACAGACTCATTGCGTAGCTCCCTCTTGATCTTCCTCGCGCTGATCTTCCTCGCGGGAGGCGATGATCGCAGCCCGGCGGGCCAAGCGGTGGCTGCGACGGATCTCGGCCTCGCGGAGCCGGCGGCGGTCCTCGTCCGTCTCCGGGACCACCTGCGGGACCGCGCGCGGCTTGCCCTCCTCGTCGACCGCGACGAACACCAGGTACGCCGAGGCGACGTGCACCTCGGGCCCGACGGCGTCCCATCGGTCGGCGGTGATCCGGACGCCGATCTCCATCGAGCTCCGGCCGGTCCAGTTCACCTGGCTGCGGAAATGCACGACGTCACCGACCCGGACCGGGACCAGGAACACCATCTCGTCCATCGAGGCCGTCACCGCGGCGCCGCCCGAGTGCCGGGCCGCGACCACGCCCGCGGCCGAGTCGACCAGCGTCATGATCACGCCGCCGTGCACGGTGCCGAGCAGGTTCGTCTCGTTCTGCGCCGTGATGTGCGACAGCGACAGCCGGGTCACCGAAGTCGGCCGCGACGCCGGAATGCTGGTCATCTGGATCTCTCCTCCACGTTCTGGCCGGGTCCCGGCCGTCCGGCGCAGAGTACCGAGCGGGTTGTCCACAGGAACGAATCGACCGGCCGGAAAGGGGTCGAATCCTCGTACTTTCTCTGTCGAGGAGGTGGCCCATGACAACAACCACCGACAACCCTTCCGTCGACTTCCTGAGCCCGCTGACCGGCCCCCAGGTCGGCCGGCTCGTGTGCCTCGCGCTGGCCGTCGTGCGCAGGCTCGGCTACGAGTTGATGTACCGCGACGGCGTCCTCCAGCCGACCGATCCGCGGGCGAGTGGTCCGATCCTCGGCCTGAGCAATCTGGCCCGCGCGATCGCCCATCAGGATCCGGCAGGCTGGCCGCAGGCCGTGGAGAGGCACTTCACCGACCTGATCCGCAGGCTCGAGGAGGGTGTGCCCGATCCTCCGGCCGATCCGGAGCGGGCGCTGGTGCAGCGGCTCGTCCCGCGTGCGGCGCTGCCGGCCGAGTGGACGGCCGACCGTCCTGACTTCCTGCCCGGGCTGTTGTCCGTCCCCGCCGCTGAGCAGGGGGATGTCGTCACGATGTTCCTGAATCCGAGCGATCTCGGGCTGACCTGGAGCGCGGCAGAGGGGTTCGGCCTGGCCAACTTGCGCCGTCGTACCGACACGGTCGACTTCGTTGACGTCGGCGGCGTACAGATTGCCGCGCTGACTGGAGACTCGTTCACCGCGTCCCGGGCGTTGGTGATCGACGCCGTACTGCGTGATTCGCTCGCGATCTCGACGCCGCCGTCCGGCCTGCTCGTCGCGCTGCCCTCGCGGGATCTGCTGCTGATCCATGTGATCCGAGATCTCGGGGCCATCCCCGCCCTGGGCCACCTGATCAACCACGCCGTCCGCACCTACAACCAAGCGCCGGGCCCGCTCTCACCCGACGTCCACCTCGTCACCTTCACCCCAACCCCCACTTGGTATCCGGCAACCAGCGCCCACTCACCGACCACGCTCACCCTGTCACCCGAGCTCTCCGCACTCCTGAAGGAGTTCAGCTGAGATCCGCCCATGGTGCCGGAGGCCTGCTGGTGAAGAACTGCAACAACCCGAGCAGCCGGCTCGCCGGCGGCGCCGTCCAATGCCGTTGCCCCGGCCATGGATCTGCCGCCAACTTCGAAAGCCCCCACGACAACTGCAGATACAAGATGCCCGCTGCCAGCTCCTCTTCGCTCGGAGCCTCATCACCAACCCCCGCCAAGTACCGCGGCAACATCCCCACGACCTCACCCAACCGCAACTTCGCAAACTCGGTTGCCCGCGGCGCCCACGCCGCATCTCCCCAGTCCACCAACACCGGCTCCCCGTCCGCCCCGACGAGAAGGTTGTGCGGGGCAACATCACCATGAATCAACACCCGCGGCGCCGCCCGATCGAACCGCTGCTCCAACCGCCCGAACCACCCCGTCAACCACTCAGCCGTAGCCCCATCCACAACCCCTCGTACAGCCAACCCCTCCACCGTCACCCGCGGATCCCCCCACCCATCCACCGGCAACTCGACCTCGACTGACCGCACCTCATGCACCCGAGCCAACTCGTCCCCCACCCCCACAGACGCCCCCGCCGGCTCCACCCCATGCACTCGCTCCATCACCACATAAACCGCATCCACCACCGCCCGACTCTCATCGAACTCAACAACCTCCGGCGTCCGAACCCCCACTGCCCGGACCGCCGGCACCACCCCCACCTCCTTCCGCAGGTCCCCCTCAAACCCCGCCCGAGCCACCCGCACAAACAACTCACCCCCCACCACAAAAGCCCGATTGGCCACCCCACCAGCGACCTCCCGAACCTCCCCACCCGGCACCCCATACCGTCGCCCAACCCCCACCACCGCACCCAACAACCCACCAAGCTCGCCCACGCAACCCCTCCTTCAAGTCCGTGAGCGATCCTCGTCCCGCGCCACGCCGCCGTCCACCCGTTTGATCTACTGCCACCGTGCGACTAGAACTCGACCCGGACGAGGTCGGCCCCCGAAAGACCTACGCGACCCTCAACGCGATCGTCATCCCCAGACCCATCGCCTGGGTCTCCACCATCTCCGCCGACGGCATCCTCAACCTCGCCCCGCACTCCTTCTACACCGTCGCCTCGGTCCGCCCGCCCATGGTCCAGTTCACCTCGGTAGGCCGCAAAGACACCCTCACCAACATCGAAGCCACCCGCGAGTTCGTCATCAACCTCGCCCCCGCCCCCCTCTTCGAACAAATCAACGCCTCCGCCACCGACTTCCCACCCGAGATCTCCGAATTCGACGCCATCGGCGTAACCCCTGAACCCTCCCGCACCATCACCGCCCCCCGAGTAGCCGAATCCCCCGCCGCCCTCGAATGCACCCTCCACACCACCATCCCCCTAGGCGACTGCACCCTGGTAATAGGCCAAGTCCGCTCCATAGCCCTAACCCCCACCGCTCTCACCAACAACCACCCGACCCCCGAACTCCTGAACCCCCTAGCCCGCCTAGACCAAGACAACTGGTCCACCCTCGGCCCCCTTCGCCAAACCCCCCGAATCCCCTACCCCACCTGGCCCGCCCACTTCACCAAACCCCACTAGCCGCAGTTGACGACCCCGCCGACCGCATCCAAACTCATGAGGCCCCCGGGCCGGCCCCACACCCACGACCTCAAGACCGCCGCCACACGGCGGCGCCTGGATCGGTGCCAAAGTGAACCGCAGGCTATGTCGCGACGAGCAGCGGATCGCTGCCCACCTGGTCTACCAGGCCCTCCTGGAGATCCGGGCAGCAGCCACCGCTGGACAACGCTCCGGAGAACCGGATCTGCAACGAATGCACATGCTCGCGGACGTAGTACACAACTTGCCCGGCATTCTCGGCACCGGCAGAATCTCTGCGCGCAGCGGGCCCGATGGCTGGCCTGGCCCAGGCACGTTTACGTTCTATTGGCTTTGGACGACAGCATCGCCGGCCCAGAAAAACTGGCTGATCGAGCAGCTCCAGAACCTCGAGTACGACTACACCTACCTCGACCGCTACGGCGAGTGGCCCGTCTACACAGAACCGCCCACCTCACTCTCCCTCCGGCCGGGCGGCTGGCGACGCCCGTACGACGCGACGTCAGTCCGCATCGTCCCGACAGAAACCCTCGCCAACCTCCTGACCGAAGAGTTCGCCCGCGGTTTGACCTCGAAGCGCTCAGACCGGCTGATCGCGCATCTCAAACCCGGAGCCACGCACACCGTCATCCCGAACCAGCCCGACGACATCTTCTTCGGTCCGCGTCGCCAAGGCATCTGGGAGTATCGAGTCCTCCAGCAAATGGAAGACGGCGCCCTCATCGACGGTCACCTGCGCGCGTTTCGCACCACCATCGCCGAGCTTCCTCCCAGCGCCGCCAAACTCAAGCGCCTCTACCTCGCAGCCCTCCCACTCGGACACGCCCGCGACACAGGACTCTGGTTCCGAGACCACCAATCCGCGGATCCCAACTGCCCCCGCTGCGCAGCCCATCCGCAACGCCCCATTCCCTTGGCAGACATCTGACCGATGCAACACCATCCAGAGCCGCCAACATCAGCCCTTCGCCGCATCCGATCGCTCCGGCGCAGGCTGAGCGAGCCGCAGTGGCCTAAGGCTGTAGCCGGATAGGTGGCCCAGTCACGTCCTGGCGCCGGTCTCCTTCCGCTCTCGCCTCTCAGCACGCGAGTTCATCTGGGCGGGTCGACGAGAACTGGTACGGCTTCGCGGACTTGGAGCGCGGTTGCGGGCCCGGTGATCGGGACCAAGCTCGGGAGGTACTGCCAGTTGCCGCCGGCAACGCGGAATCGGGCGGCATAGTTCGTGGTCAACGTGAGGCTCACGTCGTTGCGCTTCATGTACTTGTGGGTGATTTCCTTAGCCGGGTACGGCTTGCCCGGCGACGTCGTGGTCTTCGTCGCGCCATCGCCGAAACGCCAGACGTAGCTCCGTGGGGTGGCCTCTACCGTGACGGGAAAGCCGAGCACTTGCACCTCAGTGCGTGCGGCGCTGGCCTCGGTGGTGTAGACGATCGTGTCGAGATTGACGAGCGTGCGCTCTGCTGGCTGGACCTTGACCGACAAGCCGGGGAAGACGACGCTTCGAGTTTCCTGGAGCACTTGCTGCCAGGTGACATCCTCGGGGCTTGGCTGAATAATGACCGGATCGCCCGGCCGGCGCGTCGGCTGCGGCATGTCCGGGCCGGTCGGCTGGCACCTCGACGGCCCAGGCACTGTTCCGTCGGGTTGCCGCATTCCGCAGATACCGATGTTCAAGTTGAGATCGACGCGCTCCGGGATCGTGGTCCGCGGATTGTCTTTCGTGTGCCTGGTGCTGCCAGAGCCGCCTCGTTGTGCGGCCTCCTTCGGTCCCGGCTTCTTCTTGCGAGCTTTCCGCAGTCGATCGTGGACGGTCTTGGTCCCCTTGATCAGGGTGCCGTCTTTCGTCGGGTCGGCTACGACGACCGGATCGTTTCCCGCTCGCACCGCGGCGTTACGGCCGGCCGCAGCGGCGGTCTGTGGCATCAGCGCCACGATCGCCGTGAGGGCAACAGCCGCAATGCCGGGTCTGATCATTGCTTGACCGACTTCATCTCGTACATGACCCAACTACCGGCCTGAGAGGACAGTGCGAACTCGCGTGTGTACGTGGCCGGTTTGCTCGCGAACGGCTTGGAGGTAGCGGTCTCTTTGGTGGTGTAAGCGCCGACGGTCACGCGCGCGGATCCGCCGAGTTGACCGTCCTCACCCCGAACCAGTTCAGCGACCTCGGTCAGTTTCTCGCGGTAGTCACCTGCCAGTAGGCCGTTGGCGGCGTTCGACTTCTGTACCGCCGCGGCGTACGCCTTGCAGTTCTCGCAGCCGGCTTCACTCGCCCCAAGCAACGGTGTGGTGTCACCGGTGTCGGCGGCGTAGTTCAACAGGCTGCTGTAGTACCGAACGAACCGCTCAGCCGCCGCTAGCGACAATCCTTTCGCATCCGCCGGGCGCTCAGGCGGACCGCTCGGGAGATCCGACGGGGTCGCACTGCTGCTCGGAGAGGTGACCGGCGTCGAGGGCGGCGGGGCTGTGTTGGGGCGGCCGGCTTCGGGGCTGCCGGGGCCGCAGGCGGTTAGGGCTAGGGCGGTGGTGGTGGTTAGGGCCAGGGCGGCCAGGGGGGTTGCGGGTTGTCACCGGGGTCACCTCTCCGTAGTCAAAATGATGGTAGACGGAGTGGGAGTGGTGGGGGGATGTCGGTTGGTGGGGGTGTGGATAAGTGGTGGGGGTGGGGGCCAGGAGCCGTCCGGCTGGGGGGTTAGGGGCGCGGACGGCTCCTGGTTGTTGGGGGGACGGTGGGGAGAGGGGTTTATGACGCGGAGTTGGGGGATTGGGGGGTGTATTGGACGTGTTGGGCGGCTGTGGTGAAGCCGAGGGAGGTGTAGAGGCGGCGGGCGGGGGTGTTGGTGCCGTCTACGTAGAGGGTGATTTGGGGTTGGGATTTGGTGGTTTGGAGGTGGTTCAGGCCTTGGAGGGTGAGGGCTTTGCCCAGGCCGGTGCCTTGGTGGGTGGGGGAGACGCCTACTACGTAGACCTCGGCTTCGTTGTTCTCGAGTTTTGTCCAGTGGAAGCCGGCGAGGGCGCCGGTGGGGGTGGTGGCGAGGAAGAAGCCTTCGGGGTCGAACCAGGGCTGGTTGAGGCGGTCGGTGAGGTCGGATTGGGTCCAGGCGCCTTGTTCGGGGTGGGTGGCGAAGGCTTGGCGGTTGAGTTCGAGCCAGGCGGCGTCGTCCTGGCCGGGGACGAAGGTGCGGACGGCGATGCCGTCGGGCCAGGTGGGGGTGGGGAGGGGGGCGGCGGGGCGGCGGAGGAAGAGGAGCTCGCGGGAGATGTGGAGGTCGAGGCGGGCGGCCAGTTCGTCGGCGCCGGGGAGGCGGCCGTGGGCCCAGACGGCGAGGCGGGGGCCGGCGTGGTCGAGGAGGGTGCGGAGGACGGCGGTGCCGGTGCCCTGGCGACGGGCGGACGGGGTGACGACGAGTTCGGCGGAGCCGTCGGGGGAGAGGGCGCCGTAGCCGATCAGGTTGCGGGCCGACTGGAGGCCGCTGGGCTCGATGGTGCCGGGTTCGCCGTCGTAGGCCAGGACGTGCAGGTCGCCGGGGTGTTCGCCGTCGAGGTGCAGCAGGGTGCGTTCGTCGAGTGGGTTCACGCCGTCGCTCTGCGCGGCCAGCCGAGCGATTTCGGTGACGGCGGCCGCGGTGGCCGTGGGCAACGGTGAGGGAACTGCTTCGAGAGTCACGGGAATACCGTAAAAGGTCCGGCTGAGTTCATGCTCAGGTCCTTGGAAGGGCCGTGGCACCCGGGGTAATTTTTCGGGACCGCCTGGCAAATTCCATGCGGTGATCGCTACGACGACGGAGTAGACATGGCCTTGACAGGACGAGACAAGACGCGGCTGAACCGACGATGGGCCGCCGGCCTGATCGCCGTCGGCACCGCCGCCGTGCTCGGCTTGGCCACGGGGGGAACCGTGACCCAGGCATCGCCGGCGAAGCCCAAGCCGACGCACACCCAGATCCAGCTGCTCGCCCTCAACGACTTCCACGGCAACCTGGAGGCGCCGGGCGGCTCGAGCGGCAACATCAACGGCATCCCGGCCGGTGGCGCGGCGTACCTGGCCACCCACCTGAAGCAGTTGCGGGAGGCCGCGGAGGCGAAGGGCCAGGAGTCCGTCACGGTCGCCGCCGGCGACCTGATCGGCGCCTCGCCGCTGCTGTCGGCCGCGTTCCACGACGAGCCGACCATCGAGGCGATGAACCTGATGGGCCTGGAGGCCGCCTCGGTCGGCAACCACGAGTTCGACGAGGGCTGGCACGAGCTGCTCCGGATGCAGACCGGCGGCTGCCTGCCCGACGGAGACGGCCAGAACAACCAGAACTCGTGCCCCGACAAGAAGCGTCCGTTCAAGGGCGCGGACTTCGACTACCTGTCGGCCAACGTGTTCTTCGAGAACACCCAGCGCACGCTGCTCGCGCCGTACACGATCAAGAAGTTCGACGACGGCCGCAAGGTCGCCTTCATCGGGATGACGCTGGAGAACACGCCCAACATCGTCACCAAGTCCGGGGTCGAGGGGCTCACCTTCAAGGACGAGATCGAGACGGCGAACAAGCTGGTCCCGGTGCTGAAGAAGAAGGGCGTGAAGTCGATCGTCGTGCTGCTGCACGAGGGCGGCTTCCCGGCCGATCCGAAGGCGTACAACAGCTGCCCGGGGATCTCCGGCCCGATCGTCGACATCAACGCGGGTCTCGACCCGGAGATCGACGCGATCATCTCCGGTCACACCCACCAGGGCTACAACTGCTCCCTGCCGGACAAGGCCGGTCAGCCGCGGCTGATCACCAGCGCGTCGTCGTTCGGCCGGCTCGTCACCGAGGTCCGGCTGAGTATCAACAACGCGACGAACGACGTCGACCGGGTGAACACGCTGGCCAACAACGTGATCGTCACCCGGGACGTCCCGCAGGACCGCAAGACCACCGAGCTGATCGGCAAGTACCAGACGCTGGTCGCCCCGATCGCGAACAAGGTGATCGGCCACATCAGCGGTACGTCGGTCTCGCGGACGCCGGACGAGTCGCTCGAGTCCCCGCTGGGCAACCTGATCGCCGACGCGCAGCTCGCCGACCCCACGGTGGTGACGGGCGGCAAGACGCCGGTCGCCGCGTTCATGAACCCGGGCGGTATCCGGGCCGATCTCGCGTCGAACGCGGGTGAGGTCACCTTCGGGCAGGCCTTCACGGTCCAGCCGTTCAACAACTTCCTGGTCTCGATGGATATGACCGGCGCGCAGATCAAGGCGCTGCTCGAGCAGCAGTTCTCCGGGGTGAACGGGCCGGAGGCCGGTAAGTACAAGGTGCTGCAGGTCGCCGGGATCACCTACACCTGGAACCCGGCCGCGGCGGCCGGCTCGAAGATCGTGGCCGGCTCGGTGAAGATCGGCGGTCAGCCGCTGGCCGACGGTACGTCGTACCGAATCGTCACCAACAACTTCCTGTCGGACGGTGGTGACGGCTTCCCGGCCTTCACCACCGCGACGAACAAGTTCTTCGGCGGGCTCGACATCGACGCCTTCGCGAAGTACCTGACCGCGCACGACCCGTACACGCCGGGGCCGACGGACCGGATCTCGACCGGGTCCTGAGCCCGGGCCGCCTGTGGGTGGGTACGCCGCTCGGCGTACCCACCCCGGCGGTCAGAGGAAGAACTTGAGCAGGACGAAGGTCAGCGCGCCGGCGGTGAACAGCGGGGACAGCGTCGAGCCGAAACCGCGGCGGACGGCGGCGCCGAAGACGGCGAGCGTCAGCGGGACGAGCATGACGAGCAGGGTGACGCCGGCGGCGTGTACGCCGACGTGGGCGTAGCCGGTGAGGAACAGGCCGAGAACCATCGCGAACGCCAGGCCGAGCCAGGTACTGCGGCGGATCGGCCCATCGGCCGTGCGGTTACCGCGGTGCGAGGCGCGGGTCGCGCGGCGATGCGAGGTCGGTGCAACGTGCGCCATCGGTGATCGGTGACCTTCCGTGGAACGACGGAATACGCAAGGTAGCAGGATCCTTGACAGTCGTAAAAGCCCGTCGAACCACCAGTCACACAACAACACACCAGTCACATCACGAACTTCGTTCACCGGACGAGGAGTGCGGTGGGCGACCGGCGAGTCAGCAGTCGGCGGCGGACCGGTGTGGGGAGTGGCGGTCGGCGGACCCGGTGTGGGGAGCGGTGGTCGGCGGGTGAGCCGTCGGCGGACCCGGTCTGGGGAGCGGTGATCCGCGGGTGAGCCGCGGGCGGACCCCGTGTGGGGAGTGGGGGTTGGCGGGTGAGTCGTCGGCGCGCCAGGCGCGGGGAGTGGGGGCGGCGGGTTAGCCGCCGGCGAAGGGGGGGAGGGCGTCTACGAGGGCGCCTTCGGGGAGGGGGGTGGTGGGGGTTGCGCGTTCGCCGTTGAGCAGGAAGGTGCAGAGTGAGAGGACTCGGGCGAGCTCCGGGCGGTCGGTGGAGACCGTGCTGATCAGGTCGGCCAGGGAGGTGGCGTCCGCGGTCGCGGTGGGGTGGCCGGCGGCGGCGCGGGCCGCGGCGAAATAGCGGATGGTGACTTCCGGCATCGGGTGCGACCTCACTGATCGGATGAGTCTTCGGTTAGTATGTCAGCTTGCTGTTGTTATCCAGTGTGTCTCGGGCCCCCGGCAATGACGCCGCTGGGGCCTGATGTGCACCTAGACCAGCACGGGGAGACAACGTGAGCACGTTGCTTCTGCTGACGAACGCACTGCAGGCCTCCACCGAGGTGCTGCCGTCGCTCGCTCTGTTGCCGCACCAGATCCGGATCCTGCCCGCCGAGGTGGCCGCGCTGGTCGACGCTCCCGACGCGGACGCCGTCCTGCTGGACGCCCGCCGTGACCTGGTCGCCGTCCGCGGGGTGTCCCGGCTGATCCGGACGACGGGGATCGACGTCCCGCTGATCCTGGTCGTCACCGAGGGCGGGCTGACCGCCGTCAACGCCGACTGGGGCTGTGACGACGTGCTGCTCGACACCGCCGGCCCGGCCGAGATCGAGGCCCGCCTGCGGCTGGTGATCGGCCGCCTGGCCGCCACCCGCACCGAGGACCCGGACACCAGCCTGATCCGCACCGGCGACGTCGTGATCGACGAGGCGTCGTACACCGCGAAGCTGAACGGCCGCGCCCTCGACCTGACCTACAAGGAATTCGAGTTGTTCAAGTTCCTCGCGCAGCACCCGGGCCGGGTGTTCACCCGCGAGCAGCTCCTCCAGGAGGTCTGGGGTTACGACTACTTCGGCGGCACGCGGACGGTCGACGTCCACGTACGCCGGTTGCGCGCGAAGCTCGGCCCTGAACACGAGTCCTTGATCGGCACGGTCCGTAACGTTGGCTACCGCTTCGTGGTCCCGCCGGCCGCAACCACCCGGGAAACGGCCGAAGCGCCCGCCTGACCTGCGGTGACGCCCCCTCCGCGGGGTAGATTCTGCGCCGTGGCGATGGAGTCGGGGTCGTTGCTCACCACGGTGGGCCGCGCTGGAGTTCTGTTCGGTAAGGCGTGGCCGAGGCTGCTGGCGGTGTTTCTGATCGCCCAGCTGGCGCACCGCGGGCTGCAGTGGGTTGCGGTCCAGGCCGGTGCGAAGGTCGAGGCCGCCGGTATCGCGGTGCTCGCGCTGCTGGTCGTGGTCTCGCTGGCGATGTACGTCGCCATGTTCCTGGTCCTCCGCGGCGAGCTGCCCTTCCACCGTCGCGCGGTCGCCGAGGGCGTGCTCGCGCCGGACGGCGTGGAGCCCGGTAAGGAGAGCCGCCCGGTCGACGCGCTGGCGGCCGCGCTGCTGCCGTTCCTCGCGTTCTACGCGGCGTACAAGTTCCTGCAGAACGAAGCGCTCGAGTACGAGTACAAGCTGGCCGTCCAGAAGGTGAACGACGCGGCTGCCACGGCGCTCGGCGGCGGCTCGGTCCCGGTGCCCGCCGAAGGGCTGGCCGCGCTGTCGACCTGGCTCTTCATCGGCCTCGGCGTCACCGCCTACCTGCTCCGCTTCGCGTTCAAGAAGTGGCGTGGTGAGACCGAGGGTCCGGTCCGCAAGCTGTTCGTCACCTACCTCGAGGCCCTGTGGATCTTCGTCGTCGCCTACCAGGCCACGTCGTACATCCCGTCGCCGAAGGAGTGGATCCAGGAGCGGCAGCTGTGGGTGTGGCTGCACGACGCCTATCTCTGGGTGCTCGACCACCTGTTCGGCGCCAGCCAGATCCGCGAGATCTGGGACGCCGTCGCCGGCTTCCTCGCATCCGGTATCGGCGACCTCTGGAGCGCGGCCGTGCTGCCGCTGGTCTGGATCACGATGACCGCAGTGATCTACGGCCGCGCGGTCAGCAAGGCGGACACCGAGCCGCGCTGGCGCTTCGACCGGATCACCAACCGCTGGCAGCGCACGCCGCGGATCGTCCAGGCGGCCGGCAACACCGTCGTCGCGGACTGGAAGGATCGCTGGTCACCGATCGCGGACGCGTTCCGGCTGGTGATTCGCTCCGGTCTCCGCCCGATGCTCGGCTACTTCCTGGCCTGGGCCGTCGTGACGTTCGCGGCCAGCGCGGTCTGGATGGTCCTGAAGCTGTGGGTGCTCGGCCCGCACAGCCTGCAGTTCTGGCTGGTCGTCGACGAGCCGCTGAACCTGATCACCGACGGCCTGAAGATCATGCTGCAGGTCGCGCTGCTGGCCGCGGCGTACGACCGGATGATCGGCGGCGTGGCCGGCTACCTGAACCGCGGTACCCGAGCCGTCCGCGAGCAGGACGCCGACGAGCAGGGCGGCGTGGCCGACCTGTCCGCCGCTACCTCGGGAATGCCAGGTACTCGGGAACTTTCGTAGCCCAGGTGATCGTCGGCTGCACGCTGTCGGCGACCGAGGTCGGGACGACGAAGATCGCGACCGTCTCGTAGGGCTTCCCGGCCTGCGGCTTCAGGTAGTGCTCCGCGTTCGCGCCCCGGAAGGACGACGGCTTCTCGTCGTAGCCGCCCGTGCAGCCGTTCGGCCGGTCCTCGAAGGCTTCGCCGCCGACGGTCAGCTGGTCCCAGACCCTGCCGTCCGGCGCGCGCAGGTGCAGCCGGCAGCCGCCGAGCCCCTCCAGGCTGGCCACGTCCGCGACCTGCTGGCGGTAGTAGACCCGGATCCGGGTCGTGTCCGGCGGCAGCGCCTTCGGCTTGCTGAACGACGATTTCAGCTGCTGCGGATCCTTCTCCACACTCGCAGCGAACCACGTCGCGCCCAGGTACTCCGTCCCGCCGTCGGCGACCGTGATCGCGTCGCGCGGCTCGGAGTCGTACCAGGACTTGTAGTCGCTCCGGGTGGTCCACCAGCCGGCCAGCGGGATCGTGAGCGCCAGCGAGGCCAGGGCCGCGGTGTTCTTCTGGAGCCAGCCGGCCTTGCGCCGGGCCCGGCGCGCGCCGCTCACGAGGCGCTCGCAGTGGTCAGCTGGACGACGTCCTGCACCTCGGGCGTCTCGACGTCGAGCGGGACGGTCGCCTCCGGCTCGAGCTCGTTGAACCCGGACTTCTCCATCACCTGCAAGGTTGCTCCTGGCAACTTGTCGGCCGGTAGCTCGACCACGAACGAGCCGCGGACCGGGATCCCGGGCGCGAGTTCGGCGCCGGACAGCGCGGTCTGGTCCAGCCCGGTGCGGTTGGCGCCGAGGTACGCGACGCCGTCCGCGGTCAGCACCCGCACCCGCTTCAGGTACATCGGCTCCCGCAGCGCGGTCACGGTGGCGTCGATCAGCACGAAGTTCGTCCGGCTCTCCCGGTCGGGGCTGCTGCGCGGGATCCGCAGCTTCTTGCCGACGCGGACGCCGTCCACGGTGAGCGTGAAGCGCGGCGTCTCGACCGCACGGCCGACGACGCCGTTCACCGGGGTCGGGTCCTGGATGTCCTTCTGCGTCGGCGTCAGCCGGTAGAGGCCGACGATCGCGATCAGAACAGCGAGCGTCAGGACGCCGTTCAGCACCTTGCGGCTCGTCATGACTTACTCGGCTTCGTCTTGTCGGTGACCTTGATCGTGCCCTCGGCCACGATGTCGGCCGGCAGCCATTTCTCGTGGTGGTCGAGCAGCGACTCGTCGTAGTGCTCGTAGCCCTGCACGGTCACCTTCGCCTCGGTCGGCAGTTCGCTCAGCTTGGGTAGTTTGAACACGTACGCGACGTCCTCGGCGGCATCCGGCGTCAGCACCGGGCTCTGCGTGTTGTCGTCCAGGGTGGCGGTCCCGACCGGCCGGGCGTCGTCCTCGAGGCCTGGTACGCCGATCAGCCGGATCAGGTCCGACGGCGGGGTGGCCCCGGTGTCGTCGGTCACCTTGAGTTTGGTCACGACCGCGATCAGTGCGCCACCCGGCTCCGGCGTGAACAGGGGCTTGAGATCGGTCACAGTGACGACCCGCTGGACCGTCACCTCGAACTGGCCCGCGTTCACCGCGGTACCGGCCGCCAGCGGGGGATTCTCCGCCTCGGCCTTGTTGAGCCCGCCGAACGCCGCGGAGATCGCGAGGACCACCGCGCCGGCGCCGATCGCCCAGATTTTGACCGGACGGCCGCGGACCTGGAGATCTGCCAGTCCCGGAAGCTCTTCGCGCTCCTGTTCCGCCGGTACCGGAAGATATCCGCGCTCCTGCTCCGGCCGCCCTGGCGTCCCCGTCTCCTGCACGGGGAGAAGCGTAACGAGCCGAAGGGGCCAACCAGCACAATAGGTGTCATGGACAACGGGCTGATCGTGCGGCCGGGGGTGGTGGTACCCGACGCGGAGCTGAGTTGGCGGTTCTCCCGGTCCAGCGGCCCGGGCGGACAGTCGGTGAACACCACTGACAGCCGCGTCGAGCTGAGTTTCGACGTCGCCGGTACGACGGCGCTGTCCGCGGTGCTCAAGTCCCGGGCGCTGGAGCGGCTCGAGACCCGGCTGGTCGACGGTGTGCTCACGATCGCCGCATCGGAGTACAAGTCGCAGTGGCGGAACCGGGAGGCGGCCAAGGAGCGCCTGGTCGCAGTGCTCAAGGAGGCGATCGCAGCGCCGCCGCGGCCCCGGCGCCCGACGAAGCCGAGCAAAGGCGCGGTACGCCGGCGCCTGGACGACAAGAAGCGCCGTGGTGAGACCAAACGGCTCCGCGGCCGCCCTGATGACTAGGCGTGTCCGAAGGGTGAAACGGCGGCTGGTGCGGAAAAACCACCGACGTACTCTGGTTTGTTGTGAGCCTAGGTCTGTGGGTGCTGGCCGGCGCGCTCGTGGCCGGAGTGCTGCTCAGCATGCTCAAAGCCTGGTACGACGGCCGTTTTCGAGGGAAGGCACAGGTGGACACAGTCTCCGCGGCCGACCTGGGCGCTGAGCTCGGCGAGCGGGCCACGCTGCTGCAGTTCTCATCTGCCTTCTGCGCCCCCTGCCGCGCCACCCGCCGCACGCTGGCCGAGGTCGAGGGCATGGTGGACGGCGTCCGTCATATCGAGCTGGACGCCGAGGCGCACCTGGAGCTCGTCCGTCGCCTCGACATCCTCCGGACGCCGACGACCCTGGTGCTCGACAGCACCGGAGCGGTCGTCAAACGGGCCAGCGGCGCACCGCGTAAACCGGACGTGATCGCCGCTCTGGCCATCGCGATCGACCACCAGCCGTCCTAACGCCTACATATCAGTCTGCAGGCGGATAGCGATCGGCCCAGCCGATGGGCGATGCTGTGCGCGTGAGCTTTCAAGCCGGTTGGTACGACGACCCCGAGAACCAGTCCCAGCAGCGGTACTGGGACGGCAACGCCTGGACCGATCGGCGCCGGCCGAAGTACGGCCAGCCGGCGCCGGAGCGCCCGCAGGACGGCCAGTCGGTCCAGCACGGCCAGGTCTTCGGCGGCGCGGGCCAGCAGGCCCAGCAGCCGTTCGGCCAGCCCCAACAGCCCTACGGCCAACCTCAGCAGGGCCAGCAGCAGCACGGCCAGCAGTACGGCCAGGGGCAGGGTTTCCAGGGCGGCTACCAGCCCTACCCGCAGCAGGCGGCTGTGGGCTACGGCGCCCCCGGCCAGAACCCGAACCGCGTCGTGACACCCGACGGGCAGCCGCTGTCCGGCTGGTGGCGCCGCGTCTTCGCATACATCATCGACAGCATCCTGTCCGGGCTGATCGCCTTGGTCTTCTCCGGCTACTTCGTCTGGAAGTTCCTGCAATGGGCGATGGACTTCTATCGCCCGCTCTTCGAAGAGGCGGCGCGCGGCGGGAATCCGGTCGCGCCGACAACGCTGCCGGCCGAGGCGTACAAATGGATCATTCCGGCCAGCCTGATCAGTCTCGCGGTCCAGTTCGCGTATCAGTACTTCTTCCTGACCAAGGCGGGCGCGACCCCGGGCAAGATGCTGCTGAGTATCGCCGTCCGACAGCGGGGCAGCCGCGGGTATCTGCCGCCTGCCGTGGCGGCCAAGCGGGTCGGCTTCTACCTCGGCGTGAACGTGGTCAGTGCCATCCCGCTCCTCGGCCAGCTCGTCTTCATCATCATCCTGCTCGACTGGTTCTGGCCGCTGTGGGACGACAAGAAGCAGGCGCTGCACGACAAGTGGCCCGGCACCCAGGTCGTCCGCACCTGACCGGTTCCAGGATGTGATCAGTTGTCTCAGTAAATGGGACAACTGGCCACCCCTCTCCACGGTTTCCGTACTCTCGGAGGCGTGGAGTACACGACTTTGCTGACCAAGCGCCGCGCGGTGGACAACTGCCGCATGCGCTCGTCACTGTGTCGCGGCCGCTGACCAGGCGGCGTCCCGAGCGCTGCGAGACCGGAATCTGAGCCCGGTGTCGCGTACGTCGTCTCCCCGCACACCCGGGCGGGTCCGGCTCGAACCACTCCTTCCGACGGAGTCGGCATGTCCGAACAGACGGCGCAGAAAGCCCAACAGGTCGACCCTCGTGGACTGCGGTTCGCAGCTGGGGTGACCGCAGTCCTGCTGGCGCTGACCCTGATCCTCGGCAATCCGTGGATCCTGGCGGTGCAGACGCTGGTGTTCGCGATCGGTGTCGCCTTCGGCGTCCAGGCGTCGCCGTACGGCCAGCTCTTCAAACGCGTCGTCCGGCCGCGGCTGGGCCCGCCCAGCGAGCTGGAGGACGCGACGCCGCCGCGGTTCGCGCAGCTGGTCGGTCTGCTGTTCGCGATCGCCGGCCTGATCGGCTACTTCAGCGGCGCGATCGTGCTCGGAGTGGTCGCCACCGGATTCGCCCTGGTCGCCGCGTTCGTGAACGCGGCCGTGGGGCTCTGCCTCGGCTGCGAGGCCTATTTGTTGATCCAACGCATTCGTACGCCAAGTACCGCTACCAACTGAGAGGCAGCACACATGAGCAGGGAATCCGCGCTTGTCTCGGCCGACTGGGTCGAAGAGCACAAGAGCGACGCCAACGTCGTCCTGATCGAGGTCGACGAGGACGTTTCGGCGTACGACGCCGGCCACATCGCCGGTGCGATCAAGCTGGACTGGAAGGACGACCTGCAGGACCCGGTCCGTCGCGACTTCGTGAACCAGCAGCAGTTCCAGGAGCTGCTGTCGGCCCGCGGCGTCAAGAACGACGACACTGTCGTGCTGTACGGCGGTAACAACAACTGGTTCGCCGCGTACGCCTTCTGGTACTTCAAGCTGTACGGGCACGGCGACGTCCGCCTGCTCGACGGCGGCCGCAAGCGCTGGGAGCTGGACAGCCGCGAGCTGACCGACGATGTCGTCAAGCGCGAGGCCACCGAGTACGTCGCCAAGGAGCCGGACCTGAACATCCGCGCGTTCCGCGGTGAGGTCGAGGAGGCCATCGGCGTCAAGAACCTGGTCGACGTGCGCAGCCCCGACGAGTACGCCGGCCGGCTGCTCGCCCCGGCCCACCTGCCGCAGGAGCAGGCCCAGCGTGCGGGGCACATCCCGACCGCGGCCAGCATCCCGTGGAGCAAGGCGGCCAACGACGACGGCACCTTCCGCTCCGACGAGGAGCTGAAGGCCCTGTACGCCGACGCCGGGGTCGATTTCGGCAAGGACACCATCGCGTACTGCCGGATCGGCGAGCGCTCGGCGCACACCTGGTTCGTGCTGCACGAGCTGCTCGGCCAGGAGAACGTCAAGAACTACGACGGTTCCTGGACCGAGTGGGGCTCGCTGGTCGGCGTGCCGGTTGCCCTCGGCGACGAACCCGGGCAGGCCTGAGATGTGCGGCGCGAAGCAGGGCGGTCTCGACCTCAAGGGGGTCGACATCGACAAGGAGGCCGTGATCCAGGGCCAGGTGCTGCGCGGCGAGGAGCCGGTCGGCGGCGCGTACGTGCGGCTGCTCGACGCCTCGGGTGAGTTCACCGCCGAGGTGCCGACGTCCGCGACCGGGCACTTCCGGTTCTTCGCCAAGCCCGGCGAGTGGACGCTGCGCACGCTGGCCCCGAAGGCCGACCCGGTCGACCGCCAGGTGGTGGCGCAGTACGGCGCCGTCGCGGAAGTGGCCGTTACCGTCTGAGGTTTCGCTCGTTACTGATGGTGCCGCCGTCGCCGGACGGCGGCCCACCCTGAAGTAGTTTCCGAAGGGCCCGGACCTTGCGCGTCCGGGCCCTTCGGCATGCCGGAACCCCTGTCGGGCAAGGGTTTTCGACCCATCACCGCGAAGTTACGGGTGACCCGGAGGAATCTCAGCCGGCGAGTCCGCAGGTAACGGTTTGGTCTCGGAGCGAGGTCGGCTCGTTACCTACCGCGACCGCCTGAGTTGTGTCTGTGTCCTGGCCCGCGCTACGGGCCATGTCATCACTCAGGGAGGAGGGGTCATGGGACCCCGCATCGGATACAAGAAGCTCGCCGCCGTCGGTGTAGCGGCGGTCGTCGGCGTTGCTTCTACGATCGCGCTGACCTCGGGCTCGGCATCGGCCAGCCCGGTCTTCGGTTACAACGGCTACGGCATCGCTGTCGAGGCCACGGGTGGCGTCGTGAACAGCGGCCCGCAGACGCTGAGCACGATCAGCTGCACCACGAACTCGTCGGCTGCCGACACGAACGACGTCGCGACGGCCAACGTCAACAACCACGCGATCGCCAAGACCGTGCGGACGAACACTCACGCGTTCAACAACAAGGACGGCAACGGCGTCACCAGCACCGCGACCGCGGTCGACGTCAAGATCGGCAACCTGCTGCACCTGACCGGTGTGAAGACCACCACCACCGCGGTGTACAAGAACGGCAAGCTGTCCTACACCGGTAACACGACCTACGCGGGCGTGAAGATCGGCGCCGTCTCGGTGCCGTCGCTGCTGAAGCCGGCCCACAACACCAAGGTCGCCGTCCCGGGCCTGGGCTACATCGTGCTGAACCGCGTCGGCGGCGTGAAGACCGAGAGCGGTATCTACTCGTACGCGCAGGGCGTCGTCGTCCACGCGAACGTGAAGAACAAGTACATCCCGGAGGGTGTCGACGTCGCGGTCCTCAAGACCCGCGCCGAGATCGCCAAGCCGGCCGTCGGCCTCGTCATCGGCGACGCCTACGTCACCAAGGCCAACGTCGACAAGCTGGTCGTCTCCGGCCCGACGTCGTACCAGGCCACCTGCAAGGGCACCGAGGGCAAGACCATCCGCGCGTCGGTCGGCGAGGTCGTGATCCCGAAGGTCGCCTACGTCGGCGCCGCGTACACCACCAAGAACGGCTTCCAGAGCAAGGACAAGGCCGCCGTCCACTTCACCTCGCACGTCGCGGGTGTCAAGGTCGGCAACCTGGCCATCGGCGCGGTGAACTCCGAGGCCAAGGCGTGGAAGACCAAGGACGGCAAGTTCGGCGTCAGCTCGACCTCGAGCATCGCGTCGATCAAGGTCGGCAACAAGGTCTACCCGGTCAAGACCGGTCAGAACGCCACGCTGGACATCCCCGGTATCGCCAAGCTGACCTTCAACCAGGTCGTCAAGCAGCAGCGCTACATCGCCGTGAACGCCCTGGTCATCGACGTCTACAGCCTGAACACCAAGGTTGTCGTCGGTCACTCGGCCGCCGGCGTCGTCGGCTGAACAAGCTGACAGTCACCGTCTGAGTCGAACCTCACCGTCTCAGAATCACCGGCCCCGGATCCGCACAGGATCCGGGGCCGGTTTCGTCATGCCAGCAAGCGCGCGGCGAGCTCGGCGTTGCGCTGGGCAAACAACTGCCAGGACGCCGGCGTGGCCGCGACCCGGTCGTGGGCGGTCCGTTCGGTCATCGCCTGTTGGGTCCAGGTCCGGACTCGCCCGCCGCGCAGGGTGAAGCCGACCAGGACGCCGTTGGCCCAGCCGTACACATCGATGTCATCGGCAACCATCTGGGCGACTTTCTGCTCGGCCATGATCCACTCGAACGCGGCCAGCTCCTCCTGCAGTTTGGCCGCGAACTCGAACCGGAGCGCCGTCGACGCGGCGTCCCGGCGCCGGACCAGCTCGGCCCGGACGGCGGTCACGGCGGCCGGCTCGCGTTCGAGGACGGCGTACGCCGCTTCGGTCAGCGCCACGCGATCGTCCGGGCTGACGCCGAACAGCCGGGCGAACTCACGCAATGAGCCGCCGGTGTCGGCGGTGTAGTGCAAGGGGATCACCCGTTGCAGAGCCGAGATCGCCTGCCGGACGCGGAGGCCGCCGAGATACGGGCCGAAGTGCGGAGCGGTCGGCGTAACTGTGTGGGTGAAGCGGGGGCCGGCGGGATCGAAGCGGATGTAGCCGACCACCTCCGCGCCGCCCCTGACTCGGTTCCAGCGCGGTTTGGAGTGTTCGAGCAGGTTGCGTTCGAGCCAGGCGGCTTCGTGCTCGGAGTCGCACCAGACGCTCTCGACGCGGGCGATCCGGGTCACCATGCGGCGTAGGCGGGGCCGGTCGCCCAGATGCGTCCAGTACGACAACACGCGGCGGCGCAGGTTCACCGCGCGGCCGATGTAGAGGACCCGGCCGTTCTCGTCCCGGAAGCGATAGACGCCGGGCTCCTGCGGCAAGCGCCGGGCGACCAGACGAGCCGGCTCCATCAGGCGTCGAGGATCAGCGTGACCGGGCCGTCGTTGACCAGCGCGACCTCCATGTGGGCGCCGAAGCGGCCGCGCTCGACCTTGGCGCCCAGCCCCTCCAGGGCTGTGCAGAAGGCGTCGTACAGCGGTTCGGAGACCGGACCGGGGGCGGCCGCGCTCCAGGACGGGCGGCGGCCCTTGCGGGTGTCGGCGTACAAGGTGAACTGGCTGATCGCGAGGATCGGCGCCTGCTCGTCGGCGGCCGATCGCTCGCCGTCGAGGATGCGTAGCGTCCAGATCTTCGCGGCCAGGGCCTGCGCTGTTGCGGGGGTGTCGTCATGGGTGACGCCGAGCAGGATCAGTAGCCCCGGCCCGTCGATCGCGCCGACCATCGCGCCCTCGACCGTGACCGATGCGCTGCTGACCCGCTGTACGACTGCTCTCATGGGAACAATCCTGCCGTGCCGGAAAATATCTCGCCAGTCGCCTGTTCGGCCGCTGAATCTCCCGGTTTCGGCGGTGTTCTGGCAAGATCTGACGCATGGCCTCGACCCTGATCACCGTTGCCCCCACCGGCGCCGAGACCGCGAAGGCGGACTGCCCGGCGCTGCCGACGACCCTCGACGAGCTGGTCGAGACGGCGAAGCGCTGCGAGGCGGCCGGGGCCGCGATGATCCACATCCACATCCGGGACGGCGAGCACCGGCCGACCCTCGACCTCGGCCGGCTGACCGAGACGGTCGCCGCCGTCCGGGCGAACTCGGGCCTGATCGTCCAGCTCTCCACCGGCGGCGCGGTCACCGACCCGTTCGAGCATCGGCTCCGCGTCCTGGACGCCGCGCCTGACTCCTGCTCGCTGACGATGGGCACGGTCAACTTCGGTGACGACGTGTTCATGAACCCGTGGCCGTTCGTCACCGAGCTCTACCAGCTCACCCAGGAGCGCGAGATCGTCCCCGAGTTCGAGCTGTTCGACCTCGGGCACGTGGCGGCGCTCGGGCGCCTGCTCGACAAGTTCGGCGTGCCGTACGGCGGCCGCGTGCACTGCGACCTGGTGATGGGCGTCCCCGGCGGAATGCCCGGGACGACGGACGCGCTGGTCGCCGCGCTCAACGCGCTGCCCGCCGCCGTCACGTCCTGGTCAGCGACCGGGATCGGGCGGACGTCGCTCACCGTCGCGCTGGCCGCGTTGTCGAAGGGCGGCCACCTCCGGGTCGGTATGGAGGACACGCTGACGCTGGCGAAGGGTGAGCCGGTCAACCACAACGCCGAGCTGGTCGAGCGCGCGGCCGCCCTGGCGACGCTGGCTCAGCGGCCGCCGATGTCGTCGGACGAGGCGCGCGATCTGTTGAACGTGAAGCGCTGAAACAGGAACACGGCCGCGCCGGTCGCGATGATGATTGCTTCTAGCAACAGCCAGTCCCGCAGGTAGTCGCGCGGGAGGATGGTCGGGTTGGCCCCCTTCCCCTGGCGGAGAAGCAGCGGAATCGCGAGCAGTGTGGTGATTCCAACGTACAGAAGTGTTGTGCGCACGATGTGATGGGTCACCACGACACTGAGAACGATGATGAGCGGGACGAGGAGGGCGTCGTCGGCGACGACGGCTCCGCCCAGCCACAGGGGCAGGTGGAAGAGGGCGCGAGGTTCCAGGACGCTGAGGAGGAGCCAGAGGCCCCACAGGCCGAGGCCGACGCCGGTGGCGCCCAGCATGATGCGGGCTCTCATGCCAGGACCTCCAGGCGGTGGACCCACTTGGTTTGCAGGACACCGGGGCGGTTCGGTGCGATGATGCGGGCCGGGAAGCCGTGGTCGAGGGCGAGTTCGCTGCCGTTGAGGCGAAGGGCAAGCAGGGTGAGCGGATCGGCGGCGAACTGGGGTGGGAGCTCGCTGGTGGCGTAGAAACCGCCCTTCTCCATCGAGACCACTCGCACCCGCGACGACGCCGGTGCGCCGCACAGGTGCAGCAGGTCGCGGATTCGGATCCCCTCCCAGTGGGCGCCCTGGCTCCACCCCTCGACACAGGCGATCGGCAGCTTGGAGTGGTTCTGGGGGAGCTGGCGCAGCTGATCGAGGGTGTACGACAGTTGCTGTGGGCCCACGACGGTGAAGCGCCAGGACGCCGTCAGCGGGTCGATCCCGGCGTCGCGGGCCGTCCGGTTCACGGGGAGCCCTTGCGGGCCGACGTCCGGCTTGCGGGGCGCCAGGACGGCCAGTGGGCCGAGCGGCGGTGCGGACTGGCCGACGCTGGTGATGCCGACCAGAGTTGCCGCGCCGGCGACCGTGCGGAACAGGCCGCGGCGGGTCAGGTCAGTCGTTGCCGGCGGCAAAGGCTCCTTACGCCACTGGATGACCGGGATCTTGACGGCGATGTGGACGAGGAGCGCGCCGACGATGATCCAGCCGAGTGCGTAGTGCGTCTGCTTGAACGGGAACGGCCAGGGGTACCACTGCAGGGTGTTCAGGTAGCCGATGAACAGCTCCAGTGCGAGGGCTGAGACCAGCACCAGGATCGACAGGCGCTCCAGCAGCGTCTTCAGCGTCGGTTTCTCGAACAGCTTGGGGTAAACCGTCCAGAGCTTTGCCAGCAGCAACGGTACGGCGACTGTTCCGCTCAACACGTGCAGACCCTGGGTGACCCGGTAGAGCGAGGCCGGCCGGGTCGGGATGTGCAGCCAGGCGGGGGATTCCTGCTGGAAATGGCTGAACAGGCCGGTCAGGAAGCAGACCAGCACGGCGACGCCGAGCCAGCGGCCCAGCACGGTCGCGACGCGCGGATGGTGCAGCGGCGACCGGAACGACTGCGCCGTCGGCGGCGCCGGAAGCTTCATGTTTCCACTACAACCCAGATCGGGCCGGTTGCGGGGCGGCGAACGCTTACTGCTCGCGAACGGGATCCGTTGCCGCTTCCGGCACGTCTGTTCTGGGGTGAGTGCGCCGCCATGGGCTTAGGGTGGGTAACTCTGGGAGAGGAGTGGGCAGCGGTGAAGACGCAGCAGCGGTCGTCGGACGACGACGAGCGCGCGATGGCGGATCTGGCCGAGGTTTCCGACTGGAAGCCGGTCTGGGGCCCGCCGGGCGCCGGCCTGGAGGCGATCCGGGCGCGGGTCCTGCGCGTCACGGCGGCCACCGGGTGGCAGCCGTGGGCGCCGGGCAACATCGACCCCGAGCGGTTCACCTGGGGCCTGGTCACGCAGCGCGAGACCGTGATGCTCCTGCTGCCGGACGCCGTCCTCCCCGAGAGCCCGCGCAGCGGCTGGTCGGCGTACGAGATCACGCCGTCCGAGGTCGCGGACGCCGAAGCGGGGCTGGACGAGCACTGGCCGTCCGAGGTCGAGCGCGCCCGCAGGCATTGGGGCCCGCCGGTCTTCGTCGGTCCGGGCGACGATCCGCGGGTGCCGCCGGAGTGGCGCGGCCTGCGTAGGCACCTCGCGGTCTGGCTGCGGCCGGGTGCCGAGTTCCATCTGTATGCGACTCAGCCCGGCGCGGACAATCCGCAGGCCGGGTTCGCGTACTCCGTCTATGCGAGTGAGGTGGCCTGATGCTCGAGGACGAACTGCTCGACGTGCTGATCAAGCGGACGCAGGTGATGATCAGCCACCTGGAGAAGGCTCGGCAGAACGCCAAGGGGACGCTGCCGCGCACCCTGCTGGAAGAAGCCCGGAACCTGCGCCGCTACCACCCGGACATCGACCGTGAGATGCGCGGTCCTGCCCCCGCCGACCAGTACGGGCGGTTGGAGCGGCAGTTGCGCGCTCTGCAGGAGCGGCATGCTCAGTTGCAGTTGCAGCTCGCCGAGCGGCAGCGGGAGGCCGAGCGCGCGAATCAGGACCTGAACCGGGACGGCGAGCCGGACAGCTCGGTCGACGACCGCGCCGAGCGGGACGAGGTGACCGACGAGCGCGGGGACGACGAGCAGCAGCGCGCCGAGGAGGAGCGCCGTCGGGAGGAAGAGGACCGGCGACGCGAGGAAGCGGAGCGTCGGCGGCAGGAAGAGGAGGACCGGCGGCGCGAGGAGGAAGAGCGGCGGCGTGAGGAAGCGGAGCGCCGGCGGCAGCAGGAAGGGAACCGGGACGGGCGCAGCGGCGAGCCGCAGGCGGAGAACCTCGGTGTCCCGGCGGCCGGGGCGGCTGCTGGAGCCGCGACGGCTGCTGACGCGGCTGCGGCGCGGGCGGACTACGAGCGGGCGGCCGCGCAGATGGAGGCCGACTTCGAGGCCGAGTCCGCGCAGAAGCATCAGGAGTTCGAGGCGCGTGGCGAGCAGATGCGCGCGGACTTCGAGGCCAAGAGCGCGCAGATGAACGAGCGGTTCGAGCAGTTCTCGGAGCAGTTCCGCAACGAGGACGGCTCGGTGAACCAGTCCGCCCTCGGTGTCGACCAGCCCGACCAGCCGGACCGGCAGTTCACCCATGAGGACGGGTCGGTCAACGAGGCCGGGCTCGGGGTGCAGGAGCCGCAGGCCCAGCAGGAGCGGGAGAGTGAGTTCACCCGCCCGGACGGCACGGCGAACCAGGCCGCGCTGAACGGCGAGGACCGCGCCCAGGAGAACGTCGCCGAGCAGAACCGCGAGTTCACCAACGAGGACGGCTCGGTCCGTCAGGAGGCGCTCGGCGTCGACCCGGCGCGCGAGGCGCAGCAGAACCGCGAGTTCACCCACGAAGACGGGACGGTCAACCAGGCCGCGCTGAACGGGCAGGAGAACGCGGCCGAGCGGGATCGGCAGTTCACCAACGAGGACGGGACGGTCAATCAGGCCGCGCTGAACGGCGAGGGGCGCAACCGGCAGGAGACCGAGCGGCAGGACGAGCAGCGCGACCGGCAGGAGGCCGGGCCGACCGGCGGGTTCCCGACCGGGGGCGACAAGGCGGCGTCCGAGCAGGTCGCCCAGCAGACTGACCAGGAGCAGCCCGTCGACCGGCTGCTCGCCGAGGAGCGCGCCAACCGCGACAACCAGCGCGCGCCGCAGGAGGGCGCCCAGCGCTCACAGATGTCCCCCGAGGAGATGCGCGCCAGCCAAAACGCCTACTCGGCCGGCACCGCCAGCCCCAACGGCGCCACCACTCGTCCCAACGAAGAGGCCCTCAGCGGCGCCCGCGGCGGCCAAACCCCCGCTCAGCGCCACGAGAAGTCGGTCAACCGGGGCGGCCGCGAATCCGAAGGCCACGGCCGCAGCCGCGAGTAGCT
This sequence comes from Kribbella sandramycini, assembly GCF_013131805.1. Classification (GTDB taxonomy): domain Bacteria; phylum Actinomycetota; class Actinomycetes; order Propionibacteriales; family Kribbellaceae; genus Kribbella; species Kribbella sandramycini. The sequence continues at coordinate 253,042 of NZ_JABJRC010000005.1, read as the reverse complement.
AATAGACGATCGCCTGGGCGTGCTCCGCCAGAATCTCTTCGGTGAAGGCGGGGGCGCCGGCGATGCGGGTGCCGGGCAGCAGGTCGGCTTCGGTGAGGTCGCGGCGCTTGACGCATTGGGTGCAGGCGGTGAGTTGACCGCCTTCGCGGATGGCAGTCAGGAGGTCCACCAGGGGGGCCGCGTGCGGGAGCTCGAAGGTTTCGGCGTGGCCGGGGACGGCGAAGCGGACGGCCTCGCCGGTGAGCCAGAAGGAGACCTGAGCGCCTGCGGCGACCGCGGTGGCGGCGACGGTGAAGGCCTGGTTGGCGCGTTCGGGCTCGTCGGCGCCTGCGGTCAGTTTGATCACCAGCGTGCGGGACATCACGCCACGGTAGCCGAAGGGCCCGGAACCATCCTCTAGACTGGCGAACGTGCTCCACGTCATCTTCACCACGCTGCTGGTCCTGGTCACCATTTTCATGGGCTGGTTCTCGGCGTACGTCGTCTACCGGCTGTTCCGCGGCCGCAGCGCGAGCTGAGTGACCCGATGGCGTTCGAGATCCCGCAGAACCTGCACCCCGACCTGATGCCACTCGCGTGGCTGCTCGGTCGCTGGGAGGGCCGCGGCCACGGCGACTACCCGACCATCGAGAAGTTCGAGTTCGGTCAGCAGATCGACTTCAGCCACAACGGCAAGCCGTTCCTGCACTACGTCAGCCAGACGTTCGTGGTCGGCGAAGACGGTAAACGCGAGCGCCCGCTGGCCCTGGAGACGGGTTTCTGGCGTCCCAAGCCGGACAACAAACTCGAGGTCATCCTCGCGCACCCGACCGGTTTCGCCGAGATCTGGTACGGCGAGATCGACGGCGCCAAGATCGAGTTGCGGACGGATGTCGTCGCCCGCACCGAGACCGCCAAAGAGGTCACCGCCGGCCACCGCCTCTACGGCCTGGTCAAGGGCGAGCTGATGTGGGCCTACGACATGGCCGCCGAGGGCCTCCCCCTGCAGCCGCACCTCTGGGCCACGCTCGTCCGGTCCTAACTCTCCGCAACCCAGCTGTACTCGACCTTGGGCCGGCCGCTGCGCCCGTCGTACCGTTGCGTGCGCAGTGCCTGGCCTTGGTCGGCCAGGTGCTCCAGGTAGCGGCGGGCGGTGATCCGCGAGGTGCCGAGTGCGGTGGCGATCTCCTCGGCCGTCCAGCCTTCACGGTTGCCGAGCAGCTGGACGACGCGGTCCAGCACCGAGCCTGCCAGCCCTTTCGGCACCGACGAAGTCCTTGCCGGATGCAACAACCGGTCGACCTCGTCCTGATCGGCGACGACCTGACCGGCCTCGGCGGCGCGGCGCTGCCGGGCGTACGCCGTCAGCCGGTCCCGCAAGGTCTCGTAGGCAAAGGGTTTCAGCACGTATTGGACGACGCCGATCCGGGCCGCCGCCTGGACCGCCGCGACCTCGCGGGCCGCGGTCACCGCGACCACATCGGTCTGGTTGCCCTGGGCCCGCATCCGGCGGACGACGTCCAGGCCGTGGCCGTCGGGCAGGTTCATGTCCAGCAGCACCAGGTCGACGTCGCCGCGGCTGAGCACCTGCAGCGCGCGGGCCGCCGTACTCGCGATGCCGACACAGGTGAAACCGGGGAGCCGGTCGACGTAGGTGCGGTGCGCCTCGGCCGCGACCGGGTCGTCCTCCACCACCAGGACGCGCAGGTCAGGCACTCGCGCTCACCGCTCGCGGCAGCCGGACCCGTACGGTCAGCGCAGGCACTTCGTCCACCTCGGAATCCGGATCGACCATCAACGTCCCTTGCCAGCGCTCGACAGTACTGCGGACCAGCACGAGCCCGAGCCCGTGTCCCGGTTCGGCCTTGGTGGTCCAGCCGCGCTCGAACATGTGCGCCAGCTCGGTGGCGCCCAGCTCGGCGCCGGTGTTCGTGACGGCCAGGTCGATCGCGTCCGGCGTCGTCCCGGCGCGGAGCTCGACCCGGCGCGGCGCCGGACCTCCGCGCGCGGCCTCGATCGCGTTGTCGAGCAGGTTACCGACCACGGTGACGACGTCCTGCGCGGGGAGGCGGGTGCTGAGCGACTCCTGCCCGAGCTCGAGCGTGAGCGTGACGCCGCGCTCCTGCGCCTGCGCCAGCTTCGCGAGCAGCAGCGAGGCGAGCACCGGGTCGCCGACCGTGCCGACGACGCGGTCCGTCATCGCTTGGGCGAACTGCAGCTCGGAGACGGCGAACTCGCGCGCCCGCTCGGGTTTGCCGATCTCGATCAGGCTGACGACGGTGTGCAGCCGGTTCGAGGCCTCATGGTTCTGCGCCTGCAGGGACTCGGCCAGGCTGCGGATCGCATCGAGCTCGCCGAGCAGCTGTTGCAGCTCGGTGTGGTCCCGCAGCGTGACGATCCGGCCGGCCCGGGCGGGCTGTTGGTTCACGACCAGGACGCCGTTCGCGCCCAGGTGCAGCTCGTCGTACGCCGTCCGGCCCGCGCGGAGCAGCTCGGCGAGCGGCGTCCCGAGGTGCAGCTCCTCGATCGGGGTGCCGGGCGGGATCTCGCGCAGCCCGAGCAGCTGACGGGCTTCGTCGTTCGCGAGCTGGACGCGACCGTCGGCGTCCAGCAGGATCAGGCCCTCGCGGGCCGCGTGCAGGACGCCTTCGTAGAAGTCGAGCATCCGGGCCAGCGACTGGGTGCCCATCCCGCGGGTGGCGCGGCGGACCCGCCAGCTCACCAGCGCGTTACCGGCGATCGCGACGCCGAGCAGCAGACACGCGACGCCGAGCATCGGGCGCAGGTCGATCCGGATCAGCTCCCACCAGCCGGGCGGGGTGCGCCCCGCGATCGCCGCGTCCCGCTCGGCCTGGGCGCGGGTGCGACTGACCAGCGCGATCCAGACCATGACGATCAGGACCGTGACCGTGCCCGTCTGCAACCAGAGGACCTGGCGACGGAGTTCCCACGGCCGGTGTTTCACAACGGACAGTCTGCACCGAGAACGATATGAACGAAATGCGCACTTCTCCTGTGCGTCACGTCACAGTTACTGAAGCTCTCCACAGCCCAGTTCTGCCCACGGCCGATACAGGAGTCCTACATGGCCACGACCGAACCCCGCCCGACTCCGGTCCGCAACGACCGGACGCACTTCCTCTACATCGCCGTCATCGTCGCCGCTCTGCTCGGCATCGGCGTCGGTCTGCTGTTCCCGAGTTTCGCGGTCGAGCTGAAACCGCTCGGCACCGGGTTCGTGAACCTGATCAAGATGCTGATCAGCCCGATCATCTTCTGCACGCTGGTGATCGGCATCGGCTCGGTCCGCCAGGCGGCGTCCGTCGGCAAGGTCGGTGGCCTTGCCCTCATCTACTTCCTGGTGATGTCGACGGTTGCCCTGGCCATCGGTCTGGTCGTCGGCAACCTGGTCCAGCCCGGCTCCGGCCTGAACCTGACCGACAAGCTGCGTGAAGCGGGGCAGAAGCAGGCCTCCGGCGCGCACGAGTCGACGACCGACTTCATCCTCGGCATCATCCCGAAGTCGCTGCTCTCCTCGCTGACCGAGGGTGAGGTTCTCCAGACCGTCCTGGTGGCGCTGCTGGTGGGCTTCGCGCTGCAGGCGATGGGCTCGAAGGGCCAGCCGATCCTGGACGGGATCGGGCACATCCAGCGGCTGGTCTTCAAGATCCTGTCGATGATCATGTGGACCGCCCCGATCGGCGCCTTCGGCGCGCTGGCCGCCGTCGTCGGCGCGGCCGGCTCGACCGCGCTGGTCAGCCTGCTGAAGATCATGGCCGCCTTCTACATCACCTGCGCACTGTTCGTCTTCCTGGTCCTGGGCGCCATTCTCAAGGTGGTCACCGGGATCTCGATCTTCCAGCTGCTCAAGTACCTGGGCCGCGAGTTCCTGCTGATCGTGTCCAGCTCGTCGTCCGAGACCGCGCTGCCGCGGCTGATCGGCAAGATGGAACACCTCGGCGTGGGTAAGTCGGTCGTCGGTATCACCGTCCCGACCGGTTACTCGTTCAACCTGGACGGCACCGCGATCTACCTGACCATGGCGTCGCTGTTCATCGCCGAGGCGATGGACACGCCGTTCTCGCTCGGTCAGCAGATCTCCCTGCTGCTGTTCATGATCGTCGCCTCCAAGGGCGCCGCCGGCGTCACCGGCGCCGGTCTGGCCACGCTGGCCGGCGGCCTGCAGTCGCACCGCCCCGAGCTGGTCGACGGCGTCGGCCTGATCGTCGGCATCGACCGCTTCATGTCCGAGGCCCGCGCTCTGACCAACTTCGCCGGTAACGCGGTCGCGACCGTCCTGGTCGGCCATTGGGTCAAGGACTTCGACAAGGACCAGGCTCGCCAGGTCTTCGCCGGTGAGGATCCCTTCGACGAGGCCGCCTTCGCCGCCGGTGACACCCACGCCGGCGACGTCCCGCAGAAACCCGCCACCCCCGCCGGCACCCACTGACCACCCTTCCCACCCCCCCACACTGCCCGCCGGAGCCACAGCCCGGCGGGCAGTGTCATGCCTGCACGAACGACAGGACGTAGACGCCGCATCGCGGCGCTGTCGGCGCCCGCCCCCGCCTGGGCGGCGGCCTGCGTAGGCATGTACGTCCTGTCCTTCATGTCCACGACGTACTCTGGTGATATGTCATCGAAGCGCAGTCCGCTGTTGGATCGGCCCGCGGCGGTTGCGGCCGACGGGATCGACGCGGGGGTTGCCGCGCATTACGGGTCGGATCTGCGGGAGCAGCGGGCGATCGTGGCGGGGGAGGCGTTCGTCGACCTGTCGCATCGGGACGTGGTGACGATCAGCGGGCCGGATCGGCTGACGTGGCTGCATGCGTTGACTTCGCAGTACTTCGAGGGTCTCAAGCCCGGTACGTCGACGACGGCGCTGCTGTTGTCGCCGACGGGGCATGTCGAGCATGTGATGTACGGCGTCGACACCGGTGAGACCTTCTGGCTGCACACCGAGCCTGGCGCGGCGGCTGCGCTGGTCGAATGGCTGCAGAAGATGGTGTTCATGTCGCGGGTGGAGATCACCGACGTGACGGATGAGTACGCGATCGTCTGGCGGCCCGGGCCCGCGCAGGGTGAGCACCTGACGCGCAGCGGGGAGGACTCGCTCGGCGGTCATGAGGTGTTCCTGCCGCGGGCCGAGCTGGGCGCGCTGGAGGGGCCGGCCGCGGGCATCTGGGCGTACGAGGCGCTGCGGATCGAGGCCGGGCACCCGCGCTTCGGGCTCGACACCGACGAGCGTGCGATTCCGAACGAGATCGGCTGGCTGGGGATCGGCGTCCATCTGAACAAGGGGTGCTACCGCGGGCAGGAGACGGTCGCCCGGGTGCACAACCTCGGCCGCCCGCCGCGGCGGCTGGTGCGCCTGCTGCTGGACGGGTCGGTGGATCACCTGCCCGTGCACGGGTACGCCGTCCGCGTGGGCGAGAAGCAGATCGGGTTCATCGGGTCCGCGGCCCGCCATCACGAGCTCGGGCCGATCGCGCTCGCGCTGGTGAAGCGCAATGTCGACCCGGAGGCCCTGCTGGAGGTGACCGCCGACGAGCAGCCGACCGTGACCGCGACACAGGAGCTGCTGGTCGACCCCGAGGTCGGGTTGCACGTGCGCGCCCGGCTGTGAGCCGGATCATCCGCATGACCGCTTTTTGCTCCTGACATCCAGGCCGTACAGTTTCAGCCGTGACCGAACCTGTGATCCTGGCCGACGTCGTCCGTAGTGGTTTCGTCGAGGGCCACCACCGTGGCTCCGTCGTGGTGACCGATCCCGACGGCAGTGTCGCGTGGTCGGCCGGGATCGTCGACGAGCCGATGTTCCCGCGCTCGTCGAACAAGCCGATGCAGGCCGTCGGCATGCTCCGGCACGGCCTCGACCTGGACGGCAAGCTGCTCGCGCTCGCGGGCGCCTCGCACTCCGGGGAGCCGTTCCACCTGGATGGCGTCCGGGAGATCCTCGCGCTGGCCGAGCTCGACGAGTCGGCGCTGCAGACGCCGCCGGCGTACCCGATCGAGGACGCCGTCCGCGACGCCTGGGTGCGTGCCGGGCACGGCCAGGAGCCGATCACGATGAACTGCTCCGGCAAGCATGCCGCGATGCTGCTCACCTGCGTCCGCAACGGCTGGCCGATCGACACCTACCGCGCGCCTGACCACCCGGTCCAGCAGGTCATCCGGACCGCCGTCGAGGACATCGCCGGCGAGAAGATCTCGTACGTCGCCGTCGACGGCTGTGGCGCGCCCATCCTCGCGATCAGCCTGGCCGGGCTGGCCCGCTCCTTCGGCCTCTTCGCCGCCGCCCAGCCCGGCACGCTCGAAGCCCGCGTCAAGGACGCCTTCCGTGCCCACCCGGAGTACGCCAGTGGCACTACTCGCGACGAGGCGGCCCTGATGCGCGCGATCCCGGGCCTGTTCGGCAAGGTCGGCGCCGAGGCCGTGTACGCCGTCGGTCTCGAGGACGGCCGCGGGATCGCGGTCAAGATCGAGGACGGTACGCCGCGGGCGCGCGCGGTCGTGATGGCCGCCGTGCTCCGCAAGCTCGGGCTGGAGCACGACGTGCTCGACGTCCAGGAGCAGTTCCCGCTGCTCGGTGGCGGGCAGCCGGTCGGCTCGGTCCGTCCGCACGCGCCGACCTTCGGTTAACAGCGCATTACCCAGTGCGTGAGTGAGGTCACGGGCAGTCTGCTTGCAATTGCAAGCACGCTGCTAGCAAACTGGGGACATGGCCAGGTTGAGTGATCGCGTCGCCGGATCGGTGGGCTCCGTCGGGGAGTACCTCGCCGAGCAGCGGCGGCAGGCGCAGCTGTCGTTACGGCAGCTGTCCGACCTGGCCGGAGTGTCGAACCCGTACCTGAGCCAGATCGAGCGCGGCCTGCGGAAACCGTCGGCCGATGTGCTGCAGCAGCTCGCGAAGGCCCTGCGGATCTCCGCGGAGACCTTGTACGTACGGGCCGGCATCCTCGATCCGGATGACAGCCCGGAGGGCAAGAAGGCCTCCGGCGTGGTCGACGCCGTCCTGCTCGACCCCGCGCTGAACGAGCGGCAGAAGCGCGTGCTGCTGGATGTGTACGCGTCGTTCGTCCGTGAGAACCAGACCCCTGACGAGTCCGCGAAGGGCTCGACCAAGTAACCGTTTCCTGCTGTGCACCCCCAAGGAGAAGCCTGATGGCTACCCGTACGCCCGTCACCCCGTTCTACGCGCTCGCCGGCGCCGGCGACCTCGCGGTCGAGAAGTTCCGCGCCGTCGGCGTGGACGTCACCGCCCGCGTCGCCAAGCTGGACCAGAAGACCGTCCAGGCCGAGCTGAGCAAGCGTCAGACCGAGCTGACCGCCGAGCTGGCCAAGCGGCAGGCCGAGCTGACCAAGCGCTTCGAGGCGCTGGTCGCCGAGGCTCGCACCGCCCCCGCCAAGCTGCGTGAGCTGCCCGCTGTCGCTCAGGCCGGTTTCACCACCGTCCTCGGCCAGGCCGAGGAGACCTACGAGGACCTGGCCGGCCGCGGCAAGGACCTGGTCGACCGGATCCGCTCGCAGCAGGCCACCGAGGACCTCGAGGCCGCAGCGAAGACCACCGTGAGCAAGGCCAAGGCCACCCGGACGACGGTCAAGAAGACCGCCGCGACCGCGACCCGCAACGTCAAGGCGACCACCACCGCCGCCAAGAAGACCGCGAAGACCGCCGCCAAGGCGACCTCCGACGCGGCCGCCAAGGTCGGCGACTGAGCGTAGTTCGCGCTCGTCGCAGCGTGAAAGTTCCGCCTGAGCGGCCCACACCTGTCCTGCACAGGGGTGGGCTGCTCGGTCTTTCGGCTAGGCTCGGTGCATGCTCCCACTCGCCTTCCCGAACCTGTTCCCGGGTTTCGCGAACCCGTTCGAGATCATTTGGTGGGTGCTGCTCGGTCTCAAGCTGGTGGCGCTGGCCGATGCCGCGCTGCGCCCGCGAGCGGTCTTCCTCGCCGCGGACAAGCTGACCAAACCCGGCTGGGTGCTGATCCTGGCCGTGTTCTCGCTCAGCCAGATCTTCCAGGGCTGGCTCAGCTTCTTCGGCCTGATCGGGATCGCCGCCGCCGGCGTCTACCTGGTCGACGCCCGGCCGGCCCTGCGCGCCGCGACCGGCCGTGGCCGCGGCGGCTGGGGGATTCGCCGCCGGCGCGGCCCGCGCCCCCTGTAGCGCTACGAGCGGTAGACGATCACCTTGTCGCCGACCTTGATCAGGTCGAAGAGCCGCTTGATCTTGGCCAGGTCCCGGACGTTCACACAGCCGTGCGAGGCGCCGGCGTACCCGCGGGCGGCGAAGTCCGAGGAGTAGTGGACGGCCTGGCCGCCGCTGAAGAACATCGCGTACGGCATCGGGGAGTCGTACAGCTTCGACACGTGGTTGCGGCTCTTCCAGCCGACCGTGAAACCGCCCTCGCGGGTCGCGGTCTTCACCGCGCCGAACCGGACGTCCATCTGCATCAGGACCTTGCCGTCGACGACGTACCGCAGTTTGCGGGTGGTCTTGTCGATGCAGAGCGCCACCCCGGTCGCGCAGCGCGCGTCCAGCTTCCGGCCGTCGACGACCGGGACCGGCGGGTACAGCTCGGTCTGTGTGGGCTCCCGAGTCGCCGCGAGCAGCTTGTCCCAGGTGTTCTGGTCGACGTACCCCAGCGGCGGGATGCCCTTGGACTGCTGGAACTTCTTCACCGCGGCGCGGGTCATCGTGCCGTACTCGTTGTCCAGGTAGCGCTTCTCCAGCAGTTTCAGCTGGATCAGCCGGGCTTCGAGTTTGCGGACCGTCGTCCCCGTCGAGCCGTACCGGTACAGCGCCTTCGGGTAGATCGGCAGCTGCCCGCTCACCTCGAACGGCACCGGCTCCAGCTCGACCGACCGTGCCTGCGCGCGGACGCCGACCCCCGCAAGCACGGCAATGACCGCGCCCGTGACCACACCGGCCACCACGTTGCGAATCATCAGCGCGCGCATCGGGACACCCCTCGGTAGAACCTGTCCCTCATAGGACGTCCTGGTAGCCAGTTTTGTTGACCACCATCGTAAATTACCCACCGCAGTGCGTAGTGCTCCGGTACTAGTCGGATCAGTCCGCTCGCCCTATGTAACCAAGTCGGCGTTTTTCTACTGTCGAAACCGTGCTCAGACGACTCACGGTGATCGGCATGCTGGCCTTCCTGCTGCTGCTCCCGGCCGCCCCCGCCGCGGCGCACGGCGTCAGCCCGACGGCAGACCTCCAGCTCGCCCAGTCGTTCGCCGGGAACGAGCTCACCGTGGTGATCCGGCGGACGCCGGCCGTCCCGGGGCCCTTGCACGTCGACGTGATCGCACACGACCCGGTCCGCCCGGTCACACTGCAGGTCAGTGTCCGCGAGCTCGAGGCGCAGAGTTCGGGAGTCGTGCGGATCGACCGGCTCGGGATGCATTCGCTGAGACTCGGCGTGACCGCGGCCGGCGCCCATGAGCTGACCCTGCGGGTGGACGACGAGGTCGCGGTGATCCCGTTCCGGGTGCTGGTTCCGGGCCCGGCGGGCTGGGAGTACTTCGTGTACGGCGGATTCGCCGCGGCCGGGCTGTTCACACTCGGTGGGATCGCGTGCGCCGTCGTCCGTCGGCCGGGGGTGCGGGCGTTCGCCGTACCGCAGGCGGCGTTGGTTGCGGTGGCGATCATCGCGTCCGGTACGACGGCCGTGCTGTCGAAGGACTTGCCGCCCGCACAGCCGCGTGGCGCGCTCGACCAACCACGGGCGTACGCCGATCCGGCCGACGGCTCGGCGCCGAACGGACGCCCGTACGCCAATCTGACCGTGCAGGCTGCGAACGCCCGGACCGGCGAGCCGTTCCGACTGGTGTTGCGCGTGACCGACGGGAACACGGGCCGCCCGGTCGACGACGTCGTCGCGCATCACGCCGCGCTGATGCATCTCGTCCTCACCGACCAGGCAGGTAATGAGTTCCGGCATGCCCATCCGGTCCGGACCGGGCCGGGTGTCTACGCCATCGAGCACACCGCTCGGACACCCGGCCGCTGGTTCGTCCACGCCGAGTTCGAACGCGCGGACAGCGGCTCTCAGCTCGTGACGGGCTCGTTCAGCGTGTCCGGCCGACCGCTGTCCGCGGTCAAGCCGACGCCGGCCGAGGTCCGCCTCGAAACGACCCGAGCCGTGGCCGGTCGACCGATCACGGTCACCGCGCGGGTCTCGGTGGACGGCAAACCGGCGTCCGATCTCCAACCCTGGCTGGGAATGGCTGGGCATCTGGTCATCCGGGACCGTAGCGGCGCGTACTTCGGCCACGTCCACGAGCTCACCTCGATGGCGGCTGCGCAGGGTCGTGATCCGGCTGCGGTACCGGACGAGACCGTCGCCGCCGAGGGGCCCGACCTGCGCTTCACCTTCAGTGTGCCCACGCCCGGCCGGTACGTCGCCTGGGTCCAGTTCGCCCGCGGCTTCCGGATTCACACCGTGCCGTTCCAGATCACTGTCTCGGAGGGACAACCATGACCAAGACCCGCAGGCGCACGCTGGCCATCGCGCTCACCGGGGTCGTGCTGGCCGCCGTCGTCGCGATCGCGTACGCCGTCGGCGGCGGCGAGGACCGGGTGGCGCTGAAGGCCGCCTCGGACCGCTACCAGATCGAGCTGTACCTCGGCGAGCAGCGGACCGGTCCGATCGACGCCGAGCTCGTCGTCCGCGACACCGGTGGGCGGCCGGCCGAACTCAGCGGCATCACGCTCGCCGGAGTGATGCCGAGTATGGGCCACGCGATGTCCGAGCTCACCGCGACCGCCACCGCTCCGGGCCGGTACGCCGTCCGCGGCGAGCTGTTCACGATGACCGGCCAGTGGGAGGTCGTCGTCCGGCTGGGCGGCTCACACGAGATCACCGTCCCGGTCACCGTTACCCGTTAGGAGCTGTCATGGAAGTGAACCGCACGCTGCCCAAGCGCGAGCAAATCGGCGCCTGGCTTCTCCTGCTCGGCACCAGCACGGCCATGTTCGGCCTGGTCTGGGACGTCCAGTGGCACTCAGATGTCGGCCCGGACACCTTCTTCACGCTGCCGCATCTGCTGCTGTACCTCGGCTCCGCGATCTCGGGAGTCACCTCGCTGACCGTGGTGCTGCTCAGCACCCGAGCGGCCCGGCAACCACAGTACGTCGACGGTACGCGCGCGCTGACTGTCTTCGGTACGTTCCGAGCGCCGCTGCCGTTTCTGATCTGCGGATCGGCCGGAGCGGTCGGACTGCTGTTCGGACTGACCGACCTGTGGTGGCACGAGGTGTACGGCTTCGACGTCACGCCAACTTCGCCGCCGCACGTGGGGATGTCTCTGATGTGGTTCTACGACTCGTTCGGGCTGCTGATGGCCTTCACCATGCTCAGGTCGACCCGAGCCGGCCGGATCGGGTTGCTCGCGGCCGCGTCCGCCGTCGTACCGGGTGCGATCTTCCTGTCGTACTCGACGCCGACGCTGCCCGGCGTCAACTCGTTCGTGCTCGCGGTCGTTGCTGTTAGCACCCTTTTGATCGCGCTGGTGGCGGGAGCGCTGCGACGGCCCGGGCCGGTGGCGGCGATCGCCGCGGTGCAGGCGGTTTGGCACGCAATGCTGTGGTTCTTCGCCCCGGTCGTGACCAGGTGGTACGCCGACAGCCTCGGCCTGGGGTTGCGGGATTTCGCCGATCAGATTCCGTCCGTGCCGGTCACGCTGCCGTTCGCGTTGCCGGTGGCGGCGCTGGTGTTCGCCGGGGGACTGGTCCTGGCCCGCCGGTGGTCGCCGCGGGTGGCGGTCCCGGCGCTGGGCGCGGTCGCCGGGCTCGTGATCGCGGCCGGCTACCTGCCGATTCCGTTCGATTTCCCCGCCTTGACGGTGGTCGTGGCCGCGCCGGTCGGTGCGTTGACCGCGTGGCTCGGCTGGATGCTCGGCTCCTTGGGGCGGGCCGAGAGCTCCGACGTCACGATCGTCCAGCCGGTCGCACCGGCCCGTCTGACTGTCCAGGAGGCCTGAATGCGTACCCTGCTTGCGATTCTCACCGCCGGTCTGTTGTTCACCGCTGTCGGTACGCCGGCGGTCGCCGGGCCGCCGCCGGTTGACGTCGTCCACTCGGAGGTGACCCAGGTCGGGCCGTACCAGCTCCGGACGTCGTTCAGTGAGTGGCCGTTGCGGTCCGAGCGTTCACTGGACTTCCTGTTCGACCCGGAGCTGGGGATCAAGGCGGTCACCGGGAAGGTCAAGCCGATCGCGCCGTCCGGGAAGGTGCTGCAGCCGCAGACGCAGTCGACGCGGGACGGCACCGGGTTCGCCCGGCATCCGCGGGCGCTGGACAGCTGGGGATTCGACATCGTCGCGCTGACCGAACCGGGGACGTGGCGGTTCGAGTACACGCTCGACGGGCCGCGTGGGGCTGGGCGCGGCGTACTGGAGATTCTGGTCGGGAGCCGGCCTGGACCGCCCTCCGAACTAGCCTGGAGCGTCGGTCTGCTGCCGCTGGCCGCGCTGGTACCGATGGGAAGCTATCTCTGGTGGAGAACTCGACGGCGTCGCGACCTCAGTCTCAACGCATGGTCCTGAAGGCTTGGCTGACCGACCGGCTGGGCCAGGTGCCGGTCGGTCAGGTGCACCATTGGGTCACTGCGGCGATTCCGCTGCTGTTCTCCTGGCTGACGGTGCAGTCCGACGGCAGCGGGTTGGTGGGGGTCGGGTCCGGGCTGGCGCAGACGCTCGCGCTGCTGGGCGCGCGGCGGGCGCCGGTGCTCGCGCTCTTCCTGGTCGGCACGATCGACCTCGGCGCGGCGTACCTCGGTTCTGGAGTGGCTGGTCTCGGGCCGGTGCTGGCGATGTACTACGCCGCGGCCTGGGCCGCTGGCCGGCAGCGCGTGGCGGCCGCGGGGGTCGGGTTTGCGTACGCCGTCGCGGTGGCGATCGCGGCTGGATGGCCGCCAGCGGCAGTGATCGTCGGGCTCGGGTTGGGCGCGTTCTGGATCAGCGGGCTGTTCGAAGCGTCGCAGCGGGCCCGGATCAGTGAGCTGCACGAGCTGGTCGAAGAACGGGCCGTGACCGAGGAGCGGGCCGCCGAGCGGGAGCGAGCGCTGCTTGCTCGGGAGCTGCACGACATCCTCAACCACTCGGTTACCCGGATGGTTCTGGACGCCGAGGCGGGTGCTGAGACCATGGCTGACCGGGAGGCGAGCGCGACGCTCCGCCGGGTCGCTGACACCGGGCGGGACTCGTTGGCCGAGCTACGGCGGTTGCTCGGCGTCCTGCGGACGCCCGGCCCGGACGAACTGCGGCCACCGCCGCATTTGGGCCAGGTGGACGAGCTGGTCGCGCGAATCCCGGCGTCCGGGCCGCGGGTGCGGCTTGAGCGACGCGGCGACGTCCGGCCGGCTGATACGAGTATCGAGCTGGCGGGGTACCGGGTGGTGCAGGAGTCGCTGACGAACGTGGCCAAGCACGCGGGCGCCGTACCGACGTCTGTGCTGTTGACGTACCTGCCGAACGCCTTGGAGATCGAAGTGACCAACGAGCTACCTGCCGCGCCCGCCTCCGGCTCTCCGGGCACCGGGCTGGTCGGTCTGCGGGAGCGCGTCGAACTGCTCGGCGGCACGCTGCACGCCGGGCCGCGGGGGCGTCCGGCGTCCGAGTTCGCCGTGTATGCGACGCTGCCGCTGCGCGGTGGCCGATGATCCGCGTTCTCGTCTGCGACGACGAGCAACTGCTCCGCGAGGCCCTCGGCCGGATCGTCGACGTCGCTGACGATCTGCACGTCGTCGGCCTGGCCGAGAACGGCAGCCAGGCCCTCGAGCTGGTCGCCAAACACTCGCCGGACGTCGTCCTGATGGACATCCGGATGCCCGTCCTGGACGGGATCGAGGCGACCCGCCTGATCGTGCGCGCTCACCCGGCGACCCGCGTCCTCATCCTCACCACCTACGACCTGGACAGCTACGTCTACGCCGCCCTCCAGGCCGGCGCCTCCGGCTTCCTCCTCAAGGACGCCCCCAGCGAACGCCTCCGCGACGGCGTCCGAATAGTTGCTGCCGGCAACTCAGTACTGGCCCCCGAAGCCACCACCCGCATGATCGAGGCCCTCCGCCCCGACCTCCCCGACGAATCCGACCAGCACCTCCTCGCCGCCATCCAAACCCTCACCGACCGCGAACGCGAAGTCCTCACCCTCCTGGCCGCCGGCCACTCCAATCAAGCCATCGCCGACCACCTCCACCTCAGCCGCCACACCATCAAAATCCACGTCTCCAACATCCTCGCCAAACTCAACCTCCCCGACCGAATCCAAGCCGTCCTGGCCCACACCCGCCTCCGCCCCCACCTGTAAGCCCCCGTTTGCTGGGTCAGCCCACCAGCAGCTGGGAGGGCCCATCGCAGGCGGTTGGCCCACCCGCCACGCGCTGCGTCAGCCCACCAGCCGGTGAGACCTCTGCTGGGCGGCGGGTGGTCTGCTCCCGTTTGGTGGGCGGACCCATCAGATTGGTGGGCGGGCCCAACAGAGGGTGGGAGGGCCTATGGCATGCGGTTGGCCCACCCGGCGTTTGCTGGGGCGGCCCAGCAAACGGCTCGAGCGGAGGGCGGAGGGTGGGGGCAGCGGATGGGAGGGTGCGGGCAGCGGGCAGCGGGCAGCGGGCAGCGGGCAGCGGGCAGCGGGCAAGCGGGCAGCGGGCAAGCGGGCAGCGGGCAAGCGGGCAAGCGGGGGCAGTGGGTGGGTGGGGAAAGGCAACAGCGGCCGAGGAGTGGGTCCTCGGCCGCTGGTGGGAAGTGCGGGGTGGATCAGCCGCTGTAGACGACGACCTTGTCGCCGATCTTGGTGGCGGCGAAGATCTTGGCGATCTTGGCCTTGTCGCGGATGTTCAGGCAGCCGTGGGAGGCGCCGCGGTAGCCGCGGGCCTTGAAGTCCGAGCTGTAGTGGACGGCCTGGCCGCCGCTGAAGAACATCGCGTAGGGCATCTTCGACTTGTAGAGCTTGGAGACGTGGTTCTTCGACTTGCGGTAGACCTTGAACTGGCCGTTCCGGGTCGGCGTCTTGGAGCCGCCGAAGCGGGCGTCCAGGACGTAGATGGTCTTGCCGTTCACCAGGTAGACCATCTTGCGCGTCTTCTTGTTCGCGCACATCACGCGGCCCTTCATGCACCGCGGGTCCAGGTGGTAGCGACCGATGTACTTCGTCTTGGCGGCCGGCTTCTTCGCGGCGGCCTTGGCGACCGCGGCTTTCGGCGCGACCTGCGGCGCCGGAGCGGCGGCGTTGGCCGCCGTCGTGCCGACAGTCAGAGCACCGACCCCGACGATCGCTACGGCGGTCACGGTGGCGCCGAGCTTACGCAGAATGCTCATGTCCTTCGTCCTTCCCCCAACTGATTTTTGCTTCTTCACAAGATCAGACGCCGTAACTCCGCAAGAGGTTGGTAACGAGTTCGCACAAACTCTTCGGCGACGGGCCGAGGAACGGTGTATCACACCGCTGTGATTCCCGTCCCGCCGCCGAAGTGCGCGTTGCCGAACCGTGCTCTGAAAAGCTTTGTTACGCCTTGTTCTTGCGGCCGAGCTTGGCCCGCTCGACCTGCGTCAGCGCGACCTTGCGCATCCGGATCGCGTCCGGCGTGACCTCGACGCACTCGTCCTCGCGGCAGAACTCCAGCGACTGCTCGAGCGAGAGCTTGCGGGCCGGGACCAGCTTCTCGAACTCGTCCGCGTTCGAGCGGACGTTGGTCATCTTCTTTTCCTTGGTGATGTTGACGTCCATGTCGTCGGAGCGCGAGTTCTCGCCGACGATCATGCCCTCGTACACCTCGGTGGCCGGCTCGACGAACAGCGTGCCGCGCTCCTGCAGGTTGATCATCGCGTACGACGTCGCGGCGCCCGTCCGGTCCGCGACCAGGGAGCCGCTCGGGCGGGTGCGCAGCTCGCCGAACCACGGCTCGTAACCCTCGAACACGTGGTGCGCGATACCGGTACCGCGGGTGTCGGTGAGGAACTCCGTCCGGAAGCCGATCAGGCCGCGCGCCGGGACCAGGAACTCCATCCGCACCCAGCCGGTGCCGTGGTTGGTCATCTGCTCCATCCGGCCCTTGCGGACGGCGAGCAGTTGCGTGACCGTGCCGAGGTACTCCTCGGGGCAGTCGATGGTCAGCCGCTCGACCGGCTCGTGCCGCTTGCCGTCGATCTCCTTGGTGACCACCTGCGGCTTGCCGACGGTCAGCTCGTACCCCTCGCGGCGCATCTGCTCGACCAGGATGGCCAGCGCCAGCTCACCACGGCCCTGCACCTCCCAGGCATCCGGCCGCTCGGTCGGCAGCACCCGGATCGAGACGTTGCCGACCAGCTCCTTGTCGAGCCGGTCCTTGACCAGGCGGGCGGTCACCTTGGTGCCCTTGACCCGGCCGGCCAGCGGCGAGGTGTTGGTGCCGATCGTCATCGAGATGGCCGGCTCGTCGACCGTGATCAGCGGCAGCGGCTTCGGGTTCTCCGGGTCGCTCAGCGTGTCGCCGATCATGATCTCCGGGATCCCGGCGATCGCGACGATGTCACCCGGTCCGGCCGAGTCGCCGGGGACGCGCTCGAGCGCCTCGGTGACCAGCAGCTCGGTGATCTTCACCCGCTGCACCGAGCCGTCGTGCCGGCACCAGGCGACCTGCGAGCCCTTCTTCAGCGTGCCCTCGTGCACCCGGACCAGCGCGAGCCGGCCGAGGAACGGCGAGGCGTCCAGGTTGGTCACGTGCGCCTGCAGCGGCGCGTCCTCGGTGTACTCCGGGGCCGGCACGTTCGCCAGGATCGTCTCGAACAGCGGCTCGAGGTCTTCGGAGTCCGGCAGGCCGCCGTCGGCCGGCTGGGTCAGCGAGGCGCGGCCCGCGCGGGCCGAGGCGTAGACGACCGGGAAGTCCAGCGCGCCCTGGTCGGCGTCGTGGTCGAGCAGGTCGAGGAACAGCTCGTACGTCTCGTCGACGACCTCGGCGATCCGCGAGTCCGGCCGGTCGACCTTGTTCACCACGAGGATCACCGGCATCCGGCGGGCCAGCGCCTTGCGCAGCACGAACCGGGTCTGCGGCAGCGGGCCCTCGGAGGCGTCCACCAGCAGGACGATCGCGTCCACCATGGACAGGCCGCGCTCGACCTCACCGCCGAAGTCGGCGTGGCCGGGGGTGTCGATGATGTTGATCGTCACCGTCTCGCCGCTGGCCATCTTGTGCCGGACGGCGGTGTTCTTGGCGAGGATCGTGATCCCCTTCTCGCGCTCCAGGTCGCCGGAGTCCATCGCCCGCTCGTCGACGTGCTGATGCGCGCCGAAGGCGCCGGACTGCCACAGCATCGCGTCGACCAGGGTGGTCTTGCCGTGGTCGACGTGGGCCACGATCGCGACGTTGCGCAGGTCGTTACGGACAGGCATGGGGAAGCGCTCCAAGCAGTAGACTGGGTGTCAGGCGGTGGCTACGGCGTGTTCTGAATCGTGTTCTGAGTCACGGAATCGGCCACTCGACGCAAGGCACAGCCTCTTTATCTTACCGGTGACCCTTCGTATCCACGAAACTCGCAGCCGGTCAGCGCCAATCCAGCAACGCGTTCCCGGAGCGCTGCGCCGCGCCGGCCGGTGCGATCCGCAACAGGCTGTCACGCAGCGTCAACCCGCGGCCGAGATGGGCGCCGAAGCGAGCCATCTGCGCCGATCGCCTGACCAGCAGTTGCGTACGCCGATACCGGGCCGCCTCGTAGCGCTGTAACCCCGCTGCGAGGTCGCAGTCCGCTGGGAGCAGCCGGCCAAGCGTCACGCCGTCCTCAAGCGCCGAGTTCGCCCCCTGGCCGAGTGTCGGCAACATCGGGTGTGCCGCGTCGCCGATCAGAACCGTACGCCCCCGGGAGTAGTACGGCAGCCGCCTGCGGAGCACCCAGACGTCGTGCCGGATCACCTGCTGCGTGGCCGCGATCCGGGCCTGGACGTCGGGCGCCCAGCCGGCGAACCGATCCCGAGCCGCCTGCAGCTCGTCCGGGAAGCGATGCGCGGCTGGGAGTGCGACGTACGCGTACCAATAGACCTCGTCGGCGCTGATCCGCAGTTCGCCGTACTCCGCGCGCCGTCCCCACACCATCGCGAAACGGTCGGCGCCACCCCCGGCGTCCGGGACGACGGCCCGCCAGCTGGAGAAGCCGCTGTACGCCAACTCGTGCGCGGGGAAGAGGGACTGACGTGTCGCGCTGCGGATGCCGTCGGCACCGACCACGAGATCGGCGGACTCGGTGTACCTGCCCCAGCTGACCACGCCGTCCGGCTCGACGGCGGTGACCCGTGCTCCGGTGACGACATCCGCGCCGGCGGCGGCGTCGAGCAGGACCTGCTGGAGCCGTCGACGGTGGATGCCGACCATTCGACTGCCGGATTCAGGTGCCTTGAGCAACCATTTGCCGTCGGCTCGGCGGGTTCCGGCCGGCTGGACGGCGAATCCGGCGCGTTCGACCGCTTCGGCGGCGTCGATCGCGGCCAGGGCGTTGAGCCCATTGGCAGTGACGGCAAGCCCGGCGCCGACCTCGCCCAGCTCAGGCGCGCTCTCCAGCACCTTGACGCGCCAGCCCGAGCGGAGCAGCGCAGCGGCGGCGGTCAGTCCCGCGATGCCGCCGCCGATCACGATCGCTTGGTGTTGTGCCATAGCTGCACGCTAGGCGGCGGACGGCGCTCGGCGCGTACGGCTGTCGGCGTATCTGCGAAGCCTTCCCCTGGAGGATGTCTGGGGACGCCGGCCGACGCGAGGCTGATGGCATGACGATTACTCGACGGCGGCTGATCGCCGGAACGACAGGTGTTGCGGCTGCGGCCGTGTTGGGTGCTGGGACGGCTCGGGCGGGCCAGACCGGCGTTCCTGAGTGGATTCGGGCGAATGCGCGGCCCGTAGGCGATCTGCGGCAGTTACGCCGTTCGATCGGAGGCGCGCAGGTTGTCGGGCTGGGAGAGGCGGTGCACGGGACGGCGGAGATCACTCGGCTCAAGCTGCGGGTGGTGCGGTATCTCGTCGAGGAGCTGGGGTTCCGGGCGATCGCGTTCGAGGACGACTGGTCGGTGGGCACCCTGCTCAACGACTACGTGCTGACCGGCCGCGGGGACCTGCGGGCGCTGGTCGGTCAGTTGAGCCGGGAGTCGCGGACACATGAGATCGGCGAGCTTTTCGAGTACTTGCGGTCCTACAACGCGACCCACCACGACAAGGTGCGGTTCGCGGGTGCGGAGTACTTCGCCACCCGCCAGCTCTCGTACGACGCCATCGACGCGTACGTCGCTCGTCGGGCACCGCATCGGCTGGCCGAGCTCCGGCGTGACCTGAAGCCGATCACGCCGCATCTGACCGATATCGGCGCGTACATCCAGTGGTATCGCGACGACGTGCAGAACAAGGAGCTCTTCATCCAGCGGGCCACTGCGGTCCATGCACTGGTACGAGACCTGCCCAGCAATCGCGAGCAGGCGGTCATCGAGCACCATGCGCGGCAGATCCGCTCGTTCTACACGGCGTTCAGCCTGCCGGACGAGGAGATCTGGGCTTACCGCGACGCCCGCGGCGCCGAGAACGTCCGCTGGTGGCAGGCGTTCACGCGCAGCAAGGTCATCTACTGGGCGGCGTCCGCACACACGATCAACGCGCCCAACCTCTGGTTCAGCGTCGGAGCCGGCTTCAAGAATGTCGGCACCTACCTGCACGAGTGGTACGGCGACCGCTACCGCTCGCTGGGCTGCACGTTCGACCACGGCACCGCACTGGGCCCGGTCGATCTACCGCCGGCTGCGCCTGACTGGTTCGAGTATCAGCTGAACGCCGCGGCGTCCGACCAGTTCACACTGGACCTCCGGAGTCCGCAGCCACCCGCGGTCCGGGAGTGGCTGCACCGGACCGCGCGTACGAGGGGCCTGCCGGACGTGCCGGGGTCGTATCTGACCGGTGACAGCCTCAGCACCTGGTTCGACGTACTGCTGCACACCAGGGAGGTGTCCCCGACACACCGCTACTGAACCCGGTGCACCTTGTGCTGTGCGGCCTGGG
Organism: Kribbella sandramycini; assembly: GCF_013131805.1. Classification (GTDB taxonomy): domain Bacteria; phylum Actinomycetota; class Actinomycetes; order Propionibacteriales; family Kribbellaceae; genus Kribbella; species Kribbella sandramycini. Next base: position 233,048 of record NZ_JABJRC010000005.1, on the reverse strand, counting down.
CGCGGGGGCGGACGGTGATCCGGTCCAGGTTGACGTGCGGCGGGCGGGTGGCGACCCAACTGACGATGTCGGCGATGTCGTCCGACGTCAGGGGCTCGGCGACGCCGGCGTACACGGCGTCCGCCTTGGCCTGGTCGCCGTCGAAGCGGGTGATCGCGAACCCCTCGCTCTTCACCATGCCCGGCGCGATCTCGGTGACGCGGACCGGCTGGTCGAACAGCTCCAGCCGGAGTGTGTCGACGACGGCCTTGGCAGCGTGCTTGGCGGCGACGTACCCGCCGCCGTTCTCGTACGCCACCTGACCGGCCGTCGAACCCATCACGATGATCGTGCCGCTTCCGGCGACCAGGGCCGGGAGCAACGCCTTGGTGACGGCGGCGACGCCGATCACGTTCACCTCGTACATCCGCCGCCACGCGTCCAGGTCGGCGTCTGCCACCGGCTCGGCGCCGAACGCCCCACCTGCGTTGTTCACCAGCAGCTCCAGCCGGTCGCCGACAGTCGCGGCCAGCGCGGCCACATCCTCCGGCGCGGTGACATCACACTGGAAGGCCCGTCCGTCGATCTCCTTGGCCAGCGCCTCGATCCGGTCCAGCCGGCGCGCAGCGGCAATCACCTCGAACCCATCCTGCGCGAGGCGGCGAGCAGTCGCCGCCCCGATCCCACTGCTCGCTCCGGTCACCACGGCAAGAGGACGCTCAGTCATGCCCCGAGTCTCCCAAACTCTGGTCAGGCGGCCGCAGCCCGTCTCACGAGACCAGAGTCGAGTGCCGCGCCGGGGGCGCGATCGGTGCGGTCAGACGGGCTTTGCGGACTACCAGAACGAGTGCTGCGACGCTGAGTACGACGAAGCCCGCAGCCAGAGCCAGGGTCGGTGCGTCGAAGCGGATGGCGGAGTGGCCGCGGACGGCTTGGAAGGTCGTGACGGTCATCAGACCGGTGTAGGCGAAGGCGGCCACGCCCAGCAGTTGGTGCCGGACGCGCTCTGGGCGCAGCCAGATGATGCGGGCGGCCAGAACGGTCAGGAGCAGGACGAGCGCGAGGAGTGCATGCAGAGCGTGCATACCGAAGAAGTGCGGGACGCGGAGGTCGCCGCCCTCGGTGCTCCAGCGGACGATCGGTAGCCCAGGCCCACCGGCTTCGACACCCACGCCGTGGCTGCCCATCAGCTCGACCGGACGGCCCTGCGCATCGGTGACCTGCTGCGGGTGCGCATCTGCTCCGGACAGGTAGAGCGCGACGGCCATCCCGGCAAAGGCCAGTCCGACCCCGACGCGGATCGCCCGGGTCAGCGGCTTGTCGCCGATCCGCTGGAACAGCAGCATGATCGCGATCACCAGGCTGGCCGTGAACAGGCCCAGCACGCCGATCGAGAAGATCTGCTGGCCGATCGCGTTGAACTTGTCGGTGTTGTTGTTGAAGTGGCTGAACGTGCCGCGCGCAGCCTGGACGGCGATGAATCCGACGTCGATCAGCCCGGTGACCGCGAACGCCGTACCGAGTAGCCAGCCGAACCGCTTCGCCTTCTGCAACCGGGAGAGCAGCCACGCGAGCGCTGCGCCGTACGCGGCGAACGACATCGCGAACTTCAGCGGTTTGAGCCAGACGGACTCGTTCAGCACGGTCCGGTCGTCGACCAGCAGACCCACCCCGGCAACCCCCGCCAGCGCGGTCATCACAAGCACCATCAGCAGCAGCGGCCGGTGCCAGCTGCGTACTTCCCCCAAGACTGTTCGCATGGCTCAATGCTTTCGATCAGCCGGGTGTTGAGCAGTGGGCCGGAGTCGCCTGATCAGGTGGTGGTAGGTCCACTTACAGGTGTATGCCAGGCGTACTCTGACCGGGTGACCGAACCGTCCGCCGTCCCTCCGCCGCGTCGGGTCGCGATGATCAGCCTGCACACCTCACCGCTCGACCAGCCCGGGACCGGCGATGCCGGCGGGATGAACGTGTACGTCGTGGAGCTGTCCAAACAGCTCGCCGAGCTCGGCACCGAGGTGGATGTGTTCACCCGGGCGACGTCGTCCGCGCTACCGGCCCGGATCGAGCTGATGCCCGGCGTGACCGTCCGCAACGTCGCCGCCGGGCCGTACGAAGGGCTGACGAAGAACGAGCTGCCTGCCCAGCTGTGCACGTTCGCTCGCGCCGTACTGCGGGCAGAGGCGATCCACGAGCCCGGCTGGTACGACGTCATCCACTCGCACTACTGGTTGTCCGGCCAGGTCGGTCTGCTCGCCCGCGACCGCTGGGCGGTCCCGCTGGTGCACACCATGCACACGATGGCCAAGGTGAAGAACCTGAGCCTTGCGGACGGCGACGTCCCGGAGCCGCCGGCCCGGGTGCTCGGTGAGGAGCAGGTGGTCGAGTCCGCCGATCGCCTGCTGGCCAACACCCCGGACGAGGCGCAGGAGCTGATCAGCCTGTACGGCGCGCAGCCGGCGAAGATCGAGGTCGTCAACCCTGGTGTGGATCTGGAGGTGTTCGCCCCCGGTGACCAGGCCGCGGCCCGGCGTGCGGTCGGTGTACCTGTGGATGCGGTGGTTCTGGCGTTCGTGGGGCGGATCCAGCCGTTGAAGGCGCCGGATCTGTTGATCCGGGCGGCTGCGCGGATGCTGGAGCGCGATCCGGCGCTGCGGGCGCGGCTGGTGGTCGCGATCATCGGTGGGCCGTCGGGGAACGGGATGGAGCACCCGGAGGCGCATGCCGAGCTGGCGCGGGCGCTGGGGGTGGACGACGTCATCCGGTTCGTGAAGCCGATGGAGCGGCCGGGGCTGGCCGAGTGGTACCGCGCCGCATCGGTTGTGTGCGTGCCGTCGTACTCGGAGTCCTTCGGGCTGGTCGCGCTGGAGGCGCAGGCGTGCGGTACGCCGGTGGTCGCGGCGGCCGTCGGCGGGCTGACGACCGCGGTCGTGAACGGGCAGACCGGGCTGCTGGTCGACGGGCACCGCGTCGACGACTTCGCCGACGCGCTGGCGCGGATCGCGACGGATCCGTACACCCGCGAGACGATGAGCCAGGCGGCGGTCAAACACGCGCAGGGCTTCGGCTGGGAGCTGACCGCCCGCAGGACGCTGGCGGCGTACCGGACCGCGGCGGAGACGATGGCAGCTGAGGTGTTCTGAATGAGAGTGTCCGCGGCGGACGTCATCCGTCAGGTGCTGACCGAGAACGAGTTGGAGTTCACCGAGGCGACGCCGGGCGCGTTCACGGCCGACCTGCCGGGGGAGCGCAAGCTGAAGACCACGGTGTCGCTGACCGTTGGCGCGCAGGCGGTTCAGGTGCACGCCTTCGTGGCCCGGCATCCGGACGAGAACCACGCGGCCGTCTACCGCTGGCTGCTCGAGAAGAACCTCAAGATGTACGGCGTCGCGTTCGCCGTCGACCACCTCGGCGACATCCACCTGGACGGGCGGGTGCCGCTGCACGCGATCACCCCGACCGAGGTGGACCGGCTGCTCGGCGCCGTCCTGGAGTACGCCGACTCGTCGTTCAACACCATTCTCGAGCTGGGCTTCGCCTCGTCGATCCGCAAGGAGTACGAGTGGCGGGTCGCGCGCGGCGAATCGACCCGGAACCTGGACGCTTTCAAGGGTTGGCTCGAACCTCAGTAAACTCTGGCCCATGACCTATCGCCTGATCCTGCTCCGCCACGGCCACAGCGACTGGAACGCGAAGAACCTCTTCACGGGCTGGGTCGATGTCGACCTGAACGCCCAGGGCGTCGAAGAGGCGCACCGCGGCGGTGAGCTGCTCCGCGATCGCGGTCTGCTCCCCGACGTCCTGCACACCTCGCTGCTGCGCCGCGCGATCCGCACCGCGAACATCGCGCTCGAGGTCGCCGAGCGCCAGTGGATCGACGTCCGCCGCTCGTGGCGCCTGAACGAGCGCCACTACGGCGCCCTGCAGGGCAAGGACAAGAAGCAGACCCTGGAGGAGCTCGGCGAGGAGCAGTTCATGCTGTTCCGCCGCTCCTACGACACTCCGCCGCCCGCGATCGAGCGCGGCTCCGAGTTCGACCAGGCCGGCGACCCGCGCTACGCGGCCCTCCCGCCGGAGATCCTCCCCGCGACCGAATGCCTCAAGGACGTCGTCGCCCGGATGCTCCCCTACTGGTACGACGCCATCGTCCCCGACCTGCGCGCCGGCAAGACCGTCCTGGTCACCGCCCACGGCAACTCCCTGCGCGCCCTCGTCAAGCACCTCGACGGCCTCGACGAGCCCACCGTCGTCGGCCTCAACATCCCCACCGGCCTCCCGCTGCTCTACGAACTCGACGAGAACCTGAAGCCGATCACCCCTGGCGGCGAATACCTCGACCCGAACGCCGCGGCCGCCGCCATCGAAGCCGTCAAGAACCAGGGCCGTTGACCGCTCGCTACGGTGAGCCGTTCGACGCCGCGCGCGCCGAGACCGAGGTGACCGAACTCCTGGTCGCCGACGTCCCGGCCGCCGGCCCGGTCACGGCCGCAGGAGACCCGGCCACCGGCGAATGGACCCACACCACCGGCCCCGGCTTCCGCGTCATCCCGCTCTGGGAAGGCGGTGACCTGACCGGTCTCTACGAAGCCGACTGGACGGCCGCCACCGAAACCGCCGAAGCCCACCTCAAGCACCTCGCCGCGGCGCTCTCGGCCACCTGGGGCCCACCCCGGGTGATCTCCATCGACGGCCCGATGCTCAAACACCAGATGGGGCAACCGGTGGAACCCCTCTACCGCGCCCTCTTCGCCCAGGACCTCTACGGCGATCTCCACCTCTGGGGCCCGATCGAAACCCGCTGGCCGGCCCTAGTCCTCGGCCACAGCGACGGCGACGCCCCCCTAGTCCTCGCCGCCCTGATCTCCACCCAAGAGATAACCCAACCCCCACCCCCGTAGAACCAGCACCCCCGCCAACCACCTGGTTGCCGGGGGCCACTTGTTCCCCACCCCACCCGCTCGGCCGGGCGGCCCCGCCGTGCGCCAGTCGCCCGTCGCGGCCGACCCGTTCGTCGTGCCCACCTGATCGCCGGCCGCAGGAAGTGCGCTCAGCGTCGAGCGCACGGCGGAGCCGCACCGTGGGACCAGCCGGTGGAGCTTCTGCTGACCCCGCTCTGTGGGCTGTCGTTCGCACGCCGGGAGCTCACTCCGCTGTGCGCCGGTTGCCCGTCGAGCCCCCCGGGCTGTGGCGCTGAGCTCACCCCGCTTTGTGCCAGTTGCTTGTCGCGGCCGGGCCGTTTGCCGTGCCCACCTGATCGCCGGCCGCAGGAAGTGCGCTCAGCGGCGCGCGCTTCCGCGGAGTGACGCTTGTGGCGCCCGTAGGGCGGGTAGCGCTGGTGCAGTTCCTGCGGCGGAGCCGCGGGCGTCTTAGTTGTTGGGGTTGGGGGTGGAGGCGCCGGCGCCGGAGCCGGCGGCGGTGCCGCCGATGGCGATGGGGAGTTCGCCGGTGACGAGGTAGACGACGCGGCGGGCCATGGAGACGGCGTGGTCGGAGATGCGCTCGTAGTAGCGGCCGAGGAGGGCGATGTCGACGGCGACCTCGACACCGTGCGGCCAGGTGTCGTCCATCATCAGGCGGAACTGGTTGGAGCGGAGTTTGTCCATCTCGTCGTCGGTGGACTCCAGGCGGGTGGCGGCGTCGACGTCGCGGGTCTTGATGACGTCGCCGGCGGCGTCGACCATGGTACCGGCGACGGTGCCCATCTCCTGGATGACGTCGTGCAGCTCGGCCGGGATCGCGGGCGCGGGGTAGCGCAGGCGGGCGATCTTCGAGACGTGCGCGGCCAGGTCGCCCATCCGCTCCAGGTCGGCGACCATCCGCAGCGCGGCGACCAGCATCCGCAGCTCGTTGGCGACCGGGGCCTGGCGAGCCATCAGCTCGAAGACCTTCTCCTCGACGCCCTCACCGGCGGCGTCGAGCTGGATATCGGCCGCGATGACCTCCTCGGCCTGCCGGATGTCGGCCTCCAGCAGAGCGGCGGTGGACCGGCGGACCGCGGTCGAGACGGTCCGGGTCATCCGCTCCAGCTCGGCCAGGATGTCGTCGAGCTGCTCGTGGTAACTGTCACGCATTGTGTTCGTTTCCGATCTGTGGTCCGGTGCCGGACAGGCCCGTACCCGTCCAACGGTGACCGTACGGCGTCGAGGTTGCCGGTCGGCGACGAGTGGTGAACGCCTGATGAACAGTTGAGACTTGTCCCGGTCAACTGGTGCTCATTCGGTCTTTCCCTGCTGGTTGCCCGCGTAGCATCGATTCCGTGGACCCCACGCTGGCTGCGGTGCTGGGCGGCGTCATCGGCGCGGCCCTGGCCCTGCTTTCACTCGGTGCGATGGTGCTCTCCGAGCGATCCCAGCGCAAGATCCCGGTCTCCCCGGATCCCGCCGTCCCGAGCGGCGTCGCGACCGTCCTTTCGGTCCTGCGCTCGTCAGCGGTCGTGATGGGCCCCGAGGACCAGGTGCTGCAGGCCAGCGCCCCGGCCCATGTGCTCGGCATCGTCCGCGGTGAGCGGCTGGTGGTCGACGACATCCTGACCATGGTCCGCGCGGTCCGCCGGGACGGCGAGATCCGTCAGCAGGACCTGGAGATCGTCCGCGGCCGGCTCGGCGCCACGCAGTACGTGAGCGCTCGGGTGGCCCCGCTGGGCAGCCAGCTCGTACTCGTCCTGGTCGAGGACCGGACGCGCGAGCGCCGCCTGGAGGCGATCCGGCGGGACTTCACCGTCAACGTCAGCCACGAGTTGAAGACCCCGGTCGGCGCGCTCATCCTGCTCGCCGACGCCGTCTCCGAGGCCTCCGACGACCCCGAGGCCGTCCAGCGGTTCTCAGACCGGATGCGGATCGAGGCGTCCCGGCTGAGCCGGCTGGTGAAGGAGATCATCGAGCTGTCCCGGCTGCAGGGCGACGACCCGCTCGAGCACCCGCACTCGGTCGACATCAACGCGGTGATCGAGGCCGCCGTCGACCGCTGCCGGGTGGACGCCGAGGACCGCGACATCAAGATCGTGGTGAAGACCGAGCCCGAGCTGGAGGTGATGGGCAGCGAGGACCAGCTGTCCATTGCCATCGGCAACCTGGTCGAGAACGCCGTCAACTACAGCCCGGACGGGACCCGCGTCGCTGTCGCGGCGCACCCGATCGGCGATCTGGTCGAGGTGACCGTGAGCGACCAGGGCGTCGGCATCCCGACCGGCGACCTGGAGCGCATCTTCGAGCGCTTCTACCGGGTCGACCGGGCCCGCAGCCGGGAGACCGGCGGCACCGGGCTCGGCCTGTCGATCGTCAAGCACATCGCCTCCATCCACGGCGGCGACGTCCGGGTCTGGAGTGTCGAGGGCCAGGGATCGACCTTCACCGTGCGCCTCCCGTTGCGGCTCGACCCCGCACCGGGCCAGACCGGCTCCCTCAGCCAGGAGGAGCCGGCCGTCACTTCGACGCCTACCCCGTCGGACATGCGGTCTGCATCACAGGATCCTTCGCAGGCGCGGCGCCCAGGCGGGCACCTCGCTGCGTTGGAGGAGGAACCACGATGAACACCGCATCGAGGCACCTCCTCCGCCTTGCGATGTACCCACCTGGACACCGCGCCTGCTGAAGCATCCCGCGATGCAGACCGCTCAATCACAAAGGAGACAGCTTCGTGACCCGAGTGCTGGTCGTCGAAGACGAAGAGAGCTACAGCGACGCCTTGTCGTACGTCCTGCGCAAGGAAGGCTTCGAGGTCGCCGTCGCGGAGACCGGGCCGGACGCCCTGGACGAGTACGACCGGGCCGGCGCGGACATCGTCCTGCTCGACCTGATGCTGCCGGGCCTGTCCGGTACCGAGGTCTGCCGGGCGCTGCGCAGCCGGGGCAACGTCCCGGTGATCATCGTCAGCGCCAAGGACACCGAGGTGGACAAGGTCGTCGGCCTCGAGCTGGGCGCGGACGACTACGTCACCAAGCCGTACAGCCCGCGCGAGCTGCTGGCCCGGATCCGCGCCGTCCTGCGCCGTGGCCAGGACGTCGAGCTGCTGCCGGACACCCTGGAGGCCGGCCCGGTCCGGATGGACGTCGAACGGCACGTGGTGACCGTCGGCGGCGCGGAGATCCGGCTGCCGCTGAAGGAGTTCGAGCTGCTCGAGATGCTGCTCCGCAACACCGGCCGGGTGCTCACCCGCGGTCAGCTGATCGACCGGATCTGGGGCGCCGACTACGTGGGCGACACCAAGACCCTCGACGTCCACGTGAAGCGGCTGCGCTCCAAACTCGAGCAGGACCCCTCGAATCCGGCGCACCTGGTGACCGTGCGCGGCCTGGGCTACAAGTTCGAGTCCTGACTCACAACCCGGGCGGCTCGTCAGGAGTCACCGGGTTAGCTTAGGCTGTCCTTAGTTGAACCCCGACTGAGGAGAGTTGTTGTGTTCTGGCCCCGTCGTCTCCGGGCGATCAGTGCGACCGCCGGCGTACTGATCGCGAGCAGCTCGCTCGTCGCGTGCGGCGCGGCCGACGACGCGCAGCCGCAGGCTTCCGGGGGGACGGCGTCCGCCGGGTTCCCGGTGACGCTGAAGAACACCTTCGGCGAGACCGTCGTCCCGGCGAAACCGCAGCGGATCGTCACGCTCGGGTGGAACGCGCAGAGCATCGTGCACGCCCTCGGCGAGACGCCGGTCGCGATGCCGAAGGTCACCTACGGCCCGACGGCCGCCGGCGTGAGCGCCTGGGACGCCGACTGGTTCGACGCCTCGAAGACCCAGTTGCTCGACACCGGCGACAAGTTCCCGTTCGAGAAGATCGCCGGGCTGAAGCCGGATGTGATCCTCGCGCCGTACGAGGGGTTCGACAAGGCGACGTACGACACGCTGACCGGGATCGCGCCGACCGTCGCCTACCCGGGCAAGCCGTGGCAGACCACCTGGCAGGAGCAGACCCTGCTCGTCGGCCAGGCGCTCGGCAAGAAGACCGAGGCGGAGAAGCTGATCAGCGATCTCAACGCCGAGGTCAAGCAGGTTGCCGCCGACCACCCCGAGTTCAAGGGCAAGACCATCTCGGTCGGCTCCTTCGGCACGGACAACTGGCTCTACATGCCGACCGACCCGCGGGTCCAGATCCTCACCGAGCTCGGCTTCGTGAACTCACCCGGCGTCGAGGCGCTGCAGAAGCAGAACGCCAAACAGGAGTTCGCCGTCCCGATCAGCAAAGAGAAGATCGCGGACGCCGAAGCCGACGTCCTGGTCGCCTATGTCGACGGCCTCGGCCCCGACAAGTTCGCCGCCGACCCCCTCTACGCCTCCCTCGGCGCCGTCAAACGCGGCAGCACCTTCGCCTCCGCCGACCAGCAACTCATCTCCGCCATGAGCTCGGTCAGCGTCCAAAGCGTCCCCTGGGTCCTCGCCAAGATCGTCCCCGCCCTCTCCAAGGCCGCCAACGCCGCCAACTGAACGTCCGCCGGGACCTCGGCCACAGGCCCCGCCGGCACGACGAAGGGGCCGTCCCGCGCCGGGGCGGCCCCTTCACCTGTCAGCCGGTGGGGACGGGCTCAGTGGCCGCCCTCGCCCTTTTCGGCGTCGTCGCGGGGGGTGGGGGAGAAGTGGTCTTCGGTGATGACCGGGATGTGGGTGGTGATGGGGGCGGCTTTGCCGAAGGTGATGACGACGTCGATCATCGTGCCGGGTTTGCCTCCGGTGACCGAGAAGGGCTTGGGGGCCGCCGGGCTCGGGGTGGTGGTGGGGGTGGCGGTCGGCGTGGCCGTGGGGGTGCTGGTGGGGGTGGCCGTGGGGGTGGGCTCGATGCCGCCGGTCTGGGGGAGGGTGATCGAGTCGCCGAGGGCGAGCGGGAGTGGCTCGAACTTGCCGAAGGTGACGACGACGGGGGCCGGGGGCTGCTCACCCTCGGCGACCGGGGCGACCGGCTTCGGCGGGGCCTGGGTGATGGAGACCAGGGTGTCGGCGGCGGCGCCGTTGTTGACCAGGACGCCGTGCAGCTCGCCCTTGCCGTCCGCGGACGCGACGACCAGGAGGTTCCGGACGGCGATCCCCGCGGAGTCGGCGTTGGTGCCCTCGGCCGGCTGGTAGGGCTGCGCGGTCTGGGCGTTGAAGTTCGCGCCGCAGGCCCCCAGGACGATACTGAGCGTGGCGGCGGCGGCCGTCAGCGCGGTACGCCGGACGGACCGCGAGGACAACGTGATCGGCACTGGAATCCCTCTCCTGCAAGCTGTTTCGGGGCCCTCGGGCAGGGCCCGGGTCGACGACCCGGCGCATTGCCTCCGGCGAAGCACAGCGTAGTGCCCGGCCGCCCCGGGCCCGACGCCGGGTGGCCCCGCAACGATGTCCTGAGCAACGGTGCCCGCGCGCACGAGGCATGAGCCGTAGCGTTTGTCAAGGCGGGAAGTGGCCTCTGACCAGCGCAAACGCCTCAACCGGACCACCGACTGCGTGGTAGGATAGGACTCGGAAAGGGGCACGTGACATATGACTTTCACAGTCGGCGAGACGGTTGTTTACCCCAACCATGGTGCGGCCGTCATCGAGGACATCGAGACCCGTCAGATCAAAGGTGAGGACAAGACCTATCTGGTCTTGAGGATCGTCGCTCAGAACGACCTGGTCGTCCGGGTCCCCGCGTGCAACCTCGATCTTGTCGGCGTGCGTGACGTCGTGGATCAGGCCGGTCTGGAGCGCGTCTTCGACGTGCTGCGGGCGCCGCACACGGAGGAGCCGACCAACTGGTCGCGACGGTACAAGGCGAACCTGGAGAAGCTGCACTCCGGTGACGTGATGAAGGTGGCGGAGGTCGTTCGCGACCTGTGGCGCCGTGAGCGTGACCGCGGTCTTTCCGCCGGTGAGAAGCGGATGCTGGCGAAGGCTCGCCAGATCCTGGTCTCCGAGCTGGCCCTGGCCGAGCACACCAACGAGGACAAGGCGGAAGCCATCCTCGACGAGGTCCTCGCGTCCTGATTTTCAGGTCGAGCCAACACCCGTGATCCTGCTGTCCTGTCCGGTCTCCCGATGAGTACCGCGGCAATCATCCCGGCAGCGGGGCTCGGGTTACGGCTCGGTGGCGAGACTCCGAAGGCGTTTCGAGAGGTCGGTGGCGATTCGCTGCTGGTCCACGCGGTGCGTGGGCTGAAGGCAGCGTCCGCCGCCGACCTCGTTTGTTTGGTGGTCGCCGTCCCGCCCGGCTCCGAGGAGTCGGTGGTCAAGGAGCTCGGCCCGTACGTCGAGGGCGTCGAGCTGCTCGTGGTCGCGGGCGGGGCCGAGCGGTCCGACTCGGTGGCGGCCGCGCTCGCCGTCGTCCCGGTCGAGGGGATCGACTGCGTGCTGGTCCACGACGCGGCCCGGGCCTTCGTCCCGGTCGATGCGATCGAGCGGGTGGTCGCGGCGGTGCGCGCCGGCGCCGCGGCCGTCGTACCGGCGTTGCCGGTGACCGACACGATCAAGCAGATCGGGCCCGGCGGCGAGGTCGTCGGCACTCCGGATCGGTCGACGCTGGTCGCCGTCCAGACCCCGCAGGGTTTCGATCCCGAGGTACTGCGGCGCGCGCATGCGGCCGGTGTCGTCGGGGCGACCGACGACGCGATGCTGTGCGAGCGGCTCGGCGTGACCGTGGTGACGGTCGAGGGCTCGACGGACGCGTTCAAGGTGACCCGTCCGCAGGATCTACTGCTGGCCGAGGCGTTGCTGGCAGAGAGGCGAGCGGTGTGAGAGAGAGCAGCTTCCCCCGGGTGGGCAACGGTATCGACATCCACCCGCTGGAGGCGGGCCGCCCGATGTGGCTGGCCGGTCTGCACTGGCCGCGGGAGACCGTCGGCGCCGCTGGCCATTCCGACGGTGACGCCGCCGCCCACGCGATCTGTACGGCGTTGCTCAGCGCGGCCAAGCTGGGCGACCTCGGCACGAACTTCGGCACCGATGAGCCCGAGATGGCCGGCGCCTCCGGGGTGACGCTGGTGGCCGAGGCCGCCAAGCGGGTCCGTAACGCGGGCTACGAGATCGGCAACGTGACGGTTCAGGTGGTCTGCAACCGGCCCCGGTTCGCGTTGCGGCGGCAGGAGGCCGAGAAGGTGCTCAGCGAGGCCTGCGGCGCCGACGTCTCGGTCAGCGCCGCCACCAGCGACGGCCTGGGCTTCACCGGCCGCGACGAGGGCATCGTCGCGATGGCGACCGCCCTGATCTACGGCTCGGCGTCCGGGTCGAACTTCGGCCCTACCTTCTGACCGGCTCCGCCGAGAACCGAGCGGTCCGCGGGTCCACCTCGTCGCCGAGGACCGTCAGCGGGCCGTACAACTCCGGACGGCGGCCGCGGATCCAGCGTCGGCCGGTTGCCAACGGCACCAAGTCCAGCTCGAGATCTCCGGTGACGATGGCCTCGGCCGGGACCGGCGTCTCCGCGACGATCCGCCCGTACGGGTCGAGGATCATCGCGTTCCCGGTCCGCACCTCGTCGTCGTCCGGCCCGACGCCGTTGCTGAAGACGACGAAGATGCCGTTGTCGTGCGCCCGGGCCGGTAGCCAGCGCAGCAGCCACTCGCGCCCGTTCCGCCCGTTGGCGGCCGCCTCCGGGTCCTGCTGCCAGAGGCCGCGCGAGATCGGCTTCATCCCGTGCGGACTGCGGGAGTTCGTTCCGCCGGTCTGATGCGGCGCCAACAGGACGGTGGCCCCGAGCAACGCCGTGATCCGCACGTTCTCGACCAGGTTGTTGTCCCAGCAGATCAGCACCCCGGCCCGGAATCCCCACGGGGTGTCGAACACGGTGTACGACGTCCCGCTCGAGATCGCCGGATGCTCGAACGCATGCAGCTTCCGGTGCACGTGGACGTCGCCGGTCGGCAGACAGACGGCGTACGAGTTGAACAGCTGCCCGTCGGCCGCCTCCAGGAACCCGACTCCGATCCCGGCGTCCAACTCCTTGGCCAGGGCAAGCACCTGCCCGATCAGCCGCCCGTCCGCCGGCGCCGCCAGCTCGGCCAGCCGCTCCGGACTCTGCCGCCGCAGATGCCAGTAGCCGAGCAAGCACATCTCCGGAAACACGACCAAGCGGGCGCCGTCGGCCACCGCTGCCCGAGCCAACCGCCCGACCGTCGCGAGATTCGCCGCCGGCTGATCCGGAATCGCCTGAAACTGGACGGTTGCCGCCCGGAATGTCGTCATACGGCTATCGAAACCCGCCTGCATCCATAGCGTCCAATGGATGTTTGTCGACTTTCTATAGTCTTGGGTTATGGATTTGCGGCTGCTGCGGGCGTTTGTGGTGGTTGCTCGGGTGCGGACGTACGGGGGCGCTGCGGCGGAGCTGGCGATGAGTCAGCCCGCGTTGACGAAGCAGATCCAGGTGTTGGAGCGGCGGGTGGGGGCGGTGCTGTTCGTGCGCGGGCGGCACGGGGCCCGGGTGACTGCGGCGGGGGAGGCGTTACTTCCGGACGCTCTGGAGTTGCTGGAGCGGGCGGACGCGTTCGAGCGGCGTGCTGCGCAGGTGGCTGCGGGGCTGGAAGGGTCGCTGGCAGTGGGGTTCGGGTTGTCGGGGATCGAGCTGGCGCCGCGGGCGGTGGCGTTGTTCCGGAGCCGGTGGCCGCGGGTGTCGGTGTCCTTGGAGGACATGTCGTCGGAGGCGCAGTACGAGCGGCTGCGGTCGGGGGCGCTGCAGGTGGGTTTTGTGCGGTTGCCGGTGCCCGCTGGGTTGGAGCACCTGCGGCTGCGTAAGGACCGGCTGGCGCTGGCGCTGCCGGTCGATCAGGCGGTTCCGCGCGACCTGGCGAGCTGGCTGGACGGGCGGCCGCTCGTCCGGCTCGTACCGGAGCGTGGCCCCGGTCTGACCGCACAGATCAACGGCCTGTACGCCGAGCACGGCTGCCGCCCGGAGGTGCTGCAAGAGGCCCGCGACGTACAGACCCTGTTGGCGTTGACTGCGGCCGGTGCTGGGCCCGCCGTCGTCCCACAGTCGGCTGAACGGATCGCTCCGGGGGAGGTGCGGCTCGTACCGCTCCCCGGCCGTGCAGCGACCTGGTGGATCGGTGCGGCCTGGTCGACTCGTGCACCGCTGACAGAACGCTTCCTGAAGGCGGCCACCGAGGTAGCGCGCGGTTAGCGCTTACGCGCTCGCCGAGGCAGTGCAGGGAGCTCGTAGCCGCCCAGCCAGACCGCGAACAGTTCGCGCAGCGCCTCTTGGTCAGCGGAGAACTGCGCAGCCTGGGCGACGAAATCGGCCGTCGTGACCGAGCCGTGCCGGTACTTCTTGGTCCAGCTGCGCAACAGCTCGAAGAACGCGTCGTCGCCGAGGTGGAGCCGCAGCGCGTGCAGAGTGATCGCGCCGCGCTTGTAGAGCCGGTCGTCGAACATCAGCTCCGGCCCTGGGTCTGACAACAGGAGGTCCTGCGGCAGACCGCGCAGCCGGGTATGGGCCTTCGACACCTGCTGGTCGGCACTCAGACCGCCGGACTCCTCCGACCACAGCCACTCGGCGTAGCAGGCAAAGCCTTCGTTCAGCCAGATGTCCTGCCAGGCAGACGGCGTCAGACTGTTCCCGAACCACTGGTGTGCCAGCTCGTGGGCTACCAGCCGCTCCGCCGTCCGCTTGCCGTCGACGTGGTTGCTGCCGAAGACGGAGATGCCCTGGGCCTCGAGCGGGATCTCCAGGTCGTCGTCCGTGACGACGACCGTGTAGCCGCCGAACGGGTAGGAGCCGAACAGCCGGCAGAACAGCTTCATCATGTCCTGCTGCCGACCGAAGTCGTGCTTGAACTCGCGCAGTTGGCCCGCGGGCAGCAGGGCCCGCGTAGTGACCGGTGCGGTCGCCAGGTCGACCGCGTCGTACCGGCCGATCTGCACAGTCGCCAAGTACGTCGCCATCGGCGCGGCCTGGTCGTAGACCCACGTCGTTCGGCTGGCCTTGACCCGCCGTGACACCAGCCGGCCGTTCGCGAGCGCGTGGTACGGCGAGTCCGTGGTGATCGTGATCCGGTAGTGCGCCTTGTCGCCGGGGTAGTCGTTACAGGGGAACCAGGTCGCCGCGCCGCTGGGCTGGCTGGCGACGATGACCCCTTCGGTCAGCTCGTCCCACCCGAGGCCGCCCCACGGGCTGTCCTCGGGTTTCGGGTTCCCGTTGTACTGGATGTCGACGACGAACTCGGCGCCGTCCATCAGGGTGCTCGACGGCGTGATGTGCAGCTTGCCGGAGCGCTGGGTGAACCGCTGCACCCGGCGGCCGTTGATGGTCACCTTGGAGACCCGCAGGCCGGACAGGTCCAGCGCGAACCGGGACAGCGCCTGCTCGGCCACAGCGGTGATGCTGGCCTTGCCGGTCAGCCGGTTGCTGTTGACGCGATAGTCGAGGTCGAGCTCGTACGACTCGACGTGGTAGCCGCCGTTGCCGTGGTTGGGCGTGTAGGGGTCGCCTGCGGACGACGCTCCGGCCTGTCCGGTGGAACGGAAGACCATTCAGCCCTGCCAGGGGGCGATCGGGTTCCCGGCCCAGCGCGTGCCGTCCGGCACGCCTTCACCACGCATCACGAGAGACACCGGGCCGATAGTAGCCCCCGCACCTACTGACGCCGCAGGCAGGACGATGCCGTGCGGTCCGAGCGTTGCTCCGGGCCCGAAGGTGACAGTGCTCATGGAGAGCACTCGATCATGAAATAGATGTGTCTGCAGCACACAACCGCGATTCACCGTTGCCCCGTCGCCCAAAGTGATCAGATCGGCCTCCGGTAACCAGTACGTCTCGCACCAAACGCCCTTGCCGACCTTGGCCCCGAGAGAGCGCAGCCAGAGCGCCAGCACCGGCGTACCGGCCGCGGCGTTCGCGAACCAGGGGGCGGCGACCAGCTCGACGAAACTGTCCACGACCTCGTTCCGCCAGACGAACGAGCTCCACAGCGGGTACTCGACGGCGCGCGTCCGGCCGACGATGACCCACTTGGCCACCGTCGCCATCCCGCCGGCGACCGCGCCGGCGGCCAGAATGACCGCACCGGACAGCACCAGCGCCCACCACGGGCCCAGCCAGATGTCGAGCGCCTGCAGAGCGAACAGGACGCCGAGCGCGATCAGCACCGTGCACATCATCGGGACGAACCGGCACAGCTCCACCAGCGCCCGCGCGACCTTGAGCTTGAACGGCGGGTTGAACGTCCGGCTCTGGTCGCCCGCGACGGCCTGCCGGCGGAGCTTCACGGGCGGCGAGCCGAGCCACGACGTCCCGGCCTTCGACTTCTTCGGCGCCGCCGACAGCACCGCGACCAGACCGTTCTTCGGGACCGACCGGCCGGGCGCAGTCATCCCGGAGTTGCCCAGGAAGGCGCGCTTGCCGACCTTCGCGCCGGCCACGTGCAGCCAGCCGCCACCGAGCTCGTACGACGCGATCATCGTGTCGTCGGCCAGGAACGCGCCCTCGCCGACTGTGGTCATCTTCGGCAGCAGCAGGACGGTCGAGGCTTCGACGTCCCGGCCGATCTTCGCGCCGAGCGTCCGTAGCCACCACGGCGTCGCGAGGCTGGCGTAGAGCGGGAACAGCAGCGTGCGCGCGGAGTCCAGCAGGCGTTCGGTCGCCCAGACCTGCCAACCGATCCGGCTGCGGACCGGGTAGTGGCCGGGCTTGATGCCGATGCCGAGCAGCCGGACGCCGATCAGCGTCAGGACGGCGAGGGTCACAAAGCCGACCAGCGTCATCAGCGGAACGGCGATCAGCGCCTGGACTGCGGCCTCGCCGAGCGTTTGGGTGCCATGCAGCGCGTTGCCCAGGACGAGCAGCGCAGCGGCCGCGGCTGCGACCGGCAACAAGGACATCACCGCGGACTGCGCGCCGTACGCCGCCACCCACCATGGCGCCCGGGCCGGCCGCTCCTCGGGCCACGGGTGCCGTGCGCGACCGATCCGCACTGCCGGACTGCCGGACCAGCGCTCGTTGGCCGGGACCTTGCCCGAAACCGCCGACCCGGCCATGATCTCGGCGCTACGGCCCACCTCGGCGCCGGGGAGCAGCGTGCTGCGTGAGCCGACCACTGCATCGGCGCCGACGCTGACGGCGCCGACGTGCAGCTGGTCGCCGTCGATCCAGTAACCGGCCAGGTCGACCTCGGGCTCGATCGAGGCGCCGCGGCCCATGGTCAGCATGCCGGTCACCGGCGGCAGGGTGTGCAGGTCGACGCCCTTGCCGATCTTGGCGCCGAGCGCACGGGCGTAGTACGCGATCCAGGGCGCACCGGCCAGGTTGGCCGCGCCGGCGGCGTCCGCGAGGTTCTCGGCGGCCCAGAGCCGGACATGCACGTTGCCGCCGCGCGGGTAGACGCCGGGCTGGAGACCGCGAAGCAGGATTCGCGCACCGACGACGGCGATCCCCATCCGGCCCGCAGGGGTGATCAGTAGCAGCCAGCCGGCCAGGATCCACCACCACGAGACGGTCCGGATCCAGGGCAGCGGACCGGCGAACTCATCGAGCAGGTTGTTCAGCGTGAACAGATAGACCAGCCAGCGGACGCCGACCACCGTTTGCAGCACCAGCGTCAGCGCGGTCTGCAGCAGCTGCGTGCCCTTCGGCGTCGGCCGGATGTCGCGCAGCTCGACCGGCTCGGCCAGGACCGGGGCGGACTCGTCCAGCCGGTCGGCCAGCGCGCCGAGCCGCGGGTACTCGTAGATGTCGGCGACCGTCACCTCTGGGTAGCGCTCGCGCAGCGCGGACACCAGCTGTGCAGCGGCCAGACTGCCGCCGCCGTGCAGGAAGAAGTCGTTATCGGGCCCAGTGACCGTCGCACCGAGCACCTTGGTCCACCGGTCGGCCAGCCAGCCCGCAGTGCCCTCCAGCTCGGCTGCAGGGCCGTCGGTCTCCATCCCGGGTAGCGGCCATGGCAGTGCGTTCCGGTCGACCTTGCCGGACGTGCGAGTCGGCAGGGTGTCCACGATCGCCAGCAGCGGGACCAGCGCGGCCGGCAACGCCTCCCGCAGTCGCTCGGTCGCTCCGGCCTTTTCGAAAGACTCCGGTTCCTCCGGGACGACGTACCCGACCAGTAGCTGGTTACCCGCCGCACTGGACCGGACTGCGGCAGCGGCACCGGAGACTCCAGGCAGCGCCTGCAGCGCGGCGTCCACCTCACCGAGCTCGATCCGGCGACCGCCGAGTTTGATCTGCTCGTCGGCGCGGCCCTGGAACAGCAGACCGGCCGCCTCGTTCTTGACCAGGTCGCCGCTGCGGTACGCGCGCTCCCAACCCAGGCTGGGCATCGGCGCGAACTTCTCCGCATCCTTGGCCGGATCGAGGTAGCGGGCCAGGCCGACGCCGCCGATGATCAGCTCCCCGATCCCGCCCTCGGCAACTTCGTTGCCTTCGGCATCCACCACGGCGAGGTCCCAGCCGTCCAGCGGCAGACCGATCCGGACCGGGCCCTCGCCGGTCAGCTGGGCGCCACACGCGACCACAGTCGCCTCGGTCGGGCCGTACGTGTTCCAGACCTCGCGGCCGTCGACGGCGAGCCGCTCGGCCAGCTCCGGCGGGCATGCCTCGCCGCCGAAGATCAGCAGCCGGACCTGGTCGAGTGCGTCGGCCGGCCAGAGCGCAGCGAGCGTCGGCACGGTCGAAACGATCGTGATGCCCTGCGCGACCAACCAGGGGCCGAGGTCCATCCCGCTGCGGACCAGCGACCGCGGTGCGGGCACCAGACAAGCGCCGTGCCGCCAGGCCAGCCACATCTCCTCACAGGACGCGTCGAACGCGACCGACAGCCCGGCCAGCACCCGGTCGTCCGGGCCGATCGGCTCCTGCTGCAGGAACAGCCGGGCTTCGGCGTCCACGAAGGCTGCGGCGGACCGGTGCGACACCGCGACGCCCTTGGGGACGCCGGTCGAGCCGGAGGTGAAGATGATCCACGCGTCGTCCGTCGGCTCCGGCCCGTCCTGGGCGCGCGGGGGCGCCGACGTGCCGGGGTCGTCCATGCGGGCGGAGTACGGGTAGTCGGAGTAGCCGTCCGCGTTGTCGTTGGCTACGACCGGTGCGGGCTGCACGCGCAGGACGGTGAGCTCCAGCTCGTCGCCTACGGTCGCAGCGACGTCGGCCTCACCGAACACCAGTTCTGCGCGTTCGTCGGGGTCGTCGGCGTCGACCGGCACGTACGCCGCGCCGGCCTGCAGTGTGCCGAGGATGGCGACGTACAGGTCGTTGTGACCGGACGAGATCCGGACGCCGACGCGGTCGCCCGGGCCGATCCCCGCAGCGGTCAACCGGCCCGCGAACTTGGCCACCTGGTCCAGCAGTTCGCGGTAGCTCAGGCTGACGCTGCCGTCGTCCAGCGCCGGCTCGTCGGCGTACTTGGCGGCCGTGTCCTGCAATACGTCCACCAGCGTCCGCGCCGCCGGCGCCAGGTCCCCGCGTCGCAACGTCACGGGCGGATCTTACTTCGCGGGGTTAACGCTCCAGAAACGCTGAACGACCAATGGACCGCGGCTACTTCACCAGATCAGCTGGTGCGGCGAAGGTGTTGCAGGCCTTGTTGGAGCCGACGTTGAAGCCGTTCTGGATCCAGAAGCCCTGGCTGGTGGCCAGACCGTGCGTGCGCTCGTCCTCCGGCGTCTTCGGCGATTCGCCGAAGCTGTTGCTGGACTGCTCCTTGAACTCGTCCATCCGCGCGGTCAACGGGTACGACTTCTCGACGGCCTTGCTGAACACACCGGCGTAGCAGGACGCCTGCAGCTCGTTGCGGCGCGAGGAGTCCAGCTTCTTCTCCGGGTGCTCCTGCAGGTAGGCCATCCGGGCGTAGAACGTCCGGCTGATGCCCTGCACGTGGTGTCCGTACTCGTGGGCGATCGTCATCAGGTACGCGAGGTCCTGCTGCGGGCCGAAGGCCTTGTTCATCTGCTGCACGTCGGTGTACATCACGTTGTTGCCGTAGCAGTAGAACGCGAGCACGCGGCCGGACAACGGCGCGAAACTGCCACACGGAGTGACGACGGGCTTGTCGAAGACCACGAGACCCGGGTCGGGCTTCTCCTCGCCGATCTCCTTGAAGATCGGCCGCCACGCCTCGTTCAGGCAGGCGAACAGCTTCTCGTAGTAGACCTTCTGCGCGGCCAGGCTGCCGTCGCCGAGCTTCTCGGCCTTGCAGTCCTGCTCCGGAAGCGGTCCGGTCCGGTAGATCTTCGCGTTCAGCAGAAAGTCCTCGGCGGAGCCCTGCTGCGGGTTCGTCGTCGGCGTCGGCACGATCGAGGGGCCGCCCAGCCCCGGGCCGGCGGCAGAGTCGCCACCGCGGCCGAGCAGCGCGCCGATGACAGCCAGCGACACGCCGACGAAGACCAGCATCACGAACCCGAACACCAGCAGCTTGACCGTGTTGTTCCGGCGCGGCGGCGGCTGGAAGCCGTTGAACTGCCCACCGGGCGGCCCGTAGTACGGCTGCGCCCACTGGCCCGGCTGCTGCTGGAACTGCTGGTACTGCCCCTGCGGCGGGAACTGGCCCTGCGGAGGCCCGGCGTACTGGCCCTGCTGCTGCCACGGGGAGGCCTGCGGCGGCGGGAGCACACCGGGTGGGGGACCGAGCCGCTGGTCCTGGGGACCGCCGTACGGGCTGCTCACCGGTCTTGTCCTCCTGTGACTGGGCTGTGGCTGGACGATTTGCCTGGACGAACCGGCACGAGACTACTCTCAACCCATGTCACTGAAGCGCCGCCTCCTCCCGGCTGCCCTGCTGAGTTGCCTGACCGTACCGATCGTTGCCTTCAGCACGTTGCCCGCGCACGCCGCGGACGACCGGATCTCGGCGTACTCCGCCCAGGCCACGCTGTCCAAGGACGGGAAGCTGACGGTCAAGGAGACCGTTGACCTGACCGCTGGCGGTTCGACGTTCAGCCGGACGCTGGCCACCCGGGTCCGCGCCGACTCCGAGCGGGACCGGACGTACGACGTCAGCGACGTCACCGCGACCGTGAACGGGCAGCCCGCGCAGGGGCTGAGCAACGAGAGCACCGACGACGGCCGCCGGATCACGGTGAACGTCTCCGGTCAGACCACCGTCGTCTACAGCTACACCGTGGACAACGTGGTGGCCGAGTCCACCGAGGGCCGCGAGGTGAGCTGGCCGATCGTGCAGGGCTTCTCGACCGCGGTGCCGCGGGCGCTGGTCTCGGTCAACGTCCCGTTCGCGACCTGGGTGACCTGCTTCGCCGGGCGTCCCGGCTCCGGGATGCCGTGCACCTCGTCGCAGCTGGCCGAGTCGGCCGAGCTGGAGATCCAGCAGAACGGCGTACCGGCTGGTGGCCGGCTGACGTTCCTGACCGGGCTGAGCTCCGAGGCGACGGTTCAGCCGAATGCGACGTACAAGACGCGCTGGACGCTGGGGCATGCGTTCACCGTCGACTCCAGCACGCTGGGGCTGGCAGTGCTGGTGCTCGGGCTCGGTCTGCTCGGTGCGGCCGGGCTGTGGTTCCTCCGCGGCCGGGACGCGGGCAAGGTCGGTGCGGGCGCTCCGGAGCGTCCGGTGCTGGAGGGCGCCGACGGTCCGCAGTTCGCCGCGCCCGATGGGATTCGTCCCGGCCAGGTGGGCACGGTGGTCGACGAGACGGCCGACGTCGTAGACATCACCGCCACGCTGCTCGATCTGGCCGTTCGGAACTACCTGACCATCGTGGAGCTGCCGCGGCAGTCCCAGTTCGGCCGTCTGGACTGGGAGCTGCACCGCCAGCACCAGGGCGGTCCGGAGCTGCTGCCGTACGAGAAGGCCTTGCTGGATGCGGTGTTCGCCGACGGTGACACGGTTGTCGTCTCCGAGCTCGGCTCGGCGCTGCGGCCGCGGCTCGGGCTGGTTCGCGAGCAGCTGTACGCCGACGTCGTCACACAGGGCTGGTTCGCCAGCCGCCCGGACGCCGTGCGGAATCGCTGGACGACGGCGGGTGTGGTGCTGGCGGGTGCGGGTGTCGTACTGACGATCGTGCTGGCCATCGTGAGCAAGTTCGGTCTGGTCGGCTTCGCGCTGATCCTGGCCGGTCTGGCGCTCGCACTGGTCGGTCAGGTCGCTCCGGCGCGTACCGCGCGCGGTGCGGCGGTTCTGGGCCGGGTGGCCGGGCTGCAGCGCTACCTGACCGACGAGACCTCGGCGAACCTGCCGCAGACGCACCGGCTCGAGTTCGCGTCCCGCTGCCTGCCGTACGCCGCCGTCCTCGGGCTGACCGAGAAGTGGGCGGCCGAGATCGCCGCGACCGATGACGACGACGACCCGGACGCCGGTATCGGCTGGTACTCCGGCCCGGCGGACTGGCACCTCTCCGACATCGGTGAGTCGCTCAGCAACTTCGTGACGTCGTTCGGCGGCTCACTGGCGAGTGCGCGCCGGCTGTTCTGAGCTCTGGTACGGCGAAGCCCGGGTCTCCCTGCGAGGGAGGCCCGGGCTTTGTCGTGACCGCAGTGCTCAGGCGACGCGGTCGCGGCCGGCCTTGAAGGTGTTGCAGCTGCCGGGCTTCTTGGTGTTGAAGCCGGCGATGTTCCACTGGTAGTTGCTCTTCGCGTTCCCGTGGTCGTGCGTGCGCGGGCGCGCGTACTCGTCACCGGTGTGCGAGATCAGGAACCGGTAGCTGGTCAGCAGCGGGCCCGTGATCGGCAGGAAGGCCGAGTTGATGCCGAGGTACGCCGCGCCCAGGCAGGTCGCCTGCAGCTCACGGCGGCGGCTCTCGGTCAGCTTGTCGGCCGGGGACATCGTCTGCGCGCGCTCGATGGACGCCGTCAGCACACCGGTCCGCTTCTGGATGTGGTGGCCGTACTCGTGCGCGAACGTGCTCAGCATCAGCGCGCGGGCGTAGACCGGGTTCGACTTGTAGGCGCGCGCGTCGGGGGCGTAGGGCATGTAGATGGTCTCGTTGACCCCGCAGTACGCCGCTCGGACGCCGCCCTGCCGGCCGCACGCGGTGTTGATCCGGCCGTTGTACACGGCAACCTTCGGGGCGCGGTACTTGACCTTGATCTTCTTCATCGCGACGCCCCAGGTGATGTTCATACACCCGAGCAGTTGGTTGTAGTAGGCCTGCGCGAGCTGGTACGACGTCGGCGCGAACGGGGGCTCCTTGCACTTCGACGGCCCCAGCAGGCCGACGCCGTACAGGTTGCTGTTCAGCACGATCGCATCCTGCTTGGCCGTGGTCGGCGTCGGCGGCGGCGACGGCTGCTCGACCGGCGTGGTCGGCGCGGACGGCGTCGGGCTCGGCGTCTCACTCGGCCCCGCGGACGGCGTGTTCCCCGCCTGCGGCTGCTCGTCGTCGCCCAAACTGCCCACCAGCAACGTGATCCCGGTGCCGACCACCAGCACTGCCAGCACCACCAGCCCGATCAGCAACACCCGCGGCGTCTTGCGCGGCTTCTTGCGCCGCCCGCCACCCGGCGGCTGCGGAATCGGAATCGGCGGGTACTGCCACGTAGGCGCCTGCTGCACCGGCTGCCCCATCGGCCCGAGCTGCCCTCTGTTCTCCGCCGGCCCCGGCTCACTGGGAGCCCACAAGTAAGAGCTTTGGGTAGGCGCGGCGGGGTGCGGAGGCGGCGGCTGCTGCTGGCCGCGGTTCGGCGGCGGGCCGACCGGACGGCTCGGTGCCGGACCCGACTGCGGGGGACGCTGGGGAGCGGAGTACGGCGGCGCGGGCTGCTGCGGGGGGCGGGGCTGCTGCGGGCGCGTGGGCGGTGTCTGGGGTGGGGTGGGGCGGTTGGCGCCGGAGGGCTGCGGCCGCGCGGGCGGCGGCTGCTGCGGGCGTGCGGGAGGACCTTGGGGCGGCGTTCCGGAGGTGTCCGGCTGTGGGCGGTCCGACTTGGTGTCTTCGGGGCGGGTGGTCCAGCCTTCGCCGAACCAGTTGTTGGGGGTGCGTGGGGTATCGGAGGCGGCGGGGTCCTGGAACTCCCGTTTCGCCTCGCTTCCGGTCCACCACCGGGGCGACTGCCCCTCCCGGCGCTCCGGCGGGCCGGCGGCCTCGCCGTCCGCCGGCTCGTTCCCCCGTGGTGGGTTCCCGCTGTCCGACATCGAAACTCCTCACGACCTTCTGGGTGTAGCCGTCAACTGCTGCTTCCGGCGCTTCTCGGGGTGCCGAGGCTGCGCACGGTCGATCGGTCCCCCCCAGAACTCCGCCGTACGCCCCCGGGTCATACTCTGCGTGATCCTGGCGCACTGCGCCAGCCACCGCGGCCGGTCGTGAGTTACTGCACCCTCCGCGACGACGCGGTGAAGGTGTTGCACACACTTGGGTTCCGGCTGTTCCAGCCACGCAGCGCCCAGTACTTGTGATTGACCCCGTCGCCGTGGTCGTTGTTGTGGTCCGTCCAGGCGCCGATCAGGAAGTTCCACTGGAACTTCGACTGCCCGGTGATCGGGTAGCTGCTCCGGTTCGAGCCGATGAAGATGTCGCCGAAACAGGAGGCCTGCAGCTCCAGCCGCCGGCTCCACTCCAGCTCCTTGGCCCGGGTCGGCGCCTCGTACTGCAACTGGTGGGTGGCGCCCATGATGCCGGTCAGGTTCTGCACGTGATGCCCGTACTCGTGCGCCAGCTGGTGCAGCATCCACATCCGCGCCCAGACCTTGTCGTAGTCGTTCGGCAGCGCGTAGTTGCGGGTGTCCTCGGTGATGTTCATGTAGATCGTGCCGTTGCTCGGGCAGTAGAACGGCGGCCCGGTGTCCGACCAGGCGCCGCACGGCGACTGCACCGTCCCGGTGAACGTCATCAGCCGCGGCGGCCGGAACGTCACGCCGGACCGCTGCACCATCGCCGGCCAGGAGCGGTTCAGGCAGTTGATCAGGTTCCGGTAGTTCACCTTGGCCCCAGCCGCGGTGGCGGGCCGTGCGCTCGACTCCCGGCAGCCGACGGACCGCATCGTCCCGGCCGACTTGTAGACCCGGTTCCGGGCGACCCGGTCCAGATCGGACACCTGAGGCTTCTTCGGCTTCGGCTTGGTCGTCCGCGGCGCCGTCGGCCGAGTGGCCACCGGCACCGGTTTGGTGGTCGTCGGTGACGCAACCGGCGTCGGCGGCCCGGCTGTCGGCTGGGTCGTCGTCGGCGAGGTCGTCGGGCTGTAGGTGTACGACGGCGTCGGGTCACTCGAGTACGACGACCCGGCGTCCTTCAGCGCGGCAGACAGGCCGACCATGCCGGCCACCGCGACACCGATCACACCGAGCACGATCAGCGCCGCCTTGCCGGCACTGCCCTTCTTCCGCGGCGGCCGCGGCTGCTGCGGCCCCCAGCCGAACTGCGGCTGCCCAGGAGGCGGCGGCGCGTAGTAGGGCTGTGGAACACCCTGGTACGGCGGCTGCCCAGGCGGGAAATGCCCCTGCGGCGGCGGGAAGTGCGGCGGCTGCTGCGGGTACTGCCCGGGTGGGGGCTGCTGCGGGTACTGGCCCGGCGGCGGGCCCCACTGATTGCCTGACACGCGCCTGACGGTAGCGGAGCGCTGGCTCAACCTGCGCCCTCCCGCACGGTATGGTGCCTCGGTCAACTGACCCTCTCTTTACGGTGTGATTGGGCAATGCGTCTACGTCTGCTCGGGACTTCCCTGTGTGCTCTCGGTCTTGCCGCCCTGACCGGCGTACCGGCCGGCGCGACCGCTACCGATGGCACGGCCGATCCGGTCGTGACCAGTTACAACGCCACCGTCCGGGTCGAGGAGGACGGCCTGCTGCGCGTCTCCGAGACGTGGAAGCTGAGTGAGGTCACCGGGACGTTCTCCCGGTTCGTGCTCACCCGGCGGCACCTGGCCGACGATGTCGACCACGTGCAGGAGCTCGGCGACGTCCAGGCGAAGGTCGGCGGCGCCGCGAAGAACGTCGAGCTGAAAGAGGACGGCGACGTCACTGCGATGGCGGTCGGCGACCTCCAGGGCAGCACGCAGCTGGACATCAGCTACACGGTCAAGGGCGCGGTGGCCAAGACGCTGAACGGCACCGAGGTGCAGTTCGCCCCGCTCACCGGGATCAACCTGACCATCCAGCAGGTGCACGTCGAGTACAGCACCCCTGCGGTCAGCCACGTCTCCTGCTTCGCGGGCGCAGTCGACAGCAATACCCCGTGCACGCTGGCGCAGCTGGCCGAGACGGCCGGCCCGACGTTCGAGCAGACCGGTCTGCCGCCCGGCAACACGGTCCGGATGACGGTCGGCTTCCCCGACGGCAAGATCGCGGCCAACTCGATCGTCGAGTACCGCAAGACGTTCAAGCGCGCGTTCTCCACCGACACCGCGCAGCTGTCGGTCGCAGTGGCGGTTCTGGTGCTCGGTGCGATCGCGCTGCTGCTCCTCTACCGGATGCGCGGCCGTGACCAGGTCGACCCGCGCCGTGTGGTCCCGGCGTCGCTGTTCAGCCTCGGCCCGGACGCGACGATCGCCTTCTCCCCGCCGTCGGACCTGCGTCCAGGCGAGGTCGGCACGCTGATCGACGAGCGGATCGATCCGGTCGACGTCACGGCGTCCATCATCGATCTGGCTGTCCGCGGCCACCTGACGATCATCGAGCTCGAGCACCGCAGCGAGTACGCCCGTCCGGACTGGGAGCTGCGCCGCGTGGCGAACGCTCCCGCCGAGGAGCTGCAGCGGTACGAGAACGTGCTGATCCGCGCCATCTTCGGCGACTCCGACTCCGTGCTGGTCTCTGAGCTGGGCCGTCAGGTCCGGGCCAACCTCGAGCAGGTGCAGGACGCCCTGTACGACGGTGTGGTCAAGCGCGGCTGGTTCAACGAGCGCCCGGACCGCACTCGCTCGCTGTGGGCCACCATCGGCATCGGGACCACTGTGGCCGGTGTCGTACTGACTGTCCTGTTCGCGCTGCTCACCAGCTGGGGTCTGCTCGGTTTGGCGATCACCGCGATCGGTGTCGGCCTGCTGGTCATCGGCCGCTACATGCCGGCCAAGGCGCCGGCTGCGGGCCGAGTGCTCGGTCAGATCGCCGCAGTCCGCGGTGAGCTGCAGGAGATGGACATCAGCGAGCTGCCGACCGACCAGCACGCGGTGCTGTGCGCGCGGGCCCTGCCGTACGCCGTCGTCCTCGGCGGCTCCGAGCGCTGGATCGATGCACTGGTCGCAACCGACGACGACGCCGACGAGGACGAAGGCTTCTCCTGGTACCGCGGTCCGAGCGGCTGGCACCTGCAGAACCTGCCGGACTCGCTCCGCAACCTCACCACCAACCTGACGGGCGCCCTGTTCGCCCGCTGATACCTACTACCAGTTGGCTTGGGGGCCGTGCGGTGGCAGCGCGGTCCCAGCCGGGTGGATGACGTAGACGAGCCCGCCGGAGTGCGGTACCCAGGCGTTCTCGAAGGCTGCGCGGTCGTACGTCGTTCGCACCTCGTCGTTACTCGGGATGAGGTGCGACGCCGGGTCGTTCACAACCACATCGCCGTTCGGCGCGAAGCCGACGATCACCATCAGGTGGCCGTTGGTTCCGTACCCCGCACCGGGCAGATCGCCCTTCTTGAACGACAGCGACGCCACCAGTGGGATGCCGGCCTTGATGAACTGCTCCGCCTCGGTCAGCGACCGCAGCCGGGTGACGAACCCGTCCACGCCACGCGTCCCGGCGTACGCCGTGTTGAACGGCCAGTTCCCGGCGCCGTCGTACGCGTAGTCGAAGACCTGCCGGGCCGCGTGGTCGACCTGCGGATCGGCGTCCTCTGGATCGACCCAGGCGGTCTCGGCCGGAGTCGGGCCGGCGCCGTAGTAGTCGAGCACCATCGCGGTAGACGTCGCTGAGCACCACGCCTCGCCGCCGCCGTCCCACTGCGGGTAGTGGCCGAGGTGCGTCTCCTGTGAGTACGTCGGAACGTCCAGAGTGATCCCCTGCGCGCCGCCAAGGGGGCTCACGGCAACTTTCGGGTCAGATGGCAGCCGGGACGCCACTGCGCCGACCGAACGGACCTGCGGCGCCTGACTGGTGCCAGTGAGCCGGTACAGCGTCACCTTCAGCTGCCAGCGGTCGATCCAGCGGTTCTTGGCCGCGACGAACGTGTCCACCGCGACTGAGCCGTTCGCGTCGCCCTGGCGTGGCACCGACGTCCGGTGCATGGTTTCGTCACCGGCTGCCCAGCGGCCGAGCACGTACCACTTGGTGGCTGTTCCCTGGTCGGTCCGGCCCGCCATCGACACCTCGACCCACGTCCCGGGCGGAGTGTCGGCGTTCCAGGACGCGATCAGCTCGGTCGCCCCGAAGCCGGTGCTCATCGGCGCCGACGTCCAGCTCACCTGGTCGTAGCTGCGCGCGGTGCCGTCCCCGAACGGGTCGACGTACGTCGTACTCCCAGCGGACTGGCCGAAGCGCAGCGTGCCGTCGGCGACTGTGGTGCCGGAGTGGGCTCCGGAGAGGAAGTCGGTGGTCGACGTCCACGTGTGGAAGGCGATCTGTCGCGGCGGGGCTACCTTGACGGCTGCGCTCGGCAGGACTGCGGAGCTCAGCACGGCCACAGCGGCGATCAGGGCGGTGGCGGTACGCGGGGCGGTCATCTTTCGACGGTAGGCCCGGATGCCGCCGCTGTCGCGGTGAACGCGTGCCGCGCACCCGGGTTATGCCGTCAGAAACTTACGAACGCTTGTCCCACTCCTCGGTGAGCAGCGCGAAGACCAACTCGTCGGTCCACTCACCCTTGAGGAACTCGTTGCGGACGAAATGCGCCTCCTGGCGCATCCCGAGCCGCTGCAGCAGCTTCACCGAGCCTGTGTTGCGGCCGTCGAGGCGGGCGATCATCCGGTGGTACCCGAGCTCCTCGAACCCGAGCCGGAGCAACTCGACCGCGGCCTCGGCGGCGTACCCCCGGCCACCCGACTCCGGGTGGAAGACGTACCCGATCTCGCCGGTGCGGTGCTCGGTGCTGTTCACGAACAACGTGACCTCGCCCAGATGGACTCCGGTCTCACGGAGGATCACCGCGAGCGTGAGAGCCTGGCCGTCGGTATCCATCGGGACGTCGGCCAGCCGGGCGGCCATCGACTCCCGGACCTGCTCCGGCGTCTTGGCGTCGTACAGCAGGAACCGCGTCACCTCAGGGTTGGACTGCAGTTTGAGCAGGTTGTCGTAATCGGTCTCGGCGTAGCGGCGGAGGGTCAGGCGCTCGGTCTCGATCGGCAGGGAATAGGTCACCGATCGAGACTAAGCGCCGACCGGGTCTACCTAACGAGCCGCGGGCTGGCTGTGAAGGTGTTGCACTGGCCGACGTTGCGCGAGTTGTAACCGCGGTTCGACCAGTAGGGCTGGATCGCCTTGCTGCCGTGGTCACGCTTGGTGTCGTACTCGTCGCCCGAGTTCGCGTGGCTCCAGACGATCTGCTTGCGGACGGCGCTGGAGACCATCGTGCTCCGGTTCGCGCCCAGGAAGACCTGGCCGAAGCAGGTCGCCTGGATCTCCATCCGGCGGTTGATCTCGAGCGCGTGGTCGCCGGTCCGCCGGTACTTGATGTTGTACATCGCGTCCAGGATGCCGGTGACCTCTTGCAGGTGGTGGGCGTACTCGTGGGTCGTCGTGTTCATGCTGGCCGCCCGCACCCAGGCGGTCGCGACCGGGTCCCGCGGGTACTTCTGCCACCAGTCGACCCGGGATTTCGCGTCCATGTAGATGGTCCGGTTGCTACCGCAGTAGAACGACCGCTGCACCATCGAGCCGCATGGGCTGTAGCCGGTTCCCCAGTAGGTGCTGGTGGAGACGGGCTTCCACTCGAAGCCGGCCGCGCGCACCTGGGCGGGCCAGGCCCGGTTGAGGCACTTCACGATATCGGCGAAGTACGTCCGGGCGCCGGGCAGCGTGGAGGGGCGGGACTTCGGCTCCCGGCAGTTCACCGAGCGCTGGACGCCGGTCTTGTAGAACTTGTTACGCGCGGTCAGATCCGTGTCGGACGGAGGTGGCGGCGTGGTCTTGGTCGGGCTCGGCCGGGTGACGGTCGGGCGCGTGGGCTTCGGCACCGTCGGGCCGGTGGACGTCGACGAGCCCGGGCCCCAGGTCGGCGCCGGAGTGTTCGTCGTCGACGTGTAGACCGGCGTCGGGTTGGCGTAGTTGTTCCGCTGCTGTTTCTGCAGCATCGCGAACAGGTACAGCGAGACGACCCCGGCGACCACGAGCACGATCGGGACGATGATGAACGGCGCCTTGCTGCGCTTGCGCTTCGGCGGGAAGCCGTTACCGCCGAACCCGAACCCCGGCCCGGGCGGCGGACCCATCGGCGGGCCCATGGGCGGACCCATCGGCGGCCCCTGCGGGGGCGGACCCCAGTACTGCTGCGGCGGCCCTTGCGGCGGGCCATATCCAGGCGGCGGTCCCTGCGGTGGTCCGTACTGCGGCGGACCGCCGTAGTGCTGCGGTGGCTGGCCGGGCGGTGGGCCGTACTGGTTCGACAAGAGGTCCTCCTGGGGGGCTCTGCACCTTATCTTGTCAAGAAGGAGTGCCACTTCGACTGGGGCGGTGGGGCGGGGAAGGCATTCAATACAGCTACCCTTGACCGGTGACACTTCGCTTGTACGACACCGCGACAGCTTCAGTGAGGGATTTCGTGCCGGTCCACCCGGGCCAGGTCGGGATCTACCACTGTGGGCTGACGGTGCAGGGTGCCCCGCATGTCGGGCACATCTACAAGGAGGTCGTCTTCGACGTGCTGCGGCGCTGGTTCGAGCGCTCCGGCTACCAGGTCACGGTGATCGCGAACGTGACCGACATCGACGACAAGATCCTGGCGAAGTCGGCCGAGCGGTCCGTCCCCTGGTGGGCGCACGCGTACGAGTTCGAGCGCGAGCTGCACTGGGCGTACGAGGTCCTCGGCTGCCGCCCGCCGACGTACGAGCCGCGCGCGACCGGGCACATCCCCGAGATGATCGAGATGATCGGCGAGCTGATCGAGCGCGGGCACGCGTACGCCGCTCCGGACGGCTCGGGTGACGTCTACTTCGACGTGAAGTCCTGGCCGGCGTACGGCGCCCTGTCGCACCAGAAGATCGCCGACATGGAGCCCGCCGAGGACGCCGACCCGCGCGGTAAGCGCGACCCGCGCGACTTCGCGCTCTGGAAGGGCTACACCGAGGGCACCCCGCGGACGGCGTCCTGGCCGACGCCGTGGGGCCGCGGCCGCCCGGGCTGGCACCTGGAGTGCTCGGCGATGGCCGGCAAGTACCTCGGTGACGAGTTCGACATCCACGGCGGCGGCCTCGACCTGCGCTTCCCGCACCACGAGAACGAGCTGGCCCAGTCGACCGCGGTCGGGCAGAAGTTCGCCCGCACGTGGATGCACAGCGCGCTCGTCACCACGGCCGGCGAGAAGATGTCGAAGTCGATGGGTAACGGCGCCGTCGTCCGCAACGTCGTCCAGCGGGTGCGGCCGATCGAGCTGCGCTACTACCTCGTCCAGTCGCACTACCGCTCGGTGGTCGAGTTCTCCTTCGAGGCGCTGGAGGAGGCTGCGAAGAGCTTCCAGCGCGTCGACGGGTTCGTCACCCGGGCGACCGAGGTGACCGGCGGCGTCGACGCGGCGTCCGAGCTGCCGTCCGAGTTCGTCGCCGCGCTCGACGACGACCTGGGGACGCCGGCTGCGGTCGCCGTCCTGCACAACACCGTCCGCGACGGGAACAAGCTGGTCGCCGACGGCGACTCGG
This sequence comes from Kribbella sandramycini, assembly GCF_013131805.1. GTDB lineage: Bacteria > Actinomycetota > Actinomycetes > Propionibacteriales > Kribbellaceae > Kribbella > Kribbella sandramycini. The sequence goes on along the minus strand of NZ_JABJRC010000005.1, from coordinate 201,541 downwards.
CCGCGTTGCGGGAGAGTCTGGCCGCGGTGCGCGGGATGCTCGACGTGCTCGGGCTGGATCCGCTGGCCGAGCCGTGGGTCTCCCGGTCCGCGGCCGGTGACGAGCTCACCGGTGTGGTCGACGGTCTGGTGAAGGCGCTGCTCGAGCAGCGCGCCGCCGCCCGCGAGCGCAAGGACTACGCGGCGTCGGATGCGATCCGTGACCAGTTGAAGTCCCTCGGCGTCGTCGTCGAGGACACCCCGCAAGGCCCGCGCTGGACGATTGCGGCCTCGAACACCGAAGGACAGTGAAGTAGTGCCAGGCAGCAGTCGGCGCAAGGGCGCCATTCGTAAGAAGACGGGTAACCCGACCGCCGGTTCCGGTGGCCGGATCCGCCGTGGGCTCGAGGGCAAGGGCCCGACGCCGAAGGCCGTCGACCGGACCAAGCACCCGGCCCACAAGCGGGCCAAGGCGAAGGCACGCGCCGAGGAGCGCGCGAGCAGCCGCCGTCCGGCCCGCAAGGACGCCGACGCCACCGTCGAGTGGGTCTACGGCCGCAACCCGGTCGTCGAAGCGCTCCGGGCCGGCGTCCCGGCCGCCGCGCTGCATGTTGCCGAAGGCACCGAACGGGACGCCCGGCTGCGCGAGGCGCTGCTGATCGCCACCGAGCACGGCATCTCGATCCTCGAGGTCCCGCGCCAGGAGCTCGACCGGGTCACCGCCGGCGGCGCCCACCAGGGCCTGGCGATCCAGATCCCGCCGTACGAGTACGCGCACCCCGACGACCTGCTCGACCGCGCCTACGACGCGCACCAGGTCCCGCTGATCGTCGCCCTGGACGGCGTCACCGACCCGCGCAACCTCGGCGCCATCACCCGCTCCGCCGCCGCCTTCGGCGCGCACGGCGTCGTCGTCCCCGAGCGCCGCGCCGCCCAGGTCTCGGCGTCCGCCTGGAAAACCTCCGCCGGCGCCGCGGCCCGCATCCCGGTCGCCCGCGCCACCAACCTCAACCGCGTCCTCAAGTCCTACAAGGACGCCGGCCTGCTCGTCATCGGCCTCGACATGGGCGGCGCCGTCGAACTCCCCGCCCTCGAAGCCGCCACCGAACCCCTCGTCCTCGTCGTCGGCTCCGAAGGCAAAGGCCTCGCCCGCCTCGTCCGCGAGAACTGCGACCTCATCGTCTCCATCCCCATGACCTCGGCCACCGAATCCCTCAACGCCGGCATCGCCACCGGCGTAGCCCTCTACGAAATCTCCCGCCGCCGCGCTTGATGTACCTACTTGAGGTAGGTACATTTGCGGTATGGAGACCATCGGGCTGCGGGAGCTGAATCAGAATCCGTCGCGAGCGGTGGCGCGCGTCCGCGCGGGGGAAACCATCGTCGTGACCGATCGGGGCCGGCCGGTGCTCCGGCTGGTCCCCGAGGTCGATCGGCCGGACACTCTGCAGCGGATGGTCGAGTCCGGCGAGGTGACGCCGCCGGCCGAGCTGGGCATGCCTGACCTGATGCTCGAGCTGGCGCCGAATGTCGAGAGCCTGTCGGATCTGCTGATCGAGGAGCGCGACCGGGAGCGGCGTCGGTGATCTATCTCGACGCCTGCGCGTTGCTGAAGTTCATCAAGCCCGAGCCGGAGTCCGCCGCGCTGCGGCAGTGGCGCGAAGAGCTCTCGGAGCACGAGGAGCTGGTCACCAGCGAGCTCTCCGAACTGGAGGTCAGCCGGACGTTGCTGAGGGCCGACGTCGACCACCAGCACGTGCCGTTCTTCGCCGGGCAGGCGATGCGTGGGTGCTACCTCGTCGACCTGACCAGGACGGTGTTGCGGCGAGCCATGGCGTACCGCACCCCACGACTCGGATCGCTGGATGCGATCCATCTGGCCAGCGCCGAGCCGTTGCGTGCTGAGCTGTCGGCGTTCGTCACCTACGACCGCGAACTGGCGAGAGCCGCCACCGAGTTGGGATTCCCGGTGACGGCTCCGGCCTGATTGCCTTGATCCCTGCGTCAGTAGACGTTGACGCCGTAGCGGGAGAGGACTTCGGGGACGGGGTTGTAGTAGGTGGTGCCGCCGGTGGTGCAGTTGCCGGAGCCGCCGGAGGTTAGGCCGAGGGCGATGGTGTTGGCGAAGAGTGCGCCGCCGGAGTCGCCGCCTTGGGCGCAGACGTTGGTGCGGATGAGGCCGGTGACGGTGCCTTCGGCGTAGTTGACGGTGGCGTTGACGCCGGTGACGGAGCCGGAGCGTAGGCCGGTGGTGGAGCCGGAGCGGCGGACGGCTTGGCCGACGGTGGCGTTACCGGCGGAGGTGATGTCCTGGGTGCTGCCGTTGTAGAGGTTCACGACGCCGGGGTGGTTGGTGTAGGAGGCGGCGTACTTGACGATCGCGTAGTCGTTACCGGGGAAGCTGGAGCCGGTGACGGTACCGAGCAGCGTGGTCTTGGCGGAGTTCGCGTACCAGGTGGAGGCGATGTTGCCGCAGTGGCCCGCGGTCAGGAAGTAGTAGGCGCCTGCGTTGTCGCGGACGTTGAAGCCGAGCGAGCAGCGGTACTGCCCGCCGTAGATGGCGTCGCCGCCGGCGATGTACTTCGTCAGCTTGCCGGGGATCTTCTCGAGCGTGATCCGGCCGGCGAACCGGTCGGTGACGCGGGTCAGCTCGGTCAGCTTGGACGCCGTCACGGTGTCGTCGTACGACACGATGATCCGGCCGTCGGGGTTGGTCTGCCAGGCGGTGCCGGGGATCCGGGCGTCGGTGTTCAGGGCCGAGGTGATGTCGGCGGCGGACGGGACGACGGGGGCGGCGGATGCCGATCCGGTCAAGAGACCGGCGGCGACGAGCCCGGCAGTGGCCAGGATCGCGGTACTACGGCGGATGTGGTTCACGGTTTCAGCCTCCTCACGATGAGGACGCGCTCGGGGCGGGTGCGTCCTTGACTTCAACCAGGAGCACTCCTACCCGCAAACACCGCAGAGTATTCAAACAAACCCGGAGCGTGACCGGTTTTCGGCCACGCCCCGGGGGAAAGTCAGTACACCGCGACGCCGTACGCCTGCAGAGCCTCGACGACCGGCTGGAAGTACGTGACGCCGCCCGGCGTCTTGCAGTCGCCCGTGCCGCCGGAGGTGAGCCCGTAGGCGACCCGGCCGCTGAACAGCGGACCGCCGGAGTCACCCTGCTCGGCGCAGACGCTGGTCCGGATCAGGCCGCTGATCGGGCCGTCGCCGTAGTTGACCGTCGCGTTCAGTCCGCGGACCCGGCCGCTGCGCAGCCCGGTGGTCGCGCCGGCCCGGTAGACGTACGTCCCGAACGCCGGCGTGGTCGCGCGGGTGATGTCCTGCGACTTCCCGTTGTAGAGGTAGACGCCGCCACCCGGCTGCTTGACCCCGACCGGGTAGTTGATCAGCGCGTAGTCGTTACCCGGGTAGCTGGAGTGCTGCCGCGTCCCGAGCTTGGACCGCTTGTTGACGTCGGCGTACCAGGTCGAGGCCTCGTTGGCGCAGTGGCCGGCGGTCAGGAACGAGTAGCGGCCCTTGCGGATGACGTTGAACCCCATCGAGCATTTGTATTCGCCGCCGAAGATCGACTCCCCGCCGGAGCGGTACTTCTGCAGCTTGCCGGGCAGCTTCTCCAGCTTCACGCCGTCCCCGAGACGGCGCGTCACCGAGGTGAGTTCGCTGAGCTTTGCGCCCGTGACGGTTGAATCGTAGGAGACCAGCACCGTCCCGTCGGGCTCGGTCTGCCAGGCGGTGCCCGGGGTGTTGACGGTCTTGGCGAGTTTGGCGGTGATCGCGTCCGCCGACAGCCGCGGCGGCTTGACCGGGTCGGCCTGCGCGAGCGGCAGGACGGCGACAGTGAGTGCGGCCGTGGCGGCGAGCGCCGCACTCCGGCGGATGGTCGAAGATCTCATACGGATCAACCTCCCACAGCGAAGGGCCCACGCGGCGGTCGTGGCAACAACAGGTCGTCAAACGCTCGACTGAGGGTAACTCAGCGTGCGGCTCAGTATCTGTCGGTCACCGTCGAGTTTCGAGTGGTCCACTTCGACCGCCCATTGCTCGCCGGACAACGTCACCGTCATCGCGCCGTTCCCGAACCACGGCCCGTGCGCGAGCCGCCAGTCCGCCGCGACATCGCGGACGCCGGCCGATCGGGCGAGCCGATGCAACAGCCACGTCATCCAGCGGGCGTCGAGCAGGTGGTTCGCCCAGCGCACATGGCGCGGCACCGGGTTCCGGAACGGGGACATCGTCAGCTGCCGGATCGCCGTCCCCGGATGCTCGACGGCACGCAGCGAGGCCTCGGCGACGTAGCTGCAGTGCACATCCCCGGACAGCATCAAGATGGACGCCGGCGGATCCTCCACACTCACCAACGCAGCCAGCAGGTCGGTCACATCGTCGAACGACTTCCGGAACGACGCCCAGTGCTCCAGATCCATCCCCTGCCGGATCCGCTCACCGACCCGCGCGCCACGCGGCCCCCAGGCGCCGGACGAGATCGCCTCGTCCCAGCCCTCCAAGTGGTGCAGCCCTGGCGCCAGCAGGAACGGCAGCGTGGACGCGAGCAGCAGGTGATGGATCGGCCGGCTCGCCTCCAGCGTCACCTTCCGCACCCAGGCCCACTCGTGCGCGTCGACCATCGCCCGCTCACCCGGCTCCAGATGCCGCGAACACCGCGAGTCCACCGCGAGCAGCCGGACGCCGCGCGCCGCCGACCCGAAGTCGCGGTAGAAGCTCCACCGCGTGGACGCCGGGTCCTCGTCGGCCGTCCAGGCGAAGCTGTCCAGGTACGCCGTCCGTTCGTCGTCGTCCTCGATCGCGAGCATCGCCCGGTACGTCGCGTCCTGGTCGAGCTGCTCGGGCGACAGGTTGCCCAGGTGTTGGTAGACCCAGTACGACGCGTACGCGCCGACGACCCGGTCCCGCCACCAGGGCTGTGCGGTGACCCAGCGCCGCCAGGTCAGTGAGGTGTTCCAGTCGTCGCGCAGATCGTGGTCGTCGAGCAGCATGCACAGCGGCACAGTCGAGAACAGCCAGCGGACGGCGGGCTCGAGCCAGGCGTCGTCGTACAGCCAGGTGTACTCCTCGAAGTTGCCGATCTCGTCGGCGACCTCGGAGCCCTGCCGGCCGCCGTGCGCCTCGCGGAGCTGTTCGAGGACGGCGTCCGACGGGTCGTCGGCGTACACCTGATCGCCGAGCAGCAACAGCGCGTCCGGCAGCTCCTCCAGCCCGCCCGCGAGCGCTACCAACGCATCCGGCCCGAACCGCTTGAATCCGTCGGCATCGAACGGCGCCGACCGCCGGCACGACCCGAACGTCACCCGGAACGTCCCGTCCGCCCGCGGCGTCCGGATCACGCTCGGCCCGAACTCCGACTCCGCCAACGGCCAGACGACCTCGCCGTCCAGCCGCACCTCGTACGCCGTCTCGCTGTCCGGCGCCAGCCCTTCGATCCGGACCAGCGCATAGTGATGCCCATGGACCGACCAAGTCGGCGCGGTGTGCCCGAGAACCTCGACCGTCGCCGGCGCGCTCGTCTCCACCCAGACCGTCGCCCGCGTCTCGTCGACGTACCGCAACAACGGTCCCAACCGGAGTTCCATGGCCGAAAAACTACAGGCAATCGTCAAGTCGGCCGCGCCTGCCATACTCCACCGCCATGAGCGTCGAAAGTTCTGGGAAGTCGTGGCGGAAGCACGTCGATCGGTGGCCGGCACCAGCGACACCGAGGAGGTCGCCGAGCGGACACTGGAGCTGCTCAGCGCGCTACCCGCCGCGGAGATCGCGGCCCTCGCCCAGCCGCTCTGGGAGCTGCGCGCGACGTCGTACAACTGGCGGCTCTGGCATGCCGCCTACCTGATCAACGGCGGCTGCTCGGACGACGGTTTCGAGTACTTCCGCGGCTGGCTGATCGCTCAGGGCGCCTACCAGCAGGTCACCGGTGACTCGACGCTGCCGGATCCGGTCAGCGGTCAGTACCCGGAGCTCGGCGAGGGCTGGGACTTCGACGACGAGGCGGAGAACCAGCAGCGGCTACCGCGGCTGACCGCGCTGTTCGCGGAGGACTAATCGACGCGCAGCGAATGCAGGACGAAGGAAGCGAGTTCGCGGTAGGCCTCGGCGTCGTTCAGGCCGGTGCGGCGGGCGATGTCACCGCGCTGGATGGCCTGCATGGTGTGGGCGATCATCTCGGCGGCGAACGCGATGTCGACCTGGCGGAAGGTCTTGCTGTTGATGCCGTCCTCGATCAGGGTGCGGACGCGGTCGGCGGCGATCCGGGTGTTGTGTTCGTAGACCGAGCGGGCCGGGGCGAAGGTGGCGACGTCGTCCAGGAAGGTGCGGCTGGCCGGGCGGAGGGCGTCGGCAACGGCGTTCAGGTAGGCGGCGATCCGGCGGTCGTGGCGGGTCTGCCGGGCGACGGCGGACTCGACCTGGGCGGTCGCGTTCTTGAAGTAGTGCTTGACCACCTCGACGGCCAGCTGCTCCTTGCTCGGGGCGAGCGCGTAGAGCGTGGTCTTGCTGCAGCGCAGCTCGGCGGCCAGGTCGTCCAGGGTGAAGCGGCTGAACCCTTGGTCGAGGAACAGCGACAGCAGGCGGTCGAGTAGTTCCGCCTGCCTACGCGTTCGGCGCCCCGGGACGACTGTTGTCATATCGAGACAGCATAGAACGATACTGGAGTCTAGTCGTCAGTATCATTCCTGGTATCGTTCTCACAGCCGTTGAGAGGGGTGCCTGATGGCTGTCGATCGTCTCCTGCCGACCGAGGAATCCACTGACCTGCTCGCGCTGGTCCGCGACCTGTGCGGACACGAGCTCGCGCCGTTCGCCGCCAAGGCGGAAGAGACCGAGTCCTTCCCGCGCGACGCGTTCCGCACGCTCGGCAAGGCGGGCCTGCTCGGCCTGCCCTACCCGGAGCAGTACGGCGGCGCCGAGCAGCCGTACGAGGTGTATCTGCAGATGCTCGAGGAGATCGCGTCCGCGTGGATGTCGGTCGGGGTCGGGCTCTCGGTGCACACGATGACGAGCTACGGGGTGGCCAGTTTCGGGACGGACGACCAGAAGGCCCGCCTGCTGCCCGAAATGGTCGGCGGCGAGCTGCTCGGGGCGTACGCGCTGTCCGAGCCGCAGGCCGGCTCCGACATCACCGCGATGACGACCAAGGCCGTCCGGGACGGCGACGACTACGTCCTCACCGGGACGAAGGCCTGGATCAGCCACGGTTCGCAGGCCGACTTCTACACCACCTTCGCCCGGACGTCGGACGATCCGAAACACGGCATCTCCGCGTTCCACGTCCCCGCCCCGATCGACGGGCTGAGCTTCGGCGCGCCCGAGCGGAAGATGGGGATGACCGGCTCGACCACCACACTGGTCAACTACGACGGCGTCCGCGTCCCCGCGGCGAACCTGATCGGCGCCGAGGGCGACGGGATGCGGATCGCGCTGTCCGCGCTCGACTCCGGCCGGCTCGGGATCGCCGCCTGTGCGGTCGGTCTGGCCCAGGCCGCGCTCGACGTCGCCACCGCGTACGCGAAGGAGCGGGAGCAGTTCGGCCGCGCGATCGCCGACTTCCAGGGCATCCAGTTCCTGCTCGCCGACATGGCCGCGACGGTCGAGTCCGGCCGGGCGACCTACCTGCACGCGGCCCGCCGCCGCGACCTCGGCCGCACCTTGACCCGCGAGGCCGCGATCGCCAAACTCGTCTGCACCGACGGCGCGATGAAGGTCGCGACCGACGCCGTCCAGGTGCTCGGCGGTTACGGTTACACCCGCGAGTTCCCGGCCGAGCGGTACATGCGCGAGGCCAAGGTGACCCAGATCTTCGAAGGAACCAACCAGATCCAGCGGCTCGTCATCAGCCGCGACCTGCTGAGGAGCGCTTCATGAAGTTCAGCCCGACCGATGTCGCCCTCGTCACCGGCGGTGGTTCCGGGCTCGGCGAGGCGACCGTACGGCGGCTGGCCGCCGACGGGCTCGGCGTCGTGATCGTCGACCTGCCGTCGTCGGCAGGTAAGGCCGTCGCGGACGAGCTGGGCGACCGGGTCGTCTTCGCTCCGGCCGACGTCACCGACGAGACCGCGGTGACCGCCGCCCTGGACGCCGCGGCCGCCCTCGGCGACCTGCGCGTCGTCGTCACCTGCGCCGGGATCGCCACCCCCGGCCGGGTCGTCGGCCGGAAAGGGCCGTTGCCGCTGGCAACCTTCCGGCAGGTGATCGAGGTCAACCTGATCGGCACCTTCAACGTCGTCCGCCTCGCCGCCGAGCGGATGCTCGCCCTGGACGCCGCCCCCGACGGCGACCGCGGCGTCATCGTGATGACCGCCTCCATCGCCGCGTACGACGGCCAGATCGGTCAAGCCGCCTACGCCGCCAGCAAGGGTGGCATCGTCGGCCTCACCCTCACCGCCGCGCGCGACCTGGCCGACAAAGCCATCCGCGTCGTCACCATCGCCCCCGGCACGATGGAAACCCCCATGCTCGCCGGCCTCCCGGAGGAGACCCGCGAGCAACTGGGCCAGGCCATCCCGTACCCGTCCCGCCTCGGCAAACCCGCCGAGTACGCCGCTCTGGTCACCCACATCCTCGACAACCAGCTCCTCAACGGCGAGGTCATCAGGCTGGACGGCGCCCTCCGCATGCCCCCGCGCTAACGCTCCGGCGGGGTGACCGGGCCGGGCGGGTCGTGCACCTGGCTCGGGTCGAACGGGCGGTGCGGTCCGTCCCGTAGGGCCAGGATGCCAGGTAGCTGATCTACGACGCATGGGTCGTAGTAGAAGCGACCGGTCCAGCTGGTCGTCCCGGAAACAGTGTGACGACGTAGGTGCTGGCGCCTTGCCCACTACAACCAGGGGCCGGTGAAGCGGGCTGTAGATACGACTCCGCTGCCAGCGAGCGGCTGAGCTGTGCGGCCCTCCTGGGCGGTATATGTGACGCGGCCACCAGCTGCCCTTTGTAGTACTCGCACACGTTGGCACCGTCGGCCGGATCGTTCGACGGCAGATCGGTGCGGAGCGTGTCTTTCGGCGTGCAGCCGTAGGCGTCGGCGCCGGTGATCGGCCGGGCGGATTCGACGATCTGCAGGCGGAGCTCATCGGTCGGTGCGAGCACGCTGATCTTCGTACCGCCGACGAGCAGCGTCTCCTCCGACCAACCGTCGTCGTACCGCTTCACCCCGGGCGCCTGAACATCGTCGAACCAGACGTACGGCTGCCGTCGTGACGGCGGCAGGAAGGCCGTCGTACAGGTGTACCGCTGCCGGTCCTGCCAGTCGTACAGCCGGCCGACCACCGGCTTGTTGTCCCTCATGAACGTGCAAGGCGCCGGACCGGCGATGTAGTTCGTCCAGTCGGCCGGCACCTGGATGGTCGCGGTCTTGTACGACTCCCACCGCCAACCCGCCTTGGCCGGGCCGACCTGCGCCAGCTGCGGCTCGGTGCGGAGGGTGTTGGCGGCGGTGAAGGTAGTAGCGACCGCAGCTGCGGCCAGTACGGCGGCGCCCACGGCCCGACCGGTACTACGGCGGCGCCGACGGCTGTGGAAGCGCGTCAGCAGCCCGTGATCGGAGGGGGCGTCGGCCGCGTGCCGGGCGAGGCTCTCCGTGACCTGCTGCTCAGAAACATCCATCAGCGGTTGACCTCCTCGGTCAGCGTTTCGCGCAGGCTGGCCAGCGCGCGGTGGATCTGGGAGCGGACGGTGGCGGGTGAGCAGCCGAGAATGACCGCGATGTCCGCGTCGGGCAGGTCCTCGTAGTAGCGCAGTACGACGGCTGCCCGCTGTTTGGTGGGCAGTGTCGCGCGCTTCCAGCGTGAGTACGTCGAGAGCAGCGCGTCCTGCACTGCCTCCTCGGCCCGCCCGTGATCGCGCGTCACCAGGTAGGCGAAGCGCAGCAACGCCGCGCCCCGCTGCGCCACCCAGTCGTCGAAGTCAGGCCGGTCCATACCTGACAACACGCTCGGCGGCAGCCGAATGTTGCATCGCGGCCTATGGGTTGTCCGGAACCGTCGGCAGCGCGAGCTTCTCGTCGGGCTTGGCGCTCAGGACGTCCTCGACGTACGAGCGAGCCGCCTCCATGGTGTCGACCTCGTGGCCGGCCTGCTCGGAGAGGAACCACCGATGTTCCAGGACCTCGTGGAAGACCTCGGCCGGCTCGAGTTTGCGTTTCAGGTCCCGCGGGACGGCGCGGACGACGGGCTCGAAGACCTCCGTCAGCCACTGGTGGGCGACGATCTCCTCGTCCTCGTTCTGCTGATCGGTCGCGGCGGCGTACGAGTCGAGGTCGTTGAGCAGGCGCCGGGCCTGGTTCTCCTCGACGTCCAGGCCGGTCAAGCGGATCAGCCGGCGAGTGTGGTGACCGGCGTCCACCACCTTGGGCTGGATGCGGACCTGGCTGCCGTCCCAGTCGGTGATGATGTCGATCTCGGCGACGTCGAAGCCCAGCTCGTTCAGCCGGCGGATCCGCGAGTCCAGGCGGTGCATCTCGTCGGTGGCGAACTCCTCGGGCGCGGTCAGCTCGGCCCAGAGCGCCTCGTACCGGTCCTGGATGGACTGGACGATCTCCTGCGGGTCGAGCGACTCGTCGAGCAGGCCGCCCTCCTGCAGGTCGAGCAGCTCGCCGAACAGGTTGATCTCGGCCGTGTAGAGATCGTGCGCGCGCTGGCCGCTGGAGATCTCCTGGTGCAGCTCGCCGGTCTCGGCGTCCACCAGGTACGCCGCGAACGCGCCGGCGTCGCGCCGGAACAGGGTGTTGGACAGCGAGCAGTCGCCCCAGAAGAAGCCGAGCAGGTGCAGCCGGACGATCAGCGCGACCAGCGCGTCGATCAGCCGGTTCACCGTGTCGGGGCGCAGCGTGCTGGAGAACAGCGCGCGGTACGGCAGCGAGAACTGCAGATGCCGGGTGATCAGGATCGAGTCGATTGGCTCGCCGTGACGGTCGACGCGGTCGGTGATGACGCCGACCGGCTCGACGGACGGCGCCTCCAGCCGCTCCAGATCGCGGAGCAGCCGGTACTCGTGCAGCGCGAGGTGTTCGAGCACCTCCTTGATCGCGTACACCGTCCCGTTCACCCGGACGAAGCGGACGACGTGCCGCGAGATACCGCGCGGCAGCGCGACCAGCTGCTCCTCGGGCCAGTCCTCCAGCGGGATGTCCCACGGAAGCGACAGCAGACCGGTGTCCGGACGGGTGGCGACGAATCGAGGCACGAGCCCAGTCTGTCAGCATCCTGACCACTCAGGCAGCTGATTCCACCCAACGTAAGCCGGTGCAAGAATTTGCGTAGGTAGGCGTATTGTTTGCGTCATGACTCGACGACTTGCAGAGGTGGCCAAGAAGGTCGGCGTCAGTGAGGCGACCGTGAGTCGCGTGCTGAACGGCAAGCCCGGGGTGTCCGAGGCGACGCGGGAAGCGGTGCTCACCGCGCTCGACGTGCTGGGGTACGAGCGTCCGACCCAGCTGCGCGGTGATCGGGCGCGGCTGGTCGGGCTGGTGTTGCCGGAGTTGCAGAACCCGATCTTCCCGGCGTTCGCGGAGGTTGTCGGGGGAGCGCTGGCGCAGCAAGGTTTCACCTCCTTGCTCTGCACCCGGACGGTCGGCGGCGTCTCCGAGGCGGACTACGTCGATCTGCTCCTCCAGCAGCAGGTTTCCGGCGTGGTCTTCGCCGGTGGGTTCTACTCGCAGGCAGATGCGCCGCACGGTCACTACGAGCTGATCCAGGAGCGGAAGCTGCCGACCGTGCTGGTCAACGCGGCCGTCGACCACCTCGGTTTTCCGCAGGTCTCGTCCGACGACCATGTCGCCGCGGAGATGGCGATCGGCCACCTGCGCACGCTCGGCCACCGCCGGATCGGCATGGTCCTCGGCCCGCGTGACCACATCCCGTCGCGCCGCAAACTCGACGCGTTCCTGGCCTCCGACGAGGCGGACCCGAAGCTTGTCGAGCACACGATGTTCTCCCTCGAGGGCGGCCACGCCGCCGCCACCCGGCTGGTCGCGGCCGGCGTCACCGGCATCGTCTGCGCCAGCGACATCCTCGCCCTCGGCGTCATCCGCGCCGTCCGCCGCGCCGGGCTCGACGTCCCCGGCGACGTCTCGGTCATCGGGTACGACGACTCCGCGATGATGAACTGCACCGACCCGCCCCTCACGACCGTCCGGCAGCCGATCGACGCCATGGGCCGGGCCGCCGTCGAGATGTTGATGGCGCTGATCGAGCGCGCCGCGGTGGCGGCCGACGAGCTGCTCTTCGAGCCGGAGTTGGTGGTCCGCGCGTCCACCGCGCGCGCCCGCGGCTAGCTACTACCGGTAATGCCCCGTTCACGCAGGTGAACGGGGCATTCCTGCGTTCAGGCGTGACCGCATCCTGAAACAAGTCACGTTTTTGCAATCTTCTCTTGAAGTATTGCGCTCATGTGTCGACAACCCTACGGTGTGGCGCAGAGTCGAGGGAGAGGGTTGAAGATGACGACAAGGCGCCGCGGGCTCAGCCTGTTGCTGGTGGCGGGACTCGGGCTGGTGGCCGCGTCCTGTGGTTCGGGGGACGACAAGCCGGGAGCCCAAGGCTCCGGCGGGGCGGACGGCAAGGTGACCATCACGGTCGGCTGCCAGCCGCCGAAGAGCAATCCGAAGGAGCGGGAGGGCTGGGACGCCGACGTCGCCGCGTTCCAGAAACTGCACCCGAACATCACGGTCGAGAGCAAGGACGCGTTCCCCTGTATCAACCCGGACACCTTCCAGGCGAAGCTGGCCGGCGGGACCCAGGAGGATGTCTTCTACGTCTACTACACCGACGTCCAGAAGATCATCAAGGCGCGGCAGGCCGCCGACATCAGCCAGTACGTCGGCGACGTCAAGGCCGCCAAGGACCTGCGCCCCGACGTCCAGGGCGTGTTCAAGGACGGCGACAAGACCTACGGCCTGCCGCGGAACAACTACAACATGGGCCTGGTCTACAACCGCAAGCTGTTCACCCAGGCCGGGCTGAACCCGGACGCCCCGCCGAAGACCTGGGCCGAGGTCCAGGAGGCCGCGAAGAAGATCGCCGGGCTCGGCGCCGGCTACACCGGCTTCGGTGAGTACTCCGCCGGCAACACCGGCGGCTGGCACTTCGCCGCGTCGCTGTACGCGCGCGGCGGCTCGATGGTCGGCGACGACGGCAAGACGGCCGCCTTCAACAGCCCCGAGGGTAAAGCGGTGCTGGAGAACCTGAAGAAGATGCGTTGGGACGACAACTCCATGGGCAGCAAGCAGCTGCTGCAGTGGGAGGACCTGATGCGGATGATGGGTTCCGGCAAGCTTGGCATGATGATCGGCGCGCCGGACGTCGTCCAGTCGGTGAACAACGACTTCCAGGGCAAGTTCGAGGACTATGGCGTCACCGCCGTCCCGGAGTCCGAGGGTAAGTCGTCGCTGAGCGGCGGCGACGGGTACATGTTCAACCCGAAGGCCTCGCCGGAAAAGATCAAGGCGGGCCTGCTCTGGCTGGAGTTCCACGAGCTCACGCCGGGTCAGGGCCAGTTCAACTACGCGCGGGCCAAGGAGCAGGGCCGCCCGGTCGGCCTGCCGATCCCGGACCTGTACGGCGACTCCGCGCCGGGTAAGGAGATCGTTGCCCTCCGCAAGCAGTTCGCCACCGTTCCGGTCGACCACTTCACGCCGTACGTGACGGCGCAGTCGACGATCACCAACAAGCTCGAGCCGCCGAAGGCACAGGAGCTGTACGCCGTCCTCGACGTCGCGATGTCCGCGGTGCTGACCCGCAAGGACGCCGATATCGACAAACTCCTCGGCGACGCGGAGTCCAAGGCCAACAAGATCCTGGCGAAGAACACGTAATGACTGTCACCCAAGAGCGGGTTCGCCGTCCTCAGCACGTGAGGACGGCGGGCTCGCGCCCGGACGAGGACCGCCGCGGCGCGCTCCGGCGCGCGGTCGGGCGCAACCTCACGGCGTACGGGTTCCTCTGCGGGGCACTGATCTGTTTCGCCTTGTTCTCCTGGTATCCGATGGTCCGCGAGGTGATCCTGAGCTTCCAGGAGAACAACTTCGTCGACCCGGGGAAGTGGGTCGGTTTCGACAACTTCCGCACGGTCATCGAGGACCCGGCGTTCCGGTCGGCCTGGCTGAACACCGCGATCTTCAGCGGTCTCGCGCTGGTCATCGGGTACGCCGTCCCGTTCGTGCTGGCCGTCGTCCTCAACGAGCTCAAACACGCCGTCGGCTACCTGCGCTTCGTCGTGTACCTGCCGGTGATGCTGCCGCCGGCCGTCGCCGTCCTGCTGTTCAAATGGTTCTACGACCCGGGCGCGGGTCTGTTCAACCAGGTCCTCGGCAGCGTCGGCATCCCGCCGCTCGCCTGGCTGGACTCGACCAGTACGGCGCTCGTCAGCCTCGTCCTGGTTTCGACCTGGATGAACCTCGGCACCGGCACGCTGATCTACCTGGCTGCCCTGCAGTCCATCCCCGGCGACCTGTACGAGTCCGCCGAGCTGGACGGCGCCGGCCTGTTCCGCCGCGTCCTGCACGTGACGATCCCGCAGACCAAGCTGATCCTGCTGGTGATGCTGCTGCTGCAGGTGGTCGCGACCATGCAGGTCTTCATCGAGCCGTACCTGCTGACCGGCGGCGGCCCGGAGAACGCGACCGTCACGGTCGCCTACCTGATGTACCAGTACGCCTTCAACTTCGGCGACTTCGGCGGCGGTAGCGCGCTCGGCCTGATGCTGATGATCGTGCTGCTGGTCTTCTCCACCATCTACCTGCGCGTTTCCCGGGAGGCCGAGCGATGAGAACCCTGGTCTCCCCGCTGTCCCTGCGGACGCCGCTCGGTCGCACGCTCTACTGGACGACGCTCGTAGTCGTGGTGATCGGCTTCACCGGCGCGTTCGTGTTCCCGCTGTACTGGATGGTCACCGGCGCACTGAAGTCGCCGGACGAGCTGGCTCAGATCCCGCCGAGCTTCTTCCCGCAGAACTTCGACTTCAGCGTCTACCTGGATGCGTGGGAGCAGCTGCAGCTCGGCGTCTTCCTGAAGAACACCGCCCTGTACGCCGGTGGCGCGTGGCTGTTCACGCTGGCGGTCGACGTGAGTGCGGCGTACGCGCTGTCGAAACTCCGCCCGGTGCTCGGCAAGCTGGTGCTGGGCGCGATGCTGGCGACGCTGATGATCCCGCCGATGGTGCTGTTGCTGCCGACGTACCTGGTCGCGAAGGATCTGCCCTTACTGCACTGGGATCTGCTGAACACGCCCTGGGCGATCTGGTTGCCGGCGGCAGCGAACGGCTTCTTCGTCTTCCTGCTGAAGCGGTTCTTCGACTCGATCCCGCGCGAGCTGCTCGAGGCCGCCGAGATCGACGGCGCCTCGCCGCTGCGGATCCTCTGGTCGATCATCCTGCCGATCTCCCGGCCGATCCTCGGCGTGGTCTCGATCCTGTCCGTGGTGACGGTCTGGAAGGACTTCGTCTGGCCGCTGCTCGTGTTGCCGGAGACCGACAAGATGTCGATCAGCGTCGGGATCGCCTCGCTGTCCGCGCAGATGCCGCAGAACGTGCTGATCGCCTCCCTGGTCATCGCCAGCCTGCCGACCATCATCGTCTTCTTCATTTTCCAGCGCAGCATCATGGCCGGCCTCACCGCCGGATCCCTCAAAGGTTAAGGAGCTTCGATGGCCGACGAATGGTGGCGGGGTGCCGCGATCTACCAGGTGTACTTGCGGAGCTTCGCGGATGGGAACGGGGACGGGATCGGTGATCTGGCCGGGTTGCGGGCGAAGTTGCCGTACCTGGCGGAGCTCGGGGTGGACGCGATCTGGCTGAACCCCTGGTATCCGTCGCCGATGGCCGACGGCGGGTACGACGTCGCCGACTACCGCGCGATCGAGCCGGCCTTCGGCACGCTGGCCGAGGCCGAGGCCTATATCGCCGAGGCGCACGCGCTGAACATCCGCACGATCATCGACATCGTCCCGAACCACGGATCCGACCAGCAGGACTGGTTCGTCCAGGCGTTGCAGGCCGAGCCAGGGTCGCCGGAGCGGGAGCGGTTCATCTTCCGCCCCGGCCGCGGCGATCGGCCGCCGAACGACTGGCAGTCGATCTTCGCCGGCCCGGCGTGGACGCAGGTCCCGGACGGGGAGTGGTACCTGCACCTGTTCGCGCCCGAGCAGCCCGACTTCAACTGGCGCAATCCGGAGGTGATCGAGGAGTTCCACGACATCCTCCGGTTCTGGCTGGACCGCGGCGTCGACGGCATCCGGATCGACAGCGCCGCCGTCCTGTTCAAGGACCTGGACAGCGTCGAGGAGTCCTACACCGACCACGACGAGGTGCACGACGTCTACCGCGACTGGCGCCGCATCACCGACACCTACGACGGCCGGTTCCTCGTCGGTGAGATGTGGATGCCGGACCAGGAGCGGTTCGCGCTCTACCTGCGCCCCGACGAGATGCACACCGCCTTCAACTTCGACTTCCTGTCCCGCCCGTGGGACGCCGAGGAACTGAAGGCCTCGATCGACCTGACGCTGACCACGCACCTCCCGATCGGCGCGCCGCCGACCTGGGTGCTGTCGAACCACGACGTCACTCGCCCGGTCACGAAGTACGGCCGTCCGGACACCTCGTTCTCCCACCAGGACCGCAAACACGGGATGACGACCGACCTGGTCCTGGGCGAACGCCGAGCCCGCGCCGCGGCCCTGCTCGCGATGGCCCTGCCCGGCGCGGTCTACGTCTACCAAGGCGAGGAGCTCGGCCTCCCCGAGGTCGAAGACCTCCCCGACGCCCTCCTGCAGGACCCGATCTTCGCCCGCTCCAACGGCGCCGACCGCGGCCGCGACGGCTGCCGCGTCCCCCTACCCTGGGCCGGCCAAGAGCCGCCGTTCGGCTTCGGCGCCGGTACGCCGTGGCTCCCGCAACCCGCCGACTGGAAGAACCTCACCGTCGAGTCCCAGCAAGCCGACCAGAACTCCATGCTCGCCCTCTACCGCAACGGTCTCCAGCTCCGTCGTCACCACCTGGGCGACGGATCCCTGACCTGGCTCGACTCCCAGCCCGGCGTCCTCACCTTTCGTCGGGAGCACCTGACCTGCATCACCAATCTGTCCACGCAGCCGGTGGAGCTCCCGTCCCATGAGGGGCTGCTGATCACCAGCAGCCCCTTGGAAGCCGGCAAACTCCCGCCCGACACCACCGCCTGGATCAGCTGAGCGGTTTGAAGCTGCGCAGTCGCAGGCTGTTGGACACGACGAAGACTGAGCTGAGGGCCATGGCGGCGCCGGCCAGCATCGGGTTCAGCAGGCCTGCGGCGGCCAGGGGGAGGGCGGCTACGTTGTAGGCGAAGGCCCAGAAGAGGTTGCCGCGGATGGTTCGGAGGGTGCTGCGGGAGAGGCGGATGGCGTCGGCGGCGGCGCGCAGGTCGCCGCGGACGAGCGTGAGGTCGCTGGCTTCGATCGCGACATCGGTGCCGGTGCCCATGCTCAGACCGAGGTCGGCTTGGGCGAGGGCGGCGGCGTCGTTGACGCCGTCGCCGACCATCGCGACCACGCGGCCTTCGCTCTGCAGCTGTTTGATCGCGTCCACCTTGCCGGCCGGCAGCACCTCGGCGATCACGTCGTCGATACCCACCTCGGCCGCGACCTTCTGCGCGACGGCCTCGTTGTCACCGGTCAGCAGCACCGGCCGTAGCCCGAGCGCTTTCAGATCCTTGATCGCCCGCACGGACGTCGGTTTGACGGTGTCCGCGACGACCAGCACCGCGCGGGCCTGCCCGTCCCAGCCGACGGCGACCGCCGTACTGCCCTCGGCCTCCGCGTGCTCCTTGGCGTGCGCCAGCTCCTCGGGGAGGTGTTGGCTCCACTCCGCCAGCAGTTGCGTCCGGCCGACGAGGACGGCGTGGCCGTCGACAATCCCTTGCACGCCGAGGCCTTCGACGTTTCCGAAGTCCTCGACCTCGGGAAGCTTGCCGGCCTCCAGCGCGGCCCGGGCGACCGCCTGCGCGATCGGGTGCTCACTGGAGTGCTCCAGCGCGCCGGCCAGCCGTAGCACCTCGGCCCGGTCCTGATCCGGAGCGAGCAGGATGTCGACCAGCTCCATCCTTCCGGTCGTGACCGTGCCGGTCTTGTCGAGGACGACGGTGTCGACCTTGCGCGTCGACTCCAGCACCTCCGGCCCCTTGATCAGAATGCCGAGCTGCGCGCCGCGACCGGTGCCGACCAGCAGCGCGGTCGGCGTGGCCAGCCCGAGCGCACACGGGCAGGCGATGATCAGGACGGCGACGGCCGCGGTGAACGCGACCTCGACCGGTGACCCGTTCCCCAGCCAGAAGCCGAGCGTCGCCAGCGCCAACCCGATCACGATCGGGACGAACACCCCGGAGACCTGGTCCGCGAGCCGCTGGACGGCGGCCTTACCGTTCTGGGCGTCCTCGACGAGCCGAGCCATCTGCGCGAGCTGGGTGTCCGCCCCGACCCGCGTCGCCCGGACGACGAGCCGGCCGCCCGCGTTCACGGTCGCGCCGACGACGACGTCCCCGGCGCCGACCTCGACCGGCACCGACTCACCGGTCAGCATCGACGCGTCGATCGCGCTGCTCCCGGTGACGATCACGCCGTCGGTCGCGATCTTCTCGCCCGGCCGGACGACGAACTCGTCACCGGTCACGAGCTGATCGGCGGGGATCCGCGTCTCGACACCGGCACGCAGGACGGCGACGTCCTTCGCGCCGAGCTCCAGCAGGGCCCGCAGCGCGGCGCCCGAACGGCGCTTGGCGCGGGCCTCGAAGTACCGCCCGGCCAGGATGAAGGTCGTGACGCCGGCCGCGACCTCGAGGTAGATCTCCTCGGCGCCGCCGCCCCGGGACGGGATCAGCGTGAACGGCATCTTCATCCCCGGCTCGCCGGCCCCGCCCAGGAAGAGCGCGTACAGCGACCAGCCGAAGGCGCTGATCACGCCGAGCGAGATCAGCGTGTCCATGGTGGCGGCGCCGTGCCGCAGGTTGGTCCAGGCGGCCTTGTGGAACGGCCAGGCCGCCCACGTCACCACCGGGAACGCCAGCGTCAGCGAGGCCCACTGCCAGAAGTCGAACTGCAGCGCCGGGATCATCCCGAACGCGATCACCGGCACCGCGAGCACGATGCTGGTGAGCAGCCGGTTGCGCAGCGGCCGCAGCTCGTCGTGCTCCGGTTCGTTGCTCTCGGCAACCTCGATGGCCGGGAGCGACGCGGTGTAACCGGTCTGCTCGACGGTGGCCACCAGATCGTCGGTGCTGACGCCCTCGGCGTACGTCACCTTGGCCTTTTCGGT
This sequence comes from Kribbella sandramycini, assembly GCF_013131805.1. GTDB lineage: Bacteria > Actinomycetota > Actinomycetes > Propionibacteriales > Kribbellaceae > Kribbella > Kribbella sandramycini. The sequence goes on along the minus strand of NZ_JABJRC010000005.1, from coordinate 182,273 downwards.
GGCGTAGTTGACGGTCGCGGTGACGCCGTCCATCCGGTTCAGCTTCTTCTCCACGCGGGCGGCGCAGGACGCGCAGGTCATGCCGCCGATGACAAGCTCCACCGATTGGCTCATTTGTGCTCCGCCCCCTCTTCGTGGCTGTGCGGCTTGGTCTCGGTCGGCAGTGCGGTCGGCGGCACGATCGTCTTGCCGTCGGTGCCGACGTCGACGGTGAACTCGGCCGTGTGGACGGCGCCGGCGTGTTGGAAGTCCAGGAACAGGCGGTACGTGCCCGCGGTCGGGAACGTCGTGCCGAACTTGATCTCCGGCCCGCCCTTCATCCCGACTTCGGCGTGCTGCGTCGGGTGGTTGTGCAGGTAGGCCAGGTCGCCGCTGCGCAACGAGACCAAGTGCCCGAAGGCGCCCAGATACGGCTGCAGGTCGGTCACCGGCTTACCGCCGCTGCTGACCTTGAACGTCAGCTCGGACTCCTTGCCGGCGACCGGCGTCCCGGCCAGGGTGACGTCGTACGCGTGCACGCTGTAGCTGCTGGCCGGATCATTCAGCGGGACCGGGATGTAGAGGCCGGAGACGTTCACATCCGTGCCCAGGGTCAGCGGCTCGGCGTGGCCGGCCGGCTGGAAGTCGGCGTACAGTCGCCACGTCCCGCCGGCGGTGAAGCTGAACGGGATCGACCAGGTGCCGCCCGCGTCCCGGGTCGGGTGCAGGTGATGGAAGCCGGACAGATCCCGCCGGACGACGATCAGGTGCAGCTCCTTCTCGTGGGTCGGCGTGTAGCCGGTGACCGGCTTACCGTCCGGGCCCTTGATCTGGAAGCGCAGCACGGTCTTGCTGTTCGCGGTGAAGAACGTCGTCTCCGGCGCGAGCGTGTACCCGGCGTCGGAGACCGCGAGCCCGGGCAGCTGCCCACCCGACTCGCTGTGTCCCTCGCCGTGCCCGCCGCCCATCTCGCTCATCCCGCCGGCGGGCTTTTCCGGAGCGGCCGCCGCGATCGGGTCGACGTTCGTACCGATCGCGAACGCCGCCCCGAAGGCCAGCGCGAGCGCACCGGCGAACGCGCCGAGCCGGAGCGCGACGGCCCGGCTCACGACGCCGCCAGCTCGTAGCCCGCCTCGTCGACGGCCGCGCGGACGGCGGTGTCGTCGAGCGCGGACTCGCTCGTCACGTGCACGGCGGAGGTGCCGCCGGCGTTCAGGTCGATGGTGACCTCGGTGACGCCGTCCAGCTTGCTGAGCTCCTCGGTGACGGCGGACGTGCAGTGGCCGCAGGTCATGCCGTTCACGGAGTAGGTGGTGGTGGCCATATCGGGCTCCTTCATGAGTTGTTAGCTACGGACCAGGCGGGCGATCGCGTCGGAGGCTTCGCGGACCTTCTCCTCCGCCTCCGCGCCGCCCTTCTGCGCGGCCTCGACCACGCAGTGCGACAGGTGTTCGTCGAGCAACTCCAGCGAGAACGACTGCAGCGCCTTGGTGGCCGCCGACACCTGGGTCAGGATGTCGATGCAGTACTTGTCCTCCTCGACCATCCGCTGCAGGCCGCGGATCTGCCCCTCGATCCGGCGCAGCCGCTTCAGATGGCTGGTCTTCTCCGAGGTGTAGCCATGGACGTGGTCCTCGCTCATTGCACCGCCCCTCTCTACCCCCATGGGGTATGTCGACAGGCAAAAAGTACCCCCTCTGGGTATCGGAAGCAAATACCAAGAGGGGGTATGTGATCAGAGTCCCAGTTCGGTCAGCCCGGGGTGATCGTCCGGTCGCGGTCCGGGGGCGTCCCAGTGGAACAGCCGGTCGGCCGCGTCGATCCGCTGGTCGTTGATACTCGCCCGCCGGACCCGCATCAGGCCGTACTCGTCGAACTCCCAGTTCTCGTTCCCGTGCGAGCGGTACCACTGGCCGGCCGCGTCCCGGCACTCGTAGACGAACCGGACGGCGATCCGATCGCCGGTGAACGCCCAGAGTTCCTTGATCAGCCGGTAATCGAGCTCGCGGGCCCACTTCTGGGTGAGGAACTCGACGACCCCGGCGCGGCCGGTGACGAAGGTGTCCCGGTTCCGCCAGTACGTATCCGGCGTGTAGGCCAGTGACACGGCCTCGGGATCCTGTTTGTTCCAGGCGTTCTCCGCGGCGCGGACCTTCTGGACGGCGCTCTCCGCGGTGAACGGCGGGAACGGCGGTCGAGCATTCACGACGGACTCCTCATGGTCGACAGTATCCATTCAACATTGGATCACACGGCGGAGCTGTTCGGGTGCGAGGATGTGCGTTTCGGACGAGAGGGGTGGCATGCCTGACCTGGCGATCAGTACGCGCGGTCTGCGCAAGACGTACCGGACGCGGCGCGGCCGGACGGTGGTGGCGGTCCAGGGGCTCGACCTGGACGTTCCGGTCGGGGGCGTGCACGGCTTCCTCGGCCCGAACGGCTCGGGGAAGACGACCTCGATCCGGATGCTGCTCGGCCTGATCCGGGCCGATGCCGGCACCATGACGGTCTTCGACCGGCCGGTGCCCGCGCAGCTGCCGGCTGTGGTCGGGCGGATCGGCGCGATCGTCGAGTCGCCGAAGTTCTTCCCGGCGTTCACCGGCCGCCGCAACCTCGAGCTGCTCGCGGGCGCCATCGGCGCGCCGGCGCAGCGGGTCGGCGAGGTGCTCGAGCAGACGTCGCTGGCCGAGCGCGGCAAGGACAAGTTCAAGGGCTACTCGCTGGGGATGAAGCAGCGGCTGGCGATCGCGGCCACCCTGCTCAAGGATCCGGACCTGCTGATCTTCGACGAGCCGACCAACGGGCTCGACCCGGCCGGGATCCGGGAGATCCGCGAGACCATGCGCGGGCTCGGCGACCAGGGCAAGACCGTCCTGGTCAGCAGCCACATCCTGGCCGAGGTCGAGCAGGTCGCGGACACGGTCTCGATCATCGGCCACGGGCGGTTGCTGGCGTCCGGCACGGTCGCCGAGGTGATCGGCGGCGGCGCGGCGGCGACGGTCAAACTCGGGGTGGCCGACCGGGAGGCGGCGGCCCGGGTGCTGACCGCGGCCGGGCTCGCAGTACGGGCCGATGGCAACCATTTGCTCGTCGACGGGGTGGAGCGGCCGGCCGAGCTGACCAAGCTGCTCGCCGATCAGCAGCTGTACGTCCACGAGCTGGTCCAGGTCCGCGCCGATCTCGAGTCGGTGTTCCTGGAGCTGACCGCAGGGGAGGGGCTGGCATGATCCGCCTGATCGGAGTGGAGCTTCGGCGGCTTACGTGGCGCCGGATCACGGCGATCGGCGTGATCGGGGTCTTCCTGATCACGGCATTCATGCTGTTCGCGACCTGGCGGGAGTCGCGGCCGCTGTCCGAAGCCGAGCAGCGGGCGGCCCAGACGCAGTACGAGATGGCCCACCGGGACTGGGTCGCGAACGCCGAACGCAACGAGGCCGACTGCCGGGCCAACTTCGACCCGTCGACCAGCGGCGGGATGTCGGTCGACGACGTGTGCAAGTGGTCGGAGCCGAAACGCGAGGAGTTCGGCAAGCCGCAGGCGGTCTTCCGGCAGATCGCGCCGAACATGTTGCAGGGATCGGCGTACCTGCTGTTGTTCGCCGCGTTCCTGGTCGGGGCGAGTTTCGTCGCGGCCGAGTTCAGCACCGGCGCGATCGGGAACTGGCTGACCTTCGAGCCCCGGCGGCTGCGGGTCTACGGCTCCAAGATGGCGGCGGCCGGGCTGTGGTTCGTCCCGCTCGGGATCGCGGTCACCGGCGTCCTGACTCTCGGGATCTACCTGATCACCGCGCGGCTCGGCAGTACCGCGGGGACCGACTGGAGCGACATCGTCGGCCTGATCGCGCGGGTCGTGACGACGACCGCGATCGGCGCCGTCATCGGCGGGGTCGTGGGGCTGGTGCTCCGGCACACCGCGGCCGCGCTCGGGCTCGCGATGGGCTACATCGTGCTCGTCGAGGGGATCTTCGCGAGCTTCCTGCAGAACGCCCAGCCGTGGCTCCTGGTCCGGAACTTCGACGCGTTCGTGCTGCACGACACGAGGTATGTGCTGAACAAATGCGTCACGCAGGCTGACGGCAACTACGTCTGCAACCAGATCGAGAAGACGCTCACCTTCGAGCACGGCGCCTGGTACCTGGGCATCCTGACGCTGGTGGCACTGCTCGGCGCGGGCCTGATCTTCCAGCGCCGCGACGTGAACTGACAGCAGAAGGCCCCGGGTGGACGAACCACCCGGGGCCTTCGCGTGTCGTGCGACGGATCAGGCCGTCAGGCGCTCCTCGGTCGAGGCCGAGAACAGGTGCAGCTTGTCCGGCTGCGCCTCGAGGTGGATCAGCGAGCCCTTCTCGACGTTCATCCGGGCGCCGATCTTGGCCACGATCTGCTGGTGGTTGCCGTCGTGCTCGGCGGTGCCGTAGAGGAACGCGTCCGCGCCGAGCTCCTCGATCACGGCGACCTTCACCGGCAGACCGGTGTCGGAGACCTTGAAGGCCTCCGGGCGGACGCCGACGGTCACGGTCTTGTCGCTACCGGCCTTGCCGAGGACGTCGCGCTCGATCGGGATGACGTAGTCGCCCAGCTTGGCGCCGCCCTCGACCAGGTCCGCGGTCAGCAGGTTCATGGCCGGGGAGCCGATGAAGCCGGCGACGAACTTGTTCTTCGGGCGGTCGTACAGGTTCAGCGGGGTGTCGACCTGCTGGAGCAGACCGTCCTTGAGGACGGCGACCCGGTCGCCCATCGTCATGGCCTCGACCTGGTCGTGGGTGACGTAGACGGTCGTGACGCCGAGGCGCTGCTGCAGCTCGGCGATCTGGGTACGGGTCTGCACGCGGAGCTTGGCGTCCAGGTTCGACAGCGGCTCGTCCATCAGGAAGACCTGCGGGTTACGGACGATCGCGCGGCCCATGGCGACGCGCTGACGCTGACCACCGGACAGGGCCTTCGGCTTGCGGTCCAGGTACTCCTCGAGGCCGAGCAGCTTGGCGGCCTCCTGGACGCGCTTGGCGCGGTCCTCCTTGGAGACGCCCTGCATCTTCAGCGCGAAGCCCATGTTGTCGGCCACGGTCATGTGCGGGTACAGCGCGTAGTTCTGGAAGACCATCGCGATGTCGCGCTCTTTCGGCGGCCGGTGCGTGACGTCACGCTCGCCGATGTAGATCGAGCCCTCGTTGACCTCTTCGAGGCCGGCCAGCATCCGCAGGCTGGTGGACTTACCGCAGCCGGACGGGCCGACCAGAACCATGAACTCGCCGTCCTCGATCTCGAGGTTCAGCTTGTCGACGGCGGGGGTGTCGCCACCGGGGTAGATCCGGGTGGCGGCCTTGAAAGACACAGTAGCCATGACTGAGTACATCCCTTCACCGGCAGGAACGTGCCGGACGATCCGAGTAAAGGCCCCCGGGCGGGGGTGCGCCCATCCTCACCTGCCGCGCTCGTCCTGACAAGGGACGTGGGCTGTGAAGTGTCCATTCCGTTCACTTACTGGACATGTGTGGACAATCTCAGTCTGCAAGTTCTTGCAACATCTTGCTGCAATGTCAAGGGTCGGTGGGTAAGGTGCCGCCGTGAGCGAGCGCAGCGAGCGAGCCGAAAGCACAGCGAGTTTTACTCATCACGGAGCCGAGGGCAGCGAGGCGGAGGGATGAGTAGTCGAGCGCGGCTGGCGGATATCGCGGCCAAGGCGGGGGTCAGTGAGGCGACGGTCTCGCGGGTGCTGAATGGCAAACCGGGGGTCGCGGAGGACACCAAACAGTCGGTGCTGACCGCGCTCGACGTCCTCGGGTTCGAACGGCCGACGCGGTTACGGCGGCGGTCGGCGGGGCTGATCGGGCTGGTGATGCCGGAGCTGATCAATCCGATCTTCCCGGCGTTCGCCCAGGTGATCGAGTCCGCGCTGTCCCAGCGCGGCTTCACGCCGGTGCTCTGCACGCAGTCCCCGGCCGGCGCGACCGAGGAGGAGTACGTCGAGATGCTGCTCGAGCGCGGCGTCTCCGGGATCATCTTCGTCTCCGGCCTGCATGCCGACACCGGCGCCGACCATGAGCGCTACCAGGCCCTCGTCGAGCGGAATCTGCCGGTCGTCTTCGTCAACGGCTGGCTGCCCGAGGTCTCGGCCCCGTTCGTCTCCTCCGACGACAACGCCGCGATGGAGCTGGCCGTCTCGCACCTGGTCGCCCTGGGCCACCGGCGGATCGGTTTCGCCTCCGGGCCGGAGCGTTTCATCGTCGTCCAGCGCAAACTCGCCGGCTACCGCACGATCATGAAGGCCCAGCTCGGCGCGAGTGACGACGACCTCGATCCGTTGATCGCGTTGTCGATGTTCGGCGTCGAGGGCGGTCAGGCGGCCGCCCAGCAGCTCCTCGACGCCGGCGTCACCGCGGTCGTCTGCGGCTCCGACATGATGGCCCTCGGCGTCATCCGGGCCGCTCGGCAACGGGGGCTGAGGATCCCGAACGATCTGTCCGTGGTCGGGTACGACGACGCCCCGATGATGGAGTTCACCGATCCGCCGATGACCACGATCCGGCAACCCGTCCAGGCGATGGGGCTGGCCGCCGTCCAGTCGCTGCTCGAAGAGGTGCGCGGGCATGCGACGCCGCGGACGGAGTTCCTGTTCCGCCCCGAGCTGGTGGTGCGCAACACCACCGGCCCGGCGCGGTAGCGGTCAGGAGCCGTGCAGGGCGGTCCAGAAGCCGAGTTGGTGCTCGGCTGCGTAGTCGACCGGGCCGATGCGCTTGGGGTGGAGGGATTGGACGTACGGCGCGCGCGGCCACGTCGGTAGCCCTGGGCGGTTGGGGTTGCCGGTGTGGGCGAACTGGGCCCAGTAGCGGATCATCCGGTCGGCCAGGCGACGCTGGGCCGGGGTGAAACGCGGGTTCTCGCCGGCGATCTCGTAGAGGTACATGAGCTCCGCGCCGTGATACGCGCCGTACGGGAAGGGGCCGGGTGGCATCGAGCTGAACAGCGGCGCTTCGCGATCGGCGAACTCGAAGGCGAACGTCGGCACTCGCCGGGCCAGGATCTGCTGGGTGTTCCGGGTCGTGTGCGCCCAGACGCGGTCGGTGGTCAGGTCGGCGTACCGCTGGCCGTTGTCATTGGCAACGGGTGGGTACTTGCGGAGGACTTGTGCTGCGGTTGCTCCGAAGTCCTCTTGCAGCAGGCTGCGGTAGTCGGCGTCCGTCAGGGGGTCGGGGACGGCGCCGACCAGTGAGACTCGCGCTTCGTCCCGGTTGGCCCCGATCAGGACCGGGACGTGGTGGAAGCGGCCGGCGCGCAGGGCGACAGCTGGGTCTTCCGGCAGGGTCGGCGTACCGAAGGCCGGTCCGAACTCCTTCATACCGCCGAGGAGGTCGGTGGGTGGTTTGGCGCGGAGGCAGGCGATCGTTCGGCAGTTGAGATCGGCGGCGAATTTGGTGCCGCGGGCAACTAGTACGTCGAGTGGCTCGAACGGGGTCAGGCCGCGGCCGGAGGCGTCGTACGTCGGCCATTCGGTCAGGCAGGTGCCGCTCTGCATGGCCGCTTGCCGGAACAGGCCCTTCGTGGCGGGCGCGGTCAGGTGGGCGCAGGTGCTCATCGCGCCGGCGGACTCGCCGAACAACGTGACGTTGGCCGGGTCGCCGCCGAAGGCCGCGGCGTTGCGCTTGACCCATTGGAGGGCGGCCTGCTGGTCCTGGAGGCCGAACGAGCCGGCGCCGTTCAGGCCGGGGTAGCCGAGGAAGCCGAAGACGCCGAGCCGGTAGTTCGGCGTCACCACGACGACGTCGCCGGTGGCTGCGAGCCGACGGGCGTCGTAGTCGTTTCCGGCGCCCTGGAAGAAGCCGCCGCCGTACAGCCACAGCATCACCGGGCGCGGTCGGTTGCCCGGCCGGGCGGGGGTGGTGACGTTCAGGTAGAGGCAGTCCTCGGACTGCGGGCCCGGTACGGCGTCGTCCGGTGCCTGCAGACAGTTCTTCGAAGCTTGGCCGGCATCTCGGACACCTCGCCACGACGCCGGGGGCTGCGGTGGCCGCCATCGGTTCGCGCCCGTCGGCGGGGCCGCGAACGGCACCCCGCGATACCGGTGCACTCCGTCGTCCGAGGTGCCACGTAAGGCGCCGCTGTCGATCTTGACCACCGGGCGCGCCGGCGCGGCCTGGGCGGCGGGGATCGCGAGTGGGAGCAGCAATGCGGTGGCGAGCAGAGCGCCGCTGGTCTTGCGCATGAGACCGTCCTTCGGTTGATATAGCACGAGTGTGCTACTTCGATTCAAAGTAGCACACTCGTGCTATAAAGGTCTCATGCCCAGGGTTGTCGATGTCGACGAGAGACGCGCTCTACTGGCCGCCGCCGTCTGGCGCGTCATCCATCGCGAAGGTCTGGCGAACGCCTCGGTCCGCAAGGTCGCCGCCGAAGCGCAAGTCTCGATGGGCTCCCTGCGCCACTACTTCAGCACCCAGAACCAGCTCCTGCAGTTCTCCCTGCAAGCAGTAGGCGAGCGCGTCACCCAACGCCTCGCCACCCTCGACCTCACCGGGACCCCACGCCAGGTGGCCGAACTCGTCGCCCTCGAACTCCTCCCCCTGGACGCCGACCGCCGCGCCGAAGTCGAGATCTGGATCGCCTTCTCCGCCGCCACCCTCACCGACCCCGACCTCCGAGCCCTCAGTGACCAGAGCCACGAAGCCCTCCACACCCTCCTCCGCACCCTCGTCGCCGACCTCCTCCCGCCCAACTCCCCAGACCAAGACCTGGACCTGGAAACCGACCGCCTCCACGCCCTCATCGACGGCCTAGCCCTCCACGGCGCCACCACCCCCACCCAAACCACCCCCACCCGCCTCCAAGCCGCCCTAACCCACCACCTCGAACACCTAGCCCGCAGCTAGCCCCCAGCCACCCCCAGCCACCCCCCAGCCACCCCCACTCCGCCGTTTGCTGGGCTGACCCATCAGCCAGTGGGTGTGCCCACCGCCTGCCGTTCGCCCACCCACCGCCTCGTGGGTCAGCCCAGGAAATCTCGTGGGTCAGCCCAGGAAACGTGTTCGGTCGGGTCGCGTTGGTGGGTGAGCCCGGGAAATGGCTGGGTGGGCGTGGCGGACGGCGGGTGGGCCAGGGGGCTGCGGTGGGCTTGCCCACCGGCTCGTGGGTCAGCCCAGGAAATCTCGTGGGTCAGCCCAGGAAATGGAGTGCGTCAGAAGGGGTAGCGGAGGTGGGGGTTGGGGATTGTGGTGGAGTTGGTGGTTTGGAGGGTGGTCAGTTCGGTGGGGGTTAGGGCTCGGGGGTAGAGGCGGATTTCGTCTAGGGAACCGTGGAGGTTTTGGGCGCCGTCGAGGCGTTGGCCCAGGTGGATTTGGAAGGGGCGTTTGGGGCTCAGGGAGCCGAGGGGGGCTGTGGTGGTGGCTGCGGGGGTGCCGTCGATGGTGAGGGTGAAGGCGTTGGCTTGGCGGGTTAGGGCGAAGTGGTGCCAGGTGCGGTCGTTGTAGGGCTTGGTGGTGGTGAGGGTGATGGCGGTTTCACCGGATTGGGCGAGGGCGCGGAGGCGGTTCTTCGAGGGCTCGGCGCGGAGCCAGAGCTGGGAGTAGACGTCGCCTTGGTTGTAGGCCCAGAGAATCGGTTGGTCGGCGGTGCTCGCGCCGTAGTTGAACCAGCCGGCCCAGGTGAAGTCCCCGCTGCTGACGGCGAGCTTCTCGGCGAAGGGGAGTTGGACGTGGTCGTCCGAGCCGTCGAGGGCGATCGCCGTACCGAAGCGACCGGCGGTCGGGGCCGGGCCGCCGCGCAGGTAGCCGGCGAGATTGTTGCCAGAGGCATCGGGTGTGGCCGGGACGCCGGTGGTGTTGCCGTCCGGTAGGCCCAGGTCCGCTTCGGTGAACTTGGTGAACCAGATGTAGCCGTGCGACCAGGCGGCGGCGCGTTCGTAGGCCAGGCCGACGGTGTCGTCGTCCAGCAGGGTCAGGTCCGTGTACGCCGCCATCCCGCCGTAGATCACGACGCCGCCGCCCGGATCCACCCATTCGTTCCCGCCCTTGTACGTCGAGCGGATGGTCAGGTTCTCCCGGGTGTCGCCCTTGCGCGTCTCGGTCGCCAGGAGCACGCGGTTGTAGCGATCGCCCTGATCGGTCGCACGCAATTCGAGTGTCGACGCCTGAACAGTCGGTACGGCGAGGCTCTGCTCGGCCGCTCCCGCGCGGAAGCCCTGGGAGAAGCTCTCCCCGGCATCGCTCGAAACCGCCGAGGCGACGGTGGACGACGTGTCGGTGCCGTTCTCGTCACGCGCCAGCGCGAACAGCGAACCGTCCGGCCGCTCGAACACTGTCAACTCCTGCACCTTCAGCGCCGGATCCGCCGCAGCGTCGTGCGCACCGAGCTGCCAGTTCAGCCCGCCGTCGTCGCTGTAGACGAGTGCTCCGCCTTTCGGCCCATCGTTCGCGCCGGTGAAGTGCGTTCCGACGACGAGCCGCCCAGCGTGCGGCCCGCGCCGCAGTTGAATGCCATGCGAAGGCCCGGTCGCGTAGCCGTCCCAGGCCGGCAGCTTCACCGCATTGGTGATCTCGCGCGGCGTCGTCCAGCTCACGCCGTTGTCATCGCTGTGCTGCGCCCAGACCGTGTTGTACTGCCGCGTCGTCAACAGCGAGATCCGTCCGCTCCGGGTATCAACCACTGGAGCCGGGTTGTGCGCAGTCACCCCAGACCCCGCATGCACCACCTTCGGCGCACTCCACGTCACCCCGCGATCTGTCGATCGCACCATCACCACGTCATGTGCGCCGGTATCTCCGCAGGTCGGCTTCCGCCCCTCCGCGAACAACACCAGCGACCCGTCGTTCGCCGTCACCAGCGCCGGAATCCGGAAACAGTTGTACCCACCCGTCCCCGGCGACAGGATCGCCTTCCCTTCCAGCCCGGCCCCGGACGCCGGCACCGTCAAACCGGCCCCGATCAACCCCAGCACCGCAATCGCCACCCCACGAAGTCTCATGCGGCCAAGTCTTCGCCACGAGACCGCCGTGAACGGCTGCTCACGGCGTGTCGTAGGACGTCCTATGTACGGCGGTATGCGACGCGGCCGGGGGCGGTCGGCAACGTCGCGGCGGTACTCCGGCCCGGCCTGCCCCCTGCCGGACAGGTCGGGCCGGAGAGTGTGGCTACCGGGCGACGTGGAAGGCGGCGTCCGGGAGGCTGGTCTTGCCGTTAGCCCAGAGCTGGTTGACTCGGGCGCGCTCGTTGGCGTCAGGGTTCGGGTTGGTGCAGGACGGGCCGGGGCCGCCGCCGGACATCAGCTCGGAGCAGGGGCCGGAGTAGTGGTCCGGGAGGCCGAGAACGTGGCCGGTCTCGTGGGCGGTGATGCGCAGCGAGTCGTACTGCTGGGACTGGGCGTAGTCCAGGAAGATGTAGCCGCTGCCGTGGCCGTTGGTGGAGGCGTACGACCCGCGCGGGTCGTTGCCTTCGGTGTAGTAGAAGTCGTAGTTGCTGCCCTCGACGAGCTGGACGTTGGCGACCGAGGAGTTCCAGATCTGCGTGCTGGAGTTGATCTGCGAACGGAAGGTCGGCGCGTCGACGGCGTATGTCACCGTGACGGCGTCGAGGGTCTGCCCGGCCTTGGCGGCCTTGGCCCGCTTGGCGGCGACCGACTTCATCACCGCGTCGTAGAACGCCTTGGTGGCGGCCTCGTCCTGCGGCGAGCCGGTGTACGCCGCCCGAGTGGCGGCCGTGGAGACCGACGAGTCGGCCGGGGCCGGCGCCGGTGCGGCGGTGGCGAGAGCCGGGACGGCGAGTGCGGCGGCGGCGAGCCCCGCGAGGGAAGTCAGGATACGGCGATGCGACATGGGAGGGCCTCACTCCGGATCTGTGGCGGAAAGCGACCGGTGGATTACTGATCGCTACAAATCGGGAGCCTGCCCCGGTTGCCGATTTTCCGCACGCCCTCGGGAAGAAGTCGGGGGTTAACCCGCGAAACCCGGTCGCCGTTCTATGAGATGCATAACCGCGCGGCTATGACTTCACTCACCGGGAATCCCCACGTTCAGGATCCGGGCGCCGGGGCCGCGCTCGGCCAGCCGGTCGGACTTGTTGTAGAGGTTGCAACGCTGCAGGCTGAGGCAGCCGCAGCCGATACAGCCGTCCAGATCGTCGCGGAGCCGCTCCAGTTCGGCGATCCGCTCGTCGAGGCGGCTGCGCCAGGTCTTCGAGAGCCGGCTCCAGTCGGCGCGCGTCGGCGTCCGGTCGTCGGGGAGCGAGTCGAGCGCCTCGCGGATCTCGGCGAGGGCCAGGCCGACCCGCTGGGCGGCCTGGACGAACGCGATCCGCCGCAACGTGCTGCGCTGGTACTGCCGCTGGTTGCCGGCCGTCCGCCGGGAGCCGATCAGGCCCTGGTCCTCGTAGAACCGCAAGGCCGACGCGGCCACCCCGGACCGGTGTGCGATCTCCCCGATCGAGAGCCAGTGCTCCTTGCTGGGAATGTTCTCCTCCGCCACGCCACCACCCTAGGACCGGACGCCAAGGACTCAAGCACACTTGAACTGCGGTCTGCGCACAGTTCCGGGACCAGTGGGCCGACTGGTCTGCTGTTACCGACCGTGGTCATCGCCGGGGCCCGGATCGGGTACACTTGTGGGGTGTCGGTGCGCGCGTCGCGTCACCAGAGTTCTTTCCAGGCGCTCCGACCCGTCGGTCTCGGCAACCGCTGAGAAGTCCGGCGCCGAGGGTGCAACGCGATAGCACCCGCAGGTCGATGCCTAATCTCCTGCCTGTATGTGACAGTCCGGTCAGTTTTCACTGACCGGCCTACGCGTGCGGGTCGTGCGGTGTCGTCCGCGATTTTCGAGAGAGAGTTTAGTGAGTCAGCACCACCAGCAGGACGACCCGAAGTCGAAGAAGCCCCGCCACAAGAAGTTCCAGAACCAGTCGTACGGCGAGCGGATGGGCCAGAGCCCGTCGACCGCGCCGGCCGGCGGTGACAACGTCCGCGACGACACCCGCAACGAGCGTCGCGGCGGCCCGTCGCAGTACTCCGACCGCGGCTCGCGGGACGGCGACCGCCGTCCGGTGAAGGGCTACCGCTCCGAGCGCGCGAACCAGCCGCGCCGCGACGAGCGCCCCTCCTACTCCCGTGACGAGCGTCCGTCGTACCAGTCGCGCGACGAGCGCGGCTCGTACCAGCGTCGTGACGACCGGCCGTCGTACTCGCGCGACGAGCGCCCGAGCTACCAGAAGCGCGACGAGCGTCCGTCGTACCAGTCGCGGGACGACCGTGGCTCGTACCAGCGTCGTGACGACCGCCCGCATTACTCGCGCGACGAGCGTCCGTCGTACCAGCGCCGCGACGACCGGCCGACGTACGCCAAGCGCGACGACCGGCCGGCCTACCAGAAGCGGGACGAGCGTCCGTCGTACCAGTCGCGGGACGACCGTGGCTCGTACCAGCGTCGTGACGACCGTCCGGCGTACCAGAAGCGCGATGACAAGCCGCAGTACGAGCGCTCCTCGTACCAGCGCCGTGAGGACAAGCCGTTCGTGAACCGGGAACGCCCGAACTACGTCCGCGACGAGCAGCCCGAGGACCTCGGGACCGTTGCCGCTGACAACAAGTTCGCCGAGCTCGGCCTCGCGCCGCGGCTGGTCCAGCGGCTGGCCCGGGACGGCATCACCGCGCCGTTCCCGATCCAGGCCGCCACCATCCCGGACGCGCTGGCCGGTAAGGACGTCCTCGGCCGCGGCCAGACCGGCTCCGGCAAGACGCTCGGCTTCGGTCTGCCGACGTTGATGCGGCTGTCCGGCGGGCACACCGAGTCGCGCCGTCCGCGCGGGATGATCCTGGTCCCGACCCGCGAGCTCGCGATGCAGGTGCACGACTCGCTCGAGCCGCTGGCGCACGTGATGAACGTGTCGCTGAAGCTGATCGCGGGCGGTCTGCCCTACCCGAAGCAGATCGAGTCGCTGCGCCGCGGCGTCGACCTGCTGATCGCCACCCCCGGCCGGCTGATCGACCTGTGCGAGCAGGGCGCCGCCGACCTGGGCGCGGTCGAGATCGCCGTCCTCGACGAAGCCGACCACATGTGCGACATGGGCTTCATGCCGGCCGTCACCACGCTGCTGGACATGACGCCGGCCGACGGGCAGCGGCTGCTGTTCTCCGCGACCCTCGACAACGACGTCTCCACGATCGTGAAGACCTACCTGAAGGACCCGGTCACGCACTCGACCGAGTCCGGCCAGGCCACCGTCTCCACGATGGAGCACCACCTGCTCGTCATCGAGCCGGGCCACAAGCAGTCGCTGACGGCGGAGCTCGCCAGCCGCGACGGCCGGACGATCGTCTTCGTCCGCACCAAGCTCGGCGCCGACCGCGTCGCCACCCAGCTTCGCGACCGCGGCGTGATGGCGGCCGCGCTGCACGGCGGCCTGACCCAGGGCGCCCGGAACCGGACGCTCGACCAGTTCAAGGACGGCTCCGTCCCGGTCCTGGTGGCAACGGACGTCGCCGCCCGCGGCATCCACGTCGACGACGTCGGCCTGGTCGTCCAGGCGGACCCGCCCGCCGAGCACAAGGACTACCTGCACCGCGCGGGTCGTACCGCGCGCGCCGGTGGCAAGGGCGCCGTCGTCACGCTGGTCCTCCCGCACCAGCGGCGCGGTATGGTCCGGATGGCCGAGACCGCCGGCGTCGAGGCCGAGCCCGTCCGGGCCCGCCCGGGTGACGAGCTCGTCACCGAGCTCACCGGTGGCAAGACGCCGTCCGGCTACCCGGTCAAGCTCCCGGCGCCGAAGCCCGTCCGAGGTGGCGGCCGTCGCTTCGGCGGTGGCGGCAACAACCGTCCGGGTCGCGGCTATGAAGGCAACCGCGGTAACGGCCCCCGGCGCAGCTCGTCGAACGGACCGCGCAAGTCCTACCAGCACTGACAGCAACTGAAGGCCCCGGTTCTCCTGTACTCACAGGAGAACCGGGGCTTTCTCATGTCAGGAGCGTCCAGAGCCGGGTGAGGATGGTGGCGGTTTCGGCGTCGGTGAGGGGGACCAGCTCCAGCATCAGTTCGTCGGCGGCGGCTCGGTCGGTCATGACGTAGATGGACGGGCGGCCGGCTTCCAGTTCGGTGGCGATGCGTTTGGCGTCCGGGACGTGGAGACGGACGCGGGAGACCGGGAGGCCGGTCGGATCGGCGACGACATCGGCGCGGACGCCGGGGATGCGGGCGGCGGCTTCGGCGAACGCGGTGACCTTGGCGAGCTGGTCGGCCTCCCATTTCATCCGGTCGAAGGCCTGCCACTCCTCGAGGGCGGCGATCACGCCGACGATCGCTTCCTTGGTGGGTTTCATGGTGCGGCCGATGCCGTGGTCCTGGGCGCGGACGGCCTGGACGAGCGGCCAGGCGCCGGCGATCAGACCGGCGGTGGGGGAGCCGAGATACTTCTGGCCGCTGACCAGCACCAGGTCGGCGCCGGTGGCGAGCAGATCCGCGATCCGGGGGAACTGGGCGGCGCCGTCGATGATGGCCGGGACGCCGCGGCGGTGGGCGGCGCGGACGGCGGCGACCAGGTCGATCGGGGTGCAGTGCGTGAGTCGCGAGGATACGAGGACGAGGCAACAAATGTCGGGACCGTCGAGCTCGGCCTCCAGATCGGCAAGGGTGCAACGGGTTTCGGTACCGGCCAGGTCGACGTGGGCGCCGGCCAGCCGGATGCCCTGCAGGTTCGAGTGTCCGTAGTCGACGACCTGGCAGGCCGGCAGCACCACCCGGTTGTGCAGATCTGTTGTATCGGGCAACGATGCGATCCGGCGCGGATCGGCGCCGGTCATCGTGGCCGCGACGGCCAGGGTCAGCCCGGCCGCGGTGCAGTGCACGACGGCGCCGGCCTGTGCGCCGGTGACCTGGGCGATCGCCTCACTCGCCCGGTCGCCGAGCTCGGCCATGACGAAGAACTCGGGTAATGCCTGTGCGACGGCCGCCGCCACCCCGTCGGAACTCCGTGACACCCCCAGCGGGGTGTAGGTGCCCCTGGCGTTGATCACCGCACTCAACCGATACCGATCGTGAATGCTCATGGTCCGCCTGAGCGTAGTGGTCACGGACAGCGATGGCGATACCTCGGGTCACGAGATCTTGACCCAAAGCTACTAGTGAGTCATTCTCAGTTTCTCCGACCGAGGGAGGACTCCGTGCCCCGCCCCGCACCCAGAACCCGTGCCCTCCGGCAGACGATCGCGGCGATCGCCGTCACTGCCGTGCTCGCCGCCCTGCCTGTTCCCAGCACCCAGGCGAGCCCGCAGGCCGCGTCGCCCAAGCCGCTCGCCGCGGCCCCCGTCGACTACTGCGCCGCCCAGTGCCGCGACATCCTGCCACCCGGCCAGAACGGTAACGCCACCTTCACGGATCTCCTTGGTTTCAAGGCGTTCGGCATCCGCCCGCCGCATTTCAGCGACACCGTGAAGCCCTACCAGGACCTGGTCTGGAACGCCCAGGGCATCACCGACGACGCTCTCGCGCCGTACTTCGACGATGCCTCCTTCGGCGTCAAACCGAACGATGTCGCGAGCACCTTCCAGCCCCGCCCGGATGTCACCATCGTCCGCGACAAGTCGCGCGGCATCCCGCATATCACCGGCGCCACCCGCCAGGGCCTGATGTTCGGCGCCGGGTACGCCGGCGCCCAGGACCGCCTCTTCGTGATGGACGTCTTCCGCCACCTCGGCCGCGGCCAGCTGACCCCGTTCGCCGGTGGCGCGCCCGCGAACCGCGCCTTCGAGCAGGAGTTCTGGCGGACGGCGCCGTACACCGAGGCCGACCTGCAACGCCAGTACGACGACGCCGACGAGCTCTACGGCGCCGAGGGCGTCAAGATGCAGCAGGACATCCAGGCCTGGGTCGACGGCGTCAACAACTACATCAACACGATCGGTATCGCGTACCCCGGTGAGTACGTGGCGCTCGGTCTCGACTGGCCGACCGCGCCGTGGAAGGTGACGGACGTCGTCGCCACCGCAGCCGTGGTGGCCGGCATCTTCGGCACCGGCGGCGGCGCCGAGGTGAACTCGGCCCTCGCGCTGCTCGAGGCCCAGGCCAAGTACGGCGTTGCCCAGGGCCCCAAGGTCTGGGAGTCGTTCCGCTCCCAGAACGACCCCGAGGCCAGTACGACGGTACACAACGGCGCGAGCTTCCCGTACGGCGTCACCGGCCCGAACCCGGCCGGACGCGCACTGCCCGACCGCGGCTCGGTCACCAAGGAACCCGAGGTGATCAACCAGACCGTCAACAAGAAGGCCGCCGCCAAACCCGCGCCGAAGGGTTCGGGCCAGCTCAAGGGCATCTTCGACGCCGGCGTCTTCCCCGAGGGCTTCGGCAAGAAGGCGATGTCGAACGCGCTGCTCGTGTCCGGCGCGCACACCGAGAGCGGTAACCCGGTCGCCGTCTACGGCCCGCAGACCGGCTACTTCGCACCTCAGCTGCTGATGCGCCAAGAGCTACAGGGCCCCGGCGTCAGCACCCGCGGAATCGCCTTTGCCGGCTTGAACTTCTACACGCTGATCGGCCGCGGCCCGGACTACTCCTGGAGCGCGACCTCCGCGGGCCAGGACATCACCGACACCTTCGCCGTCCCGCTCTGTGAGCCGAACGGCGGCACCCCGACCAAGAACTCGACGTACTACGTCTTCCGCGGCGAGTGCACGCCGATCGAGCGGCTCGAACGCCACAACGCGTGGTACTCCAGCCTCGGCTCCTCCGAACCGGCCGGCTCGTACACGCTGGTCGCGCTGCGGACGAAGTACGGCATCGTCACCCATCGCGGCACGGTCGGCGGCAAACCGGTGCTGTTCACCAAGAACCGCTCGACCTACGGAAACGACGCGGGCTCGGCGCTCGGGTTCATGCAGTTCAACGACCCGGACAAGATGAAGAACGCCGACGACTTCAAGAAGGCCGCGCAGAACATCGGCTACACGTTCAACTGGTTCTACACGGACAAGTCGACGATCGCGTACTACAACTCCGGTGACAACCCGGTCCGCAAGGCCGGCGCCGACCCGAACCTGCCGACCTGGAGCACCTACGAGTGGCAGGGCTGGAACTCGTCGACGAACCGGGCCGCCTACACCCCGCCGAACGAGCACCCGCAGGTCGTCAACCAGGACTACCTGACCAGCTGGAACAACAAGCAGGCCCCGGGCTTCTCGGCGTCCGACAGTCAATGGGGTTACAACGGCCTCTATCGCGACCAGCCGCTCGACGACCGGATCAAGGCGGTCATCAACGGCGGCCAGAAGTTCACCCGCGGCAAACTGGTCGAGGCGATGGAGACCGCGGCGACGGTCGACCTCCGGGCCGACTACGTGCTGCCGTACCTGCTGCGGGTGCTGAAGAGCGCGCCGATCACCGACCCGGCGGTCGCGGACGCCGTCGCCAAGCTGACCGCCTGGAAACAGGCCGGTAGCCACCGCAAGTCGCCGAACGCGGGCTCGAAGACCTACGACCACGCCGAGGCGATCCGGATCCTCGACGCCTGGTGGCCGATCCTGGTCCCGGCCCAGTTCAAGGACCTCGGGCCCGACCTGTACGCCGCCCTGGTCGCGAACCTGAAGATCGACGAGCGGCCGGGCCCGCAGGGGTCGGCGTTCCAGAGCGGCTGGTGGGGTTTCGTCCAGCGCGACCTGCGCAAGGTGCTCGGCGACCCGGTGAAGGCCGCGCAGCCGGTCACGTTCTGCGGCGGCGGCACGCTCGCGGCCTGCCGGTCGGTTCTGACGGACTCTTTGCTGGCAGCAACCAAGGTGCCGGCGGCTACGACCTACCCGGCGTCCGCGGACTGCGCGGCGGGCGACCAGTTCTGCGCGGACCAGATCGCGCACAACCCGATGGGCGGGATCACGCAGGACCGGATGGCCTGGGTGAACCGGCCGACCTACCAGCAGGTGATCGAGTTCCCGGCCCGGCGCGGGGACGACGTCAGCAACCTTGCGCAGGGCAGGACGGCGACGGCCAGCAGCCACGAGACCGGCGCGTACAACTCGCCGCCGGTGAACGCGGTCGACGGCAAGCTGAACACCCGATGGGCCAGTGACTGGTCGGACGCGCAGTGGCTGGCGGTCGACCTCGGCAGCACCCAGCAGGTCGGCCGGGTGGTGCTCAACTGGGAGGCGGCGTACGCGAAGGGGTATCGGATCGAGGTGTCCACCGACGGGTCGACGTGGCGGCAGGTGTTCGCGACGACGACCGGGAACGGCGGGGAGGACGTCGTACGGTTCCCGGCCACGCAGGCCCGGTATGTGCGGCTCGTGGGTACGCAGCGGGCGACGTCGTACGGGTATTCGGTGTTTGAGCTCCAGGTGTTTCGGCAGTGATGTCAGGATGACTCCATGACGCAGAACTTCCCTCCGAACCCGAATCAGCCCCATCAGGGATACACACAGCCGCCGCAGCAGCCTGGTTACCAGCAGGGTCCGCCTCCTGGTTACCAGGGCCCGCCGCCGCAGCAGGGGTACCAGCAGGGGCCGCCGCCGCAGGGCTACGGCCAGCCGGCTCCGGGGTACGGGCAGGCGCCGGGCAACTACCAGACGGCGCCGCAGAACGCTCCGCACGTGGCTCCGCAGGGGTCGCCGTACCCGGTGCTGGTCTCGACCATGAACGACCTGCCCGGGTACACCGCGGAGAAGGTGTTCGGCGAGGTCTTCGGGCTGACCGTCCGGAGCCGGGACTTCGGCTCGAACTTCACCGCCAGCTTCCGGTCGCTGGGCGGCGGT
The DNA here is from genome assembly GCF_013131805.1 of Kribbella sandramycini. Lineage (GTDB taxonomy): Bacteria > Actinomycetota > Actinomycetes > Propionibacteriales > Kribbellaceae > Kribbella > Kribbella sandramycini. The sequence continues at coordinate 162,592 of NZ_JABJRC010000005.1, read as the reverse complement.
GAGGTTCCGGAGTACACGCAGATGCTGGCCGAGTCGCGGCACGTCGCCGTGATGCGGATGTGCCAGATGGCGCAGCAGATGGGCGCCAACGCGATCCTCGCGATGCGGTTCGACTGCACCGAGATCGCGAACACGATGAGCGAGGTCGCGGCCTACGGGACCGCGGTGATCGTGCAGAAGGCCGAGCCGGCGCAGGACAAACCCGATGAGGACGATGCGAGTGACAGCTGAGCTTTCCTTTCCGCCTGGATTCCGCTGGGGTGTGTCGACCTCGGCGTACCAGATCGAAGGGGCCGTGGCCGAAGGCGGCCGCGGTCCCTCGACCTGGGACACGTTCTGCGCCGAGCCCGGCCGCGTGCTGAACGGCGAGACCGGTGCGGTCGCCTGCGACCACTACCACCGGTACGCCGAGGATGTCGCGCTGATGCGGGAGCTCGGCGTCGACACGTACCGGTTCTCGTTCTCCTGGCCGCGCATTCAGCCGGACGGGACCGGCCCGGGGAACGCCGCCGGGCTGGACTTCTACGACCGGCTGATCGACACGCTGCTCGGCGCCGGTATCCAGCCGGCGCCGACGCTGTACCACTGGGACACCCCGCAGGCCTTGGAGGACGCGGGCGGCTGGCTGTCCCGCGACATCACCGACCGGTTCGCGGACTACGCGTCGATGCTGGCCGCCCGGTTCGCGGACCGGGTGCCGATGTGGATCACGATCAACGAGCCGATGGTGATCACGCTGATGGGCTACTCGCTCGGAGCGCATGCCCCGGGCAAACAGTTGATGTTCGACGCGCTGCCGGTGGCCCATCATCAGTTGCTGGCCCACGGCCGCGCCGTCCAGGCATTGCGGGCCGGTGGCGCGCAGAACATCGGCATCGCGTCGAACCACGCGCCGACCTGGCCGGCCAGTGACAGCGCCGCGGACGTCGAGGCGGCCGGGCTCTACGACAACCTGATCAACTGGCTGTTCGCCGATCCGGTTCTGCTCGGCAAGTACCCGTCCGGGTTCGAGGCTGCGATGCCGGGGCCGGTCGAGGACGACCTGAAGGTGATCTCGACACCGCTCGACTGGTTCGGCATCAACCACTACGCGCCGGCCTCGGTCGGCGCCGCGACGGGCGAGGCCGACACCGCTGCCACCGATGGGATTCCGTTGCCCCCGGGGCTGCCGTTCGAGCCGAAGGAGCTGGCCGGCTACGACCGGACCGATTTCGGCTGGCCGATCGTGCCGGATGCGTTCGGCGAGATCCTGCGCACGTTCAAGCAGCGGTACGGCGATCGGCTGCCGCCGATCTACATCACCGAGAACGGGTGTGCGATCAACGACGTACCGGTCGACGGCGTGGTGGACGACCAGCGCCGGATCGCTTACCTGGATGGCTATCTGCGGTCGTTGCGCTCGGCAATCGACGACGGGGCCGACGTCCGCGGGTACTTCCAGTGGTCGCTGCTCGACAACTTCGAGTGGGCGGCCGGGTACTCGCAGCGGTTCGGGCTCGTGCACGTCGATTTCGAGACGCTGGAGCGGACGCCGAAAGCGTCGTACCACTGGCTTCGCGACGTGATCGCGCAGCATCGGGGATGACCTCGGAGGCGCTCGCCGAACCCACGGATCGGGTCCGGGCCGGGTGGACGGCGGCCGTCGTACTGGCCAACGTCGGGGTGTTCGCCGCGTGGTTCGGGCCGATCCAGGTGCTGCTGGCGAAGCAGTCGGAGGCGGTCGCGCCGGGGAACAAGGAGTTCGTCTTCGGGCTGGTCACCGGGATCGGCGCGGCGGTGTCAGTGGTCGCCGCGCCGATCTTCGGCGCCGTCTCGGACCGGACGACGTCCCGGTTCGGGCGGCGGGTGCCGTGGACCTTGGGCGGCGCGCTCGGGGCTGCGGCCGGCCTGTTGGTGCTCGCCGGCGCGCAGGGGGTTGCGCTGATGCTGGTGGGTTGGTGTCTGGTGCAGCTGTTCGGCAACGCCGTCCTGGCGGCGCAGACGGCAACCGTGCCGGACCGGGTGCCGGTCGATCAGCGTGGGGTGGTCGGCGGCTGGGTCGCCGTCGCGCAGGTCCCGGGCGCGCTGGTCGGGACGGCGTTGGCAACGGTTGCCGGGGGCATCGGGTTCGGGTACGTCGCTTGTGCGGTGTTCTTCGTGTTGTCGGTACTGCCTTATGTGCTGCGGGGGCGCGACACCCCGCTTGCGGTCGCGCCGCCGCCGTTCGTCCTGCGGGGGTTCGTGCGTGGCTTCTGGGTGAGCCCGCGGCGGTATCCGGATTTCGGCTGGGCGTGGTTGACGCGGTTCCTGTTCAACGTGGGGAACTCGCTTGGGCTGCTGTACCTGTTCTATTACCTGCAGGACGAGGTCGGCGTCCCGGACGCGGCCACCGCCGTGCTGATCCTGACCGCGATCTACAGCGTTTGCGTGCTGATCACCGCGATCATCTTCGGCAGCTGGTCGGACCGGAGCGGCCGGCGGAAGATCTTCGTGATCGGCTCCGGGCTGGTGATGGGGGTCGCGGGGGTGATCCTGGCGGTCTGGCCGACTTGGCCGGGGGCGATCACCGGCGCGGTCGTCCTCGGGATCGGGTTCGGCGTCTATCTGTCCGTGGACTTCGCGCTGATCACCGAAGTCCTGCCGAATGCGCGGGACCGGGCCAAGGATCTCGGCGTGATCAACATCGCCAACTCGTTCCCACAGGTGATCGCGCCGGTGATCGCCGCGCCGATCGTCAAACACTTCGGCGGGTATCCGGTGCTTTACCTGCTGTCCGGGGTGGTCACCGCGGTGGCCGGCGTGCTGGTCAGCAAAGTCCGTTCGGTGCGCTGACGTTCTCCAGGCCGAGCCAGTCGGCCATCAGCCTGAGCTCGGCGGCCAGGGGCTCGGTGAAGTCGGGGGCGCCGGGCTCGGCGGTGACGGTGGGGACTAGCAGGGTCGAGGTGGCGCGGTCGGCCTTGAGGTCGACGCGGGCGACCAGTCGGTCGCCGAGGAGGAACGGGAGCACGTAGTACCCGTGGATGCGTTCTGCTGCTGGGGTGTAGATGCTGATCCGGTAGAAGAAGTCGAAGTAGTGCTGGGTGCGGTCGCGGTTCCAGATCAGCGGGTCGAAGGGCGAGATCAGGGCGCGGGTGTCGACCGGGCGGTCGGTTGCCTCGTGCCAGCGGTAGGACTGCTGTTTGACGCCCTCGACCTTGGCGGGGATCAGCTCACCGGCTTCGGTCAGCTCGGCGACGATGCGCCGGGCAGTGGCTGTCGGCAACTTGTAGTGGCCGCGGGCGCCGCAGAGGTCGGCGGCGGTGCCGATCCCGATACCGCGGGCGGCGATCCGGATCAGCTCGTGCTGCGGGTCGTCGGGCTCCGGGCCCGGAGCCGGCAGGGCGCGCTCGGTCAGGTCGTAGCGGCGCTCGAAGTTCTTCCGGCCGGCGACGGTGACCTGGCCGGCGGCGAACAGGTACTCGACGGCGATCTTGGCGTCCTGCCAGTTCCACATCTTGCCGGTGCCCGGGTCCGGATCGGGGTCGGTGCGCTTGCGGCGTACGTCGTCCGGGGCGATCTGCCCTGCGGTCAGCGGGCCGCGCTCGGCGATCGTGGCCAGCACCCGCTCGACGAACCCGGGGCGGTCTTTCTGGAGTCGCTGCATCCCGATGACCACCGACCAGGGCGCTGAGCCGATGCTCCAGTCCTGCTGCTCGGCGGCGCGCATTCGGTGCTGGAGCAGTGGGAAGTAGGCCAAGGGCAACAAGGCGGCCTTGTGCGCCCAGAAGTACTCGAAGAGCTCGCGATCCGGGCCCCAGCTGAGCTGGTCCAGGCGGTCGCGGGAGTAGTTGCCGAGGCGGGAGAAGAGCGGCAGGTAGTGGGCGCGGGTCAGCACGTTGACCGCGTCGACCTGCAGGACGCCGGCCTCCGCGATCGCCCGGCGCAACTGCCGGACGTCGAGCCGACCTACCGGCCGCCCGCTCGCGAATCCTTGCGCTACCAGCGCGATCCGTCGAGCCGCGGCGACCGGCACGTCGTCCCCGATCAGCTTCATGGAGCGAAGTTACCCGACCAGCGTCACCGTCTGCGTCGCCTTGCGCAGCACCTGCTGGAGCTCGGCCTGGTCCTGGAGCCGGCCGCCGACGGTCAATTCGACGTAGGCGCGATTGCCGCCGTCCAGGGTGTCGGCGTACCGGGTGGTGACGACGCGGTAGCCGCGGGCGCCGTCGGTGTAGCTGTACTTGACGTCGTAGTAGACGACCTTCGGCGCGTTGCCGGGGATCGTCGACCGCTCGACGCCGTGGTACTGCGACAGGATCTTCAGGCCCGGGACCTTCCGCAGCGCGGCGGTCTTCCGCGCGACCTGGGCCTTCGGGCTCACCTTCGCGTAGATGCCGTCCACGCGGAGCAGCTGGTTCGTGCCCTTGGTGAACTTGGCCTCGAACTGGTCGAGCTGGGTGAACTTCCAGCCCTTGGGCGCCTGGACCGCCACATTGCAGTGGTCCTTCGCCCAGCCCCAGCACTGGTAGTTGTAGCTCGGCCCGGCCGCGCTGCTCGGCGTCACCGCGACCACGGTGCTCACGATCGCCGCCGCCGCGGCACCCGCCAGCACTCGCCCCAGCTTCTTCATTGCTCTTCCCTCCCCAGGCGCCCGGCCCCAGTGGCCGAGCAGCAGTTCAGACGCAGCACGGGTGGGAGAAGTTGGCGCGGTTACCCTAAAGGGCATGGCCGTGCTGCAGTCGTCGAAACTTGCGAACGTCTGTTACGAGATCCGGGGGCCGGTGCTCGAGGAGGCCCAGCGGCTGGAGGCGGCCGGGCACAAGATCCTCAAGCTCAACACCGGGAACCCGGCCGCGTTCGGGTTCGAGTGCCCGCCGGAGATCCTGGAGGACATCGTCCGGCACCTGGCCGATGCCCACGGGTACGGCGACGCGAAGGGTTTGCCGGCCGCGCGGCGCGCCGTCGTCCAGCACTATCAGCCGTGGGGCGTGCAGCTCGACATCGAGGACGTCTACATCGGCAACGGGGTCTCCGAGCTGATCCAGATGGCGGTGCAGGCGCTGCTGGAGGACGGCGACGAGGTGCTGATCCCGGCGCCCGACTACCCGCTCTGGACGGCGGCCGTCGCGCTGGCCGGCGGGAAGGCCGTGCACTACCACTGCGACGAGCAGTCCGACTGGATGCCCGACCCGGCCGATATCGAAGCCAAGATCACCGACCGGACGAAAGCCCTGGTCGTGATCAACCCGAACAACCCCACCGGCGCCGTCTACGACCACGACCTGCTCGTCGCCCTCACCGACATCTGCCGCCGGCACGGCCTGATCCTCTACGCCGACGAGATCTACGACAAGATCCTCTACGACGACGCCACCCACACCCCACTCGCGTCGCTGGCGCCCGACGTCCTCACGCTCACCTTCAACGGCCTCTCCAAGGCCTACCGGGTAGCCGGCTACCGCTGCGGCTGGCTGGCCGTCAGCGGCCCCAAACACCACGCCACCAGCTACCTCGAGGGCCTGACGATCCTCTCCAACATGCGGCTGTGCGCCAACATGCCCGCCCAGCACGCCGTCGCCACCGCCCTGGGCGGCCACCAATCCATCAAACCCCTGGTGCTCCCCGGCGGCCGGCTCCTGGAACAACGCAACACCGCCTACGACCTGCTCACCCAGATCCCCGGCGTCACCTGCGTCAAACCCAAAGGCGCCCTCTACGTCTTCCCCCGCCTCGACCCCGCCGTCTACCCCATCAAAGACGACCGCCAACTCGTCCTGGACCTCCTCCGCACCGAAAAGATCCTCATCGTCCAAGGCACCGGCTTCAACTGGCCCACCCCCGACCACATCCGCATCGTCACCCTCCCCCACAAAGACCAACTAACCGACGCCCTGACCCGCTTCGCCACCTTCCTAACCACCTACCGCACCCGCTAACCCGCGAAAGGACACCGCTCCGCGGCGGCTGCCTGTTGGCGCCTCCGGCGCGGCCGCAGCTCGTTGGACGTCCTGGCTGTGGTTGACGCGGGGTGGTGTGGTGGACGGGGGTGGTGGTCGCCTTGGTAGGCGGGGTGCGGATGGGTGCTGCTTCGCGGCGGGTGTCGGTTGGTGCCCCTGAGCAGCCCGCAGGCCCGCCGACGCCGTGACCCGCGTCGCCACCTAACCACCTACCGCACCCGTTGACTCGCGATAACCGCGCCGCCGGGCGCCGCGCCAGGCGGACCGACGAACGGGTAGTAGCCCGGTCAGGCTGGTGGGCTACGGAGGGCGGCGGGGAGCCGAGCGTCACCTTTACCCGTTGGTCGGTGCGCCAAGAGGCAGGCGGCGAGATGTCGCGCGGAGGCAACTGCCGACGTGCTCAGCGTGGGCCGGCGGATATGCCGACCCCGGCGGAGCCTCCGGCGTTTGGTGGGTCGGCCCACCAAACGTGGAGGCCTGCGGCGATAAGGACAGGAGGTGGGGGCGGTGGGTGATGGGTGTGCGGCTGGGGAGAGGGGGGCGGCGGGCGTGCTGGGGGAACTACCTCCTGTCGTTGGAGCAGGTGACCAGGGTCAGGCGGGTTGTTTGGTGTGGGTGGGGAGGCGTTTGGAGATGAGGGGCCAGAGGAGGAGGGCGAGGATCAGCGCGTAGATGAGGTAGGAGAGGGGGCCGCCGAGGAGGCCTTGGGGGTGGCCGTTGGAGAGTTGGAGGGCGAGGCGGGCTTGGCGTTCGGCGAGGGGGCCGAGGATGACGCCGATGATGAGGGGGAGGACGGGGAGGCCGAAGCGGCGGAGGGTGAAGCCGAGGAGGCCTAGGAGGAGCAGGAGGACGAGGTCGAGGGGTTGGGCGTTGACGGCGTAGGCGCCCATGGAGGCGAAGAAGAGGATGCCGGCGTAGAGGTAGGGGCGGGGGATCTGGAGGAGTTTGGCCCAGGCGGGGGCGAGGGGGAGGTTGAGCAGGAGGAGGATCAGATTGCCGATGAAGAGGCTGGCGATGAGGGCCCAGACCAGGCGGGATTCGCGCTGGAAGAGCAGCGGGCCGGGCTGGATGCCGTAGGAGGTGAAGGCGGCGAGCATGACGGCGGCGGTGGCGTTGGTGGGGAGGCCGAGGGCGAGCATCGGGACGAGCGTGCCCGCGGCGGAGGCGTTGTTGGCCGCCTCCGGCCCGGCGACGCCCTCGATGGCGCCGTGGCCGAACTCCTCCGGATGTTTCGACAGCTTCTTCTCGGTCGCATAGGACAAGAACGTCGGGATCTCCGCCCCGCCGGCCGGCAGCGCCCCGATCGGGAACCCGTACGCCGTCCCGCGCAGCCAGGGTTTCCACGACCGCCGCCAGTCCGCGCGGCCCATCCACGGCCGCCCGACCGGGATGACGGTGCCCGGCGTCCGTCGCAGGTGCGCGGCCACCCAGAGCGCCTCGCCGACCGCAAAGATGCCCACCGCAACCACCACGACATCGATGCCGTCGGCAAGCTGTGGGACGCCGAACGTCAGCCGCTGCTGCCCGGTCACCTTGTCGATCCCGACCAGCCCGATCACCAACCCGAGCAGCAGCGCCGCGATCCCGCGGATCCGCGACGACCCGAGTACCGACGTCGCCCCGGCGAAGGCGAGCAACATGATCGCCAGGTAGTCCGGCGCCCCGAGGCTGATCGCGAACTTGACCACCTGCGGCGCGACCAGCGCGAGTAGCAGCGTCCCGATCGTGCCGGCCACGAACGACCCGATCGCCGCCGTCGCCAGCGCCTGGGCGGCGCGTCCGGAGCGCGCCATCTTGTTGCCTTCGATCGCCGTCACCACGGACGCCGATTCGCCCGGCGTGTTGAGCAGGATCGACGTCGTCGACCCGCCGTACATGCCGCCGTAGAAGATCCCGGCGAACAGGATCAGCGCCTGCACCGGCTCCAGCCCGTAGGTGATCGGCAGCAGCAGCGCGACCGTCATCGCCGGCCCGATCCCCGGCAGGACGCCGACCGCCGTCCCGACCGTCACGCCGAGCAGCGCGAGCAGCAGGTTCATCGGCGTCAGCACATCGGCGAAACCGTTCAGCAGGTCCATCACAAGATCCCTTGCAGTACGCCGGCCGGCAGGTTGACGCCGAGCCCGATCGCGAACAAATAGAACGTCGTCAGCGACAACCCGACCGCGATCACCAGGTTGCGCAGGTGGTTCCGGCTCCCCAGCGCGTACGCCGAACCCCAGAACAGCACCGCTCCGCTGATCACCCATCCGGCCGGTTCGATCAGCACCAGGTTCACCGCGAACGCCGCGATCAGCAGCCCGACCGTCCGCCAGTCGACGGGAGACGTCGGGTCGACGTCCTCACCGCCCTCGGCCTCGCCGGTCCCGCCGCGGGCGACGTCGACGGCGTACAGGACGGCGACCACGAGCAGCAGCACGCCGAGCACGATCGGCACCGGCTTCGGGCCGATCGGATCGGTGCTGTTGGCAATGTGCTGGATCCGCAGCGCGTCGGCGATCACCAGGCCGCCGACGATCGCGAGAAACCCGCAGACGCCGTACTGCGCTTTGTCGGACCGGGCGACAGCCCCGGTCACGCCGCCAGACCCAGCTTGGTCAGGACATCGGCGACCGCCTTGTCCTGCTCGGCCAGGAACGTCCCGAACGCGTCACCGGTGACGAAGGCATCCGTCCAGCCGTGTTTCGTCAGCTCGGCCTTCCACTGCTCCGAATCGTGCATCCGGGTCAGCGCGTCGATCCATAGCTGCTTGTCGGCGGCGCTGATCTCCGGCGGCGCGACGATCCCGCGCCAGTTGGTGAAGACCAGGTCGATCCCCGACCCCTTCAGCGTCGGCACGTCCTTCAGCGCGTCGACCGGCTGCTCACTCGTCACCGCGAGCACCCGCAGCTGCCCGCTCGCCACCTGGTCGAGGAACTCACCGAAACCGCTGGCGCCGAACGCGATCTTGTTGCCGAGCAACGCGGGCAGCAGCTCGCCGCCGCCGTCGTACGAGATGAAGTTGACCTGCTTCGGATCGATGCCGACCGCCTGCGCGAGCTGCATCGGCAACAGGTGGTCCGGCCCGCCGGGCGACGAGCCGCCGCCGACCGCGAACGACTTCGGGTTCGCCTTCCACGCGCTGACCAGATCGCCGATCGTCCGGTACGGCGAATCCTTCGGGACGACGATCGCCCCGGCCTCCTCGATCAGCTTGGCCAGCGGCGTCGTCTGGGTCAGCGTCGCCTTCGACTTCGAGGTGTACGTCGCCCCGACCACGCCGAGCCCCATCTGCAGGGCCAGTTTGCCGTTGCCCTTCTCGTTGACGGTCCGCTGCAGGCCGACCGTCCCGCCCGCGCCGGGCAGGTTGAACACCTGGACACCGGTCGCGATCTTCGCGTCGTCCAGGACCTTCGCCGCGACCCGCGCCGTCGTGTCGTACCCGCCGCCGGCCGTGTTCGGCACCATCAGCCGTAGCCCGGTGACCGGCTTGTCACTGCCGGTGTTCGCGGAATCGCCCTTCTCCGCCGTCGCTCCACAGGCGCTGACCCCCACCAGCGCCACCGCCGCAATCCACACCTTGAACCTCATCAGCGGAGTCCTTTCACACAGGGGATGTGGTCGAGATCGTGGCTGGGCGGGCGGTCCGCCGTCTGCGTTGTGACCGCAGCGGAGGTTGAGTTCATTGTGGTCACGACTCGTTTCGCGTCGAGGGGTGGCCTCGGACCGGTTCCAGCGGTGATCATGCGGCCGTGGCATTGCGAATCGGGAAGCGGCCGACCCTGGCCGGCCAGCTGCTGGTGCTGCAGCTGGCGATCGTGGTGGTGGTGCTGGTCGCCGTCGCCGCGGTCTCGCTGGCCCAATCGGCGGCCACGTTCAACCGGGTCGAGGGCCGCCGGGTGACCGCGCTCGCCGAGCAACTGGCCGGGAATCAGACGCTCCGCTTCGGGATTCGGCATCCGGCCCCGGCCGAGGTGCTGGCGCCGCTGCTACAGACGACGCTGATCCAGTCCGGCGTCACCTCGATCACGGTCGCGGACACGCGCGGCAAGATCATCGCGGCCACCAACCCGACCGCGATCGGGAGTCCGATCACCTTGGGTGATCCCGGTGTCACGGAGGGCCGTGGCTGGTCAGGGGAGTTGCGGGTGGACGCCGAGCCGGAGCTGGTCGCCCAGATCCCAGTCCTCAGCCAGGACACCGAGGACGGCTCGCTGGGCGCCCGGATCGGCACCGTGATGGTCGGCGAGCGGGTGCCGTCCGTCCTCGAACGGTTGCGCGGGGCATCGTCGTACCTGGCGATCTATCTCGGGATCGCCTGCCTGCTGGGCCTTCTCGGCTCCTGGATGCTTGCCCGGCGCATCAAACGCCAGACTCTCGGCCTCGAACCGCGGGAGATCGTCGGCCTGGCCGAACATCGCGAGGCGATGCTCTACGGGCTCGCCGAAGGAGTCGTTGCCCTCGACCCACAGTTGCGCGTGACGCTGGTCAACGACGTCGGCCGTCGCCTGCTCGACCTGCCCGCGGACGCCGTCGGGCGCAGCCTCCGCGAGCTGAACATTGTCGGCCGGTTGTTCGAGGTTCTCGCCGGCGAACACGAGGACACCCGGGACGCCGTCGTCGTCCGCCGCGGCCGGGTGCTCGTGATGAACCGGATGCACGTGACCAAGGACGGCCGCTCGCTCGGCTCGGTGACCACGCTCCGGGACCGGACCGAGCTGGCCCAGCTGGAGCGGGAGCTGGGCTTGTTCCGCTCATCCGCCGAACTGCTCCGCGCGCAGACCCACGAGTTCGCAAACCAGTTGCACACGATCTCCGGCCTGATCCAGATCGGCGAGTACGACGAGGTCGTCACGTACGTCGGGGCCCTCAACCGCTACCGCGAGTCGCTCGACCTGACCGTCACCCGCCGCGTTCACGACACCGCCGTCGCGGCGCTGCTGATGGCGAAGTCGAGTGTCGCGGCCGAGCGCCGAGTCGAGCTGCGGGTCTCCGAACGCACCACCCTGCAACGCCTGTCGCCCGAGCTCTCCGCGGACGTCGCGACCGTCGTCGGCAATCTGGTCGACAACGCAGTCGACGCCGCTGCGCAGTCCGGGACGCCGCTGTCACCCGCCTGGGTCGAGGTCGAGCTGCGCCAGGACGCGAGCAGCGTCGAGATCGAGGTCCGCGACTCCGGGCCCGGCGTCGCGCCCGAGCTCGCCCAGGAGGTCTTCGCGCACGGCTTCACCACGAAGGCCGCCGCCGGGGGCGAGCGCGGGATCGGGCTGGCGATGATCCGGCTGATCTGCCGGCGCCGCGGCGGTGAGGTCGCGGTCACCAACCTGGCCGACGGCGGCGCGGCGTTCGTCGCGCGGATGTCGGTTCAGCCGCTGCCCGAGGGGGCGAGATGATCAAGGTCCTGGTGGTCGACGACGATTTCATGGTCGCCCGGATCCACCGCGGGTTCGTGGACCGCGTGGACGGATTCGAGGTCGTCGGGACGGCGAACTCCGGCGAGCAGGCGCTGACCGCGATCCGCGAACTGCGGCCGGATCTGGTCCTGCTCGACCTCTACCTGCCGGATATCTTCGGGATCGAGCTGATCGGCCGGCTGCGCGCCGAGCAGCCCGACTGCGACATCCTGGTCATCACGGCCGCGCGGGAGGCGGACGCCGTCCGCGGCGCCGTCCGGCAAGGGGTCGTGAACTACCTGCTGAAACCCTTCGGTTTCGAGGATCTGCGATCTCGGTTGCAGCAGTACGTGCGGCAGCGGGCGAGCGTCCCCGATCAGGTGACCAGCCAGGCGGACGTCGATCGGGTGCTGACGCCGTCCCGGCCGCCGGCGAATCGGCTGCCGAAGGGGCTGAGCCAGGAGACCGCCGTCCTGGTGGCGACTGCGCTGCGCGGCGCCGACAGCCTGTCAGCGGCCGAGTGCGCGGAGCAGGTCGGGCTCTCCCGGGTCAGCGCGCGCCGCTACCTGGAGTTCTTCTGCACGCGGGAGCAAGCGGCGGTTGCGTTGCGGTACGGCGCGACAGGCCGTCCGGAACGCCGCTATCGCTGGCGCGCGTAGGCTCCGGCCTATGCCGCTGTTCTCGTTCGAAGGTAAGAGCCCGACCGTCCACCCCGACGCGTGGATCGCGCCGACGGCGACCTTGGTGGGTGATGTGATCGTCGAGGCCAAGGCCTCGATCTGGTACGGCGTGGTGATCCGGGCCGATCTGGGCACGATCACGATCCGCGCCGGCGCGAATGTCCAGGACAACTCGGTGATCCACTCCAACCGCGACGGCTGTGAGGTCGGCCCGAACGCGACGGTCGGTCACCAGTGCCTGGTCCACGACTGCGTGATCGGCGAGCAGGCGCTGGTCGGCAACGGCGCGATCGTGCTGGACGGCGCCGTCGTCGGCAGCCGCACGCTGATCGCGGCCGGGGCGACCGTGACGCCGGGCGCGGTGATCCCGCCGGAGTCGGTCGCGATGGGGAGCCCCGCGAAGAAGATCGTCCCGCTGGACGGGACGCCGAAACTGTTCGTCGAGCACAACGCCGCGATCTACCACGAGCTGGCCCGCCGGCACGCCGAGGGCGTCGTTCAAATCGACTGAAAATGTTGGAGTGGGACCCCGGGTGTGAGGGAGCATCGCATCCGATGCGTCGCCCCACCCCGGGAGTCCCGCTGTGGGCTGGCTGCTCAACCCGTCAAAACTCCAGTACCCATTGCGCTCCAAAGGACACAACGGAGGAAACGTGACCGAGATCGCGAACACCGGCGCCCACGTCATCAATCGCGCCAACGGCCAGGAGGACGGCGAAGGCTGGGAGGAGAACTACACAGAGTTGCCCGGCGGTGCCGGAGTGTCACTGATCCTGGAGTCCACCACCCAGGAAGGCGTCGGGCCGCGCCTGCACATGCACCCCTACGCCGAGACCTTCATCATCCGCCGCGGCTCCGCGACCTTCACCGTCGCCGACCAGCAGGTCGTCGGTCGCGCCGGGCAGATCCTCGTCGTCCCCGCCGACACCCCGCACAAGTTCCGCACCGGCCCCGGCGGGTACGAGGCGCTGCACATCCACGCCAACCCCACCTTCGAAACCACCTGGCTGGAGTAGCCGGGTCAGCCCAGCGTGAAGGTCGCGGCCACCGGGTAGTGATCGGAGGCGAACGTCGAGGGGACGGACGCCGCGGTCGCCTTCAGTGCGGGGCTGTGGAGCTGGTAGTCGATCCGCCGGGTGGGCAGCGGGACGGAACTGGTGAAGCCGAGCCCGATGCCGACCTCGGTCCAGGTGTCCTTCCAGCGCGCCGTCAGGGTTTTGATCTCGGCCGTGGTCGGGATCGCGTTCAGGTCGCCGACGAGCAGGGTCGGCTCGGTGGCGGCGCCGAGCAGGTTGACGACCGCGGTCGCTTGCTGCTGGCGCTCGGCCGGGGTGGCGTTGTTGAGGTGCGTGTTGGCGAAGCGCACCGGCGTGCCGTTGACGTCGAGTACAGCCTCGAGCAGCCCGCGCTGCTCCTCGGTCCCGACCTTCGGCAACGGCGTGTTCCGCGACTCCAGGATCGGGTACTTCGACAACACCAGGTTGCCGTACTGCCGCCGCGGCTTCCCGGGCTCCAGCGGATCCCAGTCCAGGTTGGGGGCGAACACATACGTCATCCCCAACCGCGTGGCCAGCCAGGCCGGCTGGTCCACCCAGTTGCTCCGGGCATCGAAGTACTTGTCGACCTCCTGCAGCCCGACAACCGCGGCCCCGGACGCCTCGATCGCCTTCGCGGTCCGCTCCAGATCGAGCTTCCCGTCCGTCCCCTGCCCGTGATGGATGTTGAACGTCAGCGTCTTCACCGTGGTCGCCTGTCCCGCCGCCTGAGCCGTCACCGGCGCCATCGCCAGCAAACACCCGAGAACCAGCACTCCGATTCGTCTGTACACGGCGAGCAGTATCCAACCCCCAAGGTCCACCGCGTCCGGTTACGGCAGCAGGAATTTCTGGCCCACGCCTGTGTGGCAGGTGTAGATGTTGACTCGGGTGCCGTTGGCGCTTTTGCCGTTTTCGGCGTCCAGGCAGAGGCCGGATTGTTTGTTGAGCAAGGTGCCGTCGGCGCGGGCGGTCCATTTCTGGCCGGGGCTGCCGTCGCAGGTCCATGGCGTGGTTGGGCTGCGTGGTGTGGTGCTACGCGCGTCCAGGCATTTGCCCTGGGAGCGGATTGTGCCGTCGTCCTGCGCGATCCATTGCTGTGCCGCCGCGCCGTTGCAGGTGTTGAACTGGACGACGGAGCCGGCCACCTCGACGCACTTGCCGGCGATGCCGGTGAGCGAGCCGGTGTCGCCGTACACGCCGAACTCCCAGAGACCGTTGTAGCTGCCGGCCACGCCGCGCGCGGTGATGTTGATGCGGACGTAGCGCGCGTAGTTGGGCGTGAACGCGACGCTGTCGATGAAGCCGTCGCCGGTCGTCGTCGAGTAGACCGTCTTCCAGGTGCGCCCGCTGCCGGAGATCTGGATCTGATACGCCTTCGCGTACGACGTCGACAGCCAGCTCAGCAGCGCCCGGTCAACCAGTTCGACCCGGCCGAGGTCGACGCGCAACCATTGCGGATCGCTGCGGGCGCTCGACCAGTACGTCGATGCCGAGCCGTCGACCGCGTTCGCACCCGGTCGGTTGAGGTAGACACTCGATGTCGCGACCGGTTTCTTCAAGGCCAGATTGCGTTTCGGCACGTAGGTCGCGGTGTACGTCGTCGGTGCGTCCGGCGCGACGAAGTTGTGCACCCGCGCGCCGCCGTCCGACCAGGACGCGAACCGGTACAGGTTCGTCCCGACCGGTTGTGCCGCCTCGGCTGCCAGCGTTCCGGTCGACCCGTTGATCGTCGTCCCGACGGCTGGAGTCTTGACCGTTCGATCGAGATACGTGAGCGACAGGCCGGACGGCTGGCTGGCGAAGGACAGGTTGGTCGTCTTCGGGTCGAGCCGCACGCTCTTCACATCGGTCAGCCCGCCGGCGTCCGTCGCCGTCAGCCGCAGCTCCAGGTACGACGGGTACTCGTGATCCGGCGCGGCGAACGAGCCATTGCTGCCGGTGAACGAGGTGATCGTGTGCTGATGGCAATCACTCGGGCAGTGATGCATGATCAGCGTCCACTTCAACGCCGAGCCCGGCAGCGCGCCCTGCTCCGCATCGGACGCCGAACCGGAGAAGCTGATCGCGTCGCCGACCTTCCAGGCCAACGCCGGACCGGGGCCGGTGATCGTTGCCGTCGGCGCCGTGTTGCCGACGTTGATCCGCGTCGAGGTGGTCGCCGTCCCACCCTGGCCGTCGCTGACCCGGAGCCGAACCGTCACCGGTCCGATGGCCGGGTACGTGCGTTGGACGGTCGCGGCGGTCGAGTCGTCGTACTGGCCGTCGCCGTCCAGGTCCCAGGCGTAGCTGAGCGGGTGGCCGTCGGCGTCACTGGACGCCGTGCCGTCGAAGCTCACCTGTAGCGGGGCGTTACCGCTGGCCGGATCGGCTTGGATGACCGCGGTCGGCGGGTTGTTGGTCGCGCTGTAGACGTAGCGACGGATCGTACCGCTTTCGTAGTCGACGGTGAACAGATCGCCGCCGGGGCCGATCTGCAGCCTGGTCGAGCCGTAGCCGGAGGCGAACTGGACGATCTTGGTCCTGTCCGGCAGGCCGTCCGCGCCCGGGAGCATTGCCCAGACGCACTTGCGGCTGTAGTCGGAGAAGAACAGCGCGCCGTCGTACTCGGCCGGATAGTTGCCGCCGGCATAGAACGCCATCCCGGACAGCGAGGAGCTGCCGACCGTGCAGGTCTCGTTCGCGGTCACGTGGGCCCGGTGCTGATAGGCGAAGTACGGCGCGGAAACGGCCGGAGCGCCGGCGGCGTACAGGCTCTCGCAGATGTTCACGTTGACCGAGTCGTACGCGTTCGAGCGGCCGGCGCCTTCGTAACAGGGCCAGCCGAAGTTCGCGACGCCGGCTGCCGGCAGGACGAGCCGGTTGATCTCCTCCCAGGCCGAGTAGCCGACGTCGCCGATCCACAGCTCGTTGGTCCCGGGGCGGAACGCGAAACGCATCGGGTTCCGCAGGCCCTCGGCGACGATCCGGCGGGCGTTCAGATCGGCGTTCGAGAGCAGCGGGTTACCGGGCGCGGCCTGGCCGGTGTCGGGGTTGATCCGGATGATCGAGCCGTCGAGGGTGACGGGGTCGCCGCTCGTCCGCAGGTCCTGCGAGCGGAGCGCGCCGCCTTCGGCCGTGGGCGGCGTGAGCTGCGCGCCGACCGGCGCCGTACCGTCGGCACACGCGTTGTCCGGGGTGGCGTCGGAGTCCGGATAGCCGTCCTGGCCGTAGTCGGTGAAGGTGAAACTCGCGCCGTCACCGCCACCGGCGTACAGCATGCCGTCCGGGCCGAACTCGATCGAGCCGATCGAGTGGCTCGGGTAGACCTGGCACCAGTCCTCGATCAGGACCTGTTCGGCGACGGCCGAGCCGGTCGACGTCAGCACCGACAGCCGCGCGCTGACCTGGCAGCCGTCGCTGGTCGGGCCAGGCGGTGACGGGCACGGGTCGTCGGAGGCGTTCGCCGTCCCCCACTTGGGCGCTTGCGCGCCGATCAGCGCGTCGTGCGTGTAGAGCACGTAGACGCGCGGGTCGGCCGGGAAGCCCGGGTGCAGGGCGAGGCCGAGCAGACCGCGGTCCCAGAAGTTGTGCACCTTGGTCCGCAGATCGGCGAAGACGGACGCCGAGGTGTCGTCGAGGGAGTCGAAGACCTTGATCAGGCCGCTCTTCTCGGCGACGAAGACCCGGCCGTCCGGCGAGAAGACGACGTTCGTCGGGTTCGTCAGGCCGTCGAAGACGGTCTGCTCGCTGAACCCGCTCGGCGTCGCGGCAGCCCGAGCCGGCTCGGACGCCGTCAACGGCACGAGCAGTAATACACACATCACAACCAGCACGCGCCGCAGCGCATCGGCGGAAAAACGCATGGAAATAAGCCCCCAGCCCCCACTCGGCCCCACCCCCGTGAGTTTCGCCAGGATGCGGCCTGGACAGGGACCTGCGCAAGAGTGCGTTTTACATTCGTTTCAAACGACCTGGGAGGAACGCATGACGTTCGCGGACTGGAACGCGGTCACCAAGGCCCCCGGCCGGCAGCGCAGCCGTTCGATCAACGCCGAGAATCCGACCGGTGCGCCCGGGATGGCCGCGCGGACGGCGTCCGCCCTCGGACCGTCCCGCAAGGGCAGACCCGCGATCGGCCTCGAGCCGGGCGAGACCGCCGTCCTGGCCGAGATCGACGGCTCGGGCGTGATCCGGCACATCTGGATGACCGTCCCGTCCGGCACAGCCGCGGGGCCGTGGGTACTGCGGGATCTGGTCCTGCGGATGTGGTGGGACGACGCCGAGCAGCCGGCCGTCGAAGTACCGCTCGGCGACTTCTTCTGCAACGGCTTCGGGCAGCGCGCTCTGGTGACCTCGGTCCCGATCGTGGTTGCGCCGACCGGCGGTATGAACTGCTACTTCCCGATGCCGTTCCGGCGCCGCGCCCGGATCGAGCTGACCAGTGAGCACCCGGGCCAGGTCGGCGGCATCTACTACCAGATCGACTACACCGTGGGCGACGAGCTCGGCGACGACACCGCTGCCTTCCGCGCGCAATGGCGGCGCAGCAACGGCTCCACCGCTCCCGCTGAGGACCACGTCATCCTGGACGGCATCTCCGGCAGCGGCCACTACGTCGGCACCTACATCGGCCTCACCGCACTCGAGCGCTACTGGTGGGGTGAGGGCGAGGTGAAGTTCTACCTCGATGACGACGACGCCTACCCGACTCAGTGCAGCACCGGCCTGGAGGACTACGCAGGCGGCGCCTGGGCCTTCCAGGACGCCCTCCGCGTCGACCCACCTCCAGTAGCCCTGACCTTCAGCGCGCCGTACTGCGGCTACCCGTTCTACTCCGCCGAAGACCGCACCGGCGCCTCGCCCTTCCTCACCAGCACCCTGCAGTCCCACGGCATGTACCGCTGGCACCTCCCCGACCCCGTCATCTTCCACTCCACCCTCAAAGTCACCCTCCAACAGATCGGCGCCTGGGACCACGGCCACTTCGAACGCGCCGACGACATCTCCACCGTCGCCTACTGGTACCAGCCCCTCGCCGACGCCAACGTCCTACCGGCCCTCCCACCCACCGCCCAGCGCCGCCCGCGCTAGCTACTGGCCGAGCAGGTCGCGGGCGGCTTGCAGATCGGCGACGAACAGGGCGAAGTCCTCGCGAAAACGCTCCGAGCGGACGACAGCCGACGGGTGGACGGTCGCCATCGCCGCTCGCCCGGACGGCAGCTCGACCCGCTCGCCACGGTGCTCGGTGACCTTGAAGCCGGGGCCGATCAGGGCACGCGCCGCGACGGCGCCGAGAATCACCACCAGTCGCGGACTGACGATGCGAAGTTCGCGTTCGAGCCAGGGGCGGCACGCGGTGATGTGGCCGACGGCCGGGGTCTTGTGGATTCGGCGTTTGCCCTTGGTCGTGTACCGGAAATGTTTGACGGCGTTGGTCAGGAAGACATCGGAGCGATCGATCCCGGCGGCGTCCAGGGCCTTGTCCAGGAGGCGTCCGGCCGGGCCGGCGAAGACGTGGCCCTGCTTGTCCTCGACGTCGCCGGGCTGCTCGCCGACCAGCATCAGCGCGGCCCGGGCCGGCCCTTCGCCGGGGACGACCTGCTCGGCGTGCTCCGCCAGATCACAGCCGTGGCAGGCGGGGAGGGCGGCGGTGAGCTTGCGGAGGCCGCCGGAGTTCGGGACCCAGCGGTTGGCGCCGGGGAACTGGTCCATGAGGAGCAGGTTCCCGGGGTGGGCGCAACTAATTCTCGACGTGGTGAAAAGCACGGTGGTTCGGCGGTACGGGCCGGTAGGCTGGCGGTGGCGCAGAAGGTGACCGTGATCGACTAGAGCTGTGGCCCGAAGGGGTGGGGATCCGCCGTGGTGAGGAGCCGGAAGGGTGCTGCGGCGGCGGCCGAGGCGCGGTTGATGGATCATGTGGATCGGCTGGGGGAGGAGCATCCGCCGATCCCGCTGGACAGCGCGGATTTCACGATGCGGCGGCCGGATCTGCTGGCCAGCCGGTTCGGCGGCGTCCTGGCCTACATGACGCGCGTCGAGCTGGAGGTCGAGCGGAACGTGCTCGAGCTCAATCTGCTGCTGCCTGATCCGCCGCCCGTCGACAAACACTTCTACGCCGACGTCTGGTCGCCGCAGGAGCTGCACCACGGCGTCCTGCTGGACCGGTTGCAGACGCTGGCCGGCCTGCCGGTCTCCGAGCCGAACGTCGACCAGATCTCCTTCCAGTTGCGCTTCCTGGGCGCGCTCGCGCACCTCAGCGCGATCCAGGACGTCAGCCGGATGCTCTACTACCTGACCGGCGTCGCGACCGAGCAGTCCGCGATCCTGGCCTACAACCTGTTGCACAAGGGGTTGCTGGAGCTCGACGAGCAGGCGGTCGCCTCGACGATCATCGCGCCGATCCGCCGCCAGGAGCCCGGCCACTTCGCGTACTACAAGATCGCCGCGCGCGGCCTGTGGAGCGAGATGGCCCCCTGGCAGAAGTGGCTCGTCCGGCTGCTGCGCAAACAGTCCTTCGAGGTCGTCGGCGCCTACAACAAGAGCCAGCGCGCCGAGTTCGGCGGCGTGATGGAGGCGCTGCACATCACCGACGGCGGCGACGAGGGCCTGCAGAAGTACGCCCAGCAGATCGGTCGCGTCGAGCTGGAGCTGCTCTGGGCGCAGAAACAGGGCCTGCGCTTCCCCGGGTACGTCCTCGACTCGCTGCGCAGCGCCGTCCACCTCTACCGGCGCTGAGCCGAGTCAAGGCGTCAATCGGGAAACTCTGTGTTCCGAGCGGCCCAATTCTGATCGGAATCCGGATTCTTTCGCACGTGAAGTATGTACTGACGTGAGCTGATCTGTCATGGTTCGACAGCGTTGTCTTCCCGCCCCGAAGGAGCGTCCATGACAGATCAGTCCCGTGTCCGCCGATTGACCCTCGGCGTGGTGATCGGCACGGCCACGCTGCTGGTGGCCACCACGGTCGCGGCGTACGCCGCCCCGCCGCCGAGCCTGCCGCAGAACGCGAACGGTTACGAGCAGTCCTTCTCCCCGGCCTTCGACTACGACGGCGACGGCTGTTACGCCGTCCCGGCGATCGGCGCCGACGGCACCCTGAACCCGGGCCTGAACACGACCGGCGCCGTCAACGGCAACTGTCGCGACCAGTCCGACCTCGACAACTCCCAGACCTACTCCCGCTCGAAGTGCAACAACGGCTGGTGCGCGGTCGTGTACGCCGCCTACTTCGAGAAGGACCAGGCCGTCGCCGGCAGCGGTCTCGGCGGTCACCGGCACGACTTCGAACACGTCATCTCCTGGATCAACCAGGCCAGCAACCAGGTCGAGTTCGTGACCACGACGCAGCACTCCAGCCAGGTGACCTACCCGCGGTCCCAGGTCCGCTTCGACGGCTCACACCCCAAGATCGTCTACCACAAGGACGGCGCCAGCACGCACTTCTTCCGGCTTGCCAACGGCAACGACGAGCCGCCGGAGAACCACTACCACAACTGGCGCTACCCGCCCCTGGTCGGCTGGGACGGCTGGCCGAACAACGGTCTCCGCGACACCTTGATGAACGCGAACTTCGGTTCGGCCACCATCAAGATCACCGACAACAGCGACCGGTTCCGCAATCTGCTCAACGCCTCCAAGCCGAGCGGCATCCCCTTCGACCCGTGGAACTGACGCAGAATTGACCGGAACCGGGTGACCTCCCGGGGCGTCAAGATGACCAGATCATCGACGCCCCGGAGAGGACCTGAATGCCCGAGTACGACGCCCGCCAGCGCGACCGTCTTCCCGAGGCGACCCGACTGGCCGCCGAGGTCCGGGAGTTCGCCGCGTATCCGCAGACCAAGGTGCTCGTGCTCACCCGCGACACCCCGGAGTGGCGCCGGTATCAGGAGCTCGCCGAGCAGGCCTTCGCCGCGACCGACCAGCCCTTCGAGGCGGCGGCCAAGGGCCTCGGCGGATCGGCTGCGCAGAAGGAACGCAGTCCGGTCTGGCAGGCGCGCAACGCCGCGCTCAAGGTTTTCAACGGCCCGGCCCAGCACGCGGTCGTCGCGGCACTCGGGGACAGCAGTCTGTTCACCGTCGCCGGCATCGAGCGCAAGGGTTCGGAGTTCCGGATCGTCGGCGCCGGGTCGACCCATCCGACGATCGGGGCCGATGGCAACCACGGCGTCCCGCCCGCGGCGCGCTTCGGCGCCGCCGCCTGGTACGCGGTCAACCATCTGGCCGCCAAGGAGTCCCGCGCGGTCGTCGAAGCCACGCCCTCGGCCACCTGGCGGGTGCCGGCGCCGGAGCCGATCAGCCTCGACCAGCCGATCATCATGAGGCTGAACACCGCCGCCGCGCAGACCCCCTGGAACGCCCTGGAGGTCGAGGACCTCGCGGCGTCCACCCGCAGTCGACTCCCCGAAGAGCGGAACCCCTTCGAAGCCCTCGACCAGCCGTTGGACAGGAGTACCAACTACCGCGATTGGGCGATAGACATCCGCCGCGTGCTCGACAGCGGCCAGACGACCACGGTGCTGTCAGCCGATGATCAGGGCGCCGTGGATCCGGATCGTGGCCAGAGCCCGCCCGGGCTGCGCGCGGTCATGGTCAACGACCCGAGCGGGACGCCTCAGATCACCGGCATGGTCGGCCGCGCGGCCGACGGCCGGGTGGTGGTGCGGGATGTCGAGGGCGCCTCCCGGGACGCCCGGACCACGCTGATTCTGGTCGGGATGCGCGAGGCCGAGGCGCTCGGTGTCGGGCTCGACTTCCAGGGCGACACGCCGTACCGGACGAGCGCCAAGCTGGATGAGCTGATCGATGACGTGAAGGACGTCCTCGGCCCCCGGATGGACGAGATCCCCGGTCTCGGCTGGGAGAACGCCGGTACGCCGGGAGCAGCGCCGGCCGAGGTCGCCGCCGCCGTGACCCGATTCAGCGACGCCGGCGGCGACGTCCTGCAATTCACTCCGGACGACCCGCGCTTCGCCGCCCTCCGGGGCCAGGTCGCGGACCGGCTCACGGCCGCCCTGCAGGTCCCGATGGACGACGACGCCCTCCGCCGGCTGGATGGCGCCGATGCGGCCGGCCGCGAGGTCGACCCCGAGCTGGCCGCCCTGTGGCAGGCTATGAACCCGTCGACCGGGACCGCCACCGAGACCGGGATCCCCGGTGCCGAACCTGCGTACGCCGAGGGCACGCAGGTCGCGGTGGCCATCGATCGGGACGGTACCCCGCTGGCGGCCGCGACCTTCCGCAAGACCGACGAACGGATCGAGCTCGGCGCGGCCGGCGGCCAGGCCGACGCGGTGCGGGCTGCGATCGTCGACGGGCCGTTCCGGCAGTTCGACAAGCCTGCCGGCGCCTTCGTCGGCGCCGACGTCGCAGAGACCTATCGGCAGGCCGGTGCGCGGATCGGCGGCACGCCGGCCCTCGACGCGGAATGGCTGACCAACGTCGAAGTTCGCCCCGACGAGGCGTCCCGGCTCTACTACGCCGCGGATCGCGCGCGGAACGGACAGACCCCGGAGCAGCTGAACGATCTGAACCGGCAGCTGACCAGAGCGCAGGCCGCCGGCACGGAGATCGTCGTACTCGATCATTCCGACCCGTCGGCGCGCAACCGCGCCGAGCAGCTCGCGGCGCGGATGCCCGGTTGCGTAGGTGCGGTCGAAGGCCCTCGGGACGACGCCCATCGGGCCACGATCGCCGTCGTCCAGGGCGGTCAGGTGAGCGCCTGGGCGACGGTCGACACCACGCCGGACCGGCCGATCGAGCTCGCCGAGCTGAGCAAGGGGATGACCGGAGAGCAGGCCGCGCCGGTTGACTGGTGGATGTCCAATCACCAGGAACGTCTCGACCGCGAGGTGCGGTATTCGGAGCCGCTGGTCCGCGCGATGTACGGGGCCAACGCTGACCCATCGAGGTTCGTCTGGAACGCCGACAGCAGCAAGTACCGCGTCGACGGTATTCACCACCGCTCCGGCGACAGCTTCGACGCCATGGTCGCCCAGGCCGGGAGTGAAACCCCCGGCCGCAGCGCGGACTCTCAACCCCAGCAGCAGGCAGCGCAAGGCGAAGCCGCCCAAGGTCAGCGCCCGGACACGCACCGCGGCCCAGGGACCCGAGGCCCCGACCGCGGCACCGGCCGCTGACCGCGGTACATACCGCGGTCAGCCGGCTCGCCGGTTACTCGGTGAGTCTCAGGTAGTCGAGGTTGAAGCCGCCGCTTTCGCAGTAGACGGTGATGAGTTGGTCGCCGGCCGGGAGAGTGACCGTCGTGTTGACGGACTGATACGTCGCCCAGCCGGTGGTGTCCGGGACGGAGACCTTGGTCAAGACGTTGCCTTCGGCATCCCGGATGGAGATCGCATCCGGGGCGACCGCGCCGGTGCCGTTGGCCACGCGCAGTTCGAGGTTGTACGTCGCGGCCTTGGCCAGGTCGACGCGGTACTGCAGCCATTTACCGGTGTCGGTCCAGCCGATGTTCTTGCCGCCGCTGGCCGAGCCGTTGCTCTCGACGAAGTTCGCGCCGCCCTCGGTCCAGCCCTGCTGGGCCACGTACGACTCCGCCTCGACCCGCTCGCCGACCGGCGTCCCGTGCGGGGTGACGGTGATGTCGACGGTCGACTCGTCGTACGCCGCGCCGTCCGTCACGCGAACCTTGAGGGTCTGCTTGCCGGCGGTTGTCGGCCGGAGGGTGAGCAGGCCGGTCCGCGCGTCCAGCGTGACGCCGCTCGGCAGATCCTTGGCGTAGAAGGCCAGTTTGTCCCGATCGCGGTCGGTTGCGGTCAGCTGGACCTGCGTGGTCGCGTACTGGTCGGCGGTCACGTCCGCGACGTCCCGCAGTACCGGCGCGTGGTTGTGGTGCGCCGACGGGACATCGCCGTGCCAGCGGTACGTCGCGTACGAGTTCGCCGGAACCGTGGTGGTGAAGGACTTTCCGGCCAGGACGACGCGCACCTTCTTCGCGACCGGGTTCGAGTTGCCGACGATCGCGACGAAGTTGTCGCGGCGGTCCTTGAAGGTCACGTTGCTGATGCCGTTCGCCGTCCCGCTCGACTCGACCCGGGTGTGCTCCGGCCCGAGGTACTTGGCGAACTGGCCCATCGCGTAGAGCTCGTCGCGCACCGTGAAGGTCTTGGTCGTGGTGTTCACCTTGACCAGCCGGTTCGGCCACTTGGTGGTCCGGCCGACCTCGGCCCAGTCGAGGTTGTTGTCCCGGGCCGGCGTCCAGTGCAGCGTGCCGCCGTCCTGGTCGGTGGCCTGGGCCCACATGATGTACGACGACGCGTCCAGCCGGAAGTAGTCGAGGATCGTGGCCGGCGACAGGTTGCTCGTCTCGGTCATGTGCACCGGCTTACCGGTCTGCTCGTAGGCGTCGCGCATCACCGTCGGGTCACCCCAGTACGGGTGGAACGCGATCGCGTCCGAGGCCTTCCTGGTCGCCGGGTCGTTGAAGATCCGGTGGTAGTTCTTGGTCTCGGTGCTGTTCGGGTCGCGCCAGTCCCAGAAGTTGAAGTCGTGGACGTAGAGCTCGGTCCGCAGCCCGGCCTTCCGCACCTCGCGCTTGATCGCGACCGCGAGTTTCTGCTGCTGCTCGATGCTGATGTCCATCGCCGGGTAGACGACGTCGATCCCCGGCTCGTTCAGCAGCGTCAGCGCGTCGACCCGGACGCCGAACTTCGCCATCGCCTGGATGTACTTCACGTAGTAGCGCGCGAAGACGTCGATACAGTCGTCGCGCAGCTTGCCCACCTGGTAGTACGACGTCGTGCTGCCCGGCTTGAGCGCGACTTCGCCGGTGAACCGGTTGTTGGTCTTCATCCAGGCCGGCGCGCTCCACGCCGAGGCGAAGAAGGTCGCCTTCGGGTTGTAGCGCTGGATCAGCTTGGCCGTCTCGACGATATGCGTCTCGACGTCGCGCTTGATCGAGAAGTACTTCAGGCCGAAGTCCTCGGTGACGCCCGGCGGCAGCTCGTCGTACGACCAGAACGGCAGGTGCTCGATCAGGTCCGGGCTGCCGATGGTCAGCCGGAACCGGTCGAACCCGGCGCCGTGTTTGGGGTCGACGAGCAGCCGGATGGCCCGGTCGCGCTCGGCGGGCGTCAGCTTCCACAGGTTCGACACGCTGGTCTCGTCCAGCGAGAAGCCGACGCCGCTGTACTGCTGGCGAAGCGTGCTGGGATCGATCACCACAGTGGCATCCGTGGCACCCGCCTGGTCGTTCCCGACGTACGTCGTCGGCAGCGGTTGCCACGCCTGAGCGGGGCCACTCGAATACGTGCCGGTCACAGCCGCACCACGGTCCGGCCGGCCCGCGCTGGCCGGCAGCCCGACGCTGACCAGCCCGCCGGCCAGGGCCGTCAGTACGACCGCGACCCCAACAGTTCGCCTCACGAAGCCTCCTAGTTCCACGGAAAGCGCTTACTATTCGCGGACCCTACCTGCGGGAATACGCATGCACAGCCCCCTGCCGGTTCCGGAACTTCTTTTGTCGGCGGAACGCGCCATACTGCGGAATGTGCTGACCACCCGAGCCCTGGACGCCGACACCTGGCCCGCCTTCGCGGCCCTGGTCGAGGCGAACAACGGCGTCTGGGGCGGCTGCTGGTGCGTCGGCTTCCACCTGAAACTCAAAGGCCGCACCGCCGCCGAGAACCGCGCCGAGAAAGAACGCCGCGCCCACGACGGCACTACCCGCAATGCCCTGGTCTTCGACGGCCCCGACTGCCTCGGCTGGTGCCAGTTCGGCACCCCGGCCGAGCTCCCCGAGATCAAGAGCAAACGGCGCTACGACAAAGGCCTGACCACCCTGCCCGACTGGCGAATCACCTGCTTCTTCACCGGCAAGGGCCACCGCAACAAAGGCGTTGCCAACGCAGCCCTGGCCGGCGCCCTCGACCAGATCGCAGCGCTGGGTGGCGGCGTCGTCGAGGGCTACCCCGAAGAGACCGACGACCGCAAGGTCTCCGGCTCCTTCCTGCACACCGGCCCCATGGCCGCCTTCGAGAACCACGGCTTCACCAGAACCCGCGCCATCGCCCCGCACCGCTGGGTCGTCACCCGCACGATCTGACCGGGCCCAGGGAGCGGTCCAGGGACTGACCCTGGTGCGACCGCCGGCCGTTCGCGCGCAGCGTGAGGAGATCGCTCATCCCGCGCTGCAGGAGGATCTCATGGCGATCACCACACAAGCCCCCGCCGCCACCGACAGCAGGATCCGGCCGTTCCGGATCGACGTTCCGCAAGCGGATCTGGACGATCTGCGGGCCCGTCTGAAGGCGACCCGCTGGCCCGACAAGGAGACCGTCGCTGGGTGCACGAGGTTCGCACCGGTTTCCGCTCCATCCGCTGACCGCTCGCCACCCCGCCGGGACAGTTGTCTCGGCGGGGTCGGGCGGGAATGCTGGAGCGGTGGCGGATCGGGAACTGCGGGGGCGGGAGCGAGAGCTGGCCGTGCTGGGGGAGTTGGTCGCGGGGGCGCGGGGTGGGCGTAGCGGGGTGCTGGTGGTGCGGGGGGAGGCCGGGGTCGGGAAGTCGGCGTTGCTGACAGCAATGACCGGGGCGGCGCGGGGGTGCCGGGTGGCGCGGGCCGATGGGGTCGAGTCCGAGATGGAGTTGGCGTACTCGGGGCTGCATCAGGTGTGCCAGCCGTTCCTGGAGCGGATCGGCCGGTTGCCTGAGCCGCAGTACGCCGCGTTGGGGACGGCGTTCGGGCTGCTGGTCGGGCCGCCGCCGTCGCTGTTCCTGATCGGGCTCGCCGTGCTGAACCTGCTGGCCGACGCGGCCGCGGAGGAGCCGGTGCTGTGTGTGGTCGACGACGCGCAGTGGATCGATCGGATGTCGGCGAAGATCCTCGCGTTCGTGGCGCGCCGGCTGGCGGCTGAATCGGTGGTGCTGGTCGTCGCCGTCCGGGAGGGTTCCGAGCACGAGTTCGGCGGCCTGCCGGAGCTGGAGCTCGGCGGGCTGGCGGACGCCGATGCCCGCGCGCTGCTCGACGCCGTCCTCCCCGGCCCGGTCGATCCCCGGGTCCGGGACCGGATCGTCGCCGAGACCCACGGCGATCCGCTGGCGGTGCTCGAGCTGCCACAGGCGTGGACGGCGGCCGAGCTGGCCGACGGGCTCAGCGCCGGCACGCTGACAAGCCGGATCGAGGACGGGTTTGCCCGTCGGCTCGACGCTTTGAGACCCGACACCCGCCTGCTCCTGCTGACCGCCGCTGCGGAGCCGTTGGGGGATGCGACCGTGTTGTGGCGCGCTGCCGAGCGGCTCGGCCTCGGCGATGGGCCTGCGGCGAGCGCGATCGAGTCCGGGCTGATCGAGTTCGGCCAACACGTCCGGTTTCGGCATCCGCTCGTTCGGTCGCTGGCGTACCGGATGGCGGCGCAACCCGACCGACAGGCTGTGCATCGCGCGTTGGCCGCGGAGACGCCCGAGCCTGACCGCCGGGCCTGGCATCGAGCGCAATCGACCGCGCTGCCGGATGAGGAGGTTGCCGCCGAGCTGGAGCGAGCGGCCAACCAGGCGCGCGATCGGGGCGGCTTCTTCGCTGGTGCCGCGCTGCTCGAACGCGCCGTGGAGCTGACGCCGGATCCGGGCTTGCGCGCTCAACGGGCGTTGGCGGCGGCGGTCGGCAAGTGGCGTTCCGGTGCATTGGAGTCGGCGCTCACGTTGCTCAGCGGCGCCGCGGCCGGCCCGCTCGACCCGGCCGAGGCCGCGCAGGTCGATCGGTTGCGCGGTCAGATCGCCTTCGACCAAGGCCAGGCCCGCGAGGCGGCGTCCATCTTGCTGAATGCAGCCGGTCGGCTCGAGCCGGCCCAGGCGCGCGATACCTACCTGGAGGCGGTGTCCGCGGCGATCTGGTCCGGTAGCCCGGAGACGGCTGAGCTGGTTGCGGCCGCGGTGCCTCCTGTGACAGCGGCCGATCGGCCGGCCGACCAGCTGCTGCATGCCCTCGCCGTCCGAGTCACCCGCGGCTATGCCGCCGCCGCGCCGCAGCTCGCGGCCGCGTTGGCCCGTGCGAGCGCTGCCGAGGCCGGTACGGCGGACGCCGGAAGCTGGCTCTGGCTGGCCGGGAATCGCGCCGGTGGCATCGTCGCGATCGAGTTGGCCGATCTCGAGACCGGCCTCGCCGTCGCCGCCCGGCAGGATGCGATCGCCCGGCGTACGGGCGCTCTCGTCCAGCTCCAGGTCGCACTCGACTTCCGGGCCGGGTTGCTCTGCCTGGCCGGCGATCTGGAGACGGCGAGCCGACTGGTCGACGAGGATCGCCGCGTCGCCGAGCTGACCGGGACGCACCGCCCCGGTGCGGCCCGGACGATCCTGGAGACCTATCGCGGTAACGAGTCCACCGCGCAAGAGCTGATCGCCGAGCTGGTCCGCGAGGCGAACGCCCAGGGCCAAGGCCGGCTGGTCTCGTCCGCGAGCCATGCGAGCGCCGTGCTGCACAACAGTCTCGGCCGCTACGAGCTGGCCCGGGACGCCGCCCAGCGCGTCTTCGAGCAGGACATCGTCGGGTACGGCGTACTCGTCGTCGGTGAGCTCGCCGAGGCCGCCTCCCGGACCGGTGACCTCAAACTCGTCGAGGTCGCGCATGCCTGGCTGAGCGATCGGATCGCGGTCACCCCGACCGACTGGGCACTCGGCCTGGCTGCCCGCGTCCAGGGCCTGCGGGACGGCGACGAGGCGGCGTACGTCCGTTCGATCGACCACCTGAGTCGGACGCCGGTCCGCGTCGAGGCTGCGCGCAGCCGGCTGCTGTACGGCGAATGGCTGCGCCGGCAAGGCCGCCGGGTGGATGCGCGCGAGCAGCTTCGGGCCGCGCACGACCAGTTGACCGCGATGGGCCTGCAGGCGTTCGCCGACCGGGCCCGCCACGAGCTGCTCGCCACCGGCGAGACCGTCCGCAAACGGACGCCGGACACCCGGACCGACCTGACCGCGCAGGAGGCGCAGATCGCCGGCCTGGCCCGCGACGGTCTGACCAACCCGGAGATCGCCGAGCAGCTGTTCATCAGCCCGCGCACGGTCGAGTGGCATCTGCGCAAGACCTTCGCGAAACTCGGCATCACCTCACGCCGGCAACTGCGGACGGCGCTCGTCCGGCCCCAGTGACTTTCCCTGGTGCGAAGACCCGCGCTCGAGCCCGACGCTGGAGGTCCATCAGCGAAAGGCGGACCATGGACGGCTCCCAGCTCGGCACCTTCGACCAGCGGATCGAGGTGCTGATCATCCCGGTCTCGGACGTGGACCGGTCGAGCGCCTTCTACCAGAGCCTCGGCTGGCGCCTCGACGTCACGCCGCCCGGCGTCGTCCAGCTGACACCGCCCGGCTCCTCGGCGTCCGTCCAGTTCGGCGCGGGGCTGAATCCGGCTCAGCCCGGCTCGTCGTCGGCGTACCTGGTGGTGACCGATCTGGTCGCGGCCCGGGAGGCGCTGGTCGCGGCCGGGGTCGAGGTGTCGGACTACTTCCACCGCGGGCCGGACGGGTTCACGCCGGGGCTGGACCCGGAACGGCAGACGTACGCCTCCCGCGCGACCTTCGCCGATCCGGACGGCAACCTGTGGATCCTGCAGGAGATCACCACCCGGCTTCCCGGCCGGTAGTGAGACGCTTCCTGGACAAACCGGGCTGTTTCCACCGAACCTGGGTGCGTGCGCGGTAGTGAGGTCGAGCTCGGTACGACGTATCTCGTCGAGGTCCCGCAGGTGCTGGCGGACGATCAGCGCCTGACCTTCGGCGCGCTGCGCGGCGCGCGCTTCCCGCTCACCGTGACCGCGATCGAGGAGGCGGTGGTCGAGGGCATCCGCTCGGTGCTCAGCCCGACCACCGCCGTCACGCTGACCGCCGAGCAGTGCCGCGAGCTCGGCCTGCCGGACGGCGTCTACGAGATCATCGGCAACCTGCGCAAACCGGACGGCACCCCGATCACGCTGCCGCGGATCCAGACGCTCTCGGTGCCGATCGGCTGGCTGCTCCCGCTCTCCGACGAACCCTCCGAAGGGCACTGGGACGCCACCGGATCGCTCTGGTAACTCGCTGGCGTCGCCCCGGCCGCTTGGCTACCCTCGGGCTCGTGCCGAAAACAGACACTGTGCGCCGTCGTCACGAGCGACGGCGCTGATCCCCGCGAACGCCCGGCGTCGGCCGGTCGCGTTCCCGCCCGCCGTTGCTCCTGACTCCCGGTCAGGAGCGCCTTCGTGGCGCTCGGAGTTCTCGTTTCCGGAGCGCATCTCGTGTTTGTCCTGTCTGTTCTTCATCGGCGGCGCGTCCTGTTCGCCGCCCTCGTCTCGACCGCGGTCTTCCCGCTGGCCATCACCGGCTCGACCGCCGTCGTCCCCGAAGTCACCGCCGAGCTCCCCGGTGCCGATGCCCTCGGCCCCTGGATCGTCCTTGGCTACAACGGTTTGTTCGCCGCCGCCCTCCTGCTGGCCGGTCTGGTCGCCGACCGGATGTCGCGCACGACCTTCTTTGCCCTAGGCAACATTGTCGTCGCCGCGACCGGTATCTGGTCCGCCTTCGCGCCGGACCTGGGCAGCCTGGTCGCGCTCCGAACCGCGGCCGGTGTCGGCGCGGCTATGTGCGCGGCCGGCGGCTCGTCGATGGTGCTCGCCGTCTACCCGCCCGAGGAGCGCCGCCGGGTCTACGGCTACACCGGCGCCGTGCTCGGCAGCAGCCTGGCGCTCGGCCCGATTGCGGCCCAGGCGTTGATGGCCCTCGGCGGCTGGGAGCTGGTGTTCGTCGTACCGGCGGGCATCGCAGCGCTGGCTGTGGTGGGGACGATCGGCCTGCCCAGCCTGCGGACCCGCCAAACCGCCCCCTTCGATCTGGCCGGCGCTCTGCTGTTCGGAGTCGTCATCGCCGCAACCGTCATCGCCTTCGGTTTCGCCTTACCTGTCTGGACGAACGCCGCCCTGCTGGCCGGCGCGGTGGCCGCTGCCATCGTCCTGGTCCGAGTCGAGCGCCGAGCGGCCGAGCCCGCGATTCCCTTTGATCTACTGCGGATCCCGTCGTACCGCGCGTACTCATTGGCCACCGGCGCGTTCATGGGGATGCTCGTCGTCGGCCTCGCCGTCCTCCCGCAACTTAGTGCCGAACACGATCTGGGCGCCGGTGGGGCCGGCCTGTTGCTGAGCCTCCTGACGATCCCGTCGACCCTGCTCCCGTTGGTTGCCTCCCGCATCGCACGTCGTTGGGCACGGCAACTGGTCACGATCGCCTTGCTGGCCTGCGTACTCGCCGCGATCGCCCTACAAACCAGCGACTCCGTCCCCCTGCTCTTCGTCGCCGCAGCCGTGCTCGGCGTCAGCCTGGGCCTGACCGAAGGCGTGCCGGACGGCCAAGCCCTGCAACACGTCCCGTACCAGCGCGGCGGCGCCGGCGCAGCGCTGTTCAGCACCACCCGAATGACCGTCGAAACCCTCACCCTCGCCGCCGCCATCGGCACGATCACCCTCGTCGACGCCACCACCGGCTTGATCGCCCCCGCCGCCGTCTGTCTCCTGGCAGCCGGAGTTCTCGCTCGCGGACGCTGAATATCGCTTTCTGGTTGTTGTGAGCTTCGGCACGGAAGCTCACAGCAACTGGGAGTGGGTCGCCGGGCGTCTTCCAGAGACATTTCGAAAGTTTCTGGGGGACTTTTCAATGAATACGCTGGAAGTGGTGCTGCCCGCTCCGGATCCGCTGGTCAAGCGGGTCTGGAAACATCCGCGGCTGATGCCGAGTCATCGGCTCACGGCCGGAGTGCTCGCGATCAATTGCACGGTGCTCGGGTGGGGGCTTTTTGACGGTTTTCTGGGTAACGTCGAACAGTTGGCGCTGATCGCCCAGGTGAATTTCGCGGTGGGTATTCTGGTGCGCCAGCAGTATTTGGTGAATTTGCTTTCCCGGCTGGTGATGAGGGCGCCGAGATCCTGGCCCTTGCGGCTCCGCTGGGCGCTGGCGAAGGGGTATCACCTCGGCGGGCTGCACGTCGGCGGCTCGATCGCTGGGACGCTGTGGTTCCTCGCGCTGGTCGTCGTGGCCGTGGGCGACGTCGGCTCGGATCTGATGGCGGTCTACTGCGTGCAGGCCGCGTTGCTGATCGGGATCGTCGTGACCGCGCGGCCGTCGATGCGGGCCAAGCGGCACGACCTGTTCGAGCGGGTGCACCGCTTCGGCGGCTGGGGCCTGTC
This sequence comes from Kribbella sandramycini, assembly GCF_013131805.1. Lineage (GTDB taxonomy): Bacteria > Actinomycetota > Actinomycetes > Propionibacteriales > Kribbellaceae > Kribbella > Kribbella sandramycini. The sequence continues at coordinate 130,449 of NZ_JABJRC010000005.1, read as the reverse complement.
CGCGTTGTTCTGGACGGGCGCCGTCCTGCTCGCCGAGGAGCGCCGCGGCGGCGCGAGCCTGCTCGCCGCCCTGGCCGGTACGCCGACCGTCTGGGTGCTCGTCCTCACGACCCTGAGCTCGGCGCTCCCGTGGCTGATGCTGCGCCGGGTTCCGATCGACGTCGTCCGCCCGTCCTCGCATGTCGCCCTGGTCCGCACCACCGGCCGCGGTACGCCGCTCGCCGGCTCGACCCGCTCGGTCGCCCGCCACCCGCTGAAGCAATGGCACAGCTTCGCCGTCATCCCCACCCCCGGTAAACAGGGTTTCCGGATGGCGGTCTCCCGGGCCGGCGACTGGACCGGCGACTTCATCGACAACCCGCCGTCCCACCTCTGGGTCCGCGGCGTCCCCACCGCCGGTATGGCCAACTACGGCACCATCTTCAACCGCGTCGTCTACATCGTCACCGGCAGCGGTATCGGCCCCGTCCTCGCCCACATCCTCGCCAACCGCACCCCCGCCACCCTCGTCTGGGTCACCCGCGACCCCGTCAAAACCTACGGCCGGCCCCTGGTCGACGAAATCCGCACCGCCCAACCCAACGCCCACATCTGGGACACCGACGCCCACGGCAAACCCGACATGGTCAAACTCGCCTACGCCGCCTACCACTCCACCAACGCCGAAGCCGTCATCTGCGTCTCCAACAAAAAAGTCACCTGGTCCGTGGTCCACGGCCTCGAACAACGCGGAATCCCCGCCCTAGGCCCCATCTGGGACAGCTGACCGCGCACCCGCCCGGCAGGTTGGGCCGGGCGGGTTCGGGTGGGCATGGGGTGGTTTGGGCGGTTAGATTGGGGTGAATTGCTGACGCGAGAGGTGCCGCCCATGCATCGAGCTCTTGCTGTTGTGGTTGTGTTGGTGGTTGCAGCGCTCGGCCCGCCGGCTGCGGTTGCTGCTGATTCGGATGCGGCGCGGGGTGAGTTGCGGGGGATGGTGGAGGACGTCGCGGGGGCGACCGGGAAGCGGTACGACGTTCGGGACGATGCCGGGCACGTGATGGACACGGTGAAGATCGTGGCGGATCCGGCCGGCGGGTATCTGGCGGTTTCGCATCATCTGGCGGCGGACGGGAAGTTCCGGGTGAACCTGGCGACGTCGTCCGATCTGCTCAACTGGCATTGGGTGCGCGAGTTGGCGGGGAGCAACACCGGGCCGGCTTCGCAGCCGACGATCGCACAGGCGCCGAACGGCGGGTTCCTGCTGGCGTGGGAGCAGGAACGGCCGGGTGGCGGCGACAACCACCTCGCGTTCCGGTACTTCGCCAATCGGGCCGATCTGCTGGCGGGCAAGGTGCATCGCGCGTTCGACTCGCCGCGCCGGCTGTCGTCCTGCGCCGAGGGGACGCCGAACATCTACCGGATCACGCTCGCGCCGGATATCGACCATTCGACGATCGACATCGGCGGCCACTACTGGTGGAACTGCGATCGCGACCGCCAGCAGCGCGGCACGCTGACCAACTTCAAGACCTGGACGACGGCGGCCCAGCCGAACTTCGACAACGCCTTGTTGCACTGGGGTGTCGGCGGCAACATCGGAGACCGCGACCAGACCACTTACCGCGGTTACCGCTTCGGCCTGATCGAAGGCCAGTACACCAAGGGCGACTTCGGCTCCTGGCGCACGTTCGTCTACGACTACCAGACCGGTAACGCCGACCGGACGACGATCCGCACCAACGCCGGCAGCACCGCCTTCGCCAACCCCACGATCACCGCCCTGAAAGCCCCCAACGGCCAGAACGCCTTCGTGATCACCCTGTTCATCCCCAGCGAAGGCGCCGCCCCCGGCGAAGCCGGCCAACTCATCTACTACAAGACCTACTGACGGGTGAGGCGGTCGATCCGCCGGCCGTCCTCGCCGAAGAGGTGCAGTTTGGCGGTGTCGACGGCCAAGCGGATGGTGTCGCGGGGTTTGAGCCCCTCGTTACTCGGGACTTCGAGGATCAGATCGGCTCGCCGGTGCGCGGGCGCCGGATCCTCCGGCGGCGGCTCGGCCGGCGTCCGGCGGAGCGCGTTGCGCAGCTTGTCCAGCAGGGACTCGTGCTCCGCGGCGTGCCGGGTATGCCCGTTCTGCATCCGGCGGACGGCGGTCGGCGGCTGGACGCCGACGAGATCCGGGTTGACCAGCTCCAGCCCGCACTCGACGAACGCGATCCACTGGTTGCCGTGAAACTCCAGCGTGCGCAGGGATCCGGTCAGCTGGGTGTCGGCGTCGCTGGTCAGCGTGAACGCGTCCGAGCGGGCGCCCACGATCACCCGCGCGCCGTCGTGCCGGTTCAGAATCAGCGAACGCCGATCCGTCGGCGGTAACGCGATCGACTGTGTGCCCAGTTCGAGTGTGACCCGGTGGTGTGCGGTCACCTTGACGGTCGCCGACATCAGGTTGATCCGCGGGCTGCCCAGGAAGCCGGCCACGAACGCCGTCGCCGGGTCGTTGAAGACCTCTTCCGGCGTCCCGATGTCCTCGATCTTGCCGTTCCGCATCACCGCGACCCGGTCGGCCAGCGTCAGCGCCTCGATCTGGTCATGGGTCACGTAGACGGTGGTGACATCCAGATCGCGGACCATCGCGCCGAGCTCCTGGCGCAGCTCGGTCCGCATCGTCGCGTCCAGGTTGGACAGCGGCTCGTCCATCAGGAACACCCGCGGCTGCCGGACGATCGCCCGGCCGATCGCGACCCGCTGCCGCTGACCGCCGGACAGCGTCCGCGGCAACCGGTCCAGGGTCGAGTCGATCTGCAGGATCCGCGCGACGCCGACCGCCTTGGCGTTGGCCTCGGCCGGCTCCTCCTTGGCCATCTGCAACGGGAAGAGGATGTTCTCGCGGGTGGTCCGGTTCGGGTAGAGGGCGCCGTTCTGGAAGACCAGCGCGACGCCGCGCTCCTTCGGCGGCAGCATCGTGATGTTGGACCGCCCGAACCAGATATCGCCCGCGGTGATGTCCTCGAGCCCCGCGATCATCCGCAGCAACGTGGTCTTCCCGCACCCCGACGGCCCGAGCAGGACGAGGAACTCGCCGGCCGGAACCTCCAGCGAGACGTCGTCGACCGCGAGGTAGCGGCCGTCGTACACCTTCGTCACCGAGTCCAGCCGGATCCCGGTCATGCACACCTCCGTGGGGCGGGTCGAGGCGAGTACACAGCCCGCCGCGGAGCTTGTCCAGAGGTTGACGGCGTAACAGTAACGAGAACTACTCGTTGTGATTGGGTCCGTACGGGGCCTGACAGGAAGACATGACATGCGTCGTGAGCACGCGGAGAATCTGGTCGGAGAACTGTACGACTCGTTGGTGTTCGTGGCCTTCCAGGCCACTTCGTCCCGCTTGGGCCGGCATCGACGGGTGCTGATCGCGCACAGCGTCGTCCAGCGGTTACCCCAATTGGTCTACGGCGACGCGGCGCCGGAGCTGTACGGCGTCGCGATTCGCGAGGCCCTGCGGGCGGAGGAGAAGCGCCGCTGGGTGCGGATCCGCGGCCTGCAGTTCTTCCCGATGAGCGAATCCCTCGAACCGCTTCAGCTCGAGGAGAGCCTGCGGGTGCTCGCGCCCGAGGTCCGCGCGGCCTGGGCGTTGCGGCAGCGGGCCGGCCTCGATGACGCGACGACGCTGGCGATCCTGCAGACCGCCGGGGTGAGCGCGGCGACCGCCGTCCTCGCGGCCGCCCAACTGGTGACGGCGCCGGTCGACCAGGTCTTCGACCCGTGTGCGGTCAAGCTCGCGCCCGAGTGGCAGCCGCCGAAACGGCGGCGGCCATGGATCCTCGCCCTACCCCTGGTGCTGATCGCGGCCGGTCTGAGCATCTGGGGCCTGTCGCGCGACGCCGACCGCCCAGCCACCGCCGCGGAGCCGGTAGCCCAGAAATTCAGCACCACCCAGGCCGACCTCTGGCGCCGGACGTCGAAACTCGACTTCAGCGCTTGGTCGACCCGCGGAGCGCTTGCCCAGGACAACCAGCTCCAGGAGCGCGTCTGGCGCTTCTGGCAGGCCGGCCAGGGCGTCACGGCCGCCGACGGCACCACCCCGGCCGCGCCCGCCGAGCGGCCCAGCCTCCTGTACGCCGGTCGGCTGGGCGACGCCGTCGTCGTGCTGATGTACGACGGCGCCCGCGTCGCGCGCTATCGCCAGACCGGCGCGGGGGAGGAGTTGCGCGTCGATCGGGTCGACTCCGCCGACCTGATGACGTCGGCCGCCGTCGTCCTCGAGCGCACGTCAGCCGGCCCGCGCTACCTCCTCGCGCCCTGGATCGCCGGCGTCGCCGTCCGCGACCTCTCCACCCGGGGCGCCTCGCGGCCACTGGCCGTCAAGGACGGTGTGACGGCCGCCGTCCGGGACGGCGGCCGCGGCTGCCGCAGCCGGAACGTGCTCGAACTGCGCAGCTCGTCAGCCGTCGCCGAGAAGCACGCCTTCGTGCTCGCCGATCTGGGCGATCTGATGCCGGCGCACCTGACCTACATGCCGCTGCCGAGCCGCGGCGCCGCGCGATCCCCGCGCGAGGTGCTCAGCCGCGACGCTCGGACGTCGTGGGCGCTGCATGCCTGCGGTTTGGATGCCTGGCACAACCGCGGCGTCCGGCTCGTCAACAGCTGGCACTTCGCCGAGCAGCAGTTACCCACCGGCGGTACGGCGCGGTGGACCTGCCTGCGCGTCGACGGCTGGTCCGGCCGCGGTGATGCCGCGATCCGGCTGGAGCCGCCGACCGGCCCGGCCCAACCGGTCGCGACGGCCGCGAACACCAGCAATTGCAGCCGTTTTGCGCAAAACATCGCCGCGGCGACCGTCTGGCGAAACTTCGTCATCGCGGCCGGCAGCAGACATGTCGCCCAGCTCCGCTTCGAAACCAGCCGCGGCACCAGCTCACTGACCTCGCCCGCGGCCTTCCCGCTCCGGGCCGGTACGACGATCTCGTCGGTTCGGGCTCAGCTGAACAACGGGAAATCGATCACGGCGCTGACGAGCCCGGCGCTGCGGCCCTGAGCAACGATCGGAGTTTCTCCTCGTCCGCGCTACCGGGGTCGGCGGTGAAGACCGCAAGGAATTGCGAGCGATCGCTGTCGACCACGTAGTCGCTGTTCAGCTCCAGCGCGCCGGCGATCGGGTGGCGGAGGTGCAGCCGCGGCCAGTCCTGTTCGAAGACCGGGTGCTCGGCCCAGACCTCGGCGTACTCGGGGCTCTGGGCAAGTAGCTGCTCGACCAGGGCGCAAGCATCCGGGCTCGACGGGCCGGCGCTGTGCGTGGCCAGCACCTCGGCCACGATCGCGCGGGAGATCCGGTCGTGGTCCTGTGGTGCGTAGAGCAACCGTTCGCCGGGCTCCAGGAACCAGCGGTACGCCCAGAACCGCCGCAGGCCCGCGAACCGGGAGTGATCGCCGAACACCGCGATCGACAACGCGTTCTGGTGCAGGGTTTCGCCGAGATGGCTGCAGATCTGGGCCGGGGTGTGCTCCAGCTGGCGCATCACCCGGAGCAGATGCGCGGCGGGCCGGTCGTGCAGATGCCGTGGCGGGTTGGGGAATCCGGCCAGCCGGAACAAGTGGTCGCGCTCGTCATCGGTCAGCCGCAGGCCGTCGGCGAGCGCGTTGAGCAACGGCTCGGACGGACGCGGCCCGCGCTGCTGCTCGATCCGGCTGTAGTAGTCGGCCGAGATCCCGGCCAGCTCCGCGACTTCCTCGCGCCGCAAGCCGTTCGACCGCCGCCGGGGTGCGCGCGGGAGGCCGACGTCCTCCGGCTGCAGCTGCGCGCGGCGGCTGCGCAGGAAGTCGGCGAGCATCGCCCGATTCGGTGCTGTGCCCTGGATCACAGGACAAAGTATCCCTGGTTGCCGGTCGGCGGTCTTGATTCGGTGTCGTCATGAAACGAATCCTGACGATGGTCGCGGCGGTCCTCCCGCTCGCCGTCCTGCTGCCGGCGTCCGGCAGCACGGCCGCCACGACCACTGGCACGACCACTGGCACCGCCTGCTCGAACGTGACCGTCGCACCGCCGTCCGGCGCCCGGATCGACTCCGTGACCGCGGTCGACCGCCCCGGCGGCACGGTCACCTTCCCGCCGACCCCGCCGTTTCCGAACGAGCCGGTCGACGGCGTTCCGGCGTACTGCGAGGTGACCGTCCGGCTCAGCCACGCCGACGATCACGTCAAGACCGTGGTCTGGTTGCCGAAGACCGGCTGGAACGGCCGCTTCCAGGCGCTCGGCGGCAGCGGTTACTGGGCCGGCGAGTTCGGCGCGCCCTGGGCCAAGGCTGTCAAGGCCGGGTACGCCGTCGCCTCGACCGATGCCGGCGTCGGACCGTCCCCGTTCACCGCGGACGACTGGGCGCTGAAGAACGGCAAGGTGGATCGCACCCTGCTGACCAACTTCGCGTCCCGCTCCGCACACGACCTTGCCGTTGTCGGTAAGGCGGTCACCAAGCAGTACTACGGCCGCGCGGCGTCGTACGCGTACTGGAACGGCTGCTCGACCGGCGGCCGGCAGGGGTACGTCGAAGCCCAGCAGCACCCCGACGACTTCGACGGCATCCTCGCCGCATCCCCTGCGATCAACTGGGAGCGCTGGACCGTCTCCGCGATCTGGCCCGCCGTCGTGATGAATGCCGAGCGCAACTATCCGACCAAGTGCGAGTTCGACGCGTTCGCCGACGCCGCCCGGCAGGCGTGTGACAACGACCAGCCGCAGAAGTGCCGCTGGGCCCCCGAACGTCTGATCGGCAAGACGATTCTCTGCGAAGGCAAGCCGGTGACGATCACCGCCGCCGACGCCAAGGTGGTCCGCAAGATCTGGGACGGCCCGCGCGGTCTCTGGTACGGCCTCACCCGCGGTACGTCGTTCGACGGCCTGGCCGTCACCAACGGCCAATCCGCCGTCCCGTTCGCCGTCCCCGACAGCTGGGTACGCAACTTCCTCAAGCTGGACCCCAAGTTCGACACCAGCACCCTCACCTACACCCAGTTCGCCAAACTCTTCCGCCAGTCCCAGGCCCAGTACAACCGCATCATCGGCAGCGACGACCCGGACCTCTCCGCCTTCCAGCGCTCCGGCGGCAAACTCCTCTCCTGGCACGGCCTCGCCGACAGCCTCATCCCCGCCCAAGGCACCATCAACTACCGCCGGCGCGTCGAACGCGAACTCGGCGGCCCCACCCGCACCAACACCTTCTACCGCCTCTTCCTCGCCCCCAACGCCGGCCACTGCGGCGGCGGCCCAGCCCCCACCGACCCCTTCACCGCCCTCGTCAACTGGGTAGAACACAACAAACCCCCAGCCACCCTCCCGGCCGCAAACCCCGACGGCAGCAACTCCCGCGAGCTTTGCGCCTATCCGAAACTCTGTCGCTGAGATTGCGAACGGGCCGTCGCGCGAAATGCGCGACGGCCCGTTGTTTGTCAGGGGTTCAGATCCAGGGGTTCGGTGCTGATGGCGGCGGTGCAGACGGGGTGGCCGGATTGGGTGGCATGGATCTGGACGACGGAGCGGCCTTGGGGGGTTGGGGGGCCGGGTTCGGCGGTGAAGAAACAGGGTTGGTCGAATTCGACGTAGCGGAAGAATTGGGTGTCGAAACCGGTGGTGGTGACCGGGACCGGTAGGCAGGCCTGGGCTGCTTGGGCGGCGGCCTCCAGCAGGACCATGCCGGGGATGTGGTCGTGCGGGTGGTCGAACAGGACGCGGTGGGTGGTGTCGACGCGGAGCTGCCAGGTGTGGGCGTCCTCGGTGGGCGAGAGGACGACGTTGCCGGTGTCGCCGCGGCCGACGAGGGCGGCGGGGACGGCAGCGGGGACGGGGATCGCGCGCTGGAAGGCGTCCTTGGCGTCGGCGTACGGGCCGCGGAGCCGGTTGTAGATGGCGGGTGGGTGCGCGCTGTAGTGGACTTCGGCGCCGCCGGCGTGCAGGTTGCCGATCAGCGCGTCGATCCGGGAGACCAGGTAGGTGGAGCCGAGCCGGCGGCGGGTGACCGATGGATGGCTGACCTGCAGGGTGACGACGTCGGCGTCGCCGACCGCGAGTGCCTTGGCGTTGATCCAGGAGCGGATCCGCTCCCAGCCGAGGCGGTGCCCGAGCGGGATCTCGTGCACGTCGTGACTCAGTAACGCCAGTGCTTGGCGCAGCGTCTCGGTGAAGAGCAGCGGGGTGTAGCGATCCCCCTCGGTGTAGAAACTGTGCTGTTGCGGCCAGCGCACGGTGACCTGCTGGACCAGGTCCGGAAGGGCGCGCCAGTCCAGCACGAGCGCTTCGTCGCTCTTTTCCTTACGGACAAGCGTTTGAATATTCATGACTTTCCCCCCTGTGGGCGACAGGTGTCTCTCGCGTATAAATTAAAGAATGTTGTTCTTTTCGTGAAGCCTGCAATTTGTGATCGCGAGATTTCAGTGAGTGACGGCGAGAGGTGGGTCGATGGCGGGACGAGCGGTGAAACAGGCGCGCGCGGAGCGGACGCGTGCCACGGTGCTGGAGGCGGCGGCCGAGGTGTTCGCCGAGCTGGGGTTCTCCGGGGCCAGCGTGATGAAGATTGCCGACCGGGCCGGGGTGACGCTCGGCGGCGTCTACTTCCACTTCCGGTCCAAGGAGGAGCTGGCCCGGGCGATCGTGGCCGGCCAGCCGGATTTCGTCGTCCCGCCGAAGGCTTCGACCGGCTTGCAGCGGGCCATCGACGTGACGCTGGTCTGGGCCCGCGCCCTCGCGGAGAGCCCGATGCTGCGCGCGGGCGCCCGCCTGGTCTGGGAGCAGGACCGCTTCATGGGCACCGTGGAGAACTCCCACGAGCAGTGGACCGTGATCGTGGCTGCCGATCTGCAGACCGCCCAGGATGAGGGTGAGTTGCGCGCGGATGTCGACGTCCAGGCGGTCGCCCGGCTCGTCGTGAACGCCTGTACGGGCGCGCAGATGCACTCGTACGTCGAGACCGCGCACAAGGATCTGCCCGATCGGGTCGAGGAGATCTGGCGCTGCCTGCTCCCGGCCCTGAAGAACTGAGGGGACCGCCCAGTGGGGAAGCTCGCAACCAGGACGATCATGATCACCGGAGCGTCGAGCGGGATCGGCGCCGCCGCGGCGCGGCATTTCGCCGCCGAGGGCGCGGCCGTCGTACTGCTTGCCCGCCGCAAGGACCGGCTGGACGAGCTCGTCACCGAGATCCGCGCCGCCGGCGGGCAGGCGGTGGCGACCCCGGGTGACGTCGTCGACGCGGACGCCGTCCGTCGCTCCGTTTCGACCGCGGTCGAAACCTTCGGCGGTCTGGACGGCGCGTTCAACAACGCCGGCTGGGGGACCATCGGCCCCCTCGTCCACGAGACGGACGATGCGCTGTTCGAGCAGATCATGGGCGTCAACGTCCGCGGCACCTGGAACTGCCTGCAGCAGCAGTTGCCGGTGCTCGGCGCGGGCGGCTCGATCGTCAACACCTCCAGCACCGCCGGCGCTTTCGCGACCGGCGCCATCTCGCCGTACGTCGCCGCCAAGCACGCGGTGCTCGGGCTGACCCGCGCGGCCGCCGCGGAGTACGGGCCGCGGGGTATCCGGGTGAACGCGCTGGTCGTCGGCACCGTCCGGACGCCGTTGATCGAGGACGCGATTCGCGAGGTGCCGGCCCTCGAACAGGGCTCGGTCGCGCGCCAGATCCAGAAGCGGATGGCCGAGCCGATCGAGATCGCTCGTGCCGCTGCGTGGTTGCTCAGTGACGAAGCGTCGTTCATTACCGGCGGAGCTGTTCCGGTGGACGGCGGCGCGTCGGCAGTTTAGGCCGATCGACGCGCGGTGACCCCCCGAACTCACTTCGTGAGAAAGTTTCGTTGACCTTAAAAAAAAGATCACTATCATTTTAGTGTCCTGGGGGGACGCTGCCAGTTGATGTCTCGTTCCGATGGCATGTGAGGTGGAGCAGTGGCACAGGGGACAGTGCGGGTGCTGGTCGTCGAGGGAGCCTCGGCGGAGATCGAGGCCCGCAGACAGCAGTTGCGCCGGCAGGGGTACGCCGTCAGCAGCGTGGACACCGGAGCCAAGGCGCTGCAGGCGCACCGGACGTCGGATTTCGTCCTGCTCGATCTCGATCTGCCCGATATCGACGGGCTCGAGGTCTGCCGGTCGATCCGGGCGGCCGGCAACAAACCGATCATCTCGGTCTCGACCGGCGCCGAGACCGACCGGGTGCTGGCGCTCAAGGCCGGCGCCGACGACTGCGTGGACGCGCAGTGCGGCTCGCGCGAGATGCTGGCCCGGATCGAGGCGGTGCTGCGCCGCTCGCTGCCGTGCAAACAGCCCGGCCGGATCATCCGGGTCGGCGATCTGAGTATCGACGCCCAGACGCACGAGGCGCGGCTCGGCGATCGGCCGGTCTCGCTGACCGGCAAGGAGTTCGAGCTGTTGCACAAGCTGGCCTCGCATCCCGATGAGCCGGTGTCCCGCAAACAGCTGATGGCCAGCGTCTGGGAGACCAGCTGGGCCGATTCGAGTCGCACGATCGACACCCATGTGCGGAGCCTGCGGGCCAAACTCGGCGCGAGTTCCTGGATCATCACTGTCCGCGGGGTCGGGTACCGCATCGGTCGTGGCTGACAGAGGCCGTGTCCGCCCGCGGGTCGCCCCGGACCGGACACGGCCTCGCCGGCGATCAGGCTGCGTTTGGTCGCCGGGTCGGGAAGCCGTGCTTGCGGGCGCCGATGACGACCAGCAGCACGGGCACCATCAGGGCCAGCACGCCCCACGCGAAGGACTTCGGTCCCAGCTGGGCGAGCAGGATGCCGCCGACGGCGCCGCCGCCGGCCATGAACGAGTTCCAGGTCGTGACCAGCAGCGCCTGCCCGCGGTCACCGCCGGCATCCGTGACGGCGGTCTGCAGCAGCGTGGTGACGCCGCCCCAGCCGAGACCCCACAGGACGACGGCGATGTAGACGACGAGGGCATTCGTCGCCAGCAGTCCGAGGGCGACCGCGGAGATGACGACCAGACCGGCCGAGCCGATCGTGAGCGTGCGCAGCTTGCGGTCGACCAGGGCTCCGGTGAGCACGATGCTGATCACCGAGGCGATGCCGAAGACCAGCAGCACCAGGTCGCGCCGGTTGCCCATCCCGTACTCGTCGAGGAACGTCGAGATGTAGGTGTAGAGGATGTTGTGCGACAGCACCCAGGCCGCGACCGTGAACAGCACGGCGACGACGCCGGGGAGCTTCAGCGCCTGCAGGATCGGCTCGCGCTGGCCGAGCTTCTGACCGGAGGCCGCCGGAACGGAGACGCCGATCCAGCCGAGCAGCAGCACGGAGATCACGGCCACCAGGCCGAAGGTGAGCCGCCAGCCGAACAGGTTGCCGAGGAACGTGCCGACCGGGATACCCAGGGCCAGCGCGAGGGGGACGCCGGCCATGGTCACCGAGATGGCTCGGCCCTGCAGATGCGGCGGGGCCAACCGGCGGGCGTAGCCGACCAGCTCGGCCCAGACGGCCGCGGCCGCGATACCGGCGAGCAGGCGGAAGCCCATCGTCAGGATGTAGCTGGACGACAGCGCGGTGACGACATTCGCGATCGCGAAGACCGAGACCGCGAGCAGCAGCAGCTGCTTACGGCCCCAGGTGGCGGTGGCCACCATCAGCGGGATCGCCGAGACGCCGGTCGCGATGGCGTAGATGGTCAGCGACTGTCCGGCCGCCGACTCGCTGACGCCGAGGCCGCGGGCCATCTCGGGCAGGACGCCGGCCGGCAGCGCCTCGGTCAGGATGCCCATGAAGGCCGCGGTGCTCAGCGCGAGCAGCGGGGACCAGGGGAGTTTGTTACTCGTGGCATCGGGTGGGGTGGGAGTTGGGGTCTCAGTCTGGGAAGCAGCCATGGCAGTATGGTCAAACCTTTTCATCTATGTGAAGGTCAAGGTCAACGGAAGTGAGGTGGGCCACATGAGGATCGGAGCCTTGGCGGAGCGCACCGGGACGTCCCGGCGGCTGTTGCGCTACTACGAGGAGCAGGGCCTGATCGGCTCGCGCCGCAGCGACAACGGCTATCGGGACTACGCCGACAGCTGCGTGGACAAGGTGATCCAGATCCGCGGTCTGCTCGACGCCGGCCTGCCGACCCGGGTGATCCGGGAGGTCCTGCCGTGTCTGGACACTCCGCGGGCCATTCAGATCTCGGCGGCGACGAGCGAGACGATCGAGCTGCTCGAGGCCGAACACGCCCGGATGAGCGAGCGCATCCGGTTCCTCGAGCGCAACCGCACCGCGATCTCGGCGTACCTCACCGCGATTCGGGAGGCTCAGGCAGAGGCAGGCCCCCAGACGCTGAACTCGGCCGAGGCCGCCGTCTCGGCCTGAGCGGCCTGGCGGACGTCGTTGGCCAGGACGACGCCGTGGCTGGCGATGTCGAAGATGATCCGGTCGCCGTCGGCGATCCGGTAGCCGGCGTGCCAGCTGGCCTTGTCCGAGCCGAGCAGCAGGTAGTTGACCAGGCCCGGACGGCGCAGCCCGGCGTAGGAGAACAGGTTGTCGACCATGTCCGGGACGCGCTGGAAGATCGCGTCCGCGCCGGCCGAGAAGTCGCCCTTCCAGGCGACCGCGCCGTCGCGCTCGATGATGATCTGACCGGTCACGGTGGTCGGCGGCTCGCCGAGGAACAGCCACGGCGTCAGCGAGGTGTCGCAGAGTTTCGCGTACGGCGTCCAGCCCCACGGGTTCTGCAGGTGCAGACCGATGTCGTTCAGGTCGTTGCCGAAGGTGTAGCCCGCGTAGTGCGGGTTCCCGTCCGCGTCGTTGACGAAGACCAGCCCGACCTCGGGCTCCTCCAGCAGTTCGACCGCGGTCGACGGCACGCTCAGCGGCCCGCCGTTGGTCTCCAGCCAGGAGCCGAACCCCTTGATCAGCCAGTTCGGGGCCTTGAACTCCTCGTCCGGTGCGGGCGGCGCCGGGAACTTCGAGCGGTGCGTGCCCATGAAGCCGGTGACGAGCGAGTTGTTGGACGCCGGTAGCAGCGGCGGCAGGAACCGCACCTCGGGGTCGTCGGCCGCGACGGTGACGGTCGCGCTCCCCGACGTCAGCGAGTCCAGCAGCGCCTGCGTGCCGCCACCGGCCAGGACGGCGTTCCGCAGCTGGTCCTCGGCAACCGGGAACAGCGTGACCGGGGCGTCGGTCGGCAGGCCGACGCCCGCGTAGCGCTGCCCGCGGTACTCAACTTCGAAGATGACGGTGGACATTGCTCTCCTTGGTTAGCTCGGTGAGAACCTCGGTCAGGCGGTCGACGGCCGCGCTGATCCAGGGCAGGGTGAGGGGGTCCGGCGCGGCCAGCGCGGCGGTGCGTTCGGCGTCGGTCTCGCCGTACAGGCGGCTGGTCGCGGCCCGGATCCGGAGTGCGCGCGGGTCTTCCCCGAAGGCGGTCCCCGGCAGCAGGGCGACGCCGTACCGGTTGCTCAGCAGGTCGGTCAGTTCGTTGCTGCCGGCAACATCGAGCCGTTCGCGGAGCGGCTCGAAGTCGGGGTAGAGGTAGCAAGTGGCCTGCACCGGCGCGAGCTCCGCGCCGGCGGTGCTGAAGACGTCGGCCACCCGGCGGACGACGCGTTCGTGCAGCCGGCGGGCGGCCGCGACGTACCGGACCACCTCCGGTGGTTCCGCCAAGGCGTACGCAGCCGCCGCCTGGACGGGCGCCGCCGTACTCGACCAGATCTGGCTGGCGATGCCGATCAGCCGGGTACGAAGGGCTTCGGTCGGCAGCCGGGCCACGCCCAGTCGCCAACCGCCGACGGCCAGGCTCTTCGTCAGCCCGGTCGTCACGATGGTCCGCTCCGGCGCGTAGTGCGCCGGCGAGACCGCCTGATCGGCCGGGACGAAGGCCAGGTCGCAGTAGATCTCGTCGGAGATGATCACCAGGTCCAGTTCGCGGGCCACCTCAGCGAGCTCACGAACCGTCTCTGGTTTGGCGATCGTCCCGGTCGGGTTGTCCGGCAGCGTCACCACGACGCTGCGCGGGTCACCACCGGCCGCCCGCGCCTGCCGGACGGCCGACCGCAACTCGGCCGGGTCCGGTACGCCGCCCTCGCCGGGCCGCGTTCGGACCGGGATCGACCGCAACCCGCCCAGCGACGCCTGGGCCGCATAGCTCACCCAGGTCGGCACCGGTACGACGACGTCCCCGCCGACCGCCAGCATCAGCGCGAACAGCAGCGGCTTGCTGCCCGGACCGCAGACGACGTCCGCCGGATCGGTCGGCAGGCCGCGGCGACTCCAATAGCCCGCAGCAGCCAGCCGGACGTCGGCCGAGCCGGCGACCGGCCCATAAGCGTTCCGGCCGGACGCCGCGACCAGGTGCTCCCGCAGTTCGGGCAGCACTGGCAACCCGATCTCGCCGGTGGCCAGGAACAAGATCTGCTCCCCGGCCAGCCGTCGCCGTTCGAACTCCGCATCGGCGGCGAGGGTCGCCGACATCATCATGCGTAGAGCTTTCGGAGCTCGACCTTGCGGACCTTGCCGGTCAGCGTCTTCGGCAGGACGTCGACGACCTCCAGCCGTTCGGGGTAGAACCGCGGGTCCTGACCCGACGACCGCAGGTGCGCCTGGATCTCCTGCAGGGTCGGACGGACGCCGTTCGGTGCGACGGTGACCGCCAGGATCGGGTCGTCCGTTTGGCCGCGCGTCCCCACCAGCGCTGCCTCGGTGACCTTCGGGTGCTGGGAGATGACGGCCTCCAGCTCCGCCAGCGGGACGACGATGCCGTCGCGCAGGATCGTGTCCTTCGCGCGCCCGAGGATCCGGATGCCACCCCGGCCGTCCTCCCGAGCGACGTCACCGGTGTCGAACCAGCCGTCCTCGGAGACCTCGGCGTCGAACGCGTCCTGCTGCTTGTAGTACCCCAGCGCCTGCGAGGCGCCGCGAACCCGGAGCCGCCCGACCGGCGCCCGCTTCGACGGGTCGTGACACAGGTCGACCCGGATCTCCATCGAGTCGATCGGCCGGCCGTGGCTGTGCGCGGCCCAGTCCTGGTCGTAGTCGAGCCGGGTGATGGTGATCGGCCCGAACTCCGACATCCCCCAGACCGAGTACGTGCGGGAGCCGAACGTCGTCCGCATCTCGTCGACCAGCCCCTGGAGCACCGGCGCGGCGCCAGTGACCGTGTGCTGCAGGCTTGAGACGTCGTGCGGATCGGCCTGCTGGACCCGGGCAACCCCGCTGAGGGTAGGAGGGGGTCCGTACAGAAGGGTCGCGCGATAGCGCTCCACGAGGTCCAGCAGGCCGGCTTTGTCGGGACCGTCCTGGAAGGCGACCGTCCCGCCGAGCAGAACGCTGGCGAGCACGCCCTGGCCGAAGCCCGAGTAGTGCACCAGCGGTGTGGTGTTCGCGACGACCAGGTCGTCGCTGAGCATGAACGCGTCCACGTAACCCCGGACACCGGAGTGCACAGTGTTCTGGCTGTGGACGACGCCCTTCGAGAATCCCGTCGTGCCGGAGGTGAACAGCACCACGAACGGCTCGTCCGGCCGCAGCTGGCGACCCGCGAGGTCGGCCGTTTCCTCCCAGCGCGTGCCGATGAAGTGGTCGTGGAACTCCGGACTGTCGAGCAGGAACAGCTGCTCGACCCGCAGGTCGGCGACCGCTTCGGCGGCGATCAGCAGCTTTGCCTCGGTCAGCGCGAGCCGGTGGTGCAGCTCATCGCCCTGGCACTCCGGAGCGATCGGGACGATCACCGCTCCGACCGCCATGGTGGCGAACATCAGCGGCACGATCTCCCACCGGTTCGGCGTCTGGACGGCGACCCGGTCCCCGCGCTCGATCCCCAACTGCAGAAGGGCTCCCGCGAACCTGTCGGTCAGCCGCGACAGCTCCGAGTAGTCGAGGGTGTCGGTGTGGGCCTCTTCGAGCCGGCGACCGGCGATGGCCAGTTTGCGGGGCCGCTCCCGGGCCTGCTTACGCAGGTCGTCGAGGAAGGTGTCGTCCCGCCACCAGCCGCGTTGCCGGTACTCCGCCGTCATTGCCCGCGCTCCGCACGTCGGGTGGCGAGCAGCTCGGGCAGCGGGTCGCCCGCGCCGGACCTGGCAATCTCCAACAGGGCCTCGGTGTTCAGCTTGACCCGGTTGCCGATCCAGTCGAAGACCCACGCCTTGCGCGCTTCGGCGGCCAGCTCGAACGGGACCACCCGCGTGACGGCCAGCGCCGCCGAACCCGCGCCGCCGATATTCGCGATCACGCCCGGCACCAGTACGGCGCCGGCCGCGCGGGCCTTCTCCTGAGCCACCGAGGTGGACGCGATGTTGGCGCCCTCGACCACGAGTTCGGCCCGCAGCCGGTGCACGTTGCCGTCGTTCAGGGCTCGCTTCTGCGCGGCGAGAATGAGCAAGTCCGCGTCGACGTCCAGCCAGGCGTCCGGCTCGGACGACTGAGTTACGCCGTCCGGCAGTCGCGTCCGGTCGATCCGGCCGAACTCGTCGGTGATCGCGATCAGGTCGTCGACCGGCAGCCGTTCGGCGCTGATCGTGCCGTCGATATCGGCGACGCCGACGACCACGTGACCGCGCTGCTCCAGGAACTGCCCCACGGCGCGGCCGACCGCGCCGAAGCCCTGGACGACGACGCGCGCCTGCTTGCGGCCGCTCGCCTCCAGCGCGGTGACCGCGGCGACGCCGACCCCGTGGCCGGTGCAGTCGATCAGCGGCTCGTAGTAGGTGCGCCAGTCGATCGGCATATCCGGCGCGCCGAGGCGGTAGCGCGGGTCGTACTTCGCCTCTTCGAAGAAGATCGCCCGGTCGGCCGGCGTCACGCCCATGTCGATACCGAGGTGGATTCCCCCGTGCAGCAAGGGTTTCACGGTCCGGCCGAAGATCTTGAACGTCGTCTCCCGGTCGGTGCCGTCGGAGACGATGCCGGCCTTCGCGCCGCCGATCGGGAGCCCGGCGAGGGTGAACTTGTGGGTCATGTCGCGGGCCAGCCCGGCGACCTCCTCCTCGGTGACGCCGGTGGTCATCCGGGTGCCGCCCATGGCCAGGCCGTTGTAGAGGGAGTCGATGACCACCCAGCCCTTGATCTCGCCGCCGGCGCCGTTCAGGTGCACGGTGAGGGCAGGTTTGTCGTGCTCAGTCATTGCGATGTCCTTCGGGTCAGAGGAAGAGTTGGGCGAAACCGCGGAGGATCTCCCGGCCGTCGTCGCGGAACTCCAGGTGGGCCTGGGATCCGAAGATCCGGCCGTCGTCGGAGCGCAGGAACTCGACCGGCGCGTGGTCGGAGCGGCCGATCGACCGGAAGCCGGCCGGCGCCGCCTGCAGGTAGAGCGTGTGCCGGTGGAACACCGTCACGGTCGGCTTCACGAAGGTGAACAGCGGCTCGCTCTTGTCCACTTCGGCCTCGTGGCCGCCGACCCGCTGCTGTCCCTCGGCCAGCTCGGCGCCCTGGGACACCGCGATGATCTGCATCCCACCGCAGATCCCGAAGACCGGGACGTCCGACGTCATCACCAGATCGATCAACGGCTTGTAGTACTCGGTGTCGTAGGCGCGCACCTTGGTCCCGCTGAGCACGATCGCCTGGTGGCTGCCGTTCAGCTTGGCCGGGACCTCGGTGCTGCTGACCACGTCGGTCGCGGCGCCGAAGTCCTCGAACCGCTTCCGTAGCTGGGGAAGTGACAGCGTCTTGTTGTTCACGACCAGGACTCGGGGTTGCGTCATGATCACTGCTCCTTGTCTCTGGTGATGACCGTGCCGGTCCGGCCGGCCAGCAGATCCGAGACCGGGGCGCTGCCGATGACGACCTCGCGGACGCCGTGCTCGAGCGCCTCACCGGCCGCCCGGAGCTTCTTCCGCATCCCGCCCCGCGCACCGCGATCCCGGAAGGCCGCGGCCGCCTCGGCGTCGATCCGAGCGACCGGCTCGTCGTCGATCAACAGATGCGAGACGTCGGTGACCAGGACCAGATCGTCGGCTCCGACGGCGCCCGCGATGGCGGCGGCTGCGCGATCGGCGTCCGTGTTGACCTCTTGACCGGCCTCGTTGCGGGCCAGCGGGGTGACCAGATAGGCGTGGCCGGCCCGGAGGTTCTTCAGAACCGACGCGTCGACCTTGGTGATCGGGCCGACCAGGTTCTCCAGCTCCACCAACTGCTTGCCCTGCCACCACCAACGCTCGCCTTGACCGGCGTGCACCAGGCCGTCGCTGCCCAGGACGCGCTCGACGGTGATCCCACGATGCTCCAGCCGGGCGATGACGTCGTCCGCCATCACGGTGCTGACGGTCTTGATGTCGTCGAGGACGTCGGGCGTCGTCCAGCGGCTCTGGTTGCCGTAGCGGTCGCGCAGGATCGCGGACGGGTCGCTGTAGCGCGAGCTCAACTCACGCAGCGGCTTGGACCAGCCGTGCACGAGGATCAGCGGGTGATCCGCGGCGTGCACAGCCAGGTCGTTCCACCACTCGCCGGCCAGGTCGTCCAGGCAGCTGCCGCCCAGTTTGACCACGATCGGGCGGCTCATGCGGGCATCACCGGTTGCATCGTCAGACCCGTCTCCTCGGGAAGGGAGAACCGCAGGTTCGCGGCCTGCACGGCCTGGCCGGCGGCGCCCTTGACCAGGTTGTCCAGGGCGGCGAGGGCCACGATCCGGCTGTTCTCCTCGTCGTACAGAACCGTTACGTCGCAGTAGTTCGAGCCGAGCACCGCCTGCGGGTCGGGCACCGGGATCAGCGTCTCGTCGTGCCGACGGACGCGGACGAAATGCTTGCCCTTGTAGAAGCGGGTGTAGGCCCGGTGGAGATCGCGCTGGGTGACCGGCGCATCGGCGTACACGTAGCTGCTCGTCATCAGGCCGCGGACGTGCGCGACGCCGTACGCCGACATCGCGAGCGACCCGATCGTGCCGGGTTTGCTGCGCTCGAAGAAGTCGCGCACCTCACCGGCATGGCGGTGGCCGGTCGGCGAGTACGGCGCGATCGCGCCGTTGCGCAGCGGATGCAGGTCGGTGGTCCGCAGGGACAGGCCACCGCCACTCGATCCGCTCTTGCCGTCGACGACGACCGTCTTGAGGTCCAGGCCCAGCTCGAGGGTGAGCGGCGCCAGGGCCAGCGTCATCGACGTGGCGTAACAGCCGGGCAGCGAGATCAGGTTGGCGTCGGCCAACTGGTCGCCGATCAGCTCGGGTACGCCGTACACGAAGCGGTCGGCCAGCTCGGTGGTCCGCTGCACCTTCGGGTACCAGCGGGCGTGCAGCTCCGGAGTCCGGATGCGGAACGCGCCACTGAGGTCGACGATCGCGGGCACCTTGTCGGCAAGCAGCGCGGCCAGTTGCGCCGAGACCGGCGCCGGCGTGGCCAGGAACAGTACGTCGACCTGGTCGGCGACGGCTTCGGTCACCGGCTGCACCGTCAGCCCGACGTCGAACCGGAGCCCGGGGTGCAGCTGGGGCAGCCGGCGGCCGATGTTCGA
This sequence comes from Kribbella sandramycini, assembly GCF_013131805.1. Lineage (GTDB taxonomy): Bacteria > Actinomycetota > Actinomycetes > Propionibacteriales > Kribbellaceae > Kribbella > Kribbella sandramycini. The sequence continues at coordinate 111,051 of NZ_JABJRC010000005.1, read as the reverse complement.
GGACCCACCGAGGAACGTCAGCTCGAACTCGGGGTGCTGCGCAATCAGGCGGATCAGGTCGCCGCCGGCCAGCCCGGAGGCGCCGGCGATCCCGGCGCGGATCATGACAGCACCTCCTTCACATAGCCGCCGATCGCCGCCGCGACATTCGCGCCGGTCGCCTCGGCCACACCCCGGAAACCGGGAGCGTGGTTGACCTCGTTGACGACGAACCCGTCCTTGGTCCGGAACAGGTCGATGCCGTAGATGCCGGGACCGAGCACGTTCAGCACGTTGTCGACGACCTTCACGACCTCGGGGTCGTGCGCGGCGGCCTGGCTGGTGTTGCCGAGCGCCGCGTTGTTCCGCCAGTCGCCACCGGCGCTGGTGAACTCGGCGGCGCCGATCAGCTCGGAGCCGATCACCAGGCAGCGCACGGACGCGCCGCCGGCGAGGAACGGCTCGACCAAGCAGGCCTGCTCGAAGGCATGGCCGAGATCCTCGACGTAGTCGTAGACCGAGTTGGCCAGATCGGAGTCCCGGATCAGGGTGACCCGCTTGCCCATCCCGCCGTACACGGGTTTGAGCACGACCGGCAGCTCGAACTCCGTCAGCGCCTTGGCGAAGTCGGCCCGCGACACCACGAGCCGGAAGTCGGGGACCGGCACCCCGGCCGCCCGCAGGGCAGTCCGGAGTACGGCCTTGTTCTCACACAGGTTGATCGCACGGGCGGTGTTGATCACCTGGGCGCCGGCCTCCTCGGCCAGCGTGGCGATCAGGCCGCCCCGGGTGTAACTACGGCTGCGTAGCAGGACGGCGTCGTACGCCGCCAGCGCGGGCGCGTCCGGATGACCCAGGCCCAACGACTCGTCGTTGATCCAGGTGATCGACAACCCGAGGCCGGGCGCGGCCTCGATCAGCCGGCGCTCCTCCCAGGCGATCCGGTCCGCGACGATCGCGACGGAGATCGGAGCAGCCATCTCACTGACCCCAGTCGCGGAGCTGCACCTCGACCATGGACAGCTGCAGCTGACCGGCCTCGACACCCTCGACGCGCAGCGTCAGCATGCACTCGGGGCAGGCGAAGGTTTCACCGGTGACAACCGGCGGAACGGTCAGGTCGGTCTCGCACTCGGGGCAGATACCGGAAACAGTGGCGGTGGACACAATGAACTCCAAGAGAATTTGAGGGGTAATTTCAGCGGGCCTGGAAATCGATGGCGGCTTTGCGAATTCCGTCCCGATCCAGGAGTTTGCGGCCGTTTTCTTCCTGCCGGGTGATCAGCCACGGGGTAAAAGCGTCGACATCGACGGTGATGCCGGAATCCAGCAGCGCCCAGCGCACCAGGGCCGGGGTCAGCCGGGTCCGGACGAGCAGCTCGCGGGAGTTGCCGACCAGCTCCGCGGGCACGGTCTCGTAGGCCTCGGGGTTGGTCAGCTGGCCGGGCAGCTCGTAGGCGAACGCGTTCGGCGACGTCGGGCCGGACTGGAACGCCGTGCCGAGGCCGGCGCCCTCGAGCGCGACCCGGGACAGCTCGGTCAGGTGCGAGAGGTCGAACCGGGTGTCGCCGTACGCGATCCGCAGCGCCATCAGCAGCTCGGCCAGCGGCGCGTTCCCGCCGCGCTCGCCGATCCCGCCGACGGTCGCCGAGATCCACTTCGCGCCGGCCCGGACCGCGGCGAGCGAGTTCGCCACGGCCATCCCGAGCATGTTGTGGGAGTGGATCTCGATCTCCGAGCCGTCGATCTCGGTCAGGCTCGCGATCTGGTCCTGCATCTGCCAGGGCGTCAGGTAGGCAACGGTTTCGGCGACCCGGAACCGGTCGGCGCCGACCTCGAAACCGGCCGTCACGTACGGGACCAGGCGTTCCTTCGGCGTCCGCGCGCCGTCCTCGCCGCTGAACGTGACGTGGAAGCCGCGGTCCTTGGCCTGGGTGATCGCGGACTTGGCCAGCGTCTGCAGGAACTTCGCGCTCGGCGATCCGAGTTTGAGCTGCGCGTGCTGCTCGGACGTCGGGATCGAGTACATGATGTGCTGGACGCCGAGGCGCTCGGCCTCGTCGAGGGCGGTCGCGACCTGCTGGCGATCGCGGACCACGACGAGCGACATACTGCGCTCCGGCGTGATCGCCTCGTGGGTGGCCAGGATCAGGTCGGCGTCCTTGCTGTTCGGTCCGGAGATCATCCCGACCTCGACCAGTTCGATCCCGGTCTTCACCAGCAGATCGGCGATCACGGCGGCATGCCGGGGGCCGAACTCGACCCCGGCCATATGGGCCGAGTCGCGCAGCGTGGCATCGGACAACCGGGGCGGCGTCCCCGGACTTTCGGCGGTGGTCATGGCGATTTTCGCTCCCTCTGATGGTGGGCGGCAGGTGAGCCGTCAACAACCTTGAAGTCGGCCCGGTAGGCCGCACAAGCGACTTCGTGTCAGGGATTGTGAACGCGTGTGCGGCCCTTTGAAGGGGCGTGTCGATTCATGCCGAGGCGTGGCTTTGTGTGTGCCCGGTGTATTTATCTCCGGCCGCCGCTCTACCGTTCCGGAATCGGTTTTTCTCCGACTGAAGGGAATGCTGATGTATTCGACGGAACGGGTCCGCTATCTGGCCCGGAATCTGGCTCGCGGCACGGCCGCCGACCGCGATCGGCGACGCGAGTGGGACGAACCGCTCTTCAAGGCGCTGACCGTCCCGGACACGTTCGGCGGTGAACTGACCGCCGTGCAGACGTGCGGGTTGCTGGCCGCCTTGGCCGAGGGATCGCACGACCCCGGGCTCGCGCTGGCGGTGACGACGTCCGCCGTCCTGACCAAGCATCCGCTGCGGACTTTCGGGACGCCTGCCCAGCGAGAGCGCTACCTGCAGGACGAATCGCTTGGCGGGCTGTCGTTGCAGCAGACCCGCGGGATGGCCGCCACGGTGTCGGTCCGCGCGGACGACGCGGGCTGGCGGCTCTCCGGCGCCCTCGATTTGGTTGCCCTCGGCCCCAAAGCGCGGTACTTCCTGGTGCTCGGCGAGCACGACGACGGATCGCGGACGGCGTTCGTCCTGGATGCGGATACGCCAGGGCTGCGGCTCGAAGAGATCGAGCCGGCCGCGTTGCGCACCTGTCCTTGGGGTCGAGTGACCCTGGTCGACTGCCAGGTGTCGTCGGATGCGGTGCTCGGCACCGTGGGTGGCGCGGCCGGTGAGGTCGAGCCGTTGCTCACCGCGCTGGACTGGGTCTTCACCAGCGCGCCCTGGCTCGGAGTCTTGCGAGCGTTGGCCGAGGAGGCACTGGAGACGGTCCGGACTCGTGAGGTGTTCGGAGCGCCGCTCGCGCATTCGCAGGCCGCTCGGTTCGCGCTGGCCGACATTGCCATCCAGAACGAGCTGGCCGCCGGCCTGCTCGACCACGCGGCCGCGCAGTTCGACGGCGCGGCGCTGCCGTCGCATCAGGACGCCGCGTCGGCCCGGCTGTTCTTCGGATCCGCCGTCCGGGCAGTCATCGACAGCGCCGCGCAGCTGGCTGGGCCGGGCGGGTCGGAGTTGCTCGAGCGAGCGCATCGCGACTCGCTCTTCTTCACTTCGTCAGGTGGTGGCGCGGAGGTGTTGCGACCGGTCATCGCCGGCGCACTGCTCGGGCTCGGAGGGCTCAAATGACCACGACCTTCGCGGGGATCGCGTCCCGTGCCACGCAGACCGACGCCACCGCCTCGGTGCCGGTCGAGAACTGGCAGGAACTCAAGGAGTCCGGGTACTTCGGGCTGTTCCATCCCGAGCACCTCGGGGGCAGCGGCGCGGATGCCGCGACCCAGGTGCAGGCGATGGAAGCACTCGGCCGGGCCTGCTCGGGGACGTACTGGACGGCGACCGTCTCCGCGCTGCTCTGCGGCAATCTGATCGCGACGTACGGCGATGAGCGGCATCACCACCTGGTCCGGGCGCTGGCGACGGGGGAGAAGCTGGCGGCGTTCGCGATCGTCGAGACGGCGGCCGGGAGCGACGCGTCGACGTACCAGACGCTGGTCCGGCGTACTGGCGGCGGTTACACGATCACCGGGGAGAAGTCCCGGATCACGAACGCGCCGCGGGCCGATATCGCGGTCACGCTGGCTCGGCGCGAGCGGGCTGCCGGGGACGACGGGCCGGAGTGGTGTCTGGCGTTCGTGGAGCTCGATCAGCCGGGGGTTCGCCGGTACGAGATCCCGCACATGGGGCTGCGGGCGATGCCGTGGGGCGGGATCGTCTATACGGACGCCCACGTCGACGAGGCGAATGTGATCCCGGTGCCCTTCACCGAGCTGGCCGAGGGGATGACCTGGGGCTGGCTGCTGGTCTCGATCGCGGCGGTGGCGACGGCCGAGTCGGCGCTGGCGGCGTCCGTCCGGCATGCGTCCGAGCGGGTCTCCTTCGGGCGGCCGCTGGCACATATGGAGGGGGTGCACGCACAGCTGGCCGACTCGCGGGCGCAGATCGACGCGGCGCGGGTGCTGGCGCTGCGAGCCGCGACCGAGCGGGTCGCGGGGAACTCGGCGAAGGACCTGATCGGGATGCTGAAGGTCTACGCGACCGAGATGGCGGTCGAGGTGACGCAGCGCGCCGTCCAGATTCACGGCGCGTTCGGCGTCACGGAGGGGCACGAGGTCGAGCGGCACTATCGGGACGCGCAGATGAACGTCGTCGGCGCGTTCGCGACCAACCGGCTCCGGGAGCAGCTGGCCGAGAACCTCGGACTCGGGCCGGCCGTCTACCGCCCGTTCGACTGGCTGACGCCGAGTGCCGCGCCGGAGTCGCCCCCAAAAGCGACGATCACCACGACCCCGTCGTGGTGGATCCCGTACGCCGGCTACTGAGAAAGCTGGTCGGAATCGAGACTTGAGGTTGACACTGTGACAAGGTCTTCACTTGGAGCAGGAGGTGGTTCCCATGACCGCGACCCCGCGGCAGACCCTGGACCCCCGCCTGCTCGAAGCGCTGACCTCCAGTGACTCGTCCAGGCGGCTGAAGACCGTGCTCACGCTCGGCTCGGAGCCGGACCCGGCGCTGATCGACGCGCTGATCGAGCGCTGCGCCGTCGAGCCGGACTTCTTCGTCCGGGACATGCTGACCTGGGCGCTGGTGCGGTTGCCGGCCGACCGCACCGTGCCCAGGCTGCTGGCGGAGCTGCGGTCCGAGCGGCCGCAGGCCCGGAGTCAGGCCCTGCACACCCTGTCGAAGATCGGTGATCCGTCGGTGTGGCCGTCGATCACCACCGACCTGCTGCATGACGCGGACGACGAGGTCGCGCGCACCGCGTGGCGGACCGCCGTCGTCCTCGTCCCGGCTGGTCAGGAGGCGGCGCTGGCCGCGGAGCTTGTGCGTGAGCTCGGCCGGGGTGGGCGCGACGTCCAGCTCAGCCTGTCGCGGGCGCTGATCGAGCTGGGCGAAGTCATCCTGCCCGTGCTCGCACCGGCGCTGGCTTCGCGGGCGGACGCCGTCCGTCTGCATGCCCGGGCGACCGAGCAGCTGCTCGCGGACCCGGAGTCCACCTTCGCGGTGGAAGAGGCGAAGCGGGTGTACGCGATGGGGCCCGATGCTGATCGGTGAAGTGGCGCGCCGCTCGGGGGTGAGTGCCCGGATGCTCCGGCACTACGACACCCTCGGGCTGGTGCGCCCCACCGGCCGATCGGACGGCGGCTACCGCGAGTACTCCGCCGACGACATCCGCCGGATCTTCCACGTCGAGAGCCTGCGCTCGCTGGGCCTGTCCCTGCGCCAGATCGCGCGCGCCCTCGAAGAAGAGTCCTTCGAACCGGCTGCCCTGGTCACCGATCTGATCCGCCGGACCCAGGAGCGCATCACCCAACAACAAGAGCTCCTGGACCGCCTCCAAGCCGTCGACGCCTCCGCGCCCGCCGACTGGCAGTCCGTCCTCCGCATCGTCGCCCTGCTGCACGGCCTGAACTCCCCGAACCCCGCCCACCGGCAACAAGCCGCCCTCACCCCCACCGACGACGTCGACCCCAACCTCCTGGCCGCCGCCGTCCTCGCCGAACCCGACCCCAACGTCGCCGGCGCCCTCCGCTGGGCCCTCGCCCGCACCCCCGACGAAGCCCTCCCCGCCCTCGCCCAAGCCATGACCACGCCCAACCCCGAAACCCGCCGCCGAGCCATCGTCGCCCTGATCGAGCTCAACGCCCCCACCCCCATCCTCACCGCCGCCCTCGACGACCCCGACCCCGAAGTCCGCAAACACACCGCCCTGGCCCTGGGCGCCCGCCAAAACCCCAAAGCCATCCCCGCCCTCATCGCCCTCATCCTCGAAGGCGCCAACGACGTAGAAGCCGCCGACCACCTGGCCCACCTAGCCCAAACCCACGCCCCCCAAATCCTCACCACCCTCACCCCCCACCTGACCCCCGCCACCCCCACCCCCGCCCGCCTACGCCTAACCCAAGCCCTCATCGACCTCCCCCCACCCCTAGCCACCCCCCTCCTCCACCACCTATCCACCGACCCCGACCAAGCCATCTCCCTAACCGCCACCGCCTACCTCAATCGAATGCCCGAGGCGCGCGGCTAGGCTCCGGGGGATGGGGCTTCTCAGGTTCTATCCGGCTGACTACCGGGAGGCGCACGGGCAGGAGATCCTGGCCGTGCATCGGGAGCTGACAGCTGAGCTGAACCGCCTCGACAGACTGCGGGCGGATGCCGACCTGATCGGTCATGCGATTCGACTACGAGTGGGCTTGGATGCGGCCGCCCCAGCTGGCCGGGTGTTCGCCACGGCCGCCCCGCTCGCGACCGGGGTCGCGACGGCGTACGCCGCCATCCAGCTCATGCGCTGGTACGCCGCCGTCGTCATCTCGCCCGGCTCGACCTGGAGCCAACTGGCGACGACCGACCTTCGCCAGGGAGTGCAACTCGCAGCCCTGGCCCTCATTTGCGCAGCCGGCATCCGCGCCCTGACCCGCGGCCCGACCACCCTCGTCACCATCGGCCTGCTCGCCTACGCCGCCGAGTGGCCCGCGGCCCCCGGTCTGTACGACGCCCCGATCGTACCGATCGCCGCCGTCCTGACCGCCCTGGTCCTCAAAGCCGCCCCACCCGAAACCCGCGAGCGGCGTCTCGCCACGCTCTCCGGCGCGATGGCCGCCGTCGCCTGGTTCCCCGCCGCCCTCGTCCTGACCCGCAACTTCATCGCGAGCACCGACTACGGCCTCTGGCCACTCGCAACCCTCACCCTCACCGCAATCACCCTCACCATCACCCGACGCTCCCTCCACCCCGAGCTCACCGCCGTCGCGATCGCCTCCCCGCTCTTCCTCACCTACGCGATTCACTGAAAATCCAATAGGATGCAGGATCGTGTCAGTCATCGACGTCACGGACTTCGGATCCGACCGCACCGCCGCCGTCGAGGCGGCCCTCGCCCACGCGCGCACCCTCGACGGCCCGAAACGCCTGGTCCTCCCACCCGGAACCCATGACTTCTACCCCGACCACGCGACCCCGCACGAGCTGTATCTCTCCAACACCGCCGGCGCCGATCCCGCCGTTCGCCACAAGCGCTTCGCGTTCTTCGTCGACGGCATCGACGACCTGACCATCGACGGCCAAGGCGCCCACCTCCAGCTGCACGGTCAGCTCGGCCTCTTCGCCGTCCTACGCTCGAGCCGCGTCACCCTGACGAACTTCGCGTTCGACCACACCGCCCCACGCGTCGTCGACCTGGCCGTCGTCGAGACCGGCCCCGGCTACCGCATCCTGCAGGTCCCCGCCGACACCCCGTACGACGTCGACAACGGGCTCACCTTCCGCAGCGACCGCAGCCCGTACGACGGTACGCCGTACTGGCAGTTCACCGCCGATCAGCTCAACTACCAGCAAGTCTTCGACCCCGAAGCCGGTCTGACCACCCGACGCCATCCGCCCCTCTTCGCGGACGCCGTCTCGATCGATGACCTGGGCAACCAACGCCTCCGGGTCAACTACCCGACCGACGCCGTCCCCAGCGGCCTCGGCCTCGTCTACGCCCTCCGCGAGACCACCCGCGACACCGCCGCCGGGTTCATCTGGGAGTCGACCGACGTCACCGTCGCCGGCCTGACCGCGCGCTACCTGCACGGTTTCGGCATCCTCGGCCAGTTCAGCACCGATATCGTTGTCTTTGGCAATGAATTCGCCGCCGACCGCTCCACCGGCCGGGTCACCGGCGCCTTCGCGGACTTCGTCCAGATGTCCGGGGTCAAAGGCAAGATCTCGATCGTCGGCAACACCTTCGACGGCGCCCACGACGACGCGATCAACATCCACGGCACCTATCTCCCCGTCACCGCGGTCGACGGCCGCACCCTGCACCTGCGCTACGCCCACGACGAGACGGCCGGCTTCCCCCAGTTCTACGTCGGCGACGAGCTCGAAATCATCAACCGCGCCTCCCTCCAGCCCGTCGGCGCCGGCATCGTCACCGCCGTCGCCGGCCCGACCGGCCGCGACTCGAACTCCCTGACCACCATGAGCATCGAGCTCGCCACCGACGTACCGGCCGAGGTCGCCGAGCAGCCCGCCGACTACGCCGTCGAGAACACCACCTACACCCCCGAGGTCCGGATCGCCGGCAACACCTTCCGCAACCTCGCCACCCGCGCCGTCCTGCTCACCACTCGCGGCGTCTCCGTCATCGAGGACAACATCTTCGACGGCATCGACATGGAGTCCATCCAGGTCGCCGTCGACGCCTCCGGCTGGTACGAATCCGGCCCGGTCCGCGACCTGGTCATCCGCCGCAACACCTTCCGCCGCCCCACGCCCCGCGCCGTGGTCATCCGCATCCACCCCGAGAACACCGTCGTCGACCCCGCCACCCCCGTCCACCACAACATCCGCATCGAAGCCAACACCTTCGAACTGGCCGCCGAAGCCCTCGTCGTGGATGCCAAGAGCACCAAATCGCTTGCCATCACCAACAACCTGATCACCCGCCCCGGCGTCCCCGAAGCCCCGCTCTACACCTACACCGCCACCACCGACATCGCCGAACACAACAACACCTACCAAGCCCGCTGACGGCCGGCTGAGCAACTCGCCGGCCGTCGAACAGATGCGGGCTGGGTCAGGAGGTAAGTGCGGGCAAGGTGAGAACCACCTTCTGGCGGACGCCGCCCGTCTCCAGATCGGCGTGCGCCTTGGCGATGTCGGCCATCGGGTAGGTGACCGAGTCCCGCAGGCGAAGTTTGCCGGCGGCAACCAGCTCCAGGACGGTGCCGACGCCGTCCGGGGAGCTGTCGGGGCCGGGCGTGCTCATCAGGACGCCGTACTGCTGCGCGCCACGACCGTCGGCGAGTGTCACAACGCGCTGCGGGCCTCCGGCCAGCTCGACGGCTTCGGCCAGACCGCCGTGCCCGGCCGCGTCGACGACAGCGTCGACGGCTGGGGTGACGGCGCGGACGTTCGCGAGCAGGTCGGCGCCGTACCGGACCGGGACGGCGCCCAGGTCGCGGAGAAGCTGATCGTCGGCGGCGCCGTTCGCGCTGATCACCTTCGCGCCGGCCGCGATGGCGAGTTGGGTGAGGATGACGCCGACCGCTCCGCCGCCACCGAGGACCAGCAGGGTCTCACCGGAAACGACGTTGAGCTGACGCAGGACGCGGACGGCGGCCTCGGCCGAAGCCGGGAGGGCAGCGGCGTCGACCCAGCTGACGGCGTCCGGTTTGGGCGACCAGAGCGCGGTGACGACGTACTCGCCGTACCCGCCGAGGTTCGGCAGCCAGGCAGCGACGCCCTGACCGATCTCGACGCCGGTGACGTCGGGGCCGACGGCGTCCACGACACCGGAAACTTCGTAGCCGATCACCGCGGGCAGGCCCAGGAAGGGCAGTTCGCCGCGACGGATCTTCAGGTCGGTCGGGTTCAGGCCGGCGGCGTACACCTGGATCCGGATCTGACCCGGCCCGGGCGTGGGCTGCTCGACCTCGGACCAGACCAGCACCTCCGGCGCGCCGTACTGGGACAACACAGTTGCAGACGACATCAGGACTCCTTGGGTAGGATTACATGATATGTCACGTAACGAGGTGATGGGCGAATCCATTCCCGTCTGGCTGACCGCCGACCAGCAGCGCGCCTGGCTGGCCTATATGCGCGTCCAGCTCCGGCTGAACTACGAGATCAACCGCCAGCTACAGACCGACAGCGGCCTCTCGCTGACCGACTACGACGTCCTGACCGCGCTCTCGACGGCGGACGACAGTCGCAAGAGCGTCACCGCCCTGGCGAACCAGATCGGCTGGGAGCGCAGCCGCGTCTCGCATCACATCCGCCGGATGGAGCGCCGTGAGCTGCTCACCCACGGCCCATCCGCCCAGGACCGCCGGGTCACCGAGGTCACGCTCACGGAGGCGGGCTGGGCGACGTTGCGAGCGGCCGCGGTCGGCCATGTCGACCATGTCCGCAGTCTGTTCTTCGACGGTCTCCCGGCCGAGCTGCTCGCCCCGCTCACCGAGGCGCTCGAGAACATCTACGAGCACGTCCTGACCCACGGCACGCTGCCGCGCCCGGACTAATACCTGCGGTACGAGCGCGCGACGGCCGCGCGGATTCGGGCCGGCCGGTCCGTGACGAAGTGATCGATCAGCGCGAGCAGCGGCCCGGACGACGCCATCGTCCAGTCGGACTGCTCGTCGAAGCCGCCGTTCAGCAGCGACAGCCCGATCGTCTCCAGGTTGTCGACGCCGATGTCGACGTACGAGAGCGTGGTGTCGCGCAGCGTCCGCAGCCGGAAGGTGACCTGTACGCGAGGCCGGCCCCGGACGGCGGCGGTCACGTCGACCGGGCCCATCATCCCGTCGCCCTGCGTCCAGACCGGCCAGTTCTGCTCGGCGATGTCGATCTCCCAGACGATCTCGTCGTCGATCAACAGCTCCAGGCGATGAATCCCCGGCTCGACGCCGTGCGCGTGGAACCAGCGGTGGTACCAGAATGAGATCTCGTACCGCGGCGACGTCGGATCGACCGCGACCACCTGACTCGCCGTAGCGGTGGCGCCGGCCCGGATCGGCCCGCGCGGCGCGATCAGCGCGAGCCGGCCGACGCCGTACATCGCCTTGTTGTCGGACGCCGGCGTCGGCGCGTCGTCCAGCTGGGTGCCGTAGGCGACGACCCCGTCGATCCGCCCGTCGGCGGCGTACTTCGCGGCGATCTCGAGCGCGGCGGCGACGTACTCCTCGGTCGGGGCGAGTGGCGCGTCCAGGTACCGGCCGGTGTAGATCAGCGGGATCAACTCGAGATCGCGCGGCCGGGTGAGCTCGAGAATCGCGTCCAGACAGTCGCCGAGCGACTCGGCGACCGACGTGTTCTCGTGGTCGCCGTCCAGGAACGGGTAGATGATGCCGTCGACGTACTCGCCGTACTTGTCCAGGAACTCCGCGCTGGTCGCCGCCGCGTGGAACGCGCAGGTGTAGAACCGGAAGTCCGGATTCACCGCCTGCGCCGCGCTGACGAAACTCTGCAGGTACTCCGGCGTGAACAGCTGCGCGTTGAACTCGAACTCGAACTCGTCGATCGCCCAGCCCACCAGGTTCTTGTGCCGCGTCGACAACTCCGCCAGCTCGGTCGCCCAGGTCACGAAGTTCAGCAGGAACGGCCGCGACGCCCGCCCGGTCGCATTCGTCTCGGTCGGCGGCACCAGATACGGAATCACGTCGATCCCCGCCGCCGCGGCCGCCGGCAGGAACTCCCGCCGCAGATCGTCGAAATCGGTCGGCGAGTCCCAGATCCCGAACAGATACGTATCCGCCGCCAGATCCCGCAACCGCCGCACCAGCGCCGGCGTATCGATATGCCGAAACCCGTCCGCCCGCGGCTCCCGCTCCCGCACCGCCGCCCCGACCGTGTTCCCCCCAACCAGCAGCGCCTTCATCCGCCCACTCTAAATCGCCACCCGCCCCCCGGCAACAGCTATCTCGCCCTCCCGGAAAATATCTTCGCAATCCCGAAGGTATAGGAGTCCCGTCCGGCCGGCAGGGGTGGCGTTGTGTACATCCGTTGCTCACTCGGTGTTTGCGGGGGTGGGGGAGCCTGTGCCGATGGCTACCAGGTGGGTTCCGGATCTGAGTCGGAGTTTGTGGCGGGTCGGCGGGTTCCGGGATCTGTGGTTGTCGCAGACGGTCACGTTGGTGGGGACCAATGTGACGTTGCTGGCGTTGCCGCTGGTCGGGTTGTTCTTCCTGGATGCGTCGGCGTTCGAGGTCGGTCTGTTGTGGGCGATCGAGTACGTGCCGATCATGCTGGTCGGGCTGCCGGTCGGGGTCTGGGTCGAGCGGTTGCCGTTGCGGATGGTGATGATCGTCGCGGACGTCGGGCGCGCGGCCGCGCTGCTGATCGTCCCGGTCGCCTTGTGGCTGGACTTCCTGAGTATGCCGCTGCTGTACGTCGTCACATTCGTGATCGGCCTCGGCACGTTGTTCTTCGACGTCGCGCAACTCTCGATCCTGCCCGCGATCGTCGAAGAGGATCGCCTCGTCGACGCCAACGGCAAACTCGAGCTGTCCCGCTCGGTGGCCCAGATCGGCGGCCCCGGCCTGGGTGGTGGCCTGATCCAGTGGCTGACCGCGCCGCTGGCGATCCTCGCCGACATGGTCACCTATCTGGCGTCGGCGTACTTCGTGATGCGGCTGCCCAAGGCGCCGCGGCCGGAGCCGGCGACGGAGAAGTTCAGCCTGCGCAGCGAGATCGTCGACGGGATGCGGTTCGTCTTCGGCCATTCGCTGATCCGTCCGCTGCTGTTGTGCGCGACGCTGGCCGAGTTGGCGTTCGCCGCCGTCCTCGCGCTGCAGGTTGTCTTCGCGGCCGACGAACTGCACCTGACCCCGGCGGTGATCGGTATCGCCCTTGCCGTCGGCAACGGCGGCGGCGTGGTCGGCGCACTGCTCGCCGAGCCGTTCGCGCGCAAACTCGGCACCGGTACGGCGTTCATGGTCGCGATCGTGCTCTTCACCGGCGGCTCGATCATCCTGCCGCTGTCACAGGGAGCGGTCACGTTCGCGGCCGGGATGTTCGTCGTCTACCTGGGCGCCTACATCTTCAACGTCCTCCAGGTCAGCCTCTGTCAGGCGGTCACCCCGACGAACCTGCTCGGCCGGATGAACTCGGTGTTCCGGTTCGCGACCTGGGGCGTGATCCCGATCGGCGCCGCCGGCGGCGGCCTGCTGGTCGACTCGATCGGGTTGCGGAACGTGTTCTGGATCGCGGCCGCGCTGAACGTGCTGTCGTTCCTGCCGCCGCTGTTCTCCGCGATCCCGAAGATGCGTAACTACATCGAAGAGTCAGCCTGAGTGTTGCGCGACGATCACGTGCGCGTTCGTCCCGCCGATCCCGATCGCGTTCACGCCGGCCACTCGCGGCCCAGGCCACAGCTGGGTCTTGGCATTCACCACGAACGGCGACGACGCGAAGTCGATCTCCGGGTTCGGCTCGGTGAAGTGCAGGCTGGCCGGTAGGACGCCGTTCTCGACACAGAGCACGGTCTTGATCAGCGCGCTGACCCCGGCCGCCGCGTCGGTATGACCGATATTCGACTTCACCGAGCCGATCCGGCAGAACCCGACCGCATCCGTGGTCTCCCGGAACGCCTTGGTCAGCGCGGCGACCTCGATCGGGTCGCCGATCGGCGTCGCCGTCCCATGCGTCTCCACGTAGCCGATCTCGTCAGCCGTCACGTCGGCCACCAGGTGCGCGGCCCGGATCGCCTCGGCCTGGCCGAGCACGCTCGGCGCGGTGAACCCGATCTTGGCCCGGCCGTCGTTGTTCACCGCCGTACCGCGGAGGACCGCGTGAATGTGGTCGCCGTCCGCGATCGCATCGGCGAGCGGGCGCAGGACGACGATCCCGACCGCACTCGCCCCGACCGTCCCGTCCCCGGCCGCGTCGAACGGCCGGCAGCGCCCGGACGGCGAGAAGATCCCCTCCGGGTCGTACCGCACCCGCGGCGCCCCGACGACCACGCTCGCACCACCCGCGAGCGCGAGATCGCAGTCCCCGGCGAGCAGCGCCTGGACGGCGAGATGGACGGCGACCAGCGATGACGAGCAGGCCGTGAGCACAGTCAGCGCAGGCCCGGAAAGCCCTAGTTTGTATGCAATCCGGCTGCTCAGATAGTCCAGATCGGTCCCTAGCCGAACCTGGCTCTCGGCCACCCCTTGCGCACGCAACCGCGCCGCATGATCGGACGTCGACCCGCCGACGAACACCCCGGTCACCGGCCGCTCACCGCCGTACCCAGCGCGCTCCAACGCATCGGACGCCGTCTCCAGCAGCAGCCGCTGCTGCGGATCGATGATCGCCGCCTCGGCCGCGGAGTACCCGAAGCGCTCCGCATCGAACGCATCGGCCCCAGCCAGGACGCCGTACGCCGGCAGCAGCTCCGGATCGTGGTGGTCGAGCCGCGTGATCCCCTCACGCTCCTCGACCAGCTGCTGCCAGAACTCGGCCACGTTCGCCGCGCCCGGGAACCGGCCGCTCATCCCGATCACCGCAATCTCGCCGCTGTCGTCGGTCATCGCGCGAACCTAGCCACGGGGAGCGGACGGCGAGTGAACACCAGCTGGCCGGTGCCCGAATCCCTTGACAGGCTTGACGATCCGCACCCTACCGTGTCAAGTCATGGACAACGCCGCACTCCTGCCGGGTCGACCACCAGCCGCCGCGCGCACGCTCCTCGACATCCTCGACGCGACGGTCGCCGCCCATCCGGACGCGCCCGCGATCGACGACGGCGACACTGTCCTGACGTACGCCGAATTCGCGCGCCACGTCGCCGAGATCGCCACCCGGCTGCGGTCGGACGGCGTCGGCCCGGGGGATCGGATCGGGATTCGGATGAAGTCCGGCCGGGCCGAGCTTTACCTGACGATCCTCGGCATCCTCGCGGCCGGCGCGGCGTACGTACCGGTCGACGTCGACGACCCCGACGAGCGTGCCGCCGCGGTCTGGGCGGACGCCGAGGTCTGTGGGGTGTTCGATCCCGAGTTCGTCTTACGCGCGCAAACCCAGGGAGCCGGCCGCCCCGGGCCGGACGACGACGCCTGGATCATCTTCACCTCCGGCACGACCGGTCGACCCAAAGGCGTCGCAGTCACCCACGTATCAGCGGCTGCTTTCGCCGACGCCGAGGCGCGGCTGTTCACCGCGCTCGGGCCGGGAGACCGTGTGCTGGCAGGCTTCTCGGTCGCCTTCGACGCCTCCTGTGAAGAGATGTGGCTCGCCTGGCGCAGCGGCGCCTGCCTGATGCCCGCGCCGCGCGAGCTGGTCCGATCCGGTGCAGACCTGTGTCCATGGCTGGTCGAGCGCGGGATCACCGTCATTTCGACCGTGCCGACGCTCGCGGGCCTCTGGCCGGGTGATGCGCTGCCCGGCGTCCGGTTGCTGATTTTCGGTGGCGAAGCCTGTCCGCCCGAGCTGGCCAAGCGGTTCATCACTGCTGATCGTGAGGTCTGGAACACCTATGGGCCGACCGAGACGACGGTCGTCGCGTGCGCCTGGCGGATGGTGGCCGACGAGACGGTCCGGATCGGTACGCCGCTCGACGGCTGGCAGCTCTCGGTCGTCGACGACGCCGGCCGCCCGGTCGAGTGGGGTGCGACCGGGGAGCTGGTGATCGGCGGCGTCGGCGTCGCGCGGTACCTCGATCCGGAACTGGAGGCCGGTCGGTTCCAGAATGCTCCGCGGGCCTATCGCAGCGGCGATCTTGTGCGTGCCGAGCGGGCCGGTCTGATCTTCGTCGGCCGCAACGACGAGCAGGTGAAGATCCGCGGTCACCGGATCGAGCCCGCTGCGATCAGCGCCGTACTGACCACCCACCCGCAGGTCGCCCAGGCCCATGTCGGGGTCGCCGACGGCCGGTTGATCGCGTACGTCGTCCTGCGGAAAACCCTGGAAATGCCGGAACTGCGGCAGTTCCTCGGCCGAAGCATGCCGAGGGCAATGGTTCCGGAGGAGTTCGTCGTCCTCGACGCGCTCCCGGTGACGACGAGCGGGAAGATCGACGTCCGGGCGCTGCCGGTTCCGGAACCGGCAGCGGTGGCAGTGATCGCTCCGGACGCCTCGACGGCGGAGATCGTGACTGCGGTCTGGTCCGAGGTGCTCGGCGTCCCGGAGCTCGGGCCGGACGACAGCTTCTTCGACCTCGGCGGGCACTCGTTGTCGGCCGCCCAGGCGCGTGACCGGCTGAGCGCCGTCCTCGGCCGGCCGATCGCGACCCTCGAACTGTTCACCTACCCGACCGTCCGCGAACTCGCCGCGCGGCTGCGGGATCCCGATCCGGCCAGCACACTGGAAACCTCCCGCCGGTCCGCCGGTGGTACCGCAAGGACGCGGTTGAGCAGGCGTCGCGACCGGTTGGCGAAACCCACCGATCCGCCGTCCTGAAGGTATGCCCGGATACTGAGATTTGACTTGTTTACAAGGAGAATCTCAGCAGCTACCGCAGAGTTGGCCAACTGCTCGACCGGTTAAGTTCACTTGCCATTGCGGCGGCTGTCGTCCGCGCTGGATCGAATGCTCGGCAGCATCCGGAGCATTCGATCCAGAGGAGAGCCATCATCGACAGCATCGAGTCAGCCATCCGGTCGATTCTCGTCACGGACCTGTTCGTCGAGACGCCGGCGGACCGGATCGGTCTGGACGACCGCCTGCGCGCCGAGCTCGGTCTGGACTCGCTCGGCTTCGTCGAGCTCCGCGTCCAGGCCGAGAACACGTTCGGCGTGACGATCTCCGACGACGACTTCAGCCCGGAGAATTTCACCAGTATCCGGACCGTTTCCACGCTGGTCCGCGACCTGCGGTCCCGCGCCCAAGCCTGACACCCGATCCCCACCGTCCGCCCGCGGAGAGGAAGCTCACGCATGTCTGTCACCTGGTTCGACCGGGAAGCGCAGTTCGACCACTACGGCGGTTCCCGGCTCCCGTTCGGGTGCACCGGAGCCGGCGGCCTCGTCCAGCAGTTCGTCGAACTCGAGTCCGGCCGTGCGTTCGACGTCCTCGATGCCAGTGGCGGTTACGGATCCGCATGTCTCGGCGCGGGCTCGCCGGTGATCGCGCGGGCGCTGGCGGACGGCGTCCGCAGCGCCGGATATGTGACGGACGAGGTCGCGTCCCAGGAGCGTTCGGCGCTACTACAGCGGCTCTTCGCGCCAGGCGGGTTGTTCGTCGACCGGTTCCCCGCCGCCGAGTACGCCGTCAGCGGGCGCAACTCGGGGTCGGAGGGGATGGAGCTCGCGCTGCGGATCGCGCTGGAGTCACGGTTCGACGGCCGGCGGCTGCGGCCGGTCGCCGGGGCTGAGAGCCGCGATCTCGTCCTCGCCTTCGAAGGTGCGTGGCACGGGTGGTCCGGTGGTTTGGTGCCGCTGCTGAACCGGCGGCACTACCGAATCGGCTTACCTGCGGTCGCTGCTGAGCCGTTCGGGCTGACGGTCGAGCACATCCCGTTCGGCGAGGCGGAGGCGGCGCGCGAGTGGTTCGTCCAGAACGGCGAGCGCGTTCTGGCAGTTGTCGTCGAGCCGGTTCAGGGCGACGCCGGCATCCTCGTTCCGCCGGAGGGCTACCTGCGCGAGCTGGCCGGGCTGGCTGCCGACAGTGGGGCGCTACTGATCGCGGACGAGGTGCTGACCTTCGCCAAGACCGGCCAGTGGTTCGCGATGACCGATGAGCAGGGCTCGATCCCGACCGATGTCACCGTGATCGGTAAGAGCCTCGGCATGGGTGCGCTGTCGACGTCGATGGTGATCGCGCGGCGTGGGCTGGAGATCCGGGCGACCGGCGCGGTTGCGACGTCCGATCTGCGGCCGCTGACCTGCACGGTGATCCGGGCCGGGCTGAACCATCTGGTCAGTGAGGACCTGCTCCAGCGCTCGGCCGCGAATGGTGTGGAGCTGGGTGAGCTGCTGGACAAGCAGTTGGTGACGGCGTTCCCGGAGATCTTCACCGAGGCCCGTGGCGCCGGTTTCCTGCGCGGCCTCGAGTTGACCGAGCAGGCTGCGGACCGACGCGGCGAACTGCGCGAGTGCATGATCCGGGCCGGTGTGTACGTCGAGCTGATGTCCGGCGCCGGACGGCGTACCCGCGGTCTCCGCTACCTGTATCCGACGATGCGCGTCGCACCGCCGCTGATCGCGACCCGCGCCGACCTGGAGACGATCGTGGATCGCCTGGTCGCAGGCGCGACGGCGTTCGCCTCGTGACCACCTTCCGGCCCGTGCTCCGCCAGGTGGAGCACGTGGATACGGATGCGTCCGGCGTCGTCCACTTCGCCCGCTACGCCTCGCTGATCGAGACTGCGCTGCTGGACAACCTGGAGCGCCTCGGCACCGGTCTCGACACGCTGGCCGCCGCCGGCGCCGAGCTGGTCGTCAGTGAGCTGCGGCTGCGCTACCTGGCCTCTGCGCGCTACCCCGACGAGCTGAGCCTAGAGGCGTCGGTCGACCACGTCGGTGCGGCCCGGGCGCGCATCGCCGGCACTGTACGCCGATCTGCGGACGGAGCCGAGCTGGCCACCGGGACGCTCGTCCTCGGTCTCGTCGATCGGGCCGACGGCTCCCCGCGCACGCTGACCCCCGAACTGCTCAACGTACTGACGGAGGCCGGAACTCATGCAGCCCACTGAGACCTCAACCGCGACCCGCACGATGGGGTTCACCGAGATCAAGAGCTGGCTGCGGCACCGGCACCCGATGCTCTACCTGGACCGCGTCCTCGACTACGAACCCGGTGAGCGGATCGTGGCGAGTCTCGCGGTGTCGGCGCAGATGGATGTGATCGCGGGCCACTTCCCCGAGCGCGCGATCTTTCCGGCCAGCCATCTCAACCAGGCGTTCGCGCAGGCCGGCATCATCCTGTTCCAGCTCAGCACGTCGAAGCTGCGGGAGGACGAGCTGACGCTGGTCGGCGCGATGAACTCGCGCTTCCTGAAGATCGTCGTCCCCGGCGACCACGTGGTGATCACCGTGACCGCGGACCGGTTCGTCGGCGACACCTTCTTCTTCTCCGGGCGCGCCACGGTCGAGGACACGACGGTCGCGGCGTTCCGGGCCAACCTGGTCCGGCGGAACGTCGCCGACATGGGACAGCAGTGGTGGTGACCAGCCGAGTGCTGGTCACCGGTATGGCGTGGGACACCGCGCTCGGCGCCGGCTTGGACGACGTCTGGTCGGCACTGCTGTCCGGCGCTTCAGGCATCCGTCCAGTCCCCAGCGCGCACAAGGTGCGCAACGAGTTGGCTGCGGTGGTGCCAGACCTGCCGGAGGACTACCGGGAACGGCAGCAGGCGTTGGGCCTGCGTGCACTGCGTTCTGCGGTTGCTGATGCCGGTCTGGAGCTGAGCGATCCACGTCTGCAACTGGTGGTCGGCACGAGCTACGGGCCGGACCTGGACGCGCCAGACTCACTAGCTCGGTGGGGCGACGAACTGGGAGCCGCGGCCGGCGTACCCACGGTGACTGTCAGCACGGCGTGTTCAGCCGGTTCGGACGCCGTGCTGGTTGGCGCGGCGCTGATTGCGGACGGTGTGACGGACATCTGCGTGGTCGGCGGGGTCGACATCCTGACTCCGGCGAAACGGCTCGGCCACAGCCTGCTGGGGACGATGTCACCAACCACCCTGCGCGCTTTCGACACTGCGCGGGACGGCATGCTGCTGGGCGAGGGCGCCGCGTTTCTGGTGCTGGAGTCGGCAGAGTCGGCGGCCCATCGCTGGGCTCGGGTGTACGGCGCAGTGTCCGGTGCCGGGTCGGCCAACGACGCGCACGGCGCCACGGCACCGGATCCGTCTGGTGACACGGTAGTCCGGGCGATGGAGACCGCACTACGGTCGGCCGGGCGCGACGCCAGTGAGGTGGCGGTCCTGAACGCGCATGGCTCTGGGACGCCGGTCAACGACGATGTGGAATCGCTGAGCTTCCGGCGGATGTTCAAACCCGCTCCGGATGGGCCGGTGGTCTTTGCCACCAAAGGCGCCTTCGGACACACGTTGGGTGCGACGGGCGCGATGGAAGCCATGGCAGTGCTGTTGGCGCTGCGGGATCAGTGTGTCCCCGCGGTGCCGGGGTTGACCGAGCCGCTGCCGGACTTCCCGCTACGACTGCCCGTCCACGAGCCGTTGGCCTTCAGCGGAGCTGTCGGTCTCAGCGTCACGTTGGGCTTCGGTGGCTTCAACACCTGCCTGGTCTTGGAAGCCCCATGACGAGCACCCGGCGAATTCCGTCCATGTACGTCGACCAGGTCGCGTGGCTGGTCCTGGAGTCGATCGAGCGGGTCATCACCGAGCCCCTGCCGGAGGACACCGGCGTTCTGGTGCTCAGCACGCACGCGACTCGGGACACGATGGAGCAGTTGGCCGGTATGGCGCAGAACGGCCAGATCTCCCCGCTGCGCTTCGCCGGGGCCAATCCGGGTGCGATTGCCGGCCTGCCGTGCCTGCGGCTTGGACTCCGCGGCCCGAGTCTGCTCCTGACCAGCGATCCGGAGCGCAGCCTGCCGGTGGCCCAAGTGGTTGCCCGCTCCTGGTTGCGGTCGGGCGCGGCGAGCCGGGTCGTGCTGAGTGTGCACCGCGGCGACGAGGTGCGCACCGAAGTGTTCGGGGCGAGTGGATGAACGTCCAGCAGTTCCTCACGTTTCTGGACCGCACTGTCGATGCCGACCCATCGACTGTGGACCCAGCACAGATCTTCGCCGCAGTGGCAGCTCTCGACCTCGAGCCCGGTGCGCCGGTGCTGATCGCACTGCCGAACGGCCGCACCATGCTGTCGACCTTCTTCGCCGTTCTCGTTGCCGGTGCCGTGCCCGTCCCGCTCGCGCCGGCTTCAACGGCCTTCCGCATCACCAGCGTCGCCGAGCGGCTCGGTGCGTCCATGCTGATCGCTCCGCGAATCGACCCGAGTCGGTACGGTGCCAGCGAGACGTTCGCACTGCCCGGCGCGGAGGCGGTGCGTTTCGCCGGCGTTCAGCAGCGGTACGAGTCCGGCGACGTCATCCTGATGACCTCTGGCACAGCTGGCGTAGGCACCGGTTGTCTGCACAGCTTCGACGCGCTGCTGCGCAACGCGACCCGGCACGCGGATGCGATCGGTCAGCGCTCGACCGACACCGTGTTGCTCTGCCTGCCGCTGCACTACTCGTATGCCCTGGTGGCACAGGCCTTCGCCGCCTTGGTGCGTGGCTCGCAGCTCATCATCTCCGGACCGCCTTTCACCGCACGTGCGTACGCCGAGGAGGTGGCGGCTCACGACGTCACGGTGTCGTCGCTGACGCCCAGCGCAGCGACTCGGCTGTCGGAGGTCCCGTCGACGCTCCGCGTACTCACGGTCGGCGGCGACACGCTGGACCCGGCACACCTCAAGACGTTGCTGGGCGCCGATCGGGAGCTCTATCTGAC
Organism: Kribbella sandramycini; assembly: GCF_013131805.1. Lineage (GTDB taxonomy): Bacteria > Actinomycetota > Actinomycetes > Propionibacteriales > Kribbellaceae > Kribbella > Kribbella sandramycini. Next base: position 89,688 of record NZ_JABJRC010000005.1, on the reverse strand, counting down.
TTACGGGCTCACCGAAGCCGGGCCGCGGGTCAGCACGCTCGCCGTGCACGCCGAGCCCGAGCACCGGTGGACGTCGGTCGGTCGGCCGCTCCCCGACGTACAGACCAGTCTGGTCAACGACGAACTGCATGTCGCTTCGGACACCGTGCTACGGCGGCGGCTCCCGGATGGCGCGCCGAGCCCGCTGACGGCCGCTGGCGCGGTCGCGACCGGGGACCGATTCGAGATCGATGCCGACGGCTACCACTTCTTTCGCGGCCGGCTGACTGACTCCGTCGTGGTCGGCGGCGAGAAAGTCTGGCTGCCGTCCGTACGGCGGATCGCGACGGCCGTGCCCGGCGTACAGCACTGCCGAACCACCGTCTACCGCGACGACCGTGACCAACTCCGATACGACCTGGAGGTCTCAGTGGATGACCCAGGCCCGCAGCAGGCCGCAGAGATCCAGCGTGCGCTGAACCGGATGCTGTTGCGCAGCGAACGCCCGCACCGGATCACCTTGCGGGCAGCTGCCGAAGAGGGGTGGCACAAATGACCAACGTCGTGCCAGAGCTTGAAGCGGTGCTGGAACAGGTCGCACTGCGCCCGGACGACGCCGCTGTGGCGTTCCAGGGTGAGGTCATCAGTTACCAGGAGCTGTGGGACCGGTCTGGTCGAGTTGCGGACCACGTGCGCGAGCTGGGCGCCACCAGGGCTGGGGTTCACCTGGAGCGGTCGATCGATCTGGTGGTCGCGGTGGTCGGGCTGCTGCGCGCGGACTGTGCCGCCGTACCGCTGGATGTCGGCTATCCGGTTGAGCGACTGCGCTTCATGTGCGCGGACGCGGGGGTGCGGACAGTCGTCGGGCACGCCGATCCGCTGGCCCGGCTGGGCGGTTACATCGCGGTTCAACAGGGCGGTGCGCTGGTTTACGCAGTGGACGAGTCGGTGCCGGTCCAGCCGGCCGAGGCCGAGCTCGCGTACGTCGTCTACACATCGGGCTCGACCGGTCGGCCGAAGGGCGTCCGGTACGCGCATCGCAATCTCGCCAACCTGATCGCGTGGCAGAGCGAGGCGTCGAGCTGCGGCGTGGGCGACCGGACGCTGCAGTTCGCGCCGTCGTCGTTCGACATCATCTACCAAGAGGTGCTCACCACCCTTGGCGAAGGCGGCACCGTCGTCTGCTGCACCGAAGACGAGCGGCTCGACCCGCAGGAGCTGTGGGACCTGATCGAGCGCGAGCAGGTCAATCGGATCTTCGTGCCGTTCGTGATGATCCAGTCACTGGCGCTGTTCGCGGACGACGTGAGTCCCGCGACGCACCCGTTGCGGGAGATCCTGACCGCGGGTGAGCAGGTGCAGGCCGGTGAGCGGATCCGCGCGATGTTCACCCGGCTGCCCGCCTGCCGGTTGGTCAACCAGTGGGGGACCACCGAGACCCATGTCTCCACGTCGTACGAGCTGCCCGCCGACGTGTCGACCTGGGAGGACCTGCCCTCGATCGGTATGCCGATCCGCGACACCCGCATCCTGGTGTGCGACGAGGACGGCCGCCCGGTGCCGGACGGTGAAGTGGGTGAGTTGTGGGTCGCCGGCACTGCAGTAGGGCCTGGGTACCTCGGCCTGCCGGAGCGGACGGCGCAGAGCTATGTGCCCGATCCGCAGCGACCGGACGAACCGGCGTACCGGACTGGCGACCTGGGCCGGGTCCGGCCGGACGGCCTGCTGGAGTTTCTGGGCCGCCAGGACACTCAGGTGAAGGTGCGCGGGTTCCGGATCGAGCTGGGCGAGATCGAGACCGTACTGAACTCCGACCCGGCGGTGGCCCAAGCAGTCGTGTCAGTGGCCGGTAGTGCGGCCGAGGAGCGCTATCTGCGTGCGCATGTCGTCCCGAAGGCTGCTGGTGACGACAAGCTGCCGGCAGCTCTGTTGGCGACGCTGCGCGAGCGGCTGCCCGCCTACATGGTGCCGACCGGGATAGAACTCGTCCCCGCCCTCCCACTGACCGCCAGCGGCAAGATAGATCGGCTCGCGTTATGACACTCACGCCGTTCCAACGTGCCCTGTACGTCGTGGAGCAGCTCCGCCCCGGCACCGGAATGAACAACGTCCCGGTGGCGGCCCGGTTCCAAGGCCCACTGGACGTTGCGCGTCTACGGGCTGCGATCAGCCAGATCGTCGCGCGGCACGCAGCGCTGCGTACGACGTTCCCCGGACCAGAGCAGGTCGTCGGCGTCGGCCGGGTCGATCTGCCGACCACCCAGGTCGACAGCGAGCACGCCGCGAACGAGTTGGTCCGCAGCTGGGCCGGTGAGCCGTTCGATCTGACCAACGGCCCGCTGCTGCGGACACGGCTGCTCCGGCTGGCCCCTGACGACCACATCCTCGTTGTCGTCATGCATCAGCTCATCACGGACGGACCGTCGCTGCAGGTCTTCTTCGACGAGCTGGCGGACGGCTATGCCGGGTTGGGCGAACGACCGGAGCCTGCCGGCTGGGCACCTGACCAGACCGTCGCCGACGACGACCTGAAGTGGTGGCAAGAGCACCTGCAGGGCGTACCGACCGTACTGCGGTTGCCGACCGACCAGCCGCGGCCGCGGGTCGCGACGTCAGCAGGTGCCAATCACGTGCACGTCGTCCCGGCCAAGGTGATGGCCCCGGTGCTGCGGCGCGCCCAGGAGCTTCGGGTGACCCCGCTCGTGCTGATGCTGACGGCGTACGCCGCTCTGCTCGCGCGGATGGCCGGTCAGGAGCAGGTGCTGGTCGGCGTCCCCGTCAGCCGACGGGATCGCGTCGAACTCGAATCGGCGATCGGGCTGTTCGTCAACACGCTGCCGGTGCTGGTCGACACGACCGGCGCCCCCGGCTTCGGAGACCTCTGCCGCCGCGTCCAGAGCGAGCTGCTAGACATCCTCGAGTACGCCGATGTCCCGTTCGACCGGATCGTCGCGGAGGTGGCGCCAGAGCGCCACCTGAGCCATGCGCCGCTCGTACAGACGTACTTCTCGTTCGAGTCCGCGCCGATCGTGACGCCGCGGCTCGCTGGTACGACCGCGACCGCGATCGAGTGCCCGCAGGACGACGCCAAGGTCGACCTCGACCTGACGATCTTTCGCGCCGAACCGGACAGCGACGACTTCCGGCTCACCTTCACCTATCGCACCGACCTGTTCGCGGCCGGCACGATCGCCGCCCTGGCCGGACAGCTGGAGCAGTTGCTCGCGTCTGCGGCCGCTGACCCGACGTTCCGGCTGCCAGCGGTCCGCAATCGCGACACGACCGCTGCGGCACCACCTGTCGTCGAAGCGGCCGCAGCGCCTGCACAGCCAGAGATCGAGCGCGAGCTGGTCCGCATCTGGCAGGACGTGCTCGGGCGGACCGAGGTCGGCCTGCAGGACAACTTCTTCGACCTCGGCGGGACGTCGTTCACCTTGCTGGCCACACAGTCCCGGCTGCGCGCGCTGACCGGTACGGCGCCACCACTGGTCGCCCTGCTCGAGTATCCGACGGTGGCTGCGCTGGCTGGCTACCTGGGCGGTGCCGCTGGCACAGCGCCGGCTGAGCAGCCGACTGAACGGTTGCTGGCCGGACGTGATCGCCTGCGGCAGCGTCGGCGGACGGCGCGTGCTGACAACGCGGAGCCGACATGAGCGACGACGCCCTGGCGATTGTCGGCATGGCCGGTCGGTTCCCCGGTGCAAGTGACGTCCAGGAATTCTGGGCGAACTTGTTGTCCGACAGCGACCAGATCACCCGCGGGCCGGCTGATGCCATCGGACGGGTGCACGGCCACGGAGTGGTCCCGGAGGCCGATGGTTTCGATGCGGCCTTCTTCGGGTTCTCTCCGCGAGAGGCGACCATCCTCGATCCACAGCACCGGGTCTTCCTCGAGTGCGCGTGGAGTGCGCTGGAGAACGCCGGGTACGACCCGTTCGCCTACACCGGCGCGATCGGCGTCTACGGCGGCTGCGGGTTCACCGACCACCCGACCGCCCTTCAGACCCACCGCCACCGCTTCCCGGGTGCAACGAGCTGGGAGCTGCGCAACGGCTACGGCTCCGACTTCCTGACCGGGCGAGTGGCCTACAAACTGGGCCTCCGCGGACCTGCGGTCTCGGTACAGACCGCCTGCTCCACATCGTTGGTTGCTGTGCATCTGGCCGGACAAGCGTTGCTGGCCGGTGACTGCGATATCGCACTGGCCGGTGGCGTCACGATCCACGTTCCAGAGCCGCAGGCGGCCGATGGCGATGAGGACGTGCTGTCAGTCGATGGCCGCTGCCGCTCGTTTGACGCCAACGCCAACGGCACAGTCGCAGGGGATGCGGCGGGCATCGTCGTACTGCGGCGGCTGGAGGACGCACTCGCGGACGGCGACCGGGTACTGGCCGTCGTTCGCGGCTCCGCGGTCAACAACGACGGCTCCGGCAAAGTCGGCTTCTTCGCGCCCAGCGTGACCGGCCAGACCGAGGCGATCCGCACTGCGCACCTGATCGCCGGAGTCGACCCCCGCACGATCGAGTACGTCGAAGCGCACGGCACCGGCACCGAAGTCGGCGACCCGATCGAGGTCCGCGCCCTGGCGAAAGCCTTCGGCACAACAGAAAAGGGCTTCTGTCGGCTGAGCTCGGTCAAGGCGTCAGTGGGCCATACCGACGCGGCCGCGGGTGTGACCGGTCTGATCACGGTCGTCCTGGCGCTGCAGCACGGCGTCATCCCGGGCACCCAGCACTTCCGGCAGCCGCATCCGGACCTGATGCTCGACGACACCCCGTTCACGATCAGCGCCGAGCCGTTGGCCTGGCCGGAGCGAGACACGCCTCGCCGGGCCGCGGTGAACTCCCTAGGACTCGGTGGCACGAACGCCCACGTCATCGTCGAAGAGGCCCCACGCCAGGCCGGCTCCACCCCGGACCACCGGCCACAGCTGTTCCCCCTCTCAGCCCGCTCCCCAGCGGCGTTGGCAGCAGCAACTCAACGCCTACAGGACGCACTGCCCAACACACAGCTCGCTGATGTCGCGTGGACCCTGCAGACCGGTCGCAGAGCCTTCGCCGAGCGGACAGCGATCGTGGGAACCGACGAGCCGATCACCGGCCGCGCCGAGGACGGCCGGGGCGTCGCCTTCCTCTTCCCGGGCCAGGGCGGCCAGTACGTCGGCATGGGCGCCGACCTCTACCGGGACGAACCAGTGTTCCGCCGCGCGATCGACTCGGCGGCGGACTGGGCCAGCGACGATCTGGGACTCGACCTCCGCGCCGTGCTGTACCCGAAAGCTGAGGCCTGGGCGCAAGAGCAGCTGAACACGATGCGCGTCTGCCAGCCGGTGCTGTTCGCTGTGCAGCACGCACTGTCCGAGCTGTGGCAAGCGCGCGGAGTAGTACCAGCCGCTGTGCTTGGGCACAGTCTCGGCGCCTATGCGGCAGCAACCACTGCAGGTGTTCTGGCACCGGAAGACGCCATGCGCCTAGTGCTGACCAGAGGCCGACTTCTCGACGAGCTACCGGCCGGATCGATGCTCGCAGTCCCGCTGGAGCCCGCAGCCGTCGAGCCGTTCCTCACCGGGCAGCTAGCGCTGGCGGCAGTGAACAGCCCGGACCAGTGCGTGGTCACCGGCCCAGCTGACGAGGTAGAGCAGTTGCAGAAGCTCCTGCAAGCGGACGACGTCGACGTCCGACCCCTGCGGATCGCCGCGGCCGCGCATTCGACCTTCGTGGACGCAGTCCTCCCGCAGTACGCCGCAGTCGTCGAGTCCGTGCCGCGAAAGCCGCCGACGATCCCGTGGATCTCGGACCGTACCGGTCTCCTGACCACGGCGGCCGACGTCCAAGAAGTCGGCTCGTGGACAGCGCACCTGCGGCACACTGTGCGGTTCGCGGACGCCTTGTCGACATTGTTCGCCCAAGGCAGCCAGGCGTTGCTGGAGCTGGGTCCTGGTCACACCCTCAGCACGCTGGCGCGCCGACACCCCGACTGTGACCCGGGCCGGCCGATCGCCCAGAGTCTGGCGGCGGCCGGCGTACCGGATCGCGACGGCGGTGCGCTGAGCATGCTGTGCGGCGCCGGCCGGCTGTGGGTCTCCGGCGTGCGCATCGACTGGTCCGCCCTGCATACCGATCGAGCGCGCCGCCGAGTCGAGCTGCCGACGTACCCCTTCCAACGCACGCGATTCCGCCTCGACGAGGAGTTCCAGCCGGTCGAGGCGGAGCCGGCCGCTGCGCCCGCCACGCCGCTCACAGCAACCGAGCAGCTGCTGGCCAACGCCTTTGCGGACGCCCTCGGACTGCGGACTGTCAGCACAGCAGACAACTTCTTCGACCTCGGTGGCGACTCGTTGATCGCGTCCCGCATCCTCGCGGCGGTGCGTGGGCAGCTGGGCGGTGAGCTGACGCCGAAGTCCTTCTTCCAAGCACCCACAGTCGGCCAGCTGGCCGCACTGGCCGACGCACCGCGTGCGGCCGTCGTACCGGTGGCTGGCAAACAGTGGCTACTGCGGCGCCGGAAACGACCCACAGCGCCGCTTCGGCTGTACTGCTTCGCACACAGCGGTGGCTCACCAGGTGAGTTCCTGGCATGGTCCGACCGGTTGACCGACGTCGAGCTGTGGGCAGTTCAGCTGCCCGGCCGAGGCAGCCGGATGACGGAAACGCCGTACACCTCGATGGACGAGCTGGTGACGGACTTCGTCGCGGCTGTCGACTTCGAGCCGCCGTTCGTGTTCTTCGGCCACAGTCTCGGCGCACTGATCGCCTACGAGGTCGCCCGCCGGTTGCGGGACAGCGGCCGAGCAGGGCCCGAAGCGCTCGTTCTGTCCGCGGCCCGCGCTCCGCATGTGGATCGACTGAGCGACGGCGTCCACGAGCTGGAGAACGCTGAGCTGGTAGCGGCGATCGAAGCGCGGTACGGACGACTCCCGGGGGACCTCCGGGCCAACTCCGAGATGCTCGACCTAATGCTGCCCGTGCTGCGTGCCGACCTCGCTCTGATCGCCAACTATCGCGCACCGGACGCAGCACCGCTGGCCTGCCCAGTCACGGCATTCGGCGGTCTCGACGACACCGAAGCGACCGAAGCGCTGGACGAGTGGCAGGCGTACACCACTGGGCCGTTCGAGACGCAGATCTATGCCGGTGATCACTTCTACTTCCGGGAGCAGACCGATGACTTCCTCCGACACCTCGCCGAGCGTCTTGGCCGAGCTGTACGCCGGACGGGTGCGCACGGACCTGCTGACGCCCTTCCCTGAGCAGGACTCTGACGACGTCCAAGCCGGTACGAACGCCGTCGCACTGCTGGAAGGTCTCCTGGCCGACCACCTCGACCCGGAGACGGTCGAGTCGACCGGGGAGCTGCCGGACGGACTACTGGAGAAGCTCCAAGGCGCAGGCCTGCTGCGGCTGATGGTCGAGCCCGCGCTGGGCGGTCTCGGTCTGTCCTGGCTGAACGCATGCCGCGTCGTCGAGGCGGCCGCTTTGCGCTCGGTGGCAGTCGCTTTCGTGCTGTCCATCCAGAACGGGTTCGGCTCCGCGACCTACTTGCCCGCGCTCAGCGATGGGCCGTTGCGCGAGCTGATCGCGGAGAAGGTCGCTACCGGCATCGTCTCGGCGGCCGCCGACGCCGAGCCCGCGGGCGCCGCGAACGAGAGCCGGCAGACGGTCGCCGTACCGGTCGAGGACGGCGCCGCCTACCTGCTGACCGGCGAGAAGCTGTTCATCGGCAACGGCGCGGTCGCCGACTTCCTCGATGTCTCGGCAACCGTCGCGGGCACCGTGCGGTTGTTCTTCGTGGACACGAGCAGCCCGGGTTTCGAAGTGGTGGCTCGGCACGAGTTCATGGGTTTGCGTGGTGCGCCGTTCGGCAGGCTGCGGCTGACCGATGTCCGGGTGCCGGCTGAGCAGCTGATGTCGGCCGACCAGGACTGGCGGATGCGGCCGGACGTCGCCGTCCGCGGCATGGACGTCGAGCGGGACCTGGGCCTCCGGGCCGCCCTCGGCCGGCATCTGGTGATCGGGCCGCCGTCGCTGGCGATCGCGCGGCTGGCGCTGGAGTGGGCGCGCGAGTTCGTCGGCCGCCGGGTGATCGACGGGCGTCCGCTCGGCGAGTACGAGGAGATCCAGCGGTCGGTCGGTGAGATCGCCGCGGAGATCCACACGATCGAGACCGTTCAGCAGTGGTGCCTGCTCGGCCTCGCGCGGGCGAACACCGAACCCGAGCTGGCGGCGGCCAAGAACATCACCTCACGCGCGGCCGGGCGCGCGATCGACCGCGCCATGGCGATTCTCGGCGGCGAAGGATACGAAACCGCACGCAGCAAGGCCGCTCGCGGCGTCCCGGCGCATCCCGTCGAGCGCTACCTCCGTGACGCCCGCGCACTGCGCGTCGCGGGTGGCGTCGACACGATGATGGATCGTTGGTCGTTCCAGGCGAACCACCGCCCGTCCGTCCCAGCCGCACCCGGTGACTCCTATCTGGCGGTCCAGGCGCACCGGTTCGCAACGACCTGCCAGAGCCTGGCGGAACCGACGCAACGCCAATCGGCGCTGCTCGGCCGGCTGGGCGGCGAGCTGCTCACCCTGACCCTGCTGACAGCGCGGACCGGCTTCCCAGCCGCCGAGGAGCAATCCCGGCGTCGGCTGGAGCTGCTCTGGACCGCCGTCGACGACGAGCTGGAGCCCGGCGCGAGCCCGGCCACTCAACTCGGGAAGCAGTTGCTCGACCCGACCGAAGCGATCGTCACCGCGCTGTGGATCGAGGCGTTCGGGACCGCGGACGGCGACTTCTTCTCGCTCGGCGGCCATTCGATGGTCGCGGTCCGGCTGGCCGCGAGGCTGCGGGAACGACTGGGCGTCCGGGTGCCGGTGCGCGTGATTCTGGAGAAGCCGACGGTGGCGGAGCTGGTTCGTCATCTGAGCGAAGGAGACCACCGTGAGTCATGAGGTTGTTGTCGTAGGCAACGGATCGCTCGGCCTGTCGCTCGGGCTGGTGCTGGCCCGGCGCGGCGTCCGGGTCGCGGTGCTCGGGCAGCCGCATCGACCGGCCGCCGCGTCGGCCGCCGCCGGCGCGATGATCGGCACGTTCGGCGAGGTGACCACCACGCTGCTGGGCAGCGACTACGGACGAACCAAACTCGACTGGGCCTACCAGGCATCGAAGCTGTGGCCCGACTGGCTGGAGTCGATCTCGCCCGACACGGACGGCAGTGAGCTGCTGACCGCCGACGGCACGGTCGTCATGCTGAACTCCGTCGGCCTGCCGGAGATCGACACCGAGAACTACAAGGCGATCCGGCGTGCGCTCGGCGAGTACGACGAGAAGTTCGAGGATGTCGATCCGGACGACATCGAGTGGCTCGACCCCGAGCCGACGGCCCGCCCGTTGCAGGCGATGTTCCTGCCGAACGAGCACGCGGTGAACGCGCACGAGCTGCTGATCCGCCTCGACCAGGCGTTCGCAGCGGCGGGCGGCGTGCAGATCCCGCAGCAGGCGGTTGGCGTCACTCGGGACGGCGACCGGGTCACTGGCGTGACTCTGGCCGACGGTACGGCGCTCGCGGCCGAGCAGGTCGTCCTGGCCGCCGGTGCCGCGACCCAGGCCGTTCTGGACACGCTGCCCGACCAGGCTGCCGTCATCCCGCGGCTGATCAGCGGGTACGGCGTATCGGCGCTGGTTGACACCGTTGACGGCCAGAACGCGCGCAGCGTGATCCGGACGCCGAACCGGGCGTTCGCGTGCGGGCTGCACGTCGTACCGCGCGGCCCGGGCCAGGTCTACGTCGGAGCGACGAACGTCATCTCGCCCGAGCCGCGAACCAAGGCGCTCGTCTCTGACGTGCTCTTCCTGATGGACTGCGGTGTCCGACAGGTCCGCCGGAATCTGGCCCGCAGCCCGTTCCGCAAGCTGCAGGTCGGAAACCGACCGGTCGCACTGGACGGAATGCCACTGCTGGGCCAGACCGGCGTTGCCGGACTCTGGATGATGACTGGTACCTACCGGGACGGTCTGACGCTTTCACCCTTGCTGGCCAGGGAAATGGCCGCACTGCTCGTTGGAGAACCGTCCGCGGTCGACCTTGAGCTGTTCGCGCCGGTTCGGCGTCCGATCCAGCCGTTCCAGCGGGCCGACATCGTGAACACGACGGTCACGCACATGATGGCGACCGGCTACGAGACCAACTGGACGCTGCCGGCCGAGCTGCCGCTCACGATCGAGCACTACCTGCGGCTGGCGTACACGCGGATCGCCGACGAGTTCGACCCGGAATTCACACCGCCGCCCGAACTGCTGGCCGCGTCCCGCATCCACTTGCCCATTGCCCAGTCGCTGCGCGACTACTACTCGGCCGTCTGACGGCGGAGGAGGAACACTCATGACGTACGACGTTCTGGTCGTCGGCAACGACGCGTTCGGGTTGTCCCTCGGCCTGGCGCTGGCCCGCCGCGGCACTCAGGTCGCAGTGGTCGGCGCTCGGCGTCCGGAGCCCGCTGTCGGGCTCGTGGAGACCTTCGGTGGCCTCAGCGACGCGCATGAGCCAACCAAAGTGGCGTGGAGCCACAAGTCGGCGCAGCTGTGGCCGGAGTGGCTCAACTCGCTGGACAGCGACGTACAGACCGCAGACGGCAGTTTGGTCATTCTCAACACAATGGGGCTGCCTGACGTCGACTCTGCGAACTTCGCCGCCGTCCGCGCGGCGTTGGAACAGTACGGCGAGCCGTTCGAGGTAGTCGACCCAGCGGAGTTCGACTGGCTCGACCCCGAGCCGACCGCCCGTCCGTTGCAGGCGCTCTATCTGCCCAACGAGTTCGCGGTGGACACGGCAGAACTGATGGCCGGTCTCGAACGCGCTTTCCAGGCGGCCGGTGGTGTACTGATCGTCGAGGACATCGTCCAGGTCGGCGATGGGGTCGAGCTGCACGACGGTACGTCGCTGACCGCCGGAGCCGTCGTTCTGGTCAACACAGCGGCGCCTGCGGCCGCTGAGACCCTGCAACTGGTCGACAGTGCAGAGGTCTCCGTCGTGGTCGACACCGAAGGCGATGCGATCCCGCCGTACCTGGTCCGGACGCCGCGCCGCGCGTTTGCCGCCGCGACGTACGCCGCCCCGCTGCGCGTCGGTCAGCTCCAACTCGGGGGCACCGAGGTCGTGGCGTCCGAGCCGGTCGGTGCTGCGCCGGTGGGCGACGTACTGCACGTCTTGAACGCCGCCGCCCGCCAGCTCCGCCGCGATCTGGGCGAGAGCAGCGTGCAGGAGATTCAGCTAACCAACCGGCCGGTTGCCATCGACGGTCTCCCGCTCATCGGCGAAACCGCGCTCCCCGGGGTCTGGCTGCTTAACAGCTCCGACCTCTCACTCGCTCCGCTCCTCGCCGACGAACTCGCCACCGCGCTCCGCGGCGAGGAGCCCACCCTCGACCTGACGCCGTTCGGCCCGAGCCGCGCCCCGATCAGCGCCCTGACCCGAGCCGGCGCGGTGGCGGCCACCGTCACCCAGCTGCTCGCCGGCGGCTACGAGTCGAACTGGACGACGCCGGTCGAGTGGCCGGCTCTCCTCGAAGCCACCCTCGTCACCGAGCTGCACCGCAACCCGCCGGAGGTCACCACTGCCCTGCAGGCCCGGCTGCGCTAGCCTCGCGGCAGCGGCAGCACCCGCGCGCAGACGGCCACGACCACAGCGCCGATCACAACGTGCATCACCATCAGGGCGATCACGGCGCCCCAGCTGGTCCCGGGGAACGAGTTGTTGAAGCCGACGACGAAGTCCGGGATCCAGCTGATGGCGACGACTGCCGGGACCAGCGTGCGCAGCACCTGCCGGGGCTTCGCGGATCGAGCGCGGACCACCGCCCAGCCCCCGAAGCCGGCCAGCACGCCGACGATCGTCCACATGGCGTACGCCGACAACTGGAGCGGCTGGAAGTCGGCGGAGGCGCCGGCGGCCAGGGCGATCGCGGCGACGGCGGCGTTCAGGGCGATGGAAACGGCCGCGGCGCCAACGATGCCGAGGGCAATGATCCCGGCCGAGCTGCGGGCGGGGCGGACGGTTGCGGACTGGCTGGACATCGGATCCTCCTACTGGCTGACGGTTGACTGGGCGGCGGCGGCCATCGTCCGGCCGGAGATCCGCCGGGACATCGAGGCCGGCAGACTGTTGAGGACCCGGGCGGCCAGGCCGGGCGTCACCTCGACGTCCCCGGCTTTGAGCGCCTTCAAGGCGGTGCTGACGGCGTTGCTCACCGTCGTCCCACCGGTCTCGGGCAGCGCGCGGCGACTCTGCAGTTCGGTCCGCGTCGGACCGGGGGTGAGCACGGTCAGGTTGAGGCCGCGCTCGGCGAACTCGGCGTGCAGACCGCGGGCAAGGGTGTTGGTGTAAGCCTTGGCGGCGGCATGTGCGGCCGCCCACGGGATCCCGCTCTCCGCGCCCGCGGCGCCGACGAGCAAGACGCCGCCTGCACCGCGCTCGGCCAGCCGCTGCCCGAAATGATGGGTCAGCACCAGATGGCTGCCGGCATTGAGCTGCCAGGAGTCGAACGCGTACTGCAGCTCACGGCCCAGGAACTCGCCAGGGACCAGGTCGCCGGCGTTCGAGACAAGCAGCCCGACGTCGAGGTCGGCGGTCGCCTCGATCAAGTGGTGCGGCCCGTTCGGCTGGGACATGTCGGCGACCACGGCCCGGTGCCGGACGTCGTACTGCTGCTCGAGTTCGGCGCCGAGCTCGGCCAGCGGCGCCGCGCGACGGGCACTGATGACGACGTTCAGCCCGCCGGCGGCCAGTTGCCGCGCGAACTCGCGCCCGATCCCGGCCGATGCCCCGGTCACCACGGCCCACGGCCCGAACTTTGCCGTCGGCAACTCCACGTGCGTCATTGGCTTGCTCCTCTCACGGACAGATACCGGACTCCGGTCAGCTCCTCGGCGGCCGCCCAGAGGCGCTGGCCGACACTCGGATCGCTTGCCTGCGGGGCAAGCCGCGCCCGACCGACCGGGCCGCGCAGTTCGCCCGGCCCGGACGGGCCGTAGAAGTCGCCGCCCCGCACACTCGGATCAGTTGCCGCATGCAACTGTGGCAGTACGCCGCGCTCCACCGGCTGGCCCGCGAGCAGCGCGACCCGCGAAACCAGCCGCCCGGCCCGGCCGTGCTGCTCCAGGGCGCGCGGCGTCAGTTTCGTCCGCGTCATCCCCGGGTGTGCGAGCACGCTGATCATCGGCGACCCGGCCGCCCGCAATCGTCGGTCCAGCTCCACCCCGAAGACGGTCGCGGCCAGTTTCGAGCGCGCGTACGAGACATTCGCCCGGTAGCCGCGTTCGAACATCAGATCAGCGAAATCGAGGTGCGCGCCGCGATGGGTCGCCGAGCTGACGTTCACCACCCGCCCGGACCGGAAGCTCCCCAACAGCAACCCGGTCAGCGCGAACTGACCCAGGGCGTTGGTCGCGAACTGCAGCTCGAACCCGTCCGCCGACGTCCGCCGCGGCCCGAGCAACATCACTCCGGCGTTGTTGACCAGCAGATCCAGCTTCGGGTGGTCATCGATCAGCTCCGCGGTGAACGCGCGGACCGACGCCATCGACGCGAGGTCCAGCTCCCGAACCTCGACCGTCCCGCCGATCCCACGCACCGCCTCCAGCCCGGCCGGAACATTGCGCACGGCAACGACCACTCGGGCGCCCCGCTCCGCCAGCCCGCGCACCGTCGCCAGCCCGAGCCCCGAGTTCCCACCCGTGACCACGGCCACCTGACCCGTCAGCTCCACGTTCTCCATACTTCGAAGCTAGGCCCGCGGCAGCCCGCCTCGATCGCACCGATTTCCCTAGGATCGCCAGACCCACCCTGCCGACGCAGCGGCTCACAGGTCCCGCGGGGCGTCGACGACGTGCGAGAGGGCGACGGTGATGATGTTCTCCCGGGTGAAGACGTCGACCGCGCCGAGCCGGGAGAGCCACTTGCGCTGGATGATCGGCTCGACCTTGTCGGCGACGGCCTCCAGCCAGAGCCGGAAGCCGGCCCAGTTGTTACCGGCTTCGACCATGCCGAAGAAGCCGCCCATCGGCGTCGCCGCGATCGCCTCGGTGGTGTGGTTCCACAGGTCGTGGACGAACTCGCGGGAGACCCGGATGTCCTCTCGGGTGCCGAGCCGGTGCACATGGCCGCCGATGAAGGTGTCGATATCGAGTTTGGCCAGCTCGTCGTGCGCGCGCAGGACGCCGGGCACGCTGTCGGCCGTACCCCAGGCCCGGAACGGCGCCCAGCCCGGCATCACGACGTCGATCATCACCGCGGTGCGCTGGCGGGGCGCGTGGATGATGATGTTGCCGGCCTCGTGGTTGACGCCGGGGTAGCTGAGCTCGAGCCGCTGGTCGCCGACCGTCAGCGTGTACCGGTCGGTGAAGGTCTGGGTCGGTAGCGGCCGCTGCGGGTCGCGCTCGCCCTTGATCAGCCGCGCGGTCTCGGCGTGCGCGATGCGCGTGACGCGGCCGAAGGCGCCGGCGTTCGCAATGTGGTCGGCGTGGTGGTGGCTGTAGATCAGGTGGGTGACCGGCCGGCTGGTCACCTTCTTGATCGCGGCCGGCAGCGCGTCGGCCAGCGATGGCGGCGCGTCGATCACGATCACGCCCTTGCTGCTGACGACGAACGCCGCCTGCGTTCCGCCCGCCGTCACGGCGTACATCTCCGGCCCGACCTTGTCGAGCCGGTACCCCTCCGGCCCGACCGGCAGCGGTTTGGCTCCCACCGGCAGCGGCGCGAACTTCGTCGGCGTCGCCGGCTCAGCCGCGTTCGCGGCCTGCCCCGCCAGCGCGACACCGGCCCCGGCGACCGCAGCCGCCGACCCCCACTTCAGCAACCCCCGGCGCGACGGCGTCCGTCCCTCGATCGTTCCCATCACACAACCTTCTCTCCGATGAATGAGAAGTTGAACGCTCAACTTCTGATCTGGAGAGTAGCGGGTCGTTCGAGTTTTAACAACTGATGGGCAGGGGGACTTTCAGATCCGGCGGATCAGGGTCTGGGTTCCGAAGGCGCCGCCGCTGCCGGGGACGCCGAGGAACTGGGTGTAGACCGCGAGGGTGCCGTCGTCGCTGGTGTCGGCCATCACCACCGATTCGCTCGGGGCGAGCAAGCTGGTCGAGGCGCCGGCGCGGTTGAAGATGTAACCGGGGTGGGGGCCGGTCCCGCTGCCGATCCCGACGGTGTAGAGGACCTTCGTCCCGTTCCGGTTGAGGTTCATCGGCGTCACCAGCTGGTCCGCGGCGTAGTTGGCCCGAACGGCCTGCGGGGTGATCCTGCTCGCGCCGATGGGAACGACCGCCAGGCCTTCGTTGCTGCCCGCGGCGTTGGTGTACGACGCCGTGAGGTAGCTGCCGTCGTCGGAGAGCTTTGGGGTCTGGGCCTGCTCACGCTCGACCGGCTGTGCCAGCAGATCGGTGACGGTGCCGGCGGCCCAGCGCAGGACCCGGCAGTTGCGGTTCGGACCGGCGCACGTCTCCCAGGCCAGCGTGTTGCCGGAGCCGTCCATGTCGAAGTACGGGGTCTCATGGTCATCGGCGCAGCTGATGAAGCACCCCGCGATCTCGGTTGCCGCTCCGCCCGACCCCGGCAGGGCGCGGTAGATGTTGGCATCGGGGGCCCGGCTGGGCTTGATCGGCGGCCGGGTGGCGAAGGCGAGCACCGTGCCGTCGTCGTTGAGCTTCAGGGTCTCCAGGATCTCGCCGGACGGGAGCGGATAGCGCCCGATGATGCGCCCGGAGGGCAGGTCCCGGACGACGACGTCACCGGTCCAGTGCGGGTTCCGCCATTCCTGATAGGCGATCCGGTCGCCGGTGCGGCTGGCGCCGATCGCGACGCCTTCATGCCCGGGGAACCCCATCGATCCCGGGTCGATTGCCTGCGGGGTGACGCCGTCGGCAGTCCGGGAGACCAGCTCGATCCGGCCGGTGCCCAGGCTGCGGCGGACCAGGTACGGGTAGGCGACGCCGTTGCGGGCTTCGAGTGGCACGACATTCGAGTTGCCGCCAGCAACGAAATAGACGTACTGGCCGTCCCCGGTGATCTTGAACGTCATGTCCCAGGCCTGCGTGTTGGGCACGCCGAACTCGGTGGTGTTGAGGTTCTGCGCGGTGCCGGTGATCGTCATCCCGAGACTGGCCGGGACGACTTCGGCGCTGAGCGGGCTGAGCGGGCCCGTGCCCAGGCTGGTGACGGCGGCGACCTGCACCCGGTACGTCCGGCCCACGGTGACGCCGAGCAGCCGCGCGGTCCGGGCCGGGGCCTCGACCCAGGTCGTGGCGGTCGCGGGAACGGTCGTGATCGCGTACCTGAGGATCGGCGAGCCGCCGTTGGCGGGCGCCCGCCAGGAGACGTTCAGCGAGCCGGCGCCGGGTTCGGCGTACGGGGCGGCCGGCGCTGCCGGGGGACCGCTGCCGACCAGGATGCCGACCTCGAAGTTCATCTCCTCGCCGGCCGGGCTTTCGTCGATATGCGCCCGGACCACGGCGGCGCCGGGGTCGGGGGAGACGTAGGTGCCGTCGGCGGCGACCGATCCCGGCCCGCGGACGACGGACCATTCGACCTGCGGCGGCGTCGTGGGCACACCCCCGACGATCACGGTCGGCGTCAGCTTCAGTGGTGTGTTGGCGGCGATCTCGGCCTTCGCCGGCTCGACCTTCAGCCCGGCGAACGGGCCGCCCGCATGGGCGATCGTCACCTTGGCCTCGAAGAGCGAGTCGTCCTCCCAGCCGAACTCCTGGCCGAAGATCTTCTTCATGTCGTCGCTGATGCCCAGATAGGCGCCGAGCTGGACGCCGAGATCGAGTGTCCACCAAGGATTCTGACTGAGATCGACCTCGAGTTCGGTGAACGGGCTGGCCAGGATGCCCGGGCCGCCGACGTCCCACAGGTACACGTAGAAGCCGATCATCGGCGCCGCCAGCCGCGCGGTCGCGGCCGCGTAGAACTGGATGTCGCCCGCGTTGACGTCGTACGTCCGGTTGATCACCTCCGGCGTGACCTTGGTGCCCTCGGTCGTGATCTTTGCGCCGATCTCGCGGCCGTAGCTGTACCGCAGCTGGACGCCGACGTTGCCCTCGACGTCGAGCCGGATCATCACCTTCAGCTCGGTGGTCAGCACGATCGGCACCGGCCCGGCCATCACGACCACCCGCGGCCCCCGGATCCGCTGCACCTCCCATTCCTTCGACAGCAGTTTCGCGACGAAGCCGGCCCGCCAGCGGACGTCGGCATGCGCGTCGACCGTGTAACCCCACTCGGTCTTCGTCGGCGTCCCGAAGTCGATCTTGGTGATCAGGTTCGGCTTGATACTCACCGAGCCCTCGACCGCGCCGGCGAAGCCGTTCTCCGCGCCCACCTCGGCGAAGAACGTGAACGTGTACTGACCGTCCATCAAGGTGACCTCGCCACCCTGGATCTTGTTCGCCTGCTCGCGCCGGGGCGCGCCCTGCTGCCGGGTCTTACCGTCGATGAGCGGCTGGGAACGCTTGGCGCCCGGCGCGCTCTGCACCTCGGTCGTGGAGTCGTTCGTCAGCACCTGGTCCGAGGTGATCCCACCTGCGGTCAGCAGACCGCTGAGCGGCATCTGCTCGGTCGACAACACGACCGCGGGCCCTTGGGTGGCCCGATTGGTGACGCGGCGCATGATGCCCAACGGCAGCTTCGCATCGGGGAGCGAGGCGATGACGTCGCCGACTTTGAAGGCAGCGACCTGAGCTGACGGTCGGGCGAAGATCAAGGTGCCGTCGGTGCGGTAGTCGGTCAGACCGGCCAGCGACTCTGCCGACAACAAGTTCGGCGTGACGCTCGTGGCCGTGACCGATGCGCGCGTCGGCTCGGAGACTTCGGCCGTACCGGTGCCGGCCGCGTTGGACGCCGTCGTCCGCACGGTGTAGCTCGTCGCGGCATCGAGCCCGGTGATGGTCGCCGTCCGCGCCGTCGCGCCGACTGTCGCGCTCCGGCCGCCGGGCTCGGCGGTGACGGTGTACCCGGTGACTACGCTCGTCCCAGGGTCGGTCGGCGGCTGCCAGGTGACGACCAGGCTGCCGCTGGCGATACTCGAAACACTCACATTCAGCGGGCGGCCAGGCACCCGGGTGACGACCGGGACCAGACTGCCGCGCGTCGCCGGCTCACTCGCACCAGCCTTGTTCACGGCCACCACGCTGGCGCTGTACGACGTCCCGTTGGTCAGGTTCCCGAACGCCGCGACCGTCGTGTCGGCCTCGATGACCTGCTCCTGCCCGCCCGGCGTCAGCGTCACTCGGTACGACGTGATCGGCGACCCGCCATCGGCCGGCGGCGCCCACTGGACGTCGATCCGATTCGGCCCCGGGACGACGCTGTCGAGCACCGGCGCCATCGGAACCTCCGCGGGGCGCGTGGTGACCGGCTTCGACAAGGGCGACGCCGTACCGGTGCCGTGCGCGTTCGTCGCCGCGATCGTGAACCGGTACGTCGATCCGTTCGTCAGCCCGGTGACCGTGGCCGTCGTCGCGTCCGCGGGAGCTTGAACAGTCCGGCCGCCCGGCTGCACGGTGATCGTGTAGCCGGTGATCGCGCCTGCGGTCTCCGGAGGCGGTGACCAGTCCACCTGGACCGCCGAGTCCCGCCCGGCAACGCCGGTAATCATCGGAGCGCCCGGCGGACCGGCCTTGGCCGGAGTGACAGCGGCGCTCGGCTGCGACGGCGCCGACGTACCGGTCGCGGTCCGGGCGGTCACCTCGAAGGTGTAGGCGGTGCCGTTGTCGAGGTTCGGGATCGACGCCGTGGTCGTGGTCGACGAGATCTCCGCACCGCCCGGGCTGACCTGCACCGTGTAGCCGCTGATCGGGAGATCGCCGGCGTCCGTGGGGGCCGTCCAGGAGACCGTGGCTGAGCGGTCGCCGGCCTGCGCGGTCACGTTCGTGGGTGCTTGCGGTTTCCCTGGCGTGACCGCGTAGCCCTGGGCTTCGACGTACAGGCGGGCGCCCGCGTTTGTGCGGTTGGCGATGGTGATGTCGCCGGCGGCGCTCGGCCGGACCCAGACCTGGTTGAACTGGTGTGGGCTCGGGGCGAAGATCACATCGGTAGCAGGCGGCGCGGATGCGCCCGCGCTGTAGACCCGGAAGTCGCCGGAGGTGGCCGACCCGGAGGCGATCAGGTTGATCGCGACCGCCGCGACATTGCTCGTCGGGATGCCGCCCGCGCCGGTCACCCGCAGGTTCACGGTGGCGCCGGCCGCGATCTGTGTGCTGCCCGTGTCGAGGATCCGGCGGGGCGACAAGGCGACGACGCGGCTCGAGGCGACGGTCGCGTTCGAGGCGCTGGTGAAGTAGCCGGTGACATCGACCGTGAAGTGCGACGTACCGGTCGAGTTGTTGGTCAGCGACAAACGGCCGTCGGCGGCGAGCTTGACGATCGAGCTGTTGGTCTTCGGGCGGGTCTGCAGATGCAAGCCGTGGTTGACGGTGGGGCGGGTGGCGCCCGCCGGGTACAGCGTCCAGCCGCCGGCGGCCGTCGGGACCAGAGCCGTGACGTTGACCGCGACCGCCGAGATCGACGAGGCAGCCGGCAGACCGGCGAGCCCGGCCACCTGGAACGTGATGGTTTTGTCCGCGCCCACCGGCGTAGTGCCCGGGACGCCGACCTTGGAGCGCGTGTCGACTACCCGGGACTGTCGCAGCGGAACGAATCGCGAGCCCGCCGTCGTCGCCTCCGCGCTGGTGAAGTAGCCCGTGACATCGACGCGAATCCGCAGTGTTCCGGAGCTCTTGTTGGCGAAACTCGCCTGCCCCGACGCGTTCAGCCGGATCACCGCCGACCCGGACATGTAGTTCATGTTCGCGGCGAACAGCAACCCCGACACAGCCGGCTGCGCCTCCCCGGCCGGCCACGCGGGCAGCGATCCACCCGCAGTCGGGCTGAGCACCTGCACCGTCGCGGCGATCGCGCTGACCCCGGTCGCCGGAATCCCACCCTTCCCGGTGAAGGTGACGGTCTTCGTCTCCTGCGCCTGCACCAGCGTCGATCCGGAGTCATAGATCCGCTGAGTGGTCGCCAGCGGGACGTACAACCCCGCCCCGGTGCCCGGCGCGGCCTCCGCCCGACCGATCGACGTCACCGCCAAGCCGGTAACCAACACGGCCAGCACCACAAAACACCCCAGCAAACGCCGCACTGGGTCGATTGACTTACGCATCGGGGAAGACCTCCAGTACGGGCGGACGAACCGGCGGACGTCGATTGTGGTAACCACAATCGACACCCCCCTGCCCGTACTCCGCCCGTACCGGCGCGACCTACCCGGTCAGCTTGTAGGCATGGATGACGGTCTGTTCGGATCTATTGCCTGCGGCATCTAGTGCGGTGGCTCGAAGGGATACGTAGCCGTTGCCGTGGGGGTGGTCGAGAAGGGCTTTGTCGCCTTGGAGTTTTGCGGGTCGCCAGGTGGCGCCGTCGTCGTAGGAGGCTTCGACCGCGGTGAGCTTGCCGGCGGACAGTTGGACCGGGACGGCGTACCGGGTGCCGCTGGGCGCCTGGTTGCGGTGGTCGAGGTTGGGGGCGAACCGGATGAACAGCAGGGGTAGTGGGGTGGGTTCGGCGGTGGTGCTGGAGCGGAACGTCCAGGCGGCTGATTGCCGGGTCGAGAACGGCGTGATGCTGCGGGAGCTCTCGACCTCCAGGCGGTAGGTAGCCGAGCCTGCTGGTACGTCGGCGGTCAACTCCCCGGGGTAGTCGAACGCGGCAATCTCGACACCGTCGCGGAGCAGGCGCGTACGGCCGGAGTCGACCAGCGAGTCGCCGGTGTGGTCGAGATCCTGATCGGAGTACATCCAGAGCTGAACGTCGATTGCGTCGCCGGTACGCCGACTGCCCCGATCGGTGTCGTCGGCCGGCATGAACGGCCCGACGTTCCAGCGGGCAGGCGGCGCGACGCCCTTGGTGGCAAAGAACCTGGGCGTGCTCTTGCCCTGGCTCATCAGCAGTTGGCCGTCGGCGCTGCGCCGGGTCAGGGTGCCCGGCTCGAACTCGTACCCCGGTGAGTAGCGTTCGACGATCTTTCCCGGCGTGCTGACCGTGGTGACCAGGTCCTTCGTGACCAACTCGCCGGGCGCCTGAGCCGCGATGACCGTCGTCTGCTCGGCCAGGTCGCGATCCCGGAACCGGCGGTCCAGAGTGCGCGGCACACGGCCGTCCTGGTGCCACTTCAGGTGGTACTGGTACGGACTGCCTGACCAGCCACCGTGGCCGTCCAGCTTGGCCAGCAGGGCTTGGGCGCTGAAGAAGTACGCGCCCGGCGCCGACGTCTGCGACGGCCGAACTCGGGTTTCGTTGGCCATCGGGAAGGCTTCGGTGCCGCCGGTCGAGCCGCCGACGGACGCCTTCCCGCCGTACGGCGTATCCCGCCAGCTGTCGAAGCCCAGCGCGGCCTGATCGGCCTCGGGGCGATCGCTGCGCAGGACGAGCGGCACGGTATCGCGCGCATCGAGAGTCAGCATGGTGTCCGTCGCGATCGCGAAATTCGGCTCGAAGAAGTGCTCCGAGCCGAACGCGAACGGCTGCTCGCTGATCATCCGCTCCTGGAAGCCCTCCCAGTAATAGGTTCCCTTCGGCAGCCGCAGGACGAACTGCTCCGCGGATCCGTCCCGGACGACGAATCCGGGCCGATCCACATTGGCGATCATGAAGTGGCTCAGCGGCGCCGGCTGCCCGTCGTGACCGATGGCCCGGACGGTCACGTCGTAGCTCTCGGGTTCGCGGTAGAGCGCCACAGCGGTGCGCACCCGGGTGGTTCCGGCGGTCGCCACGACGCCGCCCTGGTAGGTCCCGTCCGGACCGCTGACCGCGGGGTTCGCAACTACGTCGACCGCGGCCGAGCCGTGTGCCGGCACGGTCACCGTCGTTGCCGACAGTACGAACATCCCTGCGGGGACGGCGGCACCTTGCGGGCCTTTGAGGTCGCTGGTGCTGAGCGTGAGCGTGACCGGCTGGTCGCCGTCGTTGCGGTAGTTGACGGTCCGCCGTACGGGCTTGTCGTCGTCATGCGGCCAGCGGGCCTCGCCGAAGTCGATGCTGCCGGCATCCGCTCGGACCTGCTGGGTCGCCGCGCGTCCGACGTCCGCTCGGCCGGCGCCTTGCTGGTAAACCGTGAGCGCCGGGTTCGGTTCGGCACTGCCCATCAGGGCGGCCTTCAGTTCCGCGGGCGTCCACTCCGGGTGCTGGCCGGCCAGGATCGCTGCAGCACCGGCGACGTGTGGCGCGGCCATCGACGTACCGTCCATGGCCAGGTAGGACGCGTCGACCGGCGTACCGATCACTGCGTTCTTGGCCCGGGCGGCCACGATCCCGACGCCGGGCGCGGTGAGGTCGGGCTTGATCGCGGCGTCACCGGCGCGCGGTCCACGGGACGAGAATTCGGCCAACCGATCCTCGTGGTCGACCGCCCCGACCGCCAGCGCGGCGTCGGCCGCGGCCGGACTGCTCACGGTCTGGCTGCCGGGACCGTTGTTGCCGGCCGCGGCCACGAACAACGTGCCGGTCTCCGCGGTGAGCCGGTCGACGGCCAGGTCGAGCGGGCTCTTCCCATCGGTCGGGAACTTCGAACCCAGGCTGAGGTTCACCACCTCCGCGCCCTGCGCGGCGGCCCACTCCATCCCGGCCAGTACGGCGGACTCCGAGCCGTCGCCGTCGTCGTCCAGCACCTTGCCGTTCAGCAGTTTCGCGCCCGGCGCGACGCCTTTGTACTTCCCGCCCGACGCTGCCCCACTGCCCGCGATCGTCGAAGCGACATGTGTCCCGTGCCCCGACCGATCGTCCGTACCGGACCCGCTCTCGGTGAAATCCTGCGCCTGGACGACGGCGTCGGTCAGATCGGGATGCGAGGTGTCGATCCCGGAGTCCAGTACGGCGACCTTCGTCCCCGACCCGGTCTGCCCGGCCCGCCAAGCCGTCGGCGCGCCGATCTGCGGCACACTGCGATCGAGCGTGGCCGTGACCTTGCCGTCCAGCCAGACCTTCGTCATACCGGTCGTCGCTTTCGCCTTGTGCTGCAAGCTCTTCCAGAACTCGCCCACCCGATCCTTGGGCTCCCGCCGAACCCCGGCCGCGGCCCGCGCCGTCCCCTCGACGATCAACGGGATATCACCCCGCGCCCGATCCCCGTACCCGAGCGCGGCAAGCTTCGTGACATTGAACAGCCGCCGATCCACCTTGCCCGCCCCGGTCAGCCGCAGCGCGTCGTACGGCACCACAAACGTGTCTCCACCGACCCGGCTGACCTGAAACCGCATCCCGCCCCGCCCCGGCCCCGCCGTCGCCACCGGAACTCCCGAGGCGCGCATCACCACCGTGTCCCCAGTAACCAACGTGATCGTCTCCGTCGGCCCACCCGCCGCAACGGCCGGCCCAGCGAAACTCCCACTGGCAACCACCGCCAGCGCCACAACAACTCGCCCCACGAACAAAGCCCTACCTCCGCATCGACGTAACTACCCTTCCGATGCGTAACCCCGCCCCGATGTCACACCAGACATCGACGGCCTGGGGCTGATCTAGGCTCGGGGCATGGCGGAGACCAAGTCACGTAAGGCGTTGCTGGCGACACTGGGTGTGTTGGGTGCGGTTCCGGTGGCCAGTGGGTTGAGTGGGATTCTCGGGGGGCCGAAGGCGGCGCCGGGTGGCGGGCCGACGACGGCGAGTGTCGACAGCGAGTACCGGTTCGTGAACACGTTCTGGGCGATGGCCGGGCTGGTGTTGTGGTGGTCGATTCGGCGGCCGGAGGAGCGGGCGACGGTGACTCGGGTGGTGCTGGGGACGGCTGCTGTGGGCGGGGTGCCGCGGCTGATCTCGGCGCGCCGGACCGGTAAGCCGCATCCGGTGTTCCGGGCGGCGACGGTGCTGGAGCTGGTGATCGTTCCGATCGTGATCGGGTGGCATGCCGCCGTCGTCCGGCGGAACGGCGGTACGGCTGATCAGGCAAGCGATTGATTGGGAATTTGGCCCGAAACTGCCTAGACCTCTGACAACGTCGTCGTCTTCTCGGGTGCTGGACTTCGACCTAGCGTGAGCCTCGTCCATGTGTGTTCAGGGGAGGGGTTCACTGATGAGAGATGTCCGAAGAGGTCTACTGGCGGCGGCCGGGGCGTTCGTCCTGGTCGCCGGCGTGGTCGTGGCGCCGGTGGGCGCCGGGGCGGGTGTTGCTGGGGGCAACACCGAGTATCTGGTCCTGCTCGAGGAGGGCGCGGACCGGAGCCAGGCCGTTGCGGCGATCAAGCAGGCCGGCGGTGAAGTGGTCAAGGAGAACGCGAATCTGGGCACGGTGACCGTGCGGGCGGCGGCGTCCGGGTTCGTGACCCGGGTGTCGGCGTCGAGTGTGATCGAGGGAGCGGCCCGGAGCCGGCCGGTCGGCGTCGCGCCGCAGCAGAAACCGCTCACCATCGAGCACGAGAACGGCCGGACCGGTCGCGGCCCGGCGGCCAAGCGGCCGGTCGGGATGGACCCGCTGGACGGTCAGCTGTGGGGTCTGCGGATGGTGCGCTCGGATCTGGCGCGCACGGTCCAGCCGGGCAAGAAGGCGGTCAAGGTCGGCGTCCTCGACTCCGGGATCGACGCCCGCAACCCGGATATCGCGCCGAACTTCGACTGGAACCTGTCCCGCAACTTCGCACCGGATATTCCCGAGATCGACGGCGTCTGTGAGTTCAGTGGCTGTGTCGACCCGGTCGGCTGGGACGACAGCGGGCACGGCACCCACGTGGCCGGCACGATCGGCGCCGCGGCCAACGGCGTCGGCGTCTCCGGCGTCGCCCCGAACGTGACGCTGGTCGAGATCCGCGGCGGTCAGGACAGCGGGTACCTGTTCCTCGGCCCGGTCACCGACGCGCTGACGTACGCCGGCGACGTCCGGCTCGACGTCGTCAACATGTCCTTCTACGTCGACCCGTGGCTCTACAACTGCACCGCCAACCCGGCCGACAGCCCCGAGTCGCAGGCCGAGCAGCGGACCATCATCCGGGCGATGAAACGCGCCCTGAACTACGCCCACAACCGGGGCGTCACGCTGGTCGGCTCTCTCGGCAACAACCACGAGGACCTCGGCAAGCCGCGCACCGACCTGTCCAGCCCCGACTTCCCGGCCGGCCAGGAATACCCGCGCCCGATCGACAACGCGACCTGCCTCGACCTCCCGGTCGAAGGCCCGCACGTGATCGGCGTCTCGGCTCTCGGCCCGACGACCACCAAGGCCGACTACTCCAACTACGGCACCGAACAGATCGAGGTCTCCGCCCCCGGCGGCTGGTTCCGCGACTACTTCGGCACCCCGCAACACCGCACCAACGGCAACCTGATCCTGTCGACGTACCCCGTCAACAAGCTCCAGGTGAACGGCCACGTCGACGCCGCCGGTGAGCT
Organism: Kribbella sandramycini; assembly: GCF_013131805.1. Lineage (GTDB taxonomy): Bacteria > Actinomycetota > Actinomycetes > Propionibacteriales > Kribbellaceae > Kribbella > Kribbella sandramycini. The sequence continues at coordinate 64,313 of NZ_JABJRC010000005.1, read as the reverse complement.
GACCGCCGCCGGGATCGCCGCCGGCGCCCAGAAGCAGTGCCCGCCCGGAGTCACCGACTACACCCGCTGCGGCTACTACTTCGTCCTCCAAGGCACCTCGATGGCCTCCCCGCACGCCTCCGGCGTCGCCGCCCTCATCGTCAGCGAGTACGGCAAGAAGACCCGCGGCGACTTCGGCCTCGACCCCGACAAGGTGGGCCGCATCCTGATGGACACCGCCCAGCCCCGCTCCTGCCCCAACCCGCCGCTGCTGACCTACACCAACGAAGGCCGCCCCGACGAGTTCAACGCCCTCTGTGAAGGCACTCGCAACTTCAACGGCTTCTACGGCCACGGCATCGTCGACGCCTGGGCCGCCGTAACCCGCCGCCACTGAACCCCAACCACCCACCGCAAGGCGCCGAGAACCTCTCGGCGCCTTGCCAGTTTCTGACAACGTGCGACAGAAAGATGCGGCAAGGTCTTAACATTTTCGGGCTGGCTACGTAGGGTGCGGGCTGAACTACACCTGGAGACACGCGTTCCCGCCCGAACGGAGTCCCTTGATGGTCGAGCATGCCCGAAATTCGCGGTTGTCGCGGCGATCGGTGTTGGTGACACCGGCTGCGGTGGCCGGGGGAGCGGTGCTGAGCGGTTCGGCGTCTGCCCCGGAGAAAGCTGGCGTGGTACGCCAGATCACCTTGTACGCCGAGCCGTTGCCCGGAGATCTGTACGGGTACGGGTTGGCGCCGGGGGAGGCGACGATCCCCGGGCCGTTGCTGGAGATCTACGAGGGGGACACCCTCGAGATCGAGTTGGTGAACAACACCGACAAGCGGTTGTCGATCCACGCGCACGGCGTCGACTACGACGTGAACTCGGACGGGAGCCCGCTGAACGACTCGTTCAACGAGCCCGGCGAGACCCGAACGTACACCTGGCGGTCCCGGAAGCAGGTTGACATCGGTGGCAACCGCTTCCTGCCCGGGACCGCCGGCTACTGGCACTACCACGATCATGCGCTCGGGAACGACCACGGCACGATCGGGATCCAGAAGGGCCTGTACGGCGGTCTGATCGTCCGCCGCCGCGGTGACCTGATCCCGGATCGGCAGTTCACGGTCGTGTTCAACGAGATGCTGATCAACAACAAGAAGGCGCCGAACACGCCGATGTTCGAGGCCCGGCAGGGGGAGCGGGTCGAGTTCGTCTGCATCGGGCACGGCAACCTGCCGCACACGTTCCACCTGCACGCGCACCGCTGGGCCGACACGCGGACCGGCATGCTCACCGGCGCCAACGACCCGAGCCCGGTGATCGACAACAAGAACCTCGACCCGGGCAGCTCGTTCGGGTTCCAGGTGCTGGCCGGCGAAGGCGTCGGTCCGGGGGCGTGGATGTACCACTGCCACGTGCAGATGCACTCCGATCAGGGGATGGTCGGCCTGTTCCTGGTCCGCAACCCCGACGGGAGTATGCCGCCCGGCGCGCAGGCGGCGATCGACCGCTTCCGCCAGCACCACCATGTGGCCGCACCGCAGGCCGATCACTCCAATCATCACGGCTGAGGGGGAACGATGAGGCTCAACCGTCGGCGGCGTAGCGCTGCCCTTTTGACCATTGCGGCACTGACGTTCGGCACCCAAGTGGCGCAACCGGGCAGTACGCCGCCGGTCGCACAAGCCGCCCCGGTCGCCGCGACCGCTGCCGACGATGTCGCGGTCAAGGTCCTGGTGTTCCGCGGCGAACCCGACGACCAGCTGGATCCGGTCGAACGGGCGACCGACGCGATCGCCGGCATCGGGCAGGCCAACGGGATGACCGTCCACGTCAGCTCGGACCCGGCCGTGTTCACCCCGGCGAAGCTGGCGACGTACCGCGCGGTCGTGTTCCTCTCCGCGGAGGGCATCACGCTCAGCCGCGAGCAGGAGACCGCGCTGCAGAACTACATCAAGGCCGGTAACGGCTACCTCGGGATCGCCGACGCGTCGAAGTTCCAGCCGGACTCCGAGTGGTTCACCGGCCTGGTCGGCGCGCGTCCGGTCGGCGCTCAGCTGCCCCCGCCGCGGCCGGTGGCCACGGTTACGGCGAGCGCGGAGAACCCGCCGAACGAGACCAAGGAGAAGCTCACCGACGCGAACCCGAACACCAAGTGGCTGGCCTTCGCGCCGACCGGCTGGGTCGCGATGAAGCTGGCCGAGCCGGCCGCGGTGACCAGGTACTCGCTGACCTCGGCGAACGACTTCGTCGGCCGCGACCCGAAGAACTGGACCCTGCAGGGCTCGAACGACGGCGAAGCCTGGACCGATGTCGACAGCCGCAGCAACGAGGTCTTCGGCGATCGGCTCCAGCGCCGGGTGTTCACGATCGCGAACCCGGCGACGTACGCGCACTACCGGCTGAACATCACCGCGAACGGCGGTGAGCCGCTGATCCAGCTCGCCGACCTGCTCTACTACACCGGCGACTCGACGCCTCCGCCGGAGCCGACCCCGCAACGCGCGGTGGTCAACATCCTCGATCGCCAGCACCCGGCCAACGCCGGCCTGCCGCTGACGCTCACCCGGACCGACAAGTGGCGCAACTGGGCGATCAACCCGATCGGCACCGTGCACACCGTCGCCCAGGTCGAGGAGCGGCACTACAACCCCGGCCCGGGCGCCAACGGCCCGTTCCACCCGATCTCGTGGTGCCGTGACTACAGCGGCGGCCGGTCCTTCTACACCGGCATGGGCGGTACCGACGGCAGCTACGGCGAGTCCGCGTTCCGCAAGCACATCCTCGGCGCGCTGAAGTGGACGACGGGAATGGTCCGGGCCGACTGTCAGGCGACGATCGCCGCGAACTACACGGTCGAACGGCTCACCCTGCCCAACCAGGCCGGCCAGCTCGACCAGATCGGCGAGCCGCACGGGATGACGATCGCGCCGACCGGCAAGGTCTTCTATGTCGGTAAGGCGGCCTGCCCGACCGGCCCGGTGGTCTCCTGGGACAACCCGAACGTCGGCCTCGGCTGCGGCACCATCCACCAGTGGGACCCGGTCGCCAAGAAGGCGAAGCTGCTGGCCACGCTGCCGGTGATGGGCAACCGCGGCTCCGGCGACGAGCTGGTCAAGAACGAAGAGGGCCTGCTCGGCATTGTGCTGGACCCGAAGTTCGCCGACAACGGCTGGTTCTACGTCTACTGGATGCCGCACGACACCGTCGACCGCGTCCGGCACACCGGCAAGCGGACGATCTCCCGGCTGACCTACAACGCGACCAGCCAGACCATCGACCTGTCCACCCGCAAGGACCTGCTGCAGTGGGAGGTCCAGCAACACAGCTGCTGCCACGCCGGCGGCGGGATGGCGTTCGACTCCAAGGGCAACCTGTACGTCGGTTCCGGCGACAGCAACTCGTCCGGCGGATCGGGCGGCTACTCCGGGAACAACTGGACCCAGGAGTTCGGCGGGCTGTCGTTCCAGGACGCCCGGCGGACGTCGGGTAACACCAACGACCTGAACGGCAAGATCCTCCGGATCCACCCGGAGGCCGATGGCACCTACACGATCCCGGCCGGCAACCTGTTCGCGCCGGGGACGGCGAAGACGCTGCCCGAGATCTACGTGATGGGCGTGCGGAACATCTCCCGGCTCGCGATCGACCCCGAAACCGACTGGCTGACGGCCGCCTGGGTCGGGCCGGACGCCGGTACGCCGAGCCCGGAGCTGGGGCCCGCGAAGTACGAGACCGCGACGATCATCACCGAGGCCGGTAACCACGGCTGGCCCTTCTGCATGGGCAACCGGCAGCCGTACCGGAACCGCAGCAACACGGACGCGTCCGTGCTGACCGGCTGGTACGACTGCGACAACCCGCTGAACACCTCGCCGCGGAACACCGGTCTGGTCGAGCTGCCGCCGGTCAAGGACAACATGATCTGGTACTCGCCGGGTGGCGGCGGCCCGGTGTTCCCGAAACGGCCGGGCAGCTCGATCCCGACGTACAACGACGCGGATGCGACGTACACGCAGCAGTACTTCCGCGGCGGTAGCGGGCAGGCCGTGATGTCCGGGCCGACGTACCACTACGACCGGGTGAACACCAAGAGCGGTGTGGCCTGGCCGAAGTACTGGGACGACAAGTGGTTCATCGGCGACAACTCGACGCCGACCCGCCGGGTCGCGATCACGGTCGACCCGGCCGGCGTCCCGACGGCGCAGCCGCCGGCGTTCGGTGAGACCTTCCAGCACATCGTTGCTGGCGGCAACGGTGCCAACCAGGTGCAGAGCTGGATGGACGCCCGGTTCGGTCCGGACGGCGCGCTCTACGTCCTCGACTACGGCGGTGGGTTCTTCACCCTGCACCCGAACCAGAAGCTGGTGAAGATCAGCTACAAGGGCGGTGCGCCGACGCCGCTGCCGAAGGCGACCGGGATCGCCGTCCAGAACAAGCCGCTGACGTACGCGTTCAACGGCGCCAAGGCCGGTGGGGTGTCGTACGCCTGGACGTTCGGCGACGGCGCGACGTCGACCGAGGCCAACCCGCGGCACACGTACGCCGCACCTGGCCTGCAGACCGCCAAGGTCACGATCACCTACGCCGACGGGACCACCGCGGTAGCATCGGTCGCGATCAACGCCGGTTGTGTGATGGCGGATCAGGGCGCTCAAGTGACGATCGGGGACACCTCGACGACAGTGCCGAACCGCAACGCGGGCGGCGGCTGCAAGGCGGATGATCTGATCGACGACGAGAGCACCTGGGCCACCCACGCCCTGTTCGTCACCCACGTTCAGCAGGCCACCCGGCAGCTGCGGCAGCGCGGGATCATCACCGTCGCCGAGCGGGACAGTTTGATCGCGGTCGCCCGCGCGTCGAATATCGGCAAGCCGGGGGTGACCGGGTACGAGCCGCTGTTCGACGGCACGGCCGAGTCGTTCTACGACTGGGCGCAAGCGCCGTCAGGTGAGTTCGCGATCCAGCCGGACGGGACGTTGAAACCGTCCGGTGGGCTCGGCATGCTCTGGTTCGCGAAGAAGCCGTACGGCGACTTCTCGCTGAAGCTCCAGTTCCGCGACGTCGCGCCGGACGCCGTCCGGGCCAACAGCGGCGTGTTCGTCCGGTTCCCGGATCCGCGGACGCCGCTCGATCAGCGGCCGCTCGGCAGCTGTGGAACGGTCGGCTCGGCCCGGACCTCGCAGGCCTGGGTCGCGATCTACTGCGGTCACGAGATCCAGCTGTACGACGGTGAGACGGGCGAGCCGCAGAAGACCGGTTCGATCTACAACTTCGACCCGAACCCGTTGACCGCGGCCCGGCCGACCCCGAAGGGGGATTGGAACGAGTACGAGGTCAAGGTCGTCGGGCAGCGCTACACGATCATCCGCAACGGCGTGGTGATCAACGAGTTCGACAACGCGCCGGGGCTGCAGTCGTCGCGCGCGGGTGATCCGCCGAGCGACCTGCGGCAGTACCTCGAGGGCTACATCGGGCTGCAGAACCACGGCAACAGCGACCTGATGGAGTTCCGAAACATCCGGCTGCGGACCCTCTAGGAGGCTGCGATGCGACGACTCATAGCTGGGCTCACCGCCGTACTGCTGTTACTGGCGCCGCAGTCCGCGCTGGCTTCGGCGCCGTTGGAGCCTGCCGCCGTCCAGGTGCTGAACTGGACGGCGGGGAACAGCGTCACCGCCTACACCACGGCACCGACCCAAGCGGTCGCCGGCGTGACCACGATCGTCTTCGAGAACAGCGAGGCGACCGGCAACACCACCGACATGTCGCACACGCTGACGTTCGACCTTTCGACACCGGGGTACAACCACGACGTCGATCTGAACATCTTGGCGTACCCGGATGACGGGAGCGACGGCCGGCACGAGGTCGAGGTGACGCTCACGCCGGGCAAGTACCGGTACTTCTGCGCGATCCCGGGGCACAGCACGATGGTCGGTGAGTTCATCGTCACCGAGGACGGCGACGACACCACCCCGCCGACCGTCACCGCTGCCGTCACCGGAACGCAGAACTCGGACGGCCACTACCTCGGCCAGGCCACCGTCGCCGTGACCGCAACGGATGCGCAATCGGGTGTGGCCTCGGTCGAGTACGAGCTGGACGACACCGGCTTCAAGCCGTACACGGCGCCGGTCGTCGTCAGCGCGCTCGGCGATCACACCGTGCAGTACCGGGCCACCGACAACGACGGGAATGTGGCGCCGACCAAGTCGGTGGGCTTCCGGGTGGTCGAGCCGCCCGAGGACACCACTCCACCCACAGTGACCGCCGCCGTCACTGGCCAGCAGGATGCCAACGGCAACTACATCAACACGGCCCGGGTCGCCGTCACCGCCACTGATGCGGGCTCCGGCGTCAAGTCCGTCGAGTACCAGCTCGACGGCGGCGCCTGGACGCCGTACACGACCCCGGTGAACGTCAACACGCCCGGCATGCACATGCTGCACTACCGCGCCACTGACAACGCCAACAACCTCTCACCCGAGGGTATGGCGCACTTCACCGTAGTCGCCCAGGACACCACTCCGCCCACCGTCACCGCAGCCGTCTCCGGCACCCAAGATGCCAACGGCAACTACGTCGGCAAAGCCTCGGTAGCGCTGACCGCAACCGACGCCGGCTCCGGCGTCAAGACCGTCGAATACCAACTCGACGGCGGCGCCTGGACGCCGTACACCACCCCCGTCGAGGTCGCCACCAACGGCGCCCACGCGGTCACCTACCGAGCCACCGACAACGCCAACAACACCTCCACCCCCGGCACCGCCACCTTCACCGTCGTCCCCGCCGGCAACGACACCACGCCGCCAACCCTCACCGGCTGGCTCACCGGCAACCAGAACGCCCGCTGGGAGTTCATCGACCGAGCAACCCTCACCGCCACCGCCACCGACACCGGCGGCATCCGCTCCATCGAATACACCCTCGACAACGGCCCCTGGACCCCCTACACCGCCCCCGTCCCCTTCACCACCCCCGGCACCCACACCCTCAAACTCCGAGCCACCGACAACGCCGGCAACGTAGCCCCCACCCTCACCGGCACCTTCACCATCACCAAAACCCCCACCAAACGCCCCACCCCCGGAACCCAACCCCTGCACTAACAGCCCGCTGGTTCCAGGTCACTCAGAACTTGATTGACCTGGAACTCGGGTGTGCCGGCTTGTGGAACGATGCCGGCATGGACCAGGAGAGCAGACGCGCGGCCGTCATCGCGTTGGTGCGGCTTGCAGCCAGCGACGACTACCTGGATCGGATTGACGCAGGTCGAGCGCTGGCGACGTTCACCGACCTGCCCGAATCGCGGGCAACACTGCTCCGCCTGCTCCTCGATCGGCACGACACGGCCGTGACACTCGAGACTGCCGAGGCGATGCTCCGGCGGCTCGACCTGGCGGCGTTCTCCGTTGTCGCCGAGGCATTGACGTCCGCGGACTTCGAGCAGCTCACCTACATCCACGAAGCCGTCAGGCGTGTCTTCACGCCGTTCGCCTCCGAGCGCGACGAGGCGATCGGGCTGTGCGACGCGCTCCTCCTCGACGGGAACACGGCAGTAGGCCCAGGCGCCGTACAGCTGCGCGAGCTGCTGGCTGAGATCAGCCCTCTGCTCTTCCCGCGGCCGCCGGTCTGACCTGCCGGCTGTCACAACGGGGGTGGGTGATTGGTCAGTGCTGCAGGTGGCGCTGGGTGGCGCCTGGAGTGGGAGGTTGGTTGTGCGGGTTGTGGTGGTTGGTGGGACTTGGGGAGTTGGGCTGGGGGTTGCGCAGCGGATCAGGGCGGCGGGGCACGAGGCGGTTTCGGCGTCGCCGAACAATGGGGCGAATCCGCTCACGGGGGAGGGGCTGGAGCGGGTGCTGGCGGGGGCCTCGGTGGTGGTGGATCTGACGAACAACCCTTCGGTGGAGGACAACGACGTCGCGGAGCTGGTGCGGGCCTCGACGGACAACCTGCTGCGGGCTGAGCGGGCGGCAGGTGTCGGGCATCATGTCGGCTGGTCGGTGCTCGGTATCGAGCGGTCGCCGCAGGTGCCTTATTTCCAAGCCAAATTGGTCCAGGACGCGCTGATCAAGGGCTCGGGGATCCCGTACTCGTTCGTCTACTCCACGCAGATGTTCGAGTTCCTGCAGTCGGCCGAGAACACCTTCGATGTCGGCAGCGAGCTGCGGGTTCCGCCGATCGACTTCCAGCCGGTCGCCGCGCAGGAGGTGGTCGGCCAACTCGCCGCGACCGCCCTCGGCGAGCCGCTGAACGGCGGCGTCCAGATCGCGGGCCCGGAGCGGTACCGGATGGACGAGTTCTTCCGCGAGGTGCTCGCCGGGCGCGGCGATCCGCGGCCGGTCGTGGTCGACCCGAACTCCCGGTGCTACGGCGGGGTGACCGCGAAGGACGCGCTGGTTCCGACGGACGCCGCCGTACTCGGCACGATCCGGTTCGCCGACTGGGCGAAGAAGTAGTCGGCGACTACGCCGCGAGACAGGAGGAATGGTTATGAAGATTGTCGTGCTCGGCGGTGGCTGGCTGCTCGGCTCCATGGTCCTACGACGCCTGACGGACGCCGGACATCAGGCCGTCGGGGCATCGTCCAACACCGGGGTGAATCCACTGACCGGTGAAGGTCTGGATCGGGTGTTGGAGGGCGCGTCCGTGGTGGTCGACCTGACCAACTCGCCGTCGTTCGAGGACACCCCGCAGGTGGAGCTGTTCCGAACCGCGATCACCAACACGTTGCGCGCCGAGCAGGCGGCCGGCGTCAGCCACCACGTCGCCTTCGCGGTCGTCGGCACCGAGCGCTCACCGCAGGTCCCCCACTTCCGTGCCAAACTTGCCGAGACGGAGCTGATCAAGTCCTCAGGCATCCCGTACTCCCTCGTCCACGCCACCCAGATGTACGAACTCCTCACCCCGGTGGCTGCCTCCTTCGACCTGGACGGCGTCCTCCGGGTCCAACCCGTCGACTTCCAGCCGGTCGCCGCCGACGAGGTCGCCGACCACCTCGCCGAAGTCGCCCTCGGCCACCCCCTGAACGACCGCGTCGACATCGCAGGCCCGGATCGGAGCCGCATGGACGAGTTCTTCCGCACGGCCCTCGCCCTCCGCGGCGACCCACGCGAGGTCGTCGCTGATCCCAACGCCCGCTGCTACGGCACCGTCCTCACCCAAGACGCCCTGGTACCAGCCGGCCCCGCCGTCCTCGGCAAGATCCGCTACGCCAACTGGTCGAACAACTGAAGCTGTTCCGACAACCACCGGCTTGTCCCGGCGGCGGTCGTCAGGACAGGAGGTCGATGAGGGCGTCGCCGCGGGGGGTGCGCCAGACGCGGACCTGGCGGCCGGCTTGGGTGCGGGCGACGAGGCCGGCGTTGACGAGTTGTTTGCAGTGGTAGGTCGCTGTGCTCGGGTCCAGACGGAGCCGATCGGCCAGTACGCCCATGGTGAACGGGTGGGTGAGCACTTGGAGGAGGCGTGCCTTGATCGGGCCTAGAAGTAGCTTCAGTGAGCTGTGTGACGGCGGTGTGGCGTCGCTGTCGTGAAGGTGCTCGACGCCGGGCGCGGGGTAGGCGAACCAGACGAGGTCCGGTTCGTCGAGGCTGAACACCGACATCGAGCTGCCGGACACCTCGGGGACGAGGACGAGCCGTCGGGGGCCCAGCCGGACCTGGTAGGGGTTGGCGTCGGGAAAGTGCAGCGCCCGATCAGCGACGTCGCTCGGCGGATTGACGGACGCCAGCAGCGCGTCGAAGGCGCCGCTCACCACCGCGACGCCGACCCGCTCGGTCTCCCGGATCCGGACGGCTTTCGTTTCCCGCCAGGCGGGTGCGAGTGCCTGCCACGCCACTGCCATCGCGGTCGCGAAGGCCGCCAGCCAACGACGCGGATCGTGCAGCGCCCGTTGCCAGTACTCCGGCAGCGGCTCGTCGTCTCGATACAACCGGAGGACGTCGTGCACCAGATGATCCGGCGAGGTGGCGGCCAGGCTGTCGAGCTGCGTTCGTACGGAGTGGTTCGTACCTGGGCTGCAGACGCAGTTGGGTAATCGCAGCCACGGCCGATCGACGACACCTCTCAACGTCTGCGCGGCGTCCGCCGGAATCATACGTCGGACCCGGTCGACCAACCTGTTCGGGCTGCGACGCCCGGACCTGCCCAGCGCGGCGCACACGAGCGATACGAGGGTCGGCGCCGGCGACACGTCGATGGCGACCCGCAGGTCCTCGAAGGCTCCCAACTGTAGTTCGGTGTACCCGGATTCCAACTCCCCAGCAGCGTTTCCGTGGACACGCACCGGTCTTCCCCCGATCGCGGATGGCGGTGGATCACCTGCTAGGCAAACAGCGCGTACTTTCAGTCCGCTTTCAGCCGACCGGCCGCCCGAAATCGCTGACAGAAATCTCGAAACGTGTGGTCGAGGCAACTATCGGCGGCCGAAGCTGAAGCGCAGATGGCCGCCGGGCCGGCAACATCTCCGGCCGGCGGCGCCGGCAACGACGAAAGGGAATTCGATGCGTACACGATTCTTCGGGCTGAAGAGCGTCGCAGTCATGGCACTGGCCGCGGGCGCGATGGTGAGCGCCGTCCCGGCAGCCAACGCGGCGCCGGTGGACGACGCCGCCCCGGCAGCCAGCTTCTGGCTGTGCAACCTGCGGGTCTGGGACACGGAGGACGTCACCGGCCCGGACGAGGTCTACCTCAAGCGCCCCGGCGTCTTCTGGGGCCCCAAGACCATGAACAACGGCGATCTCCGGGCCGTGAACGTCTCAGTGCCCAGCGGCACCGTCATCTCGGCCTGGGACCAGGACACCGGCTCCGCGGTCGACAAGGACGACTGGATCGGTAGCAACACCATCACCCGCACCGGCATCTACACCTTCCAGGCCGACGACGCCAAGTACGACCTCTCGGTCCGCACCTCCTGCTGATCCACCACCCGCCTGACCCCAACCGACCGAGCCCCCGGCCACCGGCGAACAACCTTCGCCGGTGGCCGCGGTATCGAGTGGACGATCGTTTTGACCAGGTTGATATGGCTGGTTCGCCCGCCGGCGCGGTGCTCTACTGCGGTCTATGCGTATAGATCCGAGGGTGACCGGCGGGTTCGAGCTCGACCGCCGAGGACTGCTGAAGCTTGCTGCCGCGGCGGGTGTACTGCCGTTCGTGCCTGCGCTCGCCACACCTGCACAAGCTGCTGCTGCGGCCGGCTGTACTGCGATGCCGCTGGTGTCCGGGCCGGAGCTTCCGATCGTGGCGTTCTGGCCGCCGTCGATGCAGCCGAGGTTCAACACCTTGGCCCGGTTCCAGGAGATGAAGGACGCCGGGTTCACCGCGACGCTCGTCGGGGAGACGGACGATGACGACATGGCGTACGTCCACAGCACGCTGTCGTTCACCGATCAGACCGGGCTGAAGGCGCTGGTGGTCAATCGGGGCCCTCGGGCGCTGGAGACGTACCAGGAGTACTCCCGGCATCCGTCGGTGGTCGGCTACCGCTTGTACGACGAACCGGGTCAGGACGCATTTCAGCAGGTCGCCAACGATTCTGCCCCGCTGCGCGCCGCGGCGCCGGGCCTGCTGCCGTACGTCAATCTCTTGCCGGATATGGGCGGCGCACCGTGGATGCCGAGCGGCTGGCGCGCCTATCTCCAGGACTTCGTCCGGATCTTCCGCCCACCGCTGCTGTCGTACGACCGCTACCCGTTGTTCCTCGACCGCGACCACCCCGCCTACTTCGCCGAGTGGCAGGAGATGCGCGCGGCCGGCCTGGGCGCCGGGCTGCCGACCTGGATCCACATCCTCTCGGTCAAGCACTTCCACTATCGGATGCCGACGGCCGCGGAGCTTGCCTGGCAGGTGAACGTCAGTCTGGCCTACGGCTGCAAGGGCATCCAGTACTTCTGCTACTGGTCGCCCGGCCAACGCCCGGACGGCCTGTACGAGCAAGCGTTGTTCGACTACGACGGCAACCGGACCCACCTGTACGACGCCGCGAAGACGCTGCACGCCAACTGGCTAGCTCCGGCCGGCGCAGAGCTCAAGCCGCTGGTGTCGGAGTCCGTGACCCACGCGAACGGCTCCCGCCCGTCCGGAACGATTCCCTTCGGCCCGGACAAGTACCTGACCGGTACCTCCGGTAGCCCGGTCATCCTCAGCCGCTTCCGCAGCAAAGACCGCAAGCCACTGACCCGCTGGCTGCTGGTGGCCAACCCAAGCCATTCCGCCGCCACCCAGGCGACCCTCAACGTCGACACCACAAGGGTTACCGCCGTCTCCCGGTTCGACCCAGCGACCAGGACCTACCAGAGCCAGCCGAGCCCGGCGTCCATCACCGTGGCCCTCGCCCCCGGCGCGGCCGCGCTCTACCGGCTCGACGCCCCCGGCGCTGCGCTCGACCCCCAGGTGCAACTCGTTCTGGTCGCGGGCGGTACGACGTACCACGCGATCCAGCAAGCCGACGGAAGCTGGAACGGCCCGAACCTACTCGGCGATCCGGCCCGCCTGGTGGCGGCGTCCGAGTTCAACGGCGCGCTGAACCTGATGGAGATCGACGGCGACGTGATCCACCACCAGCTCCGATCCGTCGACGGCAGCTGGGCCGGCCGCAACCTGTACGGCGGACTCGGCGCCGTCTCGTCGATCACCTCGGCGGTGGTCGTCGGCTGCCTGCAGGTCGCCTTCGCCGCAGGCGGCGTCGTCTACCACACCATGGGCTTCCCCGACGGCCGCTGGGACGGCCCGAACCGAATCGGCAACAACGCGCGCCTGGTAGCCGCCGCCGAACGCAACAGCAGCTTCGAAATGCTTCAGGTCGACGGCTCACACATCTACCACCGCGTCCGCCTCCCCGACGGCAACTGGACCCCACGAAACCTCTTCGCCACCCTGGACGGCATCACGTCGCTAGCCGTTGCCACCGTCAACGAAGACCTGATGGTCGTGATCGCCGCAGCCGGCCAGCTCTACTACGCGATCGGCCGGTCCAACGGCACCTGGCAGTTCCCGACTCCCACCAACGACCCAGCCGACCAAGTCGCCGCATCCGCCGTCAACGGCGAACTCCTGATCACCGCAATCACCGCCGGCCAGCCCTACACCCGCCGCCGCCGATCCGACGGCACCCTCACCCCCCGCAGCAATCTACCGACAACTCTCACCGACATCACCGCCCTGACCACCACCGGCCGCTCCCCAGAACTCTGCCCCTGAGCCGTGTGACGCAGACCCGGTGCGGGCCGGGTCTGCCTCACGCGAGGTGCTACTTCAGGCGGTAGGCCCGGTACGTCGTCTGCACAATTTGGTTGCCTTTAGCATCTGATGCGGCCGATCGCAGAGACACCATGCCTTCGGCCGGGTGCCGGATTGTCGCGGTCCAGCCGGTGGCGCTGTTTCGGAGTACGGCTGGAGTCCAGGTCGCTCCGTCGTCGTAGGAGACTTCGACCTTGCGCGGCTGCCCGCCGGAGACCGTCACCGGGATGGTGACCGATCGGCCGGCCGGGGCATTCCCGAGCAGGTCGACCGGTGGGTTCAGGCGGACGCCGAGCAGCGGCAGCTCGGTCGGCTTGCTGGTTCTGGACGAGGTGAAGGTCCAGTCCGCAGTGACTCGGGTGGCCAAGGGCCAGGACGGGTCGGTACGGCGGACCTCAGCGGTCAGGCGGTATCGGCCAGTGGCTGCCGGAACTGTGAACACGCCGGAGTCCGGGGAGCCGGTCTTCCCGATCAACTTGCCGGCCGCGTCGTAGAGCGCGGTCTGGCCCTTGTCGGTGAAGCCGAGCTCGTCGGGGTCGGCGAGAGCGGTGTGACCGGCGGCGTCCGTCAGCAACGGCACGAGAACGTCAAGCTTGTCTCCGTCGCGATACGCCTGGAGCGGGCGCTCCTCGCCCCGGTCCCGCAACCTGCCGAACCCTGGACCGTGCACGGGCTTGTTCCAGTTGACCGTCAGCTGCTCACCGGGCCGATAAGTGCGGTCCACGCCCCGGAACGACTGCTCGGGCGCCTTCCCGGCGCCCTGCTTGATCCGCACCATCGGGGACCAGACGACGGGCCCTGGCGAGTAGTACTCGGTCCGCTGATAGGGCGCAGGGAGAGCGCCCGACCAGATACCACTCTCCAGATAGAAGTCGCCGACCGTGGTGTCGAAGTCGGTGTAGGCCGTACCGCCCGGCAGCGCCGAGTGGTACGCGGCGTTCACCTTGGCCAGTTGGTGATCGCGCAGCCGGTAGAACGGATTCGCCGGGATCTTCCCGAGCTCCGGGATCGCCAGCTCGTAGCGGTACGGGCTGGTGCCCTTGCCCTCGAACGTCAGCCGCTGCCCGGCGAGCCCAACCGCGGCCGGATAGTCGACGGACATCAACGGAATCTCCGTTTCGTCGACGGACAACGGGAGCGGTTCACTCCAGTAGAACAAGGCGGCCGCGGCCCCGGCGGCCCGCAGCCGCGCGACCGTCTCGTTGATCACGTTGCCGTCCGCGGCCGTCAGGGTGAACAAGGCCAGTTTGCCGGTCAGATCCCGGCCTTCGAGATCCTCCGCGCGACCCCGCCCGGCGTCCGCGGCCTCGAACGTCTGCTTGCCGACGAACTCGGCCGTGTCCGGCGCCCATGCGAGCGCCAGCTCCGGCTTCCCGACCAGACTGATCCCGGTGTGTTCCAGCTGAGCCCTTGTGTAGTAGGCGAAGTCCGCATGGGTTGTGGTCGGGATGGCGTACTGGTCCGGGCCGAGGCCGAGCATCGCTCCGGCAAGGCGTCCTTCCGAACTGACCATCATGCCGAAGGTGCCGCCGGCTCTGGCATCCCCGCGGTCGACCTGGACTCCGGCGGGCCGGCCGTCCCGGGCGTCGACGCGGACCACTTTGTCGGCCCGGACGTCGAGCTCGCCGATCGCGGCCATGGTGACAGCCGGCCGGACCTTGCCGGGAACCGGTGTGTCAACCGCGCCGAACACGGCGTACTTGCCGGCTGGGAGGCGCAGCTTCTCACCCGCCAGGACGAGCTCCATGCGTCGATCCCAGTCGTCGAGGCTCTGCACCACGGCGGTGCCGCCCGAGCTGCCGGTCGGCAGGGTCTTGCCGTTGCGGTCGATCGCCGTGAACGCGAGGTCGTAGCTCTCCGGCTCGATGAAGATGCCCAGCGTGGTCTGGACCACGATCGCCTGGTCAGCGGTCGAGGCGGTGATCCGGCCGCTGTAGGTCCCGGTGGCCAGCCCGTCCGGCGCCGCCGTCACCGTCACGTCGGCCGATCCCTTGGCGGGAACAGTGACCTTGTCCGTAGCCAGTTTCGCGCCTGCGCCGGCTTGGCCGTCCTGGTTGCGGAAGTCGAGGCGAAGTCCCAAGGTGACCGGCTGGTCGCTGTCGTTGCGATAGGTGACCTTCTTGTGCTGCTCCGGCGGATTCGCGCTCGGCCAGCGCACGGCCTGGAAGCTCACGCTCGCCGGTACGACCGACACCGGTTGCGCCACAGCGCGGGCGGCGTCGACCCGGCCGGTGCCCTGGGCGAACACGCCGGCCTGAATCGGCTTGGCGCTGGACATCAAGCTCGCCTTGAGCTGCGCCGCCGTCCAGGTCGGGTACTTGCCGGCCAGGATCGCGGCCGCGCCGGCGACATGTGGAGACGCCATCGAGGTCCCCGACAACTGCGCATGCTGCTCGTCGACCGCGACGTCGTCCAGTGTGCCTGCCGCCCGAGCGGCGACGATGTCCGAGCCAGGCGCGGCCAGATCCGGTTTCAGCGCGTGGTCACCGAGCCGCGGCCCGACCGAGGAGAACTCGCTCAGCTCGTCCTGTTTGGTCACCGAGGCCACCGTCAGCGCCGCATCCGCGCTGGCCGGGCTCGAGACCAGCCCGCGCGGGCCGCTGTTGCCGGCAGCAACGACAAACAGGGTTCCGGTGGACTCGGTCAGCCGGTTCAGCTCGGCCGACAACGGATCCGTACCGTCGGTCTCCGAGCCGCCGAGACTCAGGTTGACCACCTTCGCGCCGCTGGCGGCCGCCCACTGCATCCCGGCGATGATCGCGTCGAACGGACACTCGACGGTGTTGCAGACCTTGCCGATCAGCAGGTCCGCGCCCTTGGCCACCCCGGTGTACTTCCCCTGGGACGCCGTCCCCCGGCCGGCCAGGATCGATGCGACGTGGGTCCCGTGCCCGACCGTGTCCTTGATGCCGTCGCCGATGAAATCCTTGCTGTCCTTGACCGCGCCGACCAGGTCGGGATGGCTCGGGTCGTAACCGCTGTCGAGGACGGCGACCTTCACACCGGCGCCGGTGTGCCCGCCCTGCCAGGCCGTCGGCGCACCGATCTGGGGCACGCTGACGTCCAGCAAAGGCTTCGCTCGCCCGTTCAGCCAGACCTTCGTACCAGCCGGCAGCTTGCCGAGCTCGAGCGGCGCACCAGCTTTCCGTACTACGACCGCATCCAGCCCGCCGGACGGCAACGACCGGGTGACCTTCCCGAACCCGAGCGCCTTCCGCGCCTTGCTTCTGACCAGCAACGGGATCTCGGCGGTGTGCGCGTCGTCCAGCCGCTGCCGGACCAACCCGGTCACGTCGAACAACGAACGATCGAGCACTCCAGACTTGACCAGCGGCAAGGCCTCGATCGGTATCACCGTCACCTTGTCCTTCGTCACCTGCCGGAAGAACCCGCCCGCCGGGCCTCCGACCGGCCGGACCGGATCGATCTTCACCTCCCACGAATCTCCCGCCGGCCTGACGGTCACCTTGTCACCGGTCACCAGCGTGACCGTCGCCGTCCGCCTACCTTCATCTCCGGGCCGCACCGGCGGCCCACTGCTCGGCGGCGCAGCCGCGCTGCCGTACGGAACCGCCAGCGCGGTCGCCAGCACCGCCATCGCGGTGACCAGGATCCGACCATGTCGCCTCATCAAACGTGCCTCCTCGATCTAGCCAACGCGGTTAGTCACACGCGTCAGCCGAACGAGGTTGCAGACGTCCGAAGCTTTCGACCGACGTCGAACCGTCGATCAGCATCGCGCTACGAGGCGGCGATCACGGCATTCGGCAGCTCGCCGGCGATCTTGAACGTCCAGCGATCATGCAGCCGGTCGTACGACGGGTACTCGGCCAGCGTCGCCGTCCGGTAAACGCTCTTCGTGTGATCCGCGTTGTCGTACACCGCCGCGAAACTGACATTCGGCTCGCCGTTCTTGATCAACTCGAGCCCGACCCCGATCCCGTACACGAACACCTTGGTAATGGTCTGCCGCCCGAACGTCAGCACATTCACCCCAGTGACCCGGTTCGCCACCGAGTACTGCGTCATGTAATACGTCGTCCGCCCAGCCGGACTGACCTCGGGCTCCCCGGCCGGAGCAGCCGACGCGCTCAACGGCGCAAGCACCGACATCGAAACGGCCAACAGCAACAACGCAACGCACTTCTTCATACCGAACGACTCCGCACAGACGAAAGCACTGACGTCCTCGAGCCTCGCCGACCGCGCGACCCGAATCCCAGGTCATTCGAGGGCCGGATTCCGTTCACTTCACGCGCGGATTGGGGACCGGTCCCGGAGGTCTGGTTGTACAAATCTTGGGACGCTCATCTCCCGGGGGGACGACGACCATGACCTTCACGACGCTGGCCAGGCGGGCCGGTTCGGAGCAGACGCCTGCGGCGGGCGGGGTTGGCGCCTTGCTGGCTGGAGCGGGTGCGGAGGTGATCGCGATCAGCAGTTTGGCGCCGACGGGGGCGACGTTCGGGCCGAGTGACGTTCGGTCCGGGGTGCGGTACCGCGCGCTCTTTCCCGACAGTGTGCGGACCACGCCGGCTTGGTCGCGTCACATTCGTGCGTTGGCGGAGTACGGGGTTTCGGTTCGTACGACGCCGGTCGTGATGGTGAACGCACTCGTCATCGACGGCAGGACCGTTGTGCTACCTGCCGACGGAGTTGACAGAGGTGTTGCTGTGCTCCGGCTGAACAGCGTGCTTGCGGCAACGATCGGGTACTTCGAACGGGCCTGGTCCGAAGCTGTGCCGGTCGTCGGCGCCGATGTCGTCGTCGCGGCCGAGCTGTCCTGGCGGGAGCAAGAGGTCCTGCGGTTGATGGCGCTCGGGTGCACCGACGGGCATATAGCCGCTCAGGTCGGGGTCTCCGTGCGAACCGTCCGCCGGATGATCGCTCAGTTGATGAGCCGCCTCGGTGCCCGCAGCCGATTTCAGGCCGGGGTGAAAGCCGCCGACCGAGGCTGGTTGCTGGATCGCTGAGGCAGATCAGGACGGCGGCAGCTGGTCGCCGGACAGCTCCAGCCACTCCAGATCCATGGGCACGATCGTGGTGGACTGCACGAGCTCCCAGATCAGATTGACCGTCAAGGTCAGGCCGACCGGTTCGCCGACCTCCTCACGGCGCAGCCCGGCGACGCCGGCGTCGGAGAGCCGTTGCCGCAGGCGCGAAACGATGTGTTCGACACGCTTCGCGGTCCAGACCTCGTTGGGTCGCAGGTCGGCGAGCTCGGCCGCGGCCTGTTGTCTGGTCAATGGAAGGGGCTGCAGATCGTAGGCCAGGTAGCGCTGCGCGAGGACTGTGAGCGTCAGATGTTCTTCAGGAGCCAGCCGCCAGCGCTTCGGCGGCACTGTCAGCTGGCTCGGCCGCGGCTGGGCGGCGCGGCCGTCGCCGTCCGAGACGAGGACCTCCAGAAGATGCTCACGCTGCCGGTTCCCACGCAGGAAGAGCATGGTGTGGCCGACAGCCAGCGGGAGCGGATCGCCGCCGGTGTGGAGCAGTACGGCGTTCGACACCCGGATCGGAAGGCGGCCGTGATTGCGCAGCCACCACCGTCCGTCCTGGTAGCTGAGGGTGCCGTGCACGCGGCTGATCCGTACGTCGTTCTCGCCGATGCACAGGTCGACGGCCGGCCGATTGCGCCCGAAGCTGATCTCCGCGTTGGGCGCGGGCGGCACGACGAGGTTCTCGGTGACGGTGAGGACGCTCAAGGTGCCCGGTTGCGCTTCGCCCGGCGCGTGCTGAAGGCTCCGGAACTGGTTGAACTTCGCTCTGCGCGGGGTCCGCTCCATGGTCAACCCGCGTCCGGGAGTCGTCGTACGACGGCCTCGGCGGCGGCCTCTGTTCGCGCGCAGACCGTCGTCGGATCCGCAGCGGTGGGGTCTTCCAACACGACGGAAACCACCTCTTGGCGCTGTTCCGGTGTGTCCTCCAGAACGGGCAGCTTCGGGGTGTATTGGCGGTGTACCACCATCGCGGTACAGGTGGTCTTGTCGTCGGGATCGGGGATCAGACGCGCGTTCCGGCTGCCGACCTTGATGACTTTGCCGCCATATTCCGCATCAGGTTCGATCGGCCACACGCGAGTGAACTTGATGCTGAGCTCGCTACGCCCGGCCTCCCAGGAACATCCCCAGTTGCCGAAGTCCGCAACCGGCGGCTCGCTGGGCTTGCCGAACGCTTGACCGGCGTCTGCGCCGTCCACCAATCGGCAGGCGTCGACCTTGTCCAGCGAGTTCGCCGGCAGTTCCGGCCGTCGCGCCGGCGGACCGTTCAGCACGACCGTCAGCGCATCCAGGATGAGCGCGTTCGCGATCGGACAGAGCCGAGTCTGCTCCGCCTTGTCGAGGCGGGTCGTCACGAGCGTGACCCGGTTGGTGTCGGGGAGATTGAACGACCGCTCGCACCTGTCCGTCTTCTCATCGGGCCGCTCGATCTCGCCCAGCACACCCGGTCGCACCGGACGCGACGGGTACTCTTCCGGGCCGGTCAACACGAGATGGGACTGAACCTGGCCGATGCCTTCGTCCAGATTGCTCGTGATCACGCAGGTCGCGAAGCCATCGACTTCAGGGTCGACGTAGGCCTTTCCGAACTCGCGGAGGGCCGTCACCGGGATCAGCGCGCAGGGATCGGCCGTCGCTGGATCGGACCCGAGCCCGATCGAGTTCGGCGGCGGCGTCGTCGTTGGCGGTGCGGCTGTTTGCGGTGCCGAGCCGCGGGGGAGCAGCCAGCCGAGGAGGACGGCGCCCACCACGACGATCGCGGCGGCTGCCGTCAGCATCGCGTTACGTCGTACCGTTCGAAGTCGCTGCTGCCAGGACCGGCGCGGCAGATCGTGCCCCTGCAGCAGACCGGCGGCCGCGGCCGCCGAGGGGCGACGCGCCGGGTCCGGTTCCATCAGGGCATCGAGCAGCGGTGCGAGCCGGCGGGCGAGCTGGTGTGGGATGGGCGACCCCTTCGCCGCCCGGTTCATCTGGGCGAACGGCCCGTCGCTGCCATCTCCCCAGGGGGACCGGCCTTCGACGGCCGCGTAGAGAGTGGCGCCGAGCGAGAACACGTCGGAGGCGGCAGTCGCCTGCCCACCGTTCGCGATCTCGGGCGCGACATAGCCCACCGTGCCCGTCAGCTGAGCGCCGCCGGTCTGCGTCACCTCTGCCCAGCGAGCGATCCCGAGGTCGGTGAGCTTGACGACATCGTCGTCGGTGACGAGGACATTGGCCGGTTTGAGATCGCGATGCACGATGCCACGCTCGTGAATCGCGACCAGAGCCGTGGCCAGTTGCACGCCGATCCGCAGGACGCGCGCCTCCGGGAGCGGTCCGTCGACTTCGATGATCCGATCCAGGCTCATGGCCTGCACGTACTCCGTCACGAGCCACTGCGCGTCGCCATCGGCCACCGTGTCGAACACCGTCACCACATTGGGGTGCAGCACCCCCGCGCCGACCTTGGCCTCGCGACGGATCTGCCCGGCGCTCCCCGCGATCGCTCGTTTCAGCGCCACCTCCCGACCCAGCTCCAGGTCCGTGGCGCGCCAGACAGCACCCATACCGCCCTGGCCAAGTTCTTCCTCAAGGCGGTACCGGCCGGCAACGAGAGAGCCAGAGTGCATCAGCCAATCCTAGAAACCCACGCCGCCGCGGGCCACTTCGGCCGGTGCGGCCGGCCAATGGGCTCACCAAGAGCAAGTCTGTGGTGAGCCCCCGCGCGGTCTGCGTCAGCAGTTGTTGATCGTGCCGGTCGTGCTCGTGACGTTACCCGCCCAGATCCAGCCGACGACGCCGGACGACGTGTCGCGGGCCAGGTACCACGGGTTGCCGTCAGCGCTGCGCTTCGTACACCAGATCGCCCCGGTGCCCTCGCGGTTGCTGTAGGCGCAGTAGCTCGCGCCCGGCCCCTTACGGTACGGCGAGCCCGCCTTGGCCTGCAGGAATCCGTTCGAGTTGTTCGGCCCGCCCACCACCGTGTTGTTACAAGCGCTACTCCCGGCAGCGGCAGTCCCAGCTGCAACCGCAGTGGTCCCCGCAGCCATCACAATCATGGCCGACCCGACGGCGAACACCTTGCTGATGCGAAGCGACTTCACAGTTTCTCCCCATGACTTGCCTACCCTCCCCACTCCGGAGAGGCGCCGCAAAATGTGCCACGCCCACCTATCGCATGCAATAGGTGACCACCCCCTGACCCACAGTGCTCATTGTCACGTTTACATCGATGCAGCGTGCGTTGAGGGGTCAGGCGGTTGGGCGGGGGCCGCCGGCGCGACCGAGGCGGTTTGCGATCGCTGCGCCGAGGCCTTCGGTTGCGGGTAGGGATGCGATGACGACGTCGCAGTGCTGACGGTCGAACTCGCGGAGGTAGCCGTACAGGTCGTGGGCGTAGGCGGCCAGCGATTCCGGGACGGTGCGGACGAAGTCCGCGGTGATCGACGTCCTGGCGAGGGTCGGCGGCAGTAGTACGCCGACTCGGTGGCCGAGCTCGCGGGCGTGGTCGGCTTCGAGCGCGATCTTGTCGGGATCGACGAGCAGGACGCGCGCATTCGGCGCGTAGTGCGAGGGGTGCTGGCCCGGGACCCGCACCGGGCTGGTCTCCGGAGCGTCGAGGGGCTGACCGAGAACTGCTTCGAGCTCCTCACGTGTGACCCCGCCCGGCCGCAGCACGCTGAGCTGCGGGCCGGTGGCGTCGACGATGGTCGACTCGATGCCGACGGCCGACGACCCGCCGTCCAGAACGACTGCGACAGCGTCCCCGAGCTCTGCGCGGACGTCGTCCGCGGTCGTCGGGCTCACCGAGCCGAAGCGGTTCGCGGACGGCGCCGCGACCCCGCCGCCGAAGGCCGACAGCAGCTCGAGCGCGACCGGATGGTCGGGGACGCGCAACGCGACCGTCTCCAGCCCGCCGGTCGTTTCCAGCGGGATCCGCCGGCTACGGCGAAGCACCAGCGTGAGCGGCCCCGGCCAGAACCGCTCGGCAAGTACGCGAGCCGCCGCCGGTACGTCGTCCGCCCAGTCGTCCAGCTGCTCAGCGGACGCCAGATGCACGATCAGCGGATGTGACGTCGGCCGGCCCTTGGCCGCGTAGATCCGACCCACCGCAGCCGGATCCTCGGCGTTGGCCCCCAGCCCGTAAACGGTCTCCGTCGGGAAAGCCACCAGCCCACCGGCCCGCAGCACATCAGCCGCGGCCGCAATCTCTGCACGCCCACCTGTCACGAACCGCCATTCTGCCACCAGCAGCTAGAGCGCGATCTAGAGGTCGTACTTCGTATCCGTCAGCCGTTCGCTCTCCTCCCAGAGTCGCCCGGCGTCGTCGGCGTCCTTGGGGAGGGCGACCGGTTTGGGGGTTCCGGCGGTCTGATTGTTCGCGGCCGGGCCGTAGAAGCCGCCGTTCACGACGTCGGGGCTGGTCGCGGCGTACAGCGACGGCCAGGCCGCGCCTTCGGGGGTGCCCATCACTGCGCGCCGGGTCAGCGCGATGACGAGGCGGGATATCGGGCCGGTGCTGTGCCGCTGCAGGTTCGTGAGCGCGGAGCCTGGGTGGACGGCGATCGAGGTGAGCTTCGTTCCGGAGCCGCGGCGGGCGAGTTCCTGAGCGAAGACGATATTGGCGCGTTTCGACTTCGCGTACGCCGCCATCGCGCTGTAGCGCCGGGTGCTCTGCAGGTCGGTCAGCCGCCCGGAGCGCCAGGTGCCGGCGATTGCGCTGACGGTGATCACCCGAGGCGCTTCCGCGCGCAGCAAGGCGGGGAGCAGGCCGGCGGTGAGGGCGAAGTGGCCGAGGTGGTTGGTGCCGAAGGTGAGCTCGAAGCCGTCGGTCGTCGTCCGCCGGTCGGGGACGTTCATGACGCCGGCATTGTTGAAGAGCCAGTCGATGGTTTCGGTCGCGGCGACGTGGGCTGCCGTGGTCCGGATCGAGGCCAGCGAACCGAGGTCCAGGAGCGAGGTCTCGACGGCGGCGTTCCGGACGGCCGCGCGCAGTCCGTGGGCAGCTTCGTCGAGTTTCGCGCGGCTGCGACCGGCGAGGACGACGCGGGCGCCGTGCCGGGCCAGGACGAGGGCGGTCTCCCAGCCGATGCCGCTGTTCCCGCCGGTGATGTACGCCGTCCGCCCGGTCAGGTCGCCGATCCGCTCGGGGCTCCAGGTCTGATTGGTCACGGTTTCTCCTGACTGGGGTGTTCGGGATCGATCCGGTCGTAGGCGCGGCGGAGGTGGTCGCCGATCATGAAGACGGCTTCGCGGGCGACGGCGACGGGTTTGTTGTGGGTGAAGCCGTGATCGACACCGGCGAATTGGCGATGTGTCACGTCGACGCCGAGCCGGGTGAGGTTGCCGGCCAGCTCGTCCATCTCGTGGCGCAACGTGTCGTGTTCGCCGGTCATGATCAGGGTCGGCGGGAAGTCGGCCAGCCGCGGGTGCAGCGCGACCGAGACCTTCGGGTCGTGCGGGTCGGCGCCGAGGAAGTACGTCCGCCGGGCCAGGCCGATCAGCTGTGCCGAGACGATCGGGTTGGGGATCGGACTGGTGCGCGTCTCGTCGGGCCGGGACAGGTCGGCACAGCCGAACTCCGAGGTGAGTGCCAAGGGCAACGGGAGTCCGTCCTCGATCGCCTGGGCGACGACGTCCATCGCGAACTTGCTGCCGGCGCTGGCGCCGCCGATCGTCAGCCGCGAGATGTCCCAGCCTCGGGTTTCTCCGTTGGCCAGGATCCAGCGGTAGACGTCGTAGTTCTGCTCCTCGGCGATCGGCCAGCGGACGTCCGGCGCGGTGTCGTAGTCGGGGACGACGACCACCGCGCCGAGTTCTGATGCCAGGTACCTGGCGATGCTGCCGTCCTGCCAGGGCGCGCGGATGATGAACGCGCCGCCGTGGATGAGGAGATGTACGGGTGCCGGGCCGGCGGTGGGCGGCGAATAGACGAGCGCCCGGATCTCGCCGTGCCGAGTAGGAATGACCGCTCGGGCGGGCCGGCGGATGCGTTGGGTGGCGAACTCCAGTTGCCTGCTGGACCAGAGCAGCCGCATCAGGATCGGGAAGACGAGCTGGAACCTCCGCGCCCGGCGGATGTCGGCCCTACGCATGGCTGGCGGGCTCATCGGCGACCTCGATTCGCTGTGATTGAAGGGCGGCGGCAACCAATCTAGAGTCTAACTAACTGGTTAATCAATTGAGGAGGGTCGGCGATGGGTGCTGGGCAGGAGCCGCACGCGGTTGCGGTCGAGGTCGTCACGCGATTCATCGAGCAAGTCGTGAACGGCGGCCGGGTCGAGCTGATCGACGAGCTGTGGCATCAGGATCTGGTCTGGTCGGGCGGCAGTCTGGGCGAGCAGCACGGCATCGAGGCATTCCGCAAGATGCTGGGCAGTGGCGGTGGCTGGGTCGGCCTCCGGCTGACGGTGCTCGGCGTCTACGGGCGTGCCGACACCGTCGTGGTGCAGTTCACCAACAGTGGGCGCCGGGCCGGCCGGCTGTTGCGCGTCCTCCCTTTCACCAGCCGTGCCGCGACGTGGAACGGTGTCGGCGTGTACGTCGTCCGCGACGGCAAGATCGCCCAAGGCTGGTTCGTCGAGGACGTCGTCGCGATGCTCCGCGGGCTCGGCCTGCGTGGCGCTCTGGACCTGATGACGCGCCGCTGATCCCGGTTGCCACCAGCAAC
Organism: Kribbella sandramycini; assembly: GCF_013131805.1. GTDB lineage: Bacteria > Actinomycetota > Actinomycetes > Propionibacteriales > Kribbellaceae > Kribbella > Kribbella sandramycini. Next base: position 39,443 of record NZ_JABJRC010000005.1, on the reverse strand, counting down.
CGATTGACAGGGTGGCCGAAACTTCTCTATAACTAACCGGTCAGTCAATTCATGAGGTGAGGACGCGGATGCGGCAACTCAGCTGGGACCTGATCGGATCGGGCCCGCCCGTGGTGTTGATCGGAGGGACGAACAGCACGACCGCGCAGACCTGGGGAGCGACGGTCGAGTTGCTCGCCAAGGATCACACGCTCGTCATGCCACAACTTCCGGGAACCGGGGCGAGTCCCTTGCCGGACGGCGAACTGGACGCCGCGACCATCGCCGGCCAACTCGTCCGCTGTGCGCTCGATGCCGGATTCGACCGGTTCGCGGTCGCGGGGGCGTCGCTCGGCGGTCCGCTGGCGCTCAAGGTCGCCGCGCTTTTCCCGCAACATGTCGGGCAAGTGGCGACGTTGTGCGGGTACGCCGCGCCGCGGGCCGGTCTGCGGATGCGTCTGGAGCTGTGGGAGCGATTGATCGACAGCGGGCCAGAGGTGATCGGCCGGCTGTTGCTCGTCCTCGGAATGCCGGACGCGACCGCGGAGGCGCTTCCGGCCGAGGCTTTACAGCAGATGATCACGATGTTGGGCGGTGATCAGCAGCCAGGCCTGCTCGCGCAGTTGCGGCTCGCGCGATCGATCGATGTCCGATCCGACTTGACGACGATCGCCGTACCGGCGCTGGTCATCGCCGCGCGGCAGGACAACTTCGTCGATCCGGCGCACTCCCAGCTGATCGCCGAGTCGATCCCCGGGAGCGAGCTGCTGACTCTCGAAGGAAGCCACGGCCTCGCGCACGAGGCCGCGCTCGACGTGGCCGCCGCCATCGCCCGGCTGGTTCGCTCAGCTCCTTGAGGTGGTCAACTGCTCGACGGCCTGGACGACGGCCTTGCGTCGGGCGGTGACCGCGGCGCGGCCGGCGGTGGTGACCGGCTCGGGTGTGCCCTCGGACCAGGCCGTCGCCATCGAGACGACCAGCGTGATCAGCAGGCCAGGCGGTAGCTCTGCCCGCACCGCACCAGCTGCTTGAGCTGCCGCCAACGCCTTCGACTTGGCCGAGTTGGCCTTTGCGATGGCCGCGAGATCCGCGTTGGCGACTCCGCGCTCGAGGCTGTGCCACCGCGCGAGCCGCATCAACTGCGGATGCGAGAAGTGGAAGTCGAACAACCGCCCGGCATAACCGGGCAGATCGTCGGCCGTGAACGGCACGGCGTCGACGATCTCCGCGACTGCAGCCTCGAAGACGATGTCGAACAAGGCGTCCTTGCTGCCGAAGTGCACGTACAGCATGTTCTTGTTGTACCCCGCCGCGGCGGCGATCCGATCCACCCGAGCGCCGGCAATCCCGTGCTGGGCGAACTCGTCCGTCGCCGCCTTCAGCAGCAGAGCGCGCGTGGCGGTGGAGTTTCGGGCCATGACCTGATCCTAGGTGAAGCACGCGTAGTAGCTGACCGGTTAGTCAGCGAAGGGCTCAGCGCGCCGCAGACCGTGGCTCCGGGGGTTCGTCGGTGAAGGCTGCGTGGGCGGCGGACTGTCCGCGGAGTTTGTTGGTTGCGCGCCATTGGAGTTGTTTGATGGCGCCTTCGGTGCGCTCCATCGCTTGGGCGGTCTCGGTGATCGAGAGGCCGGCGTAGAAGCGCAGGAGCAGGCATTCGCGCTGGTCGGCCGGCAGGCGGTCGAGAGCTGCGCGGAGCGCCTCGGCGCCGAGAATGCCGATCGCGGCCTCCTCGGGCCCGGCTGCCTGGTCTACCTGAGGGTCGAAGTCGTCGGTGACGACGGCGAGCCGGCTCCACGCCGAGCGGTGGTGGTCGATGACGACGTTGCGCGCGATGGTGATCAGCCAGGCGATGAAGTCCAGGCTGCGCTCCGGCCTGCGGGTGATCGATCGGAACGCCCGTACGAAGGTCTCGCTGGTCAGATCCTCCGCCAGGGCGCGCGACGACGTCTTGCCGTAGGCGTAGCGGAAGATCGTGGTGACGTGCTGGTCGTAGAGCTGAGCGAAGGCATCGACGTCCCCGCCTTGCGCCTGCTCGACCAGCTGCTCTACTTCACCGGCGTTCACCGCTGTCGCTCGGACGAGCGGTCACCGAGTACTGCCTCACACGTGATGGTCATGCGCTTCCTGGCCCCGTTTCGCAGTCAGCTACATCGAAAGATCACGAAAAGGTTACCGAACCCAGAGCTCTGTGTCACCAAAAATCGCCAAGAGTAATGTTGCATCCGGTACTCAGGTACGGGTTTACCGTCGAGACATGACCTCAGAACCTCCCGCCGATCTCGATTGGGCGCCGCAAGCCTGCACGTTGCCGACGGCGGCGCGACCGCTGCGGCTCGCCGAGTTCGATGAGCTGTTCCGAACCGGCCTGCTCGCGCTCGACAGACTGAGCCCAACCGCGCTCCGCCTACACCTGACCGCCGCGTCGGAACCGACGGCCCGGGATCTGACGGCCCGGGAATCGAGCTGCTGCTCCTTCTTCACCTTCGACCACCTCACGACGCCCTCCGATGGCCTACTCCTCGACGTGACTGTGCCGACCGAGCATGTCGACGTACTCGACGGTCTGGCCGCACGAGCAGCTGCTGCCGCAGAGGTGACAACATGACGGAGAGCGGTCTGCGCAGTGGCCAGCTCGCCGACGCGGCCGGCGTCAATCTCCAGACCCTTCGGTACTACGAACGCCGCGGCCTCCTCGCCGAGCCCGCTCGCACGCTCGGCGGCCATCGCCTCTACCCGCCGGAAACCGTCACCCTCCTCCGCGTCATCAAGGCCGCGCAACGACTCGGCTTCACCCTGGACGAGATCGCCGACCTCCTCGCGGCAGGCCGCCACCACCACGAGGCCACCCTGCAGAGCCGTGCACGAGAGAAACTGGCTGACGTAGAGGCCAAGATCGCCGATCTGACGGTGATCGCCGAGACGCTGCGCTCCACCCTCGCCGCCGGATGCGACGACCTCGTCGCCTGCGTGCACAAGCCACACTGCCCGCTGCCGTTCGCCGACCTGGCCAACGGCCCCGGCGCCACGGCGGCCACGGGCGCGCGGTAGGCGCGGTGCTGGTCCGCTGCGGCGCGGGATGTCTACATCGATGTAGACGATTGGCTCGGCAGGACGGGGTGCTCCCCGCGGTGGGTTAGCCTGCGCCGACGTCGAGTTGGGTGGAGGATTCGTGGGGTTGCTTCCTGGTTGGGCGATGGTGAGCGCGGAGTCCGGCCGACTCCTCGACCGGCCTGACGAGCTGGCCGCCGATCTCGCGTCGGTCCGGCACGAGGGCAATGGCGTGTATGCGATCACTACCCGTGCCAACGACCGCTTCCGGCTGGTCAAGCGCGTCGGCGCCCTCGATCCGGGTGTGACTGCCAGCTATGCGAGCAACGGGGACACGGTTGAGCTCACGCTCTCCGACCAGCTGACGAACGACGAGGTCGCCCCCGCGCTCGCCAGGGCACTGGCCGAGTCGGCGGCCGGCCTCCGCGGCGGCCGGCGGTACCGGGAGGATGCCCGGCTCTTCGGCCCCCACTCCGTCCCCGATCTCGACGCCGAACAGATCCCGGTCGACGCCGGCAACCGCGCCGAGCTGCGGCAGCGCGGCCGGATGGAGCAGCAGCTCGACAGCCGCTCGCGCCGGGCCGCGATGCGCGCCGAGATCCGCAAGCTCGCTCTCACCATGGGCGTCGCCGAAGGGCAGCCCAACGCCGAGCTGCTCCGCACCCTCCTCACCGAGGAAGAGCGCGCCATCCTGGACCGCGGCAAGGGGAGCGGCCGGGAGCCACTCGACGAGCGCGTCCGTCCCGCGGGGTACGTCGCGAAAAGTCTCGTCGGTTCCGGTACCGCAGCGGTGGCGGTCGGTGTCGCCGCGGCGGCGTTCACCGGCAACCCGTTGGTCGGTCTCGGCATCGCGGCTCCGACGATCGCCAACGCGGCCGCCGGCGCCCTCACCGAGCGGAAGCTGGACCGGCAGCGCACCGACGCCCGCCGACCGGCGTACAAGGAGGACGAGAAACAGCGCGCGTTCGACTACCCGGGCCTGCGCGGGAATCTCGACGGCGCCGAACCGGTCCGGCCCGACGTCGTCAAGTTGCCCAGGACGACAACCTGGGGCAACTACTTCCGCCGGCACCTCAAACCCACCCTGGCCGCGGCCGCTGTCGCCGGCGCGCTCACGCCGTTCGGCGTACCGGCCTGGTCGACCGCCATGGTGATTGCCTCCTCGGCGCTGGCCAAGTCGCTCGCCGAGCGACTCGTCGACACCAAGAAGATGGAGTTCCGGCTCAGTCGGGTCGACGCCACCGAACGGCACCGGCTCGCCGACCCGCAGCTGTACGTCAACCAGCTCGCCGCCGAGTTCACCGACCTGCAGGCCCGGCTCGACCGGGTGGTCGCGACCGCGGCAAACGCGCATGTCGCCCCTTCGTCCGAGGACGACCGGCCGCCCGGCCGCCAGGCCCCTGCGATGCCGCCGTCACCGCAGGACCTGCCCAGCGCCCCGCCGTTCACCGTCGCCCTCTCGGCCCAGCTCATCGAGAACGTCTCGGGCTCGGCACGCCGCATCTTCGTCGGCGGTACCCCGACCGCTGTCGACGTGGACCCGACCGCGCTGGCCCGCCATGTCAGCGTTCAGGCGGAGAGCCTGATCAACGCCGCCGGTCCCGGCCTGCTCGGCGCGATCACCGGCGCGATCGGAGACAAACACTTCCTCAGCCGGGACGAGGACGCCCGCTACTCCTCCAGGCAGTGGTACCTCCGGCACAAGCAGGCGACCCAGGCCGAAGCGCTCGCCGAGACCCTGGAGCCACGACTCGAACTGTTCCGGAGCCTCACCGAGAGCCTGGAGGAGCAGGTCGGCCTGCCGGTCGGCGCCGCGAGTCAGCACCTCCCCGTGGTCACCTCGCGACCGACCGGTCCACGGCCGATGGCTCAGGCGCCGAAGACGGCCTACGTCGCTCAGGTGGCCGCCGGCACCCTGGGCGGCACAGCCGGCGCCCTCGGCCTCGATCTCGTACTCGACCTTCCGGACCTCGCTGTCGTGATGACCGTCGCGGGTGGCGCCGGGTCCACGGTCGCCGGCCCGATCGCGCGCCGCGTCTTCCGTAATCATGAGATCGAGACCCACCTGGCGCTCGAGGACAACAAGGGCGTCCATGCCGTCGATCAGGCTGAGCTCAACGAGCAGCGGGCATTCTCGCGGTACCTGAGCACCCAGTTGACGATGCAGGCCGAGGCGTTCGTCCGCCGGACCGAACCGGTCCGGGTGACGTTGTCGCCGCCGGAGAGCTCGCCGTTGTACGCCGACCACGTCCGGGCCGCCGTCCGTCGCGCAGAGCTGGACAACGTCCCTCCGGGGCAGCCGGAGTCCCGCTACGACCAGGACGTCCGGTCCCAGCGGACGCAGGCGCTGCACCGCGTCGAGCACTGGGCAGCCGAGATCGATCGGACCCGCGGGGAGGCTTCCTGGGCGCTCGACCAGGCTCAGCGCAACACCCAGCACGCGATCAAGCTGTACGAATCGATTGCCGACGGCAACGGTCGGCGGCTGCCGTTCCCGGATCTGCGGACCGTGGACCCGGCCGCAGGCCGGCGGGTGGTGGGTGGACCGACCGACCAGGTGCGCGCCGGGGCCGAGCAGGCCGTTCGCCGGCTGGTCGCCGAGCCGGCCGGCAAGCCGCTCCTGCCCGAACGCCTGATCGCCCTGGAGCAGCTGACCCGCGCCGCCGACGCAGTGGATCATCACGCAACCCATGGCACCGACGAGTCCCGAGCGCACGTCCAGCAGCAGTTCGACAAGTCACTGGACGAGGCCCATCGCCTCTGGCGCGAGGCCGGCGTCCGCGACGGACTGTCGCTACCGGTACTCAGCGTGGTGAGCGAACCGGGCGGCGAAGCCGAGCACGCCGAGACGGGCGAGCTGGCTCACCTCCGGCGAATGATCGGCATCCCGCAAGGCGGTCTCGGTCCCACGAATCCGAGCACCGCCCCGCGCCGGGCACCGGCGCCAGGACGGCCGCAGGACCGCTCGCGCTGACAGCCTTCCGATACCCATCAGAACCAACCATCTTGCCTGCTTGTGGAGCCGACGAGGGGACTCGAACCCCTAACCACCGCTTTACCAGCCCGGGTTAGTCACTGAAACCTGGTGGTGCGCGTAAGTTGCCGCTGACCTGCTCGTTCTCGAACTGAGGGTGAGCATCAGTCGTCGCCAGTGGCCATCGGTTGTCGTTCAAAACAGTGAGTAAAACCGTGAGCTGCGGGCGACGAACGGCCCTTGCAGTGTCGACTGGTGGTGACACTTGGCCAGCTTTCTGATGAAACAGCACGCAATGGGGCGGTCCTTGACGCCGTCCGCCAGGATGCCCTGCTCGAGATGGCGAAGAGGATCGTGGTGGCGGGTGCTCGTGAGCGCCGAATCCTGGAGTGGATCGGCCCGGCGCGGCGCCGTTGAGAATGGCGAAACTTAGCTGACGCCGTAGATTGTGGCTGTGGACGACGACGGATGGCAGCGCCTGACCAGAGTCTTGGGGCATGACTGCCTGAGGTACTTGCTTGCCCGAGAGACGGCTACGCCCGACGACGCGTCATTGCCCACCGATCTGACGATCCAGCAGCTTGAAGTACTCAAGACCCTGGACGGAATGTTCTGGACCGACATCCCCGATGGGCTTGACCGCAGCACCTTGTACGAACGTCGCAACTCCGTTGCGGCCTATCTGTCGATGTTCCTTGAGAACGGCCGGCCGGAGCTGCTTCCGACCAGGGGCGGTAGTCGTTCTATCGCTGAGGAGCTGAGGCAAGCGAGCGGTGGACAGAGAGACGCATCAACGACCGACGACCCGGTTCTGAGATCGTTGATCCCGCTACTGGAGCATGCGTATCCGATGCTGCTGCTCCCCGTCGCCGGGCCAGGCATGTGGCCGAGTGTTGGTTCTCTGCATTGGCATCCGGCCGAGTCCGGCTTCCAAGAGTCGGTGATGAGTGACGGCCTGCTGCAGAAGCTCTTCTATGAGGAGCGTGAGCACGAGGGACGTCGTGGGACCTACCTGGGTCCGCTAGCCCGGGGCGGCATCCAGTTATCGATGTTCAGCACGACCTTGATCCTGAAAGCGTGGGATCTGGCCCGGCTGGACTCCATCGTTCCCAACCTCGAAGACGTCGTTACAAAGCTGCACTTCGTGGTCGGCGCGGTTCGTGAAGTCGTAGGTGGACGCAAGGTCGATCTGCCCGTGCGTATCGGATTCGCGGGTGTCCGTTTGCCGGACGAGTTCGCCGGATCGTTTCTTTCCGGCTGGCGTTTGCGGAGTGTGGATCGCCGCGACAGATGGATCATTGACCGTGCCGACATCCCAGGAGAAGCCGCGTCGACCGGACCTGATGGTGTCGATGTCAACATCGACTATGCGGGAAACGTCGTGCTCGAACTTGTGGCTCCCTATCGGGTCAAGTTAGGGAACATCGCCGACGATGTCCTGCCTCTGGACTTGGAGAACCACTTCAAAGACCTACATCAGACGATCGAACTGGTCCGCTTGGGGCTCGCGCTCGCTCCGTCTAGCGATCGAGGACTGGTCGCGCCGGCCTGGATTGCAACCGTCGACCTTCTGGCTCAAGGGTGGAATATCAACGTCTTCGACACGCGGAACTCCTACAAGCTGAAGCCCCAACGGCTCGAAGCAGACCAGGCTGAAGAGTGGATTAAGTGGGTCGATCTCATCCGCAGAGTCGAGGCGCGCAAGCGTATTCAGATTGCGCTGCGCAGATTCCTGCTCGCACTGACGGAGCGGAAGACACCGGAGGATGTTCTCATCGACTCCGTCATAGTCTGGGAGAACCTCTTTGGCGCAAACGGCGAGACCTCGCTTCGCGTCTCCGGAGCGCTGGCTTGGCTCCTGGGTTCCGACGCGGCTGACAGGAAGACGCTCAGATCCGAGTTCAACGCGATCTATGGGCTACGCAGCAAGATCGTCCATGGCTCGGCCGACATGAAGCCAAGCGAGATTGCGATGTCAGAAGCGGCGCTCGATGTAGCAGCGAGGGCTCTGCGGACCGTTTTCGAGCGCCGTCCTGACCTTCTGGATGACGCGGACAGCGCTGCGCGCAGCATTCGACTGCTGCTTGGCGATACGGACTGAGCTACATATCGATCCGGACGGGCCTGGTGTTTCGCAGCCCTCCCGCCATATGGCGCCAGGGCGTCGCGAACTTCTGAGCATTGCCGCAAGTGGTCGGTTGGTAAGAGGCGTCGACTCCCTTCGGCCGAACAGTCGGCACAGTCAGCAGCGATGGCTCCGTTCTGTCGATCGATTCGCTCGAGCTCGCGGTCCGCTGCGGCGTGGCCGCTCGGCGTTGCGAGGCGAAGTGGCGGACGGTGCAGCATAATCGAGCCATGGCCGTCGCGGGGTGCGCTGATGTGGCCGGCTGCGTTCTGCACACCGATCGCGGATCGCAATTTCGGTCCAGGAAGTTCGTGCAAGCACTCGGTCGCCACGGCCTGGTCGGCTCGCTGGGCCGGGTCGGCGCGGCCGGGGACAACGCCGCCATGGAAAGCTTCTTCGCGCTGCTGCAGAACAACGTTCTCGACCGGCGAATCTGGTCGACCCGTGACGAACTCCGGATTGCAATCGTCGCCTGGATCGAGCGCACTACCACCGCCGCAGACGCCAAGCCGCCCTCGGCCGATTGACCCCCATCGAGTACGAAACCATCATGACCACACCAGCCAGTCAGGCTGCGTGATCCAAACTGTCACCTACTCGTGCAGCAGACCATTTTCTCGCGCAGCGCCGTAGGCACGGTACCCTAGCCTTCAACCCAACAAGCCAGAGGTGCCGCCAACGTCCGGACTGCTACGTTCGTTTGCCTCGGACCTCCAAGATGTGTTGCTTCAGATCCTGCAGATACTTTCGTGAGTCCACATGTTGCGCCAATCGCAACGACTTGCCGCACTCGTGTTCCCACGCGTACATGTCGCCTTCTTCGCCCTTCGGGAGCACGGCCTCCTGAGCCAGAGCCAGAGCATCCTCGTCCCGACCGACTAGATGTAGAGCCAGCACGCGGTTCGCCGTTCCGATTAAAGGGAAGTCTCGGGAGTACAGAGACGAGCGTTGTAACGTGGCTAGCGCGGCGGCGGGGTCCATTGGCATCTGGCAGAAACCAAGGTTGTTCAGCACATTGCCGTCGTTCGGTGACAGGTCAGCCAGGCCGGCGAAGATGTCCGCGGCCGCTGCGTAGTTGCCTCCTTGAAGAAACTCGGCCGCCGGTACGACAAAATCGTCGGGGTCCAAGGCCTTGGGACGAGCCTCGGTGCGGATCTGCGCATTTGACTTCTTCAGGGCCAGCAACGCTGCTCGATCGACATCGACTCGTCGTTCGTTCAGCACCGTCCTTTTCAGAACCGTCGTGCCTTGTGTTCGTGCCTCCCACTCTTGCAGAAGGCTGGTCGTGGACCAGTCTTCTGCCCTCGTGATTGTGAATCGTTCCCAGATCCAGAGAGCGACTTCATCGGTCAAGTTGTCGTGAGCATCCAATGCCTTGAAGAGAGGAAAGGACGGAGCCTTCCACTGCAGAAAGCCATCGAGCTTGTTTGAGAGCAGCTGGTCGAGCCATGCGCTTGTCCGGAGCACAAACCCTTTTGACAAGATGTACCGGACCCCACGGTCCTCGGCGAGCCGCTCAAGAGCGGGAAGGTCTTGGCTCTGCTCGTCGTCCTCCGGATCAAGGTTCGGTAATCCTGTGGACTCGTTGCGCAGGGTCGGAGCACTCTCCTCAGCGCTCAGCCGACGATCCATTCCATCTGCCACTACGGCATCGATCAACGCGTCCCAGCCGACGGCGGCCTGCTCAGCCTTCTTGAGGGCGTCCGAGCTCGCTCCGGCGGCATCGTATGCGCCAGCTGCGCGCGCCCGCGGCACAAGCGCGAGAGTCCTAACCTCAAGTGCCACGTCGCGGAGCATCACAGTTCGTACGATGCGCTCAACAGGAAGCTCGCGGCGTTCGAGCTCAGCCCAGTAGTCCATTGCGCCGTACTTCATCGTGGGGCCGAGTATGAACTCGGGCCACTTTAACGCGGCACGGAGCCCCAACAGCAGGCTACTGGTGGTTTGAGCCGACAGCGGTTTGGCTCTGTCCTCAAGATAATGCTTCAGTGCGTCATACGGCGCCGAGCCAGCCGCGACACTTATCGGCAGCTCTCTGCCGCGCATGACGAGGCCCTTACTTTGAACCTCCCGAACAGGTCGCTCGGCTGCACCATACGCCGTGGCGACGTCCCTGCACTCCTCGTTGCACGTCGGTCCATCCGCACCGTCAACGTAGTAAGGGCAGGATGTCGTTAAAGATGGTCGAGTGCACGCGTCGCTGTAGCTAACGAGTGCGTCTAGGAGCAGATGTTGAACATGCAGAGGCAGCTCTGGCGGTAGCAATCGTCTCCCCCTCGATCAGCTGTACCGAAGTGGCTGATCATAGGGTGCCCCGGCGAGCTGGAAAATAGCAGAGAGTTACGGATGTGGTCCGAGGGTCAAGATCGTTATCGTGTCTTCGGAGGGCCCGTAGTGCCAGAAGATCCGCCACGCGCCGGGGGTGTGGTTCTCTACGTATGAGTCCCAAACCTCCTCGCCGGCAGAACCGTGCAGCGAAGAGTACTTGTGCGAGTTCAACGCCGGATAGCGTGGATCGCGCTCCAACTGTCCGAGCGCCTTGCGCACCTTCTTCAGCTTCACGGCGTACTGCGGCGAGGTCAGATCTTCTAGCACCTCACGTGCTTCCCGAGTGAAGACAAGCTTGAACGGTCCGCTCATGGCCGATTGTCCTCGCGTGAATCAGTCGTCGGACTCGTCGTCGGCGTACCGGGCGAAGCTCCCGAGGCTCTCCACCTCGCCGCTTGCGCTCTGTTCGAGTGCCTTCGCGAGGCTCTCCCGTAGTTGCTTGTCCTCCCAGACGAGCAACTCCCGCCGTGGCACCGTCGCCAACGGCGTCAGAAGGATCTCACCGTCATCGCTCACGGCGATCGCGTAGCGGTCGTCACGCCGCACGCCAGCTTTGCCGAAGGCCAGGCGGCCCCGCTCGTCAGCGACCACTTCTCCCATGGGCTTGAAACCTGAGTTCGTGTCCATATGGATTCTCCCCATCGCTCTCAATGACACTATACCCACGTACTCAACCGGGGCAATCCCCATATGTCACGATGTGGCGATGTAACGGTTACGTCTCATCTCGCTACGCAGCGTGGCTGACCGCGAGCGGACCGCATCCATGTGTCGCTCGGACGGAAAGCTCGCTCCGCGGCCACGCACCCCAGTCGCCCGCGTGGTGCCAAGATCCGACTCCTGGCGGAGATGTATGTCGCTGAGGTAAGCGGTCTGACGTTCCCAGGGAACAGAGCCCCGACCCGTACGACATGCCGCTGCCGGCATTCGGGCACAGGATGGACCCGACTGCTTCTCGCAGCTAGTCCGGGGGCTTCACTGCTCGGCCGGGGTGAGGAGATCCGCGAGACGTCTGGCTGATCGCTTTGGCGTTGTTGCATGGATCTCCCACCATGGCGGCTTGCGTGGTTGGCGTGGTCTCCTCGGCCCGTGACTTCGTTCGATCTCGAAGACTGACCGCCCGATGCTGAGGCCAAGCTCGAATGGCATGTCGTAGAAGCGCTCGCGATAGTGCCGCTGACCATGCAATAGGCCGCCGACTCCAAGTGCAATCTGTTCTAGCGAGTAGGCATCCCTTACGCCCGGCGAAACCCATCCATCCAGCAAGACAAAGCCGTGTGGGTTCGCCGCCTGTCTGTGAACCATCAGGCGCCGCCAGAAGCTTCGGGTGCGTCCGAACATGACGTACTGCTGACGAACGCCCTGGAACTCCAGCACATACAGGTGGTCGTCCGACGACGGATCGGCGTACTGCCCCAATTGCCGAACGACGGCAGCTTCCGCCCGTCGAATCTCGTCGTTGAACGGCGGGGCCGTGCTCCGTCGAGCCGAACTCGCTGAGCACAACGCACGTCGTGCTGCAGTGACGAGGTGCGCGTGATCAGGATCCACAGGCGCTAGTACAGGGGACGTCGGTGACATTGAAGGCAACTCTGGCACGGACTCATCCTGCAGGGCAGCGGCGATGGCTACGACGGCGGCCGAGTCCCTGCAGCAAAGGCCAAGGACAACGCGCTACGAGTGATGTGGAAGCTCGAGGCACTCCGGAAGAAGCTCGGCGATCGTCCGCTGACAGTGACGTCGGGTTTCCGGCATACCCAGGATGTGGCGATAACAACAACAGTCAGCATCACTACGGCAACGCAGCCGACCTGGTCTTCAGCACGGTATCACTCTGCACGATCGCGCTGGCGGCCCGCGACGCCGGTTTCAGCGGCATCTTCGGACCCGGCTACCCGGGCCACGACGACCACACTCACGTCGACAGCCGCCTCGAGAACGACGACGACGGCGTCAACCCGGCTGTGGTTTGGCGCGCCCCAAGCTGCGGAATCTAGTCCACTGCCAATCAACACCTGCCAACCATCTGACTGGCCGGCCCCGAGACGTCGAGGCCGGCCAGACTTACCGGCACTTCATGGCTCATCGACCTCGGATTGCCGCATCCGCCATACCGGCGTGACGACCAGACGCAGCAGGAGCCACCAGCAGTAGATGGCCGACGAACTCCAGCTCGCATCGTCGTCGAGGAGACCGTGCGCGATTTCGTTACGGAGGTTGGCACCCTCTTGTTCGGTGAGCAGTGCGCGGAGTTCGAGAGTGAGATCGCGGCCGAAGTGCTCTTCGATGCCGTCCTGCGCCAGGAGCGTGCCGAGTCCTTTCTCCGTCTCGACGCCAGTTGCCTCGTCCGTGAACAAGGTGTTCACACCGACCCGCTTCAGTTGGAAGCGGATCGCCTGCTCGGCCTGGGGGACCAACACTGACACGGCGGACGGAAAGTCGTCATTGACGCCGTGCCACAAGCCCCGAGCCCATAGCCGCTCGTGCCGCGGAGGGATCAGCGGCGCATCTAGACAAATGTCCATCAGGAACCGCAAAGGGTATCGGTGTTCGGCCAGAAGACGTTCCCGTGCGGGAAGGATGAGGCCGCTGGTAGTCAGGCCTACCCGGTGGCGAAAGTCTCGGACTACCTGGGTCCAGAGGTAGTCGTCGTCATCGATACCGCCGCTGGTGGCTATCTTGCGTCCGTCGCTGCTGTAGGTAGCTCGTTGCAGCAGCGCCGAGATGCTTCCGCTCGCCAGTTCTCTGGCCTGATCAAACATCTCGTCCCGGCTAGCGAGCGGTACGAGGTTGGCGAAGCACACGAGGGCCTCCAGCGGCCCACGCCCAGACACCGCAGCCTGAGCTTGTCGCGCGTACCGTGTGAGATCGACGGGCTCGCTCTCAACCGTGACCATGGCCTCCAACGTGGCGTGGCGAAGATCCTCGAGGCGATGCCGCAATTCTTCGAGGCGAGCATCCAACCCGTGGGTCTTCCGATAAGACCTCGGGAGGGTGCGAATCGTGGCGATCGCTCGCTCGATCTCAAATGTCGCTGCGAGTGCGCTTGACTCATCGGCTGCGAGTCGAGCATCCGCAGCTGCGATGTAGGTCTCCGCTACTCGCGCGCTGCAATCCGTCGCACTCGCGTTGGCACCGCACCGCCCGAACCAGGCCGCCGCTTGGCGCTCGAGGTGACGGGACAGACGGGGGTTGTACATCTTGACTTCCGCCGCGAGTCCGACAAGGTGCTCAGCCAACTGGCGGGCGGTGTCGCCAGGAACGCGGACAGCCTTCCCCAGCAGCTGGGAGATCTGGGTGGTGAGGAAACCGTCGTCTGCGTCTGCTCTGAGAATCACGTCGCGCATCGAGTCCCCCAGTGCGGCCATGACTTCGGTCCGCCGTCTGCCGAGCCGTTTAGCCAGCTGCAGCGCTCGCTGCCACGCTTCCTCGCTGCTACGGGCCCAGTGCTGGCGATCCAGCGGGAAGCTCCGGTACGTATCGACGGCGATGTCGAGGAGGTCCGATGCACCGCGATCGCCGTAGAACCAGGCGACATCTGCAACTCGCGCCCGCAGGCTGGCGTGCTCGATTGTCGGCGCGATCCGGCGAAGCAATGCGACCTGCTCTGGAGTGAGGTCCGCCGGCAGCGGCGACCGGTGGCCGTCCCAGACGATCGCCGGCCTAAACGGCTCCTGCCAGCTCTCAGGTGCCAGCATGGCCGAGGTGACTACCGCGAGTGCCTCTACGACCTGCCGCTCCCGGTCACCGAGGCCATCCTGCTTGAGGCGGCCTTCGAACTCGAGGGACAGCAGTTCCGGCTTTTCGAAAGGGTCAATCCCATCGAGTACCTGAGACCACCAGGCCGGATCGATCTCGTCGCCATCTGTCGCCGTGCTCTCATCCACTAGGCGCTCCCTTCCTCGCTGCAGCATCTCAGCTCACAGGCGACATCACGAGCTGATTAGTTCGCCAGCGCGCTCGCCTGGCTGCAACCCGATACGGCCCGCTTAAGTTGACGTGCCGCGGATTCGTCGCCGAACGCGCTACCTTCTAAGTCATGCGGTTGTCCGCCTCGGGCGTGGACGTCATCGGTTTGGCGTTGTCCGGCATCGCGTTGGTGGTCGCGGTCTTTGCTGCGGCGTTCGCGAAGAAGCAGGCAGATCACGCGAAGCGTCAGGGCGGCGGTCTCGCTCGATGGCGAGACTGACGCTCGCGGCGATCATTGCTGTCCGGTATGCCGATCCTTGAATCGGCGAGCTGCGACGATTCCCAGCCCCAACGTTGCGATCAGGACTGATCCGCCGATTGCGAGCAGAGTCGAGGCGGACGATCTGCGGTCAGTGGTCAGGTGGTTGTCGATGATCAGCAGGGCGGCGAAGGCGAGGCTGCTCAGGAAGGCCAGTACGAGGGCAGTTGCGGGTTGCCTGTTCGTCAGCTGAGAGTCGGCCCATCGCCGAAGGGTGACGGCCCAAAGCCCTGCGAATGTTGCGGCAGAGGCGGTGAGGAACACCGCGTGGTAGATGCCGGCAGCGTTGAAGGTGTGCGGAGCCGGCAGTGTCCAGTTCAGCTGCGGGTCGTCGTCGAGCAGCCACTGTAGTTGGGTGAGTGCCGCAGCGATGGCGCCGCCGGTCGCCGTGATGAGGAACCACCGACCGTCGTGAGGTGTGGATGGGAGCGTTCGATACGCGAAAGTCAGGCTCGCCAGCGAGATCGGTAGGAGGACTGCGTCGCCCCAGGTGGCGCTGAGGTAGTCCTTGAGTTCGAGTGCGCCGGCCGCGGCTGGGAAGTGCTGGGAGAGCGTCTTCATGACACCGAATCCGGCGGCGCTGATTAGGCCGCCAGCTGCGAGTGCCGCTCGGAGCGGAGTCATGCTTGAGGTTACGTGGTTCGGGATTGTTTGAGGAGCTTCAGCAGCTTGTCGAAGGCGCCAAGGACGACGACGGACAACGGGACGACGGTCAAGGTTGCGATCGCGTACGTCGTCAATCGCTGGAACAGCATGTGCCGGCGCAGGGTCGTCAGCCAAGAGTCCGGATGGCTGGGGCGTGAAGTTCGGCTGTGCAGTTCGATGATCCGTGCCCTTTGGCGGTCGAGGTGAGTGCGGTTGTTCTCCAGGGCGAAGGCGTAAAAGAAGAAGAACGGCGTGCCGAGGAAGATCGACGGCGTCTGGATCGCTTCTCGGAGATTGCCATCCGCCTGGGCCAGCGAGATCGCCGGGAGGGCGAGCGCGAAGCCCGAGAAGACCAGGTAGAGCAGTTGATCCTGCAACACAACGAAGGGGACCGGGTCTTGTGTCAGCTGTCTGTCGGCCATCGACTGGCCGGCGATGACTGCGCAGCTGATAGCGAGCACACTTGCTGCGCCGATCGCGGCTATCGTCACGACCAAGGTTGAGTTCAGTGACGCGCCGCGAGATCCGTGCCAGATGGCGTCGGTCAAGAGCCAGATCCAGGTCGAGGCGACTCCTGCCCCGGCGATGACTGCTAGGGCGGTAGTGGCGGCTGTTGGGCGGACGTCTTGGAGGCGGTCCACGTTGACGATGGTCGATTCGCTGAGCAGTGCGCCTGTGAGCAGGGCCGCCAGGATGAAGGCGGCGGTGTACCACTGCGGCATTTTCCCGGAGCCGGTTAGGTTGAATGCCAGGTAGGCGAGCCAGGAGAATAGCCCGGCGAGTGCGATCGCGACGGCCATGAGCTTGTTTCTGGTCCGCCTGTAGAGAAGCAGGTTGACGACCGCGACGCAGGCCAAGGCTGAGGCGCCGATCCAGACCTCAGACGCGCCGGCGGGCTCTCTGGCGGCGCCCGGCGTGTTGTCGCTCTGGAAGCGCAGTAGCAGGTAAACGAACGAGGTGCAGGCTCCCAGCGCCATGATGGACAGCCCCGGAGTGACTGTGTGGGGCTGAGAGGGTCCGGCGCTCGGGAAGGCGGCTTCGCGATAGCTGTCGTGCACCACAAGGTAGTAGAAGACGACCAGCATCACGCCGGGTACTCCACGGGCCCAATCGTATCCCTTCAAAGGCTCTTGTAGCGCGAAGATTCCTGGTATCAGGCCCAGTGCCACCGCGTACGCGAGAGACGCCGCCATGGACGGCCGGACTCTTGTGAGGGTCACCAAGAACGGGATGACGGTGGCCGCGATCGGCAAGAAGAATGCCAACGCCGGCTGGCCTACCAATGCCGTCATCGGTAGTGCGATCAGGACCAGCGTTGCGCACGACTGCCATCGAGGCGGCCTCACCGCGCGAAGCAGCAGTAGGTTTCCGACCCCGACGAGCGCAGCGCAGAGCAAGTAGACAAACGTTTCGGATGATGACATGACCATCCCCCCTTGCCACGCTCATCGCGGAATCGGCCACCGCGTTACACGGTTCGGGACGACAGGGCGCCATCGCAGATCCAAGTGGTCAGGCTGTGCGAACCTGAGGGGCTGGGGGCAAAGGTGATCGCCTCCGACCCTGTGGCAGTGCGATCAGGCCCAAGATCTCGACTGGCTCGATTTGATCAGCACACGCTCGGCCACGAATCTCACCAACGCGATGTCATGTTGCAGTAGTTCTTGGCTGTTCTGGTCAAATATGCGCAGCGGTTCGACGTACTGTCCGTCTTCTTTCGCGTGGACGATTCGGCATCTCAGGTTGTAGATACGATTTGCTGCTTCCGTCACCAATGCGGCATTCTTCTCCCGTCGGTGCAGGGGATGGATTCCTGATATGCGGGTTTTGTCGGCCAAGGCCTTCGCGGCGATCGGTCGCGAGTCCAGCCAGGCGGCCAACTCTTCCTCCTCGACGCAGGCGCCTACTGTCGTCGTTACCTGTTGGCGGTCGCCCAGGATGTTGCGGCCGGCGGTGAGCATGCCCACGACGCGCCCTAGTGCCGAGTCGTCTGCCAGATCGAACGCAGGGTCCTTGATCGCATTGCGAAGGCGAGTTACCGCGTCGCGGCGGGCGTATACCGGCGCGAAGTACTCAATGACTTGGTAGTACGCGAGGTACTGCAGACTCGCGGACTGCTGCGCTGTGAAGGTCCTGGCGTAAAGGTAGAGAGATGCGGCATCGGCGTTGTAGTCGTTAATCGGGAAGCGAGGGGTTGCGTCGACGGCGGGCTCGTCGCGGCTCTCGGCCGGCTGTGCTCGATGGGTCTTCAGTTGGCAAGCTACGTCGAAACAGATCGCGAGATCAACGAAGAAGGAGTTTGCCAATTCGTTCAACGTCTTCGCTACCCCACGATGGGGTTGACCTTGAAATCCAGAGATCACGAGGGCGGCACCCGTCTCGGAATGGCCGAGCAATTGAAGCGCCGTCGGTGAAGGTTGCGTAAGGCTTATCGAGAGGTTCTCGCTGCTCGAGCTCACCTTGAGTGTGTAGCCAAGTGAGGGTCGACCTGCCTGTTTCATCTCAATGCCGGGGACGTTCCGCAGTCCGTAAGATCGGCTGAGTTCGACGGCCGCAATGATCGATCCCTGAGTCGGATCCCAAATTGCGTCATATCCGTCAATGAGTAGCCACTGTTCGAAGGCGTGACCCTCCCAGGTCTCCATGTTCCTCTCATCGACGATCAAAGAACGCGTGTCTGCGCCGCTGGGCAGTTGAATGAAGCCGCTGACCGGCCCGGTGATCGTCCCGTCGAAGTCGCGCAATCGTTGCCAGCCACACTTGAGCCCTACGGCGGCTGCCCGGACCACGGTGCTGTGAATCGAGGGATGAACCGGCTCTTCGCCCCCCTGATACGTCGCGGTCGGCCAGGTCGAGGGGTCTTCGTCGGGCATGGCGGAAATCGTCCCACAGGCGAATCGCGTCGGTTAGATCACTCTGCACTCGGCCCGGCTCCGATCGCATCAGCGGGATCTGTCGCTCTGGGCGGTGTTCTGCTGGCGGGTGTTCTACCGCAGTGGAGTGACGCGATGCAGCCGCGGTGGGCGGTGGTTACGTTGGCCGAGGAGACGCCTGTCTTGAGTTGGCTGTGGCTTGGGATGTGTTTGGGCGTCCGCGGCCGAGGGTTGCCGGGTCGCGTTATGAGCTGCGTTGTGTGTTCCCACGGGAGATGTTGTGCAGTCGGCTGAGGGGTTTCGGATCGAAGGGGGCGAGGGCACGACGCCTTGGCCGCCGAAAGTGGTCACTAGAGAGACCTCGAATGGGCGAGGACGGCTCGGGTGTGTCATCGCTGTTGGCTGACAGGCGGTTTCAGCCGGAACGCACGATGCTAACAAGAAGGATCACTGCGCCAGTCAACGTGGTGCAAGCAACGATGAGCTTGGCGCACGAGCCGATGAGCTTTGTCGCAGCATCGATGCGTGTTGCTGCGCGGAGTAGGCGGCTGCTGGCGGAACCTTTCGTCATGCCAGCCATCCTGATGCCTACATGACTTCGGATCCACCCTCACATACATTGTGATGGTGAAGCTCGTTGAGGACCACTTGCGCGGCCCACGCCAGGGTGATGGCGCGATCTTCCCCGCCTACTGCTCCGATCCTCCAGGAGCGTCGCTCAGCTCAGTGACGTTCCGAAATCCGTCACGCGGGACTGCTTCGGGGCGTCAAGCGCCCGATCGTTTCGGGCTCTGGCTTTATCAACACGATAGCTTCGCGCCAGAGTGGCCGCTGCCGGTCGATGTGCCCACCGCCTTGCGGGGGTTTAGGACGGTGCTCGGCCTTAGCCAGGTAAAGTTCGCCGACGCCCTCAAAGTGACCAGAGTGAACGTCGAACGCTGGGAGACCGGGCGGGCGAAGCCGTTCCGCGGTCACGTGCACGCGCTGATCAGTTTGGTTCGTCCACTTGTTTCGGATGCCGCGTCAGCGGGTCAGCTGCTGAATCTGGCTGCTGCAGCTGTGTGCCCCAAGCTCACCAGGCCGGCCGCGACATACTCAGGCGACGAGATTCGGCGGCACCTCATCGATGGACGATACGACCACGGCGATCTTGCGCCAGCGCTGTTACATGCGCTCGTCTCTAGTCGCGTCCTGGTGCCGCTCAATGAATCTGACCCCGAGGTCGAGGCAGATTACATTCCATTCGTTGGAATTCGAAGCTTGGATCAGGTTAGCGATCCGTGGGATCTCGAGTTGCAAAAGATTGCCCGTAGCCTCTCGCCGGAAGATCGAGTGATGTGGTTCGCGCTCGGTGCACGACTGCGCAGATGACGTGATGCTCGCCCACCTGCCCAATTCTGCGTCCGCACACTCCTTGATGTTTGTCCGACACGGTGGTGCCAGCCGAGCACCCCGGGTGGTTCAGGGGACTGTCCCGGTTCGGTTGACTCCTGACCTGTGAGGACTTGGTCCTTGCTGGAAGGATGCCCGTTATACCGAAGCTTTCCCCTGAGGAGCTCTGTTGTGACGTGGTTGCGGTCGCCCGCAAAGGCGAGGCCCCGATCACGCAGATCGCGAGGGACTTCGGGATCCCAGTCGTGTATGACTCGTCCGGCATGCTCCTCAGTGCCTCGTCCCGCCGGCCGAACGGGAGTGGGCGGCTGTCTGACGTGCCTGACTTGGTGGTTGAGATGTGACGATCCAGATGCGTGTCGTCGCGAACCACTCCAGAGCGAACCCGAACGTGTGCGGATCGCGGACGTGGGCGACCAGGGCGGCCTTGCCTCCGCCGTTTGCTGGGCGCCAGTCCAGGATCACGCCGGGGCGCCAGCGGTCGCGGTCGTCGACTCGTACGTACACCCAGCAAAGCCTTTGACGGGGGTCTGGCTCGATAGGGGGCGTGTAGATGCGACTTCGGCTGCCCATGACCCAAGAGTAGAACATGTGTTCGAGCACATGGCTTCCGCCTTAGAAGTGTCCGTGTGATGTCTCAGGACATGGGTGACGGTTCTGTGTCAGGACATCGGTGACAGTTGATGTCTCAGGACTTCGGTGACGGTCGGGTGCTTGGGCCGGGTGGTTTGGCGTTGCCGACGTAGGTGGTGCCGGGTGCGGGTCGGGTGTGTTCGATGAGGATTTCGCCTTCGAGGGTGGTGATGGTGATCTTGTTGTCGTTGGTGATGACGAGGACCTGTTGGAAGCGGTGCTGGGCGCCGATCATGTATTGGACTTTGTTGAGGTAGAGCACGCCGGCGCTGGTCAGTTTCTTGACGATGGTGCCGTCAGGCAGGTGTGCGGGTTTCGGGGCGTGGGCGGGTCGGGGCGGCGCGGGAGGCAGGCGGATCAGGTCGTGGGCGGGGCGGGGTGTCTCGGTCTTCTCGGTGGCCTGCCAGGCGGTCTGTGGGGTGACGCGGCCGGGGAGTGCTTGGTGGGGTCGTTGGGTGTTGTAGATGTGGTCGAAGGTGTCGACCTGGGCCTGCAGTTCGTCGAGGGTTTCGGCGAGTGGTTGTTTGTCGAGGTAGCGGAACAGGGTCTGGTGGAAGCGTTCGTTCTTGCCCTGGGTGGTGGGTTTGTAGGGTTTGCCGGTGATGGGTTCGACGCCGAGTGCCATGAGGTGGACGACGAACTGGCCCAGGAGTCCGCGGCGTGACGGGGTGAGCGCGATGCCGTTGTCGGACAGCAGTCGTTGCGGGACGCCGTGCGCGGTGATGGCTTTGTCGAACACGGTGATGGCGGCTTGTGAGGTCTCACCCCAGGTGACGTGGGAGGCGACTGCGTAGCGGGAGTGGTCGTCGATGAGCTGGAAGATCACGCATCTGCGGCCGCGGGTGAGGACGTATTCGGTGGCGTCGAGTTGCCAGCAGGCGTTCGGAGCCGGATAGACGAACCGGCGCCACGCGGCCCGGGGTTTCTTCCTGAGCTCGCGTCGCGCGACACCGGCTGCGCGGAAGATCCGGGTCAGCGAAGCGACCGAGGGCACAGCTTGCAGGCCGATGGCGTGCATTTTGTCGTGCACGCTGATCGGGCCGTGGTCGAGTCCGGACTGCTCGAGTGCAGCCCGGACCCCGATTGCCTGCTGTGTGGTCTCGTCGGCCAGTTTCGACGGGCTCGTCTTCGGCCGCCGCGATCGTGGTTCGAGTGCCGCTGCGGGCCCGTCGGTCAGGCTCCGGCGGCGGATCTCGTAGAACGTCTTGCGGGAGATGCCGTGTTCGGCACAGAACGTCGTGACCGCCCCGCGAGGCGCATCGGACGGCCACTGCGTGATCGCGAGACGGACACGAGGATCAACAAGTTCGTTCTTCGGCACCGGCGCAGTCGACCCGCTACCGGTGTCACCGCCCCGCCCGAAGTGTCACCACCAACAACCCTCAAACCGTCACCGATGTCTCACCACAGAACTGTCACCTATCTCCTGAGACATGACACCTTAGAAGTGTCCGGCGGAGTTGAGCTGAAAGTCGGCTCGGTGGATCCGTTGAGTCTCTCGAGATGGACTTCGGGAGGCGTGATGAGCAGGTTCCAGGTCAGGAGTGCTGACCTTCGTCGGGTGTTCGAGGCGGAGGTTGGTGGGCGGTCGTCGGTGGGGCGTTGGGTGCGTTGGCTCGATTCTGCGGCGGTGTTGCGCGGTCAGAGTTTCCGGAACGTCTTGTTGATCAGGTTTCAGCTGCCCGAGGCGACGTGGGTGAACGAGCTGGAGTTCTGGCGGCGGAGTGGGCGGAGAATTGCTCGGGGGGAGTCTGGGATTCGAGTTCTGCCTGGCGCGGGGGTGGCGGCGGGTGCTCGTGATGGGTTTCGGCGACACGATGTGGCGACGGTCTGGGACGTCACGCAGACCGCGGGCGGGAGTCCGGCTCTGCCGTCAATCGCGGCGGCTTCGCCGGCGGAGTTGGTGTCTGCCTTGACCAAGGTGGCAGGGGTATCGGGTTTCGGCGTCCGTTGGGCTGAGTCTGAGATCGCGGCGGTTTCCTGGGTCGATCGTCGTCGTCGGCAGATCGTGTTGAGTCCTGAACTTGGTGCTCGTGATGCGGCTGGGCGGATCGCTCATGAGCTTGCGCATCTGCGGATGCACAAGCTGTCGAGCGGGTCGGTCTGCCGGGGCCTGGTCGAGTTCGAGGCGGAGTGTGTCGCGTACGGGGTGCTTGCGCGGTGCGGTGCCGTGGGTGACGGTGTCGTTCCGGAGCGTTTAGTGGCGTCTGCGGCCGCGGTTGGCCTCAGGCCGCCGGCGCGATTGGTCGACGCGGTCGGTACCCGAGTCGTGAACGCCGTCGGTCGGATCGCGGGCGTTGTCGAAACTCATCTTGGCCAGAGCGGGGAGCCGGTGCGCGACCGGTCGCCGCGACTCCATGACGATCTGACAGGTACTTGTCGTGAGCAAGGACCTGACCTGGTGCTCTGAATGTGAAGTCCTGGAATGGTGAATCCAGGTTCCATCGGCATCGGTCTTTGGCGACGTTCCTGGTCATGGACTTTGTGGGTGGTGTTCCTGATGAGCCAGGGGACGACGTTCGTCGGCTGCCGAGTTGGACGATCGCGCGTCTGATCGGGCTGCTGGAGGTAGGGATCGATACGGCGGGCGCTCAGCTGGCCCGTTCGGCGGGCTTGAGCTTCGACTGGACGGACGATGACGCCGTCCTGGTTCGGCGCGTTCGTCGTGTTGATCCGCGGTCCGCTGATCACCTTGCGTACGAGGAGCCGGAGTCGCGTATCGAACTCTTGTAGTTCCTGGAATCAGGAAACCAGGTTACGGGCTTGGTCGCGCGAGCTGACCTTCGTAGCTGTCATGCACGACAGCGATGGAGGAGGACCTGTGAGCGAGCCGGGGTATGTGGTGTCGGATGAGGAGCGGCGGCGGTTGCTTGAGGCAAATGCCGCGGCGGCGCATTTCTTCCGGCGCGAGTTGCTGCGGACGGGAAGTTCTTGGCCGGGGGAGTATCTGAGGGCTCGTGGTGCGGAGGATGTGCTGACCGTCAACGCGGATTGGAAGGTCGGTTACGCGCCGGACACGTGGACGAGTCTGACGGAGCATCTGCACGGTAAGGGGTTCAGTAACTCGACGCTGGTCAAGGCGGGGCTGATCGAGTGGAACGCGCAGGGTGATGCGGTGGATCGGCATCGGGATCGGTTGATGCTGGTGGCGCGTGATCATGGGCTGTCGCCGGTTGGGTTCATCGGTATCGGGCAGGACGGGCAGGCGCGGTCGGTGAGTCCGGTGACGGCGATCTATCGCCCGACGAACGTGCTGACGGGTATCGAGGAGCAGCTGGATCTGCTGGCGCAGGGCGCGGTTCCGGTGATTGTGGACGATCCTGCGGATGCGATCGCGGTGACGAAGCTGAGCCGCGAGTTCGAGGGGCAGTGGGCGGGCATCCCGGTGTGTGAGGGCGGGTTGTCGACGGCGCAGGCGCGGATGGTGCGGCGCTACAGCCTCACCGATAAGGCGATTGTTGTGACGAGGGGGACCGAGCGGTCTCGGCAGGAGGGCATCGGGCATGTGTTTGATCTGAGTTACTTCTTCGACCGGGTCCGGGTTCTCAAGCTGACGATGGGGATCTCGGAGGCCGTGGTTCGTGGCGGCGCGACGGAGCAGCTTGTCGAGCTGCTGTCGGGGCCGCGGCGTTTCATGGATTTCCGGGTTTCCGAGGATGCTCGTGGGGGATTGAGGGCTGAGGATCTCGATCCGCCTGATCGAGGGCCGGGACTGGGATGAGCCGATGGTGCACATCGCGGTCGAGTTGCATCGGCGGGCACAGGTCTTCTACCGGGGGCAGCTGGAGCGGCGGCCGGACGGGTGGGCGGCGGCTCACCTGCGTGAGCGTGGTCTGGGAGCGTTGCTGACGGCGCCTGGCTGGTGTGTCGGCTACGCGCCGGCGGCGTGGTCGGGGCTGACGGACCATCTGCGCGGCGCGGGGTTCTCGGGTGAGAGTCTGGTCGCTGCGGGCTTAGCAGTTCCGACGATGAATGGCTACCTGGTCGACCGATTCCAGGACCGGATCATGTTCGCTGTCGAGAACGCCGACCTCGAGGTGGTCGGATTCAGCGGGCGCTCGCGCGGCGGCCGGATGCGGTATCTGCACGGGCCTACGACCGAGGTGTATCGCAAGTCCGAGGCGACAGTCGGGATGATCGCGCAGCGGGGGAAGCTGCTCAACGGCGCCGTGCCGGTCCTGGTCGAGGGCGTTATGGACGCCGCGGCCGTCGACCAGCTCGGAGCCGGGTGGGCCGGGATATCGACGTGTGGGACGGCGGTCAGTGCGCAGCAGGCGGCGATGATCCGGAGGTGGTCGCCGGCGAACCAGATCGTCGTGGCGTTCGATCCGGATCTGGGCGGGCGCCTCGGGGCTGTGCGGAGTCTGGAGCCGCTGGGCACGGAGTTCGGCGCCGTCCGGGCGGCCGTCGTGCCGCAGGGGCACGATGTCGCGTCGCTGTTCCAGGAGTCGCCGGGTCGGTTGCGTGAGTGTCTTGGCTCGGCGGTGCCGCTGGCTGAATTCGCGATCGATGTCGAGCTGGCGAAGTGGGAGCGGGTCCTGGATCACCTGAGCGGTCAGGTGAACGCGCTGCGGGCCGTGGTCCCGTTCGTTCGGCAGCTGCCGGCCCTGCAGGTCGCACGGGAGATCGCGCGGCTGTCCGAGCGGCTGAACATCGAGCCCGGAGTGGTCACCCGCGAGCTGCTGACACCCGCGCGCGACCGGTCGGCGCGCCGCGGCCGGGGAGCCGGGGCCGAGGAGGAGTCCTGGAATCGAAATCGCGGCAATTCCAGGACTCCTTGAATTAGTGATCCAGGTTCTGGCTCGCGGCGTCCGGCAGCAGATTGGTGGCACGGCAGTACGACGAGAGGAGCCGGAGCGATCCGCTTCTCCTTCCCCGAGATGGAGTGACTCGATGACAGAGGAGTTGGAGGTACTCATCGCCGATGCGGCTGGATCGGGTTGGGCGGAAGGTCCGTCCAGGCGATTGGCCGAGGGGATCGAGGAGCGGATCGTGGCACCGCTGTCGAGCAGGCTGCGGGCAGCGCTCGGGTACGACGAGGCCAGTCAGCTGGCTCGGGTGATCGCCTGGGAGCGGTGCCGCGAGCTGGCGGGCTCGCCGCCGGCACAGGGGGTCTCGTGGGGCTACCTGAACAACCTGGTCCGGTGGCGGCTGACGGATCTGCTGCGTTCGGAGCTGGCCAGGCGGCGCCGGTTGTCGCTGCTGGCCGAATTCCCCGAACAGGAGGTGGTCGCTCCTCGGTTGGGCGACCACCTGGATCGCATCGTCGACGAGTTGGAGCGGGGCGGGTTGTCTGCGGTGACGGCTCGGTCGCTGGTCCGGGCGGCGGCGGACGGTCCGCCGTACTACCGGGCCGCGATCGTGCTGCGGTTGCGGCGGGTCGGTGCGACGGGGGAGCAGGCCGAGGCGTTCAGCTGGCTGCTCCGCGGCGGCGCCGGCAGGCCGTCGGCGCTGGCCCGGCTCGCATCTGGGCAGCCACCGGAGAAAGTCTTCTCAGAACCCGACGTCCGGCGCTGGATCTGGGCTGCTTCTGGCCGTGACCTGCGGTTTTTCGGTCGAAGCGGCGCTCTCGGCCGCCGCCGGCTGGTCGGTCTGGGGCAGCTCGCAGCCGCCTGATCCGAAAAGTCTCCCGGGCTGATCCGTTGATGCCCGGTATGACGCACAACTCCTCACACGTACCCCGCCACAACTGGCTCGTTCGGTACTACCGCGCGCAGCTCAGGTTCAACCTGCACGTTCTGTCCGCGCTCCGCATCCTCCCGCCGCCTCTGGCGTCGCTGGGGTTCGCGTGGCTGCGGCGTACCCAAGTCCCCAAGAGAGGAACCACTGTGAAGCATCCGATCCGGTCCAAGATCGTGATCCCCACCGCCATCGCGCTCGGCGTCACCCTCGTAGTGCTACTGGCCGGCTGCGGCCAGCGGTCACCACAGGCGATCGAGCCCGAGGCGGGCAGCACGGTCGATATCGGCTCGCGGCAGCTCGATGAGTGGAAGCGGCCGGTCACCAAGGACCCGCACGCCTACGCGTTGGCGTTCGCGAAGGTGATCTGGACCTACGACACGGCCAGGCACGACTACTCGGACTGGCGCGACGGCGTGAGTACGTTCGCGGGTAACGCGCCTGGCGGTATCGCGGTGGCGCGGAGTCTGTTGCCGACGTGGGCGGAGTTCGATCAGCTCGCGATCCAGAAGGCCCGCGGGTCGGTGTTCGAGGTCACCGCGTCGACGACGCCGGAGCTGGACAGCCTGCGGTTGCGCCAGGGTCTGCCGGAGGGTTGGCGGGCGTTCATCTTGCGCGGTAAGCAGTCCGTGGTTACGGGCGACAAGTCGACGGTGATCGAGCGGCGAGCGTCGGTCAGCGTGGCCTGCACGTCGATCTGCAGCTTCTGGTCGGGGTCGGGCGAGATCTCGTTGTGATCGTCAAGCTGACGCTGGCGGGCGCGCTGCTCGCCAGCGGGCTCGGCCTGGTCGCGCCCCTGGCGATCGCCGCCCACTCCAGCAGCGGCGACATCTGTATCGCGACACCGACCGAGGAGGTCCCGCCCGACTGCGACACGACGACGCCGCCACCGCCACTGCCGGCTGGGACGGACGCCGGATCGCTGCCCGGTGCTGATGCTGCGGTGGGACGGGCGTTGCGGCTGGTCGGTGGCCACGGCTACTACCAATTGTGCGCGCGGCTGGCGGCCAACATCTGGGGCCGGCCGCGGTCGGGCTATTACTCGGCCGCGGTGCAGTGGCGCCACATGGTCGAGACCGGCCAGGCGCGGCGCGGTGACCGGAGTCCGCCGGTCGGCGCGCTGCTGTTTTGGGACACCGGCGGCGTCTTCGGACATGTCGCGGTCTACATCGGCGGCGGCCAGATCGTGTCCAACGACATCGGCGATTCCGTGGCCGGTGAAGGCGGTGTCTACCAGGTCCCGTTCGAGCGCATCGAGTCGCAGTGGGGCTCGAGGTATCTCGGCTGGTCTCCTCCGATCTACTCCACCCTTGAATGAGCGAAGGAAGTCCCCGTGTTCAGTCTTCTCATCACTGCCGATCCCGGCATCAAACCGAACACCGACGGGCTGCCCGGCCTGCCGGCGCTTCGGCACATGATCGGCGCGCTGCTGCCGTTCGGTCTCGCGGTCTGCGTCGCGGTGTTCGTCATCTCTGCCGCGGCGTGGGGGCTGGGCAGTATCAACGGCAACGCCGGCTACGCGAGCAAAGGCAAGTTCGGGTGCCTGGTCGCGGTCGGCGCGGCGATCTTGATCAGCTCGGCCAACGGGATCATCCGCTTCTTCAGCGGCATCCAGATCGCCTGACCCGCGATGGACTGGATTCAGTGCTTGATCAACCCGACCGCGTGTGTCGCCGCGGGTGCTGCGGAGTCGGCGTCGGAGTCGATGTGGCAGTCGTTCGTTGAGTGGATGGCGAAAGGGATGTCCGATCTGACGACGTACGTGTTCACGTCGTTCAGCGAAAGTACTTCGCCGCAGTTCGACCAGGCGTGGTGGAACGAGAACCTCGGCCTGATGGTCGCGATCTCGCTCCCGATCCTGGTGGCGATGTTCATCTTCCAGTGCCTGTCCGCCCTCGTCCGCCGTGAGCCCGGACGCCTGGGCCACGCCGTCGTCGGCGCGCTGGTCGGGACGGCGGGCGTCCCGCTCGCGGTCGCCGTGGTTGCCGGGCTGGGCCGGGTGGTGGATCAGATCTCGGGCGGGATCCTGCAGGGGACTCCGTCGGCGGTCGAGTCGTTGAAGAGCATGGTGACGCTGACGGCTGAGCTTTCGCTGCCGACGCTCGGCGGCAGCATGATGACCGCCATCACGCTCGGCCTGCTCGCGGTGTTATCGCTGTATTTCGTGATGCTGATCCGCGAGGTCGCGATCGTCGCGTTTGTGGTGTTCGCGCCGATCGCGATGACCAGCTGGACCTGGTCGGCGACCCGGCACTGGCTGCGCCGCTGGATCGAGATCGTCGCCGCTCTGCTGTTCTCGAAGATCGCGATGGCGATGATCTTCACCCTCGGCCTGTCGGCCACCGGCAACGCGACCGTGAACGGCGACACCAGCATCGGCACGTTCCTGACCGGGATTCTGCTGTTCGCGATGGCAGCGTTCGCGCCGCTGGCGACGTTCTCCTTCGTCCACTGGGCCGGTGACCACGCCGGCGCCGCAGCGCAGCTGTTCCAGCAAGGCGCGGTCGGAGCTTCCGCGCTGAAGCAGCGGGCGGAACAGGGCTACGGCTGGGCCGCGCACCACTTCGGCGGTTCCAGCGGCGGTGGCGATTCGTCGCCGGTCGTCGGAGACCAGACGCCGGGCGATGGCAAGTCGTCCGACGAGCAGACCGGCCTGTCTCTGACGCCGGGTGCGGAGGTGGTCGTTGTTGACCACAGCACATCCGCCCCGCCATCGGCAGGCAGCGATCACGACTCCGGAGGGAGCTCGGCCACTGCCGTCGCCACCAGTCAGGTCGCGGTGAGCGGCCAGGAGCCGACACAACAGTCCGACACCGCAGGCAGTTCCGACACCCAGGGAGGAGACCAGCGATGACCAGCCCAAGCACCTTGACTACTCGATTCCCACGACCCGAACGCAACGCGGTACTGCTCGGACTCCGGCCGGTCCAGGTCGCCCTGACCTTGGCCGCGGTCATCATCGCGACGCTGGCCTTCGTCAATCAGTTGCCCATGGCCCCGATGATCGGCGCGCTCTCGGTCGCCACGGGGTGCTTGGCGGTCGCGTTCCTGCGTGCCGAGGAGGTCCCGCTGTGTCGGTGGCTGGTACTGCGATTGATGCATCTCGTACGGCGGCGCTCGCACCGGGCCGACGTGGTCGAGCCGCGCCAGCACGGCCGGCTGCAGCTGCCGGGAGGCGGCGGCGTCCTGCGGATGCTCACGACGTCCGCCGGGATAGGCGTCGTTCACGATCCGCGGCGGCGCCGGCTGATCGCGGTCGCGAAGATCGAAGGCCCAGCGCACCTGCTGCAGAACACCGACGAGCAGGACCGCCGCGTCACTGCATACGGGCAGCTGATCGCCGGCCTGTGCCAGAGCAACCGGATCGCCCGCGCCCAGGTGCTTGAGCGGACGCTGCCTGATCCCGGCGACGAACTCGGCGCATGGGCCCAACAGAGGGACGTCGACCCAGCCACGGCGGCCGGTGCGATCTACACCGACCTGCTGCGGCAAGCAGCGCCCGCGGCCGCGCGGCACGAGACGCTGTTCAGCCTCGCGATCGATCTGGACGCAGTCGGGCGGGAAGTCCGCAAGCACGGCGGCGGGATCCTCGGCGCGACCGCCGTCCTGGAGTCCGAGGCCCGCGCGTTCCAGACCTCGCTGGCTGCCGCCGGCGTCGCGGGCTGCTGGCTCAACGCCCAGGAGCTCGCGATGAGCCTGCGGGTCGCGTTCGACCCGGCCGCAACCCGCACCATCCCCTCACCCCAGGCCCTGGATGCGTCGGAGGCCGGGCCACTGGCGGTCGACGAGGACTGGGACCAACTCCGCACGGACTCATCGTTCCACCGCGTCTACGTAGTCACCGAATGGCCCCGCGTCCGCGCGAGCCCGTCGTTCCTCAGCCCACTGCTCCTGAAACCCGGCATCCGCCGGACGTTCAGCCTCGTGCTCCAGCCGATCCCGATGTCGAAAGCACTCCGGGACGCGCGCCGACACCAGGTCGAACGCGTCACCGACCGCGCGACCCGCGCCAAAATCGGCCAACTGGAAACCGAAGAAGACCGCCAGCTCGACGCCGACGTCGCCCAACGCGAACGCGACCTGGCCGCCGGACACGGCGACGTCCGCTGGCTCGGCCTGATCGTCGTGTCCGGCGACACCCAAGAAGCCCTCGACGACGCCTGCATGGAAATCGAGATCGCCGCCACCCAAGCACTCCTCGACGTCCGCCGCCTCGTCGGGCAGCAGCTCGAAGGCTTCATGGCCGCCGCCCTTCCGTTCGGGATTGGACTCTGAATGAAGCAGCAATCTGCCTACTACGAACTCGACGGCGTCGACCGCGCCACCCGCAAAGCCAACCGCGCCCGGCGCGCAACCAGCCCGGTCGGCCGCGGTGCGGCGGCGCAGTCGCTGGAGACGGCGTCCGGGAGCAGTCCCAAGCTGATGGTCGATAAGCACCGGGCGACGACGCGGATCTTGCAGACCGCGTATCCGTTCCTGGCCGAAGGCGGACTTGGCGCCGACGGCACCTACATCGGCTCGGACGTGTTCAGTGGCGGCTCGTTCGTCTACGACCCGTGGGTCCTCTACCAAGACCGCGTCATCACCAACCCCAACGTCCTGCTCGCCGGCGTCATCGGCAGCGGAAAATCATCCACCGCCAAAGCGCTCATCACCCGCTCACTCGCGCTCGGCCACAAGGCCTACGTCCCGTGCGACCCGAAAGGCGAGTGGACCGCGGTCGCCGAGGCCATGGGCGGCTCGACCATCAAACTCGGCCCCGGCCTCCCCACCCGACTCAACCCCCTCGACGCCGGCCGCCAACCAGCGACTGTCGACGACGACGAATGGGACCGCATCGTCTGGTCTCGCCGCCGGGCACTGCTCGGAACGCTCGCGGAATCGACCCTAGGCCGCCCGCTGGCCGCGATCGAACACACCGCCCTCGACCTGGCCCTCGAGACCGCCTGCGCCCAGACCGGCGAGCCGACCATCCCGGACGTCGTCGTCGCACTGTTCACCCCGGACTCCGCCCGCGCCGACCGCGCCGGACTACGCAGCGTCGCGCTGGTGGCCGACGGGCGCGAAGTCGCCCACGCGATCCGGCGCCTGGTCCACGGCGACCTGTCCGGGATGTTCGACGGGCCGTCGACCACCGAGTTCGACCCGGCCCTGCCGATGGTCACCCTCGACTCGTCCTGGCTGAGCAGCGGCGGCAACGACCAGGCCCTGCGCCTCACCCTCGCCTGCGCCTCGTCCTGGCTCGAGGCGGCCGTCGCCGACCCGGCCGGCGGCAACCGGTTCATCCTCTACGACGAGGGCTGGCGCGTCATGCGAGACCCCGCGCTCCTGCGCCGCATGCAGGAACAGTGGAAGCTGTCGCGCGCCTGGGGCGTCTCCAACATCCTCATCGTCCACCGACTCTCCGACCTCGCGGCCGTCGGCGACATCGGCTCCGAAGCGCGAGCGTTGGCCGAAGGGCTGCTCGCTGACTGCTCGACCCGGATCATGCTCCGCCAAGAATCCGACCAGCTCGCCCGTACAGCCAGCCTCCTCGGGCTGACCGACGTCGAGATCGCCACCATCGCCAAGCTCCCGAAAGGCCGGGCGCTGTGGCGGCTCCCGGCCCGGTCGTTCGTCGTGCAGCTGGTCCGGCATGCTCGCGAGGTCGCCCTCTTCGACACCGACGCCCGGATGTGACCGCGATGAACCAGCGCTCCGGGCACGACCTCACCGACACCCTCCTCATCGCAGGCGCCGTCCTGTTCGCCTTCACCGGCGTCCTCTACGCCGCCGGCGGGATCGCCAGCTTGCTGACTACCGGCGAATGGGTTACCACTCCCTGGATCGATGCACTTCGAGCGCCGCTGAATCCTGGGAATCCGGGGGCGGCGTTTGGCATGACCCCGGCGCAGCTGCCGCCGACCGTCTACTGGGTGACTGTCGCTGTCGTCCTCGGCGTGCCGCTCGGCGCCGTCTACGCCGGCCTGCAGGTCTGGCAGCACCGCAAAGCCGGCACCGCCAGCCGCGCCCGCGTTGTCGCCGCACGACCGGGTCTCGCCACGCGCGGCGAGATCGAAGTCGCCGTCGGACGCCGCCAAGTCATCCGCCGGGGGAGAAGCGCCCGCCCCCAAGCGCCAACCGCATCGCCGTCCGAGGTCGGAACCCTGCTCGGCCACGCTCGTGGCCGCGAATGCTGGGCCTCGGTCGAAGACTCCCGCATCGACGTCGGACCACCCCGCTCCGGCAAAGGACTCCACCAAATCATCGCCGCCATCATCGACGCCCCCGGTGCCGTCGTGACCACCTCCACCCGCCCCGACAACCTCGCCGCCACCCTCGAACGCCGCCGAACCATCGGCCCCGTCGCCGTCTTCGACCCCCAAGCCCTCGGCCGCACCGAAGGCATCCGCTGGTCACCCGTGCGAGGCTGCGAAAACCCCACCACCGCCATCGTCCGCGCCTCCGGCCTTGCCGCCGGCGCGGGGTTCGCCAAAGGCAACGTCAGCGACGCCGCCTTCTGGCACGGCCAAACCGAAATGGCACTGCGCGGCCTCCTCCACGCCGCCGCCCTCGACGACACCGGCATCGCCCAGCTCTACCGCTGGAGCCTCGAACCAGCCTCCGCCATCGAAGCCGTCACCATCCTCAACCGCGACACCGACGCCGCCGAAGGCTGGGGCGACACCCTCGACGGCATCGTCCGCATGGACAGCCGCACCCGCGACGCCATCTGGGCCGGCGTCCGCTCCGCCCTCTCCGCCCTCGCCGACCCCGCCGTCCGCACCGCCTTCGACCCACCACCCGACCAAGGCCTCGACCCCGCGAGCTTCATCCAGCAACGCGGAACCATCTACCTCCTCGGCACCGGCGCCGGCGCATCCGCCACCTCCGCCTTCATCGCCGCACTCCTCGAAGACATCACCGAATCCGCCCGCCAGATCGCCGCCCACAACCCCGGCGGCCGACTCGAACCACCCCTCGCCCTAGTCCTCGACGAGATCGCGAACCTCTGCGCCGTGCCTTCCCTGCCGGGCCTGATGGCCGACGGCGGCGGCACCGGCATCTCCACCCACGTCGTCATTCAGTCCCTCGCGCAAGCCCGCGAGCGGTGGGGCGAACAAGCCGCAGCCGCCATGTGGGACGCCGCTACGCTGCGCCTGATCCTCGGCGGCTCCGCCCAACCGCGAGACCTCCAAGACCTCGCCGCCGTCTGCGGCGAACGCGACGAAGAAATCCGCAACTGGAGCCGCGACCCCAACGGCGGCCGCACCACCACAACCAGCACCCGCCGCCTCCCCATCCTCCCGCCCGACGTCATCCGCACCCTCCCCTTCGGCACTGGCATCCTCCTCGCCCGCACCGCACCACCCATCCTCCTCAACATGACCCCCTGGCCCGACCGCCCGGACGCCGACGCCATCCGCCTCAGCATCGCCCGAGCCACCATCCACCCATGACCTACAACCACTCTTACGGTCTAGCGCCGACAGATCCGCTGGTCGTCTGCTGGCGCGACTTGGACAGCGCAAGCGCAGCAGAAGAAGTAGGTCGTCTGACGGAGTGGGTCGTTTGGGTCGCTGGACGCTATAACCTCGACCACAAAGTAGTACCGCCATGCTGGCCCGAACACGGCGCCGTCATCGAAGAGCTGTCTGCCCTTCGCACCTTCTGGGAATCCTGCTACCAGGACGATGCCGGTCCATCGGAGCCGCTCGCGTTTCACCGAGACCTGACCCTGGCGCTGCGCCGTCTACGGGACTGGACATCGTTGCTCGGCTGCTCACGAACGAACCACCGATCTGAGGTGTCACCATTAGGCGCCGGGCCGTAAGGAGCGGTGCTGGCCGAGCCAGGCACCCGGACAGTTCACGGAGCTCGGAGCGAGTACAGCGGCGGGTCGGTCGGGCCGCTGGGCACACCGAGAGATCTGTCGAGAGCTGACCCATCCGCGTCGCCGACCGTTCCGAAGTCATGCTGGGAGCAGTATTGCTCGCGGGGCGCCACCTCCATAGCCCGGATCCCGTCCGCCCGAACGGATCCGGACAGCGTCCCGCTTCCCGACCTCTTGTACAGGAGAACGCCGTGGACTATCACTCGGGCCTCAGTATCGTGATCGGGTCTGTTCAGCTGACTTCCGGAGCCGGTGCACACCTGACCGGCCCTCGATCCTGATCGGTCAATAGCCTCACGGCCGATCAGCCGTCTGGCTGTCGCCGACGCAGTGTTCTGAGTGCGCTGCCACAGTCGACATCCAGACAACCTCCAGAGGTTTCCCCGGTGCCGGACCCGAAAGGATCCCCTGTCTCGCTTTCTTGCGGACGGCGGGATTCGGACCGGTGAACTGCGCGGATGACCACCGGCCACCGGCACCGGGGAAACCTCCCTCGTCTACCTGCGTGCACCGATCTGGCTGTGGAGTGGCTCCGAACGATTCAGGTCCTGTGTCGTCGAGCGAGAGGCTGGAGCATGTATGCACCGGCTCCACTGAAACGCCAGCTGAACCGGTCTGGTCTACTACTGCTCGGTCCGGCCTTCGTTGCTGCGGTCGCGTATGTGGACCCGGGCAACTTTGCCACCAACATCGCCGCTGGTACGACGTACGGGTACCTGCTCTGCTGGGTGGTAGTGGGGGCCAACTTGATGGCCGTGCTAGTCCAGTACCTGGCTGCCAAGGCCAGTATCGCAACCGGGCGCACCCTGCCGCAGTTGTGCCGCGACCAGTTCAAGCGATTCACCTCGACCGGGTTGTGGGCGCAGGCAGAACTGGTAGCGATCGCAACAGACCTGGCCGAGGTCGTCGGTGGTGCGATCGCACTGAATCTTCTGTTCGGGGTACCGCTGCTCGTCGGCGGCGTGATCACCGGTCTGGTTTCGTTCGCGTTGCTGATCTACCAGTCGAAACGAGGCCAGCGGCCGTTCGAAGCGGCGATTGGGGGGCTGCTCGCGGTGGTACTGATCGGATTCGTAGTCTCGACAGTGCAGTCACACCCTTCGGGTGCGGCGGTGATCGGCGGTCTGGTACCGCGCCTGGACGGC
This sequence comes from Kribbella sandramycini, assembly GCF_013131805.1. Classification (GTDB taxonomy): domain Bacteria; phylum Actinomycetota; class Actinomycetes; order Propionibacteriales; family Kribbellaceae; genus Kribbella; species Kribbella sandramycini. The sequence goes on along the minus strand of NZ_JABJRC010000005.1, from coordinate 4,521 downwards.
ACCGACTCGCTGGTCTTGGCCGCGGGCATGCTGGGTGCGACGGTGATGCCGCACGCGATCTGGTTGCACGGTGCACTCGTCACCGACCGCCACGGTAGGACGCTGCGATCAGCGGCCGGCAGGCTGCAGGTGCTCAAGGCAACGAGGTTGGACGTCGGGATCGCGATGGCGCTGGCCGGAGCGGTCAATCTGGCCATGGTCGTGGTCGCTGCCGCCGCACTCCAGGGATCCGGCGCAGACACCTTGGAGGCGGCGTACCAGGCATTCGGGGACAACCTCGGCCGAATGCCCGCACTCCTGTTCACCCTGGCCCTGCTCGCGTCCGGTTTCGCCTCGTCCTCGGTTGGCACCTACGCCGGTTCGGTGATCCTGGAGGGCTTCTGGAAGCGCCACGTTCCGCTGGCCGTTCGCCGGTTGATCACCTTGCTGCCGGCGCTGGTGATCCTCGCTATCGGGATCGATCCGAGCCGGGCTTTGGTGGTTTCACAGGTGGTGTTGAGCTTCGGGATCCCGTGCGCACTGTGGCCTTTGGTTCGCATCACGGCGTCGAAGTCGGTGATGGGGGAGCTGGTCAACCGCTGGCAGACCACTTTGGTGGCCTGTGTGGTCGCCGCGGCGATCACCTCTTTGAACGTCGTACTGATCGTTCTCACCGTGCGCGGCTGAAGAACGTCACCAGTTGGTGGACGCACGATCCTTCGAGGCGGTCGACGAGACTCGCGGGTCGTGCGCACAGGTCAGACTTCAGAACGGGCCGGCCTCCCCAGGGGAGACCGGCCCGTTCTGTGCGCGGATCAGTAGGTGATCGCGGCAACCACTTTGTCCGGGTCGACCAGGAACGGTGCGACCGCCTGCAGGACGTCGCCCTTGGCGATGCCCTTCTCGTACGCTCCCTGATACACACCGCCTTCGGCCTTCAGGCCGAGCAGGTTGCCCACTACCGCGGCGTGCCGGGCCTCGACGCCGAAGATACCGGCGGCCGCCTGCAGGATCATCTTGTCCTTGACGAACCCGGCCGCGCCCAGGTAGGCGCCGACGCCCTTGTTCTCGAAGACGTGGGCGGTGGTCAGGTAACTCTTGCGGCTCTCGAACGCCCCGCCGAAGTCGACCGCCGGCGCGCCGATCGGCGTACCGCCGAGCTTCTGGATCGTCGCCGTCAGGGTCGCCACGTGCGATGCCTCGTCGGCCCCGATCTGCATCAGGTACTGCTTCTCCTTGCCCTTGACCAGATCCGCGGCGTTACCTTGCCGGTAGAACTCCGCCTCCAGGTACTCGAGCGCGAGCGCGTAGTTCAGCACCTCGATGTCGTTCCTGAAGTCCTTGGCGCTCGCCAACGCGAACCCGTTGTTCAAGGCGCCGAGGGCGACGCCGGCCGGTACCGCGGAGGCGTTGCCGTGGATCAGGTCTGCAGTGGTGTCTGTCATCAGCTGTTCCTCCTACTTCGCAAGGAAGGGCATGGCGGCCTTGAGGACCGGACCCATCGCCAGGTTGGCTTCGATCGGCGCCGGGAACGGATTTCCACCGGTGATCTGGGCAATGATCGCGGCGTGCCGGGACTCGACTCCCGCGATCGAAGCAGCAGCGCCCAGTAGTTCGGGGTTCTTCACCAAGGTCACCTGGCCGTGGTACGCCTTCACACCGAGTTCCTCGAAGGTTCCCGCCAGTTTCAGGAAGTTGGCCCGGTTGGAGAAGGTGCCGTCCGGGAACTTCACCTTGGGCTGGGCCACCGGTTTGCCGCCCAGGTCGGTGATCGTGGTGCGAACGACCTTGACGTGGTCGGCCTCGTGCTGCTGGATCGGGTCGACCAGTTCGAGCTCGCGCCCCTTCAACAGGTTCGCCTTCAGACCTGCGGTGTAGAAGGCGGCCTCGAGGTACTCCAGCGTGAGCGCGTAGTTGAGAATGTCCAGGTCGCTCGCGTTCGCGTCGCTCGCGCCGTAGCCACGATCGGCGGTGCCGAACGCCACCGGGTCACCGGCTCGGCTCGCGACGTACGTGAGGCCCACACCGATCAGAGCTGCGTTCCGCAGGAAGCTTCGCCGATCCTGCTCGGCTGCGAACTCGAGGACCGGGCAGCCCCCGAAGATTGCCTTGATACCCATGACTCTCCTAGCTGCGTTGAGACGGTATGCATCAGGTTCGTACTGGGTTCAGGGGAACTATCGACCTCCTCAGCCGGCGCGCGCCTGCACGACGATGCGCTGGTAGTGGGCGGTGATCGGATTGCAGGCGAACAAGGTGAGCAGCTTGTCGCTGGACCGCGTGGGCTGCTTGAGCACGAACTTCACGTAGTCGGCCTGCGGCACGATCGTGGTCTTGAACACCTTGTACGTCGTGGTCCTCGCCCCGACCGTGACCTTGATCGGGTCACCCGGACGGAGCTTGTCCAGGTGCAGGAACGGCTTCTCGTTGGTACTGCGGTGCCCGCTGATCACAGCATTACCCACAACACCTGGCAGCGGCGTACCGGGCCAGTGCCCAACCCCCTGCACGAGGGCGGCCTCGTCAACGCCGTTGTTGAGCTCGTCATCGAGTCCCAGCCGAGGGATCGCGAGCCGGCCGAGCTGCAACTGCTCACCCGGCCTGGCCTTGATCGCCTCGATCGGGACCCCGGACGCCGGATTCTCCTCGCCCGGCGCGAACTGCGACTCAACCGGCTCGCCATTGCGCAACTGCTCAAGCATCCTGTTCACCAGCGCATCCGGCTCCGAAGCGCCGCTTGCACCTGTGGACGGCTTGGCCGCGGGGGCGGTCTGTGCCTCACCTGTCGAACGTGGTTGCTCACCGTCCGGGCCCACGATCACCACACCGACGGTGACAAGAGCCGCGAAGCCGACACTCGCCGCCAACCATCGATAGATCGGTTTCCAGGTCTTCATGCCGCTGACCATCTCCTCACGAGGCGGTATCACTTGAGCTTCGTAGGCAACCGGACTGCGGATAGGTGACGTGGCAGGGAATCTCCGGGTGAGGTGCTCCCGGGACAGAGCGCGGGTCCCGAATTCGGTGCAGAACAAGCTCAACTCACAGCAACACGGAGTCCTGATATCGCCTCGAAGTCGAGGGCGGCCAGGTAACGCTCGGCGTCCAGCGCGGCCGAGCAGCCGGTGCCGGCGGCGGTGATCGCTTGGCGGTAGGTGTGGTCGACGAGATCTCCGGCGGCGAAGACTCCGGACTGGTTGGTGTTCGTGGAGCCGTCGCGGACCAGGACGTAGCCTTCGTCGTCCAGCTCGATCTGGCCTTCGAGGAGCTCGGAGCGGGGGTCGTGACCGATGGCGATGAACAGGCCGGTGACGGGCAGTTCGCGGGTGTCGCCGGTGACGGTGTCGCGCAGGGTGATCCCGGTCAGTTTGTCCGCGCCCTGGATCGAGGCGACTTCGGAGTTCCAGGCGAACTGGATCTTGTCGTTACCGAAGGCCCGTTCGGCCATGATCTTGGAGGCGCGGAGTTCGTCGCGGCGGTGCACGATGGTGACCTTGTCGGCGAAACGGGTGAGGAAAGTTGCCTCCTCGATCGCGGTGTCCCCGCCACCGATGACGGCGATCTCGTGGTTGCGGAAGAAGAATCCGTCGCACGTCGCACACCATGACACGCCGTGCCCGGACAGACGTTCCTCGTCGGGCAGGCCGAGTTTCCGGTAGCCGGAGCCCATCGCGAGGATCACGGTTCTTGCCTGGTGGACGGCGCCGGTCGAGTCGGTGACCGACTTGATGTCACCGGTCAGGTCGACAGCGACAATGTCGTCGGCGACCAGTTCGGCGCCGAACCGGTCGGCTTGGGTGCGCATCTGCTCCATCAGTGCCGGGCCCATGATGCCGTCGGAGAATCCGGGGTAGTTCTCGACCTCGGTGGTAGTCATCAGGGCACCTCCGGCGGTGACCGAGCCTTCGAAGACGAGCGGCTGCAGTTGTGCCCGGGCCGCGTACACCGCGGCTGTGTATCCGGCCGGGCCGGAGCCGATGATGATGACGTTACGGATGGTCGACTCGGTCATTTCGGGTTCTTTCTGCGGGGTTGCAGTTCAGAGGTGCCCGGGGGTGGGTAGACCGGCTCAGCCGAAGCTGTAGGTGAAGGCCGAGAGGCCGGGGCTGTAGGTCACGGTCATGGTCTTGCGTTGCTGCGACGGGAGATCCACGAGCTGGTAGGCGTTCGGCGTACCGGAGACCTTGATGGTCTTGTCGGGCAGGCCGGGAACGGAGACCGTGACGGTTCCTTCGCCGGACAGGACGTGGAACACCTTGGCGGCGTTGAAATTCAACCGGCTCTGCGAGGACTTGGTCGAGGTCACTGACTGCGTGCCGACGACCCAGTCACCGCCGAGGCTGAAGGTATCGTCCGGCTGCTCGGGGTTGAGGCCGAAGGCAACGGTCTTGTTCGGGGTGAGCTTGCCGCTGCCCTGCAGGTTGGTCGAGCGCGAGTAGCCCAGGTAGGTCTCCGGGGTGGTGCCCTTGGCGCCGATCGTGTCGGCCTGCACGGTGCCGTCCACGCGTGCGGGGAGCTGGACCGCCGGGTTCGCCTCCTTGA
>NZ_JABJRC010000004.1 GCF_013131805.1 Kribbella sandramycini | reverse complement strand
GCGCCGTATGCGGTGCCGGTCGCCAGTGAGGTGGCGACCGACACCGGGCGCGGCCGGCGTTTCTTGTGCGGGCGCGGGTGTGACTGGGGACCTGCGACCGCGCTCTGCTGTTCGGGCCGACTGCCCTGTCGGGGCAACAGCAGGACGCCGGCTGCGCTATATGCGGTGCCGGTCGCCAGTGAGGTGGCGACCGACACCGGGCGCGGCCGGCGTTTCTTGTGCGGGCGCGGGTGTGACTGGGGACCTGCGACCGCGCGTGCGGGCGCGGGTGTGCTGATGGAACTGGGGTCAGTGCAGCCGGGGCTGCTGTTTGGTGTTCGTTCACCGTGGAAACTCTGGTGTGAATATGTCACCGGAGGGTTGACTTGGGGTGTCAACTGTTGACCGGTGGAGGTCTTGTGCGCGCCTTGGCTGTGGTGGGGATTGTGCTGGCGGCGGGGTTGGTGGGGCCGGGGGTTTCGGCTGGGGCTGCGCCGGTGGGAGGTGTGGCGGACGACGTACGGGTGGAGACGTACGAGCGGAGCCGGCCGGTGGCGCCTGGGGTGGTGGCGGGGGCGGTGGAGACGTTCGATGCGCGGGGGTGGCAGCAGGGGAACACGTTGACGGTCGATCTGACGAAGGGGGCTCGGATCGACTATCTGTCGGCGGGGAAGGTCAGTGCGACCAAGGGCATCGACCAGCAGGCTAACGAGGCCGGCGCGGTTGCGGCGGTGAACGCGGACTTCTTTGACATCAACAACTCCGGGGCGCCACTCGGGCCGGCGGTGGCCGAGGGGCAGCTGGTGAAGTCACAGTCGGAGGATCCGTATCGCGCGGTCGCGTTCGACCAGCGGGGCGCCGGGCGGATTCTCGAGGTGCTGTTCGACGGGACAGCGGGGCAGTTCGCACTCGACCGGCTGAACAGCCCCATCATCGGCAAGGACGAGATCGGCGCGTTCACCACGTTGTGGGGCAGCTACTCGCGCGCGTCCGCCGTCTCCGGCGCGACCAAATCTCTCGAAGTCGTCATCACCGGCGAAACCGTCACCGCGATCAACCCGGCCCCCGGCACGGGTGACATCCCAGCCGGTACGACGATTCTGGTCGGCCGCGAAGCAGGTGCCGACGACCTCAGCACCCTCAAGGTCGGCGACCGCGTCCCGGTCGCGTTCAAACCGCGTGCCTCCGACGGCCGTCCGATCCGCACCGCGGTCGGCGTCCACGCCCTCCTCGTCGACCAGGGCAAACCGCAGCCTGTCGACGACACCGTGTACGCCGGGCGCACCGGCCTCCGCTTCTCCGCCGACGGCAAGAAGCTGATCGTCGTCTCGATCGACAGCAACCGCGTGACGCACAGCCGGGGCGCGACGCTGGCCGAGATGGGTAAGCTCCTCGCCGCGCGGGGTGCGTACGTCGGCGTCGAGCTGGACGGCGGTGGCTCAACGACTCTGGTCTCGCGGCGACCGGGTGCGGCGAAAGTCCAGGTCGACAACGTCCCCGGCGACGGCGCCGTTCGCCCAGTCCCGAACGGCCTGGCTGTGATGGCCCCCAAGGGCAGCGGTCGCGTGCACGGTTTGTGGGTCGAGACCGCCGCTGACGGTCGGACGGCTCCCGGCGACGCGCCGGTCCCCGGCGGACGACCGGACCGCGTGTTCGCCGGCACCACGAGGACTCTGACCGCTTCGGCGTACGACGAGAGCTTCGGTCCGGTCCAGCGCCAGCCGCGAGTGACCTGGCTCGGCTCGCACGGGACCGTCCGCGACGGCGTCTTCCACGCGCGGACGCCGGGTAAGGCGACCGTCCGGGCGTTCACAGCCGGCGGCCAGGGCAGCACGGAGCTCGAGGTACTCGGCCCGCTGACCCGAATCGCGCCGACCAGTGCGTCCTTGAACCTGACCGGCGCCGGCACCTTCGGTCTGGTCGGATTCGATGCCCTCGGCAACTCGGCGCCGGTGGAGCCGCGCGATGTCCAGCTGTCGTACGACGCTGAGCTGCTGACCATCACCCCGACGTCCGACGGGCGGTTCGGGGTGACGCCGAAGCGGGAGTCGGGTGCGGCCGTGGTGACCGCGCGGATCGGTGCGGCGCAGGCGGCGATCGCGGTGTCGGTCGGCGTCGAGAAGCGGATCATCGAGACCTTCGACGAGGCGGAGAAATGGACGGCGGGCTCGGCGCGGGCGACCGTGTCGGTGAGTAAGACGCCGGACGGGCAGGACGGGCCGGGGCTCAAGCTGAGCTACGACTTCGGGCAGTCGACGCTGACCCGGAACGCGATCGCGATCTCGCCCGCGCCGCTGGGCGACGCGGAGCAGGCGCGGGCGTTCGGCGTCTCGATCTTCGGGCAGGGCAAGGGGGAGTGGACGGCGTTCGGGCTGGTCGACGCGACCGGGAAGCTGACGGCGGTGTACGGGCCGAACGTGACGTGGAGCGGATGGCAGACGGTCGAACTCCCTGTCCCGGAAGGGCTTCCGCAGCCGGTTCGGTTGCGGCGGGTGTACGCGCTGGAGACGAAGGCGGCCGCGCAGTACCAGGGTGAGCTCGTGATCGACAACGCGTATGTGAAGGCCGCGCCGGCGGTCAGCGCGCCGGCGCCGGCCAAGGTGCGGGATCCGCTGATCCAGACGGCGCGGGCGGTCGACGGGCGGGACTGGCGGTTCGCGGTGCTGTCGGACGCGCAGTTCGTCGCGCGGGATCCGGAGTCCCCGCTGGTGCAGGCCGCGCGGCGGACGTTGCGCGAGATCAAGGCCGCGCAGCCGGACTTCTTCGTGATCGCGGGGGACTTCGTCGACGAGGCGACCGAGGCGGATTTCCAGCTCGCGAAGCGGGTGCTGGACGAGGAGATCGGGACGTCGGTGCCGTACTACTACGTGCCCGGGAACCATGAGGTGATGGGCGCCGCGATCACGAACTTCCAGAAGTACTTCGGCGCCGCGCACCGGACGTTCGACCATCGCGGGACCCGCTTCGTCACGCTCAACTCGTCGTCCGGTTCGCTGCGCGGCGGCGGGTTCGATCAGATCGCCATGTTGCGCGGCGCGCTCGACTCCGCGGCGCGCGATCGGGCGATCAACTCGGTCGTCGTGATCGAGCACCACCCGCCGCGCGACCCGACCCCGGCCAAGAACAGCCAGCTGGCCGACCGGCACGAAGCCGCGCTGCTGGAGAAGTGGCTCGCCGAATTCCGGCACTCCACCGGGAAGGGCGCCGCCTTCATCGGCGGTCACGTGGGGACCTTCAGTGCCGCTCACGTTGACGGCGTGCCCTATCTGATCAACGGCAACTCCGGCAAGGCTCCCGCCACCCCACCCGAGGACGGCGGCTTCACCGGGTGGACCCTCCTCGGTGTCGACCGTCGCGGCCCCGACTGGCTGTCGGCGCAGATCCGGCCGCACGTCGACGAGCTCACCCTGGAAGTCCCCACGACCCTCCGTCGAGGCGAATCCACCCAACCGAAAGCCACCCTGCTCCAAGCCGGCCGAGCCGTCCCGGTCGCCTACCCCGTCAGCGCCGACTGGACCACCAGCAACAACCTCAAGTACCGCGACGGTACCCTCACCGCCCTCCGCCGCGGCCCGGCAACCCTCACCGTCGAGGTCAACGGGATCCGCCGAACAGCAACCCTCACCATCAACTGACCACCACAAGCCTGCGGGAGGTCGCAGACACCGGCCGCGCGCCCTCGGTTGCTCATCGCGGCCGGGCTGTTCGCTGGTGGTCGGGTTGTGCTGCGGCCGGAAAGAGTAGGTGGTGGGCTGAGGCCGTTCCTGGTGGTTGGGCTGGGGGTGGCCTGAGGTAGTTCCTGGTGGTTGGGCAGGCGCTGCCCTCGGTTGGTTGTCGCGGCCGGGCCGTTCGCTGGTGGTCGGGTTGCGCTGCGGCCGGAAAGAGCAGGTGGTGGGCTGAGGCCGTTCCCGGTGGTTGGGCTGGGGGTGGCGGGGCTGCGCCGTGTTCCTGTTCGCTGGGGGCCGGAGGGCCTCCACTCACCACCTGTTCGCTGGGGGCCGGAGGGCCTCCACTCACCACCTGTTCGCTGGGGGCCGGAGGGCCTCCACTCACCACCTGATCGTCGGGGCGGACCGCCCCCACTCACCAACTACGCGGAAGTACCCGGGGTGCACGCTCAGGAGGGCGCGGCCGGGGGCGGGGTTTGGGGGTTGGTGAGTGGTGGAGGTTGGCGAGGTTAGGCGAGTTCTAGGAGGGGGGTGGGGCGGTGGGGGACTTGGCCGTAGGTGGTGGTGCGTTGGCGGGCTGGGCGGTTGGCGGCGGTGGCCATGGCGGTGAGTTCTTCGATGGATTTGCGGGAGCCGTGTTTGGAGCCGGCCATTCGGCTGATGGTCTCTTCCATGAGGGTGCCGCCGATGTCGTTGACGCCGCCGTTCAGGACGGCGACGCAGCCGTCGGTGCCGAGTTTCACCCAGGAGCACTGGATGTTGTCGATGCGGCCGTGCAGCATGATCCGCGCCATGGCGTGGACGGCGCGGTTCTCGTCGTACGTCGGGCCGGGGCGGGCGACGCCGGCCAGGTAGATCGGCGAGTTCTGGTGGATGAAGGGGAGCAGGACGAACTCGGTGAAACCGCCGGTCCGGTCCTGGACGGCGGCGATCGTGCGCAGGTGCTGGACCCAGTGGTGCGGGGCGTCGACGTGGCCGTACATCATCGTCGAGCTGGACGGCAGGCCGACCTTGTGCGCGGTGCTGATCACCTCGATCCAGCTGGCCGTCGGCAGCTTCCCCTTGGTCAGGATCCAGCGGACGTCGTCGTCCAGGATCTCGGCCGCGGTCCCCGGGATGCTGTCCAGCCCGGCCTCCTTGACCGAGATCAGGAACTCCTCGATCGACAGCCCAGTGCGTACCGAGCCGTTCACGATTTCCATCGGCGAGTACGCGTGCACGTGCATCTCCGGCACCCGATCCTTGATCGCGCGGACCAGATCGGCGTACGCCGTCCCCGGCAGATCGGGGTGGATACCGCCCTGCATGCAGACCTCGGTCGCCCCGATCACCCAGGCCTCCTCGGCCCGCTGGGCGACCTCGTCCATCGACAGCGAGTAGGCGTCGGCGTCCGTCCGGCGCTGGGCGAACGCGCAGAACCGGCAGCCGGTGTAGCAGACGTTGGTGAAGTTGATGTTCCGGTTCACCACGTACGTGACGTCGTCCCCGACCACCTCCTTCCGCAGGTCGTCCGCGATCCGGGCCAGCTCGTCGAGCGCCGGTCCGGTGGTTGTGATGAGCGTGAGCGCCTGAGCATCTGACAAGCCGGCGGGGTCGTCCTCTGCGGCAGCCAGCGCCGCCTTCACATCCGCATCCAGACGGACCGGCGCAGAGCTCCCGGTGATCGGCAGCGACGTGCCTGCGGCCCGCCGGGCGGCGACGTCCTCGCGGACGACGTCCCAGTCGCCGTACGCCGCGTCGAAGTCCGATCGGGTCTCGGTACGACGTCCCTCGGTGTCGATCGCGGTGTGCAGATCGGTGCGGCCGACGGAGTCCCAGCCGCCGTCCGGCTCCTGCCAAGGCAGGCCGACCGGCTTGGCGTCCTCGTTCGCGAGCCCAGTGGCCGGGTCGACCAGGGCCTCGACATGCGAGATCAGCCGCGGGTCGAGCCAGGGCTCACGCAGGTACTCGGGGTGCGCGGTCAGCCGCTCCCGCAGAGTGAAGCCCGCGTCGGCGGTGACCTTCGCGAGGTCGTCGATCATCGGCCACGGGCGTTCGGGGTTCACATGGTCGGGGGTGAGCGGCGAGACGCCGCCGAAGTCGTCGACGCCGGCGTCCAGCAGCGCACGGCACTCGGCGAGATCCACCAGGTTCGGCGGGGCCTGGACGCGGACGCGCGGGCCCAGCACGATCCGGGTGGCGGCGATCGCGGCCAGCCACTCGTCCAGCGGGACGTCGGCGTCGTTGCGCATCGCCGTGTCGGGTTTCACCCGGAAGCCCTGGATGATCACTTCCTGGATGCCGTTGTACTGCCGTGCGATCTTGCGCAGCGCGAAGATCGAGTCGGCGCGCTCGGTGAGGTTCTCGCCGATGCCGATCAGCAGGCCGGTGGTGAACGGGACGTTCGACCGCCCGGCGTCCTCCAGTACCCGCAGCCGGATCGCCGGGTCCTTGTCCGGGGAGCCGAAGTGCGGCTGACCCTTCTCCTCGAACAACCGCCGCGACGTCGTCTCGAGCATCATGCCCATACTCGGCGCGACCGGCTTCAGCCGCTGCAGGTCCTGCCACGACATCACGCCCGGGTTCAGGTGTGGCAGCAGGCCGGTCTCCTCGAGGACGCGGATCGACATCGCCCGCACGTAGTCGAGCGTGCTGTCGTAGCCGGCCTCCTCAAGCCAGACCCGGGCCGCGTCCCAGCGCTTCTCGGGTGCGTCGCCGAGCGTGAACAGCGCCTCCTTGCACCCGAGCGCCGCACCCTGCCGCGCGACCTCCAGCACCTCGTCCGGCGACATGTACGGCGCGTGCACCCGGCCCGGCGTGGTCGCGAACGTGCAGTAGTGACAACGGTCCTGACAAAGCCGCGTCAGCGGGATGAAGACCTTCTTCGAGTACGTGATGATGCCCGGACGGCCGGCGTCGGCCAGGCCCTGGTCGCGGACCCGGGACGCCGTCGCCATCAGCGCGGTCAACGCGTCGCCGGAGGCGGTCAGCAGCACCTCCACCTCGGCCGGGTCGAGGGTCTTACCGTCGTCGGCCCGCTTCAGCGCGCGGCGCATCGCCGTACTCAGCTCGTTGGTTGTCACGTCACCAAAGCCTAGGCCGCCCGGCGGGCCCGATCCCGCGGTTTCGGAGACCAAAAACAATCCGTACGAATGTCCTGATAGTTTGCGATCCATGCAGGTCAGGTCGGGCGTCGACGGTCGCCGGAAGCGCGGCGAGCAGCGCCGGAGCGCGATTCTGGACGCCGTTGTCGAGGTGATTGGATGCGACGGAGTCGCAGGTGTGAGTCACCGATCGGTCGCCGCACAGGCCGATGTCTCGGTCGCGTCGATCACCTACCACTTCGCGACCCTGGATGAACTGCTGATCGCGACGCTGACCTGGGCCGCCGACGATCTGGCCGCCGAACTGCACGGCCGCGGCAGTGAGCTCGGCGCACGACCAGCTGACGAGCTGGCCCGGCTGATCGAGCACAGCCTGGTCCGGCGCCGCAGCCGCACGCTGGCTCTCTACGAGCTCTATCTGTACGCCGCTCGCCGTCCCGAGCTCCGGCCGGCAGCTGCGGCCTGGCTGGAGCCGCTGACCGAGATCGCCCGGGCATTCACTGCCGACCCCCGCAAGGCACAGCTACTCGTGGCCGCGCTGGACGGGCTGCTGATCCAGGGGCTGATCGGTGCGCGCGAAGTCGACCAGGCCGACATCGCTGCGCTCCTCGACGTCCTGCGGTAGCGCCTGAGCTACCCCGAGTGGAGTGCGGAGGCCAGGGTGGTCGGGCAGTCGGTCCGCTTGGCTGGTGTCCATGCTCAGGTTGTCGTTCGGGGCCATTCGGGACAGGTGGCAGTTGTTCGCCGGTGCGGTCGTTGCAGTGGCGCTGGGAGTCGGGCTGGTGCAGTCCGGCCTGCAGATGCTCGCTGCGAGCGACCCGCCGGTGCTGCCGCCTGGATTGTCGGCGTACGACCGTGCGCGCGTCCGCGAGGGGTACGTCGGTGCGGCGACGCTACTGGGCATGTCGGTCATGCTGGCGGTCTTTCTGACCGTCTTCATCGTCAGTACGACGTTCGGCTTCATCGTGGTCCAGCGTCGGCGCGAGTTGGGCTTGCTGCGGCTGGTAGGCGCGCAGCGCGGCTACCTGTGCCTGATGCTGGTCTGCGAGGCCGGACTGCTCGGCGTCCTCGGCACAGTGCTTGGGGTGCCGATCGGACTACTGGCGACCTGGGCGCAGTCCGCGTTGATGATGCGGCTGGGCATGCTGCCGTCCTGGTTCGAGGCGCCCTGGGACCAGGGCGCGATGTGGGCCGCCATGCTGATCGGCGTCGGTACGGCGCTCACCGGCGTACTCGCAGCGGCGTGGCGGGCGTCGCGGATCAACGCACTCGAAGCGCTCGCGGAATCGCGGGAGGCGCAGCGGGTGATGACGGTCTGGCGCTGGTTCTGGGGGCTGTCGGCTGCTGCGGGCACAGTGCTGATGGTGATCGCCGCCCAGGCTGCACGGGATCTCGTTGCCGGCCTGATGATCGGACTGTTCGTGCTGATCAGCGGATCGGTTGCACTGAGTCAGCTGAGCCCGATCGTGGTCCCGATCGCCGGTCGGCTGCCTGCCGTCGTACTGCGCGGGCATCTGGTCGCCGACCTGGCCCGCGCGAGCGTCCTGCACGCCGTACGCCGAAGCGCGGCGACTGCAGCGCCGCTGATCGTCCTGGTCGGTCTGGTCGTCGGACTCTGGGGCATCTTCGGCTCGCAGGCCAAGGCGGTCGGTGTCGAGCAGGAACGGCTCATCACCGCAGACCTGGTCGTCGACGGCCCAGTGGCGGTCGGCCCGACGATCACGGCCGCCTCCGTGCAGACCGCCGTACCGGTCGTGGTGACGCGCGGAAAGAAGACGGTGTATTCCGAAGCGGTCGGTATCGATCCGGTGGCGTATCAGCAGACGCACCGGCTGCGGCCGCGGAAAGGCTCACTGGACAAGCTGACCGGCCGCACGATCGCAATCGGGCCGGGGATGTCGGCCGAAGGGTACAAGCTGGGGTCGACCGTGACAGTGGCGATGGGGAAGAAGAAGGTCACCGCGACCGTGGTCGCGATCATGCCGGAGACGCTCGATGTCAGTGAGAACTTCTTCGTGCCGCGCTCGATGCTGCCGGCCGGTGGCCGGACCGAGACGCTGGTGAAGGTTGCTCCGGGCAATGACCCCGAGAAGATCTTGCCTGGTGCGCAGACGGTCGGCGACTGGGCCGCTGCGCGTGGGGAGGCGCAGATGCGTGGCAACACGGGTCTGTTCGCCGCGCTGATGGGTCTGGCCGGCATCTTCACGGCCGTCGCGGTCGTCAACGCCGTCATCATGTCGACCGCCGATCGGCGCCGCGAGTTCGCGCTGGCTCGGATGGCCGGTCTCACGCGGCTGCAAGTGATTGCGGTCGCCCTCGTCGAGGCGGCGACGGTTGTTGTCGTCGGCGTACTGCTCGGTGGTCTGGTCGCTGCGGCTGCGCTGGCCGGTATCGCAGCCGGGCCGTACGGCCTGGCCGCACTGGCCGTTCCGTGGCGGCTGCTCGGCCTCATCCTCGTACTGGCCTTGCTGGTGGTCGGAGCCGCCGCAGCAGCTACCGCCCACCAGGCGACGAAACTACGCCCGGTCGCCCTGCTCGCGGCCCGCGGCTGACTTCAGGCCCGCACGGCACATGCTGCGGACGACCAGGTGGTGGAACGGGCGGATGAGGTTGTAGTAGAAGCGACCGGCCGGGCGCAGGTACTGGACGAGGGTGACGACGGTGAATGACGCCTCTGGCCGGTCGTTGTCGGTCAGGATGGCGAGGTAGGCGACCAGGTGGTTGTCGGTCACCTTCAACAGCAGATAGTGGTTCTCCTCGCCGCGCTCGACGGTGAAGAAGGAGACCGGGTCGCCAGGGGTGAAGCTGACTGTTTCAGGTCGCAGGCGGGATGCGAGCGGGACTGTCGCGGTATCGAGGCGCAGTGCCTTGGCGACGGCGATCCGGATGCCGAACAGTCCTTTGATCCAGGCTGGGCTGTAACCGAGCGCACCGGCGGCGAACTCCCGCAACGTCGCCGGCCCGCGGAAGTTCTTGATGTCGACCTCGTGGGCGGTCGGCAATAGGTCGTCGAGCTCAGGAACGGCGGTCATCGCGGCACTCCTCGTCCGGTGGCGAGCGTTACCACGTACCATACTATTCGGTATGGTCTAGTTGAAGGGCAGGGTGGCGCCCGCGGTGAGAGTGCCGGCGGTGACGGTGATCGGCGGGGTATCGGGGAGGCTGAGCGAGGTCAGGTAGAGGCTGCCCTCGCGGACGTGCAGGCCGTCGGCGTCGAGAGTGCCGAAGGCGTTGCCGGTGGACCAGAAGTGCGTGCCGGGGGTGGTGAAGCGCAGTGCGCCGGTGCGGCCGTCGTAGTCGAAGCCGGTCAGCGCCACGACCGCACCCCAGCTGGCCATGGCCCGGGCGTAGTGGTGGCCGCACTCGGCTTCGTCGTACGGGTTACGGCGTTCGCCGTCGTACCGGGCCCTGATGTCGGCGATGACCTGGATGCCCTCGTCGACCAGGCCCTCCTGGATCAGGCCGACGGCGAAGAGGTGCTCGAAACCGGTCATCACCTCGCTGAAGTACGGGAAGGGGCGGTCCGGGCGGTTGCCACGCGGATAGCTGCACATCAGCACACCGGTCTCGTCGCCGAGCACGTAGCTGCGCATGTGGTTGAAGTGGTCGTGGAAACCGGTACGCCGGTTGTGACGCAGGATGCTCTGCAGTGTGGTGGTGACCTGGGTCGGGTCGAGCAGCGGGCCCAGGTTGGCGATGCGGGCGAGGTGTTGACCGGCCAGCTGGTCGACCAGGCAGCCGTCGCCCAGCTGCAGCTCGGGGTGGGTGGGGTCGGCGGCGCCCATCGACTCGCGCAGTCCGGGGGCTATGTCGGCTGCGGAGGCCGGCGGGCGGATCTCGTGCCGGTAGTACTCGCCGTTGAAGAGGTTCTGCTCGGTCCAGGCGCTGCCGTGCTCGAACAGGCGGCGGCACTCGTCGGCCAGCTCGTCTGCGCCGACGTGGCGGGCCATCTCTTCCGATGCGCGCAGCGCTGCCAGATACCAGGACTGCATCTGTGGGTTGGGGCCGTAGTACTCGACGTCCATCGTGTTGTGCTGGCAGCCCTCCATGACGCCGTCACGGTCGGCGTCCCAGCCGCCGGGGATCCAGCAGAACTCCAGGGCGCGGCGGGCGGCCGGCCAGAGCGTTCGGAGCAGTTCGTCGTCACCGCTGAGCCGCCAATCGCGGTACAGCTTCACCAGGCAGCCGAGCTGGCCGTCGGCGGCTGCGACTCGCCAGTCCTGGGCGCGGGTCTCCAGGGGGAGGCGGACGCGGAAGCTCATCAGCCCCTGGTCGTCGGTGGCGTGGCCGAACTCGACCTCTCTGAGGGAGCGGGCGATCTCGCCGAACAGGAACGGCGTCGCCTGCTCGTAGTTCCAGACGTGGGTGCAGCTGCCGAAGCAACTGCCTTCGCGGTCGGAACAGCCTTCCCAGCCGAAGAACCGCCCGTCCGGCGTCCGGAACACTGTCTGCGTGCGCAGCGTGCTCAGGTTGAACAGCGCGGCCTCTTTCACCGGCTCCGGCAGGTCGCTACTCAGGAAGTCCTCGACGAACTGGACCGTACGCCGTTCCAACCCCTCCAGCTGGGCCGCGAACCGGCAGACCGCCGCCCAGGCGTCATCCGCCAAGGTCGTGTAGTGGTTGCCGACCACCTCGGACTTGTTCCAAGCCCGTCGGTTCGGAAAATGCCACCCCAACAGGAACGTGAACCGCTCAGTCGCCCCCGCGGCCACAACCCGTCGATCAGCCACCGACGCAATCGGAGTCTCCGACTCGCTGAGCCGCTCCGCCAGCAATCCATCCGCGCTGAAGTCGTCCCAGAAGTCCAGCAAGCTGTCGCCCCAGCTCCGATCCGCCCACCCCGTCCGCCGAGTCACGTCCTGCCCGTCCAGTACGGCAAGCGCGATCGACCCGAACTGCTCGGCATCCGGCGCGACCCCGCGGCTGCGCATCAGCACCCCGCTCTCCCCGGCAAGCTCATTGTAGTTGCTGGCAGCAACATCTGTGGTGCCGTCGCGGCCGATGAAGTTCTCGAGGGAGCCGGCCAGGGAGACGGTGACGGGGGAGTCGGTGGGGTTGGTGACGGAGTAGCGGAGGACGGCGACCGGCCAGGAGCTGGCTTCGACGTCGGTCGGGACAAAGGGGGTGAAGGCTTCGACGCCGAGCTCGACGGGGACGTTGGGGTCGGCGAGGGCCAGGTGGGCCAGGGGGTAGGCGGTGCTGAAGGTGGCTTCCTGGAAGCGGGGGAGGCCGTGGGATTGCGCGGGGCTCCCGTGTGCGCCTTCGTAGTCGATGAGGTCGAGGGGGCCCTCAGCAGCGCGGGTGGTGACGGCGCCGTCGGAGGTCTCGGTGCGGATCGCGAAGAACGCCGTACCGGGGTGGAAGCCCTTGGCGGGGCGGTTGACGAGCTCCCAGTCGCGGAGGTTGCCGCGGCCACCGAAGCTGACGGTTCCGGTGCCGATGCCGCCGAGGGGGAGCGCGATCCGGCGCAGCCGGCGCCCGGTGTAGGAGCGGAGCAGGGGCCACGGCGAGGTCGTCATACTCGTCGACCCTAGACGCCGCGGCCCCGGCCGGGGAATGAAGTTTTGTGCTGCGAGTGTGGACCAATCACGCGTCGGCGACGGTCAGCGCCTCGGCCTCACCCTTCGAGTGGTTGACCGGAACCCGCAGGTGCGACAGCGGCTTCCACCCCGTGGCCAGTACGCCGACCGCGAGCACCACCGCGAACGCGCCGACGTAGAACGGCAGTTGCACGTTGATCTCCTCGCCGAGTTTCCCGGCCAGCCACGGCGCCACCGCGCCGCCGGAGAACCGCACGAACGAGTAGGCCGCGGACGCCGTCCCGCGCTCGACCGGAGCGGCGCCCATCACGGCCTCGGTGATCAGCGTGTTGTTCACTCCGAGGAACAACCCGGCGACGACGACGCCGACCGCGAGCACCGCCTTGTGGTGCGCGAAGATCCCCATCACCGCGAGGTCGGCGCCGAACAGCAGCAGCGCGGTCATCACGACCGGCAGCGTCCCGAACCGGCGCTGTAACCGCGGCGCGACGAACACCGAGGTGATCGCGAGCCCGATCCCCCAGCCGAAGAAGATCAGCCCGATCTGCCGCGCCGACATCGCCAGCGGGAACGGTGTGAACGCGAGCAGCGTGAAGAAGCCGAAGTTGTACAGCAGTGCGGTGACCGCGACGGTGGCCAGCGAGCGGTGCCGCAACGCCTTCAGCGGTTCGAGAATCGACGTCCGCCGTACTTCGGGCGGCGTCGCCGGGAGCAGGAACGCCGTCGCGGCCAGCGCGATCGTCATCAGCACGGCGACGCCGAAGAACGGCCCGCGCCAGGAGATCGTGCCGAGCTCGCCGCCGACCAGCGGCCCGGCCGCGATCCCGACGCCGAGCGCGGCCTCGTACAGAATGATCGCCTGGGCAACCGAACCGGACGCCGAGTTCACGATCGTGGCCAGCGCGGTCGCGATGAACAACGCGTTTCCCAGCCCCCAGCCGGCGCGGAACGCGACGATCATCCCGATCGAGTTCGACAGCCCGGCCAGCGCGCTGAACACGACGATGATCGCGAGACCGATCAGCAACGTGCGCTTCGCGCCGATCCGGCTGGAGACCGCGCCGGTGATCAGCATCGCGACGCCGATCACCGCCATGTAACTGGTGAACAGCAACGAGACCTGCGACGGGCTCGCGTGCAACTGCTCGGCGATCGGCTTCAGGATCGGATCCACCAGGCCGATCCCCATGAACGCGATCACACACGCGAACGCGACCGCCCAGACGGACTTGGGTTGTTTCAGCAATGACGACGTACCGCTCACCGTTGTGTTTCCTCCAAAGTGAGAATCCTGTGCATGACGGCGACCGCGTCCTCGAGGGTCGCGAGATCGCGCGCCGGCAGCTGCCGCAACCTGGCGGCAATCGCCGCACCCGCCTCCACGCGGGCGCGCTCCAACTCGGCCAGACCGGCCGAAGTGAGACTGATCAGACTGGCCCGCGAGTCGGCCGGATCGGCCTCCCGCCGGACCCACCCCTGCTCCTCCTGCCGCTGAACCAGCGTGGACATCGTCGGCTGCGAACACCGATCAGCCTTCGCCAACTCACTGATCCGCGTCGGCCCCAACTCGTCCAGCCGCCCCAGCAACCGCATCGCCGCATGCGGCAACGCACTCACATCCCGACTGGCCAGCCGCGTCAACCGCGCCGCCGCCACCACCACGTCCACACCCAGCCGGTTCAGCTCCACACTCCCGAATATACATAGGAATGCTATGCATCTCCATCGGGGGGCCTCGTGAATCACGTCACGGGGCTCGGTTCGGGCTGCCGGCAACCCCTTCGACAGGATCGAAAAGGTCTTCGCGGCACCCCGGTGTGCGGGTTAGAACGAGAACTCGTCAGTTCCGTCGAACGATGTGGAGGCCACATATGCGCGAGGAAGAGCCCAAGAAGGAGTACGAGCGTCCGACCCTCACCCATCAGGGTGAGTTCGGCCGGGTGACCGCCGGCGCGGTTGGCGGCCGGCGCGAGATTGGTGGCGCCTGGCTCGGCCTCTGAGGTTGTTTCATACTCGCCTGGACGGTGTGGGGATCGCGTCGGATCGCGGGGATGTGTTGGCCGAGCTGCTCGGGGCTGGACCGGATCCGGCCGG
Organism: Kribbella sandramycini; assembly: GCF_013131805.1. GTDB lineage: Bacteria > Actinomycetota > Actinomycetes > Propionibacteriales > Kribbellaceae > Kribbella > Kribbella sandramycini. Next base: position 528,223 of record NZ_JABJRC010000004.1, on the reverse strand, counting down.
GCTCGCGGTCCAGTTGCTGTGGCCGAGTCCGCCGGCGCCGCTGATGTCGCGCTCCGCGTGGTCGGGAGTGACCGCGGTTGCACCTGGGCATTGGGTGGACCTGGCCTCGGGCCGGGCTGAGCGGTGGTGGACGCCGCCGGACTCCGAGCTCCCCTTGGCGCAGGCTGCAGTCGGGCTGCGTGCGGCGCTGGAGACCGCGGTCCGTGATCGCCAGCAGGGTAAGCGGAAAGTGGCCTGTGATCTCAGCGGGCTGGACTCGAGTTCATTGCTCGGAATCGCGGCGCGTGGCGGGCCGGTCGTCGGCTTGACCGTCGAGGGCGACGATCCGATGGACGGCGATGCCGTGGCTGCACAGTTTCTGGCGAACAGCGTCGGGGCCGATCACGACCTCCTGCCGGCGGATGAGGCGCCGCTGCCGTTCCAGGGGATGAAGCCGGGGCCGTTCGACGAGCCGACGTCGGTCTCGTTGTATCGAGGGCTGCTCGGATCTGCGAGTGCGCGGGCGCTTCGGCATCAGGCCGAGCTGCGTTTCGCCGGGTACGGTGCGGACGAGATGCTGCTGTGGCCACCGGTCTGGCTGACAGATATCGCCCGGCGGAGTCCGCTCCGAGCTGCTCGCCTCGCGAAACAGATCCAGGCGAAGTATCGGTTGTCGGCCGGCGCGATCGCCGGCGTGTTGACGGAGCGCACGCCGTACGCCGCCTGGTTCGCGACGAGCCTCGATCGTCCGCAGGCCGGCCGGCGGGAGGTGCTGGCGTGGGGGAATCCGCCGCAGTTGCCGGACTGGCTGACCGCCGACGCCAAGGCACTGGCGCGGGATGCATTCACGCAGGAGGTTGAGCCGTTGGCGGCGACCCGTGGAGTCCACGCGACACTTGAATCGGTCCACAGTGGAGCCGCGGCTGCTCGGCACGTGGCGCAACAGGGCGAAGCGGACGGCGTACCGGTGGCGGTGCCCTTTCTGGATGACCGGGTGCTGGAGGCCTGTCTCGCGGTGCGACCGGACGAGGTGCTCGATCCGCGCCGGTACAAGCCGTTGCTGGCGACGGCGATGGCGGGCGTGCTGCCGGAGCGGACCTTGCAGCGGACCGACAAGGCCGAGACCTCGATGGCGGTCGCAAAGGGCTGGAGCAAGCACCGCGCGGAGTTGCTCGCGCTACTCGACGACTCCGAGCTCGGGCGATTGGGGTTGGTGGATGTGGCCGCCGTCCGAAGGATCTGTCAGGGACCGCATCACGATGCGACCTGTGGTCCGGTGGAACGGGTGCTCGAGATCGAAGCGTGGTTGAAGGGAGTGCGATGAAGCTCGGACCGGCGGTGACGATGGTCGAGACGGACTATGGATGGGTGCTGCTGGATCAGTCGGCCGGTGGGTTCTTCAGCCTCAATCCGTCGGGTGTGTTGGCGGTGCGGGCGATGCTCGACGGCGGGGGCGCCGACGAGGCGGTCGCGGCGATCACTGACGAGTATGCAGTGGACGCCGCCACCGCGCGCGCTGATGTCGACGAGCTGGTTCGTGAGCTGGAGCTGGCGAAGCTGGTTGTTCGATGAGTGTTACGGGCGCCATCACGTATGACCCGAAGTCGGTTTCTTGGGGGTGGCGGGTGGCGGTTTGGTTTGTGGTGCCGGTGGCTCGGGGGTTGGCGAGGCGGTCGCCGGAGAGGTTGCGGGGGGTATGGAGCGGTTGGCGCGGGGGGCGCGGCCGGCTGAGGTGGGGGTGGTTGAGCGGGCGCGGGCGGCGGTGGTTGCGGTGAGTATGGAGTGTTCGGGGCCGCAGGGGTGTTTGCCGCGGTCGATTGCGGTTGCGTTGTTGTGCCGGGCGCGGGGGCAGTGGCCGACCTGGTGTGTGGGGGTGCGGAAGCATCCGCCGTTCGGGGCGCATGCGTGGGTGGAGGTTGGTGGGGTGGCGATCGGGGAGGGACATCCGGCGGGGTACTACGCGGTGGTGATATCAGTGGGTGAACCAGGCGGCGGGTAGGGGGCCGCGGTGCAGGATGTGGGGGATGTCGGCCCAGGGGTGGAGGTAGGTGGGGTGGGCGGCGTACTTGGTGAGCCCGCGGGCGTACAGGTCCGGGTGCTCGGTGCGTAGTTGGTTGAGGGGCAGGATGTGGGCGCCGCGGAGGTCTGCGATGGCGGCTCGGTAGAGAACGGGCATACGCGAAAGCCTCCGCACGCGTCGACGCGGCGGAGGCTTTCGGCTGATTCTACCGGCGGTTGAGGTCCTTGGCGAGGATGTGGGTGATGTTGCGTTCGGCGAGGGCGGTGATGGTGACGAAGGGGTTGACGCCGAGGGTGCCGGGGATGAGGGCGCTGTCGGTGATGTAGAGGTTGGGGTGGTTGCGGACCCGGCCGTAGTTGTCGGTGGCTTTGCCGAGGAGGGCGCCGCCGAGGGGGTGGTAGCAGAAGTCGGCGGCGAAGGGGCGGTTGCCGGTGAAGAGGTCGCGGCGGTACGTCGTCCCGATCGCCTTGTTGATCTTGTCGAAGAGGAACTGGGCCGAGCGGATCGACGGGGTGCTCTGGCCGGCCGACCAGTGCAGGTCGGCGCGGTCGGTGTGGTGGTTGTAGGTGAAGTGGCCGCGTTCGGGGTTGACGGTGATCGCGAGGTAGAGGCTGGCCCAGGTCTCGAGACCGACCGGGAGCGGGGCGATCTCGGCGAAGGCGGGGTGCTTCGGGTGTCGCCAGTTGTCGATGGCAAGGGTCGGGATGGTCGACTGCAGAGTGCCGGTTGGATCCCAGAGGTGGTTGGCGCGCGCCGTCATCACGTTGCCGTTGGTGCCCCAGCCGCGACCGATCGCGGCCGGGAGGTCGGGCAGGGTTCCGGTTTCCCTTGCCCGCAGCAACAGTTCGGTGGTGCCGACGCTGCCGGCGCCGAGGAACAGGTGCCGGCAGGCGAGCTCGCTGCGGCGGATGACCTTGCCCCAGGCATCGATCTGTTCGAGTCCGACCAAATAGCCCTTACCGTGCTGGCGAATCGTCGTGACCCGAGTGAGTGTCCGAATGGTGACGTTGCCGGTGCCGAGGGCGTCGGCCAGGTAGGTCTTGTCCAGGGACAGCTTGCCGTGGTTGTTGCCGTAGATGACCTCGCCGGCCAGCGCCGAGCGCGGCGCCTGCTTCTTCTCCTCGCGCCGCAGGTAGTTGAAGTCGTAGACGTTCGGTACGACGCTCGTCCGGAAGCCGGCCCGGTGGGCGTGCCGCCGGGAGACCCGCGCGTACTTGTAGACCGGCGTCTGCTCCAGGTAGCGCGGGTCGATCGTGTTCACGCCGAGCATCCGGCGCGCGAGCGGGAAGTACCGCCGATACATCGCGTCGGCGTCCACCTGCGGCAGCACCTTCTCGAAGTACGCGCGGTCGGGGGTCGGCGCCATCCCGCCGTTCACCAGCGAGCCGCCGCCGACGCCGCGGCCGACGTACACGCCCATGTTCGGGAAGTCGATCCGGTCCAGGACGCCGGCGTACGGGCGGCCGAGGTCGCGGTTGACCACGTCGAGCCAGAGAAAGGTGTCGAGGGGCGCCTCGGTCCGGCGGTGGAACCACATCGAGCGCCGGTCCGGATTCAGGGTCGAGCAGAAGACCTTGCCGTCCTTACCTGCGGTGTTCCAGAGCTGGCCCATCTCGATCATGGTGGTCTTGATCCCGGCGGCGCCCAGGCGCAGGGCGGTGACGGCAGCGCCGTACCCGGTGCCGACGACGAGAGCGGGAACGTACGGCGCGGCCTCGGCCGGCCCGATGCGGGTGAGGCCGGTCGCGGCGGCCGCGGTGAGGGCGGTCAGGCCGGCGAAGCGGCGACGAGTCATTGTGGACGGAGTGGTCTCGAAAGTCACCTGACGCACCGTAGTTGACCAATTACCGAAGCGCAGCGGGTCCGGCATGTCGCCCCACGCGCAGTTAGCGTGCCCGCCATGGACAAGCGCTTTCTCGGCCGGACCGGCCTGCAGGTCAGTGAACTCTGCCTCGGCACGATGACCTTCGGACCCGGCACCGACGAACCGACGGCCCACCACATCCTCGACACCTTCGTCGCCGCGGGCGGCACCTTCATCGACACCGCTGACACGTACTCCGGCGGCCTCTCCGAGGAGATCATCGGCAGTTGGCTGCAGCACCAGAATCGCGACGACCTGGTGATCGCGACCAAGGTGTACGGCGAGGCCGGGCCCGGTCTGCCGGTCCGCGGCGCGGGCCGCAAACACATCCTGGCCGGGGTCGACGCCAGCCTCCGTCGCTTGCGGACCGACTTCATCGACCTCTATCAGATCCACGTCTGGGACGACGCGACGCCGCTGGAGGAGACGCTCGCGACGCTGGATGCGCTGGTGACCAGCGGCAAGGTCCGCTTCATCGGCGCCAGCAACCTCGCCGGTTGGCAGCTCCAGAAGGCGATCGACCTCTCGAATCACCGTGGTTGGGAGCCGTACGTCAGCCTGCAGCCGCTCTACAACCTCCTCGACCGGGACGCCGAACTCGACCTCGTCCCAGTCGCGCTGAACGAGGGTGTCGGCGTCATCGCGTGGAGCCCGCTGGCCGGCGGCTGGTTGTCGGGGAAGTACAGCAAGGACGCCGGCGGCCCGCCCGCGGGCGGTCGGAGCAGTCAGGCCGACTGGGATGCGCACGACAACGACCGGACCTGGCGAGTGCTCGACGTACTGCGGACCGTCGCGGCGGAGATCGGGAAGACGCCGGCTCAGGTCGCGCTGCGCTGGGTGCTGCAGCGGCCCGGGCTGACTGCGCCGATCGTCGGCGCCCGGACGCCGGAGCAACTCGCCGACAATCTCGGCGCTGTCGGATGGGAGCTCGATGCCGAGCAGATGCGTCGGCTGACCGAGGCCGGGGACGGGCCGTTGCCCTATCCGCACAACATCCTCGCGATGCCGCAGTTCGTCCGCCGTCCGCGCGGAAGGTAACCGCTTTCTGCCTCTTCGTGCAGCCCTGCAAAATTGCAGGGATATTTATTTGCAGTGAGTGCAAGTTTGTGGCTACGCTCTTCGGGTGAAGCAGGTCGAGGGCGGGTTGCGGGAGCGGAAGAAGCTCCAGACCAGGGCGGCGCTGGCGGAGGCCGCCCTGCGGCTGGCGCTGGAGAAGGGGCCGGACAACGTCACGGTGGAGGAGATCGCCGCGGCGGCCGACGTGTCGGTGCGGACCTTCTTCAACTACTTCCCGCACAAGGAGCACGCGATCCTCGGGCGCAATCCCGCGCACCTGGAGCGCGCGCTCGAGCTGATCGCGACGGCGCCGGCCGAGCAGTCGCCGTTGACGACGATGCGGCTGATCGTGCACGACGTCCTGCGGGAGCTGCTCGACGAGGGCGAGCTGTCGCGCCGCGGCGAGCTGATCATGGGCTCACCCAGCCTGCTCTACCACCTGATGCTGTCGAGTATGGACGACGAGCGTCAGCTGTCCGTGGCGCTGGCGGAGCGGATCGGCGATCCGCTCCGGGCCCGGCTGGTGGTCAGCAACGCCGGCGCCGCCTGCCGGATCGCCGTCGAGCTGCACCGGGAGACGCCGGACGCCGCCCCCGCCGACCTCGTCGACGCGGCCTTACAACTACTTGCCCAGGGCCTCGACCCTGACTATCGGAAAGGTCAATCATGACGACCACCTCGGCCGGGGGGACCGGCTCCGTCGCGACGCTGACGCCGCGGCAGACCGTCCAGGCCATGTCCGGTCTGATGATGGGACTGTTCGTCGCGATCCTGGCCGGCACCGTGGTGTCGACCGCGTTGCCGCGGATCATCAGCGATCTGCAGGCGAGCCAGTCGTCGTACACCTGGGTCGTGACCGTCGAGCTGCTCGCGATGACGGCGACCGTGCCGTTGTGGGGCAAGCTCGCCGACCTCTACAACAACAAGCTGCTCGTCCAGCTGTCGCTCGGCTTCTTCGTCGTCGGCTCGCTGGTGGCCGGGTTCGCGCCGAATATCGAGGTGCTGCTCGGCAGCCGCGTCCTGCAGGGGCTGGGCGGCGGCGGGCTGACCGCGCTGGTGCAGATCGTGATGGCGGCGATCATCCCGCCGCGTGAGCTCGGCCGCTACTCGGGCATCTTCGGCGCGGTCTTCGCCTCGGCGACCGTCGGCGGCCCGCTGCTCGGCGGCTTCCTGGTCGACTCGCCGCTGGGCTGGCGGGCCTGCTTCCTGATCGGCGTCCCGTTCGTGCTGGTCGCGATCTTCCTGCTGCAGCGCACGCTGCACCTGCCGACGGTCCGGCGGGACGTGCGGATCGACTGGTGGGGAGCGTTCTTCATCACCGCCGGCGTGAGCACGCTGCTGGTCTGGGTATCGCTCGCCGGCAAGAACTACGAGTGGGTGTCCGGGTGGAGCTTCGTGCTCGTCCTGGTCGGGTTGCTCTCGCTGCTGGCCGCCGTGCTGATCGAGCGCCGGCACCCCGAGCCGATCATCCCGATGGACCTGTTCCGCAACCGCACGGTGACGCTGGCCATCGTCGCCAGCACGCTGGTCGGCGTCGCGATGTTCGGCGGCTCGGTGTTCCTCGCGCAGTACTTCCAGATCGCGCAGGGCTACTCGCCGACCGCGGCCGGTCTGATGGGTCTGCCGATGATCATCGGCATGATGGGCGCCTCCACGGTCGCCGGCGCGCTGATCACGAAGTACGGCAAGTGGAAGATCTACCTGGTCGTCGGCAGCATCCTGCTCCCGATCGGTCTGGCCCTGTTCGGCACCATCGAGGCGCACACCTCGAAGTACATGCTGTGGTCCTTCATGCTCGTGCTGGGTATCGGCATCGGCCTGGTCATGCAGAACCTGGTCCTCGCCGCGCAGAACGACGTCCCGGCCCGGGAGCTGGGCGCCGCGACGTCCGCGGTCAGCTTCTTCCGCTCGATGGGCGGCACCATCGGCGTCAGCGTCCTCGGGGCCATCCTGGCCAACCGCGTCATCGAGGAGCTGGGCGGGTCCGGCGGCGGTGGCGGCGGCGCCGTCCCCAACCTCGCCGAACTCCCGCCGGCGGCCCGCGTCGCCGTCGAGAACGCGTACGGCGTCGCCACCGCGGAGCTCTTCATGCTCTCCGTCCCCGTCGCCGTCCTCGCCCTGATCGCCGTGGTCTTCATCAAGGAGAAGCCCCTCCTGACCACCACCGCCACCGAACGCCTCGCCACCGAAGAGACTGACAAACTGGACACATGATCGTCGCGTTCAGCATCAGCCCACTGTCGGGTGACGAGACCGGAGGCGTGAGCGAAGCGGTGGCTGCGGCCGTCCGCGTCGTTCGCGCCTCCGGCCTCCCCAACGAGACCAACGCCATGTTCACCAATATCGAGGGTGAGTGGGACGAGGTGATGGCGGTGGTGAAGGAGGCCGTCGAGGTGGTGGCTGCGGTTTCGCCGCGGGTGAGTTTGGTGTTGAAGGCGGATATCCGGCCGGGCTTCACGGGGCAGCTGACCGCGAAGGTGGAGCGGATCGAGCAGGCGCTGGCTGACTAGGTGGTGGCTCGGCGGTAGGCGGCGCAGGCGCCGTTGCGCGATTGTCGCCAACGGGTGGTCGCCGAGCGTGGCTGCGGCGGTGACCACGCGGCGCATTCTCGTCGTCAGGACCTGCTTTCCGGGGTCACGGACCAGGTCGGCCAGATCGCGAAGCAGGGCAGTGTCACGATCGGTTTCGGACAGGTTCCGGTACGCGCCCTCCCGTTCGAGATGGCCGCGGACCAGCCTGTGGTGGTAGCTCTGGTCGAGCACAGCTGCCACGCTTCGAGGAGGAGCTGATCGGGAGGCGGCGTCGACAGCACCCGCAAGGCGCTCAGGTCACCGTGCACGGCGCCGTCGCGGAGCTTCCGCGTTGCGCCGTCCCCGGTCCAGCTCGGAACCAGGCGGCGCCGGCTTCGTCGTGCGCGACGTAGTCGCCGGCGTGCCTGGGCCTCGTCCATCGGGCCAGTATCGCTAGTGCGTGTTGAGGGCGGCGACGGCTTGGGCGTGGCGGTTCTCGCGTTCGGCGGAGCGGAGGAAGTGGACTCGGTCGACGAGGATTTCTTCAGCTTCGGGGTGTTGCTGGAAGAGGGTGATGGACTCGTCGGCGTACTCGGCGAGGGGCATCCAGGTGGGGTCGGGGGCGGCGCCGTTCATGAGGTTGGTCTGGACGGCGGGTGGGACCAGTTCGACGACCTGGATGCCGGTGTCGGCGAGCTGGATGCGCAGGCTCTGGGTGTAGCTGTGGACGGCGGCCTTGGTGGCGTTGTAGGTCGGGGTGATCGCCAGCGGGACGAAGGCGAGGCCGGAGCTCACGGTGACGATGGCGGCGTCCGGGCGGGTCCGCAGTTGCGGGGTGAAGGCGGCGATCGCGCGAATGGTGCCGAGCAGGTTGATCGCGATGGTTTCCTCGGCGACGGCGAGGTCGGGGGTGTGCAGGTCCTCGGCGCGCATGATGCCGGCCATGGTGATCAGGACGTTGACGTCGGGGTGCGCAGCGGCGACGGCTTCGAGGGCGGCCGGGTCGGCGACGTCCAGGACGACGCCCTGGATACCGTCCTCGGCGGCGATCCGGTCGAGCAGGTCCTTGCGGCGGCCGCTGATGATCACGGTGTTGCCGAGGTCGCGGAAGCGGCGGGCCAGTTCGAGGCCGATCCCCGAGGTGCCGCCGGTCATGAAGATCGTGTTGCCAGTCGTTTTCATGGCTCCAGCCTCGAACCGGATGCCGTCGGCAACCAGGCTCGGTCCAGCCACTGCTCGGCAAGCAGTGGATAACTCCGGCCGGGCGAGCACACTGGAAGCATGGAGTACGCCGACCTGTCCGATTTCCTCCGCAAACGCCGCGAGGCCCTGCAGCCCGAGGACGTCGGCATGCCGCGTGGACGACGCCGTCGGACACCCGGATTGCGGCGCGAGGAGGTCGCCGTCCTGGCCTCGATGTCGACCGACTACTACAGCCGGCTCGAAGGCGGCCGCGGCCCGCAGCCGTCGGTCGACATGCTCGGCTCGATCGCCCGCGCGCTCCGGATGACGATGGAGGAGCGCGACTACCTGTTCGTGCTCGCCGGGCACGGTACGCCGCCGCGGACGACGCGCGCCTGTCACGTCGACCCGGGGATGCTCCGGATCATGGACCGGCTGCAGGACACCCCGGCCCTGTTGATCAACCGCTGCGGCGAGACCCTCGCGCAAACTCCGGCGCATGTCGCGCTGGCCGGTGAGCAGACCAACTTCGAAGGGATGGAGCGCAGCGAGGCCTACCGCTGGTTCGTCCACCCGGAGTCCCGCGTGCTTTACCAGGACGCCGAGGCCGAGCGGCACAGCCGGCTGCTCGTCTCACTGCTGCGGATGACCGCGACCGCCGACGGTCCCAAGTCGTACGCCGCCGGCCTGGTGACCGCGCTGCGCAAGGCGAGCCCTGAGTTCGAGGCGATCTGGGAGCGGCACGAGGTGGTCCCCGCGCACAGCCGGACGAAGCACTTCCGGCACGCGGCCGTCGGCGAGCTGGACCTGTACTGCGAGGTGATCGACAACCGGGACCAGCAGCAGACCCTGGTCGTTTTCACCGCTGAGCCGGGGAGCGAGAGCGCCGAGAAGCTGCGGTTGCTGAGTGTTTTGGGGAGCCAGGCGATGAGCTCTGGACAGGACTTTCGCCGGGAGTTAATTTAAGTCCCGAAGCTCGGAAAGCCCATTCCCGAACTTCCTACGCCGCCCCTCCGGAGAGGACCGCCCCATGCCTTCCGATCGCTTACGCCTGCCCGCGTTACTGCTCGCTGTCCTCGCCATCGTCGTCGGCCTGACCTCGGCGGCGACCGCGAAAGTTGAAGCGACCTTCAACGTGCTGGCCTTCTACAGCGGAAACACCCAGGACGCGGCGCACAACGACTGGGTGAAGGAGGCCAACGAGCGGTTCCCGCAGTTCGGCGCGCAGAACGGCTTCACCTACACCGCGACCAACGACTGGAGCCGGCTGAACAACCTGCAGGCCTCGCAGTACCAGGTCGTGATGTTCCTCGACAACACGGTCTGGGTGCAGTCGCAGCGAGCGGGTTTCCAGCGCTACATGGAGAACGGCGGCGCCTTCTTCGGCTGGCACGTGACGAATTACAACGACGCCAACCAGGGTTGGCCGTGGTTCAACAACACGTTGCTCGGCACCGGCCGGTTCGTGTCGAACACCTGGTTTCCGTCCCCGGTGACGCTGCGGGCCGAGAACCGGTCGCACCCGTCGCTGGTGAACACCGGCGCGACGTTCCGCTCGGCGACCAGTGAGTGGTACAGCTGGCAGTACGACCTGCGGCAGAACCCGAACATCCAGGTGCTCGCCTCGATCGACCCGTCGAGCTTCCCGGTCGGCAACCAGCAGGGCAACATCTGGACGTCGGGCTACTACCCGATCATCTGGACCAACAAGAACTTCAAGATGATCTACGCGAACTTCGGCCACAACGCGATGAACTACCAGACCAACACCCGGACGTCGTCGACCTTCGACAGCCCGGCGCAGAACCAGTTCGTGATGGATGCGCTGAAGTGGCTCGGCGGTGGCGGCGGCACGGTCCCGCCGGTCGAGCAGCCCGCGCCGAACAGCTGGTACACGGTCGCGAACAAGGCCAACGGCAAGTGCGTCGACGCCCGCGCCGCCGCGACGACGAACGGCACGGTCGTCCAGCAGTACAGCTGCAACTCGACCACCGCGCAGCACTTCCAGTTCCAGCCGACGTCGGACGGCTTCACCCGGGTGAACAACCGCAACGACGCGACCAAGGTGATCGACGTCGCGGGCGTCGCGACCACCGACAACGCGGGGCTGCAGCTGTGGACGTACAGCAACGGCGGTAACCAGCAGTGGCAGGCGGTCTCCGAAGGCGGCGGCTACTTCCACTTCGTCGTCCGGCACACCAGCAAGTGCCTGACCGTCCCGGGCGGCTCGACCGCTGACCAAACTCAACTAGTCCAATCCACCTGCAACGGCAGTGCGGCCCAGTCGTTCAAGCTGACGGCGGCCTGACACCTGCGTAGATTGCGGCCATGAGATTCCTGCGTGTGGCCGCAATCGCGGCAGGAGGTCTGCTGGTGGTGACACAGCTGTCACCGGCCCAGGCGAGTGGCGGGCCGTCGTACCGATGGAACTTGACGCCTACGGGGAGTACGGCGCAGTTCCGCGGGTTGTCGGCGGTCAGCAAAGACATCGCCTGGGTCGGTGGCTCCCAAGGACAAGTGCTGCGCACGCTGGACGGCGGCCGGCGCTGGCAGAACGTGAGCCCGCCCGGCGCTGAGGCGCTGCAGTTCCGCGACGTCCACGCGTTCGACGCGAAGCGCGCGGTGATCCTGTCGATCGGGACGGGCACCGACTCCCGCGTCTACCGGACGGCGGACGGCGGCAAGAGCTGGACCGAGACGTTCCGCAACGCCGACCCGAACGCGTTCTACGACTGCCTCGCCTTCAACGACGACCGCAACGGGCTCGCGCTCAGCGACCCGGTCGACGGCAAGTTCCGGATCGCCGCCACCGCGGACGGCGGTCGCTCGTGGAAGGTCCAATCGAACGCCGGGATGCCGGCTGCGCTCCCCGGCGAGTTCGCCTTCGCCGCGAGCGGGACGTGCCTGGTCGCCGGCCGCGGCCGGACGGCGTGGTTCGCAACCGGCGGCGGCGATCGCCCGCGGGTCTTCCGGACGTCGGACGGCGGCCGGCGCTGGTCGGTCACCGACTCCCCGATGGCCAGCGGCGCCGCGGCCGGCATCTTCAGCCTGACCTTCCGCAACTCGCTGTTCGGGGTCGCGGTCGGCGGCGACTTCGAGAAGCCGACCGAGGCCGTGAAGGCCGCCTCGGTCACGTACGACGGCGGTCGCAGCTGGAAGCTGGTCCCGGCCGGGAAGGCGCCGAAGGGCTACCGGAGCGGATCGACGTTCGTGCCCTGGTCGCCGTTCACGGTGATCGCGGTCGGCCCGTCCGGCAGTGACGTCAGCCAGGACGGCGGCCGGAGCTGGAAGCAGTTCTACGACGGCAGCTTCGACAGCGTCGAGTGCGGCGGCCACGGCATCCGGGCAGGGTGCTGGGCGTCCGGTGCCAAGGGTGCCGTTGCGCGACTGGAGGTCGGCCGATGAAGCGCGCATTGGTGTTGCTGGTCGGGTTGCTGATGACCGTCCCGGTCGCGGCGTCCGCCGTACCGGACCGCGGTCGGTCGGTGACGGTGATTTCGTACAACATCCATCACGGCGCCGGGACGGACGGCGTCCTCGACCTGGAGCGCATCGCCGCGGTGATCGAGCAGAGCGGCGCGGACGTCGTCGGCCTGCAGGAGGTCGATCGGCACTGGAGCGAACGCAGCAACTGGGTCGACCAGCCCGCGTGGTTCGCGAAGCGGCTCAAGATGCACTACGCGTACGCCGCCAACCTCGACCTGCCGCCGCTGAACCCGGGCGAGCCCCGGCGCCAGTACGGGACGGCGATCCTGTCGAAGTTCCCGATCAAGAGCTTCCAGAACACGCCGCTGCCGCTGTATCCGGGCAGTGAGCAGCGCGGGCTCGCGGTCGCCACGCTCAAGGTTCGCGGCGCCGAGCTGCGGTTCGCGAACACGCACCTGACCAACATCAACCCGCCCGAGCGGCTCGAGCAGGCGCAGAAGGTGGTCGAGCTGCTCGGGACGCCGAAACGGGCGACGCTGCTCGTCGGCGATCTGAACGCGCGGCCCGATACGCCGGAGATCAAGACGCTGACCGACGTCCTCGCCGACGCCTGGACCGAGGTCGGCGCCGGACCCGGGCACACGAGCCCGGCGGACAACGCCACGGCCCGGATCGACTACCAGTTGCACAGCCGGCAACTGCGGCCGACGAAGGCCTCGGTACCGGTCAGCCAGGCCTCCGACCACCTACCGGTCGTTGCCTCGTTCAACCTCCGCTGACCCTGTTCCGAGCGCGGAAGCGCCCCCTGGCTCCGGCCGGCGGGGCGCTTTTTCGTGAATTACAAGCTTGTAGTTTGTCAAGTCGACACGCAGGTGAAACAAAGATACTTGTGTGAAAACTGTTCCCAATGGGGCTCAAGGCAATTAGTGTCACGTATGTGGTCCAGGAGGGCCAATTGGCGGAAGGGACGACCTCATGCGGACACTGCTCTCGGGTGTGTTGACCGTCTGTCTGGCCGGTTCCATGACCGTTGTTCCGGTCACCGCCCAGGCCAAGCCGTCGCCGCCGGTGATCCCTTCGCAGGCCGCGGTCGAGCGGGCCAAGAAGGCGGCCGCCGACAAGGCGGGGCAGGTCAAGGCGATCGAGCAGCAGCTGGCCGCGGCCGAGGCCCGGCTCGAGCAGCTCGGCGTCCGGTCCGGGATCGCCGACGAGGCGTACAACGGAGCCGTCTACCGGCTGGAGCAGGCCCGTAAGGACGCCGCTGCTGCGGCGGCGCGGGCCGCGAAGGCGCAGAAAACCCTGACCGAGCAGCGACAGCAGATCGGCCGGTTCGCGGCGGCGTCGTACCAAGGCGGCGGCGATATCGCGAAACTCGGCCCGCTGTTCACCGCCGAAGGGCCGCAGCAGCTGCTCGACTCGGCCGGCGCCGCGCACTCGGTGTCGGCCGCGATGCAGGGCTCGTACTTGCGCTATTCGGCGTCCCAGGTCGTCACGAATCTGTTCAAGGTCCAGGCCGATCAGGCCGTGGTCAAGGTGAAGCAGGCGACCGACGAGGCCGCGCGGGCGAAGCGGGCGGCCGAGGCGGCCGAGCGCGCGCAGTCCGCGGCGGTCACCGCGATGGGCGTTCAGCGCCAGCAGTCGATCGCCCAGCTCGCCGTCCTGCAGAACACGTCCATCCAGGTGGCCGCCCAGCGGCAGCGGGGGCTCGAGGAGCTTGCGCGACAGCGCGCCGCCGCTCTCGCCGCGAAGAAGGCCGCCGAACTACGCCGTAAGATCGCCGCCCGCGAGGCCGCCGAGCGCGCCCGCGAAGCGGCCGAGAAGGCCCGGGAAGAGCGCGAGGAGCGCGAGCAGGGCAAGAAACCCGGGAAGAAGAAGCCGCGTAAGGAGCGTCCCGGCGGCGGCGGTACGGGCGGCCGGGGCGCCCAGGCGGCGATCAACTTCGCGCTCGCCCAGCGCGGCGACATGTACCTCTGGGGCGGTACCGGCCCCTCCCGCTGGGACTGCTCGGGCCTGATGATGGGCGCCTGGAAGCGGGCCGGCGTCCAGCTCCCGCACTACAGCGTCGCGCAGTACGAGCAGACCCGGCACATCGACGAGGACGAGCTGCGCCCGGGCGACCTGATCTTCTGGTCGATCGACCCGGACAACCCGGCCACCATCCACCACGTCGGCATGTACCTCGGCGACGGGCGGATGATCCACGCCCCCCGCTCGGGCAAACCGGTCCAGATCCAGAGCGTCTACTACTGGGAGCCGCCGGACTTCTTCGGCCGCCCCTGAACCACCGCAGGACCGAACCACCGCAGGACGGGGATGCACGTGATGAGACTCAACCGAACAGCGTGGACCGCGACCCTCGCCCGGCTCCGGCCGGCCAACCGCCGCAAGGAGCCGCAGCCGGCCCCCGCGCCCGAGCCGCCGGTCATTGCCCAGCGCAACGACGACCGGGAGTACGCGTCGTACTCCCTGGTCGGCTGGTAGTCGCTGTCGCTCAGTGGCCTTCGGTCTTGAGCCGGGCGAAGGAGGCGCTGATCTCGGCCTCGGCGTCCGCGCGGCCGACCCAGGTGGCGCCTTCGACGGACTTGCCCGGCTCGAGGTCCTTGTAGACCTCGAAGAAGTGCTGGATCTCGAGCCGGTCGAACTCCGGCAGGTGGTGGATGTCGCGCAGGTGCTCCTGGCGCGGGTCGCCGGCCGGGACGCAGACGACCTTGTCGTCCGGGCCCTTCTCGTCGGTCATCCGGAACATGCCGATCGCGCGGGCGCTGATCAGGCAGCCGGGGAAGGTCGGCTCGGGGAGCAGCACGAGCGCGTCCAGCGGATCGCCGTCCTGGCCCAGGGTGTCCTCGATGAAGCCGTAGTCGGACGGGTACTGAGTGGCCGTGAACAGGGTGCGGTCGAGCCGCAGCCGGTTCGTCTTGTGGTCCAGCTCGTACTTGTTGCGGGTGCCCTTGGGGATCTCGATGAAGACGTCGAACTCCATACGGCAGATACTGTCACGGTTCGGACCGACCAAATGACAGGAGCAGCCCGGTGGCCCGTCCTCCTCGTGCGGTGTTCGTCACGCTGCTCGCCACAGCCTTGTGCCTCGGCTTGGCGGGCGGAGCGCGCGCCGTACCCGGATCCGCGCGGTCCGCGCCGCCGGTGCTGGCTCCGGCGACGGCGGAGGGTGCCGCGCCGACTTCGCTCGGTGTGCAGAAAGCGCTGGCCGGCATCCTCGCGGACCCGGCGCTGGGCAAGCACCGGGGCGTCTACGTGTACGACGTCGCCCGGGAGAAAGTGGCGTACGCCACCGGAGCCTCGACTCCGTACACCCCGGCGTCCACGCTGAAGCTGCTGACGACGGTCTCGGCGCTCGCGACGCTCGGGCCGGAGCACCGGTTCAGCACGAAGGTCGTGAGCGCGGGCAAGGGCTCGATCGTGCTCGTCGGCGGCGGTGACCCGCTGCTGACGATCAAGTCGTCGGCGCGCGAGGACTACCCGACCCGGGCGACCCTCCAGGCGCTGGCAGTCAGCACGGCGAAGGCGCTGAAGGCAGCGGGCGTCACCAGCGTCACCCTCGGGTACGACGCCTCCCTGTTCACCGGGCCGGCCGGGAACGCGCGCTGGGAGTCCAACTACCTGCCGGAGGGCATCGCGGCCCGGACGTCGGCGCTGTGGGTGGACGAGGGCCGGATCGCGCGCGGAATGGCCAAACGGTCGGAGTCGCCGGCGCAGGCGGCGGCTGGGTGGTTCGCCAAGCTTCTGATCGGCAATGGCATTGATGTCACCGGCGCGCCCAAGCCGAAGAGCGCACCGGCCGGTGCGGAGGCGCTGGCCCGGGTGGCGTCGCCGACGGTCGGTCAGATCGTCGAATACGTGAATCTGCACAGTGACAACGACGGTGCGGAGGTTCTGCTCCGCCATGTCGGTCTGGCGACCAAGAGCGGCGGCTCGTACACCGGTGGCGCCAAGGGCGTCGAGGAGACGCTGACCAAGCTCGGGCTCGACGTCGGCAAGTCGTCGATCTACGACGGCAGCGGGCTGACCCGGACGAACAAGGTCACCCTCGACGTACTGGCCGGTGCGGTTCGGGTGGCCGCTTCGAAGGACCACCCGGAGCTGCGGCACCTGCTGACGGGTCTTCCGGTCGCCGGTTTCACCGGAAGCCTTGAGGACCGCTTCGGCTCCGGTGGGGCGGGTCCTGGGACCGGTCTGGTCCGGGCGAAGACCGGGACGCTGACCGGCGTCCACAGTCTGGCCGGGATGGTCCGGACGCGGAGTGGGACGCTGCTGGCCTTTGCGGTCGCGAGTGACAGTGTTCCGGTGCCGAAAACGCTCGATGCGCGCGCCGCGCTGGACCGTGCGGCTGCTGCGTTGGCCAACTGCGGGTGCTGAGTTAGCTGCCGCGGCTTGTTCCTGCGACTAGTGTCGACGTATGAGTACGGCGGAAGGCGATACAGCGGCTGAGATGGTCGACTGGCAGCTGGCGACCGGTGTGGCCCGACGGCTGCTGCGACCGGGACCAGTGGTCAGCCGCGCCGAGGCAGAGCAGGTCGTTGCCGAGCTGCGGCAGTTCGCGGCCGACTCCGAGCATCACGTGCGCGAGTTCACCGGTCTGCAGGCGACGTCGGCCACTGCGCCGGTCGTGATCGTGGACCGCCCTGGCTGGGTCCAGGCGAACGCGGACGGCTTCCGGACCGTGCTGAAGCCGCTGACCGACAAGCTGCGCGAGAAGGCCGACCGCACCAGCGGGCTGTCCTCTGCGGTCGGCTCTCGGGTGACAGCGATCGAGGCGGGCGCGCTGCTCGCTTTCATGTCTTCTCGGGTCTTGGGGCAGTTCGACCCGTTCTATCCGGCCGAGCCGGACCCGGCCCGTCCTGGGCTGACCGGGCGGCTGCTGCTCGTGGCGCCGAATGTGATGCACGTGGAGTCCGAGCTGGGCGTTGTGCCGCGGGACTTCCGGTTGTGGGTCTGTCTGCACGAGGAGACGCACCGGGTGCAGTTCACGGCAGTGCCGTGGCTGCGGGACCACCTGCGGTCCGAGATCGGGCTGTTCCTCGACCAGGCCGAGCTGGACGCTTCGGCGTACGCGGCGATGCTGCGGGAGGCTGTGCAACGGCTGGGCCGGTCGGTGCGTGGTGAGGCCGAGCTGAGCTTGGTCGACCTGATGCAGTCGCCGGAGCAGCGTGCGGTGCTGGACCGCCTGACCGCGGTCATGTCGTTGCTGGAAGGGCATGCGGACTTCGTGATGGACGGCGTCGGGCCGGCGGTCATTCCGACCGTGGACGTGATCCGTTCCAAGTTCACGTCGCGGCGACAGAGTGGGAACCCGGTCGACCAGCTGCTGAAGAAGCTGCTCGGGCTGGACGCGAAACTGCGGCAGTACAAGGACGGCGCCGCGTTCGTCCGCCGCGTCGTCGACCAGGTCGGCATGGACGGGTTCAACCGGGTCTGGACCGGTCCGAACACCCTCCCCACCAAGAACGAGATCGCGAACCCCGATGCCTGGATCACCCGCCTCCACGGCTGACGGCGCCTCCGGCGCCGAAGAAGGTATGGCGGCGGGGGCCGCCGGTGGTGGTGAGGAGCGGCGGGGGCGGCTGCATCCGGCGATCGCTCGGGTTCGTGAGGCCGTACGGGCCGCGCTGGCCGACCTGCCTGTTGGGACGACTGCTCTCGTCGCCTGCTCTGGTGGCACCGACTCTCTCGCGCTCGCGGCAGCCACCGCTTTCGCGGCGCCGAAGCTCGGAGTACGCGCGGGGGCGGTCATCGTCGACCACGGGTTGCAGCCGGACTCGGGGCGGACGGCGGAGATTGCGGCGGAGCAGTGTCGGGGGCTGGGGCTCGATCCGGTTCAGGTGCGTGTGGTGGAGGTTGGGAGCGCGGGGGGACCGGAGGCGGCTGCGCGGTCGGCTCGGTACGACGCGCTGCGGGCGGCCGCGGACGAGTTCGGAGCGGACGTCGTCCTGCTGGCGCACACCCGGGACGACCAGGCGGAGACGGTGTTGCTCGGGCTCGGGCGGGGCTCCGGGGCCCGTTCGCTGGCTGGGATGGCCGCAGTGGCCGGGCTGCTTCGGCGTCCGTTCCTGGAGGTGCCCCGCGCCACGACGGCCGCCGCCTGTATCGCCTCCGGGCTCCGGCCGTGGCACGACCCGCACAACGACGATCCGACGTACACCCGGGTCCGCGTGCGCCACGAAGTCCTGCCGGTGCTCGAAGAGGCGCTGGGCCCCGGCGTGGTCGAGGCGCTCGCCCGCACAGCCGGCCTCCTCCGGGCGGACGCCGACGCCCTCGACCAGCTCGCTGCGGACCTGGCCGAGACCGCAGTACGCCGTACCGACGGAGAAGTGCACTGTGAGGTCGGAGCGCTCGCAGACGAGCCCGCCGCGCTCCGCACCCGCGTGCTGCGTCAGGCAGCCCTGGAGGCCGGATCACGGGCCACCGACCTCACCGCCGGCCACGTCGCCGCCGTCGACGCGCTCGTCACCGACTGGCGCGGCCAGCGCTGGATCGACCTCCCCCAAGGAGTCCGCGCGGTCCGCCGGGGCGGATTCATAATCCTGGGCACAGATATGACAGGCTGAACCCGTGGATGCTTCGGACATCGAGAAGGACCTGGCTCAGATCCATTACACCGAGGAGCAGATCCTGGGGAAGCTCCGGGAGCTGGCCACGCGGATCGAGCAGGACTACGAGGGCAAGGACCTGCTCATCGTCGGCGTCCTGAAGGGCGCCGTGATGGTGATGGCCGATCTGGCCCGCTCGTTCACGCGGCACGTCGAGATGGACTGGATGGCCGTCTCGTCGTACGGCTCGGGCACCAAGTCTTCCGGTGTGGTCCGGATCCTGAAGGACCTGGACACCGACATCAGCAACCGGCACGTGCTGATCGTCGAGGACATCATCGACACCGGCCTGACGCTGACCTGGCTGGTCAGCAACCTGCAGTCCCGCGGGCCGGCCTCGGTCGAGATCTGCACCGCGTTCCGCAAGCCGGACGCGGCCGCCAAGATGGCGCTGCCGGTGAAGTACGTCGGTTTCGACCTGCCGGACGAGTTCGTCGTCGGGTACGGGCTCGACTACGCGGAGAAGTACCGGAACCTGCGCTGCGTGGCGACTCTCGCGCCGCACGTGTACTCCTGAGCGGCCCGCT
This sequence comes from Kribbella sandramycini, assembly GCF_013131805.1. Lineage (GTDB taxonomy): Bacteria > Actinomycetota > Actinomycetes > Propionibacteriales > Kribbellaceae > Kribbella > Kribbella sandramycini. Next base: position 509,054 of record NZ_JABJRC010000004.1, on the reverse strand, counting down.
CGGGCAGACTTGGTGACAGCCTGTACAACAGGTCGTACCGTCCATTCTTGACCCTCGTGCCGTGTTGTCTTGTGCGGCACGAGACACTTGGACTGGTGTTACCGTCTCAAGCCCGCGAAACCCGGGCCTGCCGAGCTAGGAGGGACGGGGCGTAGGCCTCGATCATGGACGTGAAGCGTATCTTCCGCGGACCCCTGTTCTGGATCGTCATCGCCTTTTTGATGGTGCTGGTGATCGGGCAGCTCCTGACCGGCTCGTCCGGATTCAAGGCCGAGCCGACCGGTGAGGTCGTCAAGGTGATCAAGCAGGCCACCGACGCCCCGGCGGGTCAGAAGGTGATCAAGAACATCACCCTGATCGACCCGAACCAGGAGATCCGGCTCGAGAAGACCGACGGGACCAAGATCCGGGCCTTCTGGGTCGACGGCCAGGCCAACGCGCTCGGCACCCAGCTGCAGCAGCTCTACCAGGACGGCAAGGTCGACAAGTACAACGTCGAGAACCCGAAGCCGAGTTTCATCGGCCAGGTGTTCCAGACGCTGATCCCGTTCCTGCTGATCGCGGTCGTCTTCATCTTCTTGATGAACTCGATGCAGGGCGGCGGCTCCCGGGTGATGAGTTTCGCGAAGTCCAAGGCGAAGCTGATCACCAAGGACACCCCGAAGACCACGTTCGCCGACGTGGCCGGCTGTGACGAGGCGATCGAGGAGCTCGGCGAGATCAAGGAGTTTCTCCAGGAGCCGGGCAAGTTCCAGGCCGTCGGCGCCAAGATCCCCAAGGGCGTGCTGCTCTACGGCCAGCCCGGTACCGGTAAGACGCTGCTGGCCCGCGCGGTCGCGGGTGAGGCCGGCGTGCCGTTCTACTCGATCTCCGGTTCGGACTTCGTCGAGATGTTCGTCGGCGTCGGCGCCTCCCGGGTCCGCGACCTGTTCGAGCAGGCCAAGACGAACGCCCCGGCGATCGTGTTCATCGACGAGATCGACGCCGTCGGCCGGCACCGCGGCGCCGGTATGGGCGGCGGGCACGACGAGCGCGAGCAGACGCTGAACCAGCTGCTCGTCGAGATGGACGGCTTCGACGTCCGCGGCGGCGTCATCCTGATCGCGGCCACCAACCGGCCCGACGTCCTCGACCCGGCGCTGCTGCGCCCGGGCCGCTTCGACCGGCAGATCGCGGTCGACGCGCCCGACCTGCCCGGTCGCGAGCAGATCCTGAAGGTGCACGCCCGCGGTAAGCCGATGGCCCAGGACGTCGACCTCACGGCCGTCGCTCGCCGGACGCCGGGCTTCACCGGCGCCGACCTGGCCAACGTGCTGAACGAGGCGGCCCTGCTGACCGCCCGCTCGAACATGCAGGTGATCGACAACAACGCGCTGGACGAGGCGATCGACCGCGTGATCGCCGGTCCGCAGCGCCGGACGCGCCTGATGTCGGACAAGGAGAAGGTGCTGACGGCGTACCACGAGGGCGGGCACGCCCTGGTCGCCGCCGCGCTGCCGCACTCCGACCCGGTGCACAAGGTGACGATCCTGCCGCGCGGCCGCGCGCTGGGGTACACGATGGTCCTGCCGGACGAGGACAAGTACTCGACCACCCGGTCGGAGATGCTCGACAAGCTGGCCTACATGCTCGGCGGCCGCGCGGCCGAGGAGATGGTCTTCCACGACCCGACCACGGGCGCCAGCAACGACATCGAGAAGGCGTCGGCACTGGCCCGCGCGATGGTCACGCAGTACGGCATGACCGAGCGGCTGGGCGCGATCAAGTTCGGCTCCGACGGCAGCGAGCCGTTCCTGGGCCGCGACTTCGGCAGCCAGCGCAACTACTCCGAGGAGATCGCCGCGGCGGTCGACGAAGAGGTCGGCAACCTGATCCTGAACGCGCACCAGGAGGCCTTCGACATCCTGGTCGAGAACCGCGCGGTCCTCGACCACCTGGTCGAGGAGCTGCTCGAGAAGGAGACCCTGGACAAGGCGCAGATCGCGGAGATCTTCGCCCCGGTGGTCAAGCGCGACCGGCGGCCGGCCTGGACGGGCTCGTCCACCCGGATCCCGTCCGACCAGCCGCCGGTGATGCCGCTGCCGGCCCGCTCGCCGAACGGCTCGCTGACCGACGTCCTGCCGGGTGGCACCGTCGGCCCGGACGAGAACGTCCTGCCGCCGAACTACGGCAACGGGCCCACCCCGCCCTCGCCGAACGAGTAACCCCGGTCACCAGCTGAAGCGCCGCCATCCAAATGATGGCGGCGCTTCCGTTTAGTGTGGCGACATGACTGCGCCGGGGTTCGACCACGAACGGGCCGAGCGGGCCGTACGCGAGCTGTTGTACGCGATCGGGGAGGACCCGGATCGCGACGGGCTGCGGGACACCCCGGCCCGGGTCGCGCGCTCGTACGCCGAGATCACCGCCGGGCTCGGGCAGCGGGCCGAGGACGTGCTGAGCACGACGTTCGAGCTCGAACACGACGAGATGGTCCTGGTCAAGGATATCGAGGTCTGGAGTATCTGCGAGCACCACCTGGTGCCGTTCACCGGCGTCGCGCACGTCGGCTACATCCCGAACCGGGACGGCCGGATCACCGGCCTGTCCAAGCTGGCCCGCCTGGTCGACGTCTACGCGAAGCGGCCGCAGGTCCAGGAGCGGCTGACCACCCAGGTCGCCGAGTCCCTGGTCGAGCTGCTCGAACCGCGCGGCGTGATCGTCGTGATCGAGTGCGAGCACCTCTGTATGACGATGCGCGGCGTCCGCAAACCGGGCGCCAAGACGATTACCTCCGCCGTCCGCGGCCAGCTCCGCAACCCGGTCACCCGCGCCGAGGCGATGAGCCTGATCGTCGGCTGAGATCCGGCCGTAGCCCGGGCCGGTGATCGATCGTTGGGGATTGTGAGCTGGTGGCTGTAGACATTCCGTTGCGTTGCCGTTACTTTCCGTATTGGCGTTCGTTCGACGGGGACCGGGCGCCGGCCGTGAGGAGGACAAGGAATGTCGGGGCGTTACCGGGCCGGCGCCGCACTCGCCGGCGCTGCACTACTCACCGCGGCCGGGTTGGCAGCCGCCAGCTGGGCCACCGCGGATGATCGGGGCCCTGCGGCCAAACCGCGGGTCGAGCCGACCAAACTGATCGGCAAGTCGCCTCTGGCCGCCGCCGATGCGGTCGAGGCCCAGGTCGGCGAGCGGGCCGTCGGCGCGTACTACGACTCCACGGGTGAGCTCGTGGTCGCCGTGTCGGATGCCGCGACCGCGGAGCTGGTGCGCGCGGCCGGCGCCGTACCCAAGCTGGTCCGGCACACCGCGGCCGAGCTCGGCGCGGTCCAGGCCGAGCTGAACAAGCTGGCCGACCGGCAGACCGCCGGCAAGGTCCGCTCCTGGTACGTCGATCCGATCAGCGGCACGGTCGTGGTCAGCGTGCCCAAGGGCGCGCGGGATGTCTTCACCGAGCGCTTCCTGCGCCGCGCCAAGGAGTACGGCGACCAGGTCACCGTGAAGACGGCGTACGGCAAGGTCGTGCCGACGGCTGACGACTTCAGCCTGCGCGGCGGCTTCCAGGTCGACAAGAACACCGGCTACGTCTGCTCGCTCGGGTTCAACGCCCGCAACAGCAAGGGCACCCGGATCTTCCTGACCGCCGGCCACTGCACCTCCGGCAAACCCTCCTTCTCCCGGAACGGGTACATCCTCGGCAACACGCTCACCTCGAGCTTCCCGGGGAACGACTACGGCTCGGTCGACGTGATCGAAGGCTGGGACCAGCAGGGCTACATCGAGGGCTGGGGCCGCGCGAATATCGCCGTCCACGGTTACACCAATGCCACCGTCGGCGCCGAGGTCTGCAAATCCGGGAAGAGCACGGGCTGGTCCTGTGGCCGGATCGTCGCCCGCAACGTCACGGTCAACTACGGCAACAACAAGGTCGTCCGCGGCCTGTTCCAGCACACGGCGTGCGTCCGCTCCGGTGACTCCGGCGGCGCGACCATGACGGGCAACTGGGCCCAGGGCATCACCAGCGGCGCCGCCCTGATCGACGGCAAGTGCCTGGATCAGTACGACCGGGCCAACGAGTCCTACGCCCAGCCGATCGGCGAGGCCCTGCAAGCCACCCAGTCCGAGCTCGTCCTCGGCAACTAGCGCGCGTTCCGGGTAGCTGATTCCGACCGTGTCGGCGCCGCCCACTACGGTGGGCAGGTGGAGAACGGTTCGTGGGGTCACGTCGGCGGGTTACCGGTGCTCGACCGGTGCCTCGTCATGGGCGTCGTGAACGTCACGCCGGATTCGTTCTCCGACGGCGGCGAGTGGTTCGAGCCGGCCGCCGCGATCAAACACGGCCGGGAGCTGCTGGCCGCGGGCGCCGATCTGCTGGATGTCGGCGGTGAGTCGACCCGGCCCGGCGCCGCGCGCCCGGCGCCGGCCGAGGAGATCCGCCGGGTGCTGCCGGTGATCGAGACGCTGGCCGCCGAGGGCGCGCTGATCTCGGTCGACACGATGCGCTCCGAGGTCGCGGCGCTCGCGCTGGATGCCGGTGCCGCGGTGATCAACGACGTGTCCGGCGGCCAGGCCGATCCCGACATGCTCGCGCTGGTGGCCGAACGGCGTACTCCCTATGTCTGCATGCATTGGCGCGGCCACTCGATCGACATGCAGAACAAGGCCGAGTACGGCGATGTCGTCGCCGAGGTGATCGAGGAGCTGGCCGACCGGATCGCCGCGATGCGGGCGGCCGGGGTCGACCTGAGCCGGGTCGCGCTGGATCCGGGGCTCGGTTTCGCGAAGAACGCCGACCACAACTGGGAGATCCTGCGCCGGCTGCGCGAATTCGCCGTCCTGGAGCGGCCGTTGCTGATCGGTGCGAGCCGGAAGGCGTTCCTGGGTAGGCTGCTGGCCGACGAGCAGACCGGCGAGCCGAGGCCCGCCGTCCGACGAGACGATGCGAGCGCGGCTGTTTCCGCCCTGGCCGCCGCGGCAGGAGCCTGGTGCGTCCGGGCCCACGCCGTGGCGCCGAGTGTGGACGCGGTCCGGGTGGCGAAGAGATGGGGAACCGTATGACGGAAGGGTCCGCCAACCCGCGGCCGGGTGACGGCGCGCGCGGTGCGACCGTCGAGGACGTCGTGCTGAACGCGAACACCGCGTTCTACAACGCCTTCGAGGCCGGCGACCTGGATCTGATGGCGGCCGTCTGGCTGCCGGAGCCCGACCCGGTCTGCATCCACCCCGGGAACGCGGCCATCTCCGGCTACTCGGAGATGATGCGCGCGTGGGCGATGATCTTCGCGAACACGCCGTACATCCAGTTCTTCCTCACCGATATCTCGGTACGCGTGGATGAAGACGTGGCATACGTCACGTGTACGGAGAATGTCCTGTCGTCGGGTGAAGGCGCTCCGGAGGAAGGATTCGCGGGCGGTAAGGCGCTCGCGACGAACGTCTTCCGCCGAACTTCCTCCGGCTGGCGGTTGTGGATCCACCACGCCTCCCCGGTACTGTCGTCTGGGGGTCAACAGGAGGAGGCGGAATGAGTGGGCCCTTGGCCTCCCCTGACGTGATCGAGATCCGGGGCATCCGCGGGTTCGGGCGCCATGGGGTTTTCGAGCACGAGCGGGCCGATGGGCAGGAGTTCGTCGTGGACGTCCGGCTGGAGCTGGACACCCGGCCCGCGGCCGCCTCCGACGACCTGGCCGACACCGTGAACTACGGCGTGGTCGCCGAGCAGGTGCACCAAGCGATCGAGAACGACCCGGTGGACCTGATCGAGACCCTCGCCCAGCGCATCGCCGACCTGTGTCTCGCCGACCGGCGGGTGACAGCGACCGCGGTGACCATCCACAAACCCTCGGCGCCGATCTCGGTGCCGTTCGACGACGTTGTCCTGACCGTGCAGCGCAGAGCCGGAGAATCCTCGTGACTGAGACCCCAAGTCCTTACGTCATCGACGCGGACACCCTGAGCGGTGGCCTCAAGCCGATCCGCCAGGTGATCCTGTCGCTCGGCAGTAATCTCGGCGACCGTGAGGCGAACCTGCAGGGCGCGATCGACGCGCTGCGGGACACCCCGGACGTCGTCGTCGTCGACGTCTCGCCGGTCTACGAGACGCAGCCGATCGGCGGCCCGGAGGAGTCCGGCCCGTACCTGAACATCGTCCTGCTGGCCGACACCACCCTCTCGGTGGACCTGCTGCTGGACCGTGCGCACGCGGTCGAGCAGGCCTTCGGCCGGGAGCGCAGTGTGAAGGGCGCCCCGCGGACCCTCGACGTCGACCTGATCACCTACGGCAAGAAGACGATCGAGTCCGACGAGCTGACCATCCCGCACCCGCGGGCCCATGAGCGGGCCTTCGTGCTGGCGCCGTGGCTCGACATCGAGCCGGACGCCGAGCTGCCCGGGCACGGCCCGGTCGCGGAGCTGCTGGGCAAGGTCGGCACCGACGGGGTGTCCAAGCTCGACCTCGAGCTCCAGTAGTGGCCACCGGCGGTCCCGAGTCCGGCCGGGCGCCTGGTTCCGGTCAGGAGCCGCCCCGCCCGGGCTCGGTACGGCCGACGTCACGCCGGCTGCTGGTCGCGATCGCCGTCCTGTGCACGGCGATCGGCTTCACGATGGTGAGGGCGATCGAGGCCGGCGGCGGCGTCGCGCCGGCGGTCTCCTGGCTGACGCTGATCGCATGGGCCTTCCTGGCCGCGCTGCTGCTGGCCGCGGCGCGGAACACCCATCAGCGGGTGCAGGTGCGGCGGGAGCGGATCGAGGCCTCGCGCGCGGTGTTCCTGTTGCTGATCGGAAAGGCGAGCGCTTTCGTCGGCGCGTTGTGCACCGGTGTGTACGCAGGGTTCGCGTTAAGCTTCCTGCGAGGCGTGAGCGCCTCCGGACCTCGTAACAGAGTGATCATGGCCGGTCTCGCCGCCGTGATCTCGGTGCTGGTCGTCACGGCCGGATTATTGCTGGAACGTGCGTGTCGTATTCCCGAGGACCCGGACCAGACCGCCTAACATGACGGTCCATGGGGTCAAGGGGTAGCCGCCGTCGAACCAGGACCACCGTTCTCACCGTCGCCAACGCATCGCTGATCGTTGTCTGCCTCTGTGTCAGCGTCGCGCTGTTCACGCAGAACACCTGGATTCTCCGCGGGGCAGCGATCGCTGCCGTCGCGGTGGCTGTCGCCGCCTCGATGCTGTTGCGCCACCAGTTGCTGGTCGAGCGGCTGGCCCACGCCGACGAGCGTGTCCAGGTCGCGCAGGAGTACTCCCGGATCACCAGCGCCCGCGTCGTCGAGAACGCCGAGTTCGTCGACCTGATGCAGCGCCGCCTGGACAAGATCGACGCCCGGCTGGACAAGATCGACGAAGAGGTCGCCACGGTCGTTGCCGCCGGCGACAAACACTCCCAGGCCGACGCGCCCACCGTGGTCGATCTCAAACTGCGTGGTCTCGCCGCCTCCTGAGTACTGCTGGTAAGCGCTTCCCGGCATCCGGTAGGTTCTAGGCGTGGACCTTTCTCAGCTGCTGACCGTCGCCCAGGCCGCCGTCGACGAAGGACGGACGGTGACGGACTCCCGGGGCCCGGGTGAGCTCACCTTCAAGGGCGACCGGGACATGGCCTCCGAGGTCGATTTCGCGGTCGAGCGGAAGATCCGCGAGTTCCTGGAGCGGGAGACGCCGCAGATCGGCATCCAGGGCGAGGAGGAGGGCGGCCCGACCGAGGGCACCCGCTGGGTCCTGGACCCGATCGACGGCACGGTGAACTTCGTCCACGGGACGCCGCTGTGGGCGATCTCGCTCGGCCTGATCGTCGACGACCGCGCGGTGGCCGGCGTGATCGACCACCCGCCGCTCGGCACCCGGTACGCCGCGGCCGAGGGCGCCGGCGCGACCTGTAACGGCAAACCGATCCAGGGCGGCCAGGCGACCACGCTGAACGAGTCGCTGATCGCGATGGGCGACTACGCGATCGGCCCGCACGCCGGCGAGCACAACCCGGCCCGGACCGAGTTGCACAACCTGCTCGTCCCGCGGGTCCAGCGGCTCCGGATGATCGGGACGGCGGCGACCGCGCTGACCTGGACGGCGAACGGCTTCTTCGACGCCACGATCATGTACTCCAACAAGCCGTGGGACACCATGGCCGGCGTAGCGATCTGCCGGGCGGCGGGTCTGCAGGTCCTCGACCTCGACGGCACGCAGCACTCCCCGGCGTCCCGCGGGACCTTCGCGGTGGCCCCGGCGCTGGCCGCCGAGCTGACCGAGCTGATCGCGCAGTCCGGCGTCCGCGGAATCTGATCGGCCGATCGCGAAATACCGGAGGCACCCCGCCGGTTGTCATCCGGTATGACAACACTGGGAATCATCGGCAGTGGCAACATCGGCACCGTCGTGGCGAAGCAGGCGGTCGCGGCCGGATATGACGTCGTACTGGCGAACTCGCGCGGCCCGGAGAGCCTGCGCGAGAAGGCGGCCGAGCTGGGCGTCCGGGCCGGTACGGCGGTCGAGGCGGCCACGGCGGGGGACATCGTCGTGGTGACGATCCCCTTCGGCCGGTACGCCGAACTCCCGGCCGAGCAGTTGGCCGGCAAGGTCGTGATCGACACGCTGAACTACTACCCGAGCCGGGACGGCCGGATCGAGGAGCTCGACGAGGAGCAGGTGACGACGGCGGAGGTCGTCCAGCGGCACCTGAAGGATTCCCGGACGGTCAAGACCTTCAACAACATCACCGCCGCCGTCCACCTGGACTCGCTGCCGCGCCCGTCCGGCGCCGCGGACCGCAGCGCGCTGCCGTTGTCCGGTAACGATGCCGAGGCGCGGGCCACTGTGGTCGAGTTGCTCGACAAGCTCGGCTGGGACGCCGTCGACGTCGGCCCGCTCACCGAGAGTTGGCGGCATGAGCCCGAGACCGCCGTGTACGTCGACCCGTACCTCGGCGCGGGCATCACGTTCGAGGATCTGGTCGGCGGCGCCCAGGACGCCGGCTCCCCGGCCCCGGCCGCCGAGATCGAGAAGCTGATCGCCACCGCGCACCGCCCGCCGGTCCGCGACCGCCAGTTCTAGCCTGCCCCTCGCTCCCCATTTGCTGGGCTGACCCAGCAGGAGGCGGGCTGGCCATGCGTGTGCGGCTGGCCACCCCGCCTTCTCGTGGGCGGACCCACCAAGGGCGGGGGTGGGGGTTGGGTGGGGGTGGGGTGGGGTTACTTGTCGATGTCTCCGACGACGAAGAACATGCTGCCGAGGATGGCGATCATGTCCGGGATCATGGTGCCGGGGAGCAGCGCAGGTAGGGCAGAGATGTTGTTGAAGCTCGCCGAGCGCAGCTTCAGCCGCCACGGGGTCTTGTCGCCACGTGAGACCAGGTAGTAGCCGTTGAGGCCGAGGGGGCTCTCGGTCCAGGCGTAGGTCTGGCCTTCGGGGACCTTGAGGATCTTCGGCAGCCGGGTGCTCACCGGGCCGGCCGGCATTGCGGCCAGCTTGTCCAGACACGCGTCGACCAGGTCGAGGGAGACCTTGACCTGGTCGAGCAGGACGGCGAACCGGGCGTAGCAGTCGCCGTCCGGCCGGGTGACGACGCGCAGTACGTCCTGGAGCTCGCCGTACGCCAGGTAGGGCTCGTCGCGGCGCAGATCGGCGTCCACACCCGAGGCGCGGGCGATCGGGCCGGAGACGCCGTACTGGGCGACCAGCTCGGGGGAGAGCTTGCCGACGCCGACCGTGCGGGCGCGGAAGATCTCGTTGCCGAGGACGAGCTCCTCGATATCGGGCAGCCGCTTGCGGACCGCGGCGGAGGCCTGCGCGGTGCGGCCCAGCCAGCCGGTGGGCAGGTCCTCCTTCAGCCCGCCGACGCGGTTGAACATGTAGTGCATCCGGCCGCCGGACAGCTCCTCCAGCACGGCCTGCACGGTCTCGCGCTCGCGGAACGCATAGAACACCGGTGTGATCGCACCCAGCTCCAGGGGGTAGGAGCCGAGGAACATCAGGTGGTTGAGAATCCGGTTCAGCTCGGCCAGGAGCGTCCGCAGCCAGACCGCGCGGACCGGTACCTCGAGCCCCATCATCCGCTCGACGGCCAGCACCACGCCGAGCTCGTTCGCGAACGCCGACAACCAGTCGTGCCGGTTCGCCAGCACGATGATCTGCCGGTAGTCGCGGACCTCGAACAGCTTCTCCGCGCCCCGGTGCATGTAGCCGACGATCGGCTCGCACCCCGCGATCCGCTCGCCGTCCAGCGTCAGCCGCAACCGCAGTACGCCATGCGTCGCCGGGTGCTGCGGACCGATGTTGAGCACCATGTCCGTGGTCGCCAGTTCCGAGCCGCTCCCGGTCCCACCCCGCTCGTACGCCGGGTCGAACCCCGCCGCCCCCGCGCCGACTCCCACCACTCGTTCAACGCTCATGACCACTAGTGTGCCGTGAGCGCTACAGCTTGGCGCTGCCGACGCCCAGGCAAGCACCGCGATGCACGCACCTGGACGCCACCAGCGCTCAACCTGCAGCACACACGGCACACTGTGACAGGCTGGGGGCGTGGACAACCTCTTCGCACCCTCGGATGTCAGCTGGACGCCGGTCTCGCCGCAGTTGGCGAGTGTCCGCCGCGTGAGTTCTGCGATCACGTACGGCGTTGTCGCGGTTGCGTTGCTGCTGGGGCTCGGGCTGACCGTGGGGTGGGTTTGGGGCGTGCTGGCGCTGGTGGTGGTCGCGGCGGCGTTCGTGTGGTCGTGGGTGCTGATCGGGCGCAACCAGCGTTCCTGGAAGTACGCCGAGCGGGACGACGAGCTGATGGTCAGCCATGGGGTCCTGTTCCGGGAGCTGATCGTGGTGCCGTACGGGCGGATGCAGTTCGTCGACGTCACGGCTGGGCCGCTGGAGCGCGCGTACGGGATCGCCACCGTCGAGTTGCACACTGCGACGCCGGCTACCGACGCGAAGATCCCTGGTCTGCACCCGGACGAGGCGAGTCGCCTGCGTGACCGGTTGTCCGCCCTCGGCCAGGCGCAGGCGTGGGGCCTGTGACCGAGCCGGTCGGTGCGCGGCTGCATCCGCTGACCCCGTTCGTGAAGGGCTGGGGGTACTTCGTCGGCGGCGGCCTCATCCTGGTGAACAACGAGAGCCTGCGCAGCAATCTGGAGATCGCGGGGATCGGTCTGCTCGGCGTGCTGATCGGCGGCATCCTGCTCGGCGCGCTGTCCTGGTGGTTCACCAAGTGGCAGCTGACCGACGACGCGATCCGGGTCGACAGCGGCTTCCTGTTCCGCCGGACGCGGATCATCCGCTTCGACCGGATCCAGGCGATCGACGTCGCACAACCCTTCGTGGCCCGCATCTTCGGCATGGCCGAGCTGCGGATGGACGTCGCCGGTGGCGGCAAGAGCGACGGCAAGCTGAGCTACTTCCGGTATGCCGAAGCAGGTGAGCTCCGCACGCTGCTGCTCGTCCGGGCCAAGGGTGAGCAGGTCGCTGAGCAACAGCTCGCGCAGCCGGAGCCTGAGGCGCTTCTGGTCGTGCCGACCAGTCGTCTGCTCGGTGCGACCCTGCTGTCCTCCACCGTCATCGGTAGCGCGGGCGCTCTGATCTGGCTGATCGTCGCAACGATGGTGCTCGACTTCCATATCGGTCTGTTCGCCGGTCTGCCGCTGCTGCTCGGTGTCGTGCAGCCGATCTGGAAGCAGGTCGTCGGCAACCACGGCTTCACGCTCTCCCAGACGGACCACGGGCTGCGCACCAAGCGCGGTCTGATCGACGTCCAGCGGCAGACCATCCCGCCGGGCCGGGTTCAAGGCCTGCTGATCACCGAGCCGCTCATCTGGCGGCTGCTGGGCTGGTCTCGCGTTGAACTCGATATTGCCGGCGTTGCGGGTAAGGACGAAGGCGACGACGAGCTCCAGGGCGCACAGCTGCTTCCGGTCGGCGAACGCGCCGAGGTGGCCGGAGTCCTCGCCCGGGTCCTCCCCGGGTTCAATCTGGACGCCATCCAGCTGCAGCGCGCTCCTGAGCGGGCCAAATGGCTGCGTCCGATCGGCTGGCGCTACCTGAGCTACGGCGCCGACGACCAGGTCTTCGTCACCACCTCAGGTTGGGTGAGCCGCCGTACGTCGATCGTCCTGCACCACAAGACGCAGTCCGTCCGCCTCGCCCAAGGGCCCTTGCAGCGCAAGCTCAACCTGGCTGACGTGCACATCGACACTCCGCTGGGCCCGACGAATGCGGTCGCGCTGCACCGCGATGCGAACGAGGCGGCGTGGCTCACCGGCGCCCAGGCGAACCAAGCACGCGTGGCTCGGCAAGCGATCGAGACCACGCGCCCGCACGAGTCCTAGTAGCCCGTCACTACCCAGCCGAAGCTGCCGAGGCCGGCCCGGTCGAGCAGCTCGGCCGCTTCGCCAGCGGTGGACAAGGCCCTCAGATAGCCGTGCGGGTCGGTGGTGGCCTGGTCCAGCGGCGGTCGGCGGGCGGAGACCCCGAGCTGAGTCAGCGCGTCGTGCTGGGTGAGCAGTCGACCGTTGACGGCCTCGGTCAGCGAATCGAGCGCCACGTGGGCCGTGAGGTCGCAGGAGCCATCAGGAGTGGGCGGACACTCGCGCCCGGCCCGGAAGCTGGTCAGAGTGCCGTACGGCGGCCGGTCGGCGGCTGTGTGTCCGTAGTCGATGGCTACAGCGACGCCGTCGAGCCTCGCGACCACCTCTGCCCAGGCCTGGTCGCGGGTCCGGCCGATCTCGGCGCGGTCGCCCGGCTCACCAGGCCACCACTTGCGCAACCACTCCAGATCGTTGCCTTCGACAACCTCGCCGAGAGTGAGATCCGCGCTGAGGTAGCGCGGTACGCCGTCCTCGTCCCACTCGGCCAGTTCACACGGGACGTTGTCGAGCCATTCGTTGGCGATCACCAGACCGGTGAGCTGGTCGGGCAGCTCGTCGTCCAGCTCGATCTCGCGTACCTGCAGGCCTTCGGCGCGCAATACGGCGGCCAGCTCGCCGGAGCCGGAGGCGATATCGGTGACCTGATCGGCGCCTACCTGGCGGGCCAGCCGCGCGATGGCTTGCCCGAACAGCGGAGAAGCGTGCACCGACGTACGGAAATGGCCTGCGGGGCGTTCGCGCCGGTAGAAGCCGTCCGGACCGTAGAGGGCGTGCTGCCACGCGGTACGAAAGGTGTTGGTCATCGGCTGCCGTTCGACGAGGTTTTGGACCAGGTCGATCCTAGGATCGACCATTATGTCGCCACTGCCTGCCGAGCTGAACGTTCTTTTCACCGGTGCGCCGGTGTTGCACATCTTCGGTGTCGGCGATCCGTGGCAGTACCCGGAGGGCTGGCTGGAGGAGACGCAGGCCAAGGCGCACGAGCTGATCCGGACGCCGGCTTTCGCCGAGATGGTGACCACCCGCAAGGGGTCGTTCGTCACTCCGCTGCCGATGCTCGCGAGCGCTTTCTACGACCTGATCTGGACGCTGTACCCACCGATGGCCCTGATGGTCGGGCCGGGCCGCGATCTGTTCAGCCACTGCACCAGCCCGTATCTGACGAAGCAGCCGACGCTGGTCAAGCCGTACCGCAGCTGGGGCAGCAACAGCGTCGGCACGTCGATTCCGTCGAAAGAGTTCAGCACTGTCGAAGGCAACGCGCTGCAGCGTGAGCGGCTGGTCGAGTTCTACGTAGCGGCTCTGAAGCTCTTCGAGGGCGTCGCGCCGCTGGAGCCGCGGCGGAAGGTGCTGAGTGACCTGTGGGGTCGCGTCCAGCAGGACGAGCGGCTGTGGCAAGCGCATCGGATGGCCACCCGCGATGACCTGCTCACGCTCTGGAAGTCCGAGCTGTTCGCGGACGACGCGGCGTTCGCGGTGTTCCCCGAGCAGACGACCAGCCCGCTGAACCTGCTGCGGGTCGCGGTTGCACGCCTCGAAGCGGCACACACTGCGATCGCCGGCGTGACGCCGGAGAACGACCGTAGCTTTGCCGAGACGCTGGCTTCGCTGGTCCATCAGGTCAAGCTGACCGAGGTTCCGGCCGGGCTGTCGTACACCGTGCTCGGAAGCGAGGGCGCTGCGGAAGTGCAGCGGCTGTTCGAGCAGCAGGCCGCTGCTGTTGATCGGAACGCGTGGCGCAAACGCCACCAGGGCTGGTTGGCGCGTGCTGTCGAGTCAGGCGCCGCTCGGCTGGGGGAGGAGTGGCTGGCCGCGGTCTACCTGCTCGGTGGCGTGCTGGAAGGCCTGCCGGACCGAGCGGTCGAGCCGACCGAGCTGAACATGGTCTCCGGCTTCATGGACTCCCTGCGTGCCGTGCACGACCTGCGGCCACACGTCAGCACACCCCGCCCGATCCCCACGACCCCAGCCGTCGAGGTACTGGAGCCGGAGGCCGATCCGGAGCACGAGCTGGCCCAGCTCATCGGTCTGGAGGCGGTCAAGGCGCAGGTCGCGGAGTTGGTGGCCGAGGCCAAGGTCGCCGGACTTCGCTCAGCGGCCGGAGTGCGCCCACCGGCGCCCAGTCGGCACCTCGTCTTCACCGGCAACCCGGGGACGGGTAAGACGACCGTCGCGCGGCTGCTCGGCGACATCTACCGCAAGTACGGCGCGCTGACCTCGGGACACGTGGTCGAGGTCGGCCGGGCGGACCTCGTCGGTGAGTACATCGGAAAGACGGCTCCCCTAGTGGAGGCGGCCGTGGAGCGCGCGCTCGGCGGCGTGCTCTTCATCGACGAGGCCTACTCGCTCGGGTCGGCCAGCGGCCGCGACTACGGTCACGAGGCCCTGGCCGCACTGGTCAAGGCGATGGAGGACCACCGGGAGAACCTGGTCGTGCTGATGGCCGGGTACCCCGGCGAGATGGCGACGATGATCGAGCAGAATCCCGGACTGCGCTCCCGGATCGGCCGAACGCTGCATTTCGCGGACTACTCCGATGGCGAGCTGATCGAGATCTTCCGGCTGCTGGCGAGTCGCACCGGCTTCGACGTACCGGCAGAGACGGCTGAGCAGGTCACGTCGACGCTGCGGCGGTTGCCGCGCGCACCTGGGTTCGGAAACGGGCGTGCGGTGCGGTCACTGCTGGAGCAGATGTCAGCGCGCCAGGCGGTCCGTATCGCCGGTCTGACCGACCCGGAGCCCGAGGTGGTCAGAGCGTTGCTGACCGCCGACCTGCCACCGCTGTCCGGTTCTGAGCTGGCGAGTGGCGGCGCCGTCCATGGAGTGGCACCCGAAGCGCAGCTGGAGCGGCTGGTCGGCCTGGCCGAGGTGAAGAAGGTCGCCCGTGAGTTGGCGGCGGAGGCGAAAGCCGAAGTACTCCGAATGCGCGCAGGTATGCCGCCGACCGACCGCACCCGGCATCTGGTCTTTCTGGGCAACCCGGGGACCGGCAAGACCACAGTCGCCCGCATCCTGGCCGGCATCTACCGTGACCTCGGTCTGCTCGGCGCCGGGCAGCTGATCGAGGTCAGCCGGACCGACCTGGTCGCGCAGTACCTCGGTCAGACGGCGCCCCGGGTCCGCAAGGTGGTGCAGCGAGCGCTCGGCGGCGTCCTGTTCATCGACGAGGCCTACACGCTGAACGACCGCCAGGGGTACGGCGCCGAGGCGATCTCGACCCTGGTCCAGGAGATCGAGGAGCATCGTGACGAGCTGGTCGTGGTGATGGCCGGCTACGAGCTCGAGATGCAGGGCCTGCTCGACGCCAACAGCGGACTCCGCTCCCGCTTCCCCATCACGATCACCTTCCCCGACTACAGCCGCGGCGAGCTCGAGACCATCTACAGCGGCCTCGCCGGCACCTCCGGGTACACGCTGGAGCCCGGCATGCTCTCCGCGGTCAGCAGCCTCATCGAGCCCTTCCGGGGCACCCGCGGCTTCGGCAACGGCCGGCTGGCCCGCACCGCCTTCGAGAAGACCATCCTTCGCCAGGCCACGCGCATCACCGCCATTCCCAACCCCACTCCCGACCAGATCCGCGCTCTCACCCGGGCCGACCTGCCCAGAAACCTGCCCGGCCAGACCGACGACGCCTCGCCCTACCTGTGACTGTGAGCAGGATCGCCACCATGGGGTGAGTTCATCGCCTAGGCTGGCCGGGAGATCGTCTGGTACCCCGTGCGGGACTGGAACGAAGAGAGTGGGTATGGAACGGATCGGCGTGGTTGGAGCCGGCCGGGCCGGGACCGCCTTGGGAGCAGCCTTGGCGGGTGTCGGGTATTCCCTGGTCGGGGTGTCGGCACGGTCGAGTGCGTCGAAGGAGCGCGCCGGTCGGTGGTTGCCGCATGTGCCGGTGTTGTCGCCGTCGGAGGTGGCTGCGCGGGCTGAGGTGGTTGTGGTCGCCGTACCGGATGACGTGATCGCGTCCGTCGTCCAGGAGCTGCCGCTGACCGAGGCGCAGTACGTCGTGCATCTGTCGGGTGCGCACGGGCTGGCGCCGTTGCGGGGTGTGCCGGCTGTTCCGGTGGCGCTGCATCCGCCGATGACGTTCACCGGCGACATGCCGGAGCTGCGCGGGCTGGTGTTCACAGCGACCGCTCCGGAGTCCGCCAGGGCTTTGGTCGAGCGGCTGGTGAAGGCGCTTGGCGCAGAGGTGCAGTGGGTGGCTGACGAGGAGCGGGCGCGCTATCACGCGGGTGTTGTGCACGCCGCGAACCACCTGACCACACTGCTCGCGCAGGCGTTCGCAGTACTGCGGGAGGCCGGGGTTGCGAACCCTTCGGCAACACTCCGGCCACTCCTGACGGCAACCCTCGACAACACGCTGCGATCCGGTCATCATGCGCTGACCGGGCCCATCGCCCGGGGCGATGTCGACACGGTGGCAGCACATCTCTCGGTACTGCGTGACCGCACCGCGAGCACGTACGCCGAGCTGGCGCACGCGACCGTGGAGTTGGCGGCGGCGGACGGACGGCTTGATCCGGACACGGCGGCCCGCTTCGGCGGCCTGCTGGACGGGCACCTGGTGGAGCGGTATCGGACAGGGGAGGCACCGCGATGAGACTCACGCAGACGAAGGCCGAGCTGCGAGCGGCCACGGCGGTGCGACCCAGAGCGGTCGTGATGACCATGGGCGCGCTGCACGAGGGCCATGCGGCCCTGCTGGCCGAGGCGCGCGAGCGGGTCGGTCCGGAGGGCAGCGTCGTGCTGACCATCTTCGTGAACCCGCTGCAGTTCGGCCCCACCGAGGACTTCGACCGCTACCCGCGCACGCTGGCCAGCGACCTCGCCATCGCCAAGAACGAGGGGGTCGACCTGGTCTTCAACCCCTCCCGCGACGAGCTCTACCCGAACGAGCCGTCCATCACAGTGCACCCCGGGCCACTGGCCGATGAGCTGGAGGGGATGGTCCGGCCCGGACACTTCACCGGCGTGCTGACCGTGGTGTCGAAGATGCTGCACCTCACGGCGCCCGATCTGGCGTTGTTCGGCGAGAAGGACTACCAGCAGCTGACGCTGATCCGGGAGATGGTCTGCGACCTGGACTGGAACGTCGACATCGTTCCGGTGCCCACAGTGCGTGAGGCCGACGGCCTGGCGCTGTCATCACGTAACCGGTACCTGGACGAGACCGAGCGTGACGAGGCCCTGGTCCTGTACCGGGCGCTGACCGCCGGCGCCAAGGCCGGGATGAACGGCCCGGACGCCGTGATGGCCGCGGCCCAGGCCGAGCTGGAGGCCGTGCCGTCGGTCAAACTCGACTACCTCGCGCTGCGCGCCCCCGACCTCGGCCCGGTCATCGGCCCCGGCGAGGCTCGGATGCTGATCGCCGCCCGCGTCGGCCAGACCCGTCTCATCGACAACATTTCCATCACCTTGCGATGAACCTGGTTGATACGGTCAACAAATGACCGCACCTGCAGTCCCACAACGGTTGTCCGCGCCTGAGCCGGGCTGGACCGACACTGTCGACGTAGTGGTGATCGGCTCCGGTATTGCCGGGCTGACTGCTGCTCTGAAAGCGCGTGAGCTCGGCACTGTGCTGGTGGTGACGAAAGACGTCGTCGCGTCCGGATCGACCCAATGGGCCCAGGGTGGCATCGCCGCGGCCCTCAGCCCGGAGGACTCGCCGGAGGACCATCTGCACGACACTTTGGTCGCCGGGGCCGGGCTTTGTGACCCGGACGCCGTCCGGGCGCTGGTGACCGAGGGGCCGGACGCCGTCCGCGATCTGATCGAGCTGGGTGCGCGGTTCGACACTCTGGCCGACGGAGAGATCTCACTGACCCGTGAGGGCGGCCACCACCGCAACCGGATCGCTCACGCCGGTGGTGACGCGACTGGCGCCGAGATCGAGCGCGCGCTGGTCGCCGCGGTGAAGCGGGCGCCGGACATCCGGTTGATCGAGCATGCGCTGGTCATCGACCTGCTGACCGCAGCTGACGGTGCGATCGCCGGCGTCACGCTGCACGTCATGGGTGAGGGCCAGCTGGACGGTATCGGCGCGATCCGCAGCCGGGTCGTCATCCTCGCCTCCGGCGGGCTCGGTCAGCTGTACGCCGCGACCACCAACCCGAGTGTCTCCACCGGCGACGGGATGGCGCTGGCGTTGCGAGCCGGCGCGAAGGTGCGCGACCTGGAGTTCGTGCAGTTCCACCCGACCGTGTTGTGGCTGGGCAAGAGCGCGAAAGGCCAGCAGCCGTTGGTCTCCGAGGCCGTCCGCGGCGAGGGCGCGTTCCTGGTCGACCACGAGGGCAACCGGTTCATGCAGGGCCAGCACGAGCTGGCCGACCTGGCGCCGCGCGACATCGTGGCCAAGGCGATCATGCGCCAGATGCTTGCCTCTGGCAAGGATCACGTCTACCTGGACGCGCGGCATTTCGGTGACGAGAAATGGCGGGTGCGGTTCCCGACCATTCTGGCGTCCTGCCGGTCGCACGGTATCGATCCGGTCCGGGAGCTGATTCCAGTCGCACCGGCTTGTCACTACTCCTCCGGCGGGGTCTGGACCGACCTGAACGGGCAGACGTCGGTGCCCGGTCTGTACGCCTGTGGCGAGGTCGCCTGCACCGGCGTGCACGGTGCGAACCGCCTCGCGTCGAACTCGCTGCTCGAAGGGCTGGTCTTCGCCCGCCGGATCGCCGCCCAGCTGGCCGAAGGACTGCCGGAGTGGCGGGAGCCGGTTGCCGACACCCGTGTACCCGGCCTGGTCGACCCGGATGTCGTGCCGGAGCTGCAGCGGATCATGACAGTCGGCGCCGGGGTCATTCGTAGTGCCAGCGGGCTCGACGAGGCAGGCGCCGCGCTGGACAAGCTGATCGAGCTTCCGGCCGGCGAGCCGGGGACTCCGGGCTGGGAGGCGACCAACCTGGTGACAGTCGCCTCCGCACTCATTGCTGCCGCTACAGTCCGTCAAGAGAGCCGCGGCTCGCACTGGCGAGAGGACTACCCCGATCGCGACGACGAGCAGTGGTCGGGCAATCTGGACCTGACACTGCCCGCAGACAGCGACCGCGCCCGCCCGGGGACGACGTTCGTACCGCAAGCCGAGGAGAGCCACCGGAATGGATGACACCGTCGACCGCAAACAGGTCGAGGAGCTCGTGCGGGCAACCATCGCGGAGGATCTGGCCGGTGGGGTCGATGTGACCACCACTGCGACCATCCGCGCCGATCAGGTGTCGGTGGCCGAGCTGGTCGCCCGAGCTGACGGAGTGGTCGCCGGGCTCGAGATTGCCGAGCTGGTGGCCCGGCAGGTCGCAGAGCCGGATTCGGTCGACATCGAGCATTTGGTCCGCGACGGCGCCGCCGTACGGCGTGGTGACGTACTGATGACCGTGCGGGGTAAGACGCGGCAGTTGCTGACCGCGGAGCGGACCATGCTGAACCTGCTCTGTCATCTGTCCGGTGTGGCCACGCTGACCCGGCGCTGGGTGGATGCGGTCGACGGCACCGGCGCTGTCATCCGGGATACCCGCAAGACGATGCCGTTGCTGCGCTCGCTGGAGAAGTACGCCGTCCGCGCCGGTGGCGGCCGCAATCACCGCATGGGTCTGTCGGATGCCGCGCTGATCAAGGACAACCATGTGCTGGCGGCCGGCGGCGTCGCACCGGCGTTCCGGCTGGTCCGGGAGGCTTTCCCGAACATCGGGGTCGAAGTCGAGGTGGACTCGGTCGAGGATGCGCTGATCGCGGTCGAGGTCGGCGCCGAGCTGATCCTGCTCGACAACATGGATGTGCCGCTGCTGCGAGAGGCGGTCGCCAAGGTGGCCGGCCGGGCCAAGCTGGAGGCCTCGGGCGGTCTGACGCTGGAGCGGGCTCGTGAGGTCGCCGAGACCGGCGTGGACTATCTGGCGGTCGGTGCGCTCACGCACTCCGCTCCGGTGCTCGACATCGCCCTGGACCTGCGGGACGCCTGATGCTGCTAGCCGTCGCCGTCGAGAACACCAGGACCCTTGCGGGCCTGGTGTTCGAGGGCGCGGTCAAACGGCACTGGTGGGTCAGCACCGACTCCCGCCGGACGGCGGACGAGTGGGCGGTGCTGCTGCAGGGCCTGTTGGCCGGTGAGACCCCGGTGTCCGGCATCGCGGTCTGCTCCGCCGTCCCGCAGGTGCTGCACGAGCTGCGGGACGTCGTCGCCCGGTACTACGGCGACGTGCCCAGCGTGGTCGTCGAACCCGGTGTGAAGACCGGTCTGCCCGTTCTGGTCGACAACCCGCGTGAGGTCGGCACGGACCGGATCGCCAACGCACTGGCCGCCGTCCACCTGCACGGCGCCCCCTGCCTCGTCGTCGACGTCGGGACGGCGATCACGATCGACGTGGTGAACGCGGCCGGCGCCTTCGCCGGGGGAGTCATTGCCCCCGGCATCGAGACCTCCACCGACGCCCTCGGCGACGCCGCCGCCCAGCTCCGCCGCTTCGAGCTGGTCCGCCCACGCGCCGTCGTCGCGAAGAACACCGTCGAAGCCCTTCAGTCCGGCGCAGTCCACGGCTTCGCCGCC
Source organism: Kribbella sandramycini (assembly GCF_013131805.1). GTDB lineage: Bacteria > Actinomycetota > Actinomycetes > Propionibacteriales > Kribbellaceae > Kribbella > Kribbella sandramycini. The sequence continues at coordinate 488,184 of NZ_JABJRC010000004.1, read as the reverse complement.
ATGGTCGACGGCCTGGTCACCCGAATCCTCGCCGACCAGTCCTTCCCCCCGAACACCCCAGTCGTCCTGACCGGTGCTCTCGCCCCCCTACTCCAGCGCGACCTCACGACATCGGTCCAGCACGAGCCCTTACTACCCCTCCGCGGCCTGCACCAGGCCTTCGCCCGCAACCACCCCTAGCCCCCGATCGGCCGTGCCACCTGGCCGGGCGACCCTGACGGTATAGGGTTTTCGGCGTCGGTTGTGAGGCAGCTGAGACGAGGTGGTCCGAGTGCGGCGGATGGTCGCCGTGGCGCTGGCTTTGGTGGGCTGTGCGTCTTTGTTGACTGCTTGTTCCAGTGAGCCGGTGCCGAAGGATGTAGGGGTCGCGTGGGCGCCTGGGCGGACGGCTGTTCGGGTGACTTGGCAGGACGACAACGCGCCTAACCGGCTCACGATCGAGGGTGTGCTGAGCGAAGGTCCGTCGTACGTGCACTATCTGCCGGCCGCGCAGGGGAACAGTTGGGACATTCCGACGTCGGCTTTTCCGCCGGACGGCAATTACCGGGTCGCGGTCGGAATCGGGACGACGGAAACCGGTGTGACCAGCAAACTGGCGCGGTCGCCGGTTTTCGACACCGACGGTCCGGTACGGCCGAGTTCGGCCAATGTGGCCGCGCAGGGGCGCGGGGTGCTGATCCGCTGGGCAGTTCCGCCCGCACCGCAGGACTTCACTCCCAACGACCCGCTGGACCTGGATGGGCCGAAGTCGCAGAAATACGTCCCGATGGTCGGTCGGCCGGGTGAGCTGCTGCAGCAGATCGCTCCGGCGACCACCTCTACCCGGCACGTGATCAACAGCATCAAACCGCCGTTCCTGTTCCAGCTCCGGACGGAGAACGAGTGGGGCAGCAACCTCGGCGGTCAGGTCAGCGGGCTGACCAGCGCGGTGACGGCGTTCGCACCGCCGAACGGGCAGTTCAGCCTGGCCATGCGGTTGCGCGGCCGGGTGATTCAGGAGGAGACGCACTGCGCGGCGGAGGCGGTGTGCGAGCAGCGGCGGCTCACGTCCGCCGGCGTACCGCTGACAGTGCTCACTCAGGTCACACCAAAGGCGCGCTGGACGCCGCTGGCCCGCGGGAAGACCACTGCGGGTGGGCACTACGACATTCCGGTCATTGTTGGTGGCAGCCGCCCGTACAAGGTCGTTGTCGAGCAGTACGCCCGGCCGGGGCTGCTGACCGGTACGTCGGTCAGTCAGCCGGTCTTCACCCGTGGCGTGGTGCGAGTGCTGGCCGCCGGCTACCTCGGCGGGAACAGCAAGAAGAGCGGTGAGACGGTGACTGCGTTCGCGCGCGTCGCACCGGCGTACACCTCGGTCGCGCGGCTACAGATGTGGAACCGGCAGACCCGGCAGTGGGCGCTGGTGAAGTTCGTCGCGCTGAACCGCGGGCAGGCCGTGTTCGCCTTCAAGGCCGGTGCGGTCGGCACCTACCAGTACCGATGGGTCTTCCCGCCGGCCGCGCAGGGCGGCCGGAACATGAGCGGTCTGACGACGCCGGCGATCAACCTGCGCGTGCGCCCCTAGGCCTCCGCCGACTCCAGCTCGCCGGGGCGGTGCCGGCGGCGGATCCGGAAGTAGGCGTACGCCGCAATCGCGCCGAGCGCGACGACGACCAGCGCCCAGATCGACAGCTGGCCGAAGATCTTGTCCGCGTTGTCGCCGATGTGGAAGGCGACGATGCCGATCGTGGTCGACCAGGCGATGCCGCCGGTCGCGTTGGCGATCAGGAACTTCGGGTACGGCATCCGCAGCGTGCCGGCCATCGGGCCCGCGAAGATCCGCAGCAGCGCGACGAAGCGGCCGAAGAACACCGTCCAGACGCCGTACCGGTGGAAGTACTTCTCGGCCCGCTCGATCCGGTCGGCGGAGAAGTGCTTGAAGCGGCGGCCGAGCCGGTCGAACAGACTGCGGCCGGCGCGGCGGCCGATGTAGTAGCCGACCGAGTCGCCGATGATGGCGCCGGCCGCGGCGGCCCCGATCACGAACTCCAGCCGCAGGTCGCCCTGGGACGCCAGCAAGGCGGCTGCGATCAGCGTGGTCTCACCCGGCAGCGGTACGCCCATACTCTCGACGCCGATGACGAGCCCCACCACCAGGTACGCCAGAACTGCCAGACCGCCGGTCGGAATCCCAATCGCGAGCACTTCCCCCATGTACCCATAGTTACATTGCCCGGCAACTGATTAGCTGATCCGGGAGGTACATCGGGGGAAGATCAGGGTGTCGGGGACTCCGCGGCCGGTACGACGGCGATCAGCGTGTAGACCGATCTGGTCGCCTCCGGGTGCGCTGCTGCGGTGCGATCCTGGCGAAAGCGGTCGATCACCGCGGACAGCTCGCGGTCCAGCTCCGCGGTCTCCTCACGGGTCAGCCACAGCCGGCTGCGGTTCATCACACTGAGTGAGTACCAGTCGTCATCGGCGGGCAGCTCCTCGAAGCGCTCGAGCACCTGATCGACATTCGACCGCATCATCGCCTGGCTGGCCAGCCGGCCCGCGGTCGTCGACTGGGAGGCGATCTGCAACCCGCTGCCCAGCGCGCGCCACGGCCGCTCGCGGCCGTCGCCGGAGGCCTCGGCGCGCTCGACGATGCCCCAGCGCTCCAGCGCCCGCAAGTGGTAGCTGGTCGCGGACGGCGTCAGCCCGGCCAGCTCGGCGCATTCGGTCGCGGTCAGCACCCGGCCGCTGTAGAGCTCGTCGATGATCACCTGTCGCGCCGGGTGGGCCAGAGCGCGGATCGCCCGCGGGTCCGTCAGCACGACGCGTTCCTTGCTGGCCACGGCGTCAGCGTACCGAAGCTCTTGACCGGCGGGAATCTGAAGCATTAACTTCATAGTTGTGAAGCAAACACTTCAGGTCTCGCTCTGGTCGCATCGCGACATCCGGCTCGTGCTCCCCGGCCGGGCGCTGTCGTACGCCGGGGACGCGGTCGCGCTGGTCGCGCTGATGCTGCGGGTTGCCGAGTACGGCGGGACGCGGGCGGTCATGTTCCTGCTGCTGGCGTTCGCCGTCCCGACCGTCGTGATGATCCCGGTGGCCGGACGGATCGTGGACAGCTACGACTCGCGGCATGTGTTGATCTGCGCGAGCCTGCTGCAGGCGGCGGCCGGAGTCGGGCTCGCATTCAGCAGTGACCTGGCCAGCACGCTGGCGCTGGTCTGTCTGCTGCAGCTGGGGCAGGCGGTCGCCGGACCGTGCTGGGGTGCGTTGGTCCCACGGATCGTTGGCGACGGGTTGGTTGGTCGCGCCACTGGCACCAGCCAGGCATTGATCGGGATTGCCCTGATGGCCGGCTCGGGTGTCGGCGGAGTTCTGGTTGCCTGGGTCGGCGGGCGCGGGGCGCTGCTGGTGAACGCGGCCACCTTCGGTCTGCTCGCAGTGGTGGCGGCTCTGGTCCGCACCAGGCGACGGCCTGAGGTCGGCGTCGTACGAGAGCGTGGTGGTTTCTCGGCGGGGATGCGTTGTCTGTGGGGCGATCCGTTGCTGCGGCTGTTGCTGATCTGCCTGTGGATCTTCGTGCTGGTCGGTGAGGCGGTGAACGTCGCCGAGGTCTTCCTGATCAAGGAGGAGATCGGGCTGGGTCCTGCGGGCTACGGCTGGGTGCTGGCGGTCCAGGGCGGCGGGGCGATCGCCGGTGCGTGGGGGAGCGGCCGGCTGAAGACGTCCGGTGCCCGGGTGCGCGCCGTACTGGCCGGGATGGCGGCGATCGGTGCGGGGATGACGGTGATGGGCCTGGCGAACGGCGTCGTCCTGCTGGTGCTCGGAGCCGCGCTGATGGGCGCGGGCAGCGGTCTGCTGAACGCAGCTACCAGCACGCTGATCGTCACGCGGGTCGCCGAAGCCGTGCGCGGTCGCGCGGTCGCTGCGCTGTCCGGAACGGTCCGGGCCGGCAGCGTGGTCGCGCTGCCCCTCGGTGCGCTGCTGAACGACGTACTCGGGCCGCGGGGCGCGTTCGTGGCGTGCGGGATCGCCTGTCTGTTGCTGGTCCTAGGAACAAAGGATTCGGCTGTCAAGGTGTTGAGTCACTAGCCTTTGCCTCATGACTGACGCACACGTGAACCCGACGAACCCCGACGACGGGCAGGACGACCTGCCCGAGCAGCTGCGGGTCCGCCGGGAGAAGCGTGACCGCCTGCTGGCGGAGGGAGTGCAGCCCTACCCGATCTCCGTGCCCCGGACGCACCTGCTCAAGGAGCTGCGGGCGACGTACGACGCCCAAGAGCTGGAGCCGGACACCAAGACCGGCCTGCAGGTCTCCGTGGTCGGCCGGGTGATCTTCCTGCGCAACACCGGCAAGCTCTGCTTCGTCCGGCTCCGGGAGGGCGACGGGACCGAGCTGCAGGTGATGCTGTCGCTGGCCGACGTCGGCGAGGAGGAGCTGGCCCGCTTCAAGCAGCTGGTCGACATCGGCGACCTGCTGGCGGTGCAGGGCGAGGTCGTGACGAGCCGGCGCGGCGAGCTGTCCGTGCAGGCGACCGGCTGGCAGATGGCGGCCAAGACGCTGCGCCCGCTGCCGAACGAGCACAAGCCGCTCAACGAGGAGGCGCGCGTCCGGCTGCGGTACGTCGACCTGATCGTCCGGCCCGAGGCCCGGGACATGGTCCGGATCAAGGCCGCCGTGCTGAAGTCGCTGCGCGCCACGTACGACGCCCACGACTTCATCGAGGTCGAGACGCCGGTGCTGCAGCTGACCAACGGCGGCGCCGCGGCCCGGCCGTTCAACACGCACCTGAACGCCTTCGACCAGGAGATGAAGCTGCGGATCGCGCTCGAGCTCGATCTCAAGCGCGCGATGATCGGCGGCGTCGACCGGGTCTTCGAGATCGGCCGGACGTTCCGCAACGAGGGGCTGGACTCCACCCATGCCGCGGAATTCTCGATGATCGAGGCGTACCAGGCGTACGGCGATTACGACACGATGGCCGAGCTGATCCAGGAGCTGATCGGTAACGCGGCCCGCGCGATCGGCCGGACGGTCGTCACCGCACGCGACGGTTCGGAGATCGATCTGACCGCGCCGTTCCGGCACGCGACGCTTTTCGGGTTGCTCTCGGAAGCGGTCGGCGAGGCCGTCGATCAGACCACCGACCTGCCCGCGCTGCTGAAGTTGGCCGAGCAGCACGACGTCGAGCTGCAGCCCGGCCGGAATGCCGGCGAGATCGCCGTCGACTTGTTCGAGAAGCTGTGCGAGCACACGCTCATCCAGCCCACCTTTGTGCGTGACTATCCGGAGTCGGCGCGGCCGCTGGCCAAGCCGCACCGGGAAATCCCCGGCCTGGTCGAGGCCTGGGACCTGTTCGTCAACGGCGTCGAACTCGGCGTCGCGTACTCGGAGCTGAACGACCCGGTGATCCAGCGCGATCGCCTGGTGGAGCAGTCGTTGCTGGCCGCGGCCGGCGATCCCGAGGCGATGGAGCTGGACGAGGACTTCCTGCGCGCGATGGAGTTCGGGATGCCGCCGGCCGGCGGTATGGGAATGGGCCTGGACCGGCTGATCATGCTGTACACCGGCGCCGGTATCCGGGAGACGATTCTCTTCCCGTTGCTGCGCCCGGAGTGATCCCGGCGTGTTTTCTTGAACGGGTCGCGACTGCTGCATAGCACAGTCGCGACCCGCTTCATTTCCCGGGGCCTTTCGAATACGTAAGGTCACGAGTCGTCCGCCACATCTATCGGCTCATTCCCCGAGATGAATGACAAGCAGGGTGTTTGTACGGTACAAATCAGGTGCAAACAATTCAGCAGGGGATTGTGCCCGGTGCCGGGCGCGGAAAGGAACGTCATCCATGGCGCAAAGGGTGCAGGTGGTCCTGGAGGACGATCTCGACGGCGGTAAGGCCGACGAGACCGTGACCTTCGGGCTGGACGGGACGACGTACGAGATCGACCTGTCCAAGAAGAACGCCGCCAAACTGCGCGACGCCCTCGCCGGGTACGTCGGCTCGGCCCGCCGGGTCGCCGGTCGCCGCGGCGCCGCCGGACGCGCTCGCGGCCGCGGCCGCTCCGCGTCGGACTCCGCCGACATCCGGGCCTGGGCCAAGGACAACGGCTACGAGGTCAGCGAGCGGGGCCGGATCTCGGCCGAGGTGCGCGCGGCGTACAACGAGGCCAAGTAATTTCACCAGGCTCTTGCGGTCCCGGTACCCTTGGGGTATCGGGACCGTCCGCATTCCGGTTGTTTCAGGATGCGGACATCACGACCGGGCGGTGCCTGACAAGGCAGCCACCAGGAGAAATTCGCTGGTGGCGAACACGCTGTCCGATCGTGGTCAGGCGGGAACACCCTGGAGATCGGTGAGGTTGTTCCCTTGTGATGCCGCCCGGGTGTCCGATCGAACAGTGATTGTTTGTTCGCCCACAGCGAGCTTGTCGGCGCCGGGGACTAGCATGCATGTACGGGGGTCGGCCCACACGGCACGTCCGACTCCTCTGAGGCAAGGAGCGCTTTGGCGATGTTTGAACGATTTACGGACCGCGCCCGTCGGGTAGTCGTCCTGGCTCAGGAAGAGGCCAGGATGCTCAGCCACAACTACATCGGGACCGAGCACATCCTGCTCGGCCTGATCCACGAGGGTGAAGGTGTCGCCGCCAAGGCTCTCGAGAGCCTGGGAATTTCGCTCGAGGCCGTCCGCTCGCAGGTCGAGGAGATCATCGGCCAGGGGCAGCAGGCACCGAGCGGGCACATCCCGTTCACCCCCCGCGCCAAGAAGGTGCTGGAGCTCTCCCTGCGCGAGGCCCTGCAACTGGGCCACAACTACATCGGCACCGAGCACATCCTGCTCGGCCTCATCCGCGAGGGTGAGGGTGTCGCAGCGCAGGTCCTGGTCAAACTCGGCGCGGATCTGAACAAGGTCCGGCAGCAGGTCATCCAGCTGCTGAGCGGGTACCAGGGCAAGGAGCCGACCACCGCCGGCGGCGCCACCACCGAGGGGGCGCCGAGCAGCTCCCTGGTGCTCGACCAGTTCGGCCGGAACTACACCCAGTCCGCCCGCGAGGCGAAACTCGACCCGGTGATCGGCCGGGAGACCGAGATCGAGCGGGTCATGCAGGTGCTGTCCCGGCGGACCAAGAACAACCCCGTCCTGATCGGCGAGCCGGGGGTCGGCAAGACCGCGATCGTGGAGGGTCTGGCTCAGCAGATCGTCCGCGGTGACGTCCCGGAGACGCTCAAGGACAAGCAGATCTACTCCCTCGACCTCGGCGCCCTGGTGGCCGGTTCCCGCTACCGCGGTGACTTCGAGGAGCGCCTGAAGAAGGTGCTGAAGGAGATCCGCACCCGCGGTGACATCGTGTTGTTCATCGACGAGATCCACACCCTCGTCGGGGCCGGCGCGGCCGAGGGCGCGATCGACGCGGCGAGTATCCTGAAGCCGATGCTGGCCCGCGGCGAGCTGCAGACCATCGGCGCCACCACCCTCGACGAGTACCGCAAGTACGTCGAGAAGGACGCCGCGCTGGAGCGCCGCTTCCAGCCGATCCAGGTGGCCGAGCCCTCGATCGCGCACACGATCGAGATCCTCAAGGGGCTGCGCGACCGCTACGAGGCGCACCACCGGGTGACGATCACCGACGCCGCCCTGGTGAACGCCGCCCAGATGGCCGACCGGTACATCTCCGACCGCTTCCTGCCGGACAAGGCGATCGACCTGATCGACGAGGCCGGCGCCCGGTTGCGGATCCGCCGGATGACCGCCCCGCCGGACCTGCGCGAGTTCGACGAGAAGATCGCGAACGTGCGCCGGGAGAAGGAGTCGGCGATCGACGCGCAGGACTTCGAGCGCGCCGCGGGGCTCCGCGACGACGAGAAGAAACTGATCAACGCGAAGGCCGAGCGCGAGAAGCAGTGGAAGGCCGGCGACATGGATGTCGTCGCCGAGGTCGACGAGGAGCTGATCGCCGAGGTGCTCAGCACCGCGACCGGTATCCCCGTCTTCAAGCTGACCGAGGAGGAGTCCTCGCGGCTGCTCGACATGGAGAAGGTGCTGCACAAGCAGTACATCGGCCAGGAGGACGCGGTGAAGGCGCTGTCGCGCTCGATCCGGCGGACGCGCGCCGGTCTGAAGGACCCGCGCCGCCCGAGCGGCTCGTTCATCTTCGCCGGCCCGTCCGGTGTCGGTAAGACCGAGCTGTCGAAGGTGCTGACCGAGTTCCTGTTCGGCGACCAGAACGCGCTGATCAGCCTCGACATGTCGGAGTACTCGGAGAAGCACACGGCCTCCCGGCTGTTCGGCTCGCCTCCTGGGTACGTCGGCTACGAAGAGGGCGGCCAGCTGACCGAGAAGGTCCGCCGCAAGCCGTTCTCGGTGGTGCTGTTCGACGAGGTCGAGAAGGCGCACCCGGATATCTTCAACTCGCTGCTGCAGATCCTGGACGAAGGTCGCCTGACCGACGCCCAGGGCCGGGTGGTCGACTTCAAGAACACGGTCATCATCATGACCACGAACCTCGGCACCAAGGACATCTCGCGGGGCAGCCTCGGCTTCTCCCAGGGTGGCGACGGCCAGGGCTCGTACGACCGGATGAAGTCGAAGGTGACGGAGGAGCTCAAGCAGCACTTCCGCCCGGAGTTCCTGAACCGCGTCGACGAGATCGTGGTCTTCCGCCAGCACAGCAAGGACGACATCGTGAAGATCGTCGACCTGATGCTGACCCAGGTGGAGGAGCGGCTCAAGGACAAGGACATGGGGATCGAGCTCACGCCGGCGGCGAAGGCACTGGTCGCCGACCGCGGGTTCGACCCGGTGATGGGCGCTCGCCCGCTGCGTCGCGCGCTGCAGCGCGACGTGGAGGACGTGCTGGCCGAGAAGATCCTGTTCGGGGAGCTGCGTCCCGGCCAGATCGTTCTGGTCGACGTCGCCCCCGAGGGCACCGTGAACGAAGACGGTCTGCGCGAGTACTTCACCTTCACCGGAACGCCGAAGGCCGGCGCGTCCGACCTGGAGCTGACGGATCTGGCCGCCGGTGGCACCGGCGTCCAGGACTCGTAAGACCCGGTAAGTAGTAAAAGGCCCCACACTCCGGTGTGGGGCCTTTTGCGTGTCCCGATTCGCGGGTTTTCCCGCACACGATCGGCAAGGTATTCGATCCTGATCGAAAGGTGTCCGGATTCGCGCGGCGCGACTCGGTCGCTCCTACACTGCGAATATGCCGTCGGGGCTCCGGATCGATCTGCTCGGACCGCTTGCGGTCCGCAGCGGTCCGGCTGACGTGTCCGTGGGCCCGTTACGGCAGCAGGCGATGTTCGCGGTGCTCGCGCTGAATGCCGATCGGGTGCTGACCCCGGAGCAGTTGCTCGACCTGGTCTGGGACGACGACCCGCCGCCGAGCGGGATCAAGGTCGTCCCGACCTACGTCTACCGGATCCGCAAGGCGCTACCGGACGACGTCCGCCTGGAACGGACAACAGCCGGGTACATCCTCCGACTCGATCCGGGCGTGCTGGATCTGGAGCGCTTCGAGACCGCCATCGCCGCGGCCGGTCGGGTCGACGAGCCGGAGCAGGCGCTCGCGATACACGACGAGGCGCTCGCGCTGTTCCGCGGGCAGCCCCTGAGCGGGCTGCCCGGGCAGTACCTGGCCGGCCAGCGCCGCCGGATCGCGGAGCGCCGGGAGAAGGCGCTCGGCGCCCGCATCGAGTTGCAGCTCGCTGCTGGGCGGCACGTCGAGGCCATCCCGGAGCTGATCGGTCTGGTCGCCGACCATCCGTTCGACGAGCGCTTCGCTGTTCTGCTGATGAACGCGCTCGCCGGGAGCGGCCGACAGGCCGAGGCACTCGACACCTACCAGCGCGTCCGCCGGACCCTCGTCGAGCAGCTCGGTATCGAGCCCGGCCCGGAGCTGCGCGCCGCCCAAGAGGCTTTGTTGCGCGTTGATCCGGCTCCGCCGCTCGTTCGCAACGAGCTGCCGTACGGCGGTGCCGCGTTCGCCGGGCGGTCGACCGAGCTTGCCCAGGTGGTGACCGCGCTGCGACCCGGTCAAGGTTCCGCGCCGCCGGTCCTGGCGATCGACGGGATGGCTGGGATCGGCAAGACCACGCTCGCGGTCCAGGCCGGGCATCAGCTGGCGACGCACTATCCGGATGGTCAGCTGTTCGTCGATCTGCACGGCCACACACCCGGCCGGGAGCCGCTGGGGAGCGAGGCGGCGATCGACCATTTGTTGCGCGGCATCGGCGTACCGGCGGAGAAGATTCCGCACTGCCTCGAAGATCGGTACGCGTTGTGGCGATCGCGATCCGCGCGGTTGCGGCTGCTCGTCATCCTGGACAACGCGCCGGACGCCGAGACCGTGCGGAAATTGTTGCCGGGGGCACCTGAATGCGCGGTGCTGGTGACCAGCCGGCGGCTGCTCGTCGAGCTGGATGCCAAGCGGCGTTTGGGGCTTGGGCTGCTGCCGATGGAAGACGCGGTCGAGCTGCTCACTGAGCTGGCCGGTCCGGGGCGTGGTGACCAGACTGCCGTCCAGGAGCTGGCTGAGCTGTGTGGCCGGTTGCCGTTGGCGCTGCGGATCGCGGGTGCCCGGTTGCGGCACCGGCCCGCCTGGACAGTCGAGCATCTCAATCAGCGGCTGCAGGGTTCGCGCCGGCTGCGTGAGCTGGACGGCGACGCGAACGGCGTCCGGACGGCGTTCGCCGTGTCGTACGAGCATCTGCTCGCGGAGCAGGCTCAGCTGTTCAGTTGCCTGGGGCTCGTTCCTGGTAAAGATTTCGACGCCGCAGCCGCCGCTGCGCTCGCTGGGCTCGCGCCGGTCGATGCTGAGCAGCTGCTGGACCAGCTCGTCGATGCCTCCCTGCTGCTTGAGCTGCGGCCGGGGCGGTTCGAGTTCCACGACCTGTTGCGTGGGTACGCCGCTGAGGTCGCGGAGCCGGGCGACGGCGTACTGCGGCTCATCGAGCACTACCTGGCCGTCGGCGGCGCCGAGCTGGGTCCGGCCTGGGCTGACCTGGAGCGAGCGAATCTCCTGGCCTGCTTGGATGTTGCGGCCACCCAGGAGTGGGACGACGCCGTCGTCCGGCTGGCGTTGGTGCTTGCGCCGTACCTGCACACGCGTGGCCGGCTGGATGAGATCGACCATGTGCTGACAGCTGGACTGGCGGCGGCCGCGCGTGCGGAGGACGCTGAGCGTGAGGCTCGGCTGCTCTACCTGCAAGGGCACATCTGGCAGTTCCGGTGCGGCGGGGACAAAGGCGTGACAGACCTCCGTCGAGCGGCCGAGCTGGCGCCGGACAGCGCTCCGGAGCTGCAGGCCCGCATCTTCGGGTCGCTCGGCTACACGCTGGGCACGCAGGAGCCGGCGTCCGACCACAGTGAGCTGCTGCGGACGTCGTTGCGCCTCGGTCAGCTCGCCGGGGACATGCGCGTGGTGATCGAGACGCTCGGTCGGCTTGCTGCGCTGGCAGTGCGGCAGCAGGAGTTCACCCGTGCACTCGAGTACTACGAACGTGCGCTCGACCTGGCCCGTGAGCTGGGTGATGAGCGCCTCGAACCCGAACTGTTGAACGGCATCGCTGTGTGCCGGTTGGCCGAAGACGAGCCGCTTCCGGCGCTGGATGCGACTCGGGCTGCGCAGCGGCTCGCAGCGGAGCATTCACTCGACTTCTCACTGAGCTACGCGCTTTGTCACCAGGGCGAGGCCTACCGGCGGATGGGGCGGACCAAGCTCGCTGTCGAGATCCACGAGCAGGCGCTGACGCTGGCGATCGAGAACTGCACGCATCTGGATGAGATCGACGCACGCCTCCACCTGGCCCGCAGTCTGCGTACGGCACGGCAGGCCGAGGCGGCAACGGCGCAGTACGACTTGGCGCTCCGGCTCTCCCAGGACGGGCAGCACACTCCGGGCATGGTCGAAGCGCTGACCGGCCTCGCCGACTGCACGCCGGACCGGGTCCGCGCCGGCCGGCTGCTGCGCCAGGCGCACGCCCAGGCCGCCGGGTCGGGGCACGCGGCGCTGGCCGCTCGGGTCGAGCGACGGCTGACGCCGACCGCGCTGCCGAGCTGAGCGCCACCAGTTGGACGCGGTTTGCCCGTAATGCGGACGCTGTGGTCATTACCGTCCGTGAGCTGATGCGGGGATTCGGCGGTCTTTCCAGGCCGGATGTCACAGCCTGTGCGTACTGGGAAAAGGCAGTTACCTCGCGGCCTGGTATCGCGTTGTAACGCTGTGACCACGTTGATCGGACCCGGACTGTCGGAAAGGGGGCCGGGGATGGAATCATCTCGTCGCATGGACGCGCCGCGTCTGCCGCTGACCCAGGAACCGGTCGCTGACACCGGTTCCTTTGGCGTGCGGCAAGCAGGCGGAGTGCTCGAGCGCGCGCAGCGGATCGCGGACACCCTGCGCGAACAAGCGGAGTACGAGAACGACCTCGCCCGCGACGAAGCAGAGCGCGTCCGCACCGAGAACGAGCAGCTCCGGGCCACGGCCGAGGCGGCCGCGCAGAAGCTGCGCGCCGACGCGACGTCGTCCGCGCAACGCCTGCTGAACGACGCCGAGCGCGCGGCCGAGCAGCTGCGCGCCGAGTCCGAAGCCGAGGCCGAGCGCGTTCGCGCCGCCGCGGAGGAGGCGGCCGAGCAGCTGCAGACCGAGTCCACGGCCGAGGCTGAGCGGGTCCGCCGGGAGGCGGCCGAAGCCGCAGCGAAGCTGCAGGCGGAGTCGACCACCGAGGCCGAGCGGGTACGGCATGAGGCGACCACGACCGCCGAGCGGCTGAAGGCGAGTTCGGAGAGCGCGGCCGAGCAGCTGCGGGCGACCGTGGCCGACGAGATCGCGAAGCGGCGGGCCGAGACCGAGACCGCCGTCGAGCAGTTGCGCACCGAGAGCCAGGCGACCGCCGACCGGCTGCGTGCCGACTCCCAGGCCGCGGCCGACCGCCGGATCGCGGCGGCCGAGGCCGAAGCCGGCCGATTGAAAGAAGAGGCCGACGACCTGCTGGCGGAGGCGCGCCGGGTCCGCGAGGCCGCCGAGCAGATGGTCGATCGGGCCGGCCGCGAAGCGCAGCAGCTGGTCGCGGACGCCGGGGAGCAGGCGGCGCTGGTGTCGCAGGCCGCCGTCCGCAACGAGGCCGAGCTGATCCAGCGCGCCGAGTCCGAAGCGGGTGATCTGCGGGCCGCCGTCGAGCTCGAGGTCGAGGCCGCGCGGGAGAAGTCGCGGGCCCAGATCGCCGAGGCACATGCCGAGATCGAGCGGCTCCGCGGCGAGAACCGGACGGAGCTGGAGCGCCGGACGGCGGAGCTGGAGGAGACCGAGCGGGCCAAGCTGGCCGCGATCTCCCTCGAGGTGGACAAGCTGCGCGCCGAGGCGGTCGCCGAGCTGGCCGAGCGCAAGGCCGAGGCCGAGCTGGCCAACGAGCAGCTGATGGCCGACGCCCGCGCCCAGGCCAAGCTGGTCGTCGACTCGATCGAGGCCGACCGGCGAGCGGCCACCGGCGAGGCGCAGCGGATCGTCGACGACGCGAACAAGGCGGCCGAGACGGCGCTCGCCGAGGCCGAGAAGCAGACGCTGTGGAGCAAGAAGACCGTCGACGACCTGATCGGCGCCGCCGAGTCCGAGGCGCAGTCGATCCGGGAGCGGGCCGCCGCCGAGGCGACCGAGCTGCTCCGGCAGAAGCGCGCGCATCTGCGCCGTGTGGTCGGTCGCTCGACCAGCCGGCTCAAGCAAACCCAGGAAGCGATCGCCAAGGAGAACGCCGAGCTCACCGAGCTCGCCGAGACCACGCTGACGACGGCGTCCGAGCAGGCGGAGGCGATGCTGACCGCCGCGCGGGCCGAGGCGGCCAAGGTGACCGTCCAGGCGCAGACCAAGGTCGATCGGCAGAAGCTCGCGGCGGAGACCGAGGCCAAGGAGATCGTCGAGCGGGCCAAGCGCCGCGAGACCGAGGCGCAGGCCGGCGTCCAGGTGCTGCGCGAGCGCGCGGCCAACGATCTGGCCGACGCGCAACGCCAGTCGCACGAGCTGATTCGCAAGTCCCGCGCCGAGGCGCAGCAGCTGGAGGCCCAGGCCCGCGAACACGCGGACGAGCTGCGCGCCCAAGCCCGTAAACTTCTCGCCGATGCCGAGGCGAGAGTCGCGGCTCTGAACCAGCGTCGCGACGAGATCACCAAGGAGCTCACCCAGCTTTCGGGGGTGATCGAGGCACTCGCTGTACCGGGGTTCCGCCCAGGTGGTGGAATGTCCTCCAGTGAAGGTTCCACGGGGGAATCAGGATGAGGACGTGACAGTCAGATCCTTGTCAGTGACAATGTGTGATCCACCCACCCATCGAAGTGAGTATCGGAAAACATGAGCAGTGAAAGCCCAACCCCGTTCCGTACCGTTCTGCGTGGCTACGAGCCCGCTCAGGTGGACCAGCACATCCGTGAGCTGACCACCTCGCTGACCGCGCTGCAGCAGCAGTCCGAGCAGCTCCAGCGGCACGTCCAGGAGCTGCAGCAGCGCACGGACGCCGCGGAATCGGCCGTCATCTCCGCCCAGGAGGACAACAAGGACCGTGCCCCGACGTTCACCGAGTTCGGTGAGCGGGTGGCGAAGATCCTGTCGCTGGCCGACGACGAGGCCCGTGACCTGGTGACCCGTGCGCGCACGGACGCCGAGGCGATCGTGGCCGACGCCGAGGTGCACTCGAAGAAGGTGCGCAAGGAGGCCGAGCAGTACTCCCTCGACTGGAAGAGCGAGGTCGACGCGGAGGCGGCTCGCATCCTCGAGGAGGCCCGCACGCAGGCCGACGACATGCGCGACGAGGCCGAGCGCGACGCGACCGCGCGCCGTAGCGAGGCCCAGGCCCTCTACGAGCAGGAGCGCGCCAAGTCCGCGCAGGCCGCGGCCGCCTTCGAGACCACCCTGGCCGAGCGCCGCGGCAAGGTCGAGCAGGAGTTCGCCGCGCGGACGGCGCTGGCCGAGCAGCAGCTGGCCGCCGTCACCGACCGCGCCGCCCAGGTGCAGCGCGAGGCCGACCGGGCCCGCTCCGAGGCCGAGCGCCTGGCCCAGCAGCAGCTGGCCGACGCGAACCGTCAGGCCCAGGAGATCGTTGCCGCCGCCAAGGACAAGAGCGAGCGCATCCGCGCCGAGTCCGAGCGTGAGCTCGCGGCCGCGACCCAGCGTCGCGACAGCATCAACGCGCAGCTGACCAACGTCCGCCAGATGCTGGCGACGCTGTCCGGCTCCCCCGCGATGCCGCTCGACCTGCTCGCCGACGACGAAGAAGTGGACGCCGGCAAGAAGAACTGAAGCACTCCGTAAAAGGCCGGCCCGAACCCCTCGGGCCGGCCTTTCGCTTGCCCCCACTCCGCCGTTTGCCTAGCTGACCCAGGGGGTCGCGGGAGGGCCCATCGCCTGCGGCTGGCCCACCCCTCGTTTGCCTGGCCGGCCCAGGCCGGCGGGGAGGCGGATCGCCGGTAGCTGGTCCGCCTCTCGTTTGCCTAGCTGGCCCGGGGCTTGAGGGGAGGGCCCATCGCCTGCGGCTGGCCCACCCCTCGTTTGCCTGGCCGGCCCAGCAAAGGCCTGGGCTGACCCAGCAAATGGGGGAGGGGTCAGGCGGGGAGGCGGTAGTGGTTGTGGGGGAGGGGTTCGACGAGGCCGTCGGCTACCAGGCCGTCGAGGGCTCGTTCGCGTTGCGGGGCGTCGGGCCAGGTGGCGTCGAGCTGGGGTTTGGGGACTGGGGTGGTGGAGGCGCGGAGGACGGCTAGGAGGCGGCCGCGGGCTTGGCGGTCGGTGCCTTCGTAGGTTTGACCGCGGCGGGGCGGGCCGTCGTACGGCGGTGAGCCGGCCAGGACCCAGGCGCACTGGCGGCGGATCGGGCAGTCGGCGCAGCGCGGGGTGCGGGCGGTGCAGATCAGGGCGCCGAGCTCCATGGAGGCGACGGCCCAGCGGGCAGCGGTCGGCTCGTCGGCGGGGAGAGCCGCGACGGCCAGGCGCTGGTCGGCCGCGGTGGGGGAGATGGTGGGCTGGGCGACGCCGGTGAGGGCGCGGGCGAGCACCCGGCGAACGTTGGTGTCGACGACGGCGTGCCGCTGGCCGAAGGCGAACGAGGCGATGGCCGCGGCGGTGTACGTGCCGACGCCGGGCAGCGCGAGCAGGTCGGCGTGATCGGACGGCACCTCGCCGCCGTGCCGCTCCACGATCGCCTGTGCGGCCGCGTGCAGCCGCAGCGCGCGCCGAGGGTAGCCGAGCCGGTCCCAGGCTCGTACGGCCTCTCCTGGCGGCTCTGCGGCCAGGTCAGCCGGCGTCGGCCACCGCTCCAGCCAGCGCTCGTACGCCGGGAGCACGCGCGCGACCGGCGTCTGCTGCAACATGAACTCGCTGACCATGACCGCCCAGGGGCTCGCGGCGGGGTCGCGCCAGGGCAGCACGCGCGCATTGGCGTCGTACCACTGCAGAACGGGGGCATGGAGCGGCGAGCCTGACTGGTGGAGCACAGCCCCGATCTTAAGATGCCAAGCATGAGCAGCCTGCTCCATCCGGTCGGGCACCTGCCCGCCAGCGTGTACTGGTTCCGTCGCGGACTGGTCCTCGCGGTCTTGGCGCTGCTCTTCTTCCTGGTCCTCCGGCTGGTGCCCGGTGGTGACGACCCGAAGAACTCCGCGGCGGCCGGCCCGCAGCCGAGCGAGACGCCGTCGGCCAAGTCGAGTGACAAACCGACGCCGAAGCCGACCGAGAAGACCACGACGAAACCGACGGCGAAGGCGTCCAGCACACCCCCGCCGAAGGACGTCGAGTGCTCCAGCTCGAACGTCCGCGTCGACGTCCAGCCCGCCGTCCGCCGGATCGCCTCGGGCGCCACGCTCAACTTCCTGGTCAAACTCGACGCGGTTTCCGGCGAGTGCAAGGCCGCCGTCGACGCCGACTCGCTCACCGTCACGGTCACCTCGGGGACCGACCAGATCTGGACGTCGGCCCATTGCGGTAAGGCGATCCAGCGCGCCACCCTGGTTGTTGCCAAGGGCAAGCAGGGTGTCAGTACCGTGGCCTGGAACGGGTTCCGGTCCGGCCCCGGCTGCCTTCCTGGTCAGCCGGTGGCCAAACCGGGCACCTACGTCGTCAAGGCCGAGTTCTCCGGCCGCGAGTCAGCCGCGCAGGCCTTCCAGATCTCCTGATTGCGGCTGTGCCGCCCGGCGTACCGGCTTGGTGAACAGCAGTGCCGCGACCAGGCCGATCAACAGGACGCCGGCCGGCAGCAGCAACGACTGCGCCATCGCATCGCTGAACCCCTGCTGCAGCGCCGGCGGTAGCTGACCGCCGATGGCCGCGCCTTCGCTCGCCCCGGCGCCGCCCGGCATCGCGGGCAGGTTGTGCGCCAACCGTGACTCCATCAGTACGGCGATGCCCGCACTGCCCAGCACGGCGCCGACCTGCCGGGTCGTGTTGTAGACGCCCGCGCCCGCACCGGCCTGATGCAACGGAAGGTTCCGCGTCGCGGTGCTCCCGAGTGGCGCCCACATGAACCCGTTCGCGACGCCCATCAATGCCATCGGCAACAACAGCTGCCAGATCGGCAGCTCCGGCGAGATGATCCGGCTCAGCCAGAACAGGGCGCCCACCTCGCACAGCAGACCGAACCCGGCGATGTACCGCGGTGGCGTCGTGTCGACCAGCCGGCCGACGAACGGCGCGAGTACGCCGGAGATGACCGCCATCGGCGCGAGCAGCAACGCGGCCTCGGTCGGGCTCAATCCACGCACCGCCTGTGCGTACAGCATCAACGGGAACGCCAGCGCGGTCACCGCGAACCCGACCGTGGTGATCGAAATGTTCGCGAGCGAGAAGTTCCGGTCCCGGAAAAGGGCCAAGGGCAACAATGGCTCCGTGCGGTTCCGCGCCTGCCAGAACACGAACAGCGCGAGCACCGCGACGCCGGCGATGATCAGCGACCAGACCGAGATCGGCCCGCGGATCGTGCCCCAGTCGTACTTCTGGCCCTCCTGGATGCCGAACACCAGCAGGAACAGGCCGATCGTGCTCAGCGCGACCCCGAGCAGGTCGAACTTGTGCCGCTGGGTCGGCAGATCCGGCACCAGCCGGAGCGCGAGGACGAAACCGATCAGACCGACCGGGATGTTGACGAAGAAGATCCACTGCCAGCCCAGCCCGTCGACCAGCACCCCGCCGAGGATCGGCCCGACCAGGATGGCGACCCCGGCCGTCGCGCCCCACAGGCTCATCGCCTTACCGCGCTGGTCCGGCGGGAAGACCCGGGTGATCACCGCCATCGTCTGCGGTGTCACCATCGACGCGCCGAGCCCCTGGATCACCCGCGCCACGATCAGCATCGCGATCGACGACGTCAGCCCGCACCACAACGACGCCAGCGTGAACACCGTCAGCCCGGTCAGGTACATCTTCTTCGGCCCGACCCGATCCCCCAACCGCCCGGTCACCAGCAACGGCACCGCATACGCGAGCAGATACGCGCTCGTCACCCAGATCACATTGCCGACATCGGTCCCGAAATCGGCCAGGATCGCCGGCGTCGCCACCGACACGATCGTCGAGTCGACCAGGATCATGAAGAACCCCACGACCAGCGCCCACAACGCCGGCCACGGCCTCACTTCTGCTTGCGCGGATGCCATGCCAGGAGCATTGAATACATCGAATACAAATGCAAGTGGCCCCCAGCCTCGGTCGAGGTGGGGGCCGCTTCGGGGTGTGGATCAGACGTAGCGTTCGAGGATGCTGGATTCGGCGAGGCGGGAGAGGCCTTCGCGGACGGTGCGGGCGCGGTTCTCGCCGACGCCTTCGACGGTCTGCAGGTCGTCGATGCTTGCTGCGAGCAACTTCTGGAGGTGGCCGAAGTGCTCGATCAGGCGGTCGATGACGGCGCCGGGGAGGCGCGGGACCTTGGCCAGCAGGCGGTAGCCGCGGGGAGTGACGGCGGCGTCGAGCTGCTCGGCGCCGCCGAGCTGGAGGGCCCGGGCGACCTGGGCGATGTCGAGCAGGTCGGTGGGGCTGACGGCGTCCAGCTCGAAGAGGACGTCGTCGGCGGTCTTGGGTTTGCGGCCGGCCGCGGGCGGCAGGTAGTCGCGGACGACGAGCTCGCGCTCACCGGCGACGCCGGCGACCAGCTCGTTCAGCTGAAGGGTGAGCAGCCGGCCGTCGGTGCCGAGCTCGACGACGTAACCGTCGATCTCGGTGGCGATCCGGCGGACCATCTCCAAGCGCTGGGCGACCGCGGCCACGTCGCGGACGGTGACCAGATCCTCGATCTCGAGTGCGGACAGCGTCCCGGAGACCTCGTCGAGGCGCAGTTTGTAGCGCTCGAGGGTCGCCAGCGCCTGGTTCGCCCGGGACAGGATCGCGCCCGAGTCCTCCAGGACGTAGCGCTGGTCGTCGACGTACAGCGCGATGATGTGCATCGACTGCGAGACCGAGATCACCGGGAATCCGGTTTGCCGGGCGACCCGGTCGGCGGTCCGGTGCCGGGTGCCGGTCTCGTCGGTGTGGATCGACGGATCCGGCATCAGGTGCACGGCCGCCCGCATCAGCCGGGTGGCGTCGCGGTCGAGGACGATCGCGCCGTCCATCTTGCTCAGCTCGCGCAGTCCGGTCGCGGAGAACTCGATGCCGATCTCGAAACCGCCGGTCGAGATCGAGTCGACGGTCTTGTCGTGGCCCAGGACCAGCAGAGCGCCGGTGCGCCCCCGCAGGATCCGTTCCAGGCCTTCGCGCAGTTCGGTGCCGGGCGCCACGGCGGCGAGCGTCGCGCGCATCCGGGCGTCGGTGCTGTTCTTGTCGTTCGGGGCCACGGAAGCTGAGTCTATGCGGTTGTCCGCGACTCGTGGGCGCGAAGTCCGCCCGGTACCCCTCCCCGGTAGCCCGCGGCCGATCGGACCTTGCAGCTGCGCGTGCACGCGCTCGTGCATCCGGACCGTGCAGTTCCGGATTCCCGCGTGAACGGACTCCGGGGACCCCGAAAGAACGCCGTCCGCTGCGGTGTCAGGGGGTGCGGACGACCTGCCCGGCGTACGACAGACCGCCGCCGAAACCGAACAACAGCACCGGCGCGCCGGACGGGATCTCGCGCTTCTCGACCAGTTTCGACCAGGCGATCGGGATACTCGCGGCCGAGGTGTTCCCGGACTCGACGACGTCCTTGGCGATCACCGCGTTCACCGCGCCGAGCCGCTTGGCCAGCGGCTCGATGATCCGCAGGTTGGCCTGGTGCAGGACGACGCCGCCGAGCTCCTCGGGGGTGACGCCGCCCTTCTCGCAGACCTGCCGGGCGATCACCGGGAGCTGGGTGGTGGTCCAGCGGAAGACGCTCTGCCCCTCCTGGGCGAACTTGTTCGCCGGGGACTCGATCCGGACGGCGTCCGACATCTCCGGCACCGAGCCCCAGACGACCGGGCCGATCTGCGGCTCGTCGCTGGCGACCACGATCGCCGCGCCGGCGCCGTCGCCGATCAGGACGCAGGTCGTCCGGTCGGTCCAGTCGGTGAAGTCGCTGAGCTTCTCGACGCCGATCACCAGCGCCTTGGACGCCGCGCCCGCGCGGATCGCGTGGTCGGCGGTGGCCAGCGCGTGCGCGAAACCGGAGCAGGCGGTGTTCACGTCGATCGCGGCCGGGCTGCCCAGGCCGAGCCGGGCCGCGACCCGGGCGGCGATGTTCGGCGACCGGTCCAGCGCGGTGCAGGTGGCGACGATCACGTAGTCGATCTCGGTCTTGTCCAGGCCGGCGTTCGCGATCGCCTTGTCGGCGGCCCGCCAGGCCATCTCGTCGACCTGCTCGTCCGGCGCGGCGATCCGGCGCTCGCGGATGCCGACCCGGCTCTGGATCCACTCGTCGTTGGTCTCGACCATCGTCGCCAGCTCGGCGTTGGTCAGCACCCGCTCGGGCTGGTAGTGGCCGAGCGCGACAACTTTGGATCCGGTCATCTGGTGCTCCTGCGGTCATCCGGCGTACGCCGGGGCGGGGTCACGGGGTTCGGCGCTGAACCCGAAGGGGGCTACCCCAGAGTACGTTCCCGCCGCACCGGCTGGGCATCCCGCGTCCAAGAGGCGGGCGGGGAACCCCGCGCCTACTGCGCTGCACTCGGCACGGCGCGGAGCTCCCCACCCGCCTCTCGCGCCCGGCGTAGGCGTGTGGTCAGGAACACAAACCGCTCAGGCGAGACCGGCGGCCAGTAGCGCGGACGGCAGATCGGGGGCCGCGAACGTACGCAGGCCGTACTTGGCCTGGATGTCCATCGGCTTCAGGTCTTTGCTCCGGTTCGGGATGTCGGCCGGGATGATCGCCTTGGTGAACCCGAGCCGGGCCGCCTCGGCCAGCCGTTTCTCCAGGCCGCCGACCCGGCGCACCTCGCCGGCCAGCCCGACCTCGCCGATCGCGACCAGCCCGGGGTGGATCGGTCGATCCATCACCGAGGAGGCGACCGCGATCGCGACCGACAGGTCGGCGACCGGCTCGGTGATCTTCACCCCGCCCACGGTCGCGACGTAGACCTCCTGGTCGTGCAGTTTCAGCCCGGCGCGGTTGCCGAGGACGGCGAGCACCATCGCCACCCGCTGGGACTCCAGACCGGACGTCGTCCGCCGGGGCTGCGGCGCCGCCGACGGGCCGACCAGCGCCTGGACCTCGGCGAGCAGCGGCCGGCGGCCCTCCATCATCACGGTCACACACGTGCCCGCGACCGGCTCGGCGTGCTCGGAGACGAACAGGCCGGTCGGGTCGGTGACCTCGACGATGCCGGTGTCGACCATGTCGAAACAGCCGACCTCGTCGGACGGGCCGAACCGGTTCTTGGTCGCGCGGACCATCCGGAAGCCGGAGTGCCGGTCGCCGTCGAAGGCGAGGACGACGTCGACCAGGTGCTCGAGCATCCGCGGACCGGCGATCGCGCCCTCCTTGGTCACATGCCCGACCAGGACGACCGCGATATGCCGCTCCTTCGCGAGGCGGACCAGCGCGCCCGTCACCTCGCGCACCTGCGTCACGCCGCCGGGAGCGCCATCCACCTCCGGGTGGGCCATCGTCTGCACGGAGTCGATCACCAGGAAGGCCGGCTCGACCGCGTCGACCTGGCCGACGACCGCGCCCAGATCGGTCTCGGCGGCCAGATAGAGCTCGTCGACCAGAGCATCCGTGCGGCCGGCGCGCAGCCGGACCTGGGCCGCCGACTCCTCACCGGACACGTACAGCGTGCGCTGGCCGCTGCGCGCGGACTGCGCCGCGACCTCCAGCAGCAGCGTCGACTTACCCACGCCGGGCTCACCGGCGAGCAGGATCACCGCGCCCGGGACGACGCCGCCGCCGAGCACCCGGTCGAGCTCGCCGAGCCCGGTCGGGCGCGATTCGGCCTCGATCGCCGACACCTTCGCGATCGGCATCGCCGGCGATGTCACCGGCCCGGCCGTGATCCGGGCGGCCTTGGCCTGCCCGACCTCGGCCACCGTGCCCCAGGCCTGGCACTCGCCGCAGCGCCCGATCCAGCGCGCCGAAGTCCACCCGCACTCCGAGCACGCGTACGCCGGTTTGCCCTTGGCCGTCGCCACCTTCGCCATGCCGATCAACCTATAACCCGGCACGGACAAAACTCAGAAGGTCCTGCTCCAGAGGTTGATCGCGTAGTCGACCTCGATGCCGGTGTGCCCCGCGAGGAACCGATCGGCATCCGCCGGGGTGAACTCGATCCGGACGACGGCCTCCAGATCGGCGCGGGTCTCGAACCGCCAGCCCATGTCGAGTGGCGTCCGCTGCCAGCCGTGCGCCGCCCAGAACCGCTCCACCTCGGGCGCCTTGATCATCGGGTACGCCGCGCTGAACCAGCCGCCGAACGTCGACCGGCTGCCGTCGTTGTCGATCACGAACGCCGTCCCGCCGCGCCGCATCACCCGGTCGAGCTCGGCCAGCCCGGGCTCACAGCCCGGCCCGAAGAAGTAGGCCCACCGGGCATGCATCACATCGACGGACGAGTCGGGCACCGGGAGGCGTTGCGCGGTCCCTTGCCGGACGTCGACGTTCGGCAGGTCCTTCGTCCGGCGGCGCGCGGCCTCGGCGAGCGTCCCGTGCGGCTCGACGCCGACCACCCGGCCCGCCGTTGCGGCGAACATCGGCAGGTGGAAGCCCGTCCCGCAGCCGATGTCGAGCACGTTCGCGCCGGTCCAGTCCCGGATGGCGCGCATGGCCGGGGCGATCACGCCGTTCGGGTCGACCGCGCGGTTCTCGAGCTCGTAGACCTGCGGGTGGTGCCAGATGTTCGGGCTGGGGATCCCGCCGTCCGCAATGCTCACGCAGCAGACCCTACGGACTGCTTGGTCATGGCTGCGAGCAGGGCGACCGGGACGAGCAGCAGGCCGCAGAGGACGGCGAGCCAGTGGAAGCCGAGCGCCGCGAGGATCGGCCCGGCCGCCGTCCCGGAGATCGACGCCAGCGCGCCCATGGTCAGATCGGACAGGCCCTGAACAGAGGTCCGGATGTCGTCCGGAACCGAGTGGGAGAGCAGGGTGGAGCCGGCAACCAGTACTGCGGACCATCCGAGACCCAGCAGGGCCAGGGCGAGCGCAGTGAGGCCGTGCGCGCTGTCTGGTGCGACGGCGGCGACTGTCATCGCCAGCGCGAGTACTGCGAGGCCGATGCCGACAGTGGGGATGCGGCCGAGCTTGTCGGACAGCCAGCCCATCACTGGGGACAGCGCGTACATACCGGCCACATGGCCGCTGATGACGAAGCCGACGATGGTCAGCGAGGCGCCGTGGTGCTGCAGGTGGACGGACGTCATCGACATCACCCCGACCATCACTGCATGCGCGGTAGCGATCGACAGCAGGCCCAGCCGGGCGTGCGGGATGGACATCACCCGTTGGAAGGTCTGCCGCAATGGCTGGCGGTCGACGGTGGTGTGAGTCGGCCGGGGGAGTCGGCGGAGGCCCAGCCAGACAGTGACCAGGCTGAGGAGCAGTGCGACCACGGAGAACACGTAGGGCCCGGCCAGCGGCACGATGCCGAGTGAGTCGCCGACTGTGGCGCCGGCACCGGTCAGGTTCGGCCCGACGACCACTCCGATCGTGGTGCCCCAGACGACGAAGGACAGAGCGCGGGCGACGTGCTCCGGGTCCGCTGCGTCCGTGGCGGCGTACCGGGACTGCAGGTTGGCCGCGGTGCCGCTGCCGAACAGGCAACCGGCCAACAGGAGCAGTGCGAGCGAGCTGACCTGCGCGGCGACGATGGTGAGGACGGCGCCCGCCGTACCGATCACGTAGCCGACAGCCAGGGACACCCGGCGGCCGTGGCTGCGGGCCAGCCGAGCCAGCGGTACGGCGAGGGCGGCAGCGCCGAGTGTGGTTGACGTGGCTACCAGACCGGCCATCGAGGTGGAGCCCGAGATGCGTTCGGCGAGCAGCCCGGCGACGGCGAACCCGCTGGCCATGGCGACACCGCCCAGCACGTTTCCGGCCACCAGGACGCGGACGGTGGTCTGCTGCAGGGAAGCGGTCACCAGGTCACTCTCTCATCTACCTGACAAAGCAGCCGCCGGAATTTTAGAATAGGGTTGCATAAATCCTCCCCTGTCTTCCTTGGAGTCCGGATGCCCGAGATCGCGATCGTCCCTGCACCGCGTGAGCTGACTGTCGGCGACGGCAGCTGGGTGAGCGCCGATCCGCTCGCCGAAGCGATCCGGGACGTGGTGGAGAACCTCGGCGAGACCGAGTACCGGATCGACGTGACGGCCGAGGGTGCTCGCCTGGCCGCCGGGTCCGAAGACGCGTTGCGGCACGCCGAGACGACGTACCGGCAGTTGCTGGACGCCGCTGAGCCGGCCGCGGACGGTCAGGTCGCCGTGCCGGTCGTGCAGATCGCGGATGCGCCGCGGTTCGCCTGGCGCGGGGTGATGCTCGACGTCGCGCGGCACTTCATGCCGAAGGACTTCGTGCTCAAGGTGATCGACGTCCTCGCCCTGCACCGGCTGAACACGCTGCACTTCCACCTGACCGACGACCAGGGCTGGCGGGTCGAGATCGAGGCCTACCCGCGGCTGACCGAGGTCGGCGCGTGGCGGACCGAGACCATGGTCGGCAAGATGTCGCACGGGCAGACCGAGTTCACCTACGACGGCACCCGGCACGGCGGTTTCTACACCAAGGCCGACCTGCGCGAGATCGTCGCGTACGCCGCCGAGCGCGGGATCACCGTCGTCCCGGAGATCGACCTGCCCGGGCACATGCAGGCCGCGATCGCGGCGTACCCGGAGCTGGGCAACTACCCCGACCAGCAGCTGACCGTCCGCCAGTACTGGGGGATCAGCGACGACGTGCTGAACGTGAACGACGAGACCGTGGAGTTCGTCCGGACCGTGCTGCGCGAGGTGCTGGAGATCTTCCCCAGCCAGTACGTGCACCTCGGCGGCGACGAGTGCCCGACCGTGCAGTGGCGGGCCGCGGAGGAGGCGCAGAAGCGCCAGGCCGACCTCGGGCTGGACGACGCCGGCCAGCTGCAGGGCTGGTTCACCGAGCAGGTCGCGACCGTGCTCACCGAGTTCGACCGGCGGCTGGTCGGCTGGGACGAGATGGTCGAGACCGACTGCCCGAAGGACGCCGTCATCATGGCGTGGCGGAGCGCCGAGCGCGGCGAGATCGCGGTCAAGGCGGGCCACCAGACCGTGATGACGCCGTGCGAGTCGGTGTACTTCGACTACTACCAGGGCGACCCGGCGACCGAGCCGCTGGCGATCGGTGGGTTCATCCCGCTGGAGAAGGTCTACGACTTCGAGGTGATCCCGGCCGGGCTGAGCGACGCCGAGGCGGCGCTGATCGTCGGCGCCCAGTGCAACGTCTGGACGGAGTACATGGAAGACCCCGAGCAGGTCGGCTACATGCTGCTCCCGCGGGTCAGCGCCCTGGCCGAGCGCGCCTGGGGCTCGCCGAAGGTCTCGTACGACGAGTTCCTCGGCCGCCTCCGCCCGCACCTGGCGCGCATCGAGGCCCTCGGTGTGAACTACCGTCCGTTGGACTGATCTTTCCTGAGCTTTCAGATGCTGAGGGGATAACAATTCTCCCCTCAGCACTGTTAGCTGGGATAGACGGGGAGCGGAGGCGCGCAATGACCGCAGTGGGTCCACTGGACGCGATGTTCCTGCTCGGCGAGAGCCGGGAGCAACCCATGCACGTCGGCGGGCTGATGCTGTTCGAGCTGCCCGAGGGCGCCGGGCGGGACCACGTCTTCCCCGAAGGCACCCGGGACTTCGTCTCCCGGCTCTACCACGAGGTGCTCGACGCGCCCACGGTGAACCCGGTCTTCGCCCGCCGCGTCCGCAACCGCGCGCTGGACCTGGGCTACTGGTCCTGGGAGCACGACGACGACATCGACCTCGAATACCACGTGCGGTTGTCCGGCCTGGCTCGCCCGGGCCGCTACCGCGAGCTCTTCGAGCTCACCAGCCGCCTGCACGGCACCCTCCTCGACCGGCACCGCCCGCTCTGGGAGATCCACCTCATCGAAGGCGTCCAGGGCCGCCGCTTCGCCGTCTACTCCAAGATCCACCACTCGATGATCGACGGCGTCACCGCGCTCAAGTGGATGCAGGACACGCTGACCACCGACCCCACCCGCGAAAACATGCCCGCCACCTACGCGCTTCCTGCGGGAGCGGGTGGAGCACGAGGTGGCGAGTGGGCGGAGAGTGGCGGCTCCGAGCCTGCCTCCGACGCTGTCGCGGGAGCGCCGTGGCGCCCGGGAGTGGGCGGCATGCCGACGGTGGGGGAGTTGCTGGCGGCCGTTGGCCGGGCCCCGGGGCGGGCGCTCGGGGGTGCTGCCAACACCGTGGGTGGGGTGGCTCGGGTGCTGGGGGATCTTGCCGGGTTGACGCCGGTCGGCGTGCGAGGGCTGGTGCGCACCCTGGGCCATGAGCATTCTTCGGTTGCGTTCCAGGCGCCGCGGACGATCTTCAACGCGCCGATCACCGGGGCGCGGCGGTTCGCGGCGCAGTCGTGGCCGATCGAGCGGCTGGAGAAGGTGCGGGCGATCACCGGCGCGACCTTGAACGACGTGTTGCTGGGGATGTGTTCAGGGGCCTTGCGCAACTATCTGCTGGAGCAGAACGCCTTACCGGACAAGGCGCTGACGGCGATGGTTCCGGTGTCGCTGCGCGGGAAGGACGACGCGCCGGGCCGGGGTAACGCGCTGTCGACGCTGATCGCGGATCTGGCGACGGACGAGCCGGATGCGGAGCAGCGGATCCGGCGGATCATGGCGTCGACGGCGTACAGCAAGGGAGTCTTGTCGGAGCTGAGCCCGGTCCAGAACCTGATGCTCGGCGCGCTCGGGTTCGCGGTGGCCGGCCCGGGAGCGGTGGTCCCGGGGGTTGCGGGGCACACGGCGCCGCCGTACAACCTGGTGATCTCGAACGTGCCCGGCCCGGCCCAGAGCCCGCTGTACTGGAACCGCTCCCGGATGCTCGGCATGTACCCCGCGAGCATCGTGATGAACGGTCAGGCGCTGAACATCAGCGTCACCAGCTACGACCATCAGCTGCATTTCGGGCTGGTCGGCTGCCGCCGTACCGTCCCGCATCTGCAGCGGCTACTCACCCACCTCGAGACGGCCCTGACCGAGCTCGAGAACACGCACTAGGGCGTGTCTCCTGATCCCCCGCCTACTGCGCTGCACTCGGCACGGCGCGGAATCAGGAGACACGCCCTAGATCCGGACGACGCCGTTCGGGGTCTCGAAGTGGGCCGCGACCAGGCCGGGCTGGCCGTTCGGGCCGACCCATTTCACGTCCAGGTCGTCGAGCAGGTGGTCGGCCGGGTGGCCGATCCAGTCGGTGACGCGGACCGGATCGCCGGCGATCTCCAGCGCGGTCAGCCGCAGGTCCTTGCCGCCGACGGACGGGTGTTCGGCGAGGTCGTCCCAGTGGATGAAGAACGGCAGCTGCGGGTCGGCGATCAGACCTTTGACGCCGATCTGCCGCCAGGTCAGGTTCAGCCCGTCGGGCCGGTGCCGGTTGCCCGGGACGGCCTCGCGGCCGAGCCGGCGCTCCATCCGCGGCATGTCCCGGATCGCGACCACCCAGCCCAGCCAGCCGCCGCCGAGCTCCTTGCGAGCGCGGACGGCCTGCCCGAACGGCGCCTTGTCGGACGCCGGGTGGTCGAGGACATCGACCACCTCGATGTACCGGTCGTTCTCCAGCGCGAGAATGTGGTTGATCGTGCCGAACCGCGGGTGCACCCCGCCGTCCACGAACTCTGCCCCCAACAGCGCGGACAGCCGCTCGACCGTCGCCAGGCACCCATCGGGGCCGGCCGCGTACGACAGATGATCCAGACGCATGCCAGCATTCTTGCCCCAAAATCCGCGGGTTGGCGTGGATCCGGGGTGTCGGTGCGTGTCGCTCAGCGGGAAGCCGGGTGCGGCAGCAGCGGGCGCGCCGCCTCCAGCCGCTGGCGGCACAGGTCGGCGAGGATGGCGTAGGCCTTGTGACCCATCAGCGTCTGCAACTCGACCTTGCTCGACTCGAAGACCGCCTCGACCCCGACATGCGCCTCGGTGTTCCCGGTGCAGTACCAGTCCAGATCGTGGCCGCCGGGGCCCCAGCCGCGCCGGTCGTACTCGCCGATCCCGACCTCGGTGTACGTCGTCCCGTCCGGCCGCTCCACCTCGCGGAACGTCCGCCGGATCGGCAGCTGCCAGCAGACATCCGGTTTGGTCTCGACGAAGTGCACGCCCTTGTCCAGCGCGAGGCCGTGCAACGCGCAGCCGCCCATCCCGCCGTTGAAACCCGGCCGGTTCAGGAAGATGCAGGCGCCGTCGAAGACCCGGGTCTTGCGGTCGCCGTCGTCATCGGTCTCGACCCAGCCGTTGCGCCGGCCCTCCTTGCGGAACTGCCAGTCGTCCTTGCCGAGCTCCTTCACGTACGCCTTGACGCGCTGCTCGTCCTCGTCGTCGGAGAAATGCGCGCCGAGCGTGCAACAGCCGTCGTTCGGGCGGCCCTTGTAGATCCCGTTGCAGCCGCCGCCGAAGATGCAGGTCCAGTTGGAGGCCAGCCAGGTCAGGTCGCAGCGGAACACCTGGTCGGGGTCGTCGGGGTCGGTGAACTCGACCCACGCACGCGGAAAATCAAGAGAAACCTCGGGCACCCGGAAAGCCTACGCGCCCGGCGTCGAGAACTGTGAACGACAACTCCGAAACAACTCTTCCACCCGTAGTCGAGTAACTTGTTGGTCATGCGGCTCGGCGTACTCGATGTGGGATCAAATACCGTCCACCTGCTGGTGGTGGACGCGCACCGCGGTGCCGCGCCGTTACCGGCGTACTCGCACAAGACGGAGCTGCGCCTGGCCGAGCACCTGGACAAGGACGGCCGGATCGCCGACTCCGGCGCCGACGAGCTGGTCGCGTTCATCAAGGAAGCGGCCGAGCTGGCCGAGGACAAGGGCTGCGAGTCGGTGCTCGCGTTCGCGACGTCCGCGCTGCGCGAGGCGCCGAACGGCGAGAAGGTGCTGGAGCGGGTCCGCAAGGAGACCGAGGTCGACCTGCGGACGCTGAGCGGTGTCGACGAGTCGCGGCTGACGTTCCTCGCCGTCCGGCGGTGGTTCGGCTGGTCGTCCGGGCGGCTCGCGGTGTTCGACATCGGCGGCGGCTCGCTGGAGATCGCGGCCGGCTCCGACGAGGAGCCGACGGTCGCGGTCTCGGTTCCGCTCGGCGCCGGGCGGCTGACCCGGGAGGGTCTCACCCAGGACCCGCCGGACAAGGACGAGGTCAAAGCGCTGCGTAAGCGGGTCCGGATCGAGATGGCCGCCGTGGCCGGCGACGTCCTGCGCGCGGGTAAGCCGCAGCGGACGGTCGCGACCAGCAAGACCTTCCGGTCGCTGGCCCGGATCTGCGGGGCGGCGCCGTCCGACGAGGGTCAGTACGTCGCGCGCTCGCTGAACCGCGACGACCTGAGCGACTGGGTGCCGAAGCTGATCAAGATGTCGTCGGCCGAGCGTGCCGAGCTGCCCGGAGTGTCCGCCGGCCGCTCCTCGCAGCTGGTCGCGGGCGCGCTCGTCGCGGACGCCGTGATGGACCTGTTCGACCTGCCCGCACTCGAGGTCTGCCCGTGGGCCCTGCGGGAGGGCGTCATTCTCTCCCAACTCGACCGGCTGCAGCCCCGCTGATGGCGGCCCGCGCGACCGCCACGATCGGTCTGTCCACCGCCTCGGTCTACCCCGAGTCCACCGCGAGCGCGTTCGAGCTTGCCTCCCGGCTCGGGTACGACGGCGTCGAGGTGATGGTCGGCATCGACCCGCTGAGCACCCAGATCGACGCCGTCCAGCGGCTCGTCGACTATCACCAGCTGCCGGTGCTCGCGATCCACGCGCCCTGCCTGCTGATCACCCAGCGGGTCTGGGGGACGGACCCGTGGGGCAAGCTCGAGCGCTCCGCCGAGGCCGCCAAGGACCTGGGCGCGGACGTCGTCGTCGTGCACCCGCCGTTCCGCTGGCAGCGCGACTACGCCCGCGGCTTCGTCGAGGGGATCGCCCGCCTCGAAGAAGAGACCGGCGTGATCTTCGCCGTCGAGAACATGTACCCGTGGCGGGCGCCGGGTAAGGGCCTGCAGGCGTATGCCCCGAGCTGGGACCCGACCGAGCAGACCTACGCGCATACCACGCTCGACCTGTCGCACTCGTCGACCGCCGAGCAGGACTGCGTCGAGCTGGCCGCCACCATGGGCAAAACGCTCAAGCACATCCATCTCACCGACGGCACCGGCTCGGCCAAGGACGAGCACCTCGTCCCCGGCCGCGGCACGCAGCGCGCCGCCGACCTGCTGAACACCCTGGCGAACCAGGATTTCCGCGGTCACATCGTGATCGAGATCAACACCCGGCGCTCGACCAGCCGCGCCGAGCGCGAGATCGACCTGGTCGAGTCGCTCGAGTTCACCCGTCAGCACTTCGTCCGCGGTAACCGCCGGTCGTCGTTCGCGGTCACGCCGGAGGGGGAGATCTCGGAGCTCACGTCATGAGCCCGCGTCGTACGCCGGCCGCACCGCGTACGACGAAGGCCGGTCGCCGCCCGGGTGGCCCGGACACCCGGGGCGAGATCCTCGGCGCGGCCCGGAAAACCTTTGCGGACAACGGATTCACCGCCACCTCGATCCGCGCGGTGGCGCGTGCGGCGGGGGTCGACGCGGCCCTGGTGCACCACTATTTCGACAGCAAGGACGAGCTGTTCATCGAGGCGATGGCGCTCCCCGTCGACCCGCGCGCCATCGCGGCCGCCATCCTCGACGGCCCGCCGGACGAGCTCGGCCGGCGGATCGCGACGGTCTTCCTCGGCGTCTGGGAGTCGACCGACGACGGTCGGCAACGGATGAAGGCGATCTTCCGCAGCGTCGTCGGCAACGACGAGGTCGCCCGGATGATGCGCGAAGGCATCACCTCACTCATCATTGAGCCGGTCTCCCGCTCCCTCGGCGTCCCCGACGCCCACCTCCGCACCAGCATGGTCGCCACCCAGCTGATCGGCCTCGCCATCGCCCGCTACCTGGTCGGCCTGGAGCCCGTCGCCTCGGCCGATCTACCGACGATCATCGACCGCCTCGCCCCCGTCCTCCAGCATCACCTGACCGGATGATCCCGACCGACGCCGAGATCCTGTCGATCCACCGCGACGCCGCCCCGACCCGCTCCGCCTTCGAGTCCGTCTACCGGCACTGTCAGCTGGTCTGCGCGATCGCCGAGCAGTTCTTCGCCGGGCTGGACATCGACACCGGCCTCGTCCGCGCGGGCGCGCTGCTGCACGACATCGGGGTCTATCGCGTCGACGGGCAGGCGTACGTCCGGCACGGCGTACTCGGTCACGAAACCCTTGCCGGGCTGGGGTTTCCGGAGCAGCTCTGCCGGTTCGCCTCCTGTCACACGGGTGTCGGGATCACGGCGGACGACGTCCGCCGGCAACAGCTCCCGATCCCGGTCGCGGACTACCTGCCGCGGAGTCGCGAGGAGGAGCTGGTGATGTACGCCGACAAGTTCCACAGCAAGCGGACACCGCCGGTCTTCGTCAGCGGGGACAGCTACGAGGTGATTGTCGGTCGGTTCGGGGCCGGCAAGGTCGAGCGGTTCGCGCAGCTGCGGGCGGCGTACGGCGATCCGGCGCTGGCCGGGCTGGTGGCGGCGACCGGGCAGGCGCTGGTCTGAGCTGTTGCCGGCGGGCTCTTGTGGTGGCTAAATTCATCATATGGTGAAAAATGCGGTGCGGTGCCGGGATGTGGTGGTGGTGCGCGGCGGGCGGGAGGTGCTGCACGGGGTGGGGTTCGAGCTGCGGGCCGGGTCGGTGACCGGGTTGCTCGGGCCGTCGGGGTGTGGGAAGACGACGCTGATCCGGGCGATCGTGGGGTTGCAGGCGAAGGTGACCGGGGAGGTCGCGGTGCTCGGGTCGCCGGCCGGGGCGGCCGAGCTGCGCGGGCGGATCGGGTACGTGACCCAGGAGCCCAGTGTGTACGGCGATCTGAGCGTTTCGGAGAACCTGCGGTTCTTCGCGTCGGTGCTCGGCGTCCGATCGGACGACGTCGCCCGGGTGATCGACGCGGTCGATCTGGGGACGCACGCCGACGTCCGCGTCGACCGGCTGTCAGGCGGCCAGCGATCGCGCGCGTCACTCGCCGCGGCGCTGCTCGGTGAGCCGGAACTGTTGGTGCTGGACGAGCCGACCGTCGGGCTCGACCCGGTCCTGCGGCGCGACCTGTGGGAGCTGTTCCACCGCCTGGCGGACGGCGGCGCGACGCTGCTCGTCTCCAGTCACGTGATGGACGAGGCGGTCCGCTGTGACCGCCTGCTGCTGATGCGCGACGGCGAGCTCCTCGCCGACGACACCCCGCAAGCCCTCCTCGAAGCCGTCGGCACCGACGACATCGAGCAAGCCTTCCTCACCCTCATCGACCGGAAGGCGGCGTCCCGATGACACCCCGCGTCACCCTCGCCATCGCCACCCGCGTCCTGGCCCAGCTCCGCCGCGACCACCGCACCGTCGCGATGCTCGTCGTCCTCCCTGCCCTCCTGGTCACGCTGATGTGGTGGATGTTCCAGGACAGCCCCACCACCTTCGATCGCGTCGGCGGCCCACTCCTCGCCGTCTTCCCCGCGATCATCATGTTCATCGTCACCTCGGTGGCCACCCTCCGCGAACGCTCCACCGGCACCCTCGCCCGCCTCTTCACCCTCCCCATGGGCAAACTCGACTTCCTCCTCGGCTACGCCCTCGCCTTCGCCGCCATCGCCGTCGTCCAAGCCGCATTCGTGGTCTCGATCGCCTTGTACGCCTTGGATCTCGACATCCAGGGCCCCGCCTGGCAACTGGCCGCCGTCGCCGTCCTCGACGGCATCCTCGGCACCGCCCTCGGCCTCTTCGCCAGCGCCTTCGCCGCCACCGAATTCCAGGCCGTCCAGCTGATGCCCGCCGTCATGATCCCGCAACTCCTCCTCTGCGGCCTCCTCGTCCCCCGAGACCACCTCCCCACCCTCCTGCACACCCTCTCCGACGCCCTCCCCCTCTCCTACGCCGTCGACGCCGTCCAAAAAGTAGCCCAAGGCAACAACCCCCTCCCCCAAACCCTCCTCGTCCTCACCTTCACCACCACCGCCCTGACCCTCGGCGCCACCACCCTCGAACGCCGCACACCCTGAGACCCCGGCGCGCTGAGCGCCGGGGTCTCAAGGGTTACTGGGCGGAGATGGTTTTGAGTTTTCGGCCGGACTTGTCGAGTGCCTCGATCTTGAAGTCGAGTTTCTGTGAGCCGGCGACCTGCCAGGTGATGGCCCACCAGCCGTCGGTCACGGGTTTCTCGTAGGTTTTGCCGCTCGAGGAGATCCGGACCTTGGCGGCATCCGCGACGGTGCGGCCCCAGCCCGAGTACTGCTTCTTGCAATCGGTGTCGGTGTTCTTCTTGCAGCCGCCGCCGCTGGAGGAGATGTACAGCTCGGCCCACTTGGAGCCTTTCGGCGGGACGAGGATCGGGGCGTCGTCCTTGACCAGGCTGGCCAGCCGCAGGAACCGGCCCTCACTGTCGCCGAGCGGGTTCGTCCTGGGCGGGAGCTCCAGTTCGCAGGCGACCGCCGACTTGCCGGACGGCGACGTGGCGACCACCGTGACCTTCTTCTGCGCCTTCGAGATCTCGGAGGCGACGACCCGCCAGCCGGTGACGTCGACCCAGGTTTCGACCGCGCAGTTGCGCAGCAGGCCGGCGTCCGAGGCCGGCATCGGGTCGGCCTTGGCTTCGGCGATCAACTTGGCCGACGGCCGATCGCCACCCGGAACCGAGCACGCTCGATGAGGAGACGCCTCTCCGACCTTGGCCTGGAAGCGCAGCCGGGCACCGGTCCGGGCGTCCGTCGGCTTTTCGAGGGGCTTGGTCTGTCCGGGATACCGCAAGGCGCACAGGCGGCTGACTTCGGATTTGGACAGGTTCTGGAAGAGGGCTGCTTCGCCGCGTTCGAGGCCGGGGACGGGGGTGAAGTCGGGAGTCGACGTGCCGGCGGGGCCGGGGTTCTGGTTGGCGGAGCTGATGCCGGGGATGACGGTGGCGGCGAGGGCTACGGCTGCGACGGTGGCCAGGAGGCCGCCGGCGCCGGCGAGTTTGCGGCGGCGGCGGCCGCGGTGGGCTCGGGTGAGGAGGGCGGTGGTGTCGAAGGGGGGGAGGGGTTCGGCGTCGGCCACGCGGTGGAGTTCGGCGCTGACTTCGGGGTCGTTGTACATCGGGTCCTCCTTCATCGCGCCGGGCTCGGTCGCAGGTTCATGGCTTTGCGGAGAGTTTCGAGGCCGCGGGCGGCCTGGCTCTTGACGGTGCCCTGGGAGCAGCCGAGGATCTCGGCGGTCTGCTCGACGGACAGGTCTTCGTAGTAGCGCAGGACGACGCAGGCGCGTTGCCGCGCGCCGAGGGTGCGCAGGGCTTCGAGGACTTCGTCCCGGGCCGCGTGCCCGGCGGCGAAGTCGGCGCTGCCGGGCCGGTCGGGCAGTTCGGCGATCGCCACCTCGCGCCGCCAGGGCCGCCGGCCGCCGTCGTACGCCGCGTTGACGACCATCCGGCGGGCGTAGGCGAACGGGTTCCCGACCCGCTGGATCCGTGGCCAGGACAGGTACAGCTTGTAGAGCGCGTCCTGGACGATGTCGTCGGCCTTGTGCCGGTCGCCGCTGATCAGGTACGCCGTTCTTCGCAGCGACGGGTTGGCCGTCTCCACGAACTCGACGAACGCTTGGTCCCGCTCGCTCATCCGTGCCTCCTTGTTCCTTGTCCGCCTCAAGACGGAAAGGGCGGCCGGCGAGGTTGCATGTGCATCAGCCGGAAAGATGCGCGACGTTCTCCCACGCGGGATCGGGGCTGACGGTGACCGCGACCTTGCCGTGCGTCCAGCCCGGCGTAGCGGCCCGCAGCTGAGCGGCGGCCGGGGTGGCGCCGTCGATGTAGTAGTGCAGCAGGCGGGTGCCGGCGGAGGTCTCGTGGGCGAGCAGGTTGCCGGAGCCGCCGAGCCGGTCGGTGAGGTGGTCCTCGAAGGCGCGCAGCTCGTCGAGCATCTCGGCCTCGGGCAGGCCGTCGTCGCGGACGACGGGGTAGCCGACGGCGATCTCGACGTGGGTGTCCAGGTGTGGACGGCGGATCGAGCGCAGCGGGTACTCCGCGGTCGCGATCAGCCGCTCGCCGCCCCGGGTGCCTTCGAGCATCTTCCAGGCGGGGCTGCCGTCCTCGAGTGTGTGCGCGGCGGCGAACTCGGCGACGGCGGGGAGCAGCGTGCTGATCGGCTCCGCCTCCGGCGGCTCGCTCTCCAGGGTCTCGATCGCGCCGATCCAGGTCTCCACCAGCTCCTCGCCGAGCGCCAGGTCGAGGATCAGGAACGTGACCCGCTGCCGGGCCGCGGGCGGCAGCTCCGGGAAGGCCGGGTGGTAGACGCCGACGTGGATGGACGACGCATCCGGCTCGGCGACCACAACCGACTTCTCGATCGGTACTTCGGGCAGCCCTTCGAAGCGGATCGTCTTGGTCGGGCGCGGTCGGCGCAGGTCGGCGTACTCCCAGACCTGGTCGGACTCCGGCGCCGTCCGCAGCCAGCGCCGGGCGACGGCGCGGCGGGCCGGGTTCCCGGCGGCGGTGACGATCAGCGCGTGCTGGGCGTGCAAACCCGGGCCGAACTCCCAGTCCAGCTCCGGGTGGATCCGGCTGATCCGGTCGCCGAACGTCGCGGTCAGCCCGGCCGGCCAGCCGTCGGTGACGGCGTCGGCGAGCTCGGCGGCGCCGGTCTCGGTCCACCAGGTCCAGAACGCGCCGATCGGGTCGGCCTCCACCGCTGCCGACTTGCGACGCTTGAAGATGGGCATGGGCCCATCCTCTCCGACGAGGGGATCGAGCACTGTCCGTGATCGGACCAGTACGCCTGCTGGTGTGGTTCCGGCCACACGATTAGGGTGCCTCTGGTTCAGCCGCGTAACCTGCTGACACCACTGGCAATCACGGGGCCGGGTGGCATTCGGAGGAGGAAACGTAAGTGCTTCGGCGAGTCCTGCTGGGCATGTCCCGCAGCCCCCAGATCAAGAAGGCCGTCTCGGCCATGCCGGTGTCCAGTGGCATCGTGGCCCGGTTCGTGGCCGGCGAGACCGCTCCGGAGGCCGTGCTGGCCACCGAGAAGCTGGTCAGCCAGGGCCTGAACGTCACCCTCGACCACCTCGGTGAGGATGTCACCGACCTGCCCGCCGCGACGGCCACCGCCGACGCGTACCTGGAGCTGCTGCGCAAGCTCTCCGAGGCCGGGCTGACCAAGAACGCCGAGGTCTCGGTGAAGCTGTCCGCGGTCGGCCAGGCGCTGCCCGGCGACGGCGAGAAGATCGCGCTGGAGAACGCGCGGACGATCTGCCACGCCGCCCGGAACGCCGGCACCACGGTCACCCTCGACATGGAGGACCACACCACCACCGACTCCACGCTGGGCATCCTGCGCGAGCTGCGCCAGGACTTCCCGGAGACGGGCGCCGTCCTGCAGGCCTACCTGCGCCGGACCGAGGGCGACTGCCGCGACCTGGCGCACGCCGGCTCCCGCGTCCGCCTCTGCAAGGGCGCCTACAAGGAGCCCGAGTCGGTCGCCTTCCAGGAGAAGCGCCAGGTCGACAAGGCGTACGTCCGGGCGCTCAAGATCCTGATGAACGGCACCGGCTACCCGATGATCGCCTCGCACGACCCGCGGCTGATCGCGATCGCCGGCTCCCTGGCCGACCGCGCCAACCGCCGGCCGGGCTCCTTCGAGTACCAAATGCTCTACGGCATCCGCCCCGAGGAGCAGCTCCGCCTCTCCGCCCTCGGTCACACCATGCGGATCTACATCCCCTACGGCGAGGACTGGTACGGCTACCTCGTCCGCCGCCTCGCCGAGCGCCCCGCCAACCTCCAGTTCTTCGCCCGCTCCCTGATCAGCAAGAAGTAGTCAGCACGGCGAGCCGTACTCGGTGCCGTACCAGGGGCTCCAGACGGTGTGGTTGCGCATCTCGCCGGCCTTCAGCTCGTACGAGCGGAACCGGACGCACTTGCCTTCCTTGTGGTCGAAGTTGCAGTAGGCCCAGCCCTGCGCCTTCGGCAGCGCCTGGCAGTACCGGTTCTTGTCGTAGTTGGTCTGCACGTGGAAGACCGTCGCCCAGCCGTTCTCCTGCAGGTCTCGTACCCACTGGAGGTCGCCGACCCACTGGAAGCAGGTCTCACCCCAGTAGGTGCCGAACAGTCGGCAGGTCTGGAAGTTGGGCTGCTCGGCCTGAAGCTTGGGGGTGACCGGCGCGGTGGTGGCGATCGTCGGGCTGGTCGGTGTGCCGGTGTCGAGATCGTCGGCGTCCTGGTCGGCGGCGTACGCCGTGCCGAAGCTTCCGGCGAGCAGGAGCAGCGTGGCGGCGGCAGTGGCGAGGGTGCGGCGGATGCGCATGGGCGGTCCTTCGGTGGGCGGCTGGAGGTAGGACATCCTATGTGTTGGTCGGTGGACAACTGCGGCGGGGCCGGAGCAGTCGTCAGTAATCTGTGGGCATGAGTGCACAGGTGGCGATTCTCGGTGCGGGTGTGATGGGCGAGACGTTGTTGTCGGGGCTGATTCGGGCCGGGCGGCGACCGGAGGAGTTGCTGATCACCGAGCGTCGTGAGGAGCGGGCTGCGGAGCTGCGCGAGCGGTACGGCGTGGATGTCGTGTCGAATGTGGACGCGGCGTCGAAGGCGGACACGCTGGTGCTGGTGGTGAAGCCGCAGGACATGCCTGATCTGCTCGGCGAGATCGCGCCGGTGGTGCGGGCGGAGCAGACGGTCGTTTCGCTGGCCGCGGGGATCTCGACGAAGTTCATCGAGTCGCGGCTGCCGGACGGGGTGGCGGTCGTCCGGGTGATGCCGAACACGCCTGCGCTGGTGGACGAGGGGATGGCGGCGATCTCCCGCGGCGCGCACTGCGACGAGCGCCATCTGGAGCTGGCCGAGGGGCTGCTCGCGGCGACCGGCCGGGTGCTCCGGGTGCCGGAGAAGCAGCAGGATGCGGTGACGGCCATCTCCGGCTCGGGCCCGGCGTACCTGTTCTTCGTCGTCGAGGCGATGATCGAGGCCGGCGTCCACATGGGTCTGCCGCGGGGCACGGCGACCGACCTCGTCGTCCAGACCGTCGTCGGCTCGGCGAAGCTGCTCCGCGAGACCGGCGAGCACCCGACCGTACTGCGCGAGCGCGTGACGTCTCCGGGCGGGACGACGGCCGCCGCCGTCCGCGAGCTGGAGGACCACAAGGTCCGGGCCGCGTTCCTGTCCGCGATCGAGGCGGCGCGCAATCGTTCGCGCGATCTGGCCGCCGAATAACACCTCGGCTTCCGGTGGCGTTATCCTGGCGCCGCAGGTACCTGCCAGGGTTCCAGCTGGGGCTGGACATCGCAGCGGTCAAAAGGATGATTCATCTCCATGGGTAATCGTTCGGAGCAGCAGAGCACCGAGCAGCTCGCCGCCGCGCC
Source organism: Kribbella sandramycini (assembly GCF_013131805.1). Taxonomy (GTDB): domain Bacteria; phylum Actinomycetota; class Actinomycetes; order Propionibacteriales; family Kribbellaceae; genus Kribbella; species Kribbella sandramycini. The sequence continues at coordinate 449,231 of NZ_JABJRC010000004.1, read as the reverse complement.
GCTGCCCGCTACCCAGCTGCCGGAGCTGCCTTGGCGAGTGCCGCTGGATCGGGCGCCGTGGTGGGCCTGGGCGCTGTTCGTGACCCCGTTCGTCGCGGTCCCGCTGCTGAACTCCTGGCTCTGGATGGGCGCCCGCGACATGCTCGCGGTCGCGTTGCTGGTGGTGATCGGCGCTTCCGTCGTCCGGATCGCCGGCGGGGTCGTGCTGTACCGGGTGATGCTGACGCCGTCCGGGCTGAAGGCGCGGACGAGCATGCTGATCCGCAGCCTGCCCTGGCAGGACGTCGACAAGATCGAGGTCGGCGACGACAACGTCGTCCTCACCCGCGGCAAGGACGAGAACGAGATCAACGGCATCCCCAGCGATCGCGTGGCCGAGGTCGCCGCCGTCATGGAGGCGCTCCGTCAGCAGGCCGCCGGCCGCCCGCGCCGCCGTGCCACCCCGCGCCCCGGTATCGGCGCGCTCTTCGTGCTCACCTACCTGGTGCTGTCCATCGGCGCCTTCCTGACGCGCTGGCACATCGTCTGACGACCTAGAGTCGAAGCCATGGACTTTTCTCTGTGGCCGAACGCCGGGCGGACGTGGACCGAAGTAGTCGAAGGCGCCGAGTACGCCGAGCGCACCGGCTGGTACGGCGTCTGGGTCGCCGACCACTTCATGAAGAACGGCGACGACCTGTCGGCGCCGGTGAACGAGTGCCTCGCGCTGATCGCGGCGCTCGCGGCCCGGACCGAGCGGGTCCGGATCGGCTCGATGGTGCTCGGCAACACCTATCGGCACCCGGCCGTGGTGGCGAACCAGGCCGCGACCATCGATCAGATCAGCAACGGCCGGTTCGTGCTCGGGATCGGCGCGGGCTGGCAGGTCAACGAGCACGAGGTCTACGGCATCGAGCTGCCGCCGACCAAGCAGCTGCTGGCCCGCTTCGAGGAGGCCTGCCAGGTGATCACCGGCCTGCTCGGCCAGGAGCGGACGACGTTCGACGGTCAGTACTACCAGCTGGCCGGCGCCCCGCTGGAGCCCAAGCCCGCCAAGCTTCCGGTGCTGATCGGCGCAGCCGGCGAAAAGGTTGCCCTCGGCATCGTTGCCCGGTACGCCGACGAGTGGAACCACTGGGGCCGCCCGGAGCTGGCCGCCCACAAGGGCCAGGTGTTCGCCGCGCACTGTGAGCGGATCGGCCGCGACCCGAAGTCGGTCCGCCGATCCGCGCAGACCTTCCTCGAAGTCGTGGCCCCGGGGGACACCGCGGCGATCGCCCGCAAGCAGGACTTCGAGGCCCGCGGGTTGCACGTGATCATGGGCTCGGCCCAGGAGGTTCTCGACACGGTCGCGCAGTACCCGGCGGCCGGCATCGACGAGGTCCTCGTCCCGGACCACTGGTTCGGCTCCGGCGCCGAGCGCTTCGAGAAGCTGGAGCGCCTCCGCGAAGAGGTCTTCGCCAAGCTCTGACCGCCCGCTGTCCACCCCCTTTCACGGGCCCGTCGCGCGGTGAGGATCGGTCAAGGTACCGGCCGCCATCCTGATCGCACGCGGGCCGGGGGAGTGCTCCCTCGGGTCGCGCATGTTTCCGCGACCTGGGGGTTGACTCCGTGCCATCACGTCTTTCTCGGCGCCTCGCCACTTTGCTGGCGCTAGCTCTGGCCACACCACTGATATCGGCGACCACGACCGCCGAAGCATCCCGGACGGCGCCCGCCGCCGCCGAAACCACGGTCGCGGAGGTGGCCGACCTGGCCGGCGCGACCCGCGCGGCCCGCAAACAGGGCAGCCGCGTCGAGGTCACCGGCCTCCGAACCGCCGACCGAACCGTCTATGCGCAGCCGGACGGCACGTCGATGGCCGAGTTGTCGCCCGGGCCGGTCCGCGTCCGCCGGGGCAACGGCTGGGCCCCGATCGACCCGACGCTCGCCCGTACCGTCGACGGCACGCTGGTGGCCAAGGCGACCGCAGCCGACGTCGTCTTCTCCGGTGGCGGTACCGGGCCGATGATCCGCTACGGCAAGCCCGGCAGCCGGATCACGCTGACCTGGCCCGGCGTGCTGCCGACACCCGAGCTCGATGGTGCGACCGCGACGTACCGCAACGTCCGGCCCGACGTCGACCTGGTGCTGAAGGCCGAGCCCGCGGGCTACACCCAGCACCTGGTCGTGAAGACCCGGGAGGCGGCTCGGCAGCTCGAGTCCGTCCGGCTGGGGATGCAGGCTGAGGGTCTGCGGGTGACCGCGACCAAGACGGGTGCGCTCGAGGCGCGCGACAAGGCCGGCGCGGTCGTCTTCCACGCGCCGCCGTCGGCGATGTGGGACTCCGGTACGCCGATCCGGCGCGCGGTCGCCGCCGTCGCCGTGGACCCGTCGTCGTTGACGATCACGCCGGACGTGAAGCTGATGCGCGATCCGGAGGCCAAGCTGCCGATCATCGTCGACCCGAACTGGGCGACGTACGGCAAGGCGTACTGGACGTCGGTCTCCCAGGGCAAGCCGGGGAGCGGCTGGGACAACTCCAGCCCGGGCGGCTCGAACGTGGCCCAGGTCGGCCGGTGTGACTTCGACGGCTGTAATGGCATCGGCGTGATGCGGTCGTACTTCCAGTTCGACACGCAGTTCCAGAACATCCTGGTCGGCAAGACGATCATGGGCGTCTGGCTGGACGCGCCGGTGTTCTCTACCGGCGACTGCAATCCGCGCAAGCAGATGGTGCTCGGCACCAGCGAGATCGGCCCCGGGCTGAAGTGGTCGAACGCGCCGAGTGGCTGGTGGATTGCCGACGGCATGGTTCCCAGCGCCTGCGACGGCCGCAAGGAGTTCTCGTTCGCGCTGCCGAAGGACCACATCAACCGGACCCGGCCGTCGACTTACATCATCCAGTCCGTCGATGAGGGCGACAAGGCGTACTGGCGGAAGTACGAGGCGCACAACGTCAAACTGCGCGTCCGGTTCAACGCCGCGCCGAACCCGCCGGGCAGCGTCCGGATGGACCCGCCGCTGCCGGCGCCGTGCAAGTGGTGCGCCGGTACGCCGTACTTCAGCGGCAGCACGACTCGGCTGATTGCCGGCCTGTCCGACCCGGACGGCAATGCTGTCCTGCCGCAGTGGGACATCACGACCGATGGCGTGACCGAAAGCCGCTTCGGCTCCTTGCAGGCGAACGGCTCGATGCACGACACCCAGATCGCGGTTGCCGACGGCAAGAAGGTGGGCTGGAACGTCCGGGGCTGGGACGTCGACGAGAACACCGGTGCGCGGTTCGAGGCCGGTCCGCCGACGAACGGGCCCGGACCGTTCGTGGTCGACCGGACGTCGCCGTCCGCGGGGCCGAAGGTGACCGGAACGCTGTACCAGGACAACAACCGCTGGCATGGTGCGGTCGGGGTGCCGGGGGAGTTCCGCTTCGAGCGGGAGCTCAAGAATGGTCAGCCCGACCCGGGGACCGCGGATATCGACCACTACCTGTGGGACACGCAGACGCCGCCGACCAAGAACCGGGTCGATGCGGACGCGCTCGGCGGCAAGGCCACTGCTTGGGTGACGCCGACTCAGGACGGCCCCCAGGAGCTGTTCGTCCGCAGCATCGACCGGGCCGGCAACCCGAGCCCGATCACGACGTACCGGTTCTACGTCCGGGAAGGCCGCGGTCCGCTCGCGCAGTGGTCGTTCGAAGGTGACACCAAGGACATGGCCAGTCTGGGCGACCGGGACGGCACTCTGAACGGTACGGCGAAGTACGCGCCCGGTGCGATCGGCCTGGGGCTGCAGTTGGACGGTGCGCAGCACACGACCAACATGACCGCTCCGAACACACTGCGAACCGATGAGAGCTTCTCGGTCTCGGCGTGGGTCAAACCGCAGCCGACGCGCGACGGCCAGGTGATGGCGATCGCCAGCCAGGACGGTGCGCAGAACAACGGCGGCTTCTACCTGCAGTTCCGCGACAACAAGTGGGCGATGCTGCTCTTGCACAACGGAACGGCAGTCAGCCCGCCGGGAACGCTGGCAAGTGCTAGTGCGCCCGCACAGCTGGATCGCTGGTCGCATGTCACCGGTGTGTACGACAAGCTGGCGAAGAAGATCCGGCTGTACGTGAACGGCGCCCGGGTCGCCGAGCAGGCCCTACCGGCGGACTTCGTCCCGTGGAACGCCTCCGGTCCGTTCGTGGTCGGACGACAGAAGTGCGGCGCGAGTCCGTGCGACCCGTGGTCCGGTGGTATCGACGAGGTGAAGGCCTACGACCGTGCGCTGATCGACGACGAGGTCCGCACGGCGGTTGCGCGGGACGACGTCCAGACCGCGCACTGGACCTTCGAAGAGGCCGAGGGCAACAAGACCGCCAACCAGGTCGACGGCGGCCCCATTGCCGCACTGCAGGGTGGTGCGGTGTTGGGCGATGGCGCTGTCGGGCGCGGCGTGCTTCTGGACGGCGTCGACGACCAGCTGGCGACGGACGGGCCAGTGGTCCGCACCGACCAGAGCTTCTCGGTCGCCGCCTGGGTCAATCTCGACAAGGCCCCACAGACCGGCTGGACCGTACCGGTCCTCGCACAGGACGGAGCCAACGTCAGTGGCTTCTTCCTCTGGTACCGCCAGCTGGCGGACCACGGGGTCTGGGAGCTCTTCACACCATCAGCTGACGCGGTCAACCGCCCAGCGGACGAGATGGTGGTCTCGACCGCGCCCGCGAAGGTCGGCCGGCTCACTCACCTTGCTGCGGTGTACGACGCCGCTGCCAAAACCATCCGGCTGTACGTCGACGGCGCACCGGCCGGTACGGCGCCGCGCGTCGCCGGCTTCGACGCCACCGGCCCGATGCGGATCGGCCGCGGCCGCTGGAACGGCAACCCGACCAACACCTGGGCGGGCATGATCGACGAGGTCCGGGCCTACAACCGGGTCATCTCGCTCGAAGAGGTCCGTGGGCTGAAGGCTGGCGTCGACGCGACCGCGGCGACCTGGAAGCTGGACAGCAACGCCACCGACGCCTCGGCGAACCACCGTGACGGCACAGTCCACGGTCCGGCGACCTGGACCGCCGGCCAGAGCTCGATGCCGAACCCGGCCGACAAGGCCATCCAGCTGAACGGCGACGCGTACGTCGAGGCGCCGCACGCGGTGGACGTACGGCAGAGCTTCTCGGTCAGCGCCTGGCTGAAGCCGGACCGCCTCGGCGGCTGGTGGGTTCCGCTGGCGCAGGACGGCTCTGTGGTCAGCTCGTTCCACCTGCAGCTGACAGACAAGGGCCACTGGACGTTCGCGATGTCCGGCGCCGATGTGAAGGACGCTGGGAACTCCGGCGCCAGAGCGATCGGCCCGCTGGCTCAGCCCGGTGTCTGGCAACACGTGGTCGGCAGCTACGACGCCGAACGCAAACAGCTCGCCATCCACGTCAACGGCGTCCTGGGTGCCACAGCGCCGTACACGCACACCTGGGACTACCCAGCCGGTCTGTTCACGATCGGTGGCAGCAAGTGGAACGGGAACCGGCACGCGTCCTTCCCGGGTGCGATCGACGACGTCCGCGTTCATGACCGAGTGCTCGCCGAGAGCGAGCTGGTGGCGATGGCCGGCCGGGACCTCAACCTGGCGCACAACTGGGCACTCGACGAGACCAGCGGCACCGGTATGGCCGACTCCGTCGGCAGCCGGAGCGGAACGCTCAACGGACCGACCCGCGTGTCCGGTCGGGTCGGGAACGCACTGAGCTTCGACGGGCAGGACGACACGGTCTCCACACCCGGAGTCGACATCGACACCTCGAAGAGCTTCACCGTCTCCAGCTGGGTCAAGCTGCGCAAGGTGTGCAACCCGGGCGCCGAATTCTCCTGCCGCCTCACCGCAGTCAGCCTGGACGGCGGTCAGACCAGCAAGTTCCGGCTCGGGCACTTCACCGACCAGGACAGTCATCCGCTCGGCGCCTGGATCTTCGAGATGCCCGAAGCCAACGGAACGGTGACGAAGGCATCGGTGTCCGCAGTGGAGTCCGACCTGGACGGCTGGGTCCACCTGGCCGGTGTGTACGACGCAACGGCCAAGCAGCTGTGGCTGTACGTCAACACCAACCGTCAGGGCACGGGTGTGCTCAACACACCCTGGACCGGGTCCGGTGGGCTCCAGTTGGGCCGTGGCCTGCGCGCCGGTACGCCGACCGAGTTTTGGCCGGGCGAGATCGACGACGTCCGCCTGTACGCCGGCCAGCTGGACAAGGCCCGTATCAAGAACCTGTACGACTCCTACCCGGCTCTGGCCGGCTGATCGCTGAGGAATCCTCCGAATGCGCAGACATGTCGTAGTAGCCGCCCTCGTGTCGTCGCTGGTACTCGCAGCGGGGCTCGCCGGCCCGGCACCGGGGATGGCGGCCGCCGCTGGCGGACCGTCCTCGCCGGACCTACCAACCACCAACCCCGTGGGCGTGACCGGTCAGTCGGTCACGCCGCGGGACACCGACGCGGCGACCAGCGCTGCCCTGCAAGGCAATCAAGATCCGAACCAGCCCGCGGCTCAGGACGGTTCCAGCAATCTGAGCGCCACTCCGCTCGCGCCGTCCGCCACCTGGGACGTCTCGGCCCACACCGGCGACTTCAACTGGAGCTACCCGCTTCGGGTACCGCCTGCTCCGGGCGGCCTGGAGCCGGACCTGTCCATCTCGTACTCCTCCGGTGAGATCGACGGCCGGACCAGCGCCACCAACAACCAGCCGTCCTGGATCGGCGACGGCTGGAACCTCGGCCTGGGCTTCATCGAACGCACGTACGGCGGCTGCTCCGACGACAAGGAGGGCAGCAACGTGGGTCAGAAGGTCGGCGACCTGTGCTGGCGCAGCGACAACGCCACCGCGTCGTACCCCGGTGGCGGCGGGATGCTGATCGCCGGCGCGAACGGCTGGCGGACCAAGCGGGACGACGGCGCGCGCATCGAGCGGGTGACCACGGCCGGCAACGGCGACGACAACGGCGAGTCCTGGAAGATCACCACCGTCGACGGAACGCAGTACTTCTTCGGCTCCCGGCCGGAGGCGAAGTCGACGTGGACCGTACCGGTGTTCGGCGACGACACCGGTGAGCCCTGTAACAAGGCGACGTTCGACGCGTCATGGTGCAAGCAGGCCTGGCGCTGGAACCTGGACAAGGTCATCGACCCGTTCGGCAACCAGATGCTGTTGCAGTACCAGGTCGAGACCAACTCGTACGGCCGCAACCTGAAAGAGGCCGCGGTCGGCTACGACCGGGCCGGCTGGCTGGAGCGGATCGACTACGGCCTGAACAGCGCTGTGAGCGGCCAGGCGGCTGGACGGGTCTTGTTCAGCACGGCTGAGCGTTGTGTGCCGGGCAGCGTCTGCACACTGGATCGGAAGGAGAACTTCCCGGACGTTCCACTGGATGCGCGCTGCGAAGCGGCCACCTGTAAGGACCAGTTCGCGCCGACGTTCTGGAGCACCAAGCGGCTCGCGTCGGTCACTACGCAGGTACTGCGCGGTTCGGCGTACGCCGACGTCGATCGGTGGGAGCTGAACCAGCAGTTCCCGCAGCCGGGTGACGGTGACAAGGCTGCGCTGTGGCTGAAGTCGATCACGCACACCGGTCTGGCTGGTGGCTCGATTGCACTGCCGCCGGTGGTCTTCGAGGGTGCGGTCTACGCCAACCGGGTGCCGCAGACGGAGCCGCTGTCGCCGATTCTGCGCTACCGGTTGACCGGCATCGTGTCGGAGGCCGGGGGAGTCACCTCGGTGACGTATGCGAAACCGGACTGCACGGTGCGGCCGACGAACCCGGAGACGAACACCAAACGCTGCTATCCGGCCCGCTGGAAGAAGAACAAGGACTACGCCGAGCGCACCGACTACTTCCACAAGTACGTGGTCGAAAGGGTCGTGCAGTCCGACCGGATCAGCGCCAACCCGCAGCAGGAGACCAGCTACGAGTACCTGGACGGCGCGGCCTGGCACTACGACCAGTCCGAGTTCACTCCGCCGGACAAGAAGTCCTGGAACGACTACCGCGGCTACGCCAAGGTGAAGATCCGCACCGGGGTGCCGAACGACCCGGCCGGTCCGGTGACGCTGACCGAGCGCCGCTTCTTCCGGGGCATGAACGGCGACCGCGCTACCCCGACCGGTGGCAGTAAGCCCTCCGCGGTGACCGACTCCGAAGGTGGCAGTCACACCGACCACGACTGGCTGAAGGGCACCGGCCTGGAGACCATCACCTACCTCGGTGAGTCCAGCACGGTGGTGAACAAGTCGATCACCGAGCCGGTCTGGCAAGGACCGACCGCGACGCGCGGCGAGCACAACGCCTACATCGTCGGCACCGGGACCGTGCGCGAGTTGGTCGCGCTCGACGGCGGCCGCGGCTGGCGGACCACGAAGTCCGTCACCTCGTACGACGACCGCGGGCTGCCCACGCAGGTCGACGACCAGGGCGACGTAGCCGACTCCGCAGATGACCGCTGCACGAAGACGACGTACCAGCGGAACACGGCGGACTGGATTCTCGACCTGCCGTCGCGAGTCCACACAGTGGCCGTGAAATGCGGTCTGATGCCGACCTTCCCGCAGCACGCGATCTCCGACGAGCGGACGTCGTACGACGGTCAGGCGGCCGGAAAGCCGCCGGTCCGTGGCGCTGTGACCAAGACCGAGGAGCTGTCTGGGTACTCGGCGTCGGAGCCGGTCTACACGACGACCGGGACCGCGAAGTACGACGTCCATGGGCGGGTGACCGAGAGCCGGGATGCGCTCGACAAACCGACCACTACGACATTCACTCCGGTGACCGGCGGTCCGGTGACCAAGGTGGCCCAGACGAACGCCTTGGGACACGCGAGTAGCACTGTGGTCGACCCGGCGTACGGGAACCCGATCAGCGCGACGGATGCGAACGGCAAACTGACGGAGACGGCGTACGACGCTCTCGGGCGGGTGACCGCTGTTTGGCTGCCGAACCGGCCTCGGGGCGGTAGCGAGCCGAAGACGCCGAACATCAAGCACACCTACCTGGTGCGCAACGACAAACCGAACGCCGTCATCACCGAGCGACTGAACCCGAACGGCAACTACGTCTCGACGAACACCCTCTACGACGGCCTGCTCCGCCCGCGGCAGGTGCAGGCCCCCGCGGGCGGCGGCGGCCGGCTGCTGACCGACACGCGCTACGACTCCCAGGGCCGGGTCTGGAAGTCGACCCAGCCGTTCTTCAACGACGCTGCGATGGACACCGACCTCTGGGTCGCCAACGACAACGAGGCCCCCGGCCTGACCGTAACGCAGTACGACGGCGCCGGCCGCGCGGTCGAGTCGATCTTCAACGGCGGCCCGACCGAGAAGTTCCGAACCAGCACCCGCTACGGCGGCGACCGAGTCCACGTCGACCCACCGGACGGCACCACCGCCACCACAACCCTCACCGACGCCCGCGGCCGCACCACCGAACTCTGGCAATACCGCGGCGCAACCCCATCCGGCCCACACGACACCACGAAGTACCAACACACCCCCGCCAACCAGTTGGCCGCAGTAACAGACGCAGCCGGCAACCGCTGGGAGTACACCTACGACCTGCGCGGCCGAAAGACCACTGCGAAGGACCCGGACCGCGGAGTCAGCACGGCGACGTACGACGACGCCAACCGGGTCATCAGCCGGACCGATGCCCGGGAGCAGACCATCGCGTTCGCGTACGACGACCTCGGTCGTCCGACGGCCGAGACGCTGGCCGGGCGCAAGCTGGCGGAGTGGACGTACGACACCGTGGCCAAGGGGAAGCTCGCGACGGCCACGCGATACGACCGCAAGGGCAATGCGTATGTGAGCGGGGTGAAGACGTACACGGCGCTCTACCTGCCGCACCGCACGACGGTGACCGTGCCGGAGAACGAGGGTGCGCTGAAGGGCACCTACACGTCCACCCGGACCTACAACAGCGACGGCAGCCTGGAGAGTGAGACCTACCCGAAGGCAGGCGACCTGCCGGAAGAGTCGGTCTTCTACAGCTACGACGACCACGGCCGACCGCTCAAGATGCACGGCGCTGCGGAGTATGTGCTGAACACGCAGTACACCAAGTACGGCGAGCAGCAGCGCGTACACCTCGGTGAAACCGGTAAGCGGGCTTGGCTGACGACGTACTACGACGACAGCACTCGCATGGTGAACCGAACGGTCGTTGACGCCGAGGTGCCTCGGCCGCTGCAGTCTGACACCAGGTACACCCGCAACCCGGTCGGTGCCATCACTGCGATCACCGAGAGCGCGCCGGACACGACGGACGACGTCCAGTGCTACCGCTTCGACCACGTACAGCGCCTCACCGAAGCGTGGACGCCGGGTGGCGGGTGTGACGCAAACCCAACCGCAGCAGGGCTTTCGGGGCCTGCGCCGTACTGGCACAGCTACAGCTACGACTTAGCCGGCAACCGCCGGACCGAGGTGCAGCACACGGCTGCTGGTGACAGCACTCGTACCTACGCCTACCCGGCGACGGGGCAGCCGCGGCCGCATGCGGTCACAGCCATCATCAGCAACGCTGGTACTACCAGCTACAGCTATGACGCCAACGGCAACACGGTGCAGCGGGGCGACCAGACCCTCACCTGGACCCATGACAACAAGGTCGAGACGGTCGACGACACCACCTCGGTGTACGCGGCCGACGGCATCCGGTTGATCCGACGCGATGCCAACGGCAGCACGCTGTACCTGGGCGGTCAGGAGCTCCACCTCGACAAAGCGGGCAAGCTGACGGCGACCCGGTACTACGACCATGCCGGTGCCGGCGTGGCAGTCCGCACGGCGGCAGGCCTTTCCTGGCTGGCCAACGACCACCACGGCACCCAGCGGCGCAGCATCAACTCGCAGACCCAGGCGGTCACCCGCCGCCGCGAACTCCCCTTCGGCGCCACCCGGGGCGAAACCCCCGACTTCGCCGGCACCAAGGGTTTCGTCGGCGGCATCCAGGACACCACCACCAACCTCACCCAACTAGGAGCCCGCACCTACGACCAGGACACCGGCCGCTTCCTCTCCGTGGACCCCCTCCTGGTCCTCGGCGACCCCCAGCAACTCGACGGCTACTCCTACGCCGGCAACGCCCCGATCAACACCGCCGACCCGACCGGCCTCGCCCGCTCCGCCGACGACCACATCGGCCACTACCGCGAAGACAAATGGCAAGGCCAGCCGAACGTCACCCCAGACGTCGACAAGAACGGCAAACGCATCAAACAACACCGCCCCTCCTGCGACCAGGACTGCCGAGTCGGCCGGCGCGGTGGCCAAGGCGCCGCCAAACAGTCGTCCTGCAACAAGTTCGGCGACTGCCGCCGCGGCCACCAGGGCCCGGTCGCCAAGTGGGAGCCCCCAAAGGCTCCGCTGATCATGAAGGAGCCGAAGGGCTCGATCTCACTCTGCTTCGGGGCGAGCATCCAGGCCTTTCTCGGTTACGGGGGAGAAGGCTGTCTCGCCATCGACAGCAACGGCTTCGGCTACTCCCGGGGGAACAAGACGTTCGCCGGCCCTGGGGCGGGGATCGGGGCCACGATCGGCCTGAAGTACACGACCACGGATGTCGATGGGCTCGGCGGCGGTGAGACGTCGGTCGGCGGTGGCGAGGTGAAGGTCGGCCCGGCGGCCATCGGCGCCGAAGTCGGCCGCAGCGACCTCGACGAGGATCTCGCGAAACGGGCCGAGGAGGATCCGGCGTGGAGCTACGGCCTCTCGGCCGGGCCGGCCGCCGGGATCGGCGGCCGAATCAAGGGCCTCGACAAGATTCCGGGGCTTGGCAAGTTGCTGGGGGACTCCAGCGCGACCGCCGGTCACGGCACCTCCACCTCCGGCTACTACTTCCAGTGGGGCAGCTACCTGCAACGCGTCGCCGAAGGAAACCGGGAAGCCGCCGCGAACGGGGAACTGATGGACCGCGTGCACGGCTGATGTGGTGAGCGCGGCTCCCGGGGTTTCGGGGGCCGCGCTTCTTATTGGGTGGTGGCGAGGAGGAATTGGACTTCGGGGGTTCGGGGGTCGGCGAAGTCGGTGAGGATGGTGAGGGCGGTTTGGAGGGTGGTGGCGGCGAGGGTGGGGTGGTGGGCGGCCAGGAGGGATTTGGCCAGGTCGATGAGGGCTCCGGCTTCCCAGCGGCGGTTGTCGATGCGGCGGAAGAGGTGGACGGAGCGGCAGGCGGCGCGGATGGCGGGGGTGGGGCGGTGGAGGGCGGCGTAGGCGCGGGAGAGGTTTTGCTGGTTGTAGGCGTCGGCTACCAGGTCGCCGGCGTTGAGGCGGTCGGCTTCGAGGTGGGCTTCGACGGCTTCGAGGTAGCGGCCGGTGGCGGCGAGGGCGACGCCGCGGTTGTCGAGGTTGACGGCGACGCCGCGGGTGTAGCCGTTCTGCTGGCAGAGGCGGATGGCGCGTTCGCTCAGGCCGACGGCGACTTCGGGGCGGCCGAGCTCGGCCAGCACGATGGCCAGGTTGCCGAGGACCATCGCCTCGCCGCGGCTGTGGCCCACGGTTTCGAAGCAGGCCAGCGCCTCGGTCAGGTAGCGCTCGGTGCGCGGCCAGTCGTCCTGGTCGAAGTGGAAGCAGCCGATCGCGTTCAGCGTGAAGCCGCGGGCGGTTTCGTCGGTGCCGGCCGCGGTGACGGCCAGCTCGAAGACGGCGAGCCCGTCGTCCCAGGTGATCCGGTTGTCCAGGAACGTCGCCATCGCGAGCACCGTCCGCCAGGCGTATCCGGTGCGTCCGTGCGCGGCCGACCAGGTGGTGATCGCGCGCAGGCAGTTGTACTCGCGCTCGAACCAAGCGATCGCCGCAGGCACCGTGCCGAACTCCGGCACGACGCTCATCGGCTCGTACGGCTCCGCGAAATCCCTCAATCGCAACGGCTGCAGGCGTTCGTCGGCGCTCAGCGCAGCATGCAGATACCAGTCGACGAGCCGGTCGAGCGCGGCATCGGCGTCCGGCTCGTCGGCGGCCAACCCGGTCGCGTACAGCCGGATCAGATCGTGCATCTCGTACCGGTCGGCCTGTCGTTGATCGACCAGATGGACGGCGACCAAGTGGTCGAGCGCCACCCGAGTCGCCGCTGGCGTGAGTCCGGCCAATGCGGCCGCGGCGGGCAGCCCGATGTCGTCACCCGGATGCAGACCGAGCAATCGGAACATCAAGGCGGACGCCGGTGGCAGCGCCCGGTACGACCACGACAAGGCAGCTGAGAGATCGGACTGCGGATCGCCGGCGTCCAGCTGGGCCAACCGGGCCTGGGCATCGCCGAGCGCGACGACGACCGCGGCCAGACTGTCGGCGCGCTGGGCCCGCTCGGCCACGATCGCCAGCGCCAGCGGCAGCCGATCGCAGAGCTGGATGAGCTCCCGGCTCGCCTCCGGCTCGGCAGCGACCCGCTCCGAGCCGATAGTTGCCGCAAGCAACTCCACCGCCTGCTCGGGCGCCATCGGCTCCAGCGTCAACCGGCGCGCGCCGTCCCGAATCGCCAAGCTCCGCAGCTGATTGCGGCTGGTGACGATCACCAGACTGCCCGACCCCGGGAGCAACGGCCGGATCTGATCGGCGTCCCGCGCGTTGTCCAGGAGCAGCAGCACGCGGCGGCCCGCGAGCGTGCTGCGCAGCAACGCCGACCGCTCCTCGATCTTGGCCGGGATCCGTTCGCCGGCGACGCCGAGCGCGCGCAGCAGCATCGCCGCCGCGTCGGCCGGCCCGATCGGCTCGCCGGGCCCGTAGCCGCGCAGGTTCAGATAGAGCTGCGCATCCTCGAAACCGGCCGCCTTCCGATGCGCCCAGTGGACGGCGAGAGTGGTCTTCCCGGTGCCGGGCGCGCCGTCGATCGTGATGATCCGGGTCGCGTCGTCCGCCTGCTCGCGATCCAGGACGTCGAGCGCTGTCAGCTCAGCGTCGCGGCCGACGAAGCTGCGGATGTCGTGCGGTAGCTGCCGGATCGGCTCCGGACGCCGGACGCCGCTGTCGAGCATCGAGCGATACAGCTCGTCGAGCTCCGCGCTCGGATCGATCCCGAACTCGTCGCGAAGCAGCGTGCGGACCTGGTGGTACCGGTCGAGGGCCTCGGCGCGGCGGCCCGCGCGCCGCAGCGCGTCGATCAGCCGGAACCAGAGGGCCTCCCGCGTCGGGTACTGCCGGGTCAGCTCGGTCAGCTCCGCGATCAGCGCGCCCGGTGGGCCGGCGGCGAACTCGAGGTCGATCCGCCGCTCGGTCGCGGCGAACCACTCCTCGGTCAGCTGGGGTACGACGTCCCGGTCCAGCCAGGTCGAGGTGAGGTCGCCGAACGGGCGGCCGCGCCAGAGCGCGAGCGCTGTGCGCAGCACTTGCAGCTCTGCGGCAGGCGACCCGGCGTCCGCCGCCTGGCCGACCAGATCGCGGAACTTGTACAGGTCGATCCGCGACTCGTCGGCGCGCAGCCGGTACCCGGCCAGATCGGTCTCGATCCGGTCGGCGCCGAGCACCCGGCGCAGGCGGGACACGTAGGTGTGCAGCGTGCCCTGCGGCCGCGCGGGCGGCTGCTCGGGCCAGAGCTGATCGGTGAGGACGTCGAGGCTCACCGGCTGGTTGACGGACAGCAGGAGCGCGGCGAGGACCACCCGGGGCTGACCGGCCGGGATCGACAGCTCGGTCGTGGCGGTCCCGACCTCCCACGCGCCGAGAATGCGCCAGCAAAGCTCCTCGTCAGCCGCCATGTCTCTATCAGACCTCATTCCGGGGTGCTGAGAGACCGATTTCCGGTCAATGACCAGACCGGAATCACAGACTGAGGGTCGCCATCACGGGCCAGTGGTCGCTGGGCAGCCGCCCGTTCGGCCGGAAATGCGAGACGGCGCCCTCGACGACCGTCCAGGCCGGGCCGACCAGAATGTGGTCGATCCGGTCGTCGTCCTCGGCGCCGGTGAAGTCGTGCCAGCTGCCGCCGGCCTCGATCGGGACGGCGTACCGCAGCCCGGCGTCGGTCAGCGCCTTGAGCGGCGGCGAGTCCGGCGTCGCGTTCAGATCGCCCATGACGATCCACGGCAGGTCGCCGGCCACCCATTTCGCGACCAGGCGGGACGACTGCAGCTGGGCGACCTCGCCGGCGTGGTCGTAGTGGGTGTTCAGGACGCCGACCGTCGTCCCGTTGCGGTGCCGCAGCCAGACCAGCGTGGCGACGCGGGTCAGGTCCGCGTCCCAGCCGACCGATCCCGGCGTACCGGGGTCGTCGGACAGCCAGCGGGTCTCGAACCGGTCGATCCGCCAGTCGCCGGTCCGGACCATGATCGACGCGTGCTCGCCGGCGCTCTGGCCGTCGTCCCGGCCGACGCCGACGATCTCGTACTTCGGGAACTGGAGCCGCAGGTAGCCGAGCTGGTCGGGCAGCACCTCCTGCAGCCCGACCACGTCGGCATCCAGCAACTCGATCGCCGCCACCGCCGCCTGTTTCCGGACCGGCCAGGCGTTGTCGCCGTCCGGGGCCGAAGAATTGCGGAGGTTGAAGGTGGCGGCGCGGAGCTTCATGGCATCCAGCCTTTCATGGGGCGCAGCCTGCCAAACCCATGGCTCGGGTCGCCGCCCGGAGTCGGGGAGTGCTCGCCGCCAGCGCCCGATCCCGGCCCTGCGCCAGCAGTTGGTCGATCGCGCCCGGGTCGGTCGCCAGCCGCGCGTATTCCTTCTGCAGCGGCTCGACCACGGCCAGGACGGCGTCCGCGACGTCGAGTTTCAGATCGCCGTACGACGTGTACGCCGTCGCCAGTTCGACCGGATCGCCGTCCGTGCACGCGGCCAGGATCTCCAGCAGGTTGGTCACGCCCGGCTGGTTCTCCTCGTCGTGGCGGATCTCGTTGCCGGAGTCGGTCCGGGCGCGCATGATCTGCCGGCGGATCACGTCCGTCGGGTCGAGCAGCCGGATCGTCCCGACCGCGTCGTCCGCGTCGGACTTGCTCATCTTGGCTGTCGGGTTGGCCAGGTCCTTGATCCGGGTGGCCAGCGCGGCCTTGTGCAACTGGGGGACGACGAACGTCTCGCCGTACTCGCGGTTGAACCGGAGCGCGATGTCGCGGGCCAGCTCGACGTGCTGGTCCTGGTCCCCGCCGACGGGCACGCGCTCGGCGCCGTACAGCAGGATGTCGGCGGCCATCAGGCACGGGTAGGTGAACAGCGAGGCCCGGGTCATCGGGCGCCCGCCCTTCTCCTTGTACTGGATCATCCGGGACAGCTCGCCGACGTACGACGTGCACTCCAGCAGGTACGCGAGCTGGGCGTGCGTCGGGACGTCGGACTGGACGAACACCGTCCCGGGCGGGATACCCGCGGCGAGCATCAGCGTCGCGCACTCCCGGGTGAGCGCCGCGAGCCGCCGCGGATCGTGTTTGGTGGTCATCGCGTGCAGGTTGGCGACGAAGTAGAACCCGTCCGGGTCGGTGAACCGGCGGAGCGCGCCGAGGTGGTTGCCGAGGGTCAGGCGGCCGGACGGGGTGATGCCGGACAGCGAGGTCATGTCAGTGCCTTTCGGTGAGTGGGAGCCCCACCGAGCGCACGAAAAAGGCCGTCTCGGCGGAGACGGCCTCTTGGGTGCGTGTGAACGCCGGGTGACCGCCCTAGACGGCCCACCACAGCTGCAGATTCGTGTTCACACCTTCAGGTTAGCTCACAGAATGCAATCGGTCTGCACCTGTTCTGCAAAATCTGTAACGCTTTGCAGTCCAGGACCGATGAACCGGGCGTTGGACCCGCTGCTGACCCAGCGCTCGGGCGGGCCGGCGCAGCCTGGGAGGGGTGTTGCGCCGCCCGCCGAATCGGGCCCGGATCGGCTTTGTCAGGATGAAGCCATGACGGTACGACGGCTCACCGAGGACGACTGGCAGACCCTGCGCGCGGTCCGGCTCCGGGCCCTGCTGGATGCGCCGGAGTCCTTCTACCAGACCTACGGCGAGTCGGTCGCGCTCACCGAGGCCGACTGGCGGGCCCGGTTACAGGCGGCCGGCAAGGTGACGCTGCTGGCCGAGTCCGCGGGCAATCCGGCCGGGATGGTGCTCGGCGTCCCCGCGGGCCCCGACGAACGCGATCCGGATGCCGCGCTGATGCTGTCCATGTGGGTGGATCCGAACTTCCGGGGCACCGGCGTCGCCGACGAGCTGACCGCCGAACTGCTGGTCTGGTCCCGTGAGCAGGGCTACAAACGGCTGCTGCTCTGGGTGTACGACGCCGCCCCGCGCGCCGCGGCCTTCTACCGCCGGGCCGGTTTCGAGTCCACCGGGCGCGTCGACACCTTCTACGACGCGACGCGCCCGCTGACCCTGATGTCGCAGACGCTGGAGCGTGTCTGATGGCTCCCCGCCTACTGCGGGGCACTCGGCACAGCATCTCGCCGCACTGGTGCACAGGTGACGATGCTCCGCATCGACCCCTCCGCCCCAGCACACCGAGCTACCGCACCGAGCACCTCCTCGCTACGGCGCGGAGCCACCAGACACGCTGGAGCGTGTCTGATGGCTCCCCGCCTACTGCGGGGCACTCGGCACAGCATCTCGCCGCACTGGTGCAAAGGTGACGATGCTCCGCATCGACCCCTCCGCCCCAGCACACCGAGCTACCGCACCGAGCACCTCCTCGCTACGGCGCGGAGCCACCAGACACGCTCTAGGCGGTCGGGACCAGGCTGATGTCGATGGCGTCCAGCTCGGTGTAGCACTCGCCCTTGGCGAACGTGACGGTGTTCTTCCCCGCGACCAGCGGCAGGTCGACCTTCGACGTCCCGAGCAGGTCCCAGCCGTACGACTTGTAGAGCATGGTCTGCTGCGGGCCGCCGTTCGCGCTCACCTTGTGCGTGCAGTCCGTGCCCATCCCGTTCGCGCCCCGGGCCCGGATCCGGTAGTTGCCAGCAGCACCTACTTCGAAGCTGAACTTGACGAAGCTTTCCGGGAGGTCGATGTAGCCGACCTTCGCGCCGCCCGACGCCGAGGTGATCTGCGTCCGCCGGGTCGGCGCGCCGCTGATCACGGCGTTCGCGGTCTGCTCGGCCTCGAAGCGGGTGACCTGCTGGCCGGTCAGCGCGGCGTACCAGCGGACGGCGGCCTTCGAGGCGGCGCCGTAGTGCGGGTGCCACATCTCCAGGAAGTCGTACGGGTGGAAGAGGCCGGAGTTCGCGTCGACGTAGCTGACCTTCTTGCCCGCGGCAACCTTTGCCGCGACCATCCCGGGGATCGTGTAGTTGAAGGCCGCGACCCGGGCGTGGTGGGCCGGGTCCTGCAGGACGGGGATCGAGGTCACGAAGACCCGGGTCTCCGGCAGCGTCGTGGTGATCGTGTCGACCAGCGTCGAAAGCTTGGCCGGCGCCGCGCCCGCCCCGGCGTCGTCGTACATGTCGTTGGTGCCGATCTGGAGCGTGATCACGTCCGGCCGGTAGGTGTTCAGCCAGCCGACGACGTTGTCCTGGATCTGGCCGATCGTCCAGCCGCCGTGTCCCTCGTGGTCGCGGTCGGTGAGGCCGGCCGGGCCGCTGGCCAGTGAGCCGACGAAGTCGACCGGCCGGTTGTCGGCTCGCAGCAGCTGGTAGAGATCCGCCCGGTAGGCCGCGCCGGGCGCGTCGGCGCCGCCGGTGTTCGAGTCGCCGAGCGGCATCAGCTTGGTCGGCGTCGCCCGGTTGATCGGGACGGCGGGCCCGTCGACGGCGGCAACGGATCGGGCGCCGGAGTCGGCCGTCACGGCGGTGCCGATCAGGGCGGCCACGCCGAGCAGCGCGGGCAGGGCGCGAACAAGCGCACGCATCAGATATCTCCTCACGATCGGGCGGGATTCCACCTGATCGTGAGCTCGCCGCCGGGGACCGGCAATCCTTTCGACCGACCCCGAAGGAAGTCGCCGGGTTAAGGTCGGGAGCATGAGCGGTGAGGCGAAACTGGTCTACGACGACGGTCTGACGGCGTACGACTTCGGGGGCGGGCATCCGATGAGCCCGATCCGGGTGCAGCTGACGATCCGGCTGGCGCGTGAGCTCGGCATCCTGGACCAGCTGACGGTCGTACCGGCTCCGATGGCCGATGACGAGCTGCTGCGGACGGTGCACACCGCGGAGTACGTCGACGCGGTCCGGCGGGCCGGTGCGAACCCCGACGTACCGGACGAGCAGCACGGGCTGGGGACCGACGACACCTACTGCTTCCCCGGGATGCACGAGGCGAGCGCGCGGATCGCGGGCGCCAGCGTCGAGGCCGCGCGGTCGGTCTGGCAGGGCGAGGTGCTGCACGCGGCGAACGTCGCGGGCGGTCTGCATCATGCGATGCCGAACCGGGCCTCCGGGTTCTGCGTGTACAACGACCCGGCGATCGCCATCCAGTGGCTGCTCGACAACGGCGCCGAGCGGGTCGCGTACGTCGATGTCGACGTCCACCACGGCGACGGCGTCCAGGAGGTCTTCTACAACGACCCGCGGGTGCTGACCGTGAGCCTGCACGAGTCGCCGACCACGCTCTTCCCGGGGACGGGCAGCGCCGGTGAGACCGGCGGGCCGGGGGCCGAGGGTTCCGCGGTGAACATCCCGCTCCCGCCCGGCACCGGGGACGCCGGCTGGCTGCGCGCCTTCCACGCGATCGTGCCCGACGTACTCCGGGCCTTCCGGCCGTCGATCCTGGTCACCCAGCACGGCTGCGACTCGCACGTCGAGGATCCGCTGGCCCATCTGACCAAGACGGTCGACGGCCAGCGGGCGGCGTACCTGGCCCTGCACGACCTGGCCCACGAGCTGACCGGCGGGAAGTGGGTCGCGACCGGCGGTGGCGGCTACGCGATCATCGACGTCGTCCCGCGCGCCTGGAGCCACCTGCTCGCGATTGTGGCCGGCAAGCCGGTCGACCCGCAGACGCCGGTGCCCGAGGCGTGGCGCGAGGAGGTGCAGATCCGGTTCGGCCGGGTCGCGCCGCTGCGGATGACGGACGGCCGCGATCCGGAGTACGTCGACTGGTCGAGCGGCTACAACCCGGGCGCCTGGCTGGACCGCTCGATCAAGGCCACCCGGGACGTCAGTTTTCCGCTCCTGGGGCTCGACCCAACGTACTGACTCCGTCACAGGATCGAGTCACACGAGTCCCCCTCTTTCCCATTCGCACCAACAGCCACTACCCTCGACCTATGCGCGGACGGAGGTGCCGGAGGGGAAGCCGGCGCACGATCCGTGCTGGAAGTGCGGTGCGCAAATGGCATCAAAGAAGTCCGGTGGTGAGCAGCCGCTCGCTGAGGTGAAGTTTTTGACCGTGGCCGAAGTGGCCACGGCCATGCGCGTGTCCAAGATGACCGTGTACCGGTTGGTGCACTCCGGTGAGCTGCCCGCAGTCCGGGTAGGTCGTTCGTTCCGGGTCGCCGAGGACGCCGTGCACGACTACCTCAAGGGCGCCTTCTTCCAGGCCGGATAACCACGAGAGAGGCGGCCGGATCCCGTTCAGGGGCCGGCCGCCTCGTCATGCCTGCCGGGTCAGGAGCTGCTCGATCGCGGCGGTGATCTCGCCCGGATCCTCCTCGGCCATGAAGTGACCGGCGGTGGTCAGCTGGTGGTGCAGGTCGGGCGCCCAGGCTTTCCAGAGCGCTCGCGCGTCGAAGCCCAGGGCGGCGCCCCAGTCCTGCTGGATGACGGTGACGGGCAGCTGGAGCTGGGCCCCGGCGGCGCGGTCGGCCTCGTCGTGGGTGACGTCGATCGTGGCGGAAGCCCGGTAGTCGGCGACGATCGAGGGGACGGCAGCACGGCAGGCGTCCAGGTACGCCGTCCGGACGTCGTGGGGGATTGCGTCCGGGCTCTTGGTCCAGATGTCCAGGAAGTGGCCGAAGAAGGCGTCGGGGGCGGCGGCGATCAGCTGCTCGGGGAGGCCTGGGGGCTGGGCCATCAGGTAGAGGTGGAAGCCGACAGCGGCTGACGTGCCCTGCAGGACCGACCACATGTCCAGGGTGGGGAGGACGTCCAGAATCAGCAGGTGGGTGACCGCTTGCGGGTGGTCGAGGGCGGCTCGGAACGCGACCAGCGCACCGCGGTCATGACCGGCCAGGGCGAAAGTGGAGTGGCCGAGCGACTGGACCGCTTCGATGATGTCGGCGGCCATAGCGCGTTTGGAATAGCCCTCGGTCGGCTTGGCGCTGCCGCCGTAGCCGCGGAGGTCGGGGCAGATGACGGTGTGGTGGGCAGCCAGGTCAGTTGCGACGTGGCGCCACATTAGGTGCGTCTGGGGGAAGCCGTGCAGCAGGACGATCGGGGTGCCGGAGCCGCCGACTGCGACGTTCAGAGTGACGCCGTCGGTGCCTGGGACCTGGTGGTAGTCGAATCCGTTGATCTTCACCGGACCAGCGTTTCCGAGCCGGATGAGCGCTGGATGAGCACGCTACGGTGACCGGGTGGAGTTCGGGGTGCTCGGGCCGGTGGTGGCCTGGGATGACGCTGGGCAGCCGGTGCAGCTCAAAGGGCCGCGGCATCGGGCGGTGCTGGCTCGGCTGATCGTTGCCGGCGGCAGAGTCGTACCGGCGACGCGGTTGGTGGATGACCTCTGGGAGGACCCGCCCGACGGCGCTCTGAGCGCGCTGCGGACGTTTGTCGCCGCGCTGCGTCGGGCTCTGGAGCCGGACCGCCCTCGGCGCACACCGGCTCGGGTTCTGGTGACTGAGGGGCCTGGATACGCGCTGCGGACAGACTCTGTCGATGCCGTGCGTTTCGAGCAGGCCATCGGCGCGGGGGAGTTCGAGTCCGCGCTCAGCTGCTGGCGCGGTCCGGCGTACGCCGATTTCGCGGATGAGCCATGGGCGCGGGCGGAGCGGGCGCGGCTGACCGAACTGCGCTTGCTGGCTGTGGAGCGGTACGCCGAACAGCGTCTGGCTGCCGGTCGGGCAGCGGAGGTGGCGGCGGAGCTGGATGCCCATGTGATCGAACATCCGTGGCGTGAGGAGGGGTGGCGGCTGCTGGCGCTCAGTCTCTACCGCAGTGGTCGCCAGGCGGACGCCCTCGCCGTACTGCGTCGCGCTCAGGACATGCTGGTTTCGCAACTGGGCATCGACCCTGGTGCGGCTCTACTGCAGCTTGAAACCGACATTCTCAACCAGGCCACGCATCTGGAGCCGAAGTCGGTTTGGTCGGCGTACGAGCGCACGGTCAGCCCGAAGGCGCGCCTGGAGTCGACGGTCGGGTTGTTGCGGAGTATCGCGGTCTCAGGTGGGCTGCATGAGGCTCGCCAGCATCGCCTGGCTGCAATCACGGCAGCTGAGCAGCTGGGCGATTCGGATCTGGTTGCGCGGGTGATCGGCGCGTACGACGTACCGGCGAACTGGACCCGGTCTGACGACGAGGCGGATGCTGCTGCCGTCGTACGGGCTGCGGAGCGGGTGCTGCCCACGCAGGATCATCCGGCGGTCCGGGCGCGGTTGTTGGCCACGATCGCCTTGGAATCAAGGGGTTCCAGGAGTGATCGGTCGTTGGAAGCCGCCGGCGAGGCTGAGCGGCTCGCTCGGGAGCTCGACGACCCGGCCGTCCTTGCGTTCGCGTTGAACGGCGTCTACATGCAGTCGTTTCGCCAAGCTGGGCAGGCGCCCGCGCGTGATGCGATCGGGGCCGAGCTCGTCGACCTCGCGTCGCGGCACGCGCTTCCGGCATACGAGGTGCTCGGTCGGCTGATCCGGCTCCAGTCAGCTTGTGCTGTTGCCGATTACAGCGCCGCGGACATGCATGCCGCGGCGGCCGACGAGCTGGCTGCGCGCCACGACGCGCCGCTCGTCGGCGTCTTCACCGGCTGGTACGCCGCCCTCCGCGCCGACACCCCGGAGGCCTATCAGCAGGCCGCCGTCCGCCGTCCGACCGCCGCGATGCCCGGCCTGCACCACGGCCTCCTCGAACTGGCGCTCGCCGCACACGCCCTCCGGCACGGCGCCCCGATCCCCACCGCCGACTACGGCCCACACATCCCGTGGATCCAGCCCTTAGTCATTGCCCAGAGCAACCAAACTGACGCGGAACGCCTACTCCAGCAGCTCACCGACCCGCCACCGGGCCTCCTGCTCGAAGCCCACTGGGCCCTCGTCGCCCACGCAGCCGCGCAGCTCGGCTTCGAACCCGCCCTCGCCCGAGCGCAAACAGTCCTCCGCCCAGCAGCTCAAGAGCAGGCCGGCGCCCAGACCGGCCTGCTCACCCTCGGCCCAGTCGCCAGCTATCTCTAGCTGTTGGGCTTGCGGGCGCGGACGGCGAGGGCGTGGGGGACGCCGGGGCCTTCGGGTTCGAGGAAGTGCTCGAGGGTCAGGCCGGTGGCGAGGAAGGCGTTCAGGTAGTGGGCGAGCGGGACGTGGCTCATGCCGATGTGGTGCCGGATGCCGTCCTCGCCCCACCAGGGGGCCGGGGGGTGCCAGCCGGGCTGTCGGTAGGTGGTGTGGATGGTGCGGCTGCCGTCTTCGTTGTAGATGACATGCGGGCCGTTGAAACAGGGGTGGACGCCGTAGCCGATCAGGATGCCGCCGGGGCGGAGGACGCGGGCGGCGTCGGTCAGGACGGCGGCGAAATCGTCGACGTCGGTCGAGATCCACATCACCATCGCGGTGTCGAAGGACTCGTCGGCGAACGGGAGGGCGGCCGCGTCGCCGACCATCAGCGGGCCGTCGGTGCGGGTGCGCGCGAGGCGCAGCTGGTCGGCGGAGTAGTCGAGGCCGACGACCTCGCGGCCGCTCGCGCGGATGGTCTCGAAGTTGCGGCCGGTGCCGCAGCCGATGTCCAGACAAGGGCCGGAGCCGGGCCCGAGGAGCTCGGGCAATCCGGGTTGGTGGGGGTCGGATCCGATCACGAAACGGTCGTCGTACCAGTCGGCAAGACCGTCGTACCTGGCCTTCGCGGCAGTGCTCAAAAGTGCCTCCCCAGACGTGATCTCCACCCTACCCAAGCCCTGCTTTAGGTTCACGCGGTGACCTACGGGTAAGCTGCACCGACGTTCTCTTTGAGTTTGGATGGTCCACTGTGGGTTCCGTAATCAAGAAGCGCCGCAAGCGTATGGCGAAGAAGAAGCACCGCAAGCTGCTGAAGAAGACGCGGGTTCAGCGCCGCAAGCTCGGCAAGTAGCAGTTCCCGCCGCCCCCTGGTTCGGTGCGGCGGCACGTGGGGTTGCTGTCTGGCTGGGGGTCTCCTGTGGCACAGGTAGTGATGGTGACCGGCGTCTCGCGAGACGCCGGTGCTCGTTGTGCCCGGAGACTGGCCGACGATCCGTCCATCGGCACGGTGCTCGGCGTCGACGTGGTTCCGCCACGGGCCGAGCTGGGCCGGGTCCGGTTCGTCCGGGCCGATATCCGCAACCCCGTGATCGCGAAGGTGATCGCCGCCGAGGGCGTCGACACCGTCGTGCACACCGGTGTGGTGGCCACCCCGGGCAGTGCCGGCGGCCGGTCGTCGATGAAGGAGATCAACGTCATCGGCACCATGCAGCTGCTGGCCGCCTGTCAGAAGGCGCCCGGTGTGGCGAAGCTGGTGGTGAAGTCGTCGACCACGGTGTACGGCGCGGGCCCGCGGGATCCGGCCATGTTCACCGAGGAGATGGCGCCGCGGGCGATCCATCAGACCGGCCTGAGCAAGGACGCGGTCGAGGTCGAGGGGTACGTGCGCGGGTTCGCCCGGCGCCGGCCCGATGTCTGCGTGACCACGCTGCGGATGGCGAACTGGATCGGCCCGAAGACCGACTCCCCGATCACCCGGTACTTCGGGATGCCCGTCGTCCCGACCGTCTTCGGGTACGACGCGCGGCTGCAGTTCCTGCACGAGGACGACGGGATCGACGCCATCCGGCATGCGACCGCCAACGAGCTGCCCGGCACCTTCAACCTGGCCGGTGACGGCGTCCTGGTGCTCTCCCAGGCGATCCGCCGGCTCGGCCGCCCGGTCGTCCGGCTCCCTTCGTTCACCGCCTCGAGTACCGCGGCCGTCGTCCGCCGGGCCCGCCTCGCGGACTTCTCGCCCGACCAGATCACCTTCCTCACCTACGGCCGCGCCGTCGACACCACCCGGATGCGCACCGTCTTCGGCTTCGAACCCGAATACACCACCGCCGCCGCCTTCGACGACTTCCGCGCCTCGCTCACCCCCGGCCTCACCGGCCGCGCCACCGGCCTGCTCTCCCTGGGCCTGGGAGCCCTCCGTGGCTGACGCCGACATCATCCCCATCGGCTCCGGTGGCCGCCCCGGCCGCGGCAACCGCCGCACCACCCCCTCAGCCGCCGCCCGAGCCCTCGCCGGCCCCGCCGCCAAACCCCCCAAGAAACCCAAGAAGAAGCCGACGGTTGCCGACGAGCCCGTCACTGAGCTGCCGGTGACCGAGCTGCCTGCGGAGAACTTCGCGGAGCCGGCCGCAGGTGAGGTGCGTGGCGAGCAGGAGTCGGACACCAGCGACGCGCGCACCACGGACCGGCCTGCTGATGTGGGTGGGTTTGATTTTGTGGGGCTGGAGCGGGCTGTTCGGGAGTTGTTCGGGGCGGAGGGGGAGCGGCGGGTTGCGGAGTGGCTGGCGTTCTTGCGGCGGCGGTTGAGTGGGGGCTACGAGGTCGACGAGTTCGGGTACGACTCGGATCTGACCGATCAGGTGCTGTTGCCGTTGTTGCGGCCGTTGGCGGAGAAATGGTTCCGGGTCGAGGTGCGCGGGGTGGAGAACATCCCCGACACCGGGAGCGCGCTGATCGTGGCCAACCACTCCGGCACGATGCCGCTGGACGGGCTGATCACCCAGCTGATCGTCGCCGACCACACCGGCCGTCCGCTGCGGACACTCGCCGCCGACCTCGTCTTCCGGACGCCGTTCGTCGGCGAGCTCGCCCGCAAAGGCGGCGCGACGCTGGCCGGTAACGACGACGCCGAGCGGCTGCTCCGCCAGGGCAACCTGGTCGGTGTCTGGCCCGAGGGTTTCAAGGGGCTCGGCAAGCCGTTCGCCGAACGCTACAAACTGCAGCGCTTCGGCCGCGGCGGCTTCGTCTCCGCCGCGATGCGCACCGGCGTCCCGATCGTGCCCTGCTCGATCGTCGGCGCCGAGGAGATCTACCCCCTGGTCGGCAACCTGGCGTCGCTGGCCCGCCTGGTCGGCGTCCCGTACATCCCGGTCACGCCGTTCTTCCCGCTGCTCGGCCCGCTCGGTATGGTCCCGCTGCCCTCGAAGTGGCTGATCGAGTTCGGCGAGCCGATCCGCACCGACGACTTCCCGGACGGCGCCGCCGACGACCCGATGCTGGTCTTCAACGTCACCGATCAGGTCCGCGAAACCATTCAGCAGACCCTCTACACGCTCCTCGTCCAGCGCCGCAGCGTCTTCTTCTGACCAGCAGGCGGCGTTAGCCTGCGAGGCATGTCTGTCCCATACCGCCCCGTGACGGCCGCCGCCCTGGCCGTCGTCCTGCTCCTGTCCGCCGCCCCGGCGGTGACCGCCGCCGAAGCGCCGCGGCGCGACTACGTCAGCGTCTACACGAACAACGTGGAGAACCTGAAGAAGACGACCGACACCTGCCCGGGAGACTGGCAGGACCTCATCTTCGCGATGAAACGCACCGACCCCGCCCCGGACCTCTTCCTCGTCCAGCAGATCAGCAACCGCGACGAGCTGACGCTGCTGATCAACACCATGGAAGCCAAGCTGGGTCGCGACTACGCCGGCCGGATCGCGAACCCGCAGCCGCCGGAACAAGCGGCGCGCTGCGGCGACGACAAGAAGCAGCAGACCACCGCGATCGTCTTCGACACCGCCCGGTTCAACGTGCTCCAGGAGGACACCTGGAAGGCCGACCGGGACGGGACGAACGGCTGTGAGAACACCGGCCAGAGCCGGGCGGAGGCGATCCGGCTGAAGCTCGACGACCTCCTGGCCGACAAGACCCTGACGGTCGCGTCCACGCACTGGCCGACCAACAACAGCGGCGGCCACCCGTGCGCGGCGGAGAACGCGCGCGAGGCCTCCGAGAAGGTCTCCGGATGGGGTGGCGACCTGATGATTTGGGGCGGCGACGCAAATATCACCGCCGGCAACCCGGGCGACTGGAAGTCCTGGTACCGGCAGACGAACGGCGAGCTCGGCGGCGATGCCGGGTTCCGCGACGTGATGTACGACCACTGCGGCAAGGTGACCGCTCCGCGCGGGGAGTGCCTCGGTAACAACTGGACGATCGGCGGCAGTAACCGCATCGACTACCTGTGGGCCAAGAAGCCCAACGGGCTGCCCGCGACCACCGCCGTCCACACCGTCACCTTCGAGGAGGCCGGCGCCGCCGACGCCCACTACACCGGCTCCGACCACGCCGCGAACTACTCCGACCACCGCGCCGTCCGCGCCCGCGTCCACTACTAGGCCCAGACATGGAAGAAGCCCGGCCTTGATCGGCCGGGCTTCTTCGGGAGCTGTTACTTCCAGGGCGGGAGCAGTGTCTGCAGGACGCCCGGGATGTTGATCAGCGGGGGCAGGCTCAGGCTCGGGAACGGCCAGGGCCAGGGGGTGGTCGAGGGCGTGCCGGTCGGCGGGCCCGAAGGGGTCGTGGTGGGTTTGGACGCCGATGGGTTCGGCGGCGTCTTCAGACTGCTCGGCGGCGGCGTCTGCTGCTCGCCGACGATCGTCGTGTTCGGCACCTTCGGCGGCGCCGTCGCGCTGGGCTTGGCACTCGGCGAACCCGTCGTCGGCTTGCTGGAGGGCAGCGCCGACGGTTTCGCGGAGGGCTTCTTCCCCGGCTCGTCGACCACGGTCGGCACGGCCGGCTCGTTCTTCGCCGGTTTCGGCTTGTCGCACTTCGGGCAGGCGGCCGTCGTGTGCCCGGCCAGCTGGTCGATCGTGGCCAGGGCCTCGACCGCCGACTTCAGCGACTCCGGCGGCAGTTTCGGCGCAAGCTCACCGAGCCCCTGGCGGGCGCTGGTGATGAACGTCGAGACCGCCGCGATCGAGCTCGCGTCGCCGTCCTGCTGGTACGACGCGACCAACCGGGACACGCCCTTGCGGGCCTGCGCGGAGAAGTCGTCCAGCGTGCTGTTGATGGTCGCCACGGACGCGCCGGCTTCGGCGAGTGCCTGGACTTCGGACAGCCGGGTCTTGGCGTGTTCGAGATCGCGCCGGCCGCGGGAGTCGTCGCCGATCCCCACGTTGGTCGCCACGTTCTCGATACTGCGCTTCATCCCGTACAAGGTGTCACCGGGCATCGCCTGCTGAGCGGCGGCGGCAGAACCGATGCCACCCCCGAGCAGGACGAGCGCGGCGGTACTGGCCACGAGCCGGATGCGCCGGCCGTAACGATGGCGGATATCTGTCACGGACGCGTCGACGTCCTCGCCACTGGGTGGGTCTTCGGGGCTCTCCGGGATGCTGCGCACCATCGTCGGAGTCGTCGTCGCCGCGCGGGCGGCCGCCTGTTCCAGCAGGCGGTGCCGTAGCTCGGCGCTGAACTCCGGGCGGGGCGCCACTGCGCCGGCGGTCCTCAGCCGTCCGACGAGTTCAACAGCCTCCACTAGCTCCGGGTCATCGCTCAGTCGCGAAGAGTGACGGGGCCCGTGATCAACGGCGTGCGCGAATGTCTCCGCGCGCGCTCGAGCCCTGTGTAGGTCACTCATGATGTTCGTTCTCCTCAATGGCCAGCCGGGATTACCGACGGGTCCTCATGAGACAGAACGAGGAAACTCGCTGACGGGTTACGGAAGACATTCGTTGTCATCCGCCTCACCTCAAGTCCTTGGGGATAACCTTCGCCAAGTGCCGTACGGCCCTCAGTTGCAGTTGCTTGACGGCGCCTTCGGACTTCTCCAGCGCCCTGGCCGTTTCCGCGATCGACAAACCGGCGAAGAACCGCATCGTCAGGCAGTCGCGTTGTTCGTCGGGCAGGTTCGCGACGGCGTCCCGCAGCACCTCGGCGGTGGCGGCGGCCAGCACATCGACCTCCGGCCCCTCGGTCTGCCGGTCGTGCGTCTCGATCTCGTCCGTGACCACCTCGAGCCGGACCCGGCCGGACTTGTAGTGGTCGGTGATCAGGTTCCGGGCGATCGTCACCAGCCAGGCGCCGAAATCCCGGCCCTGCCAGCGGAACGAGTCCAGCGCGCGCAGCGCCCGGACGAACGTCTCACTGGTCAGGTCCTCGGCGAGTGCCGATGAGGACACCCGGGCGTAAATGTAGCGATAGACGGTGAGCGAGTACTCGTCGTAGAGCTCACCGAAGGCACCGACGTCTCCAGCCTGAGCGCGATCGACGAGCTCGGCCCGTCGCATCCCGTCCGGACTTGGCTCCGGCGTCGTCAAGATCTCTCCCCGTTCGAAAGACACGTCGTCTGACACATCCGCGCATGGCCACAGCGGCTGATCGACAACACGAGCACTGAGCGTCATGCCTGCAGCACTCGCTGTCAACAGCTTGAGGCGTGCCGCCTTCCCGTCGGTCGTTCGTCACGAATGCGCCAGCGGACTGCTCCCGTCACCACCTGATGACGCAATGCAGCCTGCTGTGGGGTTGTCGCGCATGGTCTCCCCGCGCGGAACGGGTTTCTGCAGTGTGAGGTTCAGCAGAAGCACGATCCGCGAGATCACTTGTATATCTCCCGTCACGCTCTGCTGCAACCGTTCCGCGCGAGCCGACCGGTTCCCGGACGCCGGAGCCGGGCGTGGCAGACTCAGCGGGTGGATATCAATTTCGCGGACCTGCTTCGTGACACAGCGCGACGTCACGGTGATCGGGTCGCGCTGGTCGACGGTGACCGGCGACTGACCTGGGCCGAGCTCGACGAGGCCGTCGACCGGGCCGCGAAGGGGTTCGCCGCGGCCGGTCTGGTGCCCGGGTACCGGGTCCTGCTGTTACTTGCCAACAGCATCGAGTTCGTCACCTCCTACCTGGGCGTTCTCCGCGCCGGCCTGGTCGCCGTGCCGCTGAACACCGGTTTGACCAAACCCGAGGTGGCGACCGTCGTCGAGCATTCCGGGGCCCGGCTGGCGATTGCCGACGCGGACCTTTTCGAGCTCGTCGAGGGGGTCCGGACGGTGGCCGCCGGCGAGCTCGTCGGTGACGCTCCGTTACAGTCCTCGATCGACCCGGAGACTCTCGCGGTCCTGCTCTACACCTCCGGAACCAGTGGCGACCCGCGCGCCGCGATGCTCACGCACCGCGCACTGATTTCCAACGTGAAGAATCTCTCCGCCCTCGGCGCCGACCGGATGGGCCCCGAGGACGTCGTCCTCGGCGTCCTGCCGATGTTCCACGCCTTCGGCCTGAACGCCGTCCTCGGCTGGACGATCGCGACCGGCGCGGCCCTGGTCATCGACCGGCGTTTCGACGCCGCTCATACGCTCGACCTGGTCCGCGCCCACCAGGTCACCCGGCTGCCGCTCGCGCCGCCGGCGCTGCACGCCCTGCTGGCCCGCGAGGAGCTCGGCCCGGCGCTGGCCGGGGTCAAGGTCGTCCTGACCGGCGCCTCCGCGCTCGATCGCACCCTGGCCGACCGCTTCGAGCAGGTCACCGGCCTGTTCGTGCACCAGGGCTACGGCCTGACCGAGGCTTCCCCCGGCGTCACCACGACGCTCGGCGAGAGTGAGCCGAAACCCGGCTCGGTCGGCCGCCCGCTGCCGAACGTCGAGGTCCGGATCGCCGACGAGCAGGGCGAGGACGTCGAGGGCGACGACCCGGGCGAGATCCTGATCCGCGGCGCCAACCTGTTCTCCGGCTACTGGCCGGACGGCGTCGACGGCCCGGACGCCGAAGGCTGGTACCGCACCGGCGACGTCGGCTTCCTCGACGGCGACGGCGAGCTGTTCCTGGTCGACCGGCTTCGCGAGCTGATCATCGTGTCCGGGTTCAACGTCTTCCCGAGTGAGGTCGAGGACGTGCTGGTCGGTTTCGACGGCGTCCTGGAGGCGGCCGTGATCGGCGTCCCGTCCGAGGAGACCGGTGAGGCGATCAAGGCGTTCGTCGTCGCCGAGGCTGGTGTCACGCTCGACACCGGGGACGTCGCCGCGTATGCCGCCACCCGGCTGGCCCGGTTCAAGTGCCCGGGCGAGATCGAGGTCGTCGGCCAGCTCCCGCACTCGGTCACCGGCAAGGTGGCCAAGGGCCGCCTGCGGGCCGAGGGTTGAGCCGGGTCACGCTCTACACCAAGCCCGGGTGTCATCTCTGTGACGACGCCCGGGCGGTGGTGGTCGCGGTCTGCGCCGAGACCGGCGCCGACTGGTCCGAGGTCGACATCACCCAGGACGGCGAGCTGTACGCCGAGTACGGCGAGCAGATCCCGGTGACGTTCGTCGACGGCAAGCAGCACGATTTCTGGCGGGTGGACGCCGAACGGCTGCGCAAAGCCCTCGGTACGGCCCCGAAGCCCGGCCTGCTCGATCGGCTCCGCCGGCGCGGCGGTTAGGGCACATACCACACCGCGCTCACGTGACTGCTGTCACCTCGGGGTTCGCCGATTTTGTTCTCACGTTCACAAGCTCCTAGAGTAAGAGGAGCCGCAGGGTACTGAACGCGGCGGATGAGATCCACCCCCCAGGAGAATTGTGACGCGTGCCAGCAGCCGTCGCCCCGGCCCGCCGACGAGGACCGAACGCGGCATTCCCGAGGCGACTGTCGCGCGCTTGCCGGTCTATCTGCGGGCGCTGACCGCCTTGTCGGACAGTGGTATCGCGACCGCGTCGAGTGAGGACCTGGCCACCGCGGCCGGCGTCAACTCCGCGAAGCTGCGCAAGGACCTGTCCTACCTGGGCTCCTACGGCACCCGCGGCGTCGGCTACGACGTCGAGTACCTGCGCTACCAGATCGCCCGCGAGATCGGCGTCACCCAGGACTGGGCCGTCGTCATCGTCGGGATCGGAAACCTCGGCCACGCGCTGGCCAACTACTCCGGTTTCGGGACGCGCGGTTTCCGCATCGTCGCCCTGCTGGACGCCGATCCGGCGCTGGTCGGCGAGCGGATCGGCGACATGGAGGTCCGCGACTTCGCCGAGCTGGAGGACATCGTCGAGGCCGACCGGGTCTCGATCGGCGTCATCACCACCCCCGCCGGTCCGGCCCAGGAGGTGTGCGACCGGCTGGTCGCCGCCGGGGTGACCAGCATCCTGAACTTCGCGCCCGTGGTGCTGTCCGTGCCCGACGGCGTCGACATCCGCAAGGTGGACCTCTCGATCGAGTTGCAGATCCTGGCGTACCACGAACAACGCAAGTCCGGAGAGGTGGCGCTCCCCCAGGTGCCCGAGCTACCAGCGACGAACGGTCTCACCCCTGACCTGCCCGCAGTCGGCGGAGGTGTCGGCGCATGAGTTACCTCGTCGTCGGGATCAGTCATCGGTCGGCCGATATCACCGTGCTGGAGCGGGTCGCGCTGGATCCGGACGCCGCGACCAAACTCGCGCTCGCCGTCCAGCACACGCCGGCCGTCAGCGAGTCCGCCGTCCTGGCCACCTGTAACCGCACCGAGGTCTACGCGAACGTCGACCGGTTCCACGCCGGGATGGACGAGGTCACCGCGATCCTGTCCGACATCACCGGCGTCCCGCTGATCGATCTGGCCGAGCACCTGTACGTGCACTTCGAGGAGGGCGCGGTCGCGCACCTGTTCCAGGTCGCCGTCGGGCTGGACTCGATGGTCGTCGGCGAGAGCCAGATCCTCGGCCAGGTGAAGGAGTCGCTGCGCGTCGGCCAGGACCTGGAGACCATCGGCACCGAGCTGAACGCCCTGTTCCAGCACGCGTTGCGGGTCGGTAAGCGGGCCCGCGCCGAGACCGGGATCGACTCGGCCGGCCGCTCGGTGGTCTCCGCCGGGCTGGAGGCCGTCGGCGGGTTCGAGGGCCGCCGCGCGCTGATCGTCGGCGCCGGCTCGATGGCCTCGCTGGCCGCGCAGACGCTGATCAACGGCGGCGCCCGCAGCGTGACCATTGCCAACCGCAACTACGACCGCGCGGTCGCGCTGGCCGAGCGGATCGGCGGGACGGCGATCCAGCTCGCGCAGGTCCCCGACGCGCTCGCCGACGCCGACCTGGTCGTCTCCTGCACCGGCGCCCGCGGCGTCGTCCTGACCGCCGAGATGATCCGGAACGCCAGTGACGGCAGGGCTTTCGGCGTCCTGGACGTCGCTCTGCCGCGCGACGTGGCCCCCGAGGCCGCGCGGATCCCGGGCGTCACACTCGTCACCCTCGCGGACCTGGCCGGCACGGCCGGCGGCAGTGAGGACGACATCGAGGACGTCCGCCGGATCGTCCACGAGGAGACCGGCGCGTTCGAGGCGACCCGGCGCGCGGCGTCCGTCGCGCCGACCGTGGTGGCGCTGCGCGCGATGGCCAGCGAGCTGGTCGACGCCGAGCTGGCCCGGCTCGAGCGCCGGCTGCCCGGCCTGGACGACGCCCAGCGGCACGAGGTCGCCCGGACCATCCGGCGCGTGGTGGACAAGGTGCTGCACAACCCGACGGTCCGCGTGAAGGAGCTCGCCGCGGATCCCGGCGGGCCGACGTACGCGAACGCTCTGCGCGAGCTGTTCGCCCTGGACCAGGCGACCGTCGACGCGGTGACGACGCCGAAGGCGCGTGGAGGTGAGCACACATGATCCGCTTGGGGACCAGGCGATCCGCACTGGCGACGGCACAGGCGACGCTGGTGGCCGACGAGTTGCGCGGCCGCGGCCACGAGGTCGAGCTGGTGCTGATCACCACCACCGGCGACGTGAACAAGGCCCCGCTGGAGCAGATCGGCGGTACCGGCATCTTCGTCAGCGCGCTGCGCGACGCCTTGCTGGCCGACGAGATCGACATCGCGGTGCACTCGCTGAAGGATCTGCCGACCGCGCCGATCGAGGGCCTCACGCTGGGCGCGATCCCGGTCCGCGAGGACCCGCGGGACGTGCTGGTCGCGCGCGACGGCCTGACGCTGGGCGAGCTGCCCCCGGGCGCCGTCATCGGCACGGGCTCGCCGCGCCGCGTCGCGCAGCTCGACGCGCTCGGCCTGGGCGTCGAGTGCACCGGGATCCGCGGCAACGTGGACACCCGGATCAGATTCGTCACCGAAGGCAAATTGGACGCGGTGGTACTCGCCAGGGCAGGGTTGTCGCGGTTGGGACGGCTCGCCGAGGTGACCGAGACCCTGGATCCGATTCAGGTGCTGCCCGCTCCCGGACAAGGTGCCCTGGGCATCGAGTGCCGGGCCGATGACACCGAGGTACTGGCCGC
This sequence comes from Kribbella sandramycini, assembly GCF_013131805.1. GTDB lineage: Bacteria > Actinomycetota > Actinomycetes > Propionibacteriales > Kribbellaceae > Kribbella > Kribbella sandramycini. Next base: position 415,124 of record NZ_JABJRC010000004.1, on the reverse strand, counting down.
CCTGGCCCCGCTGGAGGACCCGGCCACCCGGGCAGCGGTGACGGCGGAACGGCAAATGCTGGCCACACTCGAGGCAGGGTGCACGGCTCCGGTCGGGGCTCTTGCCGAGGTGGTCGAGGGTGAGGACGGCCCCGAGCTCTGGCTCCGGGGCGCGCTCGGCCAGGACGACGGCGTCCGGCGGCTCTCCGCGAACGGAGCGGTCGACGACCCGGAGTCCCTCGGCAAGGCGTTGGCGAACGAGTTGCTGGAGCGGATATGACACCACCTGCACCAGGTACGACCACAGCCAAGACAAGTAGGACGAGGACGAGGGCGAAGGCAGACGTGAGCACTGCGAAGACAGCGGCCACCGCGGCATCCGCGACACCTCAGCAAGTGAAGGCTGCCGCGGTCAAGCCGGCCAGACCACTCGGTCACGTCACGTTCGTCGGCGTCGGCCCGGGTGACCCCGCGCTGCTGACGCTGGCCGGGCGCGACGTGCTCGCCGGCGCCGACGCGGTCGTCGTCGAAGGCCCCGAGCACGACGCCTTCCTGACGTACTGCAAGGAGGGCGTCGAGGTGATCGACGGCTCCGGCGCCGAGGGCAGCCGGGCGCTGAAGGTCGCCGCCCGGGCCCGCCTGGTGGTGAAGACCGCCAAGGCCCAGGCGAACGTCGTCCGCCTGCTCAGCGGCGACCCGTTCACGTTCTCCAGCGGCGCCGAGGAGGCTGCCGCCTGCCGCAAGGCCGGGATCGGTTTCAACATCATCCCCGGCGTGAGCGAGGTGAGCGCCGTCCCGACGTACGCCGGGATCCCGCTGACCATGAAGAACGACCGCGAGGTCACCGTTCTCGACCTGGCCGAGGCCAAACTCGACCTGAGCCGGCTGCATGCCAAGCAGACGCTCGTCCTGCTGAACGCGACCGACGTCCTCAAGGAGACCGTCGCCGCGCTCGTCGAGGCCGGTTTCGACGCCGGTACGCCGGTCGCCGCCACCGTCGGCGGGACGACGACGGCCCAGACCAGCGTGGTCGGCACGCTGGAGACGATCGTCGCCGACCTGCGGGCCGCGAAGGTCGCCGGCGAGGCCGTGATCGTCGTCGGCGCCGTGGTCGAGCAGCGCGCGGCGCTGTCCTGGTTCGAGACCAAGCCGCTGTTCGGCTGGCGGATCCTGGTGCCCCGCACCAAGGACCAGGCCGGCCCGCTGATGGACCGGCTGCGCCGCTACGGCGCCATGCCGGAAGAGGTGCCCACGATCTCGGTGGAGCCGCCGCGGAACCCGCAGCAGATGGACAAGGCGATCCGTGGGCTCGTCGAGGGCCGCTACGAGTGGGTCGCGTTCACCTCGGTGAACGCGGTCAAGGCGGTCCGGGAGAAGTTCGACGAGTACGGCCTGGACGCGCGGGCCTTCTCCGGGCTGAAGATCGCCGCGGTCGGCGACAAGACCGCGGAGGCGATCGGCGCCTGGGGGATCCGGCCGGATCTGACCCCGACCGGCGAGCAGTCCGCCGCCGGTCTGGTCGAGGACTGGCCGCCGTACGACGAGCTGCTGGACCCGATCAACCGGGTCTTCCTGCCGCGTGCCGACATCGCGACCGAGACGCTGGTCGCGGGGCTGACCGATCTCGGCTGGGAGGTCGACGACGTCACGGCGTACCGGACCGTGCGGGCCGCCCCGCCGCCCGCGCCGACCCGCGAGGCGATCAAGTCGGGCAAGTTCGACGCGGTCGTGTTCACGTCGTCGTCCACCGTGCGGAACCTGGTCGGCATCGCCGGCAAGCCGCACGCGTCGACGGTGATCGCCGTCATCGGCCCGGCCACGCTGAAGACCGCCGAGGAGCACGGCCTGCGGGTCGACGCGATGGCCGACGCGCCGTCCGTCGAGGAGCTGGCCGACGCACTCGCCCGGTTCGGCGCGGAGCGGCGTGACACCATGGTGGAGGCGGGCGAGACCGTCACCCGTCCTTCCGAACGTCGTGCAGGTTCTCGTAGGAAGAGCTAGTGCTGTGAGTGGATTCCCGGAGGTGAGGCCCCGGCGGCTGCGGTCGTCGGCGGCGATGCGCAGGCTGGTCGCGGAGACCACGCTCGAGCCGCGGCAGCTGATCCTGCCGATGTTCGTCCGGGAGGGCGCCCGCGAGCCGATCGCGATCAGCTCGATGCCGGGCGTCTACCAGCACACCCGGGACACCGCGCGGAAGGCGATCGCGGAGGCGGCCCAGGCCGGGCTCGGCGGCGTCATGCTGTTCGGCATCCCGGAGCACAAGGACGAGACCGGCTCGGGTGGGCTCGATCCGGACGGCATCCTGAACGTCGCCATCCGGGACGCCGCGAGCGAGGCCGGGGACGCGCTGCTGGTGATGTCGGATCTGTGCCTGGACGAGTTCACCTCGCACGGGCACTGCGGCGTCCTCGACGCCCAGGGCCGGGTCGACAACGACGCGACGCTGAAGCTCTACGCCGAGATGGGGGTCGCGCAGGCGGCCGCCGGGGCGCACATCGTCGGCCCGTCCGGGATGATGGACGGGCAGGTCGGCGTCGTCCGCAAGGCGCTGGACGCGGCCGGCTACCTGGACACCGTGATTCTCGCGTACGCCGTGAAATACGCGTCGAGTTTCTACGGGCCGTTCCGGGAGGCTGTCGACTCCTCGCTACAGGGCGACCGGAAGACCTACCAGCAGGACGGCGGGAACGCGCGCGAGGCGCTCCGCGAGGCCGACCTGGACATCGCCGAGGGCGCGGACCTGGTGATGGTGAAGCCGGCGCTGGCCTACCTGGACATCATCCGGCAGGTCCGCGACCACGTGAACGTGCCGGTTGCGGCGTACAACATCTCCGGTGAGTACGCGATGGTCGAGGCCGCCGCGGCGAACGGCTGGATCGACCGGGAGCGGGCGATCCTGGAGACGCTGACGTCGATCCGGCGCGCCGGCGCCGACCAGATCCTCACCTACTGGGCGACCGAGGCCGCCGAACTGCTGGCCCGCCGCTGATCTAGGCTCAACCGGAGTAGCTTTTTCCGGTTGTCCTAGAGGAGTGTGGTTCAGGTGTCCACGGAGCCGACCGAGCCGAGCCACGGCCTGGAGGCCGCGCGCGCGGAGTTGCAAGCGGCACGCGCTGAGCTCGACACCGTCGAGGCGACCCTGCGCGAGGCCCTGGCCGCCGACGAGGAGCTCGACAAGTGAGCACCCCGTCGCTCGAGCCGCAGCGCCGCGCCGCCGAGCTCGCGGAGTTCGCCGCGAACGCGCTGCATGACGCCCGGCTGAAGCTGAGTCACGCCGCGGACGCCACCCAGGAGCTGAACACCGTCCTGCGGCGCGCCGAGGACGAGATCTACGAGCTGCCGCTCCAGGCGAGCAAGATGGAGGCCACCGGTCAGGCCCGGCCCTTCCTCCAGAACGCCCAGTACGTCGCCGACCAGATCGACCGCCGGCTGGAGAACGGCGGTCACCTCGTCGGCGAGATCCGCGATCGCCTGGACAGCGCCACCACCGGCCTGCAAGCCGGCCGCCAGGCCCTGGAAGAACTCAGCCGGCTCCCCGTCGAACACGACCGCGAGCTGATGGACCGGCTGTCCCACCGGATCAGCGACCTGAACACCGCCGTCAACTCCGCCCACGACGGCCTGGACCGCGCCAACACCCGCATCGGCCGCGCCCAGGAGTCCCTGGGCGGGCTCATCGAGCACCGCAGCGAGCCCAGCCCCACCTTCGTCCGCGACACGGCCGCGGACGTTGATCGGGACCTCATGCACACCCGCACCGGCGTCCGCGAACTCGCCGAAGACCTCGATGGCCACGACCCCAACGCCGCCGCCACCGCCCAGGACGCCGAACTCGCCCGCGCCTTTCACGCCGGCGCCTACACCACCGCCAAATCCGCCCAGCGTCACCAGCCGGCCGCCGCCGACGAAGCCCACAAACCCGCCGAAACCGAAATCACCTCCCGACTCCGCGGCCTCTAGCCGAAGGCGAGAGTTCGAGCAGTGTCGAAGGCTCGTATTGCCGTGGTCGGAGTGCACGGTCACGGCGCTACTCATGTCCGCAACGCGTTGCGGCGCGGCGAGTTGGTCGCCGTCGCCGACCCGCGGCCGCCGTCCGGGCTGGACGTCACGGCGTATCCGTCGCTCGACGAGTTGCTGGCCGCAACCACAGTCGACGTCGTCGTCATCAGTACGCCGATCCAGACGCACGTCCCGCTGGCAGAGACAGCCCTGCGCGCGGGCGCCGACGTACTGCTCGAGAAGCCGCCGGCCGCGACCCTGGCCGAGCACGAGCACCTCGTGCGGGTGATCGAGGAGACCGGGCGTGCGTGCCAGGTCGGCTTCCAGGCGCAGGCCTCGGCCGCGACGCTGGAGCTGGCCCGGATGATGCGCGCCGGCGAGCTCGGCGAGATCCGCGGGATCAGTGCCGTCGGCAAGTGGTTGCGCAAGCGGAGCTACTTCGACCGCGCGCCCTGGGCCGGTCGCCGCACGCTGGACGGCGTCCCGGTCGTGGACGGCGCCGTCACCAACCCGCTCGCGCACTCGACCGCGGCCGCCCTCCTCCTCGACGGCTCCACCGGAGTCGCCGACGTCGGCGCCATCGAGACCGAGCTGTACCGCGCCAACGACATCGAGTCCGACGACACATCGACCGTCCGCATCACCACCGCCCGCGGCACCCGCGTCCTGATCGCCGTCACCCTTTGCGCAACAGAACATCTGGAGCCCACGGTGACCGTCCACGGCTCGCGAGGCGAAGCAGTTCTGCACTATTCGTCCGACCTTCTCGACGGGACGCCGTACCCCCGAACAGACCTCCTGCAGAACCTGATCGACCATCGCGCCGACCCCGCCGTCCCCCTCTACTGCCCCTTCACCGCGACCGGCGGTTTCACCCGCGTCGTCGAGGCGATCCGCCTGGCCGCGGACCCGCGCCCGATCCCGGAGTCCTTACTCCATTGGGAAGGCGAGGGCCCCGACCGGCACCCGATCGTCGCCGACGTCGAGCACTGGATCGACCGCGCGGCCGGCGAGCTGAGCCTGTTCAGCGAGGTGGGTGCGCCGTGGACATGAGTACTGTGTAGCGTTCGTCCGTACACCGGCTTCGCGAGCGGGAGCGGGTTTTCCTGCGTGTGGGGGCGCGGGAGAGGGGCAGGGTTTGGGATGTTTCCGGGTTCGCCTCCCCGATCGGGGCCGGGAACCGGTAGCCTCGTGCCGCCGTACCACAGCACCGCACCGCCGTCACCGATGGATCTGCCGGAGTGCCCAAACCGGTCAGGAGACCACGTCTTGCAGGAGAACACCAGCACCAGCAGTACTGGCGAACTGGCGAACGTACCGCTCACGGGTGCGGACAAAGTCGCTTACGCCTTCTACGCCACGGCGGCCGCGGCCGCCCTTGTCGGTCAGGTGTGGGCCGGTGTGACCCACATCCCGTGGCCGGAAACCGGCTTCTCGACGTTCCTCAAGATCGTCCTCGTCACACCGGCGGTGGCGGTCCTCGAGCTCGGTGGCGTGGCCACCGCCGCGCTCGCCGACCTGCGCCGGCGCAAGGGTGAGACGGCCTACGCCTACCGGGCGATGTCGTTGTTCGCGGCCGTGATCGCGGTCGTCTTCAACGTCGTCGGCCACTGGCGGCCCGAGGAGCGCTTCCTCGCCTTCGGCTTCGGCGGTCTGTCCGCGTTCGCCTATGTGCTGTGGCTGATCCACAGCTCGGCCCGCCGCCGGGACGCGCTGCGCCGGGCCGGGCAGATGGCGACCACCGCGCCGGTGTACGGCGTCGTCCAGTGGGCCCGCGAGCCGAAGGTGACCTGGCAGGCGCGCTCGCTGGCGATCGAGCACGGCTACGGCCTCTACGAGAGCCTGCACGCCGCGCGGCACCAGATCCGCAACAAGACCCGGCGCGAGGCGATCGCGAGCACGGTCGCGGAGTACATCCGCTCCGAGCACCAGGACGAGCGGCTGGCGAAGATCGCCGAGACGACCTACGACCCGGACCGGTTGGCCGGCATGCTCGAGGACCGGATCAACTACGAGGTCATCACCAACAAGCTGACCAAGGCGATCTCCCCGCCGCCGGAGCCGGAGGCCGCGCCGGAGGGCGAGGTCCGGGCCGCGGTCTGGGTGGTCGAGGGCGAGACGCGAGCGCGGCAGTTGCGCGGCGCCGGCACCGGCGTGAACCTGCGCGACGAGGACGCCTGGGGCGAGGCGATGACCGGCGAGCTGATGGCCGTCGACTACCTGCCCTACGACCGCAACAGTGACGAGCCGGTCGCCGAGGCGGTCGTCGTCGAGGACGAGAGCGAGCACGTCGTCCGCGCGAACGGCAAGCTCAAGCCGACCGCGCCGAAGGCCAAGGTCGAGCCCGTCGTCCAGAAGCCGCAGGGCCCGTCGCCGTTCGCCGAGCCGAGCACCGACACCCAGCCCCCGGCGCTGATCACCACGCCGGAGCCGAAGGCCGCCGAGAAGAAGGTGGACGAGGCGAAGGCCGACGAGCCCGAGCCGACCGAGCTGGAGAAGAAGCGCGCCCGCGCTTGGGCCCTGCTCGCCGACTGGCCGGCCGGCCGCGAGCGGAACGCCAAGGAGCTGGCCGGCGCGATCAACTCCAGCGAGCCGATGGCCAACCGCTTCATCCAGCAGTACGACGAGGAGCACGGCCTCGTCATCGCCTCGCAGAACTGACAGCTTCACCTCAACAGCCCGCACCGGTCACCGGTGTGGGCTGTTGCCTTTGAAGGTCCGCCGGTAGGCAGTCGGCGTGGTCGCGAAGGCCTTGGCGAAGTGCTGCCGGAGCAGGACGGCCGTGCCGAAGCCGGTCTCGGGATCGGCAGCGGTGGCGAACACCTGGCAGGCGCCCGCCAGCTCCAGCCCGACGGCGCCCTCCGGCGACAGCACGGCCACGGTGTGCATGGCGTGAATCTAGCTGATCATGTCTTTCCAGCCACTCACCTGGCCGCGGCCCGAGCGGCAGGCTGAGTGGATGCGAATCGACGTACTGATGTTCGAAGGGGTGGCCGAGGTGGACGCGATGGCGACGTACGCCGTTTTCGCGCACGCGAAAAGCCGCGGGCTCGCGGTGGACCCCCGGCTGGTCACCGCCGACGGCGCGACCTCGGTCCAGGGCTGCTACGGGACGACGATCGGCGAGCTGGAGCCGTGGTCGCCGGCGACGGCCCAGGTGCTCGCCGTCTCCGGCGGCTGGATCGAGGAGGAGATCGAACGCGGCGTCATCCCGCGGCAGCTGGCCGAGGCCAAGCGGGCCGGCGGCGCCGGGCTGATCCTGGCCGGTATCGACTCCGGCGCGATCCTGCTCGGCGCGGCCGGTCTGATCGCCGGTCGACCGGCCACGACCCATCGCCCCGGCTACCACCTGCTGGAGAAGTACGCCGAAGTCGTCGATGCCCGAGTCGTCGACGACGGCGACCTGGTGACCTGCGGCACCGGCTGGTTCGCCGGCGTCGATCTCGCGTGCTGGCTCCTCGAGCGCGAACTCGGCGCAGCGGCCGAGATCGTCGCCCTGGAACAGTGGATCGGCCGCGATCGCCAGGGCACGGTCTGGCGACGCTAGAGGGTGCTGCCAGGGGTGCCGACGCCGTGCAGCAGGGCGTCGACGAGCTGGGTGGCCAGGGCGTCGGGGTCGGCGTCGGCCGGGGTCTGACAGGCCTCGTGCATCAAGGCGTAGTAGACGCGGCGGGCCCAGATCGGATCGATCTCCGGGCGGAGGACCCCGGTGTCGTGCAAGCGGCGGAACAGCGCGTCGGAGCGTTCGACGACCCCGGCCTGGATCCGGTCGGCTTCGTTGCCGGGGGCAAGGGTCGCGTTCATCGCGAACCGCCAGGAGAGTTTGACCGCGAGGACGTTCGCGGTGGCCTGGTAGAGCGCGACCAGGGGCGGCGCGGCGTCCGGGCGGGCGGCGTCGACGGCGTCCGAGAGCTGCTGGGCGGCCCAGGCGGCCAGGTCGGCGATCAGCGCCTCGCGGGTCGCGAAGCGCCGGTGCACGGTCGTGCGGGCGACGCCGGCCGCGGCGGCGATCTCCTCCATCGTCGCGGTCGGCTTCGCGCTCAGCGTCTGCTCGGCCGCCGCCAGGATCGCGCGCACGGTTCGCGCGGTGTCCGCGCGCACCCGGGGGGCTTCGTTCATATCTCCAGCGTAGCGGGTGCACTGCTACTTGCATCATCAGTGATGCAAGTTGTATCTTCAAAAGGTCAGCGAAGATGCGACTGGAGGAAATGAGTCATGGATCTGCAGTTGAAGGACAAGACCGCGCTTGTCACCGGCGCCAGCCGGGGGATCGGGCTCGCGGTGGTCGAGCAGCTCAGCGCCGAGGGCGTCCGCGTCGTGGCCGTCGCGCGGACCAGTACGCCGGAGCTGCGCGCGACCGGCGCGATCGTCGTACCGGCCGACCTCGGCCTGGCCGGCGGGCCGGAGCAGGCCGTCGCGGCCGCGCTCGCGGCGGCCGGCGAGCTCGATCTGCTGGTCAACAACGTCGGCGGTGGCGAGGGTGACCTCGGCGCGGGCTTCCTCGAGTACGACGACGCCGCCTGGGAGTCGATCTTCGGGCTGAACTACTTCGCCACCGTCCGGGTGACCCGGGCCGCGCTGCCGAGTCTGATCAAACAGCAGGGCGCGATCGTCAACCTGTCGTCGATCGGCGCGCGAATCCCGTCCAGCGGTCCGGTGCCGTATACGACTGCGAAGGCGGCGCTGACCGCGCTCGGGAAGGCGCTGGCCGAGGAGTTCGGCCCGCAGGGCGTCCGCGTCAACACGGTCTCACCCGCGGCCGTCCGGACGGCGTTGTGGACGTCGCCCGAGGGGTACGGCGGTCAGCTCGCGCAGCGGCTCGGCGTACCGCAGGAGCATCTGCTGGCGGCGTTGCCGCAGGAGACCGGGATGATCACCGGCCGCCTGATCGAGCCGGCCGAGGTGGCCGCGCTCGTCGTACAGCTGTGCTCGCCGCTGACGGCGAGCATTACCGGCGCCGATTACCTGATCGACGCCGGTAGCTCGAAATCCGCCTGAGGGTTACTTCGTGCCGAAGTTGTAGACGGTGGTCGACCGGTAGGTCTGGCCGGGGCGCAGGACCGTCGACGGGAAGTTCGGCTGGTTGGGCGAGTCCGGGAAGTGCTGGGTCTCGAAGGCGAAGGCGTCGCCCTGGCGGTAGGCGCGGTCGCCGATCCCCCGGAAGGTGCCGTCCAGGAAGTTCCCGCTGTAGAACTGCGCCCCCGGCTCGGAGGTGTGCACCGTGATCGTGCGGCCGTCCTCGGGCTCCCAGAAGCGGGCGGCGAAGCGCAGGCCGTCGGCGCCGGTCTTACCGCCGAGGACGAAGTTGTGGTCGTATCCGCGGCCGACGACGAGCTGCGGGTGGTCGCCGCGCAGCCGGGCGCCGATCGCGGTCGGCTTGGTGAAGTCGAACGGCGTCCCGGCGACCGGCGCGATCTCGCCGGTCGGGATCAGCGTCGCGTCGACCGGCGTGTACTTCGGCGCGTTCAGCTGCAGGACGTGGCCGTCGATCGGGCCGCTGCCCTCGCCGCCCAGGTTGAAGTACACGTGATTGGTGAGGTTGACGATCGTCGGCTTGCCCTTGACCGTCGCGTGGTACTCGATCCGCAGGTTGTCGTCGCGGTCGAGGGTGTAGGTGACGGTGCTGGTGAGCTCACCGGGAAAGCCCATCTCGCCGTCCGGGCTGACATACGTGAACGCGACGCCGACCGCCTTCGCGGACTGCACGATCTTGGCCGACCAGACCTTCTTGTCGAAGCCGAGGGTGCCGCCGTGCAGAGCGTTCTCGCCGTTGTTCAGCGGGATCTGGTAGGAGTTCCCGTCGATCGAGAACTTGCCCTTGGCGATCCGGTTGCCGTAGCGGCCGATCGTGGAGCCGAAGTACGGGCTGAGGGCGGCGTAGTCCGGCAGGTTGTCGAAGCCGAGGCTGATGTTCTTGACCCGGCCGCGCCGGTCCGGCGTCTCGACCCGCTGGATGGTCGCGCCCCAGGTGAGCATCGAGATCGTCATCCGGCCGTTGGAGAACGTGTAGACGTCCACCTTCTTGCCGTCCGGGGTGGTGCCGAACGGAGCCTTGCCGATTTCGAGCTTGCCGTGGTGTGCACCCATGGTGGCCAACCTATCCGGAGTGCCGGCGGCCTCCGCTGGTCCGGTCAGGGCGCCGGCGGCGGCTGCCCCCAGGCCCAGGGCTCCGGCCGTCCGCAGAACCTGACGGCGGGGCAGGTGTTCGGGCATCGCGTTCCCCTCACTGATCGACGAGCTGCGGCGGGAGCGTTTCCACACCGACCCGCGCACTGTAAGCATTCCGGTCCAGTGTTTGGAATAGTTCGGAACGGTGTGAATTCGTCCGACCTCTCCAACGTTGGTAAGGACGTGTCGAGGCCGTGACCGGATCGGTCCGGTGCGGGCCGGGATCGGGCCTTCTGCGAGCCGGCGACGGTGCGTGACGATGGGGGTATGAGCCGAACCGCGGTACTTGTCGTCGACGTCCAGGAATCGTTCCGGGTCCGCCCGAGCTGGCAGGTGGTGAACCGGCCGGATATCGCCGACCGGGTCAACCGCCTGGTGGCCCACGCGCGGGCGGCCGGCGACCTGGTCGTCTGGGTCCTGCACACCGAGCCCGGGACCGGGACGACGTTCGATCCGGCGAGCGGTCACGTCCGGCTGATCGAAGGTCTGGATCCGATCGCGGGTGAGCCGGTCCTCACGAAAACCGCGCACAACGCCTTCACCACCACGAGTCTGCAGCAGCTTCTCACCCAGCACGGCGTCAACCGAGTCGTCGTCTCCGGTATCCGCACCGAGCAGTGCTGCGAGACCACCGCCCGCATCGCCTCCGACCTCGGCTACGAGGTCGACTTCGTCACCGACGCCACCGCCACGATGCCGCTGGCGCACTGGGACCTACCGGCCGACGCGACCAACGAGGAGGTCCTCGCCGACCCGCGCACCCTGTCCGCCGAGGCCGTCACGGAACGTACGGAGTACGCGCTCGCAGGCCGCTTCGCCACCATCCGGACGATCGACGAACTAGGGGGTGTCTGACGACCCCACGCCTACTGCGGGGCACTCGGCACGGCACCTCCTCGCTACGGCGCGGAGTCGCCAGACACCCCCACCGGCGTCCTCGTGTCATCCTGACCGGATGCGGACCATTCGGGTCGTCTTCCTGCTGGTGCCCAAGCTGCACCTGCTCGACCTGGCCGGGCCTGCCCAGGTGTTCACCACCGCGAACGACTTCGGCTACGGCTACGAGACGTCGTACGTCGCCGAGGCCGAAGAGATCGAGACCGCACAAGGAGTCCCGATCCGGGCCCGGCTGGACTGGCCGGAGCTCGGCCCGGGCGACCTGATCGTCGTACCGGGCTGGCGGTCGCCGCGGCTGCAGCCGGTGCCGCCGATCGGGCCCGCGGTCCGGCAGCGGCTGCGCGACCATCACGCCGCCGGGGGATCGGTGGCGAGTGTCTGCTCGGGCGCCGACGCGCTCGGCGCGGCCGGGCTGCTCGACGGACGCCGGTACACCACCCACCACGACCTGACCGACGAGCTCGCCGCGCGCTATCCGGGCGGCAGCATGATCCGCGACGTCCTGTACGTCGAGGACGACCGCGTGATCACCTCCGCCGGGATCGCCAGCGGTATCGACCTCGCGCTGCATCTGGTCGCCGTCGAGCGCGGCGCCGAGGCCGCGGCCCGGGTCGCGCGCGAGATGGTCGTCTACGCCCGGCGGAACGGGGACGAGCTCCAGGACAGCGTGATGCTGCGGCATCGCGGCCACCTCAGCGATCTCGCCCACCGCGTCCAGGACGTCATCGACGCCCAGTACGCCGACCGCCTGCTGCTCGCCGACCTGGCCGCCCGGATCGGCGTCAGCGAACGCACCCTGACCCGCCTCTTCACCACCGCCACCGGCCTCACCCCACTGCGCTACCAGCAACTGCTGCGCGTCGAACGCGCCGAACACCTGATCGGCCACGGCACCACGATCGAGGCCGCCGCCCGCGCCGTCGGCTTCGAAGACGCCCGCATGCTCCGCCGCCTCCGCTCCCGAGCGGTGGCCTGACACCCTCTAAAATCCCGTAATGGACATGCCCAGCTCGGCTGCCGACCCGCACGAGTTCCCCACCGACGAGCCCGGTTGGTACGAGTACAACCGCTGGCTGGCCCAACACGGTCAGAAGATCGTTGCGCTGAAGGCGTCCGGGATCACCGGCGCCGAGCTGGCCGCGGCCGAGCGCGAGTGGGATGCGATCAGCGGTCTGACCGAGGTGGCCGACCGGGAGTACCGCCGGTTCCGCCGCGCGCTGGAAGAGGCGGAATTCGAGCGGTACACGAGCCGGCGCGCGCAGGAGCTGCGCGACTTGGCTGCCCCGGTGTCCGGTCGTCCGCCGCGTGACCCGCGCCGGCATCTGCTCACCGCGCTGGACTACAACGGTGAGCCCGGCAGTGGAGTCGACGAGGGGATGGCGGCCGGCCGTGCCGTCGAGCTCGACGCCCGCGCCAAGTACCTGCATGAGGCTGCCCGCGGGATCGGCGATCCCGACGAGCCACTCGTCGCCTACGTGCCGCGCAGCATCGTGCTGGAGCTGACGTCGGTGCTCGGCGAGTTCGCGGCGCGGCTGATGCGTGACCAACTCGAAGGCCGGCTGGTCGGCGGCGACCGCTACATCCAGGGCATCGTCGACCTGCGGTCCGATCTGGAGAGCAGGAAGTTCCATGACGAGTGAGCCGTGGGGCAACCGCCCGCTCCGCATTCTGAACGTCGGCCTCGGCTGGGCGTCGACCACCGGCGGCCATACGGTCACCCGGGAGCTGGCGATCGGTCAGGCTCAGGCGGGTCATCAGGCCTACGTCTGGCTGCCGGAGGCCTTCGAGGACCCCGGCATCCCGAACCTGCGCCTCCTGCATCCGACCAACCCGGCCCAATGGCCGGATCCGACGCAGACCGCGAAACAGCGGGCGGCCACCCAGCAGGCGATGCTGCTCAGCCGTGACGGCCTGCCGGCGGAGGTCGACCTGATCGTCGGCCACGCCCGCTTCACCGGCGACCTCGCGCTCGAGCTGCGCGATCGGTACTACCCGAACGCCATGACGGCGTACGTCATGCACATGTCACCCGAGGAGGGCAGCCGCGCCCGCCACGGCGACGGTACGCACGCCGATCGCAAGGCCCGCGAGGACGTCGGCCGGATGCGTCGTGCCGATCTCACCGTCGGCGTCGGGCCGCTGATCGCCGAGGAGTCTGCGAAACTGCTCCAGCGCGATCGGCTGGACAAACCGGTGCACGAGCTGATCCCGGGCGTCGTCCCGCTGGATCCGCCGCAGTACCGCTCGTTCCAGCGCCGGTACGAGCTGTTGCTCACCGGCCGGATGGACGACCTGCTCAAGGGCGGGCCGGAGGCGGTTGCGGTGATCAACGAGCTGCGTGGCCGGGGCGTCCCGGCCCAGTTGTCGATGCGCGGCGTTCCGCCGGAGAACCTGGCCAAGGCGCAGCTGGAGGTCAACATCCAGAGCGGCAACTCGGTCCGGTTGCGGGAGTTCACGAACGACACGACCGAGCTGCAGCGTGACTACAACGGCGCGGATCTGTTCGTGATGCCGTCACACCACGAGGGTTTCGGGCTGGTCGCGACGGAGGCCGCCGGGGCCGGCGTGCCGATCCTGGTCGACGAGATGAACACCGGCGTCGGGATGTTCCTCGCCGACGAGCAGCGCGTGCCGCGCGAGCTGGGCGCCGGATCGGTCGTCCGGGCGTCCAGCCACGACACCACGGCCTGGGCCGATCGGGTGCAGGAGATCCTGGCGACGCTTCCGGCGGAGCGGGAGCGGGCGATGCGGCTCCGGGCGCATCTGATCACCAACTACAGCTGGCAGCAGGCGGCCGAAGGGCTGGTCAACAGCTCGCGGCTCGTGCATGACGGCCCGGCCCGCAGCGCGCTGGACCCCGAGCTGCAGAACGCGATCCGCCTCGGGTTGCAGATGCCGGTCCAGAAGAGCGCGTACGAGAAGCCGGCGGGCGAGCGCCCGAACCGGCCGAACAACCCCGGCCCGAGCACCGGCCTGAGCAGATGACCTGCTGGGGCGGCCGGGGAGTTCCCGGCCGCCCCGCAAGGGCTACTTAGTCTTGTACGCCGTCGTCAGCTTCGCGACCGCGGCGCCCAGCTGACCGGTGAGGGCCAGGTGCTCGGCGTCCGCCGTCAGCTTCGAGACGGGCTCGGTCAGGTTTTGACCGATCTTGTTCTGGGCGATCCACCGGGCTGCGGCGACGACTGCGTCACCTTCGGCGTATCCGTCCGCCTTGCTCCGGTCCAGGAACCGGGCAGACTGCTCCAGCGCGGCCAGGGCGACCGGCACCTTCGACCCCGACCAGTCCTTGGTCTGCAGCGCGACCTCGGCCGCAACCGCGGCCGCGAGCGCGTACGGGTCGTGCTTGCGCAGCAGGGTGTTCCGCGCCTCGGTCAGCTTCTGCCGAGCCGCGGCCTGGGTGGTCAGACCCCAGCCGTACGGGTACTGCGGGTCGTACGACGCGTCGCCGACGTTCAGCGGCTGCTGCGCCTCGGTGCGCGGCCAGCTCACCGGCAGACGGCCGCTGAACGGCTTCTTGCCGAACAGCACATCGGCCACGCCGGCGCCCTCGGTACCCGGCAACCACGACGCGACCAGCGCGTTGATCTTGCCGAGCTGGTCGGTGACCACCTGCGGACGGCCGGAGACGATCAGCACGACGCACTTCATCGCGCCGCAGACCTTGTCCACCGCGGCCTTGTCGGCGTCCGCGAGCAACAGGTCGTGTCCGTTGCCGACGTCACCGACGCCCTCGGCGTACGGGCGTTCGCCGACGACCACGACACCGACGTCGTGGCCGGTCAGCGGCGCCGACGCGTCTGCGCTGAACGTCGCCGACGGCGCGACCTGCTTGATCCCGGCGAGCACCGTCGTACCGGTGGTGGTCGCGCCGGAGCGGCCCTGCCAGGTGATGCTCCAGCCGCCGAGCTGGTTGCCCAGGTCATCGGCGTTGCTGCCGGCCACGTAAACCTTCGAGCTCGGTGCCAGCGGCAACAAGTTGCCCTCGTTCTTCAACAGCACCTGGGACTTCGCCGCGGCCTCGCGACCGACGGCCCGGTGCTTGGCCGAGCCGACCGTGCTCAGCTGCGCCGGGTCGGAGTACGGCTGCTCGAACAGGCCGAGCTTGAACTTCTCGCCGAGGATCCGGCGGACGGCGTCGTCGACGCGGCTCAGCGGCACCCGGCCGGCGGTGACCTCGGCGGTCAGCCCGGCCGTGAACTCCTGGTACCGCGCCGGGACCATGATCATGTCGAGTCCGGCGTTGATCGACGTCCGGATGTCGCTGACGTAGTCGCCGGGCAGCTGGTCGATCGCCGCCCAGTCGCTGATCACGAACCCCTTGAAGCCCATCCGGTCCTTCAGGACGCCGTTGATCAGCTCGTCGTGGCCGTGCATCTTCAGCGGGGTGCCGCCGTCGATCGAGACGCTGGAGAACGACGGCATCACGGTGCCGACGCCGAGTGCGAGCGCGGTCTTGAACGGCGCCAGGTGCAACCGCTCCAACTCCTCGCGAGTGACCTGCGTGACGCCCTGGTCGATCTTGTAGCCGCCGGTCGTCGCCGTGCCGTACGTCGTACCGCCGTCGCCTGCATAGTGCTTCGCCGACGCCAGCACGCGGTCCTTGTTCTTCAGCTGGCTGCCGTCCGCCTTGCCCTGCATACCGGTGACGACGGTCGCCAGCGAGGTTACCAGCGCCGGGTCCTCGCCGAAGCCTTCGTACGCACGGCCCCAGCGGTCGTCGCGGACGACGCACAGGCAGGGCGCGAAGTCCCACGGGATACCGGTCGCGCGGACCTCGGTCGCGGTGACCTCGCCGGTCCGGCGGGACAGCTCCGGGTCCCGGCTGGCGCCGATACCGATGTTGTGCGGCAGGATCGTCGCACCGACCACGTTGTTGTGCCCGTGGACGGCGTCGACGCCGTAGATCAGCGGGATCTGCAGCCGGGTCGCCTGGGCGCTGCGCTGGAAGTTGTCGACCATCGCGGCCCACGCGGCCGGGGTGTTCGGCGTCGGCACCGAGCCGCCGCCGGACAGCAGCGAGCCGAGGGCGTACGACGCGATGTCGCTGCGGGACTTGAGGGCGTTCCGCTCGGCCTGGGTCATCTGGCCGACCTTCTCGGCCAGCGTCATCCGGGCGAGCAGGTCGTCGACGCGCTTCTTGATCGGCAGTTTCGCGTTCAGGTACGGCAGGTCGTGCGCGTCGATCACCGCGAGCGGCTCGGTCTGCGGCGGTTTCGCGCCGGTGACCGTGAGTTTCAGCGGGATGGTCTCCGCGACCTCGGCCGTCTTGTCCTTCTTCGTCGGCACGGTGACGAGCTGGCTGCTGCCGGACGCCGTACCGGCCGGGAAGGTGAGCGTCCCGGTGGTCGGGGTGAAGTCGTCGGCGCTCGCCGTTCCGCCGCCGGCGGTGTAGGCGACCGTGACCGGGCCCTCGAGCGGCGTACTGGCCGTCGTCGAGACCGCGATCCGCACCTGGGCGCTGCCGCCCTCCTTGACCGGGTAGACCTCGGCGTCGGTGCTGACGCTGGAGTTGAGCGCCGGCTCGGCCTTGCCGTAGGTCTCGATCTGGTCGATCTCGAACTTGCCGGGAGAGCCGGCCGGCATCGTGAAGGCGTACCCCCACATCTTGTTCAGGTTCAGGATCTGGTCGATCCCGCCGACCGGCTGGTAGTCGCCGCGGTAGACGAAATCGCTGAACGGGATCTCGATCTGCGTCCAGCCCTGGAAGTCGTCGGTGAAACTGGTGTTCCACAGCTCGGACGCCTCGGCGTTCGCGCCGCCGTCCTTGATCTCGAAGAAGATCCGCTTCCCGGTGCCGGGCTCGGTCTGGACGGTGTTCTGGCCGTACCACCAGAACCGGATGCCCTTGAACTTCGACCAGTCGCCAGGGTTCTGGTCGAAGGTGATGTCGTGGGTGAAACCGCCCCAGCCGCTGATGTCGTAGGTCCCCGACAGCACCGAGTTGCCGGCCGGCGCGTCGGACCGGGTCTGCAGCTGCATCGTGGGCGGGTCGTCGGCGTCACTGCCCCAGCCGAAGATCCCGGGGTTCGGCGGTGACGCGAACGGCTCGGCGCCTTCGAAGGCGGCGAGCGTGAGGGGCGCGGGGTCGTCGGCCGCGGCGGGCAAGGTGACCAGCGAGCCGGCCAGCAGGGCGGCGGCGGCGATCACCGCCGTTCGCCGTCGGGAACTGCGGACAACAGGCCACCTGGGCATGGGCGACTCCTGAGCTCAGCGCGGGCGCGCGCCCGCGTCGCGCCCGACTCTCAGCCACCGACCCCCTCCAGATCAAGACCCCGCCGGTTCCGGAACTAGAGCGCTCTCACGGGCCACCCTTTCGACCACCGTCGTACAGCCCGGCGTTTCCTTGCGCCCGGATTGCCGACCATGCTCATATATGGAGAGTTGTCTTCGATATTTCGAAGCTTCAACGATCTTGCCGCCCAGGGTGCGATCCGGATTTCCGGATCGGACCGGTATGTCCCAAGGAAGAGTGACGGATGACCAGCAGAAGGAACTTCCTCGCCCTGACCGGTGGTGTGGCGCTTGCCACGGGGGTGACCGCGGGGAGCTCGACCGCGCAGGCGGGGGTGCGACAGGTGCTCGACGTGCCGAAGCAGACGATCCCCGCGCTGCAGGAGTGGACGGCCCGAACCGGACCGGCGTACGAGCTGCCGGCGCCCGGGCAGCCGATCCGGATCATCGTGCGGAGTGCCGACGCGGCGCAGCTGATCCGGCCGAAGGTCGTCCTGCAGGAGGATCTCGGCACGCTGCTGAAGCGGACGGTCCAGGTCGAGACGCAGGAGACGCCGGCGCCCGCGGCCGGTGACCTCGTGCTCAGCCTGGGCGCCCCGCCGAACCAGAACCTCGAGGGATACGAGATCGAGGTCGGCGCGGCGCTGCGGCTGCGCGGTACGCCGGCCGGGGTGATGCACGGCGTCCAGACGATCCTGCAGTGGTTGCGGCAGGCGGCGACGGTGCCGGCCGGGCTGGTCCGGGACTGGCCGAAGTACCCCGAGCGCGGGTTCCTGGTCGCGAACTCGGCGCGGCACTACACCATGCAGTGGTGGCAGGGGCAGATCAACGAGCTGGCCTATCTGAAGCTGAACATGCTCTGGGTGTACGTCGGGTACGAGTCGACGACGTCGCTGGCGCAGCTGAAGGAGATCGCGGCGTACGCCAGGAAGTACAACATCGCGCTCGTCCCGCAGGTCAACATGCCGGGGCACATGGAGCGGCTGCTGACCCCGGGGATGGGCCTGCCGGGGCGGGGTGATCTCGACCTGAGCAAGGACGAGGCGTACCCGTTCGCGCGGGGGTTGTTCGAGAAGTACCTGGACGAGTTCGACACGCCGTACTGGCATCTCGGCGCCGACGAATACCTGACCCGGCTGGACGGCGATCCGAACTTCACCGTCGAGTACGCGCGTTATCCGCAGCTCGGGCAGAGCGCCAAGCAGCGGTACGGCGCCGACGCGAACCCGGTCGACATCTTCACCGGGTTCCTGAACCAGATGAACGAGACCGTCCGCGCGCACGGCAAGCAGTTGCGGGTCTGGAGCGACGGACTGCTGACCAGCATCAAGCGGGCGCCGCTGAACCAGAACATCATCCTGGAGCACTGGGTGACCTGGCCGGGCCGCAAGACGCCGGCCGAGCTCCTTGACGCCGGATATCTGCTGCACAACTCCAACGGCGACTTCCTCTACTACGACCCGCCCAACCCGCCGAATCTGCCGAACGGCCGCTTCCCGGACCCGGAGGCGATCTACAACCGGTTCCACCCGGGCGCCTTTCCCGGCCAGGAGGTCGACAAGAACCATCGCGGACTGCGCGGCGCCAAGCTGCACCTGTGGACGTTGCCGGCCACGGAGGCCGAGGAGATCCAGTCCAACAACCTGCGGCAGCCGTTCCGCTCGCTGGCGCAGATCCTCTGGGGCTCGCCGTTCCCCTTCCCGCGGTACGCCGACGGCTTCCCCACGCTGATCAACCAGGTCGGGCGGCCACCGCAGTACCCGGTCGGCCGGCGCCGGGTCTCGCCGGTGCACGGCGCCACGACGGTCTGGCCGCAGCGTAAGCCGCAGGTCGTGTTCTACGACGACGTCGATCCGGCGTCCGTCTCGCTGCGTGAGGGCGGGATCGAGGCGGGGACCCCGGGGCAGACGACGTTCGACCCGGCGACCCGGACGGCGACGTTCACGCCGGCCGCGCCGTGGCGGTACGGGCAGAGCTGCGGGATGAGCTTCCAGGCCCGGGACACCGACGGGAAATGGATCACCGGGGAGTGGCGGTTCACGGTCGCGCAGCGGCCGAGTCTCGCGTATCCGCGGTCCTTGTGGAACGAGGAGGACGGGCCCGCCGTCGAGTACTACTCGGACGCGCGGGAGACCGAGCTGGGGGTGCGATTCCGGGTCGACCGGCCGGGGCTGGTGCTGGGCGCCAAGTTCTACAAGGCGCCGGGTGACAACGTGCCGCACACGGGCAGTCTGTGGTCGCCGTCCGGAGACAAGCTGGCGACGGCCAGTTTCGGGAACGAGAGCGCCGCGGGGTGGCAGGAGGCGCGGTTCGCGGAGCCGGTCCGGATCGATGCCGGTGGCAACTACACGATCTCGTACCACTCGCCGAACGGGACGTTCGGGTACAACCACCACTACTTCGACGGCCGGACGCAGGACAACGGCGTACTGCACACGCCGACCGGCGCCGGGTTCTTCGCGTACGGGCCGACGTCGTACCCGAACCAGATTCACCTGAACACGAACTACTGGGCCGATGTGATCTTCCAGCCGGAGACCTACACCGTCTTCAACGTCGGTGAGGCGCCGGTGTTCGGGGCGACCGAGGCGACGTCGCTGGAGATGGGGCTGAAGTTCAGCAGTTCGAAGGACGGCGCGGTGCAGGGGGTGCGGTTCTTCAAGGGGACGCACAACACCGGGACGCATACGGGGACGTTGTGGAGTGCTTCGGGTCAGAAGCTGGCTACTGCGACGTTTGTCGGTGAGTCCGGATCCGGGTGGCAGGAGGTGCGCTTCGGGCAGGCGGTGTCGATCACGGCCGGGACGTCGTACGTCGTGTCGTACAGCTCTGGTGGCGGGTACAGCGCGACCGAGAACGGGCTGGCGGCTGCGCGGGAGAACGGCGCGTTGATCACGAGTGGGCCTGGGTTGTACGCGTTGCGGGCGGGGGACTTCCCGACGTTGTCTTACCAGAACCGCAACTATTTCGCCGATGTGGTGTTCGCTGAGGCGTGAACACATCGACTGACGCGCGGATCACCGATGTCGAGGTGATCGTGCTGGACAACGGTATCGAGTACGGGACCCGGCTCGGGGATGACGAGCGGGCCGGGCCCCGGCATACGTGTTTGATTCGCGTGGCGACGGATGCGGGCGTCGAGGGGTACGGCGATGTCGACTCGCATCCGTGGGTGGTGAAGGCGATTGTCGAGGCGGTGTCGCATATTCCGGCGTTCTGCGCCGGGCTGCGCGACGCTGCGGTCGGGCAGCGGGTGTGGGACCGGACTGCGCTGTGGGAGCGGCTGTATCAGCACTCCTGGTACCACGGACGGCGTGGCCCGGCTCTGCATGCGATCAGCGGGATCGATGTTGCGGTGTGGGACATCTGTGGCCGCTTGTCCGGTTTGCCGGTTGCCGACCTGCTCGGTGGGCGGCGCCGGGACCGGGTGCTCGCGTACGCCAGCACGCTCTTCCGTGCGACGCCCGACGAGATGCGCGCCGCCACTCGTTCGTACCTGGACCGCGGGTTCCGCGCGATCAAGTTCGGCTGGGGGCCGTGGGGTTCCGACCTCACCCGCGACCGGGCGCTCCTTGCGGCCGCGCGCGCGGAAGCCGGCCCCGACGTCCACCTCATGGTCGACGGTTATCTGGACGGCGACTACAACGCCGTCCGCCGGTTCGTCAGCTCGTTGGAAGATCTGAACCCGTACTGGATCGAGGAGCCCTTCCCGGCTGATCGATGGCGTGACATCGCCCGCCTGGGCCGGGACACCGGCCTCCCCGTCGCCACCGGTGAACAGCTGGCCGCCGACGAGTTCACCGACCTGCTCTCCGAACCCGGTATCGCCATCCTCCAACCCGATCTCTCCCGTTGCGGCGGCTTCACCACCCTCCACTCCCTCGCCCCCCGAGCCACCGCCGCCGGCCGCCGCCTCGTCCCACACGCCTGGACCACCCCCCTCCTCACCGCCGCCACCGCCCAAGCCGCCGCCTGGCTCCCCACCCCCACCCTCCTCGAATACAACGTCTCCACAGCCCCCATCACCCGAGACCTAGCCACCCCCCTCCCCTTCCACGACGGCCACATCCACCTCCCCACCACCCCCGGCCTAGGCGTAACCCCCAACCCCGAAGTCATCGCCACATACCGCATCGCTTGAGGGTTACAGCTGGGGTGGGAGGTCTGAGGGCCAGGGGATCCGGCGGTCGGTGAGGGAGGGGCGGAAGGATTCGGCGTGGGGGACTTGGAGGCGGCGGCCGGTGGTGCGGTCGTGGTCGGCTTGGTGGTCGGCGTAGTCCTCGCCGCCGGAGAGGGTGCGCATGACGTCCATTTGGGAGCGGTGGAGGCGGATGAGGGCGGCTTTGCGGGTGGCTTGGGTGGGGGTGAAGGCGACGAAGTGGGTGGGTTCGAAGGCGTGGCCGGGGCCGGGGTCGACGTGCCAGATGCGGGGGGTGTGGGGGAGCGGGTTGGGGGTGGGGGCGAAGGAGGAGAGGGGCGCCAGGAGGGCGGCGTCGGTGGTGAGTTTGGCGGTGAGGGTGTGGTCGGGGTTGTAGTCGGTGGTCCAGTGGGTGAAGAGGACTTCGGCGTTCAGGTGGCGGAGGGTCCGGATCAGGTCGGCGCGCAGGTCGGCGTCCTCGATGACGAAACCGTCCTCGCGGCCCAGGGAGATGTACTCGGCGTCGAAGTGGGCCGCGACCTCCTGCATCTCAGCCGTGCGGATCTCGGCGGCGCGGGCCTGGTCCTCGGGCGGGTGGAAGGGGAGCCCTTTGTCGCCGGTGGTGATGGTGACGAAGGCGAGTTCGTGGCCGGCTGCGTGGAGGCGGAGCAGCGTGCCCAGGCAGCGCATCTCGTCGTCAGGGTGGGCGAAAACGCAGACGTACTTCATGATCAGACCCCCCGGAGCCGAGCGAGTGAGGTGGACAGCGCGCCGTCCACAGTGAGGGAGGAGCCGGAGATGTAACCCGCCGCCTCCGACGCGAGGAAGGCGACGGCGGCCGCGATCTCCTCCGGCCGGCCGTGCCGCCCGAACGGCAGCAGCTTCCCGGCCGCGGCCAACTGGCCGGCGCCGTGGAAAACCTCCTCACCAGGCGTCGCGATCCACCCCGGTACGACGGCGTTCACGCGAATCCCCCGATCGGCCCACTCGTGCGCCAGCGTGCGAACGACCTGCCCGAGCGCGCCGTGCGCGGCGTTGTACCCCAGACAGTTCGCGAACGGTTGCGTCTCGTGCAGCGACCCGATCGCGACGTACGACGCCCCCGCGGCCGGCGTCAGCGCGCGGAAGAACTCGAACGCGCCCACCGGCCCAACCGTCAGGCTCCGCAGCAGCGACTCCCGGCTCAGCTCCACCGCCGGCGTGTGCTCCTCGTACGCGACGGCGTACACCGCACACCCCACCGGCCCCAGCTCCCGGGCCGCCGCGCCGACCACGCTCCCGAAGTCGGCCGTACCCGCGTCCGCCGCCAGCGCTACCCCGCCGACTTCGGACGCCGTCCGCGTCGCGGCGTCCAGATCCCGATCGACGCACAGCACCGGCCCGTGCCGCTCCGCGAGCACCCGCGCGCAGGCGCCGCCGATCCCGCCCCCACCCCCGACCACCACCGCGGTCATCCGGGACCACCTTTCGCTATTGCGAAGAAATCTCCGAGATCGGAGCATAACGGCCGACCGGCTCCGGTCGCATGGCCGGCCGGACGCCGTCCACCAGCCGGAACCGGACCAGCTCGGGCGCCGCGATCGACAGCTCCCCGACGTCCCGCGTCCGCCGATCGCCGACCCACTTGACCAACCCGCGCGGATCGATGATGTCGCCGGTGAAGTGCAGCAGGTTCAGGTACCAGATGTCGCGCCGCCCGTGCGGCCGCTCGAACCAGTCGTCCGGCCCGAGCGCGAGCGCGAGCCGATCCATGAACTCGTCCGCGGCCGGGCCGATCGGGAAGGCGCTCGCCATCACCGACCCCGGGGTCAGGGTCAGGCCGGTGACCGCGAACCGGAACGGCGTACTCGCCGCGAGCGCCTGGCCGGCCCGGCGGACGGCGGCTTCGTAGCGAGCGACGGCCGGATCGTCGTCCGGCACCTCGGCCCGGAAACCTTCGAGCGCGCGAACGGTCAGATGCGCCGATCCGAGCTGCCCGGTCTGCCAGTGGTGGCGCCCAGCCAGCAGCGACGCTTGGATCGTGAGGGCATCCAGCAGATCGGCCACCTGGCCCGTCGGCCGGAACACCACCGACAACGGCCATCGGCCGCCCGCAACCGGCGGCTCGTCCCGCGCGTGGGTACCGGCCATGATCTGTGGCGCGGCCAGGTCGAAGAGCTCGTCGAACGTGATGGCTGCCTCCCGTGGTCTCTACCGGTACGACGCCGCGAAGGATTCAGAAGTTCTGGTGCTCTGATTGAGTGCAAATTCAGCGACCGGAGTGATGGACCCTGACCCGAGCCCGGGGAAAGGATGGTGGCCATGAGCACACGTTTCGGCATTTTCGTACCGCAGGGCTGGAAGATGGATCTCGCGCAGATCGCGGATCCGGTGGAGCAGTGGGAAGCGATGACGGCGGTCGCGAAGCGCGCCGACGAGCAGTCCTGGGACTCGATCTGGTTGTTCGACCACTTCCACACCGTGCCCGAGCCGAGCGACAACACCACGTTCGAGTGCTGGTCGGCGACGGCCGCGCTGGCCCGCGACACCAAGCGGGTCAACATCGGCCAGATGGTCGGCTGCAACGGCTACCGCAACCCGGCGCTCTACGCGAAGATCGCCTCCACCGTCGACGTCGCCAGCCACGGCCGCCTGTACGCCGGGATCGGCGCGGGCTGGTACGAGCACGAGTGGAAGGCGTACGGCTACGAGTGGCAGGACGTGAAGCCGCGGATGGCCGCGTTCCGCGAGGCCACCGAGATCATCCACAAGATGTGGACCGAGGACCGCCCGGTCTACCAGGGCAAGCACCACTCGATCGACGGCCCGATCAACCTGCCCAAGGGCGCCGGGAACACCAAACCCAAGTTCTGGATCGGCGGCGGTGGCCCGCAGGTCACGCTGAAACTGGTCGCCCAGTACGCCGACGCGGCGAACATCGGCGGCGGCAACCCCGAGGTGATCCGGGAGAAGGCCGCCATCCTCAAGGGCCACTGCGACAAACTCGGCCGCGACTACGACGAGATCATCAAGTCGACCGGGATCAACGTCTTCCCGATCGACAAGGGCGACGACCCGCAGGCGGCCACCGAGCGTGCCCGCGGCCCGATCGGCTGGGACCGGTTCGCCAAGGACAACAACATCACCACCGAGGACGAGATCGCGCTCAAGGTGGAGGCCGCGCTCGAGGCCGGCGCCGACTACGTGATCTTCTACATCCCCGGCGTCGCCTACGACCTGGACCTGGTCGACCGCGTCGAGCAGGTGGCCAAGCGGTTCGCCTGAGCTGACTACTTTCGGTCATGGCGGCGGTAGGACAGCAGATCCCGTGGCCGTTGGCCCTGACCGGCTGTCAAGCTCTTCCCGACGGCCTCGCGAGGGTCGGGGCGTCGGGAGGATCCCCCCGTGCTTTCCCGAAATTCCCGCCTCGCGCTAGGCCTCGTCGCTGTAGTGGTCGCCGGTTCCCTGACGTCGGCGGCCACTGCAGCGGCTCTTCCGCAGAGCCCGCGGTCGATTACGCACCGCATCACCTTGATCACCGGGGATGTCGCCGAGCTCACCACCAGCCCAGGCGGTAAGCCCTCGGCCCGGCTGATCGGCGACGAGCCGTACTACTTCGGGTCGTTCGACGGCGACCTGAGCCTGGTGCCGGCGTCGGCGTACCCGCTGCTCACCGCGGGCCGGCTCGACCGGCGGCTGTTCAACCTGACCGAGCTCGTTGCGCAGGGCTACGACGACGCCGCGACACAGCAACTACCGCTGATCGTCACCGGCCCGGCCCCGAAGACCGCCGCCGTCCGCCGCACGCTCAGCAGCGTCGGCAGCAGTGCGATCAGCGTCGCCAAGTCCGACGCGAAGTCCTTCTGGCAGAGCGCCGCCGACCAGGGCAAGATCTGGCTGGACGGACGCACCCGCGCGACCCTCGACCGCTCGACGAAACAGATCGGTGCACCGACCGCCTGGCGTTCCGGGTACGACGGCCGCGGTGTGAAGGTCGCCGTCCTCGACACCGGGTACGACGTCGCCCACCCGGATCTCGCGCCGCAGGTCGTCGGCTCCCAGAGCTTCATCCCGAACGAGACCGTCCAGGACAAACACGGCCACGGCACCCACACCGCCTCGGTGGTGGCCGGCCTCGGCACGGCGTCCGCCGGAAAACGCAAAGGCGTCGCACCGGGTGCGGACCTGCTGATCGGCAAGGTGCTCGACGACGCCGGCAACGGCTCGGACTCCGAGGCGATCGCCGGGATGGAGTGGGCGGTCGCCCAGGGCGCCAAGGTGGTCAACATGAGCCTCGGCGGCTGGCCGACCGACGGCACGGACCCGATGAGCCAGGCGGTCGATCGGCTGGCGAAATCCAGCGGCGCGCTCTTCGTGGTCGCCGCCGGTAACGCCGGGGCCGAGGAGACCGTCGGTACGCCGGGGGCCGCGACCGAGGCCCTGACCGTCGGCGCCGTCGACCGCGACGACAGCCTCGCCAAGTACTCCAGCCGCGGTCCGCGCCTCGGCGACGGCGCGATCAAACCCGAGGTCACCGCGCCCGGCACCGAGATCGCCGCGGCCCGCGCCGCCGGGACGACGGGCGGCCACGTCCTGGATCGCTTCTACACAACGATGTCCGGTACGTCGATGGCCACGCCGCACGTCGCCGGCGCCGCCGCCATCCTGGCGCAGCGGCACCCGGAGTGGACCGGCGCCCAGCTCAAGGCCGCGCTGACGACGACCGCCGTCCCGACGAAGAAGGCTCGCCCCGACGAGCAAGGGCTCGGCCGGATCGACATCCCGAAGGCGCTCGACCCGACGATCCTGCCCAGCACGGGCAACCTCTTCCTCGGCGCGGCGAGTAAGCAACAGATTGCCTACCGCAACAACTCGAACCGGCCGGTGACGCTGCAGTTGTCGGTCGACGCGCGGTCCGCGTCGGGGATCGCGGCGGCCGTCGCCGTCAGCCCGGCGAAACTGATCGTTCCCGCGCGCGGTACGGCGTCCGCCACCGTGACCCTCGATCGCGCGAAGACCAGCCCGGCCAAGTACGCCGGTGTCCTCACCGCTCGCAGCGGCGCGACGTCGTACCGGACCGGCCTCGGCTTCGCGGCCGACGGCCGGCTGAACAAGGTGACCGTCAAGGCGATCGGCCGCAACGGCAAACCGGCCAACTCCGGCGCGAGTGGCGTCCAGCTCTGGAACCAGGCCACCGGCGACGTCACCGCGATCGCCTTCGACGCGACCGGCAGCAAGACCGTCGAGGTCCCCACCGGCCGGTACGCCGTGATGGCGTACGCGATGGGCGTCGACGAGGCCGACTGGACCAACTCGGTCACCCTGCTCGGCGATCCGGACGAGTGGATCGACGGCGATCGCGCGTACACGTTCGACGCCCGCCGGGCGCACAAGGTGACCGTGAAGACCCCGCGCCGGGCCGAGGCGCAGAGTGTCGGGATCGCCTGGAACCGGCAGGTCGGCGCGCGTAACGCCGTCTCCGGCTGGGTGTTCAACAACCGGGTCGCCGACAACGTCTTCGTGCAGGACTTCGCGAAAGTTGCCAACGGCACCTTCCAGGTAGTGCAACGCTGGGATCTCGCGCAACCCGAGCTCACCGTCGACGTCCCCGGCCTCGGCCGGTTGCCCTCGCCGGACAAAGGCTCGTTCCGGACGCCGTACGTCGGGGTCGAGAAGCTCCCGCTGACGGACAAGCTTGCCGGCAGCAAGGGCAAGGCGGTGCTGCTCCGGTTCGAGGGCCACGAGCAGGTGGCCGAACAGCTCCGGGCCGCGAAGGCGGCCGGCGCCAAGCTCGTCTTCATGTACAACGAGGCGCCCGGCTTCTGGTCGACCGGCGCCGACGAGGACATCCCGTTCTACTTGCTGCGCGCCGAGCAGGGCCGGCAGTTGCTCGCGCTGCTGAAGAAGGGCGCAACCTCCTTGCAATTAACGGGTTTGCGCGATGCGACCTACCGCTACGACCTCGCGGTCGGACCGTCGTCCGTACGCGGCCCGCTGACCTACGACATCGCGAGGATGCGGCCGGCGACCGTGACCACGGCGTACCAGCGCAACGACGCGTGGTTCCTGCACAGCGATCAGCGCGTCGCGCACCTGCCGGGGATCGCGACCGGGCTGACATCGAGCCGTGAGGTCAGCGGCCCGGTCACGCGGACCGACTACCTGGCGACCGATCTGCGCGGCGTCACCTGGGACGAGAAGACCGCCGCGGGGGAGTGGAACGAGTCCGGGATCGAGTCGACGCTACCGCGGGCGTACCGGCCCGGCGAGCAGGTGAACCGGAGTTGGTGGGAGCCGCTGATGCGGCCCGCCGTCCCGGCTGCCGCGGGTGAGGAGGCCGACGGATGGCCGCCGGCGCGGTTCGAGAACGCGCTGCGGATCGCGATGCCGCAGTACGTGAACGGTGATCGGACCGTCTACGGCTGGGGTGACCGTGGTGATGTGACGGCGATGAAGCTGCGCAGCAACGGGGTCGAGCTCGGCAGCGCCGACTGGTCGGTCGGGCAGTTCGACGTCCCGGCGAAGGCCGCCTGGTACGACCTGACCCTCGACCAGCGGCGCGGACCGAACAGCTGGGCCAAGACGTCAACCGCGACGCAGACCCACTGGCGATTCCAGTCGGCCCGCGGCCGTGGGGTACTACCGCTGATCCAGATCGACTACCGCCGCTCGGGTGAGCTGTTGCAGCTGAAGGCGGCGTACCAGCCGGGCTATCGCGGGGCGAGCGTGTTCCGCACCACCGCCGAGATCTCCACGGACGGTAAGACCTGGCGCCGGCTCGCACTCGATGCGGCGGGCCGGGCGCGGGTGCCCGCCGCCGGGGTGAGCCTGCGCGTCAGCAGCGCGGATCTGCGCGGCAACAGCATCAAGCAGACGATCGAGAACGCCTGGTAAAAGGGCGACGCCACGAAGCCGGGGGGAGTTGCTCCGTGGCGTCGCCGGGGGCGCGCCAGGAGGGGTGGGGGCAGGCGCGCCGGCTTTGCGGGTGATCAGCTCCCGAGGATTCCTCCGCCGAGAACGCCGAGCAGCCCGAGCAGCGAGAGCAGGTTGCGGATCACCTGGTCGACGGCCTTCGCGCCGCCCGTCTGGTAGGCCGTCACGCACTTCTGCAACTGGGCCTGCGTCGGGTTGGTGATCGTCACCTTCTTCATCTCGCCCTGGCAGTACTGCGTCGCCTTCGTCAGCTCCTGAACGGTGCTGCCGACCGTGCCGACGATCAGCCCGACGGCGGTCTGCAGCGTGGCCACGCCCGGGGGCGGCGGCTTCGGCGTACTCGTCGGGGGCTTGCTGGTCGGCGGGGTGCTGGGCTTGGTCGTCGGCGGCTTGCTCGTGGACGGCTTACCGGTCGGGGGCTTCGACGTCGCCGGCGGGGTCTTGGTCGGGTTGGCGCCGGGCTTACCCGGCTGCTGCACCGGACCGGTGGTCGGCTTGATCGTCGGGTAGGTGTTCTGGTCGGTCGCCTGCGGCAGGTTCTGATCGGCCGGGGCGTCGATATCCGGGTCGCCGATCTGGTCGCCGGCCCGGTCGATGCCCTGGCCGTCGCCTTCGGTGCCGTTGCCGACGGCGATCCAGCTGCCGGTCGCGTACGCCTTGGCGATCTTGGTGACCAGGTTCGCGTAGTCCTGCGAGTGGTTGTAGCGCAGGAGGGCCTTGTTCAGATCACCCGAGCGGGCCATGTCGGTGTTGCCCGAGCACAGGTAGACGCCGGTCGACATCGCCGCGTCGTCGATGTCCTGCGGGTTGCGGACGCCGTCGCCGTCGCCGTCGACGCCCATTGCGCGCCAGGTGCTCGGGATGAACTGCATCGGCCCGACCGCGCGGTCGAACGCGGTGTCGCCGTCGAAGGCGCCCGCGTCGGTGTCGCTGATCTTCGCCGTGGTGAGGCCGTCGAGCCGCGGCCCGAAGATCCCCGGGACGGCGACGCCCTTGCTGTTCAGCATGCTGCCGCCGAAGCGGCCGTGGTTCGACTCCACCCGCCCGATCGCGGCCACCAGCGTCCACGGCAGATGACAGCCCGGGTCGGCCTGGCCGATCAGCTGCTGCGTCCGCGAGTACGCCTTCAGGGCGCCTTTCGGGATTCCGTTGCGGGACAACCCGGAGACCACCTGGTTCTCCGGCTCGCCCGGGTCGACGCCGTGGCCGACCTTGCCCGGGACCGGCACGTTGGCCGGTTCGGCGATCGGCGTGTTCGGCACGACGACCGAGTCCTTACCTGACATTCCCTGTTCCAGCGAGGCTGTCGCCACCGCCGGATCGTCCGTAGCGCTCACCGTGAACGCGCTCGCGAACAGCGCCAGCGGGATCAGCGGCGCCACCGACCGCCACCCGCTCCCCGTGGCGCGGCGCTTGCCCTTCGCCATGAATCCCCTCCGTGTGTTGCGGTGAGGCGCCGCGCCCCACGCAACCGATATTTGGTCAACTGTCCAGAAGTCCGCTGAGTTACGAACCGGACACAGACTGACGAGTACCCATACTCGCGCGTAACAACTCCGCTGTGAACCCCTCGGAGGCGACGAAAGCCGCCCCACCAGTCGACGCAGTGGTATGTCGGGGACAATGGCAGTCGTGCCCGATCACACCGAGCAGTCCGCCGCACTCTTCGCCAGGGCCGCCGCCGTCACGCCGGGCGGGGTCAATTCCCCCGTCCGGGCGTTCCGCGCGGTCGGCGGCGTCCCGCGTTTCATGACCCAGGGTGACGGAAGTCACATCACCGACGTCGACGGGAACCGCTACCTCGACCTGGTCTGCTCCTGGGGCCCGATGCTGCTCGGGCACGCGCATCCCGAGGTGATCGCCGCCGTCCAGGCCGCCGTCGCCCGCGGGACGTCGTTCGGGACGCCGAGCGAGGCCGAGGTCTTGCTCGGCGAGGAGATCGTCGCGCGGACGCCGGTCGACAAGGTCCGGCTGGTCTCCTCGGGGACCGAGGCGACCATGTCGGCGCTGCGGCTGGCCCGCGGGTTCACCGGGCGCGCGAAGATCGTCAAGTTCGCCGGCTGCTACCACGGTCACGTCGACGCGCTGCTGGCCCAGGCCGGCTCCGGCGTCCTGACCCTCGGCATCCCCGGGACGCCCGGCGTCACCGAGGCGACCACGGCCGACACGATCGTGCTGCCCTACAACGACCAGGCCGCCGTCACGGCCGCCTTCGCCGAGTACGGCGACCAGATCGCGGCCGTGATCACCGAGGCCTCACCGGGCAACATGGGCGTCGTCCCGCCGGTCGACAACTTCAACGGCTTCCTCGCCGAGACCTGCCGGTCCCACGGCGCGCTGTTCATCTCCGACGAGGTGATGACCGGCTTCCGGATCACCCGCTCCGGCTGGTACGGCGTCGACGGCGTCCGGCCCGACCTGATGACGTTCGGCAAGGTGATGGGCGGCGGCTTCCCGGCCGCGGCCTTCGGCGGCCGGGCCGACGTGATGGCCCATCTGGCCCCGGAGGGCTCGGTCTACCAGGCCGGGACGCTCTCGGGGAACCCGATCGCCACCACCGCCGGTCTGACCACGCTCCGGCTGGCCACCGACGAGGTGTACGCCAAACTCGACGAGACGTCGCTGACCGTCCAGCGGCTGGTCTCGACCGCGCTGGACAAGGAGGGTGTGCCGCATGTCATCAACGCGGCCGGGAACCTCTTCAGCGTCTTCTTCGTGGAGTCCTCGGAGGACCAGGCTCCGATCCGCGACTTCACCGGGGCGAACGCCCAGGTGCTGCCGCGGTTCACGGCCTTCTTCCATGCCATGCTGAACGCCGGCGTCTACCTGCCGCCGAGCGCGTTCGAGGCCTGGTTCGTGAGTAGCGCGATCGACGGCGACGCGCTCGGCGAGCTCGAGTCCGCCCTGGTCCCGGCCGCCCGCGCGGCGGCCGCCGTACAGAACTGATGAGAGGGCAGCGGTGACCGAAACGACGGTCGTGCACCTGATGCGTCACGGCGAGGTGCACAACCCGACCGGCGTGCTCTACGGCCGGATCCCAGACTTCCACCTGTCCGAGCTCGGCCGCGCGATGGCCGAGCGGGTCGCCGACCACGTCAAGAACCGGGACGTCGTCCACCTGGTCAGCTCGCCGCTGGAGCGGGCCCAGGAGACGATGGAGCCGATCGCCAAGACGTTCGGCCTGACGCCGGATCTCGACGAGCGGGTGATCGAGGCGGCGAACCTGTTCGAGGGCAAGAAGTTCGGCGTCGGCGACGGCGCGCTGAAGAACCCGAGCGCCTGGTGGCTGCTGCGTAATCCGGTGAAACCCTCGTGGGGTGAGCCGTACCAGCAGATCGTCCGCCGGATGCGGGACGCGATCGAGACCGCGCGCCAGAAGGCCGCCGGTCACGAGGCGCTGATCGTCTCGCACCAGCTGCCGATCTGGATCGTGCGGTCCGCGATCGAGGGCCGCCGGTTGTGGCACGACCCGCGGAAACGTCAGTGCAGCCTCGCGTCCGTCACGTCGTTCACCTTCCACGGTGAGTCGATCGTTTCGGTCGGCTACTCCGAGCCCGCGAAGGATCTGTTACCAGTCAAGAATCCGAAGAAATTCGTCGGCGGCGCATGATGTTCCGGCAGGCGGCAGTGGTCCTCGCGAGCGCGTTGCTGGTCGCGGGGTGCAGCTCGGGGCAGCAGGCGGCGCAGGACCGGCAGGGCCAGACCGGCTTCGTCAGCGGCAGTGGCCGGGTGTCGACGTTCGCCCCCGCCGAACGGAAGGCGGCGCCGGCGTTCGGCGGTACCACGCTGGACGGCAAGCAGTGGAAGCTGGCCGACGCGGCCGGCAAGGTCGTCGTGATGAACGTCTGGGGTTCGTGGTGCGGCCCGTGCCGCGAAGAGGCGCCGGACTTCACCGCCGCCGCCAAGGAGCTCGGCTCGGGCGTGCAGTTCATCGGGCTGAACACCCGGGACATGCAGACCGCCGCGCCGAAGAAGTTCGTCGAGGTGTTCGGCGTCGATTACCCCAGCATCTACGACCCGTACGGCAAGGAGCTGCTCAAGTTCCGCGGCCAGAAGCTCTCGCCGAGCGCCGTTCCGGCGACGCTGGTGATCGACAAACAGGGCAAGGTCGCCGCCCGGGTGCTCGGACCGGTGAACAAGGAGACCCTGGTCGCCATGGTCAAGGACGCCGGCTGAGCCATGGGGCAATGGTTCGCCGACGCGATGACCGGGTCGATGCTGATCGCGCTGCCGATCGCGGTGCTGGCCGGTGCGATCTCGTTCTTCTCACCCTGTGTCGTGCCGCTGCTGCCGGGTTATCTGTCCTACGTGACCGGGCTGTCCGCGGCCGAGCTCGGCTCGAAGCAGCGCGGCCGGATGCTCGCCGGGACGGCGCTGTTCGTGGCCGGGTTCTCGTCGGTGTTCATCCTGACCGGTGTGGTCTTCGGGACGGCGGGCGACCTGCTGATCGACCACCAGCGGACGATCACGATGGTGCTCGGCGCGGCGACCGTCGTCCTGGGTCTGGTTTTTCTGGGCGGGTTCGGGTTCCTGCAGAAGGATCTGCGGGTGCATCGGGTGCCCGCGGTCGGGATCGCGGCCGCGCCGCTGCTCGGCGTCCTGTTCGGGTTCGGCTGGACGCCGTGTATCGGGCCGACGCTCGGAACGGTGATGACGCTGGCCGCGACCGAGGGCAGCGGCGGCCGCGGCGCGGTGCTGGCGCTGGTCTTCAGCCTCGGGCTGGGGATTCCGTTCATCGTGGCGGCGCTCGCGTTCCGGCGGATGCTGGGCGCGGTCGCGTGGGTGCGTAAACATCAGCTGCTGGTGATCCGGATCGGCGGCGTACTGATGATCACGGTCGGGCTGCTGTTGCTGACGGGAGTGTGGGATGCGATGACCGCGGACCTGCGGCAGTGGGTTTCCAACTTCGGGTCGGCGGTGTGAGATGACCGAGATCAAGGAACGCGTCGCGACGCCGGAGCCGCCGCCCGAGCTGCCCGCGCTCGGCCTGGTCGGCTGGCTGCGCTGGACGTGGCGACAGCTCACCTCGATGAAGACCGCGCTGGTGCTGCTCTTCCTGCTTGCACTCGGCGCGGTGCCGGGATCGCTGATTCCGCAGACCGGCGTGGACCCGATCGGGGTCGCCGACTTCCTCGAGGCAAATCCGAAACTCGGGCCGTTCTACGACAAACTCGGGCTCTTCGACGTCTACAAGTCGGCGTGGTTCTCGGCGATCTACCTGCTGCTGTTCATCTCGCTGATCGGCTGCGTCGTACCGCGCCTCGGCGTGTACCTGAAGGCGGTGCGGGCGCGCCCGCCGCAGCCGCCGCGCAACCTGCACAAGCTGGCGGCGTACGAGACGTACGACGCCGACTCCGCGGACGGCGTCCTCGAGGCGGCGACGCGGGAGCTGAAGCGGCGCCGGTACCGCGTCGAGCAGTACGACGGCGCGGTCGCGGCCGAGCGCGGGTATCTGCGCGAGGCCGGGAACCTGCTCTTCCACTTCTCGCTGATCCTGGCGCTGCTCGGCGTCGCCTGGGGTTCGCTGTTCGGCTACCGCGGCACCGTGCTTGTTGTCGAGGGCAACGGTTTCTCGAACTCGGTGGCGCAGTACGACGATTTCACCTCGGGGCAGGCCTTCACCGGGGACGACGATCTGCCGCCGTTCTCGCTGACGGTCCAGAACTTCGCGGTCAAGTTCCAGGAGAGCGGGCCGCAGCGCGGCGCGGCGCGGGAGTTCAACGCGGCGCTGACCTACCAGGAGTCGCCGGACGGGCCGGAGAAGTCGTACGACCTGCGGGTGAACCACCCGCTGAAACTCGACGGCTCCAGTGTCTACCTGCTCGGCCACGGCTACGCGCCGAAGGTGACGGTCAAGGACGGCGACGGCAAGGTCGCGTTCTCCGGCCCGGCGCCGTTCCTCCCGCAGGACGGCAACTTCTCCTCGTTCGGCGTGATCAAGGCCCCGGACGCGCGGCCGCTGGCACTCGGATTCGAGGGGTTCTTCCTGCCGACCGCGGTGATCGACGAGCGCGGCCCGCGCTCGGTCTTCCCCGACGACCTGGACCCGGCGCTGGCGATGACGGCGTACTACGGGCGCCCGCAGAAGGAGACCGGGAAGCCCGAGTCGGTCTACCAGCTGGACAAGACCAAGCTGACCCAGTTCGAGAACGGCGATGACAAGCTGCGTTTCCAGCTCCAGCCCGGTGACAGCTTCACGCTGCCCGACAAGGCCGGCTCGATCACCTTCGACGGCTACAGCGCCTGGGTGAAGATCCAGATCAGCCACACCCCCGGCACCGATGTCGCGCTCGGCGGCATCATGCTCGCGATCCTCGGTCTGATGGGATCGCTGTTCGTGCACCCGCGCCGGACCTGGGTGCGGGTCCGCACGCAGGACGGGCGTACCGTGGTCGAGATCGCGGGTCTCGACCGCGGCGCGGACCGCGGCGTCGCCGGCGAACTCCGCACCCTCGCCAAAACCCTCACCTCGACCACGCAGGAGAAACCATGAGCCCGGAGACCTACGCGCAAGTCTCCAACCTGCTGATCCCCACGGCCACCGTCATCTACGCCATCGCCATGGTCTCCCACGCCATGGAATGGGCCCTGGGCCGCACCGCGGTCGCGGTGAAGTCCGAAGTACAGGATCAGGTGCTGGTCGCCTCGGACGGGACGCCGGCCGCCGGTGGAACAACTGACGGTGTCGAGAGCCCCGCCGTGGAGAATGCCGGGCGGACGGCGCGGATGGATGCGGCCAGCCGGATCGGGTTGTTGCTGACCTGGCTTGGGTTTGTGCTGCATTTGGGTGGGGTGGTTACGCGGGGGCTGGCGGCGGAGCGGGTGCCGTGGGGGAACATGTACGAGTTCTCCATCACGGCTTCGCTGGCAGTGGCGATCGTGTACCTGGTGTTCGTGCAGCGGTACAAACTGCAGTGGCTCGGGCTGGGTGTGACGCTCGTGGTGGCCGCGGTGCTCGGGCTGGCGTCGCTGGCGCTGTACACGCCGGCCGGTCCGCTGGTGCCCGCGCTGCACTCGTACTGGCTGGTGATCCACGTGGCCGCGGCCGCGATCTCGGGTGGCGCGTTCACGGTCGGCGGGCTGGTGTCGGTGCTGTACCTGGTGAAGGCGCGCGCCGAGCGCAAGGTGCTCGCGGGCGGCGCGATGTCGGCGTCGCTGCGCCGGCTGCCGAGTGCCGAGGCGATGGACGGTACGGCGTACAAGGTGCTCGCGTTCGCCTTCCCGCTGTGGACGTTCGGCGTGCTGGTGGCCGGTCCGATCTGGGCGGAGTACGCCTGGGGCCGGTACTGGGGCTGGGACCCGAAGGAGGTCTGGTCGCTGGTCACCTGGGTCGTCTACGCCGCCTACCTGCACGCCCGCGCGACGGCCGGCTGGCGCGGCCGCCGGGCCGCGATCATCGCGATCGTCGGCTGGTTCGTCTTCATCTTCAACTTCGTCGGAGTGAACCTGCTGGTCTCCGGCCTGCACTCCTACGCCGGGGTCTGAGATGAAGGAGTTCGCGATCTACACCGGCCTGCGGGCCGCGCTGTTCGGCGCGGCCTTCGCCGTCCTCTACTTCCCGCTGCGCAACCAGCTCAGCGTCTTCCCGCTGCTGCTGGTCGCGCTGCTGATCTCCTCGATCCTGTCGATCTTCGTCCTCCGCGCCGCCCGCGACCGGCTGGCCGGCCGGATCTCGACCCGCGCCGGGCGGATCTCCGAGCGGATCGAGAAGGCCCGCGCCGCCGAGGACGACAACTAGCCCCGAGCTCCACCGCACCCTCCGGACCACTGCACCCAGTGGTACGGAGGGTGATCTATGCCACGCGATAAATCCTTTGTGCATCCGTTCACATGAGGCGTAACTTGGTGGATGGAACGAAACCGTTTCGTTCTATCCGCAATCAGACGTTTACTCAGGGTGATCATGATCGATGCAGTCGGAGCTCGTCCGCGACCTCGGGTCGAAGGCGGCCGCGAGGAGGAGATCCTCGAGGCGGCCGTTTCGGTACTCGCCGAGCTGGGCTACGACCGCCTGACCATGGACGCCGTCGCCACCGCGGCGAAGGCGAGCAAGGCGACGCTGTACCGGCGCTGGTCGACCAAGGCCGACCTGGTCGCCGACGCGATCAGCCGGAGCAAAGGCTGCCCGCTGCCGGAGGATGTCGACACCGGCAGTCTTCGCGGCGATCTGATCGCGCAGTCCTGCGGCGTCGGCGGGTTCACCGACGAGATGCCGATGTCGGTGATCGCCGGCCTGATCACCGCCCTGCACCGCGACGCCGATCTGCAGAAGGCGTTCCAGGAGCGCTTCCTGGCGCCGCGGATCGCGATCTCGGCGGGGGTGTACGCCCGGGCGGCCGCCCGCGGCGAAATCGCGCCGGACGCCGACGTCGAACTGCTCGCGATGACGCTGCCCGCGATCGTCGTCCACAACGCCTACGTCCTCGGGATCGCCCCGACCGAGGACCTGATCCTCCGAGTGATCGACAACGTCATTCTGCCTGCGGCGCGGGGGTCGCAGGCGAGCTGACCGGCGAGGGGCCGGTCCGCACATCCGCACGTATGCGCAAGAGGGGAAACACATGTCCGAAGACGTCGTGAAGGGCGACCGCCCGGTCGACGCGGTGGCCGCCGGGGGCGGTCACGGCCACAAGAACCTGGGGATCGCGCTCGCGCTGATCAGCATGGCGCAGTTGATGGTCGTGCTGGACGGCACGATCGTGAACATCGCGCTCCCGCACATCCAGACCGATCTCGGTTTCACCGACGCCACCCTGCCGTGGGTGGTCAACGCCTACGCGCTCGCCTTCGGCGGCCTGCTGCTGCTCGGCGGCCGGATGGGTGACATCCTCGGCCGCCGCAAGGTGTTCATCTTCGGCGTCGTGCTGTTCGGCCTGGCGTCGTTCATCGGCGGGATCGCGCAGAACGAGACCGTGCTGCTGGCCAGCCGCATCCTGCAGGGCGTCGCCGCCGCGGCTGCCTCACCGAACGCGCTGGCGCTGATCACCACCACCTTCCCAGCCGGCAAGGAGCGCAACCGCGCGATGGCCGTCTACGCCGCGATGTCCGGGGCCGGCGCCGCGGTCGGCCTGATCCTGGGCGGCGCGCTGACCGAGGCGTCCTGGCGCTGGACCTTCTTCATCAACACCCCGATCGGCCTGATCGTCGCCGTCCTCGCGTTCCGCTTCCTGGGTGAGTCGGCCCGGCAGACCGGCAAGTTCGACCTGCCCGGCGCGATCACCGGCACCCTCGGTCTGACCGGTCTGGTCTACGGTCTGACGCACGCGGCGACCGACGGCTGGAGCGACTTCTGGACGTTGTTCTTCATCATCGGCGGGCTGGCGCTGATCGCGATCTTCCTGCTGATCGAGGCCCGGTCGCGGCACGCGCTGATGCCGTTCCGGATCCTCGCCGACCGCACCCGCGGCGTCAGCTTCTTCGTGATGCTGGTGGTCGGCGCGGCGATGTTCTCGATGTTCTACTTCCTCGGCATCTACGTGCAGAACATCATGGGCTTCAGCGCGATCAAGACCGGTTTCGCGTTCCTGCCGTTCAGCGTCGGCATCGTGGTCGCGGCGCAGGTCGCCTCGGCCCTGATCGCCCGGATGGACCCCCGCTGGATCGCCGGCGCCGGTGGGCTGTTCGTCGCGGCCGGCATGTTCGGCTTCAGCCGCCTCGAGGTGGACTCGGCGTACCTGACGCACCTGCTGCCGTTCGTGCTGCTGCTCTCGTTCGGGATGGGCCTGATCTTCGTCCCGCTCACGCTGACCGCGGTCAGCGGTGTCGCCGACGAGGACTCCGGCGTCGGCTCCGCCGTCCTGAACACGGTGCAGCAGATCGGCGGCGCGGTCGGTCTGGCGCTGCTGGGCACGATCTCCACCAGCGCGATCAAGGACCGCTTCGCCGAGCTGGCCCCGGGGCTGCAGAAGGCCGCCGAGGCCGGGCAATCGCCGCAGCAGCTCGAAGTGTTGCAGAAGCAGTTCACGGCGGTCGCCACGACGTACGGATTCACCCGCGCGTTCCTGTGGTCGACATTCCTGGCCCTCGGGTCGGCGATCATCACCCTGGTGGCCCTGTCGGTGAAGCACAAGGACCTCGCCGGCGACGGCAAGCCCGCGGTGCACATCGGCTGACGGCCCGCACGAACTGAAGGACCCGCTCTCCGGGAGGAGGGGAGCGGGTCCTTCTTCGTGTTCAGCAGGCTCAGCGCGGCGGGCGGAGCTTGTCCGAGACCCAGTCCCGGACGCCGCCGAGACCGTCGCCCAGATCGCGCAGCAGCTTGGCCAGCGGGTCCTGCGAGCGGGCGAACGCGTCGCTGTAGGACTTGGCCGCGTTCTTGGCCTCCTGGGACATCGAGGCGGTGGCGTCGTCCTGGCGCTTGGGGTAGTCGCCGGAGACGATCGTCGTGTACTCGCCCTCGTCGACCCAGCGGCGTAGCTCGTGGGCGCGGATGACGGCCAGCGGGTGCGACTGCGCCTCCAGGAGCAGCAGCTTGAGCACGCTGTCGCGCAGGTCGCCCGACGTCTCGTACTCCGTGCCCTGCGCCAGGAAGGCCGTGGTGTCGAGCTCCCCGAGCTGGCCGCCGCTGGCCAGCTTCATCTGCACGCGCAGCGCGACGGCCGGGTCCTGGACGGCGAGCAACCCGGCCCGGTCACCGGACAGCTCCGCCTTACGGGACCACTCGTGCAGTGCGGCGATGATGGCTCGGATACCCAGTGCGCCGATCGGCATCCAGTTCATCGCGCCGGTCAGCCGCATCAGCCAGAACAGCAGCGACTGGTAGAGCGCATGCCCACTCTGGGCGTGGCCGAGCTCGTGGCCGAGGACGAACCGCAGCTCCTCCTCGTCGAGCCCCTGAACCAGGCTGCTGTTGACGACGATGATCGGCCGGTCCATACCGATCGTGAACGCGTTCCACAGCGGGCTGTTGGTCACGTACAGCTCCGGCAGTTGCCGGACGTCGAGGGTCGAGCCCGCCTCGGTGTACAGCCGGTGCACCCGGGGGAACTGCCGCTCGTCGACCCGGATCGCCGAGCCGAGGAACTGCAGCCGTACGGCCCGCTCGTCGATCAGGCCGGACAGCTTGCGCAGGACGAAGTCGAACCCTTTCAGCTGCCGCAGCGCCACCAGAGCGCCCCGGTCCGCCGGGTGCTCCCACGCCCGCGAGCTGATGTCGGTGAGCGTCACCCGCGGCCGCGTCGGCCGCTCGCCGTTCTCGGTCATGTTTCCCCCACAGGTCGGTGTGCGTCCCAAGGTAGCTCGACCGCGGGGTCTGACCGACTCTGACCGACTTCCTTGCCGCTTGCTGCAACAGCTGCGCAGGCTGAGTCGTCAGAACTCTCCAACCGCCCCTGGAGGACTTCATGATCCGCCCTGCCCTCGCTGCGGCCGCCGTACTGGTCGCACTGGCCCCGGCGCTCCCGGCCAACGCCGAACCGGCTCCTCAGAGCTACATGGCCGAACGCGCCGCCATCCAACCCAAGTCGGCCGACGCCGTCCTGGCCCGCCCTCTGCTCCGGGTGCCGTTCAGCTGCGGCGAGAACTGGTCCGGCGCCAGCCGCTCCGGCCACAGCCCCTCCTACTACTCCCTCGACTTCAACTGGGGCTCCGGTCGCGACGACCTCGGCAAACCGGTGAAGAGCAGTGCGGCCGGCACCGTCGTCCGCTCGGCCTACGACGCCGGCGGCTACGGCAACTACATCGAGATCGCCCACGGCGACGGCTGGCGCACCCTCTACGCCCACCTCCAGAACCGCGCTGTCGCCGTCAACGACCGCGTCACCAACAGCACCCAGATCGGCCGCGTCGGCGACACCGGCAATGTGACCGGACCGCACCTGCACTACGAACAGATCCACAACGGCGCCGTCGTCGCCGCCAAGTTCGGCACCAGCACCTGGGCCACCTATCCCGGCCCCGACACCTACGCCCGCATCCGCGACTGCTGAGGTTCGGCCCTCCCAGGCGCGCCCGGAATTCTCATTTCTTGACAGAACACCTAACCTGCTGCGCATGAATGACAGCGGGGTGTGTCGTGAGGTGGATCGTCGGGACGAGAAGGCGCGCGCCTGGGTGGCGGAGGCGGTGCGGATCGTCGAGGCGGATGCCAACCGGAGCGCGGACACTCATTTGCATGTGTTCCCGATGCCGGATGTGCTCGGGGTCGATCTGTACCTGAAGGACGAGTCGGTGCACCCGACCGGGTCGCTGAAGCACCGGCTGGCGCGGTCGCTGTTCCTGTACGCGTTGTGCAACGGGTGGATTCGCGAGGGGACGCCGGTGATCGAGGCGTCGAGCGGGTCGACGGCGGTCAGCGAGGCGTACTTCGCGCGGTTGCTCGGGCTGCCGTTCGTCGCGGTGATGCCGGCGTCCACCAGCCCGGAGAAGATCGAGATGATCGAGTTCTACGGCGGGCGCTGCCACTTCGTCGAGCGGTCCGGGCAGATCTACGGCGAGGCGAAGCGGCTGGCCGAGGAGTCCGGCGGCCACTACATGGACCAGTTCACCTACGCCGAACGCGCCACCGACTGGCGGGGGAACAACAACATCGCCGAGTCGATCTTCGGCCAGCTGGAGCTCGAGCGGCACCCGATCCCGACCTGGGTCGTGGTCGGCGCGGGCACCGGCGGGACGTCGGCGACGATCGGCCGCTACGTCCGGTACCAGCGGCACGAGACGTCGGTCGCGGTCGTCGACCCGGAGAACTCGGCATTCTTCGGCGCGTTCGAGTCCGGTGACGACGACTTCGCGACCGGCCGCCCGTCCCGGATCGAGGGGATCGGCCGGCCGCGGGTGGAGCCGTCGTTCGTCCTGGGCGTCGTGGACCGGATGATCTCGGTTCCGGACGCCGCTTCGATCGCCGCGATGCGATTCTGCTCGCGTGTCACCGGCCGCCTGGTCGGCGGTTCGACCGGTACGAACCTCTGGGGTTCGCTCCGGCTGGCCGCGGAGATGCAGCGGACCGGCGTCCGCGGCTCGATCGTCACGCTGCTCTGCGACAGCGGCGAGCGCTACGGCAACACCTACTACGACGACGCCTGGCTGCGCACGAGCGGGATCGACATCACGCCGTACCTGGCCACGCTGGAGAACTTCGCGACCACCGGCCAGTGGCGTGAGCCCTAGGCCGCGAGGAACAGACCGGCGGTGAGACCGACGGCGTACACCAGCTCGGTGATGCCGGTCGCCTGCAGTACCGGGATCAGTGCTGGGCCGACGGCGTCGCTCAGCACGATGCGGGTCGCCTTGATGGCCAGTGGGACGGCGATGAAGGCCAGCAGCGCCCAGGGGGTCGACAACGCCGAGGCGATTGCAAGGACGAAGGCCAGCGCGATCAGCGCGGCGTAGAGCTTCCGTGAGTTCGCCGCGCCCAGTACGACGGCCAGCGTGCGCTTGCCGGTCACAGTGTCGGTCGGGATGTCACGGAGGTTGTTGGCGACCAGCAGCGCGCAGGCGATCGCACCGACCGACACTGCGCCCGCTACGGCCACCCAGCTGAGCTTCTCGGCCTGGACGTACGTCGTACCGAGTACGGCGACCAGCCCGAAGAAGAGGAAGACGCTGACCTCGCCGAGCGCCCGGTAGCCGTACGGGCGCTTGCCGCCGGTGTAGAACCACGCACCGACCAGTGAGGCGGCACCGACGGCCAACAGCCACCAACTGGTGGTCGCGCTGAGCACGATGCCGAGCGCAGCGCCGACACCGAAGCAGGTAAATGCTGCGGTCTTCACCTGTCCCGGTGTGGCGACCTTGGAGCCCACCAGCCGCAACGGGCCGACCCGGACCTCATCCGTACCGCGGATGCCGTCGCTGTAGTCGTTGGCGTAGTTCACGCCGATCTGCAGCATCAGCGCGACGCCGAGCGCTAGCAGCGCCTTCCACCAGACGAAGCCGCCGAGGTACGCGGCGGCGCCGGTGCCGACGAGGACGGGAGCAACGGCTGCGGGCAGCGTGCGCGGCCGCGCGCCTTCGATCCACTGGGCAGGGGTGGCCATGGGCAATGATTCTGTCAGCCGGGTACCAGTGGTCGGAGCGCCGGGTCGTACGCTCGGACTGACATGTCTACCCTGCGCCTGGTCCCCGGTACGCCGGATGCCGTGCTGTCCGCGCTCCGCGGCGTACTGGACGGCGGTGCCCCGTTCGCGCCGGTACCGGACGATCCGGCCGCTGCAGACCGCGTACGGCGTGCAGTGGTCCCAGAGCAGCCAGTGGCGGACGACTGTGCCGTCGTCCTGACCACCTCGGGGTCTTCGGGGGAGCCGAAGGGCGTGGCGCTCTCTCGGGAGGCCCTGGTCGCCTCGGCGCACGCTACGCACGAGCGGCTGGGCGGGCCCGGGCAGTGGCTTCTGCCGATGAAGCCGTACTTCATCGGCGGTCTCCAGATCCTGACGCGTTCACTGCTCGCTGGTGAGTCGCCGGTCCTGCTGGGCGACAGCTTCAGCGCCGCTGCCGGCCGACTGACAGGTGCTCGCCGCTACACCGCGATGGTGCCCACTCAGCTCGCCCGCTACCTGGAGACCGATCTGGTGGCGCTGCGGTCGTTCGACGCGATTGTGATCGGTGGTGCGCCTACTCCGGAGCCGCTGAAGGCTCGTGCGGCCGAGGCTGGAGTGACTGCGATCCCGGCGTACGGGATGACCGAGACCGGCAGTGGCTGTGTGTACGCCGGGCTGCCGCTGACCGGCACGTCGATCGACCTCGACGACGGCCGTATTCTGATCAAGGGCAACACGTTGTTCTCCGGCTACCGGTTGCAGCCCGAGGTGCTGCAGGACGGCTGGTTCCGGACTCAGGACCGCGGTGAGCTCGTCGACGGGCGGCTGCGGGTGATCGGCCGGGTTGACGATGTTGTGATCTCCGGTGGGGTCAACGTCACGCTGCCGACCGTTCAGGCCCGGTTGCTCGAACATCCGCAGGTAAAGGACGCCGTGGTGCTCGGCGTCCCCGATGCGGAGTGGGGGACGCGAGTGGTCGCGTACGTCGTCGGCGACCCGAGTCTGGCCGAGTTGCGGGCCTTTGTGGCCGAGGTGCTGCCCAGGACGTGGGCTCCGCGGGAGGTGCGGCGGCTGGACGCCGTACCGATGCTTGCCTCCGGCAAAGTGGATCGGCAGGCGCTGCGGTGATCACGTACTCGATCGGTCTGAAGAACAAGTTCCGCGGCATCACTGTCCGCGAGGGCATGCTGTTCGAGGGTCCGGCCGGTTGGGCGGAGTGGAGCCCGTTTCTGGACTACGACGACGCCACCGCGGTCTCGTGGTGGCGGGCTGCGCGGGAGGCGGCGTACGACGGCTGGCCTGCGCCGGTGCGTGACGTCGTCCCGGTGAACTGCACTGTGCCCGCAGTAGGGCCGGAGCGGGCGGCTGAGCTCGTGCGAGCTTCTGGCTGCCGGACGGCCAAGGTGAAGGTGGCCGAGCCGGGCCAGACGCTCGCCGATGATCTTGCCCGGGTTGCGGCCGTGCGGGATGCGATCGGGTCTGGCCAGGTGCGCATCGATGCGAACGGGCTGTGGTCGGTCGATGAAGCCGTGCGGGCGTTGCGTGAGCTGTCGCGGTTCGAACTCGAGTACGTCGAGCAGCCGTGCGCCGCGGTCGAGGATTTGGCGACCGTACGGCGGCGTACCGATGTCCTCGTCGCTGCAGACGAATCGATCCGCCGGGCCGAGGACCCGTTGCTGGTCAAGAAACTCGACGCGGCCGATATCGCGGTCCTCAAGGTGCAGCCGATCGGCGGCGTCCGCGCTTGTCTCGAGATCGCGGAACAGATCGGTCTACCGGTCGTGGTCTCTTCTGCGCTGGAGACGTCGGTCGGGATCGCGGCCGGCGTCGCTCTGGCGGCCGCGCTGCCTGAACTGCCCTACGCCTGCGGGCTGGCGACAGTCTCGATGTTCACCAGCGAGGTTGTCAGCGAACCGCTGCTCCCCGTCGACGGCTTTCTGCCGGTACGACGGGTCACACCGGACCAGCTGGCTGCCAACCGGGCCGCTGCGGACCGGAATGCGGTGTGGGAAGAGCGCCTGAGTCGAGTGCAACAGAGGAGTGCGGAATGAACCCGTCTA
Organism: Kribbella sandramycini; assembly: GCF_013131805.1. GTDB lineage: Bacteria > Actinomycetota > Actinomycetes > Propionibacteriales > Kribbellaceae > Kribbella > Kribbella sandramycini. Next base: position 370,767 of record NZ_JABJRC010000004.1, on the reverse strand, counting down.
CGGCGTTTGCCACCGTAGTGGTCGACGAACTGATCCGCTGCGGCGTCCGGGAGGCTGTGGTCTGCCCCGGGTCGCGGAGCGCGCCGCTCGCTCTCGCACTGGCTGAGGCGGACCGGGCTGGGCGACTGCGGTTGCACGTCCGGATCGACGAGCGTACGGCGGGGTTCCTGGCCATTGGCCTGATTCGGGGGACTGGGCTGCCGGTGCCGGTAGTCACGACGTCCGGCACCGCAGTGGCCAACCTGCACCCTGCGGTCCTGGAGGCATCGCACAGTGGGCTGCCCTTGGTGGTGCTGAGCGCTGACCGGCCGCCTGCGTTGCGGGGGACCGGTGCGAACCAGACAACTGACCAGCTGAAGGTGTTCGGCTCTGCAGTCCGGTTGTTTCATGAGTTCGGGACGCCGGTGCAGGAGATCGGTCAGGTCGCGTACTGGCGCTCACAGGTCGCGCGGGCAGTGGCCAACGCAACCGGCGCTCGTTCCGCCGACCCGGGGCCGGTGCAGCTGAACTGCCCGCTGACCGAGCCGCTGGTGCCGACTGATGGCCCGGAGTGGCCGGAGCCGTTGAGCGGACGCAGCACCGGCCCGTGGACCGCCGTGCACGCCGCGGTCGGCCAGCTGTCGACTGTTTCGCCGGGGCCGAAGACGGTGGTGGTGGCCGGCGACGGCGCGTCGCAGGCAGCCCGGTTGGCGGCTGAGGCGGGGAACTGGCCGTTGTTCGCCGAGCCGTCGAGTCGCGCCCGGACCGGGCCGGCCGTCGTCTCGGCGTACCGATTGTTGCTGCAGGCAAGTGATTTGGCGGCGGAGATCGAACGGGTGCTGGTGTTCGGGCACCCGACGCTCTCGCGGCCGGTCGCGAAACTGCTGGCCCAGCCGGAGGTCGAGGTGATCGTGGTCGCCCCGACCGGCCCGTGGGCCGATCCGGCCCGGCGCGCCGCCGCGGTCGTCACCGGGGTGGAGGTGTCCGGCCCTGATCCAACCAACTGGTTGGAAAGATGGCAGCACGCCGATCAGCTGGCCCGCCCGGCCATCGACAAGGTACTCGCCGACAGTCTCACCGGCCCGGCCATCGCGGCGATCGTCGGCGCGGCCGCCGGCGCCGACGGGATGCTCGTCGTCGCCTCCTCGAACCCGATCCGGGATCTCGACCTCGCGCCGGTGGTGCCGATCCGCACGGTCGCGAACCGCGGCCTGGCCGGGATCGACGGCACCATCTCCACCGCCGTCGGCGCCGCCCTGGCGAACGCCGGGCCGACGTACGCGCTGATCGGCGACCTGGCCTTCCTGCACGACGCCAGCGGCCTGATCATCGGGCCCGACGAGGCCCGGCCGGATCTCCGGATCGTCGTGGTCAACGACAACGGCGGCGGGATCTTCTCCACCCTCGAGCAGGGCGATCCGAATCACGCGACGCACTTCGAGCGTGTCTTCGGCACCCCGCACAACACGGACCTGTCCGCACTCTGCGCGGCCAGTGGTACGCCGTACCAACTGGTCGAGACGCCGGACGCGCTGCGCGCTGCGCTGGCGCCGACTGTTGCCGGAATCGATGTCGTGGAGGCCCGCGTGCCGCGGACTACACACCGACAGTTGGCCGCGGAGCTGCTAGCAGCGTCCGTGCCCGATTGAGCAGTGGCGCAACGATCACCAGGACCAGTGCGGTCGTGGTGAGGATCGGAATCGTCGCACCGCGCAGTGATGAGTTCAGTGGTGCGGCGATGGTGAAGATGAGGCTGATCGCGGTGATGGCAGTCGTCACGCGCCGGCCGGGGCGCGCAACGGCCAGGAACGGCAGGCACCAGAGGAAGTACCAGTCGTGGGCGGTTGGGCCGAGCAGCACGATCGTCAGCAGCGCAATGCCCACCGCCCGGGCTGCATAGTGGATTGACGACCGGAGGCTCAGTACGGCGATCACTGTGACGGCCAGCAGCATTCCGGCCAGTCTGATGATCTGGAGGGACTGCTCGGCCGCAGTGTCCTCGCCGAGCCAGCCAAGGATGCCGGACGTCGCGCCACCGACCAGGTTCGCGATCGAGAACGGTGATCGGACCAGGCCGGGGACGTCGAGTGCACCGAGCCAACCCGAGCCGACACCGGTCAGCGCGCCGACTGTCACCAACGACAGCACTGACAGCGCACCGGCAATGGCGAGACTGGCGACGCGCTGCATCCGTCCCGCGAGTGGACTCATCACCGCTGCGATCGCAATGGCCACCAGACCGCCCGGAAGTTTCACTGCGGCCGCTACGCCGGCCAGAACGGCCGCCGTACCCCAGTGGCCGGTCAGTGCGAGTGCGAAAGCGCTGCAGGCCAGGCCCAGCATCAGCATGTCGTTGTGGGCGGCGCCGATGCCGTGCGTGAGCAGCATCGGGTTCGCCACGACCAGCCAGGTCGCAAACACTGGGTCGACGCGACAGGCGGTCGCTAGCCGGGGGACAGCCCACGCGATCAGGATGACGCCGACCACTGCGAGCAGTCGGTGCGCCAGCATCAGCACGTACGGGTCCATGGTCAGTTTGGCCATCAGGCCGCCGTACGCGAGCGGGAGCGGGCCGTACGGCGCTGGGGTCTGCATCCACATCGGGTCGACGGCTTCGATGATGTGACCGGAGAGGGCGCCGGGGCCAACGGCGTACGGGTCGAATCCCTCGGCCACCAGCGCGCCCTGGGCTGCGTAGCTCCAGGCGTCGCGGCTGAACAGTGGCGGGATGAGGAGGAGCGGGAGACTCCAGTACGTCGCCATTCGGAGCAGTGGGGGGCGTTGACCGGCCAGCACCTGACGGCCGGTCGACAGCCAGGCCCAGGCCAGCAGGCCGAGCCCGGCGACCATGAACGACAGGCCGACCATCCGGCCGGGCAGGGTGGCGCGCAGGTCGCTGGTGATCGGGAAGGACGCCACCCACGACGAGGGCGGCACCACCGAGGTCACCAGACTGGCGAAGGCGACCACGACGGAACCCACCAGGCCACGGACCAGAGGCGAACGCACGGCCGGACGTTACTCCGGCCGTGCGACGCGCTCATGAACTCAAGCGGACTCTTTCCGGAACGTCCGGGCACCGACAGTCAGGCCGACCACCGTCAGCAGCACGACCCAGAACAGGCCCCACAGCGCCGGACTGCTGACGATGTCGCCCTGGAACATCGCCCGGACGCCGTTCACCACATGCTTGAGCGGACTGATGTCGGACAGCCGCTGCAGCCACGTCGGGCCGATCTGCATCGGCAGCAGGATGCCGGACAGCAACAGCAGCGGCATCGCGATGCCGTTCAGCAGCGGGGCCAGTGCGTCCTCGCTCTTGGTGATCAGGGCGACGGCGTACGACAGCGACGCGAACGTCGCGCCGAGCAGCGCCACGATCACCAGCGACAACAGCACGCCCGCCCACGGCGCCCGCAACCCGAGCGGCAGCGCCGCCAGCAGCAACAGCACCGACTGCGCCACCAGCACGACCACATCCCGCAACACCCGCCCGGCCATCAACGCGACCCGCGACGCCGGCGTCACCCGGTCGGCCTCGATCACCCCGGCCCGGTACTCCGCGATCAACCCGAACCCGACGAACATCGCCCCGAACATCCCGAGCTGCACGATCAGCCCCGGAATGAACACCTGATAAGCATTCGTCGCCGCCCCCTGGCTGATCTCCGCCGTCAACGGCTTCAGCAACGGCCCGAACAAGAGCAAATACATCAACGGCTGACTCAACATCAGCACCGACCACATCGGATGCCGCACCGACAACCGCAAAGCCCGCCGAAAAACCACCCAAGTATCCCGCCACACGTTCACGCGGCGACCTCCTTGGCTGGGGGGTTCTCGTCGCGGAGGGAGCGGCCGGTCATGGTGAGGAAGACGTCGTCGAGGGTGGGGCGGTGGACTTCCACACCGGACAGTTCGATGCCTTGGGCGTCGATCGAACGGAGCAAGCCCGGGAGGATGGCGCCGCCGCGGGGGATGCGGAAGGTGACGGTGGTGGCGTCGGTCTCGACGGCGGTTGCGCCTTCGAGGCCTTGGATGATCTTGGTGGTGGCGGGGGCGTCGGCGGGGGTGGTGAGGGCGAGGCGGACGGCGTCGCCGGAGACTTGTTGTTTGAGGTCGTCGGGGGTGCCGGCGGCGACGATGCGGCCGTGGTCGATGACGAGGATGCGGTCGCAGAGGGCGTCGGCCTCGTCGAGGTAGTGGGTGGTGAGGAAGATGGTGGCGCCGCGAACGCGTAGGCCCCGGTCGCGATCCGCTCCCGGAATTCACGCGTCCAGCCGAGCTCGCCCTGGTCGCGCGCGGCCGCGATCCGGAGCATCTCGACCACCTGGTTCGGCGTACTCGGATCGGCCTGGATCTGCCGCTCGTCGAACGGCGCCGTCTTCAGCCGGCTCTCCAGCTGCCCGATCCGGCCGTCCAGCGCGACGAGCACCTCGTCGCGCGGCAGCGTCCAGAGAAAGTTCAGCGCCGCCTGCATCCGGTCCGGATGGAATCCGTCGACCGTCCAGAGATGCTGCCGAAGCAGCGAGAAGAACTCCTGATCGCCCTCCGGGGTGAGCTGGTACGACGTCCGCCCGGGCTCGCCGTCGTCGAGTTCGGCCAGGTAGCCGTGCTTGGCCAGCGTCCGCAACCCCGTGTAGATCGAGCCCGGATTGATGTTGGCCCACTCCTGCACGTTCCACGTCAGCAGCTCCCGGCGCAGCTGGTATCCGTAGGCCGGCTGGAAGATCCGGACGATCCCCAGCAGCAGCAACCGCGTCGTGGACATACGCGCAGTCTAAATCGGGCGCTGTTGGACACCTGGCAGGCGTAGTCTCCCGGTCCATGGACGTCCGTGTCACCTCCGATCCCGCCGCCTTCGCGGAGACCGTCTTCCCTTTGCTGCAACAGGATCCCGTGTTGCACACGGTGATCATGACCAACGTCCACGAGCGCGCCACCGGCGTCCGTCCCGAGGACGACGAACCGGCGTACTACGTCTCGGTCCACGACGGCGACGTCGTCGGGGCCGCGATGCGCACACCCGGGCGCGGCGTCTACCTGGGCGCCCTCCAGGAGGACCTCGCCGAGCTGGTAGCGGACACCTTCGCGGAGGTGCTCACCGAGGTGCCGGGTGTCGCGGGGAGCCACCCGTCGGCGACGCGGTTCGCCGCCCGCTGGCAGCAGTTGCGCGGCGGCGGCGCCGACCAGCACATGGCGACCCGGCTGCACAAACTGATCGACCTGACTCCACTCGCCGCGGATGCCGGCGCCCCGCGGCCGATGCAGGCGAGCGAGATCGAGCTGGTCGCGGCGTGGGGCCGCGACGGCTTCCCCGAACTCGGCGACGACCCGCGGGACTGGGCCGAGCACAAGTTCACCGAGGGCACGATGTGGATCTGGGCGGTCGACGGCGTCGCGGTGAGTATGGTCGGCTTCCATCGGCCGGTCTTCGGCGTCTGCCGGGTCGGCCCGGTCTACACTCCGCCCGAACACCGCCGGCACGGGTACGCCGGCGCCCTGACCAGCCATGTCACCGCCCAAATACTTGCCGACGGCAACCAGGCCTGTCTCTACACCGACCTGGCCAACCCGACCTCGAACAAGATCTACCACCAGGCCGGGTATCGCCCGGTCGGCGACTTCACCGTCCTGGAGTTCACCGAATGACCGTCCGCGTCACCCGCGACCCAGCTGCCTTCGCCGAGCTGGTTTTCCCTTTCCTGCAACGTGATCCGGTGCTCAACACCACCATCTTGAGCAATGTCTCCGACCGGGTCCGCGGCCTGGTCGACGACCCCGAGCCGCCGGTCTTCGTCTCGGTCCACAACCCGGCCGGCGAGGTGCTCGGCGCGGTCATCTGGACGGCGCTCCGCGGGATCAACCTCTCCGGCCTCCCGACCGGCCTCGTCCCGCACGTGGTCGACGTCCTCGCGAACGCCGTCCCGCGCGCCCGGAGCGTGATCGGCTCGGCCGACGCGGCCCGCCTGTTCGCCGAGCAGTACGCCGTCCGGACCGGCCGCGCCTTCGTCCCCTCCGAACGCGTCCGCCTGCACAAACTCGGCACGTTCGTCCCGCAGCGCGCCGTCGGTACGCCGAGGCTCGCCGAACCGGCCGACCTCGACGTCCTCACCCCCTTCTTCGGCGCCTACCGCCAAGAAGTCGGCCACGCCGCCGAAGGCGCCGAAGCCGACCGCCGCTGGCTCGAACAGCGCACCGAGCACCACCGCCTCTGGATCTGGGACTGCAACGGCCACCTGGTCGCCCTCGTCGGCCACCAGGCCCCCGCCTTCGGCGCCGTCCGCATCGGCCCCGTCTACACCCCGCCCCCCTACCGGGGCCACGGCTACGCCAGCGCCCTCACCGCCCACGTCACCCAGACCCTGAGCGCTGCCGGCAACCAGGTCTGCCTGATGACCGACCTGGCCAACCCGACGTCCAACAAGATCTACGCCGCCATCGGCTACGAGCCCCTGCAGGATCTGGTGGCCTACAAGTTCAGCTGATCTCGGTCGAGTCCCCAGGGGAGAGCCGGACGTACGGGCGTTCGTCGGTGTTGAAGAAGCGGGGGAACATGCCGAGGCCGATCTCGGAGAGCAGGCCGTCGTGGATGCCGACGAGCTGGGTCGCCTGAACGGTGCGGGCGTACTCGACGGCCGGCGGGAGGGCGAACCATGGACCGGAGATGGGGACCAGGTTGGTGTGGACGGCGCGGTCGGGCTGGGTGAAGGAGTCGCCGGGGTGGTAGACGGCGTCGTCGATCAGGAAGCCGATGTTGGCGCAGGGGACGCCCCACTCGGGGAGGATGACGGCGTGGTCCTGGCCGTAGGCGGTGACGGCGAAGCCGGCGGCGTCGAAGGACTGGCCGCCTGCGACGACGTGGACGCGGTCGCCGAGTTCGGTGAGCTGGGCCGCGACGCCGGCGTTGGTGTAGACGGGGACGTCGAGGGCGGCGATCCGCGCGATGTCGAGGTGGTCCGGGTGCTCGTGGGTGACCAGGACGGCGTCCGCGGCGGCGAAGACGGCGTCCTCGCTGAACGAGCCCGGGTCGACCAGCAGGGTCTTGCCGTCCTTCTCCAGGCGGACACAGGCATGCGCGAACTTCGTGAGCTTCACAGTCACTCTCCTAGTGCGTCTCGCATCGGAACCAGTTTCGCGTTCGTCTCGGCCAGTTCGGCGTCCGGATCGGAGCCGGCCACGATCCCGGCGCCCGCGAACAGGCGCATCTTGCGCGCGTCGTCCGGGTCGGCCTGACCGCAGCGCAGTGCGATACACCACTCGCCGTCGCCGGCGGCGTCCATCCAGCCGACCGGCCCGCTGAAGCGACCGCGGCTCATCCCCTCGATCTCGCCGATCAGGTCGCGGGCGACCGGCGTCGGCGTCCCGCAGACCGCGGCCGACGGGTGCAGCGAGGCGGCCAGCCCGAGCGCGGAGGCGCCGTTGTTCGCCACGCCGGCCACGTCGGTCGCGAGATGCATCACGTTCGGCAGGTGCAGGACGAACGGCGTCTCGGGCACGTTCATCGACTTGCAGTGCGGTTTCAGCGCGTCGGCGACCGAGCGGACGGCGAACTCGTGCTCCTCGAGGTCCTTCGACGACCGGGCCAGCGACGCGGCCAGCGCGAGGTCGTGCGCGTCGTCGCCGGTGCGGCGAATCGTCCCCGCGAGGACCCGGGAGGTGATCAGCCCTTTCTCCCGGCGGACCAGCAGCTCCGGCGTGGCGCCGATCAGCCCGTCGACCGAGAAGGTCCAGCAGTTCGGGTACGCCGCGGCCAGCCGGCGCAGCGGCCAGCGCAGGTCGATCGGCTGATCGGCGATCGCGATCAGATCGCGGGCGAGGACCACCTTGTCCAGCGTGCCGGCGGTGATCCGGCGGACGGCGTCCGCCACGATGCCCGACCAGTCGGCGCCGGAGCGCGCGCCGTCCGCGAACGTCACCTCGTGCACCGGCGAGGGCTCGTGGGTGACGAGCTCGGGCGGCGCGGCCAGCGAGCTGGCGGGGGAGACCGTGGTCACCCAGGTGGTGCCGCCGCGGCGGCCGACGATCACCTCGGGCACCACCAGCTCACCGGGGTCGGAGTCGGTGAACCCGAACGAGCCGAAGCAGACCAGTCCGGAGCCTGGTACGCCGATCTCGTCGCGCACCACGGCCGCGCCGACCAGCTGCTGCCACCAGCGCACCGCCTCCTGGAAGCGGTTGCCACCGGCAACATCGAGTCGCGCGGCGACGCCCCAGCCGACGTGCCCGTCCCCGCGGCGGACCCAGCTCAGCCCGCCTTCGGCCGGCAGATGGTCGATCAGCCGCTCCGCGACGCCGTCCACCGCGACGCTGCGGACGACGAGCTGCGGCGCGGTCACGACGGCCGGTTGGCTCCCTGGAGATGCGCTCACGAGATGCAAGCGTACGACCGCTTCATGTCCAGTGAATTTCAGCGCCTGTCGCACCCGTGATCAACCTCGCGTCCTCCACCGCCCTCAGCACACCATCTCCGGCGCCCAGGCGGGCACCTCGCCGCGTTGGATGAGCGCCCACGATGAACACCGCATCGAGGGCGCCCCTCCGCCTTGCGATGTACCCACCTGGACACCGGAGCTGGCGCACTGAGAGCGGTGCAGGACACTAGACACGTGACGCGCGCAGATCTGAGCAAGGACCCGGCCGCCGTGGCCGCCATGTTCGACAACGTGGCGGAGGGCTACGACCGCACCAACGCGGTGGCCACGATGGGTATGGAGAAGCTGGTCTGGCGGCCCGCGACGCTGGCCGCGATCGCGCCGCGGAAGGGGCTGAAGATCCTCGATCTGGCGGCCGGGACGGGCGCGTCGAGTATCAAGCTGCGCGAGGCCGGCGCCGAGGTGGTGTCCTGTGATTTCTCGGTCGGGATGCTCCGGGTCGGCAAGCGCAACCACCCCGAGCTGGATCTGATCGCCGGCGACGCGCTGCGGCTGCCGTTCGCCGACGAGAGCTTCGACGTGGTCACCATCTCCTGGGCGCTGCGAAACGTGAACGACGTCACGCTCGCGCTGCGCGAGATGCTCCGGGTGACCCGGCCCGGCGGCCGGCTCGTCATCCTCGAGCAGTCGCACCCGACCTGGAAGCCGTTCCGGGTCGCGTACCTGGAGTACATGATGCGCGCGGTCCCGGTGGTGGCCCGGGTGGTCTCGACCAACCCCGAGGCCTACGAGTACCTGGCCGAGTCGACGCGCGCATGGCTGCCCCAGGAGCCGCTGGCCCGCACGATCGAGGCGGCCGGCTGGAGCCGGGTGCAGTGGGCCAACCTGACCGGTGGTCTGGTCGCCATCCACCGTGGCGTGAAGCCCGCCTAGTGGGGGTCTGAGGACCCCACGCCTACTGCGGGGCACTCGGCACAGCATCTCGCCGCACTGGTGCACAGGTGACGATGCTCCGCATCGACCCCTCCGCCCCAGCACACCGAGCTACCGCACCGAGCACCTCCTCGCTACGACGTGGGGTCCTCAGACCCCCACTTAATTACGCAACGAAAACGGCGCGTAATTTGCTTGTCTGCAAGGGGGTTGGGGCGAGTTTCGTGTCCGCGTCAGGCAGTCCTAGACTGTCGGATGACCAGGCTTAGTGAATCCCTTCACGAGCCGTGACAGCCCCCAACTTCCAGGTCGGGATGAGATGAGCGAGAGCGTGCCGAGCGGGCAGCAGTCGGAGTCAGCCGATGTCATCGTCGTCGGCGCCGGACCCGCTGGATCTTCCGCCGCCTACCACCTGGCCAACGCGGGCCTCGACGTCCTGCTGCTGGAGAAGACCGCGTTCCCGCGCGAGAAGGTGTGCGGCGACGGCCTCACTCCGCGCGGTACCAAGCAGCTGATCAACATGGGGATCGACATCTCCGAAGAGGCCGGCTGGATCCGCAACTACGGGCTCCGGATCCAGGGCGCCGGGCACCAGCTCCAGCTCGACTGGCCGGATCTGTCCAGCCACCCGAACTACGGCCTGACCCGGAACCGGATGGACTTCGACGACCTGCTCGCCCGGCAGGCGGTCAAGGCCGGCGCGCGGCTGCGCGAGCGGACGAACGTGACCGGCCCGATCCTCGACGACAAGGGTTTCATCGTCGGCGTCACGGCCAAGCCGGTCGACGACAACGGCCGCCGGGCCGGCGGCGACGTCGAGTTCCGCGCGCCGCTGGTGATGGCCGCCGACGGCAACTCGTCGCGGCTGAGTATCGGCATGGGGCTGCACAAGCGCGACGACCGGCCGATGGGCGTCGCCGTCCGGACGTACTTCACCAGCCCGCGGCACGACGACGACTATCTCGAGTCCTGGCTGGAGCTGTGGGCCGACGACCCGAAGCAGCCGAACGGCAAGGTCCTGCTGCCGGGCTACGGCTGGATCTTCGGCATGGGCGACGGCACCGTCAACGTCGGTCTCGGCATCCTGAACACCTCCGACGCCTTCGGCAAGGTCGACTACTCGGACCTGCTGAAGGCCTGGCTGAAGAACACGCCGGAGCAGTGGCAGTTCCGCGACGAGTTCCAGACCATCCCGATCCGCGGGGCGGCGCTGCCGATGGGCTTCAACCGGCAGCCGCACTACACCCGCGGCCTGATGCTGCTCGGCGACGCCGGCGGCATGGTCAACCCGTTCAACGGCGAGGGCATCCCGTACGCGATGGAGTCCGGGATGTTCGCCGCCGAGGTCGCCGCCCAGGCGCTGCACCGGCAGCCGAACCAGCGCGAGCGCGCGCTGTCGGCCTACCCGAAGGCGCTCAAGCAGGAGTGGGGCGGCTACTACTCGCTCGGCCGGGTCTTCGTGAAGCTGATCGGAAATCCGGAGGTGATGCGGCTGTGCACGAAGTACGGTCTGCCGCGCACCACCTTGATGAAGTTCACGCTGAAGTTGCTGGCCAACCTCACCGACCCGCGCGACGGCGACGTGATGGACAAGATCATCAACGGGCTCACGAAGGTCGCTCCCGCCGCCTGATCGGCGGGGCGAGTGAGCTGAGTCACTCCGGTACTGATAACACAGTGTCGGCTGAAACCACACAGACCACCGGCTGAAGGAGGGAGCACCAAGCGATGCAACCCTACGTACCGATCCTCGCTCTTGGTGTGCTCGCGGCGCTCTTCGTCTTGGGCAGCATTCTGACCAGCGCCCTGGTCGGCCCGAAGCGTTACAACCGGGCCAAGCTCGACTCGTACGAGTGCGGGATCGAGCCGACGCCGCAGCCGGTCGGCGGTGGCCGCTTCCCGGTGAAGTACTACATCACCGCGATGCTCTTCATCGTCTTCGACATCGAGATCATCTTCCTCTACCCGTGGGCGGTCGCCTTCGACCAGATGGCGCTCTTCGGGTTGATCGAGATGGTCATCTTCATCGTCACCGTCTTCGTCGCGTACGCCTACGTCTGGCGCCGCGGCGGACTGGAGTGGGACTGATATGGGTCTAGAGGAACAGCTTCCGGCCGGCGTACTGCTCGGCACCGTCGAGGGTCTGCTCGGCTACATGCGGAAGGCGTCGTTGTGGCCGGCAACCTTCGGGCTGGCCTGCTGCGCGATCGAGATGATGACCACCGGCGCGCCGCGGTACGACGCCGCCCGGTTCGGCATGGAGGTCTTCCGGGCCTCGCCGCGCCAGGCCGACCTGATGATCGTGGCCGGCCGGGTGAGCCAGAAGATGGCGCCGGTGCTGCGCCAGATCTACGACCAGATGGCGAACCCGAAGTGGGTGCTCGCGATGGGCGTCTGCGCGTCGTCCGGCGGCATGTTCAACAACTACGCCGTCGTCCAGGGGGTCGACCACGTCGTCCCCGTCGACATGTACCTGCCCGGCTGCCCGCCGCGGCCGGAGATGCTGCTGGACGCGTTCCTGAAGATCCACGACCAGATCCAGCACAGCAAGCTCGGCGCGCACAAGCTGGCCCTGCAGAACGAGCAGGAGGCGGCCGCGCTGACGGCCGCCCCGACCATTGAGATGAAGGGTCTGCTTCGATGAGCGACTCGCAGCCGGAGAACCTTCCGGCGACGTCCGCCGCTGGTGACGCGCAGACGCCCGGCGCCGAGGTGATCGACCAGCGCGAGGGCATGTTCGGCGTCCGCGGCACCGGTGACACCTCCGGGTTCGGCGGCCTGAAGCGTCAGGTCGCGCTGCCCGGCGGGACGCCGAAGCCGTACGGCTCCTGGTTCGACGGCGCCGTCGACAAACTCGAGGGCCTGGCCGGTGAGGGCGCGATCGAGAAGGTCGTCGTCGACCGCACCGAGCTCACTCTGCACGTCGCGCGCGAGCACCTCGTGAGCGTCGCGCAGCACCTGCGGGACGACGAGACCCTGCGCTTCGAGCTGTTCTCCGGCGTCAGCGGGGTGCACTACCCGCAGGAGACCGGCCGCGAGCTGCACGCGGTCTACCACCTGGCCTCGATCACCCACAACCGGCGGATCCGCCTCGAGGTGTCGGCGCCGGACGGCGACGCGCACATCCCGTCGGTCTGCTCGGTCTACCCGGCCGCCGACTGGCACGAGCGCGAGACCTGGGACTTCTTCGGGATCGTCTTCGACGGCCACCCGGCGCTGACCCGGATCCAGATGCCCGACGACTGGCCCGGGCACCCGCAGCGCAAGGACTACCCGCTCGGCGGAATCGACGTCGAGTACAAGGGCGCCGTCATCCCGCCGCCCGACACGCGGAGGTCGTACAACTGATGACCACTACAGATCCGTACGCGGACGCTCGGTCCACCACCGAGGGCAAGGTCTTCACCGTCACCGGTCAGGACTGGGACTCGGTCGTGGCCGGCCTCGGCGAGGAGCCCGAAGAGCGCGTCGTCGTCAACATGGGCCCGCAGCACCCGTCGACCCACGGCGTGCTCCGGCTGATTCTCGAGCTCGAGGGTGAGACGGTCACCGAGGCCCGCTGTGGCATCGGCTACCTGCACACGGGGATCGAGAAGAACATGGAGTTCCGCTCCTGGACGCAGGGCGTCACCTTCGTCACCCGGATGGACTACCTGTCGCCGTTCTACAACGAGACGGCGTACTGCCTGTCCGTCGAGCGGCTGCTCGGGATCGAGGACCAGATCCCGGAGAAGGCGAACGTGCTCCGGGTGCTGCTGATGGAGCTGAACCGGATCTCCAGCCACCTGGTCTGTATCGCGACCGGCGGGATGGAGATCGGCGCGCTGACCGTGATGACGATCGGGTTCCGCGAGCGGGAGATGACGCTGGACCTGTTCGAGCTGATCACCGGCCTGCGGATGAACCACGCGTTCGTCCGCCCCGGCGGCGTCGCACAGGACCTGCCGGCCGGCGCGCTGGACAAGATCCGCGAGTACATCACCTGGATGAACAAGCACCTCCCCGAGTACGCCGAGCTCTGCAACGCGAACCCGATCTTCAAGGCCCGGCTGAACGACGTCGGCTACCTGGATCTGGCCGGTTGTATGGCGCTGGGGATCACCGGCCCGACGGTGCGCTCGACCGGCTACGCGCTGGACCTGCGCAAGTCGCAGCCGTACTGCGGTTACGAGACCTACGACTTCGACGTCCCGACCTGGGACACCTCGGATTCCTACGGCCGCTTCCGCGTCCGCCTGCAGGAGATGTGGGAGTCGCTGAAGATCGTCGAGCAGTGCGCGGACCGGCTGGAGAAGATGGACGGCGAGCCGGTGATGGTCGCCGACAAGAAGATCGGCTGGCCGGCCCAGCTGGCCGTCGGCGCCGACGGCATGGGCAACTCGCTCGACCACATCAAGCACATCATGGGCGAGTCGATGGAAGCGCTGATCCATCACTTCAAACTCGTCACCGAGGGGTTCCGGGTACCGGCCGGTCAGGCCTACGTGCCGATCGAGTCGCCGCGCGGCGAGATGGGCGCGCATGTCGTCTCCGACGGCGGCACCAAGCCGTACCGGGTGCACTTCCGGGACCCGTCGTTCGCAAACCTGCAGGCGATGCCGATCATGTGTGAGGGCTCCCAGGTGGCCGACGTGATCGTCGCCGTCGCCAGCCTGGACCCGGTTATGGGCGGAGTGGACCGATAGATGGCCGAGAACCACGCAACAGCTACCGACAAGCCGGTGCCCTACTCGACCGGTGACTCGAACATCACCGAGACGACGATCGCGGAGATGCGCGAGCTGGCCGCCCGCTACCCGGTCGGCCGCTCGGCGCTGCTGCCGATGCTGCACCTGGTGCAGTCGGTCGAGGGCCGGGTCACCCCGGAGGGGATCGAGGCCTGTGCCGAGGTGCTCGGGCTGACCGGCGCCGAGGTCTCCGCGGTGGCGACGTTCTACACGATGTACAAGCGCCGTCCGGTCGGCGACTACCACGTCGGGGTCTGCACCAACACGCTCTGCGCGGTGATGGGCGGCGACCTGATCTTCGAGCGGCTCAAGGAGCACCTCGAGGTCGGGAACGACGAGACCACCGAGGACGGCAAGATCACCCTCGAGCACCTCGAGTGCAACGCCGCCTGCGACTACGCGCCGGTGATGATGGTGAACTGGGAGTTCTTCGACGACATGACGCCGCAGTCGGCGACCCAGCTGGTCGACGACCTGCGCGCGGGCGCCGAGGTGAAGTCGCCGCGCGGCGCCACCATCTGCACCTGGCGCGAGGCCGAGCGGGTGCTGGCCGGCTTCCCGGACGGGCGCGCCGACGAGGGCCCGACCGGCGGCAAGGCCTCGCTGGCCGGCCTCCGCCTGGCCCGCGAGCGCAACTGGACGGCCCCGAACGGCTCCGGCGGCGGCAACGGCCGCGTGGCCGAGACGACGGTCTCCCCGGAGGCCGCGGCCGGTCCGCGCCCCTCCGACCAGCCTGGTAAGGAATCCCAGGCGGTCAACGGCGACGACTCCCGGAAGGAGGACTGACCATGCTGACCCCGGTACTGTCCGACAACTGGGACCAGATCAACGCCTGGCAGCTCTCGGCGTACCAGCGCACCGGCGGGTACGACGCCCTCCGCAAGGCGCTGACCATGCAGCCGGCCGACGTGGTGGCGGCCGTCAAGGACTCCGGTCTGCGCGGCCGCGGCGGCGCGGGCTTCCCGACCGGGATGAAGTGGTCGTTCATCCCGCAGGACAACCCGAAGCCGAAGTACCTCGTGGTGAACGCCGACGAGTCCGAGCCGGGCACCTGCAAGGACATCCCGCTGATGATGGCCTCGCCGCACACGCTGGTCGAGGGCGTCATCATCGCGTCCTACGCGATCCGCGCGAGCGCCGCGTTCATCTACGTCCGCGGTGAGGTCCTGCACGTGATCCGCCGCCTGCAGCAGGCCGTCCAGGAGGCCAAGGACGCCGGCTACATCGGCACGAACATCCTCGGCACCGGCTACGACCTGGACGTCGTCGTCCACGCGGGCGCCGGCGCGTACATCTGCGGCGAGGAGACGGCGCTGCTCGACTCGCTCGAGGGTCGTCGCGGTCAACCCCGGCTGCGTCCTCCGTTCCCGGCGGTCGCCGGTCTGTACGGGTGTCCCACGGTGATCAACAACGTCGAGTCGATCGCGTCTGTTCCCGTCATCCTGAAGAACGGCGCGGACTGGTTCTCCTCGATGGGGACCGAGAAGTCCAAGGGCATGACGCTGTACTCGCTGTCCGGTCACGTCACCCGCCCGGGGCAGTACGAGGCGCCGCTCGGGATCACGCTGCGCCAGCTGCTCGAGCTGGCCGGCGGCGTCCGCGCGGGCCACGAGCTGAAGTTCTGGACGCCGGGCGGTTCGTCCACCCCGCTGCTGACCGCCGAGCACCTCGACGTCCCGCTGGACTACGAGGGCGTCGGCGGCGCCGGCTCGATGCTGGGCACCAAGGCGCTGCAGATCTTCGACGAGACCACCTGTGTGGTCCGCTCGGTGCTGCGCTGGACCGAGTTCTACAAGCACGAGTCCTGCGGCAAGTGCACGCCCTGCCGCGAGGGGACCTGGTGGCTGGTGCAGATCCTCGAACGGCTCGAGAAGGGCCAGGGCACCGAAGAGGACCTGGTCAAGATGCTCGACCTGTCCGAGAACATCATGGGCCGGTCCTTCTGCGCTCTCGGTGACGGCGCCACGGCCCCGATCACCAGCTCGATCCAGCACTTCAAGGACGAGTACCTGGCGCACTTCACCCACGGCGGCTGCCCGTTCGACCCGATGGCGAGCACCGTCTTCGCGACCGCTGGAGCTAGCGCATGACCATCCAAGCGAACCCGCCGGCCGGTGCCGAGGTGGAGCGCACCGACCTGGTGACCGTGACCATCGACGACATCGAGGTCAAGGTCCCGAAGAACAGCCTGGCGATCCGGGCCGCGGAGCAGATCGGGATCCAGATCCCGCGGTTCTGCGACCACCCGCTGCTGGACCCGGTCGGCGCCTGCCGCCAGTGCCTGGTCGAGGTCCCGGACGCCGGGAACGGCCGCGGGATGCCGAAACCGCAGGCCTCCTGCACGCTGACCGTCGCCGACGGCATGGTCATCCGCACGCAGGTGAGCTCGCCGGTGGCCGACAAGGCGCAGCACGGGAACATGGAGTTCCTGCTGATCAACCACCCGCTGGACTGCCCGGTCTGCGACAAGGGCGGCGAGTGCCCGCTGCAGAACCAGGCGATGACGAACGGCCAGGGCGAGTCCCGGTTCACCGAGGTGAAGCGGACCTACCCCAAGCCGATCAACATCTCCGCCGAGGTGCTGCTGGACCGCGAGCGCTGCATCCTCTGCGCGCGCTGCACCCGCTTCTCCGAGCAGATCGCCGGTGACCCGTTCATCGCGCTGATCGAGCGCGGCGCGCTGCAGCAGGTCGGTATCTACGAGAAGGAGCCCTTCGAGAGCTACTTCTCCGGCAACACCATCCAGATCTGCCCGGTGGGCGCGCTGACCAGCGCGGCGTACCGGTTCCGCTCCCGCCCGTTCGACCTGGTCTCGGTGCCGTCGGTGGCCGAGCACGACTCGTCCGGCGCCGCGATCCGCGTCGACTACCGGCGCGGCAAGGTGATGCGCCGGCTGGCCGGCGACGACCCGGAGGTCAACGAGGAGTGGATCTCGGACAAGGACCGGTTCGCGTTCAACTACGCGAGCACCGGTGACCGGCTGACCCACCCGATGATCCGCGAGGACGGCGTGCTGCGGCCCGCCTCCTGGCCGGAGGCGCTGACCTACACGGCCGAGAAGCTGACGGCGGCCCGCGGTAACGCGGCCGTGCTGACCGGCGGCCGGCTGACCCTCGAGGACGCCTACGCGTACTCGAAGTTCGCCCGGGTCGCCCTCGGCACCAACGACATCGACTTCCGCGCCCGGCCGTACTCCGCCGAGGAGGCCGACTTCCTGGCCGCCGCGGTGGCCGGCACCGGGCTCGGGACGACGTTCGCCGACCTCGAGAACGCCGCCTCGGTACTGCTCGCCGGGTTCGAGCCCGAAGAGGAAGCGGCTTCGGTGTTCCTGCGGCTGCGCAAGGGCGTCAAGGCCAACGGCACCAAGGTCTTCACGCTCGCGCCGTTCGCGTCACGTGGCGTCGAGAAGCTGGACGGCGTCGTCGTCCCGGCCGCGCCGGGGACGGAGTCCGTCGTCCTGGCCGACCTGGGCAGCGCCGGCGAGACCGGCGCCGCGGCCCGGGCCGCGCTCGGCGCCCAGTCGATCATCATCGTCGGCGAGCGGCTGGCGAGTGTGCCGGGTGGTTACTCGGCCGCGCTCCGGCTGGCCCTCGACACCGGCGCCCAGCTGGTCTGGATCCCGCGTCGCGCGGGTGACCGCGGTGCGCTCGAGGCCGGTTGCCTGCCGGGGCTGCTGCCCGGTGGCCGGCTGGTCTCCGACGCCCAGGCCCGGGTCGACCTGCAGGCCGCCTGGGGTGTCGACGGCCTGCCGACCGGCGCGGGTAAGGACACCGGCGAGATTCTCGCGGCGGCCGGCTCGCTCGGCGCGCTGCTCGTCGCGGGTGTCGAGATCGACGACCTGCCGGATCCGGCCGCCGCGCTGGCCGCGCTGGCCGCTGCGCCGTTCGTGGTCAGCTTCGAGGTCCGCAACTCGCAGGTGACCGAGTACGCCGACGTCGTCTTCCCGGTCGTTCCGCCGGCCGAGAAGGACGGCACCTTCGTGAACTGGGAGGGTCGCGAGCGGCCGTTCCCGGTCGTGCTGCAGGTCCCGGCCGCGATGCCCGACGTCCGCGCCCTGGCCGCCCTGGCCCAGGAGATGGACGCCTCGCTCGGCTTCACCACGCCGGCCGGCGCCAAGCGCGAGTACGACGAGCTCGGCCGCTGGGACGGCGACCGTGCGCAGGAGCCGACGTACCAGGCCGGTCCGGCCCTCGGCGCGTTCGACTCCACCCGGCTCGCGACCTGGCGGATGCTGATCGACGACAGCCGCGCGAACGACGGTGAGCCGCACCTGACGGCCACCGCGCGGAAGCCGGTCGCCCGGATCTCGCCGACCACGGCGCACCGGGCCGGCGTCGCCGACGGCGACGAGCTCGTGGTCAGCACCGACGCCGGATCGGTCCGGCTGCCGGTCCTGATCACCCCGATGACCGACAACGTGGTCTGGCTGCCGACGAACTCGGCCGACTCGCACGTCCGTCGTTCTCTGCACGCCGATCACGGCTCGATCGTGACGATCGCCGGAGGGACCGCATGAATCCGCTGACCATTCCGATGGCGCCGCCGCCGGATGCGGGCGTCGGCAACGACCCGTGGTGGGTGATCGGCCTCAAGGTGCTGATCATCTTCGTGCTGCTGGTCGTGCTGACGCTGTTCAACATCTGGTGGGAGCGCCGCGTCGTCGCGCGGATGCAGCACCGGGTCGGCCCGAACGTGCACGGCCCCGCGGGTCTGCTGCAGTCGCTGGCCGACGGCGTGAAGCTGATGCTCAAGGAAGACCTGATGCCGAAGGGCGTGGACCGGTTCGTCTACGTCCTGGCGCCGGTGATCGTCGCCGTGCCGGCCTTCCTGACCTTCGCCGTGATCCCGTTCGGGCCGACGGTGAAGATCCCGTTCACCGACACCTACACCCGGCTGCAGCTCACCGACCTGCCGGTCTCGGTGCTCTACGTGATGGCGATCGCCTCGATCGGCATCTACGGCATCGTGCTCGGCGGCTGGTCGTCGAACTCGACGTACTCGCTGCTCGGCGGTCTGCGCTCGAGCGCGCAGATGATCTCCTACGAGGTCGCGATGGGTCTCGCGCTCGTCACGGTCTTCCTGTTCGCGGGCTCGATGTCCACCTCGGAGATCGTCGCCGCGCAGGCCTCGGCGCAGAGCGTCAACATCCTGGGCGCCGATATCCCGATCCCGGGGTGGTACGCGTTCCTGCTGTTCCCGTCGTTCGTGATCTACGTGGTCTCGATGGTCGGCGAGACCAACCGGGCGCCGTTCGACCTCCCGGAGGCCGAGGGCGAGCTGGTCGCGGGCTTCTTGACCGAGTACTCCTCGATCAAGTACGCGATGTTCTTCCTGGCCGAGTACATCAACATGGCGACCGTCTCGGCGCTGGCCACCACGCTGTTCCTCGGCGGCTGGCAGGCGCCCTGGCCGATCTCGCAGTTCGACTGGGCCAACACCGGCTACTGGCCGGTGCTGTGGTTCTTCGGCAAGCTGATGGCGTTCATCTTCTTCTACATCTGGCTGCGCGGAACGCTGCCGCGACTGCGTTACGACCAGTTCATGAAGCTGGGCTGGAAGATCCTGATCCCGGTCTCCCTGGGCTGGATCCTGCTCGTCGCCACGGTCCGCGCGGTCGGCCGGGAGACCACCTTCAGCCGGACGACGCTGCTGGTCGCGGCCGCGATCGCCGTCGTCCTCGCGGTGATCTCGCTGGCCTTCCCGGGGAAGCCGAAGTCCGACAAGACGACCGACGATGCCGATGGCAAGGAGTTCGACGCCTTCGCCGGCGGCTTCCCGGTGCCACCACCGCTCGTCAACACTCCGAGCCGAAGCGAGGAAGCACGTCGTGGCTAGTGTCAAAGAGTCCCTCTGGGATCCGGTAGCCGGGTTCGGGGTGACCTTCCGGACGATGTTCCGCAAGGTCTTCACCGAGCAGTACCCGTTCGAGAAGAAGCCGACCGCGCCCCGCTTCCACGGCCGCCACCAGCTGAACCGCTGGCCGGACGGTCTGGAGAAGTGCGTCGGCTGCGAGCTGTGCGCCTGGGCCTGCCCGGCGGACGCGATCTACGTCGAAGGCGCGGACAACGTCGACGGCGACGATTCGGCCCGCTACTCGCCCGGCGAGCGGTACGGCCGCGTCTACCAGATCAACTACCTGCGCTGCATCCTCTGCGGCCTGTGCATCGAGGCCTGCCCGACCCGGGCGCTCACGATGACCAACGAGTACGAGCTGGCCGACACCAGCCGCGCCTCGCTGATCTACGAGAAGAAGGACCTGCTGGCCCCGATGCTCCCGGGCATGCAGGAGCCGCCGCACGCGATGCAGCTGGGCGCCACCGAGAAGGACTACTACCGCGGCCTGACCGGCGCGGCGGCAGCGCCTGGGGGTGACGAGAAGTGATCAGCCTGGTGACCGGACCGCAGGTCGCGTTCTGGATGCTGGCGCCGGTGATGGTGCTGGCCGGGATCGCGATGATCCTGGTCCGCAAGGCCGTCCACTCGGCGCTGCTGCTGGCCACCGTGATGGTCTGCCTGGCCGTCCAGTACGCCGCGCTCGACGCGCCGTTCCTGTTCGCGGTCCAGATCATCGTCTACACCGGCGCGATCCTGATGCTGTTCCTGTTCGTGCTGATGCTGGTCGGCGTCGACGCCTCGGACTCGCTGGTGGAGACGATCCGCGGTCAGCGGCTGCTGGCCGGCCTGGCCTTCCTGGGCTTCGGCGTCCTGCTGGTCGCCGCGGTCGGGAACGCGATCTACGGCAACCCGGTCGGCCTGGCCGACGCGCAGCCCGACGGCAACCCGAAGGGCATCGCGCAGCTGCTGTTCGGCAAGTACGTGTTCGTCTTCGAGGTGACCTCGGCGCTGCTGATCACCGCGGCGCTCGGCGCGATGATGCTGGCGCACCGCGAGCGGCTGACCAAGAAGCGCACCCAGCGCGACCACGCCGAGGACCGGATGCGCAAGTACGCCGAGCAGGGGGTCCACCCCGGCCCGCTGCCGACACCCGGCGTCCTGGCCCGGCACAACGCCGTCGACACCCCGGCCCTGCTGCCGGACGGCTCGATCGCGCCGACCTCGGTGTCTCGCGTCCTGCAGGCTCGTGGCACCGTGTTCCCCGAAGCCGAGGAGCGCGAAGACGTCGAAACCGTCCGCGAGATCAGCGACGGCGAGGACCACGTGTTGAAGGAGGAGAAGAACAGTGACGACTGAGCCGTACATCGTGCTCGCGGCGATCCTGTTCAGTATCGGCGCGCTGGGCGTGCTGGTCCGGCGGAACGCCATCGTCGTGTTCATGTGCGTCGAGCTGATGCTGAACGCGACCAACCTCGCGTTCGTGACGTTCGCCCGCCAGCACGGCAACCTCGACGGCCAGATCGCCGCCTTCTTCGTGATGGTGGTGGCCGCGGCCGAGGTCGTGATCGGCCTGGCGATCATCATGGCCATCTTCCGCACCCGTCGCTCGGCCTCGGTCGACGACGCCAACCTGCTCAAGTACTGAGGTCTGAAACCGATGAGTCATGAGCTGACGTGGCTGCTGGTCGCGATCCCGGCGGTGTCTGCGGCGATCCTGCTGCTCGGTGGCAAGGCCACCAACGCGTGGGGTCACCTGCTCGGCACTGCCGCCTCGCTGGCCGCATTCGTCTGCGGCGTCCTGCTGTTCGTCCAGATGCAGGGCCACCACGGCGAGGAGCGGTCCGAGACGGTCCGCCTGTTCGAGTGGTTCCAGGTCGGCAGCGTGAAGGTCGACTTCACCCTGCTGATCGACCCGCTGTCGATCCTGTTCGTGCTGCTGATCACCGGTGTGGGTTCGCTGATCCACATCTACTCGATCGGCTACATGGAGCACGACCCGCGGCGGCGCCGCTTCTTCGCGTACCTGAACCTGTTCGTCGCGGCGATGCTGCTGCTGGTGCTGTCCGCCGACTACCTGCTGGTCTTCGTCGGCTGGGAGGGCGTCGGTCTGGCGTCGTACCTGCTGATCGGCTTCTGGCAGCACAAGGACTCCGCGGCGGTCGCCGCCAAGAAGGCCTTCGTGGTGAACCGGGTCGGCGACATCGGCCTCTCGCTCGCCGTGATGAGCATGTGGGCCCTGTTCGGCTCCTCGGCGTTCGTCAGTGTGAACGCCGGCGCCGAGTCGATGAGCCACACCTGGGCGACGCTGGTCGGCCTGATGCTGCTGCTGGCCGCCTGCGGTAAGTCCGCGCAGGTGCCGCTGCAGTCCTGGCTGCTGGACGCGATGGAGGGCCCGACCCCGGTGTCGGCGCTGATCCACGCGGCGACGATGGTCACCGCGGGCGTCTACCTGGTGGTCCGCTCGCACGCGATCTTCGAGCAGAGCGAGGCGGCCTCCACGGCGGTCGTCATCGTCGGTACCGTCACCGCGCTCGCCGGCGCGATCATCGGTACCGCCAAGGACGACATCAAGAAGGCGCTGGCCGGCTCCACGATGAGTCAGATCGGCTACATGATGCTGGCCGCCGGTCTCGGCCCGGCCGGGTACGTGTTCGCGATCTTCCACCTGATCACGCACGGTTTCTTCAAGGCCAACATGTTCCTCGGCGCCGGTTCCGTCATGCACGGGATGAACGACGACGTGAACATGCGCCACTACGGCGCCCTGCGGACGCCGATGAAGATCACCTTCGTCACCTTCGCCTTCGGCTACCTGGCGATCCTCGGCATCCCGCCGTTCTCGGGCTTCTTCAGCAAGGACAAGATCATCGAGGCCGCGTTCGCGGACAACCTGGTGATCGGTCTGTGCACGCTGCTCGGCGCCGGGATCACCGCGTTCTACATGACGCGGGTGATGCTGATGACGTTCCTCGGCGAGAAGCGCTGGGAGAAGGACGTGCACCCGCACGAGTCGCCGAAGGTGATGACGGTGCCGCTGGTCATCCTGGCGCTGCTCTCGCTGGTCGGCGGCGTCCTGGCCCTCGGCGGCTGGCTGGAGCACTGGCTGGAGCCGGTCGTCGGCGCGCACGAGGAGCACCACCCGCCGCTGCCGATCATCGTGATGACGCTGATCACGCTCGCGGTGGTTGCCGTCGGCATCGTGATCGCGGTGGCCAAGTACCGGCGGGACATCCCGCGGGAGGCTCCGGCCGGCTCGCCGCTCACGGTCCTGGCGCGTCGTGACCTGTACGGCGACGCGCTCAACGAGGCGGTCCTGATGCGCCCGGGCCAGTACCTCACCCGGACGCTGGTCTGGCTCGACAACCGCGGTGTGGACGGCCTGGTGAACGGGCTGGCCGCACTGTTCGGTGGGCTGTCCGGCCGGCTGCGCCGGTTCCAGACGGGCTTCGTCCGTTCCTACGCACTCAGCATGGTCTTCGGCGCCGCATTCGTGGTCGTCGCCCTCCTCGCGGTGAGGTTGTCGTGAAAATCGGTTGGCTGACCCTCTTACTGCTGCTGCCCTTCGTGGGCGCACTGGCGACGATGCTGGTGCCGAAGGCGAAGGCCCTGGTGGCCAAGCAGGTCGCGCTCGCGTTCTCGCTGGTGACCCTGGTGCTGACGGCGATCGTCGCCGTCGGCTACCACCAGGACGGCGCTGAGAAGTACGCCGAGTCGCACACCTGGATCAAGGCCTTCGGCGCGAACTACGCCCTCGGGCTGGACGGCGTCGGCGTCGTCCTGGTGGTGCTGACCGCGCTGCTGACGCCGATCGTGATCATCGCCTCCTGGAACGACGCGGACAACGGCCGCTGGTCGTCGAAGTCGTTCTTCGCCTGGATCCTGGCGCTGGAGGCGCTGTCGATCGGTGTCTTCGCCGCGACCGACGTGTTCCTCTTCTACGTGCTGTTCGAGGCCACGCTGATCCCGATGTACTTCCTGATCGGCGGCTTCGGCGGGGCGCAGCGTTCGTACGCCGCGGTGAAGTTCCTGCTCTACTCGCTGCTCGGCGGCCTGCTGATGCTGGCCTCGGTGGTCGGGCTGTACGTGCTCTCGGCGCGTGCGGGCGACCCGTCGTACCTGCTGACCGACCTGGTCAAGCTGGACATGAGCGAGAACACCGAGCGCTGGCTGTTCCTCGGCTTCTTCTTCGCCTTCGCGGTGAAGGCGCCGATGGTGCCGTTCCACACCTGGCTGCCGGACGCCGCCGGTGAGGCGACGCCGGGCACCTCGGTGCTGCTGGTCGGCATCCTGGACAAGATCGGCACCTTCGGGATGATCCGGTTCTGCCTGGGCCTGTTCCCGAACGCGTCCGAGTGGGCCACCCCGGTGGTCCTGGTGCTGGCGCTGATCTCGGTCCTGTACGGCGCGCTGCTCGCGATCGGCCAGACCGACATCAAGCGGCTGATCGCGTACACCTCGATCTCGCACTTCGGCTTCATCGTGATGGGTATCTTCGCGCTGACGTCGCAGGGCCTGGTCGGGTCGACGCTGTACATGTTCAACCACGGGCTCTCCACGGCGGCGCTGTTCCTGGTCGCCGGGTACCTGATCTCGCGGCGCGGCTCGGCCCGGATCGCGGACTACGGCGGCGTCGAGAAGGTGGCCCCGGTGCTGGCCGGCACCTTCCTGTTCGCCGGTCTGTCCAGTCTCGCGCTGCCCGGGTTGTCGCCGTTCATCTCCGAGTTCATGGTGCTGGCCGGCGTCTTCAGCAAGCACAAGGTGATCGCGGTGATCGCGGTCGTCGGTATCGTGCTGGCCGCGCTCTACATCCTGCTGATGTACCAGCGCACGATGACCGGCCCGGTCCGCGAAGGCATCGAGAAGCTCACGGACCTGAACAAGCGGGAGATCTTCGCGATCGTCCCGCTGGTGGTCCTGATCATCGGGCTCGGGATCTTCCCGAAGCCGGTGGTCGACATCATCAAACCCGCGGTCGAGTCGACCATGCAGCGTGTCGGTGTCACTGACAAGGCTCCGCAGATCCCCGTGACGGAGGGACAGAAGTGATCGGCCTGATCCTGCCTTCGGCGGACTTCGTGGCGCCGAAGATCGAGTACAACGAGCTGATGCCGTTGCTCGTCGTGTTCGGCGCGGCCTGTGTCGGCGTCATCGCCGAGGCGTTCCTGCCGCGGGCCTGGCGGCACCTGGTCCAGCTCGCGATCACACTGGTGGCGATCATCGTCGCCGGCGTGCTGACCGGTTTCCTGATCGCCGACGAGAAAGAGCTGGTCGCGGCGCTGGGCGCGATCTCGGTCGACGGCCCGGCGCTGTTCACCTGGCTGATCCTGCTGGCGCTGACGCTGGTCAGCGTGCTGCTGTTCGCCGAGCGGTCGCTCGACGGCGGGCTGTCCGCGTTCGCCGGCCAGGCGGCCGCCGTACCGGGGTCCGAGGCCGAGCGCGAAGGCACGGCGGCCCGGCTGGAGCACACCGAGATCTTCCCGCTGACGCTGTTCGCGGTCGGCGGCATGATGCTGTTCGCCTCGGCCAACGACCTGCTGGTGCTGTTCGTCGCGCTCGAGGTCTTCTCGCTGCCGCTGTACCTGCTCTGCGGGCTGGCGCGCCGTCGCCGGCTGATCTCGCAGGAAGCCGCGATGAAGTACTTCCTGCTCGGCGCCTTCGCCTCCGCGTTCCTGCTGTTCGGGATCGCGCTGCTCTACGGCTACGCCGGCACGATGTCGCTCGGCGGGATCGCCGACGCGCTGCAGACCCAGACCGGCGGCGACGCGATCCTGTTGGCCGGGACGGGCCTGATCGCGGTCGGCCTGCTGTTCAAGGTCGGCGCGGTGCCGTTCCACTCCTGGACGCCGGACGTCTACCAGGGCGCCCCGACGCCGGTCACCGGTTTCATGGCGGCCTGCACCAAGATCGCCGCGTTCATCGGGCTGATGCGCGTCTTCTACGTCGCCCTCGGCGGCACCCGCTGGGACTGGGCGCCGATGATGTGGGTCGTCGCGATCCTCACCATGGTGGTCGGCTCGATCGTCGCGATCACCCAGACCGACGTGAAGCGGATGCTGGCCTACTCCTCGATCGCGCACGCAGGCTTCCTGCTGACCGCGTTCGTCGGGCTGGCGCAGGCCGGGAGCGGCGTCACCAACGGCGTCACCTCGACCCAGGCGGTGCTCTTCTACCTGGTCACCTACGGCTTCTCGACCATCGGCGCCTTCGCGGTCGTCACCCTGGTCCGGGACGCCGGCGGCGAGGCCACCCACCTGTCCCGCTGGGCCGGGCTGGGCAAGAAGTCGCCGCTGCTGGCCGGGATCTTCGCGTTCTTCCTGCTGTCCTTCGCCGGGATTCCGCTGACCGCGGGCTTCACCGGCAAGTGGGCCGTGTTCAGCGCGGCGTGGACGGGTGGCGCGTGGCCGCTGGTCGTCGTCGCGGTGCTGTCCAGCCTGATCGCCGCGTTCTTCTACGTCCGCGTGATCGTGCTGATGTTCTTCTCGGACCTGCCCACCGACGCGCCCGACGTGGTGCTGCCGGGCTGGCAGACCACGACCGCGGTTGCCCTCGGTCTCGCCGCCACCGTGATTCTCGGCCTGGTCCCCGGACCGGTGCTCGAGCTGGCGGCCCGCGCGGGTGAGTTCATCCGTTGAGTCCGACTCCGCTGCCGGCCGAGAGCCTCGGCTTCGCGTTCGCCGATGCGGCGCTCGAAGCCCGGGTTCGCGCTGGGCTCGAGGTGGTCGAGCAGGCGCTGCGCGACTCCACCGAGTCCGAGGCGCCGTTCGTCACCGCCGCCGCCCAGCACGTCATGGTGGCCGGCGGCAAGCGGTTCCGGCCGCTGCTGGTGCTGATCTCGTCGGAGTTCGGCGACCGTCCGGCGTCCGACGAGGTGGTGAAGTCCGCGGTGGTGGTCGAGCTGACCCACGTCGCGACGCTGCACCACGACGACGTGATGGACGAGGCCGCGCTGCGCCGCGGCTCGGCCACCGCGAACGCCCGCTACGACAACTCGGTCGCCATCCTGTCCGGTGACTGGTTGTTCGCCCGCGCGTCCGACCTGGTCGCCGACCTCGGCCCGGAGGCGGTCCGCATCCAGGCCCGCACCTTCGGCCGGCTGGTCGAGGGCCAGATCCGCGAGACCCTCGGCGTCGGCGAGGGTCAGGACCCGCTCAAGCACTACCTCTCGGTGGTCGCCGACAAGACCGGCTCGCTGATCGCGACGTCCGCCCTCTTCGGTGCCCGCTTCGCCGGCGCCTCCGCCGAGATCCAGGAGTCGCTGCGCGCCTTCGGCGAGGAGATCGGCGTCGCCTTCCAGCTCGCCGACGACATCCTCGACATCGCCGGCGACTCCGGCCAGTCCGGCAAGACCCCCGGCACCGACCTCCGCGAAGGCGTCCCGACCCTCCCGGTCCTGATCTTCCGCGCCCAGGCCGACCCCACCAACCCCGACGACGCCCGGCTCCTGGAGCTCCTCGACTCGGACCTCTCCGACGACACCCGCCTAGCCGAAACCCTCGACCTCCTCCGCGCCCACCCCGCCTTCACCCAAGCCGAGGACGACGTCCGCCGCCGCGCCGCCGACGCCCGCCGCCTCCTCGCCCCCCTCCCCGACACCCCCGCCCGCCAAGCCCTCGACTCCCTCTGCGACCTCGTAGTAGCCCGCTCGGTCTAGTCGCACCACACGTCGAAACGCCCGGCCAGGTAAGACCTGCCGGGCGTTTGTTGTTCAGCGGTTGAGCCAGACGGGGCTTTCGACGTAGTGGTTGTCGTAGTGGGTGCTGGTGGCGGCTACGTCGGACCAGGTGGATCGGCCTTGGTAGGCGGATTCGAGGAGGCGGTAGTAGCCGAAGCGGGGTTTGGCTTGGGTGAGGACGAAGAGGACTTCGGCGGGGGTGGGGCCGAGGGCTTCGAAGGCGTGCGGGGTGTTGGGCGGGACGAAGAGGAAGTCGTTGATTTGCAGGGTGGTGAGGGTTTCGCCGGTGAGGACTCTGAGGGTGCCGGAGAGGACGTAGAAGAGTTCGCCGGCGTGCTGGTGGAGGTGCGGGGGAGCGCCTTCGGTGCCGGGGGTGAAGGTCGAGCGGTGGCTGGTGAGGTGGCCATTGGTGTCGGCGACGTCGGCCAGGAGGGTGATGCCGGCGGTGGGGAGGTGCTCGGCGCTGGCGGTGGAGATGTGGATGGTCATGTGGGGCTCCTCAGACGGTGACTGGGGTTGGGGTGCGGCGGGCGGCGGTCAGGGCTAGCAGGGCGGTGAGGATGACGCCGGCCGCGGTGAGGAAGACGGCTAGGCGGATGCCGGTGGTGGGGTTGGCGGGTTGGTTGGCGATGGCTACCAGGACGGCCAGGCCGACGGCGTTGCCGACTTGCTGGCCGGTGGAGGCGAGGCCGGAGCCGATGCCTTGGTGTTCGGCGGGGACGCCGGTGGAGGCGGCGGCGTACATGGTGGTGAAGGCGCTGCCTTGGCCGAGGCCGAGGACGAGCAGGCCAGGGACGAGGGCGGCGTACGACGAATCGGCGGACAGGGCGAGGCCGAGGAGGGTGACGCCGGCGGCGGCGAGGGCAAGGCTGGCGCCGAGGGTGCGGTGCAGCCCGGCCCGGGTGGCGATCCGGCCGCCGAGGTTGGCGCCGAGGAAAATGGCGACGGTCGGAACCAGGTAGGCGAGGCCGGTCTGCAGGGCGGTGTAGCCGTGGATGTCCTGGAAGTAGACGGTCTCGAAATAGAGCAGCGGGCCGAGTGTCGCGGCGAACAAGGTGATGACGACGACGCCGGTGCGAAGGCTGCGCTGGGCCGGCAAACCCAACGGCAGCAGGGGATCCGCGGACTGCTGCTCGATCCGGACGAACGCCGCGAGCAGTACGACGCCGCCCACAGCCGCGACCAGACTCGTCGGACTCCACCCGGTCGCAGGGCCCTGGACGAGTGCGAACACGATCGCCGTGATCCCCGACGTACCGGTCACCGCACCCGGTACGTCGAACCGGCGCCGACGCCGCGCACCCTCCACCCGCGGAAGCAGAATCACCGCCGCCGCGACACCGATCGCCGCGAGCGGCACGTTGACGGTGAACACCGCGGCCCAGCCGAAGGACTCCGTCAGGACGCCGCCGAGCAGCGAGCCGAGCGCCATCCCGGAGCCCCCGGCCGCACCCCAGACGGAGAACGCGCGGTTCCGTTCCTTGCCCTCGGCAAACAACGTGCCGATCAGGGACAGCACCGCCGGAGCGAGGATCGCGCCGCCGAACCCTTGGACGGCGCGGGCCGCGATCAGCAACCAGGGCTCGGTGGCGAGCCCACCCGCGAGCGACGAGACGCCGTACAGCAACAGCCCGGCGATGAACATCCGCCGCCGGCCGAGTAGATCGGACATCCGCCCGCCGAGCAGCAGCAGCCCGCCGAACGGGACGGCGTACGCGCTCACCACCCACTGCAGGGTGTGCGGCGCGAAGCCGAGCTCCCGCCCGATCTCGGGGACGGCGACGAACACGATCGTGTAGTCGATCGCGATGATCAGCTGCGCGAACGCCAGCAGCGCGAGGATCAACGCCTTATTATGGACATTAAACATCCAGAATCACTTCCTGAGAAAAGACGCGATGGGGTGGATCAGGATTTGAGGTTGTCGAACCGGCGCCGCACGTTCTCCGGGGCGGCCGGGTTGGCGCCGACGACGCGGTCGGCGATCTCGGCGATCGTCCGCCCGGCCAGCTCGCGGCGATAGGTGAGCTCGGCGCCGCGCATCGCCTGGGAGATCTGGCAGATCTGGACGTAGTCGGCCTTCGGGTCCGCGCCCGGGCCGTCCTTGAGGATCTCGCGGCAGCGGAAGGCGTCCTCGGCGCCGTCGATCGCGACGACGATGTCGAGCAGGCTGATCCGCTCCGGATCCCGGGCCAGCTGGAAGCCGCCCTTCGGCCCTGACGTCGAGGTCAGGATGCCGGCCCGGGCCAGCGCCTGCAGCTGCTTGTTCAGGTACGCCGTCGGCAGGTCGTAGAAGGCGGCGAGGTGCTTGGCGGTGACCGCCCGGCCGGGGATCCAGCTGAGGTTCACACAGCTGTGCATCGCCCATTCGACGCCCTCGTTCATCTTCATAATCTGGATACTAAATGTCCTGAATAGGGCTGGTCAAGTGGCCCGGCAGTGTTCTGCCGGGCCACTCGAAGCGGTGTCAGCTGCCGACGCGGGCGCCGTCGTGGCGCCAGACGCAGGCGATCGCGGGGCGGGGGAACCGGTCGGTGTGGGGCCAGGTGGAGGTGGGCTTCTCGAAGGTGGCGTCGTCGGTTTCGCCCGGGTGCTGGACGGCGACGAAGGCGGTCTTGTCGTCTTCGGAGACCAGCGGGCCGCAGGCCTCGGCGCCGAACGGCACGGAGAGGAACTGCTTGACCTGGCCGCGGTTCGGGCCGGCGACCGGGACGGTGAAGATACCGTCGTTCGAGCCGAGGACGTTGCCGTCGGTGGAGATCCACAGATTGCCGGCGCCGTCGAAGGCGACGTTGTCCGGGCAGGAGATCGGGCTCACCTTGGACTTGTCGAAGCCGCCGAAGTAGGTCTCCTGGGCGGCCGGGTCGCCGCAGACCAGGAACAGGGTCCAGAAGAAGCCGGTCTTGGCCGCGTCGTCGCCCTCCTCGGTGATCTCCAGGATGTAGCCGTTGCGGTTACCGGCCTTCTCGATCAGCGGGCCGCCGAGCTTCTCGCGGACGTGCGAGGTGCCGATCGGGTTGGCCTCGTCGAGCGCGTGGGCGCCGCCGCGCTTGTCGTTGTTGGTCAGCGCGGCGTAGACCCGGCCGTTGACCGGGTTGCGCTCGACGTCCTCCGGGCGGTCCATCCGGGTCGGCGAGACCTTGTCGGCCGCGATCCGGGTGTCGATCAGGACATCGGCGACCGACATCCCGTCGACGAAGGACTTCTTGTCACTGGTCAGCGGGATCCACTGGCCGACGCCGTCGTACAGGCCGTCGGCGTCGCCGTCGCCGGTGAACTTCGCGACGTAGAGCGTGCCCTCGTCGAGCAGGCCGAAGTTGCGCTTGCGGTTGTCCGGGTCGTACTTGCCGGTCGAGACGAACTTGTAGATGTACTCGCCCTTCTCGTCGTCACCGGTGTAGACCGCGATCCGCCCGTCGGCGGTGATCGTCGTGGTGGCGCCCTCGTGCTTGAGGCGGCCGAGCATGGACCGCTTCTTCGGCGCGGCGTGCGGGTCGTACGGGTCGACCTCGACCACCCAGCCGGAGCGGAACACCTCGGTCGGCGTCTTGGTCAGGTCGAAACGCGGGTCGACGACGCTCCACTGCCGGGCCGACTTGGTGACGGTGGTCGGGACGCCGTACCGCTTGTACGACGCCTCGTACTCCTTCGGCGTCGTGCCGCTGACGTCGTAGTACCCGTTGAAGTTCTCCTCGCCGGACAGCACGGTGCCCCACGGGGTGACGCCGCCGGAGCAGTTCCCAAAGGTGCCGTAGGCAACCTTTCCGACGCGGCTGTCGGCAGCGGCCGGGCCGGTCACCTCGAACTTGGTGGCCGCGGTGATCCGGCGGTTGTAGCGGGACAGCTGCTTGTCGCGGCGCCACTGCCCGCTGCGGCCGACGCGCTCGAGCTGGACGACGGACATCCCGTGCGCGGCGATGCCGATCTTGGCCTGGGTGGCCAGGTCGTACTTGCCGGTCGGGAACATCAGGTACTCGTCGGTGTACTCGTGGTTGCAGACCAGCAGCGCCTTCCGCTCGTCGCGCAGCGGCACGATCATCGTGTAGTCGTTGTTGTAGCCGAACTGCTTGGCCTGCGCGGCCGCGGACTGGCGGTGCGCGTCGAACCGCGGCGCGCCGTACTCGACCGGGTCGCCCCAGGCGATGATGACGGCCTGCTGGTAGCCGCGCGGGACGACGATGTCGTCCTTGCGGTTCGGCGGGACGACGCCGTGCGTCAGCTTGCCGTGGCCGCCGGCGAAGCCGGGGAAGTCCCCGTTCCCGCGCGGGTAGCCGCCGTAGGTCTGCTGGTCTGCGGTGGCCGGCAGGTTGGTGGCCAGGGTCGCGACCCCGGCCGCCGCGGCGCCGGCGGCGCCCACCTTCAGCACGTTGCGGCGGGTGAAGGCCGAGCGCATGACGGACTGGATGTGCTCGTTACCGGACGTGTTCGGCTGAGCGTGGTCGCACTGGTTGGCGCACTTCATCTCACAGGTGCGGAACGAGCGGGAACCATGGCGGGTACCGAGCTGGCTGAGCAGCGGCAGAAACTTGGTCACGCCGGGGACCTTAGGGAGGGCAAGCAGGCCCTGGGTGAAGGTCAGGTGAACGTCGGACGGCTTAGGTTGCCCTTAGTAGCCAATCGGAGCTGGCTCGTCACGCGGCGTTGCCGAAGGCTGTCGCCGGTGAAGATCACCAGCGCCACCCAGACCAGCCCGAAACCGGCCCAGCGCATCGGTGACATGTGCTCGTGGAAGATCGTCACCCCGCAGATGAACTGCAGGATCGGGGCGACGTAGTTCAGCAGGCCGAGGGTCGTCAGCGGGATACGCGTCGCGGCCGCGCCGAAGAACAGCAGCGGGACGGCGGTCAGCGGCCCGGTCAGCAGCACCAGGACGAAGTACCCGATCCCGAAATCCGTCACCGTCGAGTCGCCCCGGACGCCGAGGAACACGATCGCGGCCAGCGCGAGCGGGACGACGGCCCCCGACTCGATCGCCATCCCCTCGACGGCGCCGGCGTTCGCCCGCTTCTTGATCAGCCCGTAGAACCCCCATGAGAAGGTCAGCACGATCGCGATCCACGGCGGCCGGCCGTGCTCGATCGCCAGGCCGACGACCGCGAGGAACGCGATCGCGAGCGCCGTCCACTGGGCCGGTCGCAGCCGCTCCTTGAGCACCACCACGCCGAGGAACACCGCGAACAGCGGGGTGATGAAGTAGCCGAGGGACGTCTCGACCACGTGGCCGCTGACGACGCCGTAGATGTACGTGCCCCAGTTGATCGAGATCAGGAACGCCGCGCCGACCAGGGCCCAGCGCCGCCGCGGCTCGCGGAGCAGCGCGCGGACGTTGCCGAACTTCCGCAGGACGGCGACCAGTACCACGATCGTGGTCAGCGACCAGAGCACCCGGTGTGCGAGCAGCTCGATCGGGCCCGAGTGGTCGAGCAGCCGCCAGTACAGCGGGAACAGGCCCCACAGCAGGTACGCGGTCAATCCGTAGGCGAACCCTCTGCGTTGTTCCGGCACATTCCGCAGCCTAAGTCCGCTCGTCAGTGGCATCCAAGAGGTTTGCTCATGACGTGAGATGGCGTGGTGAGGATCTCATCGCGTGGACAGGCCGGTCTGATGCGGTTGGATAGAGGGGTGAACCTGAGGAGGCACGCGTGGGTGTGAGGACCGGTCTGGTCTCGGTGACATTTCGGCAGTTGCCGGCCGACGAGGTGGTGGAGGTCGCGGCGAAGGCCGGCCTGAAGGCAATCGAGTGGGGCGGTGACATCCATGTGCCGCTCGGCGACCTGGTCACCGCCAAGCGGGTGCGGAACCTGACGTCCGTGCACGGCCTGGAGATCGCCGCCTACGGCTCCTACCTGCGGGCCGGTGCGGCCGACCGCGAGGAGATGCGCGCGACCGTCGCCACCGCCGAGGCGCTCGGCGCGCCCCGGATCCGCGTCTGGGCCGGCAGCGTCGGTACGGCGGAGGCCGGCGTCGGCGACCGGATGGCGGTCACCCGCGGCCTGGCCGAGCTGGCGGAGGTCGCCGCCGGGTCGGGGATCGAGATCGCGCTCGAGTTCCACCGCAACACGTTGACCGACGAGATCGACTCCACCATCACCTTGCTGATGGATGTCGGCGCCCCGAACCTGACGACGTACTGGCAGCCGCCGGTCGGCCTCGGCGACGAGGAGTGCCTCGATCAGCTGGAGGCGCTGCTGCCCTGGCTGGTCAGCGTGCACGTCTTCTCCTGGGAGCCCGACGGCGCCCGCCGCCCGCTGGCCACCCGGGAGTCGTTGTGGCGGCAGGTCCTGCACCGCCTGCAGAACGACCCCCGCGAGATCAACGCGCTGCTCGAGTTCGTCGAGGACAACAAACCCGAGCAGCTCCTCACCGACGCCGCCGACCTGAACTCCTGGCTCGGTCAGACCGGTAAATAGATCGCGATCGCGAGCGTCCCGCCGGTCGGCTCGCCCTGGGTGACCACCACGGCGGCCGTCCGCGCCGGGCCGGCCGGGATGACGTCCTTGCCGACGCCGAGGTCGTTGCCGTCCTCGACCTCGATACCGTTGGCGATCTCGGTACCGGCCCGAGCCTGGACCTGCACCGGCGCGGTGCTGCCGAGGTTCTTACCGCCGTACGCGAGGACGAACTCCTGGTTCACCGGCGCATCGATCGTGACCTTCTTCTGCGGGCCCGGCGCGCTCCGGAACGAGTCGAACCGGTAGGTGCGCCCGCCGATCTCGATCCGTTCGTCGAACTGCACGCCGCCGACGGTGCGCTGCGGGCCCTGGGCGTACACGCCGAGCGCGAGCAAGGCGTTGTCGGGAACGGTCGAGGTGCCCTTGCGGCCGTCGCGCAGTTTGATGACCGCCTCGACCTCGCGACCGGCCGGAACTGCCGCGGCGAAGGTGGCGCTGCCGACTGCGCCCGCATCGGTCGAGTCCGCGCCGCAGGACATGCTGAGCTCTGGCTGCCCGTCGATCGACATCGCAACGCTGTAGGGGTACGCCGTCGGCAGCGGGCCCTCGTCGGCGGTGCAGAACGGCTGCAGCTTCAGCGGAGCGCCCGTCCCGGTGAAGCGGAAGCGGACCTCCTTGGCGCCGGGTTCGGAGACGGCCGCGCCGAGCAGCGTGTCGCCGCCGACCTGGCGGCGGTAGACGACGCCCTTGTCCTGGAAGTCCCGCGGGCCGGGTTGCGGCACGGCTCGGAAGTCGGAGCTGCCGGTGGTGCTGTAGATGCCGACGGCAACCCGCGCGGTCTTGTCGCCGGGCTCGCGGGTGTCGGAGTCGATGACGTCCGCGGTGACCGTGGTGTTCCGGCCGACCGGGGTGGTCAGCCAGAGCGGTGAGTCGGGCCGCGTTTCCTCGCCGTACGTATCGGTGATCGTCGCGCCGACATTGCACTGTGCGGTAGCCACGACGCGCTGCCCGATCCGGATCTCCACCGACTTCGAGCGCTGACTCTCCGTCGTACAGGTCGCCCGGACGGCGATGTGGTTGGTGGTCGGCGTCCAGCTGAAGGAGAACCTGTCCTGGTTCTGGTTGCCGATCCAGCCGCCGAGCAGCTTGTCGGCGCCGATCCGGCCGGGGATGGAGATCCCGTCCCGCTCGTAGTCCGACGGCGCCGTGCTCGACGGGTCGGGCTGGGTGTTGGTGACGACGCCTGGGACGACGGCGATCGCGACGGCGGCCACGGCGGCGACCGAGGCGACGGCGGTGGCCGCGCGGCGCTGCTTGGTCCGGTGGATCTTCTGCCGGACGCCGGGCAGCAGGTCGGGGTGGTCGCCGGTCTCGCCGGCGCGCGTGCTGAGCTCGGTGCGGAGGTCCTGGAGGTTCATCGGGAGGTCTCCTCGGAGAGCAGTGCGGGGTCGAGGCGGAGTTTGGCGAGCGCCTTACTGGCTTGGCTCTTCACGGTCCCGACCGAGACGCCGAGCAGCTGAGCGGTCTCGGTCTCGGTCAGGTCCTCGTAGTAGCGCAGGACCAGGACGGCGCGCTGGCGGCGGGGGAGCCGGCCGAGCGCCGCCCACAGGTCCTGGCCGTCCTCGGCGCTCGTGCTCGCGCCGGTGTCGGGGAGCTCCGCGCTGGGGATCTCGTTGTTCCAGCGGCGCCGCCACCACGACGTGTAGGTGTTCATCAGGATCCGCCGGACGTACGGCTCGGGGTTCTCGCCCTCGATCCGGGACCAGGCGAACCAGGCCTTGGCGAGGGCCGTCTGGCAGAGGTCCTCGGCCAGGGCGTGGTCGCGGGTGAGGAGGTACGCCGTCCGGAGCAGCGCGCTCGAACGACTGTCGACGAAGGCGTCGAAACCCTCGGATGTCGTCACCGGCGGCCCCGTTTCCCCGGCACGCAGAGTCAGCGCGCTGTTCTGGATGGTCACATCTTGCCTGACCGGGTGGACTCCGGATTTGGTTGCCTGTTCGGCAGAAAGTTTCTTGTTGGCCCTGGTCAACCGGTGGATGCTGCCGTAATGCTGGCCGGTGACAGAGTTCCTTCACCGCCCCGGAGGTTGTCATGTCCCAGCTTCTCGGTCGCCCGCTGCCGCGGGTGGTCGCCATTCTGCTGTTGTTCGCGGCGATGCTCGCCGCCACCGTCACCACCCAGATCGTCACGGCGACCGAGGCCCGCGCCGACGGTTGTTACACCTGGGGCCGCACGCTCAGCCAAGGAATGACCGGCGAGGACGTGCGGCAGTTGCAGATCCGCGTCGCCGGCTACCCCGGCTACGGCGGCCACCTGGCCACCGACGGGAACTTCGGACCGGCCACCAAGGCCGCCGTCCAGCGGTTCCAGTCGGCGTACGGGCTCGGCGCGGACGGGATCGCCGGGTCCGCGACGTACACGAAGATCTACGCGCTGCAGGACGACGACTGCACGCCGATCCACTTCACCTACGCCGAGCTGGACGACGGCTGCGGCGGCTCCGGCTACGACGGCGGCCCGCTGTCGGAGGCGGCGACCAAGGCGAACGCGCTGCAGACCATGTGGCAGCTCGAGGCCCTACGGCATGCGCTCGGCGACGCGCCGCTCAACGTGACCAGCGGGTTCCGCAGCATCCCGTGCAACAACTCGGTCGGCGGCGCCTCCAACAGCCAGCACCTGTACGGCCGCTCCGCCGACCTGGTCGGCAGCCACTCGCTCTGCACGCTGGCCAAGCAGGCCCGCAACCACGGCTTCGGCGGCATCTTCGGCCCGGGCTACCCGGGACACAACGACCACACGCACATCGACATCCGCACCTCGAACGTCTGGGACGCCCCCAACTGCGGGATCTAGCGCCCTTCGGGCGCGTTGTGGAGGGGGTGCATCTGCGCCTCGAACGTCTGGGACGCCCCGAACTGCGGGATCTAGCGCCCTTCGGGCGCGTTGTGGAGGGTGTATCCGCGCCTCGAACGTCTGGGATGCCCCGAACTGCGGGATCTAGAGAAACGTGCTCAAGGTGTGAATCGCTAGACCGACAAGGGCTCCGACGACGGTTCCGTTGATGCGGATGAACTGGAGGTCGCGCCCGACGTGCAGCTCGATGCGGGCGGCGGCTTCGCGGCCGTCCCAGCGGGCGATGGTGTCGGAGATGACGGAGACGATCTCGCTGCCGTAGGTCCGGATCACGTATCCGACGGCCTCGGCGGCGCGATCGTCGACCTTCGCCCGCAGTCCGTCGTCGGTCTGCAACCGCCCGCCGAGATCCTGGATCGCCTTCACCGCGCGCACCTGCAGGGTGCTCGAAGGGTCGGAGATCGCATCGATAAGGGCCGTGCGCAACGAATCCCAGACCGCGGTCAGGCTGGAGCCCATATCCGGATGGGTCAGCATCCGCGACTTGAACGCCTCGAACCGCGCCATCGTCTCGGGGTCGTTCTGCAGATCGACGGCGAGTTTGCGCAGCAGCCGGTCGATCGCCTGCCGGGCCGCGTGGTCCTGGTTGTCGCGGACGTCGGCCAGCCAGGCGACCGCCTCGCGATGGATCCGGTCCACGACGAGCCGGTCCACCCACATCGGCGACCAGCGCGGCGCCCGCGGGCCGACGACGTCCGCCAGCAGCTCGCGGTTGTCGCGCAGCCAGTCGTGCGCCTCGACCATGAGCAGGTCGAGCAGCGCGTGGTGGGCGCCGTCGTCCACGACCGACTCCAGGAAGTGGCCGGCGATCGGGCTCAGCGGCTCCTGCACGAACCGCGGGAGCAACGATCCGCGGACGAACGCCGTCACGTCGTCGTCCCCGAGTTTCGGCAGCGCGGCCCCGATCGTCCGCGCGCCCTCGGCGACGATCCGCTCGGCGTGGGTGCCCGCGGCCAGCCACTCACCGGCCCGCCGGCTCACCTCGGCCGAGCGCATCTTCTCCGCGACGACCTCCTCGGAGAGGAAGTTCTCGGTGACGAACTGCTCCAGGCTCTCGGCCAGGCTGTCCTTGCGCGTCGGCACGATCGCGGTGTGCGGGATCGGCAGCCCGAGCGGCCGCCGGAACAGCGCCGTCACGGCGAACCAGTCCGCCAGCGCGCCCACCATCGCGGCCTCGGCCGCCGCGTTCACATAACCCCACGCGCCGTCCCGGTGCAGCGTGACCACGTAGATCACCGCGGCCAGCACCAGCAACGACAACGCGACCAACCGCATCTGCCGCAGCCCACGCTGCCGGACCAGGTCGGCCGCACCCAACGTCATGGTCGCCATACTTAGATCCAACCAGGTGATACCCAGTAATCCGGTCAGGTGAGGTCCTGGTTCGCCCCTGAGGTGCCTACGATCGGGTGTCGTGACCCCGCATGAGCTGACCACCAGCCTGCTCCAGCACGTCGGCGCCGGCGAGACCGACGCCGCGGCAGCGCTCTTCGCCGACGACGTCGACTTCTTCATCCCGCGTGCCGCCGAGCTGCCCTGGGTGCCCGACGTCGACTCGGCCGCTGGG
This sequence comes from Kribbella sandramycini, assembly GCF_013131805.1. Lineage (GTDB taxonomy): Bacteria > Actinomycetota > Actinomycetes > Propionibacteriales > Kribbellaceae > Kribbella > Kribbella sandramycini. The sequence goes on along the minus strand of NZ_JABJRC010000004.1, from coordinate 332,374 downwards.
ATGGCGACGTACTTCGGTCTGCTGCGGACCCACCTCGACGGCAAACGGTTCGACGTCGAGCGGATCGTCGCCGATGCCACGGACGCCGTCGTGATCGGCCAGCTCGTCTCGACGGTGCGGGCGACCGGGCGGGATATCGAGTCCCGGTTCGCGATCCACGTGGGCACCCGGGACGGACGGATCACCCGGTACCACTTCTACGAGGACAGCCTCGCGGTCGCTCAGGCGCTCGTGCCCTGACGCCGGTCCATCCGGCCGGAGACGAGCGCGAAGATCAGGCCGGCGACGGCCAGGGCGGCGCCGACCCGGCTGGGCCACTCGTAGCCGTAGCCGGCCGCGAGGACGACGCTGCCGAGCCAGGCGCCGAGCGCGTTGGCGACGTTCAGCGTCGAGTGGTTGAGGGAGGCTGCGAGCGACTGACCCTCATGGGCGACGTCCATCAGCCGCGTCTGCAGGGCGGGGATCAGGATGCTCGACGAGAAGCCGAGCAGGAAGACCGCGAGCAGAGCGGTCGGCTTGGTGTGCGCGAGCCAGCCGAAGACGGTGAGGACGACGGTGACCGCGATCAGACCGCCGTACAGGCTCGGCATCAGCGCGCGGTCCGCGAGCCGGCCGCCGACCAGCGTGCCGCAGGTCATGCCGACGCCGTACGTCGCGAGCACGATCGTCACCGCGGCGGGGGAGAAGCCGGCCAGCTCGGTCATCGTGGGCGTGATGTAGGAGTAGGTCGCGAACATGCCGCCGAAGCCGACCATGCCGACCAGCAGGGCCATCCACACCTGTGGTTTCGCCAGCGCGCTGAGCTCGCTGCGGACGTTGACGTCGTTGCCCACCGGCTGCGGCGTCACCCAGAACCAAACCGCGACCAGCGTCAGCAACCCGAGCCCGCCGACCGCCAGGAACGGCGCCTGCCACCCCAGCTGCTGACCCATCAGCGTCGTCAGCGGAACCCCGACGATATTGGCCACGGGCAGCCCGACCATGATCATCGAGACCGCCCAGGCCCGCCGGTTCGCCGGCACCATCGAGGCCCCGACCACCGCGCCGATCCCGAAGAACGCGCCGTGCGGCACCCCGGTCAGGAACCGCGCCGCCATCAGCAGCTCATAACTCGACGCCACCGCCGACAACACGTTCCCGACCACGAACATCGCCATCAGCCCGAGCAGCAGCCGCTTCCGCCCGGTCCGCGCCCCGAGCGCCGCGATCACCGGCGCCCCGACGACCACGCCCACGGCGTACGCCGAAACCACATGCCCCGCGGTCGGAATCGAGATCCGGACGCCGTCCGCGATCTCCGGCAGCAGCCCCATCGTCACGAACTCGGTGGTCCCGATCGCGAACCCGCCGATCGCCAGCGCGAACAACGCCAGCCCCACCTGCTTGGGCACCACTCGACTGTCAGGCGTCACGGCAGTAGTCACACCTGAGTCTCGCAAACTCTCCGCCGCTGCTCCCACAAAGCTGCCAACAGATTGTCAGAATTTGGTGGCGGTTCCCGGGGTCCTGCGGAGTGTGGGAGCATCCGCGCATGGCCAACTTTGGTGACTTTCAGTTGCAGATCTACCTGCAGGGGATGTTGCAGGGGACCAAGCCGGAGATCACGACCGATCTGGCGCGGCTGGAGTCGCAGGCGGCCGGGAAATTGTCCGCGGAGGCGATGGGGTACATCGTGCCGAGCGCGGGGAGCGGAGCGACGGCGCGGGCCAATCTGGTGGCGTTCGACCGGTGGCGGCTGGTGCCGCGAATGTTGCGGGGGAGCACCGAGCGCGATCTGAGTTGCACGATTCTCGGGACGCCGATGCCCGCACCGGTGCTGGTCGCGCCGGTCGGCGTCCAGACGCTGGCGCATCCGGACGGCGAGCTGGCGACCGCCCGGGCGGCGGACACGCTCGGGATCACGTACACGCACTCGACGCAGGCGAGTCATGCGATCGAGCAGATCGAGGCCAAGAGCAAGTGGTACCAGCTGTATTACCCGACCGATCGCGACGTCTGCCTGAGCTTGTTGCAGCGGGCGAAGGCGAGCGGGTACGGCGTCCTGGTCGTCACGCTCGACACCGGGACGATCGGTTGGCGCCCCGCGGATCTGGACCGCGGCTTCCTGCCGTTCCTGACCGGTGAAGGGCTCGCCAACTACTTCAGCGACCCGGCGTTCACCGCGAAGCTGGCCAAGCCGATCTCGGACGACCCGGGTGCGGCGGTGATGCAGTGGGCGCAGATGTTTCCGAATGTCGGCCTCGGCTGGGACGACCTCGGCTTCCTGCGCGACAACTGGGACGGCCCGATCGTCCTCAAAGGCATCACCGCCGTCGAGGACGCCAAACTGGCCGCCGAGCACGGGGCGGACGGCATCGTCGTCTCCAACCACGGCGGTCGCCAGGTCGACGGTGCGGTTGCCGCGCTCGACGCCCTGCCCGCCATCGCGGACGCCGTCGGCGAGCAGCTCACCGTGCTGTTCGACTCCGGCGTCCGGACCGGTGCGGACGCCGCGAAGGCGCTCGCCCTTGGCGCCAAGGCTGTCCTGCTCGGCCGCCCGCTGATGTACGGCCTCGCCCTGGCCGGCCAGGCCGGCGTCGAACACGTCCTGCGCTGCTTCCTCGCCGAGCTCGACCTCACCCTCGCCCTGGCCGGCTACGCCAACCACCGCGAGCTCAACCGCGACTCGGTGACCCGCGCATGAAGGCCGTCATCTTCGACCTCGACAACACCCTCTTCGACCACACCGGCTCCGCCGCTGCCGCCGTCCGCACCTGGCTCCCCGAACTAGGCGCCGACCCCACCGACGAACTCGTCGCCGCCTGGTTCGCCATCGAAGAGCGCGCCTACGCCCGCTGGCTCTCCGGCGAACTGACCCACCAAGGCCAGCGCCGCGCCCGCCTGCACGAGTTCCTCCCCCTCCTCAACCACCCCGTCCCACCCACCGACCAGGCCCAGGACGACTTCTTCGAGGGCTACCTGACCCACTACCGCGCCAACTGGTCCGCCTACCCCGACGCCGAACCCGCCCTAAAACTCGCCCAAAGCAACAACTGGCGGATCGGCATCCTCACCAACGGCACCACCGCCCAGCAGACCGCCAAACTGGAAACCATCGGCCTGGCCCCCTACCTCGACGCCATCTGCACCACCGAATCCCTCGGCCTCAGCAAACCCCACCCCGACGCCTACCTGCGAACCTGCGCCGCCCTCACCACCGCCCCCACCGAAACCCTCATGATCGGCGACAACCTGGCCCTCGACGTCCAAGCCCCCCAAGCCGCCGGCCTAACCGCCCGTCACCTCAACCGCCCCACCAACACTCTCCTCGACCTGTTGTAGCACAAGTGCTATTCTCGACTCATGGATGCTCTGGGACTGCGCGAGCTGCGGCAGCAGGCGAGTGATCTGGTCCGCCGGGCCGAAGCCGGTGAACACCTGCTGATCACCGTCTCCGGCCGCCCGGCCGCCGTGCTCGGCCCGCCGGAGCGGGACCACTGGCGGCGGTACGACGAAATCGCCGATGTCCTGCGCCCACGCACGGACGACGAGTGGGCGTCCGACCGCGAGCTCATCGACCACGACCTGGTCGACCCCTGGGAGCCCCGCGGATGAGGGTGGTGCTCGACACCAGCGTCCTCATCGAAGGTTTGGCCGACCCGGTCGACGCGGAGTTCGCGATCAGTACGATCAGCCTGGCCGAGTTGCACTTCGGCGTCCTGATGGCGAAGACACCCGAGCTTCGGGTCGGCCGGCTCCGCCGCCTGGCCAGTATCGAGCGGGCCTTCGAGGCCCTGCCGGTGACCGACGCGATCGCTCGCACCTACGGTGGTATCGCCGCGACGGTCGCGGCGGCCGGCCGGCAGCCCCGCGCCCGCTCGTTCGACCTCGTCATCGCGGCCACCGCGGCGACGCACGACGCCGCCCTCTACACCCGCAACCCGAAGGACTTCGCGCACCTTCAGGACTTCGTGGACGTCGTCGCCGTCTGACCGCGTGCTCGGACGGCGACCTGCCGGGGTCAGCTCTCGACGGTCCAGGTGTCGGTGCCGGTGATGAGGGACTGGAGGTTGCCGGGGCCTTGGGCTTCGCGGGCGGTGGTGATTTGCTGGCGGACCAGGTCGTCGTAGGCGGGGCGTTCTACTTGGCGGAAGATGCCGATCGGGGCCTGGTGGAGGACGCCGGCGTCGGTGAGGCGGGAGAGGGCGAAGGCGTAGGCAGGGTCGTCGGTGTGGGCGTCGTGGACGACGAGGTCGGACTCGCCGCCGGGGAGGTCGGCCACCTCGCGGACGGCGAGGGAGGCGAAACCGTCGCGGACGACGCCGAGGCGGCCGTCGGCGCCGAAGCGGATCGGCTCGCCGTGCCGGAGCGGGATGATCGCGTCGTCCCGGGTCTCGGGGTTCTTGAAGGCGTCGAAGGCGTTGTCGTTGAAGATCGGGCAGTTCTGGTAGATCTCGACGAACGAGGTGCCGCGGTGTTCGGCGGCTGCCTTCAGCACCGAGGTGAGGTGTTTACGGTCCGAGTCGACCGTGCGGGCGACGAACGTCGCCTCGGCGCCGAGGGCCAGCGAGACCGGGTTGAACGGCGTGTCCACCGAGCCCATCGGGGTCGACTTGGTCACCTTGCCCGGCTCCGACGTCGGCGAGTACTGGCCCTTGGTCAGCCCGTAGATCCGGTTGTTGAAGAGCAGGATCTTCAGGTTCACGTTCCGCCGCAGCGTGTGGATCAGGTGGTTGCCGCCGATCGACAGCGCGTCGCCGTCCCCGGTCACCACCCAGACGCTCAGGTCGGGCCGCGCCACCGCGAGCCCGGTCGCGATCGCCGGCGCGCGCCCGTGGATCGAGTGCATCCCGTACGTCGACAGGTAGTACGGGAACCGGGACGAGCACCCGATCCCGGACACCATCGCGACGTTCTCGCGCTTGATCCCCAGCTCCGGCAGGAACCCCTGAAAAGCGGCCAGGACGGCGTAGTCCCCGCAGCCCGGGCACCAGCGGACCTCCTGGTCCGACACGTACTCCTTGCGGTTCTGCGGCGCCTCCGCGACCGGAACCCCCCGCAGCCCGGCCGGCAGCCCCAGATCAACGGTGCTCATCGTGCTCCCTCCGTCTGCTCCTGGTGATCCCAGTGCGTCAGCTGTGCCGCCGCCGCCCCGAGCTGGCGGGCGTCGTCGTCGATCCCCTCGGTCTCCTCGACCAGGTTGCCGATCACCTCGGCCAGCTCGGCCGCGCCGAGCGGCATCCCCCGGACCTGCGCGTACGACACGACGTCGATCAGGTACTTCGACCGCAGCAGCATCGCCAGCTGCCCCAGGTTCATCTCCGGGACCAGCACCTTGTCGTAACTGCGCAACACATCGCCGAGATTCGCCGGGAACGGGTTCAGGTGCCGCAGGTGCGCCTGGGCGACCTTCCCGCCGACCGCCCGGACGCGCCGGACGCCGGCCCCGATCGGCCCGTACGTCGAACCCCAGCCGAGCACCAGCACCTTGGCCGCGCCGCCCGGGTCGTCGACATGCAACGGCTCGATCGAGCGGGCGATCCCGTCGACCTTGGCCTGCCTGGTCCGGATCATCAGGTCGTGGTTGGCCGGGTCGTAGGAGATGTTGCCGGTCTTGTCCTCCTTCTCCAGCCCGCCGATCCGGTGGTCCAGCCCCGGCGTCCCCGGGATCGCCCACGCGCGCGCCAGCGTCTCCGGATCCCGCAGGTAGGGCAGGTAGAGCGGTTTGCCGTCGGCGCCGGTCGCGTTCGGCTCGACGGTGAAGTTCGGCTCGATCACCGGCAGGGTCTCGACGTCCGGGATCTGCCACGGCTCGGACCCGTTGGCCAGGTAGCCGTCGGACAGCACCATCACCGGCGTCCGGTAGGTGACGGCGATCCGGGTCGCCTCGACGGCGATGGCGAAACAGTCCGCGGGGGACTGGGCCGCGAGCACCGGCAGCGGCGCCTCGCCGTTGCGCCCGAACATCACCTGCAGCAGGTCGGCCTGCTCGGTCTTGGTCGGCATCCCGGTCGAGGGGCCGGCGCGCTGGATGTCGCAGACCACCAGCGGCAGCTCGAGCATCACGCCCAGCCCGATCGTCTCCGACTTCAGGCTGATCCCCGGCCCGGACGACGTCGTCACCCCGAGCGCGCCCGCGAACGACGCGCCGAGGGCCGCGCCGACCCCGGCGATCTCGTCCTCGGCCTGGATCGTGGTCACGTCGAACCGCTTGAGTTTGGACAGCTCGTGCAGGACGTCGGACGCCGGGGTGATCGGGTACGCGCCGAGCACCATCGGCAACCCGGCCCGCTGGGCGCCCGCCACCAGGCCGTACGCCAGCGCGAGGTTGCCGGAGATGTTCCGGTAGGTGCCGGACGCCATCTTGGCCGGCTTCACCTCGTAGCGGACCGAGAACTCCTCGGCCGTCTCACCGAAGTTGAACCCGGCCCGGAAGGCGGCGATATTCGCGTCCCGGATCTCCGGTTTCCCGGCGAACTTCGTCTCCAGGAACGTGATCGTCGACTCGACCGGCCGCTGGAACAACCACGACACCAGGCCGAGCGCGTACATGTTCTTGGCCCGGGAGGCGTCCTTGCGGGACAGCCCGAACTCCTTGACCGACTCCACCGTCATCCCGGTCAGGTTCAGCGCGACGACGTGGTAGGCCTCGAGCTCGCCGGTCTCCAGCGGGTTCTCGTCGTACCCGATCCGCTTCAGGTTCCGGGCGGTGAAATCCGCCGTGTCGACGATCACGGTGGCGCCGCGCGGGACATCCTTGAGGTTGGCCTTGAGCGCGGCCGGGTTCATCGCGATCAGGACGTCGGGCGCGTCGCCCGGCGTGAGGATGTCGTGATCGGCGAAGTGCAGCTGGAACGAGGAGACTCCCGGCAGCGTCCCGGCCGGCGCCCGGATCTCCGCGGGGAAGTTGGGCAGTGTCGACAGGTCATTGCCGAACGATGCCGTTTCCGCTGTGAACCTGTCCCCCGTGAGCTGCATCCCGTCGCCGGAGTCGCCGGCGAAGCGGATCACCACGCGGTCGAGCTGCTTGACCTCGATGGTCACTGTTCTCGTCATCTCCAAGTCGGCGCTTGGGCCGGCGCGAACCGGTCCCCCCAGGGCAGGGCGGTAACCCCAATATTAGTTCGCCGTCCGCGCGGAAACACGGACGAGCCGTGCCGTCCACAGCCTGGGACGGGGTGCCGAAGGGCCGGTATCTGTGCACCCATGCCGTCACCCAGAGCAGCCGCTCGCTTGCGGAGCCGGAGCACCACGGGGCAGGGTGTCCTCCATGGTTCGCCGTCTCGTGGTCGCGCTCACCGGCCTCTCGCTCGTCCTGACCGCCTGCGCGGCCCCGATCGCCCCCGCGGACGCCGCGATCGGCACCGACCGCTCGGCCGGTACGACGTCCGTCGTCCAGCCGGCCTCGGCGGTCGCGACCCGGAGCGCGAAGATCACCGGCATCAAGACCAGTAACGCAACCACCGGCGTGATCACCGTCAACGGCTCGATCGTCCCGGCGCCCGCCGAAGGCACCCGGATCCGGCTGCACCAGCTGAACCCGGCGACCAAGAAGTGGCAGGAGATCGGCTACGGCCTCTCGAAGGGGACGACGGTCGTCGTCACCGTCAAGCAGCCGGCCTCGGTCCGCGACTACCGGCTCGCCGTCTACGCCCAGGCGCCGTACCCGGCGGCGACGTCCTCGGTCGTCACGTTCCACCACTACGTCTGGCGCGGGCTGTTCAAGCGCGGTGTGCTCGCCTCCGGCGGCAAGGGCAACCCGCAGCTCACCGTCATCCCGCCGAACGAGGGGCCCCGGCGCTCCGAGGCCGACTTCCTCGCCGACAAGGGCGGCTTCGTCTGGGGCGAGATCGACTCGACCGGCTGCAGCCACTTCAAGTCCTGGCTGGGCAACCTGACCGACGGCGACGCCCGCGCCTCCCTGCACAACGGGCCGCGCGCCAAGGCGATCGCCTCGGTCCGGATGAAGATGGAGACCGAGAAACCGGACTTCACCGCCAAGATCCTCGGCATCACGAAGCTGCGGATGCAGGTCACCGACGTCGCCTCCGGGTACGGCCCCTACATCTCGGTCGACTCCTACCTGCTCTGCACCAACTAGGCTGACCTCCGTGTCGGACAGCTATGGCGTCATCGCGGCGGTGGTGGCGCTCGGCCTCGTCGGCCTGATCGGCGCCTTCGCGCTCAACAAGGCCCTGACCGTCACCTACCCGACCGCGGGCAAGCTGACGACGTACGAGTCCGGCGTCGACCCGGTCGGCGAGGGGTGGGCGCAGGTCCACATCCGGTACTACCTGTTCGCGTACCTCTACGTCATCTTCGCCGTGGACGCCGTCTACCTCTTCCCCTGGGCGACCGTCTTCGCCGCCCTCGGCGTCGCCACCCTGATCGAGATGTTCATCTTCCTGGCCTTCGTCGCGGTCGGCCTGCTCTACGCCTACCGCAAGGGCGTTCTGCGCTGGACCTGAACCGATTTCGGTTGCGCTGCGTATTGGTGATCGGAAGGGTCTCGTAAGGCGAGAGGTGACGGATCGTCAGCTTCCGGCAACGATCTGGTGGTTGCCCGATCACCGTATGTGATTGCGCCAGGCAACAATTGCGCATCCCGTTAACGGACTGCGTCCGCACTGTCGCCAACGGGTCGATTCGCGGTTATCGTGATTACGCGGCGGTACGGGACACGTACAGGGCGGTGAGGCCATGAACTGGCAACTCTGGGTAGTAATCGGAGTCCTCACGGCTGCCTTCCTGGTCTACCTGCTGACCCGGATGCGGCACGCACAGCACGTCTTCGACGACATCACGCGGATCGATCGTCCGCCGGCTCCGGCCGACGAGCTGGCCACCCGGCGGGCCGGCCGCCTCCAGCCCGAGCCCGGACGGCGCCGAAAGCACGGCTAGCAGCCCTGGCTGCGCGCCAGGACGTGGAATGCCCGGTCCCCACCCGGGCTCCGCCCAGCACCGCTCACGATCGGTGGCCCGCACAGCGCCGTTCGTGAGCGGTGCACTTTCTGTGCTGGGTCAGTCGTTCGATGCAGCAACCGAGGGTGCTGGATCAGTCGCTTGTGTACGGCAACTGCGTGTGCTGGGTCAGCCGTTTAGGCGAGGAGGCCGTCCCGCCTGGCCACCGCGGCGGCCTCCGTCCGGGAGCGGACGCCGAGCTTGCCGAGGATGTTCGACACGTGCACGCTGACCGTCTTCTCGCTGATGTACAACTCGCGGGCCAGCTGCCGGTTCGTGCGGCCCTCGGCGAGCAGCTTGAGCACCTCGGTCTCCCGCGCGGTCAGCGCGGTGCCGCCGGCTCCCGGGCCATCGCCGCCGAGCGCTTCGAGCAGGGACTTCGCCCCCAGCCGGCGCGCGGTCTCGGCGGCCAGTGTCGCCTGCTCGTTGGCCTCGGCAACGCGACCGGCCGCGCGGAACGCGTCGGACAACCGAGCTCGCGACCACGCCTCCTCGTACACATAGCCGTAGCCGAACGCCTCCGCCGTACGCCGCCACACCGCGACATGCTCCTCCGGTGACGGCGGATCGATCCCGGTCAGCCAGCGCAGCCGCTCCCATTCGGCCTCGAGCCGCGACAACCAGGCCAGCCCTTCGACGCCGAGCAGGCGGCCCGGCGGCAGCCCTTTCTCCGCGGTCTCCTGCCCGATCGCGACCAGCTCGGCGCCGCGCTCGACCAGCTCCTTCGCGGCCGACGGCTCCCCGACCGCGCGGTGGCAGAGCACCTGCAGCGCCAGCGTCGAGAACCGGACCCGGCCGGTGAACAGATCGGTTTGGAAGATATCCGCGCACAGGGCGGTGACATCCTTGATCAGCTTCTCCGCGTCCGGGATCCGATCGAGCTCCAGGTACGCCTCGACGGCCGGCTGCAAACCGATGACCGGGACCAGCACGTCCAGATCCCACCACTTGCGCAGCATCACCAGCTCTTCGGCGACCGCGGTGTCCCCGCGGGCTCCGCGAACGTTGGCCTCGACGGCGCGCAATGCGGCCGCCGACGCCCCCGGCGTACCGGAATCGGTCCGGGTCGTCGTGGCGACGCCGTCCCAATCGCCCAGGGTGAACTGGGTGAGCGCGAGCATTCGCCGCGCGTCGAACCCGTACGCCGCCCACTGGCGGCCCAGCTCACCGGCGCGCTGGCAGGTGACGGCGAAGGTGGTCTTCGCGGACTCCAGATCGCCTTCCTCGTACTGGATCGAGCCGAGCAGGAACCGGCTGCGCACCTCGGCCGCGGCATCCCCGGCCAGTTGGGCGCGGACGGCGGCCTCCTCCATCTGTTTGGTGGCCGTCGCCGGGTCGCCGGCGCGCCGGCGCAGCTGGGCGAGCGTGATCCCGGCGTCCTCGGCGGCAGACTCCTCACCGGCCTCGCGGGCGATCTCGAGCGCCTTGTGCGCCCAGCGCTCGGCCTCCATCGACCGGCCGAGGCCGGCCGAGACCCGCGCGTACAGCGAGGCGATCTGGGCCTTGAACGGGGTCGACGGCTCGTCGGCGACCTGCTTGAGCGCTTGTGTCGCGGCTTCGTTGGCCTCTTGGTCCTGGTCGATGATCAGCGCGATATCCGCGAGCGGGAGCAGCAGTTGGGCGCGCTGCAGCTTCGGCGCATCCGGAGGGAGATCGGCGAGTGCCTTGCGGAGCAGTTTGACGCCGCGCAGATGCTGTGAGGACAGCGTGGCCGCGAGCGCGGTCTCGGCGATCAGCCAGGTCTTGTCGATGGTGTTGTCGGGGGCGGCGTTCGGGAACAGCTCCAGCGCCATCTCGTAGTGCTTGAGCCCCTCCTGCGGCGCGGCGACGGTCAGCGCCTCCTGACCGGCCCGGACGCGCGCCTCGAACGCCGTCGCCAGGTCGTGGGAGCGCGTCGCGTGGCCCGCGAGCTCGGCCGCCGTCCCCGCGACGGTCTGGTCCTTCAAGGCTTGGACGTACGCCGCGTGCTGCCGAACGCGCTCACCGGGCAGCAGATCGTCGTACACGGCCTCGGCCAGCAGCGCGTGGCGGAAGTAGTAGCTGGCGTTACCTGGGACGTCGATGATGTGCGCGTCGATCAGCTCGCGCAGCGCCTGGTCGAGCTGGCGGTCGGGCAGGCCGGCGACCGTGGTCAGCAGGGTGTGCGGGACGCGGCGTCCGGCGACGGCGATCACGCGCGCGACCTGACGGGCGTCGTCCGACAGCGGGTCGAGGCGGACGAGCAGCAGGTCGGCCAGATCCGGCGGGACGGCGTCGCCGTCGCCCATCGAGGCAGCGGCGACCAGCTCCTCGGTGAAGAACGCGTTGCCGCCCGCGCGTTCGAGGATTCGGCGGACTTCGGTCTCCGACAGCGGTTCGGTGACGAGTGAATCGAGCAGTGAACGCGATTCGGCGGCGTCCAGCGGGAGGACGTTGACCCGGCGTACGCGCGGATTGCGGGACCACTCGGCGATCGGACGGCGCAGCGGATGCCGGCGGTGCAGGTCGTCGCTGCGGTAGGAGACGATCAGCGCCAGCCGCTGCGAGGTCAGTCGGGTGATCAGGAAGCCGATCAGATCCCGGGTGGAGTCGTCGGCCCAGTGGGCGTCCTCGACGATCACGACCAGCGGCTCGCTGGCGGACAGCGCGGTGAACGCGCCGAGCACGGCGTCGAACAGGGCGGCCCGGTCGAGCTGACCCTCCTGGGCGACGGGCTGCGCGCCGATCAACCGGTGCGTCGGCAGGAGCCGGCCGATCGCGGGGAAGTTCTTCAGAACGCTCTCGACCAGGTCGGGCCGCTCCCCGGCCAGGCGGCCGAAGATCTCCGAGAAGGCGAGGAAGGGCAGCCCGGCGTCCCCGAAATCGGTGCAGTGCCCGACCAGGACGCCGAAGCCGCGCTCATGGGCCCCCGTCGCCACCTCGTCGAGCAGCCGGGTCTTGCCGACCCCGGCGTCCCCGGACAGCAGGACGGCGCCGGCCCGACGCGTTTTGGCGTCGTCGACGGCGCTGATCAGGGTGGCCATCTCGGTCGAGCGGCCGACGAGAGGTGTCGAGGTCCAAGGCACGTTGTCCATCTTCGCCCCTGGAGCCGACACAAATCGACGGCAGCCCGTCCGATGATCGCCAACGGCAACCAAAACGCCGTCCGCGACCGAGTGTTCCCGGTCGGGGACGGCGCTTGCGGTGACCGCGTCCTGACGGGCGGTCGCTGTGGTGATCACGCGACCGTGGTGGGTCGCAGGGCCCGGCGCGCGTGCCGCGGAGCGGGCTTGGCGGCCTGCTCGGCCGGCTGCACCCGGCGCGCGGTCTTCCGGAACAGACGCGTGGTCCGCTCACGGCGCCAGGCGGTCTCGGCCTGAATGGTCTGCTGAGTCATGAACATGGTGGTTTCCTCCCCTCAGGCTTTCCGGGTGAACAGGTGGGCGAAAGTGCGCCGGCCGCTCGTCGTACGGTGCGTCCGGAAGTCCCGGGCGAGGCGCTCCTTGCGGTAGGCGATCTCGGCCTGGACCGATGCGGTGTTGCTGAACATGTGTTCCTCCGTCTTCGCGGTGCCGGCTCCCTGCCGACAGGTGTAAATCTGCTCGCCTGAGGTGACCCCGCACATCCGAACTCCTCCCTATCCCCGGTCCTCAGGCCTCCTTAGGACCCTCCTAAGGAGCCAACCAACGACCGCGCGGCCGGCTCCTGTGCTGGAGCCGGCCGCGCCGGTACTTCAAGGGACTCTTGGGATTTGCGAACTCACATCGCGGGACGAGCCCGGAGCTCCGGGGCGCACGGCTCCACCCGCCGCGCCTTCGCCTTACGCCACAACCGGCCGGGCCGCTGGTACTCCCGCCGCAACTTCTCCTGCCGATACCGAGCCTCAGCCATCACCGCGTCACTGCTGTACGGAAACATCGTCTCCTCCGGAGAGCTGGTCGATGCCCCCACCGTGCGCGCCTGAGCCCCCGAGCCACATCAGCACAACTCCCTAGACGACCCGTTCGGGCGTACTTAGGCGGTGCCGTAGTCGAGGGTGAGTTCGTAGTGAGCCGGGTCGAGGAGACATTCGGCGTGTTCGGCGAAACGGTCGTCGGCGGTCCAGCTGGTGCGTTCGGTGTGCAGGAAGGGGACGCCGGGGGAGCGGGCCAGTGTGGCGGCTTCGGCGGGGGTGAGGGGGCGGGTGCGGAGGCGCTGGCTGCAGTGGTCGGGGTGCAGGCCGGCGCGGGTGAGGGTGACGGCGATCGAGTCGTTGACGAGGCCTTTGCGGGGGAGATCGCGGAGCGGCTCGAGCGCGGGCACCCAGCTGCGCTCCCAGGCGATCGGGGTGTCGCCGACGAGCTGGAGCCGTTCGATGACGATCAGTTTCTCGGTGCTGAGCGAGCGGTGCGACGTCCGCTCGTGCGCGATCCGGATCGTCCGGGACTCGACGTCCAGCACCGGGTCGGCGGGCGCGTGCGTCCAGCCGAGGCGACCGTCGAGCGGCCGCCCGTCGAAGGCCGCGAACGAACCCTTCCCGCTGCGCGTGCTGATCAGCCCCTCCCGCGCCAGAATCGCCAGCGCGGCGCGCACCGTGTTCCGGCTGACGCCGAACCGGCGCGCCAGCTCGACCTCCCCCGGCAACCGTGCGCCCCGCCGCACCAGACCGGCCCGCACCTCCCGATCCAGTACGGCGGCTACGCGCTCGTGTTTGAGCCCTTCCGGCACTGTCAGACAGCTTCCTGGCGGCGGACGGAGGACGCACCGGCGACGAGCTGGACGGCGAACCCGAGCACCAGGGCGAACAGGACGCCGAGGTTCGCATAGGCCCACGGCCCATCCTTCCCGCCGAGCGGCCCGAGCAGATACCCCTGCCAGGTCAGCCAGGACGCCGCCGAACTCGTTACCAGCCCCCAACCGATGCCAGTGGCAACGATCATCGTCCCGACCGGCAGCCAGCGGACGTCGCCGTACCGGCCGCGCCGGTCGAACAGATCGGCCTCGGCGTAGTCGCGGCGCCGGCTCGCGATATCGGCCAGCATGATCCCGCACCAGGCCGCGATCGGGACGCCGAGCGTGATCAGGAAGCCCTGGAACTGGCCGAGGAACTCGTCCCCGAAGAACACGACGTAGATCGTGCCCGCGATCATCACCAGCCCGTCGATGAGCGCGGCGACGTACCGCGGCGCGGGCAGACCGATCGACAGCAGCGCCAGACCCGACGAGTAGATGTCGAGGACGGCGCCGCCCACCAGCCCGAGGACCGCGACGAGCACGAACGGCACCAGGAACCACGTCGGCAGCGCGGCCGCGAGCGCGCCGATCGGATCGCCCGCGATCGCCTTGCTGAGGTCGGCGGACGAGCCGGCCAGCAGCAGGCCGAACAGCAGCAGCACGATCGGCGCGACCGATCCGCCGAACGTCGTCCAGCCGACGACGCCGCGGCTGGAGGACTGGCGCGGCAGGTAGCGGGAGTAGTCGGCGGCCGCGTTCACCCAGCCGAGGCCGAAGCCGGTCATCAGGAAGACGAGCGCGCCGAGCACCTGCTGGCTCGATCCGCTCGGCAGCGTCGACACCATGTTCCAGTGGATCTTCTCCGCGACCAGCGCGATGTAGACGATCGTCAGGACGCCGGTGACCACGGTGATGATCGTCTGCGCGCGCATGATCAGGTCGAAGCCGAGCACCCCGCACGCGACGATCAGGACGCCGACCACCAGCAACGCGACCACCTTCGTGATCGCCCCGCCGCCCCAGCCGAGCCGTTCGAACACCGTCGCGGTGGCGAGCGTCGCGAGGATCGTCAGCACGGTCTCCCACCCGACCGTCAGCAGCCACGCCACGAGCGAGGGCAGCTTGTTCCCCCGGACGCCGAACGCCGCCCGGCTGAGCACCAGCGTCGGCGCCGAACCCCGTTTACCCGCGAGCGAGATCAACCCGCAGAGCAGGAACGAGAACACGATCCCGACCAGCCCGGCCCCGACCGCCTGCCAGAACGAGATCCCGAAATCGAGCGCGAACGCCCCGTAGCTCAACCCGAGCACCGAAACGTTCGCCCCGAACCACGGCCAGAACAGCTGACTCGGCCGCCCCTTCCGATCGGCGTCCGCGATCACGTTCAGCCCGTTGCTCTCCACCGCGAACCCGCGCGACTCCACCTGCTCACTCATCGCGTCTCCCCAACCCGAAATGAACCTGTTCAGTCCTGTTCAATCACCGTAGATCACAATGCCCTGTATGCGAAGCGCCCCCGTAGACGGATTCGAACTCCAGTACGACCGCACCGGCGGCGACGGCCCCCCAGTAGTCCTCCTCCACGGCTGGCCCGGCGACCGAACCGACCACCGCCTTCTGGCCCCCCTCCTGGCCGCCCACGGCCACGACGTCCTAACCCCAGACCTCCGAGGCTTCGGCGCCTCCTACACCCCACCCTTGACCCCGGTGGGCGGCTCGGCGTCTGCTTCCTCCTTTGATCCGCAGCAGTTCGGCGCTGCAGGCCAGGCACGAAGTGTTGTCGGGCTGATTGAAGAGCTCGGTCTCGACCGGCCTGTGCTGGCTGGGTACGACGTCGGGAGCCGGGTGGCGCAGCACATCGCGCGTACCCGCCCGGAGCTGATCGACGGTCTGGTGGTGGCCCCACCGCTGCCCGGGATCGGTAAGCGAGTGTTCTCGGAGCAGGCGCAACGTGAGTTCTGGTACCAGTCGTTCCACCGGCTGCCGCTGATCGAGGAGCTGATCGACGGCAAGCCCGACGCCGTCCGCACCTACCTGAACCATTTCTGGCAGCACTGGTCCGGCCCGGACTTCGTCCCTGACCTCGACCACCTGGTCGACGTCTACTCGCGCCCCGGCGCGTTCACCGCCTCCCTGAACTGGTACCGCGGTGGTGCGGGCGCAGTCGCCGTCTCCGCGGCCGAGACCGCCCCGGCGTCGTACGACCGGATCCACGTGCCCACCGTCGTCCTCTGGCCCGAGTTCGACCCGCTCTTCCCCCGCGCCTGGTCGGACCGCCTCGACGACTTCTTCAGCGACGTCCGGCTCCGCCTCGTCGACGGCGTCGGCCACTTCGCCCCGCTGGAGTACCCAGAGATCTTCGCCGAGGAGATCGCAGGACTAGGCTGACCTCATGACCGACCTGCCGATGCCCGCCGTGCGCCCAGCGGTCGGTCCGCTGGCCAAGCTGGCGCCGCAGCCGGTCCGCTACCTGTTGAACTGGGGCCGCAAGTACTCGCTCTGGGTGTTCAACTTCGGCCTGGCCTGCTGCGCGATCGAGTTCATCGCGGCCTCGATGGGCCGGCACGACTTCATCCGCCTCGGCGTGATCCCGTTCGCGCCCGGCCCCCGCCAGGCCGACCTGATGGTCGTCTCCGGCACGGTCACCGACAAGATGGCGCCCGCGATCAAACGGCTCTACGACCAGATGCCCGAGCCCAAGTACGTGATCTCCTTCGGCTCCTGCTCCAACTCCGGCGGCCCGTACTGGGATTCGTACTGCGTCACCAAAGGCGTCGACCAGATCATCCCCGTCGACGTCTACGTGCCCGGCTGCCCGCCGCGCCCCGAAGCGCTCCTCCAGGGCATCCTCAAACTCCAGGAGAAGATTGCCGGCGAGAAACTCGCCGACCGCTACGACGAGCCGAGCCCGGCCGCCCTCACCCGTGACCTCGTCCCCCCGCCGACCGGCCAGGGAGCTGGCGCATGAGCGACGCGCTCGAGGCGTTGGTCAGCGCGGGGATCGAAGCGACGGCGGCCGACAGCTTCGGCCCGGCCGCGGTCGACGTGCCGCCGGGTGATTGGGTCGCCGCCCACGAAGTGCTCCGGGACGCCGTCGGCCTCACCTTCTTCGACTTCCTCTCCGCGTCCGACGAGCTCACCGACGGCTTCCGCGTCGTCTCGCACCTGGCCGACTTCTGGGGCGGCGCACACGTCGAGCACCTGCTCGTCCGCACGCTGATCCCGCGCGACCAGCCAACCCTCGCCACCCTCTCCGACCTGTACGCCGGCGCGAACTGGCACGAGCGCGAGACCTTCGAGATGTTCGGCATCACCTTCGAAGGCCACCCTAACCTCGTCCCGCTCCTGCTCCCCGACGGCTTCGAGGGCCACCCCCTGCGCAAGGAGTTCATCCTCGCCTCCCGCGTCGCCAAACCCTGGCCCGGCGCCAAAGAACCCGGCGAGTCCGACCACGCCCCCGCCGGCGGCGCTCCCAGCCGCCGCCGCACCCTCCCACCCGGCGTCCCCGACCCCGAAACCTGGGGCCCCCGCCCACCCGGCACCCCCGACCCGGACCCCCTGGCCCCCGCCCACGCCGCCGCCACCCCCGCCCGCCCCCGCCGAGCCGGCGGCCCCCCAGGCGAACGCCGAGCCCGCCGCCAATCCACCCCCACCGACCCCCCACCCCCAACCGACACCCCACCCCCGGTCGCCGCCGAGTGACTCAGCCAGGTGGCGGGGAGTGGTAGAAGACCTGCTCGTGGGTGATTCGGCCCTGGCTGACGGTGTACAGCGACAGCTTGGTCGTAGTCGAGCGCGCACCGGTGACGAGGTGCCGTTCATCGAAGGTGAAGCGAACGGCGAACTGATCGTTACGGACGAACGGGCCGAGTAGCTCGACGCCGACGTACTCGAGATGTGCATTCAGCCGGCGCGCATTGTCGAGGATGGCCTCACGCCCGACGAGTTCGGTGCCCTCCAGCGGCGCCACCCGGACCAGATCGGGTGCGGTCAACGCAAGGGCCGCGTCGAAACGGCCCGCGCGGAACGCCGCGACGTACCGGTCCGCAAGCTCCTGAGTGCTGGGGACGCGGAACAGGTCGGCGTGTTCGGCGGACCAGTCGGCGAAGGTGAGTGCTGGGCGGCCGGTCAGGGTGGTGACTGTGGTGGTGACTGGTTCGGGTGTGTCGACCAGGGAGGCCCAGTAGGTGGCGGAGGCCGCTCGTCCAGCAGCGCGAGTACGGCGACCGCCGCGATGTCCCGCTCGTGGATCAACGACCGCGCCGCCTTCGGATACGGCAGCCGGACGACGTCGCTCGCCCGGAGCTCCGCTGCCCACCCCTGCGCGTTGACGGCGAACCCACTGGGCCGCCTTCGCCGCACCGTCCGCCGAGAACGACGGCCAGAGCAGAAACGCCGCATCTGCCCCAACTGAGGCCTGGCGGACGGCGGACGGGTCGTAGAGATCGCCGACGACGAGTTCGACGTCCGCGGGCAGGTTGGCTCGGTCCGGCGTACGGACGAGGGCGCGGACGGCGACGCCCGCTGCGAGGAGTCCGGTGACGACGTGGCGCCCGACGCGCCCAGTGGCTCCGGTGATCAGAACTGTGCTCATGCCGTCGAGCCTGCGACCTCAACGGCGGTTCAGGTCAAGCTGGAGTCGATAGAGTGACGGGCATGCTGGAGTTCGTGGTGCGGGTGGTCGGCGTACTGGTCGCCTTCCTGGTGGCGCCGCTGGTGGTCGGCCAGGCCGAGCACAAGGTGATGGCGCACATGCAGTCGCGGCTCGGCCCGATGTACGCCGGGGGTTTCCACGGCTGGGCGCAGCTCGTCGCCGACGGGGTGAAGTTCGTCCAGAAGGAGAGCGTGACGCCGGCCGCGGCCGACAAACGCGTCTTCGAGTGGGCGCCGTACGTCGCCATCCTCCCGTACCTCGCCGCCCTGGCCGCGATCCCGATCGCCCCCGGCATCGTCGGCGCCGACCTCGACTCCGGCCTGTTCTTCGTACTCGCCGTGATGAGCATCGGCGTCCTCGGCTCGCTGATGGCCGGCTGGGGCAGCGGCAACAAGTACAGCCTCGTCGGCGGACTGCGGGTCGCGGCCCAGCTGATGAGCTACGAGCTCCCGTTCGTCCTGTCCGCCGCGAGCGTCGCCGTCGCCGCCGGCTCGCTCAGCCTCACCGGTATCGCCGAAGCCTGGAACCCCTGGTGGCTGCTCTGGCAGCTCCCCGGCCTGGTCGTCTTCTTCATCGCCGGCCTGGCCGAGCTCCAGCGCCCGCCCTTCGACATGCCCGTCGCCGACTCCGAAGTCATCTTCGGCCCCTACACCGAATACACCGGCCTCCGCTTCGCCCTCTTCCTCCTCGCCGAGTACACCGGCATCGTCGTCCTCTCGGCCCTCACCGCCGTCCTCTTCCTCGGCGGCTGGTCCGGCCCCGGCCCCGACTCCCTCGGCTGGCTCTGGACCCTCCTCAAAACCGCCCTCGTCGCCCTCCTCGTCATCTGGGTCCGCGTCTCCTTCCCCCGCCTCCGCGCCGACCAACTCCAAAAACTCGCCTGGCAACTCCTCGTCCCGGTCGCCCTGGCTCAGCTGGCGCTGACCGGTGTCGGAGTTGTGCTCTTCTAACCCACTGTCGGCAGGTGGGTGCGTAGGGTTGGGCGCGTCGTGAGGGGGAGAACGGTTAGTGTCCTCGGTGTACGGGACTGTTGACGGGGAGGTGGAGCGGTGGGTGTGCCGGGTAAGGGGTTGTTCGAGGGGCTGAAGGTCACTGCGAAGACCTTGGGCCGTCGGGCGGTGACGGAGCAGTATCCGGAGGTGCAGCCGGAGCTGCCGCCGCGGTCCCGCGGGGTGATCGCGCTGCTGGAGGAGAACTGCACGTCGTGCATGTTGTGCGCGCGGGAGTGCCCCAGCTGGTGCATCTACATCGATTCGCACACGGAGACGGCGCCCTCGGTCGGGGAGCAGGCGCGGGAGCGCAGCCGGAACGTGCTGGATCGGTTCGCGATCGACTTCAGTCTTTGTATGTACTGCGGGATCTGCATCGAGGCGTGCCCGTTCGACGCGTTGTTCTGGTCGCCCGAGTTCGAGTACGCCGAGACCGAGCTGCGCAACCTGACCCATGAGAAGGAGCGCCTGCGCGACTGGATGTGGACGGTGCCCGCGCCGCAGCCGATCGACCCGGGGCCGTCCGTCACAGCGTCGGAGGACGGCGCGTGACAACTGCTCTGTTCGCCGTCGCGGCCGTCGTGGCGGTGGTTTCGGCCGTGCTGGTGGTGACGTCGCGCCGGATCGTCCATGCGGCGTTGTGGCTGGTGGTCACGCTCGGCGCGGTCGCCGGGTGCTTCGGCGCCCTGCATGCCGAGTTCGTCGCGCTCGTCCAGATCCTGGTGTACGTCGGCGCGATCGTCGTCCTCGTCCTGTTCGCGCTGATGCTGACCAAGGCGCCCACCAATCCGCTGCCCACGCTGACGACGGCGCGCAGCCCGTTCGCGGCCGCGGTCGCCGGCGTCCTCGCGCTCCTCCTCGGCACCGGTGTAGTAATTGCCTTCGGCAAGGAAAAGATCAAACCGGTCCCGGCCGGCGACGCGGAGACCGTCGGGACGGCGATCTTCAAGACCTGGGTGCTCCCGTTCGAGGTGCTCTCGGTGCTGCTGCTGGCCGCGCTGATCGGCGCGATCGCCCTGTCCCAGCGCAAGTCCGGGGAGAGCTGAGATGCCGCTCGTCCTGCCGCTGCTGCTCGCGGTCGTCCTGTTCTGCCTCGGCGTGTACGGCGTCCTGGCCCGCCGTAACGCGGTCACCATCCTGATGTCGCTCGAGCTGATGCTGAACGCCGTCAACCTGAACCTGATCGCCTTCGACGCCTGGCGTCTCGACGGCCTGGCCACCGGGCAGACGCTCGCGGTCTTCGTGATCACGCTGGCCGCGGCCGAGATCGGCCTCGGGCTGGCGATCGTGCTGCTGTTGTTCCGCGGCCACGGGCATGTCGACGCGGACGCCGCCCGCGACCTGGCCGAAGCGGATGAGCGCGAGGAGTCCCCGACGTGATCGCGACCGTCTGGCGCGTCGCCGGAGTCGGCTTCTCGCTCCTCTTGGTGTTGATCGCCGCCCTCCTGTACGGCGACTCCGCCAGCCAGCACGCCTTCCTGAACTCGCAGATCGGCGAGGTCACGATCGGGTTCGCCGTCCGCACCGACGACCTGACCGTGCTGTTGCTCGCGGTCGTCGGCGTCGTCGCGACGTGCGTCCAGATCTACTCCCTCGGCTACCTGCACGAGCGCGCGGCGTCGTACCACGCGCTCGTCACGCTCTTCACCGCCGCGATGGCTGCCGTCGTGGTCGCGGACAGCCTGTTCCTGCTGCTGATCGGCTGGGAGGTGATGGGCGCCTGCTCGTACCTGTTGATCAGCCACTACTGGGAGCGCCGCGAGGCCCGCTCCGGCGCGGTCAAGGCGTTCCTGATGACTCGGCTTGCGGACGTCGGTTTCCTGTTCGGCATCTTCGTCCTCGGCGTCGGCGCGGGCACCTTCCGGATCTCCGCGCTCGACCCGGCCCAGATCGATCCCGGCGTCCTCACCACCGGCACGCTGCTGCTCCTGGTCGGCGTCGTCGGCAAATCCGCCCAGGTCCCCCTGCAGACCTGGCTTCCCGATGCGATGCCCGGCCCGAGCCCGGTCAGCGCGCTGATCCACGCCGCGACCATGGTCGCCGCCGGTGTCTTCCTGATCGCCCGCCTGTACGACGTGTTCGCCGCCTCGGCCACCACGATGACGGTCCTGGCGATCGTCGCCTGCGTGACGATGCTGTACGCCGCGCTCTGCGCCGCGGCCGCCGTCGAGGTGAAGCGAGTGCTCGCCTGGTCGACGGTCAGCCAGCTCGCGATCATGTTCGCGGCGCTCTCCCTCGGCACGCATGAGGGTCGGCACGCAGCTTTGTTCCACCTCGTCACCCACGCCGCGTTCAAGGGCTTGCTGTTCCTCTGCGCCGGCGTCCTGCTGCACCAGGTCGGCAGCGCCGCCTTCGTCGTACTCCGGCGCTACACGCGCCGTGGCCGGCTCCGGAAGGCGCTGCCGGTCACGTTCGTCACGATGACGATCGGTCTCGCCGCCCTGGCCGGCGTACCGGGGTTCGCGGGGTTCTTCTCCAAGGACAGCGTGCTCGAAGCGGCCTGGGAGCACGCGCACGGCGGCTCGGTCGTCGGCTGGTTCGTCCTGGTCTCGGTCGGGCTGACCGCGGGGCTGACGGCGTTCTACTGCATGCGGCTCTGGCTGTGGGTCTTCTTCCGGACGCCGGCCCTCGCCGGAGCCGTCGGCGCGTTCGAGGCCGACGACCCGATGGCCGACCTCGAGGATCCGGACACCTCCAAACTCAAGGACGCCTCCTGGCTGATGCTCGCGCCGCTCGTCCTGCTCGCGCTGGGCGCCATCGCCCTCGGGTACGTCGACGGGCTGCATCTGAACTGGGTCGTCGCGCTCGCGTCGACGGTCGTGGTGATCTTCGGGGTGCTCCCGGCGTACTCGCTGTGGTCGCGCGGCGCGGACCCGCGGCCCGTGCTGCTGGAGCGCGAGTTCGGCGTCGACCGGGCGTACCACGCGCTGTTCGTCGTACCGGTTCGGTGGTTGAGCAAGCTGAGTGTGCTGGGGGATCGCGACGTGGTCGGAGCGTACGTCCGGGCCGTGGGGCGCAGCGGTGCGTTGGCATCGCAGGGTTTCCGGCTCCTGCAGACCGGTAACGTTCAGACCTATCTGACCGCGGCCGTCGTCGGCGTCGTCGCGCTTGCCGTGCTGGCGGGGGTGATCGCCTCGTGATGATCACGGTGGCGAACGACGACTTCGCGGCCGGCGTCCTGCTCGCCATCCTCGCGCTGCCGGTTCTGGCCGCGCTCGCGCTCTGGGCACTGCCGGTCCAGCTCGGCGAGCGGTTGGCGGCCCTGTACGGCGCTGTCGTGTCCGGCCTGGTGCTCGTCGGCTCGCTCCTGCTCTGGACGCCGGCGAACGGCTGGATCGCCTACGTCTCCGGCGGCGAGACCCTCGCGCCCGGCGAGCAGGTCAAGCCGCTGCACGGCGTCACCGACGTCCCATGGATTCCGTCGCTCGGCGTCCGGTTCCATGTCGGGGTCGACTCGATCTCGGTCCCGCTGATCGTGCTGACCGCGCTGCTGACGTTCCTGTGCTGTGTCTACTCGCTGAAGATCACGCCGCGGATCGGCCGGATGCGTTCGCTGGTCGCGTTGCTGCTGGTCATCGAAGCCGGGGTGATCGGCGCGTTCAGCGCGATGGATCTGGTGCTGTTCTTCGTCTGCTTCGAGATCGTGCTGATCCCGATGTGGCTGATCATCGACATCTGGGGTGACGACCACGACGCCCCGGGGCGCAAGCGCGCGGCGACGACGTTCGTGCTGATGACGGTGTTCGGGTCCGCGCTGATGCTGCTCGGCTTCCTGCTGGTCTTCCGGCAGGCGGGCACGTTCGACCTGGTCCAGCTGACGAACTCGCCGGTCCTCGACGGCCACGGCGTACCGCTGGCCGCGGCGCTGCTGATCGCGGTCGGGCTCGCGGTGAAGGTGCCGCTCTGGCCGTTGCACATCTGGCTGCCGGATGCGCACGCCAAGGCGCCGACGGTCGGCTCGGTGATTCTGGCCGGGGTGCTGCTGAAGCTGGGGACGTACGGCCTGATCCGGATCCTGGTCCCGGTGCTGCCGGATGCGACCGTCACGATCGCGCCGTACCTGGGCGGGTTCTCGACGGTCGCGATCATCGCCGGCTCGCTCGCCTGCCTGGGGCAGACCGACGTGAAACGCCTGATCGCGTACTCCAGCGTCGGCCACATGGGTTTCATCGGCCTCGGGATCGCGACGCTGTCACCCGCCGGGATGAAGGGCGCCCTGTTCGCCAACATCGCGCACGGCATCATCACCGGCCTGCTGTTCTTCCTGGCCGGCGCGATCAAGGACCGCCACGACACCAGCGATCTCGCGACCATCGGCCGGGCCCTGTACGCGCGGCTCCCGCGGATCGCGGCCCTGTTGACGTTCGCCTGTCTCGCGTCCCTCGGGCTGCCCGGCCTGGCCGGTTTCTGGGGTGAGATGCTCGTCCTGCTCGGCGCCTACGACCCGGCCGACTCGTTGCCGCGAGCAACCTACCTGGTCTTCATGGTGCTCGCCGGGCTCGGGACGGTGCTGACCGCGGCGTACTTCCTGCGGCTGGTCCGCAAGCTCTGCCAGGGTGATCCGGCCGAACATCCGGCCGGTGCGTTCGCTGTCGATCTGAGCCGGATCGAGCTGATCACCTGGACGCCGTTGATCACGCTGACCGTGCTGCTCGGCGTCTGGCCCGGCCTGCTTCTGCACCAGTGGGGGAGCCTGTGACGCTCACATGGACCGACTGGCAGGCCATCGCCGTACCGCTGGTGCTGGCGATCGGCGCGGTCGCCGTACTGCTCATCGACGCGTTCTGGCGCAGCTCACCGGCGCAGCTTCGGCATACCGTCGTGACGCTGCTGACCGGGGCGGTCATCCTGTTCGGCCTGGTCTTCGTCTGGGCCCAGCGCGACGACTTCAAACCGGCCTTCTGCCGCCCCGCGGTGGAGGGGCCGGCCGAGTGCAGTCTGGTCTTCGAGCCGCTGACCGCTGGGCTCTGGGGTGTGCTCCTGCTCGGCGGGCTCGGGGTCGTCGGGCTCTCGGCGTACCGGCTGTTGGCCGCCGACATCCCCGTCGGTGAGTACCACTTCCTGCTGCTGAGTGCGCTGGTCGGCGCGACCACGCTGGCCGGTGCGCGCGACCTCGCGACCGTCGTGATCGCCCTCGAGGTCGTCTCGCTGCCGAGCTTCGCCCTCGTCGCCCTCCGGCGGGACCGGCGCGGCTCCGAGGCCGCGATGAAGGCCTTCCTGGTCTCGGTGCTCTCGACCGCGGTGATGCTGTTCGGCATCTCCTACCTGTACGGCGTGACCGGCTCGCTCTACCTGACCACGATCGCGAACCGGCTGACCGGGCTCGACCCGAGTATGCAGCGGGTCGCGTTCGCCGCCGGGCTGTTCGTGATCGTCGGGTTCGCCTTCAAGATCGCCGCGGTGCCGTTCCACGGCTGGCTCCCGGACACGTACGCCGGCGCTCCGGTTGAGGTGACGGCGTTCCTGGCCGTCGTCTCCAAGTCGGCCGGTGTCGCCGGTCTGCTCGTGCTCGTGATCACCGGCCTCGCCCCCGACGGCTCCGATCTGCGCCTCGTCGTCGCGATCCTGGCCGCCGTCACGATGACCGTCGGCAACCTGGCCGCCCTGCGCCAGCGCGAGGCCGTGCGCCTGCTCGCCTGGTCCTCCATCGGCCAGGTCGGCTTCCTGCTCGCCCCGCTCGCCGTCGGCGACGCCCAAGCCGTCGTCGGCTATCTGGCCGCGTACGTCGTCGTCACCCTCGGCGCCTTCGGCGCAGTCGCTGTCGTGCAGCGGCACCGCCCCTCGGGCCTGCTGGCCGACTACCGCGGCATGGTCCGCTCCGAGCCCGGCCTCGCCGTCGCGCTGATCTTCTTCCTGGTCGTCCTCGCCGGCCTGCCGCCCGGCCTGGCCGGCCTCTTCACCAAGTTCGCCGCCTTCCAGGCCGTCATCGACGCCCACCTCGGCTGGCTCGCCATCGTGATGGCCCTCAACGTCATGATCGGCCTGGCCGTCTACCTGCGCTGGATCGCCGAACTCTTCCGCCTCCCCGCCGACGACCCCTTCGCCGTCGACATCGAAACCCCCGCCGTCGCGATGATCTCGCTCTTCGCCGCGGCCGCCGTCGTCGTCTCCATCCTCCCCAGCACCCTCTTCGCCCTGGCGACATGACCGGCCCGCTACGCCTGACCGTCGTCCAGCTCCGGGGTGACGACCGCTGGAACAGTGTCGCCGTCATCGACGGCCGCGACTACCCGGACCGGGAGTCCTACGACCGCGTCGTCCACGCGGCCTTCGAACTCCTCGACGACCTCGACATCCCGGCGCAGCTGGAGACCGAGCTGATCCGGGCGGACGAGCCGCCGTCTCGCCTGCCCAGCTGGGCCGACTACGTCACCCAGCAGCGTTGGTGAGGTAGGCCTCGTACTGGGCCCAGACGCGACGCCACAGCTGGTCGCGCTGGGCGGCGCCGTACTGGGGGAGGGAGAGGTGGAACTCGTCGGCGAGCAGGGCGAAGTAGTCGGCCGGGGTTTCGATGATGCTGTTGTCGACGCGATCCTTGGAGATCTCGGTGCGGCCGACGGAGCGGAGTACGACGACCGAGTGCGCCTTGCGGCGGAACGCGGACGCCGTCCGCCGGAACGGGGACTGCGGGTCGCCGGACAGCTCGGCGTGCTTGGCCGCGAACGTATCCAGGGTGACGGTCGCGTCCTCGAAGTCCATCCCGATGAGGCTCGCGCGGGCGTCGTGGTCCAGCCGCCAGCCGATCACTCGCTCCGACCTGCGGAGGGCCAGCTCGAACGGCTCCTGACGCGCGCGGCCGGTCTCCAGCGGGATCGGCCGAATCAGCCCGTCGCCGAGCCCCGCGTCCACCAGCCAGAACCGCTCCGGATCCTCGGCCAGCCCCTGAACGGTCAGCACGAGATGACTGGCGTCGACCTCGCCGGGACGGTTCAGCGTCTCGACGCCGCCGCGGTGCAGGCGGACGCGGTACCCGAGCTCGGTGAGCAGGACGCCGAGGACGCCGTTCAACTGGAAGCAGTACCCGCCGGCCTCGCGCTTGATGATCCGCCGCGCGCTCTCCTCGAGATCGAGCGGCGTACCGGGCGCCAGTTGGTACTGGATGGACTCGTACGGCACCTGATCGACAAACGCCTCATGGACCCGCTCAAGCTCCTCGAGCCGCGGCGGACCGCCAACATCGCCGACCCCGATCCGGCGCAGCAGAGCCTTGGTGTCCATACGCGCGAGGTTATGTCACGATCGTCCGCATGATCGCTGTGCTGGATCAGATTGCCGCTCTTGGCATCGCCGCCGAACTGGGCGAGGTGTTCGCGGCCGCGTTCGCCGCCGACGACCCGTCCGCGGACGCCGTCCGGTTCGCGACCGAGCAGCTGCCGACGCACGCGGCGCGCGACGACTTCAAGCTGGTCACCTACGAGACGCCGGTCGCCGGCTTCGCGTACGGATTCACCGGCTACCCCGGCCAGTGGTGGTCGGATCGGATCGCCGGCGCAGTCTCGCCGGAGCTGGCGGCCGACTGGATCGGCGGGCACTTCGAGGTGGTCGAGCTCGCCGTCCGTCCGTCAGCTCGATGCCAGGGGATCGGCGCCGAGCTGATGACCGCGCTGGTGGATGGTTTACCGCAGCGCCGCGCGCTGCTGACGACGTACGCCGACGACCGGCCCGCGCCCCGGTTGTACCGGCGGCTTGGCTGGCAGCTACTCGTCGAGGACCTTGGATGGGGTTCGGCGCTCTACGGTCTGGAGCTTTTGGACAGGGGCGTGCCCGGGGTGCGGTGAAATGGCAGGGTATGCGTCATGACCTCTGAGCGGATCTATGTCGGGAGCTACACCAGTCAGCCGGGTGGCGGCGAGGGGATCGGGTTCGGTCCGCTCGAGGAGATCGCGGTGGCGGCGACCGCCGTCGACCCGTCGTTCCTGGTCCGGTCGGCCGACGGGCGCTTCCTCTACGTGACGAACGAAACCGTCACCGATCCGCCGGAGCCCGGCCGGGTCAGCGCGTACGCGATCCAGCCGGACGGCGGTCTGGAGTTCCTGAACGACCAGCCGACCGAGGGCCTGCACCCGTGCCACCTGGGGATCGACCCGACCGGGGCCTATCTGCTGTCGGCCAACTACAGCTCCGGCTCGGTCGCGATCCACCCGATCGCCGCTGACGGCTCGCTCGGTACGGCGTCCCAGATCGTCCAGCGCGAGGGCACCGGCCCGAACGCCGACCGTCAGGAGGGCCCGCACGCACACCAGGTCGCCTTCTTCGGCGGCCACGTCTTCGACGTCGACCTCGGCTCCGACACCGTCTACACCTCCACCCTGACCCCGGAGGGCACTCTCGAAGAGGTCGACCGCCTGCGCATCCATCCCGGCGCCGGCCCGCGTCACCTGGTCTTCCACCCGACCGGCGCCGCGGCGTACGTCGTCAACGAGCTCGACTCCACGCTCACCGTCTGCTCCCACACCGACGGCAAGCTCCAGGTCGTGCAGACCCTCTCGACCCGCCCCGCCGACACCCCCGGCGAGAACTACCCGGCCGAGCTGCTCATCTCCGCCGACGGCCGCTTCCTCTACGCCTCGAACCGCGGCGACGACACCATCGCCGTCTTCACCGTCGCCCCCGACACCCTCTCCGCCACCCTCACCCAAACCATCGACTCCGGCGGCAACTGGCCCCGCCACCTAGCCTTCAGCGCCGACGCCACCACCCTCTACGCGGCCAACGAACGCTCCGACACCATCGCCACCTTCACCATCACCAACGGCGCCCTGACCCAATCCGCCGACCCCACCACCTTCCCCAAGCCCGTCTGCATCCTCCCCGCCTGACACCACCTCCCGTTTGCTGGGCCCACCCACCGGTTTGCTGGGCCCACCCACCGGTTTGCTGGGCTCGCCCACCGGTTTGCTGGGCCCACCCACCGGGCGGTGGGTGGGCGAGCCGCCTGCGGTGGGCCCTCCCATCGTTTCGTGGGCTGACCCGTTTCCGTGCTGGGCTGACCCGCCGGTTTGCTGGGCTCACCCAGCCGGGGGTGGGTGGGCGAGCTGCCTGCGGTGGGCCCTCCCATTGTTTCGTGGGCTGACCCGTTTCCGTGCTGGGCTGACCCGCCGGTTTGCTGGGCTCACCCAGCCGGGGGTGGGTGGGCGAGCTGCCTGCGGTGGGCCCTCCCATTGTTTCGTGGGCTGACCCGTTTCCGTGCTGGGCTGACCCGCCGGTTTGCTGGGCTCACCCAGCCGGGGGTGGGTGGGCGAGCTGCCTGCGGTGGGCCCTCCCATCGTTTCGTGGGCTGACCCGTTTCTGTGCTGGGCTGACCCGGCGAACGGTGGGGGAGGAGGGCCTGGGTCGGCTCAGCCGGTGATGTCGGCGGCGAGTTTCTCGGCCTGCGCGCGGGTGAAGTTGCCGGCGATCTGCACCTGGCCCGCGGTGATCGCCCCGCTGACAGTGGGCGCGGAGACGACCTGGTCCTTGACCACGATCGCGAGCTGGTTCTTCGGCGGCCGGTTCTTGACCAGCTCCGTCGTCAGCGCGCTGAACAGCTTGGTGCCCTCGGCATCCAATGTGAGCGTGACGACCCACCCGGTGGCTCCCTGCGCGGGCCCGGCCTCGGTACGCATCACCTGCGAGCCGTCCACCTCAACCGCGCCAAGCGTGTACTGCGCCCCGTCCACCCCGCACAGCACGCTCGGCCCCGCCGTACACCCATCCGGCTTGACCGCGACCACCCGCCGGAACTGCAGCGTCTCCGCCGCCGCCCGCTTCGGCTCTGTGGGCGCCGGCGTCCCGTCGAACCGCCGTACGACCACGACAGTCACCAGAACGACCAGCGTGACCAGCAGCAACGCCAGAACGACCAGGAGGCCGCGCTGACGCGCTGAAACCGACTGAGCCATGGCATCGCACCTTAGCGCGATGCCATGGCCCCTGTGGTTGTCAGACGAGCTTCTCGAAGAAGAACTCGTGTTTGAGGAACGAGACGTCGTACTCGTGCCCCGGCTGCGGCGGCAGCAGCTGTGCTGCTTGGAACAGCCGCCAGCCGTCCTTCAGTGCATCCAGCCCGGTGGCGTACGGCGGTACGTCGCTGTCCCCGGTAGTCGGCGACGTCGCGCCAGTGCCGTCGTACGTCGACCAACCGACCACCCGGGCGTCGAGCGCGGAGGAGGCCAGGTACAGCACCAGAACCTGCTGGCGAAGTGTCTGCTGCTGAACGGTCATGCGATCACCTTCTTGGCGTGGGGGTTGACGCTGCGCTGGGAGACCACGCGCTGCGGGCGGTTGGACACCCGCGTCACCCAGTAGTCCGGGTCGTAGGTGTCGTCACCGGTGATCGCCTGCCACAGCTTCACCCGGTTGTAGATCTCCAGCCGGCCGGTCGCGTTCTCGTACCACGGGAACGTCTGACCGAGCTCGCGGGCGACCTCCTCGTCGTACAGGTCCTCGAGGTTCCACAGCCCCACCTGACGCACGGTGGGGTTGAAACGGATCTTGAACATGTACCGATCGATGGAGCTGTCGTTCTTGCGGCCGCCGTGCCAGATGCCGTGGTGCAGGAACTGGACCGTGCCGGCGGGGCAGACCAGGCGGGTCTGGCCGAGCAGGTTCTGGTAGCGGCCGGTGTCGGACTCGTTCGTCCGCCGCAGGTGGCTGCCGGGGACGCTGAGCGTGCCGCCCATCTCCAGCGTCACATCCTGCGGGTAGTACATGAGCTGGACGTCGAACGCGTCCTCCCGGACGTCGATGATCGCGTCACCGTGCAGGTTCTGCGCCTCACCCTCGTTCGCCTTGCGGATGTGGACGGCGTGGTGATCGACCGTCGGCTCCGGACCGACCAGGCTGTGGATCGCACCGGCGACCTCAGGCAGCTGGACGAGCCGCTGCACGAACTCGCTGTCCGCGAACGCCTCCGACAGCGGAGTGCCGTACGGGACGCCGGGGATGCCGTTGTCGAGGACCTCGATCGCCTGCCGGTTCATCTCCTCCGGTACGACGGCGTCCATCCGGAGCGACCCCGTCGCCACGAAATGCGCCATCTGAACCGAGGTGAGCAGGTTCTTGCGATGCGGATGGGGCATGGTTCTCCCTCTCGGGGTGGTGGTTACTACTCCACAACGCTAGGTCGCTACCCCGTTGGATTGCGTGGGTTGGGATCACCACTGGTGGTAATTTCTCACCATGATCGCGCTGCCCTTAGCCGCGCCCCCGGAAGTCGTCAACGTCGGCTCGGGCACCCACGGCATCCGCTCGCTCCGCGACGTCTTCCAGCTCCCCGACCTCTGGCAGCTGCACCTCTACGCCTACTCGGCCGACCTGACCATCGCCGGTACGACGTACGCCGTAGCCCCCGGTTACGTCTCTCTGACGCCAGCCGGCGTACAGGTCCAGTTCGACTACCGCGGTCGCTCAGAACACCTCTACGCCCACTTCCGCCCCGCTGCAGTCGGAGAGCCCTCCTACCTCCCCGCCGTCCAGGACGCCGGCCCCGCAGCCCCCGCCCTCTCCGCCCTACTCCGCTCCGCCACCGAAGCCTCCCCCTCCGGCACCGCCCGCGTAGCCGCCGAAGTCTGGACCTTCCTCTGGCGCCTCGCCGACCTGGCCGCCACCCGCCCCGAAGCCGCCCCCCGCCACCCCGCCGTAACCACCGCCGTAGCCCACATAGAAGCCCACCTGACCCACCCCCTCACCATCCCAGCCCTGGCCCGCGCAGCCGGTGTATCCCACAACCACCTGACCCGCCTCTTCCAATCCGAGCTAGGCACCACGGTCATCGCCTACATCCGCGAACGCCGCCTGACTCGAGCCCGCCACCTCCTCACCTCCTCCACCCTCTCCATCCCCGCCATAGCCGCCTCCGTAGGCATCCCCGACCTCCAAGCCTTCAACAAGGCCTGCCACCGAGAACTAGGCGCCTCCCCCCGAACCGTCCGAGAAACCGCCCTAACTAACAGCTAGCGCGACCAGGCCTTCGGCGAGGACGCCGCGGGTGATGCGGACGCAGTCGGCGCGGTCGGGGCCGGTGAGGGCTTGGTGGGACCAGAGGACGACGTCCTCGCGGGCGCGGACGTGGCGGTAGTAGCGGACGGCGTCGTGGTCGAGGGGGTGCGGGCCGTAGCCGGCGAGGAACGCGTCCACCTGCTCGGGCGTGCTGGTACTGACGTCACCCATACCGCCCAGCATGAACATGAGGTCCTGTTCGCGCGGAGCGAGCACCACGTCGTCCCAGTCGATGAGGTGGAGACGGCCGTCGGCGACCAGGACGTTCCCGAGGTGGGGGTCGCCGTGACACACCACCCGCGGCCCTGTGGGCGCAGGAGGGGTGCTGATGAGCAGTACGTCGATGGTGTCGGCGTACTCGGCCCACAGCGCTGCCAGCTCCGCCTCAACCGCATCTGACGGCGCTTCAAGCCGTTCCCGCACTTCTGCCGCCACTGCCGGCACCCGCGCGTCGACCGGGCTATGCGTCGGCAGCGCGTCCCGGAGCCGGGCCGGCGGCTCCGCATCATGCACGCGCCGCAGCAGTACGCCGTACGCCGCCCACTGCTCGACCGTCAGCCCACTCTCCGCCGCCCGCACCCCATCGACCCACGGCGTCACCGTCAACCGCTTCTTAGGCCCGTGAAACGTCCACAGCCCGTCGTCGACCGTCCGCACCACCTCCGGCACCCCAGCCAGCCCGGAGTCCCCCAAGTACGCCGCCACCTGGTGGCCCGTGTTCGTCCCGGCGCCACTCCACTTCACGGCGTACGCATTGGTCGCCGTCGTGGCCCGCCAGACCTGCGCGGCCAGATCCGCCCCGTAGCCGACAGGTGAGAGTTCCACCACATCCAGCCCGAAGTCGTCGTACAACCACCGCCGCAGCAACGTGTCACCCACGCCGCCCAGCATGCCCGCCCCCACCGACCACGGCGACCCGATTACGCCGTACGGCGGGAGCCCGCAGGCTCACCGCCGTACCGACGGCTCAGCGGTAGTTGACGAACTGGACGGCGAAGTCCAGCTCCTGGCCCTTGATCAGCGCTTGGACCGCCTGCAGGTCGTCCCGGCTCTTGCTCGAGACCCGCAGCTCCTCACCCTGGATCTGCGCCTTCACGCCCTTCGGCCCCTCGTCGCGAATCAGCTTCGACAGCTTCTTCGCGTTCTCCTGCGTGATCCCGGCGTCGATCGTCGCGGTGATCTTGTAGATCTTCCCCGACAGCTTCGCCTCGTCCGCATCCAGCCCCTTGAGCGAGATCTGCCGCTTCACCAACTTGTCCTTGAACACATCCAGAACGGCGTTCACCCGCTCCTCCGTGTTCGCCTGCATCGCCACCGACTCCCCGGACCACTCGATCCCCGCGTCCACGTTCTTGAAGTCGAACCGCTGGCTGATCTCCTTCGCCGCCTGGTTCACGGCGTTGTCCACCTCCTGCCGGTCCACCTTGTTCACGATGTCGAACGAAGACTCCGAAGCCACAGCCACTTCCCTTTCCGATTTGCCGACACACCCACCTACTGTTGTATCGTCTCCCACGCCGGTTCACGAACCGGCAGCACCCTGGCGGGTTGCCCGAGCGGCCAAAGGGAGCAGACTGTAAATCTGTCGGCTTATGCCTACGCAGGTTCGAACCCTGCACCCGCCACAGGCGCTAAAACAGCCCCTGACCTGCGAGAACGCAGGTCAGGGGCTGTCTTCGTCTGTCCGACTGTGTCCGGCCAGTACCGGCGATCTACGGCCGTCCGTCCCAAATACGTCCCAAAGCCGAAGCCTTGCCGTCGTCGAGGGTTGCCAGCGATCCAGTCCCAGCCTCGGCGCTAGTCGCCCTGGCCACGCGCCGCGCAGAAGGGCGAAGTAGCCCGCGGGCCGGCTCTTCGAGGGTGACGCTAACCGAGCAGCCGTTCGATCTCCGGTAGAGCGTCCGCGAGACGCAGGAAGACGGCGGCTCCTGGCGGCACTCTCGGGTCTGCGCGGAGAAGGTAGTTCCCAAACTTCTTCTCTGCGACGACCACCTCCGCGTATCCAGCGGAGCACGAAAGGTACAGCATGTCGATTAGGTCGTTTGACTCCCACTTGTCATCAGCGTTGATGATTCGTAGATGGAAGATCTCGCGGAGCCGTGCGAGGTGCGGAAGTAGTGCAAGGTCTTTTTCTGCAGAGTCCTTCAGCCAAGCGCCGAATTCAGACGTCGATAGGCCGCTACCCTTGGCCGCATTAGCAAGGTCGATCTGCATGTCCGACAAGAACCGTGTGCGAGTCAGATCGCGGCGATACCTGCGGGCATGTGGGTTCGAGCGCATGTGTATCGCAAGTTCATGGATC
Source organism: Kribbella sandramycini (assembly GCF_013131805.1). Classification (GTDB taxonomy): domain Bacteria; phylum Actinomycetota; class Actinomycetes; order Propionibacteriales; family Kribbellaceae; genus Kribbella; species Kribbella sandramycini. The sequence goes on along the minus strand of NZ_JABJRC010000004.1, from coordinate 298,839 downwards.
GATTGACCCCACTTCGACGCCATGGCGTGACCATCTGTCGGGAAGGTCGGCTCTTGCGCCAATAGCATCTCGAATAGGCTACTGATCCAGGTCATCCGATCAGAGATATCCTGAAGCGTGGGAGGCAGACCCGAGTCGTTCTTGGGTGTAGGGGCGCTCCTTCCCCAGATGGCGTCAGGATCCAGACGGAATAGAGCCTCGCGTCGATCCCGCGCGTACGTCTCGGTCAAGCGGCCGGACAACAAGTCTGTCAGCTCGGCGGCGCGTGTCCGGAGAGGGCTTAACATCTGCCACCCGCGGGACAGCTCTAGTTGGCACCGGGCGAGATCCACGCGCCTGCGACCGCCGGTCTTGGCGGTTTCGACGACGTGTCCGGCCGACAGTGGCAGAATGAGTCGGCCGTCGCGGGCGTGTTTGATTAGCTGTTCAGCCGCGGTGATTTCGGGACTTCTGGGTACCTCGCGGCTGTATAGGGCTCTCGCTAGCGAAACCCAATGAACTTGGTCTAGGTATACGACTGGTCTATTGAGAAGGCGTTTCTTGTGGCCAACTTCGGCATGGAGAGCGAAGTTTTCCTCGAAAGCGAACTCGATCAGATCTGCCTCTACGTGGTAGGTGCTTCGTTCCACTGACGTTGGTCCTCTTAGGGGCCCAATGTTCCCCTCCGCGATGCGGCCATCCGCGACGAAGATTTCGACTCCGCCGGTAGACGGCGAATAAGTGATATGCGATATGCCGCGCAGGAAATCAATGTTCGTGTCCGGCGTTTGTGACATGCGCTTCCAATCCGTCAGTGCTCTCTCGCAGGCGTCGGCCCCAGACGGACGCTGGCGGTTCCATTCCTACGAAGGTTTGTCCTAAGTCGGCTCAGGTGCAAGTCCTTATGGTTCGCGGAGGAGATGTGGCGGCGCACCCAGTTTGAAGGGCTAGCCCCGCGGCCCGGCGGCGCCAACCGAACGCGGCTTGGCAAGTGCGGATTCGATCCGTCGCAGGGCGGCTGCCTCCTGGCCGTCGATGCACCCGGCGTAGACATCGAGCAGGACCTTGACGCTGTGCCCCGCCCACTGCGCGACCAACGTCGCGGGAACCCCGGCGTTGAGTTGGAGGCTGACGCCGGCGTGGCGGAGGTCGTATGGTCGCCGGGCTAGCAGCGAGAGGAACTGCTGTTCTGGCAGCGCCCTCTTGCGAGCCTTCTGCCACGTCCGAGACAGCGTGTTGGGATGTACCGGGTCGCAGTACGCCTTCGGAGGGATCCGGCCGAACCGGCCGACCCGCGTCACGAACAGCCGGCCGCCTGGTCCGGTCCCGTGCACCGCTAGGTGATGCCTCAGGATCGCGACGAGTTCCGGGCAGATCGGTACGCGCCGCGTGCTGTTGTCGGCCCGATGCTTGAGCGACCGCTCCTCGCGGACCTCCCCGGTGTCACTCCACGCCTTCCCGGTCTGCTGCGTTGAGCCGTCCAGCAGCATCTCCCCCAACCTTCCTCAGGCAGGCTCAAGAGATGTGACTCTGCAAGGTGGCGCACCTCAGCAGGACGCATAGCGGCGTAGTACATGCAGCCGTAGTAAGCCTCCAGCGACGGGTAGATCTCACGAACTGCCGCCAGCAACGACCGGATCTGCTCTGGGTTCGCGAGAACTCGGGGATCAACCTTCTCGTCATGCTGTGGCGCCTTCCAGCTCACCGTGTCGAACGGATGTCTTTGGAGGAGCTTCAACTCAACGGCGTATCGCATTGCGCCATGCAAGGTCGCTCGGCGCCGCGTGATCGTGCTCGGTGCCGCGGCCTTCCCATCCTGACGGAGCGCCAACGTGTCGAGAACTCGCCGGACCACCTCGGCGTCCTCGAACTCAGACAGTTGGACCGTGCCGGCGGTAAGCCATTCGATGGTGCTGGCGATCTCCGCGGGCGGTTCGGCACGATCGAACGGCAGGCCGTTGCGAGCCGACTTGCTGAAGGCCCAGCCGTGAAGTGCTTTGCGAATCTGAGCGTCGGAGGGTCGCCCTCGCTGCTCGGTCAAGAGAGCGAGTGTGGCTTGAGCCAGAGTCTCCGAGATGCCCCGCCGATGGCCAGGAGAGATATGTGGCCACTTGACGTCCACGTACTGGCAGGCGTGCTGGAACCATTTGCGGCTGTACAACTTCCGCGCCATCGGCGCCGGCAACCCGCTCTTTTTGTCGAACGGCACCCCTTCGCGTGCGGCGGTTATCGGCGAAGCTTCGAACGAAGTGGCGAGCTTGACGTGGGTGAAGCTCTCGCCGAATCGCTCGCCGGCGACGACCCAGCGGGGACGGTAGGTGGTCTTCTTCTTGCCCTTGTAGATCTCCATCTTGTGGAAGCGGACGTCATAGGAGAGGTCCATCTTGTGGCCGTCGGTCACGCTGCCACCTGCAAAGAGTCGAGCCAGTTCTCAAGGTCGGTCCGGCGAATGCGCAGCTCACCGTTGGGGAGCTTGATGCAGCGGGGCGCCTTCTTGGCGGCCCGCCAGTCGTAGAAGGTCGAGCGGGCGACACCCAGCTCGGCGCACAGTTCGGCGATGGTCAGGTGTGCCCTGTGGGTCGGGTTTGCCGTGCTCACGCTGATGTCTCCTTCAGAGAGTCGAGAGACGGTGACAAAAGTGACAGAACTCCGCGCGGGGATAGTTTTGGCACTTTTGTCACTGCCTCGCGAGGACTGCGGGGTGGACTTCGTAGGTGGACGAGGGCCGGCCTTTGGCGGGCTTGTCGGTGACGGGTGCGCGGATGTAGCCGTGGTCTTCAAGGAGGTTGAAGGCGGGTTCGAGGTGTGCGGCGGTGGCGAACCTTGCGCGTCCATGGAGGGAGCGGAGGGCATCTCGTCGGCTGAAGGTGTTGCGGCCGGTCTTGTGGCAGTGCTTGGTGATCCAGTCGAGTCGCGCTGACCGACAACGTTGACTCGAACCGCGCACGTCGCCACCTTGAACGCTTAGCCGCACAACTCAAGCCGCACAAGACCACGCAGGTTGTTGGGGACTTCCTCGATCAAAGCGGGCTCAACCCAGAAGGTGCAGGTAAATGACCCACCCCTACCGCGAAGCCGACGTAGCAGCCGATGGCGAGCCGGAGAAGGAGTTCAACGCCGGCATCGCCGCCCGACTGCCGAAGAAGACCACGGCGGCCGGCGCCCTCGTCCGCAACAGCGAAGGTCTGATCCTCTTCCTGGAGGCGGTCTACAAGCCGACACTGGAGATCCCCGGCGGCGTGACCGAGTTCGATGAGTCACCCCTAGACGCCGTCCGTCGTGAAGCTCGCGAGGAGATCGGGATCGACATCGAGATCGGTGCGCCACTCGTAGTGGACTGGATCCCGGCGTCCGGCCCGTGGTTCGACGGAATCATGTTCATCTTCGATGGCGGTGTTCTGACGGACGAGCAGATCGACCAGATCACGTTGGACGACACCGAGGCCCGCCGCTTCCAGTTCATGACGCTCGATCAGGCGAGCGACCGCATGCGCCCATCCATGGTTCGGCGACTTGCCCGCGCCCAGGAAGCGCTCGCGCAGGGCTCACCGCTCTACACCGAGTACGGCCGCCATCCGGAATCGAAGGCGGTCGAGACCGTCCCGGCGGAGCGGTCCACCAGTGAGTGAGTCACCCTGGCGGAAGGTCCGCGAGTTCCACGAGGTCTTCGGCCTGTCACACCCCGATCGCCCGACGCCGCTAACAGCAGAGCTGGCCGAAGCCCGGCAGCGCATCCTGGACGAGGAAGTCCGCGAGGTCGCAGAAGCAACCCGAGGCGGCAACCTTGGCGAAATTGCCCACGAGCTGGCCGACGTCGTCTACGCCGCCTATGGAACGGCCATCAGCTACGGCATCGATTTAGACGCGATCATCACCGAGATCCACCGCGCGAACATGACCAAGTTGGACCGAAGGGGGCGGCCGATCGAGCGCGACGGCAAAGTTCAGAAGAGCGATTTGTACAAGCCTCCTGACGTTGCCGCCGTTCTCCAACGTCAGGCGGTGCTACTTGGTGAGCAGAACAGTCAGCCCTGCGCCCGCCAAAGCAGCAACAGCTCCAGCGAAAGTAGCAAGCACGACGAGTCGCGACTCTAGATGGGTTGCGGTTCGCTCGATCGTCGAGCGCACAATCGAAAGATCGAGATCCTTGACCCCACGATCTATTTCGAGCGAATCCGCCAACAGCTCCAAACCGTTATCGGCGATTGTCTCCGCGAGAAACTCATCGGCCTCAGCCCAATTGCGTCGATGTGAGTCCACCAGGGCCAATGCGAGCCAGAGACCTGCCAGCAGCTTTCTCGTCCGAAAGCGAGAACCTCGAAGTCTCCACAGGTCGAGCAGTACGGCCGGATTCGGCCATCGCCGACGAGCGGCACGCTCATACGAAAGATAGAGCACCTCCGCCGCGTCGTCTCGCGCCCGCTGCTCAAGGAAATGAATTGCATCCTCGCGATTCCTGCCGCGCGCATAGTAATTCAGAGAGTAGGAGACCATCCTCTCAATGCGCTGGAGGTTCTCTAAATCTGTACCCTGCATCGAGAACGGTAGGATGCAGACCGGTCCAATCGTGGTTCGTCCGATTGTCCTTAGCTGATCAGGCGGACTATCTGCAACTGTTACGAGTTCTGCATGCACGAATTCATGGAGACAACTTGCTGTACATGCAATATTCTCAGCAGTATAACCAGCTTCGGCAGCAACATCCTTCAAGACATCGAATACAACATGCCCCCCAGAGCCCGTTGGTGACAACTTATCCTGGCGCCATTGGACCGCAAGGGAAATACCATCCCACGCGACAAGATATTCATCTGTTGGCACATCCGAGATATTTCGATAAAGCGGCTGATTCTTGATTGGCACCCGGACGCGGAAGTACAGTATCCCATCAAGCCGGAGTACTTGGTACCCACCCGTAGCTTCGGCCAGGTCGCTTTGCTCCTGATCCGTAGATGTGAAGTAGTATGTAGCCGCATTAGCAATGCCGTTATCACCAGGCGGTTCGACCTCGATGACGCGCGCATCTGCATCCAGCGCCTTGCGCAAACGCGCATCTGCTTCACTTGCGAGCTTTGACATTTCCGGCGAGCCGTAAGAATGCTCAACTGCTTCCGGTAGTCGAAGCGTTAGAACCGCCATCCGACAGACGTACACCGAAGGATCTTTCGGCTTTGCCAGCAGCTCAGCACTCACAGTCTGCTCGCCTGACTCACTCACAGGATCACTAGTCACAATGCCTCCCCCTCCCAAGGTGCAGATGACAATAGAACAATTCGGACGTGTCGGGGAGATGCAGAGAGACCGTCGCCTGATTCGTGGTGCCCGTGAGGCGCAACCGTTACCATCCGCACGTGAACGCGTCGCCTCGACGCCAGTCTCTAGACCTCTAGGGTGGCTGCCACCCTGGAACCTCAGCCCATGGGGCGTGCCCGATCCGAGGGCTAGCCCCGGCCACGAGTGGTCAACAGCGGCCAGTCGCAGCCGGACTGCCACCTAGGAGTGGGTACCCTCAGGCGTCCGGAGGGTGACAAGTCAGTTCCCAAGCTGACAGTGCGATCCGATCTTGTCACTCGCTGGTTGGCGGAGGAGGCGGAGCCGGAGCTCCGCCTCCCGCGTGGAGGAGGGACTTACGCGGTGCGCCTGCCACCAGGAACTCGTTGGCACCAACGGGGTACGCCGAGGGCCCTGGCAATCTCTCCTTCGAGCCGGCGGACGTCGCCTACCGCGAGGTCGCGCCGGAGCGGAAGCGCAACCTGGCAGGTGAACCGTTCCTTCTTTTGCAGGTCTCTGAGGTGTTCGCGCGTGCGGGCGCCGGCGTCTGAGCTGGGCCTTACCGCGCTGCCGACGTAGTCGATGATGAGCTTGTTCGTGACAGGATCGCGGTGACCGAGCAGGTAGACGGCGACGGTCCAACCAAAGTCCGATCCCGCCTTGCGGATTTCGGGGCTCGGGTGGTCGAGAGCATCTCCGGCGATGGCACAGAGGTCGCGGTATCGGCCCGCAGTCAGCCGGGTCACTCGTCGGCCTCCTCGTCTTCGTCGTCCTCCTCCAGGTCCTCGTCCAGGTCGTCGTCCTCGACCTCTTCGGCCTCAGGCAGTTCGTCTTCGTCGAAGCTCGCCAGGAGGTCGTCCTCCTTGCCGTAGCGCGCATAGAGCTTGGACAGCCGATCCGGGAGGGTGCTGTAGACCTCGGCGGTGGTCATGCCGAGCTTGGCGATCAACTTGTCGCCGTCAGCGTCCTTGGCCGCCATCATGTCCAGCAAGTTCGTGTGCGACTCGACGAGCAGGGAGAGCAACCGCTGTTCGGTGAGCCTGTACCGGTCTTCGGGCGTCAGCTCCACCTCGGGCTCGTCGTCGGTCGACTTCTTGTCCGACGACGGGATGGTCCCGCCGGTGAAGGCCAGCGCGCGGATTCCCATGTTGCCGTTGTCCCACGCCGTGGAGAAGTGGATCGGGTCGTTGTTCTTGTCGAGCAGCTGGTTTCCTTCGACGTCGAACTTGCGGGGGCGCTCCAGGCGTTCGTTGTCGGCCCAGGCCACCGCGTCGGCGAGGACGTTGACACCGCCTGCGGTCTTGGCGAGTTGCTCGACCACCTTCTCTACACTGCCCCGCAAGGCGGAGATGCCCTTCACCGTGGAGCCCTGGTCGCCCAGCAGCAGACCGGTGGCGCACAGGGCAGGGCCGCCGCGGGCCATGAGCTCGGCCAGGGCGGGGGAGTTGAAGTTGCCCGCCAGAACGTCGGCGATGCAGGTCTTGCGGAGCTTCTCGCTGTCGTCCCCGCTGATACTCCAGGGCGAGAGGAGACGGTCGGGGGTGAAGGCGCGCATCAATGCGCGTTCCGCCGAGTCGGCAGCGTCGTTGAACTGCCGAACGATCAGGGGGCCGACCAGCTTTGCGCGCCTGATCTTGGTGAGCCGCGCTCCCTCCTCGGTGATGAGGAAGTCCCGCAACAGCGAATCGTTCCCGGCGTTGCAGACGGTGTGGACGAGGTTGGCGGCTCGAACCGACGGCTTGCCGGTGATGTCGGGGTCCCGGCCGAGGATGGCTTCGGCGTCCTTGGTGGACATCTTGCCGTCCTTGACCAGTGTGAGAACGAAGCGCTCACCGATAACGTTGCTCTGGGCGACCTCGCTGAACGGCCGCGGCTGGACGTGGACGCTCTCGACGTAGTCATTGATGATCACCGGGTAGTTGTCGGTGATCGGAGTGATCATGTCGCCCTCGACGGCCGCCACGACGATCAACGCCGGCATCGTGGCAGCCCGCGCGGCGCCGAGCGCCTTGACGGAGGTCGGCGTGGTCTCGAACCGCTCGACGAACCGCTTATGAGTGTCGCGCAGGTACTCCAGAGGGTCGTCGCTGTGTTCGAGCGGGGCCGCGGGGTCGACGTCGGTGAGCTCGTGGCAGGCCTCGACGCGAGTGCTGCCTTCCACGGTGTGCAGGAACCAGTGTTCCTTCACCGAGCCGTCGTCGGACTTGACGTAGGTCCGCGCCAGGACCACGACGGGCGGGTTCCAGATGCCACGTGGGTTCCGGGAGATCTGAGTGATGAGGTCCTGGGACCGGATCTCCTTGGCGCTCAGGCGAACGGCCGCGGTCATGTCCGCCAGAGACGCGGGGTGGTAGTCGATGATCGCGGGCTTGTGGTGGCGACCGATCGGCCACGGCCGCGGACGGGTGCCCTTCGTGGATGCGGTCTGGATCGCGTAGCGGCTACGTCCGTTCCCGCCGTCGCCGGATACCAGGGAAGTCCATACGCGGGTCGGCTGGGCGAGCAGGAAGATGCCGTCAGGGGTCTGGATGGCCTGCAGGTGATCGAACGGGTCCGTCGGGTCGAGCTGCGAGCGCACGTCGGCAGGATCGACCATGGCCGCCGACATGGCGAACGCCGCAGCCGGCGGAAGCGTGAAGGCGGTCTCGAACCGCTTGGCGGCGTTCTTGATCGCGGAGCCGTTGGCGACGTCGGGGAAGTCGATCGTCTGCCCGGCGATCGTGAAGGGGGTCGTGTTCGACATTGACGAGTTCCTCTCAAGCGGATGACATGGCGCCAAATCCGGGCGCAGTCCGCGAGACTCGTCCCAGGGGCCCTTCCATCAAGTGGCGTGGGTCCGATCCGGCGACCGAGCTAGTTCGGAGTCACTCCGGAGTTGTACGGGCTGGCGACCGAGTTCCACCGAGATAGCCGAACAGGCTCCTCGCTGACACTCGACCCAGGGCCCACTTCGAAATAGTCCGAGAAGGTCGATCAGTGCAGAGCATAGCAGCCCTTGCCTCCCCAAGTACGCCCGAAAGTTTGGTCGTCCGCTACTCACCGTGCAGCTCACAGCGTTGGAGATACTGCCCTGTAAATCTGTCGGCTTATGCCTACGCAGGTTCGAACCCTGCACCCGCCACAGGCGTGTAACAGCCCCTGACCCGGAATCGGGTTGGGGGCTGTTTGTTGGGGTGGGTGTAATGCGGGTGTTGCTTGGGGTCATGTGGCGGAAACATCGGGTTCTTAGGTTGGGGGTCCGAGTCGGCCGCGTGGGGCGGTGAGCCTGTGTACGAGTTTGTTGACCCGTTCGTGGGGACGGGGGGTACTGAGCTGGCGGCGCCGAAGGGGCTGGCGGCGGGGTGGTGGTGGCCGAAGCCGCAGGTGGGGAATACGCATCCGGGGGCTACGCATCCGTTCGGGATGGTGTCGGCTTGTGCTTACTCGGGGGCTTACCCGACGGGGTACGGGGTGTACGAGTTCAACACCGAGGGTGTGCCGGGGCGGTTGTACGAGGGGCCGGTGGCTTCGGGGTTCACGCACTTTCAGCAGTCGGGGACCGGGGCGATCCGGAAGTACTACAACTACTTCCGGGTGACGCCGATGGTGGGGCCGCTGGACGAGCTGGGTACTACTTGGGAGCTGGCGGACGAGGTGGCGGAGCCGGGGTACTACGCGGCGACGCTGGGGTCCGGGGTGCGGTGTGAGCTGACGGTGGGGCCGAAGTCGGCGGTGCATCGGTACACGTTCCCGGCGCATGAGGCGGCGCGGATCGTGGTGGATGCCTCGATCGGCGGGCTGGCGATACCGCATGGGCGGACGGTGCCGTTGAAGGCGCATCTGGCGATGCTGGAGCCGGGGGCGGCGCAGGGGGAGATCCACGTCGAGGGGGTGCCGCTGGCGGTCCATCTGGAGGTAGATGCGCCTGGCTGGCGCCAGCTGCTTTGGTACGACCGGCGGCTGATGCCGGGCGGCACCAGGCTCGACTTCGACTACATCCGGCCGACGACGTTGCGGCCGTTCGGGCTGATGTTCATGGGGCCCTCGCGGGCTGAGCAGACCGTTGAGGTACGGCTGGGGTTCTCGCTGCGCGGGTGCGAGACGGCGCGCGAGAACCTCTGGGCGGACGTCGGCCGCGGCCAAGCCACCTTCCCCGGACGACGTGCCCGAACAGCGACGACCTGGCGTGAGCACCTCGGCAAGGTCGAGATCGACGCGTCGAACGACGACCAGGCGACCATCTTCGGGACGGCTCTCTACCACTCGCTCATCAAGCCGTGTTTCGCCCCGGACGAGAGCCCGTCCTGGACGACGGCCGGCCCGTACGCCTTCGACATCTGCACCATGTGGGACATCTACCGCACCCAGTTGCCGCTGATGACCACTCTGTTCCCGGAGCAGTCGGTTGCGCTTGCCGGCGCGCTGCTGTCGATCTGTGAGCAGGAGGGCAACCTGCCGATCGGCTACCGGATGGCGAAGGGCGCGGACCGCTTCTCCCGGCAGGGCAGCGCGCTCGCGCACACCTTCTTCGCCGACCTCTGCCAGCTGGACCTGCCCGGCATCGACTGGGATTGGGCCATGGTGCACCTCGAGATGGACCTACGCCGGACGTACGGCGAGGACTACCTGGTGCACGGCGTCGCCCACCCGATCAGCCACACCCTCGACCTGGCGTACGCCTACCACTGCACCGCAGCCATCGCCCACAAGGTGCGTGACCGTCCCCTGGCTCAGCAGATGCGCGAGCTGGCTCAGGGCTGGCGGGCAGCGTACGACCCGGCCACGGGCCTACTGCGCGACTCGACGTTCTACGAAGGCGGCCGCTGGAACTACTCCTTCCGGCTGCTGCACGACATGCGCGCCCGGATCGCGCTCGCCGGCGGCGACGAGGCGTTCGTCCGCCTCCTCGACCGGTTCTTCGGGTACGACGCCGCCCCGGTCACCCAGCCGGGTACGGCGCCCAGCGTGGCTGAGATGGACGCCGGCTACGCGCTCTGCCGGTTCGAAGGGCTGAACAACGAGCCGGACTACGAGGCGCCGTGGGCGTATCACTACGCCGGTCGGCCGGACCGGACTGCTGAGGTGGTCCACGCCGCGATCGCCAACCAGTTCGGCACCGGCCGCGGCGGACTGCCCGGCAACGATGATTCCGGCGGTCTGTCGGCCTGGTACGTCTGGGCGACGCTCGGCCTCTTCCCAGTCGCCGGCCAGAACCTGTTCCTGGTCAGCTCACCAGCCGTCGCGGAGTCCAAGCTCCAACTGCCGGACGGCGATCTGTCGATCACCACGGCCGAGTTCGAACCAGTCGAGGCCGGTGGGTCGGTCTCCTATGTCCAGTCCATCGCAGTGGACGGCAAGACCCTCGAACGCCCCTGGCTCTCCGGCCGCGAGCTGCGGCACATCCGCAACCTGCACATCCAGCTCGGCCCAGAACCGTCCGGCTGGGGCACTCGCGTCAGACCACCGTCCACATCCGACCCGCGACCCGCCACTGGAGGTGAGGCATGAACACCCCATCCACACCCAACCGCCGTCTGGTTATCGTCGTCCGCGCAGATCCGGTCATCTGCGGGCACTCCGGTGAGGCGCGATGTCTCGCGGAGGTAGCGCTCACCCGCGGGTTCGACGACGTACGCATCGTCACCTGGCCGCTGGACGCGCTCGAGGCGGCCGGTCTGCCGCTGAAGCCGCTCGACGGCGTGCTGCCGTACAGTCCGGGCATCACCGTGGAGCGGCCGGGCCCAGTGGGTGACTACCGGGTTCCGGACGGGCGCTACCTGGCTGGGCTCATCGGCCGACTGGTCGAGCTGTTCAGCGACGGCGTACCGACAGTGGCAATGTCGCTGTACCTGAGCCCACATGCGATCGCCGTCCAAGAGGCTGCTCAGGTAGCGCGCCGCATCGGCCCGGCGCAGGTCTTCACCGTGGCCGAGGCAGTCGGGTCCGACATCACCAACGTGGTGCGCGAATGCGTGGCCAGCGACCGGTTCGGCGCCGCAGCGCACATCCTGTCGGTCTACCTGGCAGCCGACATCTGCGTAGCGGTGTCGGAGTACACCCGGGAGCTGATCATCGCCTCGGCAGCCAGCCTGGACGCCAAGCACGGTACGACGTTCGCCCAGCAGTGCCGAGAGCGGATCGCGATCTCCTACCCGGCCGTCGACTCCTGGTCCTATCTGTCGCTCACTGACGCCAGAATCGCTGAAACCCTCGCAGCCCGCGGCCTCACCCGAAACGGGTACGTGCTGTTCCTGTCCCGGATCGCCTCGGCCAAGGGCGTCGACGACCTGATCGATGCGTACGCCGGTTCCCGGTCGTCCGAGCGCGTGCAGCTCGTGCTGGCCGGCCGTGGCCCGCAGGAGGCAGAGGTGCTCGCGCGCGTGGCCGCATCCGGCCTGAGCGACCGGGTGCACGTGCTGACGGATGTCGACGACGCGGAGAAGCCCGCACTCATGGCAGGCAGCGCGGCGTTCGTACTGCCGACCCGCGAGCAGCCGGAGTTCGTCGAGACGTTCGGGATCGCACTGGTCGAGAAGGCGCTTGCTGGCGGCGGTCCGGTCATCACCTGCGCCACCGGCGGCGTACCGGAGGCAGTCGGCGACACCGCCCTGCTGGTGCCGCCACGAGATCCCCGCACCCTGCGGGCCGTGCTCGACGACGTCGTCTGCGACTGGACCGACCAGCAGCGGTCAGCCGCCGAGGAGCACGCCCGCGCGTACGCACTGCAGTTCGACCGCGCCGCCGTCTTCGACCGCCTCTTCGCACTCGCCCAGCCCGCAGCCGTCTCCGTCGCCTGAACCTAATTCGGATGCGCCGCCGAGATCAGCGGAGCAGCATGAAGGGATGTTGAGCGCCGAGAAGCTGGAGGAGTTCGAGCGAGACGGCATCGTGCGGCTGCCGGCAGCCTTCACCCAGGCCGACGCGGCGCAGATGCGAGCCGTGTTGTGGGCTGAGCTGGAGGCGCTGTACGGGATGGTGCCCGGCGACCGCACGACCTGGACGACGCCGCGGCCAGTACGGCTGAAGGTCACCAAGAAGGACCCCGGTGCCGCAGTGATCCTGGCACCGCCGGTCCGGGAGGCGCTCACCCAGCTCCTCGGTGCGTGGGTGGAACCTACGCACCAGGGCCAGGTGCTGGTCACGATGCCCGAAGAGCAGCCGTGGGTCGTTCCACACCGGATGTGGCATGCGGACGTCGGGTTCGAGATACCGCGCGACCGGCTGGCGGCGGTGAAGATCTGGGCGCTGCTCGAAGATCTCCAGCCCGGCGGCGGAGGCACGCCGCAGATCGCCGGCTCACATCGCGTCATCGAGCGACTGCTGGACAGCAACCCCGACCTCGGCCGCGACGACGTACTGACCTCGCACGAGTGGTTCCAGCAGCTCTGCCGCGAAGATCGCCGCACGGAGTGGACTCCGGCGGGCGACGTCGACGGCATCCCGGTCCGCGTTCTGGAGCTGACCGGCCAGGCCGGAGACGTCTACATCACCCACCCCTGGCTCTTGCACTCGATCGCGACCAACGCCCGCGAAACCCCACGCTGATGCGCAGCCGCGTCATGTGGCGGACGACGGAAACTGTCGGAGCCGTCGGATAGAACGGGACGATGAGATACGGATTCATCCTGCCGGGCGGGAACGCGACCGAACAGCTGGAGCAGGCGGTGCTGGCGGAGGAGGCCGGCTGGGACGGCGTTTTCGTGTGGGAGGCGGCGTACGGCGTCGAGCCCTGGGGCCTGCTCTGCGCGATCGCGGCGCGGACGGAGCGGATCCGGCTGGGGACGATGCTGACCCCGCTGCCGTGGCGCCGGCCGTGGAAGGTGGCCAGCCAGGTGGTGACGCTGGACCAGATTTCCGGTGGGCGGGCGACGATCGCGGTCGGGGTGGGCGCGGTCGAAACCGATCTGCCGAACACGGGTGAGGAGCTGGATCTGCGGGTTCGGGCCGAGCAGCTCGACGAAGGGATCGACCTGATGCGCGAGCTGTGGAGCGGCGGCCTCAGCTATCAGGGGAAGCACTATCGCTACGAGACCGAGCGCGACGACCTGATGGGCAGGCCGGTCCAGGAGCGCATCCCGATCTGGGTGGTCGGGGTGTGGCCGCGGCCGAAGTCGATGCGGCGGGTTCTGCGCTGCGACGGCATCCTCCCGCAGTACGGCGGTCCGGGGTCGCCGGCGGAGCTGAGCGAGCTGAAGCAGTGGCTGGCTGAGCGCGGCGCGGGGGAGCACGAGGTGATCGCCGAGGGCGAGACGTCGCCCGGTGGAGAGGTCAAGGAGTGGGCGGACGCCGGGGCGACGTGGTGGATGGAGACGCGCTGGGAGATGCCGCACCACTCGCCGGAGCGGATGCAGGAGGTGCGGGAGCGGATCGCGGCCGGTCCGCCTAGGGGCGCTTGATGAGGTAGACGTCGACGGCGTCCTCGGAGTCGAGGGTGAAGCCGTGGCGCTCGTACAGGCGGCGGGCCGGGCTGCCCTGGAGCACGTTCAGGCGGATGGGGCCGGGTGTCGTGGCCAGCGCATGGGTCAGGACGCCGGTGCCGACGCCGCGGCCCTGGAGGGTCGGATCGAGGTAGAAGTGCTCCAGCCAGACCGTGTCGTCAGCCGGGCGGAGGGCGATGCAGCCGGCCAGGCGACCGGCGACTTCGATGATCCGGGTATGTGTGGGGTCGAAACCGTCGCGGAGGCGCTGGCGGACGCGGACGGCGTCGTACCGGCCGAGTCGGGTCAGGTCGGGGCGGAGGACGACGGCGCGCAGCTCGGCGATCGGCTCGACATCGGCCGGGGTCGCGGGGCGGAGCCGCCACGCGGGCGGGGTGAGGTCCGTCATGGGGTGGACTCTAGGGTTGGGGAATAGGGGGCTGCCGGGGCAGGGTTGGTTTCTCGGGAGACGTGAAATTGCTGAGAGGGATGGGATGAAGCCGACCGAGTTCGTGAAGGTGAACACGCAGTTCTGGGGCGAGCACCTGAAGGGGATCAGCGAGCACCTGCCGGTGAGCCACCGCCGGGAGCTGGCGGGCCCGTTGCTGTACCCGCGGATGCTGGTGCTGACCGAGGCTCCGGACTGGAACATCGTGGAGCTGGTCGGCATCAGCCGGGAGTACCGCAGTCTCGAGGTGCGGCGGCAGAAGGTCGCGAGTGTCGAGGAGTACTTCGGGGTCAGCGGCGGCCCGGCCGTCGTGACGCTCCCGGGGGAGAACCTGTTCAAGGACGCCACCGTCGCCACCCAGACCGGCCGCCAGGAGCTGGGCGCCCGGTTCCCGGGAGCGAAGGGGATGCTCGGGCAGGAGTTCGTCGGCCCGCAGGAGGACCTGCTCAAATTCGCCCCGGGGAACTTCTCCACCTTCGACCGCACCCTGCTCGTGCACTCGGCCGGCTCGGCCCTGCGCGCGCACTGGGTGTTCTTCGCGCTGGCGATCCACCGCTCCGAGCCCGCGGAGAAGTACCTCGACTTCCTCCGCAACTTCGCCGCCGCGGCCCCGCACACCGACCCGATCGGCACGCTCAGCGTCCCGCGGGCCGACAACGGCGCCGACCTGCAGGGCCCGGCCTTCGCCAGCACCTACCTCGCGCACGCCGTCCCGAACTCGACCGTCGAGGCCTTCCTCAGCCAGAACGAGGACTTCCTGCTCTCGGCCTTCGACGCGACCAAGCTGATCCGCCAGCCGCACCTGGAGTGGCAGAGCGGCGGCGAGCCCCTCACCCCCGACTTCATCCTCGAGCGCGCCGACGGAACGCATGTCGTCGGCGACCTGCGGCTGCCGCTCGTCGACACGGCGAAGGGCAAGCGGCACAAGCGGACGTCGTCCGTCACGGACGGCGCCGCCCGGCTCGCCCGCGTCACGGAGTACTTCGAGAACGCCGACAACCGGGCGTTCGCGAGTACGAAGTACGGCGTCGAGATCACCGCGCCGCGCAAGCTCGTCGTCCTCGGCTCGCAGGACCTCGTCGGCGCCGCGGAGCTGAAGGCGGCCGAGGGCGTCGAAGTGCTCGACTTCGACACCATCCTCCGGCTCCACCTCGCTGCCACGACCGAATGACGCAGTACTTCGTCTACGGCCGGGACGCCGCGGGGTCGGGTGAGCTCAAGGGCCGCCTGACCCCGGAGCACTGGGCCTTCATGGACCGGTACGCCGAGGCGCTGATCGCCCGCGGCCCGACGCTGACCGATGACGGTGAAGCGACCACCGGCAGCCTGCACATCGTGGATCTCCCCGATGTGCAGGCCGCCCGGTCGTTCGCGTACGACGAGACCTACTACCAGGCCGGTGTCTTCGAATCCGTCCAGCTGACCCGGATCCGCAATCACACCCCCGGCACCATGTGGGACTTCGCGAACGCGGTCGACTCGTACCACCGCTACCTGGTGCTGACCACGGACGCCCCGCAGGCCATCACGTCACCGCATGTCATCCTCGCCGGCGACCTGCTAGCCCTGGACGCCGACGAGCATCTCGGCCGGGCCCTCCTCGTGGAGGCTCCCACGGCCGAAGCCGCCGCCGACCTTGCCCAGGCCGCACTCGCCGATGTCCACCCCTGGACGTTCGGCGGCCGGCGCTGAGTCACTCCAGCGACTTCACCTCCGCCGGGGTGAGCTGCACGGCCCCGGCGGCGACGTTCTGCTCGAGATGCGCCACCTTGCTCGTGCCGGGGATCGCGAGGATGTTTGGCGAGCGATGCAACGTCCAGGCGAGCCGGAGCTGTTGGGCGCTGATGCCGTGGGCCGCCGCCACCGCCTGAGCAGCCTCCGTCGCCACCCCGTCGGCGATCGACGCGAACGGGACATACGCGATCCCATAGGACGCACACAGATCGATCAGCGAGTCGTCGTCGCGACGGTCGACGGAGTACCAGTTCTGCACGCAGACCACCGGCGCGATCGCACGCGCCTCCTCCAGCTGCTCGGTCGTCACGTTCGAGACGCCCAGCTGCCGGATCAGCCCCGCCTTCTGCAGCTCGGCCAGCACGCCGAACCGCTCCGCGAGCGAGTCAGCATTGCCGACGCGCAGATTGACCACGTCGAGCACGTCGACGCCGAGCCCGCGCAGATTCTCCTCGACCTGCGTGCGTAGCTCGGCCGCGGTCATCGCCTGATAGAAGCCACGCTCCGGATGGACGCCCGGCCCGACCTTGGTCGCGATCACCAACTCCGGCGCGTACGGCGCCAGCGCTGCCCGGAGCAGCTCGTTCGCCGGCCCGTAGAAGGCCGCCGTGTCGAAGTGGTCGACGCCGAGCTCGACCGCCCGGCGCAGCACCTCGACCCCGGTCTCCGGTTTGAGCCGCATGGTGCCGAACCCCAGGCGGTTGACGGTGCGATCACCCAGCTGCCAGCCGCTCACTCCTCCACCGCCCCCTTGACGGCCCGCAGATGTTGGCGAAAGGTCAGCGCCGGGTCGGCCGCCCGCGCGGTGAGGAACTCGTCGAACTTAACCTGCGAGCGCAGCGAACGCCCGGCCCGGATCTCGGCCGCCTGCGCCCGCTCGGTGTCGCGGATCCCTTCGGCGAGGTCGAACAACTCCTCGACCCGATCGGCCGGCACGAAGAGCACGCCGTCCTCGTCACCCAGGACGACGTCGGCGCTGGTCACCGTCCACTCGCCGATAGTTGCCGAGGACAACGCATCGGCCGGTTGCGGGTCGAGCCGGAGCGGACCGGTCGGCAGCGCGCCCAGGCTGAAGACCGGCAGGCCGATCTCCTGGATGTCGGCGGTATCGCGGTGCAGCCCCCAGATCACGATGCCGCTGACGCCGGCCTGCTGCGCCTCGAGCGCGACCATGTCGCCGACACACGCCTCGTCTCGCCGGCCGCCGTTGTCGACGACCAGCACGTCGCCCGCCGCGGCCGACTCGAACGCCTCCAGGTAGATGTCGACGCTCCCCACATGCCGCGTCGGCAGGACCCGGCCCGCCACCCGCCCGCCACCCACCGCAGTGAGCGACACCGTCCGCACCGGGAGGCCCGCTCGCAGGCATGCATCCGCCACATGGGCGGTGGTCAGTTTGTCGAATCGATCCAGCATCCCCAGCCCCTCTCCGACGTCATGTTTCGACCCTAGCTCGCCCCTAGGACAAGAACGCGACGATCTCGGAAATCCCCGGATCGTAGGACTCCCTACTGGTGTCGACGGTCAGGCTCGGGACCGGCAGATCGACGGCCTGGAAGGCGTTGTGGGTCCGCAACCGGGCCTCGGCGGTGATCGCGGCGTCCTCGTGCGCGGCCCGCCGCGGGTCGCTCGCGGTGCGCGCGGTGATCCGGCTCAGCGCGACCTCGGCCGGCACCACGCAGTGCACGACGCGGAGGTCGGCGCGACCGAGGAACGGCGTCAGGCCCGGCGTCCAGATCTGGTCCTGGAAGGCGGCCTCGGCGACGATCGTCGTGCCACGGCCGACGAGCAGCCCGATCACGTCGAAGAACGTCGACAGCGTGCGCATCGTGAGCGGATCACTGGGGCCGGGGACGAACCCGGGGGTCGCGTGGGCCATCCCCTCCTTGATCTCGTCCCGGCAGATCGCCGGGCATCCGATCGCGGCCGCGACGCGGTGCGCCAGCGTCGTCTTCCCGGTCCCCGGCGGTCCGCTCACGACGACAATCATCGGCTTCGAATGCACCGCCGTACCTTAGCCGCCCGCGGTTTCGGTCGCTACCGAAAAGCGGTCCCCGGAAAATGTCGGTGGGCACTCTTAACGTTCTGGGTATGGGGAGACAGGCGTGGGACTGGGGGCTGATGCGGTCAGGTGCGGGCGCGGAGCCGGCCGGGTAGCGTGGGGAGCGCGAGGTGTTCGGCGAGAAAGCGCGCGCGGTCGGTGTACGCTGCGACGTCGTTGATGACATGCCCGGTGTCGTACCAGCGGAACTCCTTCGGCGAGCTGGCCGCCGCGAAGAACTTCTCGGCGTTCTCCCGGCTCACGTTCGGATCGAACCAGGCCGACTGGAAGAGCAGCGCCGCGGGTGCCGCCATCCCGACGAAGTGCCCGCAGTCGTAGGGCTCCAGCAACGCCAGCAGCGGCTCGTACTCCGCCGGAGTCATCGATTCGCGCAGCTTCCGGATCTCCGGGTACGGCGTCTCCCGGTAGTGCACGCTCAGCCCCGACAGGCCCGAGTCGAAGACGAAACAGCGGAACCGGTCGTCGATCCCGCTGACCGTGCCGGCCGTCATCGCGCCGAACGAGTGCCCGACGCAGCCGAGCCGATCCGCGCCGTACGCCGTCAGCAGGTCGGCGCCGCGGCGGATCGCGAAGATCGACTCGCGCAGGTTGCGGACGGCGTCCCCGGTATCGGCGATCGGCAGCGAGAGCGCGATCCCGCCCGCCTCCGCGACCTGGATCGCCTCGGACAGGAAGCCCTCGCGGCCCCCGGTGGAGTGTTGGTAGACGACGCCGGCCAGGTCGTCGCCGGCCGCCAGCAGCGCGCCGGAGGGGAAGACCAGGTATCCGGTGGCGCGGTCGCCCTCGGCGTTGTCGAACCCGCAGTCCGCGATCACGACGCCGTCGCGCTCGGCCAGCGTCTCGGTCCGGGCGTTCAGGGGCAGGCCGGGGTCGTAGTCGAGCTCTGGCATCGGGGCTCCCTTGCGCGGCGTCGGATCTCCAGAGATAGAAGCAATTGCTCTCGGCAACTAGTCGGTCTCGCTTGATGAGACGATATATCTCATTGGGTAAGATCTTGGGTTACCGTGAGGCGAGTCGGTGAGGGCAAAGGAGCCTGGGATGAATAACGTGTACACGCACGGCCATCACGAATCGGTCCTGCGGTCGCACAGTTGGCGGACCGCGGAGAACTCGGCCGGCTACCTCCTCCCGCACCTTCGCGCCGGCCTGTCCGTTCTGGACGTCGGCGCCGGCCCGGGCACCATCACCGCCGATCTGGCCCGCCTCGTCGCGCCCGCGCGGACGACGGCGCTGGAGGCGAGCGAGTCGGTGCTGGCGATCACCCGGCAAGCCTTCGAGGAGTCCGACCTGCCGGTCGATTTCGTGGTCGGCGACGTACACGCGCTCGACCTGCCGGATGACACGTTCGACGTCGTCCATGCGCATCAAGTCCTGCAGCATGTGGCTGATCCGGTGCAGGCGTTGCGCGAGATGCGGCGGGTCTGTAGGCCGGGCGGCGTCGTCGCCGCGCGCGACTCGGACTATCACGCGTTTACCTGGTTCCCCGCGCTGCCCGAGCTCGACGAGTGGATGGCGCTCTACCAGCGCCTCGCCCGCGCGAACGGCGGCGAGCCGGATGCCGGCCGTCGCCTGCTCTCCTGGGCCCACGCGGCCGGCTTCGAACAGGTCGACGCCACCGCGAGCAACTGGACGTTCGCCAACCCTGCTGATCGCGCGTTCTGGGGCGGGATGTGGGCGGACCGAATCCTCCAGTCCGCAATGGCCGACCAGGCCCGCGCGGACGGCGTCCCGGAGCAGACCCTGCAGTCCATCTCAGCCGCGTGGCGCGAGTGGGCCGACCGCCCGGACGGCTGGATCGCCATCCTGCACGGCGAAATCCTCTGCACCGCTTGACGCGAGCACGACCAGGTAGCCGTCGAGATCGCGCAACCAGAGCTCGTCGTGCCCGGCGTTCGGATTGTGATGGACGTCGGTCTGAACGGTCGCGCCGACCGTGATCGCCCGCGCGGCAGCGGCCGGCAGATCGTCGGCCTCGAACCAGATCGCGACGCCGTTGCCGATGGGCTGCTCGGGGTCGGCGAAGGGGCCGTGGTGATGCTCGACGTCCAGGCGATGCAGCTGCAACACCAGTACGCCGTTCACGACCACGCGCTCGTACTCCGGGCCGCCGTGCGCGCTCTCGGCGTCGAGAACCGCGCAGTACCAGGCGCTGCTCGCCTCGACGTCGTGGACGGCGATCAAAGGTTGTGCTCGCATACGAGCGACGTTAGGCGGGCGGCGTCGTACCGGTCTTGAACGAATGGGAGCGCTGGCGCGAGACCTCGTACAGGACGGCGGTCGCCGCGTTGGCCGCATTCAGCGAACTGGCCGCCCCGGTGATCGGGATACGAACCAGGTGATCGGCCGCCTCCCGCCAAGCCGCGCTCAAGCCGTTGGTCTCGTTGCCGACCAGGATCAGGCTCGGCCGGGTGAAGTCGAAGTCGAAGATGTCGACGTCGCCTGTCTCATCGGTCCCCGCGACCACGATCGGCACCCCCGCGCCCCGAACCCACTCGAGCACCTCACGATGCGATGGCACCCGGACGGCGGGCAGCGCGAACAGCGACCCGGTTGTCGCCCGGACCGCCTTCGGGTCGTACACATCAGCCGCATGCCCGGTCACGATCAGCCCCGACGCGCCGAACGCGTCCGCGGACCGGATGATCGAGCCGATGTTCCCCGGCCCGGTCGGCCGGTCGAACACCACGCCGAGAAAGTCCGGCCCGACCGGGATCCGGCCCAGCTCGTCGGCCGGCATCTCGACCACCGCGATCAGCTCCGGCTCGTCCTTCTCGCCCAGCTCCGCCAGCAGCTCCGGCTCCATCGCCACCCGTTCCACCCCAGGCAGCCGCCCCAGCAACTCCCGGGCCCAGCTCGACAACGGCCGCGCCGCATCGTGAATCACCACCCGCACCGGCCACCCGTGATCCACCGCCAGCGAGATCGGCCGCACCCCGTGCACCAAGAACTCCCCGGCCCGCTGCCGCTTGTTCCGATTCCCCAAATACGCCTGCCACACCTGAAACCGGGCATTCCGCGAAGAGATCCGCTGCATCTACCCACCCTAGAACGACACCCGCGGACCCCGGAAAAAGCTGGTGAGTGGGAGTGATCAGGGTTGGGTGTAGTTGGGGGTGTGGGTGGTGTGGAGGGTGGCGTGGGTTTGGGCTACCTGGTGGCAGAGGGCTAGGAGTTCGGGTTCGTTTTTTACTTGCTGGCGGGCTTTGGGGCCCAGGTCGATGATGTGGTCGCGGGCGCGGAGGAGGCGGAGGAAGATGCGTTCGCGTTCGTTGGGGTCGTCGGTGTAGTCGTCGTCGAGGTAGGCGATGGCGTCGCGGCGGATGTGGGCCATCGCGGTCTGGGTGCGGCCACGGGTGCTGAAGAGCGAGGCCAGGATGGTGACGACGAGGACGGCCAGGATGACGATCAGGGACAGGCCGGTGCTGATCTCGGCGACCTCGATGTGCTCGCCGCCGTTGATGAACGGCAGGTTGTTCTCGTGCAGGGCGTGCAGGATGAGTTTGGCGCCGATGAAGGCGAGGATCACCGCGAGGCCGAAGGACAGGTAGATCAGCCGGTCGAGCAGGCCGTCGAGGAGGAAGTAGAGCTGGCGGAGGCCGAGCAGGCTGAAGGCGGTGGCGGTGAACACGATGAAGACGTTCTGGGTGAGGCCGAAGATGGCCGGGATCGAGTCCAGCGCGAACATCAGGTCGGTGCCGCCGATCGCGACCATCACCAGCAGCATCGGGGTCATCACCCGCTTGCCGTCGATCCGGGTGAAGAGTTTGTCGCCCTCGAAGTCCGGGCTGGTGCGGAACAGCCGCCGGGCCAGCCGGACGACGATGTTCTGCGCCGAGTGCGACTCCTCGGTCTCGGGTTTGAGCATGTTGCCGGCGGTCAGCAGCAGCGCGAGGCCGAACAGGTAGAAGACCCAGGAGAACGAGTTCAGCAGCGCGGAGCCGAGGAAGATGAAACCGGCCCGGGCGATCAGCGAGACCACGATGCCGACCAGCAGCACCTTCTGCTGGTTCTCCCGCGGCACCCGGAAGCTGGTCATGATGATCAGGAAGACGAACAGGTTGTCGACCGACAGTGCCTTCTCGGTGACATAGCCGGCGAAGTACTCCGAGCCCATCGCGGCGCCGCCGAAGATGAACGTCCCGACGCCGAAGAGCAGCGCGATCCCGACGTACAGGGCCGACCAGACGGCGGCCTCGCGGACGGTCGGCACATGTGCGGACCGGACGTGGAAGAAGTAGTCGAACAGCAGCAACCCGAGGATCCCGAGCAGGGTCAGTATCCAGACCAGCGTCATAGGGCTCAGCCAACCACGGCCGCGGCGCCGAAACCAGCAACTCCGGTTTCAGCGCAGTTTGACCAGCGCGACCAGATAGCGGCAGGGCTCCGCGCCCGGGTTGTGGAAGGTGGTCGGCGTCGGCCGGCTGAGCTGGAGGCAATCGCCGACGTGCAGATCGTGGACGGTCGGCCCCTCGTGGAACCGCAGATGGCCGGCCAGGATCCACAGCTGCTGACTCTTGAACACGTAGGCGTCGGCCGGATATGACACCGAGGCCCTCGCCGGCAGCTCGACCTCGACCAGCTCCAAAGGGGTGTCGGACACTGGAGAGACCGCCCGGCGCGAGTAGCCGGTGGCCGGGTCGACCCAGACCGGCTGATCGGCCTGCCGCCGCAAGAGGTCACCCGTGTTCTCGGCGCGGGCGATCAGCTCGGACAAGGTCATCCCGAGCGCACCCGAGAGCCGGCCGAGCAGCGCCGCGGTCGGCTGCGCCTCGCCGCGCTCGATCTTGGCGATCATCGCCCGGGAGACCTCGGAGCGCTCGGCGAGCGCGTTCACCGACAGATCCTGGGCGATCCGGGCAGCCTGGACGGTCGCGGCGAGGGAGAGATCGTCGAGCATGCTTGCCACTATAGCGGCAGTTATGTCTACTATCATGACATGATCAGAGATGCCGGCCCGGCGGACGCCGCAGCCTGCGCGGCCATCTACGCGCCCTACGTCACCGACACGGCGATCACCTTCGAGATCGACCCGCCGACCGCCGACGAGATGGCGGTCCGGATCAAACAGGCCCTGGAGACCCACGCCTGGGTAGTCATCGAGGACGCCGGCCAGGTCACCGGTTACGCGTACGCCGGCCCGATGAAGCCGCGAGCGGCGTACCGATGGTCGTGTGAGGTGAGCGTCTACCTCGAGCTCGGGCGCCGCCGGACGGGCGCCGGTCGCGCGCTCTACGAAGCCCTGTTCGAGCGGCTGATCGCCCGCGGCTACCGGACGGCGATCGCCGGGATGACGCTGCCCAACGACGCGAGCGTCGGCCTGCACACCGCGCTCGGCTTCGAGCCGATCGGCACCTACCGCGCCATCGGCTGGAAACTCGGCGCCTGGCGCGACGTCGCCTGGGCGCAACGCCCACTCGCCGTCCTCAGCGACCCACCAGCCGAACCCCGTTAGGACGGCGTGGTCATCGGCGGGCACTCGCCGCCCGGTGTGGTGACCAGCTCGAAGTGCCAGATCTCGTTGGAGTAGGTCTGGCACAGGCCGAACCGGTTGCCCTTGCGGATCAGCCAGTCGTCGGCGTCCGTCGGCCCGATGTCGACGGCGTTCCCGGTGACGTGGTGCGACTCGTCCGGATCGGCGACGAACTTCTTCGCCTTCTCCCGGCTGCCGTACTTCTTGATCGCCTTGTCCATCAGCTCGACCTGGTACTTCTTGCTCCGCCACCCGGTCGTCACCTGCATCTTGATGCCGTCCTTCTGCATGGCCCGCTCGGCTTTCTGGACGGCGGCCCGCAGCTTCGGGTCGAGGTTGGCGACCCCGGGCAGGTCGGTGTCGAAGGCGCTGGTCCCGGTCGGCAACTTCCCGTCGGCCGCGCCTGGGTATCGGTGCGCGGTCGGCTTGCCGGACGACGGTGCCCCGGACGCCGAGCCGGCGTCGTCGGGCTCGTCGGCGGAGACCGCGGAGCACGCGGCCATGCCGAAGCTGGTGACCAGGGCGACGATCGCCAGCCCGGCCAGAACGGTGGTTCTGCGAGGAGTGGTTTCGATCATGCCGTTCAGTTCATCCGGAGCGATGTTGCCGGAGCGTCTGCGTTTCGGCATACGTTTTCGATACGTCGATACTGCTTCAATGGATTCATGCGGGTTCTGGTCGTCGAGGACGAGGTCTATCTCGCCGAGGCGATCCGGGCCGGGCTGCGGCTGGAGGCGATCGCGGCCGATCTCGCCTTCGACGGGCACGCCGCACTCGAGGCGGTCGCCGTCAACGACTACGACGTGGTCGTCCTGGATCGGGACATCCCCGGCCCGAACGGTGACGAGGTCTGCCGGCGGATCGTTGCGCAAGGCATCGGCTGCCGGGTGCTGATGCTGACCGCGGCCGGTGATCTGGACGACAAGGTGACCGGGTTCGAGCTCGGGGCCGACGACTACCTGACCAAACCGTTCGAGCTGCGCGAGCTGATCGTCCGGCTGCGCGCGCTGGTTCGGCGTCCGGCCGTCGCGGCGCCGACCGTGATCGAGTACGCCGGCGTCCGGCTGGACCCGTTCCGGCGCGAGGTCTACCGCGGCGGCCGCTACGTGAAGCTGACCCGCAAACAGTTCGCCGTCCTGGAGGTGCTGATGACCGCTCGCGGCGGGGTGATCAGCGCGGAAACGCTGCTGGAGAAGGCCTGGGACGAGAACGCCGACCCGTTCAGCAACGCCGTCCGGATCACCATCTCGGCGGTCCGCAAGCGGCTCGGCGACCCCTGGGTGATCCACACCGTGCCCGGTGTCGGCTACCGGATGGGGGAGTCGTGAGCGAGCCGGGGCTGATCACCTGGCGGCCGCGGCTGACCGTCCGGCTGCGGCTGACGCTGAGCTACGCGGGCCTGCTGGTCGTGGCCGGCGCCGTGATGGCCTGCATCCTGTGGCTGGTCTTCCGGATCGTGCCGAACTATCCGTTCATCGCGGCCAACCCGCGCGACGAGCGGCCCGCCCCGACCCGCGGCGAGATCCTCGACCTGACGGTCAAGCTCTCGGCGTACGCGATCGGGCTGCTGGCGATCATCGGGCTGGTCGGCGGCTGGTTCCTGGCCGGGCGGATGCTGAAACCGCTGCAGGAGATCACCGCGGCGGCGCAGCGGGCGGCGACCGGCGCGCTCGACCACCGGATCGGCCTGACCGGCATCCGGGACGAGTTCACCGACCTGTCCGACACCTTCGACGCGATGCTCGACCGGTTGCAGGCGTCGTTCGACCAGTACCGGCGGTTCGCCGCGAACGCCTCCCACGAGTTACGGACGCCGCACGCGGTGATGAAGACCATGCTCGACGTCGCCCAGGCCGACCCCGACCATCAGGACGTGCCCGAGCTGGTGAAACGGCTGGCCGAGACCAATCAGCGCGGGATCGACATCGTCGAGGCGCTGCTCAGCCTGGCCGCGCTGAACAACCGCGAGGTCGAGCTCGACCCGGTCGACCTCGCGACCACCGTCCGGACGGCTCTCCCCGTGCTGACCGCCGAGGCCGCCGCCGCGGGCATCACCCTGCGAACGGCGCTCACCGAGTCGGTTGTCGAGGGCAATGACGTGCTCCTGCACCAGCTCGTCACGAACCTGGTCCAGAACGCCATCCGGCACAACACCGGCCCCGGCGGCTCGGTCGACGTCGAGCTGACGCCGGGCCGGCTC
The DNA here is from genome assembly GCF_013131805.1 of Kribbella sandramycini. Classification (GTDB taxonomy): domain Bacteria; phylum Actinomycetota; class Actinomycetes; order Propionibacteriales; family Kribbellaceae; genus Kribbella; species Kribbella sandramycini. The sequence goes on along the minus strand of NZ_JABJRC010000004.1, from coordinate 273,279 downwards.
GTCGTCCGCAACACCGGTCCCGTCCTCGATCTCGACCAGGTCCGCACGTTCGTCGAGCCGTTCGCCAAGGACCGGTACGGCGCCGGCCACGGCCTCGGCCTCGCGCTCGTCACCCGGATCGTCGAGACCCACCAGGGCACGCTCGCCCTGACCCCGAACCCGACCGGCGGCCTGACCGCGATCGTCGTCCTCCCGGTGGCTGACCTCGTCGGCGGGTGAAGATGGGCGCGTGAGCGCGGACCGTGAGGTAGTGATCCGGTGGGGTATCGAGGACGACGACGCGGCGCTGCTGCGGATCGAGCGGACGTCGTGGAGCCCGGAGTCCGGCTTCCCGTCGTACCTCGAAGGTCTGGGTGACCGCTTCTTCGAACGCACCGGCCCCGAGTCGCATCTGATCGCGGAGTGCGCGGGCGTCGTCGTCGGGTACCTGCGGCTGCAGGACAAGTACCAGTTTCGCGAGGGCAACGGCGTCCTGGCCGTCAACGGCTTGGCCGTCGCCCCGGAGGCCCGCGGCCGCGGCGTCGCCGCCGCCCTGCTGGCCGCGGCGGCGTACGAGGGCCGCCGGCGGGACGCGCGCAAGATCAGCCTGAACGTCCACAGCACCAACCTCGTCGCCCGCCGACTCTACGAACGCCACGGCTACGTCGTCGAAGGCACCCTCGCCGACGAGTTCGTCATCGACGGCCGCCCGATCGCCGCCCTGGTCATGGCGAAGACCCTCTGACCGGGTCGGATCAGAGGGTCTTCGAAGGCGCTGCTTACGGGTTCAGCCCGTGGGCGCGGAGCCAGGAGGACGGGTTGATCGGGTTCTCGCCGTCGGGGAGGACCTCGAAGTGGACGTGGGCGCCGGTGGTGTTACCGGTCAGGCCGATCGCGCCGACCTTGGTGCCGGCGGTGACCTGCTCGCCGACGGAGACGTCGAACTCGGCCATGTGGCTGTAGGAGGTGACGGTGCCGTCGGAGTGCCGGACCTTCACCTGGCGGCCGTAGGCGCCTTCGAAGGCGGCCTGGATGACCTCGCCGGCCATCACTGCGCGGATCGGCGTACCGTACGCCCCCGCGAAGTCGAGACCGGTGTGGTTGCGGGACCAGCGACCGCCGGCCTGGCCGAAGCGCGCGGTCAGGTGGTAGCCGGTGGTCGGGAGGACGACGCGGGGAGCGGCCTTCGCCTTGGCGATGGCGATCGCTTTGGCCTTGGCGAGTGCCTTGGCCTTCGCAGCGGCCTGGCGGGCGGCCTGCTGCTTGGCTGCGGCCAGCGCGACGGCGCGGCGCTGGGTGAGCGTGGCGTTCGCGGCCTGCTTGGCCAGGGCGGCCGCGCGCTGGCGCTCGGCCTGGACCTTCTGGACGCCGGCCAGGGACAGGTCGAAACGAGTGGCGTCCCGGGAGCCGAGGTCACGGCGGTCGATCCGGGCTGCGGTGAGGGCGCCGGCCTGTGAGGGGCTCAGTCCGGTGCTGGTGGTGTCTGCCTGGCCGGGGGCGGCGGCGAGACCGACGGCGGTGGTACCTGCGGTGGCGGCCAGAGCGGCGGTCAGGCCGATCAGCCGGGTGCGGCGGGTGCGACTTCGCTGGGTGGAACGGTGCTTGGCCACCCGGTGCGATGCAGCCGGGCGACGCGGTGCCGGCCGTTCTGCTTCCGGCACGTCAGGGTGAGGGGACACGATGGCCTTCCAGGTGGGAGTCATCGCCGTGGGAACCCACGACGGCTCATCGACCATAACGAGCAGATCACGGCCGCCTCAAACGCGGATTGCGACGGGATGACGGAATTCGATGACAGTGAGTGACTGCCGTCTCCCGCCGTGTGCGGCTCCAGGCGTGAATCCAACTACTTGAATCGGCGATCACCGCGTGAGCGAGGTCACCCGGGTTTCGGCGTGCTGCAGGCCGATTTGGCTCGGCCGGACCGTTATAGAGCGTCCACATATTGAGAGGTTTGTCTACCAACTTACTGATCTTTCAAGTTCGTCCCATACTGGGATGAGCCCGAAGATTCAGTGGCAAAAGGAGGGGACGGGAATGACACGCGCACTGCCGTACTACCGCCTCCACATCGACCTGCTCCGGGTTTCCAGCGCCCTCTGTCGGCGCTGAGCACCACTTCTCCGCACTCCTCGCACGACCGGTAGGCGTCCAGCGTCGGACGCCGGCGCCGCCGTGCCCGCGAAGCCTGCCCACCGCCAGGGAGAACGCCCGTGTCAACCACCTCGCTCAGCTCCACCCAGGACGCCGCCGGCCCACCGGCGTCCGTACTCCGTTCCGACTACGATCTGCCGATCGTCGCCCGCCGTCATCCGTGGCGCTGGGTCGGCGTCGGCGTCGTCCTGGTCCTGCTGGCGATGTTCGTCAATGGCCTGGTCACCAACCCTGGCTGGGATTGGCCGACGTTCTTCCAGTTCTTCACCACCAAGACGATCTTCAGCGCGCTCTGGGTGACCGTGCAGCTGACGATCTACGGCACCGTGCTCGGCTTCGCGCTCGGTGCGGTGATCGCAACGATGCGCCTGTCCAGCAGCCCGTTCTTGCAGGTAGTTGCCTGGGGCTACATCTGGGCGTTCCGGTCGATCCCGCTGATCGTGCAGCTGCTGTTCTGGTTCAACATCGCTTACCTGTATCAGGAGTTGAGCCTCGGCATCCCGTTCGGGCCGGAGTTCGTGCACTTCAGCACGAACAACCTGTTCGGCCCGCTGGGCGCTGCTGTCCTCGGGTTGGCGCTGCACCAGGCGGCGTACGCGGCGGAGATCATCCGCGGCGGCATCATCTCGGTGGACGCCGGGCAGACCGAGGCGGCCGCGGCGCTGGGGATCCCGAAGGTGCGGCAGTTCTTCAGGATCGTGCTGCCGCAGGCGATGCGGTCGATCCTGCCGAACGGTGCGAACGAGGTGATCAGTCTCTTCAAGGGGACTTCGATCGTGTCGGTGATGGCGATCCCTGAGCTCTTCTACCAGGTGCAGGTGATCTACGGCCGGAACAGCCGCGTCGTCCCGTTGTTGATGGTGGCAACGGTCTGGTACATCGTCCTGACCACCCTGCTGTCGATCGCGCAACGCTACGTCGAGCGGTACTTCAACCGGGGAACGACCCGATGATCGACATTCGCGGTGTGCACAAGAGCTTCGGCGAGCTCGAGGTCCTCAAAGGGATCGACCTCGTCGTCGAGGCCGGGACGGTCACGGTGATCCTGGGGCCGTCCGGCTCGGGCAAGTCGACACTGCTGCGCTCGATCAATCATCTGGAGAAGGTGGATCGCGGGCTGATCCGGATCGACGGTGAGCTGATCGGGTACCGGCGGCGCGGCGACAAGCTGTACGAACTGCGCGAGCGCGAGATCCTGCACCAGCGGTCGCAGGTCGGGTTCGTGTTCCAGAACTTCAACCTGTTCGGGCATCTGACCGCCCTGCAGAACGTCGTCGAGGCGCCGGTCTCGGCGCAGCGGCGGAAACGTAGTGAGGTCGAGACACTGGCCCGCGAGCTGCTGGAGCGGGTCGGCGTCGGCGACAAGGCCGACGTGTACCCGCGGCAGTTGTCCGGTGGTCAGCAGCAACGAGTCGCGATCGCGCGGGCGCTCGCGCTGCGGCCCAAGGTGCTGCTGTTCGACGAACCGACCAGCGCGCTCGACCCGGAGCTGGTCGGCGAGGTCCTCGATGTGATCAAGGAGCTCGCCCGCGACGGTTCGACGATGGTCGTCGTCACCCACGAGATCGGCTTCGCCCGTGAGGTGGCGGACACCGTCGTGTTCATGGACGACGGCCGGATCGTCGAGTCGGGCCCTCCGCACGAAGTGCTCGACAACCCTGCCCAAGAGCGCACTCGCGCCTTCATCTCCAAAGTCCTCTGAGGAAGTCGTCATGAAACGTAGTCCCCTGCTTGCCGTCACCGCGGCCGCCGGCGCGCTCCTGCTCGTCCTGGCCGGTTGTGGCGCCGAGCCCACGGCCAGCGCCGCGGGCGGCGACACCGGTGTGAACACCTCCGCCGAACAGAACCGGATCACTACCACCAAGAACGACGCAGCGGCGGCGCTGCTGCCCGCGAAGGTCCGCGACCGCGGCACGCTGCTGATCGGCGGCGGGTACGGCAGCGGCACCGTGCCGCTCGGCTTCTACGCCGACGACAACAAGACCCCGATCGGTCTCGAGGTCGACATCGCGCACCTGGTCGCCGGCGCGCTCGGGCTGACCCCGGAGATCGACGTCACGAGCTGGGAGAACCTGTTCGTCGGGCTCGACTCGGCCAAGTACGACGTCGGCTTCTCGAACATCACCGTGACCGAGAAACGTAAGCAGAAGTACGACTTCGCGACGTACCGCAAGGACGACATTGCGTTCGAGGCGAAGAAGGGCGGGAGCTGGCGGGTCACCGGCGGAAAGGACATCGCCGGGAAGACGATCGCGGTCGGCTCCGGGACGAACCAGGAGAAGATCCTGATCGACTGGAACGAGGCGAACATCAAGGCCGGGCTGCCGGCGGCGACGATCAAGTACTTCCAGCAGAACACCGACACCTACCTGGCACTCGCCTCCGGGCGGATCGACGGCTACCTCGGCCCGAACCCGTCGATCGCGTACCACATCAAGACCTCCGGCGAGACCGAGTCGATCGGCAAGTTCTCCGGCGCCGGCCCCACCCTGCAAGGCCTGATCGCCGCCACCACCAAGAAGGACAGCGGTCTCGTGCAGGCCTACCAGGCCGCGCTGAACGCCGTCATCGCCGACGGCTCCTACGCCAAGGTGCTGGAGCGCTGGAACGTCGCCACCGAATCCGTGGCCAAGTCCGAGATCAATCCCCCCGGCCTCCCGATCACGAGCTGAGGCTTCTTATGTTGAGGAGATTTCTCGTAGGCGCGGTCTTGCTCGCGACGGTTGCTGCTTGTGCGGATCCGAAGAGCGCGGCTCCGGCGGGGGACGCTTCGGTGGTTGCGTTCGACACGTCGGCGGAGCAGGTGCGGGTTACGTCGGCGAAGGTGGAGGCTGTTGCGGCCGAGCTGCCGGCTGAGGTGCGCGACAGCGGGAAGCTTGTGGTGGGCAACGGGTCTGCGGGTGGGGGTCTGCCGCCGTTGGGGTTCACGGCGGATGACAACAGGACGCCGATCGGGGTCGAGATCGACATCGCGTATCTGGTCGCGAGTGTGCTCGGGCTGCGGGCCGAGGTGCAGACGACGAGCTGGGAGAACCTGTTCCTCGGGCTCGACTCGGGGAAGTACCAGGTGGGGATCTCGAATATCGGGGTGTCGGAGTTGCGCAAGGAGAAGTACGACTTCGCGACGTACCGGCTCGGGCTGCACGCGTTCGAGGCGAAGGCCGGCTCCGGGCTGAAGGTGGCCGGGCCGGCCGATATCGCGGGGAAGAAGGTCGCGGTCAGCTCGGGCACGCTGCAGGAGGCGATCCTCGTCGACTGGAACCGGCAGAACACCGCCGCCGGCCGCGCACCCGCCGACCTGAAGTACTACCAGCAGCCGGCCGATACCTACCTGGCCTTGCAGTCCGGCCGGATCGAGCTCTACCTCGGCCCGAACCCGAACGGCACGTACCACGTCGCGACGCAGAAGCAGACCGAGATCGTCGGCACGGTCTCGTCCAGCTACCCGGTCCAAGGGCTGGTCGGCATCACGACGAAGAAGGACAACGGCCTGGCCAAGCCGCTGGCCGACGCGCTGAACGCGGCGATCGCCGACGGCAGCTACGCGAAGGTGCTGGCCAAGTGGGGCCTCAGCGACGAGGCCGTCCCGAAGTCGTTGGTCAACCCTCCAGGCCTTCCCAAGGACAAGCAGAAGTAGGAGAACCATGGCGACCATCGCAACGATCTCCAGCAGCCCGTCGGTACCGTCCCGGACCGACGCCGTCCTCGAGTACGTCACCAAGCGTCTGATCAGCCACGGGCACGAGGTCACCCCCATCGTGCTGCGGGACCTGCCGGCCGAGCCGTTGCTGCACGGCCGCGCCGACGACCCCGGGATCGCGGCCGCGATCAAGACCCTCGAAGCGGCCGACGCCGTCGTGGTCACCACACCCGTCTACAAGGCGGCGTACGCCGGGTTGCTCAAGGTGTTCCTCGACCTGCTCCCGCAGTACGCGCTGAAAGGTAAGACCGTGTTGCCGTTGGCAACGGGTGGGACGCCGGCGCATGTGCTGGTGATCGACTACGCGCTGCGGCCGGTGCTCACCAGCCTCGGCGCCGGCGCGATCGGGCAGGGCTGGTTCGTGCTGTCGGCACACATCAATCTGTACGACGGCGGCGGCGTCCTGCTCGATCAGGCGGCGTCCGTCCCGCTCTACCAGGTGACCGAGGCGTTCCTGACCACGGTCGAAGGTGGGCAACCGCTCGACAGTACGCCGGTGCAGGCGGCGGAGATCGAGGTACTCCGGGCCCGTCCGGAAGACCCGGAGGCAGCGCCGCTGCTCGCGGATCTGATCGTCGAGTACAGCACCCGCTACGGCCGAACGACCGAGCACACCCAGCTCACCGAGGTCCCGGCGAGCGACTTCCACACCGACAGCGGGGGCGCGTTCGTCCTGCTCCGGTACGGCGGTCAGACGGTCGCGGGCGGCGCCATCCGCCGATACGACGACCAGACGGCCGAGGTGAAGCGGATGTGGACGTCCCATCTGCACCGCCGCCAAGGGCTCGGACGCCGCGTACTCGCCGAACTGGAGCGGGCCGCGGTCGACCTCGGCTACCGGAAGCTCTACCTGACCACCGGGCCCCGGCAGCCCGAGGCGGCCGCGCTCTACCGAGCCGTCGGCTTCCAGCCGCAGTTCGACGTCGACGCCGACCCGGAGTCGATCGGACCGCTGCCGTTCACCAAGGACCTCACACTCGCCCTGAAGGTGGCCTCATGAGCCGGCTGATCACCGCCATCGAGATCGACGGCGCCGGGGGAGACCCGGGCGCCTGGCGCGGCCCCGAGGTCGACCCGGGCGCGATCCTGACCGGCGAGCTCGCGCTGCGCGCCGTCCAGCGCGCCGAGGCGGCGGGGATCGACATCGCCACCTTCGCCGGCACGCTCGAAGCGCCCGCGGACGCCGCCGGCCGGGTCGGCGTCCAGCTCGATGCCCTCGGCCTGGCTGCCCGGATCGCCCCCGCCACCGAGCGGATCGGACTGCTGCCCACCATCACCGTGACGCACACCGAGCCGTTCCACGTCCAGGCGTCGGTCGCCACCCTCGACTACGTCTCCGCCGGCCGCGGCGGCTGGATCGCCGACGTCTCGACGTCCGCCGAAGCAGCCGCCGTCATCGGCCGCCGCGACCCCGCCCCGGCCGCCGACCTCTGGCGCGAGGCCCGCTACGTCGTCGACGTCTCCCGCCGCCTGTGGGACTCCTGGGACGACGACGCCATCATCCGCGACGCCCCCACCGGCCGCTTCGTCGACCGCGACCGTCTCCACTACGTCAACTTCACCTCTCCCACCTTCTCCATCAAGGGCCCTTCCATCGTCCCCAGACCCCCGCAAGGCCACCCCGTCACCGCCGTCCGGGTCAGTGCGCCGGACGCGTTGCAGGCGGCCGCGGACGCGGAACTGGTGATCCTCCCGGAGACGACCGACCTTGCGGAGCGCGTCGCCGCTCTGCGGACAACCGACGGCGCGACCACCCCCCGCGTCCTGGTCTCGGTCGCCATCAGTTTCGAGCAGGCCGGCGCGGCCGAACAGCTTGCGGGCTCCATCACCGACTGGCAGGCCGCTGGAGTCGACGGCGTGCATCTGCGGCCCGCCTCGCTGGAAGTCGACGTGCCGATCATCGCGGACGAACTCATTCCGTTGCTCAAGGCAAGAAAAGTTGTGGGAGAAGCGCGGGCGGGGACGCTGCGGAATCGGCTCGGGTTGAGCCGGCCGGTGGGCAGGTACGCGGCGGGGAGTGGGCGATGACCAAGCAGATTCATCTGGCGGCCCACTTTCCCGGCGTCAACAACACCACGGTGTGGTCGGATCCGGCATCCGGGTCGCAGATCGACTTCGCATCCTTCAAGCATCTGGCGGCGACCGCGGAGCGGGGGACGTTCGACTTCTTCTTTCTCGCGGAGGGGCTGCGGCTGCGCGAGGTGAAGGGGAAGATCCACGACCTCGACGTGGTCGGGCGGCCGGAGTCGCTGACCGTCCTCAGCGCTCTGGCCGCCGTGACCACGAACCTGGGCCTGGCGGCGACGGTGAACTCGACGTTCAACGAGCCGTACGAGCTGGCCAAGCGGCTCGCGACGCTGGACCACCTGTCCGCGGGCCGGGCGGCGTGGAACGTGGTGACGTCGTGGGACGCGTTCACCGGGGAGAACTTCCGCCGCGGCGGCTACCTCGACAAGGCCGACCGGTACGTCCGCGCCCAGGAGTCGCTCCGCATCGTCCGCAAACTCTGGGACTCGTGGAGCGCCGACGACCTGGTCCTGGATCAGGCAGCGGGCGTCTTCGCCCGGGAAGGCACTGGGGCCTTCGCGGACGACGGCGACCACTTCACGATCCAGGGCCGGTTCGGGCTGCCGCCGTCCCCGCAGGGCCGGCCGGTGATCATCCAGGCCGGGGACAGCGACCAGGGCCGTGAGTTCGCGGCGTCTGGTGCCGACGTGATCTTCAGCCGGCACTCGACGTTCGCGGCCGGGCAGACCTTCTACAAGGACGTGAAGGATCGGCTGGCCAAGTACGGCCGCACCGAGGAGTCGCTGAAGATCATGCCCGCGGTGACGGTCGTCGTCGCCGACACGGACGCCGAAGCGGCCGACAAGGCCCGGCACGTCCGCGAGCAGCAGGTCTCCGGCCAGACCGCGATCGTGCTCGCAGAGCTGATCTGGGGTCGCGACCTCTCGGCGTACGACCCGGACGGCCCGCTCCCGACCGAGGCGCCGGTCGCCGGTTCGAAGGTCACCCAGGGCCGGACCGGGTTCAACGACCAGGAGGCCGTCGTCGCCGAGTGGCGCGCGCAGGCCGCGGCGAACAACTGGTCGCTGCGCGAGACCGTCATCAACCAGCAGAATCGGCAGACGTTCATCGGCTCCCCGGAGACGATTGCCACCGAGCTGAACCGGCATGTCCAGGAGGACGCCGCCGACGGCTTTGTCCTGGTCCCGCATCTGACACCCGGCGGTCTCGACGACTTCGTCGACCGCGTCGTCCCGCTGCTCCGCGAACGCGGCGTCTTCCGGTCGGAGTACGCCGGTACGACGCTCCGCTCGCATCTGGGGCTGACGTCGTGAGAGCCGTCCGCGAGGGGCCGCCGACGGTGGTCTTCGTCGGCGCCGGGCCGCGGACGGTCGGCCTGCTCGAACGGTTCGCGGCCAGCGCGCCCGAGCTGCTCGGCGATCAGCCGGTGGAGATCCACGTCGTCGATCCGTACCCGGCCGGCGGCGGGCGGATCTGGCGGCGCGAGCAGTCCCGCCTGCTCTGGATGAACTCGATGACCTCGGACGTGACGATCTTCACCGACGAGTCGGTCGAGTGCGAGGGCCCGATCATCCCCGGGCCCGACCTGGCCGGCTGGGTCAACGGGCCCGGCGCCACCATTCTGGAGCGGGCGGGGCTCGAGTTGCCCGGCCCGATGGACTTCCCGCCCCGGCTGGTCCAGGCGGAGTACCTGTCCTGGGTCTGGGAGCGCGTCGTCCGCGATCTACCGGCGTCCGTGACCACTCATCTGGAGCGTGCCGTCGAGCTGACCGCGGATCAGCGGGTGATCCTCGCATCCGGTCAGGAGATCCACGCCGACCTCGTGGTCCTTGCCCTCGGCTACCTCGATCGGTTGCCGACGGCATCGGAGCAGGCGTGGGTGACCGAGGCCGCGGCCGCTGGTCTGACCTACATCCCACCGGGGTACACAGCGGACGTCGGTCTCGGCGGCCTGCTGCCCGGGGAGAACGTGATCGTCCGCGGCTTCGGTCAGGCCTTCATCGACCTGATGGTCCTGCTCACCGAGGCCCGCGGCGGCTGGTACGACGAGTGCGACGGCATCCTGACCTATCGCCCGTCCGGAACCGAGCCGATCCTGTACGTCGGATCGCGGCGCGGCGTGCCCTATCACGCGAAACTCGGCTACACCGTGGCCGGGACGAAACCCGTCCCGACCCGCTACCTGACCACGGCCGCGCTCGCCGAGCTGGGCGACGGCGTCCTCGACTTCGACCGGCAGGTCCGCCCGCTGATCGACAAGGAGCTGGCCTTCGCGCACTACCAGCAGCTCTTCAACGCCCACTCCGAACGAACTCGCTGGCCGTGGGAGCGGTTCCTGGCGGTACTGGACGGTTCGTTGCCGGATGCACCTGTATTTGCCGCCGCCGTCCTGGAAGCGGTGCCGGATCCGGTCGATCGGTTCGTTCGCTCCGAAGTCGATCGACCACTGCACGGACGGTTCTTCGCGGATCGGACGTCGTTCGAGAAGTTCCTGGCCGAGTTGATCGAGGATGATCTGCTCCGTCGCGCGTCCCCGGAGTACTCGGCGGATCTGGCCGTCTTCAACGCGTTGCTGAGTATCTACAGCGTGCTGTCGGTCGCGATCACCGAAGGCAGGCTGTCGGACGAGGACCGGGTTCGGCAGGTGGAGACCGAGTGGCACGGGTTCTTCTCGTTCGTCGCCAGCGGCCCGCCGCCGCGCCGGCTGGAGGAGCTGCTCGCGCTGCATCGGGCCGGCATCGTCCGGTTCGCCGGGCCGGACCTGGAGGTTGCTATTGACAACGATCGGTTCGTTGCCCGGTCGTCCGGAGTGGCCGGGGAGATTCGGGCCAAGGCCTTCGTCGAGGCGCGGTTGCCGCGGCCCGACGTCCTGGCGTCGACCGATCCGCTGCTGCGCGGTCTGCTGGCCGACGGCACGCTCGCGGCCGATGAGTTGTTCGCCGCCGACGGGACGAGTCTCGGCGGCGGCCAGCTCAAGGCCGACGCGCAGAGCCGTGCGATCCGCGCCGACGGGACCGTGCATCCGGCGCTGTTCCTGCTCGGTCCGTCGGTCTCCGGCTCGGCCGGCTCGTCGGGGTTCTCCCGGCCGCATTTCAACGGTCCCGGCTTCCGGCAGAACGACGCCGTCGCCCGGAACTTGCTCACCTTGCTCGCACCCGCCGTACGGAAGGAAGAACGTCATGCCAGTTGAGTTCCTGGGCATCGCCGGGACCAACCCGGCCAGTGAGGTCACCACCCGCCCCGGTGGCGCGCTCGACCTGGAGTACACCGCCAAGCTCGCTCGCGCGCACGAGGACAACGGCTGGGACCGGATCCTGTTCGCCTACCACTCCGGGTCACCCGACCCGGCGCAGGTGGCGGCGTACGTCGCGGGCAAGACCGAGCGGATCAACCTGGTTGTGGCGCATCGGCCGAATGTCGCCTACCCGACGCTGACCGCGAAGACCTTCGCGACACTCGACCACCTCAGCGGCGGCCGGTTCGAGGTGCATGTGATCACCGGCGGCTCGACTGCCGACCAGGCGGCCGAAGGCGACTTCCTGAGCAAGGACGACCGGTACGGGCGGACGCGCGAGTTCATCCAGATTCTGAAGCAGGCGTGGACGTCGGAGGAGCGGTTCGACTTCGCCGGGCAGCACTACCAGTTCGAGCAGTTCCTCGCGGATATCAAGCCGCTGCAGCAGCCGCGGCCGCGGATCTCGTTCGGTGGGTCGTCGGCAGCGGCGTACGCCGTCGGCGCGGCCGAGGCGGATATCTTCGCGCTGTGGGGTGAGCCGCTGGCCGGCACGCGGGAGCAGCTCGCCACGATCGAAGCTGAGGCTGTTCGGGCCGGGCGCAGTGATCGGCCGACGATCCAGATCGCCTTCCGGCCGATTCTGGCGCCGACCGAGGAGCTGGCCTGGGAGAAGGCCGAGTCGATCCTCGGGCGGATCAAGGACGTCCAGGGCGGTGCGCAGCCTGCACATGCTCGGCTGCGCTCTCGGAGCAACCCGGAGAACGCCGGCTCGCAGCGGCTGCTGAAGGCGGTCGCGGAAGGCGAGCGCCACGACCGCGCGCTCTGGACCGGCCCGACCGGGCTGACCGGCGGTGGCGGCAACTCGACCGCGCTGGTCGGGACGCCGGACACCGTCGCGGCCGCGCTACTCGACTACTACGACCTCGGCATCCGCATCTTCTCGGCCCGCGGGTACGACATCTACGACGACGCGATCGACTTCGGCCGCTACGTCATCCCGCTGGTCCGGTCCGAAATCGCCCACCGTGAATCCCGGAAGGACCTCGCCTCATGACTGTGGTTTCCGACCTCGAGCAGGACTGGCAGACCTGGCACGCCGCGCGTGAGCAGGATCTGAACACCGACTACGGCTGGCTGACCATCGTCGGCTTCGACTGGTTACCGGCTGCGCCAGCTGCGCTGTCCGGCCTGCCGGGGGAGTGGTGGTTCGCTGACGGCCAAGCACATGTCAGGAGCGCTGGTGAGCTGAAACTGAACGGTGTCCCCATTGAAGGGACAGCGTCCGCGTCCGTCGCCGAGGCGGGTTCGCTGAGCTGGTTGTTCTTTGGTGACCGGCTGATCGAGCTGGTGCTGCGCGGCGGCCGGTACGCCGTCCGTCAGCGCGATCCGGGCGCAGAAACGCGTGCTGACTTCAGTGGGGTGCCTGCGTACCCGTTGGATGCCAGTTGGGCGGTTCGGGGCTACTACACGCCGTACGGCGCTCCGGAGCGAATCGAGGTCAGCACGGCCCGCGACGACCTGCGGCAGCACGTCACCGCGGTCGGGACAGTCCACCTCGCGCTGGGCGGCTCGGCGTACGAGCTGGTGGCGACGGCGGCCGCGGACGGGCGGCTGTCGTTGTCCTTCCATGACGCGACGAACGGATCGGAGACTGCGCCTTGGCGCACGGTGACCACTGGGGTTGTGGAGCGTGATCAGTCGGTGCTGATCGACTTCAATCGGGCAATCAACCTGCCGTTCGCCTTCACCGAGTTCGGGACCTGTCCGGCGCCGGTGACCGGCAACCGGCTCGGACTGCCGGTGACAGCCGGCGAGAAGAAGGTCCGGTGAAGTTCTGTACCTACACGCTGATCGACAACTCCCCGGATCCGATCAGTGGGGTGCAGCTGTCGACGGCCGAGCGGTTCCAGCACGTCGTCCGGCAGGCGCAGTGGGCGGAGGAGCTGGGCTTCGACGCGTACGGCGTGGGGGAGCGGCATGCGCAGCGCTTCATCTCGTCGTCTCCGCCGGTCGTGCTGTCGTACATCGCGGCTGTGACGTCGCGGATCCGCTTGCTGACGACGGTGACCGTGCTGTCGCTACTGGACCCGGTGCGGGTCGCGGAGGACTACGCGACGCTGGACCAGCTGTCCGGTGGGCGGCTGGACATCATCATCGGCAAGGGCAACGACCCGGACCAGAACGCGCTGTTCGGGTACGACCTGGATGGACAGTGGGACCGGAACCGCGAGAAGTACGAGCTGCTTCGCCGGCTGCTCCGGGAGACCGGTGTGACCTGGTCGGGGAGCTACCGGCCCGATCTGGTCGATGCGACCACACAGCCGCGGCCGTTCCGTCCGTCCGGTATTCCGCTCTGGCACGGGTCGGCGTCCTCGACGGAGTCCACCGAGCTGGCCGCGCGGTTCGGTGACCCGCTGTTCTCGGCCAATGGTTTCCATCCGCTGGAGAAGTACGCCGGACTGATCCGGCACTACCGGGAGCGCTGGGAGGCCTACGGGCATGACCCGGCCGACGCCGTCGTTGGTGCAGGCTTCAACGGGCTCTACGTCAAGAAGACGTCGCAGGAGGCCGTTGCGGGCTATCGGCCGATCTTCGACGCGTTCATGGACTCTCCGGGCGCCAAGCACAACCAGCTGCCCTTCACGACGCTGGAGGACTTCCTGGACCGCGGGTCGGTTCTGGTCGGCTCACCGGAGCAGGTGATCGACAAGTTCGGCCGCTACCAGGAGGCCTTCGGGCATGAGCTGTCCGGCGTCTCACTGGAGGTCCCGGGCCTGCCGGAGGCCGAGAGCCGGGCCTCCGTCGAGACCTTCGTCACAGACGTTCTGCCGGTCCTGCGAACCAGTTACCCGTCTCGGGTCTGGAACTAGGAAAATTGGTCAGAAGTACTCCGGAGACCCGGTATGATTTCCGAGTCGGACAGAGGGGGGCGCAGGGTGCGCCTGGCTCGATTTCACATCGAGGCGGCAGACCGTGTAATCTCTCTCCTCGTTCCGCCCCTTTAGCTCAGTCGGCAGAGCGTCTCCATGGTAAGGAGAAGGTCTACGGTTCGATTCCGTAAAGGGGCTCTGAGATCGACAGCTCATCCGGTCCGCCGGGTGAGCTGGAGAACTCTCCAGGCGGGGTAGCTCAGGTGGTTAGAGCACACGGCTCATAATCGTGGTGTCGCGGGTTCGACTCCCGCCCCCGCTACCCACCACCAGTACTTGACGATCAGAAGAGGCAGCAGTGGCTAAGTCAACCGATATTCGCCCGAAGATCACGTTGGCGTGCACGGTTTGCAAGGAGCGCAACTACATCACCAAGAAGAACCGGCGTAACAACCCGGATCGCCTGGAGATGAAGAAGTACTGCGCGCGTTGCAACGACCACACGGACCACCGCGAGACCCGCTGATTTCAGCAGCTTCCGCGAGGCCCGCTCCGATCATCGGGGCGGGCCTTTCGCTGTGCCCACTACACGGTGATGATCGGGCGGCCGGCTTCGTACGCGGCCAGGCGCTCGTCCCGGGGCGTGAGGCAGCAGGAGCCGCAGAGCGTCCCGTTCCCGGCCTCGCTCGTGTAATACAGGCAACACGTCTGCCGTAGGTAGACCAGCTTCCCGCCGGCCTGCGTGACGTCGCCCAGCCGCGCCAGACCAGCCGGTGCTTTGGCGACGAAGGTCTGCCACCGCTCCAGCAGGTACGCCGGCTCGATCGCCTCCTCCTCGCGGGTCGCCGCGCAGAACGCCATCGCACAGCCCGCAGCGACCCCGCCGTGCACCTGACGCAGCCCGGCGCGGGTCCGCCGGTGCAGCTCGGCCGACAGCGGCAGCAGATGCTGACGCAGGACGACGTCGTACAAGGTCTCCAGCCCGCCGGGCAGGTAGTCGGCGGAGCGGATAGCGACCGCGGCCAGCCCGTGCCCGTCGTGTGGTTTCACCCACAGGTTGTGTGGCCGGACGTCCAGGACGTGCCCTTCGAGCGCCCAGAGCAGCAGCGCCGCCGCGGGTGCGCGGCCGGCGTAGAACGACATCAGGCTGAGCGCGTTCGCGTGCGCGGAGACGTGTCCGCTGGCGTCGTCGTCCCGTTTGAGGAGCTCGGTCAGCTCCGGACCGTCCAGCTCCAGGATCCGGTCCACCCGGAGCCACTCGGGGCCCTCCGGCTCGCCGATCTCCAGCCGATACCGAGGCGCGTACCTGGCCAGCGCCGTCACTGCCGTCACGTTCAACCTTCCCCAGTCGGGTCTCACGGTTCCCGGGTGGCGGCTCCGGGGGCAACAGTCTGCCAGTAGGCTCTGGCGATATGACGATCGACGCCACGATGGTCGGCCGGAGCTACGCGGCCGCCGAGTCCTACCAGGTCGGCCGGGAGAAGATCCGCGAGTTCGCCGACGCGATCGGTGACGGCAACCCGGCGTACCGGGGTGCTGACGCGGTGGCGCCGCCGACGTTCGCATTCATGCTCGGCAGCCTGGCGCTGGAGCAGCTGCTGAACGACCCGGAGCTCGGCCTCCGGCTGGACCGGATCGTGCACGGCGCGCAGAAGTTCACCTACTCCCGCCCGATCAAGGCCGGGGACGACATCGCCGCGACCGCCACCATCACCACCGTCCGCAAGGCCGGTGACGTCGAGGTGATCATGTACGAAACCGCCCTCAGCACCGTCGACGGCGAGCCGATCGCCACCTCGACCTCCACGATCTCGCACAACCGGGCGGACTCATGAACAAGATCTCCGCGGGTGACGTCCTCCCGGAGCTGACCGTCACGCTGCGCCGCGAGGACCTGGTCCGGTACGCCGGCGCCAGCGGCGACTTCAACCCGATCCACTGGAGCGACCGGATGGCGGCCGCCCTCGGCCTGCCCGGTGTGATCGCCCACGGCATGCTGACGATGGCCTCCGCCGTCCGCGTCGTCACCGACTGGCTCGACGACCCGGCCGACCTGGTCGAGTACGGCGTCCGCTTCACCAAGCCGGTCGTCGTCCCGGACGACGACGCCGGCGCCGAGGTGGTCTTCTCGGCGACCGCGGCCAAGGTGGCCGACGGGCTGGCCGAGTTCGACATCACGGCGCTGTTCGCCGGTGAGAAGGTCCTCGGCCGGGCCAGGGCGGTCGTGCGCGTCCCGTGAGCATCCAGCTGGCCGATTTCACGACGCTGCGGATCGGCGGACCGGCCGACAACTTCGTCGAGGTGACCACCGAGGACGAGCTGATCACCGCCGTCCGGGACGCCGACGCCGCGGGTGAGCCGGTGCTGCTGCTGTCCGGCGGCAGCAACGTCGTCATCGGCGACGACGGTTTCCGCGGGACGGCGATCCGGATCCGTACTCAGGGCATCCGGGTCGACGCCGACGCCTGCTCCGGCGCGATGATCCACGTCCAGGCCGGCGAGGACTGGGACGCCGTCGTCCAGCGCGCCATCGCCGAGGAGTGGAGCGGCCTGGAGTCGATGTCCGGGATCCCCGGCCTGACCGGCTCGACCCCCGTCCAGAACGTCGGCGCCTACGGCCACGAGGTCGCCGAGACGATCGCCTCCGTCCGCGTCTGGGACCGCGCCGAATCCCGGATCCGCACCCTCTTCGCCGCCGACTGCGGTTTCGCCTACCGCACCTCGCGCTTCAAGACCGCCCCCGAGCGCTTCGTCGTCCTCGAGGTCGCCTTCCAGCTCAAACTCGGCAACCTCTCCGCCCCCATCGGCTACGCCGAACTGGCCCGCACCCTCGACGTCGAACCCGACTCCCGGGCCCCCATGCAGGACGTCCGCGAAGCCGTCCTCGCCCTCCGCCGCTCCAAAGGCATGGTCCTCGACCCCGCCGACCACGACACCTGGTCCGCCGGCTCCTTCTTCACCAACCCCATCCTCGACACCCCCGCCGAAGTCCCCGCCGGCGCCCCCCAATGGCCCCAACCCGACGGCCGCGTCAAAACCAGCGCCGCCTGGCTCATCGAACACTCCGGCATCCCCAAGGGCTTCACCCTCGGCCCCGCCGCCGTCTCCACCAAACACACCCTCGCCCTCACCAACCGAGGCGCCGCCACCGCCAAAGATCTCCTCTCCCTGGCCACCCACGTCCGCTCCCAAGTCCACCAAGCCTTCGCCATAACCCTCACCAACGAACCAGTCCTGGTGAACTGCACCCTCTGACCGGCTGCGGGTAAACAAACTGAGGCGGCGACCCTTCGGGGTCGCCGCTTTGTGTTTTTCGTGCGCCGGGGAAGAACTTTGCAACACTTTAACCTGCGCGATCAGCAAATGGCCGAATTCGAGGCGGCCGGGGACGCCGGATCGTGCTGGTGAGCGGAGTGAATCGTTGCCGATGCACCATTCCGCACCAGGTGCCCCGGTTGTGATCCGTGACCTCGCCGTTGTGCTCGGGGGACAGCCTGGGACAGTTCCGTGAATTACCGTGCAGCTCCCGGCATTGCCTGCACCAAATTGCGCACCATGGCCGGGACAAGCTGCACCACTTGTCCCCAACTTTCGGCTTTACATTGACAGTCGGCGTCCGGATACTTCTCTCCGCCGTGTGATCACCTCGGCGTAGCTATTGACAGGAAGGTCCTCAGATGTCCCGAGTTCTCGGATCGGTCGGCCGTGGCCCGACCAGACCACCGGTGCCGCCGCCGCTGATCGTGCTGGTACTTCGCGCCGTGGTCTTCGTGAGTGCTGTTGCAGCGGTGGTCTGGTCGTGTGGAGCCGGGCTGAGCATGTCTGTCGTCTGCGAGTCCTTGGCGGTTCTGCTGCCGGTGCTGGCGGCTGCCATCGTCGCGCTGACTCGTGGACGCGTAGCTGGAACGGAGTGACGTTGTCTTCTGTGATTTCATCCCCTGACTCCGCCACCTGTGACTACCCGGCCGAGTTCGCGCGGCAACTGGCGCGATTTCGGGAGCGGTCGGGTTTCAGCGTGCGGGAGCTCGCCGAGCGAGCTAACTGTTCGCACAGCCAGATCGTGCGGGCAACGGGACCAAAAGTTCCGACCTGGAAGGTGGCAAAGGCGTTCCTCGCTGCCTGTGGATTCGACAAAGCAGCACTCGACGGTTGGCAGATTGCCTGGCAGGTGGCCAGAGACGCCGAGCGGGAATTGTCCCGTGACGAGTACTCGACAGCGGGTCGCGAGTGGTTCTGGAGCACCGCGAAAAACAGCTGGAGCGAAGGTATGAAAGCCGCCTCGTCAGCCAATCCGGTGCTGGTCCTACTGCGTGACGTGGAAACTCCGGAAGGACTCGGGAACGCGATCCGTACCCTGGCCTCTCGGGCTGGCCACACCACAGTACGGGCTATCGCGGACGCTTCGGGCGTGGCCAAATCGACGATGCAGCGATGGCTCCGCGGCGAACGTCCTCCGACCGAACCCAAGCTCAGAGACGCCGTAGTAATGCTCGGTGCCACCCCGGAGGAACGCGAAGAGTTCCTGGATGCCTTACGCCGGCTCAACGAAACGCCCTGTGCGGAACCTCACCCGGACAGTCAGCTTCCTTGTGTCCAGCACCCGCGTCACCGAGGCTGGCACACCACTTCGAGCGGCCTGCGCTGGCTGGACGACGGCCCGTCGTTCGAGATGCTGATGCGGGACTATCGGGCGAACAAGGGTGACAAGCCGGTTCAGTAACGCCAGGTGAGTTCGTGCGCCTGCATCCAGGCAAGAAGTCGCTTGGCGGCGGCCTCCTCCTCTGGAGTTGCGTCGGCCTGCGACAAGTCGGCGAGTACCTGTGTGGGGGCCGCGACTCGGACTCCGGAGGACGATCCCCGGCGGCGTAGGTAGACGACGTCGGTTGTCGTCTCGATCAGGACGACACGGTCTCGCCGGGACGCCGGCTCGTCGGTTTCCACCGGGGCAAGCGCCCAAGCCGTTGCCGCGGCTTGGGCGTCCGGCGTATAGATCACCGGTTCGAGGTCAGGCGTGCTCGCAGTCGAGAAGCCGGCGGCGTGGACTCCGGACAAGGCATGTTTGGTGGACGTGGCCGCGATGTGGCCGAAGAGCCGTCGGATGGTCCCGGTCGTCTGCCAGTACGAGGTCTTGTTGGTGGCGGCGAGCGGAGCGGTCGTCGCCCACCATGAGAGCAGGAACGGCCAGTCGGGGACGGCGACGATTCCACCGCGGCGGCGGTCGATGAGGGTCTCGGCTTCGAGGGTGTTGAGGATGGCGCGGACGGCGGGGGTCGGGACCTGGCTGAACTCGACGAGGTCGTGAGTGGTCCAGATGGAGCGGTAGTCGAGCAGGGCGCGTACCACTCGCGCGGAGGCTTCTTCGGTGGACATAGCGGCCGGGTCAGACATTGGCGCCGCCGGCGAGATGTCCTAGTCCGATCGTGGCGTGCGAGGACCATTGGTAGCACTGGTGATCCCGATTCAGATCGAGCAAGCTGACCTCGTTGAGGTAGATCTGGGTGGAGCCGGCCGAGAACTGATGGACGCGCTCGCGGAGTGGGGCGGCCGGGGCCGGGCGGTTCCAATAGCCGATGGAGATGTGCGGGTCGAGGTCGGGGAAGGCCGGAATCGAGTCGGCGCCGCAGACTTCGGTGATCGCGTCGCGGAGCGCCATCCAGACCTGCCGGACCTGGTGGCTGGGGCGTACCGGTAGTTGGAGACTCTCGACGTCGACGATCGCGGGCCCGATGGTGACTCCGAACGGCTCGACCGACCGGAGCCGCCGACGTGCCGCCGACACCAGGGAGTCGAGCTCCGCGCGGCTGACCTTGTCCGCGAAGCCGACGCCCTGCAGGGTGAGGTGCAACCACCGAGCGGGTACCGGTGTGAGCTCAGGCATGGAGGCCAGCAGCGGCTCGTACTTGTCGCGGAGTGTGGACAGCGCGGGAGCGTAGGGGAAGACGACGTGCCAGGTGTAGAAGGAACGCCCTTGACGCCAACCCGGCCGCCAGTACCAGTGGTCGCGTACTTCATCGGTCATGCGGCTACTCCTCTTCCGCGGTCTGCCGTGCGCTGCCTGCGACCGATATCCCGTAGAGCGGCGGTCTGCGCCCGGGTAGATCGGGATGATCGAGGAAATTGCGCAGGCGGTCGCGCAGGTCGCGACCCCGGGCTGTGCGAGTGAATGGCTCGGCCAGCGCCGTGACCTCCCCGAGCCGGTGCAGAAGCGGGCGGACGCGGTACTCCAGCGCCGTCCCGAGCACCGGCTGCATTGCGTCGATCGCGCCGTCCAGTTCACCGAGCAGCAGATGAGCTTTCGCCTGCTGCAATCGGATCATGCGCTCGGAGCCCAGGTTGCGGGTGACATGAGGTGCGGCCTCGAACCCTGCCACTGAACGATTCGCGTGCGTGAGAGTCGGTTTGACGCGTCCCAGGGCGAGGTGCGTGTCCGACCAGATGCCTTCGGCGCGCTCCGGCGTACACAAGAGCGGCCCCGGGAACTCGGATTCGTGCGGCTCGGTGGCGACGTCCTGCGCCGTCTTCAGGGCCTGTTGCGCCGCGCTGGACTGGCCGGAACGCGCCAGATCAACAGCGAGTGCTCCGGTCAGGAACCGGCGTGAGGTCCCGGTGGCGTAGCGGAGACCGTCCTGTGCGTACTCGCCGGCACGGGTGAAGTCGTCCTGCCAGAAGGCTGCCGTGTGCTGGGTGGCCCGGATCCAGGCGCGTAGCTCGTGGTGATCTGCCGCTTCGGCGCAGGCCCAAGCCGTCCTGGCGTGGATCTCGGCGACGTCCGGGCGGCCGAGGTCGGTGGACATCCAGGCGAGCAGCGTGATCGCCCAGCCGGCCGCGCTGTACAGGTCACGGGACTGGTTGGGTGACTGGTTGCCCTCCAGCAGAGCGAACGCCCGGTCGCGGACGGCCCGGCTGCGCTCGAAGAGCGGTTGGGTCGGAGCACGTAGATAGAGCTGGGCGACTCGCCTGATGTCGGCGTTCAGTTGTTCGACGGTGAGCTCGCCGGCGTTGGACTCTTCGGCGAACGTCAAGAACGCGATGGACTCGTCGCCGGCCCGGACGACGTCCGCCTCGTGGCCGATGGTCGACGGCAGCACGAGCTCGGATTCGCCGATGGTCGCGCCGGGCGGTGGAACGAAGCCCAGATCATTGTCGGAGGCAACATTGAGGATCTGCCGTAGACCTGACCTGTAGGCGGCGCCTGGCCAGCGAACGGCGCCTCGCTCCATCTTGGCGATGTAGTGGCCGTCCAACTCGTAGCGGACTTCGGTCGTCTCCCAGAGCCAGCCGCAGATGGCATCGGCAAGCTCGGCGCGGGACATGTGTTCGCCTGGCGCGCGCCGGGAAGGAGTGCGCTCTCTTGCTTTGCGCAACAGATCGTTGGCGGCTGGCATGGCGGTAACTGTAGGTGTTCGAACACCGTGTGCGACGGGAAAATCGGCGTTCTGGTGCAGCTGCCCCGGGATGCCCCGAGATGCCCCGATTTTCAACGCTGTAAGAGCTTTTTCGGTCATCTACAGCGTTGAGAGTGCGGATGTTGACGAGCAGTTCGGCTGGTGGAGAGGTTCGCTGAGCGTGAATGGGTGGGGCAGGGCGGGGCAGGGTGGGGCATGGCCCGGGGGATTAGGGTCTTGGTGTGGCTGAGGAGGCGGTGACTACGTTGCGGGCGGGGTTGGGGTTGTTCGGGCGGGCGGAGGAGGGGTTTGCGCTGTTGGAGGTGTTCTTGGAGGTGGGGCGGCCTTGGGTGGGGGCGCTGGTGGTGGAGCCGGAGGAGTTGCGGTTGCCGGAGGTGATGACGGACGACCGGGGGGTGGTGCAGGGGGTGCTCGAGGAGATCGGGCGGGAGGAGCGGGGGCGGTTCCGGGGGACGGAGCGGGCGTTCGATCCGGATGACCCGCGGGCGGCGTGGGACTACGTGCGGGTGGCGCATTGCGCGCGGCATGCGGCGGTGTGGAGTGTGGGGCGGCGGACGACGTACTTCGAGGCGAGTGAGTACGGGTGGGCGGCGACGTACTGGTTGCCGGAGTCGTTGAAGGTGGCGTACTTCGATGCGATTCGGGCCAAGGGGTGGGCGGTGCCGGCCGGGTGGCTGGCGGCGGTGGGCAAGCAGCCCAAGCCCTGGTGGAAGCGCGGCGGGTAGGGCGGGTCAGGCGCGCGGGTGACCCGCCCTGCGGCTCAGTTGATGGCGGGGAGTTTGGTGAGGGCTTGGGCGACGGCGGCCTGGATGTCGGCGTCGGCCCAGTCGCGGTCGGGCATGGCGCCGCTGAGGTAGGCGTCGTACGCGGCGAGGTCGAGGTGGCCGTGGCCGCAGAGGGCGGTGAGGATGACTTTCGCCTCGCCGGACTCCTTGCAGAGGAGCGCCTCTTCGATGGCGGCGGCGAGGGCGTGGGTGGGCTCGGGGGCGGGGACGATGCCTTCGGTCCGGGCGAACTGGAGGCCGGCCGCGAAGCACTCGGACTGGGGTTTGGCGACGGCCTCGATCTCGCCGGTCTCGTAGAGATGGCTGACCAGCGGGCTCATGCCGTGGTAGCGCAGGCCGCCGGCGTGGATCGGGTCGGGGACGAAGTCGTGGCCGAGGGTGTGCATCTTCATCAGCGGGGTCATCCCGATGGTGTCGCCGAAGTCGTAGGCGTAGGTGCCCTGGGTCAGTGACGGGCAGGCGGCCGGCTCGACGGCGCGGACGACCGGGGACATCCGGCCGGCCCACTTCTCCCGCAGGAAGGGGAACGCCAGACCGCCGAAGTTCGACCCGCCGCCGGTGCAGCCGACCAGCAGATCGGGCGTCTCGCCGACCATCGCGAGCTGGATGAGCGCCTCCTCGCCGATGATCGTCTGGTGCAGCAGCACGTGGTTGAGTACCGAGCCGAGCGCGTAGTGGACGTCAGGCGACTGGACGGCGGCCTCGACCGCCTCGCTGATCGCGATCCCGAGCGAGCCGGTGGACGACGCATCCGCGGCCAGGATCTTCCGCCCGGCATCGGTCAGCTCGGACGGGCTCGGGTGCACCGTCGCGCCGAAGACGCCCATCATCGCGCGCCGGTACGGCTTCTGGTCGTACGACGCCCGCACCTGCCAGACCTCGCACTCCAGCCCGAACTGCGCACAGGCGAAGGCCAGCGCCGTCCCCCACTGCCCGGCGCCCGTCTCGGTCGTCAGCTTCCGGACGCCGGACTTCGCGTTGTAGTACGCCTGCGGAACGGCGGTGTTCGGCTTGTGTGACCCAGCTGGCGACACGCCCTCGTATTTGTAGTAGATCCGCGCCGGCGTCCCGAGCGCCTTCTCCAGCCGGTGCGCGCGGTACAACGGACTCGGCCGCCACAGCCGGTACACATCGAGCACCTCACCGGGAATGTCGACGTACTGCTCCTGCGAAACCTCCTGCAGGATCAGATCCATCGGGAACAACGGCGCCAGATCCTCCGGCCCGACCGGTTGCCCCGTCCCCGGATGCAGCACCGCCGGCGGCGGCGTCGGCAGATCGTGCAACACGTTGTACCAACGCGTCGGCATTTCGTCCTCGGGCAACAAGATCTTGGTGACCGTCATGCCAGCAAGTCTGGTCGCCGCCCAAGGCCCTCACAATGCCCTGAACCAGAACTCTCCACGCACTTTTCCGGACCCCGGCGCCCGCGTCAGTAGGTGGTTGCCGGGGTGGTGGTTTCCAGCCAGGTGTCGATGTCGGCCAGGAGGGATTTCTGGACGTCGGGGGGTGCGGTGGAGGCGAGGATGGAGGAGCGGGCGAGGGCGGCTAGTTCGGGGTCGGTGAAGGCGTGGGTGGTGCGGGCGGTTTCGTATTGCTCGGCCAGGCGGGAGCCGAAGAGGAGGGGGTCGTCGGCGCCCAGGGCGATGCGGGCGCCGGCTTCGTAGAGTTGGCGGAGGGGGACGTCTTCGGGGCGGCGGTAGACGCCTAGGGAGACGTTGGAGGCCGGGCAGACCTCCAGGGCTACCTGGGCGTCCACTAGGCGTTTCAGGAGCTCTGGGTCTTCTACGGAGCGGACGCCGTGGCCGATGCGGCCGGCGCCTAGCTCGTCGAGGCAGGTGCGGACGGTGGCGGGGCCGCAGAGCTCGCCGCCGTGCGGGGCGGCGAGGAGACCGGCGTTGCGGGCGATGCGGAAGGCCGGGGCGAACTCGGAGGTGCTGCCGCGGCGTTCGTCGTTCGAGAGGCCGAAGCCGACGACGCCGCGGCCGACGTACTGCGAGGCGAGGCGGGCCAGGGTGCGGGCGTCCAGGGGGTGGCGGGTGCGGTTCGCGGCGATGATGACCTGGACGGCGATGCCGGTCGAGGCGGCTGCGTCGCGGGCGGCGTCCAGAACCAGGTCGGTGAACTCGGTGATGCCGTGGAAGCGGCCCGCGTAACCGGACGGGTCGACCTGGATCTCCAGCCAGCGCGAGCCGTCGGCGCGGTCGTCTTCGGCCGCCTCGCGGACCAGCCGCCGGACGTCGTCCTCCGTGCGAAGCACCGAGCGCGCGATGTCGTAGAGCCGCTGGAACCGGAACCAGCCGCGCTCGTCGGCCGCGGACAGGTCGGGCGGCCACTCCGTCCGCAGTGCATCGGGGAGCCGGACACCGTGCTTGTCCGCCAGCTCGACCAGCGTCAGATGCCGCATTGAGCCGGAGAAGTGAAGATGCAGGTGTGCCTTGGGCAGCACCCGCAGATCACGCTGCGTCATTACCGAAGGTTACAGACCCGGCACGCACCCGGCGAAATCCGGGTGCGTACCGGGCGGTCACTACCGGGCCACCTTGTACGCCCGCTCGATCACCTGCTCGACCGCATTGCCCTTGCTGTCAACGGCCTTCGCCTTCAGCCACACCGACGTCGCACCGGCCGGAGTCGGCACCGCAGCGGTGTACTTGCCGTTGCCGAGCGCCCGGAGCTTCGCCTCCTGCCAGGTGACGCCATTGTCGGTAGACGTCTGGACAGCCAGTGACCGCAGCTTGCCGACAGGAGTGCCGGGCACATGCTCGACGCTGATCGGCAACTGGTGGCTCGGGCCGCTGCGCAACACGTTGTGGACGTCGACTGCCGGACGGAAGCGCACTGCCCACACCGGCAGTCCTGTCGGCCCGCTGGTCGTGTCGGACCGGAACGACCAGGCCGTCCAGGTCCGCGTCGACGCATCCAAGAAGGGCTGCGCTTTGGTCTCCAGCGCGACGCGGTAGTCCCCAGGACCGGTCGGAACCTCGATGTTCTCGAAGCGACCGGTGTAGTCGGGGTACTCGCCCCCAGTAACGAGCTCGCCGTTCCGATGCACCGAGAGCGTGCCAAGGCCGAACTGATCGCCGTAGTGGTCGGTGCTGTCGGCCTGTCGTGGTTGCAGGAGCAGTCCGTCGCCGGTGCGCTGGAACGATGCTGCCCGTCCCACCCGGAGAGCTGGTCCGATCGTTGCCCGGCCCCAGTCGTCGTTGTACGTCCGTCCAGCCACGTAGGTGGTCGGTTCGCGGTGGACGAAGCCCGCATCACCGTTGATGAGGAGAGCATCGGCTCCCCACCGCACGCCCTTCGCAAGTGCATACACCGATCGGCCGGCCGGCAGCTTGTACGAATACCCGTAGCCGATTCCGCCAAGCTCCTCCGAGCCCTCACCGGTGACGCTGAGGACCGCGGTGGTGTCCGGTGCCTGAGCAGCGACCGTCTCCCGGACGACGGCCAGCTCGCTGCGCTGGACGTTCTTGCTCAGCCCGTCGAAGATCCGGCCCGGCAGCGGCCAGGCCAACGCGTACAGGTACGGCGAGTTGGCGAAGAACTCGCCGTCGCCCGGTTTCGCCCACTGGCTGCGGGCGATGCTGGCCAGGCCAGGGATCGACGGTCCGAGCTGCGTGACGTAGATCGGCTCGTCGAGCGTGGCCGCGATGCCGCTGCCCCAGCGCCCGCCAGGGGTCGGGAAGCTGTAGCTGAGCCCGAGCAGCGCCTCTCGAGCTGTCGGCTCGGGCACCGACACTGTCATCGGCTTCGCCTGCCGGGCGTCGACCACGATGGTCCGATCCGTGCTGAGATCGACCAGCGGCTGGACCAGGAGGTTGCCGTCGGTGCGGTTGCGGCCGGTGCCGATGGTCGAGTCGAGGAGGAACTTGCCCTTGGGCAGGCGCAGGTTGGTGATGCCGTCCGCCTCCTGCGCGAAGATCGGCCAACCGGTCAGCTGATGGTCCACCACAGTGTCGGTGTAGTCGGCTGTCGGGGCGCCGGTGCGGTCGAGGTGCTTGATGGTCAGGTTGTAGCTCTCAGCCTCACGGAAGACAGACATCCGTACTGCCAGATCAACGCCTGCAGCTTTGGCAACGACCTGGCCGTTGTAGCGGCCGTCGGTGCCGCTGTGGTTCGTGTTCGAGGTGACGGTCACCTGAGCGGTTCCACGTGCGGGCACAGTGAGGGTAGAAGCGCTCAACGCCAACGCCCCCGCCGGTGCGGCCTGTCCGGCCTCGTCCTGCAACGTAGCGCTCAGCTGCAGCGTCACCGGCTCATCGCTGTCGTTCGTGTAGGTCAGTCGCTTGCTCTCCGCGACGTCGTCCGAATGCGGCCACTGCTGTGCCGCAAACGCCAGTACGCCGGTGTCGGTGGTCACCTTGAGCCCACGCGCCGCAGCGACGTCGATGCGACCGGAGCCCTGCTCCAATGGGCTCAGATCGGCATTCGGGCGCGCTGTGGTCATCAAAGCGGCCTTCAGGCGGTCAGCGCGCCAGTCCGGGTGTTCCTGTGCCAGAAGGGCTGCCGCACCGGCCACATGCGGTGTGGCCATCGACGTGCCGCTCAGCTTGAGGTAGCTGTCGCCCACTGGCTCGCCGATGACGCCGTCCGCCGACTTAGCCGCGACGATGTCCACGCCCGGGGCGGTGACGTCCGGCTTCGGCGCCTGATCCGCTGTCGGGCCGCGGCCGGAGAAGTCGGCCAGTACGTCGTTCCGGTCAACCGCTCCGACAGTCAGTGCGGCCGCCGCGCTGCCAGGGGAGTCGATCGAGCGGGCGTCTGGGCCATAGTTGCCAGCAGCAATGACAAACAGAGTGCCGTGCTCGGCCGTCAGACGATTGACCGCCTCTTCCAGCGGGTCGATCGTAGGCGTGTCACCGCCACCGAGACTCAGATTGACGATCTTGGCGCCCTCGCGGACCGCCCAGTCCATCCCAGCCAGGATTGCGGAGTCCGAACACCCCCTGTCCTCGCAGACCTTGCCGGACAGCAGCTGCGCGTCCGGTGCGACGCCGCGGTACTTGCCGTCGGACGCCGCACCGGAGCCGCCGATGATCGAACCGACATGCGTCCCGTGCCCAACCGCATCAGACAGTCCGGTACCGGTGAAGTCCTCCGTCACCAGCCGGCCTGAGAAGTCCGGATGCGCAGCGTCGACGCCGCTGTCCAGTACGGCGACCTTCACGCCGCGGCCGGTGTAGCCGGCGGCCCAGGCAGCCGGTGCGCCGATCTGCGGGACGCTGTGGTCGAGCAGCAGTTCACGGCGGCCGTCGAGCCAGATGCGCTTGATCCCAGCGGTGCGCAGTCCGGAGAAGACACCGGGCAACTGGTCCTTCGGCGGTGCCGCAGCCATCGCGCCGACCGCGGGTAGTGCACGGGAAGTAGTACCCCGCACGGCTCCAGCAGGCCCGTCAATGATCAACGGCAGCGTCTTGCGGCTGGCGTCGTCGTAGCCGGCCGCTGCAAGCGCGGTGAGGTCGAACAGGCGCGTGTCCAACCGCTTCTGCGCGATCAGCGGCAAAGCGTCGAGCGGTACGACGGAAACGGCGTCACCGACCTGCAGCGTCCGAAAGCGCGTTCCAGCTCGTCCCGGACCCGGAGTGGCCTGGACCGCGCCACCACCGAGCACACGGACCTTGTCGCCGGTCACCAGCGTGAATTCGAGCCCAGGCCGGAGTTTCGAGCTCAGAGGAGGAGCGGTTGGCGCAGGCGGTGCGCCGGTGCTGGGCGTCGTACCGGCCGCCACCAGTACGACGGCGGCCAGCACCACGCCCGCAGGGCGGAGTAGGCGGAGAGATCTCATGACCTCTGGACGCGGTCACTGCCGCGTCTTGTCACATCAGCTGAGCAATTTGGCGATCCGGCCGATGCCCTCGGCCAGATCGTCGTCGCCGAGGGCGTACGACATCCGCAGGTAGCCGGGCGCGCCGAACGCCTCACCCGGCACCACAGCGACCTCAGCCTCGTCCAGGATGATCTCGGCCAGCTCGGCGGACGTCGTCGGCGTCCGGCCGGCGATCTCGCGACCGAGCAGACCCTTCACGGATGGGTAGGCGTAGAAGGCGCCGGTCGGCGTCGGGCACTCGATGCCGGGGATCTCGTTCAGCAGGCGGACCATCGCGCGGCGCCGCCGGTCGAACGCGACCTTCATCTCCTCGACCGCGCTGAGATCGTTGGTCAGCGCCGCGATGGCGGCCCGCTGGGCGATATTCGCGACGTTCGACGTCTGGTGCGACTGCAGGTTGGTGGCGGCCTTGATGACGTCCTTCGGGCCGATCATCCAGCCGACCCGCCAGCCGGTCATCGCGTAGGTCTTGGCGACGCCGTTCAGGACGACGGTGCGATCGGCGAGCTCGGGTACGGCGACCGGCAGCGAGGTGAACGCGACGCCGTCGTACGTCAGGTGCTCGTAGATCTCGTCGGTGATCACCCAGATGTCGTGTTCCAGCGCCCACCGGCCGATCGCCTCGATCGACTGCGGGCTGTCGACCGCGCCGGTCGGGTTGGACGGCGAGCAGAACAGCAGCGCCTTGGTCTTCGGCGTCCGGGCGGCCTCCAGTTGCTCGACCGTGACCAGATAGCCCTGCGACTCATCGGCGAGCACCTCCACCGGGACACCGCCGGCCAGCTGGATCGCCTCCGGGTACGTCGTCCAGTACGGCGCCGGGAGCAGCACCTCGTCACCCGGGTCGAGCAGCGTCGCGAACGCGTTGTAGACCGCGTGCTTACCGCCGTTGGTGACCAGGACCTGCGCGGCCTCGATCTCGTAGCCGGAGTCGCGCTTGGTCTTGTCGACGACGGCCTGCTTGAGCTCGGGCAGACCGCCCGCCGGGCTGTAGCGGTGGTTCTTCGGATCCCGCGCGGCGGCGACGGCGGCCTCGACGATGTAGTCAGGCGTCGGGAAGTCCGGCTCCCCGGCGCCGAAGCCGATCACCGGGCGGCCGGCGGCCTTGAGGGCCTTCGCCTTGCTGTCGACCGCGAGGGTGGCCGATTCGCTGATGGCGCCGATCCGCGCCGAGATCCGGGAGCTCATGACGCCATCCTGGCACCGGGCCGGCCGGGGCCGCGCCGGGATATCGGAAGGCGGACCGATGTGATCCGGGGAACACGCAGGGGGTGCGGTCCGTTAGGTCGACGTGCAGGCTGTATGGTTCTGGTCGCGGTACGGCGTCCGGTGACGGAGGCGGTACGGGCAGGAGCCGGATCGATCGCGGCGCGACAGGCCGAGTTCGACCAGGTGGCTCCGAACCCGTACACTCTTCTAGTCCGGGCGTTGATGGCCCTGACTCGGCATGCCCGAGATCAGGTCCTGTGCGGCGTCCGGATGGATTGCAGAGGGCACTAGCTCAACTGGCAGAGCATCGGTCTCCAAAACCGAAGGTTGGGGGTTCAAGTCCCTCGTGCCCTGCAAATCCTGACCGGCGCAGGGCCGGTCAGGCCGCCGCTAGCGAAAGAGGTAGGTCGTGACGGAGACGCGCACCCCGGCACCGTCCGGCGCCGGCAAGCCTGCGGAAGGCAAGCAGGGCAGAGGCCTGCTGCGTTTCTACCGCCAGGTGGTCGCCGAGCTCCGCAAGGTCGTCTGGCCCACCCGCAAGCAGCTGTCCACCTACTTCGTGGTGGTTCTGACCTTCGTGGTGTTCGTCATCGCGATCGTCTCGCTTCTCGACCTCGCTTTCGGCTGGGCGATCCTCAAGGTCTTCGGCTGAGCCGAGGCCCTCGCCGCCCACGAACGACGGTCCCGGGTCCCGGCCCGGTCAACTGCCAGACCAGAACCCCGATGCACAGATGACGGAGTACGACGTGTCCGAGCGCGACGACGAGATCCTCGACAACGAGGACGAGTTCGACGTATCCGACTCCGACCTCGAGTTCGACGAGAACGACACCGACGACCTGTACGGCGACGACGACGATGACGACGACCCGTTCGCGGATCTCGATGTCGACGACGACGATGACGACGTCGATCTGGACGCCGAGGAGCCGGAGTACGTCGCCGACGACGAGGCCGAGGAGGGCCCGGCCGACGCCGACGACTCCGACGACGAGCCGGTCGTCGTGGTCGCCGCGGCGGACGAGGCCGAGGCCGCCGAGGTCGTGACCCAGGACGACGTCGACGACGCCGCCGAGGAGCCGGTCGCCGAGACCGCCGTGGCCGCGGCCGCGGTCGACGAGGTGGTCTTCTCCAGCGCGGACGAGGACACCGCGGACGACGACGAGGACGACGACGAGGACGAGGACGTGGAGCCGGCCGAGCCGGTGGACCCGCTCGAGGAGCTGCGTGGCCGGCTGCGCTCGCAGTTCGGCGACTGGTACGTCGTGCACACGTACTCAGGGATGGAGAACCGGGTCAAGGGCAACCTGGAGAACCGGATCAACTCCCTGAACATGGAGGACTACATCTTCGAGATCATCGTGCCGACCGAAGAGGTCGCCGAGATCAAGAACGGTCAGCGCAAGATGGTCAAGCGCACCGTCCTCCCCGGCTACGTGCTGGTCCGGATGGACCTCACCGACGAGTCCTGGTCGACCGTGCGGCACACGCCGTCGGTGACCGGTTTCGTCGGGAACAGCCAGAAGCCGGTCCCGCTCAGCCTCGAAGAGGTCGAGAAGATGCTTGCCCCGGCCGTCGTTGCGGCGGCCGAGGCGGCGGCAGCCGAAGCCGGCGCCGCTCCCGCCAAGACGGCGGCGAAGAAAAAGGTCGAGGTGGCCGACTTCGGGGTCGGCGACTCGGTCATGGTGGTGGACGGGCCGTTCGCGACCCTGCACGCCACGATCACGGAGATCAACGCCGACGCACAGCGGATCAAGGCGCTGGTGGAGATCTTCGGCCGGGAGACCCCGGTGGAACTCAGCTTCAACCAGATCCAGAAAGTCTAAGGACCCGAAATGCCTCCCAAGAAGAAGATCGCTGCCCTGGTCAAGGTGCAGCTCCAGGCCGGCGCAGCGACGCCGGCCCCGCCGGTCGGTACCGCGCTCGGTCCGCACGGCGTCAACATCATGGAGTTCTGCAAGGCGTACAACGCCCAGACGGAGTCCATGCGCGGCAACGTCGTGCCGGTCGAGATCACCATCTACGAAGACCGCTCCTTCACGTTCGTCACCAAGACGCCGCCGGCGCCGGAGATGATCAAGAAGGCCGCGGGTCTGCAGAAGGGCTCGGCCGTCCCGCACAAGGACAAGGTCGGCAAGATCACCAAGGACCAGGTCCGCGAGATCGCCACCACCAAGATGCCGGACCTGAACGCCCGGGACATCGACGCCGCGATGAAGATCATCGAGGGCACCGCCCGCTCCATGGGCGTGACCGTCGAGGCCTGAGCGCCCCGGCAGCACCAGCACCACCAGTAGTCGTGGCAGGGCGTAGCGCCGCCCGGAGACCACACCCCAGAGAGGAACCAGTCATGGCACAGCGCAGCAAGTCTTACCGCGCAATCGCGGAAAAGATCGACTTCGATCACCTGTACTCCCCGCTCGAGGCGGTTCGGCTGGCCAAGGAGGCCGCGGCCGGCAAGAAGCTGAACTCGACCGTGGACGTCGCGATGCGCCTCGGGGTCGACCCCCGTAAGGCCGACCAGATGGTGCGCGGCACCGTCAACCTTCCGCACGGCACCGGCAAGACGGCACGGGTCCTCGTCTTTGCCACCGGTGAGAAGGCCGAGGCCGCCAAGGCCGCCGGCGCCGACTACGTCGGTGACGACGACCTGATCAAGAAGGTGACCGACGGCTGGCTGGATTTCGACGCCGTCGTCGCCACCCCTGACCTGATGGGCAAGGTCGGCCGGCTCGGCCGCGTCCTCGGCCCGCGTGGTCTGATGCCGAACCCGAAGACCGGCACCGTCACCCCCGATGTCACCAAGGCGGTCACCGACATCAAGGGCGGCAAGATCGAGTTCCGGGTCGACCGGCACGCGAACCTGCACTTCATCATCGGCAAGGCGTCCTTCGACGAGGCCCAGCTGGTGGAGAACTACAGCGCCGCACTCGAGGAGATCCTCCGGCTGAAGCCGGCCAGCTCCAAGGGCCGCTACATCAAGAAGACGGTCTTCTCGACCACCATGGGCCCCGGCGTCCAGGTGGACCCCAACGCCACCCGCAACCTCCTCGAGGAGAACGCGGACGCCTGATCCAGGTATCGGCTTCGGCAAGGCCCCGGGATTCTTCCCGGGGCCTTTGCTCGTTC
Source organism: Kribbella sandramycini (assembly GCF_013131805.1). GTDB lineage: Bacteria > Actinomycetota > Actinomycetes > Propionibacteriales > Kribbellaceae > Kribbella > Kribbella sandramycini. Next base: position 240,954 of record NZ_JABJRC010000004.1, on the reverse strand, counting down.
TAGGGGCGGACGACGAGGTCGGGCGTCAGGTCAACGGGCCGTGGGACTCCGACCAGTTGAAGGGTGTGTTCGAGCTCTTCGGTGAGATCGGTCAGCATGCGGGTCACCCCCGGCGCGCCCTCGGCGGCCAGGGCCCAGAGCGCGGGTCGGCCGAGGAACACGGCGCGGGCGCCCAGAGCGAGCGCGGCGAGGATGTGTTCACCGCGCCGGATACCGCCGTCGACGTAGAGCTCGGTGCTGGTGCCGGCCAGCGCCTCGGCGATCTCCGGGAGCGCGTGCGCGGTGGACACGGAGCCGTCGAGCTGGCGGCCGCCGTGGTTGGAGACGATGACGCCGGCCGCGCCCGCGTCGGCGATCCGCTTCGCGTCGTCACCGCGCAGGACGCCCTTGACCACGACCGGGAGGCCGGTGCGCTCGTGGAGCCGGCCGATCACGTCGGGAGTGAGGTCGTCGGCCTTGTCCAGGTCGTCGTCGGACCAATCGCCCTTGGGCACGTTGATCCGCAGCTGCCCCGGCTGGACGTACGACCAGACGACCGGCCCCTCGTCCTCCTTGCGGCCGACCACCGGGGTGTCCACGGTGAGCACGATCGCCTTGGCGCCGCCGGCGACCGCGGCGTCCAGCATCTGCTCGGTGATCGAGCGGTTCCGGACGATGTAGATCTGCAGCCACCACGGCACGCCGGTCGCGCCGAGCTCGGCGAACGTCGTCCCCGCGTTGCTCGAGACGCCGAGCAGTGACCCGGCTGCCTTGACCCCGGCGGCCATCGCGAGCTCGCCGTCCGGGTCCGCGAGCCGCTGCAGGGTCGAGGGCGCGACCAGCACCGGTGTGTCCACCGGGGTGCCGAGGACCGTCGTCCGCAGGTCGATCGCCGAGACGTCCTGCAGGACGCGCGGCCGGAACCGGTACGCCGACCAGGCCGACACCGCCTCCGCGACGCTGATCCCCCCGGCCGAGCCCTGGCGGTAGTAACGATGTACGGCCTCCGGCAACTTCTCGGCGGCCGCCCCCTCCAACGTGTCGATCCATCGCATGCGGCCCATCGTCGCACCACGACGACACCGGAGTCAGTACACTTTCCCCATGAGGCAGCACGGGCGGCGATTTCCCCGCCCCGGCCGGCACGACGGTGCCGACGGGGTGAGCTGCTGCTGCGCTCTCTCCTGAGGTGACCGTGGCCGACCGGGGTGTGAAGCCCCCCGTCGAGACCCTCACCTTCTGGAGACACCCATGTCTGCCCTCACTCTCGAGGAACTGCACGCCGCTCTGTCCCTGCGCGACCTGGCGGATCCGGCCCAGGGCCCGCACGCCATCCAGCTGATCGTCGACTCGATCCGGACGACGCTCGGCCGCGCCTGGCCCTACACCGAGATCTGGACCCGCCGCGACCACCCCGTCGTCCTGCTCGCGGACAACTACGACAACCTCGGGTACGCCGCCGGCGCGGTCACCCGGGAGGCCCGCTACACCCGCTATGCCTCCGCGACCGAGGTCCTGCGCAGTCACACGTCGGCAATGGTCCCGCCGGCGCTGCGCGAGCTGGCCACCGCGGAAGCCTCCGACGTGCTGCTGATCTGTGCCGGCATTTGCTACCGCCGGGACTCCGTCGACTGGCAGCACACCGGTACACCGCATCAGCTCGACCTGTGGCGCATCAGCCGTAACGTCACCCTCGGCGAGCCGGAGCTGGTGGAGATGATCGAGCGCCTGGTCGAGACCGTGCTGCCCGGCCAAACCTATCGGACCGTGCCCGCGGTGCACCCCTACACGATCCACGGCCGTCAGATCGACGTTCTCCTCGACGACGAGTGGATCGAGATCGGCGAATGCGGTGTCGCCGCGCCGCACATCCTGCGCAAGGCCGGTCTGGACGAGAGCTGGACCGGTCTCGCCATGGGCCCGGGCCTGGACCGGCTGCTGATGCTGCGGAAAGGCATCCGCGATATCCGGCTGCTCCGGTCGAGCGATCCGCGGGTGGCCGAGCAGATGCTCGACCTGGCGCCGTACCGCCCGGTGTCGACGATGCCGCCGGTCCGCCGGGATCTGTCGGTCGTCGTCGGCGCGACCGCGGACGTGTCACCCGAGGTGCTCGGCGACAAGGTGCGCGACGCGCTCGGCCCGGACGCGGACGCCGCCGAATCGCTCGACGTGCTGGGCGAGACGACGTACGACGAACTCCCACCGGCCGCCCGGCAACGGCTCCAGCTCATCCCCGGACAGCGAAACCTGCTGGTCAGGCTGGTCCTCCGGCCGGTCGATCGGACCCTCACCGACGCGGAAGCGAACCAGCTGCGCGACAAGGTCTACCGCGCTCTCCACGAAGGCCCGGTCCTCGAACTGATCGGCTGACGCAGCTCGCGGACGGCGACGGCCCACGCGCACAGGGCCAGCGGGATCTCCAGGAGGAGAGCCATCGCCAATGCGAGCGTGTGGTCGAAGCCGGCGCCAGCAGTGCTGACGTCGAACCAGGCGTCGGCCAGGAGCAGCGTCCCGGCGGCCATCGAGGTCAGGACGGCGTACTTGTTGCGGGTGTGCAGCAGGTACGCCGTCAGCCCGGCCGCGGCCGCGATCGCGACGTCGAGGCCGATCCAGGTCAGCTTCCAGTGGGTGACCTGGTAGGTGCTCGGTAGGGTCGCGGCCAGGATCAGGCACCAGGGCAACAGCACCGCGGCAACCCCGGCCGAGACCAGCGCCGCGATGCCGCCTGGTGAGCGGCGCGGGCGGATCCGGCCGTCGAGGCGGCCTTCGGCGATGTAATCGTCGAGTGCCTCGGCGACCCGGTCGTCGATCGCGTCCCCGAGCTGCACGGTCAGTGGAGTCGTCATGACAGCGAGCATCACCTGGCGGCACCTGGACGCGCATTGTGGCGACCCCACGAATCCGGGTGGGGTTAACCCCCGGTAGCGGTCGTGGGTTTGCCGGATGCCGCCGGACCGCATCCGCATCGTAGGTTGGCGGGGTGAGCACGAACGAGGCTGTTGTTCCGACACGGCCGTGGCAGTTGTGGCGTTCGCCGTACTTGTGGCTGGCAACGGTCCACCTCGTCGGCGACGCCGTTGTCGTGCTGACCTCCGGTGTGCTCGTGCTTGCCGCGGTCGCTGTCGTAGTGCTCGCCTGGCCGCTGACCTTCTTCGGCATTCCGCTGAGCGCCGCTGCGGCCCGGTGCGTCTACACACTGGCCGGTTGGGAACGCGCTCGGGCCCGGATCACCCGCGGCCAGCAGGTCCGCGCGCTCACGCCACCGACTGACGCCCGCGACGCGGCCCGCGACCCGAACCTGTGGCGGCAGTTCCTGTACTTCGCACTCTTGTTGCCGGTAGCAACCGCGTGGGGAGGGCTGCTGGTGGCCGCCTGGTCGGTCCCGCTGGTCGCGATCGGGTTGCCGCTGTACTTCGCGAAGTTCGCCGCCGGCCGGGCGCAGTTCGGCCCGTTCGTGGTCGACAGCGTCGATCGGGCGCTGTTCGCCGCCGTGCTCGCGGCAGCCTTTCTCCTGCTGGTCACGCCGCTGCTGATGCGGGCGGCGTCGGCAGCCGACGGCTGGCTCGTCGGTCGGCTTCTCGGACGCTCGGAGACCAGTGCGCTGACCGAGCGGGTCAGCAAACTGGTGGCCAGCAGGCAGCAGGTGGTTGATTCGGTCGAGGCCGAGCGGCGACGGATGGAGCGCGATCTGCACGACGGCGCCCAGCAGCGACTCGTGTCGCTGGCGATGACGCTGGGCCGGGCGAAGAATCGGCTCGGCCAGGACGAGCAGGCGGTCCGGGCCTTGATCGAGCAGGCGCACGCCGAAGCCCTGCAGGCGATCGCCGAGATCCGTGACCTGACCCGAGGGCTGCATCCGCCCGTGCTGACCGACCGCGGGCTGGACGCGGCGCTTTCCGCGGTGGCAGCGCGCTCACCGGTCCCGGTATCGGTGACGGTCGACGTCGAGCCGCGGCCGTCGCTGACAGTGGAGTCGATCGCCTACTTCGTTGTGACCGAAGCGCTCACCAACGTCGCGAAGCACGCGCGGGCCGCCCAGGCCCGGGTCTCGGTCACCCGCACCGGCGGCATCCTGCGGATCGAGGTGTCGGACGACGGGCAGGGCGGCGCGCACCTGGGTGGCGGAACCGGCCTGCAGGGCCTGTCCGATCGGGTTGCCGGCGTCGACGGCCGGCTCGGTCTCAGTAGTCCGGTGGGCGGTCCGACCGTCCTGATCGCGGAGGTGCCGTGCACATGACCAGCTTGCGAGTTGTGATCGCCGAGGACTCGGTGCTGTTGCGCGAGGGCATCGTGCGGTTGCTGGAAGAGCAGGAGTGCGAAGTCGTCGCCGCAGTAGGCGACGGTGACGAGCTGCTGAAGGCCGTCGCCGAGCACCGGCCGGACGTGTGCGTGGTCGACGTCCGGATGCCGCCGACGTTCACCGACGAAGGACTGCGGGCGGCGCTCGTGCTCCGCGAGCAGTTCCCCGGGACCGGCGTCCTCGTGTTGTCGCAGTACGTCGAGGAGCGCTACGCGAGCGAGTTGATCGGCGGGAACCCTGGTGGCGTTGGCTACCTGCTCAAGGACCGGGTGGCGGATGTCGACCAGTTCCTCGACGGACTGCGCCGGGTCGCGAGCGGTGGCGCCGCACTGGATCCGGAGGTGATCGCGCAGCTGCTGGTGCGGTCGCGGACGAGCGATCCGCTCGCTGCGTTGAGTCCGCGGGAGCAGGATGTCCTGCGGGCGATGGCCGAAGGCAAGTCGAACACCGGGATCGCGAAGGCACTGGTCGTCGGTGAGAGCGCAGTGGAGAAACACATCAGCAGCATCTTCGCCAAGCTGCGGCTGGCACCGGCCGAGGGCGAGCACCGGCGTGTGCTGGCCGTGCTGCGCTTCCTGGAGGGCTGATGGCAGTCACGACGGCGCAGCGCCGCATGCTGCTGATCGGCCTGGTGCCGCTCCTGCTACTCGTGGTCGGCGGCGGTGCGGTCACCGTGTCGGCGATCAGCGGGAAGCTGCCGTTCGAGTACCGGACTGCGGCTTCGGTCGGCCCAAACGGCGTGCGGGTCGTTTCGGGGATTCCGACCCAAGTGATTGGCGGAGACGACGATCAGGTCCGGGTTCACATCGATGGGACGTACGGCGCGCAGCGGCCGCGGATCGACGTCCGCACCGCCGGAGGTGTGCTGGAGATCGAGGCGAGCTGTCCGGACCGGAACTGCGCAGTGGAGCTGACGGTCGAAGTTCCGGCAACGAAGCTACAGGTCCAGGCAGAGGCATCGGTGACGATGCGCCGGCTACGCACTCCGGACGTCTCCGTTGACGGACGGCGCGGCTCACTGACCATGCAGTTCGACGAGCCGCCCCGACAGCTGTCTGCGAGAGCCGGCGAAGGGGCGATCAGCCTGCGGGTGCCCAGTGGGACGTCGTACGCCATCGATGCGGTCGCGGCCGAAGGCACAACGGATATCCAAGCGGCCAACGATCCAGCCGCGCCGCATCGCCTCTACCTGCGTACCAGGTACGGCAGCATCGAGGTCAGCTGATCGCAGTGATGAAGGCTTTGGCCTTCTGAGTGATGGTGGTCCACTCGGCGGCCGCGACGTCGGCGGGGGAGACGACGTCGGTGCCGGCGCTGACGGCCAGGGCACCGGCGTCCAGGTAGTCGCGGGCGTTGCCGGCGTTGATGCCACCGGAGGGAACGAGCGGTACGCCGGGGAACGGGCCGTTCAGGTCCTTGAAGTATTTCGGGCCGAGTTGGTGCGCCGGGAAGATCTTGACCGCGTCCGAGCCGAGGGCGAGCGCGGTCATCACCTCGGACGGCGTGAATGCGCCGAGGACGACCGGTACGCCGGCCGTTCGCGCGGCCTCGGCGATCGCGGCCGCCTCCAGACCCTGGCCCGGTGTCACGAGGAACTGGGCGCCGGCGTCGATCGCCTGCTGGGCCTGAGCGCCGGTCTGGACGGTGCCGGCGCCGACCACCGCGCCGGTCTCGGCGGCCGTCGAGGCGGCGCGTTCGAGGTGCCGCGGCAGGTCCGGCGTCGTGTAGGTCAGCTCGACGACGTGGATGCCGCCGGCCACCAGCGCGGCGCACAGATCCCGCGCGTCCGAGATCTCCGGAGCTCTGACCACGGTCAGAACACGGTCGGCGCGCAGCAGGTCCAGGGTGCTCATAAGGTTCCTCTCAACCGTCGGTACGACGGATGGCTCGGCCGGGCAGGTCGTCGGTGCGGTGGCCGTCGTCGATGACGGGCGTGCCGTTGACCAGGACGTACGGGATGCCAACGGCCTGTTGGCGGGGGTTCTCGAAAGTGGCGGTGTCGTGGATGGTCGCGGGATCGAACAGCACGAGGTCGGCGTGGTAGCCGGCCCGGACCAGCCCGCGATCGGTGAGGCCGAGGCGGCGAGCGGCGCGGCCGGTCAGGTGGTGCACGCAGTCGGCCAGTTCGAGGACGCCGAGCTCGCGCACGTAGCGGCCCAGATACCGCGGGAAGGTGCCCCAGGAGCGCGGGTGCGGTTTGCCGCCGACCAGGATCGCGTCGGAGCCGCCGGTGTGGCTCGGGTGCCGCATGATCGTGCGGACGTTCTCCTCATGGCCGACGTGTTGCAGGATCGAGGTGCCGAGATCGTCCGCGATCAGCAGGTCGAAGAAGACGTCGGACGCCGGTTTGCCGGTCTCTCCGGCGATCGCGGCGACCGTCCGCCCGACGACGCCGGCCAGGGCCGGGTTGCGGACGCCGCCGATCTCGATCGTCTCCCACTCGATCACGCAGCCGTGGCAGCCGTCCGAGCCGACCTGTTCCATCTCGTGGGCGATCCGGGCCCGCGTGGCCGGGTCCTGGAGCCGGGCGAGTTGCGCATCCGGGCCGCCCTCGGCGGTCCAGCTCGGCAGCGTCGCCGCCAAAGTAGTTGCTCCTGGCAAATAAGGATAGGTGTCGGTGGAGACGTCGAGGCCGTCGGCCAGGGCCTTGTCGATCATGGCGATCAGGTCGGCGCCGCGGCCCACGTTCGGCGCGAAGTTCATCACCGCATGGGTCAGGTGCAGTGCACAGCCGGCTTGCCGAGCCACCTCGACCATCTCGCCGTAGGCGTCCAGCGCGCCCCGGCCGTACGAGCGCTGGTGCGGCGCGTAATAGCCGCCGTACTGCGCGACGACGCGGCACAGCTCGACGAGCTCCGCTGTGTCGGCGAACATGCCCGGCGTGTAGGTGAGGCCGCTGCTCATCCCGACCGCGCCCTCGCGCAGGGCGTCCGCCAGCAACACCTTCATCTGTGCCAGCTCGGCCGGCGTCGCCGGGCGGTTCTCGGTGCCGACGACCATCATCCGCAGCGTGCCCTGCGGGACGAGGTAGGCCGCGTTACAGGCGATGCCCTGGTCGAGGCGGTCCAGGTAGCCGGCGACGGTCGACCAGGAGAAGTCGAAGTCAGCGGGTTCGCCGTTCCAGCCGGCGATCTGACGGCGGATCGCGGCGCGGGTCGGGTCGTCGATCGGTGCGAACGACAGCCCGTCCTGGCCGAGGACTTCGAGGGTGACGCCCTGGCTGACCTTGGCCGTGTGGTCAGGGGTGGCCAGGATCTGCAGGTCGGAGTGCGCGTGCATGTCGATGAAGCCGGGGGAGAGCGCGAGCCCGGCGGCGTCGATCGTCCGCCGGGCGGCCGGTCGTTCGGCGCCGATCGCCGCGATCCGGCCGGCGTCCACGACGACGTCCGCGGTGTAGCCGGGCGCACCGGTCCCGTCGAGGACGGTCGCGCCGGTGATCAACAGGTCGGCGGGCATCTCAGAAGTACGTCCGGATCAGGTCGACGACGACGGGGTCGGCGGCATCCGGGTCGTCGATCAGCGGGATCAGGCCCCACTTGTCGAACGCCGTACAGGGGTGCGACAGCCCGAGCCGGAGCTCGTCGCCGATCAGCACCTCGGCATCCCCGAACTGCAGATAGCCGTGCTGGTCGTTCAGCTTGGTCACCGTCATGCCGGTCGCCGGAAGGACCTGCGCGTCGGCCGATCGCGGGCGGATCAGCTGCGGCTCCGGCATGTCCTGGTCGACCGGGAAGTCGCGCCGGCCGGCGTCGAAGATCGCGAGCCCGGGCTCGGGTTGCGAGGTGATCCGCATCCAGCCGTGCATCGCGGCGACGAGCTGCTCGCCGTCCGTCCGGGGTGACTCGCCCAGCGGTGACACCCGGCGGTACAGGCCGTCGTCGTGCGAGATGTAGGCGCCCGAGCGGACGACGACGCGCGCGTCCGGCGCCAGCGGCCCGAGCACCTCGGCGACCAATTCGAAGTACTCGCTGCCGCCGGCGGTGACGATCGGTACGACGCCTGGGTCGTACAGCTTGCGCAGCCGCTCGTGCAGCGCGGCCATCTCGCGCAGGAAGGCGCGCACCTCCGCCAGCCCGGTCTCCTCGACGCCATGACCGACGGCGCCCTCGTAGCCGGCCAGGCCGACCAGACGCAGCGTCGACGACTCGCTGATCGCGCGCGCAATCGCCTCCGCGGTCTCCAGATCACGAGCGCCGGTCCGGCCGCCGAGCCCGCCGAGCTCGACCATGACGTCGAGCGGTCGCGCGTCCGCGTCGACGTACGCCGAGCGCGCGGCCTCCATGATCTCGACGGTCCGGACCGAGTCGGCCCAGACCATCACCTCGAACTCCGGGTCGCGGGCGAGCTCGTCGGCGACCCAGCGCAGCTGGAGCGGGGAGACCACCGCGTTCGCGATCAGGACCCGGCGGACGCCGAACTGGCGCGCGATCCCGAGGTGGAAGACGTTGGCGAGCGTGATCGCCCAGGCGCCGGCATCGAGCTGCTGGGCCCAGAGCGCGGGCGCCATCGTGGTTTTACCGTGCGGCGCGTGCTCGACGCCGTGCTGCGCGCACCAGCGAGCCAGGGTCTCGATGTTGTGCCGGACGCCGGGCGCGGACAGCGTCATCAGCGGAGTCGGCAGCTGGGAGAGCCGGGGCCGGTCGGCCAGCACCTCGGCGATGGTCCGGCCCCAGAACGCGGGCGGCAGCACCCGGTCCTGCCGGGTCACCTGCTCCTCGGCAAGCGCGGCGACGGCGTCGGCATCGTAAGCAGGCATCGGTTCCCCTGAAAGGTTCGAGTTGCAGAATACGCAACGCTGATTGCGTAGTCTGACCTGACGGTTGTAGCATCACGCCCAAACATGCGTCAACGACACGTGTTTCGCACCTATCCCATCACTCCGGAGCCCAGGAGCGCAGATGCCCGCTGAGACGGAGCCGGCCGCGGTGGTCTGTCTCGGCGAGGCGATGATCATGCTCGCGGGTGCCGCTGGGCCGCTGGAGGACGTGGAGACGTTCCATCGTTCGGTCGGTGGCGCGGAATGCAACGTGGCCGGCGGGCTGGCCGGTCTCGGCGTCCGGACCAGCTGGCTCTCCCGGCTGGGCGACGACGGTTTCGGCAAGCAGGTACTACGCGATCTGCAGAGCCGTGACGTCGAGGTCGGCGGGGTTGAGATCGACCCGGAGCGCCCGACCGCGCTGTATGTGAAGGAGACCCGCGACGGGCGCTCCCGGATGCACTACTACCGCACTGGGTCGGCGGCGTCCGCAATGAGCCCGGCGTTCCTGGAGCGTCCGGCGGTGGCCGAGCGGCTTGCCGGCGCGCGCATCGTGCACACCACCGGTATTACCGCTGCCCTGTCTGATGACACAGCCGCGATGGTCAGCGCGCTCAGCGGTGACTTCACGCTGAGCGTCGATCTGAACTGGCGGCCGGTGCTGTGGCGCAACAAAGACCCGGAGCCGCTGTGGCGGCTGCTCAAAGCGGCCGACATCGTTCTGATCGGCGCTGACGAGGCGCTGGTGTTTGCCGGTACCAGCGACCCCACTGAGCTGCACGACAAGCTCGGTGGTCGCTGTGTGCTGGTTGTGAAGAACGACGCGCACACGGCCACCGCGCTGACACCAGAGGGTCGGACGGATGTCCCTGCGCTCACCGTACAGGTAGTAGAGCCGGTTGGGGCCGGAGACGCCTTCGCGGCGGGCTTCCTGGCCGGCACGCTCGAAGGGCTCCCGATGCAGCAGCGGCTACGCCTCGGGCATCTGAATGCCGCAGCGGTGCTCGCGGTGCCACAGGACCACGCAGCACCGCTGGATCCGGCTCTCAAGGCCAGGCTGCTGAACTGCTCGGACGAAGAGTGGGCGGCGACCAAGCTATGAGTCAGAGCCTCTCAAGAGCCCTGCAGATTCTGGCCAGCCTCGGTGAGGGCGACCGGTCACTCGACCAGCTGGCAACCGAGCTCGGTGTGCACAAGACCACCGTGCTGCGTCTCCTGCGCACGATGGAGGCCGACCGCTTTGTGCGCCGAGACGATCAGCACCGCTACCGCCTCGGCTCCCGCCTGTTCGCCTTGGCGGACGCCGCGCGCGAGCAACACGTCGTCCGCGAGGTTGCCGCGCCGCATCTACGCCAGCTGAACCAGAAGACTGGCCAGACCGTCCATCTGGCCGCCTGGGAGAACGGCGAGGCGCTGTACGTCGACAAGCTCGACAGCGTCCGCACCGTGCGGATGTACTCGCAGGTCGGCGTACCGGCCGCGCTGCACTGCACTGCGGTTGGCAAGGTCCTGCTGGCCGCGCAGCCGAAGCGCCAGCGGGAGGCGGTGCTGGCGTCGCTGGAGTACCACGCCTACACGCCGCAGACGCTCACCGGACCGGATGCGCTGCGCGACGAGCTGGACGGCGTCCGCGCCAACGGCTGGGCTCAGGACAAAGGTGAGCACGAGTCCTTCATGAACTGCATCGGTGCGCCGATCGTCGACCACGCGGGGCGTGTGGTCGGGGCTGTGTCGGTATCGGTGCCGGATGTGCTGTTGAACTACGAGCAGGTGCTGGAGCTCCTGCCTGAGCTGCTCGCCACTACCAAGGCGATCAGCGCCGACTACAACTGAGAGGTGTCCGACCAGATGTCCGACAAGACCGCAGTCACCACCACCGACGCGCCCGCTCCGCTACCCGTGTTCTCGCAGGGTGTCCGCAAGGGCAACGTGCTGCAGGTGTCCGGCCAGGGCTCGGTCGACCCGGCCACCAGCGAGTTCGTCTTCGTCGGCGACGTGAAGGCGCAGACCACCCGCGTCCTGCAGAACATCGAGGCGATCCTGATCGCCGGCGGCGCCACCTTCGACGACGTCCTGATGCTGCGCGTCTACCTGACCAAGCGCGAGGACTTCGGCGCGATGAACGAGGCGTACGCCGAGTTCCTGGACGGCCGCACCCCGAGCGGCGTCCTCCCCTCACGCACCACCGTCTTCACCGGCCTGCCGCTGCCCGACATGCTCGTCGAGATCGACGCCCTCGCCGTCCTGAGCTGACCGTTCTGCCACGTAGTGGCACTATGTAGCACTACGTGGCACTACGGGGTATCCTGCAGGTATGAGTGGACAAGCCGAGATCACGCAGCGCGATCTGCGGATGCGGTCGAAGGAGATCATGGACGCCGTCCAAGGCGGTCAGTCCTTCACGGTCACTCGCGATGGTCATCGCATCGGCGAGCTGATCCCCTTGCGGCGCAGGCGCAGGTTCGTCCCACGCGAGGAGTTCGCGGCGATGTCGCGGACCGCGCCGACGATCTCGCTGGAAGCGTTCCGGGCAGATCAGGACACCTTCGCCGATCACGAGCTCGACGATTCCTATGGCCGGTGAGTACGCGCAGGGCCTCCTCGACACGAATGTGGTGATCCTGCGGGCGGGGATCGATCCCAGCGCGCTGCCCGACGAGATGGCGATCACCGCTGTCACGCTGGCCGAGTTGTCCGCGGGGCCGCACCAGGTACGCCGGAACGATGAGCAGAACGCGTACGACGAGCACCTCGAACGTGCGTCCCGAATGGACATCCTGCAGCGTGCGGAGAACGAGTTCGATCCGATTCCGTTCGATACCGAAGCGGCGCGGATCTACGGCCGGGTCTGCGCGGCCGTCCTGTCCGCCGGCCGGTCGCCGCGCGGTCGGATCGCCGACCTGATGATCGCGAGTATTGCGGTGGCCGAAAGCCTGCCGTTGTTCACGGTCAATCCTGATGACTTCAAAGGCCTGGAGGCGTTGCTGACGGTAGTACCCGTGCGGCATCCCGGCGGTTGAACCGCGGCCGGAGAGCTCCGGGTGGTGCGTTAGGGTTTTTGTATGCAGGAAACCGGTGATTGGTGCAACTGGAGACCTGCTGATGACTAGTCCGGCGACCCTGCTGAAGATCGCACCGTCGGTCTACTTCCCCGCACTGCTCTACGGAATCGGCCAAGGCGCCATCGCGCCGGTCGTCGCCGTTTCGGCCACTCACCTCGGTGCGTCGCCGGCTGTTGCTGGTGTGGTCGTGGCGGCGGCCGGGCTGGGGAAGGTCATCGGTGACATCCCCGCAGGCGCTCTGACGAACAAGATCGGCGAACGCCGCGCCATGCTGGGCGCCACCGTCCTCGTCGCCCTCGCCTTGGTCTGCTGCCTCCTGGCGCCAACTGTCTGGATGCTGGCCGTGGCCATCGGTCTGACCGGTCTGGCCGACTCCGTGTGGGGCCTGGCCAGACAGGCATACCTGAGCGAGGCGGTGCCGATCGAGCTTCGTGCCCGTGCACTGTCCACGCTGGGCGGCGTCCAACGCATCGGCTCCTTCATCGGCCCGTTCCTCGGCGCGCTGGCGATGCGCTTCCTCGGCATGGACGGCGCCTACTGGGTCCATTTCGTGGGCGCGACGCTGGCCTGTGTCGTGCTGCTCAGCCTGCCGGAGATCGAGCATGTCCGCAGCCGCAGACAGGTCTCGGCGCAGTCGACGGTCGGCGTCATCCGCGAACACCTACCGGTACTGCGCACCCTCGGCGTCGGCGCCCTCCTCGTCGGAGCGGTCCGGGCGTCACGCCAGGTCGTGATCCCGTTGTGGGCCTTGCACATCGGCCTGGATGCCCAGACGACCAGCATCATCTTCGGCCTGTCCGGTGCGGTCGACATGCTGCTCTTCTATCCAGCCGGCTCGATCATGGATCGGAAAGGCCGCAAGTGGGTCGCCGTCCCGTCCATGTTCGTCCTCGGCCTCGCCCACCTCCTCCTCCCACTCACCCACTCCACCGTCACCCTGACCGCCGTCGCACTCCTGATGGGCGTCGGCAACGGCCTCGGCGCCGGCGTCATCATGACGCTGGGCGCCGACGCGTCCCCCGCAGTCGGCAGAGCCCAGTTCCTAGGCGCCTTCCGGCTCTTCGCCGACACCGGCAACGGCTCAGGCCCACTCCTGATAGCCGCCGCGACAGCCCTGCTCGGCCTGGGCCCGGCCATCGTCATCATGGCTGGGACGGGATGGGCTGCTGCCGCGGCGATGCAGCGGTGGATCCCGCCTCGCCCGCACGCTGTGCGTGCAAGTTGACTCTGTCGATTTGGTCATCGTGACTATGCCAATTACTATCAATCTTGCCGAAGACCGCTGGTTGCTGCCCTAGGTAGCTGAAAGTCCCACTCAGGTGGGCGGCCCGCGCAGGTGATGAGAAGTGTGAGTGTATGTTCACGCCCTTGCCGCCTGTGCAGGGGCGTTTTCTTGTTCCAGGGGTCTCCGGTGTGAAAGCCAATCGAAGGAGATCCCATGGCGAGGCCGGACAAGGCAGCCGCTGTCGCGGAGCTGACGGACGAGTTCCGTAGCTCGAACGGCGCCGTGCTGACCGAGTACCGCGGACTTACCGTGGCGCAGCTGAAGAACTTGCGGACTGCGCTCGGTGACGACGTGAACTACGCCGTGGTGAAGAACACGCTGACCAAGATCGCCGCCAAGGACGCGGGTGTCGAGTCGTTCGACTCGCTGCTCGAGGGTCCGTCGGCCATTGCCTTCATCAAGGGCGATGCGGTGGTTGCGGCCAAGGGTCTGCGTGACTTCGCCAAGGCGAACCCCCTTCTCGTCATCAAGGGCGGCGTGCTCGACGGCAAGCCGCTCAGCTCTGACGAGATCAGCAAGCTCGCTGACCTGGAGTCGCGTGAGGTCCTCCTCGCGAAGCTCGCAGGTGCGATGAAGGCGGCCCCGCAGCAAGCGGTGTCGCTGTTCGCTGCTCCGCTGTCGCAGGCCGCGCGCCTGTTCGCGGCGCTGCAGGACAAGCTGCCGGCGGACGGGGCTGCGGCTCCCGAGGCCGCGGCCGAGGAGACCGTGCAGGACACGGTCGACGCACCTGCCGAGGCGAGCACCGAGGAGACCGCCGCAGCTGACAGCTGAGGCAGATCTCACCAGCATCACCCCATTTCAGTGATCCACCGTTAGGAAGGACCGCCATCATGGCGAAGCTCAGCACCGAAGAGCTCCTCGGCCAGTTCAAGGAACTGACCCTGCTGGAGCTGTCGGAGTTCGTTAAGGCATTCGAAGAGGAGTTCGGCGTCACCGCCGCCGCTCCGGTCGCCGTTGCCGCTGCCCCGGTCGCCGGTGGCGCCGGTGGTGGCGAGGAGGCCGCCGAGCAGGACGAGTTCGACGTCGTCCTGGAGTCGGCCGGCGACAAGAAGATCCAGGTCATCAAGGAGGTGCGCGGTCTCACCAGCCTTGGGCTGAAGGAGGCCAAGGACCTGGTTGAGTCCGCCCCGAAGGCGATCCTGGAGAAGGTCGACAAGGCTGCCGCGGAGAAGGCCAAGGAGGCCCTCGAGGGCGCCGGCGCCACCGTCACCCTGAAGTGACCTCGCTTACGCTCCGTCAAGGAGCGTAACGAATGTGTAGAGAAGGGCGGTCCCCGTAACGGGGGCCGCCCTTCTCGCTTTCGCGATGGATACGATCGCAATCGCTTGCGTCTTCGACGCAATCGAGGGGTTACGCAAAACCGTACTCGTGCGTAACCTAGGCCACTGCTCCCTCGTTGGAATCGAAGTACTCCTCGGTTCGGGGCAAGCACAAAGATCCCGTGAGGCAGAGCCGATTGGAGGGCCAGGTGGGCGTAGAAGTCCGCGTCGAAGGTCTCACCAAATCGTTCGGTAGCCAGTTGATCTGGGGCGATGTGTCCCTGACCCTGCCGGCCGGTGAGATCTGCGTGATGCTGGGCCCCTCCGGAACCGGTAAGTCCGTATTCCTGAAGACGCTGATCGGTCTGCTGAAACCCGACAAGGGCCATGTGCACATCGAGGGCACCGATATCGCGACCTGTAGCGAGCGCGACCTCTACGAGATCCGCAAGCTGTTCGGCGTGTTGTTCCAGGACGGCGCGATGTTCGGCTCGATGAACCTGTACGACAACGTCGCGTTCCCGCTCCGTGAGCACACCAAGAAATCCGAGTCCGAGGTCCGCTCCATCGTGATGGAGAAGATGGAGATGGTCGGTCTGGTCGGCGCGGAGCGCAAGCTCCCCGGCGAGATCTCCGGCGGGATGCGGAAACGGGCCGGGCTGGCCCGGGCGCTGGTGCTGGAGCCCGAGATCCTGCTCTTCGACGAGCCGGACTCCGGTCTCGACCCGGTCCGGACGGCGTTCCTGAACCAGCTGATCATCGACCTGAACGAGATGACCCAGGCGACCTGCCTGATCGTCACCCACGACATCAACACCGCGCGCACCGTGCCGGACAACATCGGCCTGCTCTACCACCGGCATCTGGCGATGTTCGGGCCGCGGGAGATGCTGTTGTCCAGTGAGGAGCCGGTGGTCCGCCAGTTCCTGAACGCGCAACGCGTCGGCCCGATCGGCATGTCCGAGGAGAAGGACGCCGACGAGCTGGCCCGCGAGGCCGACCAGGAGCTCCCGCCGCTGCCGCCGATCCCGATCCAGCAGTTGCCGAGCTCCGGCGTCCTGCGGCCGACCCAGCGCCCGCCCGGCGAATGGTGCCGGGAGCACGGGGTGACTCCGCCGCCCGGCTCGTTCGCCTCCGATGTGGTGGGCGCTACGTGACTTTGTCAGCCACCGCCCCGCTGAAGCACGCCGGCTCGCTGTTCGCCTTCACGCTCGACACGATGCGGGCGTCGGTCCGGCGTCCGTTCCAGCTGAAGGAGTTCCTCCAGCAGGCCTGGTTCGTGGCGAGTGTGACGATCATCCCGACCGCGCTGGTCGCGATCCCGTTCGGGGCCGTGATCGCGCTGCAGGTCGGCGGCCTGATCAAGCAGTTCGGCGCGCAGGCCTTCACCGGATCGGCCGCCGTGCTGGCCGTCGTCCGGGAGGCGTCGCCGATCGCGACCGCGCTGCTGATCGCGGGCGCCGGCGGCTCGGCGATCTGCGCCGATCTCGGCGCGCGCAAGATCCGCGAAGAGCTGGACGCGATGATGGTGCTCGGGATCGACCCGATCCACCGGCTGGTGGTCCCGCGGGTGCTGGCCACGATGCTGGTCGCGTTCTTCCTGAACGGTTTCGTCAGCGTCGTCGGCGTGATGGGCGGCTACGTCTTCAACGTCGTCCTCCAGGACGGCACCCCAGGTAGTTATATCGCCAGTTTCACCGCGCTCGCCCACTTGCCCGACCTGTGGCAGGGGCAGGCGAAAGCGCTGGTCTTCGGGTTCATCGCGGCCGTGGTCGCGTCGTACAAGGGGATGAACGCGGGCGGCGGCCCGAAGGGCGTCGGCGACGCGGTGAACCAGTCGGTCGTGATCACGTTCATGCTGCTGTTCGTCGCGAACTTCTCGATGACCGCGATCTACTTCCAGCTCGTCCCGCCGAAGGGGGCCTGACATGTCGGCCCTGATGGACACGCTGGTCAAGAAGCCGCTCAACTCGCTGGACCGGCTCGGCGAGCAGCTCGCCTTCTACGTCAAAGCGCTGGCCTGGTCGGGCAAATCGATCACCCGCTACCGCAAGGAGATCCTGCGGCTGCTGGCCGAGGTGACGCTGGGCACCGGCGCCCTCGCGGTGATCGGCGGCACGGTCGGCGTGATCACGTTCCTGGCCTTCTTCACCGGCACCGAGGTCGGCCTGCAGGGTTACTCCGCGCTGAACCAGATCGGCACGTCGGCCTTCGCCGGCTTCGTCAGCGCGTACATCAACACCCGCGAGATCGGCCCGCTGATCGCCGGGATCGCGCTGGCCGCGACCGTCGGCTGCGGTTTCACCGCGCAGCTCGGCGCGATGCGGATCAGCGAGGAGATCGACGCCCTCGAGGTGATGGCGATCCCGTCGCTGCCGTTCCTGGTCACCACCCGGATCATCGCCGGCCTGATCGCGGTGATCCCGTTGTACGTCGTCGGCCTGCTCTCGTCGTACTTCGCCACCCGGCTGACCGTGACCAAGTTCTACGGGCAGAGTACGGGCACGTACGACCATTACTTCCATCTGTTCTTACCACCGGGCGACGTGTTGTGGTCGTTCGGCAAGGTGCTGGTCTTCGCCGTCCTGGTCATCCTCGTGCACTGCTACCACGGCTACCACGCGAGCGGCGGCCCCGCGGGCGTCGGCGTCGCGGTCGGTCGCGCCGTCCGGACGTCGATCGTCGTGATCAACGTCGTCGACCTGCTGCTCTCGATGGCCATCTGGGGCACGACGACCACAGTGAGGCTGGCCGGATGATCAACAAGCTTCCGCACAAGGCTTATGGCGTCGTCTTCATCGGCATGCTGTGCTTCCTGCTCTGGCTGACCTACGCGTTCTACGCGAAGGTCTTCACCGACACCGTCGACATCGAGCTGAAGACCAGCCACATCGGCCTCCAGCTCAACGAGCACGCCGATGTGAAACTGCGCGGCATCATCGTCGGCGAGGTCACCGGCGTCTCCACCGACGGCGAAGAGGCGACGGTCGAGCTCGCGCTGAAACCGGACCAGGTGAAGGAGATCTCCAGCGCGGTCAGCGCGCGGATCCTGCCCAAGACGCTGTTCGGCGAGAAGTACGTCGCTCTCGTTCCGCCCACCGGCGCCGAGGGCCGGCCCATCCGGGCCGGTGACGTGATCGCCCGCGACAAGACCGCCGTCGGCATCGAGATCGAGAAGGTGCTGAACGACGCGCTCCCGTTGCTGCAGGCCGTCGACCCCGCCGATCTGAACGCCACGCTGAACACGCTCGCCACCGCGCTCGAAGGCCGCGGCGCCGAGATCGCGGGCACGCTCACCCAGCTCGACTCGTACCTGAAGAAGCTGAACCCGAACGTCCCCAAGCTGATGGCCGCGCTGACCAAACTGACCCAGGTCTCCCAGCTGTACGGCGACGCGACCCCCGATCTGGTCCGCGCCCTGCGCAACCTGACCATCACCGGTAACACGGTGGTCGAGAAGGAACAGCAGCTCCAGCAGTTCTTCACCGACGTCCAGGGCGTGTCCTCGACCGGTAACAACTTCCTCAAGCAGAACGAGGACCGGGTGATCCGGCTCGGCGAGGTGAGCCGCCCGGTGCTCGACCTGCTGGAGCGGTACTCACCCGAGGTGCCCTGTTTCCTCAAGGTGATGACGGACACCACCCCGATCCTGAACGACACGTTCCGCGACGGCCGGCTGAACATCAACCTCGAGCTGATCACCAACCAGCCGACGCCGTACGAGCCCGACGAGCTGCCCGAGTACTCCGACCGCCGCGGCCCGACCTGCGTCGGCAAGAACTACAGCCACCCGGGCGAGAAACCGGGCCCGTACACCCAGGAGAACCCGGCGCCCTACATCACCGGTGAGGACGGCGTGAAGGGCTCCCACAACAAGGACCAGCGCTTCCCGGTGAACCTGACGCTGAACCGGGCGATGCCCGGCTTCGCACTGGACACCCAGGGCGTCGGGACGCCGGCCGAGCAGAAGGTGATCGACTCGGTGGTGGCCCCGGCGATGGGCGTCCCGGCGCGCGACGTCCCGGATCTGACCACCCTGCTGGTCGGTCCGCTCCTCCGCGGAGGCCAGGTGAACCTCAAGTGACCAAGCTGCTGGACAAGAAGACCACGCTGGACATCGTCCGGCTGTCGATCTTCGTCGTGGTGACGACGATCGCGACCGCGCTGCTCGCGGTGACGATCGGCAACATCAGCTTCAACGCGACCACGAAGTACCGGGCCGTGTTCACCGACGCGGTCGGGCTGAACCAGGGTGACGACATCCGGATCGCCGGGGTCAAGGTCGGGCAGGTCGACAAGATCGCGCTCCACCAGGACAAGCTGGCGATGGTGACGTTCAGCATCGACTCCGACCAGGTCGTCGACAACTCGACGCATGCGACGCTCCGCTACCGCAACCTGGTCGGCAACCGCTACATCGCGCTGACCGACGGCGTCGGCGGCGGCGATCGGCTGAAGTCGAACGGGCTGATCCCCCAGGAGCGCACGGCCCCCGCGCTGGACCTGTCGGTGCTGTTCAACGGCTTCAAGCCGCTGTTCACCGCGCTCACGCCCGCCGACGTGAACCAGTTCGCCTTCGAGGTGATCAAGGTCCTGCAGGGCGAGGGCGGCACGATCGAGTCGCTGCTGGCCAAGACCGCCTCGCTGACGACGACGCTCGCGGACGCCGACCAGGTGATCGGCGACCTGATCACCAACCTGACCGGCACGTTGCAGATCGTCTCGCAGCGCCAGCAGAACTTCTCCCAGCTGCTGGTGAACCTGCAGCAGTTCATCACCGGCCTGAGCCAGGACATCAACCCGATCCTCAGCTCGCTCGGCTCGATCAACTCGCTGAACACCAAGACGGCCGGCCTGCTGCAGCAGACCCGGGTCCCGATCAAGGCCGACCTGGATCGGCTGCGCACGGTCGCGACCACACTCGACGACACCCAGGGCATCTGGGTGAAGACCCTGCAGAACATGCCCGAGAAGCTGAACACGATGACCGGGACGGCGTCGTACGGCTCCTGGTTCAACTTCTACCTGTGCAACTTCAACGGCAACGTGACGCTCCCGCTGGGCACTCGCATTCCCGTCGCCTACGACAACAACTCGGCGAGGTGCAAGAAGTGAAACCTTTCCGCGAGCAGAACCAGGTGACGATCGGCGTCATCGGCCTGACGGTGATCGGGCTGGTCATGCTGGCCGCGTTCAAGGCCCAGGACCTGCCGCTGATCGGCGGCGGGACGAAGTACTCCGCGCAGTTCTCCGAGGCCGGCGGGCTGAAGCCGAACGACGAGATCCGGGTGGCCGGCGTCCGGGTCGGGCAGGTCCGCAGCGTGGAGCTGGCCGGGACGCACGTCCGGGTCGAGTTCGTCGTCGACAAGGGCGTGAAACTGGGTGACCAGACCGGCGCCGAGATGAAGATCAAGACCCTGCTCGGCCAGAAGTACCTCAAACTGAACCCGGCCGGCAGCGGCTCGCTGAAGGCCGGCGCCGAGATCCCGCTCGCGCGGACGGTCTCGGCGTACGACGTCGTGGACGCGTTCTCCGATCTCGCGAACACGACCGAGCGGATCGACACCGCCCAGCTGGCCAAGGCCCTGGACACGCTGTCGACGACGTTCAAGAACACCCCGGACGAGGTGAACGCGTCGCTGACCGGGCTGTCCCGGTTGTCGCGCAGCGTCGCCAAGCGGGACGAGCAGCTGAAGCTCCTGCTGCAGCACTCGAACACGGTCACCAAGGTGCTTGCCGACCGCAACCAGCAGCTGATCAAGCTGATGAAGGACGGCAACACCGTCTTCCAGGCCGTGCAGGCGCGGCGGGCGCTGATCCACCAGCTGCTGGTCTCGACGCAGAAGCTGTCGGCGCAGATCACCGCGCTGGTCCGGGAGAACCGGAAGGATCTGGCGCCGACACTGCAGAAGGTGAACGCCGTCCTGGCGACCCTGCTGAAGAACCAGAACGACCTGGACGCCAGCATCAAGGGCCTCGCGCCGTTCGTCCGCGTCTTCACCAACACCCTCGGCACCGGCCCCTGGTTCGACACCTACGTGCAGAACCTGGTGCCCGTCCCCGAGGTCCCGCTGCCCCCGGTCGACCTCGGCCTCCCGCCGATCCTCGGAGGCCGCTGATGACGAAGGTCTCCTCGTTCTCCCGGCTGATCGCGATCGGCGTCGTCGTGGTGATCCTCGCGGTCAGCGTGATCTCGCTGTGGCCGAATCCGGAGCGGGTGTCGGCGACGGCGTACTTCCCGCGGGCGGTGTCGGTCTACCCCGGCTCCGATGTCCGTATCCTCGGTATCAAGGTCGGCGAGGTGGAGAGCGTGACGCCGGCCGGGCGGTCGGTGCGGGTGAAGTTCTGGTGGGAGGCCAAGCACAAGGTGCCGGCGACGGCCAAGGCCGTGATCGCGGCGCCGTCGATCGTCGCCGATCGGTACGTGCAGCTGACCCCGGCGTACGCCAAGGGTGAGGTGCTGGCGGACGGCGCCGAGATCCCGATGGAGCGGACCGCGGTGCCGCTGGAGCTCGACCAGATCTACCAGAGCCTGAACGACCTGTCCGTCGCGCTCGGTCCGAAGGGCGCGAACGACCAGGGCGCGCTGTCCCGGCTGCTCGACGTCTCCGCGAAGAACCTGAACGGCCAGGGCGCCAAGCTGAACCGCACGATCACCGACGTCGCCAAGCTGACCGGCACGCTCTCCGGTAACTCGGACAGCCTGTTCGCAACGGTCCGGCAGTTGCAGACGTTCGTGTCCGCGCTCGCGGCCAACGACGCGCTGGTCAAGCAGTTCAACACGAACTTCGCCGCGACGTCGACGACGCTGGCCGGCGAGCGGAAGGACCTGGCCGCCGCGCTCTCGCTGCTGGCGACCGCGCTCGGCGAGGTGGCGACCTTCGTCAAGGACAACCGCGCCCTGGTCCGGAACACCGTCTCCGGCGCGACCGAGATCTCCCAGATCCTGGTCAAGGAGAAGGCCGCGCTGGCCGAGATCATCGACACCGCGCCGCTCGGCCTGGGCAACCTGGCCCGCGTCTACAACCCGCAGTACGGCACGCTCGACCAGCGGATCAACCTGGCCCAGCTCGACAACCCGTCGTCGTTCATCTGCTCGCTGCTGCTGCAGGTGAACCAGCCGCTCTCGACCTGCTCGCTGCTCAAGCCGGTCCTGGACGCCTTGCCGAAGCTGCCGCTGCTCAGCCAGCTGACCGGCGGCGCCCCGGCCAGTGGTGGCCCGGCCGGTACGCCGTGGGCCCCGGCGCCCGCCGAGAAGCCGGCCAGCCCGGACCCGGTCGATCCGACCCTCGGGGGGCTGGTCCGATGAGACGGCGTACGGCGGCGGTCGCGGGGCTGCTCGCGATGACGATGGCCCTGACCGGCTGCGATTTCAGTGTGTACTCGCTGCCGCTGCCCGGCGGCGCGAAGATCAAGGGGCCGTCGTACACGGTCACGGTCGAGTTCGCCGACGTGCTGGACCTGGTGCCGAAGTCGACCGTGAAGGTGGACGACGTCACGGTCGGGACGGTCGAGAAGGTCTGGCTGGAGGGCTACACGGCGAAGGTGCGGATCCGGCTGCCGAAGAGCCTGGAGCTGCCCGACAACGAGCGGGCGACGATCCGGCAGACCAGCCTGCTCGGCGAGAAGTTCGTCTCGCTGGCGCCGCCCGGCGGCTCGGAGGAGCCGCGCGGCAAACTCGAGCAGGGCGAGATCATCCCGCTGTCCCGGACGACCAGTAACGTCGAGGTCGAAGAGGTCCTGTCCGCGCTGTCGCTGCTGCTGAACGGCGGCGGCGTCGCCCAGCTCCAGATCATCACCCAGGAGCTGAACAAGGCCCTCACCGGTAACGAGCCGGCCATCAAGAGCGTGCTGGACCAGCTGAACACCTTCGTCGGGACGCTCGACCAGAACAAGCAGAAGATCGTCACCGCGATCACCGCGGTGGACGCGCTGGCCAAGAAGCTGAACGCGCAGAAGGCCACGCTGGCGACCGCGATCGACTCGCTGCCGAAGTCCATCGCGACACTCGACAAGCAGCGGGCCGCGCTGGTCAAGACGCTGCAGGCGCTGTCCACCCTGGGCAGCACGGCGACCCGCGTGATCACCTCCGCGCAGAAGGACCTGGTCGCGAACCTGCAGTCGCTCTACCCGATCCTGACCAAGCTGGCCGAGGCGGGGGAGAACCTGCCGAAGTCGCTCGAGCTGCTGTTCACCTACCCGTTCCCGGACGCCGCCGCGAAGGCGGTCGGCGGCGACTACACCAACCTGGGCATCACCCTCGACGTGAACACCCAGAAGGCGCTCAAGGGCCTGCTCGGGCTCGACCTGCCGAACGTCGGCCCGACCGCGCTGCCGACCCTGGGGCTGAGTATCCCGCTGCACAACCCGACCAAGACCAAGCCGGGCAGCAAGCCGACCAAGCCGGCCGCGCCGACGACGACCTGCGTGACCGTCCTGCTGCTGCCGGTCTGCGGGCCGAAACTCAACCGGGCCGGGTTCGATCCCGAGCTCGCCAAGGC
This sequence comes from Kribbella sandramycini, assembly GCF_013131805.1. Taxonomy (GTDB): domain Bacteria; phylum Actinomycetota; class Actinomycetes; order Propionibacteriales; family Kribbellaceae; genus Kribbella; species Kribbella sandramycini. The sequence goes on along the minus strand of NZ_JABJRC010000004.1, from coordinate 217,812 downwards.
GCTGATGCCGGGGGTGGTGAAGTGATCACCAGAGGGGTCCGGATCCAGCTGATGGTGTTCCTGCTGATCACCGTCGTCGGGATCGCGTTCGTCGGCGCGCGCTACGCGCAGATCGACAAGCTGCTGTTCGACGACGAGTACACGGTCAGCGCCAGCTTCGCGGAGTCCGGCGGCATCTTCGAGGGCGCCGAGGTGACGTACCGCGGCCAGCCGGTCGGCCGGGTCGGCGAGCTGAAGCTGCTCCCGGACGGCGTCCTGGTCGATCTCGAGATCGAGAACAAGACCAAGGTCCCGAACGACCTGCTCGCGGTGGTCGCGAACCGCTCGGCGATCGGCGAGCAGTACGTCGACCTGCAGCCGCGCCGCGACGGCGGCCCGTACCTGAAGGACAACTCCCGGATCGACCGCGAGAACACCGCGATCCCGATCGACACCACCGAGCTGCTGCTCAACCTCGACGAGCTGGTCAACTCGGTCAACCAGGACAGCCTGCGGACGACGGTCAAGGAGCTCGGCCAGGCGCTCAAGGGCCGCGGGACCGATCTGCAGCGGATCATCGACAGCTCCGGCCGGCTGATCGACGACGCGGACGCCAACATCCTGCAGACGATCAAGCTGATCAACGACGGCGACACCGTCCTGGCGACCCAGGTGGCCAGCGGCGACGCGATCAAGACCTGGGCGAAGAACCTCGCGCTGCTGTCCGACACCCTGGTCAGCTCCGACGCGAACCTGCGTAAGGTCGTCGACCAGGGGTCGGCCGCGTCGACCCAGCTGACCGGCCTGATCCAGGAGAACCGCGCCGACATCGCCGTCCTGCTCGGTAACCTGCTGACGGTGAACCAACTGACCGCCGTCCGGCTGGATGCCCTCGAGCAGCTGCTCGTGGTCTACCCGGCCGTCTCGATGGGCGGCTACGTCGTCCCCGCCAAGGACCCGGGCACCGGGCACTACGACGCGCACTTCGGGCTCGTGCTCGGGTTCACCCCGCCGGCCTGCCGGGCCGGGTACAAGGGCACCGACTGGCGCGTCCCGCAGGACACCTCGAAACAGGCCGCGAACAACAAGGCGGGCTGTACGGCGTCGCCGTCGTCCGGGGTCAACGTCCGCGGCGCGCAGAACAAGCCCGGCCCGTCGTCCCGCTCGGATCGCAACCGCGCCGGGTTCGGCGTCGGCTACGACCCGGTGACCGGGGCCGCGGGCGGCGCCGGCGGCATGCCGGAGATGATTCTCGGCTCGACCGGCGGACAGCAGGAGCTGCTCGGCAGCGACTCCTGGAAAGCCCTCATCCTCGGACCGGTGACCGGTAAGTGACTGTGAAAACCCCTCGGCGCGCCCGCCTGATCGTGGCCTGGGCGCTCAGCGTGCTGCTGGTGATCGCGCTCGCGGGCGCGACGCTGTCCGTGGTCGCGCTGCAGAAGCAGCGGCAGGACAAGAGCAACCGCGAGGGCGCGCTGAAGTCCGCCCGGCAGCTCGCGCTGGACTTCACCACGTACAACTACCAGACCTGGGACGCCGACGCGCAGCGCGTCGTCGACGACTCCACCGGGCAGTTCAAACAGGAGTTCCAGGCCGGGGCCGGTTCGGTGAAGACCGACGTGGTGGCGAACAAGGCGACCTCGAAGGGCGACGTGAAGGAGGCCGGGCTGGTGTCCGGTGACAAGGACTCCGCCGAGGTCCTGGTGATCGTGAACGCGCTCGTCACCAACACCGCCTCGACGGCGGGGGTCGAGCGCCGCTACCGGATCAAGCTGGACATGGTCCGCGAGCAGGACCGCTGGCTGACCGCCGACCTGCAGGTGGTGGGCTGATGCCGGATCGTCCCCGCAACCGGCCGCGGATCGCCGGGCAACGGCGCCCGGCGGTCGAGGTGCCTGCTGAGTCGCCGGCCGAGACGCCCGTCCAGGATGTGACCCCAGTCACTTCAGAGGTCCAGGACGACGTTCCGGACGTGCCGGAAACGACCGAGGTCGTTACCGAAAGTGATGAGAAGAAGCCGATCGGCGGGGTGCTGTTCGCGCTGCTCGGCGTCCTGATCGTGCTCGTGCTGACCGTCGCGGCGGTGCTCGGGGTGCAGGCCTGGCAGGGCAAGCAGGCCGAGGACGCCCGCGGTCAGGCCGCGGCCGCTGGGCGGAAGGCGGCCGAGACGGCGCTCAGTTACGACTACCGGACGCTGGAGAAAAGCTTCGCGGACGCACGGGCGACGATGACTCCGGAGTTCGCCGGGAAGTTCGACGAGACGGCCAAGGTGGCCGGCGAGCTGGCCGGGAAGACCAAGGCGACGGTCAAGGCCGACGTGCGCGAGGTCGGCGTCCGGGACGGCGACGCGGACCGGGTGACGCTGATCATCTTCGTCAACCAGACCACCACCAGCACGGTCACGCAGGGTAAACCCCGGGTGGACCTGAACCGGACCCGGTTCACGATGGTTCGAAAAGACGGCCGATGGCTGGTCCAGGAGATCGCCGGACTGTAGTCTCTTTGTGACTCCACACCAGGAGGGCGCCGGCAGTCTCGTGGGTGATCTACCCACTGGAGACACCGGGTCGGTCCTTGACGGAGAGGGGGGTCCGAAGGCAAACTATCGGACCCCATTGGACAGGTTTGCCCGTATCGGGTAGCCTATTGCTTTGCGCTGCCTTTCTCCCACCTCGGCTCGGGTCTCGACTTGACTGGGGTGGCTTGGCGTGCGCACCCAGCACCGATGTTTGCGAGCCCGTGGAAGGACGCCCCTTGGTCGCCTCGCGCAACCCCCAGTCCGACAGCATCTCCGAAGTTTCCGGCTCTCCCCGCCGCATCTCTTTCGCAAAGATCTCCGAGCCTCTCGAGGTTCCGGATCTGCTTGCGCTGCAGGTGGACAGTTTCGACTGGCTGGTCGGCAACGAAACGTGGCAGGCCCGGGTGGCCGCCGCCGAGGCCGAAGGGCGGACCGACCTGTCCGGCCCGAGCGGCCTGGAAGAGATCTTCGAGGAGATCTCCCCGATCGAGGACTTCAGCGGCACCATGTCGCTGTCGTTCCGCGACCACCGCTTCGAGCCTCCGAAGAACACGGTCGACGAGTGCAAGGAGCGCGACGTCACGTACTCCGCGCCGTTGTTCGTCACGGCCGAGTTCATGAACAACGAGACCGGCGAGATCAAGAGCCAGACGGTCTTCATGGGCGACTTCCCGCTGATGACGCGTAAGGGCACCTTCGTCATCAACGGCACCGAGCGCGTCGTCGTCTCGCAGCTCGTCCGCTCGCCCGGCGTGTACTTCGAGCGCACGCCGGACAAGACGTCGGACAAGGACATCTTCACCGCCAAGGTGATCCCGTCGCGCGGCGCGTGGCTGGAGTTCGAGGTCGACAAGCGCGACATGGTCGGCGTTCGCCTCGACCGCAAGCGCAAGCAGAACGTCACCGTGCTGCTGAAGGCCCTGGGCTGGACGGACGCGCAGATCCTCGAGGAGTTCGGCGACTACGAGTCGATCCGCCTCACCCTGGAGAAGGACCACACCTCCGGGCAGGACGACGCGCTGCTGGACATCTACCGCAAGCTGCGCCCGGGTGAACCGCCGACGCGCGAGGCCGCGCAGGCGCTGCTGGAGAACTACTACTTCAACGGCAAGCGCTACGACCTGGCCAAGGTCGGCCGCTACAAGATCAACAAGAAGCTCGGCCGCGACGAGGCGCACGACACCGCGGTGCTGACGATCGACGACATCGTCGCCACGATCAAGTACCTGGTCGCGCTGCACGAGGGCAAGACCGAGCTGCCGGCCCCGATCGGCGAGATCGTCGTCGAAGAGGACGACATCGACCACTTCGGCAACCGCCGTCTCCGGACGGTCGGCGAGCTGATCCAGAACCAGCTGCGCACCGGCCTGGCCCGGATGGAGCGCGTGGTCCGGGAGCGGATGACGACCCAGGACGTCGAGGCGATCACGCCGCAGACCCTGATCAACATCCGGCCGGTGGTGGCGGCGCTGAAGGAGTTCTTCGGCACCTCCCAGCTGTCCCAGTTCATGGACCAGACCAACCCGGTCGCCGGTCTGACCCACAAGCGGCGCCTGAACGCGCTCGGCCCGGGTGGTCTGAGCCGTGAGCGGGCCGGCTTCGAGGTCCGCGACGTGCACCCGTCCCACTACGGCCGGATGTGCCCGATCGAGACCCCGGAAGGCCCGAACATCGGTCTGATCGGCTCGCTCGCGTCGTACGGCCGGGTGAACCCGTTCGGTTTCGTCGAGACGCCGTACCGCAAGGTCGTCGACGGCCTGGTCACCGACCAGGTCGACTACCTGACCGCCGACGAGGAGGACCGGTTCGTCATCGCGCAGGCCAACGCCGCGCTGACCGACGACAACCGGCTCGCCGAGGACCGCGTGCTGGTCCGCCGCCGGCACGGTGAGGTCGAGCTCGCGCTCGTCGCGGACGTCGACTACATGGACGTCTCCCCGCGCCAGATGGTGTCGGTCGCGACGGCCCTGATCCCGTTCCTCGAGCACGACGACGCCAACCGCGCGCTGATGGGCTCCAACATGCAGCGCCAGGCGGTGCCGCTGATCACCTCGGACGCGCCGCTGGTCGGCACCGGGATGGAGTTCCGCGGCGCGGTCGACGCCGGCGACGTGGTCGTCTCCGACAAGGCCGGCGTGGTCAAGGAGGTCTCGGCCGATCTGATCGAGATCGCCGCCGACGACGGCACGTACCAGACCTACCGGCTGGCGAAGTTCCGCCGCTCGAACCAGGGCACCTGCATCAACCAGCGCCCGCTGGTCGACGCCGGGCAGCGGGTCGAGGTCGGCTCGCCGCTGGCCGACGGCCCGTGCACCGACGAAGGGGAGATGGCCCTCGGCCGGAACCTGCTCGTCGCGTTCATGCCGTGGGAGGGTCACAACTACGAAGACGCGATCATCCTGTCCCAGCGCGTCGTCCAGCAGGACCTGCTGACCTCGATCCACATCGAGGAGCACGAGGTCGACGCTCGCGACACCAAGCTGGGCCCGGAGGAGATCACCCGGGACATCCCGAACGTCTCCGACGAGATGCTCGCCGACCTCGACGAGCGCGGCATCATCCGGATCGGCGCCGAGGTCACCACCGGTGACATCCTGGTCGGCAAGGTGACGCCGAAGGGCGAGACCGAGCTGACCCCGGAGGAGCGGCTGCTGCGCGCGATCTTCGGTGAGAAGGCCCGTGAGGTCCGCGACACCTCGCTGAAGGTTCCGCACGGCGAGAACGGCACCGTCATCGGCGTCCGCGTCTTCGACCGCGACAACGGCGACGAGCTGCCGCCGGGTGTGAACCAGCTGGTCCGCGTCTACGTGGCCCAGAAGCGCAAGATCTCGGTCGGCGACAAGCTCGCCGGGCGCCACGGCAACAAGGGCGTCATCTCCAAGATCCTGCCGGTCGAGGACATGCCGTTCATGGCCGACGGCACCCAGGTCGACATCATCCTGAACCCGCTGGGCGTGCCCGGCCGGATGAACGTCGGCCAGGTGCTCGAGACCCACCTCGGCTGGGTCGCCAGCCGCGGCTGGGAGGTCGACCCGGAGAACACCGAAGAGTGGGCGCAGCGGCTGATCAAGATCGGCGCGGGTTCCGCGCCGGCGATGACGAACGTCGCCACCCCGGTCTTCGACGGCGCCCGGGAAGAGGAGGTCACCGGCCTGCTCGGCTCGACGCTGCCGAACCGCGACGGCGACCGGATGGTCGACGGCACCGGTAAGGCCCGGCTGTTCGACGGCCGTTCGGGTGAGCCGTTCCCGGAGCCGGTCGGCGTCGGCTACATGTACATGCTGAAGCTGCACCACCTGGTGGACGACAAGATCCACGCCCGCTCGACCGGTCCGTACTCGATGATCACGCAGCAGCCGCTGGGTGGTAAGGCGCAGTTCGGTGGCCAGCGGTTCGGCGAGATGGAGGTGTGGGCCCTCGAGGCCTACGGCGCCGCCTTCGCGCTGCAGGAGCTGCTGACGATCAAGTCGGACGATGTGGTCGGTCGCGTGAAGGTCTACGAAGCGATCGTCAAGGGCGAGAACATCCCGGAGCCGGGTATCCCGGAGTCCTTCAAGGTTCTGGTCAAGGAAATGCAGTCTCTGTGTCTGAATGTCGAGGTCCTCTCGTCCGACGGAAGCCGGGTCGAGATGCGCGACAGCGAAGAGGACGTCTTCCGCGCTGCGGAGGAACTGGGTATCGACCTGTCCCGGCGCGAGCCGAACAGTGTCGAAGAGGTCTGAGCGGGTTGCCGCTCCTGATCACACGCCAACTCATCTCAGACCAACTTTTTACGGGAGATAACACATCGTGCTCGACGTGAACTTCTTCGACGAGCTTCGGATCGGCCTGGCGACCGCGGATGAGATCCGCCAGTGGTCGCACGGCGAGGTCAAGAAGCCGGAGACGATCAACTACCGGACGCTCAAGCCCGAGCGGGACGGTCTGTTCTGCGAGAAGATCTTCGGTCCCACCCGGGACTGGGAGTGCTACTGCGGTAAGTACAAGCGCGTTCGCTTCAAGGGCATCATCTGCGAGCGGTGTGGCGTCGAGGTCACCCGCTCCAAGGTGCGCCGGGAGCGGATGGGCCACATCGAGCTGGCCGCTCCGGTCACCCACATCTGGTACTTCAAGGGTGTCCCGTCGCGGCTCGGCTACCTGCTCGACCTCGCCCCGAAGGACCTGGAGAAGGTCATCTACTTCGCGGCGTACATGATCACCGACGTCGACGACGAGGCGCGGCACCGCGACCTGGCGTCGTTGGAGGGCCGGACCGACGTCGAGCGCAAGCAGCTCGAGAACCGGCGCGACAACGACATCGAGACCCGGATGAAGAAGCTCGAGGAGGACCTCGCGCAGCTCGAGGCCGAGGGCGCGAAGGCCGACGTTCGCCGCAAGGTGAAGGAAGGCGCCGAGCGTGAGGTCAAGCAGCTGCGCGACCGCGCGCAGCGCGAGATCGACCGCCTCGACGAGGTCTGGACCCGGTTCAAGAACCTGAAGGTCCAGGACCTCGAGGGTGACGAGATCCTGTACCGCGCCATGAAGGAGCGTTTCGGCAAGTACTTCGCCGGGGCGATGGGCGCGGCCGCGATCCAGCGCCGGCTGGAGACCTTCGACCTGAAGGCCGAGGCCGACAACCTGCGCGAGACGATCAAGACCGGCAAGGGCCAGCGCAAGACCCGCGCCCTGAAGCGGCTCAAGGTCGTCACCGCGTTCCTGGCCACCAACAACAGCCCGATGGGTATGGTCCTGGACTGCGTCCCGGTCATCCCGCCGGACCTGCGGCCGATGGTCCAGCTCGACGGCGGCCGGTTCGCGACGTCGGACCTGAACGACCTGTACCGCCGGGTGATCAACCGGAACAACCGCCTCAAGCGGCTGCTCGACCTCGGTGCGCCCGAGATCATCGTCAACAACGAGAAGCGGATGCTGCAGGAGGCCGTCGACGCGCTGTTCGACAACGGCCGCCGTGGCCGTCCGGTCACCGGCCCGGGTAACCGGCCGCTGAAGTCGCTGTCCGACATGCTCAAGGGCAAGCAGGGTCGTTTCCGGCAGAACCTGCTCGGCAAGCGCGTCGACTACTCGGGCCGTTCGGTCATCGTGGTCGGCCCGCAGCTGAAGCTGCACCAGTGCGGTCTGCCGAAGGCGATGGCGCTGGAGCTGTTCAAGCCGTTCGTGATGAAGCGGCTGGTCGACCTCAACCACGCGCAGAACATCAAGTCCGCCAAGCGGATGGTCGAGCGTCAGCGCGCCCAGGTCTGGGACGTGCTGGAAGAGGTCATCACCGAGCACCCCGTGCTGCTGAACCGCGCGCCTACCCTGCACCGGCTGGGTATCCAGGCGTTCGAGCCGCAGCTGATCGAGGGCAAGGCGATCCAGATCCACCCGCTCGTCTGCTCGGCGTTCAACGCCGACTTCGACGGTGACCAGATGGCGGTGCACCTGCCGCTGTCGGCCGAGGCCCAGGCCGAGGCGCGGATCCTGATGCTGTCGACGAACAACATCCTGAAGCCGGCCGACGGCCGTCCGGTCACGATGCCGACGCAGGACATGATCATCGGCATCTACTTCCTGACGATGCTCAAGGAAGGCGTCAAGGGCGAGGGCCGGGCGTTCGGCTCGGTCGCCGAGGCGATCATGGCCTTCGACCGCAACGAGCTGTCGCTGCAGGCGAAGATCACGCTGCGGCTGACCGGCGCGGGGCTGACCGACGGCGCCGTCGAGCTGCCGGGCGGCGGGTTCTCCCTGGAGACCACGCTGGGCCGCGCGCTGTTCAACGAGACGCTGCCGGCGGACTACCCGTTCGTCAACCTCGAGGTCGGCAAGAAGCAGCTGGGCGGGATCGTCAACGACCTGGCCGAGCGGTACACGAAGGTCGAGGTCGCGAACGCCCTCGACGCGCTGAAGGACCTCGGTTTCCGCTGGGCCACCCGGTCCGGTGTCACCGTGTCCATCAACGACTTCTCGACGCCGCCGTCCAAGCCGGAGATCATGGCGCGCTACGAGTCGCAGGCCGAGAAGGTCCAGAAGCAGTTCGAGCGGGGTCTGATCACCTCGTCCGAGCGGCGGCAGGAGCTGATCGAGATCTGGACCGGCGCCAACGCCGAGGTCGGTAAGGCCATGGAGGAGAACTTCGCCAAGGCCAACCCGATCTGGATGATGGTGCACTCGGGCGCCCGAGGCAACATGATGCAGATCCGGCAGATCGCCGGTATGCGTGGTCTGGTGGCCAACCCGAAGGGCGAGATCATCGCCCGTCCGATCAAGGCCAACTTCCGTGAGGGCCTGAGCGTCGTCGAGTACTTCATCGCGACGCACGGCGCCCGTAAGGGTCTGGCCGACACCGCGCTGCGGACGGCCGACTCCGGGTACCTGACCCGTCGTCTGGTCGACGTCTCGCAGGACGTCATCATCCGCGAGGAGGACTGCGGCACCGAGCGCGGTCTGCCCAAGCAGATCGGTGAGGACGGTCCGGACGGCAAGGTCGTACACACCGAGAACGTCGAGACCAACGCGTACGCACGCACGCTGGCCACCGACGTCAGCGGCGCCGACGGCACCGTCGTCCTGACCGCGGGCAGCGACCTGGGCGACGTCTCGATCGCGAAGCTGATCGAGGCCGGGGTCAAGGAGGTCAAGGTCCGCTCCGTGCTGACCTGTGACGCCAAGACCGGGACCTGCGCGAAGTGCTACGGCCGTTCGCTGGCGACCGGTAAGCCGGTCGACATCGGTGAGGCCGTCGGTATCATCGCGGCCCAGTCGATCGGTGAGCCGGGAACGCAGCTGACGATGCGTACCTTCCACACCGGTGGTGTGGCGGGTGACGACATCACGCACGGTCTGCCGCGTGTCGTCGAGCTGTTCGAGGCGCGTCAGCCCAAGGGCAAGGCGCCGATCTCGGAGGCGGCGGGCCGGATCTCGATCGAGGACACCGACAAGACCCGGAAGCTGGTGCTCACCCCGGACGACGGTTCCGAGGAGGTCGCCTACCCGGTGTCGAAGCGCGGTCGCCTGCTGATCGAAGAGGGTCAGCACGTCGAGGTCGGCCAGCAGCTGATGCAGGGCACGCCGGACCCGCAGGAAGTGCTGCGGATCCTGGGTGTCCGCAAGGCGCAGGAGCACCTGGTGGACGAGGTCCAGGAGGTGTACCGGTCGCAGGGTGTGGCCATCCACGACAAGCACATCGAGATCATCGTCCGGCAGATGCTGCGCCGAGTCACGGTGATCGAGTCCGGCGACGCGAACCTGCTGCCGGGCGAGCTGGCGGACCGCATCCTCTTCGAGGGTGAGAACCGCCGCGTGGTCGCCGAGGGCGGTACGCCGGCCTCCGGTCGTCCGGTGCTGATGGGTATCACCAAGGCTTCGCTGGCCACCGAGTCCTGGCTCTCGGCCGCCTCCTTCCAGGAGACGACCCGGGTCCTGACCGAGGCCGCGATCCACGGCAAGTCCGACTCCCTGGTCGGTCTGAAGGAGAACGTCATCATCGGAAAGCTGATCCCGGCGGGTACCGGCATGGACCGTTACCGCAACATCCGGGTGGAGCCCACCGAGGAGGCGAAGGCCGCGATGTACTCGATGGTCGGCTACGAGTCGTACGACTACGACTTCGGCCCGTCCGCCGGGCAGTCGGTCCCGCTCGACGACTTCGACCTCGGTTCGTACCAGAACTGATCAGAGTCACTCCGCCAAGGGCGGCACCTCTTCGGAGGGGCCGCCCTTCGGCATTTCAAACGCTTTGTCCATAAGGGAAATCGGACGTTTCGGATCGTGATCAGGGCGACACCCGGGGTGGCGGACGAAAGTGTCCGGGGCATGGTCCAAGATTGGTGCATGACGGATCTTCCCGGCTATCTGCGGCCCTTCGTCCTGGGCGTCCTGGACGGCCCTGAGGTCCGGGTCGACCGGCTGGGAGAGCTGGACATCTACCGGCCCGTCGGCAGCGCCCGGACGGGCGCGATTCTCTTTGTGCACGGTGGTCCCGCGCCGCCCGACCTCGAGGTCGCACCTCGGGATTGGCCGGTGTACAAGGGGTATGCGACCGCCGCCGCTCGCCGTGGAGCGGTGGCCGCCGTCGTCGATCACAGCCTGATCCGCGGCCTGGGCGAGTTGCCCACGGCCGCCGATGAGGTGGAGGCAGCGATCGGCGTACTGCGTTCGGATCCGCGCGTCGACCCGGATCGGGTCGTGCTCTGGTTCTTCTCGGGCGCCGGCCTGCTGGCGGGGGAGTGGCTGGACAGCCGCCCCGACTGGCTGCGCGGCGTCGCCCTCACCTATCCGCTGCTCGCCACCCCGCCCGGTGTCGACGATCTGGTCAACGCCGCCGAAGTCATCGGCAAACACAAGGACCTTCCGGTGCTGCTCACCAAGGTCGGGCTGGAGCGCGCAGAGCTCGCCGGCCCCGTCGCGGAGTTCGTCTCCGCGGGTGGCACCGCGCTGGACATCATCGACGTACCGAAAGGGCACCACGGGTTCGACATGCTCGACCACACCGAAGAATCACGCGCCGCCGTCACCAAGGCCCTCGACTGGGCGATCGCCCACCTCGGCGAAGAGCCGGGCGCCCAGGGCGACCTGCTCGTCCCTCCGCCGCCGCAGATCAAGACCACCACCCGTCGCCCAGCGGTCAAGAAGGCTGCCGAGGCCGCGGCGACCGCCGAAACCCCCGCAGAGCCCGTCCTGGTGGCTGAGAAGGCCGCTGCGCAGGACAAGCCGTCCGAGCCGGAGCCGATCGTCATCCCGGAGCCGGTGACCGCTCCGGCCGCGGTCGCGACGTCGTTCGTCGTCGACACCCCCGCCGCGCGGGTGGTCGGTCGCGAGCACTCGGCGTACGCGGCGCACGATCTGGAGGCCTTCCTGGCGATGTACTCGCCGACGGCGCAGATCTCCTTTGCCGACGGCACCGAGATGCGCGGCCGGCGCTTCCTGCGCGAGTTCTACCAGCCGCTGTTCGACGCCGGCCGCTGCAAGACCGAGGTGGTCCAGAAGCTCATGCAGGGTGAGTGGGTCGTCGAGCATCAGCTGGCCCACGACACCGGTGAGCCGATCGCCCGGATCGCGCTCTACCGCGTCTCCGAAGGCCTGATCACCAACGTCGAGTTCCGTTCCTAGGCGCAGATGCTGGATCACCTGACCGAGTTCGAGAAGGCGGCCGCTCTGCTGGCGGTTGCCTTCGACGAGATCGATCCGGCGGCGCCGGTGCCGGCCTGCCCCGGCTGGGCGATCGCCGACCTCGCGCTGCATATCGGCGCCGGTCAGCGATGGGCCGCGTCGATCGTGCTCAGCGGCGTCGAGCAGCGGCGGCCGGAGGGGGTGCTGCGGGCGGCCATCTCCTGGGGTGACTGGTATGCCGGTACGACCGCCGCCCTGGCGGCCGCGCTCCGGGCCGTCGATCCGGCTGAGCCCTGCTGGAACTTCGCGCCGGTCGAGCAGCGCGCGGGCTTCTGGTCGCGACGCCGCCTCCATGAGACGGTCATCCACCTCGTGGACGCCGGCCAGGCCGCCGCGGCCGCGCCCGGTTCGGTGCCCACTGGTCTGGCCGCCGTACCTGCCGCAGTCTTCGCGGACGGCGTGGCCGAGGTCTTCGAGGTCTTCCTGCCCCGGATGCTCGCCCGCGGCGCCGCGCCGGCCGTCACCGAGGAGATCGGCGTCCGGGCCACCGACACCGGCCACGAGTGGACGCTGACGCCTTCTGGGCAAGGGCTTCCGCCGCAGATCCGGTCCGGCGTCGCGACCGGCGCGGCGGTCCTGGAGGGGTCGGCCGTGGTCCTCGATCTGTGCCTGTGGAAACGCCTCCCGGCGGCGGCGCTGACCGTCCGGGGCGAGGCGCGGGCGGCGGCTGCTTTCCTCGGTGCGGAAGCCACTCCCTAGGCCCTGTAGACTGGTGAAGCGGCTTCGCCTCAGGAGCCGGCGGTAGCTCATTTTGACCGTGCCTGGGGCAGCCGCTAGTCTTAACGATCGTGCCCGGGTCATCCTGGGCCGTCATGCGTGCCCCTCGTATTTTTAGGGTCTGCGCGCGTGGCACGGGACATCTGCCGACAGTCTGAAAGATTACGGCTTCGGTACGTCCGTGCCCACGCGACACACCCGACCGCGGGGGTCAGGCACTACAGCATGAGCAGAAAGCCGGACGACAGAAAGAGACCTACGCGGTGCCCACCATTCAGCAGCTGGTCCGCAAGGGCCGCCAGGACAAGGTGTCCAAGAACAAGACGCCCGCCCTGAAGGGTTCCCCTCAGCGTCGCGGTGTGTGCACGCGCGTTTACACCACCACGCCGAAGAAGCCGAACTCCGCTCTTCGTAAGGTTGCGCGTGTCCGCCTGACCAGCGGCATCGAGGTCACCGCGTACATCCCCGGTGTCGGCCACAACCTGCAGGAGCACTCGATCGTGCTCGTGCGCGGCGGTCGTGTGAAGGACCTGCCCGGTGTCCGGTACAAGATCATCCGCGGTTCGCTCGACACCCAGGGTGTGAAGAACCGGAAGCAGGCTCGCAGCCGCTACGGCGCGAAGAAGGAGAAGAGCTAATGCCGCGCAAGGGCCCGGCCCCGAAGCGCCCGGTCATCATCGACCCGGTCTACAGTTCGCCGCTCGTCACCCAGTTGATCTCGAAGATCCTGGTCGACGGCAAGAAGCAGATCGCGCAGAGCATCGTCTACACCGCCCTCGAGGGCACCCGGACGAAGACCGGCACCGACCCGGTCATCACGCTGAAGCGCGCGCTCGACAACGTGAAGCCGAGCATCGAGGTGAAGAGCCGCCGGGTCGGTGGCGCCACCTACCAGGTGCCGGTCGAGGTCAAGCCGGGCCGTTCGAACACGCTGGCCCTGCGCTGGCTGACGTCGTACTCCCGCGCGCGCCGCGAGAAGACGATGTCGGAGCGCCTGATGAACGAGATCCTGGACGCGTCGAACGGTCTGGGCGCCTCGGTCAAGCGCCGCGAGGACACGCACAAGATGGCCGAGGCCAACAAGGCCTTCGCCCACTACCGCTGGTGATCCGGGGCCCGCTCCGGGCCCCCGCTTTCACTCTTTTGACGCAGCACAGAATCGAGAGGTAGACCACCGAGGTGGCCGTACAAATCACCACCGACCTGGCCAAGGTCCGCAACATCGGGATCATGGCCCACATCGACGCCGGCAAGACGACGACGACCGAGCGGATCCTCTTCTACACCGGTATCACGTACAAGATCGGTGAGGTCCACGACGGCGCCGCCACGATGGACTGGATGGAGCAGGAGCAGGAGCGCGGCATCACGATCACGTCCGCCGCGACGACCTGCACCTGGAAAGACCACACCATCAACATCATCGACACCCCCGGACACGTGGACTTCACGGTCGAGGTCGAGCGCTCGCTGCGCGTCCTCGACGGCGCGGTCGCGGTGTTCGACGGCGTCGCCGGTGTGGAGCCCCAGTCCGAGACCGTGTGGCGCCAGGCGGACCGGTACGGCGTACCGCGGATCTGCTTCGTCAACAAGCTGGACCGGACCGGCGCGGAGTTCATGCGCTGTGTCGACATGATCGTCGACCGGCTGGCCGCGACCCCGCTGGTCCTGCAGCTGCCGATCGGCGCGGAGTCCGACTTCATCGGCGTCGTCGACCTGATCGGCATGCGCGCGCTGACCTGGCGCGGCGAGACCACGATGGGTGAGGACTACACCGTCGAGGAGATCCCGGCCACCCACACCGAGATCGCCGCCGAGTGGCGGGACAAGCTGATCGAGACGCTGGCCGAGGCCGACGACGAGATCATGGAGCTGTACCTGGAGGGCACCGAGCCCACCCAGGAGCAGGTCATGGCCGGTATCCGCCGCGCCACGATCGCCTCCAAGCTGACCCCGGTGCTGACCGGTACCGCGTTCAAGAACAAGGGCGTCCAGCCCCTGCTCGACGCGATCAACGCGTTCCTGCCGAGCCCGCTCGACGTCCCGGCCATCGAGGGCCACGACGTCAAGGACAGCGAGCAGGTCGTGCTGCGCAAGCCGGACGACAGCGAGCCGTTCTCGGCGCTGGCGTTCAAGATCGCCGCCGACCCGCACCTGGGCAAGCTCACCTTCATCCGGGTGTACTCCGGCAAGCTCGAGACCGGCACGCAGGTCCTGAACCCCACCAAGGGGCGCAAGGAGCGGATCGGCAAGATCTACCGGATGCACGCGAACAAGCGCGAGGAGATCGCGTCGATCGGCGCCGGTCACATCGTCGCGGTGATGGGTCTGAAGGACACCACCACCGGTGAGACGCTGGCCGACCCGTCGAACCCGGTCGTACTCGAGTCGATGCAGTTCCCGGCCCCGGTGATCTCGGTCGCCATCGAGCCGAAGTCGAAGGGCGACCAGGAGAAGCTGGGCGTCGCGATCCAGCGGCTCGCCGAGGAGGACCCGACCTTCCAGGTCCGGACCGACGAGGACACCGGCCAGACGATCATCGCCGGTATGGGCGAGCTGCACCTCGAGGTGCTGGTCGACCGGATGAAGCGCGAGTTCCGCGTCGAGGCCAACGTCGGCAAGCCGCAGGTCGCCTACCGCGAGACCATCAAGAAGAAGGTCGAGAAGGTCGACTACACGCACAAGAAGCAGACCGGTGGTTCGGGTCAGTTCGCGCGTGTGATCATCAACATCGAGCCGACTTCGGTCGAGGCCGGCGGCGAGGGCGGGTACGAGTTCGTCAACGCCGTCACCGGTGGTCGCATCCCCCGCGAGTACATCCCGTCGGTGGACGAGGGCGCGCAGGAGGCCATGGAGTTCGGCGTCCTGGCCGGCTACCCGATGGTGGACGTCAAGGTCACGCTGACCGACGGCGCCTACCACGACGTCGACTCCTCGGAGCTGGCGTTCAAGATCGCCGGTTCGATGGCCTTCAAGGATGCCGCCCGCCGGGCGAATCCGGTCATCCTGGAGCCGATGTTCGCGGTCGAGGTGATCACCCCCGAGGACTACATGGGTGAAGTGATCGGCGACCTCAACTCGCGGCGCGGCCAGATCCAGTCGATGAACGAGGGCCCCGGTGGCAGCCGGGCCGTCAAGGCTCTGGTGCCGCTGTCCGAGATGTTCGGGTATGTGGGTGACCTGCGTTCCAAGACGCAGGGCCGCGCGTCGTACTCGATGCAGTTCGATTCCTACGCCGAGGTTCCGAAGAACGTGGCGGAAGAGATCATCAAGAAGGCCCGCGGCGAGTAATCTCGCTCCGGTCCAACCAACCCACAGCGCGTCGGCGTACGGCGTAAGTCAACATTTTCCAGGAGGGCCCCAGTGGCTAAGGCGAAGTTCGAGCGGACTAAGCCGCACGTCAACATCGGCACCATCGGTCACATCGACCACGGTAAGACCACTCTTACCGCGGCGATCACCAAGGTGCTGCACGACAAGTACCCGGACCTGAACGAGGCCTCGGCCTTCGATCAGATCGACAAGGCGCCGGAAGAGCGCCAGCGCGGTATCACCATCTCGATCGCGCACGTCGAGTACCAGACCGAGGCGCGTCACTACGCTCACGTCGACTGCCCGGGTCACGCCGACTACATCAAGAACATGATCACCGGTGCCGCGCAGATGGACGGCGCGATCCTGGTCGTCGCCGCCACCGACGGCCCGATGCCGCAGACGCGTGAGCACGTGCTGCTCGCCCGTCAGGTCGGCGTGCCGGCGATGGTCGTCGCGCTGAACAAGTGCGACATGGTCGACGACGAGGAGATCCTGGAGCTCGTCGAGCTCGAGGTCCGCGAGCTGCTCTCGGAGCAGGAGTTCGACGGCGACAACGCGCCGATCGTCCGCGTCGCCGCGCACCCGGCGCTGCAGGGCGACACCAAGTGGGGCGAGTCGATCATCGAGCTGATGGACGCCGTCGACTCCTACATCCCGCAGCCGGAGCGCGAGGTCGACAAGCCGTTCCTGATGCCGGTCGAGGACGTCTTCACGATCACCGGTCGTGGCACCGTCATCACCGGCCGGATCGAGCGCGGTATCGTCAAGGTCAACGAGACCGTCGACATCGTCGGTATCCGCGAGACCAAGCAGACGACCACCGTCACCGGTATCGAGATGTTCCGCAAGCTCCTCGACGAGGGCCAGGCGGGCGAGAACGTCGGTCTGCTGCTTCGTGGCACCAAGCGCGAGGACGTCGAGCGCGGCATGGTCGTCATCAAGCCGGGCACCACGACCCCGCACACCTCCTTCGAGGCTTCGGTCTACATCCTCTCGAAGGAAGAGGGCGGCCGGCACACGCCGTTCTTCCAGAACTACCGCCCGCAGTTCTACTTCCGCACCACCGACGTCACCGGTGTCGTCACGCTGCCCGAGGGCACCGAGATGGTCATGCCGGGTGACAACACCGACATGGCGGTCGAGCTGATCCAGCCGATCGCGATGGAGGAGAACCTGAAGTTCGCGATCCGTGAGGGTGGCCGCACCGTCGGCGCCGGCCGGGTCACCAAGATCATCAAGTGATCTCACGAGGTCCGCGTGGGCTCGTAGTTTGAGCCCCGCGGACCTCTGCTTTGTGTCCGATCCCCGCTCAGGTGGGCTGGGGATCGGGCCCAAAGCCACCCGATTGGCGTTTCGGCGCCGATCTCTGGCACAATATTCAGGTTGCTCAGGCGAGGTTGCCGGGGCGCGCCCCAACTGTTCTCAGTCGGCTGGTGCGCCGGACCGGAGACCATGCCGAGGCCCGGTCCGAGACCGAGCCCCGATCTCCACCCCAGGTCGAAGAAGCGGTGAGTCACGCGCGTGCCGCGCTCGCGACACACCCGACCGCGGGGGTCGGAGCAACGAAACGAAGACGATAGAGAAGGACGAAGCGAAGCGATGGCGGGACAAAAGATCCGCATCCGGCTGAAGGCCTACGACCACGAGGTCATCGACAGCTCGGCGCGCAAGATTGTCGACACGGTGACGCGTACTGGTGCGAAGGTTGCTGGCCCGGTGCCGTTGCCGACGGAAAAGAACGTGTTCTGCGTCATCCGCTCGCCGCACAAGTACAAGGACAGCCGCGAGCACTTCGAGATGCGCACCCACAAGCGGCTCATCGACATCATCGACCCCACGCCGAAGACCGTCGACTCGCTGATGCGGCTCGACCTGCCGGCGGGCGTCGACATCGAGATCAAGCTCTGAGGGACGCGAACAGCCAATGAGCAAGCAGAAGAACACGCGCGGTCTGCTGGGCACCAAGCTCGGCATGACCCAGACCTGGGACGAGAACAACCGAGTCGTCCCCGTCACCGTGATCCAGGCCGGCCCGTGTGTCGTCACCGGCGTCCGGACCTCGGCCGACAGCGGCTACGACGGTGTCCAGATCGCCTACGGCGACATCGACCCGCGCAAGGTGACCAAGCCCATGCGCGGTCATTTCGACAAGGCCGGCGTGACGCCGCGGCGCCACCTGCTGGAGCTGCGCACCGCCGACGCCAGCGAGTACACCCTGGGCCAGGAGATCAAGGCCGAGGCCTTCGAGGCCGGTGAGCGGGTCGACGTGTCCGCCACCAGCAAGGGCAAGGGTTTCGCCGGTGTCATGAAGCGGCACGGCTTCCACGGTCTGCGCGCCACCCACGGTGTCCACAAGAAGCACCGCTCGCCGGGTTCCATCGGCGGCTGCGCCACCCCGGGCCGGGTCTTCAAGGGCCTGAAGATGGCGGGCCGGATGGGCCACGAGCAGGTCACCACGCAGAACATCACCGTGCACGCGATCGACGCCGAGCGCGGCCTGATCCTGCTCAAGGGCGCCGTTCCCGGCCCCAAGGGCGGCCTCGTGCTGATCCGCAACGCCGCGAAGGGGGCCAAGTGAGCACCGTCGACGTCGTCGTCGTCAAGGGCGACAAGGTCAGTAAGAAGGGTTCCGCCGAGCTTCCGGCCGAGCTGTTCGACGTCCAGACGAACATCCCGCTGATCCACCAGGTCGTGGTGGCCCAGCTGGCCGCTGCTCGTCAGGGCACCCACAAGGTCAAGTCCCGGGGCGAGGTGTCCGGCGGTGGCGCCAAGCCGTACCGCCAGAAGGGCACCGGTCGCGCCCGTCAGGGTTCGACCCGCGCGCCGCAGTTCACCGGCGGTGGCGTCGTCCACGGCCCCACGCCGCGGGACTACAGCCAGCGCACCCCGAAGAAGATGATCGCGGCCGCCCTGCGCGGATCGCTGTCGGACCGGGCCCGTGACGGCCGCGTGTTCGTCGTCGAGAGCTTCGTGGACGGCGACAAGCCCTCCACCAAGACGGCGCTGAAGACGCTGAGCCAGGTCACCGACCCGGGGAAGGCGCTGGTCGTCGTCGACCGCGCCGACGAGCTCACCTGGCTGAGCCTGCGCAACGTGCAGCACGTGCACCTGATCGCGGCCGACCAGCTGAACGCGTACGACGTGCTCTGCAGCGACGCGGTCGTCTTCACCAAGAGCGCGCTCGACGCCTTCGTCGCCGGCGCGCCCAAGGGCAAGTCCGTCAAGGCTGTCGCTACGTCGACCGAAGCCGCTGAGGAGGTAGAAGCATGAGCCACGGAGTCAACAAGGACCCGCGGGACGTGCTGCTGCGGCCGGTCGTGAGCGAGAAGAGCTACGGCCTGCTGGACGAGCAGAAGTACACGTTCGAGGTCGCCCCGGACGCCAACAAGACCGAGATCAAGCTCGCGGTCGAGAAGGTGTTCAAGGTCAAGGTCAACGACGTCAACACGCTGAACCGCAAGGGCAAGCGCCGCCGCACCCGTTCGGGCTGGGGCAAGCGCCCGGACACCAAGCGGGCGATCGTGACCCTCAAGGGTGACGACCGCATCGATATCTTCGGAGGCCAGTCGTAATGGGTATCCGCAAATACAAGCCGACAACGCCGGGCCGTCGCGGCTCGAGCGTGGCCGACTTCGTCGAGCTCACCCGTTCGACCCCCGAGAAGTCGCTGCTCCGCCCGCTGCCGAAGAAGGGCGGCCGCAACAACAGCGGCAAGATCACCACTCGGCACCAGGGTGGCGGCCACAAGCGCGCCTACCGCCTGATCGACTTCAAGCGGTACGACAAGGACGGCGTGCCGGCCAAGGTCGCGCACATCGAGTACGACCCGAACCGCACCGCGCGGATCGCGCTGCTGCACTACGTCGACGGCGAGAAGCGCTACATCCTCGCCCCGACCAACCTGAAGCAGGGCACGATCGTCGAGAACGGCCCCGCGGCCGACATCAAGATCGGGAACAACCTGCCGCTGCGCAACATCCCGGTCGGTTCGACGATCCACGCGGTTGAGCTGCGTCCGGGCGGTGGCGCCAAGATGGGCCGCTCCGCCGGTACCAGCATTCAGCTGGTCGCCAAGGAGGGCCGGATGGCCACCCTGCGGATGCCGTCCGGCGAGGTCCGGATGGTCGACGTGCGCTGCCGCGCCACCCTCGGTGAGGTCGGCAACGGCGAGCAGTCGAACATCAACTGGGGCAAGGCCGGCCGGATGCGCTGGAAGGGCAAGCGCCCGACCGTCCGCGGTGTCGCGATGAACCCGGTCGACCACCCGCACGGTGGTGGTGAGGGTAAGACCTCGGGTGGTCGCCACCCGGTGTCCCCGTGGGGCAAGCCCGAGGGCCGTACCCGTACCCGCAAGGAAAGCGACCGCATGATCGTCCGGCGCCGCAAGGCCGGCAAGAAGCGCTGATAGGAGCCGGCCAGAATGCCACGCAGCTTGAAGAAGGGCCCGTTCGTCGACCACCACCTGGCCAAGAAGGTGGAGGTGCAGAACGAAAAGGGCACCAAGAATGTCATCAAGACCTGGTCCCGCCGATCGATGATCGTGCCGGACATGATCGGCCACACGCTCGCGGTGCACGACGGCCGCAAGCACGTGCCGGTGTTCGTGACGGACGCGATGGTCGGGCACAAGCTCGGCGAGTTCGCCCCGACGCGCACGTTCAAGGGTCACGAGAAGGACGACCGGAAGTCACGGCGTCGCTGACCACCGGTCAGTTGACGACGCGAAAGCAACCTACGGAGAGATTCGAACATCATGAGCGTTCAAGAGCGTAGGGCCGTCAGTGCCCGTCGCGAGAGCCTGCTGGGCGAGGCGCCCGGGGCCTTCGCGGTCGCGCGCTTCGTCCGCGTGACACCGATGAAGGCCCGCCGTGTGGGCGACCTGGTGCGCGGTCTGGGTGTCGACGACGCACTCGCCACTCTGAAGTTCGCCCCGCAGGCCGCTGCCGCGACCGTGTACAAGGTCGTCGACAGCGCCGCGGCGAACGCCGAGGGCACCGAGCACCTGAGCCGGGCCGACCTGGTCGTGTCCAAGGTCCTGATCGACGAGGGGCCGACGCTGAAGCGTCACCGCCCTCGCGCCCAGGGCCGCGCGACCCGGATCGACAAGCGGACCAGCCACATCACCGTTGTGGTCGAGCCGCGGGTCACCGACGAGCCCGTCGCCAAGGCACCGGCCAAGAAGACCGCCAAGAAGGCGGCCGACACGGCCAAGACCGAGGCGCCGGCGAAGAAGGCCCCGGCCAAGAAGGCCACCAAGAAGGCTGCGGCCGACAAGGTCGACAAGACCGAGGCAGCCGCGAAGCCGGCCAAGAAGGCGACCGCCAAGAAGACGGCTGCCAAGAAGGCCACCGCTGAGAAGAAGGAGTCCTGACGTGGGACAGAAGGTAAACCCGCACGGGTTCCGTCTCGGCATCAGCACCGACCACAAGAGCCGTTGGTACGCCGACAAGCTGTACAAGGACTACGTGGGCGAGGACGTCAAGATCCGTCGCCTGCTGAGCAAGGGCATGGAGCGCGCCGGTATCTCCCGCGTGGAGATCGAGCGCACCCGTGACCGCGTCCGGGTCGACATCCACACCGCTCGTCCGGGTATCGTCATCGGCCGCCGCGGCGCCGAGGCGGACCGGATTCGGGGCAGCCTGGAGGAGCTCACCGGTAAGCAGGTGCAGCTGAACATCCTCGAGGTGAAGAACTCCGAGGTCGACGCTCAGCTGGTCGCACAGGGTGTGGCCGAGCAGCTGTCCGGCCGCGTGGCGTTCCGCCGCGCGATGCGCAAGGCGATGCAGACCACCATGCGTGGCGGCGCCCTGGGCATCCGGATCCAGTGCTCCGGCCGGCTCGGCGGCGCGGAAATGTCGCGGTCGGAGTTCTACCGCGAAGGCCGCGTCCCGCTGCACACGCTGCGCGCCGACATCGACTACGGCTTCTACGAGGCCCGTACGACCTTCGGCCGGATCGGCGTGAAGGTCTGGATCTACAAGGGTGACGTGTCCGGCTCCCGCGCCGAGCGCGAGGCGCAGGCCGCGGCCCGCGCCGCGACGCAGCAGCGCCGTCCGGCCCGTCGTGACGACCGTGGCGGTCGTGGCGGCGACCGCGGTGGCCGTCGTGACGACCGCCGCAACGACAACCGCTCGTCGGCTCCGGCCGCCGAGGCGGTTGCCCCGGCTGCGGACAAGCCCGCCGAGACGACCGGAACGGAGAGCTGAACCATGCTCATCCCCCGCAAGGTCAAGCACCGCAAGCAGCACCACCCGAAGCGCTCCGGCGCTGCCAAGGGCGGTACCACGCTGGCGTTCGGTGAGTTCGGGATCCAGGCGATCGAGAGCCACTACGTCACCAACCGGCAGATCGAGTCCGCGCGTATCGCGATGACCCGGCACATCAAGCGTGGCGGAAAGGTCTGGATCAACATCTACCCGGACCGCCCGCTGACCAAGAAGCCGGCCGAGACCCGGATGGGTTCCGGTAAGGGTTCGCCGGAGTGGTGGATCGCGAACGTGAAATCCGGTCGCGTGATGTTCGAGCTCTCCGGCGTGCCGGAGGAGATCGCTCGCGAGGCCATGCGCCGCGCGATTCACAAGTTGCCGATGAAGTGCCGCTTCATCACCCGAGAGGCAGGTGAGAACTGATGGCTACCACCGTGACCGCAGCCGAGCTGCGCAACCTCGGCCGGGACGAGCTGCTGAGCAAGCTCGGTGAAGCCAAGGAGGAGCTGTTCAACCTCCGGTTCCAGGCTGCCACCGGACAGCTGGAGTCGCACGGCCGGCTGCGCGCCGTCCGGAAGGACATCGCCCGCATCTACACGGTGCTGACCGAGCGCGCGCTCGGTATCACCGAAGAGGTCGAGGCCCCGGTTGCCGCCGAGGTCGCCGAGACCGCGGACGACAGCGAGAAGGCCGAGGCGAAGGCATGACCGAGAACGTGAAGGACGAGACCGTGAGCACGACCCCCGAGCGCGCCAGCCGCAAGACCCGTGAGGGCCTGGTGCTGAGCGACAAGATGGACAAGACCGTCACCGTCGAGGTCGAGGACCGGGTCAAGCACAAGCTCTACGGCAAGGTCATCCGGCGCACGAGCAAGCTCAAGGCGCACGACGAGCAGAACGCCGCCGGGATCGGCGACCGCGTCCTCCTGATGGAGACCCGGCCGCTGTCGGCGACCAAGCGCTGGCGCGTCGTCGAGATCCTCGAGAAGGCCAAGTAAGCGTTCCGGTTCCACAGCCGGCAACCAATCGAAATTATTCGTTCCGCAAGGCTCACCACGGTGAGAACCAGCGAGACAACCAGGAGATCAACAGATGATCCAGCAGGAGTCGCGACTGAAGGTCGCCGACAACACGGGTGCCAAGGAGATCTTGTGCATCCGCGTTCTCGGTGGCTCCGGTCGGCGCTACGCCGGTGTCGGTGACACGATCGTCGCCACCGTCAAGGACGCGATCCCGGGTGGCGGTGTGAAGAAGGGTGACGTCGTCAAGGCGGTCGTCGTGCGGACCGTGAAGGAGCGCCGGCGTCCGGACGGCTCCTACATCCGCTTCGACGAGAACGCCGCGGTGATCCTCAAGGCCGACGGCGAGCCCCGCGGTACCCGTATCTTCGGGCCGGTCGGCCGGGAGCTGCGCGAGAAGCGCTTCATGAAGATCATCTCGCTCGCACCGGAGGTGCTCTGAGATGGCTGCCCAGCGCAAACTGCACGTGAAGAAGGGCGATCAGGTCCGCGTGATCGCCGGTAAGTCCAAGGGCCTCGAGGGCAAGATCATCCAGGTCTTCCCGAACGACGAGAAGGTCATCGTCGAGGGCGTGAACCGGGTCAAGAAGCACACCAAGGTGCAGCAGGCCCAGCGCGGCGGCACCACGGGTGGCATCGTCACCCAGGAAGCCCCGATCCACGTCTCCAACGTGATGCTCCTGGTCGAGGTCGACAAGGACGGCAAGAAGCAGAAGGTGACCACCCGCGTCGGCTACAACCGCGTCGAGGTGCAGAAGCGGCGCCCCGACGGTTCGACGTACACCGGTTTCCGGAGCGTCCGGATCGCGCGGCGTACCGGCGAGGAGATCTGATGACCACCGCAGTGACCGAGCCGAAGGTTCAGCCCCGGCTCAAGACCAAGTACCGCGAGGAGATCCTCGGCAAGCTGAACGAGGAGTTCAGCTACGCCAACGTCATGCAGATCCCCGGTCTGGTCAAGATCGTGGTGAACATGGGCGTCGGCGAGGCGGCCCGGGACTCCAAGCTGATCGACGGCGCCGTCAAGGACCTGGCCGCGATCACCGGTCAGAAGCCGCAGGTCACCAAGGCCCGTAAGTCCATCGCGCAGTTCAAGCTGCGCGAGGGGATGCCGATCGGCGCCCACGTGACGCTGCGCGGCGACCGGATGTGGGAGTTCCTCGACCGGCTGCTGTCGCTCGCGCTGCCCCGGATCCGCGACTTCCGCGGTCTGTCGGCCAAGCAGTTCGACGGCACCGGGAACTACACCTTCGGCCTGACCGAGCAGGTGATGTTCCACGAGATCAACCAGGACAAGATCGACCGTGTCCGGGGTATGGACATCACCGTGGTGACCACCGCGAAGAACGACGACGAGGGTCGGGCCCTGCTGCGGGCGCTCGGCTTCCCGTTCAAGGAGAACTGACGTGGCGAAGACAGCACTCAAGGTCAAGCAGGCCCGGAAGCCGAAGTTCGCGGTACGCGCCTACACGCGCTGCCAGCGCTGCGGCCGGCCGAAGGCGGTCTTCCGCAAGTTCGGCCTGTGCCGGATCTGCCTGCGGGAAATGGCGCACCGGGGCGAGCTGCCCGGCGTGACCAAGTCCAGCTGGTGACCGTCTCCACCCCTGATCATCTCTCCATTCACCATCTAGTCACCGTAGGTCGCCGAGCGGCGAAACCACGGCGGGAAAGAGGCCCCAGGCCATGACGATGACCGACCCGATCGCAGACATGCTGACGCGTCTGCGCAACGCCAACCAGGCGTACCACGAGTCGACCTCGATGCCGTACAGCAAGATCAAGCAGGGCATCGCCGACATCCTCCAGCAGGAGGGCTACATCTCCTCCTACAAGGTGGAGGAGCCCAAGGAGGGCGCCGTCGGCAAGACCCTGATCGTCGACCTCAAGTTCGGTCCGAGCCGCGAGCGTTCCATCGCCGGCGTGCGACGGATCAGCAAGCCGGGCCTGCGGGTCTACGCGAAGTCGACCAACCTGCCGAAGGTCCTCGGTGGCCTGGGCGTCGCGATCATCTCGACGTCCCAGGGCCTGCTGACCGACCGTCAGGCCAAGAACAAGGGCGTTGGCGGGGAAGTCCTCGCCTACGTCTGGTGACGAAGAACCGGAAGGAGGACCACTCACATGTCTCGCATCGGTAAGCTCCCGGTCACGGTCCCGTCCGGCGTCGACGTCACGATCGACGGCCAGACGGTCACCGTGAAGGGACCGAAGGGTCAGCTGTCGCACGTCGTCGCTGAGCCCATCGTGGTCGCCCGCGACGAGGACGGCGCGATCGCCGTGACCCGCCCGGACGACCAGCGCAAGAGCAAGGAACTGCACGGCCTGTCCCGCACCCTGATCGCCAACCTGGTGACCGGCGTGACGGACGGCTACGAGAAGAAGCTCGAGATCGTCGGCGTCGGTTACCGCGTCATCGCCAAGGGCCCGACCGAGCTGGAGTTCTCGCTCGGCTACAGCCACACCATCACGGTGAACGCGCCCGAGGGCATCACGTTCAACGTGGAGGCCCCGACGCGGTTCTCGGTGATCGGGATCGACAAGCAGTCGGTCGGCGAGGTCGCTGCCAACATCCGCAAGCTGCGTAAGCCCGAGCCGTACAAGGGCAAGGGTGTGCGGTACGCGGGCGAGCAGGTGCGCCGCAAGGTCGGAAAGGCTGGTAAGTAACCATGGCGATCGGACTGCGGCACAACAAGCACTCCGCCAAGAAGACGGCTTCGCGCCTGCGTCGCCAGATTCGCGTCCGGAAGAAGATCAACGGCACGGCCGAGCGGCCGCGTCTGGTGGTCTCCAAGTCGTCGAAGCACCTGTTCGCTCAGGTCATCGACGACGTGGCCGGCAAGACGCTGGTCTCCGCCTCCACCATGGAGGCCGACCTGCGCGGCGCGTCGGACAACAAGACCGACAAGGCCAAGACCGTCGGCGGCCTGATCGCCGACCGCGCCAAGGCCGCCGGAATCGACTCGGTCGTCTTCGACCGGGCCGGGAACAAGTACCACGGGCGGATCGCGGCCCTGGCCGACGCCGCCCGTGAGGGCGGGCTCGGGTTCTGATCATGGCGACGTACAAGGAAGAAGGTAGTTCCGTGAGCGAGCGCATGCGAGCGAACCGAAAGGTCGAGCAGCGTCTCGCGAATGAGAACTCCGAGCGAAGCGAGGATTCGAAATGAGCGGAGGCCAGCAGCGTCGCGGTGGCGGCGCCGGTGGTGAGCGCCGGGGTCGCGACGGTGGTCGCGGTCAGGCAGCTGACAAGACCGCCTACATCGAGCGCGTGGTTGCCATCAACCGGGTCGCCAAGGTCGTGAAGGGTGGTCGTCGCTTCAGCTTCACCGCCCTCGTGGTCGTCGGCGACGGTGAAGGCACCGTCGGTGTGGGTTACGGCAAGGCCAAGGAGGTGCCCGCGGCGATCGCCAAGGGTGTCGAGGAGGCCAAGAAGGCGTTCTTCAAGGTGCCGCGGATCCAGGGCACCATCCCGCACCCGGTCCAGGGTGAGAAGGCCGCCGGCGTGGTGCTGCTGCGCCCGGCCGCTCCCGGTACCGGTGTCATCGCGGGTGGTTCGGCGCGCGCCGTTCTGGAGTGCGCGGGGATCCACGACGTCCTGAGCAAGTCGCTGGGCTCGGCCAACGCGATCAACGTGGTGCACGCCACCGTTGAGGCGCTGCGCAGCCTGGAGACCCCGGAGGCCGTGGCCGCGCGCCGTGGCCTGCCGGTCGAGCACGTCGCCCCGGCGGCGCTGCTGAAGGCGCGGGCGGAGGTGGCTTCCTGATGGCACGCCTGAAGGTGACCCAGATCCGTTCCGGCATCGGTGGCAAGCAGAACCAGCGCGACACCCTGCGCACTCTGGGCGTCAAGCGGATCGGCGACACGGCCATCCAGGAAGACCGTCCCGAGGTGCGGGGTATGGTGCGCACGGTTCGCCACCTCATCACCGTCGAGGAGGTCGACTGACATGGCGCTGAAGGTTCATCACCTGCGCCCGGCGCCCGGCGCCAAGACCGCCAAGACCCGTGTGGGTCGTGGTGAGGGCAGCAAGGGTAAGACCGCCGGCCGCGGTACCAAGGGCAGCAAGGCGCGCAACAACATCCCCGAGTACTTCGAGGGTGGCCAGATGCCGCAGCACATGCGGCTGCCGAAGCTCAAAGGCTTCAAGAGCAGGAACCGAGTGGAGTTCCAGGTCGTTAACCTGGACAAGCTCGGACAGTTGTTCCCCGAAGGCGGTGAGGTCGGCGTTGCCGAGCTCGTCGCCAAGGGCGCGGTCCGTCGTGGTCAGCCGGTCAAGGTGCTGGGTGACGGCGAACTGACCGTGGCACTGCAGGTTTCGGTGCACAAGTTCTCGAAGTCCGCCGTGGAGAAGATCCAGGCGGCCGGAGGGACCACCACCGAGGTGTGACATGCGGTCCAGGGCTCGTAACGCCCGGTGCTTGATACCCTGCACCGGTCGGACGAGCCCTGGTCTGTCTCTTGCCCGGAGGCTTTTGCTAGGCCCTGCCCTGCCCGGGGTAGCGGAAAAATGTGGGAGGACAGGGTGTTAGGCGCCTTTGCCAACGCGTTCAAGACTCCGGACCTGCGCCGGAAGATCTTCTTCGTGTTGTTCATCATTGTGATCTTCCGGATCGGCTCGGTCGTTCCCGCCCCCGGCGTCAACGTGGTGTCGCTGAACTCGTGTATCAAGGTCTCGCAGGCCGGCGCGAACGCCAACCTGTACAACCTGATCAACCTGTTCTCCGGCGGCGCGCTGCTCCAGCTGGCGATCTTCGCCCTGGGCATCATGCCGTACATCACCGCCAGCATCATTCTGCAGCTGCTCACCGTGGTGATCCCGCGGCTGGAGTCGCTGAAGAAGGAGGGCCAGGCGGGCCAGGCGAAGATCACCCAGTACACCCGGTTCCTGACCGTCGGCCTGGCGATCCTGCAGTCGACCGCGTTCGTCGCGCTGGCGCGTACGCCGGGCCGCCTGTTCCCGGGCTGCAACGAGGCGCTGCTCTACAAGGACGACTGGTTCACCGTCACGATCATCGTGCTCACCATGACCGCCGGTACCGGTGTGATCATGTGGCTGGGCGAGCTGATCACCGACCGTGGTGTCGGTAACGGTATGTCGATCCTGATCTTCACCCAGATCGTCGCCACCTTCCCGACCGCGCTGTGGAGCATCCGCAAGGAGAAGGGCTTCGGCATCTTCTTCGTCGTGATCGCGATCGGCCTGGTCATCATGGCCGGCGTCATCTTCATCGAGCAGGCGCAGCGCCGGATCCCGGTCCAGTACGCCAAGCGCATGGTCGGCCGGAAGATGTTCGGTGGCACCTCGACGTACATCCCGCTGAAGGTGAACCAGGCCGGTGTCATCCCGGTCATCTTCGCCTCCAGCCTGCTCTACCTCCCGGTCCTCATCTCTCAGTTCCAGATGGAAGAGAAATGGGCGGTCTGGATCCAGAACCACCTGGTCAAGGGCGACCACCCGATCTACATGGCTACCTACGTCGCCCTGATCCTGTTCTTCACCTACTTCTACGTCTCGATCACCTTCAACCCGAAGGAAGTCGCGGACAACATGAAGAAGTACGGCGGCTTCATCCCGGGTATCCGGGCCGGCCGTCCGACCGAGGAATACCTGGGCTACGTGCTGAACCGCATCACGCTGCCGGGCGCCATCTATCTGGCCCTGCTGTCGCTGATCCCGCTCGTCGCTCTGGTCCTCGTCAACGCGAACCAGAACTTCCCCTTCGGTGGTACGTCGATCCTGATCATGGTCGGCGTCGGCCTGGACACGGTGAAGCAGATCGAGTCCCAGCTGCAGCAACGTAACTACGAAGGGTTCCTACGCTGATGAGAATGTTGCTGATGGGTCCGCCCGGGGCGGGCAAGGGCACGCAGGCAAAGGTGCTTGCGGAACGCCTGAATATCCCGGCCGTGTCCACCGGCGACATCTTCCGAGCGAACGTGAAGGACGAGACGCCGCTCGGGCTCGAAGCGAAGCGCTACATGGACGCCGGGGACTACGTCCCCGACGAGGTCACCAACGCGATGGTGCGGGACCGGCTGTCGGACGCCGACGCCGGCGACGGGTTCCTGCTCGACGGATACCCCCGCACCCTCGCCCAGGTGGGCACCCTGGACGACATCCTGGCCGAGCACGGCCACAAGCTGGACGCCGTGGTCGCGCTGACCGCCGACACCGACGTCCTGGTCGGCCGGATGCTCAAGCGGGCCCAGACCGACGGCCGGTCGGACGACTCCGAAGAGGTCATCCGGCATCGGCAGGACGTCTACACCGCCGAGACCAAGCCGCTGCTGCGGGTGTACGAACAGCGCGGCCTGCTTGTCGAGGTGGACGGCGTCGGCGAGATCGACGAGGTCAGCGAGCGTGTGATCGCGGCGCTGAAAACCTTGGGGGACTGAGCTCCACGATGTTCAGGGACCGCGGGATCGAGATCAAGACCCGCGAGCAGATCCTCGCCATGCGAGCGGCCGGCCTGGTGGTCGGCCGCACGCTGGAACTGCTCCGCGGTGAAGTCCGCGCCGGGATCAGCACCGGCGAGCTCGACGCGATCGCCGAGGACCACATCCGGTCCTCCGGCGCGACGCCGTCGTTCAAGGGCTACCACGGCTTCACCGGCTCGATCTGCGCCTCGGTGAACGACGAGATCGTGCACGGCATCCCGGGCGACCGGGTGCTCGCCGAGGGCGATCTGATCTCGATCGACTGCGGCGCGATCGTCGACGGCTGGCACGGCGACGCCGCGATCACGGTCGGTGTCGGCACGGCGGACGCCGAGCTGCTCGAGCTGGCCCGGATCTGCGAAGAGTCGATGTGGCGTGGGTTCGCCGCCGCGAAACTCGGCGGCCGGTTGACCGACATCTCGGCCGCGGTCGAGGCGCACGTGCGGGCGACGTCGTCGTACGGCATCGTCGAGGACTTCGTCGGCCACGGGATCGGGTCCGCGATGCACCAGCCGCCGAACGTGCCGAACTTCGGCCGTCCGGGCCGCGGCCCCAAGCTGGTCGAGGGGCTGGCGCTGGCGGTCGAGCCGATGATCACGCTCGGCAAACAGGACAACCACACGCTCGACGACGACTGGACGGTCGTCACCGACGACGGTCGCGCGGCCGCGCACACCGAGCACACGTTCACACTCACTCCGCAAGGGCCGTGGGTGCTGACCGCGCTGGACGGCGGCGAGGCCAAGCTGGCCGAGCTCGGCGTGACGTTCGGCCCGCTCGCCGACTGATCGGCGGACCCGCGCCGTCCGCCCATCGGGGGACGCGCGCAGACCGGTGCTGAGGCACACTGGGGTCATGCCTCAGTACCAGCCGAACCAGCGTTTCACCGAAGCCGACCGGGACAAGATCGCCGGCCGGCTGCGGGATGCGTTCGCGGACGGCCGGCTCGATCAGCCCGAGTTCACCTCGCGCCTCGATCAGTTGTACGCCGTGAAGACGTACGGCGAGCTGGAGCCGCTGGTACGCGACCTCCCGCCGGTGAAGACGTACCAGACGCCGGCCGTCGTCCAGGATCAGAAGCCCGCGCCGGCGCCGGGGGAGTTCCCGCAGCGGTCCAAGGAGGTCCAGCAGCGCGGCAAGGGCCTGCTGGCGCTGGGCGGCGGGTTCACCGCGGTGGTCGCGATCAACGTGGTGATCTGGTTCGTGGTCGGTCTCGGCAGCGGCCACTGGCCGCACTTCTGGCCGGTCTGGCTGTTGATCCCGTGGGCGTTCATCGCTCTGGGCAACCTCGGAAAGCGCCGTTGAAGCCGGCGCTCACGTGGCAGCTGCGCCAAGGGTCCGCCCTGGTCTACGTGATCTGGTTCGCGGTCGCCGTACCGCTGGTGATCGCGGGGCTGCTGCTCGAACCACGCTGGGTCGGCTGGCTGATGGTCGGCTGGTTCCTGGTGTTGCTGGGGTTCACGCTCGCGATGCGGATTTCTGAGGGCCGGCAGCGGAAGGCGTGGGTCGCGGCGGCGCGCTAGCTCGGCTGGCGGACGAAGCTCGCCGAGCCCGAGTTGCTGGAGCGCTGGCCGTTCCCGCCGTTCGACCTGGATCCGAAGGCCGAGGTGGACGACGTCACCACCGGCCGGCACCGCGGTCGGGAGTTCGTCACCGGCCGGTTCCGGCACCGGGTTCGCCGGCGTGATCTCGGCTTCGACTTCCTGGAACTGCAGGTCGATCGGCCGTTGCCGCCGTTACAGGTCCTGCCCGCTGGGCTGGGCGCGGTCGCGGCGGCCGGGTTGTTACCGCTCCAGCTCGGGGTCGACGGCCTCGCCGTCCGCTACGACCTGTTCAACGGCCGGGAGGATCACGCGGAGGCGGCGCTGCATCCGCGGGCGGTCGAGACGCTGGCCGCCGTCCCGCCGTTCGGGTTCAGCTGTGAAGGCCGCCGTTTCGTGGCCATCTTCCCCGCCTTCCGGGACACCCCGACCGCCCTCGCCCAGCTGGACGCCGCGTGCGACCTGCTCGACCTGATGCCGGAGCAGCTCTGGCGCGAGGGCGAGCAGTGGGCCGCTACGAAGCAGAGCTGAGCAGCCGGACCGTCACGGCGGAGTCCTCGTCGCCGTGACCCTCGGCGACCGCGCGCTTCATCAGGTCGCCCATCGGCCGGAGCAGCATCGGGTCCACGCCCTGCGCGAGTGCGGCGTCGATCAGGTTGTCGTACGCCGCCGCCTGCATCGCGAGGTTGGAGCCGGCCGCGCCGGGTGCGGCGCCGTTGTCGAGGGTGTCGGCGATCTGCGGCAGGCTGCCGAGCATCGCGGTCAGCCAGGGCAACAGGAAGTCGGCGGTGAACGCGGACGCCGGGATCCGCTCGCTGGTGATCAGCGCGAGCGCGTGCTCGGCGCCGCCGAACATGCCGTACATCGCGCTCAGCAGGGCGATGTCGTACAGGGCGGCCAGGCCGGGATCGGCGCCGACGTACGCCGGGCGCGCCAGCGCGGACAGGGCGTCCCGGTGCTCCTCGAAGGCAGCTTCCGGACCGCTGTAGAAGATGAACGCCGCCGGGCCGCCGATCATCTCGGGGACGGCCATGATCCCGCCGTCCAGATAGCGTGCGCCGGCGAACCGCTCGGCGGTGGCGCGAGCCTGCTCCGGGGTGCCGTTGGTCAGGTTCACGATCGTCCGGCCGCGGACGTCGACGCCGTCCAGCGCCTGGTGCACGGTGGCGTCGACGAGCAGGCAGACGACGACGAGCGGGCTGGCGGCGACCGCCTGCCCGACGGAGTCCGCCCGGACGGCGCCGAGCTGGTCGAGCTCGGGGGCACGGCCGGGGGTGCGGTTCCAGATTGTGGTGGGGTGGCCGGCGTCGAGGAAGGCCCGGGCGAGGGCGGCGCCCATCGCGCCCAGACCGAGGACGGTGACTGGTTGTTTCATGGTCACGAGCCTCCGGCCCGGCCCGGCGGCGCACAAGTACCGACTATCTACTTGGGTACTTACAGTCACGTAAGTACCTCCGGTTGCGCCCGATTGGGTTTTCGGTGTGGTAGTGGCGTAGACTCGGGTGTTGGCTCATTGAGCCATAGTCAGTCACGTCTACAGAAGTGCGAGGACATGCCCAAAAAAGAGGGAGTCATCGAACTCGAGGGCACCATCGTCGAGGCCCTGCCGAACGCGATGTTCCGTGTTGAACTGTCCAACGGGCACAAGGTGCTCGCGCACATCAGCGGCAAGATGAGGCAGCACTACATCCGGATCCTCCCCGAGGACCGGGTCGTCGTGGAGCTGTCGCCGTACGACCTCACCAGAGGCCGCATCGTCTATCGGTACAAGTAACACCACCACCAACACCTGTCGAAGAAAGAAGCTCGATGAAGGTCAATCCGAGCGTCAAGAAGATCTGCGACAAGTGCAAGGTGATCCGCCGTCACGGCCGGGTCATGGTGATCTGCGAGAACCCGCGGCACAAGCAGCGGCAGGGCTGACCAAGCCTTTTCGAGCAGCACGGCACTTTCGCACCACAGCGCGCACGCTCGCCCAGCACCGGAACGACGCTGGGCGCTGCCCCCGGAACAGAGGCCGGGGCCTTGCCGGTGAACATCTCACCGAGGCGGGCAAGGACGCGGCGCGCCACCACACCTCTGCCGACGAAAGGAACACCGCCACATGGCACGCCTCGTAGGAGTCGACCTGCCGCGCGACAAGCGCATCGAGGTCGCACTCACCTACATCTTCGGTGTAGGTCGTACTCGCGCCCTGAAGACGCTCGAAGCCACCGGGATCTCCGGTGACAAGCGCGTCCACGAGCTGGGCGACGAGGAGCTGGTGAAGCTCCGGGACTGGATCGAAGGCAACTACAAGATCGAAGGTGACCTCCGTCGCGAGGTGACCGCGGACATCCGCCGCAAGATCGAGATCGGGTCGTACCAGGGTCGCCGGCACCGCAGCGGTCTGCCGGTACGTGGTCAGCGCACGCGGACCAACGCCCGTAGCCGCAAGGGTCGTCGTAAGGCGATCGCCGGCAAGAAGAAGAAGTGACCCGGATGACCGTCGACCACTCCAGGAGTATCTGACCTATGCCTCCCAAGAGCCGCACCGCGGCCGGCGCGAAGAAGGTGCGCCGCAAGGAGAAGAAGAACGTGGCCGCCGGCCACGCGCACATCAAGAGCACGTTCAACAACACGATCGTGACGATCACCGACCCGACCGGCGCGGTCATCTCGTGGGCTTCCGCGGGCACCGTCGGCTTCAAGGGCTCGCGCAAGTCCACCCCGTTCGCCGCGCAGATGGCCGCCGAGGCCGCCGGGCGCCGCGCGATGGAGCACGGGATGCGCAAGATCGACGTGTTCGTGAAGGGCCCTGGCTCCGGCCGGGAGACCGCGATCCGTTCGCTGGGCGCCGTCGGCCTCGAGGTCGGCACGATCCAGGACGTCACCCCGACCGCTCACAACGGCTGCCGCCCTCCCAAGCGGCGCCGGGTCTGACCCCAAGAAAGGTAGGCAGCGAAAATGGCCCGTTACACCGGTCCCATGACCAAGAAGTCGCGCCGTCTCGGGGTTGACCTCGTCGGTGGCGACAAGGCGTTCGAGCGTCGTCCGTACCCCCCGGGTATGCACGGCCGCGGCCGTCCGAAGGAGAGCGAGTACCTGCTCCAGCTGCGCGAGAAGCAGAAGGCCCGCTTCTCCTACGGCGTTCTCGAGAAGCAGTTCCGCCGGTACTACGAGGAGGCCTCGCGGCGCTCCGGCAAGACCGGTGACAACCTGCTGATCATCCTCGAGTCGCGTCTCGACAACGTGGTCTACCGCTCCGGCCTGGCCCGGACCCGCCGGCAGGCCCGTCAGCTCGTCGTCCACGGTCACTTCACCGTGAACGGCATCAAGGTGAACATCCCGTCGTACCGGGTGGCCGCCCACGACATCATCGATGTCAAGGCCAAGTCGGTCGAGACGACG
The DNA here is from genome assembly GCF_013131805.1 of Kribbella sandramycini. Classification (GTDB taxonomy): domain Bacteria; phylum Actinomycetota; class Actinomycetes; order Propionibacteriales; family Kribbellaceae; genus Kribbella; species Kribbella sandramycini. Next base: position 183,547 of record NZ_JABJRC010000004.1, on the reverse strand, counting down.
CCGTTCATCATCGCCCGGGAGACGCACGCCGAGCGCGTCGTCCCGGCCTGGCTCGAGGTGCTGCCCGAGCGGCTGCGCATCCTCGTCCACCAGCTGCCGACCCGGCAGCAGATCGACACCCAGGTCGCCGAGCACCTGATCGTCGAGCTCTACTCGAAGAACTGATCCGGTACCGGCCGGTGGCTCCCGAGCCGCCGGCCGGTTCGGTGGTTCTTCACCTCTCGCGACCTCAAATAGTGGTCGTCGCGAACAGCGAAGGAACACGAAGTTGCTTATTGCACAGCGCCCCACCCTGACCGAAGAGGTCGTCGACGAGCACCGCTCGCGGTTCGTGATCGAGCCGCTGGAGCCCGGCTTCGGCTACACCCTCGGCAACTCCATCCGCCGCACGCTGCTGTCGTCCATCCCGGGCGCGGCGGTGACCAGCATCAAGGTCGACGGCGTCCTGCACGAGTTCTCGACCGTGGCCGGGGTGAAGGAAGACGCCACCCAGCTGATCCTGAACCTGAAGGACCTGGTCGTCTCCTCCGAGCACGACGAGCCGGTCACCATGTACCTGCGCAAGCAGGGCCCCGGTGACGTGACCGCCGCCGACATCGCGCCGCCGGCCGGTGTCGAGGTGCACAACCCCGACCTGAAGATCGCCACCCTGAACGAGAAGGGCCGGCTCGAGATGGAGCTGGTCGTCGAGCGGGGCCGCGGCTACGTGTCGGCGATCCAGAACAAGTCCGCGGACGCCGAGATCGGCCGGATGCCGGTCGACTCGATCTACTCCCCGGTCCTCAAGGTCACCTACAAGGTCGAGGCGACCCGTGTCGAGCAGCGCACCGACTTCGACCGCCTCGTGGTCGACGTCGAGACCAAGCCGTCGATGCTGCCCCGCGACGCCGTCGCGTCGGCCGGTAAGACGCTGGTCGAGCTGTTCGGGCTGGCCCGCGAGCTGAACGTCGAGGCCGAGGGTATCGACATCGGCCCGTCGCCGGTCGACGAGCAGATGGCGGCCGACCTGGCCCTGCCGGTCGAGGACCTGCAGCTGACCGTCCGCTCGTACAACTGCCTCAAGCGTGAGGGCATCCACACCGTGGGTGAGCTGATCTCGCGCAGCGAGCAGGACCTGCTGGACATCCGGAACTTCGGCTCCAAGTCGATCGACGAGGTCAAGCTGAAGCTGGCCGAGATGGGCCTGTCGCTGAAGGACTCGCCCCCCGGTTTCGACCTCCGTGCGGCCACCGAGGCCTACGGCACCGAGTCCGAGGACGACGACGAGAGCTTCGCCGAGACCGAGCAGTACTGAACCCACCCGGGCCAAAAGGCCTGAAATCCTTTCTGGAGTAAGAGATGCCTACCCCCACCAAGGGTGCCCGGCTGGGCGGCAGCCCGGCGCACGAGAAGCTGATCCTCAGCAACCTCGCGACGTCGCTGTTCGAGCACGGCGCCATCACCACCACCGCGGCCAAGGCCAAGCGCCTGCAGCCGCTGGCCGAGTCGTTCATCACCAAGGCCAAGCGCGGTGACCTGAACTCGCGCCGTCAGGTGATGAAGCGGATCAAGAACAAGACCGTCGTGCACGTGCTGTTCACCGAGCTCGGCGAGCGGTACGCCGACCGTCCGGGTGGCTACACCCGGATCACCAAGCTCGGCCCGCGCAAGGGCGACAACGCCCCCATGGTGCGGATCGAGCTGGTCGAGGCGCTGAGCGACTCGAAGAAGCCGGCCAAGAAGGCTGCCGCCAAGAAGACGGCCGCCCCGAAGGCCGAGGAGAAGGTCGCCGACGCGCCGAAGGTTCAGGACGTCGAGGCCGGCAAGTTCGAGAACTCGGCCGCCCCGCTGGCCGACGGCTCCGCGCCCGAGGGCTTCACGATCAAGGGCAACGAGAACTCGATGAAGTTCCACGGCACCGACTCGCCGTGGTACGACCAGACGGTCGCCGAGGTCTGGTTCAAGACCGAGGCGGACGCCGAGGCCGCGGGCTTCACCAAGGCCGGCGAGACCGAGGACGACAAGTAAGCCTCGTTCCACCGACAGCGCCCCCTCGCTTTCCGGCGAGGGGGCGCTGTTGCGTTAGATTGCCGTGTGCGTTGGCGGATTGACCTCAAGTACGACGGGACGGCCTTTCACGGCTGGGCCCGGCAGAACGATCTCCGCACCGTCCAAGGTGCTCTGGAGGACGCACTGCGCGTCGTACTGCGCCTTCCGGAGCCAGTCTCGATGGTGTGTGCCGGCCGGACGGACACCGGCGTCCATGCTCGTGGCCAGGTCACACATGTCGACCTCGACGGGCCTGTGGAGCCGCACAGGCTGCTGCGGGGGCTGAACGGCGTCCTGCCTGCGGATGTGGTCGTTACGGCCGTGGCGGCGGCTCCAGAGGGTTTTGACGCCAGGTTCTCGGCAATGGCTCGCCGCTACGTCTACCGGCTGTGTGATGAGCAGGCTGCGTGGGATCCGCTGACGCGGGGCCACGTGCTGAGGGTGCCGCGGCCGCTGGATGTGGAGCGGATGAATGCGGCGGCGGCTCAGCTGTTGGGGGAGCACGACTTTGCCGCGTTCTGCAAGAAGCGGGAGGGCGCCAGTACGGTGCGGGCCCTGCTGGACTTCTCCTGGCAGCGCACGGCCCCTGGCCTGTTGGAGGGCACAGTGATCGCCGATGCCTTCTGTCACTCGATGGTGCGGGCGCTGGTCGGGTCGATGCTCCCAGTGGGGGACGGACGGCGTGAGGTGGACTGGCCGGCTGGTGTGCTGGCCGGAAAGGTGCGGGATTCGGCGGTGGCGGTAGTGCCGGCGCATGGCCTCACACTGGAGGAGGTGCGGTACCCAGCGGACGACGAGCTGGCCGCGCGGGCTCTGGAGGCTCGACAGGTCAGGGGAGAGGTACACCAGCGTGGCTGACCACTACTTCTCGGCGGAGCCGGGCTCCGCCGACGTACGGCGTACTGTCGAGGCGCGGATCTGGGGCCGGGACTATACGTTCACCACGGCGACCGGAGTGTTCTCCCGGGACCGGCTGGACATCGGTACGGCGGTGTTGCTGCGTGAGGTGGAGCCGCCGAAAGAGTCGGGCACATTCCTCGACCTGGGAACCGGCTACGGGCCGATCGCGTGTGCGCTGGCGGTGGAGTCGAGCGCTGTGGTCTGGGCGGTCGACGTGAACACCAGAGCGGTCGAGCTGACCGCGGAGAACGCACGCCGGGCCGGCGTCGGCGACCGGGTTCATGCGGTGCTGGTGGACGACGTCCCGGACGACGTGCGGTTCGACCAGATCTGGTCGAATCCGGCGATCCACATCGGCAAGCCGGAGCTGCACAAGATGTTGTTGCGCTGGTTGGCTCGCCTTGCACCGGATGGCGTGGCATGGTTCGTCGTCGGCAAGAACCTCGGTGGCGACTCGCTGCAGCGCTGGATGACCGAGCAGGGCTACCCCTGCGAGCGCGTCGGCAGCGCCAAGGGGTTCCGGGTACTGCGTGCAACGAACGCGGGTCCGGCGCCGTCCTGAGGGTATGGAGGCAGCCTTGGCGGCAGCAGAGGCGCGATCGGACGCGATCGAGTTCGAGCAGTGGGTCGGCCAGAAGGGCGATGCACTGCTGCGGTTCGCCTATGTCCTGACCGGGGACAAGTCGCTGGCCGAGGACGCCGTCCAGGACGCTCTGACGACCGCCTGTGCCCGCTGGGCCCGGGTCAGCAGGGCTGATGACCCAGAGGCCTACGTGAAGCGGATGGTGGTGAACGCGCACATCTCCTGGTGGCGGCGGTTCCGCCGTCGCGAGGCACCCGTCGAGGACCCTGTCCGCACGGCATCGGCCGCACCGGACGGCGCAGTCGACAGAGCCGAGTCGGAGGCCGTTTGGGCGCTCTGCGCGACGCTGCCGGACAAGCAGCGCGCCGCCGTCGTACTGCGGTTCTACGAAGAGCTTTCGTACGCCGAGATCGGCGTACTGCTGCATTGCGCGGAGGCGACCGCACGGTCGCATGTGCACCGCGCACTGGCCGCTTTGAAGACCACGCTGAGCAAGGAAGGAGCCGAAGATGCCTGAGCACGACCCTGAGCAGGAGCTCGGCCCCAAGTTCGCTTCGGCGTTCCAGGACCGCAGCGCGACCAGCGAACTGCGCGGCGCCGGTCTGGCGGCCGTAGCCCGCAAACGGGTACGCCGACGCCGGCGTGCGCTGAACGGGGTCGCTGCGTCCGTTCTGGTCGTGGTGGCGGTCGGGGGCGCGTGGAGCGTGCTCGGTAGCGGTGGGACGCCGACGAACTCCGCTGGGAGCGCGGAGGTGCCGACTGCGGCCAAGGACAACCGGACGCAGGGCATTGCACCGTCGTACGAGGCTGACACTGCCTGCCCGACAGACCACCCGATCAAGGGGGTTGAAGAGGCCGGAGCGGTCCCGGCCGGGCTCGACGTGAGCACACCGGTGACTGGGCTGCAGGCCTGTCGCTACCAGGTGCCGGGCGGAGAGGTGCTCGGTCACGAGCGCTTCGACGCGAAGGTCGCCCAGCAGGTGGTCGACGCGATCAAGGTGCTGCCGGAGCGCAACCCGGCGCTGCCGGTCTTCAAGTGCGCTCCAGAGGCCGCCCGGCCGACCGAGGCGATTGCGCTGCGGTTCAGCACGGCAGCGGGGATTCGGGAGATCTGGGTCGAGTACACCGGCTGTACGACACCGGGCTTCTTCACCGGGAGCCGCACGTACGGGCTGTTCGCGGCGCCACTGAAGCTGTTCATGACCGGGAGCGTCCGTCCGAGCGGTAGTACCTACCTGAACGCCCTGACCGGCTGGTGACGGGATATCCGTTCGCCTGGTGCCCGGTCCGCCGGTCAGACTAGGCCTATGGGTCACGTGGATGTTGCCGGCATCGGCTTCGAACTGCCGGATGGTCGGGTCTTGCTGGACGACGTCACGTTCCGGGTCGGGGACGGCGCGAAGGTGGCGCTGGTCGGGGCGAACGGTTCGGGGAAGACCACGCTGACCAAGATCATCTCCGGCGACCTGAAGGCGCACAGCGGGAGCATCTCGCGCTCCGGCGGCCTCGGGGTGATGCGGCAGTTCGTCGGCTCGGTGCGGGACGAGACCACGGTTCGCGACCTGCTGCTCGGCGTTGCGCCGGAGGCGATCCGCGAGGCCGCCGCCACGCTGGAGCAGGCCGAGCTGGCGATGATGGAGGCCGACGACGAGAAGACCCAGCTCAAGTACGCGCAGGCGATCGCGGACTGGGGCGAGGTCGGCGGGTACGACGCCGAGGTCCTCTGGGACGTCTGCACGATGGCCGCGCTCGGCGTCCCGTACGACAGCTGTCGCTGGCGCGAGGTGAAGACGCTGTCCGGCGGTGAGCAGAAGCGTCTGGTGCTGGAGGCGTTGCTGCGTGGTCCGGACGAGGTTCTGATGCTCGACGAGCCGGACAACTACCTCGACGTGCCGGCCAAGCGCTGGCTCGAGGAGCAGCTGCGGACGACCGACAAGACCGTGCTCTACATCAGCCACGACCGGGAGCTACTGGCCAACACCGCAACGCGGATCATCACCGTCGAGCTCGGTGCCGCCGGCAACACCGCGTGGACGCACGGCGGCGGGTTCCGGACGTACCACGAGGCTCGGCGGGACCGCTTCGAGCGGTTCGAGGAGCTGCGCCGGCGGTGGGACGAGGAGCACGCGAAGCTCAAGGCTCTGGTGCAGATGTACAAGGTCAAGGCGGCGTACAACGACGGGCTCGCCTCGCGCTACAAGGCGGCCCAGACGCGGCTGCGCAAGTTCGAGGAGATCGGTCCGCCGCAGGAGCTGCCGCGCGAGCAGAAGGTCAGCATGCGGCTGACCGGCGGTCGCACGGGCAAGCGGGCAGTGGTGGCCACCCAGCTCGAGCTGACCGGTCTGATGAAGCCGTTCGACCTGGAGGTCTGGTACGGCGAGCGAGTCGCCGTCCTGGGCTCCAACGGCTCTGGGAAGTCGCACTTCCTCCGGCTGCTCGCCAACGGCGGCACCGACCCGGACGTCGAGCACCAGCCGATCGGTGAGGTTCCGATCGCGCCGGTCGCGCACAGCGGGGTCGTGAAGCTCGGGGCGCGGGTTCGGCCGGGCTGGTTCGCCCAGACCCATGAGCACCCGGAGCTGGTCGGCAAGACGCTTCTGGAGATCCTGCATCGCGGTGACGACCACCGCGACGGGATGGGGCGCGAGCTGGCCTCCCGCAAGCTGGACCGGTACGAGCTGGCCCACGCCGCGGAGCAGTCCTTCGACAGCCTCTCCGGCGGCCAGCAGGCCCGCTTCCAGATCCTCCTCCTGGAGCTCTCTGGCGCGACGCTGCTACTGCTCGACGAGCCGACGGACAACCTGGACGTCGAGTCTGCCGAGGCGCTGGAGGAGGGGCTGGACTCCTTCGACGGCACGGTCCTCGCGGTCACGCACGACCGCTGGTTCGCTCGCGGCTTCGACCGGCATCTGGTTTTCGGCGCCGACGGAACCGTCTACGAATCCGACGAGCCGGTCTGGGACGAAGGTCGCGTGCAGCGCGCCCGCTGACCTCTAGAGTTCTCCTACCGGTGGCCGGAGGGGGACTCCATGACAGGCGAGTTCGCGACGCGCTGGGTGCGCACCGTCGTACCCAGCTGGCTCTACCGCTGGCTGCTGCCGGTCGGCTGGGGCGCTGCGGTGGCGGTGTCGATCTTCACCGGCGAGGACATCCCCTGCTCGGTCGAGGATCCGGCGTACTGCGGGCCCGACCCTGTCTTCTCGGCGGCCTTTGTCGCCTGCCTCGCTTCGCTCCTCCTGCTCTGGTGGCAGCCGGTCGTCGCACTGACGGCCGGCGTCGTGTTCATGGTCCTCGAGCTCCGGTACGACGACTTCGTCGAAGCACGGATCGCCTGGACGGTCTACGGCGCAGCGTGTGTCGCGCTGCTCTGCTGGATGCTAGCGGCCGGGCGTGAGCAACGGTCGTTGGTCATGCGGTCACAGCGTCGCCAGGTGCAGGTTCCAGCGGCCTCAGCCGTTGGTCTGACCCTTCGGCTGGGTGTTGCCGGTGCGCTGATGCTGGCGGGGATTGCCGCGCTGCTGCTGATGAACTGGCAGGACGGACGCGAGGAGGCTCATCTGCAGCGTGCTGTCGAACAGACCGCTGTGGTGAAGGCACAAGGCGAAGAGGGCGAAATCATCCTGGAGCTGCCGAACGGCAGGACCCACACCGTGACGATGTTCGACGACCACGAGACCGGCGCGCAGATTCCGGTCTTCGTCGACCTGGCTGACGCCGAATGGATCAGGCCGGTCGCTGAGCCGGCCGATTACACGTACTGGATCACTGCGGCCGGCAGTGCCTGGCTCTTGGCCGCGCTGCTCGTCCTCCGGGATCTAAAGGTGCGGCGGGCGCGACCACGCCGGTCCTGGCTGGCACAAGGGCTGCCGGTGCGGGTCGAGCCGGACACCTCGGAGGCCTTCGCGGTCTACTCCGCGGACGGCGACGTCCTGCTGGGATTCATCGAGCTGACGCCGGACGACGAGAATGCGGAACTGGAGCTGCTGAAGGCATTCGATGCGCTCGGCGAGGACGAGGAGGAAGTGCCGCGGCGGTACCGGCAAGAGCTGAGCGCGAAGCTGCAGAAATACCGCGGCGACGCACTACTGGTCGGCGAGCTGGCGGAGCGGGCCTGGCCGACGATTCTGATCGGTGGACACGTCTTCCGGCCGGAGCGGTCGTTCCGGGCCCCGCGGCAGGTCCTGTGGTGGCGGGAGCTGGCGGACGGCTTTGACGGCCCCCTGAGTGCCCAGAACCTGCCGCCCGAGCCGGAGATCGATCCGGCCACCGAATTGCCGGTGCTGCCGTGGGAGGCGCCGCTGGAGCCGCGGTTCTGGTGGTCGAAACCGGCGCTGATCGCGCTGGTGGCAGGTTTGCCCGTCGCGGCCGCGGCGTTTGCGCTCTGGGGCGATTGGTTCGTCGCCGTCTGCGTTCTCGTGCTCGGGACGGTCTTGATCCACATAGCTGCGTTCCCGGTGTTCTTCCGCGTTACCGCCACAGCGACGCACCTCTGGGTACGCGCCGGTTGGTTCGAGCAGGTCGTGCCCTGGCGGGCCGTCGTCGCGATCGACCTCGACGAGGACCGGCTGAACATCGAGACGGACAACGACTGGCACGTCCTCAAAGGCATTGCGACCGGCCAGGTCGAACAGGTGACCGCAATCTTCGAAGCACTGCGACTGCGGTCCGCCACTGCGGCGGTCGAGAAGGAGCGAATGCGGCCCGCTCCGGCGCTATGGCTGGAACTCGGGTTCCTGGTGGTCGGGACGCTGATTCTGGTCGGCGTCGGGCTCGCCTAGACCCAGCCGTCTCGGTACGCCGCCCAATCCGCTGGTGTGGCGGTGAAATCGACGTAGATGGCCAGACCGAAGTTCTGGCGGGGGTTGTCGCCCAGCCCGAGCCGGGCGCCACGCACTGCAGCCTGCACTGTCTCGGCGTGCCCCCAGTGGGTGGCGTTGCGTTCCCAGTAGGCCGGCAGACCCATGAGGAGGTCAGTGCTGGACGGCGTGACCTCCAGGGCGAGCTTGGTCTGCTTCGCGACGTAGCCGCCGTACAGAGACTCCAGCGGCATGGCGGTGTCGTACGACATCACCGCGATCTGGTTGACCCGGCGGGCGACCTCACCGAAGTACTGCTGCGACCACCACTTGTCGAGTGGGATGCGGTGCAGGTGCCAGAGCGGGTCGATCTGGTGGGCAGCGACCGACAGCGGGACGCCGAGCGCCTTCGTCTCGTCCAGCATGCTCAGGAAGCCCTTGGAGCCGGAACGGACCGGTTCGAAGTCGTAGTGGATGCCCTGAAAGCCCTGTGCCAGAACGGTTTTGGCCGACACAACGACTTGCTTGCGGACGGCGGCGTCGTCCAGATCCATACCGGGGTTCTTACCTGGCTGGACGATGTCACCGAGCCAGGACTGCACGCGGACGCCGGGCGCCGCCGCCCGCATCGCAGTCGTGAACCAGCGTGCTTTGGGGGAGACGTCGGCCAGCGACAGCGTGCCGTCGTGCTCGAGCGGACCCGTGTGGACGTAGAGATCCCGGATGCCGGTGGTCTTGAGCTGTTCGGCCAGTGCGGTCACGTCTGCCTGGGTCTTGCGGCCGTCGACCCAGGCGTGGCCCAGCCAGACCGCATCGTTGTTGCGAGTCCGGGGCGTCGGGTCACCGGCGTACTGAACGCGCAGCGAGACCCCGAACGCGCCCAGAGGTGCCAGCAGGAGGAGAAGGACCAGTAGCGCTCGAAGGAGCCGCCGCCTCACGAAGCTGGGCGGAGACCGTCGTAGACCAGCGTCAGCATGCGGTCCCGGACCTCGGGCTCGAGGTGACGGGCGGTGGCGCCGCGGGAGGCGCCGATGAGCAGTGCGTACACCTCGGGCAGGCCCGCGTCCCGGCGTACGGCGCCGACGCGCTGCGCCTCGGCCAGCAGGGAGCCGAAGGCCTCCCGCAGCCCGGCGGCCGCCTTGCGGGCGTCCTCACCGGCCGCGCCGCCGGCCGCGATCAGAGCCTCGCCGATGGCCAGTTTCACCGCGGACTCCGAGACCACGCGGCTGAAGAACATGTAGAACGCCCGGCCCGCGTTGTCGCTGGACGCCAGCGTCAGAGCCTGGTCCCGCAGCCGCTCCAGCCGCTGCGTCAGCACTGCCTCCAGCAGCTCCGTCTTGGTCGGGAAATGCCGGAAAACCGTCGCAATCCCCACCCCGGCCAGCTTCGCCACCGCGTCCGTGGACGCTTGCGGCGACTGCCCGAACACCTCGTCCGCCGCCGTCAAAATCCGTAACCGGTTGTCCCGCGCGTCAGCTCGCACCCCAGACCCCTCTCCTTGCGCCAACCCGTGCCCTCGCATTAGAGACGTATCGCCGACCCCATTTGGTTGTAACCGAAGTCAACTCTCCGCATTTTCGGGTGGGAACCAGGGGCCGGTAGGGCTGCGGCAGAGGGTGCAGAAGCGCAGAAACGGCCCCGGTCCCTGGCAGATTGCCGGACCGGGGCCGTTCCCAAGATGGACTAGCGGTCGCCCATCGGGACGTACTGGACGCCGCGCGCGCCGGTGTAGATCTGCTTCGGGCGGGCGATCTTCTGGTCGGTGTCGCCGAGCGACTCCAGCCACTGGGCCAGCCAGCCCGACGTCCGCGGGATCGCGAACAGCACGGTGAACATCTCCGGCGGGAACTGCAGGGCCTCGTAGATCAGGCCGGAGTAGAAGTCCACGTTCGGGTAGAGCTTGCGGGAGACGAAGTACTCGTCCTCGAGCGCGATCTTCTCCAGCTCGACGGCGATCTTCAGCAGCGGGTTGATCCCCGTCACCTCGAAGACGTCGTCGGCGGCCTTCTTGATGATCTTGGCCCGCGGGTCGTAGTTCTTGTAGACCCGGTGGCCGAAGCCCATCAGCCGCTCTTCGCCGTTCTTCACGCCCTCGATGAACGACGGGACGTTGTCGACGGTGCCGATCCGGCGCAGCATCTTCAGCACGGCCTCGTTGGCGCCGCCGTGCAGCGGGCCGTAGAGGGCCGCGATCCCGCCGGTCACCGCGGAGTACGGGTCGACCTGGGTGGAGCCGATCGCGCGCACCGCGTTGGTGGAGGCGTTCTGCTCGTGGTCGGCGTGCAGGATGAACAGGATCTCCAGCGCGCGCACCAGCCGGTCGTCGGCGGCGTACTTGGGCTCGCTCATCTTGAACAGCATGGAGAGGAAGTTCGCCGCGTAGCTGAGCTCGTTGTCCGGGTAGACGTACGGCTTGCCCTGGGCGTGCCGGAAGGAGAAGGCGCCGAGCGTCGGCATCTTCGCGATCAGCCGCCGGATCTGCAGCGCCCGGGACTCCTCGTTGAAGATCTCCCGCGACTCCGGGTAGAAGGTGGACAGCGCGCCGACCGAGGCCAGCAGCATGCCCATCGGGTGCGCGTCGTAGCGGAAGCCCTGCATGAAGGTCTTCAGGTTCTCGTGCACGAAGGTGTGATATGTCACGTCGTGCACCCAGGCTTCGTACTCCGCCTTGTTCGGCAGCGCGCCGTTCACCAGCAGGTACGCGACCTCGAGGTAGTTCGACTGCTCGGCGAGCTGCTCGATCGGGTAGCCGCGGTACTCGAGGATGCCCTTGTCACCGTCGATGAAGGTGACCGAGGACCGGGTCGAGGCGGTGTTGACGAAGCCGGGGTCGTAGGTGGCGAGGCCACCGTCTCCGTCGGTTGCGCTGATCTGCTTGAGATCTGCGGCACGGATGGTGCCATCGGTGATGGCAAGGTCGTAGTCCTTGCCGGTCCGGTTGTCCCGGACGGTGAGCGACTGTTCGGTCACGATGCCCTCTTCGGAAGCTGGCGTCATCGCCAGGTGATGAGGGTTATGTCAGCCGGCGGGACGCGATTCGGACTGCGTATCTTCACGGCTAAACTAGTGCGGTCCGCAGCTCCTTCCAAGCCGGGGCGCCCGGGCCGTTCGGTCTCGCTTTGACCCCAGGCGGCCGACGCCGGTATTCTGGGCTGCTGTTGTGCGTTCCAGGTCCTTGCCCGTCGGTGGACCGCTCGCCGACGTACTTGTTTTGTCAACCTCTGAGAAACGAAGGTCAACGCCCGTGCGCACGTACAGCCCGAAGCCTGCTGACGTCACCCGCGAGTGGCACGTGATCGACGCCACCGACGTCACTCTCGGTCGGCTCGCCGTCCAGATCGCAACTCTCCTGCGCGGCAAGCACAAGCCGACGTTCGCGCCGCACGTGGACGGCGGCGATTTCGTCGTCGTCATCAACGCGTCCAAGGTCGCCCTGTCCGGTTCCAAGCGGACCGACAAGCTGGCGTACCGCCACTCGGGGCACCCGGGTGGTCTGACGGCCACGCCGATCGGCGAGATCCTCGACAAGGACCCGCGCAAGGCCGTCGAGAAGGCTGTCTGGGGCATGCTCCCGAAGAACCGCCTGAGCCGGAAGCTGCTCACCAAGCTGAAGGTCTACGCCGGTCCGGAGCACCCGCACTCGGCCCAGCAGCCGAAGCCGTTCGAGATCACCCAGATCGCCCAGTAAGCGATCGACGAGCCAGGTAAACGAGGATTTTCAGCGTGAGCGACATCACCACCGAGACCGAAGAGTTCGACCCCGAGGTCCCCATCGAGACCGACGGCCCGGTTGCCTACACCTCCGAGACGAACCCGACTCCGGAGCAGCGCGCCGAGACGGGTCGGGTCGCGGTCATCAACCCGGCCGGCGCCACCGGTCGCCGCAAGGAGGCCGTCGCTCGCGTCCGCCTCGTGCCCGGCACGGGCCAGTGGACCGTCAACGGCAAGCCGCTGGACGTCTACTTCCCGAACAAGGTGCACCAGCAGCACGTGAACGAGCCGTTCGTCGTCGCGGGCCTCGAGGGCTCGTACGACGTGATCGCCCGGATCAACGGCGGCGGCATCACCGGCCAGGCCGGTGCGCTGCAGCTGGGTGTCGCCCGGTGCCTGAACGCCGCCGACGAGGAGGCGAACCGGCCCGGTCTGAAGAAGGCCGGTCTGCTCACCCGCGACGCGCGGATCAAGGAGCGTAAGAAGGCCGGTCTCAAGAAGGCCCGCAAGGCTCCTCAGTACAGCAAGCGCTGATCACCTGATGGGGCGTTTGTTCGGCACGGACGGAGTCCGTGGCCTGGCAAACGTGGACCTGACCGCGGAGCTGGCGCTCGACCTCTCGGTCGCGGCAGCTCATGTACTCGGCGAGGCCGGTGCCTTCGAAGGGCACCGGCCACGCGCCGTTGTGGGGCGGGATCCACGCGCCAGTGGAGAATTCCTGGAAGCCGCCGTGGTGGCCGGTTTGGCCAGCGCCGGCGTCGACGTGTTCCGGCTCGGCGTCCTGCCGACCCCGGCCGTCGCCTATCTGACCGGTTCGACCGGCACCGATCTCGGTGTGATGCTGTCCGCCAGCCACAACGCGATGCCCGACAACGGCATCAAGTTCCTGGCCCGCGGCGGGATCAAACTCGACGACAAGATCGAGGACGCCATCGAGGTCCGGATGAACGAGGAGTGGCAGCGCCCGACCGGCGCGGCCGTCGGTCGCGTTCTCGACGACGGGCAGGGGTTCGAGACCTACGTCTCGCACCTGGTCCGCTCGGCGCCGAACCGCTTCGACGGCGTCAAGGTCGTCATCGACTGCGCGAACGGCGCCGCCTCCGGGACGGCTCCGGAGGCGTTGCGCCGGCTCGGCGCCGAGGTGATCACGTACGCCGCAGCGCCGGACGGCCTGAACATCAACCTGAACTGCGGCTCCACCCACCTGGAGGGGTTGCAGCGTGAGGTGATCGGGCACCGCGCCGACCTGGGCATCGCCCTGGACGGCGACGCCGACCGCTGCCTGGCGGTCGACGGGAACGGCGAGCTCGTCGACGGCGACCAGATCCTCGCGATCCTGGCGCTCGCGATGCGCGACAGCGGCCGGTTGTCCAACGACACCGTCGTCGCGACCGTGATGAGCAACCTGGGCTTCGTCCAGGCGATGGTCCGGGAGCAGATCGCGGTCGAGCAGACCAAGGTCGGCGACCGGTACGTGCTCGAGGCGATGAAGGCCGGCGGTCACAAACTCGGCGGTGAGCAGTCGGGTCACGTCATCCTGTCCGACCACGCCACCACCGGCGACGGCACGCTGACCGCGGTCATGCTGCTGGCCCGCATCGCCCAGACGGGTAAGACCCTGGCCGATCTGGCCAGCGTGATGACCCGCCTGCCGCAGGTCCTGGTCAACGTGAAGAACGTCGACAAAGCCCGCGCCGGCACCGATGCGACCGTCCAGGCCGCCGTGGCCGAGGCCACCCAGCGCCTCGGCGACACCGGCCGCGTCCTGCTCCGCCCCTCGGGCACGGAGCCGCTCGTCCGCGTCATGGTCGAGGCCGAGTCCTCGGACACCGCCGACGAGATCGCCCACTCGCTCGCCGACGTGGTCGCCGCCGCACTGAAGCTCTGAGTCGGTCCGGTGAGGTCCCGATCCGTCGGGCATCTCACCGGACCTGCGCTGTTCGAACGGTGGGTCTCCCGCTCGCGTCCGGACTGTTGAGAGAGGATGACTCCATGCTGCCCGGTGACACCACCTCTGAGCGGAAGACGCGGGGCGCATTCTTCACGCCGGCGACGGTCGCTCGCTTCATTGCGGATTGGGCGATCCATTCGCCCAGCGACGCAGTCCTCGAGCCTTCATGCGGCGAGGCGGTGTTCTTGCATGAGGCTGGTAGGGCCGGGAGACACAAGGGGCGACTGCTGGGTGTCGAGCTGCATTCAGCCTCTGCGGCCGAGGCCGAGCGCACGCTTCGAGCTCAAGGTATCGAGGCGACGATCGAGGCCGGTGACTTCTTCCTGAGGGAACCTACTGGGAACTTTGACGCAGTCATCGGAAATCCGCCTTACGTTCGATATCAAGACTTTTCAGGTGATTCCAGAGCGCGGTCGCGTGCCGCGGCTCTTCGAGCTGGTGTCTCCCTGACAGGCTTGGCGTCGTCGTGGGCAGCCTTCACGGTTCACAGTGCCCTGAATCTGAAACCGGGCGGGCGGCTTGGACTGGTTCTGCCGGCTGAGTTACTCACAGTGAACTACGCTGCATCAGTTCGGCAGTACCTGATGGACCACTTCAAGTCCGTCGGGCTCGTGTTGTTCATCGACCGGGTGTTCCCTGGAGTGTCTGAAGAGGTCGTGCTGTTGCTGGCCGATGGGTTCGACCCATCAGGCGTCAATGGAACTGATCATTGCGACATCTTCCAGGTTCAAGATGCGAAGGCGCTCAACGACTTCGCTGTCGGAAGAAAATGGGCCCCCCGCTCTCGGGGCGGCAAATGGTCGGCTTCGCTGGTGCCGCCTCCAGCTCTCGAGGCCTATACGGCTGCGACGATGGCCCCAGGTTTCGACGTCCTCGAGTCATGGGGAGACACGACGCTCGGGATGGTAACGGGAAACAACAAGTTCTTCACTTTGACCTCAGAGCGGGTCACTGAACTCGGGTTGACGACGGACGACCTGATCTCGCTCTCGCCGCCCGGCTCTCGTCACCTCCGTAGTCTCACGTTGACCGCGAGAATGATGGACGAACTCGCCGCGGCCGGCTCAGCGACATGGTTGTTCCGGCCGAGTACTCCGTCGGCGGCCGCGCTGCGCTACATAGCGATGGGCGAGAAGACGGGAGTCGATACTGCATACAAGTGTCGCGTGCGAAAGCCCTGGTGGCTCGTGCCTTATCAGCAGCCGGCAGACCTTTTGCTGACCTACATGAACGCTGACACGCCGAGACTCTGCACAAACCGAGTACGGACGCATCATCTCAACAGTGTTCATGGGGTGTATCTCCGGTCGGAGGTACGAAAGACCGGAGTCGATCTGTTGCCCTTGGCGTCCCTCAACTCCGTGACCTTACTTGGTGCCGAAACGGTTGGCCGAGCGTATGGCGGCGGAGTTCTGAAGGTCGAGCCTCGCGAGGCAGATCAGCTGCCGATGCCGGCACCGGCGCTTGTGGAGTCCCGCCGTAAGGAGCTGAGCGCATTGCGAGGCCGTGTCGGTGCCAGCTTGCGGCAAGGACGGCTGCTTGAGGCGGTTCGTGCGGTGGACGAGGTCGTGCTGGTCGACGCGTTGGGGATGTCGGGCCGACAGCTGTCGGCGGTCCGAGCAGCGCATGCAGAGATGGCCGCACGTCGCAGTGCGCGAGGTAAGGACGCCAGATCCGATGACTGACCGCTCGCTCAAGGATCAGGCCTGGGAGCTGTTCGACGAGATCGTTGCACAAGCTGCGTTCCGTGATGTGACTCCCTGGCGTCAACTCCGCGACGGCCTGCGATATGAGCCTGACTATGACACGCTGTGTCGGCTTCTCGGCGTACCGCTGTTCTTGACCGCGTCGTCTCAATCTGGCGTACCTGCGATCGCGCTTGACGTGTGGACCTCGTACGAGCTTCGAAGAGCAGGGTTTGATAGCGATCGGGTGTGGCCCCGCCCCTCGGCACCTCGGGTGCTGCCCCGTGATGTGGCGATGTTTGTCGACAGTCTCCCGAAGGGCCTTCGGGATCAGGTCTGGGATCGTTTGGCGCGCGGCCAGAGTGGCGGCACCGCGAGTGCAAGCGCAAATCTTCTGGGCAAGAACTATGTCAAGCAGGTCGATGTCGTCATGAGCGCATGGCAAACAGGGCCGGAGCTCATGATCTCCACAAAGCGGATGGACTCTTCGTTCGGGAAGAACGCTGCCAATAGGGTCGAGGAGTCGTACGGTGACGCGAAGAATCTTTCCCTTCGGCACCCCCGTTCCGCATTGGGTTTCCTCTACAGTCTCCGGTCGACCGCTTTCGCGACCGAGCGTGATACGGCGGATGGTCTGGTCGACCTGCTGACGAAGCTCGGACGTGAGGACGACGCCTACGACGCAGTTGGGTTGGTCGTACCCGAGTGGGGCGGGGTGCCCTCGGCAGCCGACGACAGCGGCGAAGCTGAGGAGGCCGCACCGATCGCAGTTGACCCGGTCATGGACCCTGTCGTGAGCGACGTAGCTACGGCCGCCGATGGTGGATCTGGTATCGAGGACGATCTAGAGGTTGCAGCGGTGATCGAGCAGTTGCCCGAGGTGACGTTGCGCCATGACTTCGTTCCGTACGAGCTGTCGCCTGGGCGCTTCTTCGAAGTCATGGTCAAGACTGTTCTGGACAACAGTCCGATCAAGTTCCACAAGGAAGCACGCGTGAAGATGAGGGCGGCCGAAGGGCAGTAGGCAGACCTTGCTGGAGTGTCCTGGAGGCCAACTCCGCATCGTCGCGGCCTCAGCATGTGCCGATCGCACGGATTGAACGGCCCCGAGCAGGTTTGCTCGGGGCCGTTTCGCGTTTCAGGAGACGGAGATGTCGACCGAGGGGCGGAGTTCGGCGGCGACGGCCAGGGCTTCGTGGACGGGGTTGTGCAGGAAGGCGTCGATGGCCTTCGGGTCGGCGGGGCCGGCGAGAGCGGGGAGCGCGAGCTGCTCGTAGGCCGCCTGGAAGCGCGGGCCCCAGCGGCGGGTGCCGAGGCGGGCGGTGCGGGAGCAGTTGTCGACCATGTAGGCGACGTCGCGGGCATGCATGTACGGCAGCAGCGAGTCGACGGCCTCGATGATCGACTCGTTCACGATCTCGGACCAGGCATGCCCGCGGGTGGCGAACTCGTCGGCCTGCGCGGTCATCGTGGCGACGAAGAGCCCGGCGGTGAGCGGATCGAGTTCGGTGGCCGCGGCGTCCCGGCGGGCGTGCGCCGCGGCGCTGTGCGACCACATCTCGCTGCCGGCGATCGCGGTCATCGGGCGGGTGGCGAGCCGCTGCTCGGCGAGGATGACACTGCGCAATTCGGTGCCGTCGGCAACTTCGTCGTAGATCTCGGCGACCAGGTCGCGGGCCGGCTGGTAGGCCGCGCTGTAGGCCCGGTCGAACAGGTCCTGATCGGTGACCGCGGCCCGGACGGCGGGCAGCCCGGCGGCCGAGATCGTCCGCGCAATCGGGCCGGTGACCGCCTCGGTGGAACGCTCGTACGCCGAGACCGCGTCGGCGCCCTGGAGCCGGAAGTACCGGTAGAGGGCTTCGACCAGCCCGTGCACCGCGCCGAGCAGGATCGCCCGCTCGCCGACGATATCCGAGTGGTACTCCGCGGACAGTGCGGTCGCGAACGTGTACGGCGACCCGAGCGCGACCGACCAGGCCAGCGCCCGGTCGGTGGCGTGCCCGTCCGGATCGGCGTGGACGGCGATACTCGCGTTGATCCCGGCGCCGTTGACGGTCGCGCCCTGCACGTACAGCCGGCGGACCGAGTCGCCCATACCCTTCGGGCAGACCGCGATCACCGGGTGTCCGGCCGGGAAATCGCTGCCGATCGCGCGTAGGTGGCCGAGCAGGAAGCCGTGCGACAGGCCGATGGTCGCGCCGGGCTTGAGCGCCTGGAAGATCGTCTCGTGCTGGGCGGCCAGGGCCGCGTCGGCGATCAGCAGGATCACCAGATCCGCCTCGGCCGCGACGGCGAGCAGCTCGCCGAGCGTCCCGTCGTCCTCGGTGAACCCGTGCGCGCGGGCGTCGTCCGCGGAGGTCGAGCCCGGCCGGAGGCCGACGGCGACCTTGATGCCGGTGCCGGCCAGTGAATCGCGCAGGTTGAGCGCCTGGGCGCGGCCCTGCGGGCCCCAGCCGAGGACGCCGATCGTGCGGATGCCGTGGAGGGCCGCGGGGAGCAGGGGGAACAGGTCCCGGCCGCCGCGGAGGATCGTCTCGGTACCCCCGGGCACCGTCATGGTCTCGGTCCGGAAGACCGAGGAGGTGAAGGTGGTCATGTCCTTCAGTGAAGGCCGGAGTTAGCCTTGCAGCAAGCGCAAGATCTGCATCGCGGCGTTGCAGGAGGTGAAACGTGGACCAGCGGGAGCTCGAACTCTTCCTGCATCTGGCCCGGACACTCAACTACGGCCGCACCAGCCTTGAGTGCCACGTCAGCGCCGCCACCCTGACCCGCACCATCCAGCGTCTGGAGGTCCGCACCGGGAGCCGTCTCTTCGACCGCGGGCCGCGCGGGGTCGTCCTGACTGCGGACGGACGCCGCTTCTCGACGTACGCCGAGCAGGTGTTGGGCCTGTGGAGTGACTACCGGGCCGGGACGGACGTTCCACCGGATCTCGCGGGTGAGCTGCGCATCTTCGCCACGGTGACCGCCTGCGAAGCACTACTACCCGACTTGCTGGCGCCACTGCGCGCTGCGCACCCGCAGATCCGGCTCGACATCCGGACCGGCGACGCAGCGATGGCTCTGGCCCGGTTGGACGAGGGCGAGGTGGACGCCGCGGTCGCAGGCATCCCAAAACGACTGCCCGAGTCCCTGGTCAGCCGCACCATCTTCACCACGGACGTCCTGTCCGTCAGCGCGCCCGGAATGCCAGCCGACGGCCCGTACGTCGTACCGGCGCGCGGTCTGGTCCGAGAGGCCGCTTTTCGCTGGTTTCGGCGTACCGGCGTGCGCCCGGTGATCGCCGCCGAGCCCGACGGCCACGAGGCCCTCCTGGCCCTGGTCGATCTCGGCTACGGGGTCGGCATCGTCCCGCGGCTGGTCTTGGACACCTCAGCCTTCTCCGGCCGACTAGTCGAAGGCCCACCCCTCGACCAACTCCCAATCGGCCTCTGCGTCCGCCGCACCGACCTACACCGCCCACTCGTCACCGCGCTATGGAACGCACCAGCTCGTTGAACCTCGCCGGCTCCTCATGCGGCAGCAAATGGCCGGACTCCTCGAACCAGTAGAGCTCTTTGTGCGGTGCGTTCAGCAGTTCGAAGTACTCAGCCGCCAGCTCGGACGGCGTCGTCTGGTCGTGACGGCCGAGCAGTAGGTGCACTGGAATGTCGAAACTGAGTGCAGTGCGGGTCAGGTCGGTGGCACGGAGGTCTGGGAGGAGGTGCTCCCAGCAGAACTCCTGAGCGGTGTTGAGCAGGGCGCCGAAGTACTCCGTGCGCAGCTCAGCCGGGATGCCGTCGATCAGACTCCCGAGATCCTTGTGCGTCATACCGCCGTACTTGGCGAGCAACCCGCGCTGCACGACCAGGTCGAGGTAGCGGAACTCACCGGTGCGCATCTTCTCGATTTCGCGCAGGATGCGCAGCGCGCCGGTGTCGCCGGCCTCCGTCGCCTTGCGTACGACGTAGTCGTACGACACCTGCTCGTTCCGCCGACTCGCCACCAGCGGTGCGACGCAGATGTAGCTGTGCAGCCGGTCGCCGTACTGCGCAGCAACCCGCGCGCCAAGGTGTCCACCCCACGAGTGGCCGAGCAGATGCACCTTCTCTTGCCCGTACTCGCTGGTGAGCCAGTCGATCAGCTCGGCGGTGTCGGCGATGTACTGGGCCATTGTCATCGACTCAGGCGGGGTGTCCGGGGTGTAGGTGCGCCCGGCGCCGCGCTGGTCCCAGTGGATGACGTGGAAGTCCTGCTCCAGCTCCGCGTTGTACGTCGTGAACAGTGGCATCCCTGCGAAGCCAGGGCCGCCGTGCAGGATCAGTAGCAGCGGACTGTCGGTGGAGCCGTGCGTTTGGACGTGCTGGGGGAGGCCGCCGAGGGTGAGCTTCATGGGCGCTCCTGGAGGGTGGCGGGGAGCAGGTGGGGGGTTGGGGTGGGAGCGCCTTGGAGTTGTTGGATGAGGGCTTGGGTGGCTAGGCGGCCCAGCTCGGCGGCTGGGGTGCGTAGGTAGGTCAGTGGGGTTGTGGAGAGGGCTGCGGTTTCGGGGGTCATCAGGAGGGGGAGCACTGTGCGGGTGCTGGCTGCGCCCAGAGCGGCGTACTCGTTGAGGACCAGGACGGCGGTGATGTGGTCGGGGAGGCGGCTAGCTGCGGCTTTGCCGCTCGCGGGGGTGTTGGCGCTGGGGACTACGAGTGGGTCCTTGGCCAGGCGGAGGTAGGCGGCCTCGGTGCGCACGTATGGGCCGTAGTCCTCGAAGCGGGGGTCTCCACTGATCAGAGCGATGTCCCGATGGCCCTGGTCGTGCAGGTGCTGGAGTGCGAGGTCGACGGTGGCGTCGAAGTCGATGTCGACGTAGGAGAGTCCGCCCGGCTCTGCGGTCCGGCCGATCAGGGTGAACGGCGTACTGGTCTCTTGCAGGATGGCGAGGCGCGGGTCGTGCAACTGGACCTCGGTCAGGACGACGCCGTCCGCGAGGCCCTGGCCGACCAGCTCACGGAGGTCCGCGCCGTCGCTGCCGACGGGCCAGAGCACCAAGTGGTAGTCCAGCGTCCGGGCCGCGTCGGCAGCGCTGGTGAAGAACTCGGCGGCGGCCGAGCCGATCCGGTGGTCCAGCGCGGGGTAGACCATGGCGAGGATGTTGGTCCGCCGCCTGGCCAGCGCCCGGGCCACCACATTGCGCCGGTACCCGAGCTCGGCCATCGCCGCCTCGATCCGGGCCCGGGTCGCGGGCGAGACCGGCTTGGTGCCGTTCAGTACGAACGACACCGTCGCGATCGACACCCCCGCCCGCTCCGCCACCTCGCGCATGGTTGCCACGCGAAGAAGATAGCTCGAACATAGTCGATGTCACTGAACCGTTTCAGTCCTGGGAGATCGCATGAGTGAGCCGTTTCGCATCCTGCAGGTCGGCGCGGGGCCGATGGGCCGGGCCTGGCTGCGGACGATCGCAGCGAATCCGGACGTCGTCCTGGCCGGTCTGGTCGATCTGGATGTCGAGGTGGCGCGGCGGGCCGCCGACGAGCACGGGTTCACCGACGTACCGGTGGCCGCTTCGCTGGGTGAGCTGGCGGACCGGGCGGACGCCGTCATCGACGTGACCGTTCCGGTGGCGCATCCGACCGTGAGCACGAGCGCGCTGATCGCTGGGCTCCCGGTGTTGTGTGAGAAGCCGTTGGCCGAGACGGTCCGGGAGGGGTTGCAGATGGCGGCCGCGGCTGAGGTCAGCGGCAAGCTGCTGATGGTTTCGCAGTCCCGGCGGTACTTCCGGGCGGCCTACGCGTTCCAGCGGCAGATCGCCGAGCTGGGGCCGGTCGGCACGCTGTCGTGCGAGTTCTTCAAGGCCCCGCGACTGGATGGTTTCCGGGCCCGCATGGCTGAGCCGCTGCTGGTCGACATGGCGATCCACCAGTTCGACTTCGCTCGCAAGGTGCTGGGCTCCGAGCCGGTGTCGGTGTACTGCGAGTCCTACAACCCGCAGTGGAGCTGGTTCGACGGCAATGCGTCGGCTACGGCGATCTTCCGGTTCGCCGACGACAGCCGATTCACCTTCACCGGCAGCTGGGTCGCTCCGGGGCTGGAGACCTCCTGGAACGGCCAGTGGCGAGCCAGTACGTCAGGTGGGACGGCGATCTGGGACGGCGACCGCGCACCGGTTGCCCAGAGCGAGTCCGGTGACCTGCCGGCGGTGCTGACCGAGGAGCCGGAGGAGATCGCCGGTTCGCTGGTGGAGTTCGTCGCTGCGGTCCGTGCGGGCGGTACACCGCAGTCCGAGGTGCACTCCAACGTGATCAGCTTGGCGATGGTCGAGGCCGCCGTCCGGTCGGCGCGGGAAGGGGCTCCGGTGCTGGTGGCCGACGTACTGACTGCCGCGCACGCCGAAGCGGTCGAAACAGCTCCGGACCCGGCTGTGCGTGCCGCGCTGGAGTCGTGGGAGGACGTGCTGAAAACTGTCGGACTATGACGACGAGCACGCCGGTTGGCCGGTTGCGGTTGATTCCGATGCGTCCGCGCGACCCGGAGGAGCCCGGGCGGACGGCGTCCACGCTGGAGCTGTTCTTCGACCTGGTGTTCGTAGTGGCGGTCAGCATCGCCGCAGCGCAGCTGCACCATGAGCTGACCGAGAACCACATCGCGCACGGCGTGATCTCGTACCTGATGGTGTTCTTCGCCATCTGGTGGGCCTGGATGAACTTCACCTGGTTCGCCACTTCGTTCGCCACCGACGACTGGCTCTACCGGGTGCTGACCATCCTGCAGATGGGCGGCGTTCTGGTGGTCGCGGCCGGGATCGAGCCGGTCTTCGCCGAGCAGGACTTCACGATCTCGATCATCGGGTACGTCGTGATGCGGGTCGCGATGATCGCGCAGTGGCTGCGCGCGAGCCGGGCGTCCGCCGAGACCCGCCGGGTGACGCAGTTCTACGCCGGCGGGATCGCGATCGCCCAGGTGCTCTGGGTCAGCCTGCTGTTCCTGCCGCACGACGTCGCCAAGGTCGCGTTCGTGCTGTTCGTCGCGTTCGAGATGGCCGTCCCGGTGGTGGCCGAGCGGCGCGGCAACCAGACCACGCCATGGCACCCGCATCACATCACCGAGCGGTACGGCCTGTTCACGCTCATCCTCCTCGGCGAGAGCCTGCTGGCCTCGGCCAACGCGATCATCGAGGCGGTCCACGAGCACGAGGAGCTGCCGCCGCTGATCGCGGTCTCGGCGCTGACGCTGATCGTGACCGCGGCGCTGTGGTGGATCTACTTCTGGCCGCCGCACCACCACGCGATCACGTCGTTCGCCAGCTCGCTGCGCTACGGCTACGTGCACTACTTCGTGTTCGCCGCGGCCGGCGCGTTCTCGGCCGGGGTTGAGGTCGAGATCGACGTGATCACCCACCACAGCAAGCTGAGCGAGGTGGCGGCGTCGTTCGCCGTGACGGTGCCGATCGCGATCTTCGTACTCGGGATCTGGTGGATCGCGCTCCGCAAGAACGCCGATCGCGTGGTGAACCTCGTCGTCCCGCTCGGCGCCGTCCTGGTCCTGCTGGACCCGGTCATCCCGGTGCCGTTCGCGATCACGGCGGTGCTGATGGCGGCGATCGTGGCGGTGCTGGTGGTCCGGCCGCCGAAAACTGTCGGCGCCGGTGCGTAGCTTGCTCTTGACCCAATGTGGCGTCCCTGTGGTTAACTTTCGCCACCGGGGGCGTCGCCTGTAATTCACTTACTTTGGGGGTCCGCCATGCCCGCCTTACGCCGCCTCAGCCTCGCGGGGCTCGCCCTGGCCACCGCGATCTCGGGAGTCACGATGACTGCCAGCGCGAAACCGCCGGAGCCGGTGCCGACCGCCCAGGCGCAGGCCCGGGCCCAGGCCGAGCGGACGATCGCCGGGATGTCGCTGGCGGAGAAGGTCGGGCAGCTGTTCGTGCTGTTCGCCTACGGCCCCGACGCGCACCAGCCCGATGCCCGCAACACCACGCTGTACGGCGTCGCCACCCAGGCCGAGGTGGTCGCGAAGTTCAAGCCCGGCGGCTGGATCTACTTCGACGGCCGCGGCAACGTCCAGAACCCGACCCAGGTCGCCACGCTGTCCAACCAGCTCCAGCGGGCCGCCATCGGCACCGGGCTGCGGGTGCCGCTCCTGATCGCCACCGATCAGGAGCAGGGCGTCGTGACCCGGATCGGCCCGCCGGCGACGCAGTTCGGCGGCAACATGGCCCTCGGCGCCGGCCGCAGCGCCGCCGACGCCCGGACGGCGGCGGCGATCACCGGCCGCGAGCTCAAAGCACTCGGCATCCGGCAGGACTACGCGCCGGTCGCCGACGTCAACGTGAACCCGCTGAACCCCGTGATCGGCACCCGCTCGTTCTCCAGCGACCCGAAGCTGGCCGCCGATCTGACCGCCGCGCAGGTCCAGGGCTTCCAGCGGGACGCCGGTATCACCGCGACCGCCAAGCACTTCCCCGGTCACGGCGACACGGTCGACGACAGCCACAACCACCTGCCGACGATCAACCACACCCTCGAGGAGTGGAACCGGATCGACGCGCCGCCGTTCAAGGCGGCGATCAAGGCCGGGATCGACTCGATCATGACCGCGCACATCGTCGTCCCGGCGCTCGACCCGTCGGGTGACCCGGCGACGCTGAGCAAGCCGATCCTGACCGGCGTCCTGCGTAAACAGCTCGGGTTCCAGGGCGTGATCGTGACCGACGGGCTGGAGATGGCCGCCGTTCGCGAGCAGTACGGCGACGCCGAGGCCGCCGTCCGCGCGATCGAGGCCGGGGTCGACCAGCTGCTGCTGCCGCCGGCTCCGCAGCTGCAGTACGACGCCGTGCTGAACGCCGTCCGCTCCGGCCGGATCTCCGAGCACCGGATCAACGAGAGCCTGCTGCGGATCCTGCTGCTGAAACTGAAGAACGGCGTGCTCTTCCAGCCGACCGTCGACGTGGCGAAGGCCGCCCAGATCGGGCCGGCCGCCAGCCTGGCCACCGCGCAGAAGATCGTCGACAAGAGCATCACCCTGGTCAAGGACAACACCAAGACGCTGCCGCTGAGCAACACCCCGCGGAAGGTCCTGGTCACCGGCTGGGGCGTCTCCACCACGCAGAACCTGGCGAACAGCCTGACCAAACGCGGCGTGGCGGTGACCGTCGCGCAGACCGGCGCCGCCCCGACGGACGCGGCGATCGCGGGCTCGGTGGCGAAGGCGGCCGAGAACGACGTGACCGTCGTCCTGACCCAGAAGGCCTGGGACACCAAGATCACCGACAAGCAGGGCAAACAGCGC
This sequence comes from Kribbella sandramycini, assembly GCF_013131805.1. Classification (GTDB taxonomy): domain Bacteria; phylum Actinomycetota; class Actinomycetes; order Propionibacteriales; family Kribbellaceae; genus Kribbella; species Kribbella sandramycini. The sequence continues at coordinate 158,638 of NZ_JABJRC010000004.1, read as the reverse complement.
AAGCTGGTCAACGACCTGCTCGCCACCGGCAAGACGGTGATCGTGGTCGCGGTCCGCGATCCGTACGACATCGCCTACTTCGACGCCGCGCCGACGTACGTCGCCACCTATGGGTACTCGGCGGTCTCGATGGAGTCGCTGACCAAGGTGCTGTACGGCGAGATCAAACCCGTCGGAAAGCTGCCCGTCGACATCCCGGTCGCCGGCGAACCGCAGAAACCGCTGTACTCCTTCGGCCACGGAATGAGCTGGTGACGATGAAACGACGCAGTCTGCTCGCAGGCGCCGGTGTGATCGCCGCCGCTCCGCTGCTCGACGTACCGTCCGCGGCTGCGCACGGCGGTGGCGGGGGCGGCGGCCGGAAGGTGCTGACCGGGGCCGAGGTGCTCGCGGCCGACAACTGGCGGGCGCTGGCCGGCCAGAAGGTCGGCGTGATCAGCAACCCGACCGGCATCCTGTCCGACCTGAACCACGTCGTCGACGTCATGCACGCCTCGAAGAAGGTCAACGTGGTCGCGGTCTTCGGGCCCGAGCACGGCTTCCGCGGCTCGGCGCAGGCCGGCGGTTCCGAGGGCGACCACGTCGACCCGCGGACCGGGATCATGGTCTACGACGCCTACGGCGCGAACGCGGACAAACTGGTCAGTCTCTACACGAAATCCGGTGTCGAGACCGTCGTCTTCGACATCCAGGACGTCGGCGCCCGGTTCTACACCTACATCTGGACGATGTACGAGGCGATGCTGGCCGCCGCGCGGACGGGCGCCCGCTTCGTCGTCCTCGACCGGCCGAACCCGGTCGGCGGCTACGCGCGCGGCCCGATGCTCAAACCCGGGTACACCTCGGGCGTCGGCAAGCGGGAGATCATCCAGCAGCACGGGATGACGGTCGGCGAGCTGGCCCGGCTGTTCAACGCCGAGTACCTGCCGGTCGACCTGAACGGCGCGCGGCTCAAGGAGCTGCAGGTCATCCAGACCCGCGGCTGGACGCGCGACCAGCTGTACGACGACACCGGGCTGAGCTGGGTGATGCCGAGCCCGAACATGCCGACCCCGGAAACCGCTCTGTTGTACCCGGGGACGTGTCTGTTCGAGGCGACCAACATGTCCGAAGGGCGCGGCACGACGCGGCCGTTCGAGCTGATCGGCGCGCCGTACGTCGACTACAAGTGGGCGCAGGCGCTGCAGGCCAAGAACATCCCGGGGATCGCCTTCCGCGAGGCGTACTTCACGCCGTTCATCAGCAAGAACGCGAACGTGCTGTGCGGCGGCGTCCAGGTGCAGGTCACCGATCCGCGCAAGGCCGAGGCGATCGTCGCCGCGACCCACATGATCGTCGAGGCGCGCAAGCTGTACCCGGGGTTCGCCTGGCGCGCCGAGAACCCGCCCGGCCGCTGGATCGACCTGCTGACCGGCTCCGACCGGTTCCGGACCATGCTTTTGGCCGATGCGACCGCCGAGCAGATCGTGGCAGCCTGGCGTTCGGAGACCGACGCGTGGACCGCGCGGCGGGCAAAATACCTGCTCTACAAGGGCCCGCGCCGATGAAGCGCGCCCTCACGCTCACGATAGCCTCTGCGGTGATGCTGACGATGACCTCCCCTGCGGTTGCCCATAGCAACAAATCCGGCCGGTTCGACCGGCCCTACGACGGCTACGCGCCGAAGACGACGCTGCTGCGCCCGGCCACGCCGGAGCGGGCCGGCCTGGATCCGGCCCCGATCGACGCGGCGCTGGCCCAGGTGGAGAGCTGGACGCGCCCGGCCGGTACGACGAAACCGCTGTACGCCGGCGCTGTCACCTTGCTCGGCCATGACGGCAAGGTCGTCACGCGGACGGCGACCGGGCTCGCGGTGAAGTACGCCGACGGGAACGGGACGGAGTTGCCGGCCGATCAGCAGATTCCGATGCGGACCGACACGATCTTCGATCTGGCCTCGGTCTCGAAACTGTTCACCTCGATCGTGGTGATGCAGCTGGTCGAGAAGGGCAAGGTCGGGCTGGACGAGCCGATCGCGACCTACGTGCCGGAGTTCGCCGAGAACGGGAAACAGGCGATCACGGTCCGGCAGGCGCTCACGCACACGACCGGGCTGCCGGCCTGGCTGCCGCTGTGGAGCGGCCGGCCGGATCCGGCGTCCCGGCTGCAGATGGCGCTGACCGCGAAACCGAGCGGTCCCGCGGGGGCGACGTACCTCTACAGCGACCTGAACCTGATCTCGCTCGGCGAGGTCGCGCATCGCGTCAGCGGGAAGCCGCTCGACAAACTGGTTGCCGACGGCATCGCCAAACCGCTGCAGATGCGCGACACCGGCTACAACCCGGACCCGAAGAAGAAACCGCGGATCGCCGCGACGGAGTTCCAGGCGAGCCCGCCGCGCGGGATGGTCTGGGGCTCGGTCCACGACGAGAACGCCTGGTCGCTGGACGGCGTCGCCGGGCACGCGGGCGTCTTCAGCACCGCGGACGATCTCGCCGTCCTCGCGCAGGCCTTCCTGAACGGCGGCAGCTACCGCGGCGCCCGCATTCTCAAGGAGGCGTCGGTGACCGCGATGGTCACCAACTTCAACCAGGCCTACCCGGGGAACGACCACGGCCTCGGCTTCGAGCTGAACCAGCGCTGGTACATGGCGGGTCTGTCCGGGCCGCGGACGGCGGGTCACACCGGCTACACCGGGACGTCGCTGGTGATCGACTTCGACTCCCGGTCGTTCGCGATCCTGCTCACCAACCGCGTGCACCCGAGCCGGAACTGGGGCTCCAACAACCCGGCCCGGCGCGCGGTCGCCCAAGGGCTCGCGCTGGCGCTCGGCGTCGGTCCGCGGCACGGCAAGGATGCCTGGTTCTCCGGGACGACGGACGCCGCGACGACCACGCTCGCGACGTCGATCGCCGTACCGGCCGCCGGCGCGAAGCTCGCCTTCGACCTGTTCGTCGACACCGAGGACAGCGACCTGCTCTACCTGGAGACATCCGTCGACGGGCAGAACTGGGCGAAGGTGCCGTTCACGGTCCGGGATCGGGGCTCGGTGATCGACACCGACGGGACGATCAGCGGTTCCGGCGATCGGCATTGGCACCAGGTGACGGCCGAGCTGGCCGGCGGTGAGCGTTCGCTGCGCTGGCGGTACACGACCGACCCGCTGTACCAGGGGCGCGGCGTGTACGTCGACGGTGTGAAGATCACGGCCGGGCGTGATGTTCTTCTCGACGGGGAACGGACACCGGAGTCATTTACCGCAACAGGTTGGAGACTTTCGCGTCGGTGATCCCATCTGGGACATAGTCGCCGTACCGTGGCTGTCATGAATTCAACAACCTCTCCAGAACCCACGGGGCCGCTGCTGGTCCGGGTCCGCGCGGTGATGCCCGCGCTGGCGCCGGCCGAGCAGCGGGTGGCGAACGCGGTCCTCGCGGACCCGGGCGGAGTGGCTGCGATGACGATCTCCGAACTGGCCGAGGTGGCGTCCACCTCGGAGACCACGGTCATCCGGTTCTGCAAGCAGATCGGCGTTCCCGGCTATCCGCAGCTCCGCCTGCAGCTGGCGGCCCAGTCGGCGCAGGAGAGTATCCGGCCCGAGGTCGGCGGCGACATCGAGCCCGGTGACTCGCTGAGCGACGTCGTCGGCAAGGTCGCCTTCGCCGACGAGCGCGCCGTCCGCGAGACCGCGCAGCAGATCGACGTCGACGCGCTGGCCAAGGTGGTGACCGCGGTCGTGAACGCGCCGCGGGTCGACCTGTACGGCTTCGGCGCGAGCGCGTTCGTCGCCCTCGACCTGCAGCAGAAGCTGCACCGGATCCGCCGGGTCTCGTTCGCCTGGTCCGACGTCCACATGGCGCTGCCCTCGGCGGCCCTGCTCGGCGCCGGCGACGTCGCGATCGGTATCTCGCACACCGGCGTCACGGTCGAGGTCGTCGAGGCGCTCGAGGAGGCCGCGAAACACGGCGCCACGACGGTCGCGGTGACCAACTTCCCGCGCTCCCCGCTGGCCCGGACGGCGGATCTCGTGCTGACCACGGCCGCGCGGGAGACGACGTACCGGTCGGGCGCGATGGCGTCCCGGATCGCTCAGCTGACGGTGATCGACTGTCTGTTCATCGGCGTCGCGCAGCAGGTTCTCCCGGATGCGCGGAAGGCGCTGGAGGAGACTGCGACCGCCGTCCGTGGACACCGGTTGAAGGGTTCGGACTGAGGCCCGCTTGAGTTCACGGTTTGACGTCAATCCCTTCTGTCAACGGTGAACAGAATTGAAAATCATTCAGTAGAAAACTAACATCGATGCTGTGACCACACCGACGGAGCAGCGCAATCCCCGCACGCTCGCCATCGACGCGGTGAGCACGACCGAGATCCTGCGGATGGTCAACGCCGAGGACGCCTCGGTCGCGGGCGCCGTCGGTGCGGTCGTCCCGCAGCTCGCCGAAGCCGTCGACCGCGCCGTCGACGCGGTCCGGCGCGGCGGCCGCGTGCACTACTTCGGCGCCGGCACCTCGGGCCGCCTCGCCGTCCTCGACGCCGCCGAGCTGCTCCCGACGTTCCATGTCCCCGACGGCCTGGTGGTCGCCCACCACGCCGGCGGCATGGAGGCGCTGCTGCGCGCCGTCGAGAACGTCGAGGACTCCGAACAAGGCGGCGCCGACGACGCCGCCCCCGTCACCAGCCGCGACATCGCCATCGGCCTCGCCGCCTCCGGCAGTACGCCGTACGTCGCCGGCGCCCTCAAAGCCGCCCGTGCCGCCGGAGCCGCCACCGTCCTGGTCACCTCCAACCCCGACGCCCCGCTGGCCCCCCTTGCCGACATCCTCATCGCCGCCGACACCGGCCCCGAGGTCATCGCCGGCTCCACCCGCCTCAAAGCCGGCACCGCCCAGAAAATGATCCTCAACGCCTTCTCCACCACGCTGATGATCAAACTCGGCCGCACCTGGTCCAACCTCATGGTCGACCTGGTCGCCACCAACCAGAAACTCCGTGGCCGCATGCTCCGCATCCTCGCCGAAGCCACCGGTGCCGACCCCGTCGCCTGCGAATCAGCCCTGGCCGAAGCCGAAGGCGAACTCAAACCAGCCCTCGTCCACCTCCTCACCGGCGCCCCCATCCCCCAAGCCCGAGCCGCCCTGGACGCCGCCCACGGCCAAGTAGCCACCGCCCTGACCACCCTGAAAACCCACGCCTGACACCCCCGCCGCCCCCAACGGACACCACCTCCGCCGGCGACTGCCCACCTGGCGCCTTCGGCGCAGCCGCAGCTCTCGTGATGTCGACTGTGGTGTGGCGGAGGGAATCTGGTCGGGGTGGGTTCGCGAATGGGCACCGCCTGCGGCGACGACTGGTTGTCTGGCGCCGTCGGCGCAGCCGCAGCTCTCGTGATGTCGACTGTGGTGTGGCGGAGGAAATCTGGTCGGGGTGGGTTCGCGAATGGGCACCGCCTGCGGCGACGACTGGTTGTCTGGCGCCTTCGGCGCAGCCGCAGCTCTCGTGATGTCGACTGTGGTGTGGCGGAGGAAATCTGGTCGGGGTGGGTTCGCGAATGGGCACCGCCTGCGGCGACGACTGGTTGTCTGGCGCCTTCGGCGCAGCCGCGAGCTCTCAGCACGCTGGCTGTGGTGTGGCGGAGAGACTGTCCGTGGATGGGTGCCGTCTGCGGCGGCGACTGGGTATTTTGCGCCTTCGGCGCGGCCGCGGGCTCACATCGCGCCGGCTGTGGTTGGCGGGAGGGGGGTGGCGGAGCGGGTGCAGGTGACGCGGCGGACTTGGCGGCTTGCGGACGGGGGGTGAGGTGGATGTGATGCGGCGCCGGGTGATTGGTGCGGTGGAGCTTCGGGGAGTGCTGGAGGCGGCTGGGCTCGCCTGGGTGGAGGAGCGCGGCGCAGGGTGGATCGTCGCGGGGTGAGTGCTGCGAAAAAAGTTTGATCGGGGGTTTGGGTATTTGGGGGTGGGGATGCGGGGAACCCTTCGCGGGTGAGTTATTCGGGTGAATTACTAACCGGTTGGATGAATTGTTGGGGTTTGTTTGTTGGGGGTGAGGTAGAGGTTTCGGGGGGAATGCAAGGCGTGATCGGAACATTACTTCTGGTCCATAGCGCGGCTGTGTGATGGTGTCGTATCGTCCAGTCATCGCCAGGCCTTGGTGGGGGTGCTGGCCTTCGAATCCTTTGTGTGTAACGACTTTGGAGTTCGGATGGCCATGGATGGGTCTTTTGTCGTGCCCGGAACCGCCGCGGGGGGTGAATGGGTCGACGAGGTGTTGCTGGGTGGGGCGGCGGCGCGGGTCGGGTTGCGGTTGCCGGAAGTGGTGGAGGTCGGGAAACTTCGCCGGTTGGTCAGGGAACGGCAGCGGGAATTGGCCCGGTCCGGTTTGCGGGCGGGGGGCGCGGCGGCTTTGCGATTGCCGCCTTCGCTGGCATTTGTGACGTATTTGCTGGCGGTGTGGCGGTCGGGTGCGCAGGCGATCTTGCTGGATCACCGGCTGACCGATTACGAGGTGCGGCGGGCGATCGAGCGGCTGGTGCCGCAGGTGGTCGTTTCGCCGCAGCGGCCAGTGGTCGCCGGGTTGCGAACCTTCGTGGACGTCGAGGCCGACGTCGCCAGCTATTCGGGGCATCCGGCCAGTACGTCGCACGCTGTCGTCCAGCTCAGCTCCGGATCGACCGGGCCGTCGAAAGTGATCGGGCGGACGGCGCAGGCCCTGGTCGACGAAGTGTTGCGGTACACGAAGATCGACGGAGTTCCGCTCGAAGGTGAGCGGGTGATCCTGCTGCCGTCGATGGTGCACGTGCTCGGGCTCGTCGGTGGGCTGTTGTACGGATTGCATGCAGGCGTCGAGTTGGTCCCGCCGGCGCGGCTGACCGGTGATGCGATCGTCCAGGCGATCGCGGCTGAGCAAACACCGGCGACGGTGCTCGGCGTGCCGTTCCACATCGGGTTGCTCGCGTCCGTGCAGGAGCCGCCGAAACTCCCGCAGTTCAAGCGGATGACGACCGGCGGCGAGCTGGTGCCGGCCGCGGTGTCACAGGCTTTCGAGGAGAAGTACGGCGTCCCGCTCGGAAACATGTACGGGATGACGGAGGTCGGCGTCATCGGCACCGACCTGTACGGCGCGCATCGGCCCGCGATCCGGCCCGCCCCGGGGATCGACGTCCGCGTGGTCGACGGTGAGCTGCAGATCGCCCGGCCGGAGTCGCCGTACCTCGGGCTGGTCGACCCGGCGCGCTGGTCCGACGGCTGGTTGCGGACGCGGGACGCCGGTGTGGTCGACGCGGAGACCGGGCTGGTCAGCATCAAGGGCCGTCTGGACTCACAGGTGTCCGTCGGCGGGTTGAAGGTCGACCTGACCGAGGTCGAGTACACGCTCGGCACGTTGCGTGGGGTCGAGGCCGCGGTCGTCGTGTACGACGGCGCGATCACGGCGTACCTGCAGCTGAAGGAACGACGCGAGACGGTCCGGCTCGAAGCCGAGCTGTCTCAACGGCTGGCGTCGTACAAACGGCCGCGGACGCTGCACGTCCTCGATCAGTTGCCGCGAACAACCACCGGGAAGCTTGTCCGCGACCTCACCGTTCTGCGCAAGGCGGTGCCCTGATGCTCGGTCAGCACGACCTGGGTCGCCGTACTGACCGCAACGGCCAGTACGGCGTCGTCCAGCACCGGCGGCCGGACGACGGACAGACCGGGCACCGACTCGACCGGACCGTCGGCCAGTGGCATCAGCCGGCGCAGACCGGAGTTGCGCAACCCCAGACCGACCGCCTTGCCGACGGCCTCCTTCGCGGTCCACAGCCGGAGGAAGGCGAGCAGGCCGTCGGGTTGGGCGGCCAACCAGTCCAGCTCGGCGGGGTCGAACCATCGACGGGCCAGTCCGCTCACCTCACGCGGATAGATGTCCTCGAGGTCGACTCCGACCGAGCCGGTTCGACCTGCGGCGACGGCGACGAGCGAACGGCTGTGACTGATGCTCACGGCCAGTCCGGCGATTTCGGGCCGGCCGTTCGGGTCGTGCCGCAGTACCGGGTCCGCACCGAGGGATTCGGCCAGCGAGAGCAGCAAGGCGTGGGCGGTGGCACGCGAGTCGGCGCCGGCCGGCGCCGTCCAGACATCCACCTGATCATCCACCGAAAGAAGGTAACCCGATGAAGGACGAGGTACGCGCGTTTGTCATCGCGCAACTGCAGGACATGAACTACGACACCGAGGGGATCGACGACGAGACGACGCTCGGCCCGGCCGGTGTGGACCTGGAGTCGCTCGCGCTGGCCGACCTGTCGGTCCGGGTCGAGGACAAGTACGGCGTCCGGTTCAGTGACGACGAATCCGAGCAGCTGGCGCTGATGACGGTTGGCGAGTTCACCACCGAGGTGGCCGGCCGGGTCGCACAGCAGGTCTGATGAGCAACCTTCCCCCGCCCGGGAGGGCTGAAGTGATCGACTGGCTGGCCGGGCTCGGTCAGCGGCCGCCCGGCGCCGAACGGCTCGACTCGATGGAGCTGGCCTGGCTGGTCCATCAGGTCGAGCAGCGGTACGGCGTGGAACTGTCGGACGATCAGCTCGCCCAGATGACTACGATCGACGCGGCTGTCGCCGTACTGGGTGAGGTGCTGTCCGCCCATGCTTGAACGCCGACCGGTCGCGGTGACCGGCCTCTCTGTGCTGACTGCCCTTGGACGTGGTCCTGAGGCGCAGCTGACCGGCCTGCCGGCATTTGCTGAGGTACGCCGGTTCGACACCAGCGCACGGCGAGTCCGGTACGCCGCCCTGGCCGCGGAGACCGGGACTCTCGAAGAGGAGCTCGACCTGGCGATCGCTACGGCCTGCGCGCAGGCCGGTGTGGACCGCAGTACGACGACGCTGTTGCTGGCGATGCACGCGCCGCCGGTCTGCGACTTCGGCGCTGCTCGCGTCTACACGAGCGCCTGTGTCTCCGGTAGTACGGCGCTGGCCGACGCGGCTGCCCTGATCAGCAGCGGGCGTGCGGAGCGGATCGTTGTTGCGGGTGCGTACCTGGTGGAGCCGTATCAGTTCGCGCTGTTCGACGCGGGGCGGGCGCTGACGTTCGACAACGTCGTACGGCCGTTCAGCGCGCAGCGGCAGGGGACTCTGCTCGGGGACGGCGTCGCGGCTGTCGTACTGGAGGCAGGCGACGGACTGGCGCGGTTGGCGGGCTGGGGGCGCGCAGGCGATGCGCATCACCCCTGTCAGCCCGCACCGGACGGACGGGGGCTCGCAGTCGCGCTGCAGCGGGCGTTGGCGCGGGCTGAGGTGGCTCCGGACGCTGTGGGGTATGTGAACGCGAACGCGACCGGAACGGTGTTCAGCGACCAGGCCGAGGCGGCGGCGATCAATGCGGTGTTTGCGACCAGCCCGCCGGTCAGCTCGACGAAAGGGCTGCACGGGCACGCGCTGGAGGCGTCTGGCGTCGTGGAGTTCGTAGTCACGGTCCAGGCGTTGCTGGACGGGAAGCTGCCCGTCAACGCCGGCTTCCTGGCGAAAGACCCGCACTGTGCGGTGGATCTGATTCTCGACGCGCCGCGGCCCCTGCAGTCACCGGTTGCCGTTTCGCTGAATTCGGCGTTCGGCGGCGCCAACACGGCATTGGTGGTGACGGTGTGATCGAGGTCCATGACTTGATCGTGCTCGCCGAAGGGCGATGGCCCGAGCCGGGTGACGACGTACCGCCGGGCGTGCCGGGGTTCATCGGGTCGGCCTTCAGCCCGTTGGCGGCGGCCGCGGCCGGGCGGTGTCTGGAGCGGACGCCGGAAGCGGCGGGCGCGACCGGGATCGTGCTGGAGACCGCGGGAGACCGGGACAGCGCGACGCAGGTCGCGGAATTGGTTGCTGCTGGCAAGCGAGTCGGTCCGCTGTGGTTCTTCCAGTCGGTGCCGAACAGCATCGCGGGCTGGATCGCCGCGCGCTGGGACCTGCGCGGGCCGGTGGTGTGTGTGACGGACGGCGGGACCGATGAGGCCGCCTTGCTGATCGGCGACGGGGACGCCGATCGGGTGCTGATCGTGCAGGTGGAGGCGGACCAGGCGTTCGCGCGGATCGTGACTGCGGGAGACGAGCTATGAAGACAGAACGTGGTTGGCGGGCACGGCTGGCGGCCGACCCGGCGATCGGGACCGGCAACGTGCTGGCCACGGTGATCGCCCAGGGCGCCGATCCGGACGGGCCGGGGCTGACGTTCGACACTGCGGTCGACGGATATCCGGCCGAGCACCCGCTGACGCTGGGCGAGCTCGACGAGCGGGTGCAGGCGCGGACGGCGTGGTTGCACGCGCATGGGATCGGACGCCGGGACGTGGTCGCGATCTGGGCCACCGAGGCCCAGGACATCGTGCTGAGCTTCCTCGCGCTGACCCGGGTCGGTGCGATCCCCGCGCTGCTGAACGGGAAGATGGGGCCGGCGATCGCCGACGAGTACATCCGCCGGTTGCGGGTGACCGCCGTCCTGGCGGATGCGGCGCACAAACCGCTGCTGGCGGGTGAGGTGCTGGCCGAGCCGCGGGAGCTGGGGACGGGCGATCCAGCCCAGGCGCCGGCGCACTACCGGCACCACCGGGACGACCCGGTCGTGATCACGCACACCAGCGGGACGACCGGCGTACCGAAAGCGGTGCTGCATACGCACACGACGCTGTACGCCGCGCTGAAGCACCTGCTGACGATGCCGCAGGCGCAGGGCACCGATCGGATTCTGAACGCGCTCCCGATCCCGCATACCGCGACGATCCTGATGGTCAACCAGGTGCTCGGGAACCGCGCCGAGATGCTGCTGCTGTCGAGCCAGGACGCGGACGGCGTACTGCGGCAGATCGAGCGCTGGAAGCCGCATGCGGTGTATGGGTTCGCGGTGACGTGGGCCGGGCTGGCGCGCGCGGACCTGGCGGCGCGGGACGTCAGCTCGGTGCGGATGTGGTTCAACACCGGGGACTGCGCGCACGAGCCGCACATCCGGAAGTTGGTTGCCGTGGGCACCCGGGAGACGGTGACGCGGGACGGACGCGTGATGGTGCCGGGGTCGCATTTCATCGATGGGCTCGGGTCGAGCGAGATGGGGCACAACGGGTTCCACATCACGCATACGGCGGACAGCTCGCAGTACGGGCGGTGTATCGGGAAGCCGTACGAGTTTGCACAGGCGACCGTGCTGAGTGCGGACGGGGTGGAGCTGCCGGTCGGTCAGGTGGGCATCCTCGGGTTCCGTTCGCCGACGGTTTCGCCGGGCTACTGGAACGACTCGATCAACACGTATCGCTTCCGGCTGAACGGTTGGTTCGTCACCGGCGACCTCGTCTATCGGGACGAGACCGGGCACTACTTCCACCTCGATCGGATCCCCGACGCGGTGGCCGGTTTCGACGGGCCGCAGTTGTTCACCTCGATGTCCGAGGAGCGCATCCTCGCCGCGCTCCCCGACGTCGCCGACTGCACGGTCGTCATCGTCGAGCACGAGGGCGCGTACGTCGCCGATGTCCTCCTCGAGCTCACCCCCGACGCCAAACCCGTCGACCGCGCCGAGGCCGTCAAAGCCGCCGTAGCCCCCGACGTCGCCGCCATCATCCGCACCATCACCTCCGTCACCGCCGACCAGGTCCCCGTCACCGTCACCGGCAAAGTCCGCAAGGTCGCCCTCCGAGAGGCCCTCACATGAAGCGCGTGAGTGTTACGGGGATGGGGTTGTTGACGCCGGTGGGGCGTGGGGTGGATGAGGTGTTCACGAGTTTGCTGCATGGGCGGTCGGGGATTGGGCGGCCGCCGGAGGGGCATCCGGTGGCGGGGTCGGTGGAGGTGGCTGGGATTTTGCCGGCGTTCGATGCCGGGAAGATCGCGAGTGGGCCGGACGGGAAGGTGATGGACCGGACGGTGGTGCTGGCGCAGGTGGTGGCGGAAGAGGCTTTGCGGGATGCGGGGCTGGTGGTGGGGGAGAACGTCGACCCGGAGCGGGTCGGGGTCGTGGTCGGCGGAGTCGGGGGGATGGCGACGCTCGAGCGGCAGGTGCTGGAGCGGGCCGAGCGGGGGAAGGTTGCGGTCAGCCCCTATCTGCTGACGGGGATCCTGCCGAACATGCCGGCGGCGCGGATCGCCATCCGGTTCGGGATGCGGGGGTACACGTCGGCGGTGGGGACGGCTTGTGCTTCGGGGGCGCAGGCGATTGCGGACGGCGTCCGCTTGATCCGCAGTGGTGAGCTGGATGTGGTGTTGTGCGGGGCCAGCGAGGCGCCGTTGTTCCCCACGTTCGCGGAGACGTTCGCGAACGCCCGGGCGCTGGCGCGTGGGTGGGACGATCCGCGCGAGGCGAGCCGGCCGTTCGACCTGCGACGGAACGGTTTCGTGCTCAGCGAAGGCGCGGCGCTGCTCGTGCTGGAGAGCGCCGAACACGCGGCCGCGCGGGGCGCCAAGGCGTACGCCGACGTCGCCGGGTACGGAGTGAACTCGGACGCGCACCACCCGACCGCCCCACGGCCGGACGGCGACGGCGCCGCGAAGTGCATGCAGCTGGCCATGAAGAGCATCCGGCCCGAGCAGGTCGGCTACGTGAACGCGCACGGGACGAGCACGAAGCTCGGCGACGTCGCGGAGTCCGTCGCGATCGGGCGCGCGTTCGGCGACCACCGCCCGGCGGTCAGCTCCACGAAGGCGTTGACCGGGCACATGCTCGGCACCTCCGGGGTGGTCGAGGCCGCGGCCGCGGCGATGGCGATCGCGTCCGGGCTGGTGCCGCCGACGTACCACCTGGACGACCCGGATCCCGCCTGCCCGCTGGACCACGTCCGCAAGGAAGCACGCCAGGTCCGCCTCGAGTACGCGCTCTCGAACTCGTTCGGATTCGGCGGTCAGAACGTCAGCTTGCTGTTCGGTCCGCCGAGCACACAGGGAAAGAGTGAGGGGAAGGACTGGTGATGGAGATCTACGGGATCGACCACGTCGAGCTGTACGTGGGCGATGCGAAGCAGGCCGCGTTCTACCTGGCCCACGCCTTCGGGCTGCAGGTCCACGGGCACGCCGGCCCGGAGTCCGGCCTGGCCGGGCAGCGTTCGCTGCTACTGCGTGAGGACGCCGTCCAGATCGTGCTCACCTCTGGCCTGGACGCCGAGCACCCGGCCGCGCGGTACGTGCAACGGCACGGGGACGGCGTCGCCGTCGTCGGGCTCGAGGTCGACAACACCGCGGTGGCCTACACCGAGCTGTTGTCGCGCGGCGCGCAGTCGATCACCGAGCCGGCGACGTACACCGACGAGGCGGAGACCACGGTGGTGATCGCCGAGGTGGCCGGCTTCGGGGACGTGATCCATCGGCTGGTCGAGCGGCACGGGCCGCGCCGGGAGTTCCTCCCGGGCGCGTTCGTGATCACCGAGCCGGCCGGCGGTCCGGACGAGAAGCTGTTCAGCGAGATCGACCACCTGGCGATCTGCGTGCCGTCGGGTGAGCTGGAGCCGACCGCGAGGTTCTACTCCGACGTCTTCGGGTTTCCGCGGATCTTCGAGGAGTACATCGAGGTGGCCGGCCAGGGGATGGACTCGAAGGTCGTCCAGAGCCCGTCGAAACACGTCACGTTCACGCTGATCGAGCCGGACCCGAGCCGTCGTCCGGGCCAGATCGACGACTTCCTCACCTGGCACGCGGGCGCCGGCGTCCAGCACATCGCCTTGCGGACCAGCAACATCGTCGAGGCGGTCAGCACGCTGACCGATCGCGGCGTGAACTTCCTCGGGACGCCGGCCGCCTACTACCAGGCGCTCAGCGACCGGGTCGGCGAGGTCGAGACGCCGATCGAGGACCTGCAGGACCTGGGCATCCTGGTCGACCGCGACCACTGGGGCCAATTGCTGCAGATCTTCACCGAGTCCATGCACGTCCGCCGCACGCTGTTCCTGGAGATCATCGAGCGCCGCGGCGCGATGACATTCGGCAGCGGCAACATCAAGGCCCTCTACGAGGCCAAGGAGCGGGAGCTGGCCCATGACGCTTGAGTTCAAGCTGTCGGAGGAGGAGATCGAGCTCCTCCCCACCGACGAAGAAGTTGCCTTCTACAACGAGCACGGCTGGTACCTGTCCAAGAAGCTGCTCACCGACGACGAGGTCGACGAGCTGGTGAACGCCAGCGAGCGGTACTACGCCGGCGAACGCGACCGGACGCTCCCGGCCCGGCCGCCGAAACTCGCCTACTGGGATCCGTCCAAGGGCGACGTCCAGCGGCACAACGACTACGTGCACCACGAGCACGACGGGCTGGCCAAGATCCTCCGCAAACCGATCATCGGCGCGGTCGCCGCGCGGCTCGCGCAGACCGACGAGATCCGGATCTTCCAGTCCACGCTGATCTTCAAGCCGCCGATCGAGGGTGAGCCGTCGAATATCGTGCCTTGGCACTTCGACAAGCACTACTGGTCCTCGTCGTCGTCGGACAAGATGCTGACCGCGTTCATCCCGTTCCACGACTGCCCGCCCGAGATGGGCACGATCACCATGGTCGACGGCAGTCACCGCTGGCGCGAGATCGGTGCCGACGACACCGTCGTCCGGCACTTCGCCGAGCGGGACCGCTCCCAACTCGACCAGATGCTCGCCGAGAACGCCGCCCACAACGGCGCCGAGGTGACCAAGCTGCCGATCACGATCCCGCGCGGCCACATGAACTTCCACCACTGCCGCACCTATCACGGCAGCGGTGCGAACGTCAGCGACCGGCCCCGCCGGGCGGTCTCGCTGCACCTGCAGGACGGGGACAACCGCTACCGCGAGTTCCCGCTGTCCGACGGCACCCTGGCGGCGTACAACCACGACGTCCTGGTCCGGCGGACGCCCGACGGGCGGCCGGACTACGCCGACCCCGACTACTGCCCGACGCTCTGGGCCGATCGCTGAGAGAGGAACACATCATGTCCCGTTACGACTGGGGTCAGACGCACCCCGGGATCGAGCAGCTGGAGAAGGCCGTCACCGAGGCCCGCGAGAAGGTCGTCCAGCACCCGCTGTACGCCAACCTGGACACGCACGAGGCGCTGGTCACCTTCATGGAGCACCACGTCTTCGCGGTCTGGGACTTCATGTCCCTGCTGAAGTCCCTGCAGCGCGAGCTGACCTGCGTGACCGTCCCGTGGATCCCGACCGAGCACCGCAGCAGCCGCCGGCTGATCAACGACATCGTGATGGTCGAGGAGAGCGACGAGCTGGGCGGCGAGGAGGGCAAGCCGGCCTTCATCAGCCACTTCGAGCTGTACGTCGACGGCATGCACGAGGCCGGTGCCGACACCGGCGCCATCGACCGGCTGATCGACCTGCTCCGCGAGGGGCGGCCGGTGGTCGAGTCGCTGATCGGGGCCGGCGTACCGCAGGCCTCGGTCGACTTCGCCGGCACCACCTGGGGCATCATCGAGAACGCGCCGGTGCACTGCCAGGCGGCCGCCTTCGCCTTCGGCCGTGAGGACCTGATCCCGGACATGTTCACCCAGGTCGTCGCGGTGAACGAGCGCTCCAACAAGCTGAACACGTTCGTCGACTACCTGGAGCGGCACATCGAGGTGGACGGCGAGTTCCACACCCCGATGGCGATGCAGATGGTCGCCGACCTGTGCGGTGACGACCAGGCGAAGTGGGAAGCCTGCGCGGACACCATCAACAACGCGCTGGCCGCCCGGGCCCGGCTCTGGGACGCGATCCTCGCGGCCATCAAGGCCTGATCGCCGATGACCGATCTCTACCGGACTGTCCGGTTGATCCGCCGCTTCGAGGAGCGCGCGATCGAGTTCGTGCGGTCCGGGGAGATCGTCGGGGGGATCCACCCCTACATCGGTCAGGAGGCGATCGCGGCCGGCGTCTGCGCGGCGCTCGGCCCGGACGACGTCCTCACCAGCACGCACCGCGGGCACGGCCACGTGCTGGCCCGCGGTGCGGACCCGGCCCGCCTGCTCGCCGAGCTGATGGGCCGGGAGACCGGTCTGAACAAGGGCCGCGGCGGCTCCATGCACGCGGCCGACTTCGCGCTCGGCATCCTCGGCGCGAACGCGATCGTCGGCGCGGCCGGATCGATCGCCACCGGCGCGGCCTGGGCCGCCCGCAGCCAGGGCCGGGACACCGTCGCCGCGACCTTCTTCGGGGACGGCGCGATGAACGAGGGCATGTTGCTGGAGGCCTTCAACCTGGCCGCGCTCTGGCAGGTGCCGGTCGTGTTCGTCTGCGAGAACAACGGCTACGCGACCACGATGCCGGTCGCGTCGGCGATCGCCGGCAGTATCACCGCCCGGGCGCGCGCGTTCGGGATGCCGGCCTTCACCGTCGACGGGCAGGATCCGGAGAAGGTGCTGGAGGCAATGAATACGGCGGTGGCCCGGGCCCGGGCCGGTCGCGGGCCGACCTTCCTGGAGTGCGTCACCTACCGGTTCGACGCGCATCACACCTTCGAGCACCGGGCGCGGCTCAGTTATCGCTCGACCGAAGAGATCTCGACTGGGCGTTCGCGGTGTCCGGTGGAGATCCAGGGCGCTCGGCTGACGGCCGCGGATCGCGCGGCCGTCGACGCCGAGGTCGAGTCCCTCCTCGACGCGGCGGCGGAGGTCGCACTGGGCAGCGCCCACCCAGACCCCGCCGCCGCGCTCGCCTACCTGTACGCCGGGGGCGCGTGATGCCGAAACTCTCGTACCTGAAGGCGCTCAACCGCGCGCTCGGCGACGAACTGGAGCGCGATCCGGCGGTTTTCCTGCTCGGCGAGGACATCCGGGCCGCCGCGTCCAATGTGACCGCCGGCCTGTTCGATCGCTTCGGCGCGGATCGGGTGCTCGACACCCCGCTGTCCGAGCAGGCGTTCACGAACTTCGCCACCGGAGCGGCGCTGGCCGGGATGCGGCCGGTGATCGAGTTCCAGATCCCCTCGCTGTTGTTCCTGGTCTTCGAGCAGATCGCCAACCAGGCGCACAAGTTCTCGCTGATGACCGGCGGCCAGTGCAAGGTCCCGGTGACGTACGTCGTCCCGGGCTCCGGCTCGCGGACCGGCTGGGCCGGGCAGCACTCCGACCACCCGTACGCGCTGTTCGCGCACGTCGGGGTGAAGACCGTCGTCCCGTCGACGCCGGCCGACGCCTACGGGCTGCTGGTCACCGCGATCCGGGACGACGATCCGGTGGTCGTGTTCGCGCCGTCCGGCGCCCTCGGCGTCCGCGAGGACCTGGACTTCGGCACGTTGGCGCCGATCCCGCTCGGCGAAGGCCGAATCGCCCGCAGCGGGACCGATGTCACCGTCGTTGCCCTCGGCCACTTGGTGCACGACGCGCTGGCCGTCGCCGACGAGTTGGCGGGCCGGGGCATCTCGGCCGAGGTCTTCGATCCCCGAACGGTCTATCCGCTCGATGTGGACGGCGTGGTCGAGTCGGTCGGCCGGACCGGCCGGCTGGTGGTCGTCGACGACTCGAACCGGACCAGCGGTTTCGCCGCCGAGATCCTCGCAGTCGTGGCCGAACGCTGCGACCTGGCCGCGCCGCCACGCCGAGTCACCCGCCCCGACGGCGCCGTGCTGCCGTTCGCCCTCGCGCTCGACCGGGCCGTCCAGCCCGGTCGAGAGCAGCTCGTCGCCGTGATCAATGCCGTCCTGGAGGACAGATGACCGACCTGTGGCACCAGTTGCCCGAGGCAACCCGAACCGCGCTGATCGCGCGCGGGACGGCGTCCTGGCGGCAGGTGTACCAAGGTGTCGCCACCCACAACAAGGTGTGGCGGCCGCTGCGGCCGCCAATCATGACCACCGCGGCGTACGCCGACATGACGCGCATCTCGGCCGCCGTCGCCCGGCTCATCCTCGCCGCGGCCCGCCGCCGGGCGTCGACCGCGGGTGAGCTGCGGGCCGCGCTCGGGATGCCGATCGGCTACATCGACCTGCTCGACGAAGGGCTGCCGCTGACCGACGATCTGATCGGCGGCGTCCGGGCGGACATCCTGCTCGCGAACGGGACGCCGTACCTGGTCGAGGCCAATATCGACAGCGCCCTCGGCGGAGCGCACGACTCCGACGGGATCGCGAGCCGCTTCCTGGCCGCGTACGCCGGGGAGCCCGCGCTGGCCGGGCTGACGAGTACGCCGTCCGCGGTCGACGCCCGCTACGAGGCCGTCCGCTCCGATCTCGGTCTCAGCGCGGACGATCGGCTCGCGATGGTCTTCACGACCGGCGGCAGCTACCCGGGCTCGCAGGACGGGCTCGCGATGATCAAACTGCTCGAAGGTTTCACCGAGCGCGGCCGCGAATTGGGTCTGGACATGCGCGTCTATCCGGTCGAATGGCTGACCCTCGACGACGCCGGCCGCCTGTGCGTCGACGACGGACCGATCGACGCCGTGCTGCGGATGTTCGTTCCGCAAGGGACCAAGCCGAGCGCGGGTCTGGACGCCCTGGCCACGGCCGTGCGGACGTCGTCCGTGCGGATCTTCACGCAGACCGCCAGCTGGCTGTTGGCGAGTAAGTCGATCTTCGCCTGGCTCTGGGACGACCTCGACGAGTTGGACGCGGCGGACGCCGAGCTCATCCGCAACCACGTCCCGCAGACGCACATCCTGGCGGCGGATCTGCGCGAGCGGGCTATCGCCGAGCAGCACGAGCTCGTGCTGAAACCGGCCGGTTCCTACGGTGGTGTCGGCGTCGTCGTCGGCCCGGAGGTCAATGCCGACGCGTGGCTCGGCGCTCTCGATCAGGCCCTTGCCGAAGGCGGCTACATCCTCCAGCAGTACGTTGCCGTCGACAACCTCACCATGCAGTTCGTCGACGTCGAGAGCGGTGCCGTGACCGAGGCCGACGTCCCGTTCTGCATTGCGCCGTACCTGTTCGGCGGCGTCCCGGCCGGTGCTTACCTGCGATTCGCCGTCCCCGGCGCGGGGCCGGTGGTCAACGTCGGGCAGGGCGCGCTCACGAGTGGGTTGCTGCTGACAACTGATCGGTGAGGAACGCCGTCAGCCGGTCGAGCGCGGTCTGCAACTGGGCCGCGTTCACCGAACTGCAGGACAGGCGGAGCGCATTGACCGGGGTGTTGTAGAAGTGCGCCATCGGCGTCCACAGGACCCCGTAGTCCTGGGCCGATCGGGCGAGCAGCTCGTCGTCGACCGGGAACGGGACGGTGAGCACGACGAAGAAGCCGCCGGTCGGCGTCGTCCAGCTGAGCTCGCCGTGGTGCGCTGCGAGGTGGTCGGTGATCGTGCGCAGGTTGGCGCTGTAGATCGCCCGTTCGCGGTGGTTGGCCGCGTCGAGGCTGAAGTCGTTGGCCAAGAGCTTGCCGCCGATGACCGCCTGGGCGATCGGGGAGGTGTTCACGGTGACCATGCTCTTCAGCTTCGCCAGTTCATCGGCGAGGATGCCGTCGGCCGTGGTCTGGTCGGCCACGACGTAGCCGACGCGGGCACCCGGGAGGCCGGTCTTGGCGAACGAGCCGAGATAGATCACCCGGCGGTCGGTGTCCAGGGACTTCAGCGTCGGCAGCCGATCGGCGCCGTCCGCGGGGAAGAGCCCGTACGGGTTGTCCTCCAGCAGCACGAGGTCTTCCTGGGCGGCGATCTCGAGGAGGCGGCGCCGGGTGTCCAGGTCCATGCTGAGGCCGGACGGGTTGGCGAAGTCGGGCATTACGTAGAACGCGCGCGGACGGCGCCCCTCGGCGCGGGCGGTCTTGATCGCGCTGAGCAGTTCGTCGAGATCGCCGTCCGGGACCGGCAGCACCGGGAGGTCGACGAGCCGGGCCGCGCCGGTGATGCCGACGTACGTCGGGGCGGTCGCCAGCAGGACGTCGGTGTCGTCGGCCCGGAAGGCGCGCAGGGTCAGCAGCATCGCCTCTTGGCACCCGGCCGTGACGACGATCGCTTCCGGGTCGACGTGGATGTTCTCGTCGACGGCGAGGTGCCGGGCGACCAGGTCGTGGACGATGCCCTTCGTCCGGCCGTACTGCAGGATCGTGCGCTGGACGGCCGGTTCGCTCAGACCCTGGTCGCGCAGGTGGGTCGCGAACCGCGCGAGGTAGCGCGGGACGTCGTCCAGGTCGAAGAACTCTTCGGTCGGGCGGCCGGCGGCGAGGGAGATCGCGTCCGGGTAGCGGTGCGAGATCTCGTTCAGGAAGTTCATCGAGTTCAGCGCGCGATCGGTGAGCGAGCCGTGCAGCGTGCTGACGTCGAGATCGGGCATCAGTCTCTCCCCGTGATCAGATCGGCGACCGCGGTCAGATCCGCGCAACCGGCCAAGAGCATCGCGTCCCGCAGTTCACGGCCGAGCGTCGTGAGCGCATCGGCCGGTACGCCGAGGGCGAGGGCCCACAGCAACGGACGCCCGACCAGGACGCCGTGCGCGCCGCGGGCGAGCGCTTTGACGATGTCGGCGCCACTGCGGATCCCGCTGTCCAGCAACACGGTCATCTCGTTGCCGACGGCATCGATGACGGAGCTGAGCGCGTCGATCGCGGCCGGTGCGCCGTCGAATTGCCGACCGCCGTGGTTCGAGACCACGAGCCCGTCGGCGCCGGCGTCGAGTGCGGTGAGCGCGTCGCGCGGGTCCAGGATGCCCTTGAGGACCAGGGGAAGGTCGGTCCGGCGCCGGATCCATTCGAGATCCCGCCAGGAGAACGCGGGATCGAAGGCGAGGGCGGTGTGCGCGGCGATCGCGGAGCCGGTCCCGGGGGTCTTATGTGCCTCTGTGTATTTGTCGACAAGATTGGCCGCGATCACCTCCGGCGGCAGCGCGAAGCCGTTCCGGACGTCGCGGAGACGCTGGCCCATGATCGGGACGTCGACCGTCACCATCAACGCGTGGCAGCCGGCTTCGGTGGCGCGGTCGATCAAGGCGCCGACCAGGTTGCGATCGCGGAGCCAGTACAGCTGGAACCACGACGGCGCCGCGGCCGCGATCTTCTCCAGCGGCGTACTGCTCAAGGTGCTGATCACATACGGGACTCCGGCCGCCGCGGCCGCCGCCGCGAGGAGCAGTTCGCCTTCGGGATGCAGGAGCTTCTGATACGCCATCGGCGCCACGGCCAGCGGCAGGGCGCACGGTGTCCTGAGCAACTTGGTCGTGGTCTTCGGTTGGTCCACCGCCCCGAGGATGCGTGGTGTCACGGTGATTGCGTCCAGTGCGGCGCGATTGCGATGCAACGTGAGCTCTGCGCCGCTGCCGCCGGCAACGAAATCGCGGACCGCGGCGGGGAGTACCGCCGCGGCCGCGGGTTCGTAGCCGGCGAGCGTTTCAGGCATGGGCGAAGATCCGGTTCAGCCAGGCGGCGGCCTCGGCCGTTGCCTGCTGACCGCCGTCCAGGATGCCGGGCATCGCGAAGAAGCCGTGCACCATCCCGTCGTACCGGCTCAACACGGTCGGTACGCCGGCCGCATGCAGCTTCTCGGCGTAGAACTCGCCCTCGTCGCGCAGCGGGTCGTACTCGGCGGTGATCACCAACGCTGGTGGCAATCCAGCGTGTGACTCGGCGAGTAGCGGCGATGCGAGCGGACTGAGCCCATCCCGTACGTCGGTCAGGTAGTGGCCCCAGTACCAGCCGACCGATGTCCGGTTGAACAGGTACGGATCGTCGCCGGTACGCATCGATTGCGTGTCCGCGCCGTACTTCGTATTCGGGTAGACGAGCAACTGACCGGCCAGCGTGGGGCCGTGGTCACGGGCGAGCAGGGTCGTCGCGGCCGCCAAGTTGCCGCCGGCACTGTCTCCGGCGACGACGATACGGGCCGGGTCGACCTGCAGTTTGTCGGCGTTCGCGGCGATCCACTGCGTCGCATCGTGACAATCGTGCACCGCCGCCGGGAACGGATGCTCCGGCGCGAGCCGGTATCCGACCGTGATGACCTGGCAGGGCACGGCATTCACCAGACGCCGCGTGATGCCGTCGGCCGTGTCGATACTGCCGAGCGTCCAGCCGCCGCCGAAGAAGTAGATCACCGTCGGCAGCGGGCCGTTCAGGTCGGGCCGGTAGAGCCGGAGTGGCAAACCGGCGTCGGTGCTGAGGTTCTCGACGTGATGGACCGGCTCGGCCTGGCCGCCCGCGGCCTGGATGGACGCCAGGTCGGCCGCGCGGGCCTCGGCCAGTGTCTGGGCGTAGAGCTGGGGGACGTTGCGCGCCGCCCGATCGGCGCGCATCGCCTCCACCTGCGGGTCCAGGGGCATCGGTTACCGCACCAGCTTCAGCGGTACCGAGGCCGCCATCGCCTGGTAACCGGCGTCGTTCGGGTGGATGTGGTCACCGGAGTCGTAGAGCGCGTTCAGCTTGCTCGGCGCGGCCGGGTCGCGCAGCACCTTGTCGAAGTCGAGGAGGCCGTCGAACTCACGGCTCGACCGCAGGTAGCTGTTCACTGCCTGCCGGGTGGCCTCCTTGGCCGGCGTCCAGCTGTCGGTGCCGCCGATGCCCTCGAACGGCGTGATCGTGGTGACCAGGCTGCGCAGCCCGCGCTGCTTGGCCTGGACGTTGACCTGCCGCAGCGCGTCGATGATCTCGGTCGCGGAGTCGTCCGACATCCAGATGTCGTTGACGCCGAGCTGGGTGATCACCGTGCGGACGCCGGTCTGTGCGAAGACGTCCTCGTTCAGGCGGGCCAGCGAGTTCGGGCCGATCTCGCCGAACCCGGGCATCGCGCCGTTGTCCGACGGCTCGGTGCCTTCGTGGTTGAGCCGGCTGCCGGCCAGGCCGGCGTTCAGCACACTCGGGAACGGCTTGCGGCCCGCGTCGGCCGCGAGGCGCTCGGCGAGCTGGTCCGGCCAGCGGTTGTTGGCGTTGAACGTGCTCGCGGTGCCGTCGGTGATCGAGTCGCCGAGGACGACGATCGAGCCCGCGGACTTCTCGGTCTGCACATCCACACCGGACAGGAAGAACCAGCAGCAGCGCCGGGTCAGCGTGTACGCCGCGCCGCCGGGCTGGGTGACGAGGTTCGCCGGGCCGACGAAGTTCTCCTGCAGCGACGAGCCGTGGAACGTCGTCGGGCCGGTGTTCTCCGGGAAGTAGATGCTGACGACCAGGTCGTCGAGGGTGCCCAGCTTCAGGTTGACCGGATCGCTGAGCAACTCGCTGCCCTTGATCATCGACGTGCTGCCGTTGCCGTTGAACGTCAGCGTGCGCAGGGTGCCCGGGTCGATGTCGGACTGTTCCGGCGTCGCCTTGTTGGGCTTGGCAACGGTCGCCGCGCCGACCTTGACGGTCTTCTCGCCGTAGATGTTCGACAGCCGGATCCGGATCTTGTCACCGCCGACGGTCGGCCGGACGATCAGCCGGACGCTCTGGTCGGTGAGGCCGAGGTTGGTCGACCCGGTGGCGTTGCCGTGGGTCACCGCGGTCGCCCAGCTGCCCACCCACGCGTCGTCGCGGTGCCCTCCTCCTCCGTAGCCCGCACCGGCGAGGGTGGAGCCGGTCAGGGTGAGTGCGGCGGTCAGCGCGACCGCGCGCCAGTGCTTCGGAACGTGCATGGACGGACCTCCCGGCGGAATGGAATCGGACGGAACGTAATACGCGCCGAAGAATCCGGTCAATGCGTCGGCAAATGCTCGTTCCGAATTGATTCCGGAGTGGGTTAGCCGGTGGTTCGGCAGCGGCGTTCGCAGGGGTATACCTTCGCGTGGGGACGGCGGTGATCGGGTGGCTCCGGAGAGCGACGAAACCGTGCCCAGTAGGCGGATTCCGGCTCTGGTCAGCCGCTTCGGCGTCCAGTAGAGTCGCCGCACGGCTGGGGGTGGCCGTTGTCCGAGGGGAACCTTCCGAAATGCCGCCTGAATGTACCGGTGACATTTATGTGCACCGCGTCCTGTCGTTGTTCGCGCAATTCTCCGAGCGGCTCGCGCTGGTTCGCGGCGACCGCCGGGCGACCTATGCCGAGCTGACCGCCGACGTACTCCGGATCGCGGCCGCGCTGCGCGACAACGGCGTCCGGCCCGGCGATCGGGTGCTCGTGATGGCCGCGAACTGCTTCGACGGGCCGGCGCTGCAGCTCGCGCTGCACCTGCACGGGTGCCGGGTGTTGTGGTGCGCGCCGGTCACCTCCCGGCGCGAGATCGACCGGTTCGCCGTCCTCGCCGACGCGGACGCCTTCGTGTACGACGAGGCCGCTGAGTTGGGCGCGGAGCTGGCGGCGACCTTGGCGCCGATGCCGGTGTTCACCGTCGCGGCGCTGGCGGCGGGCGAGCGAGCGGCGTACGTGATCGACCCGTCGGCGCCGGAGCCGGATTCGGTCTTGCAGACCAGCGGGACGACAGGTGATCCGAAGCTGGTGCATCACACGCAGTCGTTCTATCGGCAGATCCTCGAGCTGGCCGATGCCTATGTGCGTAACGGGTTTCCGCTGCTGCGGCACTATTCCGGCGCGCCGCTGTGGCTGGCCAGCGGGCAGATCACCAGCCTCTTCAATCTGTGTACCGGCGGGGTGCTGTTCCTGACCGACACCTGGTCGCCGGCGGAGTTCTACCGGACGGTGTCGGCCGAGCGGATCACCTCGACGTTCGTGACGCCGGCGATGCTGTACGAAGTCCTCGATCATCCCGGCGGCGCGGAGGTCGACTGCAGCAGTCTGTTCATGCTGAACGTCGGCGCGGGCCCGGCGACGCCGACGCGGCTGCGGCAGGGGATCGCGCGGTTCGGGCCGGTGTTGCGGATCGTCTACGGCTTGAGCGAGGCCGTGGTGGTGACCGCGCAGCCCGGCCTGACCGAGGACCCGGCACATCCCGAGCGGCTGGCGTCGGCGGGGACGCCGTACGGCGACGTCGAGCTGCAGATCCGCGACGACGACGGGAAGGTGCTCGGGCCCGGTCAGGACGGCGAGGTGTGGGTGCGGAGCAACCTGACCTTCGCCGGGTACCTCGGGCAGCCGGAGCTGACCGCCGAGACGCTGGTGGACGGGTGGCTGCGGACCCGTGATCTCGGTCATGTCGATGCCGACGGCTACTTGTTCCTGGTCGATCGGGTGCACGACATGATCGTCACCGCCCGGCGCAGCTGGGCGATCTTCTGCCGCCCGATCGAGGACGCCCTGGGCAGTCACCCGGCGGTCCGGGCGGCGGCGGTGATCGGCGTCCCGGATCCGGTGCTGGGGGAGGCCGTGCACGCGTTCGTGGTGGCGCGATCGGCGGTCACCGTGGCCGAGCTGCAGGACCACGTGACCGGCGTCCTCGGCGAGATCTGGCGGCCGACGACGATCGACTTCGTCGACGAGCTGCCGCTGACCCGGATCGCCAAGGTGGACAAGGTTGCCCTCCGCAAGCTTTATGCGGAGCTGCGGTCGTGACCGCCATGCGCGGGCTGGTGATCTTGTTCGTCGCCGATGTGCTGTCCGCGGTGGGTAGCCGGATCACGATGGTGGCGATTCCGTGGCTGGTGCTGGTGACCACCGGGAGCGCCTCGCGGATGGGGCTGGTCGCGGCGGTCGAGCTGGTGCCCTACATCGTCGTCAGCATCATGGCCGGGCCGTTGATCGATCGGCTGACGCCTCGGCGGACGGCGATCCTGGCGAACCTGACCAGCGCCGTTGCCGTGGCCGCGGTCGCGGGGGCAGCCAAGAGCGGGTTCGCGGTCCTGCTGGTGCTGGTTGCGGTCGCCGGCGGGCTGCGTGGCGCGGCGGATCGGGCGAAGGAATTGCTGGTGCGGCCGATGGCCGAGGCGGCCGAGGTGAAGCTGATCCGGGTGACGTCGTTGCACGAGTCGTTCTCGCGCGGCGCGACGTTGCTCGGGGCTCCATTGGGTGGCTTGTTGATCTACTGGACGGACGCGGCCACGGTGCTCTGGATCGACGCCGCGACGTTCGTGGTCTGCGGGTTGCTGGTCGCCGGGTTCGTCCGGCCGCCGGAGGCCGGGTCGGCGGCGCGGACGGACAAGTACTTCAAGGCGTTGGTGGCCGGGTTCGCCTACGTGCGCCGGGATGCCTTACTGGCAACGATGTTGCTGACCACCTTCATGGTGAACATCTTCGCCAGCGCGAGTACGGCGGTGTTCATCCCGGTCTGGGTTCGAGATGTGCTTGGGTCGCCGGCCGGGCTCGGGCTGACGCTGGGCGCGTTCGCGGGCGGGGCGCTGGTCGGGAGTATCGCGTTCGCGGTCTGGGCGACGAAGGTGCCGCGGTACCTGACGTTTGCGCTGGGTGCGTTCATCGGCGGCAGTCCGCGGCTGCTGGTGCTCGGGTTGAGTGAAAACCTGGTGCTGGTGGTCGTGGTGACATTCCTGTCCGGGGTCGGGATCGCGGCGATCAATCCGGTCTTCGGGGCAGTGCTCTACGAGCATGTGCCGAAGGAGTTGCAGGCGCGGGTGATCGGGCTGGTGGCGGCGGCGTCCTTTGCCGGCCTGCCGTTGGGGGCGTTGCTGGCGGGGGAGCTGGTGAGTGGGTTCGGGTTGATCCCCGCGTTGATCGGCTCGGGGCTGGTTTGTCTGGTGGTGAGCGCGTATCCGTTGATCCGGCGTGGTCCGGGCCGGGTGCTGGAGGCCGTATGAACGAGGCGACCGATCCGTACTGCCTGGCGTACGGCGAGAGCGAGGAGTTGCTCGCCGGGCATCCGTGGCGCCGCTTCGTCGTCCTCGGGGACAGCGTGGCCGAAGGGCTGTGCGAGCCGGTCGCGGGGTACAGCGATCTGCAGTGGGCGGCCCGGATCGCTCATGAGCTCGGGCCGATCGCGTATCTGAACCTCGGCGTCAGCGGGTTGCGGACCCGCGAGATCCTGGCGAGCCAGCTCGAACCGGCCGTTGCCTTCGGCCCTGATCTGGCCCTGGTCGTTGGCGGCGGCAACGATGCGTTCCCCGCGACCTACGACGCGGATCGGGTCGATCGCGAGCTGACCACGATGATCACCACGCTGCAGGACGCCGGTGCGCTGGTCATGACGCTGGGGATGTTCGACGTCTCGTACAGCCCGGCCGTCGTCGAGTGGCTACGTCCGGGCCTGCGGCAGCGGATGCGCACGCTCTCGGAGCGGACGGCGGCCCTCGCCGAGAAGCTCGGGACGGTGCACGTGAACCTCACCGATCACCCGCTGTCGACCGACCCAGGGCTCTACAGCTCGGACGGCCGGCACGGCAACGCCCGCAGCGACGCCGTCGCCACCGCCGAAACCATCCGAGCCCTCGGCCGCCACCTCCGCCCCACCTCCTAGGCCAACCCACAAGACACGGAGCGAGCCCCACCACCCCGTTTGCTGGGCTGACTCACCAGGTTGGTGGGCTGACCCAGCAGGGCGAGGGTGGGCCAACCGCCTGCGGTGGGTGCACCCGCGGTTTGGTGGGCTGGCTCACCAGGTTGGTGGGCTGACTCGTCGGGTTGGTGGGTTGACCCAGCAGGGCGAGGGTGGGCCAACCGCCTGCGGTGGGTGCACCTGCGGTTTGGTGGGCTGACCCATCAGGTTGGTGGGTTGGCCCGGTGGGGTGGGGGTGGGCCAACCGCCTGCGGTGGGTGCACCTGCGGTTTGGTGGGCTGACTCATCAGGTTGGTGGGTTGGCCCGGTGGGGTGGGGGTGGGCCAACCGCCTGCGGTGGGTGCACCCGCGGTTTGCTGGGCTGACTCACCAGGTTGGTGGGCTGACCCAGCAAATGGGGGTGGGGGTGGGGCGGTGGGTCAGAGCTTCCGGAGTCTGACCCAGCGGACGGCGTGGTCCTGGCCCTTGCGCAGGACGAGGGTGGCGCGGGAGCGGGTGGGGAGGATGTTCTCGCGCAGGTTCGGGCCGTTGATGCCGTCCCAGAGCGATTCGGCCTTCTTCGCGGCCTCCTCGCGGCTGAGCTCTCCGTACCGGACGAAGTACGACTCGGGGTTGCGGAAGGCCGTCTCCCAGAGTTTGAGGAAGCGGTGCACGTACCAGGAGCGGATGTCGGCGGCGGCCGCGTCGACGTATACGGAGAAGTCGAAGAAGTCGCTGACCGCCAGGCCGCTCTTGCCGTCGGCGTGCCGCGGGGCGGGCTGGAGGACGTTGAGACCCTCGAGGAGCAGGATGTCGGGCTGCTCGACGGTGGTGCGGACGTCTTGCATGCGGTCGTAGTGCAGGTGCGAGTAGACCGGCGCCTCGACGGCGTCCATCCCGGATTTCACCTCGACGACGAAGCGGAGCAGCGACTTGCGGTCGTAGGACTCCGGGAAGCCTTTGCGGAGCATCAGGCCGCGGCGCTCGAGCTCGGCGTTCGGCCAGAGGAAGCCGTCGGTGGTGACGAGCGCGACGCGCGGGTGCTCGGGCCAGCGGGCCAGCAGCTCGCGGAGCAGGCGGGCGGTGGTCGACTTGCCGACGGCAACCGAGCCGCCGATGCCGATCACGAACGGCGTCCGGGTGGCGGCGGGTTTGCCGAGGAAGCTCTCGGTGTCCTCGTGCAGGGCGCGCGCGTGCCGGACGTAGAGCGACAGGATCCGGGACAGCGGGAGGTAGACCTCGCGGACCTCGTCGAGGTCGATCTCGTCGCCGAGGCCGCGCAGACGCTCGATTTCCTCGGCCGTCAGCGGGGAAACCGTGGACTCCGCCAGCTTCGCCCAAGCGGCACGGTCCAGCTCGGTGTAGGGAGTCACCTCCCGCGGCGGCTGCAGCATGGCCCCCATTCTTCCCACAGGCGCGGACCGCACCACACCGCGTCGGCGTGGGCTTCGTCTCAACCCGGCATCACTGCGTCCGAAACTTTCGGTCGATCGGCCGATACAGTTGGCCTGTGGCGCAGCGGGTGACGATCGCGGAGATCGCGGAACAGGCCGGGGTGTCGGTGCCGACGGTCTCCAAGGTGCTGAACGGGCGGGCCGATGTGGCCGAGGAGACCCGCGCCCGGGTCGAGCGGCTGATCCGCGAGCACGGCTACCGGCGGCGGGCGAGTGGGACGCCGGCGTCCCCGATGATCGACCTGGTCTTCAGCCAGCTCGGGGGCGAGTGGGCGATCGAGCTGATCCGCGGCGTCGAGGAGGTCGCGCGGGCCGAGGGCGTCGAGGTGGTGCTCTCGGAGTGTGGCGGAGCCTGGCGGCCGCGGCAGGAGTGGATCGAGTCGGTGCTGAATCGGCGTCCGCTGGGCGCGATCCTGGTCTTCTCCGACCTGGACGCCGACCAGCGTGCCCAGCTGGAGGCGCGGCGCATCCCCTTCGTCGTCGTCGACCCGGTCGGCGACGTGGGCCCCGACGTACCGGCGATCGGCTCGGCGAACTGGAACGGCGGCCGCCTCGCCACCCAGCACCTGACCGCCCTCGGCCACACCCGGATCGCCGTCATCGGCGGCCCCGACGACGTCCTCTGCTCCCGTCAGCGCGTCGACGGCTACACCGACGCCCTCCGCTCCAGCGGACTCACCGTCGACCCCGCTCTCGTCCGCACCGGCGACTTCAGCGTCACCGGCGGCCACCGCGAAGCCCTCGCTCTGCTCCGCCTCCCCGACCCGCCCACCGCCATCTTCGCCGCCTCCGACCTGACCGCCCTCGGCGTCTACCAAGCCGCCCGCGAACTCACCCTCGAAATCCCCCGCGACCTCTCCGTCGTCGGCTACGACGACCTCCCCGTCGCGCAACACGTAGGCCCCACCCTCACCACCGTCCACCAACCCCTCCACCACATGGCCGAACTAGCCACCCGCCTAGTCCTCGACCTCTCCCGGGGCGCCACCCCCACCGCCCTCCGCCTCGACCTGGCCGTCTCCCTCCAAGTCCGCCAATCAACCACCAAGCACAAGGGTTAGGGTGGCGGCATGATCGTCGGCGTGGGGATTGATGTGGTCGACGTGGAGCGGTTCATGAAGACGCTGGAGCGGACGCCGGGGTTACGGGATCGGGTGTTCACGGCGGTGGAGGCGGCGCGGAAGCCGGCTTCGCTGGCGGCTCGGTTTGCGGCCAAGGAGGCGTTGGCGAAGGCGTTGGGGGCGCCGGCGGGGATGCATTGGCATGACGCCGAGGTGCAGACGGACGAGACCGGGCGGCCGTGGTTGGAGATTCGGGGGACGGTGGCGGCGCAGGCGGCCCGGCTCGGGGTACAGAGTCTGCATCTGTCGTTGAGTCATGATGCGGGGATCGCCTCCGCTGTGGTGATTCTGGAGGGCTGAGATGCGGCGCGCGCACACCGTGGAGCAGGTTCGGGCGGCGGAGGCGGAGCTGATGGCCCGGCTGCCCGAGGGCACGCTGATGGAGCGCGCGGCGACCGGGCTGGCGGTTGCGCTGAGCAACTTCCTGAGGCGGACGTACGGCGCTCGGGTCGTGTTGCTGATCGGCTCCGGTGACAACGGCGGCGACGCCTTGTACGCCGGTGCGCGGCTGGCCCGCCGTGGGGCGCAGGTGATCGCCGTCCTGCTCTCCGACCGGGCACACCAAGGCGGTCTGACCGCGCTGCAAGCAGCCGGCGGGCGGGTTGGCACACCAGAAGACATCCCCGGTGCGGACGTCGTGGTCGACGGGATCGTCGGCATCGGCGGGCGGCCGGGTCTACGACCGGACGCGTTGGACGCCGTCACACTGGCCGCCGAACACGACGTACCGATTGTTGCCGTCGACATCCCCTCCGGAGTGGATGTGGACAGCGGCGAGACACCAGAGCCACATGTGCACGCAGCACTCACCGTCACCTTCGGCACGCACAAGATCTGCCACCTGGTCGATCCGGCCGCGTCGGCCTGCGGTCCGGTGCATCTGGTCGACATCGGGCTCGACCTCCCCGAAGCGCCCGTCCAGTCGCTGCAGTCCGCCGACGTCCGCGCGCTCTACCCAGTCCCGGACGCCGACTCCGACAAGTACTCCCGCGGCGTCCTCGGCCTGATCGCCGGCTCGACGCAGTACCCCGGCGCCGCAGTCATCGCCACCACCGGCGCACTGGCCGGCCCGCTCGGCATGCTCCGCTACCTCGGCCCGGACGCCGTCGCCCAGGCCGTCCTAACCAAACACCCCGAGGTGGTCGTCGGCGAGGGCCGCGTGCAGGCCTGGGCCGTCGGCTCGGGCCTCAGCCCCGAAACGCTCGACCGCGAGCTGTTCGACCGCATCACCCAGCAGCAAGAGGTGCCAGTCGTAGTGGACGCCGGTGGCATCGCCGCCCTCGACACCGACCGCGCCGGCTACGTGGTGATCACCCCACACGCAGGCGAGCTCAGCCAGCTGATCGGCGTGCCGCGCGCCGAGATCGAGGCGCGGCGGCTGCACTACGCCCGTCTGGTCGCAGAGGACCGCCGGCTCGTCGTACTGCTGAAAGGCGCGACCACTGTGGTCGCCGAACCCGACGGCAGCGCGTACGTGAACCCCATCGCCACACCATGGTTGGCAACGGCCGGCTCAGGTGATGTCCTCGCAGGGCTGCTCGGATCGCTCCTGGCCGGCGGCGTCCCCGAGTTCGAGGCCGCAGCGGTCGCGGCCTACCTGCACGCCGCCGCCGGCCAGTTGGCCGCCACAGACGGCCCGGTCACCGCGATGAAGGTTGCGGCAGCGCTACCCGAGGTGACTCGCCAGCTCCTCTAGCGAGTGGCCGAGAAGGTGACGCCGCCCTTGCCGTCCGCAGTTGTCAGGCTCAGCCGGTTGGACTCCACCGAGTAGCTGACCTCACCCTTCAGCGCTTTCAGCAGCGCCGCCTCCGTCTTGCCGGCCTCACCGCTGCAGGCGATCCGGGTGGTGGAGAGCTCGCCGAAAGTCAGCTTGCCGTCGGCCCGGGTGACCTTGCCCTGTAGCTCGTTGCACCCGGTCGATCCGGTGACTCGATCGCCGTTCAGCGTGATCCACGCCTTCTCGGCGCCGACCTGATGGGAGGCCACATCGCCCTCGATGATCGTGTCGAGGGTCCAACGGGTGCCGTCGACTGCCAGATCGGGCTCCGCGACCTCCCGGTCGGTGAGGGAGATCGTCGTACTCGCGGTGCTGATGGTCAGCGTGGTGGCGTTCAGTGACCACTTCGGTTTGTCGGACAGGATGCGGGTCAGCCAACCGTCCTGGTCCTGGCGGCCGGGGCAGCCCATGTCCGTCGAGGCCAGGCCGCCGTCCGTCAGCGTGATCCGCCCGTCGTCGACCGAGACGCGGCCCTGCATCGAGTTGCACCCGGCGTCCGCGATCAGGCGGCCGTCGTCGGTGAACTGCAGCCGCACCTTCGTGTTCTGCGCGAGCTGTTTGGGCTTGCCGTCCTCGGTGACGGCCGTGGACAGGTAGGTCTTGCCGGTCAGCGAGCCGCCGCCGGCGGGCGCGTCGTTTCCGCAGGCGGTCAGGGCGAGCAGCAGTCCGGCTCCGACGAGGGCGATCATCCGCATCTTCACACCCTAGGGACGCAACGGGTGACGCGTTCGTTGCAGTGGGTCGATACCGTGAAGGCAACGTAAAGACGCG
Organism: Kribbella sandramycini; assembly: GCF_013131805.1. Classification (GTDB taxonomy): domain Bacteria; phylum Actinomycetota; class Actinomycetes; order Propionibacteriales; family Kribbellaceae; genus Kribbella; species Kribbella sandramycini. Next base: position 126,428 of record NZ_JABJRC010000004.1, on the reverse strand, counting down.
GAAAGGGCCGCCCTGGGGGTGGCGGATCAGATCACGGTTCGATAACGTCAGCGCCCGTACACGGTCGCGAACGTGCACACCACGGCCGGCGTCTGCCGGTCCCACTGGGGATCCAACCGAATCAAGGTGACGCGGCCGGTCGCGGTAGCACTGGGGCAACACAGCGGGCGGCTCGTCGAAGCAAACGAAGGATCTTTTCGCATGCCCCCCTTCCGAACTGCCCGGCGCCGACTCGTCGTCCCGGCGGTCTTCCTCGCACTGGCCGGCCTGGTCGCCGTGCCGATCGCCGTCCAGGCGGCCAAGGAGAACCCCGTCGCGGCGTCCACCACCGGTACCGCGGTCAGCACGGTCACCGATCTCCCGAGTGTCGGGCGCGTCGAGAGCTGTGTCCTCGACAAGAGCTCCGGCTGCACGGTCCTGCACGGCTTCGGCAAGAAGCCGGTCGCGATCACCGCGATCGCGTCCGGGCCCGCCCAGCTGTCGATCGACCCGGCCCGAACCACCGACAAGAGCTACCGGCTGCGCGCGCTCCGCCGCGACGGCCAGAGCTACCGCAGCGGCACCAAACTGCGCTACACCGCGCACTACGACTTCGTCGCCGCGCCCGCGCAGCCGACGACGCCGACGCCGACCGTGACGGCAACCCCGAAGCCGACGCCGAAACCCACTCCGAAGCCGACTCCGACCGCGACGACGTCGACCCCGACCAAGCCGCCGACCGTGACGCCGACGACTACGCCGCCGACCACCAACCCGGGCCAGTCGTGCACCAAGCCGACCTGGACGACCACCGCCACCGGTAACGCGGGCGAGGGCCGGACGTACGGCCAGTACTACGTGCACAACAACATGTGGAACAACCACAACGGCACGTACACGATGGCGGTCTGCAACTACAACAGCTGGTACGAGGACGTCACCCAGGCCCGGCCCGGCGACAACGGCGTCCAGGCGTATCCCAACGTGCACAAGGACTACGACGACTTCCCGCTGGCGAAGATCCAGTCGGCCAAGTTCGCGGGCGTCGGGCCGAGTTGCTCGGGCTGCATCTACAACATCGCTTTCGACGTCTGGATCAACAACGGCTTCGAGAACGAGCTGATGATCTGGACGCAGAACCACGGCCAGACCCCGGCCGGCTCCAAGGTCGGCACCACGACCATCGGCGGCCAGCAGTACGAGGTGTGGAAGACCGGCGGCGTGAACTCGCAGGGCGGCATCTTCACCTACAAGTCCGTGAACACGCAGGCCGCCGGCACCATGCCGCTGCAGGCGTTCTTCAAGGACCTCGAGGCCCGCAAGTGGATCCCGGCGAACTCGACCACCTGGCAGGTCGACTTCGGCGTCGAGGTCGTGTCGACCAACAACACCAAGCAGCGGTTCTACTTCAACGCCTTCGAAATCGATGAGAGCTAGTTCGATCCAGGAGAGTTGAGCACGGGAGGCACCAGGCCGGTTGCGTAGGGTCTCCTGCGTGACCGGTCTGGTGATCTTCGACAACGACGGCGTGCTGGTGGACTCCGAGCGGCTGGCCAACACGATCCTGGCCGAGCTGCTCACCGAGGCCGGTCTGCCGTACACGTTCGACGAGGCAGTCCGCGATTTCATGGGCGGCAGCATGAAGTCGATGCGCGAGAACGCCGAAGCGCAACTCGGCCGCCCGCTGCCCGCCGATCTCGAGGACCGATACCACCAGCGGCTTTTCGACGGCTTCGCGCACCTGCAGGCGATCGAGGGCGTCGAGGACGTCCTCGACCAGCTGGACGCTGCCGGTACGCCGTACTGTCTGGCCTCCTCCGGAACGCACCGGCGGATCCGGACGGCGCTCACCGCGGTCGGCTTTCTCGACCGGTTCGCGGGCCGAATCTTCAGCGCCGAGGACGTCGCGCACGGCAAACCCGCGCCCGATCTGTTCCTGCACGCGGCCGCCAGCCAAGGCGTTCCGCCGGCGGACTGCGTGGTCGTCGAGGACAGCCCGCTCGGCGTCGCGGCGGCCAACGCGGCCGGGATGACGGTCTTCGGCTACGCCGGGATGACGGACCCGGCGAAGCTGGCGACAGCGCGTGAAGTTTTCCACAAGATGTCATCCCTCCCGGGATTGATCAGCGGGGCCTGAGACACTGGTAGAGCTATGGCTACTCTCCGGTCACCAGACGGCAGACCGCCTCGCGAGCGTCCGACGCGCGCCGAGGCGATCGTCGACCTGGCTGCGATCCGGCACAACGTGGCCACGCTGCGTGGTTATGCCGAGGGCGCCCAGCTGATGACCGTGGTCAAGGCCGACGGGTACGGGCACGGCATCGTCCCGGTCGCCCAGGCCGCGCGCGCCGCCGGCGCCGACTGGATCGGCGCCGCCGTCCTGGAGGAGGCGCTCGACCTGCGGGACGCCGGTGACACCGGCCCGATCTTCTGCTGGCTGACGACCCCGGGCGAGCCGCTGGCCGAGGCGATCGCCGAGGGGATCGACCTGTCCGCGGGCGCGCCGTGGGAGATCGACGAGCTGGCCGCCGGGGTGGTCGACCGGCCGGCCCGGGTGCATCTGAAGATCGACACCGGGATGAGCCGCGGCGGCGCCGTCCCGGAGGAGTGGCCGGCGCTGATCCGGGCCGCGCTGCGCGAGCAGGCGGCCGGCCGGATCGAGATCAAGGGCATCTGGTCACATCTGGCGAATTCGGATGAGCCGAAGAGCGAGGTGAACGACTCGCAGCTGGCGACGTTCACGCACGCGATCGAAGTGGCCGAGTCGTTCGGCGTCGAGGCCGAGTTCAAGCACCTGGCCAACTCGGGCGCCACGCTCGCGCTGCCGGAGACCCACTTCAACCTGGTCCGGCCGGGCGTCGCGACGTACGGGTTGTCGCCGTTCGGGCACTCGAAACCGGCGGCCGAGTTGGGTCTGCGGCCCGCGATGACGCTGAAGGCCCGGCTCGCGATGGTGAAGCGGGTGCCGGCCGGCGTCGGCGTCTCCTACGGCCTGACCTGGACGGCGCCGCGTCCGTCGAACCTCGGCCTGATCCCGCTCGGCTACGGCGACGGTCTCCCGCGGCATGCGTCGAACGGCGCGCCCGTCCAGTTCCACGACGCCCGGCGCAGCATCGTCGGCCGCATCTGTATGGACCAGTGCGTCGTCAACCTCGAGGACGACGACGTCGCCCCGGGGGACGAGGTCGTCCTGTTCGGCCCCGGCGCATCCGGTGAGCCGAGTGTCGACGACTGGGCGGATGCCGCCCGCACGATCAACTACGAGATCGTCACGCGGCTCGGCCCGCGGATTCCCCGGCGGTACGTCGACACCGCACCGATGACCGGCCCTGCTTCCGGCCCCGGCGAGAGGTAGACCGATGTCCAAGGCAGGGCGGACCGCAGGGCTGATCGGAGCCGCGGTCGGAGTGCTGGCGGCCGGTGCGGCGGCCGGTGTCGCCGTCGAGCGGACGGTGATCGGCCGGCGGTCCGGGCAGCGCGCGCAGCTGGAGGCCGAGCCGTTCGGCTCGCTGCGCGGGACGCCGCACGTCTTCACCGCGGACGACGGCGTCGAGCTGTACGTCGAGGTCGACGAGCTGAAGCGCTCCCGGCGTCCGGCCCCGCCGAAGAAACGGTTCGCCCTGACCGGGGCGGTGGGGCGGGGAAGGAATCGAGACAGCAAGCTGCCGTTACCGCCCGAGGACCTGACCGTGATTTTCGCGCACGGTTACGGGCTGAACATGGATGCCTGGCACTTCGAGCGTCGCGACCTGGCCGGGATCGGCACGATGGTCTTCTACGACCAGCGCTCGCACGGCCGGTCCGGGCGGTCGCCGAAGGAGAACATCAGTATCGACCAGCTCGGCCGCGACCTCGGCGGCATCCTGGAGCAGTTCGCGCCGACCGGCCCGGTGATCCTGATCGGGCACTCGATGGGCGGCATGTCGATCATGGCACTCGCCGATCAGCATCCGGAGATCTTCGGCGACCGGGTGATCGGCGTCGGGCTGTGCTCGACGAGCGCGGGCCGGCTGGACGAAGTGCCGATCATCCTGCCCGGGCTGCCGGGCCGGTGGCTGCGGCAGCTGGCGACGCCGACGGTCTCGGCGCTGGCGCGCGTCCCCGATGTGGTCGAGCGCGGCCGGAAGGCGGGGACGGATATCAGCTACCTGCTGACCCGGAAGTACTCGTTCGGCTCCGAGGTGCCGCCCGCGTTCACCGAGTTCGTCAACGAGATGATCGCGGCGACGCCGATCTCGGTGATCGCGGATTTCTACCCGATCTTCGCGCTGCACGACAAGTACGAGTCGCTGGAGCCGTTGCAGAAGGTCGAGTGCGTCGTTGTCGGTGGTGACAAGGACGCGCTGACGCCGTTCGCGCACGCCGAGGAGATCGTCCGCCGGGTGCCCGGCGCCGAGCTCGTGGAGGTGCGCAACTGCGGCCATCTGGGCCTGATCGAGCACCACCGTGAGTTCACCGCGGCGCTCCTTGGCATGATCGAGCGAGCAGAAGTCTCGTTGCTGGGAAACTCTTGAGGGTGGCATGACCGATTTGCACGTCGTCGACGCGACGTCCGAGCACGTGGCCGACATCGTCGCGGTGATCCATCACGCGTTCGCCGCGCGCCGGGTTCTGGACCCGCCGTCGACGGCGCTGTCCGAGAACGCCGCGACGGTCGGCGCGGCCGTCGAGAAACACGGCGGGCTGCTGGTGCTGATCGACGGCGCCCCGGCCGGCGCCGTCCTGTTCGAGGTCGAGGGTGAGGTGCTGAACCTGCGCCGCGTCTCGGTCGACCCCCGGCACCAGGCCCGCGGGGTCGCGTCCGCGATGGTCGGCTGCGCCGAGGAGGTCGCCGTCCGGCGCGGGCTGGCGCGGGTCCGGCTGGTGGCGCGGGTCGAGCTGCCTGACACCGTCGAGTTCTGGCGCCGGCGCGGGTACTCCGTCGTCGAGCGGCAGGACCACAACCTGATCCACGCCAAGGCGATGCCGATCGAGCGGACGGTGCCGACGGCCGAGGACATGCGGGCGATCGCGGCGGAGCTCGCGGGTCAGCTGCGCGCGGGCGACGTTCTGGTGCTGTCCGGGGATCTCGGCGCCGGGAAGACGACGTTCACCCAGGGGCTCGGCGCGGGGCTGAAGGTGCGTGGCGACATCACGTCGCCGACGTTCGTGATCTCCCGCGTGCACCCGTCGCTGGTCGGAGGGCCCGCGCTCGTCCATGTGGACGCCTACCGGCTGGGCGGTTTCGCCGAGCTGGACGACCTCGATCTGGATGCGAGCCTGGACGACGCGGTCACCGTGGTCGAGTGGGGTCACGGTTTGGCCGAGGCGCTCGCGCCGGACCGGCTGGACGTCGTGGTGACCCGAGGCGATGACGACACCGACGAGACCCGGCAGTTGCGGATCACCCCGGTGGGTCCGCGCTGGGCGGCGTCCGGCGTTCGCGTGTCCGTACTGGAGAAGAACTGACATGCTGCTTGCTTTCGACACGTCGAGCGCGGCCGTGACCGTCGCGGTCGCGGATCCGGTCACCGGCGCGATCGCCGCCTCCTCGACCACGGTGGACGCGCTGCGGCACGGCGAGCTGCTCGCCCCCGCGATCGCGGCCGCGCTGGAGACCGCGGGCTGCACGGCCCGCGAGCTGAGCCGGATCGCCGTCGGCGTCGGGCCGGGGCCGTTCACCGGCCTCCGGGTCGGCCTGGTCACCGCGCGCACGATGGCCGACGTCCTCGGGATCGAGGTCGCGGGTGTCTGCAGCCTCGACATCCTGGCCCGGCAGTCCGCCTTGGCCCTTCCGGTCGCCGTCGCGACGGATGCGCGGCGCAAGGAGGTCTACTGGGCACTGTACGACGGCCCGGCGGCCGATGGCAGCCGCCGCCGGTTGGAGGGGCCCGCGGTCGACAAGCCGGCCGACGTCGCGCATGTGCTGTCCGGGTTGCCGGTGATCGGGCGGGGCGCGGTGCTGTACGGCGAGACGCTCGGCGTACCGGCCGAAGGCGTCGTCGAGTACCCGTCGGCCGAGGTCCTTGCGCATGGGGTTGCCACCGGCACCCTGGAGATCGTGCCGCCGACGCCGCTGTACCTGCGGCGGCCGGATGTCACTATGTCGGCCGGGCCCAAGAGCGTGCTGTGAGACCTGCGATTCGGCCTGCCGTCGCGGCGGACCTCGACGCGGTGAGCGGGCTGGACGCGGCGTGTTTCGGGGCGGAGGCCTGGAGTACCGTCAGTTGGTCGTCGGAGTTCGCGCGGGCGGATCGGGTGATCCTGGTGGCGGACGAAGGGGACGTCGTCGGGTACGTGGTGCTGCTGGTGCCGCCGGTCGAGGTCGACGTGGTCGAGTTGCTGCGGATCGCGGTCCGGCCGGAGGAACGGCGTACCGGGATCGGGCGGCAGTTGATGGCGGCGGCGCTGGAGCGGTGCGCCGGGCGGACGGTCCTGCTGGAGGTTGCCGCGGGCAACGAGTCGGCGATCGCCCTGTACGGCGGGTACGGGTTCGAACAGATCAGCCGGCGGCGCGGGTACTACGCCGGTGGCGAAGATGCGGTGATCATGCGGTGGCGGGAGACAGCGTGAGCAAGGAAGAGCCTCTGATCCTCGGGATCGAGACGTCGTGTGACGAGACCGGCGTCGGTATCGTGCGCGGGCAGACGTTGCTCGCCGACGCGATCGCCTCCAGTGTCGAGGAGCATGCGCGGTTCGGCGGCGTCGTACCGGAGGTGGCCAGCCGGGCGCACCTGGAGGCGATGGTGCCGACGATCCGGCGCGCCTGCGAGACGGCCGGGATCAAGCCGGCCGATGTGGACGCCGTCGCGGTCACCAGCGGGCCCGGTCTGGCCGGCGCGCTGCTGGTCGGCGTCGCCGCGGCGAAGGGCCTGGCGCTGTCGCTCGACAAGCCGCTGTACGGCGTGAACCACCTGGCCGCGCATGTCGCGGTCGACACGCTGGAGCACGGTGACCTGCCGAAGGGCTGTGTCGCGATGCTCGTCTCGGGTGGGCACTCTTCGCTGCTCGCCGTCGAGGACATCACCGAGGGCGTGACGCCGATGGGTAGCACGATCGACGACGCGGCCGGGGAGGCGTTCGACAAGGTTGCGCGCGTGCTCGGGCTGCCGTTCCCCGGTGGGCCTTATGTCGACAAGGCCGCGCAGGACGGCGGCGACCGGGCGTACGTGCGGTTCCCGCGCGGGCTGACGTCGCAGCGCGATCTCGAGCGGCACCGGTTCGATTTCTCGTTCTCCGGGCTGAAGACCGCGGTCGCGCGCTGGGTCGAGGCGAAGCGGCGGGACGGCGAGGACGTGCCGGTCAACCACGTCGCCGCGGCCTTTCAGGAGGCGGTGTGTGATGTGCTGACGCGGAAGGCGATCGACGCGTGCAAGGACCGCGGGTTCGAGCATCTGTTGATCGGTGGCGGCGTCGCGGCGAACTCGCGGCTGCGGCAGATGGCCGAGGAGCGGTGCAGCGCGGCCGGGATCGCGGTGCGGGTGCCGCGGCCGGGGCTGTGTACCGACAACGGCGCGATGGTCGCGGCGCTCGGCTCCGAGCTGGTCCGCGCCGGGAAGGCGCCGTCGCCGCTCGGTCTGCCGGCTGACTCGTCGATGCCGATCACGGAGGTGCTGAACAAGTGAAGTGGACACACCCGGGCGGTTTCGAGGCGGACGACGACCTCGCGCGGATCGACGTCGACGTCGTCCACGGCTTCCTGAGTACGTCGTACTGGGCGACCGGCATCCCGCGGGAGCTGGTGGCCCAGGCGCTGGCCGGCTCGCTGAATGTCGGCGTCTACGCTGCGGACGGCGCCTTGGTCGCCTTCGCCCGCGCAGTCACCGACCGGACGACGTTCGCCTGGATCGCCGACGTCTTCGTCCTCCCCGAGTACCAGGGCCACGGCCTCGGCAAGTTCGTCGTCGCCACGCTCCTCGAACACCCCGAGCTCCAGGGCCTGCGCAGCATGATGCTCGCCACCAACGACGCCCACGAGCTCTACCGCCGCCACGGCTTCACCGAAGTCGACCCCGGCAACGTCATGGCGCTCCGCCACAAACCCACCGACCTCTACCGGTGAACCGCCCCGGCGTGGACCTCGTCCACAATCCACCCGCCGCCACCACCCTCATCCTCCTCGCCCACGGCGGCTACGAACACTCCACCAAAACCCCCGGCCCCTGGCGCCCGCCCATCCTTCGTCTCCACCCCTTCGCCACCGCCGCCCGCACCGCTGCCCCCGCAGCCGCCATCGGCCTCCTCCGCTACCGCCACCGCGGCTGGAACGCAGCCGGCGACGCTGCCGTGGACCTTCGAGCTGTGCTTGACGGCCTGCCGGGGCGGTTCGAGCGGGTTGTGTTGGTGGGGCATTCGATGGGTGGGCGCGCGGTGGTTGCGGCGGGAGCGCACCCTCGGGTGGCCGGGGTACTGGGGCTGGCGCCCTGGTTACCGGTTGACGAGCCGTTGAGCGCACTTCGGCCGCCGGTGACGTTTGCTCATGGCAACGATGATCGGGTGACGTCGCCGAAGGGGACGGTTGCGTACGCGAACCGCTTGCGGGCGGCGGGGACACCGGTGACTGTGCACCTGTTGGACGGCGAGACGCACGCGATGCTGCGGCGCGCCGAGGACTGGAACACCATCGTCACCACCTTCGTCCAGGAGGTGCTGAGCGGCGCAGTTGGTGAGGAGAAGGACCGGGTGTGGCCGGCGGGGCCGGCGCGTGGTTCGGCACCCGCGGTGTTGCAGATTGCTTGGGCGCGACTGCGGATGCCGGTCCGTGAGCGGATCCGGGTGTAAAAGTTAGTGGCGGGCCTCCGGAAGAGGGCATCAGCTGGACGCAGCACCTCGCCCGCCGGCCAGTCTCCCGAAGACCCGCTCGCGTATCGATCATATGTTCGAATACACCTCAAGCGCAAGTCCTAGCTCGCGTGCGCCTTGCGTAGTGAAACCGTCCCGGCGGGCCCGTCGGCGGTGAGTTCGTAACCCGCCTGCCGGTACAGCGCCTGATTGCGGGAGCTGTGGGCCCCTGTGGAGAGCGTGATCGTCTGCGTTCCAGGTGGTGCCGCCTGCTCGGCGTGGGCGAGCAACTGCCGGCCGAGGCCGCGATGGCGGTGGTCGGGCGCGACCATCAAGCGGCCGATCTGCCAGGCGTCGCCCTCGCGACGAGCCCGGGCCGATGCCACCAAACGGCCGCCGGCCCGGATCACCCAGACTGTCCAGTCGTCCAGCCCTGAGCTGACCTGTTCGAGCGATTCGTGCAGGGCCGGCAGGTCGAGGGTTTGGTTGGCGATCGCTTCGTCGACCCAGCAGGCGCGTTGCAGGACGGTGAGTTCGGCGGCGTCGGCGTACGTCGCGCGGGTGATCTGGCCGTCCTCGGTTCGGAGCGGGCGCAGGATGCCGGCGGTGCGGATCAATTGCGTGAAGGCGTGGCGTGCGTGCGCGGTACGCCGTTCGGTGTCGATCACGGCCCCGTTGGCGACGTCGTCCGCGATGCGGAGGTAGATGTCACCGCCGATTGCGGGCATCCGGAGATTCGCGGCGACCTCGCGGGCCATCTGGACGCCGCGGGTGCCGGCGGAGGTGTTGCCGTAGCCCACGAACAGGCACGGCTTCCAGGCCCACTCCCGGCTCAGGTGGTCGAAGGCGTTCTTCAGTGTCGCAGGCATCCCGAAGTTGTACTCCGGAGTCACGAAGACGAATCCGTCGGCGGAGTCCACCAATCGGCTCCAGCGCCGGGTGTGTTCGTGGTGATAGATCCCGGTCGACGGGTGCAGCGGTTCGTCCAGGAAGGGCAACCCGACGGCAGCCAGGTCGGCGATCTCGAGGTCCGCGCCTGGAACCGTGGCCACGGCCTGCTGGAACCACGTCGCGACGGCGGGGCCCAGGCGGCCGGGCCGGGTGCTCGCGACGACCAGCAAGATTTTCTTTGACATGTCTACGAAGTTAACAGATTTCTATGACATGTCAAAGAAATGCTAGAATGCCGTATGACCCGCTGGTTGACCGCCGACGAGGAGCAGGCCTGGCGTGCCGTCCGCCGCTTCCTGACCGTGCTGCCGTCCCGCCTGGCCCGGGATCTGAATCAGCTCGGCCTGTCCAGCGCGGACTACGAGGTGCTCAGCACACTGTCCGAACAGCCCGACCACCGCTGGGGCCTGCGGGATTTCGCGGTCAAGATGCAGTGGTCGCGCAGCCGGCTGTCACATCACGCGGGCCGGATGGAGGCACGCGGCCTGATCACCCGCGAGCCGGATCCCGCCGACGCGCGCGGCTCGATCTACCACCTGACCGATGCCGGCCTGGAGCTGCTCCGGCAGGCCGCGCCCGGTCATCTCGACTCGGTTCGGGAGCGATTCGTCGACCATCTCACTCCGGCCGAGCTGGCCACCCTGGGCCGCCTCGCGGAGCGTATCGCCGACCTGCCGGACTAGATTCGCCGGCAGGAGTAGGCGACTGCGTCGCGGCCGATCCGGGTGATCAGCAGTGTGGCGGTGGCCGTCCCCTTCGGTCCCAGCTTCTTGCGGAGGACGGCGGGGTCGACGTCGACGCCGCGCTTCTTGATCTCCAGCGTCCCGATCCCGTTCGTCCGGACCCAGGCCCGCAGCGACTTCTCCTTGTACGGCAGTTCCTCGACCACCTCGTACGCCGAAGCGAACGCGGTCGGCGTCAGAGTGTCAGAGGTGACGTACGCGATCCGCGGATCCAACAACCATCCGTCGACCGCAGCTGCCACCGCTGTCACCAGACCGGCCCGAATGACCGCGCCGTCCGGTTCGTAGAGGTACCTGCCCACCGGACCGACCACGGCCTCTGGTGCGGTCCCCACAGTCGCACCACCTGGTAGGAGCGTCGCCCGACGCGCAACCCCGGCGTACAGGGCGCCCGACCACAGCGCTGCCTCCTTCACCTCACCGGCATCGCTGATCCACTCCGCCTCGACATCCGCAGGCACTGCGTCATGCGGAATCCCCGGTGCGACCTTCACACAGGCAGTGCGTTCCAGAAGTGCGGACACAAAGCTCCACGGCGGCGAATAGGCGTTGTGGTCGAACACCCGCCGTCCGTCCGCCCGACGCGCCGGGTCTGCGAATACCACGTCGTACGCCGCCAGGTCGGTCGACTCCGCGTCGCCGACCACTACCTCGCCAGACAGCCCCAGCGCGGCCAGGTTGGCGCGGGCCGCCGCAGCCGTCTCGGCGTCCCGCTCGACGCCGGTGACGCGCAGTCCGGCGCGGGCTGCGCTGATCAGGTCGCCGCCGATTCCACACCCCAGGTCGATCACACTGGCGCCCGGCAACGCCGCAGCGATCCGGCTGGCCCGGTGGACGCCGACAGTCGTCCGAGTCGCCTGCTCGTACCCGTCCGGCGTGAAGAACATCCGCTCCGCGTCCGCACCGAACTTGGCCACGGCTCGAACCCGCAGCGCCGCCTGCGTCACCGCAGCGCTCACCAGCGCCCCGTCGTACCGCTTCCGCAGCTTCTCGACGACCTGCAGCTCCCGGCCCACGGCGTACTCGGAACAAGCCGCAGCAAGCACCTCGGCGCCGACATCATCCAGAAGCGCCGAAACAGTCACCCGCACACTTTAGGGGCTAGAGCGGGCTGGAACAGGTCTTGCTCCACGTCCGGGTGGACGACGAGTAGAGGCGCCAGTTGATCGCGGAGCGGGTCTTGGGCCCGTAGATGCCGTCGGCGATGATCTTGTGCTTGCGCTGGACCATCTTGACCACCGCACGGGTGTTCTTGCCGTAGATGCCGTCGACAGCGAGCCGGCTGCCGTAGCAGGAGTTCAGGTTGCGCTGCAGCACCTGGATGGCGGTGTCCGGCTTTCCTGAGCGGTCGGAGCCGCGGTGCGGGTTGTCGCCGTACTTGAGGTTGCAGTTGGTGCTGGTGCTGCCCAGAACGGACGGCAGTGGGATGCCCCAAGTCTTGTTGACCGGCACCAATCGGGCGTCGCGGCACTGGCCCAATCGCGCTTCAGCGGCCGCAGCGGCCTCGGCGGAGGTGGTCAGCGGGTCCGCAGCGGGCGGAGCCGCCGCCTGGCTGCCGGCGTCACCAGCGGGCTTGGGTGGGGCGGCCTGGTCCTTGGAGGCGCCGGCCGCGACCGCACCGACCCCCAGGGCGCCCACCGCGGCGAGAACCGCGATTGTGCGGCCGGAGAACTTCGGCAGCTTCGGCAGGCTGAAAGCCATGGGCACTCCTCGGACGGGACGGTCCTGACGAACAAAACGGTCCCACGCCGGCCTGCAATAGGCCAGCGCGGGACCACTATCCGTACTCGGGTGCTTACAGCCTCAGAGCTTGTCGTAGCAGGCCTGGCTCCACGTCTTCGTGGTCGGGTTGTACATCCGCCACTTCATCGTCGAGCGGGTCTGCGGGCCGTAGATACCGTCCGCGGTCAGCTTGAGCTTCTTCTGGGCCGCCTTCACGGCGTCCCGCGTCTGCGCGCCGTACCGGCCGTCCTTGGCCAGTTTCGCGCCGTAGCAGTAGTTCAGGTTGCTCTGCAGCGCCTGGATCGCCCGGGTCGGGTCGCCGAACGGCGTGTTCGGGTCGCGGTGCGGCAGATCGCCGTACTTGAGGTTGCAGGTCGTGCTGGTGGACTCCCAGACGCTCGGGACGAACACCTCCCAGCCGCCGCCGACGTTCTTGAATGTCGCGGCGTCGCACTGGCTCAGCGGCGCGGCGGACGCCGAGGAGGCGGCGACCAGCGGGGTGACGACGAGGGCGGCCGCGGCGAGCGCGACGGCCGGCAGACGACGAAACATGGTTTCTCCCCAAGAGGACCGGACCCGTCCGATCGGATCCACTGCTCCCTTGGACACCGGTTCCGGCCGGTTGGTTGCCCATTGATGGCCCGGAGTGACCGCTCGGTGATCTTTCCGTTTGGCACTCGAGTTGACCGAGTGCTAATCGCGGCCTAGATTCGGTGTTGGCACTCTCGCCTCGAGTGTGCCAAACGGTCCGGCCTCCTGACCCCCGCGACGGCAGGGGAGCGCGACCACCTTGAACAGACAAGCGAATCGACCGTGGAGGTCAGCAAGTGTCGGTCACGATCAAGCCGCTCGAGGACCGCGTCCTCGTCGCGCCGCTCGAAGCCGAGCAGACCACGAAGTCCGGCCTGGTGATCCCGGACACCGCCAAGGAGAAGCCGCAGGAGGGCGAGATCCTCGCTGTCGGCCCGGGCCGGATCGACGACAACGGCAACCGCGTCCCGCTGGACGTCGCCGTCGGCGACAAGGTCATCTACTCCAAGTACGGCGGCACCGAGGTCAAGTACGACGGCCAGGACTACCTGATCCTGGGCGCCCGCGACATCCTCGCAGTCGTCAGCAAGTGACGACCGCCCGCTGTTCCTGACTGACACCGCCCCGGCTGCCCTACGGCACCGGGGCGGAGTGGGTCAGGACAGCGGGACCCGCCGTACCCCGGATATTCAGAAAAGGACTGGTTTTCTTCATGCCGAAGATCCTCGAGTTCGACGAGAACGCGCGGCGCGCGCTGGAGCGCGGCGTCGACAAGCTCGCGAACACGGTGAAGGTGACGCTGGGCCCGAAGGGCCGCTACGTCGTCCTGGACAAGAAGTGGGGCGCCCCGACCATCACCAACGACGGTGTCACCGTCGCCCGTGAGGTCGAGCTGGACGACCCGTTCGAGAACCTTGGCGCGCAGCTCGCCAAGGAGGTCGCCACCAAGACCAACGACATCGCCGGTGACGGCACCACCACCGCGACGGTGCTGGCGCAGGCGCTGGTGCACGAGGGCCTGCGGGCCGTCGCCGCCGGGGTCAACCCGATGGGCCTCAAGCGCGGGATCGAGGCGGCTGTCGAGGCCGTCTCCGCGCGGCTCGTCGAGACCGCCCGGCCGGTGGACGACAAGGGCGACATGGCCCACGTCGCCACCATCTCCGCCCGGGACGCCGAGATCGGCGCCCTGATCGCGGACGCGTTCGACAAGGTCGGCAAGGACGGTGTGATCACCGTCGAGGAGTCGAACACCTTCGGGACCGAGCTCGAGTTCACCGAGGGTATGCAGTTCGACAAGGGCTACATCTCGCCCTACTTCATCACCGACGCCGAGGCCGGCGAAGCGGTGCTGGAGGACCCGTACATCCTCATCCACCAGGGCAAGATCTCCGCGATCGCGGACCTGCTGCCGCTGCTGGAGAAGGTCGTGCAGTCCGGCAAGACACTGCTGATCATCGCCGAGGACGTCGAGGCCGAGGCCCTGTCCACCCTCGTGGTGAACAAGATCCGCGGCAACTTCACCTCCGTCGCCGTCAAGGCGCCGGGCTTCGGTGACCGCCGCAAGGCCATGCTCGAGGACCTCGCCGCCCTGACCGGCGCCCAGGTCATCGCGCCGGAGGTCGGGCTGAAGCTCGACCAGGTCGGCCTCGAGGTGCTCGGCACGTCGCGCCGGATCGTCGTCACCAAGGACAACACCACCGTTGTCGAGGGCGCCGGCAAGGCCGACGACATCGAGGGCCGGGTCAACCAGATCAAGGCCGAGATCGAGCGCACCGACTCCGACTGGGACCGCGAGAAGCTGCAGGAGCGGCTGGCGAAGCTCGCCGGCGGCGTCTGCGTGATCAAGGTCGGCGCGGCCACCGAGGTCGAGCTCAAGGAGAAGAAGCACCGCATCGAGGACGCCGTCTCCGCGACGCGCGCCGCGATCGAAGAGGGCATCGTCGCCGGCGGCGGTTCCGCGCTGGTGCACGCCGCCACGGTGCTGGACAACGGTCTGGACCTCACCGGTGACGAGCTGGCCGGCGTCCGGATCGTCCGCAAGTCCGTCGTCGAGCCGCTGCGCTGGATCGCCGAGAACGGCGGCTACGAGGGCTACGTCGTCACCTCCAAGGTCGCGGAGCTCGAGGTCGGCAGCGGCTTCAACGCCGCCACCGGCGAGTACGGCGACCTGCTCGGCCAGGGCGTCCTGGACCCGGTCAAGGTGACGCGTTCCGCGCTCGCCAACGCCGGCTCCATCGCCGCCCTGCTGCTGACGACCGAGACCCTGGTCGTCGACAAGCCCGAGGAAGAGGAGCCCGCCGCGGCCGGTCACGGCCACGGCCACGGCCACTGATCCTCAGGTCATCGGTAGTTCGCACCGCCCCGGCACCTCGTGTGCCGGGGCGGTTGTGCTTTGGTAGCGCTCATGGAGATTCGGGACCGGTCCGACGCCGACCTGGACGGCTGCGTGCCGCTGTTGCGGGAGGTCCACGACGTCGCCGCCTATCCAGTGAACTGGCCGGCCGATCCCCGAGCCTGGCTGACGCCGGCGGACCGGCTCGGCGCCTGGGTGGCCGACCTCGACGGCCGGGTGGTGGGCCACGTCGTACTGACGGCCGACGGCCCAGCCGGTGCTTCGGTCGAGCGCCTGTTCGTGGACCCGAAAGCCACCCGGGCGGGTGTCGGGCGCGCTCTGCTCGACCACTGTGTGGTGACAGCTGCCGCCCTGGGCCGGAAGCTCGTCCTGGAAGTCGTCGACCGGCCGGGCTCGCCCGCGATCGCCCTCTATCGCCGCGCCGGCTGGCAGGAGACGGGCCGCACGCCGATCGACTGGGGTGGCGCCGAGGCGAGCCACCTACTTCACTTCACGCCGCCGCCGGACTGAGCTAGGCGGACTGAGCTAGGCGGGCTGGGCGACCGCGCGCTGGATGCGCTGGCCGAGCAGGTCGGAGAGCCAGCCGAGACAGGCGCCGGCGACCAGAGCGATCAGCGTGCCCCACAGGTCGAACGACGTCCCGAAGAAGACCGCCGTCCCGGCGAAGGCGCCGGGGATGAAGCTGAGGACGCCGACCGCCGCCTGCATGCACAGGATGAAGGCGACCACGGTGACGGCGATCGCGATTGCGCCGGTGAAGGTCGCGTGGTTGAGGAACAGACTGGCCAGCCAGCCCCAGAGGGCGCCGGAGATGTTGGCGGCCAGGCCGCGGGTGAAGCCGGTGCGCCCGCCGCCGGCTGCGAAGTAGCAGGCCCAGGCGACGAAGGCCGCCCAGGTGACGAGCGCCAGCTCCATGCTGACCTGCGTCCAGATCCCGGCCAGCAGGCCGACCGAGATGCCGACGCCGAGGAAGTTCTTCATGGCAGCTCCTTAGGGGACGAGGATGGCGCGGCCGCGGACGTTGCCCGCGGTCAGGTCGTCGAGGGCCTGCTGGAAGTCGTCCAGCGGGTATTTCGTGGTGTGCAGGGTGACCGCGCCGCGGGCGGCCAGTGCCATCAGGTCGCAGAGATCGTTGTAGGAGCCGACCAGATTGCCGATCAGGTTGATCTCGGTCGAGATGATGTCGATGGTCGGTACGACGACGTCCTCGCCGTAGCCGACGACGTGGTAGTCACCGGCCCGGCGCAGCATCCGGATCCCCTCGGAGGTCGCGCCGCCCTCGCCGACGAAGTCGACCACGACCTCCGCGCCGGCGCCGCCGGTCAGCTCCCGGACCGCGCCGACCTGGTTGCCGTCAGCAACGATGCCGTGATCGGCGCCGATCGAGACGGCGAGTTTGACCGCGTCGGCGTTCCGGTCGACCACGATCAGCTCGGCCGGAGTGAGCGCTTTCAGCACCTGGATGCCGATGTGCCCGAGGCCGCCGGCGCCGATCACCACACAGCGGTCCCGAGGGGTCAGCCGCCGGGCTGCCTTCGCAGCTGCGTGGTACGCCGTCAGCCCGGCGTCCGCGAGGGCGGCGACGTCCGACGGTTCGAGGGAGTCGTCGATGCGGACGACGCTGCGGGCCGACGTCCGCAGGTACTCGGCGTACCCGCCGTTGGTGTCGATGCCGGGGAAGGCGGACGACTCGCAGTGCACGTCGTCACCGGAGCGGCAGGCGCGGCAGAGACCGCAGGTGATCAGCGGATGCAGGATGACCTTGTCGCCCTCGCGGACGTTTGTGACCGCCGAACCGACCGCGTGTACCCAGCCGGCGTTTTCGTGGCCGATTGTGTACGGCAGCGTCACACCGCTCTTCTCGGCCCACTGTCCTTCCAGAATGTGGAGGTCGGTCCGGCAGACACCAGCGCCGCCGATGCGGACGATTACGTCCCACGGATGCTCCAGCTGCGGCTCCGGGACCTCTGCGGCCTCCAGGTTGCGGTGGTAGCCCACCACGTTGACGGCTCTCATCAGGCTGTCTCCTCATCGGGGTAGCGGGTGCGCAGCAGTCCGCGGCAGAAGTGGGCGTTGCCCTCGATCGAGATCCGCGTCGAGCGGGCGCGGCGCAGTGCGAGCGGTACGGCGGCTTCGGCGTACGGCGTGCCCGTGTGGTCGACCAGGACCAGTGCATCGGGCGTGGTGGGGAGACCGATCGTTGCGCGCCGTCGGCGAAGCGCATCGGTGTGCTGGTCGTCCGGGAGGTCGGCCAGGGTGACTGACGCGAGCGGGGCGTCTCGACGCTCCCGCAGCAGGTAGGTGAGGCAGCGTTCCATCGCGGCGGTGTGGGCCTTGCGCTGGAACGTCAGCCGCAGCTCGTCGAGGTCCTGCTCGGCCTCGTGTTTGAAGGTGCCGCGGTAGCCGGCGTCCGCCGCGAGGCCGCGGTTGATCAGCTCGGAGTCGTGGTGGTCGTCGAGCTGGACGGTCACCAGATGCGTCCAGTCGAGCGCGGTCAGCACGTCTTTCGCGTCAGCGGCCATCAGATAGGCGAAGTTCGGCGCACAGAACGCCGTCGGCAGCCGCAGGTGCACTTCGACCGCCGAGTCGGTGACCGTGACCGACCGGACGAAGCCGAGGTCGGTGATCGGCTCGTCGAGCTCCGGATCGACGACGGCGCCCAGAGCGTCGTACGCCTGCTTCTCCTGGACGTTCATCAGGCGTCCACGAGGTCGTCGGCGCCGCGTGGGCCGGTCGCGGTCTCGTCGGCGTCCGGCAGCCGCAGCTCGGCCGGTACATCGAGGTCGTACATCTTGGCCGCGTTCAGGCCGAGGATCTTCTTCTTCTGCGCGGTGGTCAGCGGTGCGTACTCCGTCAGGTCCGCCGGGATCTGGAAGTCGACGAACGACTCGACCAGCCACTTCGGGGTCCAGAGCGCGTAGTCGGAGGAGAACTGGATCCGGTCCTCGCCGATCCAGTAGAGGAGCTCGCCGATGATCTGGGCGAAGTAGCGCGGCCGGGTGTGGATGAACGGCATCGCGACCGCGAGCCCGCCGTGCACGTTCGGCTCCTGGGTGGCGATCCAGCAGAAGTCCTCCAGCCGCGGCAGACCGACGTGCTCGACGACGAAGTTCAGGTCGGTGAAGTCGGTCGCGACATGGTCGATGTCCGCGACGTCGAACGCGTCCCGGTCCAGCGGGCGGATCGTCGGGCCCTTGTGGACGTGGATGTTGGTGATGCCGAGCTCGCGGCACAGCTCCAGGTAGCGGTACGACCAGGGGTCGTCGAGCCGCCAGCCGCGGGACTCGCCGTGCCACTCGGCGGTATAGAGCTTCACGCCCTTCAGACCGAACCGCTCGGCGTCGGCGCGCAGCTGGTCCAGACCGGCCTCGCCGTTGCGCGGATCGAAGTTGTGGTTGTAGGTGAGCTTGCCGGGGTGTTCGGCGGCCAGCTTGGAGGCCTCCTCGGTCTGGCCGAAGCCGTTGCCGTAGAACTCGCCCAGGTAGGCCGGCTGGAAGACCGCGTGGTCGACGTAGCCGAGTTCGAACAGGTCCCGCAGCAGCCGTTCGCCGCCTTGGTAGAGGTAGTCGTCGTACGACCACACCTCCTGCTCCGGGGACAGGTTGCGGTGGTAGTCGTAGAAGCAGTCGATGAACTGCTTGCCGTGGATGTTGCGCTGGTTCTCCGGACGGGCGTCCCACAGGGCGACGTGCGCGTCCACGATGTAGTAGTTCTCGCCGTCTTTGCTGTACATCTCGGTTACTCCTTCATGCGCCGGTTGAGGCGAAGGTAGGAGTGGACAGTCGGCGACGGCAGACGGTCGGCGTCTCAATGTGAGACGTCGGGCTGTCTCAATCTGAGACTGCGACCTCTGGACCCACAGGTATGGTCGTTGCACCCTCGTGAGAGAGGAGGCGCCCGTGGAGATGAGCGAACGGCTGCAGGCCTCTTGGCAACGCAGTCAGGAGTACGGCGTCTCGGTCGAGGAAGTGGAGCCGGTGTTCGCCGGCACGTTCGACCAGGAGTCGCTGTTCTTCCAGTGCGGCCGTGAGGTGCTGACCGACCTGCACAAGACGCTGGCCGCCGAGCCGATCAGTCTGATGCTGACCGATGCGGACGGGCTGGTGCTCAACCGGCTCAGTGGCGACCACAGCCTGCTTCGCGCGCTGGACGCCGTCCATCTGGCTCCTGGTTTCGCATACTCCGAGCGAGAGACCGGGACGAACGGCCTCGGGCTCGCACTGGCTGACCGGGCGCCGACTCTGGTCCGGGCGGAAGAGCACTACGCGCAGAGTCTCTGTACCTACACGTGCGCAGCCGTACCGGTGTTGGACCCGTTGACCGGTCGGCTGGAGGGCAGCGTCAATCTGACAACGTGGTACAAGTCCTCCAGTGAGCTGCTGCTCGCGTTGGCGCAGTCCGCAGCCAGTAACACCACGGCGTTGATGCTCGCGCGGTCGCAGGGCCGAAGTCCGCGACCAGCTCCGCGCGGTGAGGTGTTCCGGGTCGAGTCCGCCCGGCTGGAGCCCGGCTCCGGTACTCTGCGGTCGCTGTCTACCGCGTGGACCGGTGCGCTGACTCTGACCAAGCAGGCCTTTGCTGCGGGCCGCGTGGTGGCGGCAGTGGGGGAGGCGGGGTCCGGGCGGGCCACTCTGCTTGCGCAGGGCGAGCGGGAGACCAGACCGCGGGAGCGGATCCTCGCTGCGAGTCCGCCCGCGCCGCAGGACGTCGAGGCCTGGCTGTCACTGTGGACGCCGGAGCTGGGCAAGCCGCACACCGCGGTCGTGCTGTGCGACGTCGACGTCCTACCTGCATGGGTTGCGGAGCGGCTGCGCGACTTGATCCACAGTGTTCAGGGGCCGGTCCCGTTCTCGATGACTGCTGAGCGGTTCGAGGACATCCCGGCGGCGTTGGCTGCGCTGGTGGACACCGTCGTACCAGTGCCGCCGTTGCGAGACCGCTCCGGCGACGTACTGCCGTTGGCCCGGTACGCCGCTCGTCGGGCCCGCGGCCGGGACGTCGAGTTCACCGCGGCCGCGCAGCGCGCCCTGACCGACTACGCGTGGCCCGGGAACGTCGAACAGCTGCACCGGGTGGTCAAGGTCGTGGCCGGGCGGACCGACGTCATCGACGTCCGGCATCTGCCCGGAGAGCTCCGCTCCGGGCCCAGCCACCGGCTGAGCAGCATCGAGCGCTTCGAACGCGACGAGATCATCAGAGTGCTCGGCCGGCCGGGCGTGTCGATGAAAGACGCGGCTGACGAGCTGGGCATGAGCAGGGCGACGATCTACCGGAAAATCGCCCAGTACGGCATCCGTACGGCCCAGTAGTCACAAATCGTGAGCAAATGGCTGGAACTGGCCACTAAGTGCCACCAATTGCCACTAGGCAAGCAGAGGTGAGAGTCGTACCATCTTTCAGGCTGACCGGTCCGACACGAGGGGGCGAGGGGTGACCGAGGTCCGAGTACCGCACACCCACGACCGGGTCGAGCTCAGGGATCTGGCCGCGCTGGCGAGCGGCGGCGACCACACAGCTCTGAACGACCTGCTCACCCGGGTGCGCGCAGTGGCGCATCGCTATGTACGGTCCCGGTTGTGGACCTATCCCGGCGGCGCCGACATGGTCGACGACGTCGCTCAAGAGGTTTGTGTCGCGGTTTTCGGCGCATTGAGCCGGTATCGCGACGAGGGGAGGCCGTTCGAGGCCTTCGTCTACGGCATCGCGGCCCGCAAGGTCGCCGATGCCCAGCGTGCGTACGCGGTGGCCGACGTCTCGACGCCGGACCTGCCGGACGGCGCCGACGAGTCACCGACGCCGGAGGAGCACGCGGTCCGGCATTCGGAGGTCCAGCGCATCACGGACCTGATGGAGAAGCTGCCGGAGAAGCTGCGGGAGATCCTGCGGCTCCGGGTGGTAGCGGGGTTGTCAGCCGAGGAGACCGGCCGGGCACTGGGGATGACACCGGGGGCGGTGAGGGTCGCACAGCATCGGGCGTTGAACACGCTCAGGGGGTATGTGGGGCATGAGGAACGAGGAGCAGGGGAGGGGCATCATGGCTGACCGTTTCGACCTCGACGCGATCGACGCCGATGACGCACTGCTCGACCTGCTGGCCGCTGGAGGGGAGTCCGCGCGGTTCGCGGGCGAGCACGACCCGGCCGTGGCGCTGCTGGCCGAGCTGCGGCTGGCGGTGGAGGTCGAGGACGAGCTCCCCGAGGAGACGATCGACGACGCGGAGAGCTTCCTGGCGCGGTGCGCCGCGCTGAACCCGGTGACGGACCCGTTCGCCCGGAAGATGGCGGCCCGCGGTCTGGCGCTCGGCGTCGCCGCGGTGGCGGCGCTGTCGGTGTCCGGAGTGGCCGCCGCGGTCACGGGTGACCCGCTGTCGCCGTACGAGAAGGTGATCGAGAAGATCACCGACGCGGTCAGCCCGACGACGGACTTCCCGAAGGAGCAGCTCGAGGGGCTGCCCGTCGTGGACAAGACGACGATCGTCAAGGTCGCGAAGGACTACCAGAAGAAGCAGGAGCAGAAGGCCGCCGAGGCGAAGGCCGGCGAGGACAAGACGCTGGCCAACGGCGAGGTCCCGCAGGACACCGTCGCGGTCATGCCGCCGCTGGCGCGGCCGGCCGTGATCACCAACCCGACGGTGATCGAGCAGCCGGTGGTCCCGCCGCCGACGACGACCACGCAGCCGCCGACGACGTCCGAGCCGCAGCCCGGGAACGGCGACCCGACGGACAAGCCGTCCGATCCGGTCCCGTCGGATCCGCCGCCGTCCGACCCGCCGCCGACGACGGAGCCGACTCCGCCGCCGACCACCGAGCCGACGACGCCGCCGACCACTCCGCCGACGACCGAGCCCAGCACGCCGCCGACCACCCCGGCGCCGGGGAACGGCGAGAACGGCAACCCGGGGACGCAGCCGAGCACCCAGCCGACCGGTGACACCGGGACCAACCCGAACGAGAACCCGGGGGAGAACCCGAACCCCGGCAACCCGGGCCTCCCGGAGCAGCCGGGTTCGGACACCGGTGAGACCGGGGACACCGAGCCGGGTGACACCCCGACCCTCGTGCCGACTCCGGACGCCCCGAGCGGCGACGTCAAGCCGGTCGAGGACGAGGCCGTCGCCGAGGTCGAGAAGCTGGTGAAGGCGATCGCGCCGGTGCTGCCGACGCCGACCGGCGCTCCGGTGGAGCTGCGCAGCGCCGAGAAGTACTTCGGCAAGCACTCCAGCGGCAAGGTCGCCTCGGGGTCGGTCCGCAAGGCCTACACCAAGGGCAAGCACTCCTCCGGCAAGTACGTCGAGGGCAAGCACGCGGCCATCGAGCGGACCCACGGATCGGTCGAGGACGAGGCCGTCCTGCAGATCCTCGGGGTGCTGAACAACCGCCCGAAGTAGCCGAAGCAGCTGGCCGGGCCCGGGTCGCGACCCGGGCCCTGGTCATGCCTGTGGACGGCCGATTCTGACTCCACGTGACGGCGGCATAGGATGGTGTTCCGTTCTCGCCGGACAAAGGTGCTCGTTTTTCCCATGGACATCACACCCGCTGGAGTTCCCGACAAGTTCGCCGTCCTCGGTCTGACCTTCGACGACGTCCTGCTGCAGCCCAACGAGTCCGACGTCATCCCCTCCGAGGTGAGCACGCGCTCCCGGGTGAGCCGGAACATCGAGGTGAACATCCCGCTGCTGTCCAGCGCGATGGACACCGTGACCGAGGCGCGGATGGCGATCGCGATGGCCCGCCAGGGCGGTCTCGGCGTCCTGCACCGCAACCTGTCGATCGAGGACCAGGCCCAGCAGGTCGACCTGGTCAAGCGCTCCGAGTCCGGGATGATCGCCCAGCCGATCACGATCGGTCCGGATGCGACCATCGGCGAGGCCGACGCGCTCTGCGGGCAGTACCGGATCTCCGGCGTCCCGGTGGTCGACGACGCCGGCGTCCTGGTCGGCATCGTGACGAATCGTGACATGCGCTTCGAGAACGACCTGAGCCGGCCGGTCCGCGAGGTGATGACCAAGCAGCCGCTGATCACCGGCAAACAGGGCATCTCCGCGGACGACGCGATGCTGCTGCTCAGCAAGCACAAGGTCGAGAAGCTGCCGCTGGTCGACGACGCCGGCAAGCTGACCGGCCTGATCACGCTGAAGGACTTCGTCAAGCGGGACAAGTTCCCGCTGTCGACCAAGGACGACAGTGGCCGGCTGCGCGTCGGCGCCGCGATCGGTTTCTTCGGCGAGGCCTACAAGCGCGCGATGGCGCTGGTCGAGGCGGGGGTCGACCTGCTCGTCGTCGACACCGCGCACGCGCACTCCAAGGCCCAGATGGAGATCATCCGCAAGCTCAAGGCCGACCCGGCGACGCGCGGTGTCGACATCGTCGGCGGTAACGTCGCCACCCGAGCCGGCGCCCAGGCGCTGGTCGAGGCCGGGGCGGACGGCGTCAAGGTCGGCGTCGGCCCGGGCTCGATCTGCACGACGCGGGTCGTGTCGGGCGTCGGCGTACCGCAGGTGACGGCGATCTACGAGGCCTCGCTGGCCTGTAAGCCGGCCGGGGTGCCGGTGATCGGCGACGGCGGCCTGCAGTACTCGGGTGATATCGCCAAGGCGCTCGTCGCCGGCGCGGACACCGTGATGCTCGGCTCGCTGCTGGCCGGTTGCGAGGAGTCGCCCGGCGATCTGGTCTTCATCAACGGCAAGCAGTTCAAGGCCTACCGCGGGATGGGCTCGCTCGGCGCGATGTCGTCGGCCGGCGGCCTGCGCAAGTCCTACTCCAAGGACCGCTACTTCCAGGGTGACGTCGGCAGCGACGAGAAGCTGATCGCCGAGGGCGTCGAGGGCCAGGTCCCGTACCGCGGCCCGCTGTCGGCCGTCGCGCACCAGCTGATCGGCGGCCTGCGGCAGTCGATGTTCTACTGCGGCTCGCGCACGGTGACCGAACTGCAGGACAACGGCCGCTTCGTCCGGATCACCTCGGCCGGCCTGCAAGAATCGCACCCGCACGACATCCAGATGACGGTCGAGGCCCCGAACTACTCGGGCCGCTGATCCGCCTGCCTACGAAGGACACCAGATGACCGAGATCGAGATCGGCCGGGCCAAGCGCGGGCGGCAGGCGTACGCGTTCGACGACATCGCGATCGTCCCGTCCCGCCGGACGCGGGATCCGGAGGAGGTGTCGACGGCCTGGCAGATCGACGCCTACCGGTTCGAGCTGCCGATCCTGGCCGCCCCGATGGACTCGGTGATGTCACCGGCCACCGCGATCGCGATCGGGCAGGCCGGCGGTCTCGGCGTCCTCAACCTCGAAGGTCTCTGGACGCGGTACGAGAGCCCGGAGAGCCTGCTGGAGGAGATCACCTCCCTCGATCGGGAGCGCGCGACGCACCGGCTGCAGGAGATCTACTCGGCGCCGATCAAGCCTGAGCTGATCTCGCAGCGGGTCCAGGAGATCCGGGCCTCCGGTGTCACCGTCGCGGGCGCGCTCTCCCCGCAGCGCACGAAGCAGTTCGCCAAACACGTGGTGGACGCCGGCGTCGACCTGTTCGTCATCCGCGGCACCACGGTCTCCGCCGAGCACGTCTCCGGCCAGGCCGAGCCGCTGAACCTCAAGCAGTTCATCTACGACCTCGACGTCCCGGTCATCGTCGGCGGCTGCGCCACCCACCAGGCCGCGCTGCACCTGATGCGCACCGGCGCGGCCGGTGTCCTGGTCGGCTTCGGCGGCGGCGCCGCCCACACCACCCGCAAGGTCCTGGGCGTCGCCGTCCCGATGGCCTCCGCCGTCGCCGACGTCGCCGCCGCCCGCCGCGACTACATGGACGAGTCCGGCGGCCGCTACGTCCATGTCATCGCCGACGGCTCCGTCGGCCGCTCCGGCGACGTCGCCAAGGCCATCGCCTGCGGCGCCGACGCCGTCATGGTCGGCTCCCCCCTGGCCCGCGCCTCCGACGCCCCCGGTGGCGGCTACCACTGGGGCGCCGAAGCCTGGCACGCCGACCTCCCCCGCGGCGAACGCGTCGAAGTAGGCGTCACCGGCACCATGAACCAAATCCTCTTCGGCCCCTCCTGGGTCCCCGACGGCACCATGAACCTGGTCGGCGCCCTCAAACGAGCCATGGCCACCACCGGCTACACCGAACTCAAAGAGTTCCAGCGCGTCGAGGTAGTCGTCGGCTGACCACCGCCGCCCTCCTCCTCCACGGCTCCAGCGGCGAGCCGGACGCGGATCGCGCCCGGCTCCTTGAAGCCGAGGGGTACGAGGTCCTCGCGCCGCGCTGGGCGGTCGGCCCCGAGGTCGCCCTGGAGTCGTTCCCCCTCGACGAGCTAGCCGCCGATCACGACCGACTCGTCGTGATGGGCAGCTCGTGGGGCGCCGAGGCCGCGCTGCTCCTCGGCGCGCTCGACGAACGGGTGGACGCCGTCGTCGCGTTCGCCCCGAGCGCGTACGTATGGGGTCGCGTCGACAACGACGGCCGCCAGCGCTCCGCCTGGACGTGGCGCGGCGAGCCGCTCCCGTTCGTCCCGTTCGATCTCGCCTGGCAGCCGGGAGTACTTCGGGGAGATCGTGCGGTCGCGGGGGAACCTGCTGACGCGAGTGGTCGTCGAACCGGCTGCCGGGCATCGGGTGGTGTTGCCGGGAGAGCCGCCGAAGACCGCGGGTCAGCGGATGGCGCGCGGCGGATCGGATGACGCGGATCGGGCGCTCGGGAGTCGCGCGTGGCCGGTGATTCTGCAAACGCTCGCGGGCTGAGCGACGTGCGGCGCGGACACCTGGGTTGCAGAACTCTGGAAGGATTGCGGTATGGGATTGTTCAGTCGGGGTAGCCGGGAAGCGGACAATGTGGCGCTGGCTACGGCGCGGGCTACGTTGACTTCGGATGATGTGGATCAGGTGCGGTTTCTGATTACGTCGCGGTTGTTCGTACATGCCACGAAGTTGGTGCGGGACCGGACCGGGCTGGATCTCAAGAAGTCGCGGCAGATCGTGGAGGAGATCAGGTACGGGACATATGTGCCGCCGGTGCGGGATACGCCGGTGGTGCGGGTGCCGGGGACGAATCTGGCGGAGCGGACCAGGGCGCTGAAGGCGGCTGGGGAGTTGCATCAGGCGACGGCGCTGGTGGTGTCGGAGACGGGGATGACCGAGGCGGAGGCCGGGTTGTTCGTGGGTGCGCTGAACGCCGAGGCCTAGCCTTTGACGTAGGAGAGTTTCTCGGCGATCTTGCCGTCGCGGAGCCGCATGACGTCGACGCCGCGGACGTGACCGCGGCCGCCGGTCTCGGCGCGCCAGGAGTAGTGCCAGCGGACGACGGCGCGGTCGCCGGCGACGATCGTCTCCTCGGTCTCGAAGCGCGGCTCGACGGTGTTCTCGAAGAGCTTCCGCCACTCGGCGCGGACGGCGTCGGCGCCCTCGAAGCGTTGGCCGTCAGGGGCCGGCGAGGTGGACTCGAAGACGCAGCCCGGGGTGACGAGCGCCAGTACGGCGTCCAGGTCGCACCGGTCGAACGCTGCGCCGAAGCGGTTGACCAGATCGAGTGCGGGTGACCAGCTCGGGTCTCGGCCGAAGGCGGCGAGTAGCGCGTCGGCTGGGTCGGCCGAGCTGGGGAGCGGGTCACCGACCATTCCGGCCGAGCGGTACAGCTCGGCGCGCTCCGCGAACCACAGCGTGACTTCGGCGACCAGCTCGGCGTCGAGGCTCCGGTCCGCGCCGACTGCCGCCGCCAGATCCCAGGTGTGAATCAGATGGTCGGCGACGAGCTGACGCAGGTACTCGTCCGTTGACTCATCGCCGTACGACAGATGGACGGTCCGTACGTCGGTTCCGGCAGCCAGCTGCGCATCAGCCGCGGCGATCAGCGCCGTACGGGCGGGGTCGTCACCGAGCAGATCCCCGTCGAACGCGGTCCCGACGTCCGCGATCGTCCGACCGGCCATCAATGGGACGGTCCACCGTTCTTCACCGACCACGTGGTTCACCAGGGCGCGGACGTCCCACTCCGCGCACGGCGTCGGCGCCGACCACTGCTCGTTGCGCACCGACTGCACAAGCTGTGCGAACGCCCCCACGCTCCGATTGTGTAGCTCAACTATGTCCATGACGAGCCCCCTCAGCGCCAGCGTCCGCCGTACCGGGGGCAGCGTCAAGAACTAACCGCCGATGCGGCGCTCAGGGCCGACCAGGAGTTGTTGGGCGGCTTCGTGGGCGTGGTGGGATGCGGTGAGGTCGCCGGTGGCGGCCAGGAGGTCGCCGTGCTGGCGGTAGCAGGCAGCGGCCAGATCCTTCATCTCCGGCTGGTCGTCGGTGAAGGGGATGAGGGCAGTCGCCACCTCCGCGCACCAGCCGGCCAGGTCCAGCGCCAGCTCGGTACGGCCGGACTCGTGGACGGCTCCGGAGATGTCGAGCAGCAGTTTCGCCCAGATGGGCGCGTAGGTGCTCGTCTCGTAGCGCATCCGCTGTGACTCGCGTTCCGACGAGATGGCGAACAGATAGTGCGCCTCCAGGCCCAGCGTCATCGCAGTGTGGGAGTCCTGAATCAGCAGGGCCGGGATGAGCTCAGCCAGCTCAGTCGCCCGCACACAGGCTGACTCCGGGTCGGTGCGGCCAGACACCGTCGCCAGCGTCATACCCGGAGCCGGCTCAGCCAGGGCCAGCAGCCGGTAGTACTGCTCGTAGGGCCCGAGCTTGATCTCGGCGTTCTCCAGCGCGGCGACCAGCGTCAGCGGCAGACCGCGCTCCAGCTCTTCGGTGACCCGGGCCGCGGTCTCCGCGTCGGTGTCGAACGCCGTCCGCAGGCAGGTCTCGCCCTCCATGATGCGACCGACGATGCCGAGGTGTTTGCCCTTGCGGGTCAGTGCGGCGACCAGTGTGCGCATGTCGGTCGCGGAGTCCGAGTCAGCCAGGGTGTCAGCAGTGTTGAGGCCGATCTCATCCGCCTCCAGGGCCAGATCGAGCCTGCCCTCCGCTGCATGGACGTCGGCCGACACTGCGGTCGCCGTACACAGGTAGCGCGCGTAAGACAGCGACTGTGGGCTCTCGTTGATCTGATCCGCGAGCTGGAGGAACAGCTGGGTCGCTGCGTCCGCAGACGCGACCGCGAGCGCCGGATCGCCGTACCGGCGCAGAATGAGCGCATTCATCGCGAGAACGCGCGCGAAGTCCGGCTGGTGCCGCAGGCCTTCTTCACCGCCGACGAGCTGCCCGTACGCGATCACCGCGCCGTCCATCTCCAGTACGGCGGTGGCGCCGCGACCGCGGTGCGCCTGGGTCATAGCGCGCCGCGCCCTGATGTCTGCCAGGTACGACGTCGCGTCGAGGACTCCGGCGTCGCTGAGCTCGGTGTAGCCGAGCTGTGCCTCGTGGAGCGCGGCAAGCGCTTCCTCATGGCGGCCCGCGGCGTTGAGCGAGCCGGCCAGCTCGTAGTGCGTCGCGGCCATCAGATGCTTGGCCTCGTAGTGATTGGGCTGCTCCTCGGCCCGCTGCCGGGCAAGCTCGATCACTCGCTGCTGATACGGCCCGGCCTCATCCGCCCGGCCCTCTTCGATCAGCACCTGGGCTGTCTGCAGCGCCTCACCGAGCTCGTCCTCAGGAGGCGTCCAAAGCCCCCCGCTGTCCACCATCTCGCGTTTCCACCCCTTCGAAGGTTCAACCGTCAACCCTAGGGCAATGCATCTGCACGTGCAGTGGGACACGATGCGCATTTCGGTACTGACACCCGCTATTACTGGCAGGTAGCCTGGAGGAATGAGCGAGCGGAGCGAGCGAACAGACAGAACAGCCGAGCACTCGCTCAGGCCGGAACCGAGCGCCAGCGAGGTGGAGGAATGAGCGAGCAGACGTCGATTCCCGCGGACCCGGAGCTCGACCCGACCGCGTCGTACGCGACCGACCAGTCGGTCATCCGGCGGTTGTCGGGGCTGCTGCGGGCGACCGCCGGTACCCGGACCTCCTATGCGCCCGCGACCGGCCAGCCGATCGCGGATCTGCCGGTGTCCAGCCCGGACGACGTACTCGGCGCCGTGCGGTCGGCTCGGCGTACGCAGTCGACCTGGCGCCGTGTGCCGCTCGACGAGCGCGCTGCGATCCTGCTGCGCTACCACGACCTCGTGCTGGACCACCGGCACGAGCTGGTCGATCTGGTCATCCGTGAGTCCGGAAAGGCCCGCAAGCAGGCCTTCGAGGAGGTGGCGCACGTAGCGCTCACCGCGCGGTACTACGGCCGCAAGGCGCACGAACTGCTCGACCCGCAGCGCAAACTCGGCATGTTCCCGGTGCTGACCCGCGCTGAGCAGCGCTACGTCCCCAAGGGCGTCGTCGGCATCATCTCGCCGTGGAACTACCCGCTCAGTATGGCGATGGCCGACGGCCTGCCCGCCGTCCTCGCCGGGAACGCCGTCGTGCACAAGCCTGACAGCCAGACCCCACTGACGGCGCTGCGCGCGATCGAGCTCCTGTACGACGCCGGCCTGCCGCGGGAGGCCTGGGTGCCGGTGAACGGCGACGGCCCGACCGTCGGCGGCGCGATCATCCAGAACACCGACTACATCTGCTTCACCGGCTCGACCAAGACCGGCCGGCTGGTCGCCAAGCAGGCCGGGGAGCGGCTGATCGGCTGCAGCCTGGAGCTGGGCGGCAAGAACCCGATGCTCGTGCTGCGCGACGCCGACGTGAACCGGGCCGCCGAGGGCGCCGTCCGCGCCTGTTTCGCCAGCGCCGGCCAGCTCTGCGTCTCGATGGAGCGCCTGTACGTCGCCGATCAGGTGTACGACGCCTTCGTCACCGCCTTCGTCGACCGGGTGAACAAGCTCCGTCTCTCGGCCGGCACCGGCTGGGACGTCGACATGGGCTCGCTGATCTCCAAGGACCAGCTGGAGACCGTCAGCCGGCATGTCGACGACGCCAAGGCCAAGGGCGCCGTCGTCCTGGCCGGTGGCAAGGCGCGGCCCGATATCGGCCCGCTGTTCTACGAGCCCACGGTCCTGTCCGGTGTGACGCCGGCGATGGAGTGCTTCGACAACGAGACCTTCGGCCCGGTCGTCTCGATCTACCGGTTCTCCGACGAGTCCGAGGCGATCCAGCGGGCCAACGAAGGCGAGTACGGCCTGAACGCGAGCGTCTACACCCGCGACGCCCGCCGCGGCCGCGCGATCGCCGCCCAGCTCGTCGCCGGCACGGTCAACGTCAACGAGGGCTACGCGGCCACCTTCGGCTCGATCGACACCCCGATGGGCGGGATGCGCGCCTCCGGCCTCGGCCGCCGCCAGGGCGCCGAAGGTATCCGCCGGTACGTCGATCCGCAGGCGATCGCCACCCAGCGCCTGCTCCCGATCGCCGCCTCCCACGGCATCCCCGACGAGACCTACGCCGAGCTCATGACCGGCGCCCTCCGAGTCCTGAAGAAACTGGGACGGGCCTAGTGTCCCGTCTGCAGCGTGGCTCGGCGCCAGCGGCGCCCATGCACGCACCTCGCGGCACTTGGTCAGCGCCCACGATGCTCCGCATCGAGGCCACTGACCAAGCACCCCGATGCACGCACCTGTACACCGCTGGCACTCGAGCCACGCTGCAGACGGGACACTGATGCCATGGCTGCCGACTACGACGTCCTCGTCATCGGGTCGGGTTTCGGCGGCTCGGTCAGCGCGCTGCGGCTGACCGAGAAGGGGTACAAGGTCGCGGTGCTGGAGGCCGGGGCCCGGTTCGAGGACGCGACGTACGCGAAGAACTCGTGGGACACCAAGCGGTTCCTGTTCGCGCCGAAGCTGGGGATGTACGGCATCCAGCGGATCACCGCGCTGCGGGACGTGATCATCCTGTCCGGCGCGGGTGTCGGCGGCGGCAGTCTGGTCTACGCGAACACGCTGTACGAGCCGCTGCCGGCGTTCTACACCGACCGGCAGTGGGCGCACATCACCGACTGGAAGAGTGAGCTGGCGCCGTACTACGACCAGGCCAAGCGGATGCTCGGCGTCGCGACCTACCCGCATTTCACGCCCGCCGACCAGGTGATGAAACAGGTCGCGGACGACATGGGCGTGGGCGAGACCTTCCATCCGACACCGGTCGGTGTCTTCTTCGGTCAGCCCGGGGTCGAGGTCGAGGACCCGTACTTCGGCGGCGCCGGGCCCCGGCGTACCGGCTGTATCGACTGCGGCGAGTGCATGACCGGCTGCCGGCACAACGCGAAGAACACGCTGACCAAGAACTACCTCTACCTGGCCGAGAAGGCCGGCGCCGAGGTCTTCCCGCTGACCACCGTCACGTCGGTCGAGCCGCGGCCCGGCGGCGGCTACCTCGTCGTCACTCGGCACACCGCAAACCGGAAGATCGTCCGCCGCTTCACTGCCGATCAGGTCGTCTTCGCGGCGTCCGCGATCGGTACGGCGAAGCTCCTGCACCGGCTGCGTGACGAGGGCAAGCTGCCCCGGCTGTCGCAGCGGCTGGGCGTGCTGACCCGGACGAACTCCGAGTCCCTGCTGGGTGCGATGGCGATGGGCAAGGACGTCGACTACACCAAGGGCGTGGCGATCACGTCGTCGTTCCATCCGGACGAGATCACCCATATCGAGCCCGTTCGCTACGGCAAGGGCAGCAACGCGATGTCGCTGCTGCAGACCGTTCTCACCGATGGGGACGGCGATCGGCCGCGCTGGCGGACCTGGCTGCACGAGCTGCGGGTGCAGCGGAAGAACATCCGCCGGCTGTACGACCTGCGGCACTGGTCCGAGCGGACGATCATCGCGCTGGTCATGCAGACCGCGGACAACTCGATCACCACCTTCGGCAAGCGGGACCGGCTCGGCCGCTGGCGGCTGACCTCGAAACAGGGGCACGGCGCCCCGAACCCGGCCTGGATCCCGGTCGCGAACGACGTCATCCGCCGGATGGCGAAGGTGATGAGGGGGACGCCGGGCGGCACGATCGGCGAGCCGTTCAACGTGCCGATGACCGCGCACTTCATCGGCGGCTGCGCGATCGGCGACTCGGCCGCGACCGGCGTCGTCGACCCCTACCACCGCGTCTACGGGTACGACGGCCTGCACATCCTGGACGGGTCGACGATCTCGGCCAACCTCGGCGTGAACCCGTCGCTGACCATCACCGCGCAGGCCGAGCGGGCGCTGTCGTTCTGGCCGAACAAGGGCGAGGCGGACACCCGGCCGGCGCTCGGCACCGCGTACCGGCGGTTGGCCCCGGTGCCGCCGACGAGCCCGGTCGTGCCGGCCGCGGCCCCGGGCGCTTTGCGGCTGCCGGTCGTTCCGAAACAGGCTGTGACGAATCCGTAACGCAGTCCTGATGTTCCATCGACGTGATTTACCGCACGCCGGGAAAACCCCGATGAAATGAAAAAACCTCAGCCCGGAGGAGGCTGAGGTAAATGCCGAACAATGGCCAGAAAAGGGAGCGAGCCCCTCGGGAACGTTTCCGCCCAAATCGTTTCCCGAGGGGCTCACTCAAGCCGGGGTGAGGCGCCCGGCGCTTTGGGATCGGGTCACCAACCATGGCTGGCGACCCGAGCTCTTGGTAACTACCTTACATCCGATTTCCAGAGTTTCGAGCCCTACCGAGTGGTTGTGATCACTCCGCGTGCTGATCGTAATGATCGGCGCTCGTTGCTCTTTGTCACCGGGTGGCGGTCTTCCTTGCGGTAACCGCCTCTGCACACATCAACGAGCCCATCTACAGGGGGTTACGAGGTTCCGCAGAAATTCCAAAAAACTTTCTCCGAGCCGTTCCGGACGGTCGCAGAGCGTGCCTGTGGCACTCGGCCCCGGTTTGTTCCACGTGACGCACCCCGCAGCCCGATCGCCGCCGGCTGGCTTAGTGTGAGCCGACCGGACGACTGAGGCAGGAGAACCATGGGCGACATCCTGGACGTGGCACGCGAGCAGGTTCTGGAGCAGGGCACGGGCCTGACCCAGGAGCAGCTGGTCGAGGTGCTGAACACTCCGGACGACCGGCTCGAGGAGCTGCTGGCGCTGGCGCACGACGTCCGGGTGAAGTGGTGCGGGGAGGAGGTCGAGGTCGAGGGGATCATTTCGCTCAAGACCGGCGGCTGCCCCGAGGACTGTCACTTCTGCTCGCAGTCCGGTCAGTTCACCTCGCCGGTGCGGTCGGTCTGGCTGAACATCCCGGAGCTGGTCGAGGCGGCCAAGGAGACCGCGAAGACCGGCGCCACCGAGTTCTGCATCGTCGCCGCGGTCCGCGGGCCGGACCAGCGGCTGATGTCGCAGGTGAAGGCCGGTATCGAGGCGATCAACGCCGAGGTCGAGATCAACATCGCCTGCTCGCTCGGCATGCTGACCCAGGAGCAGGTCGACGAGCTCAAGGCGATGGGTGTGCACCGGTACAACCACAACCTGGAGTCGGCCCGATCGTACTTCGGCGACGTTGTCACCACGCACTCCTTCGAGGAGCGCTGGGAGACCTGCCTGATGGTCAAGGAGTCCGGCATGGAGCTGTGCTGCGGCGGCCTGGTCGGGATGGGCGAGACGCTCGAGCAGCGCGCCGAGCTGGCCGCGCAGCTGGCCGAGCTGGAGCCGCACGAGGTCCCGCTGAACTTCCTGAACCCGCGTCCGGGGACGCCGTTCGGCGACATGGAGATCATGGGCGGCAAGGACGCGCTGCGCACCATCGCCGCATTCCGGCTCGCCATGCCGCGCACCGTGCTCCGGTACGCCGGCGGGCGCGAGCTGACCCTGGGCGACCTCGGCACCCGCGAAGGGCTGCTCGGCGGTATCAATGCGGTCATCGTCGGTAACTACCTGACCACGCTGGGCCGTCCGGCCACCGCGGACCTCGATCTGCTCGCCGAACTCAAGATGCCGGTCAAGGAACTCCAGAAGACCCTGTGATGACCACGCTCGTCTACTGCGGCCACTGTGGCCGTGAGCAGGCCGACGGCAGTCACGAGGACTGCCGTCGGGCCTTGGCGATGGAGCCGCCGCGCTACTGCGCCGAGTGCCGGCGCCGGATGGTCGTCCAGGTCCACCCGATGGGCTGGAGCGCGCGCTGCTCCGTACACGGCACTCTGACCAGCTCGTAGTCGCTCGCCTACAGGGTGAACATGTTGTTCACATCTCAGGCACCCGTGGCCCCGCAGCGGCAGACCAGCGTCTACCGTGGTTGCCCGTGGAGGATGTGTCGGTCGGTGGGTGGCTGGAGCGGGATGCCCAGCTTCTCTGGCATCCATACTCGTCGCTGGCCGAGCCCTCCCCGGTGCGGCTGGTCCGCGGCGCTTCCGGCGTCCGTCTGAGTCTGGACGACGGTTCCGGCGGAACTGTCGAGGCAATCGACGCCATGGCGTCGTGGTGGTGCATGATCCACGGCTACCGGCACCCGGTGCTCGATGCCGCGCTGAAGGACCAGGTCGACGACTTCAGCCATGTCATGTTCGGCGGGCTGACGCATGAGCCGGCCATCCGGCTGGCCGAGCGGCTGGTCGAGATCACGCCCGCGCCGCTGGAGCATGTGTTCTTCTGCGACTCCGGCTCGGTGTCGGTCGAGGTCGCGATCAAGATCGCGCTGCAGTACCAGGTGGCCCGGGGCCGCGTCGGGCGGACCAAAATGCTCACAGTCCGCGGTGGCTACCACGGAGACACCTTCGCGCCGATGAGCGTCTGCGACCCGGTGAACGGGATGCACTCGCTGTTCACCGGCGCACTGCAGGAGCAGGTGTTCGGTCCGCAGCCACCTGCCGGTTTCGACCGTCCGGACGACGATCCGGAGTTCCTGGCCTGGGCTGCGGCGATGGCTGCGGTTGCTGAGCAGCAAAGCGACCAGATCGCGGCCATCGTGGTCGAGCCGATCCTGCAGGGTGCCGGTGGCATGTATCCGTACAGCCCGGCCTGTCTGCGGGTGCTGCGTGAACTGGCGGACCAGCACGGCTTCCTGCTCATTCTGGACGAGATCGCGACCGGCTTTGGGCGTACCGGGACGCTGTGGGCCTCCGAGCATGCCGGGATCGATCCGGACATCCTCTGCATCGGCAAGGCGCTCACTGGTGGCTATCTGAGCCTCGCAGCGATGCTTTGTACGGCGGAGGTCGCACAGGCCGTCTCGAACGGTCCAGGTGGTGCGCTGATGCACGGCCCGACCTTCATGGCGAACCCGCTGGCTTGCTCGGTCGCGCTGGCATCCATCGACCTGTTGCTCGCTGGGGACTGGGCTGTCCGAGTAGCCGAGCTGTCCGCGGGGCTGTCGGCCGGTCTGGCTCCTGTTGCCGAGCTGCCAGGGGTCAAGGACGTTCGAGTGCTTGGCGCGGTCGGAGTCGTCCAGCTGGGCGGTCCGGTCGACATGGTGCGGATGACGGACGCCGTGCTGCGCCGCGGGGTCTGGGTGCGTCCGTTCCGCGATCTCGTCTACACGATGCCGCCGTACGTCTGCACGGACGACGACATCGCGACCATCACGACGGCTATCGCCGAAGCGGTGCGGGAGGTCGGGTGCTGAACGACTGGCTGGCTCCGAAGGCCGCGGCGCTCGAGTCCCGTGGGCTGAACAGGCGGCTGCGAGCCCGCAGCGCCGACGAGGATGTCATCGACCTTGCCGGGAACGACTATCTGGGCCTCTCCCGCGACTCCCGGCTGATCGAGGCCGCTGCAGAGGCGGTCTGCCGCTGGGGGACCGGTGCGACCGCGTCCCGCCTGGTGACCGGGACGACGACGCTCCACGAAGAGCTCGAGTCGGCTCTGGCCGCGTACGCGGGGCATGAGGCCGGGCTGGTGTTCTCCTCGGGCTATCTGGCCAATCTGGGTGTTGTCACGGCGCTGGGCGGGCCGGGGACGTTGCTGGTCTCCGATGAGCACGTGCATGCGTCCCTGATCGACGCAGGCCGGTTGGCGCGGTCGCGGGTGGAGATCGTCCCGCACAACGACGTCGAGGCGGTGACCAAAGTGCTTGCTGAGCGCAACGAACCGCAGGCGGTCGTCGTCACCGAGTCCGTCTTCAGCGTCCTGAGCGATGCAGCGCCGCTGGCCGAGCTGGCCGCGACTGCGCGTGCGAATGACGCCGTGCTGCTGGTGGATGAGGCGCACGGGGTTGGGGTCACCGGCGGTGGCCGCGGTTCGGTGCATGCGGCCGGGCTCGCTGGGCTGGAGCACGTGATCGTCACGATGACGCTGTCGAAGGCGTTGGCCGCGCAGGGCGGCGTCGTACTCGGTCCTGAGGTGTTGCGGTCGCATCTGATCAACCGGTCGCGTCCGTTCATCTACGACACCGCACTCAACCCGGCTGCCTGCGCTGCGGCTCTGGCCGCGCTGCGTGTGCTGATCGCTGAGCCGGAGCGGCCGGTGGCGATCCACTCGGCCGCGGCTCGGCTTGCTGCGGTGTGCGGCGTACCGGCTGCGACGGGTGCAGTCGTTTCGGTCCCGATGCCCGGTCCGCGAGAGACTGTCCGCGCGGCCGAGCTGTGCCGGGACAATGGCGTGCTGGTAGGCAGCTTCCGACCGCCCTCGGTGCCGGACGGCATCAGCCGGCTTCGACTGACCGCGCACGCCGGTCTGTCGGACGCCGACCTCACCCGCGCTTGCACCGTCATCTCCCGAGTCATCAGCGAGGTCTCATGATCACCATCGTCACCGGTACCGACACCGGCGTCGGCAAGACTGTTGCCACCGCTGCCCTCGCCGTGCGCGCTGCCGCGAAGGGCACGGTCGCCGTCGTGAAGCCGGCGCAGACAGGTGTCGGTCCGAACGACCCGGGTGACCTCGACGACGTCAATCGGCTGACCGGCATCACCGCGCTGTTCGAGGGCGTCCGGCTGCGCGATCCGCTCGCGCCAACGACGGCTGCGCGGCGTGAGGGGGTGCCGCTGCCCTCGGCCGAGATCCACGCGAAGTCCGTTGACGGTCTGGCCGCGGCGCACGACAGCGTGATCGTCGAGGGCGCTGGTGGTCTGCTGGTCGGTCTGGACGCCGATGGCGGCACGCTGGCCCATCTGGCCAAGCATCTGACTCAGCCGTACACGTTCGTGATCGTGACCCGCGCTGGGCTGGGCACGCTCAGCCATACCGGTCTGACGGTCGAGGCGCTGCGGGCGCGAGGTCTGCCGGTCGAGGGGCTCATCATCGGCTCCTGGCCCGCCGAGCCGGAGTTGGCCGACCGCTGCAACCTTGAGGACCTGCCCGCGACCACCGGCCTCCCGGTGCTGGCGCGGATCCCGGCTGGCGCCGGGGACTACGACCAGGAGACCTTTACGAAGGCAGTGCCCGGCTGGTTCGCGTGACCGGCTGTCCGGCCCGGTACGACGAGGAGCTCGGGTACTGGGTCGTCGACGACCCAGCTCAGGCACGTGGCGTGCTACTCGACCCGGAGACGTTCCGGCCGGACAACGCCGTACTGGCGCACACACCGCTGTCAGTGAAGGCCCTGCGAGTGCTATCGGCAGTGGGCTTTGCGTTGCCGCCGGCGCTGGCCAATAACGCGGGGGAGTCGCACCGGCCGATTCGGGCTGCGGTAGCGCGTTTCTTCAGCCCAGCGCGCGTCGCGGCCGTTGAGCCGCTGACGCGCCGCCTGACTGCGGACCGGGTGGCCGCAGCGCGGGCTCGACTCGCTGCGGGTGGGCAGGTCGACCTGGTGGCAGCTGTGGCAGCAGAGCCACCCGCTCTGGTTCTGATGCACTTGCTGGGTCTGACCGGCGTCGACGTACCAGCTCTCAAGGCTTGGAGCCTCGACTCTCTCGAGCTGTTCTGGGGTTGGCCCGACGCGGACCGGCAGCTGGAGCTGGCGCACAGCGCGGCAGAGTTCTACGCCTGGCTGCGAACCCGGACTTCGGCTGCCCGCCAAGACGGGGGTGACGACCTGTTCGGCGTACTGGTCGCGCTGGGGCTGACCGACGAAGAGGTGTGTGCGGTCGGCTACTTCCTGCTGATCGCCGGGCAGGAGACGACCACCCAGCTCATTTCGACCGCATTCCAGCGCTCTGTCGGGCAGGAGCTGGCCGACGTGGAAGGCGTGCTCCGCGAGGCGTCGTCCGTGCCTACCTGGCGTCGGGTTACCTCCACGGCGGCCCTAGTAGGTGAGGCGGAACTGCCGGCCGGTGCTCCCGTGCTGCTTGGCCTCAGCGGCCGCGGCGGATCGGCAGACCTAGCTTTCGGTGTCGGAATCCATCGGTGCCTAGGCGCCGGTCTGGCCCGCCTCGAGACTCGCGTAGCGCTGGAGTGCGCCGAAGAGCTGCTCGGCGAGAGTCGCCTGGTCGAGGAGCCGCCAATGATCGACCTGCTGTCGTTCCGCGCGCCGCGGCGACTCCTCGTTGTGCGTTAGCCGGTGTACTCGCGGCCGCGCCGGAGCGGCGGCAATTGCGGGGGAAGTGCGGGTGCCTCCTCAACCGCTCCGGTCGTCAGCCGGCGGATGCGGTCGGCAACGAGCTGAGCGGCGCGATCAACATGTACCCAGGTCTGCGCTGGATGCCGGATCACCGGGACTGCGTTTAGCGCGGCGGTGTGCAGGATCGCCTCGGAGACACCAGGCAGCGCCAGTAGCGCCGTCGACAACACGCCAGGGTTCATTTCGGCTTGTTTGCGGCCGTTCTGATGCACCACCGCGACCGGCAGGTCGAAGGCCAGGCTGGGCGCGTTACCCGACAGAGCGACCTGCAGCACGGACATGACCGCGTCCCGCGCCTTCTGCGCGACCAGATCCGTTGCCCAGGCCTTGCCGGGCAGCTTGATCAGGAACGTCGCCCTGGCGAGCGCCCGCTCGATCAGCGTCTCGGTGACCAGCTCGAACGCAGGTCTCGTGTGCACCTGGGCGATCTGCTGCCAGGGGATGACTGCCTTCTGATCGATGGCGAGCCCGTACGGCGACAGGTGGATCCGGCCGAGCCGATTGACCAGCACTGCCGGCGCGGTCAGGGATCCGGGCAGGAACGGCGTGATCAAGCTGGACGCCGACATCTCCCACGGCGCTTGAGCTGGTGCGGTCGGGCGAGGGTGCCGGGCCAGCAGGTCCTGGACCCGGGACGGTGTCTGCACGTCATTGCTCCTGTTCGTCGGCGGTCAGCAGCACCAGCAGCTCGACCGACCAGGTGAGGTGGTACTCGCGGGGCAGCCCCATCAGCAGGTGGGTCTCGCCCCGGGCGGCCCGCAGCACAGCCTCGGCGTACAGCGGCGGCATCGCGGTCGCAGCGGCCGCGACCCCAGTCCGGGCGTAGTCCGCGATCGCCTGTAGGTCGTCGGCAGGCCACCGGCGTCCGACGGCCGCCGCCAGCGCGCTGGTGATCGCTGCCGCGTCTGGCCAGTCCGCTGCGCTCTGCTCGGTGCAGTAGCCGAGTACTTCGCGGGTTGTGAGTACTTCGGAGAGCAGCGTCATCGCTTGTCCCCTCGTAGGCGTTGGATGAGGGTGGAGATGACGACTCCGGCGATGATCGCGGCCACAGTGAGCTTGTCGCCGTGCAGGTCGGACGGCTGCGGGTTCGTCACGACCACATCGGACGTCGCGTTCGGTGCGACGTAGCCGGTCTCCTGGTAGGTGCCTTGCGCATCGCAGACCCAGGTGACCGTCGGCGGCTTGTCGCGGTGCTTCTGGATCAGGACGTAGGACGAGTGCTCGGTCTTCGTCACATCGTCGAGGTCCGACAAGGACGAGAACCGGTTCGGTGCGACCGAGACGCCGTAGTCCTGGAGCGCCTTTCGGGCGGTGCGGATGTGCCCCTGAGCCTCAGTGGTGTGCTTCGGGGAGAGCTCTCGATGCGCGTTGCGTAGCAGGTGGTCGCGGTCGGAGTCGAGTGTGCGGAGCAGCCGGCTCGCGGCTGCCGCCAAGCCGTTCTCGACCTGGCCGATGCCGATCAACGCCGACCAGGCGAGTTCGGCGACCCGTTCCAGGTCACCCAGGACGTCGTCCATCCCGTTCTCGTCCATCAGCGGCCTCCGGGGCAGACGACGCAGCCGCGGCTGGTGTGTGGAGTGGTGCCGCCGCAGGGCGCGCAGTAGTCGGGGTAGGTGCGATCGCCCGCGCTACCACCAGCCGCACGGCTGCCGCACTGGACGCACTGCGGAGAAGAGAGCCCACGTGAGACGTGTGCCGTCGTCCCTGTGCAGCTGGCGCAGTACCGCCCGAACTGTCCCTTCGGGTACTTGTCAGGCACTGCCTGCTGCACGGGCGCTTGCGTTGGTGCAGCGGTGAAGACCGGTACGCCGATGCTGCGGTACCCGGCGGCCGCAGTCCGGCCGGCGAGCGACAGCATCCGCTCTGTTCGGCTCAGACGATGCCGCCAGGGGCGGTACCAAGTAGCGACGGCCCAGAACGCGGCCAGCGCTGCGATCACGATCGGATGCGCCCAGTCCGGGTCGTACCCCCGGCCGGCATCGCGGATGCTGATCAGCAAGGTGAGCAGCGCGGTCACAGCAGCCAGCACACTCGTCCAAGGGCGGCGTCGGAGCAGGCCGAGCACTGAGGTGATGATGATCAGCACGGCGACCTCAGCACCGGCCGTCATTGCCCCGAACAGGCTCAGCGTCAGGAGGAACTCCAGCGGACGGCGCTCCGCCGCCAGCTCCTCAGCCGGAGTGACCTGCTCCTTCCGCGCCAGCCGACGGCGTCCGGACAGCTGGAGCCCGCGCGCGAAGCCGACGGCCAACAGAACGAACAGCACGCCCAGAAACCATTGCGGCTGGACCGGCAGGGGAGATGGGTCGGACGGAGGCGAACCGCTCAGCAGGATCAGCGACAGCGACGCCAGACCGAGCGCCCAGATCCATCCCGGTACTCGGCCCGGCCCGGCGAGCAGCAACAACCCGCCGACCACCAGAGCCGGGACGAACGCCGGCACGACGGTCAATCCGGTCACGGTCATCCCCAACAGCAGCGCGGTCAGCAGTGCGGCGCCGAGCCAGACGGTCAGCGTCCAGCGCGCGGAGTGCCAGCGGCTGGGTGTTGCAGGCTCGGGCTGGTCCCCTCGAACGTGGCGCTCGATCCGGTCCAGCTGTGCGGTGATGTCGAGGTCAGGCGGCGCGGTCAGGTCCGGGCTGACGACGATCGGCAGCAGCGCGTGCTGCTGGTCGTCGAGCCCGGGGCCGAAGACCTGCACGGCCTGCTGCCAGAGCGCGTCGACCCGGTCGTCGACCTGGACGACGTGATCGGACTGGCCGAGCTCGGCCAGTGCGGCGCGGTAGTGGTTCATCGGGAGCGTCATCGGTTCACTCCGAACAGGATCATCGGCTGCGGGCGGTCGTGCACGGACCGGTCGAACCACAGCGCCCGCTGCGGCCGCGGGCTCCAGCTGACCAGCTCGCCACCGGTCAGCGCGGACAGATCGTTGCCTTGAGCATCCAGTGCAACCCAGAGCCCGATCTGCTCATCGAGGCGGGCGTCGTAGTCGCTCAGGTCGTCCTTCAGCCGGTTCACGCTGCGCCACCAGCCGAGGAGCCGGATCCCGGTCTCGGCGGAGTCGAGCAGGATCCGTCGCAGCTGCTCGTGGCCGGTCCGGCCGTCGCCGGATCGCCGCAGGACGGCACCGGCGGCGTCCACGCCGACGAACACGATGAAGTGCGGTGCTGCCCCTGCCCCCGTGGCCAGCTCGTTGCTACGGGCTGCCAGGGCTTCGACGAAGTCGGCGACCGCGTCGCGCGCAACCACCTCGACCTCGTGTCCGTCGAGCAGAGCGGCCAGCCGCGTGGCGAGCTCGGGCTCCGCATCGGTGCCTCCGATCAAGAGGCTGAAGCGGGCGGCCCCGGGTGGCACCTGGCGAGCCAATGAGCGAACGGCCGCGCCGAGGACGGCGTACACCTCGCTCGGTTTGGTCCCGATCACCGCGAGATTCCGCGCCGGGCCGGCCGCGAGCCGCGCGCTTGCGGCCGCGTCCGCCACGTCGAAGGACCGGCCGAGCAGGACAGTCCAGTCGCGGGGAGCGCGTGGCGCCAGCGTGCGGAAGTCGGCGGCATCGTCGAGCGGTGGGACGGCTGAGCCGTCGAAGACGACCGGCTGCGCATGCGGCGCCCGGCGCGCCAGCTCGTCCTGGACAGTCTGCAGCGTCGGCTCGTCGAAATGCGGGAGCCGGACGACGCGGTCGTGCCCACGCAGTCCGGTCTCGTCGTTGAGCACGGCGTGGTACGGCTGAAGCCGTTCGGCGGCCGGGTTGTTGTCAGCGAGCACTCGCTGCGCACCGGGCAGCGCCACGCGCAGGGTGAGCTGTGCGACCAGTGCGGGTCGTCCGAACAGCGCATCGATCCCGGAGACCACTTGGCTGGACAGAACGAGGTGAATGCCGAACGACCGGCCACGGCGGGCCAGATCTTCCAGTAGGTCGACGGCCTCCGCAGTGATCCGGTCCGATCCGGCCAGCAGGATCTGGAACTCGTCGATGACGGCTACGATCCGCGGCCACCGGCCGTTGGGGTCTGCTGCCCGCAGACCACGGAGGTCGACCACCCCGTGGGCCTTGACCGCGGCCGCCCGAACGCCCAGCTGACGGTGCAGGTCCCGCAGTGCGGCCAGACCGAACTCACGGTCCGAGTTGATGTGCACACCGATGAGGCGGGCGTGCGGCAGCGCACCGGGGGTTCGCGCGAAGGAGGCGAACGACACGCTTTCCTTGAAGTCCAGCAGGTACAGCTCGACTTCGTCGGGGGAGTAGTTCGTCGTCAGGCCGAGGATCAGCCCGTAAATAAGGTTCGTCTTGCCGGAGCCGGTACGGCCGCCGATCAGAGCGTGGGCTGGGCTGTCGCCCAGTCGTAGCGGCTGGGGCCGGCCGCCGGCGTCCCCGATCGCCACTGCGAGGCCGGAGTCCGATCGTGCGTGCCACAAGTGGCTCGGCTGTAGTTGCAGTGCGGACAGTCCGCCGCCAGTGATCCGCGCATTGAGCGCAGTCATCGCAGGGGCGTCCGGAAGCGGCAGACCGTCCGGACGGACCTCCAGTAGCGGCCCAGCCACTGCGCAGCGGACCCGCTGGGGTGCGACCTCGATGTACTCGACCGGAAGGTGCGGTGGCAGCCTGCTGTCGATCACGATCGCGTGGATCCCGGCAGCGGGACCTGCCTGCAGCAGCCAGAGGAACTCCTCGCGCTGGCTCACAGCGAGCCGGTCGAGTTCGGAGATGATGAGTAGCCGGTACTTGTCCGGCGGACCGGACGCCTCTTCGATGTTGCGGCGCAGCCGGGTGAGGAGGTTGTCCACCTGGGCCGGGTCGGCCGGATCGATGTCGAAGCACAGCCCGTGGTCGTAAGCGTCGTCCCGGTTCAGGAACTGGGGTAGCCAGCCGTCACCGATCACCACGAGCTGCCCCGGGCTGGTGGTGGCGAGCGCTCGCAGCACTAGGTTGTCGACGATCTGTGCCGTCTCCTCAGGGCAGACCTGCCCCAGCGGCGCACCGATCATGGGAGCCGGTCCGACGAGCACATGTCCCGCGCCGAGCAGCGGTACCAGGATCGGGAGGTCGATGACGCCGTCCGCGCCCAACCCGATGCGCGTCGTACCGATCCGCAGGGGCGGGGCCGGTACGACGGTTGTCTGCACGAACTCGGTCGTCTGGGACCACGCTGCCACTGCTGCATCGGGCAGTGTGCGCAGTACGTCATCCACCGACCCGACGAGGTGCCGCGTGCGGTCCACTGCGACCGGCAGCCGACCGGCGTCGCGTTGCTGCCGGACACTGCCGCGCGCCCAGGCGAGTCCGCGATGAATCTGCTGGAGAGCGTCCTGGCTCTCCCAACCGACGGTGGACATCGGTCAGATCGACCGCGCGTACGTCGACGCGGACTCCTGCGATCGGGCGATCGCCTTCCGGGCCTCCTCGATACTCGCCTTGGCGGCGCGGAGCGCGGTCTGGGCCTGGCCGATGAGCTCGTGCCCGGTGCCCTCGGCGGCCCGGTTCAGCATCGTCAGCGCCTCGTCGAGTTTGGCGCTCGACCGGCTCAGCGTGGCCGCGCCGGCCGACGACTCGGCGTTCGCCTTGGTGATTGCGGCCTTGACCTCCTGGACCGACATACTCTCGATCTCCTCTCTCCGGCAGGACTGGGTGATTACGCACGGTGAGAGAATCAGTGCGGTGATTCGGCCGCAAGTGTTCGGCCGAACAGCCGCCGAACACTCCGCCGAATCCTGGCCTGACCAGCGGAAACAGCAGATGGAGAGAAAGTCATGGACGACCAGGGCCGGGGCTCGGGTGGGCCGCCGAACGGTGACGTTCGGTCCGCAGTCGAACTGACCCGCGAGTTCCGGCAGCGGCTGCGCGACCTGCGGGTGGAGGTCGGTGACCCGAAGGCGGGCGTGCTGATCACCAAGCTGGCGCCGACCGGGCTCAAGCTGAGCCCGGCGACGCTGTCGGAGTTCGCCAGCGACAAGCGGCCGCTGGTGCTGCCACAGGCCGATTTCGTCGAGGCGTACGTGACCGCCTGTCTGCGCTTCCGGGGTGACACTCCGGAGGAGGTGCGCCGACAGGTCTACAGCTGGCTCAACTGGCGCAACGGCATCGCTGTGACAGCCGGTCTGCCGGTCGCGCCGGTAGAAGAGCCCGATGCGACCGAGGAGCCGGTCGAGGAGACACCGGCCGCGGCTGAAGCACCGCCGGTGCAGCCAGCCCGGCGGTCCCGGCGGCTCTGGCTGCTGCTACCGGTGGCGGTCCTGGTCGGTGCGTTGCTCGTCGTCGCCACGCAGCGCTTCAGGGTGGTCGCAGTGGCTCGCGACGCGAACGAGCTGAAGGTGCTGATCGGCCGGCCGGACCTGTCGAACCCAGACTCGGACGGGTGCGCGGAGCGCTTCGCAACCGTCTACAACTCGCTGTCAGCCCCCATGGGGACGGCCAAGCTGGAGGACTGCCGCCGGGAGCTGCG
The DNA here is from genome assembly GCF_013131805.1 of Kribbella sandramycini. GTDB lineage: Bacteria > Actinomycetota > Actinomycetes > Propionibacteriales > Kribbellaceae > Kribbella > Kribbella sandramycini. The sequence goes on along the minus strand of NZ_JABJRC010000004.1, from coordinate 81,637 downwards.
ACTGTCCTGGACCGACCATCTGGCCGATGGCTACTGCATCTATGTCCTGATCGAGTGGCCTGACGGTAGCGTCGACCGCACCGAGAAGGCCTGCCCCGCCGGTGAGCTGGAGCAGTCGACGATCCCGCGCCGCGGGCCGGCGTACACGGCGACGCTGACTGCGCACAACGTGGAGCAGCAGAAGCCGAGCTGAGCTGATTACAGCCCCGCTGACCTGCACCGATACCCTTTGACCGTGACTGAGCATGAGTTGGTCCTGGTTGTTGACTTCGGTGCGCAGTACGCCCAGCTGATCGCGCGCCGCGTGCGCGAGGCGAAGGTGTACTCCGAGATCGTGCCGCACTCGATGCCGGTCGAGGAGATGCTGGCCAGGCAGCCGAAGGCGATCATCCTGTCCGGCGGGCCGCAGTCGGTGTACGCCGAGGGTGCGCCGCGGATCGACTCCGCGCTGTTCGACGCCGGCGTCTCCACGTTCGGCATCTGCTACGGCTTCCAGGCGATGGCGCAGACGCTGGGCGGCGACGTCCGCAAGACCGGTCTGCGTGAGTTCGGCCGGACGCCGGTCACCGTGAGCGAGCCGGGCACGCTGCTGGCCGGCGTCCCCGAAGACCTCAACGTCTGGATGTCCCATGGCGACGCCGTGCACGCGCCGCCCGCGGGTTTCGCCGTGCTGGCCACGACCGAGGGCGCGCCGGTGGCGGCGTTCGAGGATGTCGAGCGCCGGCTGGCCGGCGTCCAGTGGCACCCGGAGGTGCTGCACTCGCAGGCCGGTCAGGCCGTGCTGGAGCACTTCCTCTACGACATCGCGGGCTGCAAGGGCGACTGGACCACGACGAACGTCGTCGACGAGCAGGTCGAGCTCATCCGGCAGCAGGTCGGCGACAAGCAGGTGCTGTGCGCGCTGTCCGGCGGTGTGGACTCCGCAGTCGCCGCTGCGCTGGTCAGCCGGGCCATCGGCGACCAGCTGACCTGCGTGTACGTCGACCACGGTCTGCAGCGGGCCGGTGAGTCCGACCAGATCGAGAAGGACTTCGTCGCCGTCACCGGCACGCGGCTGGAGGTCGTGGACGCGGAGGACCAGTTCCTCGGCGCCCTGGCCGGCGTCACGGACCCGGAGCAGAAGCGCAAGATCGTCGGCCGCGAGTTCATCCGCACCTTCGAGGCCACCGCGCGCAAACTCGACGCCGAGCGGCACATCGAGTTCCTGGTCCAGGGCACCCTCTACCCGGATGTCGTCGAGTCCGGCGGCGGTGCGGGCGCGTCGAACATCAAGTCGCACCACAACGTCGGCGGCCTGCCGGACGACCTGCAGTTCTCGCTGATCGAGCCGCTGCGCACCCTGTTCAAGGACGAGGTGCGGGAGCTGGGTATCGCGCTCGGCCTGCCCGAGTCGCTCGTCTACCGGCACCCGTTCCCCGGCCCGGGCCTGAGCATCCGCATCATCGGTGAGGTGACCCGGGAGCGGCTCGACATCCTCCGCCAGGCCGACCTGATCGCCCGCACCGAGCTGACCGCCGCCGGTCTGGACCGGGAGATCTGGCAGTTCCCGGTCGTCCTGCTGGCCGATGTCCGCTCGGTCGGCGTCCAGGGCGACGGCCGCACGTACGGCCACCCGGTCGTCCTGCGTCCGGTGACCAGCGAGGACGCCATGACGGCGGACTGGGCCCGCCTGCCGTACGACGTGCTGGAGCGCATCTCAACCCGCATCACCAACGAGGTCGACGAGATCAACCGCGTCACCGTCGACATCACCAGCAAGCCCCCGGGCACCATCGAGTGGGAGTGACCCCCGGGGGCTCGGCTCGCGTCAGCTGTTGGCGCTGTTGAGGCGAGTCTCCAGGGCGGTGGCGTCGCCAGCGCGGCTGACGGCGCGCAGCCGGTCGACCAACAGGTAGCCGGTGCGGAACCAGAGGTCAGTGCCCTGGGGCAGCTCTCCGAAGAGCTCCTCCAGGGCCTTCTCGTCTTCGGTGCCGTGCTCGGCGAGCAGCAGCTGCGCGTTGAGGTACTGCTCCTCGTACCCGCCCTGCTCGTACCGGTCGGCGGCCTCATCGGCGTGTTCGACCGCAGTCGGCACCTTGCCCTGCTGCAGCGCGATCAGTGCCAGGTCCCAGTAGGTGCCGGCGGACTGGAACAGGACGTCGGGGTTGTCGGCCGGGAGCTGTTGCAGCACCTCCTGCGCGGACTCGATCAGCGCGATACCCCGGTCGTGGGCCCCGATGTAGCGGGCGGACTGCGCCGCCAGTCGAACGGCCTGCGTGAGCTGGATCGGCTCACCGGCGTCGGCGAACCCTTGCGCGGCAGCCAGGAAGACTTCGACCGCCTCTTCGTCCCGGTCGAGCTGCTCGAGCAGGATGCCCTCCTCCTGCCGGATGGAGGCCAGTCGGACCGGCTCGATGTCCTCGGGGATGTCGGCCAGCAGTTCGTGGATTTTCGCCAGTGCGGCTTCCCGCTCGCCCAGCATCCGGTAGGCGTCGAGCAGCATGCCGCGGGTCTCGGCGAGCGCCTGCGGGTCGTCGGCAACGGCAGGCAGGATCTCCTCGGCGTTCTCGGCCGCCTCCAGCGGCCGACCGCTGAACAGGTAGGCCTGGGCCAGCAGCATCTGCGCCCCGACCCGATGGACCTCCATATCGGGCAGCGTCGACGCGATCGCGATCGATTCGATCAGGTCGTCCACGGCATCGGCGGGCCGGTCGCTCGCGATGCGGAGCCGACCGCGCAGGTAGTAGGCGAACATCCGCTGCGGGTCGATCTTGCTGGTGACCGCGACGTCCGCCGCCGCCTCCGCCTCTTCGAGCCGGTCGGTCTGCATGAGCAGGTTGCAGAGCAGCATTGCGCTGTTCGGGCTCAGCTCGCCGCCGAAGGCCTGCAGCTCGCGGATGGCGTCGTCACCGCGCTCCAGATGCATGTAGATGATGGCCAGCGAGTCCCGCCAGCCTGCGCGGCGCTCCGGGTCGTCGGTCTCGGCCAGCCGCCGCAGTGGCTCCTCTGCGATGGCCAGACCCTGGTCGCCCTCGCCGCGCTCCACTAGTAACCGGCCGATCCGGGCCCGCGCCCGCAGCACGCGGTTCTCGTCGCCAAGCTCGGAGTACAGCTCCAGGGCCTCGCCCCAGGCCGCTTCTTGCTGCTGGCTATCGTCGCTGAGCAGACCGCGCCCGTCCAGCACCCGGGCGCGGTCGAACGGCGTCCACTCGCTTTCCGGCACTTCACGCTCGAATGCCTGCCAGGCTTCGCCCGCCTCTGTGGGCGAGAAGCGCACCCAGGCGTCCTCGGCGCGGTCGAGCCAACCGCGGCCAGAGACCGGTGTGGTGTCGGCAGGGCGCTCCGGCGTGGCCTGCTGGTCGGCTTGAGCCTGCTGACGCAACTGTGCGCGCCGGGCGGTCTCCGACAGCGGCAGGTACTCCACCCAGGGCTCAGCGGCCAGCACTGCCTGGATCTGCTCGCTGCGGTACGTCGTACCGTTCCGGGTGTCGAACTGCGCGGCCAACTCCAGCGCCCGCGCCGTCAGCTGCTCAGCCAAAGCCGCGGCCGGTACGGACGGCGCCTGTGGCTGCCGAATCGCCAGGTCGCTGTCGACGCGGCTCAGCGCGTTCGCAGCGGCGGCAGCGAAGCTCATCTCGGCCCAGGGCGACGGCGGCTCGGCCAGCTCGGCGGCGTGGCGCTCGATCAGCTCAACTGCCTTGAGCTCGTTACCTGTTCGGGCCAGGAAGGCGACGTGGTCTGCGTGCTCGCTCAGCTCGCCGACACGGGCGCGCAGCAGCCGGTAGCCCTTGCGATGGGCGTCGACGGCCTCGGTGTACATGCCTTCGGCAACATAGGCGGGGAGCAGCGCCGTCAGCATTTGTTGCGGCTGCTCCGCACAGGTGAGCTGGCCGTCGAGCACTGTCGTGGCCAACGCGACGGCGTCCGCCGTCTGACCGACGTGGGTCAGGTGATGCACCTTGGACGTCGGGTCGCAGCCGATGCAGTCGGAGAGGTCGTCGCGCGGCGCGGTCGACCACAGCCGGAACTGCTCCGCGGCTGTGGAGGTGTCACCGATGTGGTGCGCGACCAGCCAGCGGTGCTGGTGCACTGCGTGCATGCTGTGGCCACTGAGCCGCCACCGCTGCTCCATGTCGTCCAGAACGGCGTAGGCGCGGTCCAGCGGCACTTCGGGGAACTTGGCGAGGGTGCTGGGCGCGTATTTGTAGCACCAATGGAAGGCGTGCGAGTGATCGCGGTACCGCTCCGGCTCGGCGTCCCAGTCGGCGACGCAGCGGGCGAACGGCACCAGCGACTTCCGCGGCTCGCCGCCCATTACGTAGGCCGTGACGAGCTGCAGCCGGCTGTAGAACGCCAGCTCCGCCTCGCTCGCCGCATCCGCCCGGCGGACGACGTCCTCGAGCAGGGCCGACCGGACTTTGCCGTATGGCGCGCCCTCGGCGCGCTGCAGCAGGTCGATCAGTTCCGGGTTCATACGGTCGGTTCCTCCGTGGTGGGCACAGCCTGGTCGAGCAGGCCGAGGAAGGAGCGGTTCACCAGGGCCGAGTCGGCCGGGGTGATCGGGTGGTAGCCGAGCATCAGTGCGTGGCCGTACAGGCCTTCCACCGCCAGTCGGGTCAGCTCTGGGTCGTCGAGGGACGCCATCCGGCGGACGAGCGGACTGCGGTAGTTCAGGACGAGCTGTGGTCTGCTGTCGTCGTGGGTGTCGAGGGCACCGAGCACCTCGGCCCACAGCGCATCCGCGCGGTCCTTGGTGGAGCGGAGCTCACTTGCGAACTGTGCCGACCGGTCAACCAGATAGAGCGCAGGTAGTTGAGCTGGCTCGAATGCGCGGAGCACCACCTCGCAGCCGACCGAATCCAGTGCATCCTGGGCCGCCTGGACGAACGGGCGCAGCCGCAGCTCGGACTCGGGATCGAGACTGTCGAAACTTGTGCTGAGCTCGGACGGGTCGAACCGGCTGGTGACCAGGTCGGGCACGACCTCCGGCAGCCGTGCGAGTAACTCACTGTCGTAGGTGTAGCCGCCGTTCACAACGGTGATTTGCTGCGCAGCTGCGACCGCTGCGAGCTGGCGGAACTCCTCGACGGTTGTCACGTACCGAATACGATCGCTGCGCTGCTGCAGTTCCGCTGTGGTCATGCGGCCGTGGTTGGTCTCGAAGCGCAGCCAGCGGTGCACCAGCTGGAGCATCTCGTCGTCGTGCAGGGCCAGGGCCTTCACACCGAGCTGGTGAATGCCGAGGAACCGGTCCAGCTTGGCGGGGTCGGTATTGCCGAGGCGAACGAGCCAGCCGCGCAGCTGCTCGCCCAACGCGTCCCGAGTGGCCTCCAGCGTGCCGTCGTCGAACAGCGCCTCCCGGCTCGCAGTCGGCCGCAGCTCGGAGGTGTCGATGACCGCGCGGACGAAGAACGCCCAGTCCGGCAGGAGGCCTTCGACATGCTCGGCCAGCAGCATTCGCTTCAGGTACACCCGGTGCGTCGCGCGCTCGGCGGGGTTGGCCGCGAACGGCAGCACGAAGGCGACACCGGTCAGCCCAGCGGCCGGGTTGTTCAGGTGAATGACGTCGAACGGAGTGAAGCCGAGCTTGTCCTGCGCATAGCCGACCAGCTCGGCGCGCTGCAGGGCGCCAGCGTTCTCCCAGGGTGCCTTGCCATCGGTCACCTGCTCGCCGTCGACCCGGATCTCCAGCGGCAGCAGTGCGCCGAACAACCGGATCAGCTCGACGACAGTGGCCGGCTTGTACCATTGCTCGGCGCCACGCCGGGCCTTCAGCGTCACCGTCGTACCGGGCTCGGAGCGGTCCGCTGTGGCGGCGATCGTGTAGCGACCGTCCGCAGTACCGATCCAGCGCGTGGCGGGGCCGCCGGCGGGCTGGGTGACGACCTCGATCTCGTCGGCGACCATGAGTGCCGACAGTAGGCCGATACCGAACTGGCCGAGGAACTCCGACCGGGCGAACCCGATCTCATCGCGTTTCGAGCTGCGGCCGATGGTGGCGAGCAACTCGCGCACCTGATCCGGCAGGAGGCCGATACCGGTGTCGGCGATGCTCAGCTCGTTCTCGGCGGTCCGGACGTCGATCCGGCGCGGTGCGTCGGGTTCGGTGGCCTGACGTGCGGTGATCGCGTCGACGGCATTCTGCAGCAGCTCTCGCAGGTACACCCGCGGGCTGCTGTACAGGTGGTTGCTCAGCAAGTCGACGATCCCCTGTAGGTCGACCTGGAAGTTCTCGCTCACCCCTTACCCCCTCGTGTCGCCGCCAACCTATGTCATGGCTGGTCCCGCCTTGGCCTCGATACCGTCCAGCAGCCGCTCCAGGCCGTACTGGTACGACTCCGCCGCGACGTCGACCGGGCCCGCGTCGAAGCCGCCGGCGTTCCATACCGCTGTCATCGCCGGATGCCGCTCGACATCGAAGTACGTCTCCCACAGCTCGGAGCGGTCGGTCCACCACGCATCGTGGCTCTGACCGGTGGTGCGCTCGATCAGCGCACTCTCCGCCGCCAGACTGGCTGCGGAGTCGACGTACGACGTCACGGTGACCGCTGCGATGTTGATGTCGCGCGGACTGAGCGCCAGCGTGCTCATGACGGCCAGCAGGTACTCACGGCCGGCCAGCATGCCCGGACCGACCGGTGGACGGATAGGGGATACCTGAGACAGCCAGGGGTGCCGTCGGAACATCGCACGGGTCTCGTCGGCGTACAGCGCGACCTGGGCGCGCCAACCGGCCGGACGCTGGTCAGGGCCGGGTAGCTCGCGCTCGCCGAGGACCTGGTCGACCATCAGCTCCAGGAGCTCGTCCTTCGAGGGGACGTAGGTGTAGAGGGTCATCGTGCCGACGCCGAGCTCTTTGGCGACACCGCCCATCGATGCGGCCGTCAGACCGTCGCTGTCGGCCAGCCGGATACCGGTCGCGACCACTTCGTCGACGTCCAGCGACGGCCGGCGGCCCTTGGCCTTGACGGCGAGCGGGCGGTGGTTGCGCCAGAGGAGTGCGAGGGCGCGGTCGGGTCGACCCTCCGCGCTGCGCCTGACCGTCACAGGGCAACCATAGGCGCTGAAATCAATTCTCGTATACCCTACGAGAATTGATGCCGAGGTGGGAGGGGAACGACGAATGACGATCCTGGTGACGGGTGCGACCGCGAGTGTCGGGCGGTTGCTGGTCGACGAGCTGGTGGCGGCCGGGGCGCCGGTCCGGGCGCTCACGAACCATCCGAAGCGGGCGGCGCTGCCTGCTGGAGTCGACGTCGCGCACGGCTACCTCGGGCGGCCGGAGACGCTGCCGGCGGCGCTCGCCGGTGTCGACACGGTCTACCTGGCGCCGCTACCGGCGTACGTCGATGACTTCGTGCGGTGCGCGCAGGAGGCGGGCGTGCGGCGCGTCGTGGTGCTGTCTGGTGAGCCGGCGGACTATGAGGCGCAGGGCGATCCGTCGACGTGGCACTACTACCGGCTGGAGCGGGCGATCGAGGAGGCCGGCTTCGAGTGGACCTTCCTGCGGCCAGGGCAGTTCATGAACAACACGCTGGACTGGGCGCCGATGATCCGGGCCGAAGGGGTCGTGCGCGCGCCGTACGCCGACGCGGTGCAGACTCCGATCGACCTCGTCGATATCGCTGCGGTGGCGCGGGTAGTACTGCTCAGTGAGAGCTTCGCCGGGCAGAAGCTGGTGATGAGCGGCCCGGAGGCGCTGACGCAACCGCAGGAGGTCGAGCTGATCGCGGCCGCAATCGGTCGCCCGCTGAAGTTCATTGAGCAGACCCCGCAGGAGTACCTCGACCAGCTGACGCCCGTAACCGGGCTGGAGACGGCGCAATGGTTGCTGGACGGGTTCCGGATGATGGCCGAGTATCCGATGACGCCCGAGTCCACGGTGGCCGATCTGACCGGCCGGCCCGCGACGACGTACGCGGAATGGGCGGCGCGGAACGCGGCGGTGTTCGCCTGATTTGAAATCCAGTCGAACATATGTTCGACTGTGCGTCATGAGGTGGGCTGGTCAGCGAATCGACGCGGAGATGGCCGGGGCGTTGCCCGGGCTGCAGTCGATCGCGGGCCTGGTCCGGTCGGTCACCACGCCGGAGTTCCGCGGGGTCACGTTCCATGAGGTGCTGGCGCGTTCCGCGCTGAACTCGGTGCCCGGGGGCGGGTTGCCGTTCGGCTGGACGGTCAACCCGTACCGCGGCTGCAGCCACGCCTGCCGGTACTGCTTCGCCCGGCCGACCCACACGTACCTCGAGCTCGACCAGGGGCTCGACTTCGACCGTCAGATCGTGGTCAAGACGAATGTCGCCGAGGTGCTCCGGCGGGAGCTGGCGAGACCGTCGTGGGCCCGGGAGCAGGTTGCCCTGGGCACCAATACCGATCCGTATCAGCGGGCCGAGGGCCGCTATCAGCTGATGCCGGGGATCATCGCGGCGCTGGCAGGATCGGGAACGCCGTTCTCGATCCTGACCAAGGGGACGCTGCTGCGGCGCGATCTGGAGCAACTGTCGGCCGTCGACGTCCCGGTCGGGATTGCTGTGTCGCTGGCGCTCGGCGACGACGAGCTGCGCCGGCGGCTGGAGCCCGGCGTGCCGTCGGTGCGCGGCCGGCTGGAGCTGATTCGCGCGGTGCGCGCGGCAGGGCTGCCCTGTGGCGTGATGGTCGCGCCGATCCTGCCCTGGCTGACGGACTCCGCCGATCAGCTGGATCAGCTCCTCGGGGAGCTGGCTGCCGCCGGGGCGACTGGGGTGACTCCGCTGGTCCTGCACCTACGGCCGGGGGTTCGGGAGTGGTTCATGGCCTGGCTGGCCGCTGACCATCCCGAGCTGGTCGCGCGGTACGAATCCCTCTATGCCCACGGGGCGTATGCCGCACCGAGCTTCCGGAAGGCCTTCGAGCAGAAGGTTCGTCCGCTGCTCACGAAACATGGGTTTGCCCGTCCTGCCTACCACCGTGCGGTCGTGCGGGAGAAACAGGCGCCGCCGGCCCAAGAGGCGTTGTTCTAGACCAAGGTGAGGATCTGCGGGCCGTCGGCGGTGACAGCGATAGTGTGCTCGGCGTGGGCGCCGCGCGTCCGGTCGGCGGAGCGTAGCGTCCAGCCGTCGGGGTCGATGAGGTAGGTCGATCCCGGCCCGGTCCAGAACCAGGGCTCGATCGCGAAGGTCTGTCCGGGCTGGAGCTTGAAGCCGCGGCCGGGGCGGCCGTTGTTGGCGATATGCGGCTCCTCGTGCATCCGGCGGCCGATCCCGTGGCCGCCGAAGTCGAGGTTGGTGCCGAGCCCGGCGGCCGCGCCGATCCGGCCGATCGCGGCGCCGACATCGCCGAGACGGTTACCGGGCAGCGCTGCGGCGATCCCGGCGGCGAGCGCGCGTTCGGTGGTCTCGATCAGCTCCAGGTCCTGCGGGCGTGGAGTGCCGACGCAGAAGCTGATCGCGGAGTCGCCGCACCAGCCGTCGAGGGAGGCGCCGCAGTCGACGTTCAGCAGGTCGCCGTCGGCCAGCCGGTAGTTCGACGGCAGGCCGTGCAGGACGGCGTCGTTCACCGAGGTGCAGATCACACCGACGAAGGGAGTCCCAGCGAAACCTGGTTGATAACCGTCGAACGTCGACACCGCGCCGGCCGAGCGCAGCACGTCGCGGGCAGTCTCGTCGAGCTCGAGCAGCGAGACGCCGACCGCGGCCTGCTTCTTCACCGCGGCCAGCGCGGTCGCGACGACGCGCCCGGCCGCGCGCATCTGCTCGATCTCCGTCGCCGACTTCAGCTCGACCATCGTCATTCCTCAACCCTCAGTGACAGCTGTACCCGCACAAGGTAGCGGCCGTTTCCGGTCATTGAGGACACGATCGGGTCACCGAGCGAACTCGGCCGCGCGTCGCGTCGTCTGGGAGGGCGAACTGATCGCCAGCCTGGGGAGCGATGATGACGGTACGACGGCGCGCGGTGCTCGGCGCGATCCTTGCGGGGGCAGGCGTGTCTGTCGCCGGCGGCTGTGCGGATGTCGGCGTCCGTCCGGTCGATCCGCCGACGGACGGCGGTTCGGTCGGTCCGCCGGGGGCGCAGCCGCCGAGTGTGCCGCCGCCGGCCGGGGATCGGCCCGATCGGCTGGCGATCGTTGCCACCGGCGACGTTCTCCTGCACGAACGGCTCTGGACAACGGCGCGCCGCGACGGCAGCGGCGGTATGTGGGACTTCGCACCGTTGCTGGCGAGCGTGAAGCCGCTGGTGCGGAAGGCCGATCTGGCCATCGCGCATGTCGAGACGCCGCTCGCTCCGCTCGGCGGGCCGTACAAGGGATACCCGCTCTTCCAGGGGCCGCCGCAGATCGCGACCGCGCTGAAGCAGACCGGGTACGACCTGTGCACCACGGCCAGCAATCACAGCTTCGACGCCGGCGCCGCCGGGGTGGATCGCACCCTGGCGACGCTGGAGCGCGCCGGGATGAAGACCTCCGGGATGGCCCGCGATCGCAAGGAGGCGGAGACGCCCACGATCGTCGACGTCCGCGGGGCGAAGATCGCGTCACTCTCGTACACGTTCGGGTTCAACGGACTGCCGTATCCGAAGGGCCAGACCTGGCGGGCCGGCAAGCTCGACGTCGCGGCCATCACGCGGATGGCCAAGGAGGCCCGTGATCGCGGCGCCGAGATTGTCGTGGTCAGCTGTCACTGGGGGACGGAGTACTCATCGCGGATCAACGAGCAGCAACGCGACCTGGCGCCGCAACTCCTTGCTGACAGCAACATTGATCTGATCGTCGGCCACCACGCGCACGTCGTCCAGCCGATGGAGCAGCACAACGGCAAGTGGGTCGCGTACGGGCACGGCAACCTGGTCGCTGCGCACCGGCAGCCGGCCAGTACTCGCGCTGAGGGTTTGCTGACCCGCTTCACGTTCCAGCGTGACGGCGACAAGTGGACGACGGCCGAGGCGGAGTATGCGCCGCTGCTGATGACGGACGTGCTGCCGGTCCGCATCCTCGACGTCCGCCGGGAGCTCGCCCGCGGCGGCCTGGCGGCGGCGAAGGCGGCCCGGTTGCGCCTTGCGGAGCAGCGGACGACCGAGACCGTCCTGTCGCTGGGCGCGTCACCGAAAATCCTTTGAGGACAGCGCGCCTGGCGGTCTAGGGTCGGCGCCATGTTTACGAACTTTGTGATGGTGCGTCGTGCCCGGCTCCGGGCAGGCGCGGGGTGCCTGGGGATGGCACCCACTCGATAGCCAGTGGGCCCAACGAGTTGTCGACGCCGCTGGGGTTCGTCCCGGTGAGCTCGTGCTCGACGTGGGCGCTGGTCTCGGTGCGTTGACAGCACCGTTGGTTCGCGCTGGTGCGCGCGTGATTGCGGTCGAGCTGCATCCGGGTCGTGCCGATCGGTTGCAGCAGCGGTTCGCAGATGCTCCGGTGACTGTGGTTCGTGCTGACGCGCGTGAGCTGCGCCTGCCGACCCGGCCCTTTCGGGTCGTGTCGAGCCCGCCGTACAACGTCTCGGCCGCGTTGCTCAAGCTGCTGCTGGCACGAGGATCCCGGATGGTGTCGGCTGATCTGGTGCTGCAGCGGCAGTTGGTGAATCGCTATGTGCGTGGTGACGTGCACGGTGCCAACCGATGGCTGCGTTCGTACCAGCCGGCGGTGGGGCTTCGCCTTCCCCGCAAGGCGTTCACCCCACCACCGCATGTCGACTCAGCAGTTCTGGTTCTCCGGCGGGCTTAGCCGTGCCAGGAGTTCCAGAGCGCTGCGTACGAACCGTTGCGGGCAACCAGCTCGTCGTGACTGCCCAGCTCGCTGATGCGGCCGTCCTCGACCACGGCAACCCGGTCGGCGTCGTGAGCGGTGTAGAGGCGGTGCGCGATCGCGATGACCGTGCGCCCCTCGAGTACGGCGGCGAGCGAGCGCTCCAGATGGCGTGCCGCGCGTGGGTCGATCAGCGAGGTCGCCTCGTCCAGGACGAGGGTGTGCGGATCGGCGAGCACCAGCCGGGCCAGCGCGAGCTGCTGTGCCTGAGCAGGTGTCAGTGCGACCTGTCCGGAGCCGACTCGGGTCTCCAGGCCGTCCGGCAGCGCTTCGGCCCACTCACGAGCGTCCACGGCCGTCAGGGCAGCAAGGAGCTCGGTGTCGGTCGCCGACGGGCGCGCCATCGACAGGTTGTCGCGCAGCGTCCCCACGAAGACGTGATGCTCCTGGGTGACCAGTGCGACCTGTTTGCGCAGCTCGTCGAGCGGAAGCTCGGTCATCCCGACTCCGCCGACTGTGACCGAGCCTGTCCGGGGTGGGTGGATGCCCGCGACCAACCGGCCCAGCGTCGACTTGCCGGCGCCGGATGGGCCGACCATCGCGATCCGCTCGCCGGGCTGCACAGTCAGCTCGACTCCGTGGAGCACATCCCGGCCATCGACGTACGAGAACCGGACGTCCCGCGCCTCGACCAGCTCGCCATCCGGTGTGCGACCGGACGGCGTACGGTCGTCCGGTACGTCGCTGATACCCAGCAGACGCGCAAAGGCGGCGCTGCCGGACTGCAGCTCGTCGATCCACTGCAGCAGCCGGTCGACCGGGTCGATCAGCTGGTTGACGTACAGCACACCGGCTGTCACTGCGCCGAGCGAGACGTGGCCGTTGATGTGCAGGAAGCCGCCGAACAGCAGCGTGCCGACCACTGGGACGAGGTAGCCGATCTCGACCATCGGGAACCACACCGTCCGCAGACCGAGCGTGTAGCGCTCCGCCAGGTACGAGCCGCGGATGTCGGAGTCCGTCCGGCGGACGCGGGCGTCGTACCGGCGCAGTGACTCGACGGTGCGCGCGCCCTCGACGGTTTCGGCCAGCGAGCTGGTCATCTGGGCGTACGCCGCGTTCTCACGCAGGTAGCCGTCTTTCGCGCGGCGCAGGTACCAGCGGGTGCTCAGCCAGAGCACGGGCACCATCGCCAGCAACGGCAGCAGTACCCAGACGCCGACCAGCAGCGTCGCGGTCACCGCGAACAGCACGGTGACACACGCGATGATCGTCTCCGGGACGGCGAACCGGACGGTGCGCGACAGCGTGTCGACGTCTCGCGACGTCCGCGACAACAGGTCACCCGTGCCGGCTCGTTCGACAGTGCCGATCGGCAGTGCCAGCGCGTTGTCGACGAAGTCCTCGCGCAGTTCGGCCAGGACCTCCTCCCCAAGGGCGAACGACCGGTAGCGCGCCCAGCGCGTCAGCAGGGACTGGATGATGACGAACGCCGCGATCAGCAGGATCACCTGGTTGACCGCGCCGACCGTCGTCCCGCGTTGCACGTCCTCGACCAGGTTGCCGATCAGTCGCGGCGCAGCCAGCCCGGTGACGGCCGCGACCGCGTGCAGGGCGAGCGCGATCGCCAGCGCCCGCGGGTGCCGACGGACCAGTCGGCGCGCGTGTTTGCGGATCTCGGCGGGGCCCGCCACCGGCAGGATCTGCCTCATCGCCGCACTCCTTCCGTCAGCTCTTCGTCTTCGGTCTGTCGGGTCACTGTCCGGCGGTAGCGCGGTTCGCTCGCCAGTAGGTCGCGGTGTCGGCCGGCCGCAACCACGCGCCCAGCGACCACGAATTGCACTTCGTCGACCTGGTCCAGCAGGAGCGGGCTGCCGGTCAGTACGACGGTTGTTCGGCCGGCCCGATGCTCGTGCAGCCGGTCGGCGATCCGCGCCTCGGTGTGTGCGTCGACGGCTGAGGTCGGCTCGACCAGCACCAGAACGGACGGATCGGCGAGCAGCGCCCGCACCAGCACCAGACGCTGCCGCTGACCGCCGGAGAACGACCGCCCCTTCTCTTCGACCTCAGAGTTGAGCCCGTCGGCCAGCGCGACCAGTACGTCGTCCGCTGACGCCGTACGGATCGCTGCGAGCACGTCCTCGTCACTCCAGCGGCCGTCCGGGTCCAGTTCGGTGCGCAGGTTGCCTGTGAACAGCTGGGAGCCGGTATCGCTGACCAGGATCCGTCGACGGACGTCGGCCCGAGTCGCGCTCGCCAGCGTGACGCCGCCGTACCGGACCTCGCTGGCCTCGTCGTACCGGCCGAGTCGGTCCGCCAGGGCGCCGTACGCATCCGGCTCGGCGGTGACGATCGCAGTGAGCAGACCGTCGCGTGCGCGGATGCCGGAGACGGGGTCGACCAGGTCGCCCTGCGACGGCAGTTGCACAGGCTGAGCGGGGTCAACGATGTCGGAGTCCAGCGAGAGCACGCGGATAACTCGACGTCCGGCGACCAGTCCGCGCATCAGTTGGTTGGCGAACTCGGTCACCGTCCGCAGCGGCAGCACCAGGAATGTGGCGTAGCCGTAGAAGGCGACCAGTGAGCCCGCACTGAGGTCACCGCGGAGCGCGAAGTGCGCACCGAGCCCGACGACGAGCACTACGAAGATGCCTGGCAACAGAACCTGCGCGGCGTCGAGCACCGACTGAATCCGAGCCACGCGGACGCCGGCGTACCGGACGCGCTGCGACTCGCTGCGGTAGCGGCGCGAGAAGGACTCCTCGCCACCGATGCCACGGAGCACCCGCAGACCGGCGACGATGTCGGAGCCCAGCGAGTTCAGCTCGCCGACCGCCTCGCGCTGCGCGAACTGCCGCCGGTGCAGCGGCCGCAACATCGGGCCTAGGGCGAACAGCATCACCGGTACGCCGATCAGCACCACCAGACCGAGCGCGGTCGACGACGACAGCAAAATGGCCGCGACCACCCCGAACGCGACCACTGCGCCAGCCGCACGGGCGGACACCTCCATCAGGGTGCCGATGTAGGCCAGATCGCTCGCACCGACGCTGACCACCTCTCCAGTGGCCAGATGCTTCGGCAGCGTCGCGCCGAGGTCAGCAGTCTTCCGCGTGACGACCTGAACTGTGCGGTACGCCGAGGTCAGCCAGTTGGTGACGGCGAACCGGTGCCGCATGATGCCGGCGAACGCCTGCAGGACGCCGACCGCGAACAGCACGCCGGTCCACTGCAGCAGCTTGTCGCCGTCGCGCGCCGCCACGCCCTGGTCGATCGCCAGACCGAGGATGGCCGGGATGAACGCTTGAGCTGTCATCCACAGGATGCCGAACGTCATCCCGCCCGCGAGAGTACGCGCCTGCCCGCGCGCGACCCACAACAGATAGCGGGCCGGTGAGCGATCATCGGGGACGCCGGGATCGGCGAGTGGCAGCTGCTTCATATCTGTTCAGGCTAGGTCGGCGCACCGGCGTGGCGCATGCGAATTACTCCCTATACGTCAGCCGCCGGATCAGTACTTCGAACGGACCGCGGAACCCACGCCGACGCATCCAGCCGGCCAGAACCACGGTCAGTGCCCAGGTAGCGACGGCGAGCAGCGCTGCCTGCCAGAGCGCCATCTTGGTACCGAGACCGAACAGGGTGAAGACGATCGCCCAGACCACGGACTGCGCGAGGTAGAAGGTCAGCGAGCGCTGGCCAGTCGCTTGGAGGGCGGTCACGAGCGCAGTACGCCGTACTCGGAGCGACCAGAGCGCAATGAGCGCCGCGTACGCCGGACCGCCCACGTAACCGGTCAGCGCATGGAGGGCCCCGGCTGGGAGCACGTTGGCATCGGTGGCGTGCAGCAGACCAGAGGTGTAGAGCGCTAGCGGGATGCCGCCGAGGAACGACACCGGGATGCCGATGGCGGCCATGCGACGCAGCGTCGGGCGGTGCTGCTCGACGTCCTCGAAGAGCCGTCGGCGGGCGGCCCAGACGCCGAAGAGGAACGGGCCGGCCGCAGTGAGCAGCAGAATCGGCGCACTGATCGCAATGGAGTACCAGGGCCCGCGACCGTCGGTGCTGGGGTCGATAGGCATCGACAGGATGCCGTAGACCCCGGAGCCGACGAACACCATCACGCCCGCGCCGTACAGCACCCACTTGTCGCCGAAACGGAGGAAGGGGACGAACAGCAGCGCGATCAGACCGTACGCGGCGAGGATGTCGCCGTAGTAGAGCAGAGTCCCGTGCAGGACGCCGAGGAGCAGTAGCCACCAGGCGCGGCGCCGCAGCAGCTTGCGCGTGCTCTTCCAATCGCCGGACTGCCGTCTGGCGATCTGAACCACGCCGTAGCCGAACAGCGCGGCGAACATCGTGTACGAGCGTCCGTCGACCAGTGTGGTCTCGAGGAACGCGACAACCCGGTCCGGCAGCGCACTGGCGATCGGCATCGCGCGGATGGTCCGCACACCCGCCGGCTGCAGGAGACCGTGTGAATTCGCCACTGCGATGAACAACAGCAGAATTCCGCGGGCCAGATCGGGGCCGAGCGCTCTGGCCGACGTAGCAGTCGGACCGGTGGTCGGCGGGTTTCCGGCGCGCTCCGTCATGCCCCCGACAGTAGGCGGTGGCCGGTCACCGTGGGTACTACTTCGGTCTCTCCTTGCGCATCAAAAGAGCTTCACCTTGCGTTGGGCAACGAGTTCCCACCGGGCCATGTCCGCCGCCTGTCCTGGAACCATGCTGGTGATCGCGCATCGGGGAGCGAGCGGGTACCGTCCGGAACACACGCCGGCGGCCTACCGCCTGGCTGCGGCCCAGGGGGCCGACTACATCGAGCCCGACCTGGTCGCCACTCTCGACGGCGTGCTGGTCTGCCGCCACGAGAACGAGATCTCCGGGACGACGGACGTCGCGCACCGCCCGGTGTTCGCCGACCGCCGGATCACCAAGGTGATCGACGGCGAGGCCGTCACCGGCTGGTTCGTCGAGGACTTCACCTACGCCGAGCTGCGCACCCTGCGCGCCCGCGAGCGGATGCCCGCACTGCGGTCCTCGAACACGGCGTACGACGGCCTGGAGGCGATTCCCACCTTCGACGACGTGGTGGCGCTGGCCCGGCAGGAGTCCCTGCGGCTGGGCCGTCCGATCGGCGTCATCCCGGAGATCAAGCGCCCGGCGTACTTCCGTCGCCTCGGCCTGCCGCTCGAAGAGCTGCTGACCGAACGCATCCTCGCCCTGCGGCTGCGGCCGGCCGAAATCATGGTCCAGTCGTTCGAGCCCACCAGCCTGCGCCGCCTCGCCGTCATGACCCGGGTGCCGCTGGTACAGCTCATCGATGCTGAGAGCGCCCCCAGCGACCTACTACGCCTCGGCGACCGCCGCACCTTCGCCGACCTCCTCGAACCGGCCGGCCTGCGCGACATAGCGACGTACGCCCAAGTCCTGGCCCCCCACAAAGACCTGGTCATCCCACGCACCCCCACCGGCGCCCTCGGCGAACCCACCCGCCTGGTCGGCCAAGCCCACCGCGCCGGCCTCAGCGTCCAACTCTGGACCTTCCGCGCCGAACGCCGCTTCCTCCCCACCGCCACCGATTTCCGCACCGAACTGACCCGCTTCGCCCGCCTAGGCATCGCCGGCATCTTCACCGACCACCCCGACCAAGCCGCCACCACGCTGAAACCAGCCGCCCTCCCGGGCTAGAGCTCACCTTTCAGCGCACCGAGAACAACGTCCGGCTTGCCGGCCGATCGGGGCTGGTCGACCGAGGCAGCCCGCCGGGCTGGAACCTTGTGGGCTGCGGCGGGTATGAAGTGGTTATGGTCGATGGTTCGGCTGGTGATGACGCCCAGTGGCAGGCGATGCGAGCTGGTGACATGGCGGCGCTGGGTGTTCTGTTCGATCGCCATGCGGATCGATTGTTCCGCTACTGCCAGCGAGCGGCGTCGCCTGCTGATGCCGAGGATGTGCTGTCGGAGACGTTCGTCGAGGCCTGGCGGTCGCGGCGGTCGTTCGTGGTGCGTGGAGATTCGGCGTTGCCGATCTTGCTGGCGATCGGCAAGCGGGTGCTGCAGAAGCATGCACGCAGCGCTGAGCGTTCCCGGCGCCGCGAGGCGCACTCGGCTGATCCGGTGCTGATGACAGTGCCGGACATCGCTGAAGAAGTTGTGCGCGCTGAGGAGCTGGAGCGGCAGCGGGCGTGGTTGCGGCAGCAGGTGGCGTCGCTGCCGGTGACCTACCGCAACGCCTACGAGCTGTGTGTGTTTGCCGAGCTCGGTCAAGAAGAAGTTGCCCGTCTGCTGGATGTGCCGTTGGGGACGGTCAAGTCCCGGCTGTCGCGTGCGCGCCAGCTCATCGCCGCGGCCGCACAGGACGCGTTCGGGCAGCACGCGATCGGAGGAGCAACATGACGGATTTCGAGAAGACCGTTCTCGAGGTGAAGGCACTGGACGGCGACGCGAGGCGACGTGCCCGGGAGGCGGCGCTCGCCGGCGCGGTCCAGGTTCAGCGCGGTCGCCGGCGGCTGCTGGCGCAGGGATCGGCTGCGGTGGTGACCCTTGTTGCCGGTGGGGTGTTGACCTATTCGGCGCTGTTTCCTGCTTCGGCCTACGCGTCGTGGACCGCTGTCCCGCACGGGGCTGCTGTTGCGATGGACGATGCCAGGCTGCAGCCATGCCTGTCGTCGATCCCAGCCGAGCCCGGCGAGGTGGTCGACGCGGCACGGTTCAAGCCGCTGGTCGCAGAAGGGCGTGGCGACTTCACGGCCGTACTGCTGGGCGATGAATCCAGTGTGCTGGTCTGTATCTACGACCAGGACAACCGCTCAACCGGGCGGGTGGACGCCGAGGCGCTGCCAACAGGTAGTTCGGTGAAGCTGCTCGGAAATGGGGGCTCGCTGGACAAGGGTGACGGCGCGCGTTACGTGTTCGGGCCGGTTGCGGCCGGAGTCAGCAGCGTGAAGGTCACCACGACGGACGGTACGGAGGTCACCGCGTCGGTGGCCGACGGATATTTCCTGGCCTGGTGGCCGGCGCCGGCTGGACCGGTGTCGGTGACCGCCCTGGATCGCAGCAACACGGTGCTGCAGGAATTGATACCGTGATACCTGATCTGACCATTCGGCAGGTACGGAGGCGCGCGCGTGTTTGAGTTCACCTGGCTGTACGCACTGTTTTTGGTCCTGGTCGTTCTCGCCGTCATTGTTCTGCTCCGGCGTCTGGTAAAAGCAGTGCGATCATCAAATCGGCGAACGGACGACGTCGACTGGGACAGTAAGGTGAGCCGCGATCACCAGGCCCGGCAATGGGACGGGCCGGCCCGAACTCGCCCGGAATCGGGCGAGCCGGACCAGCCTTCGGAACACTAGCTCATATTGCAGTTGGCCCGGAAGGAATACAGGCCTTTCCCGCCGCGGATCTGCATGCAGGGATTGGCGTGGGCCCACCCGATCTTGAACTTGAATGTCTGACCCTGGCGCACCTCCCAGCCGACATTGTTGGCGTACTTGGCGCCGAGGCCCTCGTACTTGATACCCAGCTTGCCCTGGCCGCCCTGGTCGGACAGCCGGTAGCTGGTGATCCTCGACCCGTTGTGGCACCAGTGCGCGGTCATCCACGTGTCGCCGGTGTTCATGCCGATGTCACGCCACTTCTGATACTTGTACTGCTGCCAGCAGCCGCCGGCCCGTGCGCCGTCCGGACCCATCGCGGCCAGTTCCTCCGGCGTCGGCTCGACCTGCTTGAACTCGCTCGAAACCTCCTCGGACGTCCACGTCTGCATTCGAGCCGCGAATTCTTCCTGCTCAGCCGGACTCAGCTGATTGAATGCCGCTTCCGGATCCTTCGCGTTGTACACCGACAGTGCGATCTGCGCGCTGTCAATAGTGTCTGCCGACGCGATCCCTGAGCTCATTGGCAGACAGAGCGCGGCACCCAAACCAACAACCTGAACCACTCGCCTCAGTGGTTGCCTCATCAACCAGAACCTCCCCTGGATTCAGTGAGCGGCGGAATCCACCCCCTGTGCGACAAACACAACAGCACCAGCCTTTATGGACCAATAGTCCGCAGGAAATTTGCAGCTTCTGGCAGCGGCCACCGCAATACGGCTGACACCGCCAAAAGCAGCTTGCCGGTCACGTCGAAGGCGCCGGAATCCACCCTGAAACCAGCCGCCTCCCGGGTTGGAGCTCACCCTTCAGCGCACGCAGTACGTCGGCAGCAGGTGCTGCGAGCTCCCGGTCGACAGCACGCGACCGATCCGTGCCCAGCGCGACACGAGCCGAGGTGGCCGGTCGCGTGCGCAGCAGCCTCGCCCGCAGGTACGTCGGCGGATGCGTCGCGTCCGTCCGCACATCGCGGAGCCTGCTGACACGCAGCCGCCGGTCGAGCTCCCGAGCCGGTAGCTCGGTGACTGCCCGCTCCGCAACGTCAGCCGGGTCAACACCGCGGCCAGGCCCCGCACCGGCACGCCCACGGTCGCATTCACCGTCCGGCCGACCAGTGTGGCTCCGGTGTGGTCCTCGACCCCCTCCTCCCGGCGGACGCCGTCCAGGTAGCCGTCTCGGAACGTCTCGTCCAGACCGGACAGCACGTTGTAGGCATTGGCGATCAGCCAGCCGCTGGCCTGGTCGCTGTGGCGTCCGTGCCCGAACTCGTGGGCCAGTAACGCGACCCTGACCGGGTGCCGACGGCGGCGGCGATCTCGTCGAGGAGGCCGAAAAGCGTCGGGGCCTGGTCGCGGTGGATCAGGACGGTGTCGTCGGGGAGGTCTGCGGCTCGTGGGCGGAACGTGAGGGCTGTGAGGAAGGCCAGCGCGGCCAAGGGCACGCTGAGCCAGAGGGGGCGGTAGAAGACCAGGAGGGCGACTCCGGCCGCGATGGCGACCAGAGGGAGTAGCAGGATCGCTACGGCCAGCAGGTTGGCTGCCGGTTGACGCGGATCCGCTGCCCGCAGTCCGGGCAGGTGGCGAGGTCATCGCTGCTCACGGCAGCTGTGTGACAGTGCGGGCGGCGGGGTGCGTACTGCGCTCACCCCGCCGCTGGGCGGACGCCCCGCATCATGCGGCCGGGGGCTTGGGGGCGTCGTCGTAGATGCGGGCGGCGATGTCGCCCTCGGGGGTCTGGGAGTGGTTGTTGTTGACGGAGTGCTGGACGTTCTGCCAGACGGCCTTGCCGTCGCCTTCGGGCATGACGATCCAGGCGATCGCGTAGCCGAGGAGGGCGGTGCCGCCGGTGATGATGGTGAGGCCGACGATGCCGAGGCGGACCAGGGTGACGTCGATGTTGAGGTACTCGGCGAAACCGCCGGAGACACCGGAGAGCATGCGCTGCGAGGTGGAGCGGCGCAGGGACTTGCCGGACAGGTTCGAGAACGGTGCGTTGGAGTTCGTCATGAGTCAACTCTCGCCGTTCGGGGGCTGCCGCCACATCGGGATCGGTACCGAGACGCCCCTGAATCCGACCCCTACGACTTTGTGTGGAACCCCGGCCGTGGCCCACCTTGTCTTTACCGTGAGGGACGCCGACAGAGGGGTGCGGGAATGAGCGGGGAAGACGACTTCACGGAGTACGTGGCGGCGCGCTGGCCGATCCTGGTGCGCTCCGCGGTCCTCCTGGGGTGCTCGCATGCGGAGGCCGAGGACCTGGTGCAGACGGTGCTGGAGCGCTGCCTGCTGAAGTGGAACCGGGTGCGGACGGCGGAGGATCGGGACGCCTACGTGCACCGCATGCTCGTCAACAGCCTCATCACCTCTCGCCGCCGCCGCTGGCACGGTGAGAAACCGTCGGAGTTCTTGCCTGAGCACGCCGATGCCGACGAAACGGCCGGAGTCGATGACGCCGACCTGTTGAAGCGCGCACTGGCCAAGCTGCCCGTCGAGCAACGAACAGCCGTCGTACTGCGGTACTACGCGCACCTCAGCGAGCAGCAGATGGCGTCCGTCCTGGGCGTCGCCGCCGGCACTGTGAAGAGCCGGCTCTCCAGGGCCGTGAAAGCCCTGGCTCTGGACCCGAACCTGGCAGAACTGCGAGAAACCCGATGAACGAGCACAAGCTGTCCGAGCTCCTCGAACGCGCCGCCGACCGGACACCCGTCAACCCACCGCCCGTAGCCGCCATGCGCACCGGAGCCACCCGCCGCCGGCGCCGTCGGACCGCCCTGTGGTCAGTCGGCGGCACAGCGGTCGCCGTCGCCGCCGTGATCGGCGGATCGACCCTGCTGGGGCCGGGTGCCAAGCCGATCGACCAGCCGCCGGTTGCGGCGCCGCCTCCGGCTGCTGCGCCCGTGCCGGCCGGTATGCGGCTGGTCGGGGTTGGAAACGCCGCAGTGGCGGTGCCCAAGACCTGGGGTACCAACAAACTGCGCTGCGGTACGCCGGAGGTCGACACCGTCGTGGTGGACGTCGGAGCGCAGCCCATGTGCGCCATCGCCCGGCGTCCTGGCGTCGAGAGCATCGACCTCGGGGCCGAGCCGCGGTTCGACTTCAAGGCGACGGAGACGATCGAGATCGACGGCGTCGCGGCCCAGCGGGAGAAGACGACTTGTGTGACCACCAACCCCGGCACGGTCTGCGCCGGTTCGGTGCTGATCCCGTCGCTGAAGGCGTGGTTCCGGGCGGAGTCCTCGACCAGCGCCGCCGAGGTCGACCGCATCCTGGAGCAGATCCGCGTCGTACCCGACCAGGTCGGCGTACCGGGCTTCCAGGCGCTCAACCTGGGCGCCAAGCCCGCAGAGGCCTACCAGAACGAGCTCAAGCGGCTCGGGCTGGTAGCGGCGGTCAGCACGGTGAAGAAGCCCGACTACCCCGCGGGCGCCGTGCTCGGGGTGTCTCCGGCCGCGGGGACGATGGTCGCGCCGGGAGCGCCGGTGAAGGTCACAGTCGTCGGCTGAGAAGTGTCGGTGGGCACCTCTAGCGTCTGAGGGCATGGACGCGCAGGTGGTGCACAAGCTGGTTCGGGGGCTGCCCGGGGCCGAGGAGCACGAGGGGTGGGCCGGGCAGCCCGCGTTCAAGGTGCGCAAGAAGGGGTTCGCGTACCTGTCGGAGGACGAGACGCGGCTGATCGTCAAAGCCTTCCGCGAAGAGCAGGAGGCGCTCATCGCGGAGAGCCCCGAGGTCTACGCCCCCTCCTGGGAGAGCGGCCGGTTCGCCTGGGTCGACGTAACGCTCGCCCTGGCCGACGAGGCCGAGGTGGCCGAGCTGCTCACCGAGGCCTGGCGCCTGACCGCGCCGAAGTACCTCATCGCCCAACTGCCCGACTGACCGGCGTCAGCGCGGGCGGGCGGTGGTCGGCTTGCACTCGGTTGGGGCGAGTGCTAATACTTGGTTAGCACTCCTAGGGCGAGAGTGACAACGCTGGCTGCCCCTGGGGTGTGTACGAAGACGGCCCGATGAGGTGCCGGGAGCGGGGCGGGACATGAGCGCCACGACTCCGGCGCCGTCCGTCGCGGGCATCCGGCCGGCTGAACTGCCAAGACTCGACGCGGGAGGACTCGCGGAGAATGCCCAAGCTGATTTCTTTCAATGAAGAGGCGCGCCGCGGCCTCGAGCGGGGAATGAACACCCTCGCCGACGCCGTGAAGGTGACGCTCGGCCCGAAGGGCCGCAACGTCGTGCTGGAGAAGAAGTGGGGCGCCCCCACGATCACCAACGACGGTGTCTCCATCGCCAAGGAGATCGAGCTCGAGGACCCGTACGAGAAGATCGGGGCCGAGCTCGTCAAGGAAGTTGCGAAGAAGACCGACGACGTCGCGGGTGACGGCACCACCACCGCGACCGTGCTGGCCCAGGCGCTCGTGCGCGAGGGTCTGCGCAACGTCGCGGCCGGCGCCAACCCGATGGGCCTGAAGAAGGGCATCGAGAAGGCGACCGAGGCCATCAGCGAGCAGCTGCTCGCGCTGGCCAAGCCGGTCGAGACCCGCGAGCAGATCGCGGCGACGGCGTCCATCTCGGCCGCCGACACCCAGGTCGGCTCGATCATCGCCGAGGCGATGGACAAGGTCGGCAAGGAAGGCGTCATCACCGTCGAGGAGAGCAACACCTTCGGCCTCGAGCTCGAGCTCACCGAGGGTATGCGCTTCGACAAGGGCTACATCTCGCCCTACTTCGTGACCGACACCGAGCGGATGGAAGCGGTCCTCGACGACCCGTACATCCTGATCGTGAACAGCAAGATCTCGAGCATCAAGGACCTGGTCCCGGTGCTGGAGAAGGTCATGCAGACCGGTAAGCCGCTGGCCATCATCGCCGAGGACATCGAGGGCGAGGCGCTGGCCACCCTGGTCGTCAACAAGATCAAGGGCACCTTCAAGGCCGTCGCCGTCAAGGCGCCGGGCTTCGGCGACCGCCGCAAGGCGATGCTCGTCGACATCGCCGTCCTCACCGGTGGCGAGGTCATCTCCGAGGAGGTCGGGCTCAAGCTCGACACCGTCGACCTGGAGCTGCTCGGCCAGGCCCGCAAGATCGTCGTCACCAAGGACGAGACGACCATCGTCGAGGGCGAGGGCGACGCCGACCAGATCGCCGGCCGGGTCAACCAGATCCGCGCCGAGATCGAGAAGTCGGACTCCGACTACGACCGCGAGAAGCTGCAGGAGCGCCTGGCCAAGCTGGCCGGCGGTGTTGCGGTGATCAAGGTCGGCGCGGCCACCGAGGTCGAGCTGAAGGAGCGCAAGCACCGCATCGAGGACGCCGTTCGGAACGCGAAGGCGGCCGTCGAGGAGGGCATCGTCGCAGGCGGCGGCGTCGCGCTGCTGCAGGCGTCGGTCAAGGCCTTCGAGAAGCTGGAGCTCGAGGGTGACGAGGCCACCGGCGCGGCGATCGTTCGGCAGGCCGTCGAGGCCCCGCTGAAGCAGATCTCCGTGAACGCCGGCCTCGAGGGCGGCGTCGTGGTGGAGAAGGTTCGCAACCTCGAGCCCGGTCACGGCCTGAACGCCGCGACCGGCGAGTACGTCGACCTGATCGCCACCGGCATCATCGACCCGGCCAAGGTGACCCGCTCGGCGCTGCAGAACGCAGCCTCGATCGCGGCGCTGTTCCTCACCACCGAGGCCGTCATCGCCGACAAGCCGGAGAAGGCCGCGGCCGCTCCGGGCGGCGCGCCCGACATGGGCGGCATGGACTTCTGATCCAGTAGTCCGACAGCACACCGAACGGCCCCGGGGTTCGCCCCCGGGGCCGTTTGCTGTCAGCGGTTCTCGTCGACCTCGCAGAACGACGCGTAGTGGTCGGCGGTGTAGTAGACGTGCGCGGGCGTGGTCTTGGCGCCGCCGCCGACCAGCCGGCGCGCGCCGCGGTCGGATGAGCCCGGGGTCTTGACGGTGTACTCGTGGTAGTAGCCGGAGGACTGCTGGGGGAGGAGTGCCTCGCGGTTCTGGAAGACGGTGCCGTCCTGACGGTAGGGGAACGGCCCGCCGGAGTGGATCAGCCGGAGAGTGTCGGAGGCCTGCGACGGCAGTGAGCTGAGCGCGCAGGTGGGGAGTGCGGCGTACGCGGGGGCGGTGAGGGTCGTGGTGGCGGCCAGAGCCAGGGCGGCGACGAGGGTTCTCATGGCCGGGAGGTTGCCCAGTGCAAACGACCGCGGTACATCCCAGGTGTGAATAACAGTTGGACTATGACCCCCTCGGGTCCTAGAGTCTGGCCCGGCGAGAAGCTGTCCCCAGCGGAAGGAGCGACCGATGAGCGACCTGTCAGGTATTCCGGCGCGACCCGTCCGCGACCACAGCTCGCACTGAGCGGAGCGGCGCGCCTCCTGTTGGAGGAATTGTGAACATCCGCAACACCGCCGAGTCCGATCTCGGCATCATTCGCACGCTGATCAAGCAGCAGCAGTCGATCAACACCGTCACGCCTGAGCGCTACGACGAGTACATCGTGTCCGGCTACTACCGGCACGAGTGGTCCTGGGTCGTCGAGGAGAACGGCGTCATCCAGGCCCTGGCCATCTGGTGGGGTGGTCGCGAGGACGACGAGCCGTTCAGCGTCGACGGCCTGTACTTCGTCGGCGACGGCGACCCGGTCCCGGCGTGGAGCGCCTTGATGCAGCACGTCCTGGCGAACCGGCCGGCCGACGCCGAGCAGCCGGAGTTCCACATCTTCCTGGACGCCGACTGGCAGTCCGACCTGGCGATCGCGGGTGCGGTGAAGGCGCGCATGCTGGCCGCCGGTGCGGCCGGTCTGATCGAGGTCACCGACCGGCTGCGGTACGAGTGGCTGGCGGAGTACGGCCTGCCGCCGCGGTCGACCCGGCTCCGGTTCGAGCCGGCCGACAACGAGGCCTTCGTGAACATGTTCATGCGGATCAGCGAAGGCAGTCTGGACGCCGCGACCGCGCGCGACATCGCCCGCCTCGGCGTCGAGGGGGCGGCTCGTGAGGAGGTCGAGCTCTACGAGACCCACCTGGAGGGCGACCGCGACTGGTGGCGGTTCGCGTACGACGCCGAGGGTAAGGAGATCGGCTTCGCGATCCCGTCGGCGAACAACGGCGGCCCGGTCGTCGGGTACCTCGGCGTCCTGCCCGAGCATCGCGGTAACGGGTACATCGACGACATCCTGGCCGAGATCACCCACCTGCTGGCCGAGACCGGCGCGGTCAAGGTCCGGGCCGACACCGACTTCGGCAACGTTCCGATGGCGAAGGCGTTCGAACGCGGCGGGTACCGAAACTTCGCCGTTCGCCGGGTTCTGTCCTTCCCGGAGGCGTAGTCCGGTCCTATAGTCCCCTGACATGTCAGGGAGTTTTCGGTGCGAGATATCGCGCTGATCGTGCACGTCGTCGCGGGAGCCCTGGCCGTACTGCTGGGGCTCCCAGCGATCGCGCTGACGCTACGGCGACGACGTTTGAACTGGGTTGGCGAGTCCTACCACTGGACGATCGCTGTGACGTGTCTGAGTGCACTGGTGATGGTTCCGTACGACTGGCGGCGCCTGTGGTTCTTCTGGCCGATCGGGGTCGCGGCGTACCTGTTCGTCTACTTCGGGCAGCGTGCGGCCGAGCAGCCCGGGGGCCTCTGGTATCGCGGCGTACTGCGGGGGTACGGCGGCAGTTGGATCGCACTGTGGACCGGCATCCTCATCACGGCGCTTCCGGACCAGGCATGGGCCTGGGCGGTCCCGGTGGTGCTCGGGACCGCCCTGGTCGAGTGGTACTGCTTCAGGCCGTCAGCGCAGTGGCTGGAAGAACGCGCGTAGGTCGGCGGTCAGCAGCTCCGGCACCTCCATCGCGGCGAAGTGGCCACCCTGGTCGTACTCGACCCAGTGCGACATTGCACCGGCTGGGTCGACCAGGCTCTTGATCGCAGTCTCCGCGCCGAACACGGCCACGCCGGTCGGCGGCGGAGTGAACTGCCCCCAGGCCGCAGCGGCGTCGCCACTGTCATCGGCGCTCCACTCGCTGCTCTCAGCGTTGTCGTCGCCGCCCCAGTCGCCGCCACCGCTCTGCTGGGCCAGCATCGCCTTCCAGGCCTGCATGCCCTCGTACAGCGCGTGGGCGGACGATGCACCGGACTCCGTGAACCAGTAGAGGCTCACGTTGGTCAGCAGCTGGTCGCGGTCCACGGCCTCCTCCGGCAGCTTCTTGTCCGGGTCGGTCCACTCGGCGAACTTCTCCACGATCCAGGCCAGCTGCGCGATCGGGGAGTCGTTCAGCCCGTAGGCCACGGTCTGCGGCCGGGTCGACTGCGACACCAGGTAGCCCAGGCCGTCCTCCAGGTAGCGGTTGAAGGTCTCGGCCCGCTTGGTGTCGGACTCCGACAGGCCGTCGGTCGACACCGGCCCGGCGAACGGCGCAGAGGCGGTGACGCCGGCCAGGTGCGCGCCGACGACATGCGCCGCGTCGATCATCGTCAGCATGCCGGTCACGCCGGACCCGGCGTCCGTGCCGTGCGCGGCGTACCGCTCGTAGCCGAGCCGGCTCATCAGCTCGGCCCACATCTGCGCGACACCGAACAGGTTGAACCCGGCCGGGCCGAGCGGCGTCGAGAAGCCGTACCCGGGCAGCGACGGGACGACGACGTGGAACGCGTCGGCCGCGTCACCGCCGTGCGCGACCGGGTCGGTCAGCCGCCCGATCAGCGCCTGGAACTCCACCGGCGAGCCCGGCCAGCCGTGCGTCAGGATCAGCGGCAGCGCGTTCGGCTCGGCCGACTGCTGGTGGAAGAAGTGGATCCGCTGTCCGTTGATCTCGGTGGTGAACTGTGGGATCGCGTTCAGCTCGGCCTCGGCCGCGCGCCAGTCGTACCCGTCCGCCCAGTACGCCGCCAGCTCCTTCAGGTACCCGACCGGGACGCCGCGGCTCCAGTCGTCGACCGCCGGGGTGGCCGGCCAGCGGGCCGACTGCAGCCGCAGCTTCAGGTCGTCGACCTCGTGCTGCGGGATCTCGATGGTGAAGGGCTGGATGTTCGTGTTCGTCGTCATGTCCTAAAAGATAGGAGGGATTGCGGAAGACTTGCTTCCGCAATCCACGACGACTTTCAGGCTTGGCCGGCTTTTTCTTCCGGAGTGGCCCGGCGCAGGACGAGCCGGGTCCAGGCGCCGACGTAAACGCGGTCGTCGGCGTTAAGCTCCTGGCGCTGGCCAGGCGGGATCGGGATCTCGGGCAGCGGGCCGGCCGCGGGCGCGACGTACGTGCCGTTGGAGGACTGCAGGTCCTCGACCCACCAGCGCTGGCCGTCGGTCGTGAGCTGGGCCTGACGGCGGCTCACCCCGGTGTCGTCGCCGCAGTCGACCTCCGGTGCGATCCCCCGGGTGCGGGACGGGCGCCCGACCAGGACGCTCTTCTCGCTGATCGGGATCACCACGGGCAGGCCCGGCGACGGACACGGGTCGTCGCTCTGCTGTACGGCGTACCAGTCGGGGTCTACCCAGCGTTCGACGACCCACTCGGCCACTGCGGCCGAGGGCGCGTGCGGAACCGGTGGGGGAGCCGAGAGGTCCAGGGACGACGCGGGCCGCGGCATGGTGCCAGTGGTGAAGTCGTAGCCGCAGTTCTCACAGAACAGCGCGTCCAGAGCTGCGTTGTCTGAGCAGTTCGGACAGGTCTGCCCGGCCGGTGCCGGTGCGGCCACTGCGGGGGCCGGAACCTGTGCCGCGGCAGGAGTGGCCGCTGCACCGATCGGAAGCCCGCAGACGTCGCAGTAGTCGGTCGAGGTGGACGGGTGCCCGCTCGGACAGTTGACTGTGCTCATTTCTTGATCCGGGTGGTCTTGGTGGAGGCCGTGTCGAGGGCCATCTCGTCCGCCTTCTCCACGGTCCGTTTCAGCCGGACCGTTCCGGTGTCCTGGTCATCGATGTCGACGACCTTGCGCAGCCGGGTGGTGGCCTCCTCGTTACCGGTCTGCGCGGCCAGCTGGACCGCACGGCCCAGCTTGGTGGTCGCGGTGGCGGTGTCGCCGGCAGCCTTGGCAGCCAGGCCCTCCTGGATCGCCTCGGCCAGCTCGGTCTGCCCGGTGTAGTGCGCGACCTCAGGGCTGATCCGCGTGGTCAGGGCCTCGTCGTTGGACCACAGCGCCTTGACCAGCTCGCTGGCGACCACCTGGTCGCCGATGGCCAGCTGGACGCGCGCTGCGAGCTGCTCCTGCCCGATGCCCTTGGCAGCCAGGCGAATCGCGACGTGGTAGTCCCGGGACTCGTCACCCCAGGAGCCGGTCGGGTACGAGCCGGTCAACGCGTTGACCGCGGTCCGGCGGGAGGTGAGGTCCTCAACAGTCGGTGCGACCTGGCGGACGAACAGGACCTCGGCGCCCTGCGGCGCCCAGACCCGAAGGTCGGCCTGGGCGACGCCCCGAGCCATCGCGTTCTGGATCAGCTTGGCGAACTCGTCGGCGAGCTGGTGTGGCGCGGGGATGATGTCGACCGTGCCGAGCAGCGCCTGTGCGATTCGGCGTACCTCGTCGACCTGCCAGGCCACGCCGACACCGCGGGTGTCGCACTGGAACTGGCCGGTGACCGCCTGGATCGCCTGCGTCAGCGCCTCCGGCGTCTCGTGCTGGTTCTCGCCGTCGGTGAGCAGGATTGCGTGCTTCTGGGACAGGGTCGGGACGGTGGCGAAGACACGGCCCGCCAGCCGCAGCCAGGTGCCCATGGCTGTTCCGCCGTCGGCGTAGAACCGGGCGACGGCGTCCTTGGCGGCCTGCCGGGTGTAGGGGTCCATCTTCACCATCACCGGCTCGGCGGACGGCGGGAATGCCAGCTGCGCGCGGTCGTTACCGGAGATCACCGCGAACCAGACTCCGTCGAGGATCTGGTCGAGCGCCGTCTGGGCGGCGTACGCCGCGGCCTGGACGCCGTCCTTACCCATCGAGCCGGACGTGTCGACGATGATGATCTCGCCCGCGTCGCCGCTACCGCTCTGTCCGGCCGCGCCGGCGCCCGTGCAGTTCACCGTGACGATCGCGTGTACGTCGGTCCCGCCGTCGGGCAGGAACTCGTTCTGGTACACGGCGGCGGTGAAGTTTGCCATTCTGAAGTCCTCCCCTAGATCCGCGCGAGCGCGACGGTGATGTTGTCCTGGCCGCCCTGGGCGTTGGCCCAGTCGACCAGTGCGGCGGCTGTTGCGAGTGGCTCGCCGCCTGCGGCCGCAGCGGTCTGACGGACGAGGTCGGCCAGCGGTGCCGCCTCGGAGCAGTAATTCCAGAGCCCGTCGGAGCAGACGAGCAGCCAGCCGGGCTCGGCCACCTTGAGCGTCGTCGTCCGCGGGGTGTGGTCCGGTGCGTCCTTGCCGAGCCACCGCGTGATCGCATGTGCGTGCGGACCGGACTCGGCCTGCTCCCGGGGGATGCCGGTCGCGATCAGCTCCGCAGCCCACGAGTCGTCCACAGTCAGCGCGACCGGGGCGGAGTTGTCCGGGAACCAGTACGCGCGGCTGTCGCCGACGTTCCCGGCAACGAGCAGCCCGTTCTCCAGGACGGCGGCCACGAACGTGCAGGACGCCGGGTTCGGGCTGTCGGGGCTGGTGTTCTCCAGGACGGCGTCGCTCGCAGCATCAGCTGCCGCCTTCAGCCGGGCCACGATCGCGCTGGCGCGCGACGACTCGGTGCCGATGCCCTGAGCGTGCCCAGCGGTCAATACGTCGCGGGCGGCACGCGCTGCGGCCAGCGAAGCGACGTCCGAGTCGAGGGATGAGCTGACGCCGTCGCAGACGACCAGTAGGGCCCGGCTGCCCGGCTCGGCGTCCGCAGCGATCGCCAGCGCGTCCTCGTTCCGGGCGTGCCGGATGCCGCGGTCACAGACGCCGGCGACCCACGGCGACGGCTGCTCGCTGAAGTGGTCGCGGACCTTGGCCGCCTTGGCGCCGCAGGTCTCGCAGTAGCCGTCGGCGCCGATCGTGCCGCCACAGGAGACACACGGTCCGACCGGGGGAGCGGTGTTGATCTCGACGGTCGGCTCGGTGTCGGTGTCCAGCGCCGGAGTGTTCGGCGAGCCGGCACCGGCAGCCGCTGGGTTGAGCTCCGTGCCGCACGCCTCGCAGTAGCGGTCGGCGTCGGACACCGGGCCGCCACAGCTGGGGCAGACCGTGTGGGTCGTACTCGTCATCGAACCGTCCATCCTCGAACATTGTTGGCCAGGTCGACCAGGGCAATACGCTCCGGCCGGCTCTGGGCAGCAGCTGCCAGTTGCCGGTAGGTGGCCTCGAGCCCGTCCCGCAGGGCCGGCTCGGTGGCCACCCGGCCGTCGATCCGCAACCCCGGCTGCGGACCGGACTGCAGGACTTGGTCCAGCGCGTTCCGGAACACATCCGCGGTCAGAGTGGCCCGGTCGACCGGGTCGATGGTCAGCGAGTCGATGCTGGCCATCGCCTGGGCGAGTGCGTCCAGACCACGCCCCGATCCTGCCAGCAGACCGGCCCGCTGGCGACGAGCCCGGACGTACGCGCCGCTCGTCGGCGGCACCAGATCGAGCGCCGCGAGCGCGCCGTCCAGGTTGTCGCGCTTGGTCCGGATCGCTGCCAGCCCGAAGGCCGATGGGGCGATGTAGTTGGCATCTGTGCGGGCGCAGGTCTGATAGAGGCCCTCGGCAACGTCGAACTCGCCGCTGAGCTCACAGGCGATCGCCAGCGCCAGCTTGGGCGCCAGCTCACCTGGGACCTGCCCGTAAACCGCGTTGAAAGCGGACTGCGCCCCGGGCGCGTCGCCACGGGCCAGAGCGACCAGACCGGCCATCCAGACCGCACGCCACTCCCACGGGTCCGCAGCGAGCAGATCGGAGACCGCAGTGTCGACCATCTCGTAGCGGTCCGGGCCTGCTTCGAGCGCGGCGCCGGCAATCTCCAGCAGGATCTGTGCCGACGACTCCGGCGCGTCGACCAGCAGTTCGAGTCGTTTGGCCGCGTCCGGCACGCTGACCGTCTTCAGCCAGCCGGCCATCTTGTCGCTGTCGTCCGCGATCAGCGAGGGCAGCCGCTGCCAGGGTGCGGCCTCGTCACCCAGACCGCCGGAGCGATCGCCCGGCGTACCGAACAGCAGGGAGGACGCGGAGTGCTGTGCGGCCTGCACACCCTGCTTGTCGGCGACCACCTCACGCAGTACGCCGAGCAGTTGCACGCGGAACTCGTCAGCGGTCTGGAACCGGTCAGCCGGGTCCTTGGCGCAGGCCTTGGCCAGCAGGCGGTAGACCGAGTCGTACTTCTGGAACAGCGGTACTTCGCCGACCGGAGGCAGCGAGGTGACGTAGCGGGACTGGTAGCCGCGGAACTCCATCGCCAGCACGCATAGCGTCCGGCCGAGGGTGTAGATATCAGAGGCGATCGACGGGCCGACCTCAGCGACCTCGGGCGCCTGGAAACCGACCGTTCCGTAGATGGCCGAGTCCAGGTCGTCGATCCGCCGGACGCCGCCGAGGTCGATCAGCTTGACCGCATCGCCGACCTGGATGATGTTGTCCGGTTTGAAGTCGCAGTAGACCAGACCGAGGTCGTGCAGATACGAGAACGCAGGCAGGATCTCCAGCAGGTAGGCGATCGCCTGGTCGATCGGGAGCGCGTCGTACTGGCCGTTGTTGGCGGCCATACGCTGTTTGAGCAGCGTCTTCAGCGACGTGCCGCCGACGTACTCCATCACGATGTAGCCGGCGCCTTCGTGGGTGACGAAGTTGTAGATCTCGACGATCAGCGGGTGCTCGACCCGGGCCAGGAACTGCTGCTCCGCGATCGCGGCCGCGACGGCGTCCGGGTCCTCGGAGTTCAGCAGGCCCTTCAGAACCACCCAGCGGTCGGAGACGTTCTGGTCCTGGGCCATGTAGATCCAGCCGAAGCCGCCGTGCGCCAGGCAGCCCCTGACCAGGTACTGGCCGCCGACCAGGTCGCCGTCCTTCAGCTTCGGCGAGAACGAGAACGGGTTGCGGCACTTCGGGCAGAAACCCTCGCTGCGACCCGGCTGGTCACCACGCGAGCGTCCGACCGCGTTGCCGCAGCTGGGGCAGTTCCGGCGGTCCTCCGGGACCATCGGGTTGGCCAGGATCGCTTTGCTGGCGTCGATCGCCGGAATCGTCGGTACGTGTGTCAGCCCGGCGCCGAGCCGCGCTCCGCGCAGCCGGGTGGACGACGTACCCAGGCGACGGGTCAGCTTGGAGCCTGCCTGCGCAGCGCGCGCGGAACCGAGTGGAGTGGACGCCAGTCGGTTCGACGCCCGGGAGACCGTGGACGGCGAGCTGATCGGGTCCGGCTCGTCGACAGCGGCTGCGGCGCCGGCTGGCGATCCGCAGACGTCGCAGTACCCGTCGACGTACGTACCGGTGCAGCCAGGCTGCGTGCAGCCGCCGGAAGCCGGTGCGGGCGTTGCTGCGGCCACTGGTGACCCGCAGACATTGCAGTAGCCGTCCTCGATGCTGCCGGTGCAGCCGGGCTGCGTGCAGGCGATGGTGGTCATCTGGTCCCTCCTGTGCTCTCCAGATAGGCCTGGTACGCCGCGACGAGCGCCGCGAGCCGGATGGTGTCCACCGGCTCCGACTCGATCACCGCACGGCCACGCCGGTACACCTCGGCAAGGTCTTCGTTGTTCGGCGCCACCCTGGCCGCCTTCACTCGATAAGCGTCCAGCAGCGCGCTCAGCTCATCCCGCCGCTGCAGCGCCGCGCCGTACGCCGCCTGTGCCTGACCGAGCGCCCGTCGTACGGCGTCCAGTCGGGTCAGGTACTTCTCCAGCTCGGCCGGGGTGTTCGGCACCGGCCCGAGCGCTGTCACATCCGGTACGGCGAGTCGTGGCGCCGGGGCGACCGCTGCGACCGCTTTGTCGGCCAGAGCGCGGACTGCGGTGCCCTGCGCCTCCAGGTCACCACGCAGCGAGCGCGCACGGGCCACATCGGCCGCACGCTCCTGCCGCGTGGCCGCACCGACGATCAGATCGCGCTCCGAGCGCGCTGCGTCGATTTCGAACGGCCCGATCAGACCACCGACATCCGCACCGCGCTTGTTGCGCTCGACCAGGTCGGTCAGCCGCCGGTCCAGATCGTGGTGCTGGGCCAGGGCCGCATTCCGGACCGCGGCGGGCTCCTGCTTGACCAGATCACCGATCCGCTCGACCTGCGCGCGCAACTGCCGCAGCCGCGCCGCCAGATCGGCGTCCCCTGGCTCCAGCGCCAGCTTGGCCCGCAAACTCGACGCCAGCGCATCCGACAACTTGCATGCCTCAGGCAACGAAACCGCGAGTGACCCGCCCGCGCCGCCGGTATCCAGCCCACCCCAGATCAGCGTGGAGATCCGCTCGGTCTCCTTGACCCCGACCCGCCCTGAATCCCACGTCACCAGAATCAGCTCGTACCGATCCGACACGGCCTTCCACACCGCCATGCTGAGCACCACATCCGCACTCAGCGCATCCGCGTCCTCGGCATGCAGGGCAGCCTGATCCAACTCGTCCAACTCGGCCTTACGCCGATCCCGCCACCGCCCCAACGCATCCAGAAACGGCAACAACTCCGCCGCCGGCACGCTGCTCCCCATCCTCCCCGGCGGCGCAGGAGCTGT
This sequence comes from Kribbella sandramycini, assembly GCF_013131805.1. GTDB lineage: Bacteria > Actinomycetota > Actinomycetes > Propionibacteriales > Kribbellaceae > Kribbella > Kribbella sandramycini. The sequence continues at coordinate 46,997 of NZ_JABJRC010000004.1, read as the reverse complement.
CGCGGTAGCTGTCATCATCGGTTGTACACCGGGGCCGGGGCACTCTTCAGCGGGCCGAGGTCCGGCGCGAGCCACTTGTTGTACGACGCCATCCACTCGCCGTTCGCCTTGATGTCCTCCAGCACCTGGTTGACGAACCGCACCAGGCCGACGTTCTCGCGGTTGATACCCAGCCCGTACGGCTCTTCGCTGAACCGCTGCGTCAGCACCCTCGCGTACGGGTCCTGAGCGGCGTCGCCAGCGAGCACTGTGTCGTCGCCGCTGATGCCGTAGGCCTTGCCGGACTGGAACAGCACCAGACACCCGGTGTCCGTGTCTGCTGTCACCGGAATGACGTTCGGGTTCTGCTTCTTGAGGTTGTCCAGGCTGGTCGAGCCGGCCGGGGCACAGATCGTTTTGCCGTCCAGCTCCTCCACAGTCTTCGCAGTGGAGTCTCGGGGAACCAGAGTCTTCTGGCCGGACCGGTAGTACTCGGCGGAGAACGCGATCTGCTTCCAGCGGGGGCAGTTGATGGTCATGTTGCGCGCCACGATGTCCACTGAGCCGTTGACCAGTGCCGGGATGCGCTGCGGGCTGGAGATCACGCGCAGCTCCAGATGACCTTCCCACTTGCCGAAGATCGCCTTTGCGACCGCCTTGACCATGTCGATGTCGAAACCCTCGATCTCGCCGGTGATCGGGTTCCGCGCACCCAGGTGCAGGCTGTCCGCGGAAACGCCCGCGATCAGCCGCTTCCGCGTTCTGATCTCCGCCATCCGGTCGTCGGTGAGCGGGCCGGAGCTCGGCGCGTACGAGCGCAGCGGGTCGGGGTCGACGCAGCTCGGCGCTGCCGCGGGCGGAGCGACCGGCTGCGGCTTGGCCTTCTCCGGGATCTGGGGCGCGTTGTACGAGCCGGAACTGCATGCGGTCAGCGTGAGCAGCAGTGCGGCGGATGCGGCGATCAGCTTCTTCATCGGTATTCCCCCAGACGCTGCGACATACCCCAGGCGACCAGTAGCGCGACCGCGATACCGATCGGCAGCCCGAGCAGGCCGATCGGCGGCAGGCCGTCCTTGGCGTCGCGCAGGCTGTTGGTGACGGCCGTACCGGACTCGGTCAGTGCGGCTTCCGAACCCTTGTCGAACGCCGCGAACGCTTCCACGGACTTCTTGGTCGCAGTGGCGACGGCCAGATCCCACTTGCCGTCGTTGTCGTCGTCACGGACTGAATCGTGGAGCGCCTGGTAGGCCTGCCAGGTGTTACGCAGCACGGTGCTGTTGCTGCCCTTCAGGTTCTGGACGACGACAGCCGCGGAAGCGTCGTACTCCTTGTTGTAGGCCTCGCCCGAGCCGCGGGCAATCAGAGTGAGGCTCTCGTTGGAGCGGGCGTCGTACGCCGCGATGCGAGCGCGAGAGAGCGCCAGCGTGGTGTCGTAGTCGCCTTTTCGGGTGTCGGAGGCTTGGCCGGAGGCGGAGAGGAGGGCGAAGCCGCCGATCAGGGTGGTGAGGACTACGACGACGGTGCTGATCAGGATCGGGATGTTGAGGTAGCGGTGGGTGCGGCCGGCCAGCCAGCGGAGGGTGGTGAGGAGGACCGTTGCGGCGAGGAGGCCGGCGACGAAGACCCAGAAGACGCCGTTGTTGGCGCCTTTGAACTCGGTGTCGACGCGCTTCTCGTTGGCGGTGACCAGAGCCTTCACCAGCGGGAGGGAGTCGTTCTGGAGGACGGCGTTCGCGTCGCGGAGGTACTGCGAGCCGATGGGGAGGCCCTGGCGGTTGTTGGCGCGCGCCTGCTCGATCAGCCCCTGGTAGGTGACCAGAGTGGTGTTCAGCTGGCCCAGCACCTCGCGGTCGGCCGGCTGGGCAGAGGCGGCGTCCGCTACGAGGCGGGCGGCCGATGCCATCGAGTCGACGAAGTGCTGGCGCTGCGCCGGCGGTTCGAGACCGCCGACCAGGAAGGCGTTGGTGGCGTCGGCGTTCGCGCTGACCAGGTTGGTGTGGATGGCCTGGATGCGTACCAGCTGCGCTGCGTTCGCGTCGGCGCGCTGCAGAGCGCCCTCGGACTGCTGGAAGCCTTGTGCGGCCGAGAGACCGAACAGCACGCCGACAACCGCAGCGACGATCAGGAACGCCCGCATGCGGCCCGGCGTCCCGTCGAACCAGGTGCCGGTGATGCCGCGCTGTTTCGGCGCCTGCTGTGGCGGCGGTGGCGACCAGGAGACGGTCGGCGGCGCACTCTGAGTCTGGGTCACGACTCTTCTCCTTCAGGCTCAGTTGGTTCGTCGCTCAGATCCGATGCGAGGATCTGACGCAGCTCGTCGGTCGTGGGTGCCGTCACGTCGCGCAGCCGCCAGGCGTGCCGGCCGATCGCGGCCTCGAGCACGTTGCGGGCGAACCGGCCGTTGCCGAACGAACGGCCCCGCGGCGTCGCGACGAGGATCTCGTGGAACCGCTCCAGCGCTGCGGGCACCAGCTCGTAGTCCGCGCCGTCGGCCAGGCCGGTGAGGATGTCGGTCAGCTCGTCGTCGGTGTAGTCGTCGAAGGCGATCGTCGTCCGGAACCGGCTGGCCAGCCCGGGGTTGGCCGCGATGAACGTCTCCATCGGCTCGGGGTAGCCGGCCACGATGACGACCAGGTCGTCGCGCCGGTCCTCCATCTCCTTGACCAGCGTGTCCACGGCCTCACGCCCGTACTGGTCGGCGCCGAGGTCGCCCGCGGTCAGGCTGTACGCCTCGTCGATGAACAGCACGCCACCGGCCGCCGACGCGACCACCTCGGCGGTCTTGGTCGCGGTCTGCCCCAAATACCCGGCCACCAGCTCGGAACGGTCCACCTCGACCAGCTGCCCCTTGGACAGCAGCCCGAGCGCCTTGTAGATCCCACTGACCAGCCGCGCGACTGTGGTCTTTCCGGTCCCCGGGTTCCCCACGAAAACCAGATGCCGCGTGATGGTCGGGCTCTTCAGACCTGCTTCGGTCCGGAGCTTCTCCACCCGCAATACCGCGACCTGCCGGTGCACCTCGCGCTTGACCGTCCCCAAGCCGGTCAGCGCGTCCAACTCGGCCAACAGCTCTTCGACGCTCTTCGCCGGATCTTCAACCGCTGCTGGCTGTTCTGCGGTCTCAACCGCCGGAGCGGCAGCCGCTGGAGTCGGCCCGCCGACCTGCACCGGCCGTGCCCCTGCTGCCTGCAATTGGGCTGCTGCTGCGACCGACGCATTACCTACTACCCGCATTGTCGGCTCACCGAGCATGCATGCGGCCGAGGCGACCTCGGCGAGCGCTTCGGCGTACGCAACCTTCTCCGGCGACCCTGCGGTGACCAGCTCGGTCAGTACGGCGGTGGGCGCGCCCCGCCAGCGCCGTCCGCGGACGGCGGCGTCGAAGAAATCCTGTGTGGTCGCACCGGGGCTCACCTTGGCCCAATCAGCCGGTGCGCCCGGCGCGGACTCCGCCAGCGCGGCAGCCAGCGACAATGCCTCCGCTCGCGCGCGATCCGCCGCGACGCCGGCGCGGGTGGCTACTGCCACCAGCGTGCTCAGCGTCTCGTCGAGTCCCCCCTTGGCGCTCATGACGCTCCTCGTCCTGGTGGTGGTTGGAGTGGTCCGGTGTCCGGTGGTGGTGTCGACTGGGTCGGACCGAGGGCCAAGGATCCGCCAGTGGACGGCGTTCCGAACTTCTCTTGCAGGAACCGGCCATGGGCGATCAGTGCGGCCGCGTCCGCCCGGTTCACCGCGTCGAACACTTTGTCCATCGTCGAGCCCAGCAGGTCCAGCTGGTCGATCAGGATCATCAGCGAGGTCTTGCCGCGGTCCACCGGCCGGGTGTCGGCCCACTGGCGCGGCAACCGCAGGTACCCGCCGATGGCCTCCGGCAGGTAGTCGGTGGCCGTCGCCATCACGGCGTACGCCTGTGCGCTGCCGGCCAAGTTGCCCAGCCGGGGGATGGTCTCCCGCACGGTCCGGACGACGCGCCCCACCCGCGACGCCACGACCGCCGGTACGGCGCCGTCCGCGACCAGCTGCTCGACGCGGACGAGCGCCTCCAGCAGGTCATCGGTTGTCGGCGCCCGCGGCCCCGGGGCAGGCGGGGGCTCCTCCTTGCGACCGGTCAGCCGCGCGAAGAAGTCCCCCAGTGCCATACGTTCTCCCGCTACCGGTGTGTGTTCAGCGACCCAGGTTCAGGTCGAGGCTGCCGTGGACGACCTGCTGGTTCTGCTGGGCGACCCGGTCCAGGTAGCTGCGCGACTTGGTCACCTCGTTCTCGAGGGTGCCGATGGTGGCGGCCATGTTGTCCAGCGCCTCGGACTTGAACGTGTCGATCGCGTCCATGGTCGCGTAGATGTTCGCGAACGCCGCCTGCAGTTGCGGCAGCCCGATCGTCGCCGATGCGGCCTGCTGCTGGATCGCCACCGAGTTGTCGCGGAGCATCTGCGACGTGCGTTCGATCATGCCGCTGGTGGTGGTGTTCAGCGCGGTGATCTGGTCCAGCACCAGCTTCTGGTTGCCCAGCGCCTGCGCGACTATGACAGCGGTCCGCAGCGCCGAGACAGTGGTCGTCGACGCGCGGTCCACGCCCTTGATCAGCTCGATGTTGTTCTTGATCACGATGTCGATGGCCAGGTAGTTCTGGATCGACACGGCGAGCTGGGTGAGCAGGTCCTGGTGCTTCTGCCGGACGTAGAACAGCACGTCCTCACGGAACGCCTTGGCCTTGTCCGGGTTCGTCGTCTCCAGCTCCGCGATCGCTGCGGACAGCCGCGCGTCGAGCCGCTCGGCGACGTACACGTACTGGTTCAGCCGGGTCATCGCGTCCCAGAGGTTCTGCTTCTCCAGGTTCAGTGCCGCGTTGTCCTTGCCCAGCTCGTCCTGGCCGTTGCGCAGCGAGTGCAGAATGCCTTCGAGGTGCGTTTGCGCGCTCTGGTACTTGCGGAAGTAGTCCTCGATCTTGTCGCCGAACGGGATCATTCCGAGCAGCTTCTTCGGCCCGGTGGCGCCCTTCGGGTCCAGGTCCTCGACGGTGCGCCGCAGGTCGAGCAACGTCTTGCCGACGGTGGACCCCTCCGACAGGCCGCCGCTCTGCAGCGCCTTGACCGGCTGCTGCAGCAACCGGTTGGAGCTCTCGGCAGCCGACCGGATGTCCTGGTCGCCCATGCTGCGGACGTCACTGGCCTTCGCGGCGAACTCCGGCGACCGCGGTTCCGCAGTCATCAGAGAGGTCAGGAACGTGTCGACCTTCGCGTCCAGACCCGGCAGCGCCGCCGCGTCGACCGCAGGGGCCAGGCTGGGCGCCGCAGTAGCGGCTACTGGCTGTGATGCGGGCGGAGCGGTCAGTATCAGACCCGGAGCGGTCGCTGTGGGCGGCTGCAGCGGCGACATGGCCTGCTGCGCACCTGCTGGCGCCGCAGCCTGCGCAGCTCCGGTTTCCGCTGCACCTGCGGTGTTGTCGGCTTCGGTCATCGTCGTTCCCCTCCGGTGGCCTTCGCGAGACGTCCCCCTGCCTCGCGCGCTGTCACCTCCGTGACGCGCACACAATCTACGCGGTTCCCGGCCCAGTGTGTGGTGTCGTTGCGTAGTCGTTGCCGGGTCAGCGACGCGCGTAGCTGACGAAGGTGAAGCCGGGGTGGGGGTCGCGGGCGGTTTCGGTCCAGTCCGTGGGATCGAACGGCGGGAAGGTGACGTCGCCGGCGGGGGACTGGTCGACCTCGGTCAGTTCGAGGCGGTCGGCGTACGGGAGGGCCTGACGGTAGATGTCGCCGCCGCCGGCGACGTACAGGTCACCGTCGTACTCCAGGGCTGCTTCCAGCGAGTGGACGACGTCGACGCCGTCGGCGGACCACTCCGGCTGGCGGGTGACGACGACTGTACGGCGTCCGGGCAGCGGACGGCCGATCGAGTCGTACGTCTTGCGGCCCATGACGAGCGTGTGGCCCAGCGTGAGCTCTTTGAAGTGCTGCAGGTCCGCACGGATCCGCCAGGGCAGGTCGTTGTCGCGCCCGATGACGCCGTTGGCGCCGACCGCGGCGATCAGAATGACACTCATACCGCGATGGGCGCCTTGATCGTCGGATGCGGGTCGTAGCCGACCAGCTCGATGTCGGCGATCTCGTAGGAGTCGATCGAGTCGCGCTGGGCGAGCTGCAGCGTCGGGAGCGGGCGGGGCTCGCGGGTGAGCTGGAGCTTCGCCTGGTCGAGGTGGTTCAGGTAGAGGTGCGCATCACCGAGGGTGTGGACGAAGTCGCCCACCTCGAGGCCGGTCTGCTGCGCGACCATGTGGGTGAGCAGCGCGTACGAGGCGATGTTGAACGGGACGCCGAGGAAGATGTCGGCCGACCGCTGGTACAGCTGGCAGGACAGCCGGCCGTCCGCGACGTAGAACTGGAACATCGTGTGACAGGGCGGCAGCGCCATGTCGTCGACGTCCGCGACGTTCCACGCACTGACGAGGTGGCGGCGCGAGTTCGGGTTGTTCTTGATGGACTCCACGACCGCACCGATCTGGTCGACGTGCCGACCGTCCGGAGTCGGCCAGGACCGCCACTGGTAGCCGTAGACCGGGCCCAGCTCGCCGTCGGCGTCCGCCCACTCGTCCCAGATCTTGATGTTGTTCTCGTGCAGCCACTTGATGTTGGTCGAGCCGCTGAGGAACCAGATCAGCTCGCCGAACACGGACCGCAGGTGCAGCTTCTTCGTGGTCACAGCCGGGAAGCCCGCACGCAGGTCGTAGCGCGACTGGTAGCCGAAAACACTCAGCGTGCCCGTCCCCGTCCGGTCCCCTTTCTCGGTCCCGTGGTCGAGCACATGCCTGAGGAGATCGAGGTACTGCTGCATGTCGCCAACCTACTCCCTGACAGACTCGGTCCCGTGGAGCACGTCCTTACTCTGGTCATTCGCGTCGAGAAGAACGCCCGTCCGGAGCAGACCGATGCTCTGGAGGCCGCAGCGGCCGCGGTACTCGCGATCCTCGCCGACGACCGCTCAACCGGTGAGGGCGAGTGGGCAGCCGCCATGGCCGCCTGGCAGGACCACCGGATCCGCAAGGTGGTTCGCCGCGCCCGCGGCGCCGAATGGGCCCGCACCGATGCCCTCCCCAACCTCACCGTCACCTGCGGCACCGCCGAGGTCAGAGTCTTCCCACCGGTCCCACTGGACGCAGTCCCCAAGGACCTCGCCAAACTGCAGGTCACCGGCACCGACTTCGACCAACCGACCGCGCCCGCCGTCCCACACCCCGGCGTCCCCGTCCTCTGGATCAACCCGGCCCTGAACATGTCCAGCGGCAAAACCATGGCCCAAGTAGGCCACGGCGCCCACCTCACCTGGCTGGCCCTCACACCCCTCCACCGCAAGGAATGGGCCACCGCCGCCTTCCCCCTGGCCGTCCGCCGAACCAACCCCGCCCACTGGTCCCAGCTACTCCAAACTGCGCTCCCCGTAGTCCAAGACGCCGGCTTCACCGAAATCGAACCCGGCTCCCGCACAGTAATCGCCGACCACCCTCAACTGAGGCGGTAGTGCAGGTGGGTGACTCGGTTGCCTTGGACGACGCGGGGGTTGTCGAGGAGGCGTTGGGGGCCGGTGTAGGTGTCGAAGAAGCGGCGGCCGGCGCCTAGGAGGACCGGGGCGAGGTTGTAGGCGATTTCGTCGACCAGGCCGGCCGTCAGGGCTTGGCCGGTGAGGTTGCCGCCGGTGATGGAGATGTCGCCGTCGCCGGCGCGGTGGCGGGCTTGGGTGACTGCCTCTTCGATGCTGGTGGCGAAGGTGAAGGGGGCGTCGGGGAAGGGCCAGTCGGTGGGTGGCTGGTGGGTGACGACGATGACGTGGTCGCCGACGGCGGGGACGCCGTGCCAGCCGTTGGTCAGGTCGAAGAGGCGGCGTCCGATGATGCAGACACGGACGTTCGGCCAGGTGTCGTTGAGGTAGTCGGCGCTGGCTTGGCTGACGTGGAACGGGCGGCTCTGGTCGGTGCCGTAGACCTCGACCGGGCCGTTGTGGTACCAGTCGAAGAGGGGGCCGACGCCGTCATCAGGGTCAGCAATGAAGCCGTCCAGGGAGACGACTGCGGAGGCGATGACGCTACCCATGGCGGACGACCGCGTAGGTGAGGTGCTGTGCGGACGGCGTCGATACGGCGTCCGTCAGTGTCAGAGTGACCGCAGCGGACGGCTCGGCTGGGAAGAGGCGCGTGCCGTTTCCGAGGACGACGGGTGTCACATGCAGCCGCAGTACGTCGGCCAGGCCGGTGGCAAGCATCTGGTGGCAGATGTCGCCGCCGCCCATGACGACGACGTCCTGATCGCCGGCGGCTGCGCGAGCCTGGGCGACCGCTTCTGCTGGGCTGTCGACGAAGTGGAACCGGTCGCCCAGTCTGGTCTTCTCAGGCGCGGAGTGGGTGACGACGAAGATCGGTGCGTTCACCTCACCGGTCGGCTTGGCGCCGTACCCCATGTCGTCACTCCAGCCCTCCGGGCCGTCGATGATGTCGAAGAGGTTCCGGCCTTGGATGACCGCGCCGGTCTGGGCGAACGAGGCGTCCAGAATGGCGCGGTCGGCGTCCGTGCCGTGGAAAACCCAGTCGTGCAAGGCCAGACCGCCGTCACCGAGCCCGTTGGTCAGACCGGCGTTCGGACCGGTGACGTAACCGTCCAGCGAGACGGAGATGTCGACGACGACGCTGCTCATCCGTCAGCTCTCCTTGGCGACCAGCTCGGCCAGGCGGTCCATCGAGTCGTTGATGCCGTCGGCCATGCCGTACTCCACCGACATGTCCCGGCCCTCGACGCTCGGGAAGACGGAGCGCTGGCGGAGCAGCACACCGGTCTCGGTCGGCTCCAGTGTCATCTTCTCGATGCACACCTCGCCCGGCAGTCCTTCCCACTCGAAGGTCTGGATGACCATCTTGTCCTGCTCGACGCTGTGGAAGACGCCGCGGAACGCGTACTCGCCGTCGGCGTCGCGGTGGATGTAGCGGTAAGCCCCGCCCGGCCGGACGTCGTACTCCTGGATCTCGGCCTCCAGGTCGCGCGGGCCGAGCCACTGACCCAGCAGCTCCTTGCTGGTCATCACCTTGAACAGCTGGGCCGGAGTGGCGTCGAACTCACGGGTGACCTCGACGAACGGCGTACCGGCGGGGGTGTTGATCGTTGTGCTCATTGCTCTTGCTCCTTCACGCTCTGCAGGACCGCGTCCAGGCGACGGAAGCGGCGCTCGGTCTCCAGCCGGTACTCGTCGATCCAGCTGGTCAGTGCTTCGAGGGCGGCCGGCACCAGGTGACACGGACGGCGCTGGCCGTCGCGGGTCCGGGTGATCAGCCCGGCGGCCTCGAGCACCTGGATGTGCCGCGAGACCGCCTGTTTGGTGATCGGGAAGGGCTCGGCGAGCTCGTTGACGGTGGCCGGACCGCGCGACAGCCGCGCGATCATCGCCCGCCGGACCGGATCGCCGAGTGCGGCGAAGGCCCGATCGAGCTGGTCCTCGGCAACTGACATCTTTATCAACCATTCCCTTGATCAACCGATGTGTTGAATATAGGGAAGGGCTGCACCCGGCGTCAAGGGGTCAGATCGTCTCGAAACCGGCCATCATCGCCATGTCCTCGTGTTCGAGGTTGTGGCAGTGGATCAGGTACTTCCCCTTGTGCGCGCTGAACCTGACCAGCACCTCGACGACCTCGGCCGGCCGGACGTCGACGGTGTCCTTCCAGCCGCCGTCGTACGGGCCGGGGTCGCCGCCGCGGCGGCTCAGCACCTGGAACGGCGCCAGGTGGACGTGCACCGGGTGGTGGACGTCGGTGACGAACGACCAGATCTCGTACTCGCCGAGCCGCACCTGGGCCTGCATTCGCACCGGGTCGAAGGCCTTGCCGTTGATCGTCCAGCCCTGGTGTCCGCCGGCGGAGCCGCGCCGGAAACGCCACAGCCGTCGTACGGCGCCGGCTGGTGGCTCCACAGCGGCGTACGTCGACAGCCGCGCTGGAATGTGGCTGTCGTCGGCAGCGCGGCGAGCGACCTTGAAACGCAGTACAGGGGCGTTGCGGTCGAGCCGATTGACCAGAGTGACCTCATCACCCGGCTGGTACGCGGAGAAATCGACGATGACGTCGAAGCGCTCAGCCGGTGCGATCAGCAGCGTCTCGTGGTCGACCGGTGCGCCGAGCAGACCGCCGTCGCTACCGATCTGAGTGAACTTGGCCGGCCCGTGGTCGAAGGCGAGCTCGTAGCGACGGGCATTGGCTGCGTTGAGGATCCGGAGTCGATAGCGGACGGCGTCCACCTCGTGTATCGGCCAGGGCGCTCCGTTCACCAGCGTCACGTCGCCGATGACGCCTTCCATGTACTTCGACTCGACACCTGGTCGGTCCGGTGCGGCTGGGTAGATGAACGACCCGTCCTCGTCGAATGCCCGATCCGCGATCACCAGTGGGATTTCGCGCTCTCCGGCCGGGAGTGACAGTTTGTCCTCTTCGGCGTCCCGGATGAGGTGCAGACCGAACAGGCCGCGGTAGACCTGTGGAGCGGTGTAGTCCATCCGGTGGTCGTGGTACCAGAGCGTGGCGGCGCGCTGCGCGTTCGGATAGGTGTAGAGGCGGCTGCCGGTCTTCACATCGCCACCGCCCATGCTGTGGTGACCGTGGTCGTGATGCCCGCCTGGCGGCATCAGCAGGTCTAGTGGCCAGCCGTCGCTCGCTGCGGGCGTATGGCCGCCGTGCAGGTGCACTGCGGTCGGTACGTCGAGTTCGTTGACCTGCTCGATGACAGTGGTCTGTCCGCTGCGGACGTCGAAGGTCGGTCCGGGGAACAGGCCGTCGTAACCGAGCACCTCTGTCTTCAGGCCCGGCAAGATCTCCAAGCGGGCTTTGCGTTGCACGACGCGGTAGCGGCCGGGCGATGTCGGCTTCTTCGTCGGCGGGATCGGCAGCGGGACAGTGAACGGGGTGGGCAGTTTCGCCTTGCTGCGTAGCAGTTCACCTGACTGCCCGGGTGATGCGTCCAGGCCGCAGCCGGCCAGCGTGGCTGCGCCGGTGACTGCTAGAAACCCGCGGCGAGACAGCTTCATCGAGTGACCTCCTGGCGGCGGAAGGACCGGACGGTCATCCACACCGCGATGACGACGATCGCCGTACCGAGCGGAACGTGGACGGCGAAGTTCTGTAGGTAGCCGAAGGTGATCTGGACGAACTCCGCGACGCAGAGCACGGCTGACCACAGCGTTGGGTACGGGCCGCCGCCGCGGAGCCAGTAGGCGCCTGCGGCGAGCAGTTGGACGATGCCCAGCAGCCAGAGCGTGGAGCCGATCGGGCTGTGCAGATTCATCGCATCGACTTCACCGGCCAGGAAGTAGCCGGCCATGATCGGCTGTGAGCAGATTGCGATCGTGTGGAGCACCAGGATGATGCGCAGTGTCCACAGTGAGACCCGCGGGCGCCGCCTCATGCTTTTGCCGCCGAACGGTAGGTCCAAGCCGCGAAGCCCACTGCGCTGCCGATGAGGGCAATGCCGAGGGGGATGTGGATCGGGAGCTGCTTGTTGTAGCCCATCGCGATCTGAACGGACTCTGCGGACAGGATCAGCAGGGCTGCGATCGGTGCGAGCCGTCGGCCGCTCGACCGCCAGTAGCCGATGGCCACCAGCAACTGCGCGACGCCGATGGAGCCGATCGCCAGGCCGACCGGCTCGTGGACGCGCAGTCCGGTGGGGGAGCCGTTCAGGTAGATGCCGATCGCGATCGGCTGCACGAAGAGCGCGGTCGCGTGCAGTACGGCGACCAGGCGGAGGACAGCGAGCCACTTCATGTAGACAGACAATAGTAGCCTGGCTACATGTAGATCAATCAGGTATCACCCGGACAGAGCTCTCCCCGGATCCCTGAGGGGTGCGCGAAATTAGGTGAGGTGACCGAGGGGTGCGACGGTGATGCCGGCGCGCTCGCAGACCCAGTGCGGATCCGGGCCGAGCTCAGGCTCGATGCGGAGCTCGTGATCGTGCAGGTCGTCGCAGGCGGTGCAGCGTGGCCAGCGGATGCCGGAGTCGACCAGGCGGTCCTGCATGTCCTGTGCCACCAGGCCGGCGATGTGCTCGGCGCCGTCCGGCCACTGATCGAGCCACCACTGGCGCTCGGCGACCGCATCCTCCAAGGCCGACACCATTGCGGCGTCGTTGAACCCGCGCGCGGCCAGGTCGTGTAGCACCAGCGCGCGGGCGGTCAGTAGAACTCCGGGCTCACTCATCCCCATCAGCGTGCCAGACGGCACCGACAAACCCCACCACCCCGGGAGGTGGTGGGGTTCGGCGTCAACGGCAGCTGGGGCTCGGGTCGAGTCGTTCGGCCATCCGGAGCTCGCGTGCGGCCGCAGCGCGCAGTGCTGCGCCCAGTCGGGCGCGAGCTGCGGACAGTCGCTGCGGGTGCTCCTCGTGTGGCTGCTGCGGTGCGTTGGGAAGCGCCGACTGGGACAGGGTGCGGGAGTTCTCGACTGCGGTGTTGCCAGCGATGTAGTACGTCATGAGTGCTCCCTTCTCAGAGCTGCTTGGGTGCTGGGCCGCTGCTGGAGCGGACTACCAGCTCGGTTGGTAGCAGGAGTTGTCGTTCGGTGGTCGTGGGGTCGAGTAGTAGGCGACCCAGCGCGCGACCTTTGTCCTTGATGGGTTGGTGAATCGTCGTCAATCCGGCGGATTCGGCGGCTGGGATGTCGTCGAAGCCTGTGACGGTCACGTCGCGCCCAGGTGTCAGCCCGCGGATGCGCAACGCCTCCAGGGCGCCCAGGGCCTGGACGTCGCTCAGGCCGATGATCGCGGTCGGTCGGTCTTGTGCATCCAGCGCCCAGCCGGCTCCGGCGACTCCGGACTCGAAGGCGTTGTGTCCACCCGAGACCAGTCGGATGCGCGCCTCCGGCATCGCCTTCCGCAGACCCTCGAGCCGCTGCGTCGGATTGCCGCTGCCGATGTCGCCGAGGCCCATCTCCATCGGTCTGCTTCCGGAGGCCGCGGCGTTGTCGACCAGTACGACGACGTCCCGGTGGCCCAGGCGCGTCAGGTGCTCGCCCAGCTCGACTGCCGCGGCCACTTCGTCGATGGCTACCCAGCTGTCGGTAAATGTGCCCGGGTCCGTCGAAGCGGCCGGAACACCCCGTGCGGAGAGGATGTCGAGTGACGGATGGCCGTGGGGGACGCAGAAGATCGCTGCGGCGTCGATCGCGGCCTGCTGGACCGCAGTGCTGCCGCTCTCGGGGTCGTTCGAGCTGAGCGGCATCAGTAGCAGGCTGGTGCTGAACTCCTCGGCGACCTCGGCCAGGCCGGCCAGGAAGCCGACTGCGAACGGGTCCGAGAACGCGTACGACAGTTTGTCCGTGAACAGGACGCCGATCGCCCCGGCATGGCCGCTGCGCAGGGCGCGCGCGGATGCGTCCGGACCGGCGTACCCGAGCTCGGCTGCGGTGGCGAGGATCCGTTCGCGCAGTGCCGCGGACAGTTGGGCGGGCTTGTTGTAGGCGTTCGACACCGTCGACGGCGAAACGCCGACGGCTTTCGCCACGGTCTTCAGGGTCACTCCGGCCACCGCCGCGCACATCCTTTCTGAATCGATCTAGTAAAACGATACAGAAGAGCCTGTGCGAGGGCAACCCGGATTCCTGGGATGATGGCGCCATGGCTTCGTTGCTGGAGGTGATCGCGCTGCACCCGGCGGATGCCGAGGCGGCGCAGGAGGGCGGGGCGGACCGGCTGGAGCTGTGCGCGTCGATGGAGGCCGACGGCCTCTCGCCGTCGGTGTCCACGGTCAGTGCGATCCGCCGCGCGACCGATCTGCCGCTGCGGGTGATGCTGCGGCTTTCCGACTCGTTCACCACGAACGGCGCCGAGCTGAACCGGATGACCGCGCAGGCGCAGTCCTACCTCGCCGCGGGTGCGGACGGCTTCGTCCTCGGATTCCTGACCCCGGACAACCTCGTCGACGTCGAGTCGGTGGCTGCACTGGTCAGCACGTTCTCCGGCACGCCCTGGACGTTCCACCGCGCGATCGACGCAGTGCTCGAGCAAGCGCCGGCTTGGCGGGCCCTGCGCACGCTCCCCGGCTTGGACTGCGTTCTGACCGCCGGCTCCGCGCTGGGCGTCGGCCACGGTCTGGACGATCTGTGCAAGCTGGCCAAGGCCGATCCGGCGGTGGCGGGCGTCATGATGGCCGGCGGTGCGCTCAAACCCGAGCATGTGCCGTGGCTCTACCAGTCCGGTGTACGCCGGTTCCACGTCGGCTCGTCGGTCCGTCAGGACGGCTCCTGGACGAAGGCCTACGTGAACTCCCGTTTCGTCCGGTCGTGGCGCAACCTGCTCGACGCGCAGGACTCTCGCGGATGATCCTCATCGACCCGCCCGCCTGGTCCGCCTGGGACCGGCTCTGGTCGCATCTGGTCAGCGACGAGTCACACGAGGAGTTGCACGCCTTCGCCAAGGCGGCCGGGATTCCGACCCGCGGCTTCGACCGCGACCACTACGACGTCCCCAGCGACCGCTACGACGACCTGGTCGCCGCCGGCGCCGTACCGGTGTCCAGTCGCGAGCTGGTCCGCCGCATCACCGCAGCAGGCCTGCGGCACCGCAAAACGAGACAGCCCCCAACCGAGTGAGGTTGGGGGCTGTTGCTCAGTCGAGCAGTTCGGTGACGGTGCCCGCGGCGACGGTGTGACCGCCTTCGCGGACCGCGAAACCGAGGCCGACGTTCATCGCGATCGGCTTCACCAGCTCCACGGTCAGGTCGACCGTGTCACCCGGCATGACCTGTGTGATCGTGCCGAGGTCGATACCGCCGGAGACGTCTGTCGTCCGGAAGTAGAACTGGGGGCGGTAGTCCGCGGCGAACGGCGTGTGCCGGCCGCCCTCGGCGGTGGACAGCGCGTGCAGCGTCGCCCGGAACGCACGGTGCGGGCGCACCGTGCCGGGGACCGCGACCACCATGCCGCGACGGACCTCGTCCCGCTTCACACCGCGAAGCAGGATCGCCGCGTTGTCACCGGCCTGGACGGTGTCCAGCGTCTTGCCGAACGTCTCCAGCCCGATCGCCGTGCTGCTGATGGTCTCGCCGAGACCGACCACGTCGACCGCCGCACCGACCTGCAGAGTGCCGCGCTCGACCGCACCGGTGACTACTGTGCCCCGGCCGCTGATCGTGAGCACACCCTCGATCGGCATCAGGAACGGCTCGGTCAGCTCGCGCTCCGGGGTCGGAACGTAGCTGTCCACCGCGTCCAGCAGCTCACCGATCGCAGCGACCCACTGCGGCTCGCCCTCCAGCGCCTTCAGGCCGGAGACGCGCACCACCGGTACGTCGTCGCCCGGGAAGCCGTACTCCGTCAGGAGCTCACGGACCTCCAGCTCGACCAGGTCGAGCAGCTCGGCGTCGTCGACGGTGTCCGCCTTGTTCAGCGCGACCACCAGGTACGGCACACCGACGCGGCGCGCGAGCAGCACGTGCTCCCGCGTCTGCGGCATGGCGCCGTCCTGTGCGGAGACGACCAGGATCGCGGCGTCCACCTGGGCGGCGCCGGTGATCATGTTCTTGACGTAGTCGGCGTGCCCGGGCATGTCGACATGCGCGTAGTGCCGGGTGGCGGTCTCGTACTCCACGTGCGAGATGTTGATCGTGATCCCGCGCGCGACCTCCTCCGGCGCCCGGTCGATACCGTCGAACGCGACGAACCGGTTGACGCCCGGGTCGCGCTCGGCGAGCACCTTGGTGATGGCCGCGGTGAGGGTGGTCTTGCCGTGGTCGACGTGACCCATCGTCCCGATGTTGAGGTGCGGCTTGGTCCGCACGAACTGGCTCTTGGCCATGAGTGTTCCTTTGCTGGTCAGAAGTTTGTCTGGAGAGCCAGGACCCTCCGGCAGGCCCTCCGGCGCTGTCACCGCGCGGAGGGGGCCGGTCTCGGGCCACCCTCTTCCGCGGGTCCTGATCAGCAGGAAGAGGGTCGGCTATCGACGACTGACGCAGCCCACGTGGGAGCGCCCGTCAGGCCCAGGGCCGACAGGTCACGCTCGAGAACCACGCGGAACATGTTCATCACGTTAGGGATCAACCGTGCCGGGGGCAACGGAATTCCCGGGGCGTCAGTTCAGGGCGAACAGACGGGTGCCGTCGGAGAAGACCGGGCGGGCGCCGGCCACTGTGGTGGCGGGCTTGTTGCAGGTGACCTCTTCGGACCGGGCAACCGACTTGGCGCTCGCACCGGGCAGGATCGGATGCGGCTGGATGCCCGCGGTGCCGATCATCACCGGTGAGCAGCTGCCGTTGACCTGCGGCATCAGCGTGACCACTCGGCCGTCCGGCAGCAGCGCGAAGCCGTCACGCGCGTACTCCGGCTGCTGCAGCCGCGGGGGCACCTGCAGCAGGTGGTGCCACTGCGGAGTGCCGTCAGCAGGGCTCGCCGCGGACACGTCGTACGTCTGCGGCTGGGTCGGATCGGTGGCGTTGCGGCAGGTGATCAACACCAGCGAGGTGTGGGTGGCGGCCAGCTGTGCGTCACAGGACGCCGGGCCGAGTCGCGGCCGCGGGGTGCCTGGTACTGGCGTTGACCAGCTGACGCGGCCGTCGCCGACATCGATCGACCACTGGTAGAGCGTGCCGCCCGCGGACGCCGTCCAGATCAGGCCCGCGACCTCACGGGTGTCCGGTACGGCGACCAGGTCACCGACCCAGGTCTCGGGGTCCAGCTCGGCACTCAGGTCGAAGCGGTCGCCCAGCTTGACCTCCCAGCGCTGGTCGCCGGTCTTCAGGTCCAGACCGCGGACGACGGCGCCGTTCCCAGCACAGGCATCGACCACGACCGCCTGGTCGCCCATCAGCTCGCCTTGGGTCACGTTGCAGCGCAGCCGGGTCCGCCAGTGCGTCGGGTTGCTCACCCCGTGCGCGGCGACGTAATTGCCTTCGGCGATCAGCAGTTGGTTCTGGTCGACTGCGAGCGCGCGGCCGTCGGTGTGGACCTCGGTGAGCACCTCACCGCTAACGGCGTTCAGGACGGCGTACGTCGGCAGGTCGATCCCGGTCGGCGCGCGGTACGCGGCGTAGGGGAGGTTGGCGGCGACGATGCGGCCGTCACCCGAGACGAGAAGGCCCTTCGAACCGCGCGAGGCGGCGTCGTTCACGTCCGCCCGCGCGTAGCGCCAGCGGATCTGGCCGGTGTTCGCGTCGGACATGACCACGCCGTCCGATCGCAGTTCGGCGACACCACCGGCCGTACCAGCGATGGCTCCTGCGGCCGGCACCTCACGGGTCCAGGCCAGGGTGCCATCCAGCTGGACGGGCTGCTGGGTGGGCGCGGCGGTGGTCGTCGTGCTGACCGTGTTGGCGGTCTCCAGGCGAGCCTGGACGAACGGCTCACCCGCAGAGACGACGATCCACGCCAGCAGCGCTCCACAGACCGCAGTGGCGGCAACACCAAGCCACTGCGGCGGCGACTGCGAGTACGGCGGTGCGCGGCGCAGTCGACGCGCAAGCGCCAACAGGCCGCCAGCCAGGATCAGAGCGATCGAGGCAAGCATCAGATACGGCCAGCGCTCGGACATGGCGGCGCCGGGCTGTGCGGCCGGCCAGTGCCACCAGCACAGCCCAACACCCAGAACGCCGAGGACGGCGAAGACCAGCGCGGGGATCGCCAACAGCTTCTGCCGGGCGCGGCGGAACCACGCACAGGCCAGGCCGGTCGCCGCCAGCGTGCCCGCGACCGGAGCCCAGACCGGGAAGCCGGTGACCTCGTTCGGGTCGGCCGGCCACTTCGAGGCGGCACCGAGGCCACGACCGAGCAGTACCGACGCGGCAACGACCACACCGAGCGCGGCGCCGAAGTACACGATCGGGATCAGCCCGCCGATCGGCCGGGCCGCCTTAGGGCCCCAGGACTCGATCTCCCGTTCCAAGTTGGCGCGGGCGGTCTGTTCCCAGTCGGCATGGCCGCGGTCGGTTGCGTAGAGCGGCGTCTCGGCCAGGCCCTGCAAGAACGACATGCGGCCGCGGGCGAAGTCCCGGTCGCTGATGTGCGCGTACTCCTGCCGAATGCCGGCCGCGTACTCGTCGTACCGCTCCGCGGGCAGGCTGAGGATGCGCAGGTCCGCGTCGCAGAGGACGGCGCCGTTCTTGTCGTCGGGCGCGCAGTCGTGCTTCGCGGTCAGCCGGACCAGCCGTCCGACCTCCTCGACCTGCGCAGCGTCGACGCCGTACGCCGCCAGCTCCAGCTCGGCCAGCTGCGCCGAGACCTCTTCATTCTCGCCGGGGTCGGCCTGCGGGTCGTAGATCGCGTCGTGGAACCAGGCGGCCAGCCGGACGGTGTCCGGGTCGTCGGCGGCGTCGGCCAGCTCGTCGACCGTGCGTAACACCTCGGTCAGGTGCCGCTGGTCGTGATAGTGCCGATGTTGCTCCGCGTAACGAGCCAGCAGATCATCGCCCAACGGCTGCGCGTGCGGCAGCAGGCGATTCCACTGGTCGCGCAGGTCCATGGCATGGGAGTCTCGCACCCAACCCGTGCCGCGAGCGGCTGATCAGGGGTCCGCGGAGACGGTCGTGGCCAAAGCGATATCGCCTCGTCACCTGACCGCTTCGATTGGTGCGCCAGGCATCGAATTGCACCGTTGTAGTTGCGTTCCAGGTCACACTCCGTGGCTGCAGAACCGGTTCAGCGCAAGGCGATCACACTGTCGGGGCCGCTCGTCAGCACCAGGTTGCCGACGGCATGAGCGTCGCGGCTGCACGAGATGCCGAGCGGCAGCCGCACCTGCCGGAAGCCGCGGCGGCTGATCACGTTGGCCCAGCAGGCCTCGGTGCTGCGGCTCAGCGAGATCACCCGGCCGTCCGAGGTCACCGTGACCTTCGCGCGGGGGCCGACTGGTGCTGTGACCTGCCAGGCGGTCTTGCCGGTACTCGAGTCGATCGCCGTCACCACAGTGCGGCGGTTCTCGACAGTGCTCGGGCCTGGGCAGTCCACCACGACCAGATAGCGCCCGGCGGCGTTCAGGAGCGTGCGGCAAGCCCAGGTCTGCGGCACCGGCCACCGCCACTTCACGGTGCCGGTCCGCGGGTCGAACGCGGTCAGCGCCTCCGGTACGTCGGAGTCCCCGCCTGGCTCGGCCACCACGACCACTCCGCCGACAGCGACCGGGCGGCGGTAGGTGTCGTTGGTCGGCCGGGCCCAAAGCTTCTTCCCGGACTTCAGGTCCAGACCGATCATCTCGTCGGTGCGCTCCCCGCAGTTGCCGAGGAACGCGACCACGGTATCCATGGAGGCCACTGCGTCGAGATCGGTGCACTTGCCGGGTTCGTAGGTCCAGCGCTGGTCGCCGTTCGGATCGACGCCGTGCAGCTTGTCCGCTCCGCTCGTACTGCGCTCGCCGGTCAGCAGTGGTTGCGCCTGCTGAATCAGGTGGTCACGCGTCCGCCCGGACCAGGCCGCCTTGCGCCGGCCGGTGTTGGCGTCCAGGAGCAGGTAGCCGACGTCGGCGAACTCGGCGAGCACGTAGTCGCCGTCGCCGGTTGCGACGATGGTCGGCTTTTCGTCGGAGTCGGAGCGGCTGTAGCGCCAGCGCAGGTCGCCCGTGGCGGCGTCCAGCATCTCGACGACGCCGCCAGGGCGCGGGACGGCGATCCCGTACTGCGTCCCGATCGCCTCCTCGGCTCCGGTGCCGCGCACCGATTTACTCACCCAGGCCACCGCGCCGTTGAGTACCGATGGAGCTGCCTTGCCGGCGACGCTGTCCGGACCGTCGACGCGCTCGTTCGAGCTCAGCACGTAGTTACGGGCCACCGGCTGCACGACCAGCAACAGAGCCAGCGCGACTACACCTGGAACGGCGAGCCAAGCCAGTTGCTGACCTAGGTTCCGGCTGGGCAGGAACCTGGCCGTTCTGGTGCGCAGCAGTGACGCAGCGAGCGCAGCCCCGCCGGATAAGAGCAGCAACAGCAGAGCGGCGATCAGCAGTGGCACTCGGAGACCGACGCCGACCGCTGGGTTGGTCCGCGGCATCTGCGCCCAGGCGACCAACAGGCCGGTGACTGCGACCGCGACGACGACTCCCGCAATCAGACCGGCGCGCTGACTCGAGCTGCGCGCGCAGCGGAACAGCACCGGCCCGCTGAAGAAGGCGAACCCGGCCAGCGCGACAGGTGGCCAGCCGGGCTGACTGGCGATCGCCGGAATCTGCCAGGACGCTCCGGAGGCCGCGATGGCGGCGACTGCCGCTCCGATGGCTCCGAACGTCGCCGTCGCGGTCAGCGCCGCTTGTTGCCAGCCACGCCAGGGCGCCGGGAGCTCGCTGTCGAGGCCGGCCAGCTCGGTTTCAAGGTTGACTCGGGCTACCGGCGCCAGTCGCTGCCTGGCGAGCTGAGTCCGGTAAAGGTGCCCTTCGAGCAGCTCCTGGACGTGGTCGTACCGATGCTCCAGAACGCTGCGGCGCTCACCCAGATCACGGCGTACCTCGGCGACGTGGACGGCGTACCGGACCGGATCCGCGGACATGATGGCGTTGACCGAGTCGAGCAGGACGTCGCCATTCGCGTCGCGCCGGGGCGGTGCGTAGGAGTCCGGTGGTGGAGCGGCCAGATCTCCGGTCAGGCGGACCAGTCGGGCCACCTCGGCGACGCGGATCGGCTGGACGCCGTACTGCGGCAGCAGCTGCTCGGCGAGCTGCGCCGAAGCCTCTGCGTCCTCGGCCGGTGAACCACCAGGTTCGTGGACGGCCCGGTGGAACCAGGCGGCTAGCCGGACCGACGCCGGGTCGGTGGACAGCTGGATGAGTGGCTCAAGCGCGGCCAGCACGATCTCGAGGTAGTGGTCGCGGTACGCGCGCCGGTTGCGTTCGACGTAGCGAGTGATCAGCTCGTCAGCGAGCTCACCGGGAGCGGGTACCACGCCGTCCCATCGCGCTCGCAGCTCAACCACTGCCACAGTCTGCCAGTCACTGCGCTGCGGACAGCACCCCGGTGAGCAGGCCCGGGTAGAGCGAGTCCAGGTCGTCGCGGCGGAGGCTGCTGATTCGGCGGGTGCCTTCGGTGTGCGTCGTCAGGACGCCGGCCTCTCGCAGCGTGCGCAGGTGGTGCGCCCGGGTGGACGGTGTGACCGGTAGCTCGATCTCTCCGCAGGCGATGCCCTCCGGAGCGTCGGCCAGCGCGCGGACGATCTGCAGCCGGACCGGCTCGCCGAGGGCCTGCAGGACCGCCTCGACGCGGATCTCCGCCCGGTCCGGCTGGGGGAGCTGTTTCCT
This sequence comes from Kribbella sandramycini, assembly GCF_013131805.1. GTDB lineage: Bacteria > Actinomycetota > Actinomycetes > Propionibacteriales > Kribbellaceae > Kribbella > Kribbella sandramycini. The sequence goes on along the minus strand of NZ_JABJRC010000004.1, from coordinate 25,791 downwards.
GGTCATGGGTCCATAGTACGACGGATATCGAAGTTCGATGAGTTTCGTAGTACGATCTTCATCGAACTATTCGAATCTTCCCGGGAAGGACCTCATGTCCGCACGGATCTACCTGCTCGGTGCTGGTGCGTTCGCGGTCGGCACCAGCGCGTATGTCGTGTCCGGCGTGCTGCCCGATGTCAGCTCCGAGCTCCACGTCTCGCTGACCGCCGCCGGTCAGCTCGCCACCGCCTTCTCCCTGGCCTACGCGATCGGTGCGCCGATTCTGGCCACACTGACCGGGCGCTGGGAGCGGCGGACGCTCCTGATCGCCGCGCTGGTTCTGGCCGCGTTGGGCAATCTGATCGCCGCCGTGGCGACCAATTACCCGGTGTTGGTCGCCGGGCGGGTGGTGGCTGCGTTCGGCGCGGCTGCCTACACACCGGCAGCCACTCTGTTCGCTACTGGGCTGCTGCCACCGGAGGAGCGCGGTAGAGCGGTTGCTGTCGTGTTCGGCGGTCTGACCTTCGCTCTGGTGCTGGGTGTGCCGGCGGGGAGTCTGTTGGGACCGACCCTCGGCTACAAGGGTGTCTTCGCGCTGATTGCGGTGATCGCAGTGTTGGTCGCCGTGGTCGAGCGCGCTGCGCTCCCGAAGGTTGATGCGCCCGCAGTGGTCGGGCTGCGCGAGCGGTTCGCCGGGCTCGCCGACCGGCGGGTACAGATCGTGCTCACGATGTCCGTGCTGGGCGTGCTCGGCGCTTTCAGCGTCTACATCTACATCGTGCCGCTGCTCAAGGAGACTGCCGGTCTGACCGGTAACGTCACGGGCATCCTGTTGCTGGTGTACGGCGTCGGTGCTGTGGTCGGCAACCTGCTCGGAGGTCGCGCCACGGACCGCTACGGCAGTATCCGCACTCTGATCGTGCTGCTGATCGGCATCATCCTGACGGTCAGCACACTGGACCTGACGGCTCGCAGTACGGCGGGTGCCGCGGTGGCGCTGTTCGTCTGGGGCATGTTCACCTGGGCCTTCAATCCGCCGATCCAGAACCTGCTGCTGGAGCTGGGCGGCGGTCTGTTGATCGCACTGAACGCCTCAGCCATCTACCTGGGCGCCGGGCTGTCCGCGGTGGTCGGTGGCCTGGTGATCCACGTGGCCGGGCTGCAGTACCTGCCTCCGCTGGCCGCACTGCTCTCGCTGATCGTCCTGGCTCTGACCTTCACTCTGCGCCGCAACCCCGGGCTCGAGGACATCGAGCACTTGGAGCACATCGAGGAGCCTCTGGCGGCAACGGCCTCCGACTAGGGCAGGCTAGCGGCCATGCGACTCTTGGCCGCGCTGCTAGTGCTCACCACCTCGATGACCGGAGCGGCTGACCCCACTCCGGTCGTCGACGGCTGGAAGACCTCGCCTGTGTACGTCGACTCGACACAGCGCTCCCTCGTGCCGGACGAGGACGCGGAAGAGCTGCGTGAGCGGCTCGGCGGTCATGACGAGGCGATCCGGATCGCCGTCGTACCGGCGGCGGTGCTGAACGACGGCAGTGGTAACAGTGCCGCGGCCGCTCGGGCGTACGTCGACGCGCTGGTCGACAAGCAAGCCGCAGACGGTATCTACCTGGTTGTCTTCGGTGGGGCGATCACCTGGGGCAGTGCGGTCGGTGTGGATACCCCGATCGACAAGATCCTCGCTGAGGAGCTGGCCAGGCACAGCCGGTCCGATGCGGTCGGCACACTCAACGGAGTCCTCGACCAGCTCGACGTACCGAAGGCGGCCGGCGGCCCTCCGAGCTGGCTCTGGTTGGTGGGTCTCCTCGTCGTGCTGTTCGCTGCATTCGGTCTGGTGCTGCGGTGGTGGCGGTCCCGGCCGCGGAGCGACTCCGGGCCGGCGCTGTACCGGCCGTCGTACGCCGTCCTCCCGGACGAGGCGGACACGCTGACCGAGCGGCAGGCGCTGGCTCGGGAGGATGTAACGCGGTTCGGCGAGGAACTGGATGCCGCAGATGTGCGTCTGGATGGCGTGGACAACGCGGCAGACGTACAGGCGGCGATGGATGCGTACGCCGACGCCAGCCGCGTGGTCGACGGTGACCTGGAGGACGAAGAGCTGCGTGATGTGCGGGCGCGGGTCGAGTACGGCCGTTGGCGACTCGCTTGTGCGCAGGCGGTCGCTGCGGGCACGGACCGGCCGCCCCGACGGGTGCAGTGCTTCTTCGACCCGGCACATGGCATTTCGGTGACGGACTGGATGTACACCCCGCCCGGTGGGAAGCCACGCGAGGTGCCCGTCTGTCAGTCGTGTCAGGACAGACTCTCGAGGAGCAAGCGATGAAACGACTGCTGGCCGCACTGGCGCTGCTCCTGGTCGTTCCGGTGCTCCCGGCGCACGCTGCGAGCTCGGCTCCGGGTGACTACTTCAACGAGGTCGCTGCGCAGCTGGGTGAGCCAGGCGTCTGGGTGGATCCGGCGGTGCGTGGGCTGTCGGCGTCCGAGGTCGCAGAACTGAACGCTGCGGCCAAGAGCGCGGCAGCGCCGATCCGGATCGCGGTAGTTCCTGCGGAGAAGCTCAGAACCACCAAGTACTCCGGTCTGGTCTGGGAGGGTGAGGAGATCGCCGACCAGCTCTACGACCGGGTCGGCGTCGAGGGCGTCTACGCCGTGCTCGTCGATGCGAGATCACAGAGCGCGGGCCGTGGGTTCCACGCCGTCCAGCGGGCCGACAAGGGGCCGACGTACTACGTGGGCAACGCAGTCGACCAGGCTGTGGACTGTTGTGCGCCGGACTACGAGCGAATGCTGACCAGGTTCATCGAGCAAGCACAGGTGGTCGACAAGCCGTTCTACATCGACGCAGCGCCCTGGGTGGGCAGTATCGCGGGCATCTTCGGACTGTGGTGGAGCATCGTCACCTTTGGCGCGGTCCGGGCCCGGCGTAAGGATGAGAAGGACCATCTGGCCTACACGCGCCCGCTGCTCAACGAGGAGATCATCGCGCTGTCGCAGCAGGTTTCCGCGCTGCCGACGACGTCCGAACCGCAGCAGGCCAAGCTGTCCAAGGATGTCCTCGATACGGTCGAGAAGGCGCGGCACCGACTGGATGCGGCCAAGGGCGACGCTGACATCGAGGCTGTGACCAGTCTGCTCGGCTCAGCCCGCTACGGGCTGGTCTGCATCGACGCAGTCCGGGCTGGGCAACCGATGCCGGAGCCGACCGCGCCGTGCTTCTACGACCCGCGCCACGGGCCCAGCACGGCCAAGGTCAGCTGGCGGCCGGAGTCCGGTAGCGAGCGCGAGGTCGACGTCTGCGCGGCCTGCAAGCGCCGTGACGAGGCTGGCGAGGCGCCGCAGATCCGGATGGTGACCGGCTGGCGCGAAGAGCGCCCGTACTGGACGTACGGCGAGGACATGGCCGCCTATATCGACGGCTACTGGTCGCAGGGCGACGGCCGCCGCTGGTGGTTCCCGGACGAGCGCGCTCGCCGCGCCGGTGACGAGATGCGGGCTCGGTGGCAGTCGCGGCGCGCCCGGTCGCGCTTCGGCCGGATGTCGGCCGCGATGGGCGAATCGATCAACCGGTCGATGTCGTCAGCCGGTTCAGCAGCGGACGACGACGGCGGCGGGTCGCGGCGGCGGTCGTTCTCGTCGCGGACCCGCTCCAGCGGCGGCGGCTCCTCGCGCCGGTCCTCGCGACGCTCAGGCGGGTCGCGCGGCTTCTAGGACGGCAGGCAGGTCCTCGCGGTGCAGAACGGCCAGCGAGGTGACTGCACGCGTCAGACAGACATACAGGCGGCGGAGGCCGGTGCGCTCATCGGCCTCGCCTGCCACAATGCCGGCCGGCTCGACGAGGACGACGTGGTCGAACTCGAGACCCTTGGCCAACGAGGCCGGGACGACGTCCAGGTGTGCGTCGGCGTCGTCCTCGTCGCCGAGGACGGCGAACTCGAGCCCCTGCGCTTGCAGCGCCTTCCGGGCGGCCGGTACGACCGCGTCCGGAACGATCAGACCGATGGAGCCAGGCCGGGACGACACCTCGCTCACCGTCGTCACCGCGGCGGTCAGGCTGTCGTCGACTCTGGTGATGCTGAGCTCACCGCGGGCCCGTCGGACGGCGGTCGGCGGAGTCAGGTGCGGTGCGATGACGGGGAGCAGCTGAGCGGCGTACTCGATCACCTGACCCGGCACCCGAAAGCCGGCCGTCAGCTCCTCGGTGTGGGCGCCGCTCTTGCCCAGGTGCTTCAGAGCCTCGCTCCACGACGGCGTGGCCCACGGTGTCGTCCCCTGTGCGATGTCACCGAGCACAGTCATCGATCCGGTTGAGCAGCGGCGTCCGACAGCGCGCAGCTGCATGGCCGACAGGTCCTGCGCCTCGTCCAGGACGACGTGGCCGAGCGACGGCGTCCGGTCGACCAGGTCGGCGATCTCGTCGATCAGCGTGGCGTCGGCCACTGACCACTTCGCTGCGCCCGCGGAGCGCGGCGCCTTCTCCCAGACGAGCAGCTGCTGCTCCTCGGCGGTCAGGATGCCGTCGGCGTGCTCGGCGAGCAGCTCCGGCTCGGTGAACAGCCGGAACAGCAGCTTCGCCGGGTCGACGGCGGGCCACAGCGCCTCGGCGTACTGCTTGACCGGACGGCTGCGGGCGACGGCGTCCTGGACGCGGTCGTCGGGTGAGTCACCGGCGGCCTCCATCCTGAGCAGCACGGCGTGGGCGAGCCGCTGCGGCAGCATCGTGCGGCCGGCGCCGTACCGGACGCCGCGGGTACGCAGCTCGGCCACCAGCTCTTCGGCGTCGTACGCCGACACCCGCCAGCGGTGTGAGCCGCGCGGAACGACCAGCGCCTCCTTGGGCGCCTGCACCTGCGACCACACGGCTCGGTGCAACACCTCGGCCATCCGGGCGTCGCCCTTCAGTACGTCGACAGCGGCGCTCCCCGGCCCACTCACCCGCACGTGGGCGACCAGCTCCTCGACTGTGGTCTGTTTGGCCTCGATCTCACCCAGCGCCGGCAGGACGTCGCCGATGTACCGCAGGAAGCTCGCGTTGGGGCCGACCACGAGCACTCCGGCTCGGCTGAGCTGGTCCCGGTAGGCGTAGAGCAGATACGCCGCGCGGTGCAGGCCGACGGCAGTCTTACCGGTGCCGGGTGCGCCTTGGACGCAGATGGTGTCCTCGACGCCGGAGCGGACGATGACGTCCTGCTCGGGCTGGATCGTGGCCACGATGTCCCGCATCGGGCCGGAGCGCGGGCGCTCGATCTCGGCGTCCAGGATGTCGCTGTGCTGCTCGGCCGGGGCCGTGGAGGTGAGGTCTTCGTCCTCGAAGGCGGTCATCTCGCCGTGGGTGAAGCCGAAGCGGCGGCGGCTGCCGATACCCATCGGCTCGGTCTTGCTGGCCCGGTAGAACGGCACCGAGATGTCGGCGCGCCAGTCGACCACCAGGGGTTCGCCGAGCGCGTCGTTGACGTGCCGGCGTCCGATGTGGAACGTCTCCGGCGCGGGCTCGACGTAGTCCAGCCGGCCGAAGAACAGCGGCACCTCGGGGTCGTCCTCGAGCTCCTTCATCCGCCGCCAGATCGCGGCCTTGAGGAACTCCTGGTTCACCCGGTCGGCGCTGTGGATCTCCAGCGCGCCGGTCTTCTCCCGCATCTGGGCCAGCGCTGCGCGGGAGGTCTTCAGATAGTTCTTCTCGGCCTGGAGGGTGTCGGACGCGTCTGAGGGCATGAGTGATCCTCCGGCAGGGATTGGGGGCCCAGCTACGTTACTTGAGTCCCTGCCCGGGAGAAACTCATTTATCCCTTCACCGCGCCGGTGAGCACCCCCTTGGCGAAGTGACGCTGCAGAAACGGGTAGACCAGCAGGATCGGGACGATCGACACCACCAGGATCGCCATCTGGATGGATGCCTGCGGTGGCAACAGTTCTGTGCCCAGCTCGGCGCTACCGAGCTGGGTGTCGTTGATGACGTACGTCCGGAGCACCAGCTGCAGGGGCCAGAGCCTGCTGTCGTTCAGATAGAGCAGTGCGGAGAAGAACGCGTTCCAGTACGCCACTGCGTAGAACAGACCGATCACGGACAGCACGGCCCGGGACAGCGGGAGCACGATGTACGTGAACGTCTTCAGCTCACCCGCACCGTCCATGCGGGCGCTCTCGGTGAGCTCACTCGGCAGGTTCATGAAGAACGCCCGCAGTACGACGACGTTGAACGCGCTGACCATGGTCGGCACGATCAGCGCCCAGATGCTGTCCAGCAGCCCGACTCCCTTGACCACCAGGTAGGTGGGGATGATGCCGGGGGAGAACAGCATGCTGAAGAGCACGACGAGCAGGATCGGCCGTCCGGCCACGAACTCCGGCCGGGACAGGGCATAGGCGAGTAGACAGGAGACTGTCAGGCTCAGCAGGGTTCCAACGACCGTGACGAAGATGCTGATCAGCAGCGCCTGGGTGACGACGCCGCCGGCGAACAGTGACCTGTACGCCGCGAAGTCGATCGACTCCGGGATCAGCACCAACCCGCCGGACTCGTTGATCTGCTTGTTCGGTGCGACGCTCGTCGACAGGACTCCGACGAACGGGACGATGACTACCGCGCAGAACACGAGTAGTACCAGGCCTTTGAAGATGCGCATCGGCCACGAGGGCATCGGCACCCCCTGAACGATTCTGCGGCTCATCGGCGGTACACCCCCTGCTCTCCGAAGAGGTGGGCGACTTTGTTTGCCGCCAGCACCAGTGCGACGCCGACGAGCCCTTTGACCAGCCCTACGGCCGCAGCGACGCCCCAGGCGCCACCGAGGACGCCGTTGTTGTAGACGTAGGTATCGAGGACTTCGCTGACGTCCCGGCCGACAGCCTGTTGCTGGAGGATGATCTGCTCGAAGCCGACGGTCAGCGAGTCGCCCAGGCGCAGAATGAACAGCAGGATGATGATGCCGCGCAGACCAGGCAAGGTGACGTGCCAGAGCTGCCGCATCCGGCTGGCGCCGTCCACACTGGCCGCCTCGTACAGCTGCGAGTCGATCTGGGACAGCGCGGCCAAAAGAGGATGGTGGCCCAGCCGGTGTCCTTCCAGATGATCTGTGACGTGAGCAGCACGTGGAACAGCTCGGAGTTCCCGATGATGTTCAGCGTGGCCAGGTCGTGCGAACGCAAGTAGTTGTTCAGTAGCCCGCTTCCGCCGAGCATCTGCTGGAAGAGCGCAACCACGATCACCCAGGACATGAAGTGCGGCAGGTAGAGGATGCTCTGCGCGATGCGCTTGATCCGCTCGGAGAACAACGAGTTGAGCAGTAGCGCGAGCAGAATGGGCGCTGGGAACACGAAGACGGACTGCAGGCTGGTCAGGATCAGCGTGTTCTGCAGTGCGCGCAGAAACGCCGGATCGCCGTTGAAGATCACCTCGAAGTTCGACCAGCCGGACCAGTCGCTGCTGCCGATCCCGAGGAACGGCTGGTAGTCCTTGAAGGCGATGACATTGCCCAGCAGTGGCACGTAGTGGAATGCGACGATCAGAGCGGCCCCGGGGAGTGCGAACAGCAGGAGCACCCGGTCGCGGGTCAACCGGTGCCAGACACCGGGCATCTACTTCCCCGCCGTGTCCGCGAGCGCCTGCTCGAGCTCGGAGCGCATCTTGTCGCCGCCCGCCGCTTTCCAGTCCGCCACGCCACGGGCCCAGTCCGAAACCGGCTTTTTGCCCTGGATGATCTGCGTCTCCAGGTCGGTCATAGTCCTGGCTAGCTGCGCCTGCTTCTTCGACTGCGTATCGGAGTACAGACCGTACGAAGCATCGTGCACAAGCTGTTTCGCGATCTTCTGTTGGACTGCGTGCTGTTTGCGCGGCACCTCCGGTTTGCCTGCCCAGTACAGCGACAGAGGTGCGTCGCTGATGTACTGCAGGCCGATACCGGTCTCGACGACGCCCGCCTTCGAGGGGATCGGATCTGTGCCCTGCAAGGTGTAGTGCCGGCCGGCGACGCCGTACTTGCGGAACAGGTACTCCTCGGTGCCGAACGGCGCAGCCATCCAGTTGGCGATCTTGAGCAGCGTCTCGGGTGAGTGCTTGCTGTCCTTGCTGAATGCGGTCACGTTGTTCAGCGCACCGCCCATCCACGGCGTACCGCCGGGCACGTCGAGCATGTTGACCGCAAAGGCGTCACCTGCGGTGTTGTCGGCGTAGTACTGGTTCCAGGCGACGAAGCTGTCGTAGTCGAACGCTGCTATGCCGCCGTTGAACCACTGCTTGCGCGCACTGGCCTTGTCGTTGAAGGCATCTGGATTCACTACCCCAGCGGCGACCATCTTGCGGCCTGACTCGAGAGCCTCCTGGTTTGCCTCGTCCTCGTAGCTGGAGCTGAACTTGCCGCCGTTCTCCTTCCAGACGTTCGGTACGCCGAGCATCTGCCGAATGGTCGACAGCGGCACCCGCGTCCACGCCCACCGGTTCTGCTTCGCCGCAGTCAGCTCCTTGGCCAGGTCGAAGAACTCCTCGAAGTTCTTCGGCCTCGGGTCCTTGATGCCCTTCGCGGCGAGCAGATCCTCGCGGTACAGCGCCAGCGAGGTCCGGGACATCCCGCGTGGCACCGGAACGCCGTAGATGGCGCCGTTGAACACGCAGCCCTTCCAGAAGTCGGTCGGGATGTTTGCGAGAAACGGGTACTTCTGGACGGCGTCACCTGACAGGTGCTCGGAGAGGTCCAGGCACTTGGCCTTCACCAGGCCGGGGATCTGGGCGGTGTCGACCGGGATGTTGAGGATGTCCGGCAGGTCGCCGCCGGCGATGCGGGTGGCGAACTTGTCCTTGTACTCGTCGTTCGACGCCATGCTGATCTGGAGCTCGGAGCCGAGCCGCTCGTTCAGCGCCTGCCAGAACTGGTTGCGGTCCGCGGCCGGCGGGATCGCACCGGGGATGTTGGTCAGGAACGTGATCGGCCGCCCGTTGCCGGGCGCCTCGGTGATCGCCCGGACCGGGTTGGCCGGGTACTTCAGGAAGCCGTCCAGGACGACGCCGTCGCTGGGAAGGTCCGGTGTGACGCCGGCGTACTTGGTGAACGTCGGCAGCCGCACGGCCCGATTGGCGGCCGCGACGTCGTTCTGGCTCGCGCCGCAGGCGGTCAGCAGCGGTGTGCCGGTGGCGGCGACAGCGGCGGCGGCCAGTCCGCCGCCGAGGAACGTACGTCTGCTGACTGACATGAGGCCTCACCTTCCGTCGGAGACCACACCATGACATAGTACGTCCTATGTCTTCAAGAGTCGGTGCTGCTCCGGTGCTGGTCTTCGATCCGGCCGGGTCGGGGTACCACACGTTCCGGATCCCGGCGGTGGTGTCGCGAGGGCAGCTGGTGCTGGCCTTCTGTGAGGGCCGCAGGCACGGGCCGGGCGACTCCGGTGAGATCGAGCTGGTGCTACGGCGCTCGCTGGACGGCGGGCAGAGCTGGCTGCCGTTGCAGGTCGTACTCGCGGTGGCGGGCAAGACCTGCGGGAATCCGGCACCGGTCATCGACCCGATCAGTGGCGACATCGTCCTGCTGTCCGTCCAGAACGGCGCCGACGCGGTGGAGTCTGCGTTGGCGCACGGTGACGACGTCGACGGGCGCCGGGTGTTCGTTCAGTGGTCCGCCGACGACGGTGCGACCTGGAGTTCGGCTCGCGAGCTCACAGCGCAGGTCAAGCCGGCGGACTGGGGTTGGTACGCGACCGGACCGGGCCACGGGATCGCACTGCGGGACGGCCGGCTTGTAGTACCCGCAAACCACTCTGTGGTGCCCGGTGGCGTCAACGGCGGACACTGCCTGCTGAGTGACGACTCTGGTTGGACCTGGTCGGTTGGCTTCATCGACCGCAACGACGGGCCAGAGGTCAACGCCAATGAGACGGCAGTCGCGCAGCTGCCCGACGGTCGGCTGTACTTCAACGCCCGTAACCACCTCGGCACGGGACCGGCCCGAGTACATGCCTGGTCGTCCGACGGCGGAGTGACGTTGGATGCGCCGTACGCCGGAATTCCCGAGGTCACCGCGCCGGGGATCCAGGGGAATGTGCTGACGCTGCCGGACGGGCGATTGTTGCTCTCGACACCTACTGACCCGGCGGTGCGGCGCGAGCTGACCATTTTCGTCAGCTCCGACGCCGGTGCGACCTGGGAGCCCGGATTGGTCGTGCATCCAGGCATGGCTGGGTACTCCGATCTGACTCTGTTGCCCGATGGCTCGGTCGGTGTCTTCTACGAGGCGGGCGAGACGTCGTCGTTCGCTGCGCTGCGCTTTGCCACATTCGCCCTTTGACCGTTGGGAGATTGCCTTGCTGACTGGTGTCGTACCGCCCCTCGTCACACCGTTCACTCCGTCGTACGACGTCGACACGGCATCGCTGGCTCGGCTGGTGGAGTACCAACTCGCTGGTGGGGTGAGTGGGGTATTCGTACTCGGCACGTCTGGTGAGGGGACGTTTCTGAGTGACGAGCAGCGACAGGTGGTGCTGGAGACAGTCGTCGGTGAGGTCGGCGGTCAGGTGCCGGTGCTGGCCGGAGTGATCGATGCGTCGACTGCTCGCGTCGGTGCGCACATTTCTGCCGCTCTGAAAGCCGGAGTGGACGGTTTGGTTGCTACTGCGCCTTACTACGCGGCGACGCATTCGGCAGAGATCCGTCGGCACTTCACGCGGCTGGCAGAAGTCGCTGGTGATGTCCCTTTGTACGCCTACGACATTCCAGTGCGGGTCGGGACGAAGCTGCCGGCGCCGCTGATGATCTCGCTCGCGAAGGCTGGTGTGATTGCCGGTGTGAAGGACTCCAGCGGTCAGGAGCCCAGTCTGCGTCGGCTGGTGATGGAACGACGGGACGCCGGGCTGGACGGGTTCGCGATCATGACAGGGTCAGAGGTGTCGGTCGACTCCGCACTGGCGTTCGGAGTGGACGGCGTCGTGCCAGGGCTGGGAAATGTGGACCCGGCGGGATACGTGCGGCTGTACGGCGCCCGGGGTGAGGCTGCGCGCGTGGAGCAGGAGCGGCTGATCCGCTTGTTCGAGATCGTCGAGGTGGCGGACCGGGGCCGGATGGGCGCCAGCTCGGCGGCTCTGGGCGCGTTCAAGGCCGCGCTGCACCTGCTCGGGGTGATCGACTGCCCGATCCCGGCGTACCCGGGCATTCCGCTGGACGACGCCGAGATCGCGGCGATCCGGCCGTTGCTGGACCGCGCCGGATTACACTGAGCGGTCTCTACCAAGGGAGGCCGGGCAGTGACGACGGGTGGGCTCAGCCGGGCGCGTGGTGCGGCAGGCAATCAGTCCTTCATCCGCGACCAGATGAAGTCCTTCATCCTCGAGCGCGGGCTGAAGGCCGGTGACCCGCTGCCGAATGAGCAGGAGCTGATGGCGCAGCTCGGCGTCGGCCGGCATCCGCTGCGGGAGGCGATGAAAGCACTCCAGGCCGTCGGCATCATCGAGATCCGGCACGGCTACGGCACGTACGTCGGTGCGGTGTCGCTGCAGTCCCTGGAGGACGGTCTGGCGTTCCGGATGTCGCAGTCGATGGCTGGTGACCTTCGGGATGTGCAGAACGTGCTGGAGGTCCGGCAGGCGCTCGAGGTCGGTCTGGCCGAGGATGTCGTCGCGCACTTCGCCACGCACGACGCCGACGTCCTCGAGGAGCTTGTGCAGCGGATGGAGGCCAAGGCCGCCGCCGGTGAGTACTTCCCCGACGAGGACTGGGCCTTCCATCAGGCCCTCTACGAGCCGCTCGGCAACGCCCTCGTCATCGATCTGCTCTCGGTCTTCTGGCGCACCTTCGCCGAGGTCGACGCCCGGCTGCCCGGCGCCCGCTACACCCCCGCGGACGCCGCCGCCTGGCACCGGGACCTGCTCGACAAACTCGCCGACCCCGATGCCTTCGCCCGCTCCATGCGCAGGCACTTCAACGGCATCCACAGCCGCCTAGGCGAATAGATTTTCAGCATCCACAATCGTGTACGCATAGCCCTGCTCGGCCAGGAAGCGCTGGCGGTGGGCAGCGAACTCGGCGTCCACGGTGTCGCGGGCGACGATCGAGTAGAAGCGGGCAGTGCGCCCGTCGGCCTTCGGACGCAGGACGCGCCCCAGCCGCTGCGCCTCCTCCTGCCGGGAGCCGAACGTGCCGGAGACCTGGATGGCCACCGAGGCCTCAGGCAGGTCGATCGAGAAGTTCGCGACCTTGCTGACGACGAGCCGGTTGATCTCGCCGGTACGGAACGCATCGAACAGCCGCTGCCGCTCCCGGATGCTCGTCTCGCCCTTGATCACCGGACACTCCAGCCGTTCGCCCAGCTCGTCCAGCTGGTCGATGTACTGGCCGATCACCAGTAGCGGCTCACCGGCGTGGTGGTCAGCGATCCGGCGTACCAGCCGGGACTTGGCCGGTGTGGAGGCCGCCAGCCGGTAGCGGTCCTCCGGCTCGGCGGTCGCGTAGACGAACCGCTCGCTCTGCTCCAGGTCGACGCGGATCTCGACGCAGTCTGCCGGCGCGATCCAGCCCTGCGACTCGATGTCCTTCCAGGGCGCGTCGTACCGCTTCGGGCCGATCAGCGAGAAGACATCACCCTCGCGGCCGTCCTCGCGCACCAGCGTCGCCGTGAGGCCGAGGCGCCGCCTGGTCTGCAGGTCCGCCGTCATCCGGAAGATGGGCGCCGGCAGCAGGTGGACCTCGTCGTACACGATGAGGCCCCAGTCGCGGGCGTCGAACAGCTCCAGATGGGTGTAGACGCCCTTCCGGCGCGTCGTCATCACCTGGTACGTCGCGATGGTCACCGGGCGGATCTCCTTGCGGGAGCCGGAGTACTCGCCGATCTCCTCCTCGGTCAGCGACGTCCGCTTCAGCAGCTCGTCCTTCCACTGCCGGGCGGACACGGTGTTCGTGACGAGGATCAGCGTCGTCGCCGAGGCCTGCGCCATCGCAGCGGCGCCGACGATCGTCTTACCGGCACCACAGGGTAGTACGACGACGCCCGAGCCGCCGTGCCAGAACGAGTCGGCCGCCTGCTCCTGGTACGGCCGCAGCTCCCAGCCGTCCTTCAGGAGGTCGATCTGGTGGGCTTCGCCGTCGACGTACCCGGCGAGGTCTTCAGCGGGCCAGCCGAGCTTCAGTAGCGTCTGCTTGAGGTGACCGCGCTCCGACGGGTGCACCAGCACGGTGTCGTCGTCGATGCGCGCACCCAGCATCGGCTTCACCTTCGCCGACCGCAGCACCTCCTCCAGCACCGGTCGATCCGTCGTGACCAGCACCAGACCGTGCTGCGGGTGCTTCTCCAGCCGCAGCCGCCCGTACCGGTCCAGCGTCTCGGCGATGTCGACCAGCAGCGAGTGCGGCACCGGGTACCGGCTGTAGCGCAGCAGTACGTCGATCACCTGCTCCGCATCGTGCCCAGCAGCCCGCGCATTCCACAGCCCCAGCGGCGTCAGCCGGTAGGTGTGCACATGCTCCGGTGCGCGCTCCAACTCAGCAAAAGGCGCAATAGCCTTCCGGCACGCCCCAGAATCCGGATGCGCAGTCTCCAGCAACAGAGTCTTGTCCGACTGCACAATCAACGGCCCGTCCGTCACGCGCCACTCCCATCACTCGGCCGACCCTCCATTGTGCCTGCTACCGCCAAACGGCAGCTCAGGCCGCCTGAGCGGCTCTATCGTGAGGTGGTGGCGGGGGCGGCGGCGACTAGTCGACTGGGCGGGCGGTGGAGATTCGGTGCAGGGCGTAGGTGCTCGGTTGGTTGGTGGTGGGGTCGTAGGCAGTCAGCCAGCCGTCGGCGACCCGAGTGGGCTCGACTACGCGCTCGGAGGCGGTGCCGTTGTGGTCGACGTACGAGATCCAGGTGCGGGTGTGGGACTCGGCGGCGTCGGTGAGGACGGCGATGGTTTCGGCGGGGGCGGCCGGCTCGGGGGTTTCGTCGCTGGGGCGGTCTGCGGCCAGGCGGTCGCCGGCGCGGACCTTTTCGATGACGGCCTTCACCTGGTCGGTGGTGAGCTCGATTGTGCTGTCGGCGAAGTCGCGGCTGGTACGACGGCGCGGTGGCTCACCGCGGCGGGCGGCTGCGGTGCTGACGTGGACGACGCCGTCGAAGGTCTCGGCCAGGGGCGCCAGACCGGCTTCGCGGAGGCGGTTCAGCACGATGTCCGGTGGCGACGGTGAGACCACCACTGTTGGTGCCAGCCGACGGAACTGGACGCCGGGCAGGCTTGAGCTCAGCAGGTGGGTGAGCACGGACTCGTCGTCACAGCGTAGGTACGTCGACGCGGTGCCCAGCCGGAGGACACCGTGCCGTCGGGCGACGTCGTCCACCAGATACGTCAGCGGCTGGGGGACCGGCGTCCGCGAGTGAGCCGCCAGCCACTGGTGGAGCTGGTCTGCCGTCCGGCCGAGGTCGAACGCGCGGCGTACCGAGCTCTCGCTGAACCGGTAGACCGCCGCACCGCCGTGCGACTCGACATCCGCCATTGCGGACAACTCGTCCTGGACGGCGCGCACCAGCGGCCCGGGCGCGACCGCAGTCAGGTCTGCCTGGAGGAGGATCTCCGACACCGGCTCCGGGACGAGCGGGCTGATCGCCTCGGCCAGCTCGTCAACGGTCGGCTCTTGAGTAAGCAGTGGGCGCGCGTGCCGAGCCATTGCGCCAAGGCCGGTCAGACCGAGCAGTGCGGCCTCGGTGCTGGCCCACTCGACCAGCTCGTCACGGAACTGCCCGCCACGACGGGGCCGATGCCAGGCCACCCAAGTAACAACAGCCTGCGCTGCAGGAGCCACTCCGGCAGGCGCCTCGCCCAGCGCGCGTAGTGTCAGCAGCCGGACCTCTGGCGCCAGCAGACGCTCCAGATCCGGCGCGAGCGCATTGATGAGCCGCTCGCGGGCAGCTGCCGTGGCACCGGAGCTGTCGCGGCGTCCAATCAGTCCGATCGCCCGCATCCCGCCGAACCAGGCCGTGACCAGCTGCGCCCACCGGTGCGCCAAATCCAGATCCAGCCAGTCGTCGTAGGCACTGGTCGGCAGCCACATCTCATTGGTCCCGACCTCGACTGCCGCGACCAGACCGGCGGCGTACGCGATCTCCAACACCGCGGCTGTGGTTGGCTCGTCCGCACCGATCTTCCCGGCCAGATTGCGCAGCTCGCGGACGCCGATGCCACCGGTCCGCAGCACCGGCGGAGGCTCGATCCCGAGCTGCTCCAACGCCCTGTCGACCTGCCGAACCAGATCCAGCGCCGCACCGGCCGCAGCGTGGTCGACGATGCTGGCAGTCACCTTCTTTCCGTCCAGCGGCGGTGGCGTCGGCCGGGTCGCGGCCAGCACGCGCCCACCGCGGAGATGCAGGCCGATCTGCCGTGGCAGGACGACGGTGTTCGGATCGCGCGGTACGACGAGGCCACGCGCGAGCAACCGCTCGACCGGCGTCCGGGCCGACGCGATCGTCACCGGCCGCTCGGCTTTCTCGACGGAGCCGGTCGGCGGCCCCCAGGTGAGTTTGTCGAGCACCTCGCGCGCCTCGGGTCCGGCGTCTTCGATCAGCTGATCCAGGTCACCGAAGTGCCGTGTGGTGATCGGGCCGAGCCCCGCCGGTGTCGGGCCGAGTAGCTCGTGAACGGCGCGAATCAGCCGCAGATCGTCCTCGGTACCCCAGACCAGCGCCAGGTCGATCAGCTCGGCCACTCGCGGTTGGACGACGTCGACCGGCTGGTCTGCGCCCGCAGCGAGGTCAGCAAGACTGACTGGCTCCGGCAGCGCGGACAGCGCCTCCAACAGGTCGACGCCGAACTCGTCGAGCCGGTTGATCGCCCGGGCGGCCGATGCGTTGGTCGTCGCGCGCGCAGCGAGCTGGCTGGTATCCGCCGGGATGGGCATCGCCAGATCGGGCCGCTGCTGCAGGAGGCGTCCGAGGGCAGCGTCGTCCCAGGTGCGCAGGGCCTCTGCGAGGGTGCGTGGGCGGTTGCGGTCGGACGTGCTCATCCCTCCAACGGTACGGCGCGATCCCGTGGATCACTAACCGTCGGCTACTCCGCGGCGCCGGCCTGCCCGATCCGGCGGAAACCGACCCGTTCGTAGACGGCGGCCACGGCGTCACTCTCGGCCGACAGCAGCAGGAGCTCCACGCCGTTGTCGAACGCATGCTGCGCCAACGCGGCGGTCAGCGCCGCAGCGAGCCCGCGACGTCGCATCGCGGGCAGTGTCGCCACTCCGACGATCTCCGAGGTCGCACCAACCTGTTGGTGCGCGCCTGCGGCGACCATCCCGTCCTCGGTGAACACAGCTCCCGTCACGGTGACTCCGCGACGCATCCGGTCAACGACGCCTTCCACGGTCGCAGCGGGCACCTCAGGCACCGCGGCGTCCCGCTCGGCCGGACCGCCCGCGCCGACCGCAGTGCCGCCGGCTGTGAACCCGATGCTCTGCACTGCGCGAGACAGCCGGACCAAGTCCGCGTCCGCCCGCAGAATCTCCACCCGCGCGTCCGTGGCCACCGTCTTGAGGTCGGCTGGGTCGAGCACCAGCAGCGGGTACTCGTGTGCAGTCAGCCCAGCCTCCGTGGCGGCCGGGCCCAGCGTCGGACAGGCGTCGACAACCCACTCGAAACTCAGCGGCAGGTCCAGCTCCGCGCAGCGCGCCCGCACTGCCTGCACGTCGGCCGCGGTGACCGTGACTCCGGCTCTCGGCCGCGCGTAGTACGGCCAGACCGTCGTACTACGGAACAGCGTGAACGGGCCGACCTCCTCGGCCTCAGCTCCGGACAGTGGCACCGTGTGCAAGTACTCGTCGACTCTGCTGATCACGGCTCGCAGTGAATCACCAGTCCAGCACCAGCGCCACGGCATTTGTCGAAACCCGGACCCCGGCTCCGACGTACCGGCATCAGACCCATTGGAGGACTCCCATGCACGTGACTTCCGCAGACGGTACGGCGATCGCGTACGACCGAGTGGGCCGGGGCGCGCCACTCGTCCTGGTACCGGGTGCACTGTGCGACCGCAACGCCCTCAGACCGCTCGCCGACGAGCTGGCGGGTTCATTCGACGTCATCAGCTACGACCGGCGCGGCCGCGGTGACTCCGGCGACAGTACGGCGTACGTCGTGCAGCGTGAGGTCGAGGACATCGCTGCGCTGGTCCAGGCGCTCGGTGGCGGTGCGGCGGTCTACGGACACTCCTCCGGCGCGGGCCTGACGGCGATTGCGGCGGGCAGCGGTCTGCCGTTCAGCCGGGTTGTGCTGCACGAACCGCCGTACGGGTCGGACGACGTCGACTCCAGCGAGGACGGCGCTCAGGTGCTCAGCCTGCTCGCGGATGGGCAGAACCGGGAGGCTGTCGAGCTCTTCCTGGTCATGGCCGGGATGCCGACGGCTGAGGCGCTGGAATTCGCCGGATCGCCCGGTGTGGCCGAGCTGGCACCGACTCTGGCCTACGACTTCGCCGTCATGGATCACGGCGCCCGCGGCGGAGGCCTCCCGGCTGAGCTGCTCGCCGGGATCAGCCAACCGACGCTGGTCCTGGCCGGGACGGCATCACCGCCGTTCATGGTCGATGCCGCGCACCGAGCTGTGAAGCTGCTCAGCGCGGGCACTCTGACCGAGTTGCCCGACCAGGGCCACGTAGTCGCACCGGAGCTGCTCGCACCGGTGCTACGGACGTTCCTCAGTCCGCGATGATCTCGATGGTCACCTTGTTCGGGTAGAAGGCGACGTGGTCGCGGATGTCGGCGACCGCGTCGTACGGCTGCTCGTACGTCCAGACCGCGTTCTCGCCGTCGGCGCCGGCCGCCATGATGCTGTAGTAGGCAGCGTCACCCTTGTAGGGGCAGTACGTCGTGTGCTCGGTCCGCTCCAGCGCCGTGAAGTCCACATTCGCCCGGGGCAGGTACTGGACGGCCGGGTACGTCGACTCCTGGAGCGACAGCGCGTCGCGGGTGTCCGCCAGGACCAGGTCGCCGAGCTTCACGACCACTCGGTCCGGGTTCTTCGCGATCGTGATCGGGTGGTCGGCGCCGGGCAACTTCCGCGTCTTGTCAGCCATGACGGTTTTCAACCACTTGCCCTGTGCGGGCATTCCCTACGGCTGCTCCAGCTCCACAACCAGACAGGGGCCGCCGTCGAACGCGCCGCCGTCGATACCGAGAACCAGCTCCTCGGCGTACAGGTGGGGGCCGGTCAGGAACTGCGGGAGGATGCCGAGCTGGTCCGCGACGATGCTGTGGCCGTGGACGATCCGGCGGCCGCCAAGGGCCTGGAGCAGGATGCGGGCGATCTCGGGGCCCCCTGGGCCGCGGAACGCGTAGCGCGCCGTCATCCGGCGCCAGATCTCCCACCAGAGCACGATGTCGTCGCTGTGCAGGTCGGCGTGGGCGCGGGTGTTGATCTGGTCGAGGGTGTCACCCCATTCGACGTACTCCGCGGTGTCCGAGTGCATCAGCAGGTGGTCGGCGTCCAGACCGAGCAGCGGCCGGTCCAGCAGCCAGGCGACATCGTCGTCGCTGAGTAGCTCCTGGTCGCGGTCCTGGCCGCCGTTCAGCGCCCAGGACCGTTCGAAGCTGCGGCTGGTGATGCCCTCGTGCGGGACGAAGGTGTCGCCGAACTTGCGCATGCCGAGCGCCAGGATCTCGTGGTTGCCGAGCAGCACGTTGACCGCCTCCGCGGGCGCCTGGTCGACCAGGGCCCGGACGAAGCGCAGTGCGCCGATTCCGTCCGGACCGCGGTCGAAGAAGTCGCCCAGCACCCACAGCCGCGCATCCGCGCCGGCCCAGTTGCCGTCGTCGTCGGTCAGACCGGCAGCCAGCAGGGAGGCCTGCAGCTTCTCGGGGTGCCCGTGGATGTCACTGACGGCGAAGACCCGCGTCATATCAGCCTTACGCTCCCCAGGAGAAGTGGACCTCGAGCGACACCTCGACGGTCTGATCGCCCGGGACGACGTTGACCGCGGAGTCGAACGCCAGCTTCGCCCCTGCGGCCTGGGCCTCGAACCGCGGCGCCTGGCCGTGGGTCTCGGTGATGGCCGTGACGGAGCCGAGTGAGAAGCCGGCCAGCGCAGCCAGCTCGGTCGCCTTGTCCCGCGCCTGCTCGAACGCCAGCTCCCGGGCACGGGTCAGCAGTGCGGACTTTTCCTGGACGTCGAACTGCAGCGACTGCAGACCGAGGTTGTTACCCGCCGCGGCCACTGCGGCGTTCAGCAGCGCGCCGAAGCCGGTGAGGTCCTTGGTGGTGACTGTGAGCTGGTGCGCGCCCCGGTACGCCGGTGCGGCGCCCGGCTCGCGGTACTCCTGGTAGACGTTCACTGTCGTGGTGCCGATATCGGACTGCGCGACACCCTGCTCGCGGAGTGCAGCGATCACCGCATCCGTGCGCTCACCGACCTGTGCGACCGCGGCAGCCACGTCCGGTGCGACGTGCTCCACGCTGAGAGACACCCGTAGTACGTCGGGCGCCGTACTGACCTGACCTGATCCGACAACCGTCACCCCAGTTTCCATGGGCGTTAGTGTGACACCTCCCCACGGGCAACGGAGCGTGATCAGCTGGCGCGGGGGATGATTCGGGCCGGGATGTCATGCAGATGACAGAGGGCCAGTAGAGCCGTGCCGTCGATGAGCTGGAGTGGTTTGCCGGTGGCGAACTGGTAGCTGGTGGGTCCGAAACCGCTGGTGGTGATGAGGATGCCTTTGGTGGCGCCGGCGTCCACGACGGTGCCGAACAGGTCGCGGACGGCGGAGGGCGGCACGGTGCGGGTCCAGAGCTTGGCCTGGACGACGAACTTGCCGCCGGTGATCGGCCGTGGGTCGTAGGCGACGCAGTCGATCCCGCCATCGGTGCCGCGCCGGAAGAGGCGCGTCTCCAGGCCCATCCGGGTCAGGAGGTTCTGGACGAGGTGTTCGAACGAGTCCGGGGTCAGATCGAGCAGGTTGGGCCGGCTGTCGATCTCGCTGAGCACATCGATCGGTTCGATGGTCCGTGGGTCTGCGAGGTCGAACTCCAGCACCGGCTCGACCGGCTGTAGCTCCTCCGGATGCCGGGACACCTCTGCGGCGAAGTAGTGCCGGACGCAGGCCACCGGGTCGAGCTGGTCGAGTACCAGTGCCTGAAACTGCTCTCGAGTGGCCCGCAGCGTAATCAGGCACGGCCGCACCGTCTGGCCGGTCGGTAGGTCCACCGCTTCGACCATCCCGTTGAACACGATGGTATCGACGACGCAGTACCGATCGCTGCCGAAGATCAGGTGCAGCGCCCGCAGCGCCAGCTGTGCGACCAGCTGCTGGTAGAGCAGTCGCACCTCCTTCTCCGGGCGAGGCACGGCGACGACGGCGTCCGCCTCCCGGTCGTACCGGTACGACGCCTCGCGCGGCACGACCGACATCTCCGGCAGGTCCCACTCGACGGCCAGCAAGGTCGACTCCGGCACGTAGCTGACGCGCCGACGTCGGGGAAAGCCGAGTGGCTCGTTCACTCGCTCCAAGGCTTTCTGGAAGTAGCGAGTCACCGCGGCGCGGTCGTGGCTCACTACTGCCCTCTGGTAGGCGTCGACGCGAGCGTGCTGCTCCGCGGTCGCCTCATCCAGCCGACGCTGCTGGTCGACCTGCTCGCGTAGCGCTCGGGCAACGCGGTCCCTCCGGTTCTCTTCGGCGATCCGGTGCCGCTCGATCGCCTCTGCGAACCTGTCCTCGGCCGCTGCCAGCCGGCGCGCGTACCGGCGTTCGGCGCCCCACCAGCGGAACGGTCCGGGCGCCTGAGGCACGAACGCGTCCCAGACCGGCCCGGGACGCGCAGTGAGATCAGCAGCCGGCACCGTTGGCGGAGCGCGGCGCGGAGCCCGCTTCAGCGTCTGCAGGTCGGTGCTGTGCACATCGATCGCCAGCGCGTCGGCCAGGAGGTTGCCCAGCTCCCGGACGCGCTCGCCTACCGCAGCGGTACGTTGTGCCGCCTCGGCGGTACGTCCGGGCGGACGGTCGCTGCGGGCGTAACCCTCATCGGTTCGGCCCATCGCCTCACACCTCTCCGATCCAAGGTAACGGTCCAACCACGCAGCGCGACCAATGTGACGGAGAGTTGGCAAGGACATTGCTTGCCGTCCACCCCCTGTTTCCACTGCACGTGCGGCTGCAAGAACCGTTGTCCACATGAGAGCTCTGTAATGTTCGGCTCATGCGGCTCTTCGGGTGGGATCGCAGAGTCTGACTGTGCGGTCTCCACGAGTGGTGTACGGCGTTGTCGCCGCTGTGCTCGCGGCGGTGGGCCTCTTTCTGCCCAAATGGCTGGCCGATCGCAGCGGTCCGGAGCTGGGGGAGACGGTGGTCATCACGCCGGGTTCGGCGCGCCCGACGACCGGTCCGCCGGCCGCGGAACGAGGTGCGGGCCAGGTCTCTCCGGCGCCGGTGCGGACCGCCGGCGACGACGACGGGCCGGACGACAACGACGACCACGACGCCGACGACGGTCCGGATGACGATGGCTGAGCGGTGGGCCCGCTGAGGAGGCCGCTCGCCAGCGCGCGCGTGCGGATCATCTCCTGGCTGCTGAGTGTGCTCGCGCTCGCGATGATCGCAGTGGTCGTAGTGACCTGGCAGGTGCTGTCGGCCCGTTCCGACTCGGCTGCGGACCGTGAGCTCAGCCACGAGGCCGCCAAGTTCCGCGGGTACGCCGCTTCCTCGGCCGCGCGGACACCCGAGGAGCTTCTGGAGCGCTGGCTGCAGCTGAATCTGCCCAACGACTCCGAGACGTTCTTCAGCATCGTCGACGGTCGTCCCTACCGCCGCGGCCAAGGCGCACCGCCGGCTCGTCTCGACACCGACGAGGCGTTCGTCCGCAGCATCGCCGGGGCCACCGAACCGACGTACGGCTGGAAGGGGAGCGCAGCGGGCAAAGTCCGGTACGGCGTGCTGCCGGTGCAGCTCGGCGAGCGGCCGGTCCGGGCCCAGCTGGTCATTGTCGAGTTCCGGGACGTCATCGCCCAGCCGTCGCGGGATGCGGCCAAAGCACTGGTCGTCGTCGCTGCTGGCACGCTCGCCCTGGCTGCAGCGGCATGCTGGCTGGTAACCGGCCGACTACTCGCACCGATCCGCCAACTCCGCAGTACGGCGGAGCGGATCAGCGAGTCCGACCTGCGGCGCCGGATCGAGGTTGTCGGTTCCGATGACGTCGCCCAGCTCGGGCGGACCTTCAACACGATGCTGGACCGGCTGGAGGCCGCGTTCGTCGCGCAGCGCGAGTTTGCCGACAACGCCGGTCATGAACTCCGTACGCCGATCACGGTGATCCGCGGCCATCTCGAGCTGATGAGCGACGACCCGGCCGACCAGGAGCGGACGAAGGCGCTCGTACTGGACGAGCTGAGCCGGATGAACCGAATCGTCGACGACCTGCTCGTGCTGGCCAAGAGCGACCGTCCGGACTTCTTGGCGGTGGCCGAGGTCAACCTGACCGAGCTGGTGGTCGAGGTGGTGGCCAAGGCACGTCCGATGGCAGAGCGGCAGTGGCGGGTCGATGAGACAGCCGACGCGGTCGTGACTGCGGACGGACAGCGGCTCACACAGGCGTTGATGCAACTCGTTGCGAACGCCGTCCGGCACACTGAGCCCGGAGACCGGATCGCAGTCGGCTCGCGGGTGCTGGACGGTCAGGTGACTTTGTGGGTCTCCGATGCGGGTCGAGGTGTGCCAGCGGCGGATGTCGACCGGATCTTCGACCGCTTCGCCCGCGGCGCTGACCAGGCCCGCGCTGAAGGTGCAGGGCTGGGGCTGTCGATCGTCCGGTCGATTGCGTTGGCACATGGTGGTTCTGTCCAGGTGGTACCGCAGAACGGTCCCGGTGCGCGTTTCGAGATCACATTGCCGGAGGTGCGTGAATGAGCCGGATCCTGATCGCTGAGGACGAGGAGCGAATCGCATCCTTCGTCGAGCGCGGACTACGTGGGAACGGGTTCGTCACCACAGTCGTCGGCGACGGCGAGACGGCGTACGCCGAAGCGGTCAGCGGCGCGTATGACCTACTGGTGCTCGACATCGGTCTGCCGCGCGTGGACGGCTTCACAGTGCTGCGGCGGTTGCGCGAGGCCCGAGTCACGATCCCTGTGGTGATTCTGACCGCCCGCGACAGCGTCCGGGACACAGTGGCTGGTCTGCAGGGCGGTGCGGACGACTACCTGGCCAAACCGTTCGCGTTCGAGGAGCTGCTGGCCAGGATTCGCTTGCGCCTACGCAGCGACGGTACCGGTACGCCGGACGCCACCGTGCTGCGCGTAGGCGAGCTGGAGCTCGACCTGCGCACCCGCCGCGCAATCGTCGGCGATCGCAGTGTCGACCTGACTGCGCGGGAGTTCCTGCTCGCGGAGATGTTCTGCCGGCATCCGGACCAGGTGCTGTCGCGTGAGCAACTGCTCTCCCAGGTCTGGGGTTTCGACTTCGACCCCGGATCGAACGTCGTCGACGTGTACATCCGCTACCTGCGCCGCAAGCTCGGCCAGGACCGGATCGAGACCGTCCGCGGTATGGGCTACCGCCTGCTGCCTTAGAACCCTCTCATCACCGGCTCAGCTCGGTCTCACGGTGCCTGCCCAGAGTGGACGACACCAACGAACCGAGGAGGAACCATGACCGGTCTGGCCATTGCGCTACCAGCCGATCTGCTGGCTGTCGGCCTGCTTGCTTACGGCATCTACTTCCGCCGCTACCACCGGCGGGACCTGCTGTTGGCCTACGTCGCGCTGAACGTCGGTGTGCTGGCGGTGACCGCGATGCTGGCCGACAGCGGCGCCGGAGCTGGACTGGGCCTCGGTCTGTTCGGCATCTTGTCGATCATTCGCCTCCGGTCCGACTCGATCACTCAGGAGGAGGTGGCCTACTACTTCGTCGCACTGGCGATGGGGCTCGTAAACGGGCTGCATCCCGGTCCGGTGTGGCTGGCGCCGGTGCTGAGCCTGTTGCTGGTGGCGGTCATGTACGGCGTCGATCACCCGCGGCTGATCAGCCGTTCGCACCGGCAGAAGGTGGTGCTCGACCGCGCCTATCCGCAGGTCAGCGACATCCGTCCGGTGCTGGAGCAACTGCTGGGTGCGGAGGTCAAGTATTTCGTGGTTCTGGACCTGGATCTGGTGACTGACACCACGGTGGTTGACGTGCGCTACCGGCGGCGTACGGATGCGACCCGCGCGAATCGGCCGGCGCCTGTCCACCAGTTCGCCGCATGAGCACCGCCAGAACCACTGCGGCGATGGCAGGTGTCTTGGAGGCCCTTCCGACGATCACACTGCCCGAGGTGCTGGCCGAGGCAGCGCTGCAGGTTCGGGTCGACCGCAAGTACCTACTACCGCTTGAGACGTTCGTCGAGCTGGCTGCACGGCTGCAAGGGACGTTCGCTGCGCTGCGGATCGACGACCAGACGGCGTTCCGGTACGAGTCGGTGTACTTCGACACTGCAGAGCACGAGCTCTATCGCCAGCACCTCCAGCGGCGTCGCCGTCGGTACAAGTTGCGGACCCGCGCCTATCTGGACAGTGGCGAGTGCAGTCTGGAGCTCAAGCTCAAAGGAGGGCGGTCCGAGACGATCAAGTCCCGCGTGGGCTACCCGCTGGCGGACCGCGGCCGGCTGAACCCCGATGCCTGGAACTTCGTGGCCGAACGGCTCCACGCCGAGTACGGCGTCCGGCCTGAGCCTGGGCTGGCTCCGGCGCTGAAGACGACGTACCGGCGCAGCACTCTGGTCGACCCGACCGGCCATGCGCGGCTGACGTGTGATGTGGACCTGCGGTTCACTGACGCGCGCCACAGCGTCCAAGCGCGGCCGGACGTCGTACTGGTGGAGAGCAAGACAGCTGGGCGCGCGGGAGTCGCCGATCAGGTACTGCGGGAGCTCGGGGCCCGGACGATCCAGGTCAGTAAGTACTGCGTCGCCGTCGCGCTGCTGAACCCGCGGCTCCGGGCCAACCCCTGGCATCGAACGCTGCAACTCTTCCGCTGACCGTCCTAGACTCGGCGCTAGCCACTGCCGACTCATCAGGAGGCGCGAGTGTTTCCGAGTTACGCATCAGGGATCTCCGAAGTGCCGTTGCTGGGGGAGACGATCGGGGCGAACCTCAGGCGGACGGTTGCGCAGTACGGCGACCGGGAGGCGCTGGTCGAGATGCAGAGCGGCAGGCGGTGGACGTACGCCGAATTCGGCGCCGAGGTCGATCTGGTCTCGCGAGGGCTTCTGGCGCGTGGAATCGGCAAGGGCGACCGGGTTGGCATCTGGGCGCCGAACTGCGCGGAGTGGGTGATCACGCAGTACGCCACGGCGACTGTGGGCGCGATCCTGGTCAACATCAACCCGGCGTACCGCACGCATGAGCTGGCCTATGCGCTCAACCAGTCCGGCGTGCGGTTGTTGGTCTCGGCCACCGAGTTCAAGACCAGTGACTACCGCGCCATGGTGGAGGAGGTGCGTCTGGACTGCCCTGCGCTCGAAGAGCTCGTCTACATCGGCACTGGTGACTGGGACAGCCTCCGCGAGGCCGCTGCCGGCGTACCGATCGCAGAGCTGCACAGACGCGCGGCAGAGCTGTCCTTCGACGATCCGATCAACATCCAGTACACCAGCGGCACAACGGGTTTCCCGAAGGGCGCAACGCTCAGCCACCACAACATCCTCAACAACGGCTACTTCGTCACCGAGACGATCGCCTTCACCGCAGACGATCGCCTCTGCCTGCCGGTCCCTCTGTACCACTGGAATGGGAATCTCCGTAACCAAAAAAGCCCGCGCCCCCGACGGGGAGACACGGGCTGTGCTGTGACTTTCGGTGATGACGCGGGGTGGCGGCGCCGGGTAGCAGGTAGCAGCCGGTTACACC
>NZ_JABJRC010000003.1 GCF_013131805.1 Kribbella sandramycini | reverse complement strand
GCCCCAGGCGCGGCGAGCCGCTACTCCGCACAGTTGGTGAGTGCCGGCGGTCCGCCCCCGCCGAGCCACGCAGGTCGTGCGGACCTCGCCGCCACCCACAAACGCGGCACCGCGTGGTAGCACCCGCACTCACGCGAACGCGGCGTGGCGGTACAGCACAAACCGGGCGACAGCCCGTTCTCGCGCGAAGCGCGCACGCGGACTGGCGGGGTAGGACGCCGCGGGCGTTAGCCCGCAGTTTCGGGCGGTAGCCCGCACGTCGCGCGGAGCGGTGGGCGCGGGCGGTAGCACGCACCGTGTGGGGGTGGGTGGGAGTGGCGCGAGCGGGGCGACGGACGAGCCTCGCGTAGGCGGCGCGTGGGGCTTCGCCCGCCTGACAACTACTCGGGGCGGAGGATGGTTAGGGGGACTTGGACTGTTTGGGGTTGGGCGGCTGGGCCGGTGGTCCAGGCTCGGCCGAGGCGGGGGGTGGCGCGGAGGACGGAGGGGCCGAGGCGGACGCCGATGAGGTCGCCGTCGGACATGGAGCGGGCTTCGAGGAGGAGGCCGCGGCGGGCTCGGCGGGCGGCGGAGGCCCAGCCGGAGAGGCCGGACTGGAAGCCGTCGGTGGTGGCGGCGAAGATCAGGGCGAGGCCTTGGTCGCGGCCGGAGACGACAATGTCCTTGAGGATTTTGTCGGCGGCCGCGGTCATCAGGAGGTCGGCGTCGTCGATGACGATGACCTTGGGGCCGGTGAGGCCGTCGAGGGCGGCGCGGAGGATGTCTTCGGCTGGGTCGGCCTGGCTCATCAGGGCGACCTGGGGGTGGCGTTGGAGCATCCGCAGCGGCGATTCGCGGGGGGTGATGACGACGAGCGAGGAGCCGGCGGCGAGCAGGGAGACGGCCAGGCAGGAGAGGGCGTTACTGCGGCCCGAGCCGGGTGATCCGAGGACGGCGTACGACGAGCCGATGCCGGCCAGGTCGACGCCGATCGCGCCGCCTTCGTCGCCGCCGAGACCGACCAGGCCCCAGAGCGGACGCCGATCCTCGGCGGCAACCTTCTCGTACGCCTCGGCGAACTCGACCGCCGTCGGCAGTTCGGCGATCGTGAACGGACGCCGAGCCGCCGCGACCTTGAAGTCGCGCTTGGCGGCCTCGGCCGCGATCGCGCGGATCGCCTCCACCTGCGCCGAACCGCCACCCTCGGCGAGGACGGCGACCTGCGTCTCGGTCGCGGTCAGCACATGCCACCCGCGCCCCGAGCCGACCATCGCCGGTACCTTCGCCAGCCGCAGGCCCGCGGCCTGGTAGTCGGTCCGGTCCGCCTGGCGGAGCAGGAGTTTGTGGTCGTTGTGCGACGAGAGCCGCCCACCCAGCAGCGACCGTTCGGACGTCGCGATCAGGTGGATCCCCAGCGCACCGCCCTCCCGCAGCAACCGCAGTACTTCGCTGAACAGGTTCCCGCTGTCATGGTCGTCGAGCATCGTCGACAACGCATCCCAGCCGTCGATCAACACCATGATGTGCGCCGGCCGCTTCGCCTTCGGCAGCGCCTTGCGCAGCTCGGTCAGACCGGTTGCATTGTGCTGCCCAGCCAGCTCCTGCCGCTCGGTCAGCTCCTGGTTGAGCCGCCGCAGCAGTCGCGTCATCCGCTCCATGTCGTGCCGCGAAACGACCGCGCCGCAATGCGGCAACGACTCCAGCGGCGCCAGCGCGCCACCGGCCGCGTCGATCCCGTAGATGTGTACGTCGGCCACACTCAAGTACTTCGCCGCCGACGCCGCCATCGTCCGCAACGTCTGCGTCCGCCCCGACCGCGGCGCACCGATCACATACAGATGCCCGAACGTGTCGAAGTCGATCCCCGCCACCCGCTGCTGCTGCAGAGCCGGAATGTCCTCCAGCGCGTACGGCGCGAACATCTCCCGCTCGCTCGTGTCCGGCAGATCCGTCAACAGAATCTGCGAACCAAGCGCCGGCTGCCAAGGCTTCGGCTGGACGGCGAAGTCCGGCAACTCGGTCGACGCCTCCCGCAGCGCCTCGACCAACACCTGCAGGTCCGTCACCGGTACGGTCGCAGCGGCCTCCTCGACCTCTTCCTCGACCTCCCGCTCCACCGGCCGCCCCAACGCCTCCCACGGCAGTTCGGTCACCAGTACGCCGGCTGGGTCAACCGGCCCACTCGGCTCCGCCTCGTCCTTGCGCTCCGCACCGACCCACGCCGTCTGGAACAGATCGGCCAACCGTGGCCCCCGCCGAATCAGCGCGCGCCCCGGGATCCCGGTGCTGATCGACGCCGCCTCGTTGACGTCGACGACGTCCTGGCTCTCCGACTGGTCGGTCACCCGCAGCGCGATCCGCAGGTTCGTGTTCGCCCGGATATCTCCAGTGACCACACCAGCCGGCCGCTGCGTCGCCAAAATCAAGTGAATCCCCAGCGACCGCCCCCGCTGCGCCAGACTGATCAGCCCGGGCACGAAGTCCGGAATCTCCGCCACCATCGCGGCGAACTCGTCGATCACCAGCAACAAGCGCGGCAGTCGCGCGATCGACGGATCCGCCGCCCGCTTGATCTGGTAGTCGACCAGATCCTTCGCGTCCGCCGCGGCCAGGATCCGCTCCCGCCGCCGCAGCTCGGCGTCCAGCGAGATCAGCACCCGCTCGACCAGATGCGAGTCGAGGTCGGTCACCATCCCCAACGTGTGCGGCAGCCCGGCGCACTCCTTGAACGCGCTGCCGCCCTTGTAGTCGACCAGAACGAACGTCAGCTCATCCGGCCGGTTCGCCACCGCAAGTGACGCGACCATCGTCTGCAACAGCTCCGACTTACCCGAGCCCGTCGTCCCGGCGATCAGGCCGTGCGGCCCGTCCGCGACCAGGTCGACCACGAACCGCCCGTCGAAGTCGGTGCCGAGAACGAACGACGTACTGGCCGGACGCCGACGCCACCGCTCGAGAATCGTGGTCGGCGCCGGCGGCTCCAGGTCGAGCTCGTCGAGCAGCTTGACCTGCTTCGGCAGACCGGCGTCGTGGTCCGGGCTGATGTCGCGCACCGGCGCGAGCGCCCGCGCGATCTGCTCACACCACTCCGGCGTCACGAGATCGGCCCGCACGTTCTCCTGGTCCGGAATCCCCGGACGTCGGACAGTCAGCGTCTCCGCCTCGGCCGCGATCACCGCGCCGCACTCCTCCGGCAGCAACCGCTCGTCCCGGTCCAGGCAAACGGAGTACACGCCGACAGCAGGCCCATCGGTCAGCACCTGGATGAACCCCGGTACGTCGCGCAGTCGCCGCGACCCATCCGCGATGACGACGATCTCGGTCTCCGGCAACTGCTTCTGCGCCGACTGACCTTCGGCCGCGATCCGCCGATGCCGCCCCTGGACCTGCGCGATCAGTTCACTGATCCGGGCGTACGTCGTCGTCTCGTCATTCGCGATCAGAACCGCCGCACCAGCCTTGTCCGGCTGCATCTGCGGCAGCCAGCGCACCCAGTCCCACTCGTCGACGGTGTCCTCGTCCGCGAGCACCACGATCCGCAGCGCCTGCGGCGAATGCAGTACCGCGGCCTGAATCGCCAGCCACCGCGACACCCCGCGGATCGTCGCCGCCGGCCCCGCGATCCCCACCACGCCGTGTTGCCGCAACGGCACCGCGATCGGCGCATCCGGGATCGTCCACCGAATCGTCCGGTGGTTCTCCTCGCGCCCTTGGTCGTCCAGCTCCTTCAGCGACGACTGGTCCGCCGTCCCCAACCGAAGTAGCAGGTAGTCCGGATCGGTACGCCGACGCTCCCACAGCCGGCTGCCCGGACGCGTCGCCAGCTGCGCGATCCGCACCGGGTCGGGCGCGGTCACGTTCCGGATCAGCCGCTCCCGGCCGACCGCGGCCTCGATCTCCTCCTCCAACGCGGCCATTCGGGCGAAGTACCGCTTCCGGGCCTCGATGTGGTCAGCGCGGCCGGTCTTCCGGGCGCTGAAGTAGTTCATGCCCATCATCATCGGGCTGAGCATCGTGAAGACGAGGAAGTAGTACGAGTTGAACAGCCCGACCATCACCAGACCGAGCACGACGGGCGCCATCACCACCGGCCACGGGAACGGCCGCTTCTGCGGCGGCGCCGGCGGGTTCGGCAGGCGGACCTTCTCGTCGTCCAGGTGCGGCGCGAGCCGCGGCGGGCGGTTGTAGTCCAGCGTGAAGCCGTCGTCGGCGACGCGGACGGCGGCCTGCGGCTCGAGCGCGCCGCTGCAGCGCAGCAGCACCGTGCCGATCGCCAGGTCCTCGTCCGGCGGCCACTCCCGCACCTCACCGACCGCGGCATGACCAGGGTTGATCACCCGCTGCGGCTTCTCCGGATTGCCGACGGTCTCGTCGTCGTGCACCCGGATCGCCGTCGTCGCGGCATCGTCCTCAGGCGGCCCGATCTGCCGGCTCGCGACATCCCCGGTCAGATCGTCGGTGCGGTGCCAGAACGCCTCACCGGCCGGCCCGACGGTCACCCACAGGCCGCCCTCGGGTACGTCGGCCCCGGTCAACCGGATCGTGCAGAGCGGATCCGACCCGATCTCATGACTCCCCGGACCGACCCGCCAGACCCGACCCGCCTGCGGCCCGGACACCGCATGCAACTCGACCACGACCGGCGCAGGCCCGGTTGGCCGCCGCTGCAGCAGATCCGGTACGTCGATCGGCCCACCGAGCCCGATCACCCCACCGGTCCGAACGCCGGACCCAGCTAGCGGAGCCGTCGGGTCGAGGAGCCGTCGCCCGAGGAACAACGGCGTCCCCGGGCGGCCGAGGCCTTCGGCCAGACCGGCGACCGACAGACCGCGCGGAACCCGCACGAGCCGGTCGGCGCGCTCGCCGGAGCGGGCTTCGACAGTGGTGAGGTTCAGCTCCACGAGGCAGCCTTCCGGGTTGGCTCACCGGCGTCGGCGGCGGACGCCGAGACGCCGATCGTGCCGGCCGGCATCCGCAGGTCGTCCAGGTCGTCGAGCGGCTCGGCCGTGGTGAATGAGGTGTCGGTGCCGAAGTCGTGCGGCGGCAGACTGCGGATCGAGCGCTGCACAGCCCTTGCCAACGGCAACGGATCGATGCGGAGCCACTCGGCCGCGCCGTGCAGTCGCAGACTCTGATCGGGCAGCGCTTCGACCAGCCGGCTGCTGCCGCGGGCCGGGCCGAGACTGAGCAGTCGGCGTCCGGAGGGGAGCGGGACATGCAGCGGCTCGGCGCCGACGATGAACCAGGCGCCGAGCCGGACCACGGCCTGCGCGAGCGGCAGCCCGTCGTGTTGCGAATGGATGCCCTCGGCAACCTCGATGGCGCCGACCGGCAGCCGGACGTCGAGCTGCGCCGCGATCGCCTGGACGACGGGCCGCGCGATCCGATCGACGCCGTACACCGAGAGACTGCGCGGGCCGGAGAGCAGGTCGATCATCAGGACGGCGGTGCCGCCGCTGTCGGTGCCCAGACAGACGAGCAGCGGCGTCTCGGCGCGGCGGGCGGCTGGCTCCGGCACACTGTCGCGGTCGATCCACCACAGCCGCGGATCCTGGTCGTCGTGCTGCCAAGGCGCGGGCAGCGGCGCGTGCGCATCCGGTCCGGCGACGAGCACGCCGACCCGCTTGCGCGTCAGGGCGACGGCGTACGGGGCGTACCCGGGCAGAAGGTTGGCGGCGGCAACAATCACCTGTTCGGCGGCGACCCAGGCCTGCTGGTCGCGTAACACCTGGCCGAGCAGGCGGAGCCGGCGCTTGTACCGGCGGCGGGCCGCGATCGGCTCGACGAAGGCGTTGACCGTCCGGCGGGTCTCGCGCTTGATCCAGCGGCCGAGCTTGCGCCAGCCGCCGAGCCGGCGGACGAGCAGGTTGACCAGGACGATGACGAGCAGCGCGAGACCGACGTACCCCAGGAACGCCCGCACCCCCGAGCTGCCGAACACGTTCATGCAGCCGCTCCGGCCCAATCTCCTCGCGTCAGCTCGGCGCGAATCTGCCGAACGGCGTTGTGGGCCCGTGATTTCACCGTCCCCAGCGGGACGCCGAGCACGGCCGCGACCTCTTCACCGGCATGCCCGAGCAGATGGATCCGGGCCACCACCTCACGATGCGCAGGTGACAACCGGGCCAGCAGGTCGACGACGAGGCGGCGGTCCGTCACCTCCTCCGCGGGGTCGGATTCGCGCGCCTGTTCGAAATCGGCGGCGTCCAGCCCGACCGGGACGGCGCGGCCCTCGCGGCGATGCTGGTCGACGACGAGGTTGCGCGCCACCCGGAACAACCACATCCGGACGGGCCGGTCCTGCCATTCGATCCGCTCGGCCAGCTGCCAGGCGCGCAGCAGGGTTTCCTGCACGACGTCCTCGACGGCATGGCTGTCGCGGCCCAGGATGCTCGTCACATACCTGCGCAGGCTGTCTCGTTCGGCCAGACACAAATCGATGACGATGGTCCGGCGCGCGCACTCGTCGATGATGGATCTCCCTCGTGGGCGACTCGTTGGAGGACCCCCAGATCAGTCGCCAAAGTAAACTGAGAACGCTCTCATGGCAACAACGCACGGTGAACAGTCCGCAACAATGAGGTCTCATACGACGACCGGTCGATTTTGTGCGGTGACCGGCATCACAGACTCGCCATCGTTTGACGGGAGCGCATTGTTGGGCTGATCCTGCTGAATGGCATTGCCCGCAAAACCCTTGCAGGCATAGCTTCGCGCTCATATGAGCACGCTCAAATGAGCGGCAGTCCCCCGCCCCAAAGCCTCAGGAGCCGACGTGAGGTCACCGAAAACCTCGTCCCGCTTCGCGGATACGTTCGCCAAACGTCCCGACGTCCCGCGGGTCACCCGAATGCCCGACCGGCGCGCCTGGTCGGCAACCCTTTTGGTGACCGGTTTCGTGGCTGGGATTGCGTTTACCGTATCGGCTTTACTGCAGCCCAGCGGCGGAAATTCACCTGTCTATGCGGCCGATCTGCCAGTGGTTGACCAGCGGACGACGCCGGCCGGCCTGCCCACTCCGGGCAAGTCGGTGACCACCGTGCTCAAGCCGGGGGTGACCGTAACGTTGCCGCCGGCAACCGTGACCGTTCCCGGTAAGAACACCACGATGGTCGTCACCGTCCCGGGGAAGAACCTGACCGCCACCGTCACCCTGCCGCCGGCCACCACCACCGCGACGGCGACCACGACGGCGACGACCACGGCCACCGCGACGACCACCACCAAGACGACCACCACGGTCAAGGTGCCTACCGGTGACAAGAGCAACGAGAGCCGCCCGCCCGCGCTCGGTGCGGCGCAGCAGCCGATGAAGCTGATGAGCGACGCGTCCAACCGCTGCATCGACGTCCAGGGCTCCGCCGACGGCGTCGGCCGCGACGGCACCCCGCTCCTGGCCTGGGACTGCACCGGAAACGCCAACCAGAGCTGGATTTTCCAGCCCGACAGCTCAGTCCGCTCGATGGGCCTCTGCATGGATCTGGCGAACGCCCAGAGCGCCGACGGCACCCGGGTTCAGCTCGCCAACTGCAACGGCGGCTGGGCGCAGAAGTTCCAGCTCACCGAGAAGCGTGAGCTGATGAACCCCAACACCCAAAAGTGCGTCACCGCCGACTCCGGCAACAACGGCGCCAGCCTCGTCCTCCGCCCCTGCGCCAACACCGCGGTGCAGAAGTGGCACAACAAGTGAACTAGAAGGCGTACGGGTACGGCGACCAGTCGGCGGGGCGCTTCTCCAGGAAGGAGTCGCGGCCCTCGGCGGCTTCGTCGGTGCCGTAGGTCAGGCGGGTCGCCTCGCCGGCGAACAGTTGCTGGCCGACCAGGCCGTCGTCGATCAGGTTGAAGGCGTACTTGAGCATTCGCTGAGCAGTCGGCGACTTCGCGCAGATCTTCTTACCCCACTCGAGCGCCACCGCTTCGAGCTCGGCGTGCGGGACGACCTTGTTCACCATGCCCATCCGGTAGGCGTCCTCGGCGGAGTACTCGTCACCGAGGAAGAAGATCTCCCGGGCGAACTTCTGGCCGACCTGCCGGGCCAGGTACGCCGAACCGAACCCGCCGTCGAACGACGCGACATCGGCGTCCGTCTGCTTGAACCGCGCGTGCTCGGCCGAGGCGAGCGTCAGGTCCGCGACGACGTGCAGGCTGTGCCCGCCGCCGGCGGCCCAGCCCGGGACGACGCAGATCACGACCTTGGACATGAACCGGATCAGCCGCTGCACCTCGAGGATGTGCAGCCGGCCGGCCTTCGCCGGATCGATGGACTCCGCGGTGGTGCCCTCGGCGTACTTGTAGCCGTCCTTGCCGCGGATCCGCTGGTCGCCGCCGGAGCAGAACGCCCAGCCGCCGTCCCGCGGTGAGGGGCCGTTACCGGTCAGCAGCACGCAGCCGACGTCACTCGACATCCGCGCGTGGTCGAGCACGCGGTACAACTCGTCGACCGTGTGCGGCCGGAACGCGTTGCGCACCTCGGGCCGGTTGAACGCGATCCGTACGACGCCCGCGTCAACTGCCCGGTGGTAGGTGATGTCGGTCAGCTCGAAGCCGTCGACCTGCTTCCAGGCGGACGGGTCGAAGATCTCGGAAACGGTCACCTGCCGAGCCTAGTTCAGGCCCTCGACTCAGGCGCGGGCGGTGCTTTCGCGCAGGACGACCTCGGCGCGGAAGGTCTCCGTGGTCGGCTCGCCGCCGTGGATGGCCAGCTCGAGCGCGCGCCGGCCCATCTGCTCCAACGGCAGCCGAACGGTCGTCAGACCGGGCCAGACGTCCCGCAGGGTGGCGATGTCGTCGAACCCGGCAACCCCCAGCTGCCCCGGTACGTCGACGCCGCGCTGGCGGAGCGCCGACATCGCGCCGACCGCCATCACGTCGTTCACCGCGAAAACGCAGTCCGCGCCGACACCACGATCCAGCAGCCGCTCGATCGCGGCGTGGCCGCCGTCCCGGGTGAAGTCGCCGCTCTCGATCGCCACCGGCTCAAGTCCGGAATCGGCCAGGCCGGCCAGGAATCCGTCCCGCCGGTCACGCGCCGTCGCGAGGGTGTCGGGCCCGCCGAGGACGGCGAACCTCCGCCAGCCGAGGCCGACCAGCTCGCGGGCGAGCGCGGCGGCGCCGGCCCGGTTGTCGGGCTCGATCGTGTGCGCCGGCATCCCGGACTGGCTGACCAGCGCGAGACCGGCGCCGGAGTTCAGGAACGAGCCCACTTCGGACGCCGTCCGGGCCAGGCTCTCGGCATCCGTCCGCCGGGAGCCGATCATCACCGCGGCGCGGGCGCGCTGGGCGCGCAGCGAGGCCAGGTAGGCGATCTCCCGCTCGGCGTCGCGGAACGTGCTGGCCAGCATCACCAGCAGGTTGCGCTCGTCGGCGGCGCGCATGACGCCGTTCGCGATCGCGGCGAAGTACGGGTCCTCGATGTCGTGGACGAGGATGCCGACCACGTTGGTGGACGACTTGGCCAGGGCCTGGGCCTGGGCGTTCGGCGTGTAGCCGAGCTCTTCGGCGGCTGCTTTGACGCGCTCCTGCAGCTCGGGCCGCGGGACGCGATCGCCGCCGTTCAGCACGCGCGAAGCGGTCGCTACCGACACACCCGCACGCTGTGCCACATCCAGTAATGTCACCGGTGCTCGCAGATTCACTGGCCTACCCTTTCGTACCTCTTCCCCCCGGGGCGGTGGCGGTCACCTTATCGGAATACCTTTGCCGTCACGCTGTGTGCCGGGCAAGTCGCGGTCAATCTGCTCAGAACCTGGCTTTGGCACCCGTCAGTGGCTAGCCTTCCCATCCATGACGACCGTCCGCGCCAGGGTGACGATCCTGGTCTCGTCCACCGCGCTCTGTTTCGGCGCCGCCGTGAGTACGGCGACGGCTGCCCCGATGCCGGACGGCCCGGGCGGCAGCCCATCCGCCGCGCCGGCCGCCGCCGTCCCGGAGAACGTCGACGTCCGTAGCCAGAGCACCAAACCGGTCTACGACTACAAGAACGCGATCCGCGAGTCCGTGTACGTCGACACCACGATGGACACCGACTCCGACGGCGCGGGCGACGTGATCGCCGTCGACATCGTGCGGCCGACCGAGACCGCGCTGGCCGGTCGCCGGATCCCCGTCATCATGGACGCCTCGCCGTACTTCTCCTGCTGCGGCCGCGGGAACGAGAGCGAGAAGAAGACCTACGACGAGGACGGCGTCATCAAGAAGATGCCGCTGTTCTACGACAACTACTTCGTCCCGCGCGGGTACGCCGTGGTCGGCGTCGACATCGTCGGCACCGGGCGCTCGACCGGCTGCGGCGACGTCGGCGGCAAGGACGAGATCGACTCGGTCGTCGCGGTGATCGACTGGCTGAACGGCCGCAACACCGCGCACACCGCGGACGGCGTCCCCGTTTCGGCGTCCTGGACGAACGGCGC
This sequence comes from Kribbella sandramycini, assembly GCF_013131805.1. Lineage (GTDB taxonomy): Bacteria > Actinomycetota > Actinomycetes > Propionibacteriales > Kribbellaceae > Kribbella > Kribbella sandramycini. The sequence continues at coordinate 937,268 of NZ_JABJRC010000003.1, read as the reverse complement.
CGTCGGCATGATCGGCAAGTCGTACGACGGCACGCTGGCCAACGGCGTGGCCGCGACCGGCGTCAAGGGCCTGAAGACGATCGTGCCGATCTCGGCGATCTCCTCGTGGTACGACTACACCCGTTCCGGCGGCGTGCCGTACAGCGACGACTACATGCCCTGGCTCGGTGGGTACGTCGGCCACGACACCCCCGCGTGCGACGCCGTCCGCGCGAAGCTGGGTGACAACGACGACGACGAGACCGGCGACTACACGAAGTTCTGGGCCGAGCGCGACTACGTCAAGGACGTCCGCAAGGTGAAGGCGTCGGTGTTCGTGGCGCACGGCCTGGCCGACTACAACGTGCAGACCAACCACTTCTCCCAGTGGTGGGACGCGCTCGCCAAGCGCGGCGTCCCACGGAAGATCTGGCTCGGCCTGGAGGACCACGTCGACCCGTTCGAGTTCCGCCGGGACGAGTGGGTCGACGAGCTGCACAAGTGGTTCGACTACTGGCTGCAGGGCCTGAAGAACAACGTCATGAAGGAGCCGATGGCGACGGTCGAGACCGCGCCGGACGTCTGGCAGAACTACCGCACCTGGCCGGCCACCAAGGCCGCGCTGCCGATCCCGCTGGCGGCCGGCAAACTCGGTGCCATTGGCAACGGGACGGTCACCGTCACCGACGACCCCGAGCTCACCGAGGACGACATCGTCGCGGACCCGACCACCGAGATCGCCGGCCGGCAGATGTTCCTCTCCGCCCCGCTCCCGACCGCGATCCGGGTCAGCGGTACCCCGACCGTGACGCTCCGCGTCAAGGCCGACTCGGCCACCACCCCGATCACCGCCCGCCTCGTCGAGTACGGCGACGCCCAGCGCTTCTCCGGTGTGCGTACCACCAAGGAGTTCGACTGCAACGGCGCCCAGACCGACTACGACGACGCCTGCTACTTCAAGATCCAGAAGCTCACCACCCGCTCCGACCACGGCATCGTCAGCCGCGGCTGGATCGACGCCGCCCACAGCAACTCCCTGAGCAAACCCAAACCGCTCACCCCCGGCCGCTGGACCACCGTCACCGTCCCGCTCCGCGCCCAGGACCAAGTCCTCCCCAAGGGCCGCATCCTCGGCCTCGCCGTCACCCTCTCCGACGCCGAATGGACCAGCCCCAACGACACCGGCGCCTCCATCGACATCGACCTCGCCGCCAGCCGCCTCAACCTCCCTCTCACCACCGGCAACCTGACGGCCCCCACCAAACAAACCCCCATCCAGGTCGACATCACCACCCCCACCCGCCGCCCCGACCTCCACGACCCGAAGAACTAGGACACGTCCAAGTCACCAGGCTTTCAGCAACGTGGCGCAGTGACGGCGTAGCTCAGGTAACGCCTGATCGGCGACGGCTTGGGCGCCTGGAGCGTCGGCGACGGTCCCGAGCGCCTTCTCGAAAGCGCTCGGGTACTGCTCGGCAAGATTGCGCGCCCGGCCGAGGAGTTGGGCCTCCGACAGCCCGAGGGTCGCTGCCGCCTTACCCCATTGACGTTCCCTGATCCGGCTGACGAGCCTTTCACCGCCGATCGACAACGCGATCCTCCGATCGACCGCGTCGCCGTCGTACGCGAGGCCGGTGGCGAGGTCGTAGAGCGGCGCGACCCAGCGTCCGCCGTCCGGAGCGAGTAGCAGCGAGATGTTCTTCGCGTGGCCGTCGGGGGCGCCGGCGACAAGGTTGATCAGAGCGAAATCGGCCAAGGCCAGCAAATCGTCGGACGGCGTGGTCGACTGGGTGCGAACGAGCCTGACCATATCTGCCAGGCCTGGCCCGCCGCGGCTCTCGTACTTCGACTCCGGAAGCCGGCCGAGCGCCTGGCAGAAGTCCTCCTGGTGGATGCGCGTGATCTCGTCGTCGCCGATGACGCGGTCGAACCGCTGGACGACGATCGCCCACTGATCCTCGAACCGCAGCAGTTGGCTGTCCGCGACGTCGACCGCCAGCTCAGCGGCGGCCGCCATGCTGACATGCTCGACCAGCGCCTGGTGCATGAGCGCCCGGATCCCCGGTTTGACGATGTGCGTGGTGGGCGCCGCGCCCTGCGCTTGGTACCACCGGTCCTCGATCAGGGTGAGCGCGAACTTCTCTTGCTGGCCGCTGAGCGACCAGTGCTCGTCGGGCATCGACCAGGACGCCGGCTGATCGGCCAGCCTGCGCAACCGCTGCGCGATCTGAGCTTCGTCGACGGAGACGAGCTCGCCGTCTCGGCGCCGCAGTTCGTCAACGCGATCGGGAGCGCAGAACTGCACCGCGCCCGGGCAGTCCCAGCCCATGACCGCGAGTACTCCGAAGAGGTCGTCGGCCGTGGTGTCGAGTCGATCCGCCCATCGAGCACGAGTCTGGTCGTTCTCCGGCAGGAGCCCACGGAGATACGGCTCGACCTGACGGGCCGGATGGGTGCGAGCTGCGATCGGTAGCCGTAGCGACAACGGAACGACGCCCGACTCGACGTACGTCGGCGCGTAAGTGAAGGTCGGCGCGTCGCCCCGGGCACGCCGGTCGAGGTGGCCGATGACCTCGCCGTACAGGAGGACAGCCAGTCGGTCGCTCATGCCCCGGACCTCAACTCACCGGGTTCGCCCCAGGCACGACGGCGGTCGGCCATTTTCGCCTGATGACTGCTCCGGAGCTGCTCGGAACCCCGTCGGCCACCGGCGCGCTCCGACGTCCGCAGGAACAGCGTCAGACCGAGGACATCCAAGAGCCGCAGAACCTGCTCGAGCTCCGCGCCTCGATGCCCGGCCTCGACTCTGGCCAGCCAGGAACGGGAGACCTGCGCGCGTGCAGCGGCCTCGGTTTGGCTCAGTCCGAGCCGTTGCCGTTGATCCCGAACGACCGAGCCGAGTTTCGACCAGTCCCCGATCGCCAAGTCCGCCACGGCATTTCCTTGTCCTCGTTCGAAGACATCTTCTCAATGTCCTCGTTCGAAGACAAGCCATCACTGTCTTCGTTCGAGGACACCCTTCCCGCCGATTGTTGTTATTGCGGAGTACTCCGCAGTGTGTAGTAGTGTGGGTGGGAGAGCACCGGGAGGGCGGTCTGAGGGGCCCGTCCTTCCGGTGCAGTCGAGGAGGAACAGGATGGATACGAGCCAGCTGCTCAAAGGGGTGCTGGATTTGGCGGTGCTCGCGGTGCTGCGAGATGCCGACGGATATGGGTACGACGTGTTGCGGCGGCTGCGGGCCGCGGGGCTCGAGGATGTCGCGGACGCCTCGGTGTACGGGACGCTGCGGCGGCTGTTCGCGGCCGGGGCGCTGACGTCGTACGTGCAGCCCAGCGAGGAGGGGCCGCACCGGAAGTACTACGGACTCAACAAGACTGGGCACGACCTGCTGGCGCAGTCCACCCGGACCTGGACCAACTTCGCCGACATCATGTCGGTTCTGCTGCTGACCAAGGAGGAGGCCGCGTGAACAGCACACTGACCGGAGCGGTCGCGACGTACCTGGCCCAGGTGCGCGCTGAGCTGAGCGATCTCCCGCCCGGCGAGCTGGCCGACGTCCTGGACGACGTGACCGGTCATCTGACCGAGGTCGCGGCCGAGTTCGATGGTGAGCCGAGCAGCGCAGCGCTGCAGGAGCGGCTGGGCACGCCGCGGCAGTACGCCGACGAACTGCGGAACGCGGCCGGTTACCCACCCCGCACCGCGCCGGCGGCGACGGTCAAGCACCCCGGTAAGGCCGCGCTGCGGTGGGGGATCATCGCCGCCACGGTGGGCCCGTTCTTCGTCGCGATCGCGATCTTCGCCGGCGCGGAGGAGGTCGGCGCGTTCTTCGTGTTCATCGGTTTCGCGGTGCTCTTCCTCGCCGCCTGGCTCGGTGTCCGGGCGCTCCGCGGTCAGGATCCGGCCGTCGTCCTCGACACCCCGCGGGGCGCCAAGGGCGAGGCGCTGATCCGGGACATGGTTGCCCAGATCCCACCGAAGCTTCGCCAGGAGCTGGTCACGATCGGCCAACCGGTGTGGTGGGTGCTGCGTGGCGCGGTCGGCGCCGGTGGATTCTTCCTGCTGTTCGGAGCCGGCGCGGTCGCCGCCGTCGCCGCGATTGTCGGCGCGATCGTGTCGGTCTGGATCGCCCGTCGGGCGCAGCAGGATCGGCGCTGGCTCTGGTACGTCGTCCCGCTCAACGTGGTCGCCGCCGTCGCCGTACCGGCCGTCCTGTCGGCCGCCTACCTGGGCGCGTCGTTCGGTGTCTTCAGCAACGGATACCCCTCGTCGTCGTCGAGCCACACGCCGAACGACGGGCTGCGGCTCAACGGTATGCAGATCACCAACATCTATCCGTTCGATGCCCAGGGCAAGCAAACCTCGGTGCTGCTGTACGACCAGAACGGCGAGCCGATCCGCATCGACTCCCGGGAGAACTGCGACTGGGTGCAAGGCACCAACAGTCACATCGAGAACCAGTTCCCGTACGGCGTGATCCCGCCCGACGCGCTCGTCGATTCCGCGGACAACTGCCGGGAAACCACCGTGGCGCCGTTCACTCCGCCGCCCATCGTGTTCCAGACGCCGACTCCGCCGCCTGCCTCGCCGACACCGACGCCAAGTGCGAAGGTGACGCCGCCGCCGGCGTCCGGTAAGCCGAGTGCGACGCTGACTGTTCAGCCGAGCCGGTAGGGCTCTGATGGTCGGGCGCGACGACGGTCGCGCTCGGCCGTCAGTCTTTTAGTCGGCGCGTTGCAGGGCGTACGGGACGAGGTGGCGGTACCCGCGGACGGAAACCCGGCGCAACCGATGCAGGTGGTACGCCTCGTGCCCGTCAAGGGCCGCCGCGACCTCACGGTCGGCGAGCACGCGGCCCGGTTTGCACTCGGAGGTAAGGCGGGCGGCGATGTTGACCACCTCGCCGTAAACGTCGCCGAGGCGAATCAGGATGCTGCCGTAGGCGAGCCCGATCCGCAGCTCGGGCAGGTCGCCGGCCGTGCGAACGGCGTCCTGTAGCGCGAGCGCGACGGCCGCACCCTGGGCCGCGGTGTCGGTGACGAACAGGACCTCGTCGCCGATCGACTTGATCACCCGGCCGCCGTTGAGGGCGACGACGTCCGCGGCCATTCCTTCGAAGCGCTCGATCAGCTGGCCGAGCTCGGTCTCGGTCAGGCGGCGGGTCAGGCGGGTGTAGCTGACGATATCCGCGAACCCGACCGCCCGGATCCCGCGCGCGAGCTCGTCGGAGCCGGCTACCGCACGCCCGGCCGCGGCGGCCAGATGCCGCCGCCAGACGTAGTTCTGCAGCCGCTCCATCGCGGGCAGCAGCAGCCCGGCGACCTCGATCGCCTCGTCGGCCGACAGCTTCGACGACCCGGCCAGGAACTCCAGGAACATCGCCGACTGCCAGGACGCCAGGCGCGACTGGGTCTGCCCCAGTTTGCGCGCCAGCGACGACTCCATGGCCGGGTCGATGAAGTCGTCGTCCTCGAGCGCCGCCACCAGCCGGAGCGCCTCGACGTCGCCGTCGGTGAAGGCGATCTCGTCGTCCGGCACGGTCGCGAACCCCAGCGCGTGCCACATCCGCTCGGCGCGGGCGCTGGAGATACCTGCTCGCTCGGACACCTGGATCCGAGTGAACTTCCGCTCGCCGCCGAGCAGCGTGCGCTCGAACTCCGCTTGCAGGGCGGCCAGATCCGGCGCCGGGGCCGGCTCGTCGTCGCCGGCGTTACTTGGCACCGCGGCGCTCGGCGATGGTGGCGTCGATGGCGTCGCGGAAGGCGGGCAGGCGATTCGTCAGGTCGGCGAACTTCTCCCGGGTGAAATGCAGCAGCTGCAGCCGCGACTTCGCGGTGACGGTTGCCGTGCGCAACGTGTTCTTCCGGACGCCGACCTCACCGGCGATATCCCCCGGCCCGAGCTCGGCGATCTCCTCGCCCTTGACCCGCACCGCCGCCGTCCCGCTGAGGATCAGGTACGCCGCGTCCGGCGGCGTCTGCTCGAGGATCAGCGACCAGCCGGCCGGTACCGAGACCTCCTCGCCGGCCTTGAAGATGTCCCGGATATCGCGTCCGGACAGATCCGCGAACAGCGGCAGGTCCCGTGGAGAAGTCCTACCCAGTGCCACGTCGATCCTCCGAGCCCGCCGGGCCACCCCGGCGATCAGCCGATGTTTCCAGTCAGTAACTCTAACGGCTCCACCTTGCGGTCACCAGCATGCCCCACGCGACCGTCGACGTCGCGAACGACAGGACGTAGTCGGGTACATACATCCACCCGCACGCCGGAGACACCCCACCCGGGCCGCCGATCCGGCGACTACCTCCTGTCCCTAGCGACGGCCTTCCGCCATTGCCTCACCTTCGCCTGGACCCAAAGGTGGCGGGAAATCGATTTCCGGGATCGTCATGCGCTGGCTAGTGGTTCTGCCCGTGGTTCTGATCGCCGGGCTCGCGGCTGGAGGGCCAAGTCGAGCTGCTGCGGAGGCGGAGGCGGCGCCGGGGGGACGGCCGCGGCTGGTCACCCCGGGAGCAGGCGGCGGCGCCGATCGCGAACGGCCCGATCTCCGAGGTCTCCGTGCCGTGGAACGCCTACCTGGGCAAGTGGTTGATGCTTTACCTCGACGAGGAGCGCGGGGCCGTCGTCCTGTGGACGGCGAAGTCGCTGACCGGCTCGTGGAGCCCAGCACAGATCGTTGCCCGCGGCACCGACTACCCAGGGCTCTACGGGACCTACCTGCACCCGTGGTCGACCGGCTCCGACCTCTACTTCACCATGTCGCAATGGGATCCGTACAACGTGTTCCTGATGCGCACGAAGCTCACCCGCTGATTCAGGGCAGGCGTTGACCGCGCATCTGCGGTGAGGCGTAGACATTGCTGATGCGGACGCCGTCGAGCCAGGCGGTGAGCCGGTCCGCTTCGGCGTCCAGGAGTTTGCGGGCATGGGCGTCGACGTCCGCGTGGATGATCAGGCGGACGGGCGCGGCCGGGTCGTCGGCGTCCTGGACCCAGCAGCCGACGATGCGGCCGTTCCACCAGGCCGTCGTCCCGCCGTTGCCGTTGGTGTCGAAGAGGAACGGTTTGTCGGCGGGATCGAGGTAGAAGTCGCGTTCCTTCCAGCCCATCACGGTCGGGTCGAGGGCGGGCAGGAGAGCCGCCCAGGGCTCGACCTCGGGCGTCTCGGCGTCATCGCCGGGGAGGACCCAGCCGGTGCCGTTGTCGATGGACACCTCGACGGCGTTCAGGTCGGCGAGGGCTCGGCGTACGGCGGTCTTCGTCGAACCTAGCCACCAGACGATGTCGGCCTCGGTGCCGGGGCCGAACGTGGCGAGCCAGCGGCGGATGAGCTCGGTGTATCCGGCCGTCTCGTCGAGCGGCTCGACGTCCTTCAGCCAGTGCTCGGTGGTGGTCCAGGCAGGTTTGTTGAGGCGCCAGTGGCCGGCGTTGGCCGCGCGCATCAGCCGGCCCTCGGCGCCGAGCAGCGTCAGGACGACCGGGCCGACTGGGGTCGCGCCGCTCCATTTGGTGCCTTCGCCGCCGTAGCTGACCCGGCCGTCGAGCGCCGGGACATGGTCGCGGATCTCGCGGGCCGTCCGGGCGACGCCGTCCGAGAGCAGCTCGGTCACCTGCTCGGCCGCGGTGTCGAGCCAGGTCTGGATGGCGGCGCCGTCCGCGATCCCGGCGTCCGTCAGCATCTTGGTCAGCTGCGTTCGGGTCTGGACGGCGACTCGCTTCGACGCGCTCCCCCACGCGGCCGGCACCAGGTCGCGCGGGAAGACGAAGAGGGTGCGGCGCATCGCCATCTGCTTGATCAGCGTGCGATCGGCGTACAGGGCCTGCTCGACGTCGTCGACGCTCACCCCGGCGACGCGCGCCCACAACGACAGGTGCACGGACGCCGACTCGGTCGCGTGCAGCACCGTCATGGCGCGGGTCGCGTCCTCCACCGTCGCGAAGGGTTGGGCGAGCCCATGGCGGACGGCGAGTCGGCGGCGGCGTTCGGCATCGGTGAGGTGCGGCACGCCGTCATCCTGTCAGGTACGGCGGCTCCGGCGGGAGGTCCCGCTCCGCCGCCGGATCGGACGACGGGGCCCGACCAGCCGCGGCCCGGCCAACCGGTCTTCGAGTTTGCGGGCCTCGCGGCGGATCGGCTGCGCGACGTACTCACCGAGGATGACGCCGGACGCGATGGCGATCGAGATCGCGACCGCCGTGGCCAGGCTGACGATCCCGATCAGGTTGCCGAGGCCGGCGAACTCGTACAGGCCCTTGTAGATGGTCAGGCCCGGCAGCAGCGGCACCGTCCCCGACACGACCACCACCAACGGCGGTACGCCGAACCGGCGTCCGAGCGAGTAACTCCCGAACCCGATCGTGAACGCCGCCGCCGCGGTCGACCAGGCCGGCCCGAACTCGGCCCGCGTCATCAACGTGAACACCAGCGACCCGGCGCCGCCGATCACCGCAACCGGGATCAGCGACCGCAACGGCGCGTACGACGCATACGCGAACGCGACCGCCATCAACGCGCCGGCCCCGGTCATGATCGGCAGATTCGCCGTCTGGATCGTCTGGGCCTCGATACCGACGTGCAACCCGAGTTTGATCCCGATCGCCAGGCCGAGGCTCACCCCGGCGATGATCCCGCCGGTCAGCAGCATGGCCTCCAGGCTGCGCGCGGCCGCCGTCACGTAGTACCCCGTGATCGCATCCTGCACCGCACCGGTCAACGCGATCCCGGCCAGCAACATAATGATGCCCGCGGCAACCACCAACGAAGGCTTCACCGGCGCATGCACGGCGTACAACACCAACGCCACCGCCGTCGCCACGAACGCCCCCGCCACCTGCTGATAGAACGCCGGCAACCGCTGCCGATTGAACCACCGATTACTCAACTCGATCACCACAGCGGTCACCACCGCCACCAACGTGATCAGCCAACCGCCCCCGAGCAACAACGTCGCCCCACCAGCCATCACCCCCCAAGCCAGCACCGCCGTCCACCGCGGATAAGGCGGCCCCGCCGACGTCAACCGAGCCAACTCCCGACTCGCCTCGTCCCGCGTCACCTCCCCCCGCGCAAACCGCCGCACCAGCCGATCCACCTCACTCAACCGACTGAAATCCTGCGACCGATACCGCACCACCCGCATATGCGTCTCCGGCGCCGCATCCGGCGATGCCTGATAAGAGATCGCAATCGACGTAAAGGTGATATCCACCTCACACCCCCGCAACCCCCCAGCCGCCGTCACCCCCAAAATCGTCGCCGTGGCATCCGCCGTCCCAGCCCCACTCGACAACAACACCTCCCCCACCCGCAACGCCAAATCCAACGTCCGATAAACCTCCCGCTGCTCCCTCAACCCGTCCACCCCACCAGCACACCACACCCACCCCACAGACCCGCGGACCCCTCCGGGGTTGTCGCCCGAGACGCGGCTCGCTCAGTAGAGCTCGCACTCCCAGGGCTCAAAGTCCTGCTGACCGGCCGGGAGTTCTCCTGTGCAGGCCTGCTAGAGCCAGGCGGCGAAACGACGCACCGCTCCCGACGCGCCGTGACCAAGCCCAACAGCCATATGGAGACCCTTCTTCGCGACGCAGTCCTCCCGGTCCAGCGTCGCATGAGCCTGTGCAGTCCAAATGTCAAAAGCTGCAACTCGGGAAATATGCCTGCCGCGAACTCTCGACATCCGGCAGGATTGGCCGGTATTTCACGAGCGTTGGGGGGCAGGACGGATGGGCGGCGAGAAGCTGCGCACGACAGAGGTGGACGGTGTACCGGTCTACTGGTTGCCTGGTCCCGGCACGCTTCGGGCCAACCTGTGGTTCCGGGCCGGCATGGCGGACGAGCCGCTCCCGGCCCACGGCTGGCTGCATCTGCTGGAGCACCTGGCGCTGCACGGGCGGCATTCGATCCGGACGCCTGTCAACGGTCAGGTCAGCCTGCTGCACACCGCGTTCGACGTGGAGGGTGAGCCTGACGCCGTGGTCGCGCACCTGCGGGACCTCTGCCGTTGGCTGAGCGATCCGGTCTTCTCCGACCTCGACCACGAGCGCCGAGTCCTGCGGGCCGAGAGCTCGCGGCGCGGCAGCAGTGTCGTGGGCAGCCACCTGCTCTGGCGGTACGGCGCACGCGGACCAGGCCTCGCCGGGTACGACGAGCTGGGCCTCTACACCGCCGAGCCGGACGGGCTGCGTGAGCTCGCCGCGCGGGCGTATGCCCAGGGCAACGCAGTGCTCGCCTTGTCGGGGCCGCCGCCCGCCGGGCTCGAGCTGCCGCTGCGGCCGGGTCCTCGGATGGTTCCGGCGCGATCCGTCCAGTGCGACCAGCCGCTGCCTGGGGGCTTCGCGGGGCAGCCCGCTGCGATCGCGCTGTCCGGCACGGCCGTCCGATCGACTGCGGCCGGTGCGATGCTGCGTGCTTTTGAGCGAGGTCTGCAGGGCGGGCTCCGACACAAGTCCGGCGTTGGCTACAGCGCATGGTCGTCGTACGAGGTGGTCGACGCCGACCGGGCAATGCTGACCGTCGGGATGGACGTGCTCCCGGAGGCGGTCCGGTCCGCGGTCAGCGAGTCCATCGGCGTACTTCGCAGGATGCGCGACCACGGTCCCGATCCGGTCGAGCTGCGCGACGACCTCGATGCCCAGATCCGTCAGTTCGGCACGCAGCCCGCACACCAGTGGCTCCCGTTCCTGGCCGCCCGGGACGCGCTGCTCGGGACGCCAGTGACGCACAGCGTCGACGAGCTGGCCGCTGAGACAGACGCAGTGACCGTGACACACGTGCGCGAGGCCGCCATGTCGGTCTGGCGCGATCTGCTCGTGTCCGTCGATCCAAGAGCTGGCGGCGACCCGCAGCTGACCTGGCTGAGCGATCCACCGGCTGGAGACAAGCCCACGGACGGCCGGCGGTTCCGGCCGATCCACCCGGAGCCCAAGACCGCGTTGATTGTCGGGGCGTCCGGCGTACATCGGGAGACGGCCGACGGGCGCACGTCCACGCCGTACGACGAGGTCGCCGGCATGATCAGCTACGGCGACGGCGGCCGGCAGTTGATCCGGCACGACGGCTACCAGGTGCAGGTCGAGCCGACGTTCTGGCGCCGCGGCGCGCAGGCGGTCGCGCTGCTCGACTCGGCGATCCCTGCTGCGCTGCACATCCGCCTGCCGGAGCGGCCGAAGGACCAGATCCCACGGTTCAAGGTCCGCCGGATCGACACGATCCGGGCCTGGCTCGACCAACCGATCGTCTGGGTCCCGTTCTTGGTGCTCGTCATCATCGGTCTCGTGCTGACCGTCGCACCCGACGAAATCGCCTCCCTGGCCCAACGCGCCATACCGATCGCTCTCGCCATCGCGGTCATCACCTTCGTCCGAGGACTCAGGAGCAAGAAGTGAAGCTGATCCGACGGGTGGGGTCGTCGCCTGCGATCGATCCGTGTATGGGCGACCCGGTCGCACAGTCGTTCTGCGCCGCGCTGGCCCGCCGCGACTGGCCAACCGCCCGCCAGATCCTCCTCGACACCGATCACCCGGACGACCGCTGCTTCCTCCTCGACGCCTGCGGCTCCGTTCCCGACGTCCAGGACTGGATCGGCCCGCTCACCGCGGACCCGTTGGCGCAATTGGTCCGCGGCTGCCACGCCGTCGCGTGGGCCTGGGATGCACGCGGCCGCCGGCAAGCGCGGTACACCGGAGCCGACAAGTTCCAGCTCTTCTTCGAACGACTCCGCCTCGCCGAGAGCAGCCTGTACGACGTCGTCGCGGCGAACCCGGACGAGGTCGCAGCCTGGGCCTTCCTCGTCCGAACCGCTCGCGGCCTGCAACTCGGCCTCGAAGACGGCGAGTTCCGTTTCCAGCAAGCGATCTCCCGACATGCCACCAACCTCAAGGCGCACGCCGAATGGCTGCAGACCTGTTGCCAGAAGTGGGGAGGCACCCATGACCGAATGTTCCACCTGGCCCACTCCGCAGCCGCAGCAGCGCCGGACGGCAACATGCTGCATGCCCTGATCCCACTCGCCCATCTTGAGCTGATGATCGATCTCGACGTCAACGAGGCGCTGCACCACATGAACCGACCCGACGTCCGGTCAGAGCTCCGCGCAGCCGCCGACCGCTCCGTCCTCCACCCAGCCGCCGACCTCCGACCCGGCTGGCCCCTCTACTACAACACCTTCGCACTGGCCTTCACCAAGGCCGCAGACCACCCCGCCGCAGCAGCCGTCTTCTCCAGACTCGGCGACCACGTCACCGAGCACCCCTGGCAGTACGTCGCCCTCAGCCCAGCCAGAGCCTTCCGCAAAGCCCGAGCAACCCACCTCAAACAAAACTGAGCTCCCGACCAACCACCCCGCATGCTAATCTCGAATTCGCAGGCGCGGGTTCATCCCGGTCGTAGGGCGCAACGGCACTCAGCCGAAAGGGCAAGGCCCACCTACTTCACCGAAGAGGGAGCGCCATGCCCAAGCTGGAAACCTACAAAAAACAAGCCAAGCTACTCGTCCGCTGGCACCGCGACCGGAACTTCTCCATCGGCGGCCGCATCCGCCAACTCCCGCGCTACCAAACCCTGTCGGACCGCGAAGCCCTCGCCCTGAAGTTCCCCCTCACCGAAGCCCAAGAAATCATCGCCCTAGAAGCAGGCTTCCCCACCTGGGCCGCCCTCAAAGCAAGCACCGAGGCCACCCCACCCACCCCCGGCCAGCCTGTCGAGCCGGCACCCGCCACCGCCAAACCAGTCCTGTACGTCGCCGACGTCAACGCCGCAGCCACCTTCTACCAAGACCAACTCGGCTTCCACATCGACTGGCTTCACGGCAACCCACCCTTCTACGGCTCAGTCACCCGCAACGGCGCAACCCTCCACCTAAAGCTCGTCCACGAGCCGATATTCGCAGCCGGCGCCCTCGAACAAGAAGGCCTCATCATGGCCTTCATCGAGACCCCGAATGTCCGCCAGCTCTACGCCGAATACCTGACCACCAACGCCGAAATCGTCCAAAAGCTAACCAAACAAGCCTGGGGCGGCACCGACTTCATCCTCCGCGACCCAGACGGCAACACCCTCGCCTTCGCCGGCTAACTGCTGGCACCCGAAGCGATTCGCATCCCTAACCTTCTGATCCGTAGGACCCTGCAATCAAGCATCAGTAGCGTGTCTGTGCGTTGGCTGTTTCAGTGCCGTTGGCGGATGAACGCTCCTACGCAGGGGCCGTTGGGGTCAGACTGGGGTCACGTCGGACCGTCTCATTACGAGTGCCGCGACTTGCGTCCACAGAGGTCCTAGCCACCTGCGATCGCGCGGCACGAGCCAAGCCGCGATCCACCGACGTCCACAACTGCCCAGCCCGTTGTTAGCAGATCTGTTAGCAGTACAGCAGGCTCATCGTCCCCTGTTGACTCCCCCGACACGGCTAGGCGGATGACGGCACCGCCAGCCTGAGCTGATACTAGCTCGATGCCGCCACCAGACTTCTGGACCACCAGCGCTCAGACCATGCCGGTACTCGCATTGGCGCTTGTAGTCGAGGCGAGGGTAATCGTCCGAGGATGGGTGCCTGGCCGCGACCGCCTCTTCAAGAGTATCCAAGGCTTCTTATGGGCCTTCTCGCTGCTGTCGTACGCGTTTGCAACACCTGCTTGTCTTCGTGCATTGGCTGGCAAATCCGTCTGGTCCGGCTGGCCACTAGTGATCGAGCAGGGCATCCAGGTTGGGATTGCCACACTCGTCGTTGCTCCTGCATTGGAACTTCTCGTACGGGCGAATGCTCGCGCCATCGCACAGATGTCCCCCCACAACCTCCTGGGTTACTGGATAGCTGTGACCTCTCGCGTTCGATTCGCGCCGAAGGTACGCCGCATCCGAAAGAAGATGCGGCCGCTCCATAGATGGTGCACCGCGACTCTGGCGAAGCTCGACACATGGGAAGCAGCGCTGCTTCAGCAGGATGAATCTCAGATCCGCCAAACCAAACTAGACAAGATTCGCGCACTGCGGCCAGAGATTGCGAGGCTCACAGACCTCGCTCAAGACCAGGTGAGGGAGCTGGACGCGGTAATCGTGACCTTTCGTTCCAACATGTCGGAGTTCCGCACCCGCCGCCGGGTACTGCTCGCAGCGGCGGAGAAGTCGCTAGAGAGCTGGGCGATGGCGCAGAAGGCCATGCCGTCAGATCCTCCGGATGCCACGCACGCATCTCCCCCGTAGCGATAGCGCACTGCCTCCTCCACATACCCCTGATCCCGTCGTACCCTCGAACGCGTGTCCGTGATGGAGTTCATCGTTGCGATGTTCCAAGCGCTCGCTTGGCCGGTCGCCCTTCTAGTGGTTGCACTGTTGTTCCGCACGAAGTTGATCGAACTGCTCTCCAGTGATGTCAAGCGATTGCGAGCGGGACCGGTCGAGCTTGAGTGGGAGAGGCAGCTCGTTGAAACACGAGTCCAGTTGGACTACCCACAGGTCCGGCAGACAAAGCCCATGCAGCACCCAGGCGAGATGTTCACCGCGCCCCACTCGCCGGAAGAGCGAGTGGTCATGGCATACGACCACATCCGTGAATCGCTGCGCGCCAAGCTGGAGGGGCTCGAAGACCCGCACGACCTCTTGATGAGTCCACCCGGCCTTGCACGCACGGCTGCCAAACACGGCTTGGTGCCGAACGAGATCGTCCGAGCCGTCGAAGGGCTAGCAATCTTGTACGAGCTAGCTCGGAACGGCCGCGATGGCCACGGAATCGGCGCCGAGAAGGCTGCAGAATACGAGGCCCTCGCAAGCGCTGTGGTCTTCGCGATCGGTCCTGATGACTCTGCGCCCAAACCTGCCCCGTCCTCCTGATAGCTGCCACCCAAGGTCAGCGCGGCGCGGGTCAGGAGGCGGCTTGCCGATCCCGTAGGGACGCCATCGGCGCTCTTGATGCGTGTCGTGGTGGCCGTACGATCGAGCGACCAGGGGGACGCGGCCAACCCGCCGGCCTTGCCGACATCGTCGCTGACTGGCTGGTCGACGGCGTGCCCGATTGAGGATCGACGATCCGAAGATGGTGCGCGCGGTGGAGGGCGTCGGCCGGAGGTCGTAAGCCCGGGCGGCGCTGCGCGCCGCTTGCGGCGCGCCTTGATTCTTAAGAGGTCAATCCGGCAGACAGGACGCGGTTGATCGACGAGCTCGGCCAGGCTGATGTTGGGCCGTAGTGTGCGATGCTCGCTCAGGTGCGTCGGATAGCGTCGAGCTGCCGCCTCATTGACACGATTTCGTCGACTGTGCTGCCTGACACGGCGCTGATCTCGACTTGGTCCCAGATGTTGGTTGCGTAGTGTTCGATGGTGACGAGTGCGGCCCGTACGGTGTCGAGTTCCTCAGGAGTGAAGGTCACCCGTTCTTGATCGTCGATCTCCATGCCGCGACTCTAGCCGCGGTGGGTCGTCGTCGTGTTGCGGACGGGCTATCAGCTGACCCATCCGCTACCACTACATCTCTTGCAGGGTTCATGTTCAGGCTCGGTGACTACCTTGCCGTCCTTGATACGAGTCTTCTGTACGACGGTCCAGCCGTTGCCTCCGCAGGCGGGGCAGGGCTGTCGTGAAGGCTGCGGGCTTTCGGGCATGGGTGTCCGTTCGGTGGGTCGAGATATAGCCGCGCCCTTGCCCAGAGGTGTGAGGACGTGGCCAGGGCAAGGGCGCGGGGTGGTGGGCGTGACCGGCGTGGATGCAGGGATCGCCGCGCCGGCCTCGCCGATTTAGGGAGTGGTGGCGGGGATGACTCGGCCTCCGATGAGGTGTTCTAGGCGGTTCTTGTCCTCAACACTCCGCCGAGGCAGGGAACTGGTGGCTCAGAACGAAAACTTTCGTTGCATGTAGAGGCCCGCTGGATACTGGACGATTCGACCCGCGAATCGAGTGCGGGGTCGGCCGGGGCGCGCCAGAGCCAAGCGCGCGCCCGGAGGGCGGGTGGGGCCGCGCGCCAGCGCGGGAGGTTCGCGCGGAAGCGCGACGTCCGCTGCGGTAGCCCGGTGGTTCGTGCGGTACGTGGAGACCGGCGCCGTAGCGCCGCGGTCGGGCGGCAGCCCGTTGGTAGCGCGGCTGCGCAAGGTCCGGGGCGCCAGTCCGGCGGGAGCGCGGGCCGCGGTAGCGGCTGGTCCGGGCGGTGGCACGGTGGAGCGGGCGGTAGCTCGCACCACGGCGCGATAAGCGACGCGTTCGGGCGGCGAACCCCGGGAAGCGCGGCAGCGCGGAGCCGGCGGGGCAGCCCGGTGGGGCGCGCTAGCGCACGTTCGGGCGGTAGCACGGTGGGGCGCGCGGTTGCGGGAGGAGCGCGCGGAGCACGCACCTTCGACGGGCGGGTGGGAGCGGCGCGAGCGGGGCGACGGAGGAGCCTCGCGTAGGCGGCGCGTGGGGCGACCACATTCATCCGACAACAGGTTTCTCTGCTGGGGGTCGGCGTACGCGAGCTTCCGTCGTACGGCTGGTCTGTTCGAGGTAGTCGCCGTCCGGCCGCTCCTAGTCGCTCACCTGTCCCCCGCCTCTTCCCCTTGCTCGGGATGTTTGGGAACGTTTTCGGGGAATCGCTTTCCGTTTTGGGTTGACTGGGGGTGGGGGAGCTTTTAGGGTTGCGTCACGCCTTGGAAAGCCCTTTCCAAGGGTGAGTAGGGAGGCGTGGGACGTGAGTGAGCGACGGGTCGGGATCGTGATGAACGGTGTGACCGGGCGGATGGGGTTGCGGCAGCATCTGGAGCGGTCGATCGTGGCGATCCGGGAGCAGGGTGGGATCGCGGCGGCGGATGGGACGTTGATTGTTCCGGATCCGATTTTGGTCGGGCGGAACGAGTTGAAGTTGCGGCGGATCGGGGAGAAGTACGGGATCAGCCGGTGGACGACGGATGTCGCGGAGGCGTTGGCGGAGCCGGATGTGGAGATCTACTTCGACTCGCAGTTGACGCAGTTGCGGGAGAAGGGCGTGCGGGCGGCGGTGGAGGCTGGGAAGGCTGTCTACTGCGAGAAGCCGATTGCCGACAGTCTTGAGGCTGCGGTGGATCTGGCGAAGCTGGTGCGTGATTCGGGGCTGAAGAACGGGGTGGTGCAGGACAAGCTGTCGCTGCCGGGGCTGCGGAAGTTGAAGCGGCTGGTGGACGGCGGGTTCTTCGGCAAGATTTTGTCGGTGCGCGGCGAGTTCGGGTACTGGGTGTTCGAGGGCGACTGGCAGGAGGCGCAGCGCCCGTCGTGGAACTACAAGTCCGAAGAGGGCGGCGGGATCATTGTCGACATGTTCTGCCACTGGCGGTACGTGCTCGATCAGATTTTCGGTGAGGTGAAGTCGGTCTACTGCCAGGGCGCGACGCACATCCCGGCGCGGTGGGACGAGCAGGGCAGCGAGTACGCCGCGACGGCGGACGACGCGGCGTACGGCGTGTTCGAGCTGGACGGCGGGATCATCGCGCAGCTCAACTCGTCATGGACGACGCGGGTGTTCCGGGACGAGCTGGTGGAGTTCCAGGTCGATGGGACCGAGGGGTCGGCCGTGGCCGGGCTGCGGAACTGTCGGGTGCAGCACCGGTCGGCGACGCCGAAGCCGGTGTGGAACCCGGATATCCCGGCGACCGAGAACTTCCGGGAGCAGTGGGCCGAGGTGCCGGACAACGAGACGTTCGACAACGGGTTCAAGGTGCAGTGGGAGATGTTCCTGCGGCACATCGTGGACGACGCTCCGTTCACGTGGGACTTCGTCGAGGGCGCCAAGGGCGTGCAGCTGGCCGAGCTCGGCCTGCAGTCGTGGCGTGAGGGTCGCAAGCTCGAGGTGCCCGCGCTCGACCTCGGGGCCAACTGATGGAGCTGAAACTGCCGGTTGCCGGTCGAGTCGCCGGCCCTCCGGCCGGTTCCACGACCGGCGGTGGGGTGGAGAGCCAGCGCGGCGGGCTTGAGACGTATCGCTTGACCGGTACGCCGGTTGCGGCCGGCTCTTATGCGCCGGCGAAGTCGCGGCTGGCGTTTGCGGCGGCTCATGTGGTGGCGGATCCGACTGGGGACAACTCGCCGGGTGCGCCGGCGGTGGTCGATTGGGAGCACACGCTCCAGTTCCGGCATCACCTGTGGGAGCTGGGGTTGTCGGTGGCCGAGGCCATGGACACGGCTCAGCGTGGGATGGGGCTGGACTGGGCGGCGACACAGGAGCTGATCAGGCGGTCCGTGGCCGAGGCGCCGGACGGGCGGATCGCGGTCGGTGTCGGCACCGATCAACTTGCCCCCGGCAACCATTCGCTCGATGACGTGGCCGGCGCGTACGAGGAGCAGCTGGAGGCCTCCCAAGGCGCACAGCCGATCCTGATGGCCAGTCGCGCGTTGTGCGCGACCGCCAGCGGCCCGGACGACTACCGCAAGGTGTACGACCGGCTGCTCGGGCAGTCCGAAAGGCCCGTCATCCTGCACTGGCTCGGCTCGATGTTCGACCCGGCGCTCGAGGGCTACTGGGGTGAGCAGGACGTCGACAAGGCGGCGGACGTCGTCGTCCAGCTGATCAACGACAACGTGCAGCAGGTCGACGGGATCAAGGTGTCACTCCTGGACGCCGAGAAGGAGGTTGCCCTCCGCAAGCGACTGCCCGAGGGCGTGCGGCTCTACACCGGCGACGACTTCAACTACCCCGAGCTGATCCGCGGTGACGGCGACAAGTACAGCGACGCCCTGCTCGGCATCTTCGCCGCGATCGCCCCCGCGGCCGCGGCCGCCCTGAAGGCGCTGGACGACGGTGACGACGCGACGTACGAGCGGGTGTTCGCACCGACCGTCCCGCTGGCCCGGCAGATCTTCTCCAAGCCGACCTACTACTACAAGACCGGAATCGCCTTCCTGGCTTGGCTGAACGGGCACCAGCCCGGTTTCACGATGGTCGGCGGGCTGCAGACCGGGCGGGCGTTGCCGCATCTCGCGGACACGTTCCGGCTGGCCGACCAGGCCGGTGTCCTCACCGATCCGGAGCTGGCCGTGGAGCGTTTCCGCCAGCTGCTCAAGGTCGGCGGGATCGACGCGTGAACCGCTACAGCCTGAACCAGGCGACCACGAAGTACTGGCCGCTCGAGGACGTCGTTGCCGCCAGCGCCAAAGCCGAGCTGGAGTGGATCGGCCTGTGGCGCGAGCCGATCCAGGAGTACGGCGTCGAGAAGGCGGCCAAGCTGGTCGCGGACGCCGGGCTCAAGGTGTCGTCCCTGTGTCGCGGTGGATTCTTCACCGCGACCGACCCCGCCGAGCGGCAGGCCAAGATCGAGGACAACCGGCGCGCGATCGACGAGGCAGCCACGGTCGGCACCGACGTCCTCGTGCTGGTCAGCGGCGGCATCCCCAAGGGATCGCGTGATATCGACGGCGCCCGCGGCATGATCCGCGACGGCCTGGCCGAGCTGGCGCCGTACGCCGAGGAGCGTGGCGTCAAGCTGGCCATCGAGGCGCTGCACCCGATGTTCGCCTCGGACCGCTGCGTCGTCTCGTCCCTCCAAGGCGCGCTCGACCTCGCCGAGCACTTCCCGGCGAGCCAGGTCGGCGTGATCGTCGACGCCTACCACCTGTGGTGGGACGCCGATGTCTACCGGCAGATCGCGCGGGCCGGTGAGCGGATCGTGTCGTACCAGGTCAGCGATTGGACCGTCCCGCTCCCGGTCGACAACCTGCTCGGCCGCGGCATGATGGGCGACGGCGTGATTGAACTGCGCCGGCTCCGGGAAGCGTGTGACGACGCCGGGTACACCGGCCCGATCGAGGTCGAGATCTTCAATCAGGAACTGTGGGACGCGCCGGGTCAGAAAGTCTTCGACCTCGCGTACGCCCGCTACCAGGAGCACGTCGTCTAGCCCTGAGGAGCCGAAGTTATGACCATCCCCGCCGACGGTATCGGTATGCACCTTTACACCATGCGGGACGTGTTGGCCGAGGACTATCCAGGGACGTTGAAGCGGCTGGCCGATATCGGCTACCGCACGGTCGGCGTGAGCGGCCGGTTCGACCACAGCGCGGCGGAGATCCGTGGATTCGCGGACGACGCCGGGCTGCGGATCGTGCTCGAACACGTCGGCTACGCGCGGATGGCCGACGACTGGTCGACGGCGCTGGACGACGTCCGCACCCTGGGCGCGCAGTGGATCGTCGTCCCCTCGATCCCGGAGGCGCAGCGCAACCTGGCCGGGTTCAAGCAGGCGGCGGCCGCGTTCACCGAGGCCGGCAAGGCCGCGCGGGACGCCGGGCTGAAACTGCTCTTCCACAACCACGGCTTCGACTTCGCCGAGGAGGACGGCACGGTCCTGTACGACGTCCTCCTGGACGTCGACCCGGAGCTGCTCGGCTTCGAGCTGGACCTGTACTGGGCGGTCGACGGCGGCCACGACCCGGCCAAGCTGTTCCAGGACCACCCGGGCCGCTTCCCCGCGCTGCACGTGAAGGACATGGCTGCGGACGGCTCCTGGGAGGACGTCGGCGCCGGCAAACTCGACTTCGCGGCGATGTTCGCGCACGCGGAGTCGGGCGGCGTCGAGCAGTACCTCGTCGAGCACGACAAGCCGACCGATTCGTGGGCCTCGGCCGAGCGCAGCTACCGAGGTCTGACCGAGATTTAGCACTGCCCTGTGGATACAGCTGCTCACGGTTGGTGAGTTCGGCCTATCCTCGAGTGGTGCAGAACGAGCCGACGGTACAGCTGACCGCAGTACGGCGGTTGTACGAGGTGAGCGCGCGGATGGGCGCCGGGCGCAGCCTGGCCGAGACGCTGCAGGCCGTCGTGGACGGCGTGGTCGACGGGCTCGGCTTCGGGATCGCGGTGCTGAACCTGCGGCAGCCGGACGGGAAGTTCGAGGTGATCGCGGTCTCCGGCTCGCCGGAGGCCCGCGAAGCCCTGCTCGGCACGATCAGCGCCGCGGACATCTTCGACGCCGAGTTCGCGATCGCCGACGTCTGGGGCGGGCTGCGCTTCGTCCCGCACGAGCGGCTCGGTGAGGGTGAGGTGGTCGGGTGGGTGCCCGACGTACCGGTCTCCGACGATCCGGACGCGTGGCACCCGCTGGACGCCTTGTTCGCCCCGCTCTACTCGCCCGATCGCGAGCTGGTCGGGATGCTTTCGGTCGACCTGCCGGAGGATCAGCGGCGGCCGGGGCCGATTCACCGCGAGCTGCTGGAGATCTTCGCGACGCAGGCCGGGCTGGCGATCGACAAGGCCCGGCTGACCGACCAGTTGCTCGCCGAGAAGGCGCTGCTGGAGGCGAGCGAGACCACGTTCCGGATGGTCTTCGAAGGCGCCGGGAACGGGATGGCGACGGTCGCGCTGGACGGGCCGGAGTCCGGCCGGATCCTGCAGGTCAACGATTCCTTCTGCCAGATCACCGGGTACGCCGCGGAGCAGCTCGTGGGCGCCTTCGCGGGCGAGTTCCTGCGCGATGAGGAGCCCGAGCAGACCCGGCACGAGCTGGCCCGGCTGGCGCACAGCAAGACGCCGTACCGGTTCGAGCGCATCTTCACCCAGCCCAGCGGCAACGAGATCTGGCTGGGCGGTACGGCGGCGCTCGTCGGCCGCGACCCGGGCCGCATCCTGCTCGTCCAGATCGACGACGTGACCGCCCGCAAGGACGCCGAACGCGAGCTCCGCCACCACGCCGCGCACGACCCGCTCACCGGCCTCCCGAACCGCCGCCTGCTCCAGCACCGCTTCGACCTCGTCCTGGAGCGCACCCGCGCCTCCGGCCGCCCCGGCGCCCTGCTCTTCTGCGACCTCAACCACTTCAAACTCGTCAACGACAGCTACGGCCACGAGGCCGGCGACCGCGCCCTCCGCGAGATCGCCACCCGCCTCTCGAACGCCGTCCGGCACGGCGACACCGTGGCCCGCCTCGGCGGCGACGAGTTCGCCATCCTCGCCGAGGACATCACCCCCGAAGCCCTCACCACCCTCATCACCCGCCTCACCACCGCCGTCAACCGCCCCCTCGACGGCATCACCATCGCCGTCACCACCGCCATCGGCACCACCCCCATCACCCCCACCTCCCCCGACCTCGACACCCTCCTCCACACCGCCGACCAAGCCATGTACGCCACCAAAACCCACCGCACCTGAGTTTGTCGGCGCCCTCTGCTTGGATCTCGACCACGAGTTGAGAGGGTTTCATGCGGACTTTGATGAGTGGGCAAGCTCCGGTTTCGTACGGCCAGATCTACGTGGAGAGCGCACAGGCCGATTACGACGTGGACGACTGCTTTCGGGGGCAGCGCAACGGATTGTGCGGCGCAGCATCCGCCGGCACGTTGTTCCTGATCACCGGGATGCACACGGGTGATGTCGGCTTCGCGGTCGAGGCGTACGACGAGGAGCCGGTGATCGACGAGTCGTGGGAGGAGATCGTCGAGGCGTCGTACCAGCCTGGCGGGGAGGCGGCGCTGGTGTCGTGGGGTGGTGAAGGGCGCTGGCCGCTGGCGCTCGCGGAGACGACGTACCGAGTTCGGTACTGCGGTTCGGGGATGGACGCCGCGCACGACTCCGACCCGCCGATGGACGACGAGCCACCGGTGGATCGATACGTCCTACAGTTCTGGCCCGCGCCGGCGGCGCCGGATCGGATCGTCAAGAGGACCAGCGAGCTCGCGGCATACTGGCACCGAACGGCGCAGGCGCTGCCCCCGCCGTTGACGCCTGAACAAGTCGCGGCCGCGGAGGCGAAGCGGGCCGCGGACCAGGCCGAACTGTGGGCGGCGGAGCGGCTGGAGTCCTGGGGTGGCCGGCTCCCGAGCGAGCGGGTTCAGCAGGTGCAGCAGGCCTCGCGTCTGGCCCGGCTCGACCGTGAGCTGCTCGACGAGCTCGACGCTTCGGATGCCGAAACCCTCACCGCTGTCGCCCGCTGGTCCGCCCGGCAAGCCTGCGCGGCCGCCGGTCTCGACCAGATCGACTGGATTGCCGATGCGCTCGACCGAATGGACCAGGGCGTCGACTTCTCCGAGCTGTTGCGCCCGCCGGCCGGCACGTTCGACGGCAGCTTCGCGATCATGCACAGCGGTGACTGGGATGCGAGTCGCCCGGCACCGATCCAGGCGCTGCTTACGTTGACCGCGACGTACGACGAGGAGCCGCTGCGCGCCGCCATCGCGACGCTGTGGCTCGCAGTCGGCGCGAGCGGCCCTGAGGTCGTCGCTCGGCTCCGAACATCGTTCCCGCAGCTCAGGAACCCAGTGCGGTAAGGGGTTCGTCGGTGAGGCGGTAGACGGTCCATTCGGATTGGGGGTTGGCGTTGAGGGATTCGTAGAAGTCGATGGCGGGGGTGTTCCAGTTGAGGACGGACCATTCGAGGCGTTCGTAGTTGTTGCGGACGCATTCTTGGGCGAGGGCGGTGAGGAGGGCTTTGCCGAGGCCGGTGCCGCGGGCGGTGGGGCGGACGAAGAGATCTTCCAGGTAGATGCCGTGGACGCCGCGCCAGGTGGAGTAGCTGAGGAACCAGATGGCGCAGCCGGCGATCTCGTCGTCGTGGAGGGCTATGTGGGCGAAGACGGCGGGGGCGGGGCCGAAGAGGGCGGTGTGGAGTTGGTCGGCGGTGAGGTGGCACTCGTCGGGGGCGCGTTCGTAGTCGGCGAGGGCGTGGACGAGCTCCACGATCGCGGGGACGTCTTCGGGGCGGGCACGGCGGACGCGGTCGTCGGTCATGCGGTCATCCTGCACCAGCGAGTTCATCTGGCGGTCAGGGCTTCGACACCCGGCGACAGAAGACTGGCTGGGCGCTTTCCTACCTGAATCCGCCTCGTCCAGGAGGTAACTTTCATGACCGTCTCCCGCCGTAGGTTCCTCGCCGTGGGTGGTGCGGGCTCGGCCGCCGTGCTGCTCGGCACGGGCGCCTGGGACGCCTCGACCACGTACGCCGCCCCGACGTCCGCGGGTAATCCGTTCACCCTCGGGGTCGCCTCGGGCGATCCGCAGTACAGCAGCGTCGTCCTGTGGACCCGGCTGGCGACCGACCCGTACGCCGTCGACGGCAAGGGCGGGATGCCCGCTCGCCCGGTCCGCGTCGAATACGAGGTCGCGCTCGACGAGCGGTTCCGGTACGTCGTCCGTCGCGGCAGCGTGGTCGCGACGCCCGAGCTCGGGCACTCGGTGCACCCGGAGATCCACGGGCTGCTGCCCGACCACGTCTACTACTACCGCTTCCGCACCGGCCACCAGGTCTCGCCGACCGGCCGGACGCGGACGACGCCGCATCCGTTCGCCAGCCCGCGGGAGCTGCGGTTCGCGTTCGCGTCCTGCAACGCCTGGCAGGACGGGTACTTCACGGCGTACGACCACATGGCGCAGGAGGACCTCGACCTCGTCGTCCACCTCGGCGACTACCTGTACGAGTCCGGCGTGAAGACCAACAAACGCGGCGTCACGACGGACCCGCGCTTCCACACCGAGACGTTCGACCTCGCGCGGTACCGGCTGCAGTACGCGCTCTACAAGACCGAGGCGCCGCTGCAGGCCGCGCACGCCGCGCACCCGTGGATCCACACCTTCGACGACCACGAGGTGGAGAACAACTGGGCCGGGGACATCTCCCAGATCGACACCGAGCCGGACCAGGACCGCGCGGTCTTCCGTGCCCGCCGCGCGCAGGCCTTCCAGGCGCTCTACGAGAACATGCCGCTGCGGCACGAGCAGATGCCGGCCGGCCCCGACATCCGCTACCACCGCCGTCTCCCGTACGGGCGGTTGGCCGACTTCACCATCCTGGACACCCGCCAGTACCGCTCCGACCAGGTTTGCGGTGACACCGACACCTCGGACTGCGGCGACCGTTTCGACCCCGACAACACGATGCTCGGCGGTAAGCAGCGCGCCTGGCTGCTGGACGGGTTCCGCAGGTCGCCCGCGCGCTGGCAGGTGATCGGCAACCAGACCCCGATGGGCCAGACCGACTGGGCGGCCGGCCCGGAGACGCACGTCTGGACCGACCCCTGGGACGGTTATGTTGCCGAGCGCAACAAGGTGCTCGGGGCCGCGCGGGACAGCGGCGTCCGGAACCTGGTCGTGATCACCGGCGACCGGCACCAGAACTACGCGCTCGAGCTCAAACCCGACTACGCCGACGAGAAGTCGAAGGCGGTCGGCACCGAGTTCGTCGGGACGTCGATCACCAGCGGCGGCAACGGCGCCGACATGACCGAGCAGGGCAAGCAGTTCCTGGCCGCGAACGAGCACCTGAAGTTCTTCAACGCACAGCGCGGCTACGTCCGGGTGACCGTCGACCAGCGGCAGTGGCGCTCCGACTTCCGGGTGCTGCCGTACGTCCAGACGCCCGGCGCCCCGATCAGCACGCGGGCGACGTACGTCGTCGAGGATCGGAACCCGCACGTCCACAGCGCCTGATTGATCGCTCCGGGTGGTGAATCCGTTCTGATATTCCTGTTGGAGTTTGGGGATTCGGTGCGGGAACTTGGAGGGTATGGCCACTCAGAACAACCACACCCGGACGATCGGCGAGCTCGCCGTCAGCTCGATCGGCCTCGGCGGGATGCCGATGTCGATCGAGGGGCGGCCGGACGAGGCGCGCTCGATCGCGACCATCCACGCCGCGCTCGACGCCGGAATCACGCTGATCGACACCGCCGACGCCTACCACCTGACCGCGACCGACGTCGGTCACAACGAGACCCTGATCGCGAAGGCGCTGGCGTCGTACGGCGGCGACACGTCGAACGTGCTCGTCGCGACCAAGGGCGGCCACCTGCGTCCCGGTGACGGCAGCTGGACGCTGGACGGCTCCCCGGCGTACCTGAAGCAGGCCGTCGAGGGTTCGCTGAAGCGGCTCGGCGTGGAGGCGATCGGGCTCTACCAGTTCCACCGGCCGGACCCGAAGACGCCGTACGCCGATTCGGTCGGCGCGATTCGCGACCTGCTCGACGCGGGCAAGATCCGCCAGGCGGGTATCTCGAACGCGAACCCGGAGCAGATCAAGCTCGCCAACGAGATCCTCGGCGGCCGGCTGGTTTCGGTGCAGAACCAGTTCTCGCCGAAGTTCCGCTCCAGCGAGCCGGAGCTCGAGCTCTGCGACGAGCTCGGGATCGCATTCCTGCCCTGGTCCCCGCTCGGCGGGATCTCCAGCGCCGGTGACCTCGGCGACAAGCACCCGGCCTTCCACCAGCTGGCCGGCGAGCTCGGCATCAGCCCGCAGAAGCTGACGCTGGCCTGGATGCTGCACAAGTCGCCGGTCGTCATCCCGATCCCGGGCTCCAGCCGGCCGGAGACGATCCGCGACTCCTACTCCGCGGTCGACGTCACCCTCACCCCGGAGCAGGTCGCGGCGCTCGACGCCGCCTGATCCCGCGCGCCGCCTCCTCCACTCAGGGGGAGGCGGTGTCGATGGCGGTCGCGTAGATGGCCTGCATCTTCGGCCAGTTGGCGACCAAGGACGAGGCGTAGATGACATAGTCGTTCTGGCCGGCTCGCCAGTACATCGAGTTGACGTGCTTGCGGCCGTCCGCGGTGTCGAACTCGAACTCCCAGTTCACGGCCTCGTGCTGACGCCAGGACTGCGAGCGGAGCGCGATCAGCTTGTAGCCGGGGTAATTGCCGCGGAAACCGGCCTCGGCCTGCTGCATCACCTGGAGCAGCGGGCGGGTGGGCGATGGGGAGCCGCCGTACCGGAGGAAGCTGGTCGGCTCGGCTGGGTCGTTCGCCTGGGCGTCGGTGCCGTTCGCGCGCGGCTTGCCCTGCCAGCCCTTCGGGATCGAGGTGACGATGCCGCCCGGTCCTGAGACGCCGATTGCACCCGTGGAGGTCGGAGTGGTGGACGGCGCGGTCGGCTTCGAGACAGTGGGCTGCTCGGACGACGGCTCTGTCGAGGGCCTCGTCGACGGGGTTTCACTCGCCGTCGGCGTACTGGCGGTTGGGGTGGGCTCGCTGGCTGCTGCGTCGTCGGGCGCGCGCAGTACGAGCAGCCCGGCGCCTACTGCCCCGCAGACGACGAGGTTGACCGCGAATGCGGTGGCGGCCAGGCGCTTGGAGGTCATTCCGGGATGTGCCATCGGTCCAGCACTGTAGGCGACCGCTGTGGCGCCTACCAGGTACATAGGGCATACAAAGCGCGTCGCTGGTGTTGAGGAGCGCATGGAGGACATGCGTGCACTCAGCTACGGCATCGGTCAGCAGTACTTCGAGGAGCGCGACTACCGCGGTGCGATCCGTGCGCTCCTTCCGGTCGTCGAAGAGACGCCGGACGACGTCGGCACCCGGCTACTGCTGGCGCGTGCCTACTACCACGCGGCGCTGTTGAAGCCGGCCGAAGAGCACCTACTAGAGGTGCTGGAACGTGAGCCCACCGAGTACTACGCCCATCTGATGCTGGCGCGGACTCTCGAACGCCAGTCCCGGCGGGACGAAGCCGGTAAGCACCGCCGCATCGCAGCGGCGCTCACCGGCGACGACGAGTTGCTCAAGCCACACCGCAGCTGAGCCGCTGCGCGGCATACAGATCCGGTACGGCGGGGCGGGCGTCGGGTAGGTAGGTCGCGTTCTCGAGATCGCCCTGGAAGTCGCGCGGCAGACCGCTGGCCGTGGACGTGAGGCCCTGCAGCCCGACAGTGATGCTGCGGGGCGCCACGTCGGTCAGGTGAATGGCGTACGGGCTGCCAGAGGTGATGCGGACGTTCCAGTGCGCGATGCGCGCGCCGAACAACGGTCCGGACGCCGCTGAACCACCGACTCGGCCGTTGTTCACCAGAGTGATGTCGGTCCGAGCATTCTCGAACGGCATCGCGCGATGCGTGTCGAAGGTGCCCTCGGCCATCTTGCCGCGCCGCCACACGTTGCCGGCCGAGAGACCTTCGAGGTTGAGGCCGTGGTGCAACGCACCGGACGGCAACGCCACGGTGAACGGCTCGATCTCGAATCCGTCGACCAGGTTGTCGTGCGCCTGCATCCGGCACGCGAAGCTGTGGTGCGCGGAGCGGCCGCCGACGACCACGTTGGTCAGCGTGATCGCCTTCGTGGTGGTGAACCCGAAGCCGAGATCGCAGTTCTCGACGCGGACGTCGTCCGCCCAGCAGTCGTGAACGGCCTGGAAACACAGGCCGTTCGCGCCTGGGTGCCGGTTGTGGATCGTCATCGGGCGCAGCTCGTTGCGGATCGTCAGCGACTCGATGCCGACGTCGTGCACGGTCGGGCCGATCTCTCGTAGTCGCGACGGCCAACTCGGCCGCAGGTCGTAGCGGAGCGGCTGGGCCAGCCGGACGAGGCGTTCACCAAGTACCGCCTCGATCCGGACCGGCCACTGCAGGCTGGCGTACTGCACGTACTGACCGCCTGAGCCGGTGGTCAGTTGCGGTGCTCTGGTTCGCCAGTCGTAGCTGGGCAGGCCGGGGATGTCACCGGCGAGGTGACGCAGGACGCCGGCGTCCGCGGGGTTGTCTGTTTCCAGGACGACGAGGTCGCCGGCTTTGAGGTTCGCGGTCGTGTTGACCAGGAGGGTGCGCTGGCCGCGGGACGCGGCGCCGACGTCCGCGAGGGTCTCGCCGAGCAGCCAGCCCTCGGAGGTCGCGTAGTCCTCGGCCTCGGACTGCGCCTTGCGCTCGGCGGGCATCACCCAGATCTGGCCGCCCGTCCATGACCAGCGACTTTGCAAGCTGGGTTGGAGATTCGGGCGGTACGACTCCTCCAGCGGTTTCGTGAAGTGGAGGATCGTGCGGCCGCGGCCGGCGCCTTTGAGGACGACGTTCGACCAGTGGATCCAGAGCGGAGAGTCGAGTCGATAGGTCCCGGCCGGTACGACGACGGTGCCACCACCGCGTTCACCGGCGTACCGGACGGCGGCGGTGAAGGCGGCCGCGGCGTCGTTCGGGCTGTTCGGGCGGGCGCCGAAGTCGACGACATCGGCGACCGTGCGCGGACGCCGGGGGCGCTCGCCGCCGCGATAACCGGCGTGCGAGATGTCGGGGATGAGCGGGTGCGCGCCGGGGGCGGCGGCCCATTCGTCGAGCAGCTGGGTGGAGAGGTCGCGCCGGGATTTGGTCGTCGGGGCGGCGTGGGCGGGGGCGGTCAGCAGACCTGCGGCGGGGGCCGCGGCGGCGGAGCCGAGCAGGAGCCGGCGGCTCAATCGAGCTGATTCAGGGGACATTCGGCACTCCACGAGGCGGGCGGGAGGTTTCATGTGACGGCACTCAGTTTCACCACGCGGACCCACCATGACAAGAGCCTGTGGTTCCGGAACTTGCCACTTCCTGCAGATGTTTTTCGGTCTTTCCGCTCCAACCGGCTCCTGGCCACCGCTAGGGTCGATTCCGCTCCGTGACGACCAAGTGGCCTTGAGCGCCCGAACCGGGAGGACCGCGTGGGGATCTGCGTCCGCTGTGGAAACCAGCGAGACCCGGCCGGCCAAACCTGCCCACACTGCGGCGCCGGCGCCGCACCACCCACCGGCGTGGCGCCGGGCCCGAGCGGGCCGCCGCGCGGCCCGTCGGTCGCGCCGGCTGGTCCACCGCGGTCGCCGTCCGGCCCGGTCGGCGTACCGACTGCGTCCTTCCTGGAGAACGCCGGTCCCCCGACCGGCCCACCGCGGCCGCATCCGGCGCCACCGGACGTCGCGCCGGCCGCAGCGAAGGGCTCGAAGCGCGCGCGGGCAGCTGCGTGGTGGCGGTTCGCCTTCACACCGCCGCCGGGTTATCCAGGCGTGCTCTCCTGGTTGATGACCGGCATGCTGCGCAACAAGCGCGGCCTCGTCGGGGCCCTGCTCGCCGCCTGGCTGAATCTGCCGGCCGCCGTCCTGCTCGGCGGCGTCGGGCTGGTGTTCGGCGGTATCGCCGGGTTCGCGGGCGGCTTGTACGGCGGGTTCAGCTCGGCGAGCTCGTGGCTGAGTGACATCCCGGTCCTGGACAGCCTGCTCAGCGGCACTCTGCTCCAAGGCGGCGGCATCCTCGGTCTGCTGGCCGGGGCCGCGGTTGGCGCGGTCGGCGGTTTCGTCGGCGGCCTGTTGCTGCCCTGGCTCGCCGTCACCGCGGACAGCCCGCTCGAAGCCGTTGGCCGGCTGCTCGCCCAACTCCTGTCGGCGGCGCTCTGCGGTTTCCTCTACACGATCTACCAGATCGCGACCGACCGCTGGCAGCTCAAGCTGATGGGCGCGCGGCGTCCGAGCCGGCGCGAGCGGGAGCTGATCGAGCCGATCCTGCAGGACTGCGCTCGCAAGATGGGCCTGGCCTTCGTCCCACCGCTGCTGATGCTGGACGACCGCGATCCGAACGCGTATGCCTCCGTCCGGCACATCATGGTCACCAAGGGCTATCTGGACGAGTTCGACTACGCGCCCGAGCCGCTCGCCGGCGTCCTCTGTCACGAGCTCACGCACTGGCGGAACGCCGACGCCCTGGCCGGCGCCTTCATCCAGGGCGTCGCGCTGCCGCTCTACATCTCGTACCGGGTCTGCAGCTGGTTGCTCGCGAGTACCCGCGGCGTCGTCCAGTTCGCGATCGCGATCATGACCTGGCCGATCTTCGTCACGATCAGGTACATCGTCGTCCCGATGCAGGCGGCCGGTGGGCGCGCGATGGAGTACCAGGCCGACCAGGGCGCGGTGTTCGCCGGTGAACGGGCCGGCCTGCGGACGGCGCTGGCCCGGTTCCGGACGAACTTCGACGGCGCGCGGAACAGCTGGGAGTTGTCGATGCAGGCCAGTCACCCGCCGAACGAGTTGCGGCTGGAGGCGATCGAGGAGCCGGGCGTCGAGTACCCGCTGCCGGACGCCGACGCCCCGGCGGCGCCGACGCCGGTGATCGTGACGAGCGGCCTGGCGAGGGACTGATGAGCAACCAGTGGCCCGCGATCCCGCCGTTCACGACCGACCCGCGCCGGCAGGTGTTCCTCGGGTGGGACGCGCGCGGCGGGTACAAACGCTGCTGGAGCGCCCCGGAGGACTCGGTCGGCATCATCGGGCCGCCGCGGTACGGCAAGACGTCCGGGCTGATCATCCCGTCGGTGCTGTGGTGGGAGGGACCGCTGGTCTGTACGTCGACACGCGGCGACATCCTCCAGTTCACCGGCAACCGGCGGCGCGCGCTGGCAGCGCCGTACGGGGGCAAGGTCTTGGTGTACGACCCGTTCGGCAGCGAGTATCCCGAGCTGTCGATGCGCTGGTCGCCGTTGGCCGACTGCGAGAACCCGTCGGTCTGCTACCGCCGGGTGGCGGCGATGACGGCGGTCGCGGGGCAGGGCGTCTCGGACGGGGACCACTGGCGTGGCGGCGCGGCGGCGATCCTGCGCGCGTACTTCCACGCGGCGGCGCTCGAAGGGCTGCCGGTGTCCGTCGTACGGCGTTGGTTGACCGCGCAGGAGACCCGTGACCCCACGGCGATCCTGCGGTTGTCGTCGAGCCCGGGCGCGATGTGGGCCGACGATCTGGACGCGGTGAAGCTCCTCGGCGATCGGGAGCGCGGGAGCTTCTACTCGGTGGCTCGCAACACGCTCGAAGCGACGTCCGAACCGACCGTACTGGCGTCCTGCTCGGCGAACGACCTGGACATCGACGAGTTCCTGAACACCCGCTCGTCCCTGTTCATCATCGGCCCGTCACACCAGCAGCAGGCGATCGCGCCGCTGATGGCCGGCCTCGTCGACAGCATCGCCCAACGCGCCTCCGAACTCGCCGCCGCCCGCGGCGGCCGCCTCGACCCGCCGCTGCTGCTGGCGCTCGACGAGATCGCCAACATCGCGCCCCTGCAAAGCCTGCCCTCCCTGGTCAGCGAAGGCGGCGGCCGCGGCATCGTCACCATGTGGGCCACCCAGAGCCTCGCCCAGCTCCGCAACCGCTACGGCGTCGAACAACAAGCCGCCATCCTCGCCGCCACCACCGCCAAACTCATCTTCGGCGGCCTCTCCAACGGCGACGACCTGCACAACATCTCCTCCTGGGCCGGCGAAGAACGCCAGTCCATGACCAGCACCAACCTCAACCCCAACGCCATGGCATCCGCCCCCGGCACCGTAGGCGTCGGCGGCTCCCTAGGAGCCGCCAACCACACCGTCTCCAGCATCTACCGCCCCGCCCTCCCCATCAGCTCCATCCAAATGCTCCCGCCCTTCCACGCCTGGCTCTTCTGGCGCTCCGAACCCCCCTTCCAAACCGAAGCCCGCCCCGCCGGCGCCATCCCCGAATTCGCCACCCTCCAAGGCTTCACCCCATGACCCCCACCACCCCGAAGGACCCCACCACATGAACACCGACGACTGGCAGTACATCGCCATCGTGTCCCAGGCAGCGCGGGAGACGGCCGAGCGTCCGGGGGCTTTGTGGCGGCGGCAGGGTGATGTTCTCGAGTACCTGTCGTTCGTCGACTGGACGTGGCATCCGGGCACCGAGCGGTACTTCCCGCTGCCCAGCCTGCAGGTCACGATCTCGGCGGAGCAGGCCGAGGAGTTGCTCGCCGATCGCCAGCGATTCGTCAAGTACTGGGTGCTTCACGAGTCGCGGGCCAAGGGCGACCCCAGCGACGGCACCTTCGTCTACCGCCGGCTCAGCAGCCCGGATCGCCTGGCGGAGCAGTACTTCTGGAACACCGAGTGGACCGACACCACCGAGATCCACGACTTCCTGGTCGGCGGTCCCCACGACGTCCCCGACCTGAAGCCGATCGACGCGGCCGAAGCCGAACGCATCATCCAGGAGACCACCGGGGTCGTCGGAGCCACCGACCTGTGAGTTCCGTGGCATGGCGCGGCGAAGGTCACGAGGCCCATCTGACGCTGACCGCCGAGGAAGACCGGGCCGTCCGCGAGGCGCACCAGCGCGCCGCGGATCGGCGGCGTGCCCTCGACAGGGCGCTCGAGCGGGTGCGGAACGAGACTGCTGAGCACAACAGCAAACTCGAAGGACTCGACTTCTCCCTCAAGTCGCTCAACTCGTTCCGGAGCAAGGTGGCGCGTCGTCCGCGGCGGCGCTCGGCGAAGGACGTGGCGGACTCGACCAACGACCTCAACCGCTACACGCTGACGTTCCCGCGTGAGCAGTACACCGACGGCGTACGGGACGCCTACCGTCGGCTCGAGGATCAGAAGTTCGTCATGCTCAAGGAACGCAACACCTTGAACGAGCCGGACTACCGGGGCATCAACTCCACCTGGGCGGTCGTCGAGGACGGCGAAGTGCTGCAGCAGTTCGAGGTGCAGTTCCACACTCCCGAGTGGTTCCGGGTCAAGGACCGGGACAACCACCTGCTCTACGAGTTGGACCGGGCCCGGGCGACGGTCGACACCCGCCGGATGTCCGAGGCCGAGCGTTACGACCACCTGCAGTACCGGGAGGCGGTCCGGCATATCCAGACCGAGCGTTACGGCGACACGGAACCGCCTCCGGGCCACGAAGAGTTGATCACGCCGGTGGAGCACAGGCCGCTGGCTGAGGTTGAGCAGCGGTACGTCGACCAGGTTCTCGCGGATGAGGACGAACTGCGGGAGCGGAAGGCGCAGGAGGCGCGGGAGAAAGCTGAGCGGGAGGCGCAGGGCGGCACTGAGCGGGAGGGGGAGCCGCGGGGGCGGTTGGCGGGGGAACCTGAGGATGGGCTCGACGAGGGTGGGGCCGAGGGCGATGGGGTGCCGGAGGAGGCGCCGGTAGAGCGTGGGGAGGAGGTTGTTCTCGAGGAGTCGGGGGACGTCGAGGACGACGTACTGGTCGAGAGCGGGGTTGGCGAGCAGGAAGAGTCCGAGGTCGAGGCGGACTCACAGGCGGATGTTGATGCGCAGGTTGAGGACGACACCCAGGCGCAGACTGACGTAGCGACCGAGCAGCAGGCCGAGTCGGAGACGGACGCGCAGGTCGAGTCCGAGACCGAGGCCCAGGCCCAGGCCCAGGCCGAGGCCGAGGATGAGCAGCAGACACAGGCCGACGAGGCCCAGTCTGAGGCGGACGCGCAGGTCGAGGCCGAGGCGCAGGCGGAGACCGACGCCGAACAGCAGGCTCAGACCGACGAGACCGAGCAGCAGACACAAGCCGAGACCGAGGCCCAGGCCGAGTCCGAAGATGAGCAGCAGGCACAGGCCGGCGAGGTTGAGTCGGAGGCGGACGCGCAGGTCGAGTCCAAGACCGAAGCCCAGGCGGAGACCGACGCCGAACAGCAGGCACAGGCCGGCGAGGTCGAGGCCGAGGCCGGCTCGGAGGTCGGGTCGGAGGCGGACGCGCAGGTCGGGTCCGAGACCGAGGCGCAGGCCGAGCCCAACGCCGAACAGCAGGCACAGACCGACGAGGTCGAGCCTGAGGCCGACTCGCAGGCGCAGGTTGAGTCGGAGACTGACGAGCTGGCCGCGTCCGAGGCCGAAGGACAGGCCGGGGTTGAGGTCGAGGGGGAGGGGCGGGCCGGCGGACAGGCTGAGGGTGACGAGCTGGCTGAGGCGGGGGGTGAGGGGGAGACCGAGGCCGTGGGTGAGGCGGATGACGCCTCGGCGGGGGTGGACGACGGCGGGGCGTCAGGCGAGAGCGGGGCGTTGGGCGAGGGCGGGGCGGTAGGCGGGGTCGAGGCGGAGGATGACGCAGCGGCCGGGGTGGGTGAGGGCGAGGCGTCGGGCGAGGGCGCGGCGTCAGGCGAGAGTGCGGCTGCGGGTGGGGGCGAGGTGGAGGGTGGCTCGGGGGCTGGGGGTGGGGGGATGGCGGGTGAGGATGCTGAGGTGGCGGCGGCTATGGAGGCTGAGTCTGGTGCGGGTGGGGGTTTTGAGGGGGGCTCTTATGACGGGTCGGCTGAGGGGTCGGCGGATCGGGAGGTGGAGTGATGGCTGGTAGGCCGGCTTGGGTTTGGGAGGGGTTGGGGGCTGAGGAGCGGGCGGTTCGGTGGGGTGGGTTGGCGGAGTGGGTGGAGTGGGTTGAGGAGGCTTATGCGCCTTGGGTGGTGTTGCCGCCGTGTTGGCCGGTGCATGAGGGGTTGCGGGTCGAGTTGGCGATGTTCTGGTACTGGCATCGGTGGGTGGTGGGGAGTGCGGTGAATCCGGCCGACGGGGTGCGGTGGCACAACGAGTTGCGGCGGTCGGCGGTGGCTTGGAAGGAGCTGGCGACGTGCCGGCACGAGCCGCCGGTGCGGCACCACGGGCAGATCATGGCGGACCGGAACGCCAAGCGGGACGAGTACCTGGCGCAGGCCCAGAACACAGCCGAGGAGGCTTGAGGATGCAGACGAGTGTGCGACCCGACGGGCGGACCAGTCCGTTCGTGGAGCCCTGGCGGCCGACGCCGCGCGGCGTGATCGGGACGACGATCGTGGTCGCGGCGATCGCGACCGTGAGTATCGCGACGTTCGCCGTCCAGCGGATCTGGTTCACGCCGCAGGCCGTGGTCGAGAACTACTTCGCCGCGCTGGCCGATCGCGACGCGACCGCCGCGGCGTCGTACGTCGGGAGTTCGGGTACGTCGATCGACGGCCTCCTGAGCTCGGAGGCGTACGTCCCGCCGTCCGGCCTGAAGGTGCTGGAGATGAAGAGCGACGACAACCAGCGCGTCGCGAAGGTGCGGTTCAAGGTCGGTGACACGACGGCTGAGGGTGAGCTGCGGTTGAGTCGCAAGCCCGAGCTGACCGCCGGGATGTTCCGCGGCTGGGCCATCTCCAGCGATCGGCCGACGCTACAGCTGTCCGGCCCGACGCTCACCGGCGTCCTCGTGAACGGCAAGCCCGCGCCGTCGCCCGAGGTGACCACGCAGATCGCGGTGTTCCCCGGCCGATATGTCGTCTCGTCCGGCGACAACCCGTTGCTCGAGAGCGACCCCGTCACCGCGGACGTCGGTTTCGGCGACCAGGAGGTCATGGTCGAGCCACGGGTGAAGGCGAGTGCGAACGCCGCGGCCGACGGACAGATCAAGGCGTACCTGGCCGCCTGCCTGAAGTCGGCCGGTGACGGCTGCCCGATCGGCGGTGACGACAAGACCTGGAAGATCACCAAGTATCCGGTGATCGCCGTGCGCCTCGGCGAGGGCGGTGAGTTGTTCGTCGAGACGACCACGGACGGCGTGGTTTCCGTGACCGGCCGGGGCTACGGCGGCGTGCCGTACACCGACACCCGGCAGTTCGACGTCGACGGCCGGGTCGCCGTCGATCAGGGCAAGGTCGTCTACATCCCGTGAAAGGACACCCGTAGTGCACCCCGATGACGAGCTGGCCGCCGAGGTCGACCGCCTGTACGGCGAGCTCCGCGCGCGGCCCGAGGACAACGACCTGCGGGCCCGGCTCGCGTGGGCGATCCGCCGGATGACCGAGGCCTCGCTGGCCGTCACCGTCTATCAGGTGCGCGTGATCGCGAACGAGCGGCAGCGCGACCTGTGCCGGCAGGCGGCGGCCCAGATCCTGGAGCTGGCGCCGTGGGACGGCGAGCTGCGCGCGTTCGCGACCGGCCTGACCGCCGAGCTCGAGGCCGGTGACCGCTGGGTCTGGCAGCAGAAGCCGATTGCTGTGACGCTGGCCGCATGTACGGCGGGGATCGGGCTGGTCGTGGTCGTCACCGGCGGGCTGACGCGCAGCATCCCGCTGGTCGTCGCGGCCGCCGTGCTGAGCAGCGCCGTCCTGGCCGGGATCGTGCTCGGGTTCCGCCGGCAGGCCTGGCGACAGACAGCCCAGGCCGCGGCGCCGGTGCTCGAGTCCACCGGGATCTGACCGCGGAATGCCACCCCGGTAGTTGGCGTTCTCCTGAGATAAGTAGTTTAATCGTGAACTACAGAGTCTGAGGAGGAGCGATGCAGTTCGGGGTTTTCAGCGTCAGCGACGTGACCGAGGATCCGACCACCGGCACGACGGTGAGCGAGGGCGAGCGGATCAAGGCGATGGTGGCCATCGCGCTGAAGGCCGAAGAGGTCGGGCTGGACGTGTTCGCCACCGGTGAGCACCACAACCCGCCGTTCGTCGCATCCTCGCCGACCACGATGCTCGGCTTCATCGCCGCGCAGACCAAGAACCTGATCCTCTCGACCTCCACCACGCTGATCACGACCAACGACCCGGTCAAGATCGCCGAGGACTACGCGATGCTGCAGCACCTGGCCGGCGGCCGCGTCGACCTGATGATGGGTCGTGGCAACACCGGCCCGGTGTATCCGTGGTTCGGCCAGGACATCCGCAACGGGATCGCGCTCGCCGTCGAGAACTACGCGCTCCTGCGCCGCCTCTGGCGCGAGGACGTCGTCGACTGGGAGGGCAAGTTCCGGACGCCGCTGCAGGGGTTCACCTCGACGCCGCGGCCGCTCGACGACGTACCGCCGTTCGTCTGGCACGGGTCCATCCGCTCGCCGGAGATCGCTGAGCAGGCGGCGTACTACGGGGACGGGTTCTTCCACAACAACATCTTCTGGCCGGCCTCGCACACGAAGCAGATGATCGACCTGTACCGCCGCCGCTTCGAGCACTACGGGCACGGCGCCGCGGACCAGGCGATCGTCGGGCTCGGCGGGCAGGTCTTCATGCGGAAGAACTCCCAGGACGCCGTCCGCGAGTTCCGGCCGTACTTCGACAACGCGCCGGTCTACGGCCACGGGCCCTCACTGGAGGACTTCACCCGCGAGACGCCGTTGACGGTCGGGAGCCCGCAGGAGGTCATCGAGCGCACGCTGACCTTCCGGGAGCACTTCGGCGACTACCAGCGCCAGCTGTTCCTGATCGACCACGCGGGCCTGCCGTTGAAGACCGTCTTGGAGCAGCTCGACATCCTCGGCGAAGAGGTCGTTCCCGTGCTGCGTAAGGAGTTTGCGGCGCTGAAGCCCGCGCACGTTCCGGATGCGCCGACGCATGCGTCTTTGAAGACGGCGGCCGAGCGCGCCCAGGCCCTGGAGACGATCGAGGAGCCGGTCCGATGAGTACGCCGTCCGAACGCGTGATCGCCGTGGTGACGGCGGGGCTGACGACCCCGTCGTCGTCCCGGCTGCTCGCGGATCAGCTGGCCGCGGCCGTGCACGACGAGTTGTCGACCCGCGGCGTCGCGTCACGGACCGAGGTGATCGAGGTCCGCGACCACGCACACGATCTGACCAACAACCTGCTCACCGGATTCCCGTCGGCCAACCTGGAGAAGGTGCTCACGACGGTCACCACGGCCGACGCCCTGATCGTGGTCTCACCGACGTTCTCGGCGTCGTACTCGGGGCTGTTCAAGATGTTCTTCGACGTCCTCGACGACCAGGCGCTGGCCGGCAAGCCCGTCCTGCTCGGCGCGACCGGCGGCACCGAGCGACACTCACTAGTCCTCGACTACGCCCTCCGCCCCCTCTTCGCCTACCTGAAGGCGATCCCGGTCCCAACCGGCGTATACGCCGCCTCCACCGACTGGGGCCCCAACGCTGCCACCCTCCGCCCCCGCATCACCCAAGCCGCCGCCGAACTAGTAGCCACCCTCCACCACGACAACCCCACCAAACCCGACCCCTTCGAAAACCCCACCCCCTTCGAAAACCTCCTGAACAGCTGACTCGCTTCCCCCATACTCGGATCATGCTGATCCTCGGCGGCTACGTCATCGCCACCCCCACCGACGGCCCGCCGGACATCCCGGCCCCGTTCTGGACGATCAGCCACTGCCTCCTCCCCGACCTCCCCGCGGCCGCGTACCAGTGCTGGTTCAGCAACCGCGTGGACGCGGAAACAACTGTCCGGTTGACGAACGTCGATGCCGACGTCCTCGCGGTCGGTATCGACGACACCCTGGTTGAAACCCTGCGCACGGAACGAGCCGCCGAATGGGCCTACCGCGCTGAGCACGACCCACCGGGCGACGAGCCAACCGCAGCCGAGTTCTTCGAGCTCCTCGACAACCGGACGCCGTTTCCGCCGAACGCGACGATCCTCGGCCATGAGCTCGTAGGCCTCGAAGTCGACTTCTCCTTCCACAGCTGGCACTGCTTCAGCTACGCCCCCGACCTCAACGCCACCCTCAACCCGCACGGCCTCCTCACCGACGCGGCCGAAGCCCGTCGCCACCTCACAGCCCTGCGCGAGGAACCGCCGTACGACCTGCCCTGGACCATCGCCACCCTCGGTCTGGTCGCCTGATGTACGCCCGGTTCGCGGTCTTCGCTGCAGTCATGAGCCTGGCGGCCTTCTACTTCGGCTGGGAGGCGTACGCCGAGGATCGGCTGCTCGACAAGGCGCCGACGACCTCGGCGACCCTGGTCGAGGCGGTGGACAATCGCTGGGACGAGGACTACCTCGAGCTCGATGTACACCTGCCCGGCGGTGCGACCGTTCGCGTGCAGACGGCGCGTTTTGAGGCGCATCCGGCGAAGGGCGAGGCGATGCAGGTGCAGTACGCCTGGCGCGGGGAGGAGTTGCTCGCGCGGCAGGCGGGGATCCGCCCGGATCGTGACCAGTGGATCTGGGCGGCGCTCGGGGCCGGAATGGCGGTGGCCGCCGTCGTCGTACTTCGCGCTCGGCGACGCGCGGACCGCCAGCACTCACCAACTTCCCGCACGGATGGCGACACGCCGTAGGAGGCGGCGTGTCGGGGGGTTACTCGGCAGTTGCTGAGTGGGGGCGGTTCGGGTCGCGCGTGCTGATGAGCAGGCTGATGCCGTCGAGGATTCGGGTGAGGCCGAAGGTGAGGGCGTGGGTGGGAGAGACGGCGGCCTGGAAGTGTTCGCCGACGGAGGAGCCGACGCGGCCGGCTACGGGGAAGCTGGTGCCGGCCATGACGTTGGTGAGGACGGGGGCGATCTGACGCCACCACTCTTCGTCGGTGAGGCCGGAGTCGCGTTGGGTGCGGAGTTGTTCGGCGCCGGCGCGGGCGGTGCCGAGGACGTGGGTGAGGACGAGCGAGAGGACGGAGTCCATCTCGACGTCGGTGAGGCCGAGGTTGTCGAGGGGGCGTAGCTCGGCTTCGTATTTGAGGGTGATGTGCGGGCCGAGCGCCGTCCGCATGGTCGGGATCTCGTGGATCCAGGGGTGCCGGACGGCGATCTCGAAGTTGCGGTGGGCGATGAACTCCAGGGCCGCCCGCCAGCCCGGCTGCCGGGACGGCTCGTCGACGTCGGCGTACAGGTCGCTGTGCAAGTGGTCGAACATCAGGTCGGTCAGCTCGGCCTTGCCGGGGACGTGCGTGTAGAGCGACATCGTGCCGACCTTCAGGCGCTCCGCGACCATCCGCATCGAGACGGCCTCCAGGCCGTTCGCGTCGGCCAGCTCGATGGCGGCGTCGACGATCGCGCGCACGGTCAGGCCGGAGCGGCCGGGTTTGGCGTGGCTCCCCCACAACAGCGCCAGACTGCGCCCGGGATCGGCCGCCACCACCTTTTTTCCAGCCAACGGAACAAACTCCCAAAGCTCGTCGTTGTCGAGAATGGTACCCGAGTCGTACGCTGTACGGTACAGTCTACGACTCAACCCGAGCGAGAGGTGGGAAGTGACGACCCAACAGGTGATCGAGGCGGCCGACGTCCGGAAGAACTACCGCGGCGGCACCGAAGGGGCGGGCCTGAACGGCTTCGACCTCACAGTCACCGCCGGCACGGTGACGGGCCTGCTCGGCCCGAACGGCGCCGGCAAGACCACGGCGGTGCGGATCCTGTCCACACTGCTGGAGATGGACTCCGGCCAGGCGAGCGTCGCGGGGTACGACGTCCGCAGGCAGGGAGCCGAGGTCCGGCGGCGGATCGGCCTGGTCGGCCAGTACGCCGCGATCGACGAAGTACTCACCGGCCGGCAGAACCTGACCATGTTCGGCCGGCTCAACCATCTCGCCCATGCGAAGGCGGCGAAGCGGGCGGACGAGCTGCTGGAGCAGTTCGACCTGGTCGCGGCGGCCGGGCAGGCCGTCGGCAAGTACTCCGGGGGCATGCGCCGCCGGCTCGACCTGGCGGCCAGCCTGATCGTCGCGCCGGACGTGCTGTTCGTGGACGAGCCGACCACCGGGCTCGACCCAGCGGCGCGGCTCGAGGTGTGGGCCGCCGTCCGGCAACTGGTCAGCAACGGCACCACAGTGCTGCTGACCACGCAGTACTTGGAGGAGGCCGATCAGCTGGCCGATCGGATCTCGATGCTCAAGGACGGCAAGGTCGTCGCCGAGGGGACGCCGGACCAGCTCAAGACCCAACTCGGATCGGACTGGCTCGACCTCGTCCTCACCGATCCGGCCGAGCTCGAAGTCGTCCGCCGGCTCGCCGAGCCCCTCGCGGACGGCGAGCTCAAGATCGAGGGCCAACGGCTCAGTGTCCCGGTCAAGGACCGCACCCGCGCCCTCGTGGTGATGGCCAATTCGTTGCATGAGGCAAATATCGAACCGGAGGACATCACCTTGCGCAGACCCACTCTCGACGAGGTCTTCCTGCACCTGACCGGATCGAAGGTGGCGGTATGACGACCCTCGGCTGGACTCTGGCCGACAGCTGGACGATCACCCGGCGGACGCTCACCCACTGGCGCAACCAACCCGGCCTGATCATCTTCTCCTGGTTCTTCCCGGTGCTGATGCTGCTCGTCTTCGGCAGCCTGCTCGGCGGCGCGATGGACCTCCCGGACGGCCAGTCGTACTACGAACTCCTGGTGCCGGGCATCTTCGCGCTGACCATGCTGTTCGGCCTGGAAGGCACGATGACCGCCGTCACCCAGGACAAGGAGAAGGGCGTGACGGACCGGTTCCGCTCGCTCCCGATGAGCTCGGCCGCGGTCGTGATGGGCCGGGCCATCGCCGACATGCTGGACACGCTGATCGCCCTCGCCGTCCTGGTCGGCACCGGGCTCGCGCTCGGCTGGCGCTGGCACGAAGGCCTACCGAAAGCCCTGGCCGCCTTCGGATTGCTGCTCCTGCTGCGCTTCGCCCTGCTCTGGATCGGTATCTACATCGGCCTCTCGGTCCGGAACGCGCAGAGTCTGACCGTCGTCCAGGTGCTGGTCTGGCCGATCGGCTTCCTCTCCAGCGCCTTCGTCGCCACCTCCACGATGCCCGCCTGGCTCGGCACCATCTCCCAGTGGAACCCCCTGTCCGCCGCCGCCACCGCGGCCCGCACCCTCTTCGGCAACCCCGACGCCTCCATCACCACCACCTGGGTCGGCAGCCACTCCGTCCTGATGGCGATCATCAGCCCCCTCCTCCTGACCGCCGTCTTCCTCCCCCTCTCCGCCCACCGCTACCGCAACCTCTCCCGCTGAATCCACGGGGCTCCGGCTGTCGGCCGGGGCCCCTACGGCGCGAGTTGGCCGCCGTTTACTTCGATGATTTGGCCGGTGACGTAGGAGGCCATGCGGTCGGAGGCCAGGTAGAGGATGGTGCCGACGCATTCGTGGGGGGTGCCGGTGCGGGCCATGGGGATGGTGTTGACCATGGCGGCGAGCTGGTCGGGGGTGGTGTGGCGATCGTGGAAGGGGGTGCTGATGACGCCGGGGGAGATCGCGTTGACGCGGATGTTGTCGGGCGCGAGTTCTTTGGCGAGGCCGCGGGTGAAGGTGCTGACCGCGCCTTTACTGGTCGCGTAGACGACTGATCCGCCCGCGCCGCCGGTGCGGGCGGCGATCGAGGTGACGTTGACGATCGAGCCGCCGCCCTGGGCGCGGAAGACCGGGATCAACCGGCGGCTGAGCACGAAGACCGAGGTCACGTTGACGTCGAGGATGTGCTGGAAGTCGGCGTCCGGTACGTCGACGATCGGCGATCGCTTGACCAGGTCACCGGCGTTGTTGACCAGGACGTCGATCCGGCCGTGCTTCGCGAGGACCTCGTCGACCAGGGCGTTCGCGGCCGCCGGGTCGGCCAGGTCGGCCTGGTGCAGGGACGCCGTACCGCCGGCGGTCTGGACGGCGGCCACCGTGTGGGCCGCGCCGTCGGCGTTGCGGTGGTAGTGCACCGCGACCGTGGCTCCAGTCTGGGCGAACCCGACCGCGGCCGCCGCTCCGATCCCGCTGCTGGCGCCGGTGACGAGCACGACCTGGTCCCTGAAATCCAGATAAGCCATACCGTCATCCTGCCCCAAGGCGCGCCGGGCGAGCCGGTTTCGCGCGCGGCCACGGAGGTAGATTCGATGGATGGGATACGCGCTGGCGCGGCTCGATCTTCGGCGGTGGCGGACGGCGGACGCGCTCCGCCTGGCACAGGCGCACTCCGACCCGGACATGGTCTACCAGGGCGGCATCGTCGACCGCGCCACCGCGCTGGACTGGATCGGCCGCGTCGCCGACCTCGACAACGGCCATGTGTACGCCGTCGCGGACGCCGACGACCACCCGATCGGCTGCGTCGGCGTCACCAACATCAACCGCCACCAGGTCGGCTGGACGTGGTACTGGACGCTCGCCGACGTCCGCGGCCAGGGCGTGGCCCGGGACGCCCTGCGCGCCCTCGCCACCTGGGCCCACCACGAAGCCGGCCTCTACCGCCTGGAGCTCGCCCACCGGCTCAACAACCCGGCCTCCTGCACCGTCGCGGCCGCCGCCGGCTTCCTCCCGGAGGGCATCGAACGCCACAAACTCACCTACGACGGCACCCGCCACGACGTCGAGCGCCACGCCCGTCTGACCCCCGACCCCCTGGAGCCGCCCACGCGGCCGGTCACGGTCAGCACCTGAACCGCCAACACTCACCAACTCTTCGGCCAGCCCCCGACACGCCGTGTCCGACGGCGTGTCGCCCGCCTACTCGAGAGTTGCTGAGTGGCGCAG
This sequence comes from Kribbella sandramycini, assembly GCF_013131805.1. Classification (GTDB taxonomy): domain Bacteria; phylum Actinomycetota; class Actinomycetes; order Propionibacteriales; family Kribbellaceae; genus Kribbella; species Kribbella sandramycini. Next base: position 893,733 of record NZ_JABJRC010000003.1, on the reverse strand, counting down.
GTCCGCCCCTACAGCTCGTACGACCGCCAGCGCTCGGTCAGCTCGTATCCGAGCGCCTGGTTGGCCCCGATGCTGCCGTCGTTCACGGCCGCGCCGCCGGTGCTGAACCGGGTGACGCCCAGGTCGAGGAAGGCGAGGATCGACGCCGCCTTCACCGCCTGCCCGACACCCCGCCGCCGGTACGCCGCCAGCACCGAAGTGAACCGGGTGTCACCGAACCCGTCCCGGTGGCCGATCACCGTCGCGCCGACCAGTCGCGACCCGTCGAAGGCCCCGAAAACGCGGTTCTCACCCCACAACGCCCGGACGTCGCTCACCTCACCCACCACATGCGAGGTGGCCGGGGTGTACGGGTAGTCGGGCTGATTGATCTTCTCCAGCCCATGCAGCGCGACAGCCGACTCGGCGCCGACCTCGCGCACGGTCAGCCCGGACGCCGTCGCCCGGGTGACCGCGGACTCGAGCAGCGCCCGGTCCGGATCGAAGAGCCGCGCCGCCCAGGATTCGCCCACCACGCGGTACCCGGCGGCTTCGAGTTCGGCGCAGCGCGGGTCGGTGTCCTGGACGATCTGTAGGTCGGGCACCCACCCAGTGTCGAATGCCCGACCGATCAGCTCAACCCCGTTGGGCGCGGCTCAGCCTTCGAGCTTGCGAAGCAGCGGGAGCACATCCTCGGTGAATTGGGTCAGGAAGCGCTCCTGGTCCTGCCCCGGGCCGTGGACGACGAAGTGGTTGAAACCGGCCTCCAGATACGGCAGGAACTGCTTCACGACCTCTTCGGGGTCGGAGGCGACGATCCACCGCTTGGCGACCTGCTCGATCGGCAGCTCGTCGGCCAGCCGCTCCATCTCGGTCGCGCTGGTCACGCTGTGCTTCTGCTCCGGCGTCAGCGACAGCGGCGCCCAGAACCGGGTGTTCTCCAGCGCGAGTTTCGGGTCGCGGTCGTAGGAGACCTTGACCTCGAGCATCCGGTCGACGTCCTCGAACTTCTTCCCCGCGGCCTCGGCGCCCTCGCGGACGGCCGGCATCAGCTTCTCGGTGTAGAGCTCCATACCCTTACCGGAGGTCGCGATGAACCCGTCGCCCACCCGCCCGGCGTACTTCGCGACCAACGGCCCGCCGGCCGCCACGTACACCTTCAGCGGGACGTCGGGACGGTCGTAGATGAACGCGTCGACGGTCGGGTAGTAGGGCCCCTCCGACGTGACGCCGTCCTTCGTCCACAGGTCGCGGATCAGCTGGACGGCTTCGCGCAGCCGCGCGTACCGCTCCTTGAACTCGGGCCACTCGCGACCCGAGACGGCGATCTCGTTCAGCGCCTCACCGGTGCCGACGCCGAGCATGACCCGCCCGGGGTACAGCTCGCCGAGGGTCGCGAACGCCTGCGCGATCACGGCCGGGTTGTAGCGGAAGGTCGGTGTCAGCACCGACGTCCCGAGCAGGACCCGGTTGGTCCGCTCACCGACGGCCGCGAGCCAGGCCAGCGCGAACGGCGCGTGACCGCCCTCGTGTCGCCAGGGCAGGAAGTGGTCCGACACCGTCACACTGTCGAGCCCCAGTTCCTCGGCCCGGACGGCGTACTCCACCAGGTCCCGCGGCCCGAACTGCTCCGCCGAAGCCTTGTACCCGACGCGAATGCTCACCCTTGCGCTCCCAATCGTCGATGTCGTTGTACCTCGATCAACCGTTTCCCCCTCCGACTTTATGCCGACCTTGGCTATAGTCGTTCCCGGCGCGGCCCGCGCCGCACCTCCGTTGACCGGCTCCGGCCCGGTCTTGTGACTGGAGGCAAAGGGACTTCTGGTCTCGGGCCGCTCGTCCTGGTCAACTGCCGCGGGCGAGATCGCCGGAGGATCCTCGTGCCGCGCTTGCGGAAGGCCAGATGACAGCGCACCGGAATCTCAAACGACGGGTCCGTGCCCGCGCCGCCAAGACCGGCGAGTCCTACACGGCTGCCCTCCGGCACTTCCGCCCGACTCCTCCAGGAGCTGACATGCCGGATTCCCTACGCCTCGCCGTCGCCCAGTCCACAACTCGCCAAGACCCGACCGACCCAACCGCGCTCCGCACCAGCGGCGCCGAGATCCGCTCCCTGCTCAAGCAGTCAGCCGCAGCCGGCGCCCGCCTGGTCCATTTCACCGAAGGCGCGCTCTGCTTCCCCAGCAAGACCATCATGTCCTCGCTCGGCCCGGATGAGATCGGCCCATCCGACTGGACCAAGGCCGCCTGGCCGGTCCTGCAGGAAGAGCTCGACAGCATCGCCAAACTCTCCGGCGAGCTGGGCGTCTGGACCGTCATCCCGAGCATCCACCAACTCCCCGACGCCCGACCGCACAACAGCATGTACGTCGTCTCCGACCAGGGCAAACTCGTCACCCGCTACGACGAACGGATGCTCTCGACAACCAAAATCACCTGGATGTACACCCCAGGGACGACGCCGGCCACCTTCGAGGTGGACGGGTTCCGCTTCGGCCTCGCCCTCGGCCTGGACGTGCTGTTCCCGGAGCTCTTCACCGAGTACGACCGGTCGGACGTCGACGGCGTCCTCGTCTCGTACTGCTCGGTCGGCGTCGGTCCGAACGAGAACATCGCCGTCCAGGCTCGTGGCACGGCGGCCAACAACACGTTCTGGGTCAGCCTGGCCGTCCCCGCGGAACCGGAGTCCGGTCTCGTCTCCGGCGTGATCGACCCGCACGGTCAGTGGGCGGTCCACGGCCCGAAGGACGCCACACCAGCCGTCGTCCTCACCGATCTTCACAAGGCGGAGATCAGCGCCGTCGGACGCGCGTTCCGCCGGCGGACGCGGGAGCGGATCAGCTGAGCCCGAGGCGTCGCGAGAGTGCCTCGGCGTTGAACGGGGCATGCACCTTGGCGTCGTTGTCGAAGTAGACGTAGACGTCCCGGCGCCGGCGCGCCGGGCGGTCCTTCGCGACCGTCCGGCCGTCGGCGGGGGTGCGGCCCTGGTGCCAGATCCGCGCTCGCGCCGCCCAGTGGTCGAGAGCCTTGTCGTCGTAGCCGCTCACGTACAGCTCGTCCGCACCGTGCAGCCGGACGTAGACGAAGTCGGCGGTCACGTCGTCGAGCATCGGCCACTTTCCGGCCGTGTCCGCACAGACCAAGGCGATGTTGTGCTCCCGGAGCAGCTCGATGAACCCGGTGGTCTCGAAACTGTCGTGCCGGACCTCCATCGCATACCGCAGCGGCTGATCGGACACGGTTTCGAGAAACACCTTGCCCTGCATGCGATCCTCGTGCCGCTTGGCGAGCCCCAGCGCCTCGACCGTTGTCCGAGGCAACAGTTCGAAGAACGTGGCGAGGCGCTGTTCGTCGTACCGGAAGTTCCCCGGCAGCTGCCACAGGATCGGCCCGAGTTTGTTGCCCAACGCAAGCAGACCGGACGCGAAGAAGTTGGCGAGCGGCGCCTCGACGTCCGCGAGCCGTTTCATGTGTGTGACGAACCGCGGCCCTTTCACCGCGAAGACGAAGTCGTCGGGCGTTTCGGCGTACCAGCGCTGGTAGGACGTCGGGCGCTGCAACGAGTAGAACGACCCGTTCAACTCGACCGAACTCAGCCGGCGGGACACATACTCGAGCTCCGCCCGCTGCGGTAAACCCTCGGGGTAGTAGACGGAGCGCCAAGGCGCGTACCGCCAACCAGAAATTCCCACTCGATAAGCCACCAGACTGACTATCGTACGCGGATGCAGATCGACCGCGGCAGCTACACCGACGCCCGCACCCCGTGGGAGGACGCCGACTGGCGCGCCGAGGCGCTGACCTGGCTGGATACACAGCTGGCCGAAGTCGGCGTTGAAGAGACCGGGCCGCGGCGAGTGCGGCTGCGGCCGTGGTCGGTGATCGTTCGGGTCGAGGCGGCACGACCGGTGTGGTTCAAAGCGAATCCGCCGGGGAGCGCCTTCGAGCCGGCGCTGATGGCGCGCTTGGCGGAGCTGGTGCCCGAGCATGTGCTCACGCCGTACGCGGTGGACGTCGGACGCGCCTGGTCGCTCAGCCCGGACGGCGGCGGCCTGCTCCGCGACGTCGAGCGGACTGCCGAGACCTGGGAGACCCTGCTCAGCCAGTACGCCGAACTCCAGCGCAAACTCGCCGACCACGTCGATGAGCTCATCGGTCTCGGCGTCCCCGACGCACGCCTCGCCAAGCTCCCCGACATCTTCGACCGAGCGGTCACGGCCAACCAGACGCTGACCGCCGAACAGCGAGAGGTTCTCCACAAGCTTCGTCCCCAGCTGGTGGATTGGTGCGCCGAGCTGGCGACCTTCGGCATCCCCGACACACTCGATCACGCCGACCTGCACGAGAACCAGGTCTTCGCCTGTGACCGATTCACCTTCTTCGACTGGGGCGACGCGACCGTCTCGCACGCGTTCTGCAGCCTGCTCGTGCCCCTGCAGCGAATCGGCACCGACCACGCCCGCCTCCGCGATGCCTACCTCGCCCCGTGGACGGACGACGGCCACGCCCTCGCCGACCTCCGCCGCGCCGCGCACCTCGCCTGGCGCCTCGGCCCGCTCGGCCGAGCCGCCTCCTGGGGCCGGCTCTTCCCCGGCGCCTACAACACCCCGATCGGCGATGCCGGCATCGCCGAAGCGCTGCTCGGGCTGCTCGAGCCCGCGCGGATCTGATCCGCCAGCGCTGCACAATTGGGACGGCGGCGCCGCTCCAAGCGTGGGCTCGGCGGGGGTGGGGCGATTGTGCAGTGGTGGCGGTTCGCATCACCTACGGTTGGACCATGGCGCTCTTTTCCAAAGGCGGGCGGACCGAGTCGTTCCTGGCGATTGTCGTCGGGGGCGGGGCGGCGTTCGGGCTGGTCGTCATCACCTCGCGCTCGTGGAAGGAGTGCAAGGTGGACGTCGCGGGCTCGGTGCCGAACGGGTTGACGCTGTTGTTCCTGGGGCTTCCGTTGGCGCTGATCGTGAATCTGGTGCTGTTCACGATCGTCTATCGGTACGCGGGGAAGGCGCTCTTCATGGGGCTGATCGCGGCGGCGATCGCGATTGCGATCGCCGACCTCGCGCTCTACTCGTGGCAGGGCACGCCTGCCGCCTCGCCGGGGATCTGCCCCGGCAACGTGCCGCCGTGGTGGCCGGAGTGGATCCCGACCTGAATCGTCGTAGCGACCTCGGCGCAGCTCGTCGGCCCGTCGAAGACGGCCTCCGCCGCTGTGGTCGCCTCGAAGCGATCGAGGAGCGGCCCGACGTGGGTGACGACGAGCTGCCGCGCGCCCGTACGCCGCGCCAGCGCCCCGGCCTGCTCGGGGGTGTGGTGGACCGGCGTCGGCTCCGGGTCGTTGGCCTCACACAACAACAGGTCCGCCCCCGCGGCGAGCTCGTCGAGTGATGGGCAAGGTGCGCAGTCCCCGGAGTACACGAGCGAATGCCCGTCAGCCTCGGCTCGTAGTGCATAGGCATCACACCCGTGCTCCACAGCCCGACTGATCAGCTCGAGGTTGTGCACACGCACCCGATGCCTGTCCGACAGCGGACGAAGATCGAGTACGTCGCTGAGCGGCGCGACATCCGGTAAACCGAAGAACCCGGCCAGCCGCGACCCCAACTCGGCCGGCCCGTAGACCGGTAGCGGCGACCGCACGGGCAACTCGCCGTACGCGAGCGCGTAGTACGCATTCAGCAGGTCGCCGATGTGGTCGAGGTGCAGGTGCGACAACCAGACCGCGTCGAGCCGGTCGAGCGTCGTGTGCCGAAGGAGCTCGGCGAGCGAGCCGGGCCCGGCGTCGATCAAGACCTCGGCACCGCCCGCGCGCAGCAGGTAGCCCGAGCACGGGCGGTCCGGCAGCGGGTAGGGGGCGGCCGTGCCGAGGACCGTGAGCGTGTTCAGAGTTTGGCGCCGATCAACTGGTAGATCTCGTCGTGGGCGAAGGGGAGGTCGTCGTGGCCGAAGTCGGGGTAGGTGCGGGCCTCTTTGACCGAGGTCAGCTTGTTGTAGGCCGCGAACTGGGTGGACGGCGGGCAGACCTGATCCTCGAGGCCGACGTACAGGGTGACCTCGGCGCGGATCCGCGGGGCTAGGTGCTGGACGTCGATGTAGCCGAGGGTGTTGAAGACCTCGTCCTGACGCAGGTGGCGCGGGTCGCGTTTCTTGAACCAGGTGACGATCTCGTCGTACGGGCCGGTGTCGAGGTTCAGGTCCCAGGTGCGCTGGTAGTCGCAGAGGAACGGGAAGACGCTCGCGACGTACTTGATGGACGGCGTCAGCGCGGCCGCGACCAGGCTGAGGCCGCCGCCCTGGCTCCAGCCGGTGGTGGCGATCCGGGTCTCGTCGACCTCGGGGAGGCCGCCGATGATGTCGGCGAGCCGTCGGGTGTCGAGGAAGACGTGCTTGTAGAGCAGGCCGTCCGGGCCGTCGTCGAGGCCGTGCACGAGGTGATTGCGCAGGGAGAAACTGTTCGGGGCCTGGGACGGCGTCCGGTAACCGACCTGTTCACGCACATCCAAGGCGGCGACGGTGAAGCCGCGCGCGGCGTACCCCAAGAGGTCGACCCACTTGGGCTGCTCACCGCCGTACCCGTGGAAGATCAGGACGGCGGGGCCGGTCGGCTCGTTCGGCCGGACGACTTTGGCGTGCACGCGGTAGCCGCCGGTGCCGTTGAAGTACAGGTGCTGCGCGGTCGCCGTGGTCAGCGGGAAGTCGGTCGCGTCGGCGAACTCGACCTGCGGATCCGTCGCCTCCAACTCCAGCAGCGCCTTCTCCCAGAACTGATCGAAGTCGGCCGGCCGCGGGTTCGTCCCCGGGTAGGTGAGCAGTTCGTCGTACGACAGGTCGAAGGACAGCACGGACAGGCTCCTCAGGCTCGGATCGGCTGACTCATTCTGCGTGATCGTCCGCCTCGGGCGCAGTCCCGTCCCAGATCGTGTATCCGTGCGCGGCGTTCAGCTTGTCGCGCAGCGCGGTCTCCAGCTCCGCGGCCTGCCCCGGCGCAAGCCAGGCCAGCGGGAGCAGGGTCGTGTCATCGGGCCGCTTGGTGCGCAGCGCGAGCGCCGCGCCGTGCGTCGTCTCGACCCGGCCCGCCTCGGTGATATCGGTCCACACCGTCTTCACCCCGCGGACCTCGACGTGCTCGTCGCGAATCCGCAGGACGACGGGCGGCCGCACCAGCACCCACAGACCGGCCAGGACGACGAGCCCGCCCAGCCCCAGGAACACCGTGACGACCACCCCGGGCAGCCCGACCGCCCACGTGATCGCAGCCACCCCGAGAAGAATCAGCCCCGCGGCCAGGACTCCGAGGAAGCGCCCTGCCCGCATCCGGTACGTCGTTCGCACCGGGCCATGATCCCATCCAGCTAGAACGGGTCGACGTTCGAGGTCGAGGCGTTGCCGCCGATCACCGGGGAGAGGGTGACCCGCCAGTCGTACTTGCCGTCGAAGCGGTCGTCGTACTTGGAGAACGAGCAGCCCTCGGTGAACTGGCGGCTGGCGCTGTCCCAGGACTCGCCGGATTTGAAGTAGACCCAGTAGCTGCCGCGGATCCCGCGCAGGGTGGCGTTGGAGTTGCGGCGGACGTAGATCGACGCCTGCGGTTTGCGCGGGACGCCGGGCGCGACCACGACCACGACGTCCACCGAGCCGTTGTTGTTGATCTGCAGGCTGCCCGCGCCGCGTGCGCCGGCCCGCTGGATGATCTGGCCGTTCTGCCCGCGGCCGGTGAGCACGGCCGGCGGCTTGAGGGCGGGCGGCGTCATCCGGGTGCCGAAGTTCGAGCCCTTGCCGACGGATTTGTTGACGGCCTGGGCCAGCTGGACGACCGACGTCCGGATGCCGCTCTTGGCCTGGTAGAGCCGGACGACCGCGGCCTTCGGCAGCCCGCACCCGGTCTTCGTCTCGCCGGACTCGGCCAGGTTGGTGGTCACGCTGCTCGGGAACGCGTCGAACGCGGCCAGGACGCGCGTGTGCCCACTGCCCAGGCTCTTCGGGCCGTTGACCTTCGCGAGCTCACCGCGCTGCTGCGCGACGGCGCCGGCGAGTTGGGCGCGGGCGCTGTCGAACGCCGCCAGTGTCGGCGCGTTCATCACCCGGGCGACGCCGCGGGCGAGGTTGCCGTCGACGTGACCGAGCGCGTTCCGGTAGCCGACCGCGGTCAGCTCCGGCGTTGTCGGTGCGGACGACGGTGGCGGCGGTGGGGCCGTCGTCGGGGTGTCGACCGGAGCCGGTGCCGACGACGTCGGGCTGGGTTTTGGAGCCGGGTTGGTCGCCTCCGGCTCACCGCCGCACCCGACCACCAGCAACGCCGTACCGACCGAAACCGCGATCATTCGTCGCACAATTGACCCCCCAAGTGTGTATCCGGGGGCAATTCTTCCCCACCGGAGTGGGGATAGTCGTTACTGGCCGGAACTTGTCAGTTCATCCCGGTCTGGGTCGGGTCGTAGGCGCAGGCGTCGTTCAGGTTCTGTGCCTCGCCCGGGGTGGCCTTCGGCTTGACCGGCTTGCGGGTGGTCGTCGTCCCGGTGGTCGGCTTGGTGGTGGTCGTCGACGGCGTCGAGGCGACCGACTTCGTCTTCGGCGTGATCGCCTTCTGGACGAGCTCCTGCATGGCCTCGTAGTCCGGGTTCTTACCGCTCGGGAAGTTCTTCTTCTTGTCCAGGTCGACGTTCGTGACGCTGGCGCCCTTGACCTTCAGGCCGAGCTCGATGAACGCCGGCAGGATCTCCTGCGGGATGTCGGTGCGGAGCAGCTCCTTACCGGCGGCGGCGATCTGCTGGTACTTCGTGACCAGCGTGGCCGGGTTCACGGAATTCACCAGCGCGTGGATCGTGCAGCGCTGCCGCTCCTGCCGCGACGGGTCGCTGAGGCCGTAGCGGCCGCGGGCGAACCAGAGCGCGTGGTAACCGTCGAGCTTCTGGTTCGGGCCGGGCTGGATGTAGCCGGACGGCTTCTTGGAACCGCGCGTGCCCGGGCCGGAGCCGTAGTCGCCGCCGATCGGCACCTTGTAGCTGACGTTGACGGTGATCCCGCCGAGCGCGTCGATGATCTTGCGGAAGCCGGCCAGGTTGACCTGCATGTAGTAGTCGATGTCGAGGCCGAGTGCGGCGCCCGCGGCCAGCTTCACGACGTCGGCGCCCTCGTTGTCGGTCGCGCCGAGGATGCCGGGGTGGTCCCGCGGGACGTTCTCGTACATCGAGTCGAGGTAGAACTCGGGCTGCTCGACGTTGCCGAGATCCGGGTTCCAGTAGCCGTCCGGGTATTCCTTGGCGAGTGGGGAGTCCGCCGGGAACGGCATCCGCATCCAGTTCCGGCTGAGCGAGATCAGGGCCGTGTTACCGGTCTTGGTGTCGATACTGGCGACGATCACCGTGTCGGTCCGGATGCCCTTGCGGCCGGCGCCGTCGTCCGCGCCGAGGAGGAGCAGGTTCAGCCGGGGCGTGCTCGCCCAGGGGTCCTTCTTGTCGACCTTCGGCCGCGTCGCGCTCTTGGAGTCCTTCTCGGACTGGAAGACGCTGCCGACCAGGTCGCGCTGCGCCATCACGGTCTGCGCGGCGACGGTGGTCGGGACGGCGATCGCGAAGCAGAGCAGCCCGACGAACAGCGAGCCGGCCAGGCGGCCGGTGTAGGTCATGGTGACCGGGCGGAGCAGCTTGTGCGAGGCGACGACGACCCAGATCCAGCCGACGCCGAGCAGGACGACGGCCGCGGTCGCGATCAGCAACTGGCGCGGGGAGACGGCGAGCTCGAGGACCGAGTCACGCTGCGTCAGAGCGACGAACCCGGCGATCAGCAGCAGACCGACGCTGATCGTCAGCACGAACCAGCCGAGCTTCTTCCGGCCGCCCATGATCAAGCCCGAACCCGGGAGCAGCGCGCTGAGCAGGGTCAGACCGATCGCCTTGGACGTCGTCCGCGTGCGGTGCGAGCGGGGCTTCGACCGGCTGGCACGAGGCGCGGACCTCCGTCCGGCTGCGCGAGTACTCCGCGACATGGCTCCGTTCCCTGATCGACGACGTGGCGGCCCTACCGCGGACCGTCACCGACAGCCCACGGTACAACTGACGCCCACGCCCACCTTCCGGTTGACATGTGCTGGCGACCCCCGTCGTGCCCGCCAGGTTACACACCGCACACCCGACACACCCAACCCCGCCCACAACCCACTTTGCCGCCGACCCACCTCACCAGATACCCTAAGTCGTCGTCGCGTCCTTCACGGGACCGTCGGAGGAGGCGTCGCCTAGTCCGGTCGATGGCGCCCGCCTGCTAAGCGGGTTGAGGGTAAACCCCTCTCGCGAGTTCAAATCTCGCCGCCTCCGCAGCGCTGGAGCGCCCCTGTCCACGGAAAGCGTGGACCGGGGCGCTTTGGTTTGTGCCTTCTGGGGGTGCAACCCCCAGACCCCGCCCGGCGGGCTCCGCCCCCGGACCCCCGGCGCCACCCACCCGGAGCTCAACCAGTTGCCGCGCCGCCACTGGGCGCCCCGTCACCTGAAGATGCTCCCGCTGGGTGTGCCACCCCACCTGAATTGCCTCCGCTGGGCGCCTCCCCGCCTGAAGATTCCTCCCCTCGGAGCCTCCCCGCCTGACGATGCCTCCCCTGCCCACCCCCGCGGCCTGACCCCACCTTCCCTGGGCGTCTCCCCGCCGAGCCCACCTCCCCTGGGCGCTTCCCCGCCTGACCCCGCTGAGCGCCCTCGCCTGGCTCCGGAACGGGCCTCGCGCCATGTCCGTCCGCGCCTGCCACCCCCTCCGCGACGCGGCTGCACCCACTCGGCCGCTGCTCGGGAGGGCTTACGAACCAACCTCTCCGCGTCGAACGGGCTCATTTCGACTGCGAGTTGCGGCGTCAGCTGTCCAGCAGTTGTTTGGCTTCGGCTATGTGTTGGATCGAGCGGGGGGTCATGGGTTCGGGGGAGATGATGAGGTGGTCGGCGCCCAGGTCGCGGTAGGTGGTTAGGAGGGCGGCGAGTTCGGGGGTGGTGCCGGCGAAGGCGGTGGGGTCGGCTTCGTGGGGGGATTGGGCGGGGTCGCGGACGACCAGGCCGATGGTGGTGGCGACGGGGCGGCCTACTTCGGCGGTGGTGGCGCGGAAGGTTTCGAGGCGGTCGGTGAGTTTGTCGGAGACTGCGCCGTACCAGGCGGTGTTCCAGGCGTCGGCCCACTCGGCGGTCAGGCGGAGCATCCGCGGGCGCGCGCCGGCGACGAGGATCGGGATCCGGCGGTCGGGGGCGGGCACCAGGCTCGCGTCGGCCGTCCGGTGGTACTTCCCGTCGAAGCTGACCGTCTCCCCGCGGATGAGCCGCGCGACGATCTCCAGCCACTCCGCGAACCGCCCGAACCGATGGTCGGTCGGCAGCCCGAAGGCCTCGTACTCCGGATCGTGCCAACCGGCCCCGGCCCCGAGGATCAGCCGCCCGCCGGACACCTCATCCAGCGTGGCCGCCATCTGCGCGGTCAGCCCCGGGTCGCGGAACGACGAGCAGAGCACCATGTTCCCCAGCTCGACCCGCTCGGTCACCGCCGCGACTGCGCTCAGCAGCGTCCACGACTCGTGCATCCCGGCGACAGTCCCGTCCGGCGCCCGGTAGAAGAAGTGGTCCGCGAGCCACACCGAGTCCAGCCCGCTGTCCTCCGCGGCTCGCGCCATCGCGCGTACGTCGTCCCATCGCGGCATCCCGCCGGTCGGCCCGTCGGAGCCGCCCACTGGCAACATCACACCGATCTTCATGCCGCCAACCGTGTACCGATCAACGGGTAGATGTCCACCAACTTCGACCGCCGCAGGCGGGCGCACGTCGGCCGACCCCCACCACTACCCGTTTGTCCGTACACACAGCGCGGCGCCCCGGTCATGGTGGGACCAGGGCGCCGCGCTACCCGCCGCCGGCTTCCGACTCGGCGGCGGAGATCAGCCCAGCCGGGCCTTCAGGTGGTCGAGCTCGACCTTCAGCTCCGCCGGGACGGTGTCGCCGAGCTTGGCGAACCACTCCTCGATCAGCGGGATCTCGGCCTTCCACTCCGCGGCGTCGACGTCGAGCGCGATCCGCAGCTCCTCGTCGCTCAGCTCGAGCCCGGACACGTCGATCGCGTCGGCCGTCGGCACGTGGCCGATCGGCGTCTCGACCGCGGCCGCCTTACCCTCGATCCGCTCGATCATCCACTTCAGCACGCGGCCGTTCTCACCGAAGCCCGGCCAGACGAACTTGCCGTTTTCGTCCTTGCGGAACCAGTTCACGTAGAAGATCTTCGGCAGCTTGGCCGCGTCGTTGTCCTTGCCGACGGTCAGCCAGTGATCGAAGTACTGACCCGCGTCGTACCCGAGGAACGGCAACATCGCCATCGGGTCGCGGCGGACGACGCCGACCTGGCCGACGGCCGCCGCGGTCGTCTCCGACGACAGCGTCGCGCCCATGAACACGCCGTGCGCCCAGTCCCGCGACTCGGTCACCAGCGGCACCGTCGTCGCCCGCCGGCCGCCGAAGATGATCGCCGAGATCGGGACGCCGTTCGGGTCGTCGTACTCGTCGGCGATGATCGGGCACTGCTCGATCGGCGTGCAGAACCGGCTGTTCGGGTGCGACGAGAGCTCACCCGAGGCCGGCGTCCACTCGCGGCCCTTCCAGTCGGTCAGGTGGTCCGGCGGGGTCGGCGAGTAGCCCTCCCACCAGACGTCGCCGTCATCGGTCAGCGCGACGTTGGTGAAGACCGAGTTGCCCTTCTCGATCGTGCGCATCGCGTTCGGGTTGGTCTTCCAGCCGGTGCCGGGGGCCACGCCGAACAGGCCGAACTCCGGGTTGACGGCGTACAGGCGGCCGTCCTTGCCGAACCGCATCCAGGCGATGTCGTCGCCGAGCGTCTCGACCTCCCAGCCCTCGAGCGTCGGGTCGAGCATCGCCAGATTGGTCTTACCGCAGGCGCTCGGGAACGCGGCCGCGATGTAGTGCACCTGCTTCTCCGGCGAGATCAGCTTCAGGATCAGCATGTGCTCGGCCAGCCACCCCTCGTCGCGCGCCATCGCGCTGGCGATCCGCAGCGAGTAGCACTTCTTGCCGAGCAGCGAGTTACCGCCGTAGCCCGAGCCGTAGGACCAGATCATCCGCTCCTCGGGGAACTGGACGATGTACTTCTCGTCGTTGCACGGCCACGGGACGTCGGCCTGGCCGGCCTCCAGCGGCGCGCCGACCGAGTGCAGACACGGCACGTATTTCGCGTCGGCGCCCATCTTCGCGAGCACCTCGGAGCCGGTGCGGGCCATGATCCGCATCGAGGCCACGACGTACGCCGAATCGGTCAGCTCGACGCCGAACATCGGCTGCTCGGCCGTCAGCGGGCCCATGCAGAACGGGACGACGTACATCGTCCGGCCGCGCATCGAGCCGCGGTACAGCCCGGTCATCAGAGCCTCCATCTCGGCCGGGTCCATCCAGTTGTTGGTCGGACCGGCGTCCTTCTCGTCGACCGAGCAGATGAACGTGCGCTGCTCGACGCGGGCGACGTCACTCGGGTCGGTGCGGACCCAGAACGAGTTCGGCTTCTTCGCCTCGTTCAGCCGGACCATCGTGCCGGCGTCGATCAGGCCCTGCGCCAGCTCGGCGTACTCCGCGTCGGTGCCGGTCACCCAGTGGATCGCGTCCGGCTGAGTGAGCTCGGCGACCTCGGCCACCCATGCCAGCAGGCCCGCGTGCGTCGTCGGAGCGCCGGACAGGTCGTACGCCGAGGCCGGGGCGGCCGTCGTCGTCGGGGTCGCGGGCGCGGTCTCGGTGAGGTCGGCGGTGTGGCTCGGGCTGGCAGTGGTCGTCATCGGCGGCTCATTCCCTCTCAGCTGTCGGCCCGGCGGCCGCGCGGGCCCTCGACGCTGAGGACACGGGTACGGCACCGGCCGCCGGGGTCTCCGGCGGTTCGATCCAGCGGACTGGCGGTGTGATCTGTCGCATACCAGTGGTTGCAGTGGACGCATACCAGTGTGCAAGTGGTACTAACGGTACGCGACCACATGGGGTGCTGTGAACCACTCGAACGTGAACCCGGTCACAAAGTTTTGGCGACAATCGCTTTCCGGCCGACCTTGTGAAAAAGAGAACGGCCCGCGGGGAGCCGCGGGCCGTTCGGTGAAGATTTTCCGGTGGTTCAGCTGGTCTGCCGCCAGATGTCATTGAGGATGCGCTGGACGTCGGGCTCCTCGCCGGGCCGGCCGAACACCGCCGTACCGACCAGCCACCACTGGCCGCCGCTCTCGAACGCTCGCGTCATCGACAGCGCGTACGGCTTCTCCTGGACGGTCAGCCACGTCCGCGCGTCCTTCGCGGTGGTGGGCGCCGGGGCGTCGTACACCTTCGTCCACTGCCGGTCGAACTCCGCGCGATCCGCCGTACAGGCCTTCAGGTCGGCACAGGCGTGCAGCGCGATCCGGGCGTCCGGTGTGAGCTTGCGGGCTGAGGAGCGGTCGTCCACCTGGATCCGCCGGAGCGCGACCTTGGACGACTCCCCCAGGAACTCCACCGCCGGCAGCCGCGGCCAGCCGATCGCGAACGGCAGCTCCGCCTTCGTGACCACCTGCAGGTCGGCGCCGGCCGGGTAGGTCGCACCAATCAGGCCGGGCTTGCCGTCCGGTTTGAGGTACGGCGCTGTCGTGATCCGCGGCAGCGCGGGCAGGAGCACCGGCGAGGGCAGCGGCGACGGACTGACCGCGGCCGCGGCCGGTGGGGGCGCCGGCTCACTCTTCACGGCGCTACCCACCGCTGCGCCGACGGAGTAGGTCGCGGTGAACGCCACCAACACGACTGCTGCGACGACGGCGTACCGCCAGCCGCCCAAGCGCTTCTCGAGGCTCGGCTCATCTTTGACGGTTTCGGTCGGTGTGGGCGCCACTCCGCCGTACTGGCTGAGCTGGGCGCGGACCGCCTGCAGCGACTCGTCGTCGTTGCCCAGAACGCCGTCGAGCGGATCGATCAGCCGCTCGGCGCCGGACTGCCCTGGGACGAGCTGAGTGATCGCATACGGCCGATCGGCGGTGAAGTTGGCCGCCCACAGCGGCGTCTCCGCCTGCCCCGGCTCCAGCGCCGCACCGCGCCCGGCCTGCACCAGCCGCTCCTGCACCGCCGCGTCCCGGGCGCCCTCCTCCGTCAGGACGAGCGCAACGACGTCCATCCCGGTGAACGACCGCCCGCGCCACACCTCGGCCAACGGATGGGCCAGCAACCGCTGCCCGAACTCGTACCCGGCAATCTCCGGCGCGTCGTTCACTTCGTCTCCCAGATCGCCCGGTCCGCCAGTACTGTCGCCGCCCGCTCAGCCGACTCCCCCTGCACCGGATTGGCCGTGTACTCCACCAGCACCACGATGTCCGCCCGCTGCACCAGCACCTTCACCTGCCAGGACTCCCCAGCGACTCCCTTCGCCGTCCGACTGCTCTTGGTCGGATAAGGCCGCCCCTCGACCGACTCCAACGGCGACCGATCGAACGCCTTCTTCGCCATCGCCTCCGGCGTGTACGGCGACTCCCCAGCCCCCGCCAACCGCCCGCCGTACGGCGTGATCGTCACCCGCAACACTCCCGCCGAGAACGCCTCCGCCTCCGCCCGGCTCGTCCCCGCCGTACAACTCACCGCATCCCGCCCGCCCTGCACCAACCGAGTCGCCCGAACAGATGCCTTCGGCAACATCGAGCTCACGTCCCCCAACCGCTGACAAACATCCCCCGCCAACCGCCGAGCCCCCACCACATCGTCCTCGTTCACCGGCTTCCCCACCGCAAACCCGAACCCACCCCCCACCACCCCAGCCACCCCAGCAGCAACCCCCACACCCCGCACCCATCGACGACCCATACCCGGACCCTAACCACCCCAAGGTCCGCCCCCCGGCGTACCGGCCCCGACACCCGCGCCGGGACCGGCCCGCCGTCAGCTCATCAGCGTCTTGACCGACCCGCCCGACTCGGTCAGCTTCTCCCCGAGCCCCTTCAACGCGTCGCCGACCGTCCCGAGAATCCCCGACAGGTCCGCCAGGTTCCCCGCGAGGCTCTCGATCTCCGTCGCGACCCCGCCGATCTGCCCACTCCCGTCGTTCAACCGCCGGGCCGCCGCATCCCCGATCCCCGGAATCTTGTCCAGCTCCCCGGCCAGCCCCGCCAACATCCCCGCCGCATCCTGCAGCCGATCCTTCGCCGAGCTCATCGTCTTGGCACTCCCCGTCAGCGCCTTCCGCGCCCCACCCTCCCCGTCGTCCCCCACCAACGCCCCAGCCGCCTTCGCCGCCTGCTCCCCCGCCTCGGCCAGCCCGGCCCCGATCGTCCCCAACAACTCCGGCAACTTCCCGATGAACCCCACCGCTCCATCCGGCAGCCCCCGCACCAACTCCAGCACCTTCTGGAAGTCGTCCGAGTTCTCCATCACGAACCCGACCGCCTTCTTCACATCCCCCAGATCACGCCCACCCAGCAAGTCCTCGATACCCATACCCCGGACCCTAGAGCCCCCTCCCCACCCCCGATTAGCACCACCCCGCCCCCACCCTGTATCGTTACTCGACGTTGCCCGGCGCTCGTAGCTCAACGGATAGAGCATCTGACTACGGATCAGAAGGTTGGGGGTTCGAATCCCTCCGAGCGCGCCAGCAGGAAGCCCAGGATCAGTTCGCTGACCTGGGCTTTTTTGGTGTTGGGGTGAGGGTGGCTAGGAGGGCGGTCAGGGGGGCCAGGACGCTGACGGTCATGATGGTGAGCAGGGTGATGGACCAGCCGGGGGACTGCCAGTGGAGGTGGCCGGCGTGGAAGATCAGGTGGGTGAGGGCGAAGGCCAGGTAGGCCAGGAGGGCGACCTTGGTGAGTAGGTGGTCGAAGGTGATTGCGGCGACGGCGAGGATGAGGGCCATGCCGAGTTTCATGCCGCCGAGGTCGCGGAGCAGGTGTTCGCTGTACGGCGGCGTCCAGTCGAGTGTGGGCATGGCGTAGAAGGACGCGGGCAGGAACGACATCCACACCCCCAGCACGAGCTCGAACGCCGCGAACACCACCAGCACCGACCGGATGTACATCTTCAAAGGGCTCACACTCAGCAGACCCCGCAGGCCCAGCAGTTCGTGACATGTGGCTGACGAGAGTCGCGGGCGTGGACGGCGGGCCCGCGACTCTCGGGGGGGGTCAGCGGGCGGTGGGGACCAGGGACTCTCGGCAGGGGCCGCGGTCTTCGCAGGCCTTGAAGAAGGCGGCGTCGGCGACGAGAGAGCCGCTTCGCGACTTGCCTGATGCGAGCGAGAAGTTCTGCAGGGTGCCCTGCTGCTTGTCGATGACGACGTTCATCGCCTTGTCGCTCGCGTTGAGCACGTAGAAGGAGCCGGCGTCGTTGTCGATCTCCACGACGAGCTTGGACGACGAGTACAGCGGCAGTCGCCAGATGTACCGCTGCCCGTACGCCGTATTGGGGTGTACGGCGTTCCGGCAGCGTCTGTTGCCCTGGTTCTCACAGACTCGCAACGTGTCCATCCGTGAGCCGAACGTCTTCTTCCACGCGTTCTTGGGCCGCAGGATCTCCTTGTCACCGAGCACGCCGCCCGGCCCGGACGCCTGAATGTTCAGATCGTCGTTCCCGCCGTTCCATACCCAGCCCCACGACGCGCCCCCGTCGTCCGGTTTGTGGTCGATCTGGATGGTGTGTTCGCGCCACTTGTAGGTGAACGCGGCGCCGGCGGACGCCTCCGGAACCACGGCGAGTGCGGAAACAGCTGCCAATCCGATGAGCGCCGCCGTACGGCGCAAGCTTCTTGGAGTCATGTGAGCCAGACAGTTCCGTACCGACCCCTGTGACAGGCGGGGGTCAGTCGGCGGGGGTGGGGACGAACCAGTCGGGGGTGGGGTCGGTGGGGAAGCGGACGGCGTTGATGGTGGTTTGGCCGGCCAGCCAGGCTTTGGAGAGGCGGTGGCCGCCGTCCATCAGGCCGCCGTCGGCGGAGAGGATGATGGGATAGGAGAGGTCGGCGTTCTGGATGCGGCCGGCGTGTTCGGCGACCATGCGGCAGGTGACTTCGCGGCCGCCGAACCAGCAGTCCTGGTCGAACTCCTTGATGGCGGCGATCTCGACGGATTCGACGGGGAGGTCGGCGGAGAGCTCCCAGAGGCGTCGGGTGTAGTAGTGGGCACGGCCGCCGGGGGCGGGGCGGGAGTGGGTTTCAGCCATCGGATCATCATCGCCGGGCCCTGCCGCGGGCGCGCGGGATTTACAGGACGTGGACGTCGTAGATGTGGATGCGACCGTCGGCTTCCAGCTCGATCTGGGCCGTGAGGTCGCTGGGGGATTCATCGGTCGTCCAGAGGGGGATCTCGAACGTGATGCTGCCGTCGTCGCGTTCGAGGAAGTGGGTGTACCGGTGCGTCCAGACGTCATCGGGTTGACGGATCAGAACCGCGGGGTACGAGTCGACCCACTCGAGCAGTTGCTCGGGCACCTCGCGGGCGGTCAGCGCGTCCAGCTGACGGCGAATCGCCGGGCGGTGGATCTCCGGTACGACATCACCCGTGCGATCGATCGTAAGAAAGTTGGCGCAAGGATGTCGAGGAGGGCTGGGCGGTCTCGTCTCAGGGGAAACGATGCGAAGGAGCGCAAGGTGACCGTACGGCGGCTGGACAACGTGGGGATCGTGTTCGAGGACCTGGAGCGGGCCGTGGCGTTCTTCGTCGAGCTCGGGCTCGAACTGGAGGGGACAGCGCGGGTCGAGGGGGAGGTCGCGGAGAAGTGTGTCGGGCTGGCGGATGCGGCCTGCGATATCGCGATGTTGCGGGTGCCCGGGGGCGC
Source organism: Kribbella sandramycini (assembly GCF_013131805.1). Lineage (GTDB taxonomy): Bacteria > Actinomycetota > Actinomycetes > Propionibacteriales > Kribbellaceae > Kribbella > Kribbella sandramycini. The sequence goes on along the minus strand of NZ_JABJRC010000003.1, from coordinate 874,975 downwards.
GGGACGGTTGGAGTTGGCTCGGTATGTGCGGCCGGGGGTGCATCCCGCGACGCCGGCGATGCCGCCGCACAACACGGTCGGGATGCATCGGGTGATGTTCGCCGTCGATGAGTTGGACGACGTCCTCGCCCGGCTGCGCCCGCATGGCGCGGAGCTGGTGGGTGAGGTCGCGCAGTACGGCGACAGCTACCGGCTGTGCTACGTCCGCGGCCCCGAAGGGATCATCGTCGGCCTGGCCGAGCAGCTCGGCTGAACGACAACGGCCCCGACGGGTGGACGTCGGGGCCGGGTGCGGGGATTACTGCTCGAGGGCGGCGTCGAGGGTGATTTCGACGCCGGTGAGGGCCTTGCTGATCGGGCAGCCGGCCTTGGCGTCGGTGGCGAGTTTGGCGAAGGTGTCGGCGTCGATACCTTCGACCTCGCCGCGGACGGTGAGCTTGATGCCGGACAGGTGGAAGCCGCCGGCCGGGTCCGGCCCGAGGGTGACGTCGGCCTTGACGTCGAGGGCGTGCGGGGTGCCGCCGGCCTCGCCGATCAGGGCGGAGAACTGCATCGCGTAGCAGGCGGAGTGGGCGGCGGCGATCAGCTCTTCGGGGCTGGTGGCGCCGTTGGCGTCGTCCGCGGCGCGCTTGGGGAACGAGACCTCGTAGGTGCCGATCTTCGAGCTGCTCAGCTCGACCTGGCCGGAGCCGTCGGTGAGGGTGCCGTTCCAAGCGGTGCGTGCGGTGCGCGTGGGCATTGTCGGTCTCCTTGGCTGGGATGGTTCGGTGACAGGTAGACTAACTAGTTACTCTAGTATGGTCAACCCGAGGACAGGAGAGGATGGAGCGGTGGCCAAGACGACGAACGAGCCCCCCGTGCGCGAGCGGCTGATCGACAGCGCCGGCGCGTTGTTCTACGCCGAGGGGATCCGCGCGATCAGCGCCGACCGGATCATCGCCGCGGTCGGTACGACGAAGGCGACGTTCTACCGGCACTTCCCGACCAAGGACGATCTCGTCCTGGCCTACCTCGAGGTCCGCGCTGAGCTGGAGCGCTCCGGCGTCACCGCGGCCGCCGCGGCGTCCGACCCGCAGGAGGCCCTCCGCGGCGTCGTCGGCGTCCTCGCCGACACGAGCTGTCAGCCCGGCTTCCGCGGTTGCCCCTTCATCAACGCCGGCGCCGAGTACGCCGACGCCGCCCACCCCGTACGCCGCCTAGTCGCCGAACAACGCACCTGGTGGACGACGTTCTTCCGCACCCTCGCCGAACGCCTGGGCGTCCCATCCGGCGCCGCCGCCGACAGCGCCGCCGCCCAGATCCTCATGCTCCGCGACGGCGCCCTGGTAGCCGGCTACCTCGACGACCCCAACGCCATCCAAACCCAACTCAGCAAGGCCATCACCGCCGTCGTCACTTCGGCGCGAGCGGACCGCTAGCGCTTCACAATTCGCCATCAGGCCCCGCCGCCACGCTCAGCGGAGGGGCCCTACCTCAGTTGTGCAGCGCTGGCGGTGCGGGGCCGGCGACTGGCGGCCCCGCGTTGCTCAGTTCAGCGGGAAGGCGTTGAGGATGGTTTGGGTGACTTTGTTGCCTTGGGCATCGGTGGCGGTGGCTTGGAGGGAGACGGTGGTGGCGGTGGCGGGGTGGGTGAGGAGGGCTTGGGTTTTGCCGGCGGTGGTGTGGAAGGGGGCCGGTTTCCAGGTGGTGCCGTTGTCGTGGGAGACGGCGAGGGTTTTGAGGGTCGCCTTGCCGCCGGCGTTGTGGTCGACGGTGATGGGGACGAGGGTGGGTTTGGCGGCGGTGGCCGCGGGTGGGGTGTAGCGGACGGCGAGCAGCGGTAGGGCTGTCTTGGCCGTGGTGGTGTCGGAGGTGAAGGTCCAGTCGACGACGATGCGCGAGGAGAGCGGGTTGTCGCGAGTGGCTTCGGCATGCAGTTGGTACGTCGCACGCCCAGCCGGTACGACGGCGCCCAGGCTGCCCGGGTAGTCCTCGGCCGCGAGCTGCTTGCCGTCCTTGCTGAGGACGGTGCGACCGTCTGCTCGGGAGTAGCCGAGACCACCGCGGTGGTCGGTGAAGAGCGGCAGGCTGAAGCGCATCTCGTCGCCGCTACGTCCGGCCTGCTCCGCGCTGTCGTCGTACGCCGGTAGCGACGGTCCGAAGACAGGGCGGCCCCAACGCTCCTTGACGACCGCACCGCGCTGGTAGACCTTCGGCGTCGCGACGCGCTGCGATGCGAAGCCCCACGGGTCTTCTGGGTCGTCGGCCTCGGCGAACGACGGGTAGAACTCAGCGCCCGGCGTGTAGTACTCATCGAGGGTGAACGGCAGCTTCCGCAGTACGGCGTCGTCCCGGTTGCCGTACGTCCCCGGCTTGGTGCCGACATGCTCCGACCGCACTCGCGCCAGCGACTTGTCCCGCACCCGCTGCATGAGACCGCTCGGGATCTTCCCGAGTTCGTTCCGGTCCAGGTTGTAGAGGTACGTCGACTCGGTCGGCGCCGCGTACGCCCCAAACGCGAAGTAGCGGAACGCCTCCGGCGGAGTGCTCGTCCGGCTCGGCGCAAACAGGATGCCCTCGTAGTCGTAGCCGATCATGGCGAAACCGGTGTACTCGTCCCCACCCCAGTCGGTGTCCCGCGCGACCCCGACCACGGCCAGCTTGCTGACAGCATCCGATTTGTCGAGTTTGAATCCGACCTGTTCGCCGCTACGCGCGTCGAACGTCACCTCGCGCGGGCCGTCGACTTTGAAGGCCGGCTCGACCACCTCGGTCGCACGCTCTTCGCTGCCGACTATGGTGCCCTCGAAGTAGTGAGTCCCCTTCGTCAGCCGGACCGTTGTCGTACCGCCGGCGTCCTCGCCCGAGAACACCACTGTCGGCTTCTCGATGCCGACGATGCGGAATCCGTAGTTCGGCGCCGGCTGGCCGTCGAAGCCGATGAAGTTGAGCTTCACCTCGTAGCTCTCCACCTCGCGCGTGACGGCAATCGGCGTCCGCTGCGACCCAGCAAGGACGACACCGCTGTAGATACCGTCAACACCCGGTACGGCGGTGTCGGTGGTCACCTTGGCGGTCGCCTGACCCCCAGCAGGGATGGTCAGCGACGCGGGCGCCACTGTGAACATTCCAGCCGGTGCGGGCTTGCCGTCCGGGCCCTTCACCTCCACACGCAACGGCAAAGTGAGGGGGGTCGTACCGGAGTTGTAGTAGGTCACGTCTCGGCTGATCGGCTTGTCGTCGTGGTGCGGCCACTGGACGATGCCGTTGCTGATGCTGGCCGGTGCGGACCGGACGACGGACTGCGTCACCGCAGCGACGTCGACACGGCCGGCACCTTCCTCGAAGACGGTCAGCTTGCCGTTCGGCTTCGCCGTACCCATCAGAGCGGACTTGAGGTCGCCCGCCTGCCACTCCGGATGCTGCTGGGCCAGAATCGCCGCAGCGCCGGCAGTGTGCGGTGCTGCCATCGATGTACCCGACAAGCGCAGGTGATGCTCGCCGACATTCGGGTAATGACTGCCCAGCTCACTGTCCTTGGCCTTTGCGGCCACAATGTCGACGCCGGGCGCAGTGATGTCCGGCTTGATCGCATCGTTGAGCCAGCGCGGCCCACGGCTGGAGAACTCAGCAAGCTCGTCGCTGTGGTCGACTGCGCCCACAGTCAGTGCCGCATCGGCTGATGCGGGGCTGCCAGGAGCGCCACCGCTGTTGCCAGCCGCAACGACGAACAGCACACCGCTCTGCTCAGTCAGCCGGTTGACGGCCTGAGACACCGGGCTGCTGCCGTCATCGGGCCAGCTGGAGCCGAGGCTCATGTTGACAACGTCAGCGCCCAACTGCACGGCCCACTCCATCCCCGCGATCACACCGGAGTCGGAGCCGCCACCGTCATCGCCCAGCACCTTTCCGTTCAGCAGCTTCGCGTCTGGCGCCACACCGCGGTACTGGTCGTTGTCACCGGTCACAATCGACGCGACGTGCGTACCGTGCCCGTGCTTGTCGGCCGTCCCGCTCTCGCTCTCGGTGAAGTCCTTGGCCGCGACTACCGCGTCGTCCAGGTCGGGGTGCGCGGTGTCGATGCCGGAGTCCAGTACGGCGACCTGCGTGCCCTTCCCGGTCAGACCGCTCTTCCAGGCCTCCGGTGCGCCGATCTGCGGGACGCTCTTGTCCAGAAACGCCCGAACCGGGCCGTCGAGCCGAATCCACTGCTTGCCCTTCGCACGCAGCGCAGCGCTCGCCCCGGTCCAGTACGGCGACTCCTTGCTGACTCGGATCGCCGTACCGCCGACACTCGGCAGACTGCGCGCATGGTCGGCGCCGGAGCGCAGCGCGACCGGACCGCTCACAATCAGGGGCATATCGGTGCGAGAGCGGTCGTCGTACCCGTGCTCGATCAGCTTCGTGATGTTGAACAGCCGCGCGTCCAGCTCACCCGACCGCACCGCCTGTACGGCGTCCAGCGGCAACACCGTGATGTCGCCGCCGACCTCCTTGCGCTGGATGAACTTGACCTGCTCGCGGCCCTTGGCCGGCCGGATCCGCGCGGGCTGGTCGCCGCGCCATGTCACCCGGTCGCCGGTGATCAGCGTGACGTCGGCGGACGCCGTGACGTCGGCGGAGCTCCGCGCCTCGCCCGCTGTCGCCGTACCGCCGAACATGGTGCTGCCGACGGCCAGCACAGCGAGCGCGGCCAGGCCTCGTCGCTTCCTCATAGAACCTCCAGTGAGTCCTCACATGGGTGTAGTCACGAGGTCTATGTCCGACGGCGACGGATATTTCACAGCGACCGACCATTCGACGGACGCTGAAGGGCGGTCAGAGGTCTTTGACGAACAGCAGTCCGTCGAGCCTGGGCAGCTGCGCCGGGTCGAGCGCCGCGTAGCCGAACCACGGCGAGACTCTGGGCGGGTAGATCGCTGCGAGCTTGCGGGGGTCGTGGACCTGACGCTGGTCGCTGTTGGCGTAGAGGTGGGCTTCGAGCGTGCCGGACGGCGGTGCGTCGACACCGCGGCTTTCGATCGTGCCGATCGCGGTCGCAACGAACTTGAACCGGTCGCCGAGGCGGGCGTCCACCAGCGCGCCGGCTGACCACCAGTGGTGGTTGGCGCCGGCGATGTGCATGGAGCTCTTGTCACGCTGGAAGTGTGCGTTGTGGCCGAAGGCGAGGGTCGGGAAGCGGTCGGACAGGTGGCGCAGGTTTGCCGCCATCATGGCGTCGCGTTGGGCGAGCAGGTGGGTGATTCGGCGCGGTGTGGTGTCGGCGTACCAGTAGTGGTAGCGCAGCAGCCCTTCGGCGGTCCGCGCGTACAGGCGGGCCCGGTGCCAGGCTTCGACGGTCGACTCCGCGAGCAGAGCAGGCGTTTCGGTGGTCAACAGGGCAGCCAGGTCAGCAGCCAGCCGCCGCAGCTGCACGACGTCGTCCGAGCGGCCGATGGATTGGGTGGGGTCCATCATCGCGGCGGGGTTGGTCCAGCGGTCGTCAGCACCGAGGAGCTCGTTGAGGGTGTCCGCCGTACAGGGCAGGTCGGTGGCGGCGCTGAGGTAGCTGTAGAGGGAGGTGAGCGCCTGGCGCGGGCTACCGGGCGCCTCCGTCTCGAGTGGGCCGTCGAACCCGGCGAACCGAACCTGGTCGCTCAGCGCGCGCCCCTCGTTGTACGAGCGCATCCACTGCACGAGCTCGCGGTTGCCGCGCAGTCCGCCCCACTGGTGGCTGAAACCGGTAGCCATCACGTCGTCCAGGTCGCCGACCCCCGACGTCACGTAGTCGTCGACGACCAGGCCCATCAGGCAGTCGCTCTCCAGGGTGATCGCCCGGTAGCCCTCGTCTTCCACGAGCTCACGGAACAGACTGTTGCGGAGGTCGAGCAGCTCCTCCTCCCGGTGCGTCGGCTCGCCCACTGCGAGCAGGCGGGGCTTGGGAGTGATCAAGTCCAGTACGGCAGTAGCAGTCATACTTCAACGCTATCGTTGAAGTAGCCGGTAGATACTTGGTCCGAATTGCCACGCTTGAAGGGTATAAAAACCCTCAAACCTGGAGATGAGTGTCCGAGGGCCGTGCCAAGGTGTCGGCATGGATGACCTGCAGTTTGTGGACACGAATCTGCGTGGGGCCCGGTTCGTGCGATCGGACCTGTCCGGCGCGGTCATGCGCGGAGTCGAGGTCAGCGGCGCGGACATCGACGCGCCCTGGCTGCTGAGCGGGCCGAACCAGTTGCTGATCAACGACGTCGACGTCGCGCCGTACGTCGACGCCGAGCTGGATCGCCGATTCCCGGGCCGGTCCGAGCGCCGGGCGGCGGATCCGGCCGGCCTGCAAGCGGCCTGGGCCAAACTCGAGGCCGCCTGGGCCGCCGCGCTCGACCGCGCCGCCCAGCTGCCCGCGGGGTCGGTGGAGATCTCGGTGGACGGCGAGTGGTCCTTCGCCGAAACCCTGCGGCACCTGATCATGGCGACCGACACCTGGTTGCGCCGCGCGATCTTCGAGATCGGACAGCCCTACCACCCAGCCGGCCAGCCGAACGTCGAGTTCGCCACCGACGGTCACGACACCACGGTCTTCGCCACCCCGAACCCGTCGTACGCCGAAGTCCTCGAAGCCCGCGCCGACCGCCAGACCATGGTCCGCAGCTACCTGGCCGCCCTCACCCCCGCCGATCTCGCCACCTCCCGCCGCAACCCCTGGTCCCCCGAATACCCCGAAACCACCCTTTCCTGCCTGCACACCATCCTCGAAGAGGAATGGGAACACCTCCGCTACGCCCTCCGCGACCTCCAAACCCTCGAGCTGAACGGGCCGCAGGGTTAGAGGCCGAAGGCGTGGCCTTCGATCAGGATGACCAGGCCGATGGCGATCAGCACGGCGGGAAGGATCAGGTGGCCCCAGCGGGTGAGAGCGCGCGCGATGAGCGGGCGGGTGGCGATCAGGCGGCCGACGGCGCACCAGACGGCGACGCCGAGGAGGAAAACGACGGCGTAGGTGATCATGTTCGCGGCGCCGGCTACGGCGAAAACCGGGACGTAGACGCCGATGTTGTCGCCGCCGTTGGCGAAGGTGACGGCGGCAACCTGCCAGGCGGTGGGCCCGGCGGGCGGCCGCTCGGGAGCGTCGTCCGGCGTCCGGCGAGCCCGCCACGCCGACCAGGCGGCGCGGAGGCCGAGCGCGAGCGGGAGCAGCCCGAGGTACGGGACGGCGGCATCGGGGAGTAGACCCGCGCCGAGCGCGCCCACGATGGACGCGACCAGGATGAATGCGAACCCGGCGTACTGGCCGAGGATCACCCGCAGGACGTCGCGCCGATTGTGCGCCTGGCCGAAGTAGAGGGCGAGGATGACGATGTCGTCGATATTCGTCACCGCGAACATGCCGATCGCCTGGCCGATGATCCCCAGCTGCATTTAGAGAATGTTGCATGCCGCTTCAGTCGGGCAGACTGCCGGGTGTGCGGCGGGTTTGGGTGTGGGTGCGGGGGCGCGACTGGGAGTTTGCGTATACGCGGACGGCGCTGCTTGTGGTGCTCGTGCCGGGGATCTTGATCGGCGCGAAGGCTGCCGGCGTGGCCGGGGCCGGGGCGGTGTGGTGGCCGTGGGCACTGGCCGGGGTGGGGTACGTGCTGGCTTCTGGTGGGTTCGCGGTCTGGTTCTGGGTATGGATGGCCGAGGGCGACCGATGGTGATATCGGTGCCCTCGGCAACTTTTATGATTACTGGTTGACGAGCTGGTGGAACATGCCCGGCTGGTAGGAGCCGGCCGGGGTCTGGGCGATGACGTTCATCCGGTTGGCGGCGTTGATCAGGGCCACTTGCATGATGAGCGCGGCGGCCTGCTCCTCGTCGAAGTGCTCGCGGACTGCGGCCCAGGTGGCATCGGAGACGCCGGCGTGGGTGTCGGCGAGGCGAGTGCCTTCTTCGGCCAAGGCGAGGGCCGCGCGCTCGGCGGGGGTGTAGACGGTGGCCTCGCGCCAGGCGGCGACCAGGTGCAGGCGCTGAATGTCCTCGCCGGCGGCCGTGGCGTCCTTGGTGTGCATGTCGAGGCAGAAGCCGCAGCCGTTGATCTGGCTGGCGCGGATGTTCACCAGCTCCTTGACCGACGCCGGCAGGTTCGCCTGCTCGACCACCATCGCCAGCCCGGCGAACCGCTTGCCGAGTTTCGCGCCGAGCTCGGTCTCCATCAGGTTGATCCGCATCGGACTCGTCCTCTCTCGTCGGTTGAACGACCACAAGATGCGCGCCGGCCGGATTCCGTGACAGTCTTGCGCTGTGATCAGCGCCACTGTCACGGCGCGGCCCGGGCCGGTGTCTGATGGGCAATCGATCGACGAAGGAGCCCGGCCATGACGGACCAACCGGACCCGGCCACCGCCGCGTTCGTTGCCCACCGCAACTTGCTGTTCACGATCGCGTACGAGTTGCTCGGCTCGGCCGCGGACGCCGAGGACGTCCTGCAGGAGACCTGGTTGCGCTGGGTCGGCGTCGACCTGGAGTCGGTTCGCGACCACCGCGCGTACCTGATCCGGATCACCAGCCGGCAGGCGCTGAACCGGCTCCGTACGGTCGGCCGGCAGCGCGAGACCTATATCGGCGAGTGGCTGCCCGAGCCGCTGCTCACCACCCCGGACGTGGCCGAGGACGTCGAACTGGCCGACTCGGTCTCGATGGCGATGCTGCACGTCATGGAGACCCTGCGCCCGACCGAACGCGCGGTCTTCGTCCTCCGGGACGTCTTCGCGCTCGAGTACGACGAGATCGCGGCCGCCGTCGACAAATCCCCCGAGGCGGTCCGGCAGATCGCCCACCGCGCCCGCTCGCATGTCGCGTCCCGCCGTCCGCGCGGCGACATCTCACCCAGCGAGGCCAAGGACGCGCTGGCCGCGTTCCAGCGCGCGCTCGAAACCGGCGACCTGCAGAGCTTCCTCGACCTGCTCGCCCCGGACGTCGTGCTGATCGGCGACGGCGGCGGCGTCAAACAAGCCGTCCTGCGCCCCATCGTCGGCGCCGACAAAGTCGGCCGCATCCTCTCGGCCGGCATCCCTCAGCACGTCGGCCGCGTCACCGCCGAGCTCATCCAGCTGAACGGCGCCCCCGGCCTGCTCATCCGCCTCGACGGCGAGATCGAGCAAGTCGCAGCCTTCCACCTCGCCGACGGTCGCGTCACCGGTATGTACGTCGTCCGCAACCCGGAAAAGCTCTCCCGCCTGGACGCCGCCACCACCCTCCTGCGCTGACTCAGCCGTCGATCGCACTCCGGATCGCGGCCGCCAACTGCTCCTGATCCCCTGTCCGCCAGCCGTGCCCGCCGGCGCAGACCCACTCGTCATGCTCCGGCGGCATCATGCACCCCGCCAGCGAAACCCGCCCCGCCGCAGCCGCCTCCTGAGCCCGCCGCGTCGGCAACCCGTACAAGATCGGCCGCCCCGGCTCCCCACACTCCGGACACCGCGGCACCCCCGAAACTCCCATGCAATCAGCCTAAACAATTCCGAGCAGCGCTGAGCCAGGGTGAGGTGCAAGAAAGTAGCTCCGCTGTACCCACCTCGGGGCGTGGCGAGTACAGCGCAGCCGCCTAGTTGGCTTCTTTCGTAGCCCAGTAGTGCCATTGGGGGGACGCGACTGGGGAGCGGGTCAGGCCGTCCGGCCAGGTGGCCGGCAGGTCGTGACTCCGCGCCGCGTAGAGGATCACCTCCGATGCGCTGCGATCGCCGCGGACGGCGACTCGAGCGGCGGTTTCGGCGCGCATGTCGGAGAGGTAGTGGATGGCGGGCAGGAACTCGGCGCTGAGCCGGGGGCTGAGCCGGCCGACCGGCTCGTCGTCCAGGCGGATCTCGACCACGATCCGGTGCCGGTCCTGCAGGTCGTCCTCTTCCTCGATGGCATGCATGGTGGCGTAGGCCCAGCACTCGCCCTGTGGGCGGAAGAACGGCGCGAGTACGTCGGGGTGCACCTCACTGCCCGGTACGACGATGCCACTGCCGGGCGGTAACAGGTGGAAGCTGCCGGGCGGTGGCAGGTTCACCGGGACCAGCATGTGCGGTTGCCCGAGGGCGACCGCGACACTGGCGTGGAACTCCGTGCCGTCCTCTGCTTTGCCGGCCCAGTCGGCCGGCTCCCACTCACTCACCCACAGGTGGCACGGCACCTGGGGCTGCAGTCCTTGTGCGACCAGCTCCGACAGCACCGGGTGGTACCGGTGTGCGTCGTCCCTCGGCAAGTAGCCGACAACCTTCCCCTGAACGCGGACCGCGATGGATCGGGGGTCGAATCGGTTGTGCGGTTCCGGGACGAGATCCGCCTCGGTGTCCAGATCTGCTCCTCGCGCTGGGATGGGGTCGGGGAACAGGCTCCGAATCGCCTGCTCGTGCGGAGCCTCCCGCACGACTTCCTGACCGCACCACAGGGCGTCTCCCCACAGACTGAACGGAATCAGTTCCATATGTGCCCTCCAGTCCCCGCTGACCGGTTTACTCGGCTCATCCCGTCCAGAGCCCTGGCCGTTACACCGAGTGAGCGTATGAAAACTAGACTGCCCCGTGAAGGGCCGTTTCACGCATGGAATCAGGCTCTGTTGCGCAACGGTATCCGTCCGTCCGCAGTGTGGACGGAGATCGTCTTGTGGAGCGAGCGAAACGGCGAAGATCGTGCAGATGCACGGGAAGGAACGTCATGCAGGGCAGTAGTTCAGTCGCTCGATCAACCGGTTCAGCACCCTCGCGAACAGTCTCAGTATCTGTCGGCGCGGGCGCTGTCGAGGCCGCTGTCGAGCGACTCGACGGCATCGCCGTCCGGACCCCGTTGCAGCGCAATTTGCGCCTGTCGGAGCGCACCGGAGCCCAGGTTTGGCTCAAGCGCGAGGACCTGCAGATCGGTCGTTCCTACAAGCTCCGTGGGGCCTACAACCTGATCGCCCAGCTCGGCGACGAGGCGAAGTCCGCGGGGGTCGTGTGCGCCAGCGCCGGTAACCACGGACAAGGTTTGGCATATTCGTGCCACACGCTCGGCGTGCACGGAAAAGTCTTCGTCCCGAGGACTACTCCGCGTCAGAAACGGGACCGGATCGCGGCGCTCGGCGGCAAGCAGATCCAGGTGATCGTCACCGGCGACTCGTACGACGACGCCGCGGCCGCAGCCCTGGCGGACGCCGATTCAAGCGGCGCAACGATGGTCCCCGCGTTCGACGACCCGCGTACTGTGGCCGGCCAAGGCACTGTGGCGGTTGAGATCGTGCAGCAGCTCGGTCACGCGCCAGACGTTCTAGTAGTACCGGTCGGCGGTGGCGGTCTGGTCGCCGGTGTAGCCAGTTGGCTCGCTGCGCGCCACCCCGGCGTCCGCATCGTCGGTGTGGAGCCAGCAGGCGCTGCGAGCATGGCTGCGGCACTAGCCGCTGGTGAACCGGTCACGCTGCCGCAGTTGGACAGCTTCGTGGACGGCGCCGCCGTACGCCGCGTTGGGGACGTGACGCTGCCGCTCGTCGCGAGTGCCGGGGTCGAGATGCTCTCGGTGCCCGAAGGGCTGGTCTGCAGCGAGATGCTGGAGCTTTACCAGGTCGACGGCCTGATCGCCGAGCCGGCGGGCGCTCTGGCGACCAGCGCGCTGGGCAACGGCCTGACCGTGCAGCCGGGCGAAACGGTCGTCTGCCTGCTGTCCGGCGGGAACAACGATGTCAGCCGGTACGGCGAGATTGTGGAGCGCTCGCTGGTGCACGAAGGGCTCAAGCACTACTTCCTGGTGACGTTCCCGCAGGAGCCGGGTGCGCTACGCCAGTTCCTGGACGGCGCCCTCGGCCCGGACGACGACATCACCCTGTTCGAGTACGTCAAACGCAACAACCGCGAGACCGGCGTCGCGCTGGTCGGTATCGAGATCAGCCGCGCCGCCGATCTCGACGGCATGCTCGCCCGGATGGACGCCGCGCCGCTCGACATCGAGCGGATCAACCCGAACTCCCCCGAGTTCCGCTACCTGATCTGACGGCCCCGCCGCGGCGTCGCGGCGGGACCCCCGAATCAGTGCTTGGTGTGCTTCGAGTGCCGCGGGTCATTCGGATGCGTCCCGTCGGCCCAGTGCCGCTCGTCGGCGGTTTCCGGCGGTGCATCCGTCTGCGCGTCGTTCACGTGCTGTGGCGCGTGATCCGGCATCAGGTCGGCTGCCTTGCTGTGATCGTCGTCCGCCTCGCGATCCGCACTGCGGGCAGCCTCCCGGCGCTCAGTGGCGCCAGCAGCCAGCCGGCGGGCTTCGGCGGCCTTCTCTTCGGACTCCGCCTGCGCACGCATCGCGCGAGCGTTCACCTCGTCGGCGGCCGCGTGCTGCCGTTCGGCGTGTGCGGCGGCGATCCGCGACTCCTGCTCCTTCTCGTACGCCTCCTGCCGCTGCCGCTCGTTCTCCTGCCGCTCGTGCTCGGCACGGCGTTTCGACGACGTCTTGGACGCGCCGGCAATCAGTGCCGCCAGGATCACGAGGACGGCGAGGGCGACGACGATCCAGAGGACGGTCATTCCGTCCATGGTTCCTCCTCTGTCGGGGTTCGGCCTCCGGTACCCCGCCGCCCACCGCGCTAACCCGCGCGCACCACGAACCGATAGGTGCCTGAAGCAACATTCACGGCGACGGTCGATCCTTCGTCGACGATCCCGCTGACCTGGTCCGCGCGCTGCAGCGACCGTCCGGATTCCGTAACGTGCGCAGGCGATGCGGCCGGCAGCCGCACCGTCGCACTGCTGTTCGCCGGAACCGTCACATCCAGTCCCAGCCCGCCACCAGGCGTCGTCGTCCACTTGCTGACCACCTGCCCGTACGGCGTCTCGAGCGCGAAGTCCGAGTGCGTGATGCCGTCACCGGGTGTCGGTGCGATCAGGACGCGGTGGTAGCCGGGCTCGGCGGCCGACACCCCGGCCAGCGTCCGGTACATCCACTCACCGACCGCGCCGTAGGCGTAGTGGTTGAAGGAGTTCATCCCGACGTCGTTGAACGTCCCGTCCGGGTTGATCGAGTTCCAGCGCTCCCACACCGTCGTCGCGCCCCAGCCGATCTCGTAACCCCAGGAGGGGTACGACGTGTTCTGCAGCAGTTTGTACGCGAGGTCCGACCGGCCGACCTTCGTCAGCACAGGCAGCAGCCCGTCGACACCAAGGAAGCCGGTGGAGAGGTGAGTGCCCCGACGCAGGATGGTGTTGGCGAAATGCTCGCCGGCTACCTGTGTCTTGTCGGCCGGGATCAGGTCGTTGGTGAACCCGAGGATGTACCCCGTCTGGCTGTCCGACCCGACTTTGCCGTCAGCCGCCACGAAGCGGCCGATCCACGCCGTCCGGACATCGTCGTACAGCTTGCGGTACTTCGTCACGTCGGCGCTCTTGCCGAGCGCAGCGGCCATCTCACTGAGCTGACGGGCGCCCTTGGCCATGAACGCCGTACCGATCAGGTCGCCCGGCGTCGGGTCGTCCAGGTTCAGCCAGTCGCCGTAGTCACCACCGCCGCGGATCAGCCCGGGTGAGTGGCTGGCGAGGTAGTCGACATACTTCGTCATGGACGCGTAGTGGTCCTGGACGACGGTGGTGTCGCCGTACGCCTGCCAGAGCGTCCAGGGGACGTTCACACCCGCATCTGCCCAGCCGGCATTGCCGAGTCCACCGTCGAACGCGTTCGGGACGGTTGGGGCGACGCTGGGGTAGGAGCCGTCCGCGGCCTGGCTGTCGCGGAGGTCCTGGAGCCACTTGGCCAGGAAGGCCTGTGAGTCCAGGTTGTAGACCGCAGTACGGGCGAAGACGTTGATGTCACCGGTCCAGCCCATGCGCTCATCACGAGCCGGTGTGTCGGTCGGAACGGAAAGGAAGTTGCCACGCTGACCCCACACCACATTGCTGTGCAGTCGATTGACCAGTGCGGAGTTGGTCCGGAAGCGGGTGGTCTGTTCACCGTCAGAGCCCATCACCACGCCGGTGATGGCGCTGGCCGGTGGTGCGGTCGGCAGTCCGCTGATTTCGACGTACCGGAAGCCGTGGAAGGTGAAGCGCGGCTGGTACGTCTCGGGGCGGTCGGTGGCGAAGGTGTAATGGTCAGTGGCTTTCGCACCGCGCAGGTTGTCCGTGTAGAGCGTGCCATCCAGGTTCAGCACCTCGCCGTACCGGATCGTCACGGTCTGACCGGGCTGTCCGGTCAGCTTGAAGCGGCCGACGCCGACCATGTTCTGGCCGAGGTCGTAGAGGTACTTGCCGGGAGTGGGTGACGCGATGGCCTTGGCCGACAGCTCTTCGGTGACTCGGACCGGCTGTTCGATCTGTGGGACCAGCTTGCTGGTAGCGCTCGGCCGGACGGTGACTGGCACCCAGGCGGTCGGCGTACGGCGCGCGTCGTAGCTCTCGCCGTTCAGCAGGTCAGCAACGCGGACGGCGCCCGGTGCGGTCTGCCAGCTCTGGTCGGTCGCGATGACGTCGGTGCTGCCGTCGGAGTACGTGACGCGCAGCTGTGCGGAGAGGGCCGTCTCGCTGCCGTACTTCTGCGGGCCGAACATCGCCAGGTTGCCTGCGTACCAGCCGGATGAGAGCTCAGCACCGAGGACGTTCTGGCCGGGGCGGAGCTGGCGAGTGACGTCGTACGTCTGGGACTGGATGCGTTGCCGGTAGTCCGTCCAGCCGGGCGCGAGCTCGTGGTCGCCGACCTTGCGGCCGTTGACGCTCAACTCGTAGACGCCCTGCGCGGCGGCGTACATGCGGGCTTTGACGACCTTCTTACCGGACGGGATGGTGACGGTCCGCCGGAACACAGGGAGCGGCGGACCGGGCAGCCAGAGCTCGGTGTTGCCCTTCACCTGCAGGCCGCCGCTGGTCAGGACGGTCCCGTCGGGGAAGGTCTGGTCGCCCGCAGCGAACGCAGTGTCGACCAACTTGCGACCGGCGGCGTTGGTCACCACCAGGTTGTGCACAACGCCGCTCTCGACTCCGTTCGTGCGAAAACCGACGATGCCCGGCGCGTTGTGGTCGGTGCGCTCGCGCTGGTCCACCTGGGTGCCGTCAATCCAGGTAGTGATGGTCTGACCGGCGACGGTGATGCGCAGGTGATGCTTTTGAGTGAGGTCGACGTTCAGCGGGATCTCACCGAGTACGACGTAACCACCGCCCTGCTGACGGACGTGCGGGCGCAGCTTGGCGCCGTTGACCTGATTGAGCTGCCACATGTAGCCGATGCCGGCGCGGCCGCGGAAGAAGATACCGAGCGCCTCCTTGGTCACCGTGACGTCGGCGTCCACCGTGTAGTCGGTCCACTCCGTACCTGGCTGGCTCTCGGCGCCGATCCAGTCACCACGCCAGTCCGCGGGCTGCAGCTGCGCAGTCTCGAAGGTCGCAACCCGGGACCAGGCCGATGCGCGGCCGGACTCGTCCCAGACGCGGACGGACCAGAAGTACTGCGTGTACGGCTTCAGCGCCGCACCGGCGTACGGGACCTCGATCGAACGGTTGGAGCGGACGACGCCGCTGTCCCATGCATCGGGTCGGGCCAGCTTGCGCTCGGAAGTGGCTACGCGGACCTGGTAGCGCGTCTGCGCGGTACCGCGGCGGTCGCTGTCGAGCTGCCAGCTCAGCCGGGGCGCTGCGTTCGCAGCGATGCCGAGTGGCTCATTGAGGGCGTTGGTCCGGAGGTTGTGGACGTCGGGGGCCGGTGTGGCCGCTGCGGGCGAGACTGGGGTGACTAGCAGGGCTGCCAGGGCAAGGCAGACCCAGCGAAGGTGTCGGGGCATCGCGAGAACTCCTCAGCGAGTGGGCGGACTGCGGGGAGTGAGAGGTGATGGTCAGACGAGACCGCGGCGGGCGGCCCAGACGATCGCTTCGATCGCCGTGCTGAAGCCGAGCCGGTCGCAGATCATCCGGGTCCGGCGGCGGACGGTACGTTCGGACAGCCCGAGGCGGCGCGCCACCGCGTCGACCGGCAGTCCGGTCGCGAGCAGGCGCAGTAGCTGCAGGTCATCATGGCTGAGCTCTCGTGGCGGTACTCGGTGCGGGCGGAGCTCTTGGGGAAGAGCGGTCATGCGAAATCACCTGTTCCGAACATCCGGGACTCGGCGGCGTCCCAGTCGGCCGGTTTGCCCTGCGGGGTGTAGCGCCGCAGGTGATGGGTGGAGCGGACCAGGGCGCGCATGGCGGCCAGGTCCGGTAGGGGCTCGCCGAGCGCGCGAGCTTGGACGAGCACGTTGCCGAGTGCCGATGCCTCGACCGGACCGGCCAGCACCGGCAGGCCGCACGCATCGGCGGTGAGCTGACACAGCAGCTCGTTCTGGGAGCCGCCACCGATCACGTGCACGACGTCGACCGGCTTGTCGGCGATCTGTTGCGCAGCGCGCAGAGTGCGGCGGTAGGCGAGCGCAAGGCTCTCGAGAATGCATCTGACCACCGCACCGCGCGACTGCGGCACTTCTTGGCCCGTACGGCGGATGTGGTCAGTGATTCGCTGTGGCATGCCACCGGGCGCCAGAAACTCCGGTGCGTCCGGATCGATCAGTACGGCGAATGGTCGGGCCGCGGCCGCCTCTCGGAGCAGCTGCCCGAGGTCGTCGTCCGCCCAGCTGCGCTGGCACTCCTGCAGGATCCACAGCCCCATCACGTTGCGCAGGAACCGGATGCGGCCGTCCACCCCGCCTTCGTTGCTGAAGTTCGCCAACCGCGCTTCCTCCGTGAGAACGGGTTCAGCCAGCTCCAGCCCCACCAAAGACCAAGTCCCCGACGAGATGTACGCGAACCGCTCTTCCTCCGCCGGCACAGCCACCACCGCCGACGCCGTGTCATGAGATCCCACCGCGATCACCGGAGTCCCCTCCCACGACCCCACAACCTCCCCGGCGTCCCACAACCGCGGCAACACCCGCGCCGGCACCCCCACCCGCTCCGCAAGCTGGCACGACCATTCCCGCGCTCGTACGTCGTACAACTGCGTAGTGGACGCATTGGTGCGCTCCACGCCGATCGAGCCGGTGAGCCAGTACCCAAGCAGGTCAGGGATGAGGAGGAGGGTGTCCGCCTGCCCCAGCAGGCGCTCTGCAGCCAGTTGGTACAGGGTGTTGATGGGGAGCTGCTGCAGACCGGTGATCTGGTACAGCTCCTCAGCTGTCACACCTTCTACTGAGGTGCTGGTGCGGGAGTCGCGGTAGTGGAACGGGTTGCCCAGAAGCTGTCCCTCGGAGAGGAGGCCGTAGTCGACCGCCCAGGAGTCGATGCCGAGGGAGTCGACCGGGCCGGCCGCGGCAAGGCCGTCCAGCACTGAGCGGTAGAGGTGGAGGATGTCCCAGTGCAGCGAGCCGCGGAGGTCGACCGGGCCGTTCCAGAAGCGGGTGACCTGCACCAGCTCCAAACGGTCAGCGCTCACCTCGGCACGCATGACGCGGCCGGAGGAGGCACCTAGGTCAACTGCCGCGACGCGCTTCATACGACGGTGAGTTCGAGGTTGAGCAGGCTTGCAACGGCCTGCAGGTCGGCAGCGCGGTGGCCGGTACCGAGAGCCCAGTGGTGAGCTACGCCGGAGGCGGACCAGGCATCGGTCCACTCGCCCGGGTCCCGGTTGAAGTCGACGCGGGAGGTGGTGTTGCCGATCTGCAGGAGCGGACCAGGGACGACGGTGCCCTCAGAAGCAGTCAGGTGGAAGGTACCGTCCCGCCGCTGACCCAGCCCGCACAGTGTGACCGGCCCCTGGCGTACATCGAACTCGACCGAGACACCCCAGCCGCGTTTGCCGTGGTAGACGCCAAGACCGCGTAGTAGCGGCTTGTTGGCGCTGATGGCCAGGTGAGCCGGGCCGTCGTGCCCCATCTCCACCACACCGTCCTGGAAGTTCAATGCCTGCAGTTCGGTGAACGAACCGCCCGCACCGAGCTTTTCCATGACCAGCATCGCCAGTGAGGTTCGTAGCTCGTACTCACCGACCGCGGGCACCCCTCGGGCCGTCAGCAGCGACGCCCCGAGGATCATCCCGGCGGCGACGCGCTCGTGCATCTCTCCGTCGAGACCGCGGTGGTAGTACGCCAGTGTGGTCAGGTCGAAGTCCTCCACCAACCTGTCCAGCGCGACCGACACCGTCGCGCCCCAGCGGAAGTCTTCCTCGACCACGGAGTCGTCCAGCGTGAAGATCTCCCGCGCCAGCTCCATCCGCGCGTCTGTCTCCGCCGGGGTGACCTTCTCGACCCGCACCCGCAGGTCATCGATCTCCAGGATCTCCACGTGCCCACCGAGCTGTGCGGAGACCAGCGTCGGGTCAGTGACGACGTCCATCATGCCGGGGTACAGGTGACCCAGCAGGCCGTGCCGTCCGGTTCGGAACGCAGCTCGGACGCCGGCTGCGCGGATCCAGCGGTCGATCCGCGTCCAGGCCCGCTCGTCCTCCAGGTAGCCCGAAACCGACCGGAACTCGATTCCGCAGCGTTCGAAGGCGTTGGCCATTTCCGGCAGCGGACAGGCTCCGCAGTACGCCAGCCACGCACCCGTGTCGAACGTTGCGTGGTTCATCGCCTCCGTCGGCTGGAGATTCAGCAGCAGCACCGGCGAACCGCTCCGCTGTGCCACCGGCACCAGCATCGACGCCGTCATGTAGGTGGTCAGGAAGCCGACGATCAGGTCGCAGTCGGCCAGCCGCAGCTTCTCCGCGGCCGCAGCGCCCTCCTGCGCATCAGAGATGAACCCGACGTCCACTACCTCGCAGTCCATCGCCTCGAACCGCTCCGCCACCCGGCGCGCCGAAGCCTGCAACTGCGGCAGCAGCGCCGGGAACTGCGGCCAGTAGGCACCTAGTCCGCCGGCGACCAGGCCGACCCGGGTGCTCATCGCAGGAAGGCGGCAGCCACGCCGGCGTCGACAGGGACATGCAAACCAGTCGTGTGCGAGAGGTCCCCGCCCACCAGCGCGAAAACGGCCGCTGCGACGTTCTCCGGCAGCACCTCCCGCTTCAGCAGCGTCCGCTGCGCATAGAACGCACCCAGCTCGGTCTCCGGTACGCCGTACACAGCAGCCCGCTGCGCACCCCAGCCCTTCGCAAAGATCCCAGACCCGCGGACGACGCCGTCCGGGTTGATCCCGTTCACGCGGACGCCGTACTCGCCCAGCTCGGCCGCGAGCAGCCGGACCTGATGCGCCTGGTCGGCCTTGGCCGCGCCGTACGCGACGTTGTTCGGACCGGCGAAGACGGCGTTCTTGCTGGAGATGTAGACGATGTCCCCGCCGAGCCCCTGGTCGATCAGCACCTTCGCCGCCGCCCGCGAGACCAGGAAGGACCCCTTCGCCATCACGTCGTGCTGCAGATCCCAGTCCCGATCGGTGGTCTCCAGCAGCGACTTCGAGATCGACAGCCCCGCGTTGTTCACGATCAGGTCCACCCCACCGAAGGCCAATACGGCCTCCGCCAGCGCAGCCTCCACTGCCGCGGACGACGAGACGTCCGCACCGACCGCCACGGCGACGTCCGACGTACCGATCTCCTTCGCGACCGCTTCGGCCGCGGCCAGATCGAGATCGGCCACCACGACGCAGGCGCCCTCGGCCGCGAGCCGCAGCGCGATCGCCCGACCGATGCCCGAGCCGGCGCCGGTCACGAAGGCGACCCGGGACGCGAGCGGTTTCGGCTTGGGCATCCGCTGCAGCTTCGCCTCCTCCAGCGCCCAGTACTCGATCCGGAACTTCTCCCGCTCGTCGATCGGCGCGTACGTCGACACCGCCTCCGCTCCGCGCATCACGTTGATCGCGTTCACGTAGAACTCGCCGGCGACCCGTGCGGTCTGTTTGTCCTTCCCGAAGCTGAACATCCCGACGCCGGGCACCAGCACGATCGCCGGGTCCGCACCGCGCATCGCCGGGCTGTCGTCCGATGCATGCCGGTCGTAGTACGCCGTGTACTCCTCCCGGTACTCCGCATGCAGCTCCCGCAGCCGTGCCACCACGTCGGCGACCGAAGCGCTGGGCGGCAGGTCGAGCACCAGCGGCCGCACCTTCGTCCGGAGGAAGTGGTCCGGACAGGAGGTCCCGAGCGCGGCCAGCGCGGCCAGCTTCTCCCGGGAGAGGAACTCCAGCACGACGTCGGAGTCGGTGAAGTGACCGACCTGAGGCCGGTCAGTAGAAGCGAGGCCACGGATGACCGGCGCCAGCGCGGCAGCCCGCGCCCGCCGGTCAGCCACAGCGAGAGGTTCGAAACCGGGGACGACCGGGCCGAAAGGCTCAGCAACCCCACGGTCGGCCAGAAAGCGCTCAGCAGTGCGGATGATCTCCAGCGAGTTGGCCTCGCATTCGTCCGAGGTAGCACCCCAGGCAGTGATGCCGTGGCCGCCCAGAATGCACCCGATCGCGGCAGGGTTGGCCCGCTGCATCGCAGCGATGTCCAGCCCCAGCTGGAAGCCGGGACGCCGCCACGGCACCCACACCACCCGGTCACCGAAGCACTCCGCAGTCAGCTTCTCGCCGTCCGCGGCGGTGGCCAGCGCGATCCCGGAGTCCGGGTGCAGATGGTCCACATGCGGCGCGTCGACGAGCCCGTGCATCGCAGTGTCGATCGACGGCGCCGCACCGCCCTTGCCGTGCAGGCAGTAGTCGAAGGCGGCGACCATCTCGTCCTCCCGGTCCACACCCGGGTAGACGTCCACCAACGCCTGCAACCGATCCAGGCGCAGTACGGCGAGGCCCGCGGCTGTCAGAGTGCCGAGGTCACCACCAGAACCCTTGACCCATAACAGGTCGACCGGCTGGCCGGTCACCGGATCCGTCTCGACACCCTTGGCCGACGTGTTCCCGCCGGCGTAGTTGGTGTTCCGCGGGTCCGATCCCAGCCGGTTGCTCCTGGCAACGAGTTCCATCACGCTCCCCATCCAGCCTGCTGGCCATCGGCCCGCTCGGCGACGATCTGCTCGAAGTACCCGCTGCGCTTGTACGCCGCGAGCGGGTTGGGGTCGAGCCCCTGCGACTCCCGCAGCTCGGCCAGCAACGGACGGACATCGGTGTTGTAGGCATCCATCAGGACGGCGTTGGCCTCCAGCACGTCGCCTTCCAGCTGGGCCCGCTTCAACGCGTCCCGGTCGACGAGCAGCGCCTTCGCGGTGGCCTCCTGGACGTTCATCACCGAGCGGATGATCGCCGGGATCTTCACCTCGATGTTGTGACACTGGTCGAGCATGAACGCGATCCCGCGGTCCGGGTCGAGCGCGTCGCCGCGGACGATCTCGTTCATGATCCGGAACAGCTGGAACGGGTCGGCCGCCCCGACCATCAGGTCGTCGTCCGCATAGAACCGGCTGTTGAAGTCGAACGCGCCGAGCTTCTTCACCCGCAGCAGGAACGCCACGATGAACTCGATATTCGTCCCCGGCGCGTGATGCCCGGTGTCGATACACACCACGGCTTTCGGCCCCAGTTCGAGGCAGTGCGCGTACGACGTACCCCAGTCCGGCACGTCGGTGGTGTAGAACGCCGGCTCGAACAGCTTGTACTCCAGCAGCATCCGCTGCTCCGGCCCGAGCCGGTCGTAGACCTCGCGCAGCGCGGCCGCGAGCCGCTCCTGCCGATCCTGGATGTCGTCTTGGCCGGGGTAGTTGGTGCCGTCCGAGAACCACAGCTTCAGATCCCGCGAGCCGGTCGCGTCCATGATGTCGACGCATTCGAGCAGGTGGTCGGTCGCCTTGCGGCGGACGCCGGGATCCGGGTTGGTGACACTGCCGAGCTTGTAGTCGTCATCCTGGAACACGTTGCTGTTGATCGCCCCGAGCCGGACGCCCTGCTCCTTGGCGTACGCCGCCAGCTGCGCGTAATCGGACACCTTGTCCCACGGGATGTGCATCGCCACACTCGGGGCGACGCCGGTGAACCGGTGCACGGCGGCGGCATCCGCGATCTTCTCCTCGGGGGACCGCGGCACGCCCGGCTGGGTGAAGACCTTGAACCGGGTGCCGGAGTTCCCGAACGCCCACGAAGGCAGCTCGATCTCCTGACGCTTGAGGGCATCCGTCACGCTGGTCATAGTCAGTCCCCTTGTAGGTGGAAGATCTCGGGCAGCAGCTGGAACGTCTCGTCCGGCCGCCCCGCGCTGAAGTACGACGTCATCTCGGCCTGCCAGCGGGTGTTCACCTCGGTGGCCGCCATCGCCTGCTGTGCCGCTTCCAGGTCCGGGGACTCGACGTACCCGATCAGCAGGCCGTCGGCGCGCAGGAAGAGCGAGTAGTTGTGCCACCCGGACTCCCGCAGCGCGGCCTGCATCTCGGGCCAGACGTCCCGGTGCCGGTCGACGTACTCGTCGAGCCGATCCGGCCGGACCTGGAGGCAGAAGCAGTAACGATTCATCAGAAGTTGAACTTGTCGATGTTCTCGGCGGTGAACTCGGTCGGCGGGCCGAGCACGATCTCGCCGTCCGCGCCGATGGTGTACTCGCCGAGCTTGCCGGCGGTGAACTTCTCGCCCTGCGCGCCGGTGATCTGACCCGAGCTCATCGCGGCGCCGGCGTACGCGGCCAGGTAGCCGATATCGGCCGGGTTCCAGAGCGCGAACTTCTTGACCGTGCCGTCCTTGACGTACTGGCGCATCTGGTTCGGCAGGCCGAGACCGGTGATCGCGACCTTGCCCTTGTAGCTGGAGGCGCTCACGTAGCGCGACGCCGCGGCGATCCCGACCGTGGTCGGCGAGACGATCACTTTCAGGTTCGGGTAGGACTGCAGCAGGCCCTGGGCCTCGGTGAACGACTTCTGGTCCTCATCGTTGCCATAAGCAATCTTCACCAGTTTGAGCTTGCTGTTGGCGGGTTTGGCCAGCTCGGTCTTCATCACCTCGATCCACGAGTTCTGGTTGGTCGCGTTCGGGGTGGCGGACAGGACGGCGATCTCACCCTCGCCGCCGGCCAGCTCACTGGCCATCTTCACCAGGCTCTCGCCGATCCCTTGGGTGGTGGCCTGGTTGATGAACGCGTCCCGGCAGGTCTTCGAGGCGTCGGAGTCGAAGGTGATGACCTTGATCCCGGCCTTCCGCGCCTGGTTCAGCGACGGGCAGACGGCGTTCGGGTCGTTGGCCGCGACGGCGATCACGTCCTGCTGCTGCTGGATCAGCGTGTTGATGTAGCTGACCTGCGAGGACGCGCTCGCGTCGTTCGGGCCGACCAGTTTGTAGGCGCCCTTGATCTCGTCGACTGCGACCTTGCCGCCGCCGACCTCGACATCGGTGTACGGGTTGTTGAGCTGCTTGGGCAGGTAGGCGATCTTCAGCCCCTCCTTGAGGGGCGCGTTCGGATTCGCCTGACCGGCCGTGCTCTGCGGAGCGGCCGTGTTCTGGCCCTCGGTACTCGACTTCGTCGTACCGCCGCACGCGGTCAACGCCAGGAGCGCTACCGCAACGGGGAGGTGCTTACGCATGGTTCGTCCTTTCAGGTACGACGTCGGATCAGGTTGGGGCCGAGTACGGAGGCGATCAGCAGGACGCCGGTGACGACGTTCAACGCCTCGTTGGAAACATCGGACAGGCGCAATGCGTTCTGCAGCGAGCCGAGGAGGACGACGCCGGCGATCACACCCGGCAGTGCCCCCTTGCCGCCGAAGATGGAGACGCCACCGAGCAGGACGGCGGCGACCACGGCCAGCTCGAGCCCGGCGCCGTTGTCGGCACGGGCGCTGGAGTAGCGCAACGTCCAGAGCACACCGGCCAGGCCGGCGATCGTGCCGCTGGCGACGTACAGCCAGAACTTGAGCCGGCCGGGGCGGATACCGGCGAAGCGCGCGGCCTGCTCACTCGCGCCGACCGCGAAGACCGCGCGGCCGATCGGGGTGGCGTGCAGGATCACGCCGAAGATCACGGCGAGGACGACGAGCACGATCAGCACGTTCGGGATCGGCGTCCCGGCGATGGTGCCGGTCACCCAGTCGGTGTAGACGGCCGGGAAGTCGGCGACCGCGCCGTCGCCGAGGACGACGAACGCGAGGCCGCGGTAGAGCGCGAGCGTGCCGATCGTGACCGCCAGCGACGGCAGGCCGAGGACGGTGACGAAGAAGCCGTTGATCGCGCCCAGGACCGCGCCGAGCAGCAGACAGACCGGGATGATCGTCTCGATCGGCTGGTTCGCGTTCCAGAGGTAGCCCATCACCGCGCTGGACAGGCCAAGTGTGCTCGCGACGCTCAGGTCGATCTCGCCGGTGACGATGACCAGCGTCATCGGGAGCGCGACCAGCGCGATCGGCAGCAGGTCGAGAACCAGGAAGCCGAAGTTCTGCGCGGTGCCGAAGCTGTTCACACTCGCGGCGGCGATGACCAGCACGACGGCGGTGATCGCGATGATCGCCACGTTCCAGTTGGCCAGCCGGCCGATCCGGGTCTCGGTGAGCTGCTCAGCCGACATGGGAGCCTCGCTTCTTCAGGCCCGCTGCGACCCGGACGGCGACCAGCCGGTCGGCTCCGATCGCGAGCAGGATCAGACCGCCGACGATCGCCTGCTGCCAGAACTGGTTGATCTCGAGGACGGCGAGCGCGCTGCCGATCGTGGTCAGCAGCAGTGCGCCAAGAGCTGCGCCCCAGACCGTCCCACTGCCGCCGAAGACCGCCACTCCGCCGACAACCACGGCAGCGACGACGTTCAGCTCCATACCGGTGCCAGCTGCCGCGTCGATC
Organism: Kribbella sandramycini; assembly: GCF_013131805.1. Classification (GTDB taxonomy): domain Bacteria; phylum Actinomycetota; class Actinomycetes; order Propionibacteriales; family Kribbellaceae; genus Kribbella; species Kribbella sandramycini. The sequence continues at coordinate 850,409 of NZ_JABJRC010000003.1, read as the reverse complement.
GTTCCGAACCGGGCAGCGAACAGCACACCCGCCAGCCCGGCCAGACCGCCGCTGACGACGAAGGCACCGATCGTACGGCGTCCGACCGGGATGCCTGCCAGCTGCGCGGCCTGAGGGCTGGAGCCCATCGCGTACAGCTCGCGGCCGGTCCGGTAGCTGCGCAGGACCACTGCAGTGACGACCAGGACAACCACGGCCAGAATGACCAGCCATGGGATGTCGGCCGTGCCGAAGTTCAGGAAGCTCGGTGGCAGCTCGTCCGCGTTGATCTGGCTACCGCCGGCCCAGAAGTAGGTGACGCCGCGGATGACGTACAGCGTGCCCAGAGTGACCACCAGCGCCGGTACGTTGCCGTAGCGGACCAGCACACCGTTCAGAACACCGCATGCGGCGCCGACTCCGGCGCCAACCAATAGCGCGAAGACAACCGGGATGCCGGGATAGTTCTGTAGCAGAGTGCCGACAGTGAAGGCACTCAGGCCGAGGACCGAGCCGACCGAGAGGTCGATGTTGCGGGTGATCACAACCACGGCCTGGCCGACCGCCAGTACGGCCAGGATCGCTGTGTTCAGCAGGATGTCGCGGATGCTCTGGCCGGACAGGAAGCGCGGGTTGGAGATGGTGGTCACCGCGACCAGCAGCACCAACGCCAGGACGATGCCCAGCTCGCGCGCTCGCAGTACGACGTCCAGGGACGAGCGTTTGGGCGCGGGCAGCTCGACTGCCGTCATACCGTCGCCTCCTGACCGGTCGCCGCGAACATCACGGCCTCCTCGGTCGCCTCGGAGCGACTCAGCTCGGTGACCAGGCGGCCCTCGCGCATCACCAGTACGCGATCGGCCATTCCGAGCACCTCGGGCAGTTCCGACGACACCATCAGGACGGCGACTCCCTCCGCGGCGAGACTGGACATCAGCCGGTGCACCTCGGCCTTGGTGCCGACGTCGATGCCCCGGGTCGGCTCGTCGACGATCAGCACCTTGGGTTTGGTCGCCAGCCATTTGGCCAGCACGACCTTCTGCTGGTTACCGCCCGACAGAGTGCCGACCTCGTCGGAGAGCCGGCCGTACTTCGTCTTGAGTCGCTCGGTCCACTCCTGTGCGGATCGGCGCTCGCGGCTGCCGGTGAGGAAGCCGAGCTGGGACAGCGAGCGCGATCTGGGCAGCGTCACATTGCGCTCGATCGAGAGCTCCATCAGCAGGCCCTGCTGGCGGCGGTCCTCGGGAACGAGCGCGACACCCGCGGCCATCGCGTGTTTCGGCTTACCCGGTTTCAGCGACTTGCCGGCGACCTCGACCGTGCCGGCGTCCCGCGGGTCGACGCCGAAGATCGACTGGACCACTTCGGAGCGGCCGGAGCCGACCAGACCGGCCAGCGCGACGATCTCGCCGGCCCGAACCTCGAAGGAGATGTCGTGGAAGACGGGGTCGCGGGTGAGGCCGTCGATCTTGAGCACAGTGGCGCCGGGTACGACGTCCTGTTTGGGGAAGAGGGCGTCGAGATCGCGGCCGACCATCCGGCGGACCATCTCGTCGACGCTGGTGTCGGCCAGCAGATCGGTCGACATGTGCCGGCCGTCCCGCATGATCGTGACGCGCTGGCAGAGCGCGGTGATCTCCTCGAAGCGGTGCGAGATGAAAAGCAGCGCCGCGCCGCCGTCGCGCAGGGACCGGGCGACCGCGAACAACCGCTCGACCTCGACGCCGGTGAGGGCGGCGGTCGGCTCGTCCATCACGACCACACGGGCGTCGGCGGAGAGGGCCTTGGCGATCTCGACCAGCTGCTGATCGGCGATCGAGAGGCCGCGCGCCGGGCGGTTCGGGTCGATGGACACGCCGAGGCGGGTGAAGAGGCGAGCTGCCTGGCTGACCATCGCGGCCCGGTCGATCGTGTTGAAACGACCCAGTGGCTGGCGGCCCATCGCGATGTTCTCGGCGACCGAGAGATCCGGGAAGAGGGTCGGCTCCTGGTAGATGACCGCGATCCCGGCCGCCTTCGCGTCGGCGGGCCCGCCGAGGGCGAGCGGCGTGCCGGACAGCTCGAGGGCGCCGCTGTCGGGCCGGTGCACACCGGCCAGCATCTTCACGATCGTGGACTTCCCGGCGCCGTTCTCGCCGACCAGGGCATGCGCCTCACCGGCGTACAGGTCGAAGGAGACATCGCGGACGGCGGCGACCGCGCCGAACGACTTGGACACGCCGCGGATGCGGAGCAGAGCGGTCAACGGTCACCTCCTGATGGTTATGAAAGGTTTCAAGTGATGATGAGGAAAGTACGGGCGAGGGATCGCGGGCGTCAAGAGGTGGACCACTCATTCGGGGGACATCAGCGGTTTCACCGCTCCTCAAGGGGTAGGCTTCGGTCCACTAAGACGTTTCAACTGAGACCTTGATGCGGGGAGGTAGGCGTGGTATCCGAGCGCCGTGGGCAGACCGCCGGAGTGAAGGCGGTCGCCGCCGCGGCCGGGGTCTCACTGGGCACGGTGTCGAATGTGCTGAACCGGCCCGAGATGGTCAGCCCGGTCACCCGCGCCAAGGTCGAGGCGGCGATGACCCAGCTCGGCTTCGTCCGGAACGAGTCGGCCCGCCAGCTCCGCGCGGGCAGCAGCCGGATCCTTGCGTACCTGATGCTCGACGCGGGCAACCCGTTCTTCACCGACGTCGCCAAGGGCGTCGAGGAGGCGGCCCGCGCGGCCGGCCTGTCGGTCTTCCTCTGCAACAGCAACGAGGACGCCTCCCGAGAGGCCGACTATCTCGATCTGCTCGAGCAGCAACGGGTTCAGGGGGTGCTGATCACGCCGATCGATCAGCATTCGTCCCGGCTGCGCAACCTGCCCGCCCGCGGAACGCCGGTGGTCGTGGTCGACCGGGCGATCGACGACGACCAGCACTGCTCGGTCGCGGTGAACGACGTCCTCGGCGGCGAGCTCGCGATCGCGCACTTGCTGGAGCTGGGCCACGAGCGGATCGCGTACGTCGGCGGCCCGGAGACGATCGGCCAGGTCACCGACCGGCGAGCCGGCGGCTGGGCGGCGCTGCGCAAGGCGGGCCGGCCCGCGAGCGATCTGATCGAGATCAACACCGGCGCGCTCACGGTCGCCGAAGGTAGGGGCGCAGGGCAACGACTTGCCGGGCTGCCCGCGGCTCGGCGTCCGACGGCGGCGTTCTGTGCGAACGACCTGCTGGCGTTGGGTTTGCTGCAGCAGTGCGTGACGCTCGGCATCCGGGTGTCGGAGGATCTGGCGATCGTCGGCTACGACGACATCGAGTTCGCCGCGGCGGCCGCCGTACCGTTGACATCCGTCCGGCAGCCGCGGCAGCTCCTCGGGCGGACGGCGGCGGAGCTGCTGCTCGACGAGTCGGCCAACCCCGACCACGAGCACCAGCGCGTCATCTTCACCCCGGAGCTCGTCGTCCGCACGTCAACCTCGGGCGCCGGGTAGGGCGGATCTCCCCCACTCACCAACTACCGCCGGGCGCCCGCTACGGCGACCTCCTGAGCGTGACGCCGTGCTCGTCGACCGAGTTGGTGAGTGTTAGCGGTCCGCCCCGTACGACGACAGGAAGACGGTCACTGCACTGTCGGCGATGCGGTCGAGCTCGCCGGGCTCGGGGCGGACGCGGGTGCCGGCGAACATGGCGCGGTTCATCGGTTTGTACATGACCAGCCCGGCGAACTGGTACGCGACGAGCGTCGGGTCGTCGAGCTCACGGAGCAGACCGCGGCCGGTGAGGCCGGCGAGCGCCTGCCCAAGGGTCTCCAGGGACTTCTCGAAACCGCGGGTGAACCACGCGCCGCAGACCTCGGGGAAGCGATCGGCCTCGGCGATCACGAGCCGCCGCAGCTGCAGGACGTGGTCGGCGGTCAAGCTCTCGAGGAGCCGGAACGCCAACGCACGCAGGGCTTCGCGGGCGTCGGTGGCGCCCTCCAGTGTCTCGGCGTACGCGGCGGCAAGGTTGACCGCGAGCTGGTCGTTCGTGCCGAGCACGATGTCGGCGAACAACCGCTCCTTGTTCTCGAACTGCTTGTAGACGGTCTGTTTGGAGACGCCGGCCTTGGCCGCGACCTCGTCCATACTCGCGCCGAGATAGCCGTGCTGGAGGAACACCTCGGTGGCCGCGACCTGGATCGCCCGCCGCTTGGTCGCCGTCCGCCCTGTTTGCTCCATGGCCGAAATCATACTGGACAGTCTAGTTTTCTGCTGGGTACTGTACGGTCTAGTTCCCGACTCGCTGAGGAGAAACACCATGAGCACCGTGACGTCCGCCGACGGCACCACCATCCACTTCGACGTCCGCGGCGTCGGGCAGCCGTTGATCGTCGTCGACGGCGCCACCGCCCACCCGGCCGTGAACCCACTGAACGCCGAGCTCGCCGAGCTGCTGCAGAGCGAGTTCCGCACGTACACCTACGACCGGCGCGGCCGCGGCCAGAGCACCGACACCGCGCCGTACGCCGTCCAGCGCGAGATCGAGGACATCGCAGCCCTGATCGAGCACGCCGGCGCGCCCGCGATCGTCCTCGGCTACTCCTCGGGCTCACTACTCGCCCTGGACACCGCGACCGCAGACCTCCCCGTCAGCGCCGTCGTCATGTTCGAGCCGCCAGTAGTAGTCGACGACAGCCGCCCGCCTCTGCCCACCGACTACGTAGAACAGCTGGAAGCGCACATCGCCGCCGGCAACCCCGACCTGGCCGCCGAACTCTTCATGACCGCCGCCGTCGGCCTCCCACCCGAAATGGTCGCCGGCATCCGTCAATCCCCCATGTGGCAGCCCGTAGTCGACGTAGCCCACACCATCTCCTACGACGGCCGCATCATGGGCACCACCATGTCCGGCAACCCCCTCCCCACCGACCGCTGGTCCACCGTCACTGCCCCCGTCCTGGTCATGTACGGCCAAGACACCTGGCCCACCCTCATCTCCGGCGCCCAAGCCGTCGCCACCCACCTCCCCACCGCAACCCTCCTCCCCGTCCCCGGCGAAAACCACTCCACCACCCCCGACGCCTTAGCCACCGCCCTCCGCACCTTCACCAAGACCCTGTGACGATTCAGCCCTCCCCTAGCGGCTGGGTCGGTGAGACGCTTTGGGGGTGGACAGGGATGGGTTCTGGGGTTTGGTGGAGGGTGCGCGCGGCGAGGTGGATGACTCCGCGGCGGACCCGGATGGGGTTGCGGACGCGTTGACGCGGGTGCTGGGTGGGCTTGGGGCTGAGGAGATCGCGGGCTTCGGGGTGGAGCTGGCGGGGTTGCTGGCCGAGTCGTACCGGTGGGATCTGTGGGCGGCTGCGTACTTGATCAATGGGGGTGGGTCGGAGGATGGGTTCGACTCGTTCCGGGGGTGGCTGGTCGCGCAGGGGCGGGAGGTGTGGGAGGCGGCGATGGCGGAGCCGGACTCACTCGCCGATGTGGTGGACGAGGATCGGCCGGAGGGGTTCGAGGGGTTCGACGGCGAAGGGATGCTGCACGTCGGGAGTCATGCGTACAAGAACGTGACGGGTGACGATGCGGCGTACTGGAAGGCGGTCGAGGCGGAGGCACCAGACACGCCGGATCTGCCGGCCGGCCAGGAGATCGACTTCGACGACGAGGCCGAGCTCCACGACCACCTGCCTCGACTTGCCGTGCTCTACCTGGACTCCTAGGCCACTGCGATGGCTTCGATCTCCAGGAGCCATTCCTCGGCGTAGATGTCGCAGATGACGATGGTGAGCGCCGGTGCGTGGTCGCCGAGTACCTCTGCGCGGATCTTGGCGTTCTCGGCGCGGTACTGGCGGTCTGACAGGTAGGTGTTGACCTTGACCAGGTTGCGCGCGTCCATACCCGCTTCGCCGAGGACGGCCAGGACGTTGCGCCAGACCATCCGGCACTGCGACTCGAAGTCCGGTGGGATGCGGCCGTCCTCGTCACCCCACGGCACCTGGCCGCTGACGTAGACCGTCCGCTCGCCGCCGGCCACGAGGACGCCGTGCGTGTACTGGCCCGTCGAACCGGGCAGCACCGGCGGATCCAGCTGGGTGATCTCAACCATTCGAACTCCCCTAACCTGTTGGAAGAGTTCTACCAGTTAGCCAGGTCAGTGACTAGCCCGGTTCGCCGCCAAGTCTTTCGATCGCGGAGCGGAGGCGGCGGCGCCAGGCGGGTTGGCCGGCGTCCTCGTCGGCGGCGGCCAGGCTGACCAGATGCTGCGCCATCTCGAAGCCCTCGGCGGACGGCGACTCGACAGCCGTCTCGGGCTGTACGTCGTACTCGTCCGGCTCCTGGTCGTCGTACTCGTAGCTGACGCGGCGCGTCGACCAGCCGAAGCCGTCCGGCACCAACAGCTCCGGAACGAGCACCTCGTGGCTGAGCGACGACAGCTCCTTGTCGCCGTTGCCGATGCTGAAGATGGTCGTACCGCGACGGCGTACGTCGCTGACTCGCTCGAGCAGGGTGTCGGGCGGCTCAGTCTCGGCGACGACCAGGAGCGACTCACCACGGCCGGCGTCCCGCAGACGGTCCAGACCGATGGCCAGGTGCGGCGGTGCGTCCGGTGGGGGCGCCCAGCGGACTAGCGACGGACGGGCGTCCTCGACACCGGCTCGGTGCAGTTCGTCGTCCAGGTGGGCGGTGAGGTGCCACGGCTCGTCGTCGACCGGGCCGAACAGCATTAGGCCGCCGGTCCGCGTCGTGTAGCGCCGTAGGGAGTGGCCGAAGTCCCGCGTCCGGCTGCCGAGCTCAGTGCCGCTCAGCATCTCCCGCAGCAGCGACGCCCTGGTGAGGTCCACACCTCCAACCTGACACATCTGCGGGGCTATTGCGACTCAGCCCAGCCGGTCCGCCTTGGCCTGCAGATAGTCGCGCTCCGGTGCGCTCGTCGTCCGCCGAGCTGCCAGTAGATAGCTCTGGCGCGCAGCGACCGGATCGCCGGCCATTTCGAGCAGATGCGCCCGTACGGCCTCCAGCCGGTGGTGCTCGGTGATTCGTCCGTCGGACTCGAGTGGTTCGAGTACGGCGAGGCCGGCCGCGGGCCCAACCGCCATCCCGACCGCCACCGCGTGGTTGAGCTTCACCATCGGGTTGTCGACCAGCTGCTCGAGTACGTCGTACAGCGCGACGATCTGGCGCCAGTCGGTGTCCTCGGCCTTCTTCGCCGTCCCATGCACAGCTGCGATCGCGGCCTGCACTTGATACGGGCCGAGCCGGGTGTGCGCCAGCGCGTCGGACACCAGCGCCTCACCTTCGACGACGGCGTCCTGATCCCACAGCGACCGGTTCTGATCGGCCAGCGGGACCAGTGCGCCGTCCGCCGTCGTACGCGCGGCTCGGCGGGCGTCGGTGAGCAGCATCAGCGCCAGCAGTCCCGCCACCTCACCGTCGTCCGGCAGCAACCGCCGTACGCCGCGCACCAGCCGGATGGCCTCAGTGGTGAGCTCCGCGTGGTGCAACGCCGTACCGGACGAGGCTGTGTAGCCCTCGTTGAAGATGAGGTACAGAACATGCAGTACGGCGCTCATCCGCGCATCCAGCTCCGCCGCCGGCGGCATCTCGAAGGTGCTACCCGCCTGCTTGATGCTGCGCTTCGCCCGACTGATGCGTTGCGCCATCGTCGACTCCGGCACCAAAAACGCCGCAGCGATCTGTCCGGTGGTCAGACCGCCCACCGCACGTAGGGTCAGTGCAATCTGCGACGCCGCGGACAGAGCGGGGTGACAGCACAGGAACAAGAGGGTGAGTGTGTCGTCCTGCGCAGGTACTTCGGGGACGTCGGCAACGAACTGCCCGGCGTCCTCTTCACGGCGTCGTCGAGCTGACTCACTGCGCAGCAGATCCATCAGCCGCCGCGAGCCGACCCTGATCAGCCAGCCGCGCGGGTTGTCCGGCAGTCCCTCTTCGGGCCACTGCTGCGCCGCAGCGAGCAGAGCCTCCTGGACGGCGTCCTCGGCCAGGTCGAAATGGCCGTAGTGCCGAACCAGCGCACTCAGGACCTGTGGCGCCTGCTCACGCAGGAGCAGCTCGACGTCGGTCACATCTCCAGCCCGGACGAATCCATCACCGGCCGCACTTCAACGGCGACGTACTCCGCGTCCGGCATCCGCGCGGCGTAACCGATCGCCTGGTCGATGTCGTCGCACTCGACCAGGTAGAAGCCGGCCAGATGCTCCTTGGTCTCCGCGTACGGCCCGTCCGTCGCCGCTGTGACGCCGTCGCGAATCGTCACGGTCCGGGTCGTGATGGGGTCAGCCAGACCAGCACCGGCTACCAGCAGCCCTTGTTCGTCCAGCTCCTTGTAGAGGTCGGCGTGCGCACGGGTCAGCCCGTCGCGTTGCTCGGCCGACAGGCTCGCCCAGCTCTCCGGGTTGCTGTAGATCAGCAGCATGTACTTCACAGGCACCATCCTGACGCTCGGGGAGGCCGCTGTGACCCCCTGATACCGGTACGTCGTGGCCGAGCGTTCGTCTTCGACATCAAACACCTGTTGGAGATTGCACCGCCGTCCAGTGGGCACTAGATGTCCGGCCGCCACTTTCCCCGCCCGGCGGCCCTCATAAGGAGGCTCCATGCTTATCCTCGGGCTGATCTTGCTGTTGCTCGGGTTCCTGTTGAAGATCTCGATCCTGTGGACGATCGGCATCGTGTTGCTGGTCGTCGGCGCCGTGCTGTTCCTGCTCGGCTCCACCGGACGCGCCATCGGCGGCCGAAGGCACTGGTACTGATCCCAAGGATGCAAACGGGGAGGCCCCGCGGACCAGTGGTCTGCGGGGCCGCATCACGTCCAGGGGAAGCGCGGAGAACGCTTCTCTGTAAAGGCTTTGATGCCCTCAGCTAGCTCGCCACTCGCAATGGTCTCGCGGTAGCGAGCCAGTGCGGCACTGTCGGCGTCCGCTCCGGCCAGCAACGCGTTGACCGTCTCTTTGGCCGAGCGAATGGTCAGCTGCGACCGTGACACCAGAGTCGCTGCGAACTCGTCGACAGTGGACTCCAGGTCGATGTCGTCGACCACTCTGTCCACCAGACCCTTCTGTTCGGCCTGCTCGGCACTCAGCAGGTCTCCACTGAACAAGAGGTACTTCGTCGTCGCAGGACCGACCAGATCGAGCAGTACGCGCACAGCGGCGGGCGGGTACACCACACCGATCCGTGCGGGCGTCACGCCGTACGACGAACCGCGCGCAGCGAACCGGAAGTCGCAGTTCACCGCTATCTCCAGCCCACCGCCGATGCAGTGCCCACGGACCATGGCGATCGTCGGCCGCGGAAACTCCCGCAACGCCTCCTGCGCCCGCAGGTTGAATGCGCGCAGCTCTGCCATCGGATCGGCCGGATCACTGCCCGAAATGAGCTCACTGATGTCAGCACCCGCCGAGAAGCTCGGACCGGCACCAGTGACGACGAGCACCTTGACCTCGTCGTCCGCGGCCAGCTCGGCCAGCAGCCCCGGCAGCGCCTCCCACATCGCACGGGTCAGCGCGTTGCGTTTGCGCACGCGGTCGATCACCAGCCGAGCCACCACACCACTGCGGATCTGGAACCCGAGGTCGTCCATACCGGGCAGTCAACCAGGAGGCGCTCCCGGCCGCCGCCTGGTGGATCACATCCCGCGCTTGACCCGCGACTTCGCCCGCGCCATCCGGATCAGGTAGCCCGGCGTCGGCGGCACCCAGCCGAGCTGCTCAGCCTGACCGAGGTCGTCCCGGTTCGCCCAGTGCTCGACGATCTGCCCCTCCTGCACCCGCAGCCAGTGCGATCGTTCCGTCGCGAACGTCTTCCCGGTCGGCGGGAAGACCGACTTGACCGCGCCATCGTCGGTGTAGACCGCGAACGGCGCGGTGTGCCGGCCGCTCATCGTCGTGTTGATGACGACCAGCTCCCCCTCCGTGACGACGTGCCGAACCTCGAACGCCAGCTCGCTGAACGCGGCCCGCAACCAGAGCGCCGTCGCGTAGTAGGACTCCGGACCGACGCCGCGACACTCGGGCGGCCCGGCGAACCGCTCCCGGTTGACGGCGTCCGGATGGACGAGCCGCGCGAAGTCGGCGTACTCGCCGTCGGCCATGATCTGGATACAGCGAACGGCCAGGTCCGCTGTCGTGGTGGTGTCCATCGGATCCCCCTAGTATTAGATACAGTTTGACTGTACTCAAAAGCATGGGACGGCGCATGGCGGAAGTCAAGAGGCAGTACGACGCGTCCGGACGGCGCGAGCAGGCCCGCCGGCGACGGCGCGACGTCGTGATCGCGGCGCGCGAGCTGTTCGAGTCCGACGGCTTCCAGGCGACGACGATCGCCGCCGTCGCCCGGCGCGCGGGCGTCTCGGCCGAGAGCATCTACAAGGGCTTCGGCACCAAGGCCGCGCTGGCCAAGGCGGTCTTCGACTTCGTGATCGCCGGCGACGACGAGCCGGTCGCGATGATCGACCGCCCCGAGACCCGGGCCGTCCAGGCGGAGCCCGACGTCCGGCGCAAGCTCCGGCTGTACGCCGCCGGCGTCGCGGAGCGGGCCGCGCGGTCGGCGCGGGTGCAGATCATGATCCGGGACGGGCGGCACGGCGACGAGACCCTGCGAGCGACCTGGCAGACCCTGCTCGACGAGCGGCTGACCGGGATGACGATGTTCGCCCGGCACCTGCTCGAGACCGGGCAACTGCGAGCCGAGATCACGGAGGCCGAGATCGCGGATGTGTTGTGGACATACATCTCGGTCGAGATCTACGAACTGCTGGTCCTGCTCCGCGATTGGTCACCGGAGCGTTACGCGGAGTTCGTCGGGAGCGGCTTGATCACGGCGTTGTGCGATCCGAGCGTTTGATCTCGGCCCCATCACATCCGGATAGCGGGCAGATCACGCGGGCGCGCCGCCGTAAGTGTTCGTAATGCGTTAAAAACGCGGGTCGATTGCGAACCTTGCCGGGATCTGTGCTTGACTCCTCCGGTCGATAACGTTTTGGTCTCGGCAGATTGGGTTACAGAGCATGACTGCAGGACGGCATAGACAGGCGCGGCACCGTCAACCGCGCCCGAAGGTGATCCGGCCCGGCATCGTGAAGGTCGCGATCCCCGGAGCGGCAGTGGCACTCGTGGCCACGGGTTCGGCGGCCGCACTCCCCGGTCACGACGTCAAGGTGGACACCCCGATCGCCAGCTCTCCCCTGCAGCTGGCGCGCGATGCGGCCACCAGCCGGGACGCCCTGCGCCCCCCGCTGAACCTGAAGCAGTCCCCAAAACCCGCCGCGAGCCCGACGGCCAAGCACCTGAAGAAGCAGGCGCCGATCCCGAAGCCGACCGCCGCGAAGACGCGTGCCGCGGCCGCGCTGCCGCCGAAGATCATCGGCACGAAGTTCACCACCACCGATCTGAACGTGTGGACGGTCCCGCTGACCGGCGTCCTGCTCGACGTCCTCAAGCGCGGCACGAAGGTCTCGATCACCGGCAAGGTCGACGGCATCTGGGCCGAGATCGTCAGCAACGGCAAGTCCCGCTGGGTCAAGGCCGAGTACCTGGCGCTGAAGAAGCCGGTCGAGGCCGTCGCGGGCGGGATCTCGCAGTCCGCCTGTAAGTCCGGCTCGTCGGTCGAGAGCGGCCTCACCAAGGACGCCATCCGCGTGCACCGCGCGGTCTGCGCGAAGTTCCCGAGTATCACGTCGTACGGCGGGATGCGGGCCGGCGACTCCGGCTCGGAGCACTCGACCGGTCGCGCGCTCGACATCATGGTCAGCGGCTCCCTCGGCCAGGAGGTCGCCGACTGGCTGAAGGCGAACTACCGCAAGCTCGGCATCAGCGAGCTGCTCTGGGAGCAGCACATCTGGACGGTCCAGCGCAGCAGCGAAGGCTGGCGCGCGATGGAGGACCGTGGCGGCGCCACGGCCAACCACTACGACCACGTGCACGTCAGCGTGTACGGCAACCAAGGCACGGTCTGAGCTTTCCGCGCTCCGTAACGGCCCGGTTCCACCCTCCTGGGAACCGGGCCGTTGCGCGTGCTCAGGGCTTGATATTCGCGTTCAGACGGAAGAAGTTCGTCGGGTCGTAGGCGCGTTTGACGGCGCGGAGGCGGTCCAGGTCGGCTTCGGCGTACGCCGTCGTCGCGCGGCCGTGGTCACCGAGGAAGTTCACGAACGTGCGGCCGGAGTCCGGCAGCAGGCCGGGCGGGAGCTCGCGGTCGACGATGAGTGAGTACGCCGCGGCCCGGTGGCCCACCGGGCCGGCGCCCGGGCCGGGGTGCGCCATCGCGCCACCCCAGTGCCGGATCTCGACCGTCGGGTCGTCGTCGAGCGCCACGAGCGTGTCGATGGTGTGGTCGGTGAGGTCGTCGAGGAAGTCCAGGTGCCGGGTCGGCGTCCCGCCCATCGCGGCATCGGCGTACTCGATCGTGGTCAGCGCACCGGCGAGGCGCGGCCCGGCCACCTCGAAGAGCGGTTTCAGGAGGTGTTCGGCGAGGTCGGCGGCACCGGCGTACAGGACCTTGATGGCGACCGCCCGTTGCTCGGTGCCGGGGATGCGGGTCAGGACGACGGCTGTGCTGAGCTCGTTGGGGATGTGCTTCGTCCAGTCGCGGTAGCGGCGCAGGAGCTCAGGGGCGCGGTCGATGCCGTAGTAGACGATTCCGGCGTACACGGTCTGCACTGGGTAGAGGCGGAACTCCAGTGCGGTGACGATGCCGAAGTTGCCGGTACCGCCGCGGATCGCCCAGAACAGGTCAGGGTGCTGCTCTGCGGTCGCAGTCACGACACGTCCGTCAGCCGTGACCACCTCTGCCCGAAGCACACTGTCAGCCGCGAAACCGTACTTGCGCGCCAGCCAACCGACTCCGCCACCGAGCGTGTACCCGGTAACACCGACATCCTTCGACGACCCCGACAGCGGCGCCAGGCCGAACTGCCGCGCCGCCTCCAACACAGCACCCCACCGCGCCCCAGGCGCCACCCGAGCCACCCGCCGCTCCGGATCGACGAACACCCCAGTCAGCCGAGTCGTCTTGAGCAAAATGCCACCATCAGCCGGCACCTTCGTCCCGTGACCAGTAGCCTGCACAGCCACCGGTACGCCGTACTCCCGCGCCACCCGCACCACCACCTCGACATCCCCCCGCCCTGCAGCCTCAGCCACCACCAGTGGCCGCGAGTCAAGCGAAGGCGCCACCGCCCGCCGCTCAACGTCGTACTCCGCCTCCCCCGCCACCCACAACCGCCCCCCAAACCCAGCCCCCACCAACCCACCCACCACATCGCCCCGCCCCGCCACCACAACCTGCGCACTCATCTCGCATCTCCTTCGCTCGTCTCACCAACACGTCGAAGAAGCCCCCACAAAATTGACATCCTGCTCGCGATGACTTTCACCAAGCGCTTCAGTTCGTGGTCCCGCGCCGAGCCGGACCGCGAATGGGCCACCCTCACTGCGCTGTCCAGAGCCCGTCCCAGCCTTGTGCCGTCTCCGCTTCGTCGCGGCACCGATTGGGTCGAGATGACCCATCTCCCCGGGTTGCCGCTCTCCGCCCCGCTCACCCGTCGCCAGCTACCGGCCCTCGGCGATGCCCTCCAGCTGCTCTGGTCCGTGCCGCCCGCAGATCTCCTCCCCCTGGAGGTGCCCTCCCTGCTCACCCGGACGGCCGACGGCCTCGCCATCCTCCGCAGTCGTGCTGGCGTGATCGGCTCAGCTGCGGCGGAGGCTGCCGACTGGCTCGACCAGGCGAGCGGACTGGCCGACGTCCACGACCCGGTCGTTGGGCATGGCGACCCGAACCTTGCGAACTATCTGTGGGACGGCGAGTGCGTCCGCATCATCGACTTCGAGGACGCCGGGCTCGGCGACCGCACGTTCGAGCTGGCCAACCTGGTCGAGCATCTGGCCGGCCGTGGCACGCTGTGGAACGACCTTCTCGAGCGCTTCCCGGTCGACCCGACGCGCCTCCATGCGGCCCGGTGTCTGTGGGCCGCGTTCTGGCTGGTGCTGATCGGACCTGGCGGGCCGAGTGCGCAGCGCAACCCGTCGGGGACGGCCGACGCGCAGGCGCGGCGCCTGCTCGGGTTGATCAGGGTTCGAGGGTGAGGGTGGATAGGCGGGTGGGGTCGGCGAGGATGTTGAGTTCGGTGATTCGGTTGTTGGTGATGGTGAAGGTGGAGACGGCTTGGAGGCGGCCGTTGACGAGGGTGATGGTGCCGGGGGCGCCGTCGATGAGGGCCAGGTGGGTGTGGGGGGCCAGGCGGGTGAAGGTGAGGGCTTGTTCGACGACGGCCAGGGCGCCGCGGACGAGTTTGGAGACGGCGGGGCCGGTGTGTTGGTCGGGGCCGGCGTCGGCTCGGAGTACGACGTCGGGGTCGAGGAGGAGCAGGAGGCCCTCGAAGTCGCCGTTGCGGGAGGCGGCAATGAAGGCCTCGACTACCTCGCGGCGGCGGCCTGGGTCGGTTTGGTCGGCCGGTGCGCCTTGGACGCGGCGGCGGGCGCGGCTGGCGAGCTGACGGGCCGCTACGGGGGATTTGCCGACGATTTCGGCGATCTCGTCGAAGCTGAGGCCGAACATGTCGTGCAGGACGAAGGCGAGCCGCTCTGCCGGTGAGAGGGTCTCCAGGACGACGAGCATCGCCAGTCCGACCGCATCGGCCTGGACTGCGGTCTCCTCGGGGTCGACTGTGCGCAGCGAGACCGGATCCGGGACGAAGGTGTCCAGTGCGTCCTCGCGGCGCGACTTGCGGGTGCGCAGCATGTCCAGACAGACCCGCGACACCACAGTGGTCAGCCAGCCGGCCAGATTGAGGACGTCGCTCGTATCTGACCGGTTGAGCCGCAGCCAGGCCTCCTGGACGGCGTCCTCGGCCTCAGCGCGTGAGCCGAGCATCCGGTACGCCACTCCGCGCAGGTGGTCCCGGTGCTGCTCGAACCCCTGTGCCAACAGGTCCCGCTCGTCCACTGGTCACTCCTGTCGAAAGATCTGCCCGCTCGGTCACAGTCCCTGACGGATCGGGGCACCATCATGTGACACGACGCCGACAACCCGGATGATGGACCGCATGACGCTCGACGACGGCTTCGACGACGCCACGCTCGATCTGTCCGTCTGGTCGCCGTACTACCTTCCGCACTGGAGCTCACGCGCCGCGACCGCAGCGACGTACGAGCTGGGTGACTCCTGCCTCACGCTCAGCATTCCGCCGAGTCAGGGCCTGTGGTGCGCGGGCGACCACACACCGGACCTGCGGGTGTCAGGCATCCAGTCCGGCAACTACTCCGGGCCGGTCGGCAGCACAGTAGGTCAGCAGCCGTACCGCGACGGCCTGCTGGTCCGCGAGGCGCAGCCGCCCTTCTGGGGCTGGACTCCGGCCGGCGGACGCGTAGAGCTGCGCGCACGCGCCAACCTCAGCCCCCGCTCCATGGCCGCCCTCTGGATGATCGGCCTGGAGGACCAGCCCGACCACTGCGCCGAAATCTGCATCATGGAGGTATTCGGCGACGCCGTCGCCCCAGGCGCCTCCGCAGCCGTCGGCATGGGCCTCCACAGCTTCCGCGACCCCTCCACCACCGAGGACTTCGAAGCAGTACGCCTCCCCATCGACATCAGCGAATTCCACACCTACGCCGTCACCTGGTCAGACGGCCTAGCAGTCTTCTCAGTAGACGGCACCGAAGTACGCCGCTGCACCGGCGCCCCCACCTACCCCCTCCAACTAATGCTCGCCGTCTTCGACTTCCCCGACCGCTCCACCGGCGCCGACACCCACCTAACCCCAACCTTCACCATCGACCACCTCCGCGGCTCCGAGCACGCCGACCAACCGTCCGCCGCCCTACGCTGGATCGTCGACGACCCGCAGCCGAGTCTGATCCGGCTGGCCGCTGTACAGGGCACTGACGTGGTCGGACGGGACGGAGCCAGAGCGACGTGAGCTGGGGTACGTCGTCGGTCCGTCCAGCCGGTGGGGTCAGGGCCTCGGTAGCGCCATCGCCCGCCTCGCAGTGGACTGCGGCTTCGCCACGCTGCAGCTCGAGGCAATCGACGCGGCGGCCGCAGAGTCCAACGAACACTCGATCCGCATCCTCGTCGGCCTCGGCATGACCGAAACCGCCGAGCAGGGTCTGGAGACCTACCTCGGCACGCCGGCACTTACTCGGAGCTTCAGCCTCAGCCGCGGGGGATGGTTGCGAGGACGAAGTGGCGGAAGGTGTTGAGGGCTGTGGGGTTCCAGTGGGGTGGGGTGTCGTCGCGGTAGGTGGTTAGGGCTTGGGTTATTAGGGGGTGGTGGGCTCGGGGGAGGTTTTGGAGTGCCCAGAGGGCGCCTTCCTCTTTGCTGAGGACGGAGCCGTTCTGTAGGAGCTCTAGCGTCCGGCAGGCGTTCAGTACGCCGTACTCGGGCAGTTCGAACAGCTCGTCGCCGTCGAAGATGTCGTGCAGGTCGTCGAGTACGGCGGACAGGTAGTGCTCGTGGGGCACCGGCGCGAACAGCTCAGCTGGTGGTGGACCGCTCAGAGTTGCGCCACGCGCTCGTACGACGCTGATGTGTGCGGACAGGTCCGGATCAGCTCCGTCGTCGTTGTAGTCGACTGCTCCGGCCAGGATGCGCTCCGTCCACGCCTCCGAGTAGTGGACCTCGTACGGGCGTGGGTGCACCGCCGTACGCGCCTGCTCTGTCGTCAGCACCGAAAGCTCCAGATCGCCCACCATCGGGCGGCCGGCGGCCCGTTCGGCCAGGGCTCTCGCTGCGCGCCCTCGGTCGGCGGCTGGCAACGCCTCCGGCACTACCACCAGCAGGTCCACATCACTCCGGCCCCGGTAGTAGCAGCCCATCGCGAGTGAGCCGTGGACGTAGACGCCCGCAGTGGCCAGGCCGGTCGCTTCTACTGCGTCGACCACGTACTCCCGGACATCTGGATCGCAGTCCGCCCAGGACTGCCCGCGCATCATGGTCACCACTGTAGGACTCACAGACCTAGGGAAACTGGTACGACAGAAGCTGCGCCCAGCCCGCCTAGCGTCGAGGTATGAAGCTCAAAGCAACCATCGCAGCAGCTCTCACCGTGCTGATGGCCGCGACTCCGACGGTGGCCTCGGCGTCCCACGCGCCGAACCCGCGGACCTGGCAGGAGATCCGGAACGAACAGGTGGCGAAGGCGGTGGTGCACGAGTTGTTCAACCGGCACGACCTCAAAGCCGTCGACCGGTACTTCCGGCAGTCGCTCGTCCAGCACAGCCCCGATATCGCCAACGGCGCAACGGGTCTCAAGCAGTTCATCCGCCAGAAGCCCAAGCTGCGCTACGACGTCTTCAAGATGATCGCGGACGACGACTACGTGATGCTGCAGTCCCGAGTCACCGGCCGGAGCGCGGTCACCCAGATCGTGATGGACGTCTTCCGGTTCGATCGCAGCAAGATCGTCGAGCAGTGGGACGTCGTCATGACCGAAGTCCCCGCTTCGGAGTCCGCCAACGGGAACCCGATGGTCACCCGGGGCAAGCCCAGCAAGCCGAACCGCCACGACAACGAACGCATCGTCGCCACGGCCCTCAACGAGACCATGGTCAAGCGCAACCTCAGCATCATCCCCCGCTACTACAAGGAGCCGTACACCCAGCACGACCCGCTCACCCCCAGCGGCCTGGTACAGCTCCGCAAGTCCATCCTCGCTCTCCCACCGGACGCCACCTTCGAGCCCGGCCTGATCATGGCCGAAGGCGACGAGGTCGTCGTCCACGCGCGCCTCCGCAACATCACCCCCACCCCGGTGATCGCCATGCACGTCTACCGCGTCGACAACGGCAAGATCGTCGAGCACTGGGAGCTCTACCAGTACGAGGTCCCCCGCGACCAGAGCCTCAGCGGCAACGACATGATGACCCCCCGCACCGGCCCCTGATCCCGAAACCGAACCGAACCGGCCCCTTCACCCACCCGGGCGAAGGGGCCGACTGCGGAGGGCGTGGGATTCGAACCCACGATGACGGTCACCCGCCATACCGGTTTTCAAGACCAGGAGGCACCTCAAGGCCAAATGTGGCTCTGACCTGGGCGGGAGCAGTCCCGGAGTGTGACGATCGTCGGCGGTTTGACGCGTATTTGGCGTGAGACGCCAGGAACACCGCCGGCTCCCGACCCTTCTGGGCCGGGAGCCGGTCGGTCGTGGACCTCACGTCAGGCCCCAAGTTTGCTCTCAATCCGGTCGAGGGCCTGCTCCTCAAGCCCGTCAAGACACTTCGCGTAGATCCGCATCAACACTTCTAGCGACTGCCCAGCCCACTCGGCAACGCGCTTCGGTTCCACCCCGCTCGCCAACCAGGTCGACACTGCGGCGTGCCGGAGGTCGTACGGCCGGCGTGCCAGGTTCGATGTTCGCGCGGTCTCCTCACCGAGCACGGCGATGCGCGCCGCTCTCCAGATCTCTTGATAGGTCTTCCCCGGCACTGGGCCACCCCCGCGTTCGGCCCAGAACAAGCGCCCCTGAGCATCAACCCCGAAGTCCTCCAAGTGGCGGTGGAACAGTGAGGTCATCTTGGACGGGCAAGGTGCCCATCGGCCAGCGCCTCTCTCACGATGCTTGAGTTGCCGCTTGTCGTGCTCCTCACCGGTATCGGTCCAAGCCCCACCCGCAAACGGGTTCGATCCCGTCAGCCACAGCTTGCCGCGCCCTACCTCGGGGATATGAAGGTTCGGTCGCGTCAGGTCTGCAGCCTCGCCAGGACGCAGAGCGGAGTAGTACATGCTGCCAAAGAACGCGGCCATTCTTGGACCACTCCCGGGCTGCTTCGCAACGGCCAGCAAGAGCTCTTCCGCCTGCTGTGGATTGGGCACGGTCGCCGGATCAACAACATCGGAAAGTCGAGTCGGCTTGGATACTCGCTTGACGGTGGTGATCGGGTTCTTCGAGAGGTACCCACGCTCGATCGCGTATTCGCACAGGTTCCACAACACAGCACGTCGCCGTCCGGCGTAAGTCGTCGAAGCGGGCTTCCCATCCAGCTTGTTGCCTACCGCATCGAGCGCAGCGCGGATCGTGTCCTTCTTCGCAAGATCAGCGAGCGGCCGACTATTGCGGTCAACCCACTTCAGAATCTCTTGAACATCTTCCGGTGCCGACTCCCGGTGCGCGGTGTTGTACGCCCATTTATGTAGGGCTCTCCGCATCGCCTTTGCTTCCTCGCCTGTCTTGCGGCCCTTCAACAGAGCCGGAGTGACAGTGATGAGCGCATCGGCGATACTGCGCCGGGTGTTCGCCGCCGCGTTCGGCCACTTCATGTCGACGTATTCGCAGGCGAACCCGTAGAAAGTCACTTTGCTCACCGCTGCGCGCGCCTCGGAGATCGGGCGGCCCGTATCGATGTAGAAGGCTTCGCCGCGACCAACAGCGCTGAGCAGTCGAGACCGCTCCCCCTCCGCCAACGTGATACTCGTGAAGGAAAGACCATGCGTCTCGCCGGCGACCGTCCACCGGACCCGATAGGTGCTCTTCCCGTTGACTCGCTCATAGATCTGGAATTTCTTGAAAATGCGTACGTCGAAGGTGGTTTCCATCAGGCTGCTTCCTCCTGTCGGCTGTCCAGCCAAAGTTCTAGTTCGGTTCGGCGTACGCGAAGCTCGCCGTTCGGCAGCTTGATGCAGCGCGGGCCGATGCCCTTCACTCGCCACTCGTAGAACGTGGAGCGGGCTACGCGAAGGTCTGCGCAGACTTCGGCGACAGTCAGTCGCTCACGGCTGTTGATAGGTGTCGTGGTGCTCACAGGTGAGGTCTCCTTCAGAGAGCCGAGCGACGGTGACAAAAGTGACAGAAGTCCGGACGGCAGATTTTTGTCACTTTTGTCACTGCCTCGCGGGGACTGCGGGGGGTGGTCTTCACGGGTGGCCAGGCACAGTGACAAAAGTGACAAAAATCAGGGCTGGGGCACTTTTGTCACTTTTGTCACTGTGGGTGGAGGACGGCGGGGTGGACTTCGTAGGTCGACGGCGGGCGGCCCTTGCCAGGCTTGTCGGTCCCGGGGCGGCGGATGTGGCCGTGGTCTTCGAGCAGCTCAAGAGCGGGTTCGAGGTGGGCTGCGGTGGCGAATCGGGCGCGGCCGTGGAGGGAGCGGAGGGCATCTCGTCGGGTGAAGGCGTTGCGGCCGGTTCGGTTGCAGTACTTGGTGATCCAGTCGAGGACTTCGCGGGCGTCGTCCAACGCCGGGTTCGACTCGCCCATGAGATCGAAGACGGCCAGGGCGTGGTCGAGGTAGTAACGGCCGACGCGTTCGGCGGCGTGCATGGTGTCGGCGGTGATGGGTGTGGCGTAGCCGGTGGTGAAGGTGTGAGCGAGGTGGAGGAGGGCGGCGATGCGGACGACGGTGCCGGCGAGTTTGGAGGCCCAGTCGGTGATGGGCGCGAGTTGGCCGGTGCGGGGGTCGAGTCGGGGTTCGATCCAGTTCTGGAAGTCGAGCAGGGTTCGGCGGGCGTCGGTGGTCAGAGTGAGGTGGTGTGGTTTGTCGTGGTCGGCGAGTTGGAGGACGAGGGTGCGCAGGGCGTCGCGATAGGCGGTCTCGACGGGTTCAGAGACTTCGTCGGCTTCGTTGTTGCGTTGGCCAACGGTGTTGACGGGCAGGCTGTAGAGGATCCGCGCGAGCACGCCTCGGTCCCGGAATCCGGGCTGTGCTGCGAGGCCTTGCAGCGTTCCGGGTTGGGTGGTGACTCCGAGGGTGAGCGCGGGCCGGTCGATCGACTCGTACTCGCGGCCTTTGCGGTCGACCTCGATCTTGTCGCCGGCGTGGCCTTTGAGGAACGCGCCCAGGTTCGGCGCGGCGGCGTACCGGGTGCCGGTGAGGGTGGCGAACACGTCACCTTCGGCCGACAGCACCGCGATCCGGCCGCCGTGGGCCGCCATGAGCGAGACGCACGACTCCGGGGTGACGTCGTCGGTCGTCAGCCGAGGCAGCGCCGGGACGATGATTTCGGCGGCTTCCTTCGCGGCCGCCGTCGCGTCCGCGAGCGCTTCTTGGATGTTGGCGGTGGCGCGTTCGGCCTTCTTGGCCAGGTCTTCTGCCCTGGCGGCAGCGATCCGGGCCGTCACCTCCAGCTCGGTCCGCTGCGGTGCCGTCGCGGCCTGCAGCGCCTCCTGCGCTTCGGCGAGTGCTCCGGTGAGCGCACGGAACACCGGCGACTTGCGCGACCCGGGCGGGAGCGCGGTCACCGTGTACAGGTTGGCTGGCTCCAGCCACGACCGGTCGACCTGCACGAGGACCTTCCCGCCGGCGGCCGTGGACAGGCAGGCGAGCGCGACTGACCCGGCCAGGTCGACCGGTGTCTGTGTCGCCTCGGCAACGGCGGTGACGTGGTCGGCGAGCCAGGTCGGGAACACCTCGACCGGGAACGGTCGCAGCAGCCGATCGGTCTTCAACGGCACCGGCTCGCCGTCCCACGCCGGCGCGCCCTCGGTGCGCGCCGGGGTGGCCGTGGGATCGCGATGCAATGGTGTGTGCTGAGTTCTGATCGGTGTGGGCGCGACGGGCTGCCAGGGATCTTCGGCCGGTTGCCAGGGGTCTTCTGGCGGTTCGGTCAGTGGCGGTAGCCAGTCCGGGAGGTGTTCGGCGCTCATGCTGCGGCGATCCCTTCGTCGCGGAATCCGCCGGTGATGGCGGTCCGGATTTCGCGGGCGGTCTGGTCGGCTTCGTGGCCTACGGCGGTCAAGGCGGCGACGGCGTCGGCGTGCGCGATCGCGCCGGCCAGCACCATCCGCGCTACGCCTCTGGCGGCCCCGTAGAGCGTCGTTCGGCGGCTCCCTTCAGGTGCGTTGCGGACGGCGTTCAGGTGCGACGTGAGCAGCCGTCCAGGGTGGGAGATGCCCCCGCCCGCTCGGGTAGAAGGTTCGGGCCGCACGGCAGGTGTGACGGCCTCTGGCGGCTGGCAGGCGGCGATCAGCGCGGGGGGCATCTCGACGGGTTCGGCCAGGCCGCCGCCCCAGGTGTAGGGCCGGCGGGCGCGGTGGTGGATCGAGGGCGGCAGAACGACGTACCCGCCGTCGGCTTTGATGTCGATCCCCTTCCGGCCCGGCATCGGCCGCGACGCGATCTCCCGGCCCGGGTGGCGGTAGTACAAGTGCTGACCGGCCGACCCGGTGAGGACCCACAACGTGCGCGGCACCAGCTGGCAGCGGACGAGTTCGGCGAGGCTGCCCGCGCCGCCGTGGGCCGGGTCGACGTCGACCACGACCAGCCCGGACTCCGCGCCGGTCCGTACCGCGAGCTGTCCGCCCGGCACGGCATCCACGATCGCGGCGACCCGGGCCGGGTCGGTCGTCGCGGCGTAGAACCCGTGACAGGTCAGATGCCCGCACGTAGCGGGACCGTGCTCGCCGTCGCGGCAGTCATCGCAGTTGGCGACCGGGCGCTTGGAGCGACCGAGCATGAACACCGGCCAGCCGCGTCCGGCAGCTGCGAGTGCGGCGGTCAGCAAGTCGTTCATGGGTTCTCCGTTCTCGAGTCGGGTCAGGCGGCGAAGCCGTAGGTGGTGGCGGCGTCGATGCAGTCCAGGCATCGGCCGTCCGAGGTGGGGATGCAGTAGTCGGTGACGGTCCGGCACAGCCCGCACGTGCGGCGCGCTTCCATGGCCTTGTCCAGGGCGTTGAGCTGGGCTGGTGACGCCGGCCGGGATGCCTTGGCCAGGTCGAGCCGGTACAGCCAGGCCCACCGCTTGCCGTTGCGCCACACGAGCAGCGCGTAGGGCTCCTGACCGCCTGGGCACATCCGCATCGCGCGGAGTTGGCGGCGGGTGGCGAGTCCGCCGGGTGCCCACCGGAACTTGAACACCGGTGTCCCGTGATGGTCCCAGCCGAGGGCCTGTTTCCCGTTCCACAGCTCGATCCACCGCGACGCCGCCGGGTGCAGGCTCGCCCGGTCCAGGCCCGTCATGCCGCCACCCCTGCCCGCGCGTCGACGGCCAGAAGGCGTCGCGCGATCCACTCGAAGACGGGAACGGCGACGGCGTTGCCGAGCTGGGCGTACCGCGCCTTGTCGGCCTGCGCGCGACCGTTCGAGGTGGCGGTCCAGCCGTCGGGGAAGCCCTGGAGCCGCTCGCACTCCAACGGGGTGAGCCGGCGCGGCCCGGTGTGGGGCTGGACGACGTAGGTGACCATCGACGGGTCTTGCTTGTCGTTGCCGCCATGACTGACCAGCGAGTGCGAGTACGCGGGTGCCCAGTCCGTCAGGCCGCCGCGGATTCCGTTGCCGCGACCGTCTCCAGTGCCTGGCGTAGTGGTGTCGGGATTCGCCGGCGTCGGCGGGTGGTGCGGGTGAGGATGCCCCGGCACACGGTGGGGTTCAAGGAGTACGCGGACAGGTGCGGCCCGGAGGTCTCCACGATGTCCGACAAGGACGAGTCGGCGGCGTCGGTGGGGTACTCCGAAGCCGCGAGCGTCCAGCATCCGCCAGGCGAACTCCAGCCCGCGACCGGCCAGGTCGTCGGCGATGAGCCCGAAGTCGCGGCCTTGGTTGACCGACAGAAGGCCAGGGACGTTTTCGCCGACGAACCAACGGGGATGTAGCTCCGCCAGCAGTCGCGCGATGTGCATCCACAAGCCGCTGCGTGGGTCACCCAGGCCGCCGCGACGGCCGCGAGATGAGTTGCCCTGGCAGGGCCACCCGGCAGCGACAACGGTTCGGTCGGGAACAACTCCAACTGCGATGAGGTCATCAGCGGTCACCTTCGTCACGTCGTCGAACAGCACGGTCTGCGGGAAGCGATCGGCCAGGACACCGCGCGCGGCCGGGTCGATCTCGACGGCCGCGGCGGCGGGGATACCGGCGCGGTGGAACGCGAGGTCGATGCCGCCGATCCCTGCGCACAGCGACACGAGCCGGAGCCCGGTGTTGGTGGGGGTGGTCATCGGTGGTTCCTTCCTGCGGGGTCAGTGGTTGTTGCGGTTGAGGTACTTGGTGCCGGCGCGTTCGCGGCGTCCGGTGCCTTGGCAGCGGGGGCAGTTGCGGAAGGCTTTGCGGCTGGGCGATCGGGACTTGCCCGCGCCGTTGCAGCGGGTGCAGTTGGCGTAGGGCCAGATCCGGCAGGACGCGAGGTAGGCGGCAGTCAGGAGCACAAGCGCGGCGACCGCGAAGGTCACGAGCGCGACGGTGCGCATCGGTCCGGTCGGCAGCTCGGGAAGGTCCGGCACCGGCGGGAAGGTCGGGGCAGGGAGTGGGGTGGGTGTCGGGACGGCGATCACGATTCGCTACTTTCTGTAGTCGGATCAGGGTGTGACGGGCTACGGCAGGCACCCTGAGCGGTGCTGCCGGATTTGAGGAGGCGGGACGGTTAGGTGCCGCTGAGCGGGTTAGGTTCCTAACTCGGGCCGGCGATGGGGGTTAATGTGGCTCTGACCTGCGGGAAGTTAGCGAGTGAGGCGAGTTAACCGGGAGCCTGAAACCGCTGATCGAAGCCGGATTTCGCGTGTTTCGGGCTCCCGGCATCCGGCTAACTCGCCAGCTCCGAGCCGTCCGCGCCGCTGTCTTCGTCGGTGCCGCCGTCCTGCTCGCGCCGGACGATCGCGTCACGGATCGTGACCGGATCGAGGGGGTAGCGGTTCCCGGTCGAGGGGACCTTGATGCCGTGTTCGCGGTCGAGCAGTTCGCGTAGCGCTTTGCCGGTCAGGCTCTTGTACGGCGTCCAGGTCGGGGCCTGTTCGCGCAGCAGGGCCGGGACGTCGGCGATCGGGCGGACCTCGTCCCCGAGCGCCTCGTCCAGGTCGGTGAGCAGGTCACGGGTCTCGATCTCGACCGGCACCGAGTCCGGGATCTTCTTGCCGAGCTTGGCGATCGCGTCCAGGGAGCGTTTGATGATCGGGGTGACTTGGTCATTGCCCTTGGCAACGTCGAGGTAGTACCACTGCAGGATCTGCGAACGTTCGCCGGTGAAGCCCTTGACTACGGCGGTGCCCTTGTCGGTGCCGGGGATCAGCTCGGTTGCCCGGTGGCCGGCGCTGTAGGCACCTTGGCCTAGGAGGGCGTCGTTGGCGACGTGGTCGCCGACCGCGAACGCGATGCCGTTGGAGCAGTTGCGGGTGACGTCGCGCGGCATCGAGTCCCGCGTCGGTGCCTGGGTCGAGACGATCATGTGGATACCGCGTTTGCGTCCGAGCTTCACGATCTCGACCAGGAGCTTGGAGATCTCCTTGCCGTAGGTGTCGTCGGTGATCGCCACGTGCGCCTCTTCGAGCAGGCAGATCAGCGGGTGTAGCCCGACGCCGGCGGAAGCGAGTTCACGTGTGACGGCCGGGACCTCGTAACGGATCAGCAGCTCGCCGCGCCGCTGAACTTCCTCGTGAACGTTCACGAGCTGGTCCCGGATCGCTTTCAGTGAATCCTCGTCCGCGCCCATGACGTAGGAGGCGCACCGGGGCTTGAACACCTCGAAGTCGAAGTTCGTGTCCGGCACCCAAATCCGCAGCTCAGCGGTCGGGTCGAGCGCGCACCCGGCCATGATCGCCCGCGCCGCGGACGACTTGCCCTGACCGGGCATGCCGCCGGTCATCGTGTTGCGTTCCATGATCGGCGCGAGCAGCGCGTCACCGCGCAGCGTCCGCCCCGCCGGGACGCCCTTGAACACGTCGACCAGCCCGCCGGACAGCAACGGGTACTCACCCGCGCCCTCTGCCAGCGCGCCCTTGTCCGCGATCCAAATGTCGAGGATTCCGGCCTCGGTGCCGGTCGTCGGCCACACCTCTTTCGCGGCCCGGTGCAGGCCGGTGGCGAGCTGGGCGCGGCGGCGGGCGATCAGCTCTGCCGTGACGCCGGCAGGCAGCCGGACGACGGCGTGCGTTCCGCGCCCGTCGACCCGAGCGGGGGTGATGAACTGCAGCTTCAAACCCGACTTGAGGTACTGCGTGATTGCAGTGATCCGCAGAGCCTGCAGAGCGTTCGCGATCGTCGTCTCATCGATCGCGGCGTCCCACTCGGCATCGGCGGTCGTGACCAGCCACTGGGGTGGCTCCGCACGCCGCTTCCCTTCCCGGTGCGCGGCGATCAGCACGAGGAAAGGCCCGGCGATCGACAGCGCGGTCCACAGCAGCGCGCCGGCGGCGATCAGGAACCCGATCAGCGCGAAGAACCCGAGCCACACGCCGGTGAACGAGCCGTGCCCGGTCGCCTTGGTGAGGATCGCGATCAGCAGCACCAGAAACGGCACCCCGACCGCCGTCGCGACGACGACCTTGAGGACACCCCACGCGAGTTTCGGCAGGTCCATCAGGCGACGGTGACGGCGTTCGGTCGCGGCCTCCTTGCGGTCGGTCCACTCCTTCAACTCCTCGCGGTCGCCGACCGCCTCAGCGGCCTTGATCTGCCGCCGGTAGACGCCCTGCGTCGAGGCGTCCCAGGCGCGCTTGGCCCACGACTCCAGGCCCTGCACGATCGTGTACGACTCCCGCAGGACGACCTTGCCGGCGGTCTTGGTGCGGTCGTGGGTGGACACGGTGACGACCGCGCGGGTGGCGATTTGGGCGCCGGTGACGGTCCGGCGTACCAGCGCGCCGCGGTTGGCGATCCGGCGGTCGAGTTCGGCCGACTCCTCCTCGGTCAGGATCTCGCCCTCGATCACCTCACCGTCGATCACCTCGGCCTCGATCGGCTCGGTGGTGTCGTCGACGCGTTCGGCCGGTTCGTGGACGATGCCGGTAACGTCCTGCACGGTCTCGTCGCGGTCATCGTCGTGGTCGGGGTGGAGCTTGTGCACGTTGTCCATGAGCCCGTCTCCGGTCCTGGGTTACGCCGCCGACCGGACAACGTCCGGACGGGTAGCGGTGATGGTCTGGGAAGTCGTGCCAGCAGCGCGGGCGGCCAGTTCGGCGCGCACGGTCGCGGCGACCTTGGCGGACAGGCCGGCAGAGCAGCCGGTGGTGTGGCGCGCCCACGCCGGGGTGACGTCGTCCGGCGCGCCGGCGGACTCGATCGTGGCCAACGCGTCGGCCACGTAGTCGGCGGTGTACTTGCGGCCGGGCTTGGCCTTGCCCGGCTTCTTCGCGGGCTTCCGTGCCCCTGTGCGGGAACGGCCCGGCTTGGCCGGTGCTTTGTCGGTGGGAGCGGGCAACTCGTCCCGTACGGCCGTTTCCGTGGCTGTGGGGGCGGCTGGCAGCTCAGCCGCCGGTGCCACCTCGACCGGGATAGGAGATGCCCCCGCCTCCTCGACCTGTACAGCCGTGGAGCTGATGGCAGCCTGGGCGGCCTGCTCGGCTCGCAGCACCGCCTCGGTGAGCCGGTCCCGCAGGATCGGCGCGGTTTCAGCGGCACAGAACACCAGCAGCGGCGGCACCGAGTGCAGCACGATCCCGGCCACATCCTTGTGAACGAACGACGCCCACGTGTTCATCACGTACGTTGCGACGAACGCGAACCACTTGGTCCGCTTGATCCACTTGGTGTTGTCGAACACCTGGTACCGGGCGGTGATCTGCTCAGCCCGTAGCACCGCGATCAGCACCAGCGAAACCATCGGGTCGAGCAGCCAGGCCGCGAACCACGGCAGCGATCGTGGCTCGGCACCTTGGGCGGCGAAGGCCTGAACGTTGACCATCGTGAACGCCAGACCGAGCACGATCCCGACCCACATCAACACGTCGACCTGAGTGCGGATCTTCTCGACTCGCAGCGCCACCACGTCGGGGTGCGTCGACAGCGCTCGCACCTGCGAGGCCTCAGCCGCCTGGGTCTGCAACTGGTCCATCCGCGAAGGCTTCGCCGGCGCGGCGACCGCTACGTCCCTATTCGTGGTCATCAGTGCTCCACCCCCGGCCCGCTGCCCGTGTCCGTCCACTGCATCGGCTTCGCAGCGTCCAGCGCGCCGACCAGCTCCACCAGCTGCTCAACCGGCAGAACCCGCGCGACGAACGAGGCCATGAACGCGGCCGTGAAGTGCACGTGACGGTCGGTGTGCCGCTGCAGCGCCCGATGCAAGTTCTTGCGCTGCTCGATCTCGTTGCTCATCACTGCACTCCCTTGCCGGTCAGGGCATTGCGGGCGTCGGTCAGGAACGAGTCCAAGACCCACAGCTCGCCGAACGCCGCCGCACCCTCAGCCGACACCGCGCCGGCCGGGGGCATCTCCCCACCGAGCACGAGCCGCGCGAGGTGCTCGAACTGCGCGACCAACTCACCGGGAACCGCGCCGCGGGACTCGACCCCGAGCCGCTCCGCGTACACGTCCACCAGCTCCGGTTCGCGATCCGTTCCGCGCCGCCGGCCGATCACAAGATCACCGTCAGCAAGGCCGCGAAGAACAAGCACAGGTGGTGGAACGACTGATCGAGCGAATAGCCCGCGGTGCCGAGCGACGGGTTGTCGTCGTACGGGTTGCCGTTGCGATCAAGGCCGGTGCGCGGGACACCGAGCTTGAGGAAGTCGGCCTTCCCGATCCACCGCGCGAACCGCTCCAGATGCACCCGGCGGTCAGCGACGTAGTGCGTCACCGCCGACAGCGCTTGTCCAGCCAGGAATCCCAGCCAGCTCAGCTCCAGGTCAAGAACCTGCCAGACGAGCAGACCGAGCAGAGTCGTGGTCGCGGTGTAGGTGGCGACGTGACGCAGGCACGCGAGCGCGCCGGTCAGGCCGGGCTTGGCCTTGCACATCGCCTGGTGGTGGGTCTGAATCCAGTGATCGGCCACCGTGTGGGCCGCCAGCAGGGCCGCCAGGTAGGCGGCGAAATCGGCGCTCATGCGGCGTCCTTCGAGTTCGGGGTGACGGTCGGCTCGCGGTGGGCGTCCAGCACCCGGCGCTCAGCGCGGCGCACCCGCCGGCGGTCGAGCTCGGACATGTAGGGGCTGTTCGTCAGCTCGGCGATCTCGGCGTCCAGGACGTCCAACTCGGCGGCGATCTGCGGCCACTCCGCCTCGATCGCGGCCAGATCCGCCGGCGTCGGGTCCTCGCCGTAGTACTCCGAACGGGGGATGATGTTCACGGGTTGTGCTCCTTCTAGCGAATGGATTGGTGCGACCCGGACGCCTCGGCGGCTGCTATCCGCCGGGGCGTCACCTCATTGGTCGGGGTTCAGTGGCCGGAAACGATTAGGGCCAAAGCGCGCAGCGCGTTGACCTTCTGCGCCGCGCCGAACACCCGGTCGTGGGCTGCGTGATAGGCGGGGTTCTCGGCCCGAATGCCCTGTCTGGCCTGCTCGACCTGCAGCGCCTCCAGATCCCGCACAGCAGCCTTGTACTCAGCCACCGCGCGCTTCTGATCGCCCTTCACCGACGCCACCACTTTTTCGCGGCCTCGTTGACGACCGATTCCGCCGCCTCGATCACGTCCCACTTCGCATTCGTGGCCTGGATGCACTTCTGCCACTCCGCGTAGGACACGTCCTCCGCCTTGCCGTTGCGCCACACCAGGTACGTCTTGTTCTTGTCGTTGCTCACGTTGTGCTCCGCTTCGGTCGCTATCTGTTCGCCGCCGTGCGGCTTGGTCTGATCCATGCTTGCTTGGTTGGTACCAAGCTCTCTTGGGTGGAACCAAACCACAGAAAGTGATCCCGGCGCAACCCTTGGTGCCAACCAAATTTGCTTGGTACCGTCCAATGGGGA
This sequence comes from Kribbella sandramycini, assembly GCF_013131805.1. GTDB lineage: Bacteria > Actinomycetota > Actinomycetes > Propionibacteriales > Kribbellaceae > Kribbella > Kribbella sandramycini. The sequence continues at coordinate 820,923 of NZ_JABJRC010000003.1, read as the reverse complement.
CCGAGGACAGGAGAGAACCGGGTGAACAGCACGACGCGATGGGAAGGCCTCTACGAGGACCTCCTAGGCCGCCTCGAACGACAGGAGCTCAAGCCGGGGGACCGGCTCCCCTCGGAGCGTGAGCTGATCAAGCAAACCGGCCTGTCCCGAAATACCGTGCGCGCCGCCGTCGGTCGCCTGGAGAGCGAGGGCTTGATCGAGGACCTCGGTGGCAGCCGTGGCCGCGTCGTCAGTCAGCACATGCGGCTCACGTTCGACATGTCCAAGTTCGAACTGGGTGCCTACACCGACGATCCGGCCGTCGGGAAGGATCAGTGGCTGTCCGGCGTCGAGGCAGCGGGCTGGGAGGGCCGCCAGGTCGTGGTCGACGTCCGCGAGCTGCCGGCACCCGCGCAGGTCGCCGAATTCCTCCAACTCCCTGCAGTCGGCACGCCTGCAGTACGCCGCCGCCGTCTACGCCTCGTCAGCCGCCCGGCCGACGGCATTCCGGAGCGCGTCGCGATGATCGCCGACACGTGGACTCCGCCAGATATCGCCTACAAGATGATCGATGGCCGCGCTCCCCTAATGAATCCTGGGGACACTACCTTGCCGGGCGGAATCTATTACGCACTCGGGTTCCGGCAAGTGCGATTCATTGACAATATCGAAGTCCGAATGCCGACCACGGAAGAAGCTGAATTAATGGCTTTATCGCCAACAACGGCCGTCGGACAGCATGCACGAATTGGTATCGATGAGACCGGCCGCCGCGTTCGCGTACTGATCCACATTTGGGCCGGCGATCGACAGGTCATCACCTACGACTTGCCCGTTCCGGAACGCCGCCTACCGAACACCGGGGAGAGCAAGTGACGACCTACCACATCCGGGCCGCAGGCGAGGAAGACGTCGAGGCCGTGCTGGCGCTTCGGCGACATGCCGAGGATTGGCTGCGCGAAGCCGGAATCGAACAATGGACCAAAAGCGCTTACGGTGCTCGGGTAATCAAAGGATGGATCGGCGCTGGCAGCACCTTCGTTGTATCTACCGACCAAGGTGAGATCGTCGCCAGCCTGTCACTCGATGCTGGCGACCCGGATTTCTGGACTCCCGAGGAGCTCAAAGAACCGGCGCTATACCTCTACAAATTCATCATCCGCTCCGACCATCGTGGCTCCGGTCTCGGCGACATCCTGCTGGACTGGTCCGGATATCGGAGCGAAATGGCCGGCGCGCTCTGGCTTCGCCTCGACTGCTGGCGCGACAACAAGGGACTCCACAAGTACTACCTCGATCGAGGCTTCCACTACCTGACCACCCGAACGCACCCGACCCGCATGTCCGGCGCGCTGTTCGAGCGCTCTGCCGAACTCCGGCTCGCAACCAGCTCGGCCGCAACCCTCATCGATCACACGTTCGGAGGCGCAGAGTTTCCGGGCGGTGCTGCACGGAACTAGCTAGGCGGCGGTCGAGCGGTTCGCTGGCCTGGCGATGCGAGGCTCACATGCATTAGATTCGAACACGTGAGCGACTGGCGTGCGATCATGCGCTTCATCCCGGAGTGGGACTTGGAGTCGCCGGCACCGCCGCCATTCAGCTACGGCATCTGGGACAACGTCTGGTTCGGATGGATCGCGAGACGACTCACGGGCAACGACGCGGGGCTCCAGGCAGCGATCCTGTCACTCAGGTACGCCGGCACCGACGACCGCGCGGATGCCGGAGCTCACTGGGTCTCGCCTGGAGTGCACGTCGAACTGTCGATCGCACCCACCCGCACCGAGGTCGCTCTCCTCCAGATGTGGGCTCGCGAGCACGACGGCTGGTACGGCTACCTGACCTACCTGGAACGGCACCCCCTCGACCCAGGCCGATGGGCACACGCGTCGCTCTTGAGGAAGATGTCCAGCGACGAGGTCGCTGACTTCAAGCGACTACGGCCCTATGACGGGCAGGCTGAGGCCTAGCCCGAGTTCGGCCGCCTCCGCCCAACTTGAGGCCTCTGGAATTTGGCGCATATTTGCCACAGATGCCCGAAATCGGCCGCTTCTGGCCGGATGCGACCGGACACCACCGGACAGGCCTCCTAGGAGGCTGTGACCTCACGTTCTTCCAGCTCAGAAGCACTTTCCGCGGAGGGCGTGGGATTCGAACCCACGATGACGGTCACCCGCCATACCGGTTTTCAAGACCAGCGCACTCGGCCGCTATGCGAGCCCTCCCTGGCGGCTTGCCGCCGAGGGTCGAGGATAGCGCAGGGGGGTGGGGGAGGCGGTAAGGTCCGGGGGTGAAGGGCGGAGGTGCCGCCTGGGTGTGGGACGGAGGTGAGAGCAATGTCTCGGTCGTTCGAGGACATGGCTGCCACCGTCCGGTCGGCTTGCTGATTCGCTGCTGATCGGGCATTCGGCCGGGGTCTGCCGGTCGGTCCGTCTTTTGTCATGCCCTTTGGAGATTCCTCATGTCTTCCCTTCGGGAAATTGTGCTGCCTTCCGCGCTGGGCGCGGACTTCCGCCGGATCTGGCCGGCGGCGATCATTTCCAACCTTGGTGACGGGGCGCTGCTGGCGGCTGGGCCGTTGCTGGTTGCGTCGATCACCAGTGCGCCTGCCGCGGTCGGGGCGGCGGCTTTTGTGCAGCAGTTGCCTTGGCTGCTGTTTGCGCTGTTCAGTGGGGCTCTGGTCGATCGGCTCGACCGGAGGGCGATGATCATCGCTGCCGATGTGTTTCGGGCTGTGGTGCTTGCTGCGCTGGGTGCGGCTGTTCTGCTGGGGACGTCGCCGCTGTGGGCGATCTACCTGGCGCTGTTCCTGCTTGGCACGGCGGAAACGCTTGCGGATAACGCATCTGGCGCTCTGCTGGTCAGTGCGGTGCCGAAGGACCAGCTAGGTAAGGCGAACTCGCGGCTGTTCGCTACTGGCACTGTGCTGCAGCAGCTCGGTGGACCGCCGCTGGGTGCGTTGCTCTTCGCTGCTGGGGCCGGTGTGCCGCTCGTGTTCGACGCAGTGACCTTTGCGGCGGCCGCTGTGCTCATCTCGCGTGTCTCGGTCCGCCCGGCGCCGGAACCGGCCGGTACGGCGTTGTGGACCGAGGTTCGTGCTGGTCTGCAGTGGCTGTGGGGACATGCCGGCGTACGGACGTTGGCGTGGTCGATTCTGGTCATGAACATCACCTTCTGTGCGGCGTTCGCGACGTGGGTGCTGTACGCGCGTGAGCGGCTCGGTCTGAGCGATACGCAGTTCGGGTTGCTGGTTGCAGCGGGCGCGGTGGGTGGTGTGTTCGGGATGCCGGTGTACCACCTGCTCGAACCGCGTGTCGGGACGCTGGCGCTGTTGAGGGCCGGGCTGGTGCTCGAGACCGCCGTACACCTGGTTCTGGCGCTTACGCGGAGTCCTTGGGTTGCTGGGGCGACTATGGCGGTGTTCGGCGTCCATGCGGTGGTTTGGGGGATCGTTTCGACCACTGCGCGGCAGTTGGCGACGCCTGAGCCGCTGATGGGTCGGGTGAACAGCGTGTATTTGCTGGCGTCTGTTGGTGGTGCTGCGATCGGTTCTGCGCTCGGCGGCGTACTGGCTCAGCAGTACGGGCTGACAGCGCCGTTCTTCGGCGCGTTTGGGGCCATGGTGGTGACAATTGCGGTGGCCTGGCGGCCGCTGCGGCATGTATGAGTGGACGCATGCCATCCGCGACCTCGCTAGGACTACCCAACATCCGGGGCCGGGTGCCGCTGCTGGCCGGGCTGGCGATCGACTCGTTCGGTGGCGGGTGCGCTGGGCCGTTGTTGCTCCTGTACTTCGTTCGCGTCGCCGACATCCCACTGGGGACGGCGGGGCTCGTGCTCACGTTCGCCACGCTCTTCTCGATCGCGGCCCCGGCCGCAGTCGGAGTGGTGATCGATCGGTTCGGACCACGCAACCTGGTGATTGGCGCGCAGTGGGCGCAGGGGGCGGCGTTCGTCGGCTTCTTCTTCGGACGTTCGCTCTGGCTGCTCTTTCTGTGCGCACTGGTGACCACGATGGGCCAACGGGTGTTCTGGTCGTCGATCTTTACGCTGTTGGCCGACGTCGCAGACGAGGGCGACCGGGACCGCTGGTTCGGGCTGGGCGGGATGATGCAGGCCGGCGGGTTCGCACTGGGCGGTCTGGCGGCCGGAGTGCTGCTGGCGATCGGCGGGACGACGTCGTTCCTGGTTGCGATGGGTTTGAACGCGGTGACGTTCTGCGTGGCCGGAGTGCTGCTGATGCGGCTGCATCCGTCTCACCACGCGCGGACCGTCGAGGACTCCGGGCCGGCGCCGCTACTGCGGAAGGACAAGCCGTTTCTGGTACTCATCGCGGCCAACACGCTGCTGGCGACGGCCATGATGATGCTGGGCGTTGGGCTGCCGGTGTACGTCACCGATGCGCTTCCGGCGCCGGAGTGGCTGGTCGGCGTACTGCTGGCCGGGGTGTCCGTCGTACTGGCGACTGGGCAGACGATCGTCGTCCGGCGGACGGAGACGCGTCGGCGCACGACGGTGCTGGTGGTCTGTGGTGTCGGCTGGGCGGTGTGGGCGCTGGTGATGGCGTCGCTGACGCGGCTGCCGGAGGGGCTGGTCGCTGTGGTGCTGGTGCTGGGGACTGCTGTCTATGCGTTCTCGAGCCTGCTGCACTCAGCGACGAACAACGCTCTGGCCGCGACGGTGGCGCCGGTTGTCGGACGTGGAAAGTACCTTTCGTACTGGCAGTACAGCTTCACGTTCGCGAGTGTGCTGACGCCGGCATTCTTCGCGCAGCTTTTCGAGGTGCGGCACGAGTTGCCGTGGTTGGCGACGGCCGTGCTGGCGCTGGTCGCCGCGGTCACGATCGCGGCCGTCGCGCGGGTGCTGCCGGGGTCGGCGCAGACAGCCGATTGACGGGTCAGCATTTATTGCATTCGTTCGAACATCTGTTCTAATGTTTTCCTAGTTCGTGGTTCTCTCCCGGATCATCCGGACGGCCGAGCCTCCCACCTCCGATGTGGACGGCCGCACCGGATTCCGCCGCCCGGGGTGTGAGGTCCCGGGCGACGGAGAACCGCCCACGGTTTTGTCGCATACGACTTGAGAAGGTGCGGGTGATCGATCGGCTTTGTTCGAAGACCACGACCGGCAACCGGTCGCACTCCCGGCGTCCACCTCCGCCCGAAGGCGCGCGGGCCTGCCCCACCCCTCCCACTGACCGCCGTCCGCCCGGCTGGTCGGGCCGGAGGTTGAAGGCGGTCGAGCTGGGCCGGTGCACTGATGGGCTGATGACTTCGCCCGTCGGGCTGAATCTCTTGCTTCCACCCGATGGACGCCCGCTCACGTCCGCTGTCGGATGGGTGACGTCTCGCCCTGCCTGGCTGGTGGCTGGTCTTGGCCGACTTAGGGCTGCTCTCGCGCCGGCCTCGCTTGGCTGAGTGGTGTTTCCGCTTGGCTGGTTGGGGTGATCAAGACGGCTTCGGTGAGGAGGCGGCGGACGAGGGTTAGTTGGTCGGCGGGGGTGAGGGTTGGGAGGTCGCCAACTTTGTGGTCTTGGCCGTCCAGGAGATGGGTCAGGGCTTGGGCTGTGGATTCAGGGAAGGTGATGGCGCGATCGGAGAGTTGGAGGGTGGTGGGGTTGCCGGGGGTCAGGTGGTAGCGGAGGTTGGCTCGGCGGCGGACTGTGGTGCTTGCGGTCAGGGATTTGGTGGCGGCCGCGTGGGCCAGGGGTGGGATGGGCTCGGGTCTGGTGGTGGACCAGGTGCGCCGGCGGAGGGCGGGGGTCAGGTCGGCCGCGGTGGCGGCGGTCAGGTGGTTGATGAGGAGTTGTTTGAGGTGAGGGAGGAGTTGGTCGAGCTGGGCTGGGTCGGTGGGGTCGAAGCCGAGCGGGAGCGCTGTGCGGAGGTCTGGTTCGTTGGCGGCCAGGTTGGTCAGCTCTTGGACCAGGAGGTAGCGGGTCAGGGTGTGTAGGCCGACCGTGAGGTGGGCGCTGACGCCGCCTAGGGCTTTGGCTGAATGCAGGAAGCCGCGCGGGACGTAGAGCGCGTCGCCCGGGCGTAGTACGTCGTCGACCACCGGGGCCTTGTCGCGGGCGGCCGCGGCTACGGCGGTGGAGTGGTCTGTCCAGGGCTGGTTGCGGAGCGGGTTGGGGTGGACCGGTTCGTGGACGGTCCAGTGCTTTTCGCCGGCGACTTGGAGGACGAAGACGTCGTGGACGTCGTAGTGCGCGGAGAAGCCTCGTGACTCCGGCGGGGTGAGGTAGGAGTTGATCTGCACCGGGTGGCCGGCGTCCGCCGATAGTTGGGTGGCGAAATCGACCAGGGGCGGCCAGGTGCGGTGCAGGGCTTGGAGGACGACGGTGTGTCCGTCGGCGAACAGGGCGGCGACTTTGTCGTCGCGGACCTGGTCGGGGATGTCGGCGCCGACTCCGCCCGGTCCGGTGAACTGGCTGTCGCCGACCACCACGCCGTTCTTCGCGATGCGGAGGAACGGGGTTCGGAGGCCGCGGCGGGAGAGGAGTTCGTCTGCGGCGGGCAGGCTGAAGAGGTCGTCGTACGGCGCGGGCAGGTCGGGGGCGTGGGTCAGCAGGGCCCGCGAACCCCAGTAGGAGTTGGCAAATTCATCGACGTTCACAACGCAGCGCCGGAGAGCCGGACGGTCGACCGCCTCGGCTGCAGGCTCCGGCCGGTATCCGGCTCCCAGCACCGTCGTCACCAGCTTCCAGAATTCCCACCACCGGAGGAACCACCCGCTCCGCCATCAGCGCCACCATCAGTCGCCTCGGAGTTCGCACCACCATCCGCCGTACCTTCATCCCCCGAACCGCCCGCGCCGCCGTTGCCAAACCCGCCGGCTCCGCCGTCAGCACCACCGTCGGTCGCCTCGGAGTTTGCGCCGCCGTCCGCCGTGCCCTCGTCTGCCGAGCCGCTCGCGCCGCCGTCGGCGCCGCCATCGGTTGCACCTGACTCGGCGCCGCCGTCGGCCAAACCTTCAGCACCGCCGTTGCCGTCGCCGAAACCGCCGGCTTGGGTGTCGTTGCCGTCGGATGAGCCTCCGTAACCGCCCGCGCCATCGTTGCCGAACCCGCCGGCTCCGCCGTCAGCACCACCGTCGGTTGCCCCGGAGTTCGCACCGCCGTCCGCTGTGCCCTCGTCAGAACCGCTCGCGCTGCCGTCGGCACCACCGTCCGTTGCGCTGGGCTCGGCGCCGCCGTCTGCTGGGCCTTCGGCTTGGCCGCCGGCTTGGGTGTCGTTGCCGTCGGGCGAGCCTCCGTAACCGCCCGCGCCGCCGTCAGCGCCACCGTCGGTTGCTTCGGAGTTCGCGCCGCCGTCGGCCGGGCCTTCTTCACCCTGGGCGGAGGTTTTGATGTCGTCGTCGTTGAAGCTCATGATGCGGTTCCCTTCACAGATGGCCACTCAGAGTGCCGGGACCGTGCATCGGGCACCCTGCGAGCTTCCAGTGCGCAGGGGGAGTGCGAGCTAAACGTCGGGCTGCGTTACAGGTCGACGGCGGTGTCGCGCCAGACCTTCACGAATCCGTCGGTGACGTCTTCGGGGCGGACGGCGATGCGCAGCCAGTCCGGCCCGAGGCCGGGGAAGGTGTCACCGCGGCGGACCGCGTATCCCTTGCCCCGTAAGGCCTCTCGCAGTACGGCGCCGCCCTCGACCTGCACGAGGACGAACGGCCCGCGCGGTACGCCGTACGTACGCACAGCCGTCAGATTGTCGAGAAGGTGCGCTCGCTGGCGCTCGATGTCGACGGCTGCTTGGGCGGCTTCGGTCACTGCCTGTTCATTGCTGCAGGCAATCGCAGCAGCGAGCGCGGGAGTGGACACCGGCCAGTGCGGCTGGACGGCGGCCAACTGCTCGATGACTCCGGGCGCAGCGACCACATAGCCGACGCGGAGACCGGCCAGCCCCCAGGTCTTGGTGAGGCTGCGGACGACGACCAGGCCGGGGATGGCCGCGCCGACGAGGGACTCCGGTTCGCCGGGGACGGCGTCCATGAAGGCCTCGTCGACGACGAGGATGCGGTCCGGGCGGGCGAGCTCGCGGAGGGTGTCGGCCGGATGCAGGACGGACGTCGGGTTGGTCGGGTTGCCGATGACCACCAGATCAGCGTCCGACGGGATCTGCCGCGGATCGAGCCCGAATCCGTCCTCAGGACGCAGAACCACCCGGTCGACCAGATGACCAGCGGAGCGGAGGGCCGCCTCGGGCTCGGTGAACTGCGGGTGCACGACGACAGCGTGCCGAGGGCGGAAGGCGCGGGCGATCAGCACGAACGCCTCAGCCGCGCCCGCCGTCAGCAGGACGCGGTCCGGTGCAACCTGGTGCCGTTGGGCGACCGCTGTGAGCGCGGCGTCCTGGCGTGGGTACGCCGCGAGGTCGGTCAGGCTCGCTGCGATCTGCTCCAGCAGCCAGCTCGGCGGTGTGTTCGCCCGGACGTTCACTGCGAGGTCGACGAGCCCTTCGCCGACTTCCTGGTCGCCGTGGTGCCACAAATCGAACCCGTCCACCACCGCAGGCTATCCGTTCGTCAAGAACGTGGGGTGACGGCGAAGCGGCGGTTGGCCAGCGAAGGGTTCTGGCGACGGACGCCGGTCAGCCGGTCGGTGGAGATGTCGGCGGTGATGTGGCCGTCGGCTTCGGCGAGGGCGGCGACGGCGATGCCCTGCGGGTCGAGGATCTGGCTGCGGCCGGAGTACTTCTTGCCGTTCTGGGCGGCCGCAGCCACATAGCAGGTGTTCTCGATGGCTCGGGCGGTGAGCAGCGTCGTCCAGTGGTGCTCCTTGAGCGGGCCGCGGACCCAGGCAGCAGGCACCAGGAGCACCTCGGCGCCGGCGTCGACCAGCGCCCGGGAGAGCTCCGGAAAGCGCAGGTCGTAACAGGTCATCAGACCGAGCGTGTGCCCAGCGATCTTGACGACGACCGGTACGACGTCGCCCGGCGTCAGCTGGTCGGACTCCTTGTAGCCGAAGGCGTCGTACAGATGGATCTTCCGGTAGGCGCCGAGGAGCGTGCCGTCGGCGCCGACGGCGAGCAAAGTGTTGTACGGGCGCGCCTGGTCACAGCTGCGTTCGAACATGCCGGCCACGATCGCTACGCCGTGCTCGACGGCGCTCTTGCGCAGCGTCGCGACAAACTCGCCGTCCAGCGGCTCGGCCTCGGCCGCTACTGAGCCGCCCTCGGCAGCGAAGTCGAGCATGATCGCCTCCGGCAGGACGATCAGGTCAGGACGGTCTGCTGCCGCTTCGGCGACCAGTCGGGTCACCAGCTCCCGGTTGGCCGCCTTGTCCGCACTACCGGCCGCCTGCACCACCGCGATCCTCATCTCCCCATGGTGCCGCAGAAACCGGCAGACTGCTGGATGTGGAGTTCGATGCGGTGGTGGTCGCGGGCGGTGGCGGACGCCGACTCGGCGGCGTGGACAAGGCCATGGTCGTCCTGGAAGGCGTCACGTTCTTGGACCGGGTCCTCAGGGCGGTCGCCAACGCCCAGCAGACCGTCGTGGTCGGTCCGGTGCGAAGCACGTACCGCGAGGTCGAGTGGACCCAGGAGGACCCGCCCGGCGGCGGACCGGTGGCAGGCCTCGCGGCCGGTCTCCAACACGGCCAAGCCCCGACAGTCGTCGTACTGAGCTGCGACCTCCCCTGGGTGACCGCAGCCGACGTGACCCGGCTGCTCAGCACGATCGACCAGTACGACGGCTGCGGGCTCCGAGACAGTGACGGACGCGAGCAGTGGCTCGCAGCGGCGTACAAACGCACCGCTCTGACCGCAGCGATCCAACGGCTCGGCGACCCGCGCAACCAGTCCGTACGCCGGCTCACCGCCGACCTGGATCTGTTCTGGACCGAGCCGAACCACGCCGGGGACGACGTGGACACCTGGGCCGATCTGGACGACTGAAAACCGCTGGACGCCGCTCGTACCGTCGAAGTGTGGATGTCGACGCGATGCTCGCCAAAGCGCGCCCGAATAGCCGGGTAACCGGCGTCCGTGAGCGGACCGGTGGACAACTGAGCTCGGTGTACGAAGTTGGGTGTGCCGGCGAGGAGCCGGTCATCGTGAAGGTCTACAAGCCGGAGTGGGCCTGGAAGCAGGCCAAAGAGGTGCACGTCTACGGACTGCTCGCAGCGGAGTTCACGACCGAGGTGCCGCAGGTGCTTCACGCGGAGCCGGCCGGCGAGCAGGACGCGTTCACCGTCCTCACAAAGCTCGAAGGCCTGCCCCTGTCCGAAGCCACACCGCCGGACTGGCATGCGGTGTACGTCCAGGTTGGACAACTACTCAAGCGACTGCACCAGATCCCGCAGACCGAGTTCGGCTACCTCGTCGACACGATCCTGGAGCCGATGCCGGATGCCGAGTCGTATCTGCGCAGCCAGTTCACCAAGAAGCTCGCAGAGTTCACCGGCGATCAGAGCCTCAAGCAACGGATCGAGACGTTCGTCGCGACGCAGCCACCCGTCCAGGCCACTCCGGTGCTGTGTCACAACGACTTCCACGAGGGCAACCTGTTGATCGATCCGGCGACCTGGCGGATCACCGGGTTCATCGACGTCGAGAACGCGATCGCGGCCGACCCGCTGCTGGATGTCGCGAAGACGATCGCCTACGCGGTCGAGGGCGATGCGGCGAAACTCCAGGGTCTGACCGACGGGTACGGGGAGTTCCCGGCCGACGTGATCGCGCTGTACCAGGTGTTTCATTGGCTGGAGCTCTGGGTCTGGTTCGCTTCGATAGGCGAAGACGCTCATCTGGACGGGATCGCCGCGCTGATCGCCGGTACCGTGTGAGTCATGCGAGCTGTCATTTGTGAGGGTGCCGGCGGGATCGACGTACTGACGGTCGGGGAGATCCCGGATCCGGAGCCGGCGGTCGACGAGGTCGTGATCGACGTCGTCGCCGCGGGGGTCAACCGGGCGGACCTGTTGCAGCGGCAGGGTTTCTACCCGCCGCCGCCCGGTGCTCCAGGCACGATCGGCCTCGAGGTGTCCGGCCGGATCGCGGCCGTCGGCGCCGAGGTCAAGGGCTGGGCGGTCGGCGACGAGTGCTGTGCGCTGCTCGCCGGTGGCGGGTACGCCGCGAAGGTCGTCGTACCGGCGCCGCAGGTGATGCCCGTGCCGGCCGGGGTGGATCTGGTCAGCGCGGCCGCGCTGCCCGAGGTCGTCGCGACGGTCTGGTCGAACGTGTTCATGGGAGCACACCTCAAACACGGCGAGACGCTGCTCGTGCACGGCGGCGCCTCCGGGATCGGGACGATGGCGATCCAGCTCGCCGTCGCGCATGGCGCGCGCGTGCTGACGACGGTCGGCAGCAAGGACAAGATGGAGTTCTGCAGCCGCCTCGGCGCGGACGTCGCGATCAACTACAAGGACGCCGATTGGGCCTCGGTGGTCCAGGAGGCGACCCACAACGCCGGCGCCGATGTCATCCTCGACATCATCGGCGCGAAGTACCTGTCCGACAACGTGAAATCCCTCGCGTACGACGGCCGGCTGGTCGTGATCGGCATGCAGGGCGGCGCCAAGGGCGAGCTCGATCTCGGCCGCCTGCTCAGCCGGCGGGCGTCGGTCACGGCCACCGGTCTGCGCGCCCGCTCGGTCGCCGACAAGGGCCGGATCATCGCCGAGGTGGTCGGGCACGTCTGGCCGCTGGTCGAGGCCAAGAAGGTGCGCCCGATCGTGCACGCGACACTCCCCCTGGAGGCGGTGGCCGAGGCCCACCGCGCCCTCGAGGAGTCCACGCAGATCGGCAAGATTCTCCTTACTGTGTAGGGAGATTGGCCGCGATCCACTCCGGGTCCGGGGCGACGACCTGGATCACGTCGATCCAGGTGCCCTCCGGGTCGCGGACGAAGAAATGCCGCTGCCCCCATGCCTCGGTGACGACCTCCGTCGCCAACTCGACACCGTCGGCGACCAGCGCGGCGGCTGTTTTGTCGGCGTCCTCGACGATGAAGCCGAAGATGTTCGTGCTTTCCCGCAGCGCTGACACCGCGGCCGGTACCGACTCGTGCCCGCGCTGACTGATCGCCAACTCCCAGCCGGCGTCACCACGCCGCAGACAGATGAACCAGCCGAGGTCGACCGTGATCTCCAGGTCGAAATGCCGCTGATAGAAAGCGGCGACCTCGGAGGGCCGATCCGTGACGACGGTCGCGCCGAAAGCCGGGGGTTCCATGAACGCTCCTATCCACTACAAGTGTTGTACGACATTTGTAGTGGACGACTGCTAAAGTTGTCAACGTGCCCCGGAATCCCGAACGCCGCACCCAACTCGCCGACGCAGGTCTGGCCGTCCTCGCCGAAGCCGGCGCCCGCGGCCTGACCCATCGCGCGGTCGACGCCGCCGCCGGCTTCCCGGCCGGCACGGCGTCCAACTACTTCCGCACCCGCGACGCACTCCTCGGCGCGCTCGGCGAGCGGATCTTCGAACGCCTCGCCCCCGACCCAGCCGTCCTCGAACCGCTCGCCCACCGCAAACCAACCATCGACCTCGTCGTCGACTACGTCCGCTACATCGTCGAGCGCCTCCTCGGCCGCCCCGAGCTCTCACTGGCCCTGCTGGAGCTCCGCCTCGAAGCCGCGCGCCGCCCCGGCCTGCAGGAGATCCTGGCCCGCACCCTGCGCGAAGGATTCGACGCCGATGTCGCCTTCCACGTGGACGCCGGCCTCCCCGGCGGCGCCGAAGAGGTCCGCCTGCTCCATTTCGCCATCGACGGTCTCGTCCTCGACCAACTAACCCCCGGCACCGGCCATCCGTACGACGTCGACGCAGCCACCGAACGTCTCGTCCGCCGACTGGTCCGCGCCGACTGATTGACCTGGAGATACCGGGTATGCATACTCAGTATCTATGTCGATCAAGCACGGACTGCTGGCGTTGCTCCGCGAGGAGCCGAAGTACGGGTACCAGCTGCGCGGAGAGTTCGAGGAGGCGACCGGGGCGATCTGGCCGCTGAACATCGGGCAGGTCTACACGACGCTGACCCGGCTGGAGCGGGACGGGCTGGTGCGCGCCGCGGCCGAGCCGGTGGCGGACGACGGCCGGTCGCGCTACGAGATCACGGACGCCGGTCGGGCCGAGCTAGCCGTCTGGTTCGAGACTCCGGTGACGCGCGAGTCGCGGCCGCGGGACGAGTTGGCGATCAAGCTGGCGCTCGCGCTGGCCGCTCCCGGGGTGGATGTGAGCGCCGTCGTCCAACGGCAGCGCGCGGCGACGATGCAGTCGCTGCAGGAGCTGACCCGGTTGAAGCGCGGCGATCGGGAGGGGGAGATCTCCTGGCTGCTGGTGCTGGAGTCGATGATCTTCGCCGCCGAAGCCGAGATCCGCTGGCTCGACCACTGCGAGGCGATGCTGTTACGGCATCGCGGTCGCCCGGCGAAGCCGCCCGAACAGTACGCCGAACCGGCCGCGGATCCCGCGGAGGCGAACCGGTGAGCGCGATTCTCGACATCCGGGGTCTGACCCGAACACACGGCGCCGGAGAGCAGGCGGTGCACGCGTTACGCGACGTTTCGCTGGCGGTCGCGCCCGGCGAGCTGGTCGCGGTGATGGGGCCGTCCGGCTCCGGCAAGTCGACCCTGCTCACCTGCGCCGGCGGGCTGGACCAGCCGACCAGCGGCGAAATACTTGTCGACGGCAACGATATTGCCACGCTCGGCCGCTCGGCGGTGGCCGCGCTGCGCCGGCGCCGGATCGGCTACGTCTTCCAGGACTTCAACCTGATCCCCGCCCTGACCGCCGCCGAGAACGTCGCGCTCCCACTCGAGCTGGACGGGACCCGGACCCGGGCCGCTCGCAAGTACGCCGAAGCCGCACTCCAGGAGGTGGGGATCGATGAACTCGCCGACCGGTTTCCCGAGGACATGTCGGGTGGTCAGCGGCAACGCGTCGCGATCGCCCGGGCCATCGTCGGCGAACGCCGGCTCCTGCTCGCCGACGAGCCCACCGGCGCCCTCGACTCCGAAACCGGCGAGGCCGTCCTCCGGCTACTCCGCGACCGCTGCGACCAGCACGGGATCGCCGGCGTCCTCGTCACCCACGACGCCCGGCACGCCGCCTGGGCCGATCGCGTCCTCTACCTTCGCGATGGCGTGCTGGTAGGCCAGGCCGGCCCGCTCCCCGCGGCCGACTCCCTGCTCCAGGAGAGCCGCTGATGGGCAGCTGGGGCCCACCCCTGCGGATCGCCCGGCGCACCACCCGCAAATCCATCGGCCGCACCCTGCTCGTCGCCGCACTGATCGGCCTCCCCGTCTTCGCCGCCACCTGGCTCGGCGTCACCGCACGGTCGGTGAGCCCGACCGGCGAAACCCTGGCCCGCACCCTGATCGGCCAGGCCGACGCGCGGGTCGACGTCACGTCGTACTCCAAGCTGGACACGAGTTTCGGCTCGCCGACACTGGACTACATTCCGGGCGCGGCACTGGACGCGAAAGAAGTCAGGGATCCGGCGACGTTCGACCCCAAGCCGTTGTTACCCGCGGGCACCGGCATCGCCCGGCCGTTCGCGGACGACGGCCGCGTGGAGCTCAAGAGCCCGACCACGGTCATCACCGTCGGCGTCCAGACCGGCGACGGCCAGAGCCCGTTACTGGCCGGCACGATCCAGCTGGACGAAGGACGGTTCGCGACCGCGGCCAACGAGGTCGCGATCTCGCCGGTCCTCGCGGACCACCTCGGTATCGGCATCGGCGGCACGCTCAGCACCGCGAAAGGCACGCAGTACCAGGTGGTCGGGCTGGCCCGGACCTTGCGCGATCCGGCGCAGCGGCGGATCTTCGCCGCGCCCGGCACCACCCTGGTCCCACCGGGCGGCCGGCTGGAGGCCAGGTACCTGCTCGATCTACCGGCAGCCGTCGATCCGCAGTCGCTGATCACGCCGCTGGCCGAGACCGGTCTCTATCTGTTGCCAAGAGCAAACATCGTGGATCCGCCGCCGACCGAGTTCGGCCGCAGCTACGAGCGGGCCGGGCCGTACGCCGCGATGGGCGTCGCGATCGGCTTCGGCGTCCTGGAGATCGTGCTGCTGGCCGGTACGGCGTTCGCAGTCGGCGCACGCCGGCAGACGCGGGAACTCGGCCTGGTCCTGGTCGCCGGCGGCACTGCGCGCGACGTCCGCCGCGTCGTGCTGCTCCAGGGGCTGTTCGCGGGGGTGGTCGGCGTCACGGCCGGTCTCGGCACGGCAGCTCTCGCACTGGCGATCGCGCGGCCGTTCTGGGACCGCGTGCTCGGGATGGTCTTCCAGAGCTGGCAGATCCCGTGGGCAGGAATGGTCACGATCGTGCTGGTGGGCTTGCTGTCCGGGCTGGCGGCGGCTGTCATTCCGGCCGTCAACGCCGGCCGGCAGACGCCGATGGCCGCATTGTCCGGCCGGTTCGCCAAGACAGCCCAGCAGAACCGGATCCGACTCGCGGCGGTGCTGCTCGTGCTCTGCGGCGTCGCCCTGGTGGCGGCCGGATCAGCGATGCTCGTCTCGGAGCTCGCCGATGCCCGGCGAGCGGCCGCGGGTGGAGCGAGCTACGTCTCCGGTGTCACGCCGACCGTTCCGATCGCACTGGTCCTGCTCGGCATCACGCTGGCCATCTCCGGGGTGATCTGGATGCTGCCTGGGCTGGTCGGCGTCCTGGCTGCGTCGGCCCGCCGACTGCCGCTGAGCGGACGTCTCGCCGTCCGGGATGCCGCGCGGCATCGGCACCGGACGGCTCCGGCCGCGGCGGCGATCATGATGTCGGTGGCGGCGACAGCCGCGGCTGCCTTCGCCGGAGCCAACTACACCGCAGCCGAGGCTGCCGGCTACATCCCGTCCGGGCTACCAGGGAACGCGACCCTGCAGTTCGACTTCGGAGCGACGGGCCCAGTTCCCTACTCGGCCGACCTCGAACGGCGGATCGCCGGACATCTGCCGGTGACCCACACCTACCGCTTCGGCCAGGTCACGGCACCTGACAGCCCCCCCGGACGGCCCGCCTACCTGACGGTTCAAGGGACCGTCGAAGGCGTCACGGGCGGGTACGCCGGGCTGCTGGTCGCCGAGCCGGCCTATGTGGAGCGGCTGGGCGGCGAGGCACCGCAGATCGCGGCACGGCTGCGGGCCGGCGAAATCGTGTTGCCGCAGGCCGATATCAGCACCACCGGGTCGGTCCGGGTCGGTGGTGATCCCGACGATCCGAAGCAGGGTGTTTCGCACCAGGCGTCGTACGTCGGCGCATTGCCGCCGCACGAGAGCCTCAGCGGGCAAGCGTTGATCAGCCCGGACGCCGCCGCGAAGCTCGGCCGGGTAGAGACGTACCGGGTCGAGTACCAGTTGTCGGAGTTGCCGACCGAGAACCAACTCGCCGCAGTCGATCAACTACTGGGCCACGAACGGTCGATCCGGCTCGAGCAGGGCTTCCAGAGCACGGCGAACACCCGCCTGCTCTGGGTGCTGGTGGCCGCGACCGTCGTGACGTTGATCGGCGTCACGATCTCGGTCTCGTTGTCGGCGGCGGAGGGGCGGGCTGATCTGGCGACGTTGGCCGCGGTGGGGGCCTCGCCGCATCGGCGGCGCAATCTGGCGGCGGCGCAGGCTTGGGTGTTGGGGCAGTTGGGGTGTGTGCTCGGGGTGGGGGTCGGGGCGCTGTACGGGTACACGGCGCACGCGGCGTTCGGGTCGCCGAGTTTTGCGGTGCCGTGGCTGGAGCTGGGCGCCATCGTGCTGGCCGTGCCGCTGTTCGCGGCCTTGTTGGCTTGGGTTCTGACGCGGTCGCGGCTGCCGATGGTGGCGCGGATCGACTAGCTCGCGATGTGGGCGACCTCGGGGTAGGCGACGGGGTACGGCGGTGTGCTTGTGACTCTCCAGTGGCCACAAGCACACCGCTGGTAGACGACCAGGCCCTCGCTGACCTGGTGGGCGGAGACCGCGGTCCAGCGGTGCCGGTGGAGTTCGCTCTGGGCTGTCATGGCGCCATCGTGCTGTAATGGCATTATGCATCTCAACCCTTACGGTGCGGACGCCGTCCTGCTCGCGGTCAACCTGGTCACTCGACCGGCCACGACGCCGGACGAGCTCGCCGAGCGGTGCGAGGAGAGCGGCGTCGAGAGCAGGCTGGTGCGCGAGCGACGGGTGACGGCGGCGGATCTGGCGGCGGTCCGGGTTGCGCTCGACGAGTGGCTGGCCGTGGTCGACGCCGATGACGAGCAAACTCGGGTCGATCTGACCAACGCGATGCTGGCGAAGTACACCGAACATCCTCGGCTGACCAACCACGCCGGCGACGGCTGGCACATGCACTACCGGCCGGACAACGTGCCGGTCGGCCGCCTGGTCGCCACGCTGATCAGCACCGGCACCGCGCTGCACCTGGCCGGTCGCGGCATCACCCGGCTCGGCCGCTGCGCTACCGACGGCTGCGACAACGTGTACGCCGACCTGTCCCGAACCGGCCGTCAGCGCTACTGCAGCCCCGCCTGCGCGAACCGGGACGCAGTCCGCCGGCATCGGGCCCGTACGCCCTAGCCGTCGCGACAGAGGGTCCTAGGATGGGCCAATGAGCGAGAGCAACGAGGGCCAGGGTCAGGGGATCCCGATGACCGGGGCGCGGACCGAGGACGGCAAGGTGCTGATCGTCGGGCCGGACGGGATGGCCGTCGAGGGCCCGCCGCGCTCGGACGACGACCACGACGACGAGCCGCGCTCGGTCACCGAGCTGGTCGAGCAGCCGGCCAAGGTGATGCGGGTGGCGAACATGATCCGCCAGCTACTCGAAGAGGTGAAGTCGGCGCCGCTCGACGAGGCCTCCCGGCAGCGGCTGCGCGCGATCCACGAGGCGTCGATCAAGGAGCTGGAGAGCGGGCTCGCGCCGGAGCTGGTCGAGGAGCTGGAGCGCCTCAGCCTCGACTTCACCGACGACAGCACGCCGACGGACGCCGAGCTGCGGATCGCGCAGGCCCAGCTGGTCGGTTGGCTCGAAGGCCTGTTCCACGGCATCCAGACGGCCCTGTTCGCCCAGCAGATGGCCGCACGCCAGCAGCTGGAGCAGATGCGCCGCGCGCTCCCCGGCGGCCAGCAGCTGCCCATGGAGGGCCAGCTCCCGGACGGGCCCCAGGCCGGTAACACCGACGGTCCGGGCAGCGGGGGCATGTACCTCTAGGGCGTGTCTCCTGATTCCGCGCCGTGCCGAGTACAGCGCAGTAGGCGGGGGATCAGGAGACACGCCCTAAAGCTCGAACAACTCCTCGAGGACGGCGGCGACGCCGTCCTCGTCGTTCGTCGGGCAGATCGCATCCGCGGCCGCGAGGACGTCGGGGTGCGCGTTACCGACGGCGTACCCGGTGCCGGCCCAGGCGAGCATCGGGAGATCGTTGAGGGAATCACCGAAAGCGATCGTGTCCGCGGCCGGGATGTCGAGCTCGGCGCAGAAGTCGGCCAGCATGGCCGCCTTGGAGACTCCGGCCGCGGCGATCTCCACCAGGCTCGTGCCGCCGCTGTGGCTGGCGCTGACGCGTTCGCCGACCACAGCGGTCACTCGGGTCAACAACTCGTCGGAATGCCAGCTGGGGTGCCGTACGAGGAGTTTGGCGGCCGGTTCTGCCAGCAGGACCTCCAGCTCGGCGATCAACGTGTTCTCGGGCCGGGGCCAGTGGTTCTGGTAGTGCGGCTCCTGTCCGTAACGGTTCGATCGCTCGATCGCGAACTCCACCTCGGGAATCGCCGCCCGGATCGCCTGCGCCACTTCGAGCAGGACGGCCGGGTCGATCAGCCTGGTCCGGATCACGGTCTGCCGACCGACGTCGTACAAAATGGAGCCGTTGGCAACTATTGCGATTCCGTGATCGCCGACCAGGTCGGACAGGTCGTGCAGCCAGCGAGGTGGCCGTGCGGTGACCATCACGAAAACACTTCCCTGGTGTTGCGCAGCGGTCACGGCGGCGCGCGTCCGGTCCGCGACCGAGCCGTCACTGCGGACCAGGGTTCCATCCAGGTCGGTGGCGATCAGGCGCGGCGGGCGGCGGTGTCCAGTCACCCGCCTACCGTAGCTGTGACGTTCGTCTTCAGAGGATTCTGATCAATCTGATTGAGTTTTTGACAACGTCACCAGACCGTTACGGCAACATGCTGCAAAGGCAGCAAGTTCCCCTGCGCAGGTTGGGCAACGCGTGATTTCATGCGGTGGTCTGGTGGGGAACCAGCTGCGATTCGATCGCGTCGTAGGCCTGTTCTGGATCAGCACGACTGAGACAGCCCATCAGCGAACCCAGCAGACGAGAACGTCCGCAAATTGATGCGGATTTGGCTGCAACCAAATCCTCAGCAGCGACGTCAACAGTTATGGATCGGTCTGTCCCGTCATCGGGACGACAGGGTGGGTCGGCAACAGTTCGTCGGTCCATCAGCTAGTGGATCCGTGTGCGCGAGCGTCGTTCATCGCTCGTTCACGTGAGTCCGGATACTTGGGGAGCCTTGATGACCGTCAACAGCGCCAATCTCACGGAACGCTCTCGAGCGGCTGTCGACACATCTTCCAGCACGGATGGGGCCATGACCGGATGTATCGCCCGGTCGGATATTTTCCAGCACCGCCTGATGGAAGAGCCGCCGCCCGCCTCGGCCACACGCCGGACGCGGGAGCGTTACGAACAGCTCGTGCGGGACGCAAAGGCCTTGTGTGCTTCGTGTCCGCTGTTCACCGACTGCCTGTACAGCGCCGTCGCCGAGCACGATGTGAGCGGTTTCGTCGCCGGAACCACTGCTGCACAACGCCGTTCGATGCGGAACCTGCTCGACGTCGAGGTCCAGGCCGACGACTTCGACCAGCTCGCCGGCGCGCGGGGCACGCGCCGTCCAGTCAGTCACGAAGAGGTGCTGCGCCTGCGCGGTCAGTACCCGAACGACAGCCTGGAATCCCTTGCCATGCGGCTCGGATGCTCCTTGTCGACTGTCAAGAGACACCTGCGGCGGGCTCGTCGCGGGCAGAGCCCGGCAGCCAAGACGCCGCGGCCGCGGCCCGAGGTGAGCGCGGTTCTGGATGCCTTCGAGACCGTCGTCGATGTTCAGCCCTGTCAGCCCCGCCGGGGCGGCAGCCGCGTCGCCTGATCGACCTTCGGCCCGCCAGCGGACTGTCGACCACTCAGCGCAAAGGCCCGGAATCCCTGCGTAGGCAGGGGTTCCGGGCCTTTTGGTTGCTAGTGGCAAGTTTTGTCGCTGTCAATCCTTTTCGTCCTGATCGAAAGGTCTACTCAGAACTAGACCACTGTTGAAGAATGGCCTGGCGATCAGAACCAGCGGTTGAGGACAGCGGCGACGCCGTCGTCCGAGACCGATTTCGTCACCTCGTCGGCGGCCGACTTCACCTCGTCGGGCGCCGCGCCCATCGCGACCCCGTGGCCGGCGTACCGCAACATCTCGATGTCGTTGCGACCGTCCCCGATCGCGAGCAGACCGGACGCGTCCAGGCCGTACTGGGCCAGCGCGACCTTCAACCCGGTCGACTTGTCCACGCCCTCGGGCGCGATGTCGAGCCACGCCGTCCAGCCGACGAAGTAGCCGACCCCGTGCAGACCGAGGCGCTCGGCCAGGACGACGAAGTCCGCTTCGGACTGCTCCGGGTCCCGAATGATCAACCTGGTCACGGGTTCCGGCGCAAGCTCCGCGTCGGACACCACCCGGATCGTTGCGTGCCGCCCCAGATCGCCGTCCGGAAAGGGCGCGGTGACCAGGTACGTCCCGTCGTGCTCCTCGACCGCCATTCGCGCGTTCGGCGCGTGCTCGCGGACGGAGGCGATCACCGTGCGCGGGTCGAAGGTGCGCTCGTCCAGGACGTCGCCGTCCGGGTACTGGAGCGTGCGGGCACCGTTGCTCACGACAACCAAACCGCCGGCCGGCAGGCCGAACCGCTCGGCCACCGGTTTGGTGGTGGACCAGGCTCGGCCGGTGGCCAGGATCACCGGCACCTGGGCCGCGGCCCGGCGGACGGCGTCCACGACCGCAGGCGACAGGCCTTCGTCGTGATCGATCAGCGTGCCGTCGATGTCGAGGGCAACCGCTGTCGGGCGGAAGGGGGTCGCCTGCGGTCGTTCGCTCATCTGTTGACCGGCTCGAGGACCTCGCGGCCGCCGACGTACGGCTGCAGGGCCGTCGGCACCCGGACCGAACCGTCGGCCAGTTGGTGCGTCTCCAGGATCGCGACGATCCAGCGCGTGGTCGCCAGCGTCCCGTTCAGCGTCGCGACCGGCTGCGTCTTGCCATCGGCGTCCCGGTGCCGGATGTTCAGCCGGCGGGCCTGGAAGTCGATGCAGTTCGACGTCGAGGTGAGCTCGCGGTACGCGCCCTGGGTCGGCACCCAGGCCTCGCAGTCGAACTTCCGGTACGCCGAGACGCCCAGATCGCCCGTCGCGGTGTCGATCACCCGGTAGCTCAGCTCCATCTTGTCGAGCATCTGCTTCTCCCAGTCCAGCAGCCGCAGATGCTCCGCGGCGGCGTCCTCGAGCGTGCAGTACGAGAACATCTCGACCTTGTCGAACTGGTGGACGCGGATGATCCCGCGGGTGTCCTTACCGTGCGAGCCGGCCTCCTTGCGGTAGCAGGACGACCAGCCGGCGTACCGCAGCGGGCCGGCGGACAGGTCGAGGATCTCGTCCATGTGATAGCCGGCCAGGGCGACCTCCGACGTACCGGTCAGGTAGAGCTCCGGGTCGTCGAGGCGGTAGACGTCGTCGTGCGCGCTCAGGTAGCCCGTGCCGCCCATCACCTCGGGTTTGACCAGGGTCGGCGTGATCATCGGGGTGAAGCCGTTCTCCACCGCCTGCTGGACGGCCAGCTGCAGCATGCCGAGCTGCAGCAGCATGCCGACGCCCTTGAGGAAGTAGAACCGCGAGCCCGAGATCTTCGCGCCGCGCTCCATGTCGATCGCACCGAGCAGCTCGCCCAGCTCGAGGTGGTCGCGGGGCTCGAACCCCTCGGCCGCGAAGTCGCGCGGTTTGCCGACGGTCTCGACCAGGGTGAAGTCGGCCTCGCCGCCGACCGGGGCCTCGTCGGAGACCAGGTTCGGCAGGGCGCCCGCGAGCTCGTCGTACCGGCGGCCGGCGTCGTTGGCCGCGGCCTCGGTGGCCTTCACCTCGGCGGCCAGGGTCTTGGTCCGCTCCAGCAGCGCGGCGCGCTCGTCGCCGTTGGCCTGGGCGACCTGCTTGCCGAGCGACTTCTGCTCGGCCCGGAGCGCCTCGAAGGCGGAGATGGACGATCGACGCTCGCTGTCGGCGACCAGAATCTGGTCGACCAGGTCGGTACTCTCGCCGCGCTTGGTCAGGGCGGCACGTACGACGTCAGGGGTCTCACGGAGCAGTTTCGCGTCAATCACACCCTGAGGGTATCGGGGCGTGTCTGAAGGGGCGAAGTCAATTGGGGATGATGTGGTGGGTGCACGTGTCTACCGAGGGGGATCCGAGCGGGCGATGAACCACCATCCACCCAGTGCGATCGGCCGTGTGATCACGGTCGTCCTGGGTGCGCTGCCGTTCACCGTGATCACGCTGCTGGTCTTCGACGGGTGGCCGCCATTGCAGCAGTGGGACGCCTCGGTGGCCGCCCGGGCGGCGGCGTACGGGGCCACACATCCGCAGGTCGTCGACTTCTGGGAGGTTGTCGGCGCGGTCGTGCTGCCGTGGGCGAACCGGGCGGTGATTCTGATCGTCGCCGCGTACCTGTGGCATCGGCGGGCGCGGTTGCTGACGGTCTGGCTGCTGGTCACGGCGGGGGCCGAGCTCGGGCTGGTCCAGGCGGTCAAGTTCATCTTCACCCGGGCGCGGCCGGAGGAGATGCTCGTCGCGACCGACGGGTGGTCGTTCGTGTCGGGGCACGCGACGGCGGCCTTCGTGATGGCGGGTGCGCTCGGCGTCGTCCTGCCATCGGTGCGGGGCTGGCGGCGGCGGTTCCGGCTGCTGGTGCTGCTGCCGGTGATCGTGGTGGTCTGGATCGCCTCGGCGGATCGGATCGCGCTGAACGTGCATTACGTGTCGGATGTGCTCGGCGGGTGGGCGCTGGGGCTGGCGATCCTGACCGCGACGTCCATCGGGTTCGGGCTGCGGCCGGGGTTGCGGCGGCGGCGTCGGCGGACGCCGTCCTCACCGGAGGAGATCGCCCGACCGCCGCGGGCCGCGGTGATCGTGAACCCGATCAAGGTCGGGGACGGGGTGGCGTTCCGGCGGAAGGTGACGCGGGCGCTGGAGCTGCGCGGGTACGACGACCCGCTCTGGCTGGAGACCCGGGAGGACGACTCGGGGAACGCGATGGCCAAGCGGGCGATCGAGTACGAGTCGGATCTGGTGCTGGTCGCGGGCGGGGACGGGACGGTCCGGGTGGTCTGCGCGGCGCTCGCGCACACCGGCATCCCGGTCGGGGTCATTCCGGCCGGCACGGGGAATCTGCTCGCTCGTAACCTGCACATCCCGCTCGATCTGGACGACGCGCTGGAGCGGATCCTGGAGGGGCGCGATCGGCGGATCGATCTGGTGTCGGTGCGCGGCGACGAGCTCGACACCGACCGGTTCGCCGTCATGGCCGGGCTCGGGCTGGACGCCGCGATCATCTCCGGCGCGCCCCCGGTCCTGAAGGCGCAGATCGGCTGGCCCGCCTACCTCGTTTCGACCGCCCGCAACATCAACCACCCCTCGGTCCGCGTCCGCATCACCTTCGACGACGACCTGACGATCGAACGCCGCGTCCGCACCGTCGTCATCGGCAACGTCGGCATGCTGCAGGCCAACATCCCCCTCCTCCCCGACGCCCGGCCCGACGACGGCCTCCTCGATGTCGTCGTCATCGCCCCCCGCCGCGTCACCCAATGGCCCATCGTCGTCTGGCGCCTCGTCACCCGCACCAACCGCGCCGACATGTACCTGGAACGCTTCACCGCCCGCAAAGTAGCCATCACCGCCGCCGACGCCGTCCAACGCCAACTCGACGGCGACCCCATCGGCCCCGGCCGCTCCCTGACCGCCGAAGTAGAACCCGCCGCCCTCGTAACCCGAGTCCCCAACCGCCGCTGAACCCCCGGTAACTACAGGAGGGGGTCGGTCGGGGTGGCTTCTTTGCGGAGGGTTTCCAGGGCTTCTTCTTCTTCGGGGGAGAGTTTGGACTCGCTGGTGAAGGTGCGGACTTCTTTGGCGTAGGTGCGGGCGTCGGCGCGGGAGTTGATGGAGGTGAGGACGACGCCGTCGCCGTGGTCGTCGAGGAGGGCGAGGGACCAGGAGAGTTTGCCGCCGGTGTCGCCGAAGGCGTCGTAGCGGACGATGGCGAGATGCTGGATGGTGTCGCGGAGGGCGCCGCGGGTGGTGTCGATGTCCTTGGTGAGGCGCCGGAGCTCGGATTTGACCGTGCCGGGTTTGGGTTCGGGCTGCGGGTCGGGCTCGGGGGCCGGGGTGGGGGCGGCGGGGGCGGCCGACGGGGCGGTTCGGTCGCGGTGCGCCTGGATGGCGAACACGAGGGCGAGCACCGCCACGAAGAGGGCGGCGATCCCGAACACACCGGCTAACGTCGAAGACACGCACGGCAGCCTAAAGCATCGGGTATTTGTTGAGTACTCAGGTGGTTGCGGAGCGTGTGTGCGGACGGGTGGAATCGGCGTCCGCGGCGGGTCCGACGTAGATTCACGACGTGACCCATTTGCCTGACCAAGGTCCCCAGCCGGGTATCCACGATCTCGGCTACGCGCGGCTCGACACCGATCGGCTGGAGCGTACCGGCGACGCCGAGGTGGTGTACGGCGCCGGCAAGACGCCGGAGCAGGTCGTCGAACTGCTCCGCACGCTGCACGCCACGCACCCCGGCAACGCCGTCCTCGCAACCCGGCTGACCGTCGAGGCGCAGGAGGCGGTCGCGGCCGCGCTATCCGCCGCCGTGGTCGACCCGGTCGGCCGGACGGCGGTCCTCGGTACGCCGCCCGCCCTGCGCGGAACGGTCGCCGTCGTCGCGGCCGGTACGTCGGACGCCCCGGTCGCGGCCGAAGCGGCGACGACGGCCCGGGTGTTCGGGGCGAACGTCGAGGTGATCACCGACGTCGGGGTGGCCGGGTTGCACCGGATCCTCGGCGTCCGCGAGCGGCTCGACGCGGCGGACTGCCTGATCGTGGTGGCCGGGATGGAGGGCGCGCTGCCGAGTGTGGTCGGCGGGCTGGTCGGCGTACCGCTGATCGCCGTCCCCACTTCGGTCGGGTACGGCGCCTCCTTCGGCGGGGTCGCGGCGCTGCTCGGCATGCTCAACTCCTGCGCGCCGGGGGTCACCGTCGTCAACATCGACAACGGCTTCGGCGCCGGAGTCTTCGCCGCCCGCGTGG
This sequence comes from Kribbella sandramycini, assembly GCF_013131805.1. Taxonomy (GTDB): domain Bacteria; phylum Actinomycetota; class Actinomycetes; order Propionibacteriales; family Kribbellaceae; genus Kribbella; species Kribbella sandramycini. The sequence goes on along the minus strand of NZ_JABJRC010000003.1, from coordinate 795,650 downwards.
CGCGGCGCGCCGCACCCCGCGAGACCAAGGACGACGTATGAAAGTCGCCTGGATCGACTGTTCCGCCGGCGCCTCGGGCGACATGCTGCTGGGCGCTCTCCTCGACGCCGGAGCCGATCTCGCGTCCGTGAACGCGGCCGTCGCCGCCGTCGACCCGTCGTTGTCGGTCAGCGTCGCGAGAACCGCACGCCACGAGATCGCCGCGCTGAAGGCGACCGTCGAGGTGGACGGCGAACCACATCCGGAAGGTGTGGTTGATGCCGGACATGGGCACGGGCACAGTTCGGCGGGGCACGGACATGGGCACGGGCAGGATCAGGTTGGGCATGGGCACTCGCATGGGCCTACTCGGGCTTGGAGTGAGGTTCGGGGGTTGTTGGAGGCGGCTGAGCTGACTGAGGGGGTTCGGGGGCGGGCGCTGGAGACGTTCGGGCGGTTGGCTCGGGCTGAGGGGGCGGCGCATGGGGTCGACCCTGAAGGGGTGCATTTTCATGAGGTGGGGGCGCTGGATGCGATTGCCGACATCGTGGGGGTGGCGGCTGCGGCGGTGAGTCTCGAGGTCGACCGGGTGGTGGTTTCGCCGGTGGCGCTCGGGAGCGGGAAGCAGGTCCGAGGGCAGCATGGGGGCATTCCGATTCCGGGGCCCGCGGTGTTGCATCTGGTGGCTGAGGCGGGGGCGCCGGTGCTGGGTGGGACGGCGCCGTACGAGATGACCACGCCGACGGGCGCCGCGTTGCTGGCGACGCTGGCGGACGAGTTCGGGGCGATGCCGGGGATGCGGGTGCAGCGGACCGGCGTCGGCGCGGGTGGCCGGGATCCGGTCGAGGTGCCGAACGTCGTCCGCGTGGTCGTCGGGGAGAGCTCCGAGCAGAGCGGCGGCGAGCTCGTCTACGAGACGAATATCGACGACCTGGATCCGCGGTTGTGGCCGCCGGTCCTGAAGCGGCTGCTCGACGCGGGCGCGGCCGACGCCTGGCTGACGCCGATCCTGATGAAGAAGGGCCGCCCGGCGCACACCCTGTCCGTGCTGGTCAGCGGCAAGAGCGCGGACGCCGTCCGGCGGGTCATCCTCGCCGAGACGACCGCGATCGGCCTGCGGGAGTACGTCGTCCGCAAACACGCCGCCGACCGTGAGTTCACGACGATCGAGGTCGACGGCCAGCAGATCAGCGTGAAGATCGCCCGGTACGCCGGTGCGGTCGTCAATGTGCAACCGGAGTACGAGGACGTCGTCGCGGCCGCCACCGAGCTGAAGCGCCCGGTGAAGGCCGTCATGGCCAAGGCCGTCGCCGCGGCCGAAGCGCTCTGGGGTTAGCGGCCCGAGTACGGCGGCGCGAAGAAGACCAGTAGCGCGAGGTCCTCGGTGATGTCGACGAAGCGGTGCTCCTCTTCGGCGGCGACGAAGAGGACATCGCCCGGCTCGATCAGCTCCGCGCCGCCGGGCGTGACGATGGTGGCCCGCCCGGCCGTCACCACGTAGATCTCCTCCTCGTGGTGCGGCGCCTGGTCGTCCACTCCGCCGGCGGGGATCGAGTACGTACCGACCGACATCGACCCGGTCCGCAGGTGCTCGACGAAGTCGTTCGGGACGCCGGGCCGGTACGCACCGGCCCCCGCAAGCTTCTTCACACGGCCGCCTTCTCCGGAACAGCCTTCTGCTTACGCCGCGGCCAGTCGTACGGCCACCACTGCGCGCCGCCCCGCCGCGCCCACACGATGACGCCGATCAACACGGCCAGCTCGATCGCCGGGCAGATCGTGTCCCGCAGCCGGGCGCTGAAGAACTCCAGCGAGTCCGACAGACTGGCCGCCACCTGCCGCGCGTTCGGATCTCGGCCTGGCACGTACGCGATCGCCAGCATCGTTGTTCGCACGACCATCAACCCGTCGACCTTGGACGCCGCCATCGCGGCCAGCGCAGCCCACGCGATCACGTCGTACCAAGGCAGCGAGTACATCGCCGTCAGCAACCAGGCGACCGCGTAGATCGCGGTGTATCGGACGGCGGCCGGCACCGGATCATCCGGATGCGTCTGCGGGATCAGCGACTTCGGCATCACCTGCGTCAGCAGGATCGCGACCACGATCAGCCCGACCCAGGCGAGGATCGCGAGGATCGTGCGCACCAGCCCGTTCGGCAGGAACAGGTTGAAGAAGCTGAGCAGCACCTTGTGCGGCGTACCTGTCGAGATGAACGACGTCTGCGATCGCGCCTGCTGGAAGGCCTGCAACCCGAAGACGCCGTACAACCCGCCCATCGCGAGCGCGCCGCCGCCGCAGAGGTAGAGCATCTTGCGCCAGTCGGCACGCAGCGACCAGAGCATCGCGATCCCGACCAGCCCGATCGAGAGTTTGGTCGCGCCGGCCGCGCCGATCAGCAGACCGGCGAGGAAGACGTGTTTTCGCAACGCGACCAACGCGATCACCGCGAACATGACCGCGATCGAGTCGTTGTGCGCGCCGGCCAGCACCGACCAGAGCAGCAGCGGGTTCGCCATGCCGAGCAGCAGCACGCGCCGCCGGGCCGGCAGATTCGGGCCGACGAGCTTGAGCAGCAGCAGCGTCGTCACGACCAAACTGATCGCGACCGACAGCTGCAGCATCCACACCGTCAGCTGCATCGAGTCGCCGCCGACGACCGACGACAGCCACTGGATCCAGGTCGCGATCGGCCCGTAGACACTGCGCGCGCCCTGCCAGGGCCGCTCGGTCGCGGCGATCACCGGGTCGTACCCGAGCCGGATCGTGTCGGCCGGCGCCGTCGTGTACGGGTTGCCGCCGAGCGTCATGATCCGCCCGTACGCCGCGTAGATCAGCACGTCACCCGACGCCATCGGCGGCACCACCGTGACGGCCGCCGTCGTACCGATGCCCAGGGCAACCAATCGGCTGATCCGCGGCGCCCAGCCGTGTTTCAACGCCTTCAGCGCCATCCAGACGCCGATCCCGCCGAGCAGGATCGCGATGTAGATCAGCACCGAGACGAGCCAGTCGTTCGGCTTCGTGTCGAACCAGTACGACGGCAGCCAGGCATGCCGGTTCGTCAGCGTCAGCACGACCACGGACGGGCCGAGCAGACCGACGGCCACGATCAACGTCGTACACGCGAGATAGAGCGCGACGGCACGTTTGCCGTACCGCTCCGCCAGGCGCGGGTCGGCGGTCACCTCCGCGCTCATGGCGTGGTCTTCCGCGGGAACAGGCTGCGCAGCGACGGACCGCCGGTCGACGGCAGGGCGCTGCGGGCAGCGAGCGCGCGGCGTACGTGCAGGTACTGCTTGCCGCGGTGCAGCTGGCCGCGCAGATCCGTGCCGGTGGCGCGATGGCGGACGTCGATCGGTACCTCGAGGATCCGGAAGCCCTTGCGGCCGAGGTCGATACTCAGCGCGGTCTCGACACCGAACCCGGCCGCCAGCGGTACGGCGGCGTCGAACGCGGCACGCGTCAGGCAGCGCTGCCCCGACAACGGCTGCTCCGGCGCCCAGCCTGTCGCCTCCACGATCCCGGCCCGCGCGAGGCTGACGACGAACCCGTGGCCGCCCGCCTTCGAGCCGTCGGCCCGGACCTGCACCGGCAGCGTCCCGATCGTCATATCAGCGCGACCGGACTGGACCGGCTCGATCAGCGGCGTCGCGGCAGTCGCGGAGTCGGTGAGGTCGGCGTCCAGGAAGAGGAGGTGCCGCGGGCGGGCGCCGTCGCGCTCGGCGACCGCCGTCGCACCCGTCTCCATCGCGGCAGCCTTGCCGCGGTTCGTGTGATGCCGGACGACGACTGCCCCCGCGCGCTCGGCTGCAGCGGCCGTCCCGTCAGTGGATCCGTCGTCGACGACGACCACCAGATCGACGCCGATGATCTTGTGCACCGCGTCGACCGTCGCCGCAATCCGCGCCGCCTCGTCCTTCGCCGGGATCACACAGGCGACAGCACGCTCGAACGGCTCGGAAGAAGAATCAGCACCGGACACAGCACCGCAGCCTAGTTCCTCCCCGGCGTACCGACCGCGTCAGTGGGCACTCGGGGGTGACATCTCGTACTTTCGAAGGAAGCGACTTCCTTTGCACTCCACCGGAAATTGTCGGACAATCAGACACTGTTGAGTCAGTACCGAGCGAGAGGGCGGGCGGATGACCGAGACGTACGGCGTCGACAGTGAGGTCGGGGCGCTGCGGACCGTGATGCTGCATCGGCCGGGGAACGAGCTGCGGCGGCTGACTCCACGGAACAACGACAAGCTGCTGTTCGACGGGATTCCGTGGGTCGGGCGGGCGCAGGAGGAGCACGACGCGTTCGCGCAGGTGCTGCGGGACCGGGGCGTCGAGGTGCTGTACCTGCATGAGCTGCTGGCCGAGGCGCTGGCGGACTCCGAGGCTCGGTCGCGGGCCGTCGCCGGGGCGATCGCCGACCTGCGGCTCGGTGACACGCTGCGCGACTATCTGCGGCGTGCGCTCGGCGACCTCGACCCGGCGCAGCTGGCGGAGGCGCTGATGGCCGGCGTCCGGAACGACGAAGTCCGTGCGGGCGGGCTGGTGACGTCGCTGCTCGCGGACGAGGACTTCCTGATCGACCCGCTGCCGAACCTGCTCTTCACCCGCGACTCCAGCGTCTGGATCGGGAAGTCGGTCGCCGTCACGTCGCTCGCGATGCCGGCCCGGGTTCGCGAGACGCAGCTGACCGAGCTGATCTACGGGTTCCACCCGCGGTTCGCCGGCGCCGACAAGGTGTACGACCACTCGCTCGAGCACGTCGAGGGCGGCGACGTCCTCGCGCTGGGCCCCGGCGTCCTCGCGGTCGGGGTCGGCGAGCGGACGACGCCGGCGGGGGTGGAGCGGCTCGCGCGCCGGGTGTTCGCGAAGGGGCTGGCGCACACCGTGCTCGCCGTACCGATCGCGCAGCAGCGCGCGACCATGCACCTCGACACCGTCTGCACGATGGTCGACGTCGACGCCGTGCTGATGTATCCGAACATGGCCGAGGAGATGCGCGCACTCGCCGTGACCACGGACGGCGACCAGCTGCACGTCGCGGAGTCCGAGCCGTTCCTGGTCGCGGCCGCGAAGGCGCTCGGGATCGACACGCTGCGGCGGATCGACACCGGCCTCGATCCGGTCACCGCGGAGCGCGAGCAGTGGGACGACGGGAACAACACCCTCGCCCTCGCGCCGCGGGTCTGTATCGCCTACGAGCGCACGGTGGAGACCAACGCCCGGCTGGAGGAGTCCGGCGTCGAGGTGATCCGGATCTCCGGCTCCGAGCTCGGCTCCGGCCGCGGCGGCCCGCGGTGTATGTCGTGCCCGGTGCTCCGCGACCCGGTCCAGGGCTTACTTCACGGGCTCACTTGACGACGCAAGTAAGGCGAACGACACGCGCAGTGAAATCGGGGCTTGCCGAGTGACCCTCTTCTGAGTACTCTTCATGGCTAGGCCCAGGCCCTGTTGCTCCCCCGTCAGCAGGACTTGGGCCGTCCACGTTGCAAAGGCCCCCAGATCGGTGATCTGGGGGCTTTTGCGTGTGCTCAGCGGATGGTGAGCTGGCGGCTGGCGAGGCCGTTGCGGGCGGCGCGCTCCTCGGTGCTGAGGGCGTCGGTGGCGGCCAGCGCCTTCTCGAGGGCGACGGCGAAATCGGCGGCCGGCTTCTCGACATCCGCGGCCTCGGCGTCGGCCGGGAGCTCCCAGACCGGCGCGAGGACGCCGAGCGCGCGGAAGGAGCCGATCAGGCGGCTGCCCTCGACGAGCTTGGACTGGCCGGCCGCGTGCAGCCGGGCGAGCGCGTCGAGGACGGTGTCCTCGCTGTGCGGGAGCACCCAGCGCAGGTAGCGGCGGTCGCCGATCTGCGTCCAGTACGCCGCGTCGACGGACTCGAGCCGCACGGTCGGAGCGGCGGCCTGGTTGGCCCGCTCCAGCCCCGCGGCGACCTCGCCGGTCGGGTCCTCGACGTTCTCGCCGACCCAGAAGTCGAAGCCTTCGTGCACCTTGACCTGGAGCGGCTTGTCGACGTCGATCAGGTCCTGCAGGCGGGGGCCGTCCTTCATCAGGTCGCCGAGCTGGATCGGGTTACCGGGCTCGGTGTTCAGCGCGGCGGTGATCGCGTGGCCGACGTCGCGGGACGGGTCGCCGGACGACGCATGCGTCTGCAGGCCGATCCAGATCGTCTCGTCGTCGCGGACCAGGCCGGGCATCGCCATCGGCAGCAAGGTCACCAGGTTGACCACCTTGCCGGAGTCCTTCAGCTCGACCTGCACCGAACCGGACGGGACGATCTCGCGGAACGCGATCAGGTCGCACTCGGCCGGCAGCCCCTCGAAGGGCCGGACCACCCAGGTGTCGGCGGCCGCGGCGATCTCCTTGCCGTGGCACTGCTTGAACCGCTTACCCGAACCGCAGGGGCAGAGTTCCCGCGGACCGACGTCGACCAGGTCGGCCGGGTCGAGGGTGACGGTCGTCGTGTTCTTCGCGCGCTGCCGCGACTTCTTTCCCATGGGCTGCAGTCTGGCAGCCCGGCCCGGCGTACGGCGAACTCAGCTGGGGACGACCGCGTGCACGGTCCGGTGGTGCGCGCCGCTCCGGACGTCCCAGGACGACGTCAGGATGTCGACGATCGCCAGCCCGCGGCCGCCGATCGACTCCGGATGGGTGTCGCCGATCCGCTGCGGCTCGGTGTCCCCACGGCCGTCGGTGACCTCGACGTGGATGCCGGCCTTGTCGATCCACCAGGCCGCGCGGACCTCGCCGCCGGGCAACGGCGGCGCGTAGCGGATCGCGTTCGACAGCAGCTCCGACAACACCAACTGAGCATCGTCGCAGGCCGCGTCGGCGGCGCGGTACCGCTTCAGGTAGGCGGCCAGACGGCGCCGGGCGTCCGCCACCGCGGACACTTCGTGCGGCAGTACGACGTCGACGACGCTCACGTCGGCAGGCAGGGTCGCTGAGGACAAGCAGGGTCTCCTCGAAGATCGGAACAGCCACCAGAACTTCTGCCCAGGAACCTGTCGCGGAAAACACCTGCGGGAATTCCGTTACACAGCCCCGCCGAAGATCACCGCGGGCGAGCGGAAACTGTGATGAAAACGACGGAATTTAACGTGAAACTTCCTCGCCGAGAATCCGCATCACCGCTTCCGGACGATCGGAAATGATCGCGTCGACTCCGATCTCGCGGCAGTGCCGGACGTCGGCGTCCGCGTTGACCGTCCACACGTGCACCTGGTGACCGTGTTTGTGCGCTCGGTCGACGTACTCCGGGTGCGCGGTGACGATCTCCAGACTCGGGCCGGCGTACGAGACGCCGGTCGGCAGCGAGCCGTCGCGGAAACGGAGCGGGACGCGGTCCATCAACAACACCGTGCGTAACCCGGGCGCCATCGTGCGCATTCGCCGTAACGACAACCAGGAGAAACTCATCACCCGCACCGGAGACTCCGTTCCGAGCTTCGGTTGCGACCATCCGTAACGAGCCAGCGTCTCGATCAGCCGCCGCTCCACCAGCCCGGCGTACCGGGTCGGGTGCTTGGTCTCGATCGCCAGCTCGACCGGCCGCCCGGCATCCCGCACAGTCGCCAGCAGCTTGTCGAGCGTGAGCACCGTCGACATGTCCGGATCCGGGAGCTCGGCGTCCTCGTCCAGGTCGCTCCACGGGTTCTTCCACGACCCCCAGTCGAACGCCTCCAGCTCCTGCAGACTCATCGTCGACAACACCCCGCGCCCGTTCGACGTTCGCTCGATCCGCCGGTCGTGCACACACACCAGATGCCCGTCCGCCGTCAACCGCACATCACACTCGAGCCCGTCGGCCCCCACCTCGATCGCCCGCCGATAAGCAGCCAACGTGTGCTCCGGACTGCTCTCACTGGACCCACGATGCGCCACCACACTCGGGCGTTTCCCCATACCCCCAACTCTGACACGCCGAGGTGGTGATGCGAGGACGCCGCCCCCGACGTCCTCGCATCACACGTTCTAGGCGGTGGCTTCGGTGGGGAGGGGATGGTGGTTGGTGGGGCGGGGGAGGTTGTAGTGGTGGCGGAGGGTGGGGCCGGTGTAGTCGGTGCGGAAGAGGTTGCGGGATTGGAGGAGGGGGATGACTTCGTCGACGAAGGTTTCGAGGCCGGCGGGGAGGACGGGGGGCATGATGTTGAAGCCGTCGGCGGCGCCGGCGGTGAACCAGGACTGGATGGCGTCGGCTACCTGGGTGGGGGTGCCGGTGAAGGTGTGGTGACCGCGGCCGCCGCCCAGGCGTCCGATGAGTTGGCGGACGGTGAGGTTTTCGCGGCGGGCGAGAGTGACGATGAGGGTGTAGCGGGACTTGGCGCCCTGGATCTCGTCCTCGGCCGGGAGGTCGGCGGGGAGGGGCTGGTCGAAGGGGAGGTCTTCGGGGGTGACGCGGAGGGTTTTGGCGAGCTGGAGACGGGCGTACTCGGGGCGGATCAGCTCGTCGAGTTCGCGTTCCAGCCGGAGGGCCTCGGCTTCGGTGCTGCCGATCACGGGCACGATGCCGGGGAGGATCTTGATCGACTCCGGGTCGCGGCCGAGCGCCGCCGTCCGGGCCTTCAGGTCGGCGTAGAAGGCCTGGGCGTCTTCCAGGGTCTGCTGGGCGGTGAAGACGGCTTCGGCGTAGCGAGCGGCGAGGCCCTTGCCGTCCTCGGAGGAGCCCGCCTGGACGATCAGCGGGCGCCCCTGCGGTGCGCGCGGCAGGTTGAGCGGCCCGCGGACCTGGAAGTGCCGGCCGACGTGGTCGATCGGGACGACGCGCTCGTCGAGCGCCCAGACACCCGCCTCCTTGTCGGCGATCGCGGCGTCGTCCTGCCAGGAGTCCCAGAGCTTGTACGCGACCTCGAGGAACTCGGCCGCCCGTTCGTACCGCTCCGCGTGCGCCGGTTGGTCAGCCAGGTTGAAGTTCTTCGCGGCCTCCGGCCCGGCCGTGGTGACGACGTTCCACCCGGCCCGCCCGCCGCTCACGTGGTCGACGCTGGCGAACCGCCGCGCCAGGTTGAAAGGATCGTTGTACGTCGTGGACGCCGTCGCGATCAGCCCGATTCGCGAGGTGACCGCGGCGATCGCGGTCAGCAGCACGGTGGGCTCCAGCGAGCCGGCCGGACGGCGTCCGACGTCCCCGAAGAGCACCGGTGAATCCGCGAAGAAGATCGAGTCGAACTTCCCGCGCTCGGCCAGCTGGGCGAGCGCCTGGTAGTGCTCGACCGACGTGTTCGCGAACGGATCGCTCTCCGGCAGCCGCCACGACGCCTCGTGATGCCCGGTGCTCATCAGGAACGCGTTCAGATGTAACTGCCTGCTCACAGCGTGACTCCCAACGCATCGAGAAGCCGCGCCCGCACCGCGGCGAATTCCGGATCCACAGCACTGCGCTCCAGCCCCAGCGAGATGACCTCCTCGGCGACCAGCCGCCCGGCGTCGAGCACGATCACCCGATCAGCCAGCACGATCGCCTCGTCGACGTCGTGCGTCACCAGCAACACCGCCGGCTGATGCGCGGCGCACAGCTTCCGCAGTAAGGCGTGCATCTTCAACCGGGTCAGGGCATCCAGCGCCCCGAACGGCTCATCGGCGAGTAACAACTCCGGCTCGCGCACCAACGATCGCGCCAGCGCGACCCGCTGCTGCTCACCCCCGGACAACTCGTTCGGCCAGGCATCCTCGCGCCCGGCGAGCCCGACCTCGGCCAGACTCTCCCGCCCGCGCTGCTCCGAACCACGCAACCCGAGGACGACGTTGTCCAATACTCTTGCCCACGGCAACAACCGCGAATCCTGGAAGACAACGGAAACCTGCTGCGGTACGACGAGCTCCCCCGACCCGACCACCTCGGGGTCGAGCCCGGCCAGCGCACGCAGCAACGTGCTCTTCCCGGAGCCGCTCTTCCCCAGCAGGGCAACGAACTCCCCCGGCGCGATCTCCAGATCGACGCCGTCCAGGACGGCGCGATCGTCGTACTTGCGCACCAGGTCGCGAACCTGGACGGTTACGAGGCCAGCGTACGGCGCCACGACAGGGCCCTCCTCTGAATCAGCCGAACACCCGCGTCGGAGAGCAGACCGAGCGCGCCGTACAGGACGAGCCCGACGATGATGATGTCGGTCTGCCCGTACGTGCGAGCCAGCTCCATCATGTAGCCGATACCGCTGGTGGCGTTGATCTGCTCGACCACGACCAGCGACAGCCATGCGCCGGTGACCGCGAAGCGCAGGCCCAGCAGGAATCCCGGCAGCGCGCCCGGTAACACGACCCGCCGGATGAACTCGCGCTGTGACAACCCGACCGTCTGCGCGAGCTCGACGTACCGGCTGTCGATCGTCCGCAATCCGTTGTGGGTATGGATGTAGATCGGCACGAAGACCCCGAGCAGGATCGTCACGACCTTCATCGACTCGCCGATCCCGAGCCACAGGATCAGCAGCGGCAGCAGCGCCAGCGACGGGATCGCACGCTTGATCTGGATCGGCCCGTCGAGCACGGCCTCCCCGAGCCGGGACAACCCGGAGATCAGCGCGAGGACGACGCCCAGCACGATGCCGAGCCCCAAGCCGAGCAGGGCCCGCTGCGACGACGTCCACAGGTTCGATTGCAGGCGACCGTCGGCGATCAGCTCACCGGCAGTGCTGACGACCGTCCACGGCGCCGACAGCACCCGCTGGTCGATCCAGCCGGTGGCCGAGCCGATGCTCCAGATCACCAGCAGGAGCAGCGGCCCGATGGCCGCCCCGAACTTGATCGGCTTACCCGGGCCGAGCCGGCGCCGGCGTACGGCGGGGGTACGCCGGACCGCGGCGCGCACCCCGGGCAGGGTCGTGGTCGTCATTTGGCGGCTCCGGCCTTGATGGCGTCGGCGGCGACGCTCTGGAAGCGCAGGTCGTAAAGATCCGCGGCCTGGATGACCGGGTTGTTCGTCTCCGGCGCGAGCAGCTCGATGGTCTCCTGCTGCCGCTCGATCGCGTCACTCCAGTCGGCGGTGATCTCCGGGTGGCCGGCGTTCTCGACGAGCCATTCGCCGTCGGCCTCGGTGAGCCCCTGGTCCTTGACGTAGTACCCGGCGATCCATTCCTTGGGGTGCTTGTCGATCCACTCCTGCGCGACGCCCCAGGCCGCGACGTACGCGCGGATGGCGGCGGCCTTGGCCGGGTCCTCGAGCGACTCGGTCGGGCCGTACAGGTGGCCGGCGTCGTCCCGGATGCCGTGCTGGAGCGTGGTCGCGCCGTCCTTGCCGTACTTGGCCGTGTAGCGCTTGATCTGGACGCCGCCGATCGGCGCGACGTCGACCTGCTTCGCGGCGAGCGCGTTGCTGTAGACGTCGCCGGTGCTCGGCAGCTCGATCAGCTTCACGTCCTCCTTGGTCAGCCCGGCCTTCTTCAGCACCTTCAGGACCAGCGCGCCCTGCGCCTGCCCCGGGCTGAACGCGATCGACTTACCGCGCAGGTCGCCGAGCGATGTCACGCTGACGCCGGGTGCGATACCGAGCTCGTAGATCGGGTGGTTGATCGCGTCCAGACGGAACTTGGAGGCGACGATCTTCACCTTCAGCCCGGTCCAGGTCGCGTGGATGGACGGGATCTCGGCGACGGCGCCGAGGTCGAGCGCCTTGGCCCGGAAGGCCTCGGTGGTCTGCGGACCGCCGCTCAGGTTGGCGAACTGGACGTACTTGGAGACCTTGTCGAACTGCCCGGACAGCTTCAGCGCGACCTCGGTCGACGGGTCGCCGACGACGATCTTCGCGCCGTCCGGCACGGTCGTCGGCAACGGCGCGTCGAGCGCGAGTTTCGCGCCGCCGCCGGCTTGGGCCGCGCCGCCGCAGCCGGTGACGACCAGAGCGACGGCGAGTGCGGCAAAGGCGAACTTCTTAGACATGGTGGACCCTCGGGGTGGCGGTGGCGTAGCGGCCGTCGTGGTAGAGCAGGGGCTCGTGTTCGCGGCGCTCGGTGTGGGTGATCAGGCGGGCGACGACCAGGTAGTGGTCGCCGACGGCGAAGCGGTGTTCGACCTGCGCGCGCAGGACGCTCGGCGCCTCGTCGAGCACGGGCTCCCCGGTGCGCAGACGGGACCACCGGGTCGGCGCCGCGAAGCGGTCGATCCCGCTGGTGGCGAAGCGGCCCGCGATCGCCTGCTGGTCGATGGACAGGAAGTTGATCGCCAGGCTCTCGACCTTGCTGACGGTCGGCCAGCTGGACGACTTGGTGTCGATCGCGAACGACACCAGCGGTGGCAGCAGGCTGACCGACACCAGCGAGGTGGCGGTGAAACCGACCGGGCCGTGGCCCGCGTCGGTGGTGATCACCACGACGCCGGCGGCGTGGCGACGGAAGACGGCCCGGTAGACGTCGGCGTCGACGATCCGCTCCTCGGAGCGGTCCGGAACCAGTGAGAGGGCAGGGCGCTGCACAGCGGGGACGGACATGTCTCTCCCTCGGACAAAAGGGCACGCAGAAAGAGGAGGCTCAGCAGGCCTCGTACGGCGCGTCTCAGCGCGCCGGAGCAACCGTCGGAACGGGGGTCACCGACAGGTGGCGCTCGCCGTCCGCAGCAGATCGATGACGCGACGGCGGGTGAGCAAGGTCGTCGTCATGTCAACAACCTTCTCATCAATGTCGACCGAAGAACTAGACAATCTCGGTATCCGGACCAGGTGTCCACTCACATCTTTCGCCGCCGGTGCGTTCTACTGACGTGATGACTGTCGGACTGCCGCCGTTCCAGGCGCTCGTCGACGCGCACTGGCGGGACGTGGCCCGCCTGGCGCGCGCTCTGGCGGGCCCTGTCGACGGCGACGACGTGGCGCAACGCGCGTGGGAGAAGGCGTTCGCCGCGTACCCGGAGCTGACCTCTGCGAAGAACCTGCGCAGCTGGCTGCTCACCATTACCGCGCGCTGCGCGACCGACCTGCACCGCGCCCGGCGTCCGCAACGGCCGCTGGACGAGGCGCCGCCGGTCGCGATCGACGGCCCGGACGCCGGCGACTGGCCGGACCCGGACCTCTGGCGTGCGGTCAATCAACTGCCCGAGCGCCAGCGGTACGCCGTCACGCTCAAGTACGTCGGCGACCTGGACCACCACGGTGTGGCCGCCGCCCTGGACACCACCCCAGCAGCCTCGCGGCGCCTCGTCAGCGATGCGCTCGCGACGCTGCGCCGTACTCTCGGAGCGATCTGATGAACGATCTCGAAGCCCGGCTCGCCCGGTTCGCCGCCACCGACCCGAAACCCCCCACGTTCCCGGACGCCGACGTCGCCTACACCCTGCACGACACCGCGATCGGGACGCTCCTGCTCGCCGTCGCGCACGGCCGGGTCGTCGCCAGCTCGTTCGCCGACGAGGAGACCATGACGACCCGGTTGGCCCGGGCGATCTCCCCGCGCGTACTGCGGCAGCCGCGCCCGCTGGACGACGTCCGCCGGCAGCTCGACGAGTACCTCGCCGGTGCCCGCACCGAGTTCACCGTCGACGTAGACCTCACCCTGGCAACGCCGTTCCAGCAGCTCGTCCTGACCGACCTGCGCACGCATACGGCGTACGGCGCGACCAAGACCTACGGCGAACTGGCCGGTGCGCTCGATCGACCGAAGGCGGCGCGCGCGGTCGGTACGGCGCTCGGCGCGAACCCGGTCTGCGTCGTGCTGCCCTGTCACCGGGTGATCGGCGCGAGTGGTGCGCTGACCGGCTACGCGGGTGGCCTGCAGGCCAAGCAGTTCTTGTTGAATCTGGAAAAGAAAACTGCTGTTTTCCCGCCGTCGTGACGACACATTTACACTGAGTGCATCGAAGGAGCAGGTCCCCAGTGTGGAGTGGGGATCTGCTTCTTTATTTTCCGGCGTGAATCTCCAGGATGAGCCGGCGCCGGCCGCCCCACTCGCGTTTGTAGACCTTGTAGTCGTCGATCCCGGCCGCGGCGCAGAGCCGGCCGTAGCTGATCTCGTCGTGGATGTAGTGCACGGTGCTCTGCCCGTCGGCGTGCTCGGTGGTGACGATCCGGTGCTCCGGGCCCTGCCGCATCCCGATCGCGATCTCGCCGGCCGTCGCCGGGCCCCAGGCCGGGCCCTCGATGATCGCGATCCCGCCCGGTTTCAGCACCCGGGAGATCTCGCAGATCGTGGAGATCTGCTCGTCCTCGCCGAACAGTTCGTGGAACGCCGTCCACAGGCAGACCACCGCGTCGAACGCGTCCCACTTGTAGGGCAGATCGGTCATCGAGCCGATCGCCCAGTCGATCGCCAGCTCCTCCTCGTCGGCCTTGGCCTTACCGGCTTCGATCAGGTTCGGCGAGATGTCGAGGGCGCGCACGGTCTTCCCGGCGCGCCGCAGCGGGAGCGCGATCCGGCCGTAACCGCAGCACAGATCGAGCACCGATTCGCGTCCCTCGAGCAGTTCCTCGACGGCCTTGACGATGCTTGCGTCCCGCTCGGGCGTGGTCCGCGCGGCCAGACCGTCGACGCCGAGATCGGCGTACTCGGCCCGGCTGCGCAGTGCGGAGTTGAGCATGGGCGCAAGTATCCCGGGTACTCCAGGTCAGTTGTCCACCGGTCCGCTGGTCACGATCCGGCCGCGACCGATTCGGCCGAGCGCGACGGCGGCGATCATCGAGACCGCGATCGAGGTGTACGTCGCGCCCAGCCAGCCCGGCACCGGGCCGCCGAAGAGCTTGCCCTGGACATCGAGCCAGAACGCCGACCAGCCGCTGACCGTGCCCGGGTTGACGATCTGATAGGCGATGAAGCCGATCAGCCAGGCCACCGCGGGCTGCCAGCGGAACCTCGCCGTCCCGGAGACGTCCCAGCGCATCTTGCTGACCACGAAGAAATCGGCGATCGCGACCGCGAACAGCGGGATGAAGACCGAGCCGATCAGGTAGAGGAACTGCGTATAGTTGCCCAGGTCAACCATCAGTGCCAGGCCGGTGGCGAGGACGCCGATCGCGACCGAGATCCAGCGCCGGTCGAGGTGGCCGACCAGGTTGTGCGCGGCCATCGTGGTCGAGTAGACGTTCGCGTAGGCCTCGTCGACCTCGTCGACCAGCAGCACGAAGAGCGCGATCGCGCCGGCCGGGAGCGTCACGAGCGCGGTGATCACGCCTTCGCTGTCCGTCTGCAGGGTCGCGACGGCGAAGACGCCGAGGGCGTAGTACAGGATCGCGGCCAGGCCGTAGCCGAGTGCCGAACCGGCGAAGGCGGCCTTGTTGGTCCGGGAGTGCCGGGTGTAATCGGCGGCCAGCGGCGCGAACGAGACGACACCGGCGGCGGCCAGGTCGACACCGGGCCAGAAGCCGAAGACGCCGTCCTGCGGCAGCTCCTGCACCGGCTTGCTGAGCACCTGGACGAAAAGGTAGACCGAGGCAATCAACACCAGCCAGACCATGAACTTGCGCAGGAGTTTCACGCTGCCCAGCGGGCGCACGGCCATCGCCGTCGCGATGATGCCGGCCAGGATGACGAACAGCCAGCGCCACCGCTCACTCGTCACCGCGACCGCGGCCTGCGAGATCACGATGATCTCCATCGTGGCCCAGCCGATGTTCTGCGCGATGTTCAGCACCGTCGGCGCGGTCGAGCCGCGGCGGCCGAAGAGGCCGCGGAGCGCGACCATCGCCGGGGCGCCGGTGTGCGAGCCGAAGACGGCCGCGCCGCCGAGCACCAGCGCGCCGATCCCGCAGCCGATCACGACCGCGAGCAGGCCTTGCCACAGCGAACCGGTGTACGCCGCGACCAGCGCACCGGTCACCGGGCCGAACAGCGAGATCCCGAGGTTGCCCCAGAGCGTGAACTGGTCGAAGAACCCCAGCGTCCGCGGGGTGTCCGTGGTGAGCACCAGCGGCGCTTCGGTCGTGGCAGGACGGACGGCAGTACTGGTCATGGTGACCCGCTCCCTACGCCGGCATTACCCGGTCAGGTTCAGGCGGTCGGCGACCCGGCTGCTGATCCGCAGCTCGTCGCCCTCTCAGCCCGCGCGTTCGGTGCGAGCTCCCGCAGAGGTTTTGCTACCGCGTCAACGATAACGCCTCAATCGGTTGGTCGTGCAGTGGCCGCTCGCTGGATGAGCGCGGCCAGCTCGGGGCCGTTGGTCAGGACGGGCATGTGGGCGCCGGTGTTGAGCGTGCGGGACTCGCCGTGGCTCAGCTCGGCCAGGCGGCGGGCCCAGTCGTCCGAGGAGAGCTTGTCGTGCCGGCTGCGGACGATCACGATCGGCGCCTTGACCCGGGTGATCACTTTGGCCAGGTCGTGCCGTCGGCAGGCCGCTGCGGCCCGGGCGATGGTCGGGAACGTCGTCCGGACGTACTGCGGCGCCAGCACCGGGATCAGCCGGGGTGACTCCGGCGCTGCGGACTCCAGCCAGCGCATGCCGAGGTCCAGCCAACCGGCTGAGCCGACATCACCTGTCGGCGCGATCAGGACGAGCGCGTGCGCCAACTCCGGGTGCGCGACGGCCAGCTCGACGACGATTTGCGCACCGGCCGAATGGCCGACCAGAACCGACCGCTCGCGCACCTTCTGCTCCAGGAGGGCGGCCAGGGCCTCCGGATGCAGATCCTCCCGCTCGCCAGCCGGTTCGCCGTAGCCGGGGAGGGTGACGACGTTGTGGCGCATCGGGAGGTGCTCCACCGTGGGCGCGTAGGACTCCGGCCCCAGGCCGAGGCCCGGGACCAGTACTACTGGTGCGGTCACTCCCAGGGCGCCCGGCCCGGCGCGGACCGGACGACCGGCTGGAATGCGGGCTTGAACGTGCGATACCCGAGTGCGAAACCGGCCGCGAGCACCAGCAGCCCCAGCCCACCGAACCCGTACGCCCGGGGCAGACGGTCGAGCGTGCCGTCGTTGGCGCCCAGACCGGTCGACAGCACCAGGCCGAGCCAGAGCAGCAGCGGGATCACGGACACCGCGATCAGCACCAGGCCGACCAGCTCCGTTGTCTCCGGCTGCTCCTTCACCTTCCGTCGGGCGAGCAGATCCCGCGCCCAGAGGTACAGCGCGACCGCACCGACCAGGATGGTCAGCAGCTGGCCCAGCGTGTCGATCACGTCGGTGCGCAGCGGGTGGTTCAGCGGTGAGCCCGGAGCCTGGGTGATCTCGCGGATCGACACCCGCTGCATCGTGATGACGAGCAGCCCGTAGAACCCGGCGACGATGGCCGCGATCAGCAGCACGCGCTCCGCCCGCGGATCCCGAGCCGCCTTGGACTCCGGCCGCCCGTACGTCGGCAGTTCGTGCGACTCCGGCGCCGCGGGGGCGCCGTACGGGTGGCCGGGCCGGTACGCCGGTGGCTGCGCGTACTCGCCGTACTGCTGCGGTGGCGGCGGCGGACCGCCGTACTGCCCGGGCTGGGAGCCGTACGGCTGTGGCTGGGCGTAGTGCTGGTCCTCGGCGGGCTTCGACTCCTCACCGCGGCCGTACGTCGGGAATTCCGGTGACGACATCAGCTGCTCCCTCCGGTCGGGGTCAGCTTCTCACGGGGCGCGGTCAGGTGGCTTTGATCGTGGGCCAGGCGTTGGGGCGGCAGCCGTCGAGACCCTTGGTCTGCTGCATCATCACCGGCGCCGGCGACTTGGCCTTCTCGCAGGTGGAGTGGCCGTGGCCGAGCGCGTGGCCGACCTCGTGGTTGATCAGGTACTGGCGGTAGAGCACGACGTCCCCGTTGTACGCCGGGACGGCGTACGTCCAGCGCTTCGCGTTCAGCACGACGCGGTCCTCGACCCGGCAGGAGACCTCGCCGCCGGTGTCGAGCGGCAGACAGAGCTTGTCGGTCATCGTCGGCGTGGCCAGGATGATGCGCAGGTCGGCGGTCACCTTGTCGGTGCGCTCGAAGTTGACCGGGTGGACGGCCTGCCAGCCGCGCGCGTCGGTCAGGGTCTTGTGGATCGCCGCGGCGACCGCGGGCCCGTTCACCGACAGGCCCTCCTCGATCTCGACCCGGTAGGTCAGCTTGTCGCGCATTCCGGTCGCCTTGTCGAAGCCGGGGACCACACCGAGCTTGCCGCTCGACACGGTGATGTTCGGCTTCGCGCCCTTGGGCTTGCGGGTCAGCGTGGGGGCCGGACGCTGCGGCGTCGTGAAGTGTTGCGTCGGGGTCGGAACCGGCGTGGGCGCCGTGATCGGCGTCTCGATCGCAACCGGAGCATTGGCACCGGCTACCACCTCAGCGGCCAGACTCCGCCGGCCGGTGACATCCGGATGGACTACGACCACAGTCCCGAGCACGGCCAATGCAGTCACCGAGAACCACTGCATCGAATGCGACCGATGCCGACTGTGTCGACCCATGCCGCTTTACCCTACAGACTCCCCGGTCCGGCACAAAAGGGCCGTTGGAGTGTCACGCCGTCCTGGTCCGCAGGAACTTGCCGAAGTGCGGGACGGTGAAGGCCACAGTGCCACGCTCGGCGGAGAAGACCAGCCCCTTCTTGATCAGGCCGTCCCGCGCCGGGGAGAGCGACTGCGGCTTGCGGTTGAGCGTGCTGGCCACCTCGGCCGTCGGGACCGAGCCGTCGTCCGCCGCGATGCCCAGCTCGGCCATCGCGCGCATGTACTCGCGCTCGGCCGGAGTGGCCCGCTCGTACCGCGAACCGAAGAAGCCGACGGTCAGCTCGGCAGATGCCTCGGGGCCGGCCACGGCGACGTCCTTGATCGTGATGGGCGACGTCGGCGCGTGATCCCAGGTCGCGTGCGCGAACGCCTGGACGAAGTACGGGTAGCCGTCGGTCTGCGCGTAGAGCTCGTCCAGCGCCTCTTCGTCGTACTGGACACCCTCACTCTCGGCCGGGACCATCAGCGCGCGGTCGCATGCCTCCCGCGCCAGCCGGTCGACTCGGACGTAGCGGAACAGCCGCTCCGAGTAGGACTTGCTGGCCGACAGTACGGCGGGCAGATGCGGCAGGCCGGCCCCGACGACGACCAGCGGCGCGCTCTGCTGGGAAATCTCGTGGCAGGCGGCGCACAGCGCGGACAGGTCGTCGGCGCTGATGTCCTGCATCTCGTCAATGAACAGCCCGACGCCGACCGAGAGGTCACCGGCCAGGTCGGCCGCATCGGCGAACAGCTCGATCAGGTCCATCTCGAGGTCGCCGGAGTCCGCACGGCCTTTCGCCGCGGCCACATCGACCGGTGGGTGCCAGCGAATGCCCTTACGGTCGTTCACGGCGGTGCGCAGCGCGAACGCCTTCAGCACGGCGCTGAAGCGGTCGACGCGCTCTTCGTCCCGGTGCCGGTGCCCGAGCTCGCGCATCGCGGTGTGCAGCGCCTGCGCGATCGGCAGCCGGATGCTCTGCTCCGGCCGGGCTTCGATCTTTCCGGTGCCCCAGGCGCGTTTGATGGCCTGGCTGCGCAAGGTGTTCAACAGGACGGTCTTACCGACGCCGCGGAGCCCGCTGAGCACGAGACTCCGCTCCGGCCTGCCTGCGGCGACTCGTTCGAGCACTACCTCGAACTGCCGCACCTCGGTGTCGCGTCCGGCCAGCTCAGGCGGCCGCTGACCGGCGCCGGGCGCATAGGGATTCCGGATCGGATCCATGCTGCCACTGTATGAGCCTGTCTAGGGTTTTCCGTAGATTGACGCGTCAGGAGATCTTCGTGTCGCGAGCGGCTTCTACAGCTTTCTAGGACAAACCCTAGATTTGTCTAGACACCCCGAGTCACCGGCCGGACCACTATCGTGCGGGCATGTACGAACGGGTGCATCAGCAGTACGTCGGCGGCGCGCGCAAACTCGAGGCGCTGATCAACGAGCTGATCGGCGAGGAAGAGGGCATCAACTACCTCAGCGCCACCGCGCGGGCCAAGGACCCGGAGTCCTTCCTGGCCAAGGCGACCAAACCGCACCCGGACGATCCGAGCCGGCCGAAGTACGACGATCCGCTGAACCAGATCACCGACCTGGTCGCGGCCCGGGTGATCACATTCCTGGTCGAGGCCGTGGACCGGGTCTGCGAGGTGATCGAGGCCGAGTTCGAGATCGTCGAGCACACCGACATGGGCGCGCACACCCGGGCCCAGGGCGTCTTCGGGTACGCGAGCAAGCACTACCTGGTCCGGCTGAACGCGCACCGGCGCGAGCTGCCGGAGTACGCCGTCCTGAAGAACCTGGTGATGGAGATCCAGGTCCGGACAGCGGTCCAGCACGCGTGGGCCGAGTTCGAGCACGACATCCGGTACAAGCTGGACATCCCGCCGGAGCGGAAGCCCGAGTTCGACCGGCGGTTCCTACTGGCCGCCGCGCTGATGGAGCTGGCCGACAACGAGTTCACCGAGATCGACCGGCTGTACCGCGAGCTGGCGGCCGCAGCGGTGGACAAGACGCCGCTCGACCTGACTACCGCAACGCTGACGACGTACCTGACCCGGCGCTACCCGGACGCGCCGCACGCGAAGACCAACCACTACGCGTGGGTGCTGGGCATTCTGAATCGGATGGACGTCAGCACCGAGGAGCAGCTCACCGACCTGCTCGACGGGATCGACAGCACGGCCGTCCAAGCGGCCATGACGCACCGCTTCCCGGCCGGCACAGTGCGGCGGCTGGACGACGACCTGCTCGCTGCGCGCGGTTCGGCGTACATCGACCTGTTCCCGGATGAGGAGCGGCGGCAGAAGATCCTGCGCGGTCGGCTGAAGGCGCTAGGCCGGGCTGGTATCACCGAAGCTTGAGTCGGCTGTCCGGCGCGCCCACGCGGTAGTGGTGATCAGACCGAGCGCCAGGACCAGGAGACCGCAGCCGACGATGATGAACCAGTAGAGCCGCGCGGCCGGGACGAAGCCGCTTTCGAGCGGCCCGACCAGCCGCGCGGACAGTACTGTCCCGGCGACGGCCACACCGAGAGATGCGCCGACCTGGCGACTCGTCGAAGCCACTGCGGCCGCGACACCGGCCTGCGAACGCGGCATCCCCGAGACGGCGGCGTTGGTGATCGGTGCGTTCAGCATGCCGAAGCCGATGCCGAAGACCAGGTAGCCGGTCGCCAGCATCACGAGGGTGGTTTCGCCGCTCAGTTGGGAGAGGATCGCGCCGGAGGCGGCCAGCATCGTCCCGGCGACGACCAGTGGCAGTCGCGGGCCTCGGTGCCCCACCAGCCAGCCGGAGATCGGCGAGAAGAGCAGTGTCATCGCGGCCATCGGTAGCGTCAGTAGACCGGCGTGCAGCGCGGAGTAGCCGCGCACCGACTGTAGGTAGAGCGAGTTGAGGAACAGGAACCCGGACAGCGCGGCGAAACCGGCCACTGCGATCAGGGTGGCCCCGGAGAACGGCGCACTGCGGAAGAAGCGCGGATCGAGCAGCGGCTGCTCGCGCCGGCGTTCGTATCCGACCAGCGCGATCAGCGCGACCACAGTCAGCCCGAAGCAACCGAGAATCAGTGGCGAGCCCCAACCGAGCGCACGGCCCTCGATGAGGCCGTAGGTCAGGCCACCGAGCAGCAGGACGACGAGCACCTGGCCGACCGGATCGATCCGGCGCGGCACGGCGGCCCGCGACTCCGGCACGAACAGCGCGGTCATCACGACGGCCGCGATGGCCACCGGCACGTTGATCCAGAAGATGAACCGCCAGCCGAGGCTGTCGACCAGCGCGCCGCCGACGGCCGGGCCGATCGCCATACTCAGCCCGACGACGCCGCCCCAGACGCCGATCGCCTGCGCGCGCTCGCGCGGGTCGGTGAAGGTGTTGGTGATGATCGACATCGCGACCGGGTTCATCATCGAGCCGCCGACCGCCTGCAGCATCCGGAAGACGATCAGCAGATCGACGGTCGGCGCCAGCCCGCAGAGCAGTGAGCCGAGGCCGAACACGATCAGACCGGCCTGGAAGGTACGTCGCCGGCCGACCCGGTCCGCGGTCGAGCCGGACACCATCAGTAGGGCAGCCAGCACCAGCGTGTAGGCGTCGACGGTCCACTGCAGTTTGGACACCGAGGCGCCCAGCTCGGTGCGGATGGTCGGCAGCGCCAGGTTCACGATCGTCAGATCGAGACCGACGATGAACAGGCTGCTACAGCAGATCCCGAGAACCAGTAACCGCCGCCGGCGGCTCAGCTGCGCATCCATTACGGCTGAATGTACTCCGGGTGCCGCCCACCCCTCGAAAAAGGTTTGACGGGCTGTCGGCAGGCCCACCTAGTGTTGACGTATCCGCCTGGTCAGGTGCCTCTTCTCTTACCCTTCTATGCCCTGTTTGTGAGACGTCATGTCCCTGCGCCTCATTCCGTTCGCCGACCCGGGTGTGCCGGACACCCGATCCGGCCTCCGACTCATTCTCTGGCTCGAACACCAGCAGCTGCGCGGCCAAGCGCTCGCGGTCTTCTGGGGTTTGCTGTTCTTCGGCGGGATCGCCGCCGCGCCGGTCGCGGTCGGGATGGCCGTCCAGGCCGTCATCGACCGGTCCTGGCCGAAACTCATCCTGTCCGGCGTCCTGCTGCTCGCGTTCGGCGCGGCCAAGGCCGGCTCGGACGCGTTCTTCCACCGCGCCGTCGTGACCAACTGGATCAGCACTGCGGCGCGCCTGCAGCAGCTGCTGTTCCGCAAGGCCTCCGAGCTCGGCTCGCTGCTCACCCGCCGGATCGCCGCCGGCGAGGTGGTCGCGGTGAGCAGCGGTGACGTCGAGAAGATCGGCTGGTTCGTCGAGGTGCTCGGCCGGTTCACGGCCGCGCTGCTGACGTGCTTCGCCGTCGTCATCGGGTTGCTGTTCTACGAGCCGCAGCTCGGGCTCGTGGTCGCCATCGCCGTCCCGGTGCTGGCGTTCTCGATCGTGCCGCTGATGGCCCCGGCGGAGCGCCGCGCGGATGCGCAGCGCGCCAAGGGCGGCCGCGCGACGGAGCTGGCCGCCGACACCGTCGCCGGTCTGCGGGTGCTGCGCGGGATCGGCGGTGAGCAGCTCTTCCTGGAGCGCTACCGCTCTGCCTCCCAGGAGTACCGGGTCAGCGCCGTCCGCAGCGCGCGGATGTGGTCGCTGATCGCGGCCCTGCAGGTGCTGTTGTTCGGGCTGTTCCTGGTGCTGATCGTCTGGATGGGCGTCCGCATGGTCGCGGCCGGTCGTATCACGGTCGGTGAGCTGGTCACGACGTACGGGTTCATCACGTTCATGCTGGTGCCGCTGCACACGTTCGAGGAGACGGCGAGCGCGTTCATCTTCTCGAAGGTGTCGGCGCGCCGGGCCGCGCGCGTGCTGTCGCTGCAGCGCACCGACGCGACCAAGGGCACTGCCGAGGCGCAGCTGCCCGAGGGCGATCTGAACGACCCCGTCTCCGGGCTGCACGTTCCGGCCGGTTCGTTCACCGCAGTGGTCTGCGGCGATCCCGATGCGGGTGGCGAGCTGGCCGACCGGCTCGGTGGCCACAGTCCGAACGCAGCGGACGGCGAAGCGTCGGTCCTGCTCGACGGCGTCGCGTTGGACGACCTGCCGTTGGAGTCCGCGCGCACGGTGGTTCTGGTGCAGGACAAGGAGCCGGTGCTGCTGTCGGGCACAGTGCGCGAGCTGTTCGACGTACCGGCCAGTGGCGCGGTCACTCCGGAGACGGCGCTGAAGGCATCGCAGTGCGACGACATTCTCGACGTACTGCGGCAGACGCTGCCGGCTGGTGAGACGGATGCGATGCAGGCCGTGCTGACCGAGCGCGGCCGGTCGCTGTCCGGTGGGCAGCGGCAGCGCGTCGCGCTGGCGCGCTCGCTGTACGTCGACCCGCAGGTGCTGGTCCTCGACGAGCCGACCAGTGCGGTCGACGCGCACACCGAGGCGCGGATCGCGGATGGCCTGCGGCTGCTGCGAGCCGGGCGGACGACGGTGGTGTTCACGTCGAGCCCCCTGATGCTGGACCGGGCGGAGCGGGTGGTGTTCGTGCCGGATGGGCGCGTCGACGCCGTCGGCACCCACCACGAGCTGGTGCACACCAACTCGCGGTACCGCGCGGTCGTGACCCGTGAAGACGAACCAACTCTCGAGGAGTCGGTGTGAAGCCCCCTCTGTACGACCCAGCGGCGCCGACCGAGGTGGTCCGGCTGCCGGTGGCAGGTAGCGCGACCGTGCGCGCCTATGTGAAGACGCTGTTCCGTCGGCACCGCCGGGCCTTCGCCTGGCTGACCGTGGTGAACGCAGTAGCCGCCCTGAGCGGCATGGTCGGGCCCTGGCTGCTCGGCAACGTGGTGCAGAAGCTGTCCGACGGCCAGACCGAGGTCGGCCTGCCGTATGTCGTGCTGGGCTTCGTCATCGCACTCCTGGTGCAGACCGTGTTCGTGCGGATGACCAGGTTGCGCGGTGCGGTCCTGGGCGAGGAGATGCTGGCCGACCTCCGTGAGGACTTCCTGGTCCGCGCGGTCGGTCTGCCGCCGGGTGTGCTGGAGCGCGCCGGTACGGGCGATCTGCTGTCCCGGATCACCACCGACATCGACCGCCTCTCGCATGCCATGCGAGATGCGGTGCCGCAGCTGACCATCGCGGTCCTGTGGGCGTCGCTGCTGATCGGCGCGCTGATCGTGACCGCACCGCCGCTCGCGGTGGCCGTGGTGATCGCAGCGCCGATCCTGATCATCGGCGGCCGCTGGTACTTCCGCCGTGCGCCCCAGTCCTACCGGTCCGAGGCCGCGGGGTACGCCGCCGTGGCGTCCGGTCTGGCCGAGACGGTGGACGCCGGCCGCACGGTCGAGTCGCACCGGCTCGGCAGCCGGCGGATCGCGATGGGCGACACCCGGATCGGTCAGTGGGTCGCCTGGGAGCGCTACACGCTCTACCTGCGGATGGTGCTGTTCCCGGTGATCAACATGACCCACACCGTCGCGCTGGCGGCAGTGCTGGTGATCGGTGGCGGTTTCGCCCTGCAGGGCTGGATCACCGTCGGTGCGCTCACCACGGGCGCCCTGTACATCCAGATGCTCGTCGAGCCGGTCAACATGATGATCCGCTGGTACGACGAGCTCCAGGTGGCCCAGGTGTCGCTGGCGCGGCTGGTCGGCGTCCGCGAGGTCGAAACGGCGGAGTCGGCTGACGAGAAGGAGCCGAACGGCCGGACGGTGCTGGCCGACGAGGTGCGCTTCGGCTACCTCGAAGGGCGCGACGTCCTGCACGGTGTGACGTTGCAGGTCCAGCCTGGTGCGCGGGTCGCGCTGGTCGGGCCGTCCGGTGCAGGTAAGTCGACGCTGGGCCGGTTGCTGGCCGGCATCTACTCGCCGCGCGTCGGTGACATCACGCTGGGCGGCGCCGCGCTGGACAAGATGTCCGCCGAGCAGGTCCGCAGTCACGTGGCGCTGGTCAACCAGGAGCACCACGTGTTTGTCGGCAGCGTACGAGACAACCTGCGCCTGGCGCGGACGGATGCGACCGACGCTGACCTGTGGGCGGCGCTGCGCTCGGTTGATGCCGATGGCTGGGTGGCCGGGTTCGACAACGGGCTCGACACCGAGGTCGGCTCCGGTGGCGTCTCGCTGACGCCGGCGCAGGCGCAGCAGGTCGCGCTGGCGCGGCTGGTGCTGGCCGACCCGCACACCCTCGTCCTGGACGAGGCGACCTCACTGATGGACCCGCGAGCCGCTCGGCATCTGGAGCGGTCGCTCGCGGGTGTGCTCGAAGGCCGGACGGTCGTCGCCATCGCCCACCGGCTGCACACCGCCCACGACGCGGATGTGATCGCCGTCGTCGAGGACGGTCGCATCGTCGAGCTGGGCGGCCACGACGAACTGGTCGATGCCAGAGGCCCCTATGCGGCCCTGTGGAATTCCTGGCACGGCGACCGCTGATTGCACCAAGAGGCAGGTCCGGTGGCCTGCCTCTTGGTCGCGGCGCGTGTGAGGATGAGGCGTGCTGACCACGCTGTTCTCGCTGCCCACCACTCAGGCCCTAGACGTCGATTCCGAAGGGCGTCTGCTGGTTCTGTACGACGGGACCGGCACCCGCCAGATCAACGAGATCGCCCCGGACGGCAGTTGGCGCGCGCTGACCGACTCCGCGGACCACTGCGCCTTCGCACAGTTCGTACCGGACAGCCGCCTGGTGATCGTCGATCACAACAGCGGCGGCAGTGAGCTCAGTCAACTGTCGGTGCTCGACCTCGACGAGCCCGGGCTGCCCACCCTGCGGCCGTTGGTCCAAGACCCGGCGTACGTGAACAGTCTGGTCGCAGCGAAGCCCGGCCGGGTGCTCTACCTGACGAACCGGCGGAACAACGTCGACTTCGATCTGATCGTCCACGACCTCGCGACCGGCGCGGAGACCGTCCTGTACGACGGCGGCGGCTGGGTCATGCGCGTCAACAGCTCTCCCGACGACCGCTGGGTGGTGCTGAGCCTGGCCAGCGCCGTGGCGAACTCGATTCAGCTGCTGCTCGTCGAGACGGCCACTCAGGCGGTCACGACGATCACTGCGGCCGATGCCGACAACGACCAGAACGCAGTGTCCTGGCTGCCGGACTCGAGCGGTTTCCTGGTGTCGACCAACGCAGACCGGGAGCGGATGGCGCTCCGTCGCTACGACCTCGACACGGCCACGTGGAGCGACGTACTCGTCGACACCGAACGAGATGTAGCCGGTTGGGTGGCACCGGACGCCGAGCACTTGCTGGTCGGCACACTTGAGGACGGCTCAGTGACACTGGCGTTGCACCGGCTCAAGGACGGCGCCAAGCTCGCACCGCTGGAGCTGCCGGCCGGTGGGTGCGCCGCAGTGACCATGATGATGTTCAACCCGATCTGGTCGGCGGATGGCTCGTTTGCGGCCTTCACCTACCAGTCCCCGGTCAACCCGCCGACGGCGTACCGATTCGTCACAGCGACGCGTGAGCTGGTCGCACTGCGTCCCGCCGACGCTCCGGACGTGCCTGAGCTGCCGGAGCCGCAGAGCATGCGGGTGCCGTCGTTCGACGGTGAGCAGGTGCCGGTCTTCGTCTACCGGCCGACGGGCGCCGATCTGGGCTCGGCCGTCATTCACATCCACGGCGGCCCAGAGCTGGCCGCGATGCGGGTCTGGAGTCCGATCATCGCGTCGTTGACCGCGGAGGGGCACACGGTCGTCGTCCCGAACGTGCGTGGCTCGTCCGGCTACGGCAAGCGCTGGTACAAACTCGACGACCGCGAACTGCGGCTGGACTCGGTGCGCGACCTCGCCGCGATCCACGCCTGGCTGCCGACGATCGGCGTCGACCGGCAGCGGGCCGCGCTGTTCGGCGGTTCGTACGGCGGCTACATGGTGCTGGCCGGGCTGGCGTTCCAGCCCGAGCTGTGGGCCGCCGGGGTGGACGTCGTCGGGATCGCCTCGCTGACCACCTTCCTGGAGAACACGTCGCCATACCGGCGGGCGACCCGCGAGCGCGAGTACGGCTATCTGGCGACGGATCGCGAGTTCTTGGCCGCGGCCAGTCCGCTGACGCGCGTCGACGACATCCGGGCGCCGCTCTTCGTCATCCATGGCGCCAACGACCCGCGGGTGCCGCTGTCGGAGGCCGAGCAGATCAGCACGGCGCTGGCGAAGCGCGGCGTGCCGTGCCAGCTACTCGTCTACCCGGACGAGGGCCATGGGCTGGTGAAGTTGGTCAACCGGCTGGATGCGTACCCGCAGGCGTTCAGCTTTCTGCGGGAGCACCTGGCCACAACGCGGTAAGTGTCGCGGCCGTCGCGTCGAGCCGGACCGGCAGGCCCAGCGGGACGGCGAGGTTCAGGTCCTCGTGGCCGACGGCCGCGCCTTCGATCATCGGCACTCCGAGTGGTTCGAGGCGCTCGCGGATGACGTCCGCCGCGAGCCCTTGGTCGTCGGCGTCGCTGAAGTCGCCGATGACCACTCCGGTCACCTGGTCGAACCAGCCGGCGCGCAGCAGTTGGGTGAGCATGCGGTCGATCCGGTAGCCCTGCTCGCTGACGTCCTCGAGGAGGACGATGCCGGCCGGGGGTGCGTAGGTCGGCGTACCGATGCTGGTTGCGAGCAGAGCGAGGTTGCCGCCGCGCAGTACGCCGTCCGCCACCCCACCGACGACGGTACGGGCGCCGCGGGGAGCTAGTAGGTCGGTGACGCGCTCTGGTGTGAACAGGAGGTCGTGCAGGCGCGCTCTGCCCTCCTCTACCCCCAGCTGCTCAACTGCCGCGGCCATCGGACCGTGGAGCGTCACCAGACCACGGGCGTTCAGCGGCTCGTGCAGCGCGGTGATGTCGCTGAAACCGACGAACCACTTCGGTACGGCGACCAACTCGTCGAAGTCGACCGCATCGAGCATCCGCTGGACGCCGTACCCGCCGCGTGCACAGAACACCGCAGCGAACCGCTCGTCGAGCCACGCCGTCCGGAAGTCGGTGGCTCGCGCGTCGTCGTCCGCAGCCAGGTAGTTGAACCGCTCGTGCCCGGCGAGCACCGACGGCAGCACCTCGACCTCAAGACCCCACGCCTTGAGGTGTTGGCTGCCTTGCTCCAACCGATCGGCCCGAATCCGCCCTGACGGCGCCACCACGGCGATTCGGTCACCTGCGCGCAGCGGCCGCGGAACGATCGGTTCAGTCACTGGGAAGACGCTACTCGAACCCACAGCTCACCAGCCGACCTTGACACTCGCGCTCTTCGTCACCCCGTTCACCGTCACTCGCAGCTCCGCGCTCCCCGGGCGGAGCGCGGTCAGCTTGCCGGTCGCCGGGTCGAACGCAGCAACAGCCCAGAACGGCGCGGTCGAAGCCGACCCAACGTGGAGCTGAAGAGAACCCGCCCAGTCGGCTGACACCGGGAACGCCACCGGCACCCGACGACCGTCCTGCACGACGGTGGCCGACGCGGCCGCAACCTCCCCACGACGAAGATCAGTCGGGGCTTTCAGTTCAAGAGAGTCCACGTGCGGACGGAACTCAAGCTGCAACCAGTCGGACTTAGGTGCGATGCCTACTAGGGCCCAGCCGGTGAAGCCGCCCTCGTCGGGGGCTGCGGCTGGGCCTTTTCCTGAATTGCCGGTGAGGGGGAGGAGGACGCCGTCGGTGCGGGTGGCGGCGAAGGTGCCGGCGTGGGCGGCGAGGTAGGCGGCGCCTTTGCCGGTTTTGGCGTGGAAGTCGGCCAGCCAGTTGACCAGGAGGGTTGCTTCTTTGCGGTCGGCGAGTTGGGAGTTCTGGGTGGGGGAGGGGTCGTTGACGGGGTGGTGGGCGAGGACGACGACGTTGCGGATCGCGCGGGTGCGGGCGGCGTCGTCCAGCTGGGCTTTGAGGTCGAGGATCTGGGCGAAGCTGCCGGCCCGGAAGGAGCCGAGCGAGGAGTCGCGCAGGACGAACCGGGTGCCCTTGTGGTCGAAGGTGCTGGTGTGCGGGCCGAAGACCTTGGTCCACTCGGAGAGGTCGCCGGGGCCGTAGGTTTCGTGGTTGCCGGGGACGTAGTGGACGGGCAGCCGACCGGCGACCTCCTCGTCGAGGATGCGTTTGGCCAGCGCGATATCGGGGCCGAAGGCGCGGTCGACGAAGTCGCCGTTGATGATCAGGAAGTCCGGGTGCTGGGCGAGGACTTCGCGGATCGTCCGCCGGGCCTGCTGGACGATGTCCGAGTCCGGGTTGTCGGCGGTGAACTGAGCGTCCGACATGACGGCGAACTTCCAGCCGCGCACCGAGCCGTCGGTGACGACCATCGGGTCGATCACCTTCGCCGGCGGCGCCATCGTCACCGGCGGCGCGCTGCGCAGCGTCAGGTCGTCGATGACGATCCGGCCCGAGTACTGCCGGGTCGGCACGGTCTCCACCACGTAGATCCGCCAGAACCGCAGCGGCATCGCCAACCCCGGCGGGATATCCGCCTCGACGTACTTCCAGCCGACCCAGTCGACGGCGGCCGCGAGGTTCAGCGTCTGCGCGGAGCCACCGCCGGCGGCGTACGCGTTGGCCCGCAGCCAAGCGCCCTTGCCATCACCGTAGACCCACGCGCCGAGCTTCTGCGGCTGCCCGGGCAGCGTCTGCTGCGGAGTCTGCGCGAGGTACGCCGCCCGCGTCGCCGTACTCCCGGTCAGCGAATAGTCGAGCGCGATCGCCTGCCCGCCGTCATGCCCTTCGGCCGCCGAACGCGACGCCGTCGCCGCACCGGCCGGTACGGCGTTCGCAGCCCACTTCGTGACGTCGTCCAGCTCGTCCACCACAGTCGACGCCAAGCCCGAGGTCACACTGAGCTGCGTCGACAGCGACCCGACCGTCGCGGTCACCACCGCCGACACCGCCTCGTCACTCAAGGCGTTGACCTCGAAGCCATTGCCTTTAGCAACCACTTTGACGAGCGCCGGATCGTAAGCCAGTTTGACGTCCCGCGGCTCGACCCAGGTCCCGAAGCCGTCGGCGTCGTACCCGTCGATCGCGAAGAAGCCCTTCGCCGCGGAATCCGCCAGGGAGACCTGCCGCGTCGACGGCGCCAACCGGACCGGCGCCCCGAGCACCGTCATCGGAAACCTCCCGCTCGCCGCACCACGCGCCGCCGTGACGACCACATCTCCGGCCCGCCGGCCGGTGACGACGCCACGCTGATCGACCCGCACCGCGCCACCCGCGAACCAGTACGGCGTACCGGACGCCGGCGCGTATGTCTCATCGTGCCCACTCGCGGTCAGCACCCGGCTGAGCCCGGTCAGCACGCGCGAGCTGCGCGAGAGGTCGGCGTCCGGCGTCGCCGCCGCAGTGCCGAGCGCCTCGATCCGGTAGCCCTTCAGCTTGCCCGACCCCTTGACCGGCAGCAGGCCGAGCCCGTTCGGAATGACCCGCTCACCGCCGTCCGAGGTCGCGTTGACGACCTGCGGCGCGGCCTTGCCCGGCGTCCGGGCGAGCATCGTCGACGAACCGCCGCCGTCCAGGTTCAGCGCGTCATCGGCCCCGAGGCCGATCATCAGCTGACCCATCTCCTTGAGCGACAACCCGCGGGAGCCGGTCGCCCGGCCGTCGACGGTGAGCAGGATCATCCGCTTCCCGGCGGCGTCGAAACCGATCGCGGTCCGCGGCGCGAGATCGGCGTCCGGTACGTCGGCCGGCACCTGCCCGTCCTTCGCCAGCGGGACATTGCCGCTGATCCCGACCGCGACCGCGGATGCATCCGGACGGACGCCGTACTCGACGTCGACCTTGTCACCCAGCTCGAACGCCTCGAGCGCAGCGGCGCCCGCATCCCGGCCGATCAGGGCTTGCTCGTTCGCCGCCAGAGCCGTCGTACCGGGCGCGGCGGCCGACGAGACAACCACGCCGCCCCGCAGGACGACCTCGCGAACCGCCTGGACGCCGTCGACGGTTCGACCCCGCGCGACGTCACCCCACTCCGGCGTGTAGAGGCCGATCCCGCCGGCGTCGACGGACGGCGAGTTCAGGTTGGTGAGGGCGAGTTTGACGGCGTCGTCGTCGATCGCCGTGCCCTGCAGGAAGAGCTGGGCGATCCGGCCGAGGCCGTCCTTGCCGATCACCGCGGTGTCGTTGTGTCCGGCAGCCGGCGCGTTGATCAGCCGACCGCTCTGCTCGATCCCGACGCCGAGCGGCGCGGTGGTGTCGTTGATGTCGAAGAAGTCGCCGTTGACGCCGGCGATCGCGCCCTTCCGGGCGAGCTGCTGACTGAGCGGCGTACCGCCGGAGACTTTGCCGGTGTTGACGTAGTCGACCGTCACACCACGCTTGCTGAGGTCGGTGCTGAGCAGGTCGCCACGCAGCCACCCGCGCGGGTCGAGACGCTCGAAGGAGGTGTACGTAACGCCGGGCGCGACCGGGCTGTCCTGGCGACTGGCGACGACGCCGTCACCGGCCAACCCAGGGTCAGCGGACGCCGGACTGAGGGCGGCCCCGGCGAGCAGAGCGCCGAGCGCCAGCGCGGTACCGGCAGGACGGACGAGCGACACAAGAGCCTCCCAGGTTGGACACCGGTGACAAAGTAACGTCACCGATGCCCAAGCGGAAGGTTTTCTTCCCGAACGGAAGGTGAATCAGTCGGTGCTGACCGGGCGCCCGGCGGTCTGCCAGGCGTGCATCCCGCCGTCCAGGTTGATCGCCTCGCGGCCGACCGAGTTCAGGAACTGGGTGGCCATGCCGGAGCGGCCGCCGACCGCGCAGACGCAGAGCACTTTCTGGTCGTTCGGCACCTCGCCGACCCGCTCCTGCAGGTCGCCGAGCGGGATGTGGGTGGCACCCTCGATATGTCCGCGGGCCCACTCGTCCGGCTCCCGGACGTCCAGTACGAAGGCCTCCGCGAGCAGGGCGTCGTCGAGATCGGCCAGGACGACCGAGGGGATCTGCTGATTCTGGAACATGCCCTGATGATGTCAGACCTAACAATTGCTCACATTCGAGCCGTTGCGTCGAGAGAGCGCTTGCACTCTACTGGGCGTGACCGGTCCTGTGAGAACAGTGACTGATTCGACTCTGTTACCGCCCCAATAGAGGAGAGCTCGTCATGCGTAATCCCATGCCCAGATTCGCCCGGCTGCTCGTCGCCGGCGTCCTGATCAGCGGTGGCGCGGTGGCCACCGCGGTCGCGGCCCCGGACGCCGCCCCGCCGGCCGCGTCGACATCGGCCATCCAGGCCCCGGCGAATCCGTCCAAGGTTCCGGCCGGCGCCATCGAGGCGACCGGCTACTGGACCGCCGAGAAGATGGCCAACGCCATTCCGTACGACATCACCGTCGACAAACCCGGCCCGGCCGCCAAGACCACCGACACCTCGAGCGGCGTCGCGTCGCACCCGGTCGCGCCGAAGCTGCGCGGGCCGGACGCCGACCCGGTCCCGAGCACCGCGGGCAAGCTGTTCTTCACCAAGAACGGCGCCAACTACGTCTGCTCGGCGTCGACGATCAACAACAACTACAAGAACCTGATCGTCACGGCCGGCCACTGCGTACACAGCGGCGCGGGTGGCGGCTGGCACGCGAACTTCGTCTTCGCGCCGGCCTACTACAACGGCAACTCCGGGTACGGCGCCTACAACTGGAGCAACGCCCGCACGTTCAACTCGTGGATCAACAGCAGCGACTTCAGCCACGACCAGGCGTTCATCACGCTGCAGAAGCGCAACAACGTGAACGTGGTGGACGCCGTCGGCGGTAACGGCCTCGTCTGGGGTAACGGCCGCAGCCAGGCCAACACCCGGATCTGGGGCTGGCCGGCCGAGCCGCCGTACAACGGCCAGGTGCCGTACTACTGCGACGGCAACACCTACGCCTGGGGTTCGACCGACGCCGCCCTGACCTGCGGGATGAACGGCGGCGCCAGCGGCGGCCCGTGGCTCAAGGACCGGATCAACCAGAACCTCGGCTACGTCTGGGCCGAGACCTCCCGCCGCACCACCAGCGGGACGCCGACCCTGCTCGCCACCCCGAACTCCGCCGACGTAAAGGCGATGTTCGACCTGATGACCACCTGATGGCAATGGCGCCGGGAGGGGGCACCGCCCCGCTTCCTCCCGGCGCGATCCTTCATTTCAGCAGTTTGGACATGCGCCGGTCGGCCAGCGGTTTACCGCCGGTCTGACAGGTCGCGCAGTACTGCAGGGAGGAGTCGGCGAAGCTGACCTCGCGGACGACATCACCGCAGACCGGGCACTTCTGGCCCGTCCGCCCGTGCACCCGCAGGCCGGACTTCTTCTCGGACTTCAAATCCTGGACGGCGAGGCCGGCCGAGCGATTCACCGCATCCTGCAGGGTTTCGCGCATGGCGTCGTACAAGGTCTTCAGCTCGTCGTCGGTGAGGTTCGACGCGGGTTTGAACGGGCTCATCTTCGCGACGTGCAGGATCTCGTCGGAGTAGGCGTTCCCGATCCCGGCGATCACCGACTGGTTGCGCAGCACGCCCTTCAGCTGCACGCGACCGGCCTGTTTCAGGATCGCGCCGAACTCGTCGAGGGACAGCGTGAACGGCTCCGGGCCGAGGCGGGCGACACCCGGCACCTCGGCCGGGTCGCGGACGACGTACACAGCGAGCTTCTTCTGCGTGCCGGCCTCGGTCAGGTCGAAGCCGGAGCCGTCGTCGAAGGCCGTCCGCAACGCGATCGGGCCCTTACCGGGCCGGATCAGCGCCGTGGACTGCTCGTCGCGCCAGCGCAGCCAGCCCGCCCGGGCCAGGTGGATGACCAGATGGACGCCTTGGGCGGAGAAGTCGAGGAACTTGCCATGCCGCTGGACGTCGTCGATCAGCAGCCCGACCAGCGCCGAGACCGGCGGGTCGTAGGTTTTCAGCGCGCTGATCGCGGTGATGTCGGCGCGCACGAACGCCCGCCCGACGGCGCGCTCCCGCAGGAACACCGCCAGCGACTCGACCTCCGGCAACTCAGGCACCCAACCAGTGTGCCCGATACCAGGGACAGTTTCGGGTTCTCACCCATGGAGACAGGTTGCGCAGGTCGCTAATGTCGACGGTAAGAAGAAAGAGGAGGCCCCGATGGGAGGCTTGGTGAAGAACCTGATCAAGGGCGCTGTCGTCGCCAAGGTCGTGCAGATTGCCCAGCGTGAGCTGAGCAAGCCGCAGAACCAGCAGAAGATCAAGCAGGCGTTCCAGAAGCTCCAGCAGCAGCGCCGCTCGCACTAAACCTTGTGGGCCTGCAGTGTGTAGGTCGCCGCGAGACGCTCGGGGTTGTCGGTGAGACGCCACTCACCGGCACCATCCATGGTCATCAGGCCAGGCAGCGCGTTCCAGGGCGCGCTGTCATGCTCGGCCAGTGAGTCGAACACCAGCCCGGCGTTCTGGACGGCGGTGATGGTCTCCCCGAGCCCGTGATTCCACTCGTGGGTCAGGTTGGCCGTGAACACGGCGTCCGTATCGGCGTACGTACCGCCCTCGTTGAAGACCAGCGGCTCCTCGCGTTCGAAATAGCTGAACTTCAGCGAGGAGTCGTCGTCGAGCGACCACAGCATCGGGTGCCCTTCCCGGATGAACAGCCGGCCGCCGGGTTTCAGCAGCCCGGCCACGGTCTGCGCCCACCGGTTGATATCCGGCAGCCAGCAGAGCGCGCCGATCCCGGTGTAGACCAGGTCGTACGCCGAAGCGCCCAGAATGCCGACCGCGTCGTACACATCGCCGACGTGGAAGTCGACGTCCAGCCCCAGACCTTGAGTGAAGGCCTGCGCCTGGGCCACCGCGGGCGGCGAGAAGTCCAGCCCGCTCATCCGCGCGCCGAGCCGCGCCAGCGACGCCGTGTCGGTGCCGATATGGCACTGCAGGTGGACGCCGCGCAGGCCCGCGATATCACCGAGCCGCGGGCGGTCGAACCGCACGACCTCGCTCAGGTACGACGGGTCCTGCTGGAACTCGGCCACGTGGTAGCTGGGCGCCGCCGCATGCGCGGGCACGCGCTCGTCCCAGCTGGCCTGGTTGATCTCCCGGTAGTCGCTCACGGGCCGACTGTCGCATCCCGGCCCGTGAGCGCGCGCCTGGTTTTGCCCGGTCAGGCAGCGTGCCGGCCCTGGTGCACCCGCGCAATGTGGATGCGGCGGACGCCCGCCGGAGTGGTGGTGGGTTTGTGGGTGAAGGGCTTGGCCGCGCCGCCGAGGGCGAGCAGGTCCAGCTTGGTCCGGGCCAGGTCACGGTCGTCGGGGGAGCCCTGCAGGTCGGCGGGGTGCCGACGGTGGCTGACCTCGAGCGCCGCGATCACGGCCAGTACGAGTACGGCGAGAACAACGAGTCCGGTCATGGCAGTAATCATGCTACCTTCGAGATTCCGCCACCATTGGCAGATCTGACCTTGTTCGATAAATTACTGCCATGCTGCACAAGGTCGCCGTGGTGTTGATGGAGGACGTCGCGCTGTTCGAGTTCGGCGTGGTCTCCGAGGTGTTCGGAATCGACCGCACGGACGACGGCGTCCCGGCGTTCGACTTCAAGGTCTGCTCGACCCAGCCGGGTCAGCCGCTGAGCACCAGCAGCCATTCCGCGGTGATCGCACCGTACGGGCTGGAGGAGCTGGAGGACGCCGACCTGATCGCACTGCCGGCCACCACCTGGCGGCATGCGTACGACGAGCGCATTCTCGATGCGCTGCGGCAGGCGGAGGCGCGGGGGGCCATTCTGCTGACGGTCTGCTCAGGCGCCTTCGTCCTGGGCGCGGCCGGGCTGCTCGACGGCCGGCCCTGTACGACGCACTGGCGGTACGTGGACAAGTTCGAGGCGCAGTTCCCGCTCGCCAAACTGGATGCGGACGTGCTGTTCGTCGACGACGGCAACATCATCACCAGCGCCGGCACCGCGGCCGGAATCGACGCCTGCCTGCATCTGGTCCGCCGAGAGCTCGGCAGCGCGGTCGCCACTCGAATCGCACGCCGGATGGTCGTTCCGCCACAGCGGGACGGCGGACAACGTCAGTACGTCGAGGTCCCGGTTCCGGAGTCCTCTGGTGAGAGTCTGCAGCCAGTACTGGACTGGATGGTCGACAACCTGATCACCGAGCACACCGTGCCCGCACTGGCCCGGCGGGCGCAGATGTCGGAGCGGACGTTCGCTCGGCGCTTTGTCGCCGAGACCGGCACGACTCCGCTGAAATGGGTGACCACCCAGCGCGTACTGCGCGCCCGGACGCTGCTGGAGCAGACGCGGATGGGGATCGAACAGATCGCGGCGGAGTCCGGCTTCGGGACGGCGGCGCTGCTGCGACACCACTTCCGCCGGGTCGTCGGCGTACCGCCGCAGGACTACCGGCGTACCTTCCAGACCGCCGGCTGAAACCTGGAGTGACCCTTCGCACACGATTTGCGACGACCCCCCAGGGCCCCACTAGGATAGAAATATCACAGGGGGGTAACGGGTACCGGTAGCGAGATCCGGGGGGAACGGCCGAACAGATCGGCGAGTCGAGCGAAGCTGGAGCATTTGTGACCACGCCTGCCCCGCCCCGGGTCAGAACGTCCCGTCAACCCCTGTCCTCCCGTCGCCTGAGCTGGGACGTCGTCCGCGTCCTCGCCGTCCTGGCGGTCGTCTTCACCCACACGACGTACATGGGCCCGTTCCTGCACCCGGAGCTCGGCGCGCCGCTCGGCACGCATCCGTTCCAGGTCGGGGCGAGCATCCTGCTGGTGATCAGCGCGTACTTCATCTGCGTGACGGTCCGCAAAGGGGCGACGACGCGCTGGCTGTGGCGGCGGTTCGCCCGTGTGCTGCCGCCGTACCTGGCTGCGGTCGTGTTCACCTACACCGCGGTGTTGCTGTTCGCGCCGAGCAACTGGATCCTGCCCACGCCGTACGACCTGTGGGCCAACCTGACACTGACGACCGCCTTCGACCCGACGGTACAACTGATCGATGGCTCGTACTGGACGCTGCCGCTCCAGCTGATGGCGTTCGCCGCGGCGGCCTTCCTCTGGCCGCGCGGCGCCGGGAGCGGTCAGCGGATGACGGTCCTGCTGTGGGTGATGACGGTCTCGCCAGTCATCCTGCAGTGGAACGACCGCATCCTGCACAGCCCGCTGTGGGTGCAGCAGGCCTGGAACGGGTTGGGCATCCACCGTCTGCAGCTCTTCGCGATCGGCATCGCCATCTGGCTCTGGTCGAAGCACCGGATGCACGTCGTCCACCTGGGCGCGCTGCTGGTCGCAACCGTCTTCGCGCAGTCCATCCACACCGAGGACGTGCCGTCGTCGCTGGGCATCGGCGTCCTGCTCGTGATCGTCTGTCTCGCCGCCCGCGGGCCGGACTGGACGATCTTCGCGCCGCTCCGGCGTCCGATCGAGTTTCTGGCCAAGATCTCGTTCGGCCTCTACCTGCTGAACCAGGTGGTCGGCTACCTGATCGCCTACCACCTGATGGCCCTCGGGGCCGACCGCCTCGTCCAGATCCTCGGCTCAGTGGCCGGTGTCACCGTGCTGGCCTGGCTGCTGACCAAGTTCGTCGAGCAGCCGGCCTACCGCCTGCTGACCGCGCTCCAGCCGGTCCGCCGGCTCGGCTTCCGCGCGGTGGCTTGGCTGAATACCTAAGGGTGTCTCCCAGACACCCTCTACGAAGTAATGGCTCTCGACCCAAGGTGCTGCAACGCCTTGGGCCGAGAACCAGCATGGGGGAGCGCACAGCCGCAGCCGTGCACCAATCGGAAGGCCGGGCCCGGAGCCTGGAGGTCGGCCAGGATCTCGGCGGCGAGCAGAACCGGGTCGCCCGCGACGCCGGGACGGACGATCGCGCCGGCGCCCTGGGCGCTCAGGTAGGGCAGGACGGCGTCCTCGATCCGGCGATCACCGGGGCCGTTCACCAGGACGTCGATGCGGCTGTGGTAGTTGACCGTGCGGGCCATGGCCCGCTCGACGCTGGCGGGGTCGGCGGCGTCCAGGCCGAGGGCCTCGACCTGCTGGGGGTAGGCGGCGACCAGGTCGTAGACCGACTCCGGCTGCGCGCCGGCCGCGACCACGACGGCGCCGGTTTCGGCCGCGGCGACCACGATCGCGGGCCCGGCGCCGACATCGGCACCGATGACCAACCACACCTTCGTCAAAGTCTCCCCTAGAAGACGCGCCGGACAGGACAAAGTCAGACTTTAGTCCAAGTTGGTGTAATAGTCTGCAAATGGACTCTGACTCGGCAAATGTTCATTCGGCGACCCCTGCGCCGATGGGCAGACGCGAGCGGAGCAAGGCCGCGCTGCGCCAGCGTCTGCTGGCCGCAGCGTTGGCCGCCTTCGTCGAGAAGGGCTACCACGCGGCGACCATCGACGAGATCGCCGAGCGGGCCGACGTCGCCCGGGCCACCGCGTTCAACCACTTCCCGCGCAAAGAGGACTTCCTGGTCGGGCTGATCGTCGACCGCCGGGTCGCTGTCCGGGAGCTGATGGCCAGACATCTCGCGGAGCCCGGGCAGAGCGTGATCGACGCGATCCGCGGCGTCGTCCGCGAGCTCGGCCGCTGGTGGGACTCCAACCGGTCGGCCAACCAGGCGATGATGCGCGCCGTCCTGCACTCGGGCGTGATGGCCGTCTCCGGCTCGTATGCCAGCGGACACATCTTCGGCCAGGCGATCGCCGACGGGCAGCAGCGCGGCGAGATCCGCACCGATCTGGACCCGATCGCCGTCGGCAACCTGATCTTCGACGGCTATCTCGGCATCCTCTACCGCTGGGGGCTCGGCGAGGTCGATCTGCCGCTCGACCAGGCCTTCGACACCATCCTGGAGATCGTCGTCGGGGACATTTCACCGCGGTAACGCACCGCTCGGCGCGACCTCGGCCCGCACTCTCGGGCAGTCTTGGGTGGCAACCGCCCCACTGCTTTCGAGGAGAGGCCCTATGAGCAGAACCAGTCGCCGCGCGGTCCTGGGAGGCGCCGTGGCCACCGCGGCCGGGATCGCCGCCAGCGGCACCGCCCGCGCCACCCCCGCCGGCCGCTTCGCCGGCCAGGTCGTACTGATCACCGGTGGTACGTCGGGGATCGGCGAAGCCACCGCCCGTGCGTTCGCCGCAGCCGGCGCCAAGGTGGTCTTCGGCGGCCGCCGGTCCGCAGTCGGGCGGGAGGTCGAGCGGAGTGTTCGCGCTGCGCGCGGCGAGGCGACGTACCTCGAGTCGGATGTGCGGGAGGCGGCGTCCGTCCAGCGCTTCGTCGACGGCGCCGTCCGCCGCTACGGACGGATCGACGTCGCGTTCAACAACGCCGGCATCGCCGTCGGCGCGCTGCCCGAGCTGGACGTCGACCAGTGGGACGAGACGGTGCGGACCAACACGCGCGGCCAGTTCTTGGCGGTCAAGTACGAGCTGCCGCACCTGCTCGCACAGGGCAGCGGGCACATCATCAACGTCACCACCGCCGCACTCCCCGCACCGGCGTACACCGCCCCCGGCGTCCGCATCAACACCCTGCTGGTCGGCCCGGACACCTCCGCCGCGGCCGCCTCGCGCACAGTCCTCGGCCTGGCCGCCCCCGAGCTGGCCCACCTGAACGGCACCACTCTCCCCGCCTAGCAGTACAAACTTGACCACATGAAAGCTGTCGTCGTTCACGGCCCGGGTGACATCCGCATCGACCACCGACCGGACCCGTCACCCGGCCCCAACGAAGCCCTGGTAGCCATGCACTACGGCGGCATCTGCGGCAGCGACATCTCCTACGCCACCCACGGCCACTCCGGCACCGCCCTCCTCCGCCACCCCCTGGTCCTGGGCCACGAAGTATCCGGCCACATCGCTGCCCTGGGGTCTGCTGTCGCGTCCTACCAGGTGGGGGATGCGGTGACTGTGCATCCGGCGTCGCCGTCGGGGGAGGAGTTGCCTCGGCTGGTGGCGGGGCGGACGAACCTGCATCGGGAGGTGCGGTACTTCGGGTCGGCGGCGTTCGAACCGCATGAGGATGGCGGGTTCTCGACGTACCGGGTGGTGCGGGTGGACCAACTGCGGCTGCTGCCGGAGGGGGTGTCGACGCCGATGGGTGCGCTGGCCGAGCCGCTGGGGGTCGCACTGCACGCGGTGGGGCGGTTGGGCGACGTCCGCGGCCGGACCGTGTTTGTGAACGGCGCAGGGTCGATCGGCTCGCTTGTGGTGGCAGCCGCGAAGGCGCGTGGCGCAGCGCGCGTACTGGCAGCCGACGTACAGCCCGACGCCCTCGCGATGGCCGCAGCTCTCGGCGCCGACCAGGTGTACGACGCCACTCGCGAACTCCCGACCGACGTCGAGCTCGTGGTCGAGGCGTCCGGCGTCGCGGCTGCGCTCGGCGCCGTCCTGCACGCGACGGCCCGCGGGGGCACCGTCGTCCAGGTCGGCAACCTCTCGATGACGCCGACTCCCGCCGTCCTCGCCGACCTGGTCACCCGCGAGATCACCTGGACCGGCTCCTACCGCTTCGTCGACGAGATCACCGAGGCCGTCGACCTGCTCGCACGCGGCCTCGACCTCGAGCCGCTGATCGCCGCGACGTACGACCTCGACGATGCCGCCGCCGCGATCACCGCAGCGGCGACGACGCCGGGCAAAGTGCTGCTACGGCTGAGCTAGCGCCTCGGCGTACCAGGGCTTGATGACGGTGTCGATGATCCGCAGGCGCTCGTCGAACGGGATGAACGCCGACTTCATCGCGTTGATCGCGAACCACCGGAAGTCGGCCAGCCCGTAGTCGAACGCCTCCGCCAGCAGTGCCAGCTCACGACTCATCGACGTACCGCTCATCAACCGGTTGTCGGTGTTCACCGTGACGCGGAAGCGCAGCTTGGTCAGCAGCCCGATCGGGTGCTCGGCGATCGACGCGGCCGCGCCGGTCTGCAGGTTCGAGCTGGGGCACATCTCCAGCGGGATCCGCCGGTCCCGCACGTACGCCGCCAGCCGGCCGAGCTCGACCTTCTCACCGGCCGGGTCATGGCTGATGTCGTCGATGATCCGGACGCCGTGCCCCAGCCGGTCCGCGCCGCACCACTGGATCGCCTGCCAGATCGACGGCAGCCCGAACGCCTCACCCGCGTGGATCGTGAAGTGCGCGTTCTCGCGCTGCAGGTACTCGAACGCGTCCAGATGCCGGGTGGGCGGGTAGCCGGCCTCCGCGCCGGCGATGTCGAACCCGACCACCCCGGCGTCCCGATAAGCCACCGACAGCTCCGCGATCTCCATCGACCGCGCCTGATGCCGCATCGCCGTCAGCAACTGCCGCGCCACGATCGGCCGCTCCGCCACCGCCATCCCGTGCTCGAACCCCTCCCGCACGGCATCCACCACCTGCTCCAGCGACAACCCCTTCGCCAGATGCTGCTCCGGCGCGTACCGAACCTCGGCGTACACCACCCCGTCCGCCGCCAGATCCTGCACGCACTCACTGGCCACCCGCTTGATCGCCTCAGCCGTCTGCATCACCGCAACCGTCTGATCGAACGTCTCCAGATACCGCTCCAACGACCCCGAGTCCGCCGACTCGACGAACCAAGCCCCCAACTCCCCCGCATCCGTCCGCGGCAGCCGATGCCCGACCTCCCCCGCCAACTCCACCACCGTCTCCGGCCGCAACCCACCATCCAGATGGTCATGCAACAAAACCTTCGGCGCCGCCCTCAGCTGCCCAGAACTGATCATGCCGCCATCTTCGCAGGGCACCCCCATCTGCCCCAGGTTGCCCGCTTCCCCGGATCAACCGGATGCTCGCCCCGCAACCTCCGGTACATGCGGATCTTTGTCGCCACCTGGCCCGCCGATGACGTTCTGCAAGCGCCGCTTGCAGAATCGCCCTGAGACGGGTGGCGCGAGCGGGAGGTCAAGCAGAAGCTCGTGGACCACGTCGGCAAGTTCCTACTGGAGCTCGGCCAGGGCTTCGCCTTCGTCGGGCAGCAGTTCGACTCGAGCCGAGTTCGTCCACGCCGCCATCTCAAGCTTGATCTCGCTGGTCGCCGTTTGTGCAACGCACCGTTGCACAAACGGTCAGACCTGGTGGAGGCGGAAGGCGGGGACGCCGGGGGCGATGTGGTGGAGGACTTCGTCGGGGGAGTTCTTGGTGACGTCGCCTTCGAAGAAGGCGCCTACTTCCCAGGACCATTTGCGGAGGTAGTGGCGGAGGACTTCGGTTTTGGCGGGGTCGGCGAGTTCTTCGGCGCGGAAGGTCTGGGTGGTGCGGCCCAGTTGGAGGCGGGCTTCGGGGGTGGCGCGGAGGTTGCGGACCCATTGGGTGTGGCCGCGGGGGGAGACCAGGTAGGTGGCGCCGTCGTAGGTGAGGAGGTTGACGGGCGTGCTGCGCCATTCGCCGGACTTGCGGCCGCGGACGGAGAGGACGCGACTGCCCATCAGGCTGATGCCGGCTTTGGTGAGGGCGCTGACGATGCGGTTGAAGACGCGCATGCTGCCGTGGCCGGCGGTGATGACGCGGTTGCGGTCGTAGGTCTGCTTGTAGGTCGGCATCGGCGTACTCCTCGAATGATTGCGAGAGCAGTGCTCTCTGTTGTGATCAGTGAACACGTGAGCAGTGATCACTGTCAAGAGCAGTGCTCTCTGTTTTGTGGCAGACTGGCTCCATGAGTGCGCCACGTACGGCCCGGGAGCGGGCCCGAGCGGAGTTGACCGACGAGATCAAGGCGGCTGCGCGGCGGCAGTTGGCGGCGGCCGGCGCGGAGAGTTTGTCGCTGCGGGCGATCTCGCGAGAGCTCGGCATGGTGTCCTCGGCGCTGTACCGCTACTTCCCGAGCCGCGACGAACTGCTGACCGCGCTGATCATCGATGCGTACGACGCGCTCGGCGCAGCCGCGGAGGAGGCGGCGGATCGGGAGTTCCCGCATCCGCGCGAGGCGTGGGTCGCCGTGTGCGCCGCCGTCCGGGCGTGGGCGCGGGCGAATCCGCACGAGTATGCGTTGATCTACGGCTCGCCGATCGCCGGGTATCAGGCGCCGCAGACGACCGTGCAGCCGGCGGCTCGGGTGCCGTTGGTGCTGATGCGGATTCTCGCGCAGGCGCGGGGTGAGGGGTGGCTGGGCGAGCTGGATGCGCCGGAGCCGACCGGGCGGCTCGCCGAGCAGGTCGATGTGATCGCCGCGCTGGCGCCCGGCGTACCGCGCAAGGTGTTGTTGCGGTTGGTGATCGCGTGGACGCAGCTGTTCGGGATGCTGAGCTTCGAGCTGTTCGGCCAGCTGGTCGGCTCGATGGATCCGGCGGACGACTTCTTCGCCGAGGCGAGCCGGCAGATGGCGGCGTACGTCGGGATCAGCTGAAGGCGCGCGGTAGCGGCAGGGCGAGCGCCGCGTCGACCCGGCGGACGTAGTCGGCGCGCGGGATCGCGATCGCGCCCATCGTCGCGAGGTGGTCGGTCACCCACTGGATGTCGAAGACGCGCTGCTCGGCGTACTCGTCGTCGAGCAGCTCGATCAGCCCGGCGACGGCGGCCTTGGAGCCGTCGGTCCGGTGGTGGAACATCGACTCCCCGGCGAACAGCCCGCCGATCGCGACGCCGTACAGACCGCCGGCCAGCTGGTCGCCGTCCCACGCCTCGACCGAGTGCACCCAGCCGAGCCGGTGCAGCTCGGTGTACGACGCGATGATGTCGCGATCGATCCACGCGCCGGTCCGCCGCGGGTCGGCGCACGCACGGATGACGGCGTCGAACGCCGTGTTCACCCGGATCTCGAACTTCGCCCGCGCCCGCCGTACCGTCCGCGTCGGCCGATACCCCGCGACCTCGATCACCCCACGCTCGACCGGCGACCACCACAACACCGAAGCCCGCCGGTCCGGCATCGGAAACAACCCCCGCCGGTACGCCGCCAACACCGTCCCCGGCG
This sequence comes from Kribbella sandramycini, assembly GCF_013131805.1. GTDB lineage: Bacteria > Actinomycetota > Actinomycetes > Propionibacteriales > Kribbellaceae > Kribbella > Kribbella sandramycini. The sequence goes on along the minus strand of NZ_JABJRC010000003.1, from coordinate 751,600 downwards.
CCAAGTCAGCCCCACCCGCCACCACATCGCTGTCCCCCGCCACACTCACCGGCGGAAAGTCCCACAACGAAGGCGCAGGCTCAACAGGCACCCCCACATCCTGACACCCCACTACCCGTACGCCGTGAGGGCGGCACACCCAGGAGGCGGAGGACCAGCGCACGGTGGACCGGCGGACGGTCGGCGCAGCGGCAGCAGGGTGACTGACAGTCGGACGGAGCGGCGGGGTGACTAGCGGTCGGATCGGAGCAACGAAAGCCGGCAGCGGGATGGCTGCCGACCGGCGCGGGCGTGAAGCGCGAGGCGGGGCGGAGCAACGCGGTACGAGGCGGAGCGGCGCGGGGCGGGGCGGAGGGTGAAGCGGGCGACGGAACGGCTGCTGGGCGCGGGGCGGGGCGGGAAGCGGAAGGTGGGGAGGTGAGGTCGCTGGCTGGGCGGAGTGGTCAGGCGCTCGGGGCAGCGGCGGCTGGCGGCGGAGCGACCGGCAGCCGAGGCGGAGCAGCGAAGTCAGGGCGAGTTGGCTAGCGGGCGGGGCGGTGGGGCGAGGGCGGAGTGGCTGCTGGTCGGTGGAGCGGGGAGCGGAAGGCCGGGTGGGTGGGAGGTGGGGTGGGTGGGAGGTGGTCGGGGTCGGGTGGTGGGGGTCGGGGTGGGGTCAGGGGGGAGTGGGGGTTGGGTGGGGTGCTTGGGGTACTTGGGGGACGTAGAGTTGAAGTACGCCTGGTCTCGGACTCGTGGGGTGGGCGGGAAGGAGCACCGTGGCTGGAGTAGCCAGGTTCGTCGCGAGCAGCCTCGCGCCCGCCGCCCAGCGGTTCGCGCCGCAAGCCGCGGCCGGCGTACTGCGTCAGGTACTCGAGTTCGCCATCGACGGATATCAGCGGTTTCCCGGGGCGGAGCGGATCGCCGAGAACAAGCTCTCGAAGTCCGGGGGTGATGTGCAACTGGCGATCGAGGCGGTGATCGATCAGCACATTCGGTTGGCCGGTGTGCAGGGGTTTGTCACGAGCATCGGCGGGCTGGTCACGCTGCCGGTCGCGTTGCCGGCGAACATGACCGGACTGGCGATAGTGCAGGCGCGGATGGTCGCGGCTATTGCCCACCTGCGTGGGTACGACCTCGACGATCCCCGCGTGCGGACGGCGGTCATCACCTGTCTGCTCGGCGAGGACGGCGTCACCGACCGTCTGAAGAAGTCGAGTCTGCCGACCTCACCACTCGCGATCGCCACCGCACCCGTCTTCGATCCCGACCTCGACCGGCAGGTCTCCGCCGAGGTCGTCGCCGAGCTGATCGCCCGAGTCAGTGGCAAACGCATGGCTCTCACCGTCACCCGCCGCGTCCCCCTCCTCGGCGGCGCCGTCGGCGCCGGAGTAGACGGCTGGTCCACCTACCGCGTCGGCCAGTACGCCGATAAGTCCCTTGTCCGCCGAATCCCCCGCCCCATCGAGCCCTAACCCCACCCCAGCTCACTCACCCCCCAGGCTCGGTCTGTCACGGCGGCCGAGCCATTCGCTTCTGCTCACCAGGTCGGCGGCCGCAGGAGGTGACACGAGGCACCTGCCCGCTTACGAGTCGACTCGAACATGGCGGGTCTGTCACGGCGGCCGAGCCATTCGCTTCTGCTCACCTAGTCGGCGGCCGCAGGAGGTGGGCTGTCAGCCTGTCGGGGCGGGTGGTTGGGGCGGTGGCTGGCCGGGGTTGGCCGGCGCGGTGGCTGGCTGGTCGGGCAGTGCTGGCCTGGTGGGAGTCGGCTCGCGCCGGGCGGGGTTTGCCACGGCGGCCGAAGTGTTTGCTGGTGCTCACCTGGTCGGCGGCCGCAGGAGGTCGCGCGAGGTGCCTGCTCTGGTGAGCTGGGCTCGGGCGGTTGCTGGGTTAGTTGGCTAGGGCTTGGAGTACTCGACTGGGGGAGGGTTTGCCGAGTTGGTGGGACATCCAGGTGCTGGTGGTTACCAGTTTTTCCAGGTTTACGCCGGTTTTGATGCCTAGGCCTTCTAGTTGCCAGAGGAGGTCTTCGGTGGCGAGGTTGCCGGTGGCGGATTCGGCGTAGGGGCAGCCGCCTAGGCCACCGGCGGAGCTGTCAATGGTGGTGATGCCGGAGTGGAGGGCGGTGAGGGTGTTGGCGAGGGCTTGGCCATAGGTGTCGTGGAAGTGGACGGCCAAGTGGGTTGGGGGGACGTTGGCGGCGGTGAAGGCGTTGATGAGGGCGGTGACGTGGCCGGGGGTGGCTACGCCGATGGTGTCGCCGAGGGAGAGCTCGTGGCAGCCGAGGTCGATGAGGCGGGCGCCTACTGTGACGACCTGGTCGAGGGGGACGTCGCCTTCCCAGGGGTCGCCGTAACACATGGAGACGTAGCCGCGGACGCGCAGACCTTCGTCGAGGGCGCGGCGGATGGTCGGGGTGAACATGGTGAACTGGTCGTCGAGGGTGGAGTTCAGGTTCTTGGCGGCGAAGGTCTCGGTGGCGCTGGCGAAGATCGCGATCTCGCGGACGCCGGCGGCGAGGGCCCGGTCCAGGCCGCGCTCGTTCGGGACCAGGACGGGGGCGCGGACGTCGTCCGGCAGGTCGAGCAACTCGAGCAGCTCGGCCGCGTCGGCCAACTGGGGAACCCACTTCGGGTGCACGAAGCTGGTCGTCTCGACCGTCCGCAGGCCCGCGTCGACCAGGCGGTTGATGAACTCGGCCTTCACGGCGACGTCGACGATCGCCGACTCGTTCTGCAGGCCGTCCCGGGCGCCGACCTCGTAGATCGTCACCTGCTCAGGCAGTCCGTCGGTCTGCACCCGCTGCGGCTTCCGCATAACGCCTCCGTACGGTGGGTTCGCCACCAGAATGGGTCGTGATGACAACTCTCACGCAGATCCTGCGCTCCATCGAACATGATGCCTTCCCGCCCCCGGACCTCGGCGTGACCGTCGTCTCAGCGCCGTCCGCGCGCGAGGCGTGTGTGATGGCGTTCACCGCACACACCGTGATCGCCGCCGAGGTGGACGCCGCCTGGGTCGCCGAGCGGCTCCCACCCGAGGACATGGTCGCCCCGGTCGCCCCGCCGTTCCTGACCGCGCTCGCCGAAGCCACCGGCCGGGAGGCGCACTGCCTGGACGCGATGCTGCTCGCGCCCGCGCAGCCCGCCTCCGACCTCGTCAGCAACCTCGAAGAGCTCACCGATCACACCCATCCGCGCATCGTCCGGGCGTTGCAGTACCGCGACGACGTCCGCGCGTACGTCGATCCGTACGGCGGAGTCGTCATCGTCGGGCGCGGCGTCGCCGGTCGCCTCGAATGTGCGATCGAGGTCCCCGACTCCGTCCAAGGGCGCGGGCACGGTCGCCGGCTCGCGCAAGCGGCCCGCGCGCTGATCCCGGCCGACGCGCACATCTGGGCGCAGGTCACTCCTGGCAATGCCGCCTCGTTCCGCGCCTTCCTCGCCGCGGGTTATCGGATCGTCGGCTCCGAGATTCTGTTCTTTTGAGGGCTGTGCCCCATCAGGGCTGGTGGTACGTCGGGGCCTGGCCGGCGTAGAAGTCGCCGCGGTAGATGCCGTGCAGGATCTCGGCTTCGTAGCCGTCGAGGGCGGGGGCGCCGAGGGCTTGGGCAATGACCAGCTCGGCCTGGGCGTCGTACGGGACGCGGACGAACTGGATCGAGAACGGGGCGGTGGCATCGGCGCCGCCTTCGAGGATGACGTAGACGGGGGTGGGGTCGCCGAGGCTGTTGCCGACGGAGCCGACGTTGAAGAGGGTGCGGCCGAGGTCGGTCTCGCAGTAGGCGTCGTGGACGTCGCCGTACCCGACGACGGTCGGCACCGGACCGTCGCCGGTGGCCGGGGTGTTCTCGAACATGCCGAGGTACGCCGTGGTGTCCTTCGCGAAATGGACGCGGTCATGGACGCTCGTCGCGGAGGCGTGGAAGAGCCGGATCTGCCGGCCGCTGAGCTCGAAGTCGTGGCAGAACGGGAGATCGCGCAGCCACGCCCGCTGGTCGGCGCGCAGCTCGTGCCGCCACCAGAGCATGGCCGCCGAATCGCCTTCTTTGTCGGGGTTGGGGATGAAGTCGTCCCAGTTGCCGAGGATGTTCACCTCGCACAGCTCGCGGCAGCGGTCGACGACGGCCTGGCCGCGCGGGCCTTTGCCGGCGTAGTCGCCGAGGTTGAAGATCCTGGTGATACCGCGGGCGGCGATATCCGCGAGGACCGCCTCCAGTGCGGTCAGGTTGCCGTGCACGTCCGAGATCAGCGCGATCCGCTCCAGCTTCATGAACGCCATCGTTCAAGCCCCGGCCACGCACAGCAACCCGGTTTCACCAGTTACCCGACGGCCCGGCCGGCTCCGGCACCGATCCGGCGTACGACGGACTCCCACCGGACGCCCCCGACGGCCCACCTCCCCAGCCACCACCGGATGCCTCACCGCCCCAACCTCCGCCGGACGCACCACCGCCTGAAACACCACCCCGGCCCGGCGGCAGGTTGCGCCCACCGCCGCCGCCACGGGAGCCGCCGCCCGAGCGACCGCCACCACCCCCACCGCCTGACCCGCGCGGGAAGGAGCTCGGCGTACCCGACCCGCCGCCACTCTCACCGGCAGAGTGCGCCGCTGCTCCGGAGAGCGCCCCGCTGGCCTTCCGCGCCGCGGTCACCGCGCCAGCCGCTGCCCCGAGACCCGCGGCCGCTCCCACCGAGCGCGCACCGGACGCACCCCCGCCCAGCGCGCTACCCCCAGCAGAACCGCCCAAGCCACCACCTGAGGCGCCGCCCAAGGCACTACCCGACCGGGCACGCCCGACGTTGATCGCACCGGTCGCCAACCCACCCGGATCAGCCACCGAGCTGCCCATCCCCGCGCCCCCGCCGGACGCCGCCGCCGTGATCGGTACGGCGAACCGGAGCAACGCCGGCAGCGCAAAGATCGCGAGCGCCATCATCATCAGCGCCGTCATCGCACCGGTCAGGCCGCCGCCCGGGCCCAGCATCTCCTGTTCCTTGAGCTTGATCGCGGCCGCATAGATCAGCGCCGCCGCGGGTTTGTAGGCGATGAACGCCAACGTCCACGCGCAGTACTTGCGGAACCAGGCCTTACCCATCTCGGTGTTCGTCGCCGCCGCGGCGAGCGGCAGCGTCGCGCCGAGCAGCACCAGCATCGCCGACCGGACCAACAGCAACACGATCTGGATCAGTGACGCGATCCCGGCCACCTGGAAGAGCAGGATCATCATCAGCCCCGACTTCAGATCGGCCAGGCCGCCGTAATCCTGCGCGCCCATCATGGTCTGCAAGCGATCGGTGAAGGTGGCGCCGCCGGTCGCGCTCTGCACGACATCGAGCGCGAAGGCATCTGACCACTCGACCAGCAGTTGGATGACCGCCGTCCCGGCCGCGGAGACCAGGACGAAGATCAGCATCGCTTTGAGCAGCTCCTGCAACGGCCGCGCGCGCTGCTCCCAGGCCATCCGGACGCCGGCGATGATGATCGCCAGCGTGAAGATCGCACCGGTCAGGATCAACGTCTTCTCGTGGACGAACGCAACCGGGACGCTGTTCGTCCAGCTCTGCTGGTCGGCCGTCGTGGCCAGTTGGACAGGCGTCTCGGTCTTCACCCAGAACGTCGCCTGCGAGTTCAGCGCCGAGGTGAAGAAGTCGGCGGCCATCCGGCGGGCGTTCTCCAGCCAGCCGTTGGCGACGGCTTGGACACCTTCACTGACGTGACATTCGAGGTCCATCCGCCCACACATCAGATCCCACTCCACTTCACGAAGTCGCCGAGGTCACGGTGTTGGGCGAACGGCGCGCCGACCGCTTCGCCTGGTGGCGGCGGCTGCAGCCGCCAATCGCCCTGATGCCAGACCAGGGTCAAGGTCGCGCTCATGTAGACCGACTCGACCGGGAGCGCGAGCAACACCGTCACGCGGTCATCGGCCGCGGCGAGCATCCGATAACCCGTCGGCTGCACCGACGAGAAACCGGTCGCGGACTCCTTGCTCAGCTGGCGAATCAGCTGCTCCGTCTCCGCGCTGGGCAGCATCAGCCTGCGCGCGATCGACACCAGCTTGCTCTGATCCGCCATCGCGGCCAGCGCGTTGTACGCGGCGTACAGCGCGCCGGTCGGCGAGTGCGCGAAACAGCGCCGGAACCCGTCAGGATCGGTTTTCGCCGGGCCGACCGCAGCCGAGCGCGGGACGACGACCCGGTTACTCACCTCCCAACCGTCGACCGCCGGCGCCTTGCTCGGCACACTTCGGTCGGACGCCGAACCGCCGCACCCGCCCGCTCGACCCACCGGCGGCGCCGCGGGCTCGGCGGTGGCGAGCGGCGCGCCGGCCTCCCCCGCTCGCGCGCCGGCCGCCGCGGCGGCCGGATCCGCGAGGTGGGTGGTGGCGTCGCCGGCGTCGGCGCCGCGGCCCGCGACGAGCAGGACCACACCGCAGACGAGCACGGCGACGATCACGATGCACGCGGCGGTGAACCCCGGCCCGTAAGGGGTTTTGGTGTCATCGGTCTCGGTCATGTCAAGAGATTGCCAGTTTCCGCTCGACCGCCGCGGAAGTTATCCACAGGCCCCCGCGTACTGGTCTGGACAGGTCGTTGGTTACGCTCAGGAGGTTTGCGATCACCAGGCGATCTGTAGCCGATAGGTCACCCCGTGTAGCGAAGTGACCTAGTCAACTACTAGAGTCCGCGCATGACCATCGCGCCTTCGCTTTGCTCGCCCCTAGCGCTCGCCGATGCAGAACCCCCGCGCGTCACCGAACCATGGGAAAGCGACGTCATCACTGCCTACGGGCTGTTGCGTGAAGCAGCAGCCGAGCTGGACCAGCTGATGCGGCACTCTCTCAAGCGCAGTGGTCTGCAAATGGCAATGTTCGAACTGTTGCTGCGGCTGGCCCGCAGTCACGGGGAAAAGCAGCGTTTGACCTCCCTGGCCCGGGAGCTGACCGTCACGACCGGCGGCATCACCCGGCTCGTCGACCGTGCCGAGAACCTCGGCCTGGTACGCCGTGAGCCGTGTCCGGACGACGCCCGCGGCTCGTACGCAGTCCTCACCGAGGAGGGGAAGCGCCGGCTGCGCGAAGCGTTGCCGGACCACCTCCTGGAGATCGACAGCCTGTGGATGACGCAGCTGGCCGACGAGCGCGACGTCGTGCTCGGCAAGCTGCGCCGCGTCCGGGACAACGCACGCCGCTGGCCGAACGGCCGTCCGGCACTCTGAACAGCGCACCAAGGCGAGAACACAACTTCATCAGCATTACCCGCTACTAACGGATGAGGCGCTCGACTGGTGTCGGGCGCCTCGCCGCGTCAGGGTTGAGGTGTGGACCAGCAGTTGGCCGAACGCGAGCAGGCCTCCCAGCGCCGGTACGACGGACGCCGTGCGACCCGTTGGCGTGGCGCAGCAGCCGGTGTCCTGGCCGCCCTTGCCGGTCTGGCGACCGGTAGCGTCACAGCCGGCCTTCTCGGTACTCGACAGACACCTGTCGTCGCGATCGGTTCGGCGTTCATCGACCGCGTCCCGGCCTGGCTGAAGGATCTGGCGATCGCCTGGTTCGGCACCAAGGACAAGGACGTGCTGCGCACCGGCATCCTGCTTGTGCTGCTCGCGCTGGCCGCAGTGGGCGGAGTCCTGGCCGTACGCCGGTACTGGGCTGGCGCACTCGTAGTCGTCGCACTCTCCGGCCTGGCCATCGCAGCAGCCGCCACTCGCGCAGACACCGGCCAGACCGGCTTTGCTCCGTCAGCAGTCGCCGGAATCACCGCACTACTGTTGCTGCGCTTGTTCAGCCGCCGCCTGGAACCTCTCATCGACTTCCCGGACGACGGCGTCAGCAGACGCGGCTTCTTGCAGCTCTCCAGCGGTGTCGCGCTCGGAACGGCTGCAGTCGGCCCACTGGGTCGTCTGGTCGGCGGAAACCGCGCAGCGGTGGCAGAAGCCCGCGAAGGGCTGTCGCTGCCCAAACCGCCGTCACTCGACCCACCGCCCGGCGTACAGGCAGAGGGCGCAACTCCGTGGGCGACTCCGAACGAAGACTTCTACCGCATCGACACCGCGCTCGCCGTTCCGCAGATCATGCCGTCGGACTGGCGGCTGCGCATCCACGGCATGGTCGACAAAGAGCTGGAGCTGAGCTTCGACGACCTGCTGAAACGACAGGTCATCCACAAGTGGGTCACTCTGACCTGTGTCAGCAACGAAGTCGGCGGCGATCTGATCGGCAACGCGCTGTGGACGGGCGTGCTGCTCAAGGACCTCCTCGACGAGGCCGGCCCGGCGAAGGACGCCGACGCGATCCAGTCCACCTCCAAAGACGGTTTCACCGCCGGTACGCCGCTCAGCACACTGCTCGACGACAGGCAGGCCATGCTCGCGTTCGCGATGAACGGCGAGCCGCTACCGGTCGAGCACGGCTTTCCGGTCCGCATCGTCGTACCGGGCCTGTACGGCTACGTGTCGGCGACGAAATGGCTGACCGAGATCGAGGTGACCCGGTTCGACCGGTTCGAGGCGTATTGGACGCCGCGCGGCTGGTCCGAGCTCGGACCGATCAAGCTGTCATCGCGGATCGACGTCCCGCTCGGCAAGAAGGTGACGGCCGGCCCGGTGACGGTGGCCGGCGTCGCCTGGGACCAGCACGTCGGCGTCTCCAAGGTCGAGGTCCGCGTCGATGGTGGCCCATGGCAACCAACGACACTGGCGGCCGACGCGTCGATCGACACCTGGCGGCAGTGGCACTGGACGTGGCAGGCGTCGCGCGGCACGCACATCCTGCAGGTCCGCGCCGTCGACGCCAAAGGCACGCCGCAGATCGAGGCGACCGCGCCGCCCGCGCCGGACGGCTCGACCGGTCTGCACACGATCAGTGTGAAGGTCGACTGACCGCGTCGAGCACCATCGGCAGGAAGGTGTGCTCCAGCGATCCTGCAGGCACCTCAGCGGGCTCCAGGAGGCTCTGTGAGCGCGCGCCCTCGTGCAACGCGATGACCAGCCGGACGAACTGCTCCGGCGGCACACTGAACCGCACACCGCTCGTGGCCGAGATCTCCGCGACCAGCCGGGTGAGGCTGGCCCGGAACATCGCACGCTGCTCGTTCAGCGCCCGGGCCGCCTCTGGGTTCCGCAGGGCGTGCAGCGTGAACTCCGTCGAGATCAGATGCCACTGCCGCTGATCCGGCGCGGTCTCGTCGAGCAGGCCGAGGACGGCGTCCAGCAGCGTGCCGGGCTGACTGGCCAGCTCGGGCAGCAGCGCCTCGATCTGCTCCAGCAGCCGGTCCGTGGTGGCTTGGAAGAGCGCGAGCACCAGCTCGTCCTTGGACGCGAAGTTCGAGTAGAAGGCGCCGCGGGTGAACCCCGCGCGGTCACAGATGTCCTCCACCGAGGCGCCGGCGAAGCCGCGCTCGGCGAACACGTCCAGCGCGCCTTCGAGCAGGCGGGCCCGGGTGGCGGTACGACTGCGCTTGGGCGGTTGCATAAGAGTAGGATACAGTTCTGTATTGAATACACAACCGTATTGAACGGGGATGTCATGCAGCTCGAGGCCACCGGGATCAGCGTCGACGGTCCGCACGCGCCAATGTTGCGGAGTACGTCGGTGCGGGTCGACGAGAAGCAGGTCGTCCTGCTGACCGGCTACCCGGGCCCAGGTCACGTAGCTGCCGCCCTCGCGCTCTCCGGCCGCCTCAAGCCCGACACCGGCGAGGTCACCCTCCAAGGCTCGTCGGACCCTGCTGTACTGCGCCGCAAGGTCGCCGTGGTCGACGCACCGGGTATCACCGAGCCGGACGACGCTCTGCCGGTGCAGACCGTGGTCGGCGAGGAGCTGGCCATCGCAGGCCGCAAGGCGGGCCGGAAGGCCGTGCTGGCCTGGCTGAATGAACACGGCGCCGCTGAGCACGCCGACAAGCGTTTCGAGCACCTCCCCGTCGCCGCCCGGACCAGACTCCTCGCAGAGCTCACCGTCGCCCGCCCCGACGTGCGTGTACTCATCCTGACCATGCCGGATCGCCACGGCGGCGATCCGCACGAGTGGTACGCGCTGGGTCGCGATCTGGCCGACCGCGGCTACGCAGTGCTGATCACCTGCGCCGACACGTCCGCCCGGCTGCTCGACGTACCCGCAGACCAAGTTGAGGAGATGAAGGCGTGACCGCGCTTCGGATGGCGTTGAGCGAGCTGCGACGGCTTACGGCAGGCCGCCTACCCAAACTGGCCGTAGCGGCCCTCCTGCTCGTCCCCGTCCTGTACGGCGGCCTCTACCTCTACGCGAACCACGATCCGTACAGCCGGCTCAACCAGATACCCACTGCGGTCGTCGTCGAGGACGAGGGCACCACGCTGGCCACCGGCGAGAAGCTGAACGTCGGTCCGCAGGTTGCGGACGAGCTGGTGAAGTCGAAGAGCTTCGGCTGGCACCGGGTCGACCGCGCCGAGGCGGACAAGGGCGTCTCCGACGGCAAGTACGAGTTCGCCCTGGTGCTGCCGAAGTCGTTCTCGGCCGACCTGGCTTCCAGCGCGGAGTTCACCCCGCGGCAGGCGAATCTGGAGCTGCTGACGAACGACGCGAACAACTACATCGCGCACACCATCGCCAACCAGGTCGTCGCCCAGGTCACCAAGACCGTCGCGTCGCAGGTGAGCGAAACCGCCGCCAGCAAGCTGCTCGCCGGGTACAACACGATTCACGGTCAGATCAGCCAGGCGGCGACCGGCGCCGGCAAGTTGCAGGACGGCCTGACCACAGCTGCGACCGGTGTGACCAAGCTGCAGTCCGGTGCGGGCCAGCTGAATACCGCCCAGCAGAAGCTGTCGGCGGGTGCGACGAAGCTGGCCGGTGGGACGACGCAAGCCCAGCAGGGCGCGGCCAAGCTGGCCAACGGCGCTGACCAGCTGAGCGCCGGTCTCGGCAGGCTCAAGCAGAAGACTGCGAGCCTGCCGCAGCAGACCAAGGCCCTGGCGAACGGCGCCGATCAGGTGGCCGACGGCAACGAGAAGATCGCCACTGCGGGCCGTCAGGTCGCCACGGCGTCCAGCACGCTGGTCAAGGACCTCAAGGCGTTCGACCAGCGCCTTGCGGCCCGGCTGAGGGCTCAGGGCCTCAGCAATCATCAGATCAACCAGATCCTCACCGAGACCGCCAAGCTGCGCGGTCCGGTCGTTCGGGCCAACACCAAGATTCAGTCGACGTCACAGCAGCTCAACCAGCTGGCCGGTGGTGCCCGCAAGGTCTCGAACGGTGCAGCCGCGCTGGCCAAGGCGACGCCCCAACTGACGAACGGCATCAATACGGCGGCCGGTGGCGCCAAGCAGCTCGACACCGGGGCCAACCAGCTCAAGTCCGGTCTGACCACCTTGCAGTCCGGCGCGCAGCAGCTCGCCGCCGGTGAGAAGCAGGCCGTCGCCGGTCAAGGCCAGTTGCTGAATGGCGTGAACAGCCTGTCCGGCGGCATGACCCAGCTCAAGGACGGCGCCACCCAGCTGAACACCGGTCTGACCAAGGGCGTCCAGGAAATCCCCAACCCGACCGCTGAGCAGCGTAAGGCGGTCGCCGAGACGCTGGGCGCGCCCGTCACGCTGCAGAACGTCTCGCAGGCGACCGCCGACAGCTACGGCGCCGGGCTGGCCCCGTTCTTCCTCTGCCTGGCCTGCTGGATCGGTGCCTACGTCCTCTTCCTGCTGGTCCGGCCGCTGTCCCCACGGGCCCTGGCGGCGCTGCAATCGCCGTTCCGGATCGCCCTGGGCGGGTGGCTGACCCCGGCTCTGTTCGGCGCGATCCAGGCCACGCTGGTCTTCGGTGCGGTGTCACTGGGCCTCGGCATCAACGTGGCGCACCCGTGGCTGACTGTCGGCTTCCTGATCCTCACCTCGGTCACCTTCGTCGCGATCCTGCATGCGCTGGCGTCCTGGTTCGGTGCTGTCGGCAAGTTCCTCGGTCTGGTGATGATGGTGATCCAGCTGGTTAGCGCGGGCGGCACCTTCCCGTGGCAGACCATCCCGGCGCCGCTGTACTTCTTCCACCACGCACTACCGATGAGCTACGCGATCGACGGCGTCCGCCACCTCATGTACGGCGGCTCGACCGCCTCCGTCGGCCGGGACCTGCTGGCCCTGGCTGCCTGGTTCGCGGTCGCGCTCGCCGCCTCCACGCTCGCCGCCCGCAAGCAGCGCGTCTGGCCGGCCAAGAAGCTCCAGCCGGAGCTGGCCCTCTAACCGTTCACGAAGGCCGCTGTCTCGGCTATCAACTGATTGGTGGTCGGTTGGTCGAAGAAGGTGATGAGGGCCTCGTAGACGCCGTTCTCGGCCGCGGTCGGGTCGACGACGTAGCCGAAGTATCCGTCCGTGTAGCCGATAACTCGGGTGATGGAGTGGCTGCTCTTGTCCTGCAGGGTGGCGCCGTGCAGGGCGAAGAGCTCGACCGGCAGATTCACCCAGCAGACGTCACCGAAGGTGACCACGCTGATCGGCAGCTCGAGCTCGGGCGGTAGATCGACCGCGGCCATCAGCGCCTGACCTCGGGCGCCGTCCAACCGGGTCTGGGCGATTCTGGTTGACGGCTCCTCCGCTCCGCCGTGTACGGCGCGCTCGGCGTCCCGGACGATCGCAGCGGCGTCCGTCGCGGACGGAATCGGCCGGACCGGCAAAGTGAGGGTCTCGCGGCGAATCGTCGGTGCAGCCGGAGGTAGCTCCAGCCCCGGCTCGGACAGTGATTCGAGCACCCGAGCAGCGAGCAGCTGACCAAGTCGAGTGACCTCTGCCGGACCACGTCCCTGTCGAGTGAAGCGCGGGCTGACGTCCCCGGCCGCTCCCTGCAGGAACCCGACCACGGCCGGCTCCAACGCGGCCCTCGCCGCACCTGGCCAGTCAGCGGACCACTGCAGGTTCTCCGGCCCGTACGTCGTCGGGTGACAAGCGAAGTCCAACAACACCGCACGCAGCGAACCGTCGAGCGAGTGCAGCGCCAGCACTCCGGCCGTATTGTCGTGCGGCCCCTCCCGCCGGTGCCGGTTCGTACCGACGCCGACGACCTCCACCGATCGCCACGACGCCACGGCCGGCTCCGGCGTCAGTACGGCGTTCGAGACGGCAGCAAGCAACGGCTCGTACAGAGCGGGCTCGCGCTCGGTCGGAATCACCGGATGGATCTGCCCGGTCCACCCGCTGGGTCCCGAGTGCGTGTGCGAGGCAGAAACCACCACGTGGGACGCCGGGATGCCCGCGACCCCCGCAGCGGCCGCGGCCAACTCGGCGGTGAGCTCTTTGCCGACGGCGATCGCGTCGAGCGTCAGCCAGAGCACGCCGGGGTCGTCCGGTGTGCTGATCCAGATGATGCTGACGCGGAGCGGGTCGGCAGTCCCGGTGGCCGGGCCGGTACGGGCGGCGTACCCGTCCAGGGTGTGTCCTGGCGGCGGGGTGACGTCGAGGGCGGTCGCTGCGAGCAGCAGATCTCTCACTTCAAAGCTCCTGCGGTCATACCGGCACTGATCTGCCGATGGAAAGCAAGGTAGACGGCCAGCACCGGGAGAATCGAGATGGTGAGGCCGGCGAACAGGCCGGAGAAGTCACTGTGATAACCCTGGGTGACAGCGATGTTGGCCAGACCCTGAGTGACCAGATAGCGGTCCTCCTCGGTGTTCAGCACCAGCGGCAGCAGGTACTCGTTCCACATCCCCAGGAACTGGAAGATACCGATGCTGACCAGCCCCGGCCGGGCCAGCGGCAGCATGATCCGGAACAGCACACCGAAATGCGAGCAGCCGTCGACCAGGGCCGCTTCGGCCAGGTCCTTCGACTGCGCCTTGAAGAACGCGGTCAGGAAGAAGACCGAGAACGACATCCCGCCGGTGGCGTAGACGAGGATCAGGCCCAGATGGCTGTTCAGCAGCCCGAGGTTCTGGACCACGAAGAACAGCGGCACCAGCGCCAGGAACCCCGGGAAGACCATGCCGCCGACGAAGACGTAGTACAGCGCCTTGCTACCCGGGAACTCGAACTGCGCCAGCACGTAGGCCACCGCGGCCGACAGCAGCAGGCAGAGCAGCACACCGCCGCTCACGACGATCACGCTGTTGAAGAAGTACTTGCCGATATGGGACTCGTTCCAGGCGCGGGAGAAATTCTCCCAGTGCCAGTCCGTCGGCAGGCTCCACGGACTGCGGAAGATGTCCGCATCCGACTTGAACGAGCTGAGCACCGCCCACAGCAACGGGAACAGCACCATCGCGCCCCAGACCAGCGCGAAACTCTGTGTCACCCCGCCCAGCACCCGGCTACCGCTCCGCATCGAGGACGCTCCTTAGTAGACGACGCGCTCACGGCGGGTGAGCCGGAACGTGAGGATGGTCAGGATCATGTTCAGCGCGAACAGCGTGACGCCGATGGCCGAGGCGTAGCCGAACTTCCCGTAGGTGAAGGCGTTCGTGTACATGTACAACGAGATCACCTGGGTGGCGTCGTCCGGACCGCCGGGCCCGATCGACAAGACCTTGATCAGCGCGAACTGGTCGAGCGCGCCGATCACCAGGAACGCGATCGCGACCTGCACGGTCGGCCAGATCAGCGGCAGCGTCAGCCGGAAGAAGGCCTGTACCGAGCCGGCGCCGTCCAGCAGCGCCGCCTCGTACAGCTCCTTCGGGATCGCCGCCATCGCCGCGGTGAACAGCACCACGTAGAAGCCGACCGAACCCCAGACGACGACCGCCATCACCGAGCCGAGCGCGGTGTCGCCGTCCCCGAGCCACAGCTTGGCCAGGCCGTCCAGCCCGACCGCGCGCAGGAACCCGTTCAGCAGGCCGCTGCGCGGCTCGAAGACGAACTGCCACAGCACGCCGACGATCGCGATCGACAACACACTCGGGAAGAAGTACACGACCTTGTAGAACTTCGCGCCGCGGACGCCGCCGCGGTAGTTCAGGATCGCCGAGAAGAACAGCGACATCGTGACGATGATCGTCGGCAGGCAGAGCAGCAGGAACAGGTTGTGCCGCAACGCGACCCAGAACACCGAGTCGTGGAACAGCCGGACGAAGTTGTCGAAGCCGATGTAGCTGTAGGTCGCCGAGAGGCCTTCCCAATCGGTGAACGCGATCGGGAAGGCCTGCAGGTACGGCGACACCACGAAGACCGCGTAGAGCCCGAGCGGGATCAGCAGCAGCCCGATGACGAAGCGGTACTTGCCGTGGTGCATCTCAGGCGGAGAACTTCTTGATCGACGGGTCCTTGGCGGTCTCGTCGGCGTACTTCTGCATCTGCTTGCTCCACTCCTCGGGCGTCAGCTCGCGGTTCATCAGCGCGGACGTCGCCTTGTCGGAGTTGTCGAGCAGCTTCTTGTACCAGATCCGGAACTGGAAATCGCTGAACATGTTCGTCCCGGCCGCGGCGATCGCCTTCTGCATCGAGGCGGCCGCCGGCGTCAGCTTGACGTCGTCCACCGCGCCCTTGGTGACGACCGGCGAGTTGGTCAGCTCGGCGAAGTTCTTCATGCACTGTTTGGAGACGATGATCCGCAGCAACTCCAGGCCGCCCTGCGGGTTCTTCGCCTGGGCGGGCACGATCAGCGCGCCGCCGGGCCCACCGGTGACGGTCTCGAACGGCGCCTTGTCGGACGCCGACCACCCGGGCACCGGCGCCATCGTCATCTCGAAGTTCTTCGGGACGGCGTCGCCCAGCTCGTTCTCCAGCCAGCCGCCGCAGGGGATGAAGACCGCCTTCCCCTGCGCCCAGTAGTTCTGCGAGAGCGTGTGCGAGAGCGCCTGCGTACCCTCCAGCAGGTAGCCCTTGGCGGCCAGCTCCTGGTAGCCCTCGGCGGCCTGGACCAGCGCCGGGTCCCGCCAGGCGTTCGGCTGCAGGTTGTCGAGGTTCTTCTTCAGGTCGGGCCCGGCCGCCTTGTACGCCGTCATCAGCAACGGGTTGGTCAGGTAGCCCGGGAACTTGCCCTGGTAGGTCCACGGCGCGATGCCGGCCTTCTTGATCTCGGCGCAGAGCGCGAGCATCTCCGGCCAGGTCTTCGGGTACTCCCAGCCGTGCTTGGTGAGCAGGGCCTGGCTGTACCAGATGCCGCCGACGCCGAACACGTACGGCATCTCGTACTTGACGCCGTCGTACCGGCCGGCCTCGGCGACCCCCGGGAGCAGCGTGTCCTTGACCTTCACACCCGGCTGGTCGAACGCCTCCATCTCGAGCAGCGCGCCGATGTCCAGCAGCTGCTTCTTGCCGGCCAGGGCCGCGCCGTCCAGGCCGACGTTCTCGATCAGGTCCGGCGGGTTGCCCTGGATGAAGCGCGGCTGCAGCTGCTGCTGGAGCTGCTGGCCGCTGGTCAGCTTCACGTCGGCCTGCGGGTACGCCTTGCGGTACAGGTCGAGCGGGAGCTCGGTCCACTTCTTGCCGTAGCCGCCGTCGAAGTTGAAGAACTCCAGCGGCTTGCCGCCGTCGAGTTTCGCGGCGCCGCTCGCCACCGGGTTCGCCTTGTCGGCGACGGGCTTCGCACAGGAGGCCAGCCCGGCGACAGCGGGCGCCGCCAGCGCGACGCGAAGAAGGGTGCGGCGGTCGACCTTGCCGTCTGTGCTCATGGAACGCGTCCTCTCCAGGGGATCGATTGGGACATGGATACGCCCGGCGGACCTGGCGGGGGAAGAGGATTCGACCTGGATCGACAAGATGGAGTAGACCACTGGGATCGGTTATGCGATCGGGATCGCGCTGACCAACCGGGCGGTGATGTCCATCGGATTCGTGATCGCGTGGCCGACGACGACGGCGTACGCGCCTGCTTCGCACACGGCGCGGACGTCGTCCGGCGTCCGAACCCTGCCTTCGGCAACGATCGGGCAGTCGAGTTTGGCGGCCAGCTGCCGGACCAGCTCGACGTCTGGTCCGGTCGGGATCTGCCCATTGGTATAGCCGGACAGGGTCGAGGCGACCAGGTCGGCGCCCGCGTCCCGGGCCGCGATCCCGGCCTCCAGGGAGTCCACGTCGGCCATCACCGGGACGCCGAGCTCGGCGTGGATCCGGGCGATCTGCTGATCGAGCCGGGTACCGTTCGGCCGTGGTCGAAGGGTGCCGTCGAGGGCGACCAGATCCGCGCCGGCGGCAACGATCCCGACCGCGGACTCGAAGGTCGGGGTGATGAAGACGCCGGCCGGGTCGCCGAGTTTGTTGATCCCGATGATCGGCAGCGTGGTCGCCGCCCGGATCGCCGCGATGTGCTCGGCGCCGTTCGCCCGGATCGCGCCCGCGCCGCCCGCCTCGGCCGCGCGGGCCATCAGCGCCATCCGCTCCGCGGAGTGGAAGGGGTTGCCGGGCGCGGCTTGGCAGGACACCACCAAGGTGCCCGGGGCAATGACGAACATGGAGTTCCCCGTTTCGATCTGCTCAGTTGTGGTGGGTCACGATCAGGCCGGCGTACGGGCCCGGGTCGCCGGTCGCCAGCCGGGCGGCGCCGTCCAAGCTGCCGCCGGCCGCCTCGACCAGGCGGGCGCGGGGCGTGAGACGGGCGCGGACGGGCGCGCGGAGTTGCTCACCGGCGCCGGCGAACAGCCCGCCCACACAGGCGATCGGGATCTCCTCGGTGCCTTGGAAGCGCGCGACGGCGGCGTTGATCGTCTCGGCGATCCGCGTGGCGGCGGTGGTGAGGATGCCGCCGGCAACCAAATCTCCTTCGGCGGCGCAGCGGAGTACTTCGGGCGCGAATCTCGCCACGTCGTCGACCAGGGTCGGCGAGGCGTAGTAGGCGATCGGGTCGAGGGTCGTTTCGGCCAGTTTCGTCACCGGACCGCGGCCGTCGCGTGCTCGTAACACGGCCCGGAGGCCTGCTCTGCCGATCGCGAACGCGCTGCCGGCGTCGCCGAACAAGTACCCGTGGCCGTCGAGCTTGTGCCACTCCCCGCCGCGATCCACGGCCAGGCAGACCAGCCCGGTGCCCGCCGCGACCACCACGCCGTAACCGTCCGCAAGCGCCCCCGCGTGTGAAGTCACCATGTCTTCCGCCAGTCGAACCTCGGCTGCGCCGAGAACTTGGGCGACCTTGGCGGCGAACTCCGCCGCCACCCCAGGAGCCGCTGGAAACCCGGTGAGCCCCAAAGCAACTACTTGTACCGGACCGGTCAGGCCGGCTTGGGTGGCGGCGGTTTGGATGGCGGTTAGGAGGGTTTCGAGGGCGCCAGGGCCGTGAGTGTAGCCCGGGGCGGTGCCGGTGCGGTTGGTTTCGAGGACTCGGAGGCGGAGGGCTGATTGGCCGCCGTCGATGGCTACGTGGAGTGTCATGCGGTGATCCAGTGGGAGTAGTCCTGCCAGGGGAGGTGCCACCGGTTGACCTTATGGGTACGGCGGTCTTGGCCGGCGGTGTCGTTGGCGACGAGGCGGACGGTACGGAGGGTTTCGTCGTAGAGGACGGCGGGCGAACCGGTGAAATGCAGGGTGCCTACCGGTTCCCAGGGGGTGTGGCCGCCGCGGACGTCGATCATGGAGCAGTGGTGGATGCGGCCGTCGGCGCCGAGGACATAGACCTCGATCGTGTTGGCGCCGGGATTGAAGGCGACGACGGGCTCATCAGCGAGTTCGAGGTCGCCGAGTCGACTCCACCGGCCTTGGCCGACACGATCGTCGAGGTAGGTGTGATGCAGGTGGTTGTCGGCGCCGCGGACGTAGATCTCGTACGACGCCGTCGGCTCGTTCCGCGTCCAGACCGGGTCGCCCGCGGCAACCAGATCGCCGAGAACCGCCGGTACGCCGTCCTGCGTGCGAAGGACTCGGCCGTCGGGGCGGCGGGTGAAGGTGACCGGTGCCGGCCGACCGAACTGGATGGCGTCGAATTCCGCCCGGATAGACGTGACCAGCTCGGAGCGGCCGGCACCGGGGTCCGGCGCCGGCGGGAAGAAGTCCGCCTCGGTGAGGTAGAGCATGGCGCCGATCAGCGTCGGCGCGACCGACCAGCCGGTCTCGACGCAGTACGGCCCCCAGCCGACGTCGGCGTTCGACCCGAAGTACTCCCAGGCGTCGAAATCGAAGGCGCGCTGCCAGGTCCCGTCGAGCTGCGCATCGGCCGGGTCGTCGATCTGGATCCGGCTCAGATAGTCGAGCACGCCCTGCGCCAACTCCAGGAAGACCGGCTCGCCGGTCACCTTGTACGCCAGCGGCAGCGCCCACGCCGCGAACGGCGTCCCGTAGAGCTGATCGGTGACCGGATCGCCGTTCGCCTGGAAGATCGACGCCTCGTCGACGCCGTACGCCTCATTACTCGGCGGGCACTTCCCGTCCCATTCGGCGAACCCGCCGTCCGGCCCTTGACGGCTCTTCAGGAACGCGGCCAACTCGCGCAGAATGTCCAGATACAAGGGCTTCCGCGTGTACTGGTACGCCCCGACCAACGGCAGCAGGAACCGCCCGGCCTCACATGTCCGGCTGGTCTCCAACCGCGCCCGCGGGTGGTGGCCGGCCATGTGATCGAGTCCGCGAGTCGCGATGTCGAGATAACTCTGCTCACCGGTCAGCCCGTACGCGTACAGATACGCGCATTGCGCCGAGCTCTGCCAGTGCGACGTCAGGTCGAGC
Source organism: Kribbella sandramycini (assembly GCF_013131805.1). Taxonomy (GTDB): domain Bacteria; phylum Actinomycetota; class Actinomycetes; order Propionibacteriales; family Kribbellaceae; genus Kribbella; species Kribbella sandramycini. Next base: position 732,076 of record NZ_JABJRC010000003.1, on the reverse strand, counting down.
CCATCCGCGATCGGCGAGCGGGACAGCTCGTCCCACCCCTTGACCAACAGCGTGGACGGCGTCCGCCACGGATCGACTTGCAGACCGAGCTCCGCGCTCGCCGTCCGGATCAGCGACTCGACGCCGCGCAGGCCCGACTCCGGATACCCGGACAGCAAGGCGAACAAGGCGATCCAGCCGTTGTCATCGGCAAACAAATTGTTGGTCGCAGTCAGATCGCCGCGCGGCCCCCGGGGCTCGAACGAGCCGTAGAGCTGGTTGTGATCGGTGAGCTGCTGCTCCTCGACGACCAGGCGCATCAGGTTCGCCGCGATCGTCCGTCCACGCGGGAAATCCGCGAGATCGGCGTACATCCGGAACGCGTGCGCGGTCTGGGTGAAACAGTCACCCCGCGGCACCGGCCGGAACGGAAGTTTGCCGGTGGCATCGATCTCGTTCGAGAACCCTTCGGCAACGCCCTTCGACCCGTCGGGCGCGTCGTAGAACATGCCGGCCGTGTCGTACCAGGCGATCGCGCGGTCGACCATCCGCCGATACCGCTCCGCGCGCGGCCCGACCGCGACCGTCGCCTGCTGATCCCCGACCGTGAACACATGCTCGCCGTCCGCCAGATACTGCGGTTCGGACTCGTACCGCCCCGGCGCCGTCTCCACAAGCTCCAACTCGGCCTCAGGCTTGGCCGCCGACCGGACGACGAGTTTCACCGGCTCCCCGGTCGCCACCCAGACCCGCGGCTCGGTGAAAACCTCGACGTCGTCGGGCGCCGGTACGCCGAGCAACCGCGCGACGATCACCTGGACCAACCGCTCCCAGCGCCGGACCGGCTTGTACCGGCCCGCCACGTGATGGCTCAGCGCGGTCGTCGCGTACAGCAGCCGCCCGGCGCCGACCGGAATCTCCAGCAACGCCGGAAAGGTCGCATCCGGCAGCCCGAAGACCGCCTCGTGCGTCCCGGCCACCGTGGCGTAGGTCAGCAACTCGACGGCGCCCTCGGGCGCGACCACCTGCTGCGCCTGCGACGAGTGCTCGTCGAGGATCCGCAGCGGCTCGATGCCGCCCAACGCGGCCGTCGTGACGATCCGCTCGAAATGCGCCGGCCGTAGCTCGCCCTGCGGCAGGAGCCCGGTCTCGTCGAGCGCGAACTCGACGTACGCCGAACCGCCCGCGCGCACGTACGCCGCGAGCCCACCGACCGCGAGCCGGGCCGGCTCCGGATACCGGCCGACCACGACCACCGCCGCGTACCCGCCGAGGTCGTCCGGCGGGACGTCGTACCGGACCGAAGTCAGCCCGGCTCGATCGAGGGCGGCGGTGAACGTGGCGGCCGGGATCGGCGGGCCGATCACGGCGACAGGCGCGAATCCGGTCACCGGATCAGGGTGACCGACCCCGGGGCCACCGGTAAAGCACCCCGAGTAGACCACTGGCCCGGAGGCGGCCTACCCCTCGATGTTGGACATCACGTGCTTGATCCGGGTGTAGTCCTCCAGGCCGTACATGGACAGGTCCTTGCCGTGACCGGAGTTCTTGAAGCCGCCATGCGGCATCTCGGCGACAATCGGGATGTGCGTGTTGATCCACACGCAGCCGAAGTCGAGTTTGCGCGACATCCGCATCGCCCGGCCGTGGTCGCGGGTGAAGACCGAGGATGCGAGCCCGTACTCGACGCCGTTCGCCCAGCGCAGCGCCTCGTCCTCGTCGGCGAACCGCTGGACGGTGATCACCGGACCGAAGATCTCGTCCTGGATCGCTTCGTCGTCCTGCCGCAGGCCGGAGACGACCGTGGGCTCGAAGAAGTAGCCGCGGTCGCCGATCGCGTTCCCGCCGGTCTGGACGGCGGCGTGGTCGGGCAGCCGGTCGACGAACCCGCGCACCCGGCCGAGCTGGTCGGCGTTGTTGAGCGCGCCGTACGCGACATCCTCCTCGGGCTGACCGGTCCTGGTCTGCCGGGCCTGCTCGGTCAGCGCGGCGACGAAGTCGTCGTGGATCCGCGGCCCGGCGAGCACCCGGGTGGCCGCCGTACAGTCCTGACCGGCGTTGAAGTAGCCCGCTCCCGCGATCGCCTCCGCGGCAGCCTCCAGGTCGGCGTCGTCGAAGACGACCACCGGCGCCTTGCCGCCGAGCTCGAGGTGGGTGCGCTTCAGCTTCTGCGCCGCGGACGACGCGACCTCACGCCCGGCCCGGACCGAGCCGGTGATCGCGACCAACTGCGGTACGTCGTGCTCGACCAGCGCCCGGCCGGTGTCGCGGTCGCCGCAGACCACGTTGAAGACACCCGGCGGCAGGAACTCGTTGCACAGCTCCGCCAGCAGAACGGTCGAGGCGGGCGTGGTGTCACTCGGCTTCAGGACGATCGTGTTGCCGGCCGCGAGCGCGGGCGCGATCTTCCAGATGGCCATCATCAGCGGGTAGTTCCACGGCGTGACCTGGCCGACGACGCCGATCGGCTCACGCCGGACCCACGAGGTGTGACCGGGCATGTACTCGCCGGCCGAACGGCCCTCGAGGACCCGGGCGGCGCCGGCGAAGAAGCGCAATTGGTCCACACACGGCGGCAGCTCTTCGCTCGCCGTCAGGGCCAGCGGCTTACCGGTGTTCCGGCTCTCGGCCGCGGTGAACTCGTCGGCGCGCTCCTCCAGCGCGTCGGCGATCTTGAGCAGCATCCGCTGCCGCTCGGCCGGGGTCGTGTCCCGCCAGCCCTCGAACGCCCGGGCGGCGGCGTTCATCGCCTGGTCCACGTCCTCGGGCCCGGACAACGGCGCCTGGGTGTACGTCTCGCCGGTCGCGGGGGCGATCACGTCGTACGTCGCTCCGCTCAGCGCGGCGACCGGCTTGCCGTCGACAAGGTTGGTGAGGGTCATCAGCGTCCTAACTGGTCGGGCCGAAGACGAGCTCGCCTTCGACGCAGGTGGCCCGGACTCGGGCGGTGTTGATCTCGTCGGTGGGGGCGGTGAACGGGTCGCGGTCCAGGACCGCGAGGTCGGCGAGGGCGCCGACCGCGATCCGGCCGGTCTCGTCGGCGTGGTTCACCCAGGCGCTGCCGGAGGTGTACGCCGCGAGCGCGGTGGTCAGGTCGATCGCCTGCTCGGGCAGGAACGGGTCGTCCGCCTTGTCGGTCCGGCGGTTGACCGCGACGTGGATCGCCTCCAGCGGGTTCGGGCTGGAGACGGGCCAGTCGGAGCCGGCGACGAGCCGGGCGCCGGTCTTGGCCAGCGAGTTGAACGGGTACTGCCAACCGGTCCGCTCGGGGCCGAGGAACGGGATGGTCAGCTCGTTCATCTGCGGCTCGTAGACCGCCCAGAGCGCCTGCATGTTGGCCGCGACGCCGAGTTTGGCGAACCGCGGGATGTCGTCGGGGTGGATCACCTGCAGGTGGGCGATGTGGTGCCGGTTGTCGTTGGATCCGTTACTGGCTCGGGCTTTCTCGAACGCGTCCAACGCTTCGCGGGCGGCGCGGTCGCCGATCGTGTGCACGTGGACCTGGAAGCCGGCCGCGTCCAGTTGGGTGACGTGTTCCCTCAGCGCTTCCGGATCGACGAACGAGATGCCGCTGTTGCCGGTGCGGCAGCCGCAGCCGTCGAAGTACGGGTCGATCATCGCGGCGGTGTGGTTCTCGGCGACGCCGTCCTGCATGATCTTGACCGAGCGGGCCCGGAATCGGCTGTACTGCAAGGCTTCGCGGCGGGCAATCAGGTCGGGGATCTGCTCGGCGCCACGGTCGCGCTCCCACCAGAGGGCGCCGTTGACCCGGGCGGTCAGGCGGCCGGATTCGGCGAGTTCGACGTACGCCGGGGTGGCGTCGCCGAGGTTCGCGTAGGTGCCGAGGATCGCATCCTGCCAGCCGGTGATACCCAGTGAGTGCAGGTATTGCTGGGCGTCGAGGAGGGCGTCGACGAGCTCTTGGGGTGTGGTCGGCGGGGTGAGGCGGCCGACCAGGTTCATCGCGCCCTCGTGGAGGGTTCCGGTGGGTACGCCGTCCGGGCCGCGCTCGATCCGGCCGTCCGGCGGGTCCGGCGTGCCGGCGTCGATACCGGCCAGCTCCAGGGCCTTGGAGTTGACCCATGCGCCGTGGTGGTCGGCGTTCGCGAGGAAGGCGGGCCGGTCGCCCGTGATCAGGTCGAGGTCGGCCGCGGCCGGCGTACCGCCGGGGAAGTCGGGCTGATGCCAGCCGCCGCCGAGGATCCACGGCGCATCGGGGTGGGCGTCGGCGTACTGCTTGATCCGCTCCTGGTAGGCGGGGAGGCCGTCGCAGGGCGAGAGGTCGCAGTGGGCGCGTTCGATGCCGCCCTGGACCGGGTGCAGGTGCGCGTCGACGAAACCGGGGAGCAGCAGGCCGCCGTCCAGGTCGACGATCTCGGCGGCGCGCAGGTCGGCCAGGTCGGGCCCGACGGCGGCGATCCGGCCGCCGCGGACGGCGACGGCCACGCCGGGACGGTACGTCGTCCCGTCGAAGACGGATCCATTCACGAACAGGGTGTCCACCCATGACCTCCAGTGGTGCGGAATCCGAATCAGAAGTCCCCGTGTGATGCTGACATCGACACCCTATCGGCTCAAGCGGCACGAAATCACTTGCCAGAGCGGATTTCTCCGGGCAGGATGACGGGCAACGACAACGCTTGAGACGAGGGATCCGACATGTCGTCCGACACGATCGGCGACGCCGACTTCGCCCACCTGCAGCAGTCGGCGCGCGACCACCTGTGGATGCACTTCACCCGGATGTCGAGTTACGAAACGGCCGACGTGCCGGTGATCGTGCGCGGCGACGGGGCCTACATCTACGACAGCAAAGGCAAGCGCTACCTGGACGGACTGGCTGGCCTGTTCGTCAGCCAGCTGGGCCACGGACGGACGGAGCTCGCCGAGGCGGCCGCCAAGCAGGCCTCCGAGCTGGCGTTCTTCCCGCTGTGGTCGTACGCGCATCCCAAGTCGATCGAGCTCGCCGAGCGGGTCGCGAACTACGCGCCGGGCGATCTGAACCGGGTCTTCTTCACCAGCGGCGGCGGCGAGGCCGTCGAGACCGCGTGGAAGCTCGCGAAGCAGTACTTCAAGCTGACCGGCAAGCCGGGTAAGCACAAGGTGATCAGCCGGGCGATCGCGTACCACGGCACCACGCAGGGCGCGCTCTCGATCACCGGCCTGCCGGATCTGAAGGCGCCGTTCGAGCCGCTGGTGCCGTCGACGTTCCGGGTGCCGAACACGAACTACTACCGGGCGCCGATCCACGGTGACGACGAAGCGGCCTTCGGTCGCTGGGCGGCCGACCAGATCGCCGTCGCGATCGAGAACGAGGGCCCGTCGACGGTCGCGGCCGTCTTCCTCGAGCCCGTGCAGAACGCGGGCGGCTGCTTCCCGCCGCCGCCGGGGTACTTCGAGCGGGTCCGGGAGATCTGCGACGAGTACGACGTCCTGCTGGTCAGCGACGAGGTGATCTGCGCGTTCGGCCGGCTGGGCACGATGTTCGGCGCCGAGCGCTACGGCTACCAGCCCGACATCATCACCTGCGCCAAGGGCATCACCTCCGGCTACTCGCCGCTCGGCGCGGCGATCGCGACCGACCGGCTCTTCGAGCCGTTCGGCAAGGGCGACACCACCTTCGCCCACGGCTACACCTTCGGTGGCCACCCCGTGTCCGCCGCGGTCGCGCTGACCAATCTCGACATCTTCGAGCGCGAAGGCATCAACCAGCACGTCCGGGACCGCGAGGGGGACTTCCGGGCCACGCTGGAGAAGCTGCTCGACCTGCCTTTGGTCGGCGACGTCCGCGGCGCCGGGTACTTCTACGGCATCGAACTCGTCAAGGACAAGACCACCAAGGAGACCTTCAACGCCGAGGAGTCCGAGCGGCTGCTCCGCGGCTTCCTCTCCAAGGCGCTCTTCGACGCCGGCCTCTACTGCCGCGCCGACGACCGCGGCGACCCGGTCATCCAGCTGTCGCCGCCGCTGATCTGCGACCAGGCGCATTTCGACGAGATGGAGTCGATCATCCGCTCGGTCCTCGTCGAGGCGGAGTCCAAGCTGTAGTCACTGCCCGCCGTCGGCACCGCAGAACGCGGTGTCGACGGTCCGGCTGATGCGTCGCGCTTCCGCTGATGTGGTGTGGGTGGACGTCACGGCCAACGCTGCTGCGCGGCCGTCCGGCGTCGCGGCGTCCAGCGTCTCGTAGCCGTAGATCTGACCACCGTGCCCCCAGGCGACACCACCGCAGGACAGCGGCACCGCGGCGATGCCGAGACCGTAGCCACTCTTGCCCGCCGAATCACGGCCGGTGGAGTCGACCGTCTTCAGCATCTGTTCGAGCTGCGCGGGTTTCAGCAGCTTGCCCTGGAGCAGGGCGACCAGGAAGCGGTTCATATCTGCCGGGGTGCCGACCATTCCGCCCGCGGCCCACGCGATCGAGGGATCCAGCTCGGTGATGTCGGCGCCCTGGAAGTAGCCGGTGGGGTGCGGGCCGTGGATCTGCTGATCGCCGAGTGCGGGCCAGTAGGTGTCGCGGAGGCCGGCCGGTTCGATGACGCGGCGGGTGATCTCCTCGCCGAGCGGGCGGCCGGTGACTTTCTGGACGAGCAGTCCGGCCAGGATGTAGTTGGTGTTGCTGTAGGTGTAGCCCTCGCCGGGCGGGAACAGGGCCTTCTTCTGCAGGGCGATGTCGACCAGGTCGCGCGGCTCCCAGTAGGTGTGCCGCGTCGGCGGATAGTCCGGGGTGAGGTCGTGGTACTCCGGGATGCCGCTGGTGTGCTGCAACAGCTGGCGCACGGTGATCCGGCGTCCGTCGATTCCGTCACCGCGGACCAGGCCCGGTAGGTACTTCTCGATCGGGTCCTCCAGCGCGAGCTTGCCTTCGCCGACCAGCTGCAGGACGACGGTTGCCGTGAAGGGCTTGGTATTACTGCCGATCCGGACTCGGCTGCGGGGATCAACGCGCGCTCGAGTGGTCAGGTTCGCGACGCCGGCGACGTACGTCCGCGATTTTCCGCGGGTGTCGCGAACGGTCGCGATCGCGCCGGGGAAGGCCTCGGCGAGCTCGTCGACCCGCTGCTGCATCGGATCGCTCCGGACCGCGACGGCGGTCAAGGGGGTCACCAGGCAGGCGGTGGCGATGGCTGTTGTCGCCAGACGGCGAAACATCTGGGGCTCCTTTCGTTGACGCCGTCCACGCTATGAGCCGACGGATCGGCTCACGAGCAAGCTGGCACCACTCTCGCGGTAGAGCCTGCTGGAACATTGACAACGTTGTAGCGGGCGCGGATCGTGGGGAGCGCAGTCTCCCGCGTCCGCCCCGACTTTGCGGAGTAGATATGCCGAAACTCTGTGCTGCCTTGATGTCCCTCGCCCTCTTGCTGGGCCTTGCCACGCCGGTCTCCGCCGCCACCGTGCACACCGTGACGTTCGTGAACCAGACCGGCCAGACCCTGTGGATCGGGTCGACCGTCAACGCCGACAACTCCGTCAACTTCACCAATCTGCCGACCCTTGCCAACGGACAGTCGGCCACCGTCACCGTGCCCGAAGGCGCTTGGCCCAACCACTGGCGCGGTAAGTTCTTCGGCCGCCAGGGGTGCACCGGCGCCTCCGGCTCCACCTTCAAGTGCGCGGTCGGCGACTGCGGGCCGTGGGCCAACCGCTGCAGTACCGGCGAACAGCCCACCAGCCTGGCCGAGTTCAACTTCGACCAGAACGACCGCCTGGCTCCTTGGTACAACGTCAGTTACGTCAACGCGTTCGCCGTCCCCATCACCATTCGCGCGAACGGCGCGTCGTCCCCACCGCCCGAGTGCGAAACCATGGGCTGCCCCGAGAACCTGCTGCCCTACTGTCCCGCCGCCAACAAACGCGTCGGCACCAACGGCACCACGCCGTACTGCCTCAACCTCAACCGCGACGCCCGAACCCCCTACAGCGACGCCCTCAGCTCGCGCTGTCCCAAGGCCTACGCCTGGTCGAAACAGGACGCCGAACAAGGCAACCAAACCGTCCGTCAGTGCCGCACCTGCACCGGCTTCACGGTCACCTTCCATCGCGTCTAGCCCGGACCGCCAGCGCTGCACAATTCCACGACACGCCGACGGTGCGCCCCCGCCGCCGGCGTGTCGTGCTGTTGTGCAGCGCTGGCGGTCCGCCGCTACATCCCGCCCGCCCCACATCACCGCCGGCCCCGCCCCCTTACCGCCTCCCGGCCCCATCCCACCCACAGTTTGCTGGGCCCACCCAGCAAACCGCAGCACCCACCGCAGCACCCACCGCCGTTTCGTGGGCTGACCCACCAAACGGTGGGTGGGCCAACCGCCTGCGGTGGGTACAGCCGCCGTTTCGTGGGCTGACCCACGAAACAGCCGGGGGTCAGAGGACAGTCGGTGGCGCGGACGGTGGGCTAGAAGTCGAAGCCGAGGCCTAGGCGGTCGAGGGTGCGGAGCCAGAGGTTGCGGTGGCCGGCGTTGGCGTCGGCTTGGGACATGGACCAGCGGGTGAGGTGGATGCCTAGGGAGCGGATGGGCTCGGGTGGGAAGGGGAGGGGGTGGGTGCTGGTCATTCGGAGGGTGGTGCGGGGGGATTGTCCGGCGTAGAGGAGGTCGAGGGTTACGTCGGCGCCGAAGCGGGTGGCGGCCACGCCGAGGCCGGTGTAGCCGAGGGCGTAGGCGGTTCGGCCGGCGTGGGCGGTGCCGAAGAAGGCGCAGAAGCGGGTGCTGGTGTCGATGACGCCGCCCCAGCGGTGGGTGAAGTTGAGGCCTTCGAGTTGGGGGAAGGTGGTGAAGAAGTGGCTGGCGAGCAACTCGTGGGTGGGGGTGTGTTGCTCGAAGGAAGGGTGGATGCGGCTGCCGTAGTGGTAGAGCGGGGTGTAGCCGCCCCAGACGATGCGGTTGTCGCGGGTGAGGCGGTAGTAGTGGAAGAGATTCGAGGCGTCGCCGATACCTTGGCGGCGCTGCCAGCCGATACTCGCCAACTGCTGAGCTGACAACGGCTCGGTCGCCAGCACGAGGTCGTAGACCGGCACGGTGAAGGGGCGCAGCCGCCGCAGCAGCGAGGGGAACGCGTTGGTCGCGAGCGCGATCCGCGCCGCGCGGACGGAGCCGGCTGGGCCACGTGAGGAGTGCGGCCCAGCCGGCGACGTGGTGGTGAGGTGACCACGGCGGATGCCGGTCACCCGGGTGTACTCGTGGATGCGAACGCCGAGGTCGAGGCACGCCTGCCGCAACCCCCACGCCAGCCGCGCGGGTTCGACGAGCGCGGTCGAGTGCGGGTCGTAGAGCGCGCCGAGGTACGTCGGTGAGTTGACCTCGGCCCGGACGGCGTCCTGATCCAACAGCTGGACGTCGTCGCGTCGCTCAGCCTCCTCGGCCAACTCGTCGAGATGATGCGGCGAGGTCGCAACCGTCAACTCGCCCGTACGCCGAAAATCGCAGTCGATCCCGAGTCGCGCAACGGTCGCCTCGATCGCGTCGAGGTTCTCCTGACCGAGCCGCTCCAACGTCGGGAGCTCCTCGGGCCACCGCGCCAGCCCATTCCCGTACCCGTGCGTGAGGCTCGCATCGCAGAAACCGCCGTTCCGCCCCGACGCCGCCGATCCGCAGGTGTTCGCTTCGAGCAGCACGACGTCGAGGTGCGGGTACCGCTCCTTCGCACGCAACGCCGTCCACAATCCGGTGTACCCGCCGCCGACGATCGCGAGATCCGCGACGATCGGCCCGGTGAGCGGCGGCAACGGCTCCGGCGCCGCCGGGTCGTCGAGCCACAGGGCTTCCGGTCGCGCGTCCACGAGGGAACGGATCACAGGCGTCAGCTCCGGGTGCGTTCGCGGCGTCGGCGTCCGAGCTCGCCGGCCAGGACGAAGATCAGCGCCAGCAGGAACATCGCCGTGCCAATGACGTTGATCTGGGGTGGGATGTCGCGCTGGGCCGATCCCCAGACGTACATCGGGAAGGTGACCGTGGTGCCGGCGTTCAGGTTGGTGATGATGAAATCGTCGAAGGACAACGAGAAACTGAGCAGCGCCGCGGCGAGGATGCCGGGGAAGACGAGCGGGAAGGTGACCCGCCAGAACGTCTGCCACTCGTTGGCGTAGAGATCCATCGCGGCCTGTTCGAGCCGCGAGTCCATCCCCGCGAGCCGCGCCTTCACGGTCACCACGACGAACGACAGGCAGAACATCACGTGCGCGATCAGGATCGTCCAGAACCCGAGCCGCCCGCCGAACCCGCTGGAGACGAACAGCGCCAGCAGCGACGAGCCGAGCACGATCTCCGGGGACGCCATCGGCAGGAAGATGAACAGGTTCGTCGCCGACCGCCCGCGGAACCGGTGCCGCACCATCGCGAACGCCATCAACGTGCCCAGCGCCGTCGCCACGACCGTGGCCAACAGACCGATCCGCAACGACGTACTCACGGCGTCGCACAACCCGAACGGACGACACGGGTGCAGCCAGTTGTCCACCGTGAACCCGTCGAACGTGTACGACAGCCGGCTCTTCGGCGCGTTGAACGACATCAGCATCACGACGACGATCGGCGCGAAAAGATACAGCAGGACGACGAAGCCCAGCACCAGCACGAAGTTCCGCGCGATGAACCGCCCGAACCGGGTCATACCAGCTCCTCCGTCCCGGAGCGCCGGACGTAAATGAGCACCAGGACGACGATCGCCGCCATCAGCGTCACCGACAACGCGGCCGCGGTCGGATACGCCCCAGCCGCGAAGAGCCGCTGGATGTCGTTGCCGATCATCCGCTGCTTCGGTGTGCCGAGCAGCTGCGCGTTGATGTAGTCACCGGCCGCGGGGATGAAGGTGAGCAGCGTACCCGCGACGACGCCGGGCATCGACAGCGGCAGCGTCACCGTACGGAACGTCGTCACCGGGCCGGCGAACAGGTCGCCACCGGCCTCGATCAGCCGCCGGTCGATCTTCTCCAAGCTCGCGTACAGCGGGAGCACCATGAACGGTAAGAAGTTGTAGGTCAGACCGGTGACGACGGCGGCCGTGGTCGCGAGCAACCGCCCGTCCGGGCCGAGAATCCGTAGCCACTGCAGGGCGTCCACGACGAAACCGTTGTCACTGAGCAACATTTTCCAGGACAGCGTGCGGATCAGGAAGCTGGTGAAGAACGGCGCGATCACCAGCGCGAGCATCAGGTTCTTCCAGCGGCCGGCCCGCATCGCGATCGCGTACGCCAGCGGATACCCGAGCAGGAGGCAGAACGCCGTGGTCAGCAACGCGTACCAGAGGGATCGCCCGAACGGCCGCCAGTAGTCGGCCATCGTCGTCCCGAAGTTCTGCCAGTGCCAGGTCATCGAGAAACCGTTCTCGATCGACCCGTTCGGGTCGTACAAGCTTGCTGCCAGCAACGAAACCAGCGGGACGACGAAGAACAGCAGCAGCCACAGCCCGCCGGGTAACAACAGCAGGTACGCCGTCATTCGGCGTCCCGATCGCTCGACCGGAGGCGGCGCGGCGGACTGCGACGCCGCGCCGAGCTGGCCGACGGCGCTCATCAGTCGACGTCCTCGACACCGGCGAGCGCGTCCTGAGCGGCGTCCAGGAGGAAGCTGTGCGCGGGCCGCCAGTGCAGATCGACGGCGTCGCCGGCGCTGAACGCCTCGCGGGCTCCGGTGTTCTGCTCGAACACCGTCAGCTCCTGGCCCCAGGGCAGCCGTGCCAAGTACTGCGTGCTGACGCCGACGTAGCTCACGTCGGTGACGACCGCGCCGCGGAGCTGGTTCGAACCATCGCCGTCCTCGCTGTCCGCGGGCGCCAGGAAGACCTTCTCCGGGCGAATCCCCAGCCAGACCTCGCCTTCGGTGACGCGGCATCGGGCCAGCGGCACGATCACCTTCCGGCCGTGGACGTCGACGACAAGATCCTCGCCGGACTGGCCGATGATCTTGGCGCGGATCAGGTTGGACTGGCCGAGGAAGTTGGCGACGAAGGTGGTGGCGGGCAGGTCGTACAGCTCCGCCGGGCTGCCGAGCTGCTCGATCAGCCCGCGGTTCATGACGGCGATCGTGTCGGCCATCGTCATGGCCTCTTCCTGGTCGTGCGTGACGTGCACGAAGGTGATGCCGACCTCGGTCTGGATCCGCTTCAGCTCCAGCTGCATCTGGCGGCGCAGCTTCAGGTCGAGCGCGCCGAGCGGCTCGTCGAGGAGCAGCACCTGTGGGCGGTTGATCAGCGCGCGGGCGAGCGCGACGCGCTGCTGCTGACCACCGGAAAGCTGGGCCGGGCGCCGCTTGCCGTAGTCCTTCAGCTCGACCAGGCCGAGCATCTCCTCGACCTTCGGCTGGTAGTCCTTGACCTTGCGGCGTTTCAACCCGAAGGCGACGTTCTCGAAGATGTCGAGATGCGGGAACAGCGCGTAGTTCTGGAAGACGGTGTTCACCGGGCGCTTGTACGGGCGCAGCCCGCTGATCTCGTCGTCGCCGAGGCGGATGCTGCCGGTGGTCGGCTCCTCCAGACCCGCGATCATCCGGAGCGTGGTCGTCTTCCCGCAGCCGGACGGGCCGAGCAGCGCGAAGAACGTGCCGGCCGGGACGGTCAGGTCGAGGTTGTCGACGGCGCGATGACCAGCGAATTGTTTGCTGATGCCGGTGAGTACGAGGTCGCTGGTCATGTATCAGCCTCCGATCGCGAGGTTGAAGTCGGTTTCGTAGAGCTTGGCCTTGGCGGTGTCCAGCGGCATGAACGACGCCGTCTTCGCGAGCATGTCCTGGTCGGGGAAGATCAGCGGGTTCTCGACCAGCTCGGGGTCGATCTTCTCCATCGCCTCGCGGGCGCCCTCGACCGGACAGATGTAGTTGACCCAGGCGGCCAGCTCGGCGGCGACCTGCGGGTCGTAGTAGTAGTTCATCAGCGCTTCGGCGTTCGCGCGGTGCGTCGCCTTGTTCGGCACGAGCATGTTGTCGGACCAGAGGTTGAGACCCTCTTCGGGGACGACGAACTTGATGTCCTCGTTGTCGGCCTGGAGCGCGAGCACGTCGCCGGACCACGCCATACAGGCGGCGATGTTGCCGTCGTTCAGGTCCTGCACGTAGTCGTTGCCGGTGAACCGGCGGATCTGGCCGGAGCCGACGGCGTCCTCGAGTTTCTCCAGGGCCTTGCTCCACTCGGCGTCGGTGAACTTACCGGGCGCGGCGCCGACCAGGCGGAGCATGATCGCCATCGTGTCGGGCATCTCGGAGAGCATGGTGACCTTGCCCTTGAGCTCGGATTTGCCGAGCAGGTCGGCCCAGCTACCGACCTCGCCGGTGACCTTGGCGTTGTAGGCGATCCCGGTCAGGCCGCTCTGCCACGGGACGCTGTAATCGCGCCGCGGATCCCAGCTGGGGGATTTGAGCTGTTCGAGCAGGTACTTGTCGACGTTGGGTACGTTCGAGTGGTCGAGTTTCTGGATCCAGCCGAGGCCGACCATCCGGGCCGCCATCCAGTCGGTGAGGACGAAGATGTCGCGGCCGCTGGGCCGGCAGGTGCCGAGCTGGTCGCGGACCTTGGCGTAGAACTCCGAGTTGTCGTTGACGTCGGCGGTGTAGGTGACCTGGATGCCGGTCTGCTTCTGGAACGCCTCCAGGGTCGGCAGCACGGTCTTGCCGTCGACCTTCTCCTCGGCCTCGTCCATATAACTGGGCCAGTTGGAGAAGTTCAGTGCTTTCTGGGCGCCGGAGAGGTCGGTGCTGACGCACTTGTCCGCGCTCTGCCGGGCCGGCGGGATACCGCACGCGACTGCGCCGACACCCACCGCGGTGAGGCCGAGGCCGCGCAGGACCGCCCGGCGGCCGAGGACCGGCTGACGTCCCATGCAACCTCCTAAGACGGGCTGACGCGGAGGATACTGTCAAACCGAATCGATCAAGACAAGGGATTCCGTAGCGAACTTCGATTTTCACAACGAATTCCGCTTCGGCCGGTTGCCTGGGAGCGGCCCGGCTGACAGGATCACCAGGTGGCAGTACGAACGGGGCACCCCGACAAGAACCAGGGTCTGCTGGACGAGACCTCGAAGGCGATCATCGAACAGCTCCAGGTCGACGGCCGGCGCTCGTACGCCGCCATCGGCAAAGCGGTCGGGTTGTCCGAGGCCGCCGTCCGCCAGCGCGTCCAGCGGCTGACCGACGCCGGCGTCATGCAGGTCGTCGCCGTCACCGACCCGCTGGAGCTCGGCTTCGACCGCCAGGCCATGATCGGCATCAAGGCCGAAGGCTCCCTCGAGCCCATCGCCAACCAGCTCGCCGCCATGGACGAGGTCGAGTACGTCGTCATCACCGCCGGCTCCTTCGACCTCCTCGTCGAGGTCCTCTGCGAGAGCGACGAACACCTCCTCCAGGTCCTCTCCGACCGCATCCGCCAGATCGAAGGCGTCAAAGCCACCGAAACCTTCGTCTACCTCAAACTCGTCAAACAAACCTACTCCTGGGGCGTCCGCTGAATCTCTGGTCCGAGGTCGCCGAAGAACAGGTGGTGCGAACCGCGCTGCCTGGGGATCGGGATGCGGACGTGGTGATTGTGGGGGCGGGGTTCACGGGGTTGTGGACGGCGTATTACCTCGCGAAAGCGGATCCGGGGCTGAGGGTTGTGGTGGTTGAGGCGGAGACGGCTGGGTTTGGGGCGTCCGGGCGGAATGGGGGGTGGTGTTCGGCGTTGTTTCCGGCTTCGGGGCGGAAGTTGGCGGCGCTCGCCGGGCGGGAGGGGGCGGTGGGGATGTTGCGGGGGATGGAGGGGGCGGTTGACGAGGTGGGGCTCGTGGCTGCGGCGGAGGGGATCGAGTGTGATTTCCACAAGGGCGGGACTGTGGTTTTGGCTCGGTCCAAGGCTCAGGTGGAGCGGGCTCGGGGGGAGGTGGCGGAGAGCCGGGAGTGGGGGACGGGGGTGGAGTTCTTGGGGGCGGACGAGGTGGCGGGGAAGGTGAATGCCACGAAGGTGCTGGGGGCAACGTTTACGCCGCATTGCGCGGTGATTCATCCGGGGAAGTTGGTGCGCGGGCTGGCTGCGGCGGTGGAGCGGCTGGGCGTCACGATTTATCAGGGCACCCGGGTGACGCGGATCGAGCGAGGGCGGGCGGTGACGGATCGCGGGGTGGTGCGGGCGGACGTCGTCGTGCGGGCGACCGAGGGGTTCACGCCGGGGCTGGTGAACGAGCGGCGTACGGTGGCGCCGGTTTACTCGCTGGTGGTGGCTACGGAGCCGTTGAGCGCGGCCACGTGGGAGCGGATCGGGTTGGCGGATCGACCGACGTTCAGCGATCACCGGCATCTGATCATCTACGGGCAGCGGACGGCGGACGGTCGGCTGGTGTTCGGGGGTCGCGGGGCGCCGTACCACTTCGGCTCGCGCGTGCGACCGGAGTACGACAACGAGCCGCGGGTGTTCGGCAAACTGCAGGCGACACTCAGAGAGCTGTTCGACCTCGAAGACGTGCAGTTCACCCATGCGTGGGGCGGCGCGCTCGGCGTACCGCGGGATTGGTGCGCCTCGGTCGGCCTCCGCGACGGCGTCGCCTGGGCAGGCGGCTACGTCGGCGACGGCGTCAGTACGACGAACCTCGCCGGGCGCACCCTCACCGACCTGATCCTCAACCGGGACACCCAGCTGACCCGCCTCCCCTGGGTCGATCACCGATCGCGCCGCTGGGAGCCGGAGCCCTTCCGCTGGCTCGGCATCAACGCCGGCCTGCGCGCCATGACCCTCGCGGACGCCGAGGAGCGGCTGACCGGCCGCGACAGCCGGATCGCCCGGCTGATGGCCCCGCTACTCGGCCACTAGCTCCAACTGCAAGGCACTCAACGGCAGACCGGCCAGCTGAATACTCGGGTCCATCCAGTCGTTCAGGATCGCCTCCGAGGTCGTGAGGTGCCCGGCGAGCTCGGCCTGGCTGAGCTCGAAGACGTGCGCCGGATTGCCGGTCAGATCGACGACGGTCTGCATCAGCGCTGCTGCCTGCTGCTCCCAGGTCGGGTCACCCGCCGCGACGTCGTCCGCCCGAATCAGCAGGATGTCGACGTCGGACTCGAGATCGCCCTCGGCCCGCGCGACCGCGCCGTACAGGCTCGCGTGCACCGGCTGGATCAGCCAGCCGTTCAGCTCAGCGGCCAGCCGCCCGGCCAACGCGCCGCGCAGGTCCGCAAGGAACTCGACCACCGGCGCCGCGAGATGGTGCCGATTGAGGGTGTAGAGCAACGAGTTCCCCGCGTCGTCGACGTGCACCAGACCGGTCGCCGCCAGCCGCTGCAGCACCAGCCGGACACCGGCCACGCTGCCCTGCCCGGCCAGCTTGTGGATCTGCCGCCCGGACAGCCCGTCCTCCGCACGCGCCAACACCTGGAGAACCGGGCCGTCCAGCGACGGTACGACGGTGCTGATCGGGTTACTCAGATCCATACATCGACATTAGTGACCAGTCAGCCCCGCACAGTAATCATCCTGATCGATCAGCCTTTCACCGCACCCGCGGTCAGACCGGTCACGATGTACCGCTGGAAGAGCAGCGCGAGCAGCACCGGCGGCAGTGCGGCCAGGACGCCGCCGGCCGCCACCAGCCCGAAGTCCGACGAGAACTTCCCGGTGAACTCGGCGATCGCGACCGGGATCGTCTTGGCGTTCGGCGTCGAGGTGAAGATCAGCGAGTAGAGGAACTCGTCCCACGCCAGCAGGAAGCCGAACATCGCCGTCGCGACGATCCCGGGCCGGGCCAGCGGCAGCACGATCCGGATCAGCGCGCCCAGCCGCGAGCAGCCGTCGACCCGCGCGGCGTCCTCCAGCTCGGTCGGCAGCCCGAGGTAGAAGTTGCTCATCGTCCACAGGCAGAACGGCGTCACGATCGAGCAGTAGGTGATGATCAGCCCGAGCTGGGTGTCGAGCAGCTGCAGGTTCGCCAGCGCCAGGTAGAGCGGGATGACCAGCGCGATCGGCGGCAACATGTAGATCGCGAGGAACGCGAACAACGTCGTACGCCGAAACCGGAACCGCAGCCGGGCGAACGCGTACCCGCCCAGGCACCCGACCACGAGCGAGATCACCGTGGTCACCGACGCGACCACCAGGCTGTTCAGCATCGCGACCCGGAACGTCCCGGCGACGCCGTCCGGGCCGGAGGTGAAGATGTCCTGGTAGCGCGACAGCGTCGGGTGCGACGGCCACAACGACCCGCTGGTCAGCTCGTCGGCCGGGGACAGGCTCGAGATCACCAGCCAGCCGAACGGCGCGAGCACCACGACCGCGAGCAGACCGCACATCGCGTACTGGAATTTACGCATCAGACCCCCGCCATCTGGTTCTGCCGGAGCAGCCGTAGGTAGAACATCGCCAGCGCGCCGACCGCGATCACGATCAGGTAGGCGAGTGCGGAGCCGTACCCGAAGAGCTGGTTCGAGAACGCCTGCAGATAGGTGTAGAAGGCAACGGTCTGCGTCCCGGACGCCGGACCGCCGCCGGTCATCACGTAGACGATGTCGAAGACCTTGAAGGCCTCGATCGTCCGCAGCACCAGCACCACCGCGATACTCGGCTTCAGCAACGGGACGACGACCGACCAGAACGTTCGCCAGGTCGACGCGCCGTCCATCACCGCGGCCTCGCGGATCTCGGCCGGGATCGTCTGCAACCCGGCCAGCAGGAAGAACGCGACGATCGACGTGTTCTTCCAGACGTCGGCGACGATCACCATGTTCAGCGCGAGGAACGGCGAGCCCAGCCACTGGATCTCGGTGCCGAGCAGCTGGTTGAGGACGCCGTACTGGCC
Organism: Kribbella sandramycini; assembly: GCF_013131805.1. Classification (GTDB taxonomy): domain Bacteria; phylum Actinomycetota; class Actinomycetes; order Propionibacteriales; family Kribbellaceae; genus Kribbella; species Kribbella sandramycini. The sequence continues at coordinate 714,354 of NZ_JABJRC010000003.1, read as the reverse complement.
GTTGTCGATCCACCGCCAGAGCGCGCCGTTCACGATCGTCGGCAACGCCCAGGGCAGCACGACGAGACTGCGCCACAACCACTTGAACCGCAGCGGCGCGTTCAGCAGCAGCGCGACGCCCATCCCGAGCACCAGCTCGGCGACGGTCGAGACGATCGTGAAGTACGCCGTGTGCCCGAGCACCGGGTAGAACGACGGATCCTGGAAGGCCTTCGCGTAGTTGCCCAGCCCGGCGAACGGATAGCTGCCGGGCATCGCGCTGTCGACGTCGTAGAACGACATCAGCAACGTCCGGACGACCGGGTAGAGCACCACGCCGAACACGACGATTGCCGCGGGCAACAAGAGGAACAGCGCGAACCGTCCCTCGCCACGGACCCGCTCCGGCCTCACGACTGGAGCAGGCTGTTCGCCTTGTCGGCCGCGTCGTCGAGCGCCTGCTGCGCCGGCTTGCGTCCGAGGAGCGCGTTCTGCAGCTCCGCCTGCAGAACCTGGGAGATCGCGTTGTAGTTCTTCGCCTGCGGCCGCAGGATCAGGTCGTCGAGCTGCTTCTTGGCCTGCGGCACGACCTTCGGGTTGGTCTGCACGACCGCGGGCTCGTCGTACGACGTCGTCCAGACCGGCAGCGAGCTGAGCGCGTACTTCTCCTGCTCGGGCTGGCTGGTCAGGTGCGAGATGTACTTGAACGCGGCCGCCTGGTTCTTGCTGCCGGCGGTGACGCAGAGCGCCATCCCGCCGTTCACCCCCGGCCGCCCGACGCTGCCCTTCGGCGTCTGCGCGACCTGGACCTTCCCCGCGACCTTGCTCTGCTTGGCGTCGTTGGCCGCGCCGTACATGTACGTCCAGTTCAGCACCAGGCTGGCCTGGCCGGCCTGGAAGACGCGCTGGACGTCGGCCTCCAGCGACTGGGTGGACGCCGGGTTGGTCAGTCCGTCGACGATCGTCTGCCGCATGAACTCCAACGCCTGGACCCCTCCGCCGGCGTTGAAGGCAGCCTTACCCGATTCGTCGAGGAACTTGCCGCCCATCGCGCCGAGCAGCTGCGCGTAGTCGCAGACCAGCGCCTCGGCCTGCTGCCAGGACCAGATCAGCGGGTACTTCACCACCCCGGCCTCCTTGAGCCGGCGGGCGGTCTTCAGGACGCCGTCCCAGGTGTCGAGCCACTGCGGGTTCGCGTGCGCGAGCGACAGGTGGGCCTCGTTGAGGAACAGGTACTTGGAGTCCATGATCCACGGGACGCCGTACAGCTTCTGGTCGTACTGCGCGGTCTCGATCGCACCGGCCAACATCTCGGTCTTCCACTCCGGCGCCCATTGGCCGGTGACATCGGTGATCATCTTCTTGCTGCCGAACTCGGCCGGCCAGATCACGTCGATCAGGACGACGTCGTACGTCCCGGCCGGGCCCGCGGCGACGATCTTGTCGTGCAGCGCCTCGTACGCGACGAACTCCGGGGTCACTTTGATCTCCGGGTTCGCGGCGGTGAACGCGGCCGTCATCTTGGTGACGTCCGCCTCGGTGTAGGCCGCCTGTTTCATGAACAGCGCCCGGATCTCGCCCTTGCCGCTGCCCTGGTCACCCGAGGACGCGCCTTTGCCGCCGCTGCACGCGGCCAGTAACGCTGCCAGCCCGGCCCCGCCGGCCGTCTTGAGCACGGTCCGCCTGTCGATCGCCACCATCGCCCCACTCCGGTCTTCTATTTGTTAGGCAACTTTCCTAACATACGGGCAGTATTATCAGGCCCGACGAGGGAGTCAAGAACTCTGCGAAGGTGAGCTATGAACCGTGGTCCGACGCCGATGCCGAGCGCCCGTGCGGTGCTGGACCGGCTGCTGACGCACGCCGGGCCGCAGACGCGCTCCGAGCTGGCCGTTGCCTGCGGGCTGTCCCGACCCACGGTTTTCGCCGCCGTTGAGCGGCTGGAGTCGCTCGGGCTGGTCGAGTCGCTGGGGCAGCGGAGCGGTCTTCCGGGGCGGACGGCGACGCTGTACGACGTACCGGTCGCCGCGGGCTGCGTGGCCGGGATCGACATCGGCGGAAGCAATTTGCGGGTCGCGGTTTGTGATGTAAGTGGTACGCCGCTGGCCGAGTTGACCCGGCCGACACAGGCGCGCGGCGCGGAGAGCGTCGTCCGGCAGGCGGTCGAGCTGTTGGCGGAGGCGCGGGTCGCGGCCGAGCGCGCTGCGGTGCCGTTGCTGGCGGTGGGGGTTTCGACGCCGGGTGCGGTGGACGAGCGCACCGTGCGGTACGCGTGGAACTTGGGGCAGGAGACGCCGTACGACCTGTACTCGCAGCTGGCGGCGGCGATCGACGGGCCGGTGCTGCTGGAGAACAACGTGAACCTGGCGGCGATCGGCGAGCACCGGCACGGGGCCGGGGCGTCGTTGTCGACGTTCGCGGTGATCGCGATCGGGGCGGGGGTCGGAGCCGGGATCATGCACAACGGCGTCCTGCTGCGTGGTGCGCACGGGGCGGCCGGCGAGGTCGGGTTCCTGCCGACGGCGCGGGCCCGGCGGGGCACGCCGGCCGAGCCCGACGAGGCCGGTGGTCTAGCGCTTCTCCGCGAGGCGCGGGCACTCGACCCGGCGTTGCGCGATGTTCAGGACCTCTTCGACCGCGCCCGGGCCGGTGACGACCGGGCCTTGTCGCTGGTCGAGGACGAGTGCCTGCGGATCCACGAGATCGTCACCGCGCTGAGCGCCGTCGTCGACCCCGAAACCGTCATCCTCACCGGCGGTATCGGCGACAACGAACTCCTCGCCACCCGCGTCGCCGCCCTCGCGGCCACCCTCCCCGTCCCCATCAACATCCTCCGCTCCACCCTCGCCCACCGCGCCTCCCTCGTCGGCGCCATAGCCACCGCCACCGACCACGCCCATGCGCAACTCCTGAGCAGAACCGAGACCCCGCACTCGAGCACCGGCTAACCCCGTTTGCTGGGCTGACCCACACATTTCATGGGCTGACCCAGCAAATGCCGGGAAGGCGAGTGAGCTAGAAGCTGTTGGCTCGGGCTCGGGGGGTTTGGGTCATGCGTAGTTCGGTGGTGAAGGCGTAGCGGTCGCCGCGGTAGAGGGCTGAGGTGTACTCGAAGACGCGGTCGCGGCTGTCGAAGGAGATGCCGTGGGTGGCCAGGCAGGGTTGGCTGGTGGGAATGTCCAGCCAGCCTGCGGTTTTGGCATCGGGCATCACGGGTTCGAGGCGTGAGGTGCCGCTGACGACGTCGATGCCGTAGCGGTGGGTGAGCAGGTCGTAGAGCGAGCCGTTCAGGTCGTCGGCCTCCAGACCGGGGACGTACGACGCGGGCAGCGTCGTCCGCTCGACGACCATCGGCAGGTCGTCGGCCAGCCGGAGCCGGGTGAACGCGATGATCGGGTCGCCGACCGGGATCCGCAGTCGGCGGGCGGCTGCGCGTTCGGCCTTCTGGTGGCGGAACTCGAGCATCTGACTCCCCGGCCGCATGCCGCGCCGGCGGATGTCCTCGGAGAAGCCGATCATTCCCAGCCAGCGCGCGACCTTGGGCCGGGTCGTGTACGTCCCGCTCCCGTGCCGGCGGATCAGCAGCTCCTCGATCACCAGCTCGTCGACGGCCCGGCGCAACGTCATCCGCGCCACGTTCCAGCGCACGGCCAGCTCGCGTTCCGGTGGCAGCGCGGCGCCTTCCGGCAGCGTGTCGATCAAACTCAGCAACAGCGCCCGGATCTCGGCGGCCTTCCCCGGCAGCGAACCATGCATACGCTCTAGGCAACACCGGACCATCGCACATCGAAACCCTTTTGATCAGCGCCGAACGGAACCGGTGTAGACCACCGCGCAGAAAACAAGCACGCTTGATTCTTTTTGCCGACCGTGCCAGTCTCGGTGACACGATCTCCACCCTCCTGGGAGTGCCGCGTGCAACTGGACGAAGTGCTGGCGGATTTGTGGGCCGAGAGCGCCGAGCTCGATCGGCTGGTCGGCGGGCTGGCCGCCGACGAATGGAGTACGCCGACGCCCGCCGAGGGCTGGACGATCGCCCACCAGATCGGCCACCTCGCCTGGACCGATGAGGCAGCGCGGCTCGCCGCGGCCGAACCCGACGAGTTCGCAGCGCTCGTCCGGCGCGGATCCAGCAACCCGACCGGCTACGTCGACGACGCGGCCGCCGAAGGCGCCGCCCTCCCGCCGGACCAGTTGCTGGTCTACTGGCGCGAAACCCGCACCGAGCTCGCCGAGGCGCTGAAAGCGGTGCCCACCGGCTCCAAGCTCCCCTGGTTCGGCCCGCCGATGAGCGCGACCTCGATGGCCACCGCACGCCTGATGGAGACCTGGGCCCACGGCCAAGACGTCGCCGACGCACTGGGCGTACGACGTCCGCCCAGCAACCGACTCCGCCACGTGGCCCACCTGGCCGTCCGGACCCGCGCCTTCGCCTATTTGCTCCACGGCCGAACCGCCCCGGATGTCGAAGTCCGCGTCGAACTCACCGGCCCGGACGGCGACCTGTGGACATGGGGCCCGGACGACGCGCCGCAGCGGGTGACCGGCCCAGCGGTGGATTTCTGCCTGCTGGCAACCCAACGCCGACACCGAGACGACTTGGAAGTACACGCGGAAGGTGCGGACGCCGACGAGTGGCTGGGGATCGCCCAGGCCTTCGCGGGGTTGCCAGGTAAGGGCCGGCAGCCGGGGCAGTTCGCATGACCGCGCCGATCCGGATCGGGAACGCCTCCGGGTTCTACGGCGATCGGTTCAGCGCCGTGCACGAGATGCTCACCGGCGGCCAGCTGGATGTGCTGACCGGCGACTACCTGGCTGAGCTCACCATGCTGATTCTGGGCCGGGATCGACTGAAGGACGCCTCGCTCGGGTACGCGCGGACGTTCCTGAAGCAGCTGGAAACCGGGTTGGGCGAAGCGCTCGATCGCGGCGTCAAGATCGTCAGCAACGCGGGCGGGCTGAATCCCGCGGGGCTGGCCACCGCGATCGGAGAGCTCGCGGAGCGGCTCGGGTTGCAGGCGAAGATCGCGTACGTCGAAGGCGACGACCTACTCCCCAGGGCTGCGGAGCTCGAGCTCGGCCAGCCACTGACGGCCAACGCTTATCTGGGGGCCTGGGGAATTGCCGAGGCCCTGCAGGCCGGGGCTGACGTCGTGGTGACCGGGCGGGTGACCGATGCATCGGTGATCGTGGGGCCGGCGGCGGCGCATCACGGGTGGAAGCGGACGCAGTACGACGAGTTGGCCGGGGCGGTCGCGGCCGGGCACGTGATCGAGTGCGGGTGTCAGGCGACGGGTGGGAACTACGCGTTCTTCGGGGAGATCCGCGATCTCGGCCGGCCGGGGTTCCCGATCGCGGAGATTCACGCCGACGGCAGCAGTGTGATCACCAAACACGACAACACCGGCGGCGCGGTCACGATCGACACGGTCAAGGCACAGCTGCTGTACGAGATCAGCGGCGCCCGGTACGCCGGACCGGATGTGACCACGCGGCTCGACACGATCGAACTCTCCGACGACGGGCCCGACCGGGTGCGGATCGACGCCGTCCGCGGTGAGGCGCCGCCACCGACGTACAAGGTGTCGCTGAACAGCATCGGCGGCTTCCGCAACGAGGTCACGTTCGTGCTGACCGGGTTACAGCTGGAGGAGAAGGCCGAGCTGGTGAAGGCGCAGCTCGAACGCGCGCTGACCAAACGCCCGGCCGAGCTGAGCTGGACGCTCGCCTGGACGGAGAAGCCGAACGCGGAGTCCGAGGAAGAGGCCAGCGTCTTCCTCCGCTGCGCGGTGAAGGACCCTGACCCGAAGGTCGTCGGCCGCGGGTTCTCCAGCGCGGCGGTCGAGCTGGCGTTGTCGAGCTATCCCGGTTTCCACGCGGTCGCGCCGCCCGGCGACGGTTCGCCGTACGGCGTCTTCCGGGCCGGGTACGTCGACATTCACGAGGTCGAGCATGTCGTCGTCCGGCCCGACGGGACGCGGTCGATCATCGAGCCTGCCGCCGAGACCCAAGCCCTGACTCCGGCCGAGGACGCCGGGCTCCCGATCCCGCTGCCGTCACTCGCGTCGACCGGCCGGCCGCGGACGCGTGAGGTCCCGCTCGGGCGGATCGCCGGCGCGCGCTCCGGCGACAAGGGCGGCGATGCGAACGTCGGCGTCTGGGTCCGGGACGAGAAGGCCTGGCGCTGGCTCGCGCACACGCTCACGGTCGAGCTCTTCCAGGAGCTGCTGCCGGAGACCCGCGAACTGACCGTGACGCGCTACCTGCTGCCCAATCTCTGGGCGGTGAACTTCGTCGTCGAAGGTCTGCTCGGTGAGGGGGTCGCGGCCCAGGCCCGCTTCGATCCGCAGGCCAAGGCCGTCGGCGAATGGCTGCGATCTCGCTATGTCGACATTCCGGAGATGCTGCTGTGAGCGCGTTCGCGGAGTCCGTCCGCCGGTTCATGGCAGCCGAAGTGCTCCCGAACCTCGATCAGTGGGAGCGCGACGGCCTGCTGCCGCGTGAGCTGCACAAGCAGGCCGGGCAGCTCGGCCTGCTCGGCGTCGCCTTCCCGGAGGCGGTCGGCGGTGGCGGCGGCTCACTCCGCGACGGGCTCGAAGTCGTCGAGCAGATGCACTACACCGGCGGCTCCGGCGGACTGGTCGCCTCGCTCCTGACCTGTGGGATCGCCGTCCCGCATATCGTTGCCACTGGCAATCAAGAGCAGATCGACCGCTGGGTTCGCCCGACTCTGGACGGCGAGCTGATCGGCGCGCTCGCGATCACCGAACCCGGCGGCGGCTCGGATGTCGCGAGCCTGCGGACGACGGCCCGCCGCGAGGGTGACGAGTTCGTCGTGAACGGCGCCAAGACGTTCATCACCTCCGGCGTCCGCGCCGACTTCGTCACGACCGCCGTCCGCACCGACGGGCCGGGGGCGCACGGGATCAGCCTGCTCGTGATCGAGAAGGGCATGCCCGGCTTCGAGGTGTCCCGCAAGCTGGAGAAGATGGGCTGGCTGTGCTCCGACACGGCGGAGCTGTCGTTCACCGACGTCCGCGTCCCGGTCGGCAACCTGGTCGGCGCGCCCGGCTCCGGGTTCGTCCAGCTCGCGGTCAACTTCGTCTCCGAGCGGCTGACACTCGCCGTCCAGGCGTACGCCGGCGCCCAGCGCGCGCTCGATCTGACCGTCGAGTGGTGCCGCAACCGGGAGACGTTCGGGCGGCCGCTGATCTCCCGGCAGACCGTGCAGCACACGCTCACCGAGATGGCGCGGCGGATCGACGTCGCGCGCGTCTACGTGCACGCGATCGCCGAGCGGGCCGAGCGCGGCGAGGACGTGTTCGCCGAGGTCTGCTTCGCGAAGAACACCGCCGTCGAGGCCGGGCAGTGGGTGTGCGATCAGGCGCTCCAGCTGCACGGCGGGATCGGGTACATGCGCGAGGCCGAGGTCGAGCGCCAGTACCGCGACCAGAAGATCCTCGCGATCGGCGGCGGCACCACCGAGATCCTGACCAGCCTGGCCGCGAAACGACTGGGGTACACCGGATGATGAGTAACCGCGAGGCGATGCTGGAGAAGCTCGCCGTTCTCGACACCGAATATGCCAAGGCGCTGGCCGGGGGTGGGGAGAAGTACGTCGCGCGCCACCACCAGCGTGGCAAACTCTTGGCGCGGGAGCGGATCGAGCTGCTGATCGACCCGGATTCGGCGTTCCTGGAGCTGTCGCCGCTGGCCGGCTGGGGTTCGGATTTCACCGTCGGCGCGAGTCTGGTGACCGGGATCGGCGTCGTCGAGGGCGTCGAGTGCCTGATCACGGCGAACGACCCGACCGTCAAGGGCGGCGCGAGCAACCCGTGGACGCTGCGGAAGGCGCTCCGGTCGGACGAGATCGCCCGGGCGAACCGGCTGCCGGTGATCAGCCTGGTCGAATCCGGCGGCGCGGATCTGCCGACGCAGAAGGAGATCTTCATCCCCGGCGGGGCGATGTTCCGCAACCTGACCCGGCTGTCGGCCGAGGGGATCCCGACGATCGCGCTGGTCTTCGGCAACTCGACCGCGGGCGGCGCCTACATCCCCGGGATGAGCGACTACGTGGTGATGGTCGACGGCGGCGCGAAGGTATTCCTGGCCGGGCCGCCGCTGGTCAAGATGGCCACCGGCGAGGACGCCGACGACGAGTCGCTCGGCGGCGCGGCGATGCACGCCCGGAAATCCGGTCTCGCGGACTACTTCGCCGTCGACGAGCAGGACGCGATCCGGCTCGGCCGGCAGATCGTCTCCCGGCTGAACTGGCGCAAGGCCGGGCCCGCGCCCGCTTCGGCGTACGCGGAACCTCGGTACGACGCCGACGAGCTGCTGGACATCGTGCCGGGTGATCTGAAGGTTCCGTTCGACCCGCGGGACGTCATCGAGCGCGTGGTGGACGGCTCGGTCTTCGACGAGTTCAAACCGCTGTACGGCTCGTCGCTGGCGACCGGATGGGCGTCGGTACACGGGTATCCGGTCGGGATCCTCGCCAACGCGCGCGGGGTGTTGTTCAGCGAGGAGTCGCAGAAGGCGGCGCAGTTCATCCAGCTCGCGAACCGCTCGAACACCCCGCTGATCTTCCTGCACAACACGACCGGCTACATGGTCGGCCAGGAGTACGAGCAGGGCGGGATCATCAAGCACGGCGCGCAGATGATCAACGCGGTGGCCAACTCCAAGGTCCCGCACGTGTCGATCCTGATGGGCGCCTCCTACGGCGCCGGCCACTACGGCATGTGCGGACGCGCCTTCGACCCGCGCTTCCTCTTCGCCTGGCCCTCGGCGAAATCCGCCGTCATGGGGCCGCAGCAGCTGGCCGGTGTCCTCTCGATCGTCGCCCGCGCCGCCGCGTCCGCGAAGGGCATGCCGTACGACGAGGACGGCGACGCCAAGATGCGCGCCTACGTCGAGGGTCAGATCGAGGCAGAGTCGCTGCCGACCTTCCTCTCCGGCCGCCTCTACGACGACGGCGTCATCGACCCCCGCGACACCCGCACCGTCCTCGGCATCTGCCTGTCCGCCATCCACTCCGCCCCGGTCGAAGGCACCTCGTCCTTCGGCGTCTTTCGGATGTGAGCCCCATGATCTCTTCGGTGTTGGTAGCCAATCGCGGCGAGATCGCTCGTCGGGTTTTCCGGACGGCTCGGTCGCTCGGGTTGTCGACGGTCGCTGTGTACTCGACGGCCGATGCGGCGGCGCCGTTCGTGGATGAGGCTGATGCGGCGGTGCATCTGCCCGGGAACGCGCCTGGTGAGACATATCTGCGGGCTGAGCCGATTGTCGAGGCTGCGTTGCGGGCGGGGGCGGACGCCGTCCATCCGGGGTATGGGTTCTTGTCGGAGAATGCGGCGTTTGCGCAGGCGGTGCTGGATGCGGGGTTGACGTGGGTCGGGCCGCCGGTGGATGCGATCTCGTCGATGGGGTCGAAGATCGAGTCGAAGAAGCTGATGGCGGCGGCCGGGGTGCCGGTGCTCGCCGAGTTGACGCCGGCGGAGGTGTCGGCTGCTGATCTGCCGGTGTTGGTGAAGGCGTCGGCGGGTGGCGGTGGGCGCGGGATGCGGGTGGTGTCGCGGCTGGAGGATCTGGCCGGGGAGATCGAGGCTGCGTCGGCCGAGGCGCTGTCGGCGTTCGGGGACGGGACGGTGTTCTGCGAGCGGTATCTGGCGGCCGGCCGGCACATCGAGGTGCAGATCATGGCTGATCAGCACGGGACGATCTGGGCTGTCGGCGAGCGGGAGTGCTCGATCCAGCGGCGGCATCAGAAGGTGGTCGAAGAAGCTCCCTCGCCGTTGGTGGAACGGATTCCGGCGATGCGGCCGTTGTTGTTCGACGCGGCTCGTAAGGCGGCTGCGGCGATCAACTACGTGGGCGCGGGGACGGTCGAGTTCCTGGCCGACGAGTCGGGCGAGTTCTACTTCCTGGAGATGAACACGCGGCTGCAGGTCGAGCATCCGGTCACCGAGGAGACGACCGGGCTGGATCTCGTCGAGCTGCAGTTCGCCGTCGCCGCCGGGGATCGGCTGCCACCTGAGCCGCCGCCCACGGTCGGTCATGCGATCGAGGTCCGGTTGTACGCCGAGGACCCGCAGCACGACTGGCAACCGCAAACAGGTGTGTTGCACCGCTTTGAAGTCGATTCGAGTGTGCGGGTGGACTCGGGGGTTGCGGACGGGTCGGTCGTTTCGCCTTACTACGACGCGATGTTGGCGAAGGTGATTGCGTACGGCACCGACCGCTCGACGGTCGCCCGGCGGTTGGCTGGGGTGCTGGACCGCGCGGCGATTCACGGCGTAAGGACGAACCGGGAGTTGCTGGCTTGGGTGTTGCGGCATCCGGCGTTCCTGGCAGGTGAAACCGACACGGCGTTCTTCGACACCCATGGGGTGGGCGAGCCGGCCGATGAGCGTGCTGTGCGGTTGGCGGCGTTGGCTGCGGCGCTGGCTGATGCGGCTGGACGGCGAACCGGGTTGCCCAGCGGGTGGCGGAATCTGGCGTCGCAACCGCAGCGAAAGAGCTACCGCGTGGGCGAGACCACGTACGACGTCGAGTACCGGCTGACGCGGGACGGGCTGGTGGTGGACGGCGACATCCGGCTGCTGGCGAGTTCGCCGACACGCGTGGTGTTGGAGGTGGACGGCGTCCGGCGGGTCTTCGAGGTGGCGGCGTACGACGGGCTCGTCTGTGTCGGGCCGATCAGCTTGACGCCGGTGCCGCGGTTCGTCGATCCGGCGACGCGGGTGGCGGCGGGGTCGTTGGTGGCGCCGATGCCGGGGACGGTGATCCGGGTCGGAGTCGCGGTGGGTGAGGTCGTGAAACAAGGGCAGCCGCTGCTGTGGGTGGAGGCGATGAAGATGGAGCACGTGATCGCGGCGCCGGCCGACGGGGTGGTCGGGGCGCTACATGTCGAGGCGGGTCAACAGGTCGAGGTCGGCGCCGTACTGGCGGTCGTTGGGGAGGATGTATGAGTTTCGTCGAGTCCGAAGAGCGTCAGGCGCTGCGGCGCGCGGTCGGTGAGCTGGGGAAGAAGTACGGGTACGCGTGGTTCGACGAGCAGGCGCGGAGCGGTGGGAACACCACCGAGCTGTGGCTCGAGGCCGGCAAACTCGGGTACCTCGGCGTCAACCTGCCGGAGGAGTACGGCGGGGGCGGCGGCGGGATGGGCGATCTGTCGATCGTCCTGGAGGAGCTCGGCGCGGCCGGGTGCCCGCTGTTGATGATGGTCGTCTCGTCGTCGATCGTCGGCACCGTGATCACCCGCTTCGGGACGGACGACCAGAAGCAGCGCTGGCTGCCGGGGCTGGCGGACGGGTCGACGACGATGGCGTTCGCGATCACCGAGCCGGATGCCGGGTCGAACTCCCACAACATCACCACGACCGCCCGGCGTACCGACGACGGCTGGTCGCTGACCGGGCGGAAGGTCTACATCTCCGGGCTGGATGTCGCGCAGGCGGTGCTGGTCGTCGGTCGCACCGAAGACGCGCGGACCGGCAAGCTCAAGCCCGCGCTGTTCGTCGTCCCGACCGACGCGGCCGGGGTCGAATTCCAGCAGATCGAGATGGATCTGATCAGCCCCGACAAGCAGTTCACGCTGTTCCTGGACGACGTCCAGCTGCCGCGCGAGGCGCTGGTCGGCGCCGAGGACGCCGCGCTGATGCAGCTCTTCGCGGGGCTGAACCCGGAGCGGATCATGGCGTCGGCGTTCGCGCTCGGCATCGCCCGGCATGCGCTCGGCAAGGCGCTCGCCTACGTCAAGGAACGCCAGGTCTGGAAGACGCCGATCGGCGCCCACCAAGGCATCGCGCACCCGCTGGCCCAGGTCAAGATCGAGCTCGAGCTGGCCCGGTTGATGATGCAGAAGGCGGCCGCGCTGTACGACGCCGGTGACGATCTCGGGGCGGGCGAGGCCGCGAACATGGCCAAGTACGCCGCCGGCGAGGTCGCCGTCCGCGCCACCGACCAGGCCGTCCAGTCGCTCGGCGGGAACGGGATGACCAAGGAGTACGGCGTCGCCGCGCTCTCGGTGGCCGCCCGCGCGATCCGGATCGCCCCGGTCAGCCGGGAGATGATCCTGAACTTCGTCGCCCAGCACAGCCTTGGTCTGCCCAAGTCCTACTGAAAGGCCGCCCCGATGATCATCACCAGCCAGTTTCCGCCCGTCGAGATCCTCGATCTGCCGCTGCACGAGGCCGTGCTCGGGCGCGCCCAGGAGTACGGCGACCGGCCCGCGCTCGTGGACGGCGTCAGCGGGCGCGAGGTCAGCTACGCGCAACTGGACGGGATGACGCGGCGGGTCGCGGCCGGGCTGGCCGAGCTCGGTATCGGCAAGGGTGACGTGATCGCGCTCTACAGCCCGAACACGATCCTCTACCCGGTCGTCTTCTACGGCGCCACCCGCGCAGGCGCGACCGTGACGACGGTGAATGCGCTCTACACCGCGGACGAGCTGCACAAGCAGCTACTCGACTCCAAGGCCAAGCTGCTGGTGACGATCTCGCTGTTCCTGCCGGTCGCGACGGCGGCGATCGAGGGCACCGAGGTGACCGAGATCTTCGTCTGTGATCAGGCCGAGGGCTATCGGTCGGTCATGGAGCTGGTCGCGTCGACCGGGCCCGAGCCGGAGGTGGCGATCGATCCGGCGTCCGATGTCGCCGTCCTGCCGTACTCCAGTGGGACGACGGGCGCGGCCAAGGGCGTGATGCTGACACACCGGAACATCGCGACCAATCTCGCGCAGGCGGAGGCGACGTTCGCGATGGGCGACGGCGAGCGGATCATCGCGATCCTGCCGTTCTTCCACATCTACGGGCAGTCGGTGCTGATGAACCTGCCGTTCCGGTTCGGTGCGACGGTCGTCGTACTGCCGAAGTTCGAGTTGCAGCAGTTCCTGACCGTGCTCGACGAGCAGAAGATCACGCGGGCGTTCGTCGCGCCGCCGATCGTGCTGGCGCTGGCGAAACACCCGGCGGTGGACGGGGTCGATCTGTCGGCGCTGAAGTATCTGACGTCGGCCGCGGCGCCGCTGGATGCGGAGCTGGCCGAGGCGTGCGCGAAGCGGCTCGGGCTGACGTCGGTGTTGCAGTGCTACGGGATGACGGAGCTGTCGCCGGGGACGCACGCCGTCCCGCAGGACGAGTCGAACCCGCCGGCCGGAGCGGTCGGGTTGTTGTTCCCGTCGACCGAGCAGCGGATAGTTGGTGCCGATGGCAACGATGTGTCGGCAGGCGAGGTCGGCGAGGTGTGGATCCGCGGGCCGCAGGTGATGAAGGGTTATCTCGGCCGCCCGGCGGAGACCGACGCGACCGTCGATGCCGAGGGCTGGTTGCACACCGGGGATCTCGGGCGGGTCGACGAGCGCGGGTACCTGTACGTCGTGGATCGGGTCAAGGAGCTGATCAAGTACCACGGCTACCAGGTGCCGCCGGCGGAGCTGGAGGCCGTGTTGCTGACCGACCCGCGGATCGCGGATGCGGCGGTGATCGGGGTGCAGGAGGAGGGTAACGAGGTGCCGAAGGCGTTCGTGGTGCCGACGCCGGGGTCGGGGCTGACGGAGTCCGACGTCCTGGACTACGTGGCGGAGCGGGTGGCGCCGTACAAGAAGGTGCGGCAGGTGGAGTTCATCGAGGCGGTGCCGAAGGCGGCGTCCGGGAAGATCCTGCGGCGTGAGTTGCGAGCTCGCGAGGCCGCCCGTGAGTGATGCGCTGCTGCGGGAGCCGCAACAGGACCGGAGCCGGGCGACTCGGCAGCGGCTGCTCGAAGCCGCGGTCGAGTCGCTGGCCGAGGTCGGGTACGCCGCGACCACGGTTGCTGTGGTCGCGGCGCGGGCCGGGGTGTCGCGGGGGGCTGCGCAGCACCACTTCCCGACCCGGGCCGATCTGTTCGCGGCCGCCGTCGAGTACATGACGGAGGTGCGGCTGGCCGAGATCCGTGCCCAGGCTGGGCGGCTGCCGAGTGGACCGGGTCGTACGGAGGCGATCGTCGGCATGCTCGCGGAGGTCTACACCGGGCCGCTCTTCCGGGCCGCACTGCATCTGTGGGTCGCTGCGTCGACGGAAGACGGTTTGCGCGAGCAGATCGTCCGGCTGGAGGCGCATGTCGGTCGACAGGCGCACCGCGCGCTCCTCGATGTACTGGATGTTTCGGAGCGGACGCCGGGCGTTCGCGAGACAGTCCAGGGCGTCCTGGACATGGCGCGCGGTCTGGGCCTCGCTGGGCTGCTCTCCGACGACAGCGCGCGCCGGCGCGGCATCGTCCGCCAGTGGAGCCGCATCCTCGACCGCGAGCTGCTCAGCGGACCTGTCGGCGGGTGATCTTCGCGGCCAGATCCTCCGGGTCGCTCTCGGCCAGGTAGTCCCGCACCAACAGGTGGATGAACGCGTACTCGCCGGGCGCGGTCCGAGCGAGCACGAACCGATCGGCGGCGTACCGCAGAAACGCACCGCGCCGCCACGGGAGGTATCCGGTCCAACAGAGCAGTACGTCGTACAGCACGCGGTACACCGGCCCAGCGCGCAGCGACGTCCGCCGCATGACACTCATGGCGAAGAAGCCGAGCAGCAATCCCGGTACGACGACCGGCGTCGTCGCTGCGAAGTCGGCACCGAGCAGTACGGCGAGCAGCAGACCAGCCACGCCCCCAGCCCCCGCCCATGGTGCCAGCCGCCAGCGCGACCCAGTACCCGCGACGGCCTGCCAGAACGTCGGCAGCCGGGTCAGCACCCGGATGCACCACCCGACCAGCAGACCAATCTCCACCCCGGTCGCCAAACCGACCGCGTTCGGGAGGATCTCGATCAGACCCATCGCCGCCGTGAACAGCACGACGCTGGCCGCCGTACCAGCGACCGCGCAGAGGACGAGCGCCAGCAACTGCCTCCAGTCGAGGCGAGCCATCACACCACCAGCAAACGGCCAGCGACAGGCCACCAGCACAGCCGGCACCGCAACGGCCAGCCCAGTCAGTACGCCGTACGTCGCCGCCAGCACCACGGTCGCACCAGCGACTAGTCCACTGAGCAGCGCGGGTAAGCAGACCGCATGTAGTAGGTAGACGACGTCCGGCTGGAGCAGCCCATCCCGGCCATCGGTGTTCGGCCAGCGCGGCACCACGACCTGCGAGCCCCGTCGCCCCGCAGTCCGACTGGCGAGCGTCCGCAATGCGCGCACCACCGTGCGGGCGTCGTACTGGCGACTGTTCGGACGACGCCGCGCCAGCACCTCGACGATGAACGTGTCGAACAGATCGCGTCGGACGTCGGTACCGGCCAGGTCCTCGGGCGCTCTGTCCTGGTAGGCGAGCAACAGCACGTTAAGCATCAGCGGTGAGGTGACGAGGTCCCAGAGCTCCTCGTCCTGTTCGATCGCTGCGCGGGCACCGTCCAGCTCCGGACCGACTGCGGCGAAGTAGTCGAGCACCTGTTGCCTGCTGAGCGGCCTGATGTGGACGGCGCCGTTCAGCGTCAGTTTGTTGGCCAGCTGGTCGTAGTCGTGCGTCCGGCAGGTCACTGCGAGCTGGACGACCCGATAGTTGACCCGCAGGTCGTGGAGCACCCCGGCGAACTTCTCCCGGTGGTTGGCGTCGATCTCGTCGAGCCCGTCGAACAGCAGCGCCAGATCACCGCGCAGCAGCCAGATCCGGCCGACCGCGGGCGGAATGCCGTAGCGCGCGTCCAGCTCGGCCAGCAGCCAGTGCACGAAGCCGGCCAGCATCGGGCTGTCGCGCGGGTGGTCGTCGGGATGGCGGGACACCGTCCCGCCCCAACCGCTCAGGTCGAGCAGAACCGGGATCGGCTGGCTCTCGTCGCCCTGCGCCCTGGCGGTCAGTGTGCGGGCCAGCCTGGTCAGCAGCGTGGTCTTCCCGGCGCCGGGCGCGCCGAGGATCAGCATCGCCTCCTGCAGCGAGTCGAAGACCGCAGCGATGTCGGCGTCGTCGGGCAGCTCGCGTGGCGCGCTGTCGATCGGCTGCACGGTCAGGTCGTACGGGCGGACGACCTCTTCGGGACGCCGGTCCAGCGCGAGCGCCACCCGCGTCCGCGCGGCCAGCGAGGCGGCGACCCGCTGGTTCAGGTAGGCGTCGACGCGGGTGAGCGCGTTCGGCCGGTTCCGCGGCTGGTCGGCCGAGCGGCTGGAGATGACCGGACGCCGATGGCTGCGCACCTCGCTCAGCCCGGCGCCGATCGCGATCAGCCAGAGCACCCCGATCACGGGCCACGTCCAGCCGACGTACGGCGCGAGGAAGACGGGCGCCGTCCCGCCGGTCCCGACGTTGATGGCGATCGGCAACAACACCAGGGTCAGCGAGACCGTCACCACGAGCACGACGGCGCGCAGCAGCCCATCGGGGATCCTCACGCCCCGGAGCGTATCGGTCCGGGCCGTTCCGGCTCGTGGATCGGTCCTGCCGGAATTGTTCAACGACGACGTAAGTTGGCCTTTGTCATGACTACTGAGCGGATCGACCCCACCGGCGTCGGGCTCCGGTCGGAGCGCGGTCCGATCCTGCTCGCGGTGATGCTGAGCACCAGCCTGGTCGCGCTGGACGCGACGATCCTGGCTACCGCCGTCCCGTCGGTGGTCGAGGATCTCGGCGGCTTCACCCAGTTCCCCTGGTTGTTCTCGATCTACCTGTTGGCGCAGGCCGTCTCGGTGCCGATCTACGGCAAGCTGGCCGATCTGCGCGGCCGGAAGCCGATGATCCTGTTCGGCGTCACGCTGTTCGTGGTCGGCTCGGTGCTCTGCGGGTTCGCCTGGAGTATGCCGTCGCTGATCGCGTTCCGGCTGATCCAGGGGCTCGGCGCCGGGGCGATCCAGCCGATCGGGATGACGATCATCGGCGATATCTACACGGTCGCCGAGCGGGCCAAGGTGCAGGGCTACCTGGCCAGCGTCTGGGGGATCTCGTCGTTCGTCGGCCCGACGCTGGGCGGCGTCTTCTCCGACTACATCTCCTGGCGCTGGATCTTCTTCGTGAACGTCCCGCTCGGGGTGGCCGCGGCGATCGTGTTGCGGCGGCGGTTCCAGGAGCAGGCGATCGAGCAGACCAAGCACCGGATCGACTACGCCGGCGCCGTCCTGCTCGCGGTCGGCGGCTCGCTGCTGCTGCTCGGTCTGCTCGAGGGCGGCGTGATGTGGGCCTGGGACTCGCCGACGAGTATCGGCATCCTGACCGTGGCGGTGCTGTTGATCATCGCGTTCGCCTTCGTTGAGCGCCGGGCCGCGGAGCCCATCTTGCCGCCGTGGGTGCTCAGCCGGCGGGTGCTGAACGCGGCGAACGCGACGGCATTCCTGATCGGGCTGCTGATGATGGGGCTGTCGACGTACGTTCCGGTCTTCGCCCAGGGTGTGCTCGGGACGACGGCGCTGGTCGCCGGGTTCGCGCTGGCCGCGATGACGATCGGGTGGCCGATCTCGGCGTCCCTGTCCGGGCGGATCTACCTGCGGCTCGGGTTCCGCGCGACGATGCTGATCGGCGCGGCCTTCGTCGTCCTCGGCTCCGCCGTGCTCTGGACGGTCGGCCTGCACAGCAGCGTCTGGCACCTCGCGGCCGCCTGTTTCGTGATCGGCGTCGGCCTCGGCTTCTCGTCGGCCCCGGCCGTCGTCGCCGCGCAGTCCTCGGTCGACTGGCAGCACCGCGGCGTCGTCACCGGCGCCAACATGTTCTCCCGCTCGGTCGGCAGCGCCGTCGGCGTCGCCGCCTTCGGCGCGGTCGCGAACGGCGAGATCGCCGCCCGCCTCGGCGGCGCCCACGCCGACCTGGAGAAACTCCCCGCCACCGTGCTCGCCCCGGCCGTCCACGACGTCTTCGTCGGCGCGGCCGGCGCCGCCGTCCTCCTGGTCGTCGCCGTCCTCTTCATGCCGAACCGCCTGAAGCCGCCCGCCTAACTCGGCATCCGCCCAGCCACCGCCAGCCAGATCCCCAGCCCGACAAGCACGATCCACACCGGCCACAACGCCTTGCCGATCAGAGCCCGGGGCCGCGGCGGTAGCGGACTGCCCGCGACCTTGCCCGCTATCAGGTACACGACCAGCATGACGCCGAACATCGCCAAGACGGTGCCGGCCGCTGCGCCCCACCCGTAGCTGAGCGGCTGCGCGTCGGCCCACACCTCCCCGAAGATCTGCTCCTCCGAGGGGCCCCGGTGACCGGTCCTCAGCATCGCCGACGACGCCCCGATCGCCAGCGCCGTCGCCCCGACGACCTTGCGTACGGGCAGCGGCACGCGCTCACCGAACCAGAGCAGCGCCGAGATCACCAGCATCGGCACCCCGACCCAGGCCCACCCCAACAACCGCAACGTCAACTCGTCGTGCCCAACCTGCCCACCGACCCAGCCGACCACGTCCTTGACGAACCAACGCCCGCCGACCGCCGCGACCAACAACGTGACCACGCACGCGACGGCCGCCGCCATCCCCCACCGCCCCTGCGCCGCCGCAAGCCCGGCAACAAATGGTCTGTTCCGCATGCGCGCACTCTGCCAGCCGGCCGGGCTAAGTTGCGTCACATGCGTGCTGTGGACTGTGTCGGAGCCCTGATCCAAGACCGGAACGGGCGGGTTTATGTGCATCGGCGGTCGTTGGGGCGGCGGTTGTTTCCTGGGTGGTGGGATGTGGTGGGTGGGCATCTCGAGAGTGGGGAGACGCCGGAGGAGGCGTTGCGGCGGGAGGTGGAGGAGGAGACGGGGTGGACCGTGGGGGAGATCTTGGCGACGGTTGCGGATTGGGAGTGGGAGCACGAGGGGCGGGTTCGGCGTGAGGTCGACTACCTGGTGACTGTGGACGGCGATCTGGAGCGGCCGCGGTTGGAGGTCGGGAAACATGATCGGTCGGCGTGGGTGGGGCCGGGTGAGCTCGAACTGCTGATGGAGGGGCGGACGGACGGGGATCGGCGGCTGCGGGACGTCGTGGCGCACGCTGTTCGGACCCGGATGACCGAACGGCTCCGGCTGGAGCCGGTCACCGGACCTGGTCCGGTCCTGACCGGACATGGACCGGACCTCGTCCGCCTGTTCGCCGATCCGTGGGTGGCGCAGTGGTACGGCGGCGTTTGGTCAACAGAGGTCGCCGAGGAGCGCGCGGCCGAGATGGGTGTGGCCTGGGAACGTGACGGCGTGAGCAAGTGGATCGCGTACGAGCGGTCCACCGGGCTGCTCGCCGGGCGGGGCGGGCTCTCGCGGTTGCCGGCGGGCTCGACCGTGACCACGGCCGTCGAGGCGCTGGCGGGACCCGAGTGGGGCGTCGACCGGCTGGAACTCGGTTGGGCGCTGGTCGAGTCGGCGCGGGGGCGCGGACTGGCGACCGAGCTCGGTCGGGCAGGGCTGGAGTTTGCGTTCGAGACGCTGGGCGCACGCTCGGTGATCGCTTTCACCGAGCGTCACAACCAGGCCTCCCGGGCGGTGATGGAACGGCTCGGAATGGCGTCCGCCGGTGAGATCACGGCGGAGGGGTGGATCGCCGGCGTGCTCGGCGTCCAGCCGGAGGCGCCGTTCGCGGTCTATGTCGCCCGGACATGAGAGTGGCTCCGCTGGGTGACCGCCCAGGCGCGGCGGTCACCCTGCGGAGCCGACCACCTCAGGGGGTGGTTCCTGGTGAGGTGTCAGGAACCACCGGTGGTGTCCTACCGCCCAGGACACTCGGCCCCGGCCCTGGCCCGAGGTGTCGGCCAGGAGGTGGTGGTTGGAACGGCTGGGCGGCGGCGATACAGGGACTCAACCGCCAGGCCCAGCCGGGTCTGTTGGGCGGTGTGGTCCGGGGCTGAGGAGTGCCCCGGACCACACCTGTGGTTTTGTCCGGTGCTGAGGAGTGCCCCGGACCTTTCAGAAAGCCGAACCCTGAGCGTGAGGAGCCCCCAGGGTGCAGCGAACCGGGTCTGAGGAGGACCCGGAGGAATACGGGTGTTTCAGTCGGTGCTGTCGAGCGGGCCGAGCAGGTCGTTGGTGACTTTCAGACCGGCGAAACGGCGCCGCATCGCCTGCTCGTAGCGGGCCGCCAGGGGCGCCTCCGCGACGTACTGAGCGATCACGTGCTCGCCGAACCAGACCCGAACTCGCCTTCGGTGCTGTCTCGACGTCATTTCCGCGATGGTCACTGCCACTCACCCCGTAACTCTGAGCCCTTGCAACCAGTTGGACTTACTGGTTGTCATGGCAGTAATGGTGCACGAGCCCAACGTGACCGCTCTAGGACCTGAAGAGGACCTTTGCCGGACCTCTCGAGGACCTCTGGCGGACATCTGGGGGACAGCACCTTGTCGTGGGGCATGAGTCGAGACAACGTCTGTTCTGACGTGAACGGGAGGAACGATGGCGGCGAGGTTGGCGCCTAAGACGGTCCTGGCGCATTTGATCCAGCGCCGGAACCAGACCTACTCCGAGATCGTCGCCGAGTTCGTCGAGCTGGGTGGAACCATCACCGAGCGGCACCTGCGGCGGCTCGCATCGGGCGAGCGGGCAGGCACCACTCCACAGACCCGGCGCACCCTGCAACGCATGTTCGGAAAGCCGGTCGAGGAGCTCCTCGCGCCGTACGTCCCCGAGCAGCCGGCCCCGCAGTTCACGGGGGGCCAGCAGGTGGTGCCGGCCCCTGCCGCGAGTGGACGGATCACGACAGGTACTGAGATGGAGGTTCTCGACATGGCTGCCAGCCGAGCGAGGGCGTTTGCCCTTGCGGCCCAGTCCGGTCTCGGAAGCGAGGCCATGGAACAGGTGTACGACGACGTTCGCCACGTCGCGAAGGCGTACCCTCAGCGCCCGCTCCCGGAGATCCTCGGCCAGCTGGTCGAGACCCAGGACCTGGTCTTCGCCCTGCTGGAGAGCCGGCAGCGCCCGGAGCACCTGCGGCAGCTCTACTTCCTCGGCGGGGTGACCGGCGGGCTGCTCGCCAAGGCCTCGCACGACCTCGGTAACCCGCATGCCGCGCTCACCCAGGCGCGGACGGCGTTCCTCTGCGCCGACAACGCCGACCACCACGGTCTGCGCGCCTGGGTCCGGGGCCTGCAGTCGCTGGTCTCCTACTGGGCCGGCAACCCGCACGACTCGGTCCGCTACGCGCAGCTCGGCGCCGGGTACGCCGAGCAGGCGAACAGCACGACCAGCGTCTGGCTCCCGGTCAGCGAGGCCCGGGCCTGGGCCGCGCTCGGCAACCCGGAGGCGACCCGCGCCGCGCTGGAGCGCGCCGAGGAGGCCTGGAACACGGTTCGCCACGACGATCTCGACGAGATGGGCGGCCTGTGCACCTTCGGCCGCAACCGCCAGCTGTACTACGCGGCCGACGCGCTCGCCTGGTTGCCGGGTGAGGCCGAGCAGGCCGAGCGGTACTCGCGCCAGGCCGTCGACGCCTACAACGACCAGAACCACCCGGAGTGGGCCTTCGGCGACGCCGCCGGCAGCCAGGCCGCGATGGCGATCAGCCGGATCGCCTCCGGTGAGCTGGATGGCGCGGCCGACGCGATCGCGCCGGTCCTCGACCTGCCGACCGAGCGCCGGATCAACGGCGTTGTGCACTCGGCCCGCCGGGTCCACAACGCGCTACGCGCCTCCGGGCACGCCGGCGACGCCCGCGAGCTGCAGGAAGAGATCGAGACCTTCACCCGGACACCAGTACAGACCCTCGCCCGCTGACCCGGCTCCCGCCCACAATCGCCCCATGGAGCCGATCAGCAGCGAGCGGATCGTGTTGCGCGAGTTCCGCGCGGACGATCTCGACGACTACTTCGCGATCTGCGGTGACGACCGGGTCACCGTCTGGATGGCATTCGACAGCTACGACCGGGCCAAGGCGATCGAGACGCTGAACGGCATCATCGAACGCTCGGCCCGGGCGGACCGCCCCGACTACATGCTCGCCGTCGCCCGCCGGGACGACGACCGTGTGATCGGGTTGGTCCGGATCGCGCCCGGCGTCCACCGCAACGGCAAACTCGCCTGCGCGATCGGCGCCGAGCACTGGAAGCACGGGTACGCCACCGAGGCCACCCAACTGCTCCTCGATTTCTCCTTCGGAACCCTCGGCCTGCACCGGGTGACCGCCGCCATCGGCCCGGAGAACGAGGCCTCGATCGCCGTGGTGAAGCGGCTCGGCTTCAGCTATGAGGGGCATCTGCGGGATCACGTCTTCACCAACGGCGCCTGGCGGGATTCGGTGTTGTACTCCCTCCTCGAGGACGAGTACGCCGATCGTTCACCTGAGGGCCACCTCCAGCCTTGACGGGCGTTTGTCCGGACCTGCAGGGTGGCGCCCATGCAGCTACCGGAGTGGGCGGATCCTGAGGTCGGCGAAACGGCCCTCGATCCGCAGGGGGTGTCCCGGCGAAACCTGATCCGCGGCGCGGGTCTGCTCGGCGCGGGGTTCGCGGTCAGCGCGGCCGGTGCGACCGAGGCCGCCGCGGCGACCAGTACGACGTCCAGCGGCGGGAGTGATCCCGAGCTCGTCTACCTGGTCGGCGATCACCATGTGCACAGCCGCTACAGCCACGACGCGAAGTACGACTTCAGTCAGCTGGCTCAGCGCGGCGCGCAGTTCGGCCTGGACTGGATGGCGTTCACCGAGCACAGCAACTTCGGGCACGCCGACAAGGGCGCCGCGGCCGAGAACGCCGAGGTCGTGAAGGCCCGGGCCGAGAACCCGCGGATGCTGATCTTCCAGGGCTTGGAGTGGTACATCCCGGCTGCCGAGCACGGCACGCTCCTGGTCGCGCCCGGCCCGAACAACGTGTCGCTGCTGCAGCAGTTCGAGCGCGAGTACGACGGCAAGCTGACGAACCGCTCCGCGGACACCCCGGAGAACGAGCAGCACGCGATCAAGGGTCTGCAGTGGCTGGCCGCGCAGAAGCGCAGCGGCTTCGTCGACGACGTCCTGGTCCTCGCCAACCACCCGCTGCGGCTCGGCATCGACGCACCGCACGAACTGCGCGGCTGGCGCGACACCGGCGTCTGTATCGGCATGGAAGGCGCACCGGGCTCCCAGGGCGACGCCTCGCCGGACTGGGTCGCCTACCGCGGTGTGAAGAACGCCCAGCGCGGTGAGTACGTGAACAACCCTGGCACGGGCAGCTGGGCCGGCTACCCCGCTGACGCCTACCGCACGTACGGCGGTTTCGACTGGGCCACTGCGACCGTCGGCGGTCTGTGGGACAGCATGCTGGCTGAGGGCCGGCTGTTCTCGATCACGACCAACAGCGATAACCACCGGACCATCTGGGACACCTGGACGGACGGCGTCTTCCCACCCGGCCAGAACTTCGACAGCCTCGGCTGGAAGCCCTCGCCGACCAACACCGACACCCCACAGGCCGGTAGCGACTTCTGGCCCGGGCAGTTCAGCCGGACGCACGTCGGCGTCACCAAGTACGGCTATCTCGACGTGATGGCCGCGCTACGCGCCGGTCGGGTCTGGGTCGACCATGGCCAACTGGTCGACGGTATCGACGTCCGGCTCGCCCCTGCGGGCTCCCGGCAGCGCGGTGTCACGCTGGGCGGCCGGCTGCGGGTGCGCCGTCACGAGCGGCTCGAGCTGCGGGTCAAGGTGAGCAGTGCGACCCGACCGAACTTCCACGGATTCCTCCCGCGGCTGGCGCATGTGGACGTCATTCGCGGCACAGTGACCGGGGCGGTGGCCAATCGGGACAGCTGGAAGGCGCCCGACACCAGAGTGGTCGAGCAGGTCGACGTACAGCGGAAGAGCGGGACGTACGAGCTGACCATCCCGCTGGGCCGGGCTGAGCGGTCGCACTACGTCCGCGTCCGCGGGAGTGATGGCCGTCGGCATGGAGTGGGCTATCTGGGCCGGCACATCGATCCGGCCGGGCCGATCCAGCACGTGCCGAACGACGGCGACCCATGGCTCTACACCAATCCGATCTTCGTGGATGTGCATTAGGCCCAACTGGGCACACTGGTCGTATGAGGGACCAGCTGGCACGGATGATCCTGACGAAGATCGCCGGACCGGACCCATTCGCTGAACGGGACCGGGTGCACAACACACCCGGTCCGCGCTGGTTCGCGCCGGACAGCCCGATCCGACGCGTCCACGGCGATGCGTCGATGTTCGCCGGCGGTCTGCGCGCACTGCTACTGCAATCACTGCATCCGCTGGCCATGGCCGCCGTCTCCGCTCACTCCGGCTACCGCGGCGACCCGTGGGGCCGCCTGCAGCGGACCAGCTACTTCCTCGCCATCACCACGTACGGCGCGGTCCCAGCCGCTGAGGAGGCCATCGAGCGGGTCCGGTCGGTCCACGAGCGCATCCGCGGGACCAGCCCGAGCGGAGTGAAGTACCGCGCCAGCGACCCGCATCTCCTCAAGTGGGTGCACGTCGCCGAGGTGGACAGCTTCCTGACCGCACACCAGCGGTACGGCGCCAACCCGCTCACCGCGGCCGAGAGCGACCAGTACGTCGCCGAAGCCGCCCTGGTCGCCGGAAAGCTCGGAGTCATCGACCCGCCGACCACAGTCGCCGAGCTGCAGCAGACGCTGTCCGACTACCAACCCGAGCTGCGCGGCACGACCGAGGCCCGGCAGGCCGCGCGCTTCATCCTCGTCCACCCGCCGGTCCCGTGGGCCGCGCGCCCGGCGTATGGCGTCCTGACGGCGGCCGCGGTCGGGCTGCTGCCGTGGTGGACCCGGTGGCCGCTGCGCCTGCCCTACCTGCCTTTGACAGAACAAACTATGGTCCGTGGCGCCGGTGAAGCGCTTACCCGGACCATTCGCTGGGCGCTGACCTCGCCAACGTTGGAAAGAACCGACCTCAAGGGCTAGACGCCGGTAGGTTGTTCTCGTGCCGCAGCGTCCGAGTCGCCAACTTCCCCTTGCCACGCCGGCTGGGGTCGAGGTGCTGACCCGGATCCTGACCCAAGGCCCGATCCCGCGAGTGGAGATCGCCCGGCGGACGGGCCTGTCCCAGGCCGCCGTCACCAAGGCCGTCGCGCCGCTGATCGAGGCCGGGTTCGTCACCGATCAGGCGGCCGCGCCGCTCGGCGCCGATCAGACCGGGATCGGGCGTCCGGTCAGCCCGCTGACCGTCGTCCCGCAGAGCGTGTCGGTGATCGGCCTCAAGGTGACGCCGACCGCGCTGATCGGCGTGACGACGGATTTCACCGCCGGCATCCTCAACGTCTGTCATCGGCCCCTCGACGACACGGCTCCCGATGCGGTGATCGAGCAGCTCGCCGGCCTGGCGAAGGAGCTGATCGCGACCCTGAGGACCGCCGGGCCGCTGGTCGGCATCGGCGTCGCGGTGTCGGGTGATGTCGACGAGCGGCACGGCGTCGTCCGGGACTCGCCGTTCATGGGCTGGCGCGAGGTGGCCGTGGCCGAACTGCTCGGCAAGCGACTCAAGGTGCCGATCGTGGTCACGAACGACGTCCGCGCGCTGACCGTCGCCGAGCACTGGTTCGGCGTCGGCGTCGATGCCGACTCGTTCGCCGTGGTCACCATCGGCTCCGGGATCGGCTGCGGGCTCTACATCAACGGCGAGGTCGTCTCCGGCGCGTACGGCGTCTCCGGCGAGCTCGGCCACCTGCCGCTGGCTCCTGGTGACCTGGTCTGCACCTGCGGACGCCGGGGCTGCGTCGAGACCGTGGCGTCGTCGGACGCGATCCTGGCCCGGGCCCGGGAGACCACCGGCCGCCCGAATCTGGATCTGGCCGACGCGATCGAGCTCGCGCACGACGGTGACGAGCACGCCCGCGCGGCCTTCGACCGGGCCGGTGAGGTGATCGGCTCCGCGCTGGCCGCGATGGTCAACCTGGTCGGCCCCGAGCTGGTCGTGATCGCCGGCGAGGGCGTGGCGGAGTACGACCTCTACGAGGAGCGGATGCGGCAGGCCTTCGCCGCGCATGCCTTCGGCGCCGCCGGCGACTGCCGCCTGATGCTCCGCTCGCACACCTTCGACGACTGGGCCCGCGGCGCGGCGGCCACCGTCATCCGCACATACGTCCGCGGCGAGCCCCCGTTGCAACGTTGACCCCACACCCGCCATTTGCTGGGCTGACCCAGGAAAGTGTGGGTAGGCCAACCGCCTCCAACTGGCCCACCCACCAACTCCCGGGCCGGCCCAGCAAACGGGTGGGCCGGCCTAGCAAACGGGTGGGTGGGTGGGTCGGCCCACGCCCGTGGGGGTGGGCCAGCGGCCTGCAGTTGGCCCACCCACCGTTTGCCTGGCCAGCCCAGGCCGTTGGTGGGCGGGCTAGGCAAACGGGATCGTCCGGACGGCGGCGTCAGGTGGGGACGGCGGCGGCAGGTGGGGGCGGGGGCGTCAGGTGCGGGCGGCGGCGAGGATCTTGCGCCAGACCTTTTTGTAGGCCTCCAGGCCGTCACCGGCGAGCGGGCCGTCGGGGCCGGCGGTGATGGAGACGCGCTCCGGGATGGACCCCCAGACCGGGATGCCCTCCTTCGCGTACTGCTCCATCAGGTCCTGGTAGGCGCGGGTGTACGTCCGCGCGGAGCAGATCACGACCCCGGCCGGGACGTCCTCGGGGACCAGCTCGAGGACGGCCTTGACGCGCGGGGTCTCGACGCCGCCGACGCGGGTCGGGATGACCACGATCCGGGCCCGTTCGAGGGCTTTGTTGAGCAGCCGCTCGTGGGACGGCGGCATGTCGACGATACCGATCCCCTCGGGCGGCACCTTGTCCAGCGCCTTGGTCAGCAGCCGCTCGGTCGGCGCCTCGGCGATCTCGATCCGGGCCAGGTTCGCGTCGTCCGAGGCATCGATCCAGTCGGCGGCGCTGCCTTGTGGATCCGCGTCGACGAGAGTGGCTGTGCGACGGTTGGAAGATGCCAGCGCGGCCAAGTACACCGACGTGGTTGTCTTCCCGACCCCGCCCTTCAGTGCAGCTGTCACGATGATCATGAACCCGACGCTACCGTGTTTCGCCGGAAATCCGGCGTGTCGTCGGCGTTGCTCCGCAAGCCCGTGATAATTGCCCACGGCCCCCTTGAACAAGCTCAACCTGACTTCAACCTGTCGAAGGAGAGTGGATGAGTACTCGCCGTGCCCTGCTCGGAGCCCTCGGACTCGGGATCCTGGTGACCGGATTCGACCCGGTCCGCCGCTCCTGGGCGACCACCGCGGGCGACAATGTCGACCCGTTGCCACCGCTGGACGGACAGGTGCTGCTGGACACCCCGAGCCGGGAGGGCGTGTCGAAGGACGCGGGCCGGTACGTGCAGAGGGTGCCGCAGGCGGTGCTCGTCCCCGGCTCGGTCCGGGACATCCAGGCCATGGTCAAGTACTGCGTCCGGAATCGGGTCCGGGTGGCCGCGCGCGGGCTGGCCAACACCACCGACGGCCAGGGGCTGTCCGGCGGCCTGATCATCGAGATGCGGGCCCTGCGCAAGATCCACCGGATCGACGCCGACCGCGCGGTCGTGGACGCCGGGGCCGACTGGCTCCAGCTGACCAACGCCGCCCACGCCAAGGGGCTGACGCCGCCGGCCCTGACCGGCTTCCTCGGCCTCACCTTCGGCGGCACGCTGTCCCTCGGCGGGATCCCGCCGGCGATCCAGTCCGGCGGGCAGGTCGACAGCGTGCTCGAGCTCGAGGTCGTCACCGGCTCCGGTGAGCTGAAGCGCTGCTCCAAGTCCAAGGACCGGGAGCTGTTCGAAGCCGTCCTGGCCGGGGTCGGCCAGTTCGGGATCATCACCCAGGCGACCGTCCGGCTCGGCCCGGCGCCGGCCAAGGTTCGCGGGCACGAGCTCGCTTACCGCAGCTCGAAGGACTTCTTCAAAGACTTCAAGACCCTGATCAAGCGCGCCGAGATCAGCGAGATCTACGGCGACTGGTGGCGGCCGGGGGAGCGCGGCGAGGTGAGCCACTTGAACGCGTTCACGTTCCACTCGGTGGCCGAACCGCCGGTCGACACGCAGCTGCTTCGCGGGCTGACCAAGCCGGCGTCCGAGGCCACGGTCAGCCAAGCCGACTTCCTGCCGCATGTGACCCGGATCGACGTCGCCGTCGAGCAACTCCGCGCCGCCTTGGACTGGGACAACCTGATGAAGCCCTGGCTGACGCTCTGGCTACCCGAGAGCTCGGTCGAGCAGTTCGTCACCGAGGTCGTCACCAAGCTGACCCCGAAGGACGTCGGGGACGGCGGCTTCGTGCTCCTCTACGCACATCGCCGGGCCAAGCTGACGCGGCCCTCGCTGCGACTCCCGGCGTCCGACGGGAGCGACTGGGTCTACCTGTTCACGCTGATGACCGCGGGTGCGAAGGATGCGAAGCCGGAGTTCGCGGCCGAGATGCTGAAGCGGAACCGCCGCCTGTTCGACCGGGCGCGGGCGCTCGGCGCGACCCGCTACCCGATCGAGTCGGTCCCGTTCACCCGGGCCGACTGGCAGCAGCATTACGGCGACCGCTGGCCGCACCTGCGCACACTCAAGCGCAAGTACGACCCGGCGGGCGTCCTGACCCCGGGCCCCGGGATCTTCTAGGGACTACTTCGCGAGCCAGGCGTCGACCTTGGCGCGGTTGTCGGTGACCCACTTCTCGGCCGCCGCGTCCGGGGTCATCTTGTCGACGGCGATCATCCGCGCGACCGCGTTCTGGTCCTCGTTGGTCCACTGGAATTTCTTCACCAGGTCGACCGCCGGGCTACCCGAGTCGGCGAACTTCTTGGAGATGATCTTGTCCAGGTCGTACGGCGGGTAGTCGCAGGCGATCTTCGCCGGGTCCGCGTCACAACCGGCCGTGTAGGTAGGCAGGTTGACCTTGACCAGTTTCACCTCGTTGAAGAACCACTGCGGCTCGTAGAAGTACGCGAGCAGCGGCTTCTTGTCCTTCTCGGCATCCCGGAAGGCCTGGATCAGCGCCGTCTCGCTACCGCTCTGGACGACCTTGTAGTTGAGGTTCAGGTTCTTCACCAGCGCCTCGTCGTTGGTCACGTACGACGGGTCGCCGTCGAGCAGCTGACCCTTGCCGCCGGATTCGGAGGTCTTGAACAGGTCGGCGTACTTGTTCAAGTTCTTCGAGTCGGTGATGTCGGGGTACTTGGCCGCCATCCACGGCGGCACGTACCAGCCGATCACGCCTTTGACCCCGGTGGAGCCGGCCTCGACCGCGACCTTGTCGGTCTCGATGTACTTCTTCTTCAGGTCCTCGTGACCCCAGTTCTCCAGGTTCACATCGACCTCGCCGGTGCCGAACCCCTGCCAGGCGATCTCCTCCTTGAGGTTCTTCTTCACCACCTTGCAGCCGAGATCCTTGGTGGCGACGTAGGCGACCACGGCGGCGTTCGCCTCGTAGCCCACCCAGGGGCTGACGGTCAGGTTGAAGCTGCCGCACTCCTTCCCACCGGCGGCCGGCTTCTGCTCCTCACCGACCTTCGCGCCGCCACAACCGGCCAGAACCAACACCGTGGCGGTCAAGACACCGGCGTACCGGAGTTTCTTCACTGCTTCTCTCCTTTTCCGTGCGGCTTCGGGGCTGCCGCTTGGGTGATGCGGTCGAGCAGGACGCCGAGCAGCACGATCGCCGCACCGGCCGCCAGGCCCTTGCCGTACAGCTCGCTCTGCGCGAAGCCGGCGGCGACGTCGTACCCGAGCGCGCCGGCGCCGACCAGGCCGCCGACGACGACCATCGCGAGCACGTAGATCAGGCCCTGGTTGACGGCCAGCGTGATCGCCCGGCGGGCAACCGGGAGCTGCACCTTGCTGATCACCTGCCAGCTGCTGGAGCCGACCGAGGTGGCCGCCTCGACGGTCGCGACCGGGACCGCCTTGATGCCGTCCGCAACGATTTTGACGGTGACCGGGACGGCGTACACGACGGCGGCCGCGATCGCGGTGAACCGGCTGGTGCCGAACAGCGCGAGGAACGGGACCAGGTAGACGAACGGCGGCATCGTCTGGCCGGCGTCCAGGATCGGGCGGATGACGAGGTCGACCCGGCGGTTGCGCCCGGCCCAGACGCCGAGCGTGAGCCCGACGGCGACGACCACGATGGTGGCGAGCAGCGTCGAGGCCAGCGTGATCATGCTGTCCTGCCAGACGCCGGTGCCGACCAGGAGGCCGATGCAGACGACTGCCGGTACGGCGGCCTTCCAGCGGCCGAGGACGGCGGCGATCGCGACCACGACCGCACCGACCAGCCACCAGGGCGACCCGGTCAGCAACGCCTCGAGCGGGTTCAGCACGCCGAGCGTGACCGCGTCGCGGACGCCGTACGTAAGACCGCCGAAGACGTCCTGGACCCAGGTGGTCACGTCGGCGGCCAGGACGGCGATCCGCGCGCCGAGGTTGACGTCGGTCGGGAACTCGGCCGCCCACACGTAGGTCCGCGAGAACCAGATCGCGACCAGGACGCCGACGCCGCCCGCGCCGAGCAGGATCTTCCGCCGGACACTCGCCGTCCGCCAGGGCCGGTCACCGGCCGCGGTGGTGACCCGGTCGAGCACGATCG
This sequence comes from Kribbella sandramycini, assembly GCF_013131805.1. Classification (GTDB taxonomy): domain Bacteria; phylum Actinomycetota; class Actinomycetes; order Propionibacteriales; family Kribbellaceae; genus Kribbella; species Kribbella sandramycini. Next base: position 683,970 of record NZ_JABJRC010000003.1, on the reverse strand, counting down.
CGATCACCACGATCGCCAGCCCGGCGTTGAACGCGACGCCGACGTCCAGCGTCTGCAGCGCCTTCAACACGGTCTGGCCGAGGCCCGGCGCGTCGATCAGCGCGGCGACCGTGACCATCGAGAGCGCGGCCATGATCGTCTGGTTGATCCCGACCACGACCGTACTGCGCGACATCGGCAGCAGCACCTTGGTCAGCGTCTGACCGCGGGTCGAGCCGAGTGAGCGGGACGCCTCGACACTCTCCGGCGGCACGTTGCGGATCGCGTGCGCGGTCAGCCGGACGGCGGGCGGCGCGGCGTAGATCAACGTCGCGATCGTCGCCGCGGCCGGGCCGATCGCGAAGAACAGCGTCAGCGGCGCGAGGTAGACGAACGTCGGCAGCGTCTGCATCAGGTCGAGGACCAGGGTCGCGACCTTGAACGCGCGGTTCGACAGCCCGGCCCAGATCCCGAGCGGGATCGCGACCAGCAGCGAGAGCAGCACGGCCGCGATGGTCAGGGCGAGCGTGTCCATGCTCTCCTGCCACAGCCCCTGCAGCCCGACGAAGCCGAGGCCTGCCGCGGTCAGCAGCGCGACCTTCCAGTTGCCGAAGGCCCAGGCGAGGTACGCCGACGCGGCGACCACCCCGAGCCAGCCGATCACCGGGACCGGACGGCCGTACGACGGCTGGGAGAGCACGTTCTGAAGCAGGACGACGATGTTGTCGACAGCAGCCCGGATCGCGTCGAAGACGAGGTTGCCCGCGCCGACCGCGTCCCGATGCTCGGTCAGCCAGCGGTGGAAGCCGGTCGTCTCCTGACCGCCGAGCGGCAGCGTGTGGATACCGCTGAGCAGGAAGTAGGCAGCCACCCAGGCCACCAGCAGGACGCCGATGACCACGCTGCGCCGCGGCCGACGTACCTCCACCTGCACGTCGCTGGTGATCGCCGCCATCAGGTTGCCGGACGGTCGGACGGACGCGCCGACCAATGCGAGTCGGCCGGATCAGCGACGACCGCGAGGATCTCCTCGTCGCCGATCACACCAAGCAACTGCCCGCCCTCGACCACCTTGACCGGACGATCGGACTCGAGCACGAGCCGCGTCGCCTCGCGAACCAGGACGTCCGGGCCGAGCTCGGGGCCGTCGAGCACCTCGTCCGGCCGCGGGTCGCGGGCGATCCAGCGCAGGGTGAGGACATCGGCGCGCGGCACGTCGCGGACGAAGTCCCGGACGTAGTCGTCCGCGGGCGCTCCGACCAGCTCGTCGCCGGTGCCGAGCTGGACGGCGGCGCCGTCGCGCATCAGCAGGATCCGGTCACCGAGTTTGAGCGCCTCGGTCAGGTCGTGGGTGATGAAGACCATCGTCTTGCCGACCTCGCGGTGCAGCCGGCCGACCTCGTTCTGCATCTCGCGGCGGATCAGCGGGTCGAGCGCGGAGAACGGCTCGTCGAAGAGCAGGACGTCCGGGTCGTTGGCGAGCGCGCGGGCCAGGCCGACCCGCTGCTGCATCCCGCCGGACAGCTGCTCGGGGTAGAGCTGCTCGTTCCCGCGCAGGCCGACCAGGTCGATCACCTCCTGGGCGCGGCGGCGACGGTCCGGCTTGCTCTCGCCGCGCACCTCCAGGCCGTAGGAGACGTTGTCGATCACCTTGCGGTGCGGGAGCAGGCCGAAGTGCTGGAAGACCATCGAGAACTTGCTCCGGCGGAGCGCCCGGAGCCGCTTCTCGTCGGCGGTCACCAGATCTTCGCCCTCGAAGATCAGGCTGCCCGCGGTCGGCTCGATCAGCCGGGTCAGGCAGCGCACGAGCGTCGACTTCCCGGAGCCGGACAGGCCCATCACGACGAACACCTCACCGGGCGCCACGTCGAAGCTCAGATCGCGGACGGCCGCCGTACACCCGGTCTTGGCGTGGAGCGCCGACCGGTCCAGCGCGGCCAGCTCCGGCCGCCGCGGCACCCGCTGCGCCTTCGGGCCGAACACCTTCCACAGCCCTTGGATCGACAGCAGCGCGTCACTGTCCTGGACGTCGGGATACTCGAGTTGAGCGGTCACGGACTAACCCTCGCATCCCCCGCCAGGCGGAATCATCGGAACCGCGACTGTATCCAACGAGCAGGCCCCAGTGTCGGGTGAGGTGTCTGTCTCGTCAATCATGACTGTTATGCCCGGTTCGGCGGTTGCTCACCCCAGGCGGAGGGCGGCGGCGATCTCGCGCTGGACGGGGTCGATCTCGCTCTCCTCGTCCTCCAGATCCCAGAGGACGTTCTGCAGGATGCGGCCCGCCGTCCAGGCCAGGGCCCGGTCGCGCGGGATACCGGTCACGTCGAGCATCAGGTCGAAGCGGTCCCGGATCGCCTGGTGCAGGTCGCCGGTGCCGCGCAGGTCGGCCCAGCGGTTGTTCAGCGCCGGGAACAGCTCGAACGCCGGGTCGCCGGCCAGCGGTTTGGGGTCGATGACGATCCACGGCTGCCGGTCGGCGGCCATCACGTTGTCGTAGTGCAGATCCCAGTGCAGGAGCCGGTCACCGGCCTCCGGGATCAGCTCCCGGACCTGGTCGGCGAACCGCTGGATCAGCTTCTGCTCGGCCGGGTCTGCAAGGTCCGGGATCAGGCCCGGAGCATCCTCGACCAGCTCGGCCGCGAGATCCGACAGCCGGCGCAGCTCGGCGGGCGCAGGGACGGCGGACAGCCGGCCCAGCAGCTCGGCCAGGATCTTGGTCGCCTCGACGTGGTCGGGGAGATCGCTGAGCATCCGCGGGTGCAGCCGCTCCAGCAGGATCGTGGTGGTGTCGGGGTCGTCCTCGAGGACGCCGACGACGTCGTCCGGCTGCCAGGTCCGCAGGGCGAGGGCCTCGTGGAAGTTCTCGTCGTTGGTCGGCTGGAGTTTGAGCATCGCCGCCGTGCCGTCGGTGCGGACGACGGGGACGATCAGCGAGGCGGCGCCGTTCAGGACGGCGCCCGTGCGGGTCAGCTCCCAGCGGGCGGTGTAGTCGTCGACGAGTGCGGGCAGGGCGGCCAGCCACTCGGGTTCGTCGTCTTCGTGGGCGTCGATCAACTCAGCGGGAATCACGATCACGCTCGGCACAGTAGGTGCTGAGGCGGTCATGTGCTTGGGTTTTCCCGTGAGCGAGATGGAGCGCCGGGACCGGCGCGTGCAGCGGATCGTCGCGGTGACCTATCTGGGCTTCCCGGTGCTCCTGCTCGGGATCGTCGCCTGGGTCGGCCTGAACGGACCGACGGCGGCCTGGGCCGGGGCGGTCGTCCCGCTCGGGATGCTGGCCGCGGGCGTCGTCCTGCGAGGGCGGCATCGGTTCCACCCGCGCTGGTGGGCGGCGATCGGCGGGCTGTTCGGCGGGCTGGCCGGGTTGATCGGGTCGCTCTACCCGCTGGTGATCGGCGTCTGGTGGCCGGCCATCCTGGCGCTGCCGTTCCTGATCCTCGGGTTGCTGGCCGGTCTGCTGCTGGCCCGGCGGGCCAACCACACGCTGCTCGTCCCGTACTCGGAGGAGCTGGCCGATTCGGCGTACGAGCTGGTTTTTCGGCTGCGCGGCGCGCCGGCGGGCCTGGTGCTGCTCGGCGCGGACTCCGTGACCATCCAGGGGCACCCGATGCCGCGGACGCCGGATCAGTCCCGGACGTATCCGCTGAGCGCGCTGACCGGGACGTTCGAGGTCGATCTCAGCGGCGCGGAAAGGCTGAAGTTCCCGATCGCGCTGACCGTGGTCGGGACGGCTGGGCCCGCGCTGATCCTGCAGGCCGCTGGCGAGGACTGGGTGCTGCCGACCAACGAGGCGCCGATCCTGCTGCAGTTGCTGGACCGGCGCCGTACGCGTTAGTTCTTCGCGGCGGCCTCTTTGGCCGCGGTCTCGGCCTTCTCGGCCTGCCAGCCGTCCTCGTTCTTGCCGAGGCGCCAGTAGCCGGACAGCGAGACACGGTCGCGGGGGAGACCGCGCTCGGTGAACAGGTGCTTGCGGATCCGGAAGACGAAGCCGGCCTCGCCGTGTACGAACGCCTGGACGTCTCCCTCGGGGAACTCCAGCGCCTCGACGGCCGCGACCAGCGCGTCACCGCGGCTCTGCGCGCTGCCGGCCCGGTGGAACCAGGTCAGCTCGACTTCGCCGGCGCCGACGAGCTTCTGCTCCTCGGTCTCGTCCTCGACCTCGACCAGCACGGTCGCGCGGGCGCCCGGCGGCAACTGCTCGACCGCGGCGCCGATCGCCGGCAGGGCGCTCTCGTCGCCGACGAGCAGGTGCCACGCAGCGCTCGCCTCCGGCGCGTAGGCGCCACCGGGGCCGAAGTACCAGAGCTCGTCACCCGGCTGGGCCGCCGCGGCCCACGGCCCGGCGACGCCCTCGTCACCGTGGTGGACGAAGTCGATGGTGAGCTCGTTCGCCGCCTCGTCGAAGTTGCGCACCGTGTAGGTCCGCATCGTCGGCCACTCCTCGGGCGGGTGCGTGTCCCGGACCGCGCCCATGTCGAGCGGCTCGGCGTACTGGACGCCGGGCTTGGTGAACATCAGCTTCACGTAGTGGTCGGTGGTGCCGTTGTCGACGAAGCCGTCGGCTTCGAACACCACCCTGATCATGTGCGGAGTGATCCGTTCGGTACGACGGACCACGGCCCGCTTGCAAACACGGTTACGGCGGGGTGCGGGGCTGGTCACGTGACCACAGGTCCTCTCAACCGGAAGTTAGGCCTACCTAAGTCAGGCTAGCCCACGCACCCCAACCGTCAAGCTCAGGTTCCGCGGATGACGAACTGCTTGCTGGTGGCGGTCACCAGGCTGTTACAGGCCGGGAACAGGACGCGGTAGGGAATGTTGCCCTTGTACGCCGGTTGCGCGGTGAGCGTGTAGCTGCCCTTCTGGTAGTCGAGGGCCGTGTTGCCGACCGAGCGCCACTGGGTGGCGCCGTACAGCCGCTGCAGGTGCACCTTGCACTGGTAGGTCCCGCCGGTGACCGCACCCTTGACGGCGATCTTCGTGCCGACCGGGGCGCTGGTCCGGGCCGGGGTCGCCGAGACACCGGGGATCCGCTTGACGTCGGCCCAGCCCTTGGCGATCGGCATCGGGTTGCCGGGGACAACCAGGCAGGTGAGCGGGATGGTGTTCGCCGCGGGATACGTGCGGGTGATGTAGCCGGCGGTGTCGGTCAGCAGCGTCGCACCGCCGTTCCAGCCGCAGCCGGTGTCCTGGTTCAGGCCGACCTTGATCTTGCTGCCGTAGGGCTTGCCGGTCTGGTCGTTGATCACCGACCAGCGGATCGTGTACGGCTTGCTGACCGGGCTGGGCTCGTTCAGCGCCTTCGCGGTGATCCGCGGCTGGTTCGTCCCGGTGACGTCGATCTTCCGTCCGTTCACGACCTTCACGCCTTCACCCTCGCCGGTGATGAGCGTGCCGCTGGTGATGACGCTGTCGACCTGGAAAGTGCCGTTGGCGGTCGACGGGACGTGCAGCACGCCCCGGTACTTGCCGTCAGCAACCGTTCCCTCGTACCGGGTCAGCTCGGCCGAGTACAGGTAGTCGAGCCGGCCCTTGCCGCCGGCCCGTTCGAGGTCCACGTGCAAGGTCTCGTTCGCGCCCCAGCCGGGGAACTTCCCGTCGACCTCGATGGTGATCGGCACCGTGTTCAGCGACGACACGGACACGCTGCTCCGGCTCAGACGGACGTCGGAGACCGACTGCGCCGGGTCGGCGGCATGGGCGGCCGGTGCGACGCCGAACGCCGTACCGGCCAGGGACAGGGCGAGAACTGCGCGGACTGTTTTCACTCAGATTCCCTTGATCGTGAAGGTCTTGCTGACGCCGTCGACGAAGTGGTTGCAGGCGAGGAACTGGGCCCGGTACGGGATGACGCCCTTGTAGGCCGGCTGCGCATTCAGGGTGAAGCGGCCGCTCGCGCGGACCGTGCTGCTCCCGACCGTGCGCCACTGGGAGGCACCGTACAAGCGCTGGAGGTTCACCCCGCAGCCCACGGGCGAGCCGACGATCGAACCGTTGACCGGGACAACTGTTCCGACCGGGGCGCTCGTCCGGGACGGGGTGGCCGTGATGACGGCCGGGTGGTCGACGCGGACGCCGTACCGCAGGATCGGCGCCGGCTTGCCCGGGAGGAGGAAGCAGAGCACCTGGTCGCCGGCCGGGTACTTCTTGGTCAGGACGCCGTTCGTGTCGGTCAGGACGGTGCGCGTGACGTCGCCCTCGACGCACTGGTTGTCCTCACGCGGCATCACCTTCAGCTTGGTGCCGTACGGCTTGCCGGTCTGCGAGTCGAGGACCTGCCACTTGATCGAGTACGGCGTGTTGTACGGCGGCAGCTTCGGAATCACCGTCGACACGACCTTCGGGATGTGCACCCCGGTCACCGCGATCGTCGGCCCGTCCACCGGCGTCGGATCCCACAGGTCGACGCCGTGCTGCCACTCACCGGCCACCACCGCGGTCGCCTTGATCGTCCCGTTCACGGTCGACGGCACGTTCAGCACCCCCGACCAGGTGCCCGGCTTGACCTTCTGCAGCGGCATCGAGAACAACTCGTCCTCCGGCCCCGACCCGGCCACCCGCTTGAACTGCACGAAGTACGTCCCATCGGACGTCGAGGTGCTGTCCAGCGTCACCGTCACGGGCACCGTGTTCAGCGACGAGACGGCCAGACTCGACCGGCTCACCTTCAGATCGGTGATCGCGATCTTCGGCTCGGCCTGCGCCTGCGGCGCCACCCCGAGCGTCGTCACCACCAGCGGAGCCGCCAGGAGAGCGGCGAGTACGCGTCGATTCGTCATACCCACAGCTTGAAGCCTCCTGGCGGCTCCACTAGACCGGAATCAGGTCCCCTTGATCGTGAAGGTCTTGCTGACGCCGGCCTTGTAGTTGTAGCAAGCCGGGAACGAGACCCGGTACGGGATGTTGCCCCTGTACGCCGGCTGCGCGGTGAGGGTGAAGCGGCCGCTCTGCCGGACCGTGTCGGTGCCGACCGTCCGCCACTGGGTGGCGCCGTACAGACGCTGCAGGTTGACCGGGCACCGGTACGGCGCGCCGGCGACGGAGCCGGTCACCGGGACCAGGGAGCCGACGGGCGCGCTGGTCTTGGACGGCGTCGCCGAGACGATGCCGGGGCGGTTGACGAAGATGGACAGCCAGCCATTGGGGGCCGGGTCGCCTGGCAGGAGCAGGCAGTTCAGGTACTCACCGGCGTTCGGGCCGGCCGGCACGACCTTGTTGATGTAGCCGTTCGTGTCGGTGAGCTCACCAGGGCCGCCGAAGGCCTCGACGCACTGGTTGTCGTCCCGCAGCCAGACCCGGAGCCTGCTGCCGTACGGCTTACCGGTCTGACCGTTGATCACCGAGTAGCGGATCGTGTAGCCCTTGCCGAAGGGCACTGGGTCCGGGAGCACGCGGGCGGTGATCCGCGGTTGGTTGGTGCCGTTGACCGTCAGCTCCACGGGTTGCGGGTCCGGTACCGGTGTCGGGTCGGTCATGTCACCGCTGCCGGGCCAGAACTGCCCGGTCATGATCCCGGTGACCTTGAACTTGCCGTTCGCAGTCGAGGGCACGTTGACGACGCCCCGCCACTTCCCGTTCTGCGTGGTACCGGAGTACCGCTTGAGCGGTGTCGAGTAGAGGTAGCCGACCTGTCCGGTGCCCGCGGAACGCTTCAGGATCGCGAACAGCGTCATGTTCGGCTCGGCGTCGGGCCAGGTGTACTTGGCGTCGACCTCAAGGGTGACCGGGACCGTGTTGAGCGACGACACCGCGACCGGCGTCGTCCTGATCACCCGAACCTGCGTCACCGTGAGGTGCGGGTCCGGATCTGCCTGCGCGGCGGGGGCGCTGAGCGCCAGCCCGACCAGCGACGCCGTGAGGAGCGCCGCAACCACTCGTGTCTTCCGCATACTGCTGAGCGTGCGGCTGATCCACCCGTCGCGCCAAGACGCGCGCCGAACTACTGCGCGATCGGGCGCGACGGATGGACCGGAATCACACACCGGTGATGCTGAAGCTCTTGCTGACGCCCGCGAGCGTCTCCCGGCACTTCGGGAACTGGACCCGGTAGGTGCCCTTCCCCTTGGCCGTCGGCTGCGCCTGCAACGTGTACCGGCCGCTCTGCCCGAGTTTGGTGCTGCGCAGCGAGCGCCACTGCGAGGCGCCGTGCAGCTTCTGCAGGTAGACCGAGCAGTCCATGTTCAAGCCCAGCACGTTGCCCTTGACGTCGACGCTCGTGCCGACCTTGGCGCTGGTCTTCGCCGGCGTCGCGCTGACCACACCCGGGCGGTTGGGCGCAATCACGCGGCTGTCGATCGGCGCCTGGGTGCCGGGCAGCAGCAGACAGTTCAGGCTGTCCGCATCCTTCGGTTGGTAGGACACGACGAGCGCACCGGCGGTGTTGGTGTGGACGGGGCTCTTGAGGCCTTTGGTCTCCAGGCAGGTCACGCCCTTGAAGGACATCACCTTCAGCTTGGTCCCGTACGGCTTGCCGGTCGCGGAATCGGTGACCCGCCAGGTGATCTTGTACGGCTTCCCGAATGGCACCGGATCCTGGTCGACCTGGTGGGTGATCTTCGGGATGTGCACGCCCTTGACCGTCATCGAGACGTTCTCGACGAAGCCCATGTCCGGGGACTGGACCTTCGGATCCCACGCGCCGGCCCGCACCTTGCTCACCACGAACTTGCCGTTCGCCGTCGACGGCACGTTCACCGTGCCCCGCCAGGTGCCGTCGGTGCCCGAGCCGGCGATCAGCGTCAACGGCTCCGAGAACACCTGGGTGCCCGGGTACGTGTCATCGGCGTTCAGCTCGGCGTGCATCACCTGCCCCGGCTTACCCTCGTCGTACGTCGCCTTCACGACGATCGTCACCGGGACGGTGTTCAGCCCGGCCACCGCGACGGACGCCTTGTTCAGTTCGACGCTCTGGACCTGAAGGCCCCACGCCACGGGCCCGGCCGCCGCCGGGAGACCGGTGAGCACCGCGCCGACCAGCGGCACGGCGCCCAGGGCGGTCAAGATGGTTCGAGTCTTCATGTGCCCATGATGTGGAACGTGGGGCTCACCGCGGTCCGGTAGTTCGAGCATGTGGGGAACTGCACACGGTAGGGAATCCGGCCTTTGTAGGCCGGCTGGGCCTGGAGCGTGTACCGCTTTCGGGAGTCCGATTTCACGGTGCCTACGGTGCGCCACTGGCTCGCGCCGTACAGTCGCTGCAGGTTGACCGGGCAGTACAGCGGCGCGACCTTGACGACGCCGTTGACCGGGACGATCGTCCCGACCTTGGCGCTGGTCTTCGCCGGGACGGCGGTGACGACGCCGGGGTGGTCGAGGACGGTCGACGTGCCGCCGATCGGCGCCTGGCTGCCCGGGATCAGCAAGCACTTCACCGCGTCGTCCGATACGGCCTTCTGGACGATGACCCCGGCGGTGTCGGTCAGCACCGAGCCGGCCGCGCCGACGCGCTCGACGCAGCCGTTGTCGTCCGCAACGATGACCTTCAGCTTGCTGCCGTACGGCTGACCGGTCTCGGAGTCGGTGACCTGCCAGCGGATCGAGACCGGTGTGCCGAGTGCCGAGACGGCCGGGGTCGGCGTCGCGGTGAACTTCGGCTGATGGACGCCCTTGACGTCGATGACCGGGCCGTCGACCGGCGTCGGGCTGATGTTGGAGCCCGACGCCGGGTCGAAGCGGCCGAGGGCGATCCCGTCGATCGTCAACGTGCCGTTGGCGGTGGACGGCACGTTGACCTTGCCTTGCCAGACGCCGTCCGCGGCGGTGCCGGAGATCTGCTTCAGGTTGTCGGAGACCACCCAGCTGATCCCGGCCGGCGCCGCGCCGGTGCGCTTCAGGTTCGCGTACAGCTGAACGTCGGTCGCGGCCGGATTCCCGACGTTGACCTTGCCCTTCACGGTGATGGTGACTGCGACGGTGTTCAGACTGGCGACCGCGACACTCGAGCGGTCGACGACGATCGATTCGGCGCTGAAATCCGGGTCGGCGGCGTGCGCCGTACCGGTCAGGGCCGCTCCGGCCAGGGGTGCGGCCAGGAGAACCGCCAGGACGCGTCTGGTCATCGGTCAGACTCCGGTGATCGCGAACGACTTGCTGGAGGCGGCGGCGAAGTTGTCACAGGCGGACAGCAGCACCCGGTACGAGAGCTTGCCCTTGGCAACAGCCTTGCCGTCGACGGTGAACCGGCCGCTGGAGCGGACGGTCGAGGAGCTGACCGTACGCCACTGGCTCGCGCCCTGCAGCCGCTGGAAGTGCACCGCGCATTTGTACGGCGCGCCCGAGACCGAGCCGTTGACCGGGACAACAGTCCCGACCTTGGCGCTGGTCTTGGCCGGGGTCGCGGAGACGCCCGCCTGGCGCTTGACGAAGAAGCTCTCGGAGACGATCGCGTACGGCTCGGTCGGCACCTCGAAGCAGTGCAGGAACGCCGCGTCGGAGGCGGCGTACGACTTGGTCAGGACGCCGTTGGCGTCGGTGAAGGTCTGGGCCGGGCCGCCCTCGGCGCAGACGTTGTCGACGCCCGCCCCGACGCGCACCTTGCCGCCGAACGGCTTGCCGGTCGCCGAGTCGGTGACCTTCCAGGTGATCTTGTACGGCTTGCCGACCGGGACCACCGCGGGCGAGACCGTCCAGGTGATCTTCGGCTGGTGGCTGCCCTTGACGAGCACGTTCTGACCGGCGTACGGCGTGATGTCGTACGGCATACCGCTACCGGGCGAGCCGTACGGGCCGGTGCCGACGCCGAACACGGTGAAGGTGCCGTCCGCGGTCGAGGGCACGTTCAGCGGGCCGGTCCAGGTGCCGTTCTGCACGGTGCCGGCGGTCCGCTTCAGGTCGGTGGAGACGACCCGGGTCAGGTCGCCGGAGCCGCTGGTCCGCTTCAGGTAGACGTTCAGCGTGGTGTTCTCGTCACCGGGGTTGTCCGAGTCGTAGCCGCCCTTGACCGTGACGTCGATCTTCTCGGTCTGCAGCCCGGTCACGGTCACCGACGTCTTGCTCAGCTGGACGCTGGTGACCGAGAGGAGGGGATCGGGTTCGGCGTAGGCCGGGGCCGCGCCGAGGACGCCGGCCGCCAGCGGAACGGCGCAGAGCGCCGCGAGGATTCGAGTCTTCATGGTGACAGGCTGTCAGACTTCGCGATGACGACTAGACCAGAATGAACGCCCTTGCCGTTCAGGTGCTGGAGGGGCGGCGTTCAGCTGAGGTGCGCAGGCTTGGCCGCATGAGCCAGGTGTTCGGGACGCCGCGACGCCCGGCGTACGCAGCGAGTCGGACCGACCGGCTAGGGCGACCTGTGTCGTTGTCGGCAGCGCTACCTGCGCAGCGGGCGGTTCTGTTCACCGGAGCGCCCGGCTTGGGGAAGACGCTGGAGCTGGACCGGGCGCAGCAGTTGGCCGCGCAGCGCGGCTGGACGGCGATCCGGGTCGAGGCGTCGGCGCGGGAGCCGCTGGAGCATCGGCTGACGCGGGCGATCACGGATGACATGGGCACGCTGCGGAAGCAGTTCGGCCGGTTTCAGGTCCGGAAGCTGAAGCGAGCGGTCCGGGAGCTGACACAGCGGCATCGGAAGGTTCAGCACGGCGCTGAGGTGCGGATCGGCGGCGGGCCGGTCCAGTTCGTCACCAAGCGCCAGTGGGACGCTACGCCGTCCGCACCGCCCGGTACGACGCTGACCGACGTCGCTGATCAGCTGGGGGAGCTCGCCGACAAGCCGGTGCTGCTGTTGGTCGACAACGTCGACGCGGCATCGGCGTCCGATCTGGCTGGGCTGAACGAGTTGGCGGGACATCTGCAGCAGCGTGGCCAGCCGGTCTGGCTGGTCGCGGCGGGTGGGGCTCTGACGGCGAGTCGGATTCAGGCCGTGTCCGGGCGGGTGGGCTTCGACATCCGCGAGCTGGGGATCATGTCGGCCGACGAACTGCGGCCCGCGCTGACTGTGCCTCTGGAACGGGCTGGGGTGCCGTACGAGCGTGCGGGGGTTGAGGGGCTGCTGCGGGCGGCGAACGGCGATCCGAGTCGGCTGCGCACGCTTGCGGACACTGCGCTTGAGCTGACTGATCCGCGGACCGGTTTGACCGGCGCGGTGGCTGCTGCGGCCGCTGCGCGGGTCGAGGCACGGTCTGCGGTGCTGTATCAGGGGCGGTGGCAGAAGTGCACTGATGGGCAGAAGGAGCTGCTGGCTCGCGTAGCGGCTCAGGGTGTCAATGGGCTGTCGATGCCGGCGGAGACCGAGGCGACGGCCAACTGGCAGCCGATCGACCAGGCCCGGCAGGAGCTGGTCGCACGCGGGCTGCTGCGGGAGCGGGGCGAGTACGTCGACTTCGCCGAAGGCGGTATGCGCGACTGGGTCAACGGTCAGCTGGACCAGACTCCAGCCGCGCCTGCTCTGGTTGCTGCGGCTGCGCGGCAGCAGGTCGCCGTACCGGTGGCCAGACGCGCGGTTGGCGTATTCGGGGCGACGCGGGAGCCGGCGTACCGGGTTGACCGGCGGGACGGGGAGGGGCGGCCCATCTCGCTCCACCAGCGGACGCCGACGTCGACGACCGTGCTGTTCACCGGTGCGCCGGGGATGGGGAAGAGCCATGAGCTGGACCGCACTGCCGAGCTGGCCGCGCGCCAGGGGTGGAAGTCGCTCCGGGTCGACGCCTCACCTCGGGAGCCGCTGGAGAACCGGCTGGTGCGCGCGATCAGTCAGGACCTGGACAGCTTTCGGGACCACTACGGGTTCGTCGCGGCCCGCGGGTTGAAGAAGGACCTCGACAAGCTGGCCTCGCGGAGCCGGAACCCGCAGTCGGGTAACGAGGTCCGCATCGGCGTACCGGGTGCCTTTCAGTTCGTTGCCAAGGAGCAGCACGACAGCGAACGTCCGGACCCGGTCGGCGGCTCGCTGAACGATCTGGCCGACCGCCTCGGCGCTCTGGCCAAGGCCAAGGGCGAACCGATCGTGCTGATGATCGACAACCTCGATGCGGCGTCCGAACGCGACCTGATCGATTTCACCGAGCTGGCCGCTCGCCTCGAACAGAACCGGCAGCCGGTCTTCCTGGTCGGCGCCGGCGGGGAGCAGCTGACCAGTCGGCTACTGGCTGCCTCCGGCGGCCGCTCCGGCGTCGAGTCGGATGTCGTCACCCGCTTCGACATCCGCACCCTCGCCCCCTTCACCGACGCCGAACTACGCCCCACCCTCACCGAACCCCTCCGCCAGGCCGGCATCCCCCACACCCCCGAGGCCGTCGACCACCTCCTCACCGCGGCCAACGGCAACCCAGCCCGCCTCCGCGCCCTGGCCGCCACCGCCGACGTCCCCCTCACCCTCACCACCGCCAAAGCCGCCACCGCCCACCACGCAGCCATCTCCCGCCCCCACTACGAAGCCGCCTGGCACAACTGCACCCCCGCCGAAAAGTCCCTCCTCACCAAAGCCGCCCACCTCCACCCCACCGGCATCCCCCTCCCCCCAGCCACCCAAGCCCGCTGGACCCTCGAATCCACCGCCTCCCGCCCCCTAACCCAAGGCCTCCTCCGCCAAACCCCCACCCACCTCACCCTCCCCGACCCCGCCTTCGCCACCTACCTCCAATCCCGCCTCCGCCAAACCGGCCTGACCCCACCCCAACCCACCCCCACCGCAAACGACCGCCACACCCCCAGAAAACTGGAGCGCAGCGGCCGCCCACTGGACCTCAATCGCTAACTGGCTCGTTCACGTCAGCAACGTGCAGACCGATGTTGGCGCTGGCCTTCAACAACTGTTTGTCTCCTGAAGCGAAGATGAGATCCCGCTCCCGGACGCTCTCGGCCGACGCGCAGTGCACCGCGTCGTACCCACGCAACACCTCCAACGAGGTCAGCCCCGCTGCTCTGCGTACCAGCGCGTTGGTGATGTCGATGGTGTTGAGCTCGCGCCAGTAGGCATCGAGCTCCTCGAGCGCCTCGGTCTCTCGGGCCTTGCTGATCCGCCCACGGCGCGCGGCCTGTGCCAGCGCCCCGGCCGTCTCGATGAACGTCAACTGCGTAGTCAGCACATCGTCGGCGTCATCCCACAGTTGCCGGCAGACGGGCGAACTGGGCTCGGGAATCAACAACGGGACGAACGCCGAGGTGTCGAAGTAGCAGATCATCGGCGCTGCTCCGGAATCAGATCGCTGACGATGCCGTCGGCTTTGCTCGGGATCCGCGCCGGACGCTTCGGCCGGAGCGGTGGACGAACCACTCCCTCGGCGATCAGCTTCTGCAGATTCGTCTGTCCCTCGACCGGGACGATCTTTGCGATCGGCTTGCCGTGGTCGGTGACGGTGATCGTGTGCCCCTCGCGGACGTACGCGAGGTGGCGGCTGAGACCGTCGCGGAGCTCCCGAATGCCGATATCCATCAGATCTCCTTCAACCAGTCCTGCGGTGGCCACATTTCCTCCTTCGATATTAGCCACAATTTGTGTCTTCACCCACTGTGAAGGCAGGTTTCGGCGGCTGGGAAGGCCAGATGGCGAGGCAACCTGGGGCAGATCGGGGCAGCTGGTCAGGGCCAGATGGATTGGATCCATTCGGGGTGGTCGATGAAAGGGTTTCGGTTGTGTTGGTAGGTGGTGTAGATGCGGTCGTTGCGGCGTTTTTCGAAGGTGTCGGGCGGGTCGGCGGCGGCCCAGGCCTTGAGGACGGAGAGTTTGCCGATGGCGGGGGCGCTGCCGTTGTTGACGGAGTTGTTGGGCTCGAGGTCGGCGAAGCCGTCGCCGCCGTCGTAGCGGACGGCCATGTAGAGGATCATCCGGGCGACGTCGCCGCGGACGGCGGCGCGGGGGGCGAAGGAGTCGGCGTCGGCGGTGCAGCCGGAGCACTCGGCGACGGCGGCGCCGCCGTTGTCGAAGTCGAGGTTGCCGCGGGCCGAGTTGACCGATACGTCCTCGGGGCGGAGGTGGTGGATGTCGGTACCCGGGCCGGTCGCCGTACCGAAGTCGCCGTGGGACTTGGCCCAGACGTGCTCGCGGTTCCAGTCGTTGACGCCGCCGCCGTTGGTGGTCTTGCTCTGGGAGCGGCCGGAGTAGAGCAGGATGACGTTGTTCGCGTTCGCCGGGTCCTGGTCGGTGTCCTTGAGCGCATTCCAGACCTGGTCGTAGCTGAGCTTGGTCTGGTTGCTGATGATCGTGTGCAGCGCCGCCTTCAGCGCCGGGCCGGTCTTACCGGCGGCCGCCGCGTAGTAGTCGCCGGGATCGCCCGGGTCGCCCGGGTCCGATCCGCCGCCACCGGTGAAGGCAGTCGCGTTCTTCAGGCCCGGGTGGGAGAAGTACGCCGCCAGCGTGCCGGTGACGGTGATCTGCTTCCCGAGCAGGCTCGGGTTGCTCTTCAGCCCGTACGACGCCCGGAACGCGGCCGGGATCTGCACGTACAGCATGGCCGAGGTGCTCGTCTGACTCGCCGAATCCGCCAGTGCGAGCGCGTAGTCGTCGGGGAAGTTGCTGCGGACGACGGTGTTCGTCGCGGTCGGCTGACCGACGACGTACCCGGTGACGGACGCGGTGGAGTTGTCCTGCCGGCCGATCGCCGTACTGACGTTGATCGGCGTCGCCGCGGTCGACGGCGTGACGCCGAAGCCGAGCAGCGCGAGGACTGCGGTGACGATCAGGGCTGGGCGGTACGGGCGGGCCACAGCGACTCCCAGGGCGGTTGGGATCGGTCGCTGTCAGTCTGCCCACCCGTTCGGTGCACCGAAACCCTCACTCCAGATACAGGCGGCCAACGGCGAGTTTCTGGTTCTTGCCGGGCAGGTAAAGCTGGTACCAGCCAGCCGGCATCCGCTGTCCGTCGCAGCTGGTGACGGCGAACGGCACGTCGTCCAGCCACTTCGACTTACCTGGCTCCAGGACGACGTGGGTGGTGGCCGGCGTCGCCTTGCCACGGCCGATCACGGTGTTGCGCGTGCCGGTCTCGTGAACGACCAGGTAGTCGGTGGGCGGGTTGGCGCCGTACTGCTTCACCTTTGATCGGTTGGTGACGCGGGCGGCGAACGTACCGGTGAAGCCGTCGCCGTCGCGGCGCATGCCCAGCTCGACCATGCTCTGGCTGATGAGCAGCTCCTTCGAGCCGGTGTGGACGGTTGCGGGGACGGTGCTGCCGCAGGTGAGCCCGTTGGCCGTTGCTGTCGGTTTGGCGGCCGGCTTGCTGCTGACCGGCGGCGTCTCGACGACTGCGGGCGCTCCGGGGAGTACGGCGTACGCACCGATCGCTATCGCACTCGCAGCGCCGACGCTGCCGAGCCCGACGGCCGCTGCGCGCACGCGGCGTCGTCTGCGGATGCGGGGGACCAGTGCGGTCTGGTCGACCTTCACGCTGTCGCCCTGGTCGGCGACTGCCTGGAGCAGGTTCTTCAGGTCGGTCATGTCATCGTCTCCTCGGGTACGGCGAGCTGGGTGGCGAGCTTCACGCGGGCATCGGACAGGTGGCGTTTGACCGTGCCCTGCGCGCAGCCCAGCTGATCCGCGATCTCGGGGACGGTGAGGTCCTCGTAGTAGCGGAGGACCACACACGCGCGCTGCTTGGGCGAGAGGGTGCCGAGCGCCCGGCGGACGTCGTCCGCGAGCAGATGGTCGTTGTCGTGGTGTTCGACCGGCTGGACCAGCA
The DNA here is from genome assembly GCF_013131805.1 of Kribbella sandramycini. Taxonomy (GTDB): domain Bacteria; phylum Actinomycetota; class Actinomycetes; order Propionibacteriales; family Kribbellaceae; genus Kribbella; species Kribbella sandramycini. The sequence goes on along the minus strand of NZ_JABJRC010000003.1, from coordinate 667,378 downwards.
GGTGCCGCTTGGCGCGCCACAGCCCCGCGCGTCGGCGTCCGTCGACGAACTGGTTCAGCATGGCGCGTCGTACGTAGCCCTCGAGCTGGGCGACATCCCCACCGACCCGCAGCCGGCTGAACACCCGCAGCAACGCCTCCTGCACCAGGTCCGCCGCTGCGGCCGATTCCCCCGTCAACAACAACCCGTACGACCGCAGCGCCCCACCTCGCCCCGCCAGCAACTCCTCGAAGGCCCGCTCCCACTCAGCCATCCGCACCCGTTCTCCCGGTTCACCTGTCACCCCTACAGACGACGCAGCAGGTTGAACCGTTGAGGGCCGAGAAGGGCAGGAGGAGATTGAGTCGGTGGGGCGGGGAACGAGTGAGTGTCGTTCGCCGCCCCACCTAGGTGGGTGGGCCCCCATCAGGCCGCGGCCTGCGCCGCGGGCTGCTTGCCCAACCACCAGTGAGGTGCCACTGGCGGGCGGTACCTCACCGTTTCTGAGTACGGAGGCGTCCTCCGTGCGTGTGGCGTGGTGCGGACGCCGTTTACGGACCGTACTCAGAACGGCACGGGTTGTCCATGGGCCAGGGGGTCATCTCACAGTTCGACCCGATAGCTGACTCAGCAGCTGATGGTGTCCTGGTGGGTGGTGCCGCCGGAGCGGAAGTTGTTGACGCGAGTGGCGATCTGGGCGGGGGTGAGGGTCTCGTTCTTGGCGTAGTAGACCCAGTCGGCCGACTGGACATAGGAGCTGGCGCCGCCGGTGTGGCCGTCCAGGTCGATGAACCACTGGTTGTAGTTGAGCGTCATCGGACGCCGCGGGTAGACGTTGCGGCCGGCGTCGTCCGTGGTGTGGTCGGCGGCCAGCGCGCCGTCAATGTAGTACCGGACGTGCCCACCGGCCACGACGGCGACCAGCGTGTGCCAGCCGGCGTGGCTGTACGGGCGCACGGTCGTCTTACGCCAGCCGTCGAACGGGTTCACCTGGTAGGTGTTCCAGCTGGTGATGAAGTTGACCGGCCCGGTCTCACCCCAGCCGCCGTTCGGCAGGTACTCGGAGATGTCCAGCTCGGAGTACGTCGGCTCCCAGTCGTAGTCCAGCGGCGAGATCGTGTAGAAGGTCTGGTTGACGTGGTCGCCGTCGTTCCCACTGACCGGGGTGTCGCTGAACTTGAACCGCGTCGCATAGGTGCCCTCGAAGAACCGCAGCCGGTTCTGCTGCACCTGCGCCTGCGTAGTACCGGCCGCGGTGCCGTTGGTCGTCGCCCGCAACTGCAGCGACTTCTGCCCGTCGACAGTCGGGAAGCTGACGTTCGCAGCACTCCAGGTGTTCGGGATGCCAGGGCCGCCGGCGCCGGTCCGGACACTCCAGTCGTGACCGGTGAAGTTCGGGTCGGTGCGCGAGCTGTAGTTGAAGTCGTCGAAGAAGGCGCCGCAGGCCGCGGGCCCTCGGACGGCGTCCTCCCGGGCGTTCGCGGTGGTCGCCGTACCAGCGGCGAGCGCGGCCAGGACGACGGCAGCGGCGGTGAAGCGGATCGTGCGCGATCGAGTCATCGAGGTTCACACCTTTTATCTCGGGGCGGGCAATCTCCTCGTAGAGTGGTCTATCCAATTGGTAAAGTCAATGCGTAATACAGGTTCAGAAATGCGGGGAAAGGTTTACCACTGGTAAGATCTTCCGATGCGAAGGACTGAGGCGCGCGATCAGCTGCTGCGGCTGATCGAGGAGCGCAACCCCGGCGAGCCGCTGCCGTCGGAGCGCTCGCTGAGCGAGGAGCTCGGCGTCTCCCGCCCGACCCTGCGCGCCGCGCTCGACGACCTGGCCCGCGACGGCCTCGTCGTCCGCGAGCACGGCCGCGGCACGTTCACCAGCGCCCGCAAGATCCAGCAGGAGCTGGAGCCGACGGCGTCCGGCGACTACCAGGCGCCGCTGGCCGAGGGGTCGCCGTGGCCCAGCCGGCTGCTCAGCTTCGACATCGGCCCGGCCGGCGCGCGGCTCGGGCACAAACTGGAGATGTCCCCGGTCGACGACCTGGTCACCGCGCTGCGGCTGCGGCTCGTCGACGGCGCGCCGATGTGTCTGGAGCACATCCGGATCCCCGCGGCGTTCGTCCCCGGGATCACCGGCCGCGATTTCGAGCTCGGCTCGCTCTACGGCCTGCTCCGCAGCCGCTACCAGGTCGCCCCGAAGGACGCCGTCCAGACGGCCGAGCCGACGGTCACCGACGCGCAGGAGGCCGAGCTGCTCGGCGTCCCGCTGCACTCACCCGCCCTGCTCTTCGAGCGGACGACGCGGAACGCGGACCGCGCCGTGATCGAGTACACCCGCTCCATCTATCGCGGAGACCGGTACCGGATCACGACGCGGCTGACGTTCGACTAGCCCTTCACCGCGCCCGCGGCGACGCCGGAGGTGACACGGCCCTGGAGGACCAGGAAGATCAGCAGAACCGGGAGCATGAACAGCGTGGCCGCAGCCATCGTCGCGCCCCAGTCGGTGCCGAAGGTGTTGCTGAACGACGAGAGCCAGACCGGCAGCGTGCGCTGGTCCTGCTCCTTGATGATCAGCAGGTTCGCGAACGCGAACTCGTTCCACGCGGTGATGAAGCCGAACAGCGACGTCGACAGCAGCCCCGGCGCGAGCAGCGGGAAGACGATCCGCCGGAACGCCTGGAACTGGTTGCACCCGTCGACCTGCGCGGCCTCCTCGAGATCGGGCGGGATCGCGTTCAGGAACCCGCGCAGCGTCACGATCGTGAACGGCAGCGTCATCATGAAGTAGATCAGCGTCAGCATCGGCAGCTTGTCGAGCATGTCGGTGTCGCGCGCGATCACGTACATCGGGATCAGCAACGCCTCCCACGGCGTCATCTGCGCGACGAACACCATCACGATGAACCCCTGCCGGCCCTTCCACTTCAGCCGCGCGACCGAGTACGCCGCCAGGCACGCGACGATCAGGGCGAGCAGGACGCCGGAGATCGCGACCAGTGCCGAGTTCCGCCAGAACGACCAGAACCCGTCCGCGTTCACCGCCGTGCTGAAGTGGGTGAACGTGATGTGCGTCGGGAGGAAGGACGGCGTCTCGGCCTGGATCTCCTTGGTCGGCTTGAAGGCCGTCAGCACCATCCAGTAGACCGGGAAGACCGCGAACGCGAAGACGCCCAGGGCGATCACGTTCAGGACTATCCGCTTCGGCTTCACAGCTCCCCCTCCTCCTTGAACAGCTGCCGGAAGTAGGCGAGCAGGACGACGGTCAGCAGCAGCACCGTGACCATCGAGATCGCGGCGCCGAGGTCGTAGCGGTTCAGCGACTGCGCGATCTGGTAGGCGTAGACCGGCAGCGTCAGCGTCGCGTCGCCCGGACCGCCCTGGCTGATCACCCAGATCTGCACGAAACTCTTGAAGACCCAGATCACCTCCAGGCAGAGGATCAGGCCGAACATCGGCCGCAGGATCGGGAACGTGATCAACCCGAACATCCGGACCGGCCCGGCGCCGTCGATCGCCGCCGACTCGTAGATCTCCTTCGGCACCGTGGTGATCGCGGCGTACAGCGTGAGCGCCGCGAACGGCACCGACTGCCAAACGATCATGATCACGATGATCGCGAACGTCGACGTCCCGTCGGCGAACCAGGCGTACCCGTCGTACTGTTCGAACCCGAGTGCGACGAGCACCCAGTTCACGACTCCGAGCTGGGACTGGAACAACCACTGGAAGACCGTGGTCGCGGCCAGCACCGGGATCGCCCAGGCCAGCACCAGGCCGCCCATCAGGGTCAGCCGCATCCACTTGCCGAGGGCATCGATCAACAGCGCGACCAGCGTGGACAGCACCATGATCAGGACGACGTTGATCGCGGTGAACGCGAACGTCCGGCCGACCACCGACCAGAACTTGTCGTCGGTGAAGATCGCCCGGTAGTTGTCGATCCCGACGAAGTCGGCGCCGCCGCGGATCAGTTGTGCGATCCCGAACTTCTGGAACGAGATGACCAGGTTCCGGATCAGCGGGTAGATCAGCAGGTACGCCATCCCGAGGACGGTCGGCGCGATCAGCAGATAGGGCAGCAAACGCGGGCGCCCCCGCCGGGCCCGAGCCGGGGGTTCCGGCTCGGGGGCGGGGGCGGTCCGCTCGAGTTGAGCGACAGCCACGGCTACTTACCGCTGTTCAGGGCCTCGGTGATGATCGCGTCGGCCGCCGCGGCCGCCGCGGCCGGGTCACCGCCGGTGAGCACCTTGGTCTGGAACTCCTTGATCGGGTTCTTCGCCTCGACCGCGGCCCAGTTCGGCGAGTTCGGCGTCGCCTTGCCGTTGGCGGCGCCGGCCGCCATCGCGGTGGTGCCCTCGTCGCCGGTCACCTGCGCGGCCAGCGCCTTGCGGTTCGGCACGTACTTCATCGACTTGGCCAGGTCGACCTGCCACTTCTCGCCGGCCAGCTCCTTGATGAAGGTGTACGCCGCATCCGGGGCGTCCGAGGCCTCCGGGACGATCAGGTCCGAGCCGCCGGTGAAGACCGCGCCCGGCTTGTCGGCCGTCTTACCCGGGATCGGGAAGAAGCCCAGCTTGTCCTTGAGCGCGGGGTTCGCCTGGACGATCAGCTCGGCGGCGCCCGGGACGGCGATCATCTGCGCGACCTTGCCCTGCGCGAACACGTCGGTCTGGGTCGGCTTCGCCTCGTCGGAGTCCTTCGGGCCCTTGCCGAGCGCCTGGATCTGCTTGTAGAACTCCATCCCCTTGAGCGCCTCAGGAGTGCCCAGCGCGCCCTTCCACTTGTCGCCCTCCTGGACCGCCAGGTCGCCGCCCTCGTCCCAGATGAACCCGGAGAGCACGTAGAAGTTCTGGCCGGGCAGGTAGATGCCCTGGTTGCCGCCGGTGTTCACCTTCGCGGTGGCGGCCAGCCACTCCTCGCGCGTCTTCGGCGGGGTGGTGATCCCGGCCGCCGCGAACAGGTCCTTGCGGTAGACCACGACCCGGTTCGCCGCGTAGTACGGGATGCCGTACTGCTTGCCCTCGAAGTTCCCCGGGCCGGCCAGCCCCTCGATCCAGTCGTCACCCTGCAGGTCGGCCTTCTTGTCCGACAGGTCGCGGACGCCGCCGGACGCCGAGTACTGCGCGACCTGCGTGTTGCCGACCTCGATCACGTCGGGCGCGTCCTTGCTGGCCAGCGCGCCGATGATCTTGGCGCCGATCCCGTTCCACTCCTGGATCTGGACGTTGAGTTTGACGTCGGTGTGCTTGGCGGCGAAGTCGTCGGTGAACCGCTTGAGGAAGTCGTCCGAGACGCTCCCCTTCATCAGCCACACGTCGATCGTCTTCGGCCCGGAACTCGCGTCGTCCTGGCCACCGGAGCCGCCGCACGCCGCGAGGGTGGTGAGGGACAGCGCCGCGACCGCGGCCGTGGCAAGCGAACGGAACTTCATGGATCACCCCTGGTATGAACCTGTTCCTGCAGAGGCCCCGAGAATTCCCCAGGCATGACTGACCGGTCAATAGTTCAGAAGTGTCCGTTATTATTCTGTGAGAGCGTCTTCACGCGGGATTCATCGCTGTCCAGTGACTAAACCGGTCAATCTGTGCAGCCACGGTTGCACATGGCGCAACCGCACCACTTCCGCACCTGATAACACCAATTAACGAACCAGTTGCTCCTGCGGACCCGCATCCAGGCGCGCGGCCTGCTTCAGGCCGACGAGCAGGAGGCCGATCGAGATCGCGCCGACGACGGCGTACGTGACCTTGCCGCCGATGCCGTCCCAGGCGGTGTGCAGGGCGACGGCGAGTGCGTACATACCGGCGAAGCCGGCCAGGTGTTTGCCGTTCGGTGCGCTGACGAACCGCCACAGGCCCCAGCAGGTCAGGCCGGTCCAGGCGGCGTGGCCGGCCGGGGAGAGCAGGCCGCGGATGAACAGCGTCTGCTCGGCGGCGCCGACGTTGCCGCCGGACTGGAGGAGCGCGACGAAGGCGTAGCCCATCGTTTCGAGGACGGCGAAGCCGGTCCCGACCGCGACGCCGATGACGATGCCGCGACCGACCGACGTCCGGTACCGGCGGCCGAAGAAGACGACCAGAATCGCCGGGACGACCAGCTTGGCTGCCTCCTCGATCAGCCCGACGCCGAGCATCGGCAGCGTGCCCAGCCGCCGCATGGCGTCGTACTCGAGCAGCCCGGCCACCACGACGCCCACGACCCCGCCGAACAGCAGGCAGCCGCCCAGCGTCGGACCGTCGATCAGCCAGCGGCCGGAGCGGCCGGCCGCGAATGTGACGAAAGTGAGGGGTACGACGAGCGCTCCAAGCAGGATCATCGTCGGGAAGAGATTGGGGTTGTTCGTGTCGGTGAGCACCGCGAGGACGGCGAGGTACAACGCTCCGCCGACCAGCAGCGTCGCGACCCACGCCCACCTACGGACCACCTGTTGTGCACTCATGAGCTGATGGTGACGGGTCGTGGCGCGCTTGCGCCATGTCGCAGGGACGGCAGTGATGGACAGGGCGGAGGTCCGTGACGAGATTGCAAACTCGGTCGGAAGAGGTGCATGCCCCCTGCCTCTGGAAGAGGAGACCTGTCCATGCCTTCCACCCGGACCACTGCCGCCACCCTCGCGGCGGTTCTGACGCTGGGCGCGCTGACGGCGACCCCCGCAGCCGCCGCACCGCCGCCACGCCCAACAGTCACCCCCAGCACCACCTCCGTCACCCTCATCACCGGTGACGTCGTTTCGATCAGCGACGCCGGTAACGGCCGGAAGGCCGCCAGCGTCCAGCCCGCACCCGGTCGCGAGCGCATCACGTTCCACACCGTGGAGGCGGACGGCGGGCTGCGCGTCCTGCCGAGTGACGCCGTCCAGTACATCGCCTCCGGCGTGATCGACGCCGACCTGTTCGACGTCGACGAATTGATTGCCGACGGCTACGGCGACTCCGCCGTCCAGCAGTTGCCGCTGATCGTGAAGTACGCCGAAGGCGCGCGCAGCGCCGGCACACTCGCCGGTACGACGACCACTCGCCAACTGCCGTCGATCGACGCCGCAGCGGTGTCGGCGACCAAGGATCAGCTGGCCGAGCTGTGGAAGTCGTTGCGACCCGCTGCTGGCGCCCGGACGCTGAACAGCGGTGTCACCAAGGTTTGGCTGGACGGCAAGGTCCGTCCGGTGCTGGACAAGAGCGTGCCGCAGATCGGTGCGCCGGATGCCTGGAAGGCCGGCTACCAGGGCTCCGGCGTCCAGGTGGCCGTTCTGGACACCGGCGTCGACGCACAGCACCCGGACCTGGTCGGCAAGATCAAGGAGAGCCAGGACTTCTCCCAGAGTGCGACCGGCCCGGCCGACCACTTCGGACACGGGACGCACGTCGCAGCAACCATCGCCGGCACCGGTGCGGGCGCGGGCGGCACCCGCAAGGGCGTCGCCCCGCAGGCCGAGCTGCTGATCGGCAAGGTGCTCAGCGACGACGGCATCGGCTACGAGTCCTGGATCATCGGCGGGATGGAGTGGGCCGCCGACAAGGGCGCCAAGGTGGTCAACATGAGCCTCGGCGGCGGCCCGACCGACGGGACCGACCCGATGAGCCAGGCCATCAACGACCTCACCGCCCGGACCGGGACGCTCTTCGTCGTGGCCGCGGGCAACGAAGGCCGGGACGAGAGCGTCGGTACGCCGGGCGCCGCCGCCGCGGCGCTGACCGTGGGCGCAGTGGACCGGGCCGACAAGCTGGCCGACTTCTCCAGCCGCGGACCGCGCTTCGGCGACGGCGGTCTGAAGCCGGAGATCACCGCGCCGGGCGTCGACATCGTCGCTGCCCGCGCTGCCGGCACGGCCATGGGCAGCCCGATCGACAACAACTACACCGCCGCTTCCGGTACGTCGATGGCGACGCCGCACGTCGCCGGTGCCGCAGCGCTCCTTGCCCAGCAGCACCCGGACTGGAAGGCCGACCGGCTGAAGGACGCGCTGACCAGTACGGCGAAGACCCAGCCGAGCCAGTCCGTCTACGCACAGGGCGCCGGCCGCGTCGACCTCACCCGGGCGATCGCCCAGCAGGTGACTGCGAGCGGTGTCGCCGACTTCACCGGCGGCGGAGCCAGCCGGACGATCACCTACCGGAACGACAGTTCGGCCCCAGTCACACTGGCGCTGTCCGTTGCCGTGACCAACCTGGACACCAACAAGCCGGAGACGGATGCCTTCGGTCTGCCGGCCAGTGTGACCGTTCCGGCGCACGGAAGCACCGACGTCCCGCTGACACTGACGGACGGCAAGCTCGAGCGCGGTCTGCACAGCGGATGGGTCGTGGCGACCGGTCCGAGCGGAGTCGTCACCCACACCGCGGTCGGCACCTTCAAGCAGGGGCCGAAGCACACTGTGAAGCTGCGAGCGATCGGACTCGACGGACGGCCGACCGGCGTCCCGGTGGTCACGCTGTTCGGCTCGAACCCGCGCTCGGACACGCTGGCCTGGATCGGTGACGGCGACACCATCGAGGCCGAGGTCGAAGAAGGCACCTACTTCATGCACTCGCTGGTCGAGAACAGCGACCCGCAGAACGAGCAGGCCAGCCTCTACACCGATCCGAGTATCGCGGTGACCAAGGATCTGGAGTACGTGATCGACGCCCGGAGAGCGGTTCCGATCACGATCGAGACGCCGAAACCCGCGGAGCAGCAGGCGATCCTGAGCTACTACGCGCACCGCGAGTTCGGCAACGGCCGCTCGATCAGCCACGGCGTCATGCACTTCAGCACGGTCAAGCAGGTCAACGTGACCCCGACCAAGCCGGTCACCGACGGCAAGTTCGAGTTCTCGTCCCGCTGGCAGCTGGTCGCGCCGATGGTCCAGGCCGTGGTGCCTGGGGTGAGCGGTCCGCTGGACATCAACCTGCTGCACCAGTCGCCGTCCTACACCGGTAAGCGTCGTTTCCCGCTCGTGTACGCCGAATCCGACCTCAGGCGGGTCAAGGGCGCGCTGGTGGTCCAGCGGACGAGTGACGCGGTCAGCGAACAGGAGCAGATCGCGGCGGCCGCGAAAGCGGGCGCAGCGGCGATCATCCTGGTCCGGCCGGCGGATTGGAGCGCTTGGACGGTCTGGCGGCCCACTGGGGACCGCGAGCCGATCCCGGCGATGGTGACGATCGCGAAGGACGGCCAGAAGCTGATCGATCGCGCCCGGCGTGCGAATGCGACGATCGACCTGACACTGACGACGTCCAGCCCGTACCTGTACGACGTCCAGCAGGTGTCGAGCGGATCGATCCCGGCCCGCATCGTCCACAAGGTGACCGCGGCGAACAGCGCGCGGATCAGCACGCAGTACAACGACAACGGCGGTTTCAACTGGGCCAAGGAGCAGCGGTTCGGCTGGCGTCCGTGGCAGGAGTACTCCTGGAACGACCAGCAGCGGTTCGTGGAGACTCCGAAGACCCGCGAGGAGTGGGTCAGCGCCGGTGACTCGCTCTGGCAGCAGCGCGTGCACCACCTCTACACCTGGGACATCATGGGCCCGCTCCGCTCCGGTCTGACGTCGCCGCCGCGCAGCTACCGCAGCGGTACGTCGAAGGAGACCTGGTTCGGTCCGGTCGTCCGACCGGCCGTCGTCCCCGGCTCGGTCTCCACTCGGACCGGTGACCGGTTGTCGTTCCGCATCCCGTCGTTCGTGGACGCGGCCGGCCACTCCGCGAATGGTGAGACCACGGCGTCGTCCGCAACGGTCTCCCGGAACGGACAGCAGATCGCTGAGCTGCCTGACGCGTGGAACGACGTCATCACCACCAGTGCGGACGCGGCGTACCGGCTGGAGCTCAACACGGCCCGTGAGGACACCGAGTGGCTCTGGGGCACGCGCACTCAGACCGCCTGGGAGTTCCGCTCGGCCAAGACCGCTGAGGACAAGGGGACGCCGCTGTCCTTGCTGCAGGTCGGGTACCAGGCGCCGACCGACGCGACCGGCCGTGCACCTCGTACGCACGTGCTCGGCTTCGACGCACCGCGAGCACACACGCTGCAGGCCTGGGCGTCGTTCGACGAAGGCACCAGCTGGCAGAAGCTCCCGGTGATCGGGGCGCTCGGGCACTACGTCGCAGTTGTCGGCAATGCGCGCGGCACGGTGTCCCTGAAGGTTCAGGCCACCGGCCCGAACGGTACGAAGTTCACGCAGACGGTCATCCGGGCGTACGGCGTGAAGTAGTCGAGAGAACCCGCACCGGTCAGAGCCAGTCGCGTTTGGCGGCTTGGTAGGCCAGACCGGTGCGGGTGTCGACACCGGCCAGTGTCATCAGCCGGTCGAGTCGGCGCTGCACAGTACGCCGGCTGATCCCGAGCTGGGACGCGATCGACTTGTCCGGCACCCCTGCGACGAGCAGCGAGAGCAGGAAGCGTTCATGCTCGTCCAGGGCGCCGGGGTCGGTCTGGTCACTCGGCTGCAGTGCCACTGGCGTTGCCTGCTCCCAGTGGCTCTCGAACAGCGCCAGCAAGGCATCGAGCAGCTGACCGCGGTTGATCACCGCAGCCGTCGGCTCACCGATCCCCAGCTCGTCGTCCCGGACCAGCGGGCAGACGGCGGTCGCCCGGTCCACGATCGCGAGCCGGACGGGCAGCGTGGGTAGGGTGCGCGCCTCCTCGCCCCAGCTGACTCCTTCGGCGATGCTGTCCAGCTCTCCAGGAGTGGCGAGCAGCGCCCGTTCGTAGATCGCCCGATAGCGGACGCCGCGGGACAGTGCGCCGTACTCCTCGGTGTTGTCCGCACCCTGCATCGCCAGCGGGTTCGCACGGCAGAACCAGAGGATCTCCTGCCGCGCCGACTCCTGCAGGTCCCGCAGCCGCTCCCGCAGCGCGGTAGCGCCAACGACCACCTCGACCAGGTGATGCGCGTCCCGGCGGCTCGCACTGGCGCGAAACTCCTCACTCAGCGCCGCGACCGTCTTCCGGGCCGCTTCGAGAGACTCCTGACGACGTAGCAGCGTCGTCCCAAGGGCGACGTCCGGCGGCAGCGGACGGAACACCGGATCGTCCGCGGCGGTCACCGCGACCAGCCCCTTCGCCTGCAACCGCTGCAACACCTCGGCGGCCTCCGGCGCCGGCAGCTCGGCCACCTCGGCCAGGTCCGTCGCCCGCGCGGCCGCCAGCCCGACCAGCAGCCGGTAAGCGCGCTCCTCCCGGGCGTCGAGTAACACACCTTCCTGCATCGTCAGCCACCTCCGTAGACCACCTAAGCAAACGATTCCCCAGCAGCGCGACGGTTTTCCTATTGGCACCAATCGGACATGGCACCTATTTGCCATCACACCTCCGACACCCCCGCGTCCCTTGTCGTCAGTTGTTCGCGGACCTCGCCGCCGCCGAGTCACCCGCCAGTGAAGAGAGAAGCACCATGAGCCTGACCGACTACGCCGGCCTCGCCGGCCTCATCACCGCGGCCGCCCTCGCCCTCTGGATGCTCCTGGGCGCCCCGGACCTCCGCCCCACCCCCACCGCCCGCCACCGCCGAACCCGCGCCTGACCCGGCCCAAGTGGTCCAGCCAGGATTGCGAATTGGTTGTCCTGGACAACATTTCCGCGCCGGTCCGCGAATCTGTCGGCGAGGGCTGAGACGGTAGGGCGATGACGGGGATCCGCACGGCCATCGCTCGACCGACCATCACCGCCGATCCGGCGGCGAACGGCAAGAAGGTCCGGTCGCTGATGCGTAAGGCAGCGGCCGGGCGGGCCCGGCTCGTACAGTTCCCCGAGGGCATGCTGAGCGGTTATGCGAAGGCCCAGATCGCCGACTGGGCCGACGTCGACTGGCGGCTGGTCCGCGCCGAGCTCGAGGAGATCATGGCGCTGGCCGGCGAGCTCGGCGTCTGGGTCGTGCTCGGCTCGGCGCATCCGCTCACCCCGCCGAACCGGCCGCACAACAGTCTCTACGTCATCTCCGACACCGGCGCGCTCGTCGACCGCTACGACAAGCGCTACTGCTCACACACCGAGATCACGCACTTCTACAGCCCCGGCTTCGAGCCCGTCGTCTTCGACGTCGACGGCTACCGCTTCGGCACGCTGATCTGTATCGAGGTCAACTTCCCGCAGCTCTTCGCGCAGTACGAACGGCTCGGCGTCGAGTGCCTGCTGCTGTCGACGTACGGCGCCGACGACTCCTTCGAGACCAAGGCCGCCGCGCACGCCGCGATCAACTGCTACTGGGTCGCCGTCTCGGTCCCCGCGCTCCCCGACGAACCCACCCCGGCCGGCCTGATCACCCCCGCCGGCCTCTACACCACCCAGGCCGCCGGCCCCGCCGAGCTCACCTTCGCCACCATCGACCGCCAGGACCCGGCCCTCAGCACCGCCCTCCGGCACGCCCGCCCCTGGCGCGCCACGGCCGCCAAAGGCGACCTCTACCGCGCCCACGCCGTCACCGACCCCCGCTCGACCAACCGAACGGCACTGTGACCGGGCACACCCCTGGAAAAGCAAAAATCCCGGTCTTTCGACCGGGATCTGCTGCGTGCGCGAGGGGGGAGTTGAACCCCCACGCCCTTTCGGGCACACGGACCTGAACCGTGCGCGTCTGCCTATTCCGCCACCCGCGCGCTGTCGTTCGGACGATGTCCTGGCGACGAGAAGGAACATTAGCACGGGAATGTCCGGTGCTTCACATTGCGGGTTCGGTCGAACCTCCCGATACGATCGATCGTCGTACCCGGTGTGTCCGCCACGACCGGTGGACCAGGGACCGTGGACCGACCGTGGAGGAGGAGGCGTGCGACCGCTGCAGCGCTTCGAGCGACGTCTGGAGGGCATCGTGAGCGGTGTCTTCGCGCGTGCGTTCAAGGGCGACGTCGAGCCGATCGAGCTGGCGGCGGCGCTCAAGCGTGAGATCGACAACACCGCGCGGATCCTGTCCAGGGACCGCCGGCTGGTGCCGAATCACTTCACCATCGAGCTGGGGCCGGGTGATTTCGAGCGGCTGAACGCCTACGGGCGGACGCTCAATCACGAGCTGGCCAACGAGCTGCGCGATCACGCCGACATCCAGCGCTACACCTTCTCCGGCCCGATCGAGATCGAGCTGAGTCAGCAGGACGACCTCCCGACCGGTAAGTTCCGGGTGGTCAGTGCGACCGTCGGGACGCCGCAACGGCGTACTCCGTCCTACGAGCAGCCCTACCAGCAGGAGCCCTACGTGCCGCCGAACGACGGCCAGACGGTGCTGCAGAGCGCCCCGGTCACCCCACCGCCCGCACCGCAGCAGCCGCGCCGCGGCCACCCGCAGGTGATGCTCGAGGTCAACGGACGCCGGCGCCCGGTGAACCCGCCCGGCGTCGTCCTCGGCCGCGGCACCGACGCGGACATCCAGATCAACGACCCCGGCGTCTCCCGGCGGCACGCGGAGATCCGGCTGATGCCCGAGGGCAACGGCGGGATCCGCGTCGTGCTGGTCGACCTCGGGTCGACCAACGGAACGCTGGTGAACGGCCGCCGGGCCGCCGAGGTCGAGCTGGTCGACGGCTCGACCGTGCGGATCGGCAACACCACTATGACGCTGCGGCTGGCGGACGAGCCGATGGTCCAGCCGCCGAGCAGCGGGTGGTGACCGGCCCCTCATGTCGGAACTGACCCTGACCCTGATCAAACTGGGGTTCCTGGCCCTGTTGTGGATGTTCGTCCTCGCGGTGCTGTCCGTGATCAGGTCCGACCTGTTCGGCGCCAAGGTGGACAGCCGGGCCGCGGCCCCCGCCGTGCCGGCCGCCACCCGGACGCCGAAGGCCCCGAAACCGGTCAAGAAACGGAAGGGCCTGCCGGGCTCGCTGACCATCGCCGACGGGCCGCAGGCCGGGGTCGGCGCGACCCTGGTCGAGGAGCCGATCGTGATCGGCCGCGGCTCGGACTGTCAGATCCGGCTCGACGACGACTACTCCTCCACCCGGCACTCGCGGCTCTTCCTGTCCGAGGGTCAGTGGTGGGTCGAGGACCTCGGCTCCACGAACGGCACGTACCTTGACGGCCAACGGGTGACCCGCCCGGTCCCGGCCGAGATCGGCGGCTCGATCCGGATCGGCCGCACGACGCTGAACATCGCGAAGTAGGCCTGCCTCGATGACCCTGTCGCTCGACTACGCCGCACTGTCCGACGTCGGACGCGTGCGCCGCAACAACGAGGATTCGGCGTACGCCGGTCCGCACCTGCTGCTGCTCGCCGACGGAATGGGCGGCGCGGCAGCCGGCGAGGTGGCCAGCTCGGCGGCGGTCCAGGTGATCCGGCGGCTGGACACCGCCCAGATCTCCGGCGACGACATGATCGAGGCGCTGGCCGGCGCCGTCCACCGGGCCAACGAGCGGCTGTCCGAGCTCGTCGAGGAGGACCCGGAGCGCGAGGGGATGGGCTCGACCGTCACCGCGCTGATGTTCGACGGGCAGCGGCTCGGCCTGGCCCACCTGGGCGACTCCCGCGCGTACCGGATGCGTGAGGGCGTGCTCTACCAGCTCAGCCACGACCACACCTTCGTGCAGTCGCTGGTCGACGAAGGCCGGATCTCCCAGGAGGAGGCCTTCACCCACCCGCACCGGAACCTGATCCTCCGGGTGCTGGACGGCCGCCCCGACTCCGATCCCGACCTGCAGATCCTCGACGTCCAGGCCGGCGACCGGCTGATGCTGTGCAGTGACGGCCTGCCGGACTACGTGGCCGACGAGGTGATCGCCGCGTCGATGGCCGCCGGTACGCCGGACTCCGTCGTCGTCGAGCTGATCACGCATGCGCTCGAGGCCGGCTCCAACGACAACGTGACCTGTGTCGTGGCCGATGTGGTCGAGACCGCGCCCGCGAGCGGCAGCGCGCCGCAGCTGGTCGGCGCCGCGGCCGAGCTCGCCCAGGGCAGCACCGGCCCGGGCATCGCCTCCGCAGCGGGCCACGGCGGCAGCGGGCACGGCGGCGGTGGCCGCCACGCCAACATCGACCCCGAAGAGCTGCGCTACGCGCCCCGGCCGCCGCGCCGGTTCCTCTGGCCGCGCCGGATCGCCGTCGTGGTCGTCATCCTGGCGCTGATCGGCGGCGCCGGCTGGTTCGGCTACCGCTGGACGCAGGACCAGTACTACGTCGGTACCGACGGCGACTTCGTCGCGATCTTCCAGGGCGTGGATGCCGATATCCCGGGGATCACGCTCACCAAGGTCTTCGAGCTGCAGCCGCAGCTGCAGGTCGACAAGCTGCCGGCGTACAACCGTCAGCAGGTGGAGGGCAACATTCAGGCCGACGACCTGGCCGGCGCCCGCGCGATCGTCAGCGAGCTGCAGCGCACCGCGGACGAGTGCGCGAAGAAGACCAACCCGCCGGTGAAGACGACGCCGCCGCCGAGCAAGCCGCCGGTGTCGACCCCGGTCTCCACCCCGCCGGCCTCGAAGACGCCGCCCCCGTCCAGCCCGCCGCCGGGCGGTCAGACCGACCCCGACGACTGCGACGGCGTCCGATGAGTATCGCGTCGACCTCCGTCATCCAGATCATCCCGCGCACCCGGCGCGGGGTGGAGCTGTTCCTGCTGCTGATCGCGATCGGCGTCTCGGTCGGGGCCTACGTCAACATCGGCATCACCGCCCAGGGCGGCGTCCCGGCCAGCACCGGTCTGTACGCGGCCGGTATCGGCCTGCTCGCGCTGATCGCGCATCTCGCGCTCCGCTTCCGCGCGCCGTACGCCGATCCGGTGATCCTGCCCTGTGCCGTCCTGCTGAACGGGCTCGGCGTCGCGATGATCCACCGGGTCGACCTCGGGCTGACCGCGATCGGGCGCGAGAAGGGCGTTCCGTTCGCCCCGCAGCAGATCACCTGGACGGCGGTCGGCGTGGTGCTGTTCCTCGCGGTGATCGTGGTGATCCGCGACCACCGCCGGCTGCAGGCGTTCACCTACACGCTCGGCCTGGTCGGTCTGGTGCTGCTGGTGCTGCCGCTGGTCCCGGGTCTCGGTATCAACGTCAACGGCGCCTCGATCTGGATCCGGGTCGCCGGGATGTCGTTCCAGCCCGGTGAGTTCGCCAAGGTCTGCCTGGTCATCTTCTTCGCCGGCTACCTGGTCCTGAAGCGCGACGTGCTGACGCTGGCCGGGCGCCGGTTCCTCGGTCTCGACCTGCCGCGCGCCCGCGACCTCGGCCCGATCCTGGTCGCCTGGCTGGTCAGCCTGGGCGTCCTGGTCTTCGAGAGCGACCTCGGCTCCTCGCTGCTGTTCTTCGGCCTGTTCCTGTTCCTGCTGTACGTCTCCACCGAGCGGGCCGGCTGGCTGATCATCGGCGGCCTGTTGTTCGTCGGCGGCGCCTTCTTCGCCTACTCGACCTTCGGCCACGTGCACCGCCGGATCACCGACTGGCTGGACCCGTTCTCGATCGACGGCGGCCAGATCGCCAACGGCCTGATGGGCCAGGCGTGGGGCGGCGTCCTCGGCCGCGGCCTCGGCCAGGGCCGGCCCGAGTTCACCCTGTACGCGAACAGCGACATGATCATCTCCTCGCTGGCCGAGGAGCTCGGGCTGACCGGCCTGATCGCGATCCTGCTCGTCTACACCCTGATCATCGAGCGCGGTCTGCGGACGGCGCTCGGCTGCCGGGACATCTTCGGCAAGCTGATCGCCACCGGTCTGGCGATGTCGTTCTCCCTGCAGGTGTTCGTGATCGTCGGCGGTGTCACCGGGCTGATCCCGCTGACCGGTCTGGCCACGCCGTTCATGGCGCTGGGCGGTACGTCGCTGGTCGCGAACTGGGCCATCATCGGATTGCTGCTCCGGATCAGCGACCAGGCCCGCCGCCCCCAGACTCCAGCCGCCCCAGTGTCCGACGAAACGATCGCGATGGCGGTGCAGAAGCAGTGAACTCGGCAATTCGACGACTGGCCGTGGCCGCGATCGTCCTGATGCTCGCCCTGATGGCGAACTCGACGTATCTGCAGGCCTTTCGCTCCGACGAGCTGAACGGGCGCAACGACAACCGCCGCGTCCGGGACTCGCAGTTCTCGGTCGATCGCGGCGCGATCCTGCTCGGCAACACCCCGATCGCGAAGAGCGACCCGGTCGACGACCGGTTCAAGTACCAGCGCTCGTACGCCAACGGGCCGGTCTACGCGCCCGTCACCGGGTACTACTCCTACGTGTACGGCCGGGCCGGGATCGAGCTGAACATGAACTCCGAGCTGAACGGCTCGGACCCGTCCCTCGCCTTCCGCCGGATCATCGACGTGATCAGCAACCGGCCGCAGAAGGGCGCCAGCGTCACGCTGACGCTGAACCCGAAGGCCCAGCAGGCGGCGTACAACGGCCTGAAGGGCAAGATCGGCGCGGTGGTCGCGCTCGACCCGAAGACCGGCAAGGTGCTCGCGCTGGCGACCCGCCCGTCGTACGACCCGAACGAGCTGGCCTCGCACGACCTGGGCAAGGTCCGCGACGCCTGGGACAAACTGAACAAGGACGAGAACAAGCCGGCCACCAACCGGGCGGTCCGCGAGACCTACCCGCCCGGCTCGACGTTCAAGCTGGTCACGTCGGCGGCCGCGCTCTCCAGTGGGAAATACACGCCGGAGACTCCGGTGCACTCGCCGGCCGAGCTGCCGCTGCCGGAGACGACGACGCCGCTGGTGAACGAGAACGGCCGCAACTGCGGCGGCAGCGACAACGCGACGCTGACGGTCGCGCTGCGCGACTCGTGCAACACCGCGTTCGGCACCATCGGTCTGGATCTCGGCCCGGACGTGCTGCGCGATCAGGCCGCCAAGTTCGGGTTCGGCGAGCGGCACCTGCCGGAGCTGTCCGGCGTGGCGAGCCAGTTCCCCGGCGACCCGAACAAGCCGCAGACCGCGCAGTCCGCGATCGGCCAGTTCGACGTCCGGGCGACGCCGCTGCAGATGGCGATGGTCGCCGCCGGGATCGCGAACAAGGGTGAGGTGATGAAGCCCTACCTGGTCCAGAACGTGAAGGGCAGTGACCTCAAGACCGTCTCGGAGACCAAACCCGAGTCGCTGCACCAGGCGATCACCCCCGAGGTCGCGCAGCAGCTGACGCAGATGATGGTCACCGTCGTGAACGACGGCACCGGGAAGCCGGCCCGGATCTCCGGCGTCCAGGTCGCGGGGAAGACCGGTACGGCGCAGACGTCGCCGGAGCGGCCGCCGTTCGCCTGGTTCACCGCCTTCGCACCCGCCGACAACCCGCAGGTGGCGGTCGCGGTGATGATCGAGAAGGCGAATGTCGAGCGGAACGACATCGCCGGCGGCAAGTTGGCGGCGCCGATCGCCAAGTCGGTGATGGAGGCGGTGCTCAGCCAATGAGCACGATACGGAATGATGCGCTCACAGCGCGTCTTTCCAACGGGGATCCATGGGCAGCGGCAGCTACCGTGGGCAAATTGAGTGTTTTTCCGGACAGGTTGGAAGGCTGAAGTCATGACATCGCAGGCACGTCTCGTCGGCGGCCGGTACGAAGAAGGCGAACCGCTCGGCCGCGGCGGCATGGCCGAAGTGCGCAGGGGTATCGACAACCGGCTGGGCCGGGCGGTCGCGATCAAGCGGCTGCGCGTCGACCTGGCCAGCGACTCGACCTTCCAGGCCCGGTTCCGGCGGGAGGCCCAGTCGGCCGCCTCGCTGAACCACCCGACCATCGTGTCGGTCTACGACACCGGCGAGGAGCCGGACCCGAACGGCTCCGGGATCACGATCCCGTACATCGTGATGGAGCTCGTCACCGGGAAGACCCTGCGCGATCTGATCCGCGAGGGCCGCAAGATCATGCCCGAGCGCGCGCTGGAGATCACCTCCGGTGTCCTGGAGGCGCTCGACTACAGCCACCGGGCCGGCATCGTGCACCGCGACATCAAGCCCGGGAACGTGATGCTGACCCCGCAGGGCCAGGTCAAGGTGATGGACTTCGGTATCGCCCGCGCGGTCGCCGACACCACCTCGGACATGACCCAGACCGCGGCCGTGATCGGCACCGCGCAGTACCTGTCCCCGGAGCAGGCCCGCGGCGAGACCGTCGACGCCCGCTCCGACCTGTACTCGACCGGCTGCCTGCTGTACGAACTGCTCACCGGCCGGCCGCCGTTCGTCGGCGAGTCCCCGGTGTCGGTGGCCTACCAGCACGTGCGGGAGCAGCCGCTGCCGCCGTCGTCGTTCGATCCCGACATCCCGCCGGAGGTCGACGCCGTCGTCCTCAAGGCGCTGGTGAAGAACCGCGACGAGCGCTACCAGAGCGCCAACGAGATGCGGCAGGACCTGCATCGTGTGCTGGCCGGTCAGCAGGTGACCGCGCCGATGGCCGCGTTCTCCGAGACCCGCGCGATGGCCCCGACCGCGGTGGCGCCCGCCGCCGCGACGCAGGCCTTCCGGCAGACCGGCGACGACCTGCTGCCGCCCGGTGACGACGACGAGCTGGACAGCCGGGCCCGCCGCAACCGCGGGCTGGCCTACTTCCTGCTCGGCCTGGCGATCGTCGCGGTCGCGATCGGCGCCTACGCGCTGATCAACAACCTGAACGGCGACAGCGGGAACAACGCCGGCGGCGGCCAGACCTCCGCTCCGGTGGCCAACAAGGTCCAGGTCCCCGACGTCTCGAATATGACCGCCTCCCAGGCCGAGGCGGCGCTGACCGCGGCCAAGCTGAAGTTCGCCCAGGGTTCCTCGGCGCCGAGTGAGACGGTCGACCGCGGTAAGGCGATCTCGTCGACGCCGGCCGCCGGGTCGGAGGCCGAGGAGAACTCGACCGTGACCGTGGTCTTCTCCACCGGCAAGCAGGCGTTCTCGGTACCGCAGGTGGTCGACCTGCCCGAGGACCAGGCCCGGGAGAAGATCGAGAGCGTGCCCGGCAACTTCAAGGTCGCCTCGAAGACCGTCAAACAGGACTCCGAGAAGGCGGCCGGGATCGTCCTGGCCGTCAGCCCGAACCCGGACGAGAAGCACGCCTCAGGGACGACGTTCACGCTCACGGTCTCGACCGGCGAGGTCAAGGTCGAGGTGCCGGACCTGGTCAACGTCTCGGCCGAGGAGGCGATGGCCAAGCTCAAGGAGCTCGGTTTCGTGGCCGGCCAGAAGTGGGGCGAGGACACGAACGCCCCGGAGGCCACCGTGCTCGCGCAGAGCGTCGAGCCGGGGACGAAGGCGCCGAAGGGCACCAAGATCACGCTGACCATCAACCGGCTGCCGGAGGACCCGCAGAGCCCGCCGCCGTCGAACACCCCGCCGCCGGAGTCGGAGACCCCGCCGATCATCGGCGGCTGATCCCGGAACGCCGAAGCCCCCGCCAAGCCGGCGGGGGCTTCGTTGCGTTCGGACTAGCTGACCAGCGGGGCCATACCGGCCGAGCGCTCGACGGCGCCGGCGTCCCCGCACATCTCCAGCCAGTTGGCGAGCATCCGGTGGCCGCCCTCGGTGAGCACCGACTCCGGGTGGAACTGGACACCCTCGACCGGCAGATCCCGGTGCCGGGCGGCCATGATCACGCCGGCCTCGGTCCGCGCGGTGACCTGCAGCTCGTCGGGGACGGAGTCCTGCGCGATGGCCAGCGAGTGGTACCGCGTCGCGGTGAACGGCGACCGCAGCCCGGCCAGGACGCCGGCGCCCTCGTGGAACACCTGGCTGGTCTTGCCGTGCAGCAGCTCGTCGGCCCGGCCCACGACGCCGCCGTACGCGACGCCGATCGCCTGCAGCCCGAGGCAGACGCCGAAGATCGGCACCTGGCCACCGGCCTCCTTGACGATGTCCACACACGCGCCGGCCTCTTCGGGTGTCCCCGGGCCGGGCGAGAGCAGCACGCCGTCGTACGCCGTGACCTGGTCAGGCGTGACCTCGTCGTTGCGCAGCACGACGGTCTCGGCCTGCAACTGCTGCAGGTACTGGACCAGGTTGTAGACGAACGAGTCGTAGTTGTCGACGACGAGGATCCGCGGCATGCGGCCCATTCTGGCAGAGCGAGGGTGTCTGGCGGCTCCGCGCCGTAGCGAGCATGTGCTCGGTGCGGTAGCTCGGTGTGCGGGGGCGGAGGGGTCGATGCGGAGCATCGTCACCTGTGCCCCCGTGCGGCGAGGTGCCGTGCCGAGTGCAGCGCAGTAGGCGGGGAGCCGCCAGACACCCTCTTGGCTCAGCGGCCGCCGGTCGCGGACGGGCTGACCGACGGCGTCCGCTCGAAACCGGGGACGGTCGCGCTCTGCAGATCGAGCGTGCCCTCGTAGGCGGGCATCGCGATCTGGGACTCGTTCTTCACGTCGTAGCCGAGCTGGAACTTCACGACGTAGTCCTGCAGGTTCTTGATGTACTTCGACTCGTCGAGCGCCTTCTGCAGCTTCCGCCGGTCGCCGATCGCGGTGATCTTGTACGGCGGCAGGTACGGGACGCCGTGCAGGACGACCGAGTTGCCCACGCATTTGATCCCGGTCGTGGAGATCACCCGGTGGTTCTGGATCGACAGCGCGTCGGCGCCGCCGGCCCAGAGCGCGTTCACGACGGCCTGGATGTCCTGCTGGTGGATGACCAGCCAGTCGGCGTCCACGTCGGGGTTGTCCTTGACGACCTCACGCGGGGCGTCCTTGAGCGTGACGGTCAGCCCGGAGCCGGTGACCGGCGTCGTCCCGACCGCGAGGGAGAGGTCTTTGAGCCGCTTGGACAGCTTGGGGTCGATCGAACCCTGCTGGGTCTGGAGGCGCTCGATATCCTGGGTGAGGGCGGCGTGCTGGCGGACGAGCGTCGCGCTGCGGCGGCTCTGCTCCTCGACCAGGCCGGCCAGCGTGGTGTTCCGGCTGGGGCGCAGATCGGTGCCGCGGGCGCTCGTGGCGCTGGTCGCGAACAGCAGACCGGCGCACAGCAGCGCCAGTGGCACGCCTGCGCGCCACAGCGAAATCCGCTTCAATTTCCGCACGGAAGCTCTCCGACCTGCTGTCTGGACTACGTTGCACTACGCTAACCCGGGACCGGACCCGACAGGTCTGGGCCTGCCTGACCGACAGAGGTCAGCTTATGCGTCCTTACAAGGAGTTCAGCCGTGCCCGAGTCGAGTAGCCGCAAGACGAAGAAGACCGAGAAGGTCAAGGCCGAGAAGACGCCGAAGCAGCCGCGCACCACCAGCCGCGTGTGGGTCGCGCCGCTGATGCTGGCTTCCTGGCTGCTCGGGCTGGCCTGGCTGGTCGTCTTCTACGTGGCCGGCCAGGACATCCCGGGTATGCGCGACCTCGGCAACTGGAACCTGCTGGTCGGTATGGGCCTGATCGCGCTCGGCTTCGTCGTCTCGACCCAGTGGGTCTGACCGCCTCCTGACCGCGGGCGCCGCGGGCCTCAGCCGGTGATCGGGCGCACCTTGGCGAGGTCCGCGGTCAGCTGCCGCAGCGCGGGCGCGAACTGCGCCCAACTGGTCGGTGTCTCCGGGTTCCACGCGTAGACCTGGCCTGCCTTGACGGCGGGTAGCCGGCCGACGGTCGGGTACTTCGCCAGCTCCGTGGTGAACGGCGCCGCGTTCCGCACGTCGTACAGGATCACGTCCGCCGGGTACTTGTCGGCCAGCTCCCAGGAGACCGTCTCCCAGTGCGGCTGCTTCGGGTCGAACTTCGGGACGACGAACCCGACGCCGAGCTGCTTGAGCAGCGCGATGTCCGAGAAGGCATCCGGGTTTCCGAAGTACAGGTTGTCCGGCGTGCCGGAGACGAACAGGACCTTCAGCCCCTTCTGCTGGGCCGCCTGATCGGCGACGGCCTTCGACGCGGCCGCGAACTCCGCCTTGGCCTTGACCACCGGCTCGGCATTCAGGTCGGCGCCGAGCGCGGTCGCCAGCTCGGCGTACCGGTCGATGACCTTGTCGACCGGCACCCCGACGTAGTCGATACCGAGGGTCGGCGCGATCGCCTCGATCGCGGCGACGGACTCCTTCGACACGTACCAGAGCTCCTTGGGCACCTGGATCGGCGCGACCAGCAGCTCCGGCTTCAGCGCGGCGAACTTCTCCACCGCGAACTCGCCCCAGGTCTCCGAGAACAGCGTGAGCTTGGTCAGGTCGACGTTGCCGGCCAGGATGTCCGCGCTGCCGTCGGCCTTGGTCGCCTTCCCGAACGCGCCGACCGGGCGCAGCCCAAGATCCCACAGCGCGGCCGCCGCCTGGATCTGCGCGACCACCGCTGTCGGGCGGGTCGGCCGGCTGATCTTGACGCCGCGGTCGTCGGTGAACTCCCACGGTCCGCCGGTCGCGCCGCCGGTGGGCGACTCCGACTTCGAACAGGCGGCGAGCGCCAGCGTGGCCCCCGCTCCGAGTAACAGACTGCGCCGAGTCAGCACCGCCGGACTCCTTCATCGTCAGAAAATAAGGCAAGGCTTACCTTAAACCTGGACGGCGGATCCGGCGAAAGCCGAAGTTATCCACACCCGTATCCCCAGCTGTGCACACCGTTTCGGCCGACTTATCCCCAACTTGTGGCCGAGTTATCCACGGTATCCACCGAAAACTGCCCGAAATCTGTGGATAAGTCCGGTTTGAAGCAGCCAGTTTCCACATCGTTCACCTGCTGCTCTTGCTGTACGTAGAGGTGTATGTATAGTTGTACTTATGCCGAACAAGACGATCTACGTGTCGGACGACGACCTGCCGGTGTACAAACGCGCCCAGGAGCTCGCCGGCAACCTTTCCTCGGCCATCTCGATCGCACTGCGCAAGTACGTCGAGATGGAGGAGGGCCGCCTCGAGGGGTACGACGAGATCACCGTGCGGGTCGGCCGGGGCACCGGTCGCAAGCAGCGGTTCTCGGGTGTGCTGATCGCCGAGGGCGGTCGGTCCAGCGCGAACGGGTACGAGGCCTTCAAGGTGTACCGCAGCCGGAGCGGAAAGTTCGTGCTGCACGCCGATCGCCGTCAGCAGTTCGTCCAGAACGCCGATGACGAGCGCTACTTGACCGGGTGGCGCTCCTGGGTCGGCAACTGGAGCAGCGACCAGTCCTGGAGCATGGCGCAGGGCGAGGCGACCCTCGCGGTCGTCGAGACGGTCGAAGAGCTACGCGCCCTGATCCCCGAAGACCTGTACGCCCTGGTCGAAGAAGCCGCCGACCAGCCCGCGGTGGAGGACCTCGACATCTAGTCCGTCCCCGGCATCCCTGATTCACCTCCCGGCGACCAGCGCGCGGTCGGCCGGTCGGTTCACCCTGCCCGAAATCCGAAAGAAGGAACCATGTCCACAGCGATCGAGGCCCGCGGACTGCACAAGTCCTACGGCGACAAAGTCGTGCTCGCCGGGATCGACCTGACCGTTGCCGAAGGCACGATCTTCTCGTTGCTCGGCCCGAACGGGGCCGGTAAGACCACGGCCGTCCAGATCCTCTCCACGCTGATCACCGCCGACGCCGGAGCGATCCGGGTGGCCGGTCACGACCTGGCTGCCGAGCCGGACGCCGTCCGCGCGGCAATCGGCGTCACCGGGCAGTTCTCCGCCGTCGACGGCCTGCTGACCGGTCGGGAGAACCTGATCATGATGGCCGACCTCGGCCATCTCGGCCGCCGCGCGGCGCGGACCCGGGCCGACGAGCTCCTTGAGCAGTTCGACCTGGTCGAGGCCGGCGGCAAACTCGCCATGACGTACTCCGGCGGGATGAAGCGCCGGCTCGATCTGGCCATGACCCTGGTCGGCAGCCCGCGGATCATCTTCCTGGACGAGCCAACCACCGGCCTCGACCCACGCAGCCGGCACAACATGTGGACGACGATCCGCGCGCTGGTCGCCACCGGCGTCACGGTCTTCCTGACCACCCAGTACCTGGAGGAGGCCGATCAGCTCGCCGACCAGATCGCCGTCCTGGACCACGGGCAGCTGGTCGCCGAGGGGACGCCGGAGCAGCTCAAGCGGCTCGTTCCCGGTGGCCACGTGCTGCTGCGCTTCAACTCACCGGAGGAGTTCACGCTCGCCGGCCAGGTGCTGACGGCCGGCGTACCGAACCCCGAAGCACTGACCCTGCAGGTGCCGAACGACGGCAGCGTCCTCGCGCTGCGCGACCTGTTGACCCGCATCGAGGACTCCTCGCTGGAGGTCGGCGAGCTGACGGTCCACACCCCCGACCTGGACGACGTGTTCTTCGCCGTCACGGGCCAGCCCACTCACGAGAAGGCGTTGAGCGCATGAGCACCGCTTCCTACCCTGTGGCCGACACCGCCACGATGTTGCGCCGCAATCTGCGGCACGCCCTGCGCTACCCGGCCCTGTCGCTGGGCGCGGTCGGGATGCCGATCATCATGTTGCTGCTGTTCGGCCTGATCTTCGGCGACACGTTCTCGGCCGGTCTCGGCGGCGGCGCCGACGGGTTCGCCTACCTCGACTTCCTGACCCCGGGACTACTGCTGATGGCGATCGCCTCCGGCACGATGTCACCCGCGATCGGCGCCGCGATGGACATGACCGAGGGCATCGTGGCCCGGTTCCGGACGATGGCGATCTTCCGGCCGGCCGTGCTGACCGGGCATGTGCTCGGCAACGTCGTCCTGACCACGATCAGCCTGGCCGTCGTGGTCGGCTTCGCCGTCCTGATCGGGTTCCGGCCGAACGCCTCGGTGGTCGACTGGCTGCTCGCCGCCGGTCTGCTGATCGCCGTCACGATCGCGCTGACCTGGTTCGCGATCGCGCTCGGCCTGATCAGCAAGACCGCCGAGGGCGCGAGCAACATCGTGCTGCCGATCAGCTTCGTGCTGCCCTTCCTGAGCAACACCTTCCTCCCGCTCGACGCGATGCCGAGCGGCGTCCGCTGGTTCGCCGAGTACCAGCCGTTCACGCCGATCATCGACACCCTGCGGCACCTGCTGATCGGTACGCCGGTCAAGGACGGCTCGGGCCTGCAGGCGATCGGCTGGTGCGTCGCGATCACCGTCGTCGGCTACTTCTGGGCGCAGAAGAGCTACAACAAGGGGACCGCGGCCTAAGAAGGTGCGCCCAAGCGGTTCGCGCGCGAGCGGACGTGCGCCGGGACGAGTAGGTCGCAGTCCGGGTTGTTCTCGGGCTCACCGGCGATCACGTGGAGCGGGATCACGCCTGTCCAGTAGGGCAGGTCGAGGTCCTGCTCCTCGTCGTTGGCAGGCCCCGAGCGGGTCTTCACCGAGGCCTCGGTGAGATCGAGTGCGAGGACCGAGGTCTTCGCCAGCTCCTTGCGGTTCGGCGGGCGAGTCGCGGAGGACCGCCCGGGGACGAGGTGATCGACGATCCGGTTCAGCCCGTGCAGCTTCTCGTCCGGGTCCTCGACCAGCCGCGGGACGCCGAAGATCACCGCCGACCGGTAGTTGACCGAGTGATGGAACGCCGAGCGCGCCAGCACCAGCCCGTCCGCGTGCGTCACGGTCACACAGACCGCCTGCCGCGGCGCGGCCACCACACTCCGCGCGGCCACCGACCCGTGCAGATAGAGCGTCCCGTCCGGCCCGCGGTCGATGTCGACGCCGTACGCCGTCGGCAGCACCAGCGGGTCGCCGTCGACCACGACACCGAGGTGGCAGAACATGCCGTCGGTCAGGACGTCGTACAGGGCCTGCCGCTCGGTGGCGGCGCGCTCCTTGGAACGGCGCAGAGTGGTCCGGGCAGTCGGCTGCAATCTGGTCGTCATGTCTCCAGGGTCAGGGACGAGTGGCATGCTGACACGGTCCATTCATCGAGGAAATCGGTAGTCCATTCCGTGCAGACCTCACTCCCGCTGGTCGTCGACCGATCCGGTTCGCTCCCGCTGCATCTGCAACTGGCCGAGCAGTTCCGGGCTGCCGTCCTGGACGGCCGGCTGCAGGCCGGGCATCGCTTGCCGTCCACTCGCGACCTGGCCAAGCAGTTGTCCGTGGCGCGGGCCGTGGCACAGGCGGCGTACGACCAGTTGCAGGCGGAAGGATGGATCGAGGGTCGCACCGGCGCGGGCACGTTCGTCACGGACGTCGCGCCGCTACGCCCGGCCGAGCGCCGACGGACGGCGTCCGCCCCGGAGCCCGAGCGCGAACTGCTGACACTGCGGCCCGGCATCCCGTACATCGACCCAACGCCCGACCCGGGCTGGCGCCGCGCCTGGCGCGAGGTCTCCACCCAATCCCCACCGCGTGGGTACGACGACGCCGCCGGCCTCCCCGCGTTGCGGACGGCGCTGGCCGAGCACGTCGGTCGCGTCCGGGGGATCGCTTGTGCGCCGGAGAACATCCTGATCACCGACGGCACCGTGCACGGGCTCCGCCTGCTGCTGACCGTCACCCAGCGCCCCGGCGACCGGATCGCCATCGAGGACCCCGGCTACCTGAACGCGGTCGTCGCCGCCCGCGACCACGGCCTGCGGATCGTCGACGTCCCGGTCGATCGCGACGGCCTACGGGTCGCCGAACTTCCCGACGACCTCGCCGCGGTCTACGTCACGCCGTCCCATCAATACCCGCTCGGCGGTCGGCTACCCGTTGCCCGGCGCAACGAGTTGATCCGCTGGGCGCGGCGGACGAACGCACTGCTGATCGAGGACGACTACGACAGCGAGTTCCGCTTCGACGTCGCGCCACTGCCCGCCCTGGCCCAACTCGACCTGGACCGCGTTGTCCACCTCGGCACACTCTCCAAAACCCTCAGCCCGGCACTCCGCCTCGGCTGGCTCGTCGCCGCCGCGCCCACCGTCGACCGCCTGGCCGCCTTCCGCGCCGACTCCGGCGACTGGCCCGGCTGGCCCATGCAGGCCGCCCTCCTCGCCATGCTCCGCGACGGCTACCTGGACCAAGCCATCCGCAAACACCGCCGCCGCTACGCCGACCGCCGCACCCAAGCCTGCGCCGCCCTCGCCCCCTACGGCCGCGTCGTAGGCCAAGAAGCCGGCCTACACATCACCCTCCTACTCCCCAACCACCTGGACGACCGCACGCTCGCCACCCAAGCCCGCGCAGCCGGCCTGGACCTGGCCCCCCTCTCCGACTACCGCCGCACCACCCCAGGCCCACCCGGCCTGGTCATCGGCTACGCCACCCCCACCACCCCCGACCTCCACAAAGCCCTCACCATCCTCACCACCCTCCTCGCCCACCCCCAGCCCCCGCTTGATGGGCTCACCCACCAAACGGCGGGTAGGCCAACCGCCTCCGACTAGCTCACCCACCCCGCCGCTGGCCCACCCACCAAACACCCCGTTTCATGGGCCAACCCACGCGTTTGATGGGCCAGCCCAACCGGCGGTGGGTGGGCTAGCTGCCTGCGACTGGCCCACCCCGCTCGCCGTGGGCTTACCCAGGAAAGGTGGGGCGTCGGCTCACCCAGGGAAGGCGGGGCGTGGGCTTGCCCGGGGGGTGGTGGGTTGGCCAACCGGATACTGGCTGGCCAACCCACGCTGTCTTGGGTTTACCCAGCAGACGGTGGGGGGTGCGAGGTGACGACGGGGGTGTCGCCGGACCAGGTGAGTTGGGTGATGTGCATGGTGCGGCCGCGGGGGTCGGTGCCGACCTGGGTTGGGTCCCAGGCGTGGTGGACGAACCAGTCGCGGGTGAAGGCGGTGAGGACCATGTTGTGGCCGGGGCCGGCGGGGGAGGTGAGGATGGGGGCGCCGGATTTGGTGAAGGGGCCGGTGGGGGATGGGCCGGTTGCGTGGCCGACGGCGTACTCGGGCTTGTCGAAGGCGTTGGCGGAGTAGAAGAGGTGGAAGAGGCCGTGGCGTTCGACGACGTAGGGGGCCTCGACGAGTGCTCCTTCCCACGGCAGGTCTTGTTTGATCAGCCGGTACGACGGGCCTTCGAGGGTCAGGCCGTCGGCCGACAGTCGTTGGACGTAGATCCAGGTGTCGACGCCGATCGCGTTGCCGTCGTTCTTCCAGTACAGCCAGAGCGCGCCGGCGGGGTCGCGGAACGGGGAGGCGTCGATCGATCCACCCTCGGCCGCCTGACTGAGAAGTGGCGAAAGAGATTTGTCGACATATGGACCTTCGGCTCGATCAGCCGTCGCAACCCCGACCGCCTGGTGACCGGTGGCGGGGTCGGCGGAGGTGTAGTAGAGCAGATATTGGTTGTCGTGGGCAATTACCTCGGGCGCCCAGACGCGGCCGGGCGCGGTCCAGCCGGGTAACGCGGGGAGCGCGTCGCCGACGCGCTCCCAGGACACCAGATCGGTCGACCGGAGTGTCTGCACGTTGCCCAGCGGCCCGTTCGTGGCGAACGCCAGGAACGCCTCACCCACCGCGAGCACGAACGGGTCGGCGAAGTTGTCGCCGTAGACCGGGTTGGTCATCTCACCGACTCTCGTAGAACTTCAGGTAGTCGAACGTCGCGATCGGGGCCGGGTTCGCGCCGGTGAACTCGCCGTGCGCGTAGAGCCCGAGTTTCGCCGGCGCCGACAGCACCCAGGCGGCGCCCCACGTCCAGTGCTTGCCGTCAACGCTCGTCCCGGCCTGGTAGACGTGCTCGCCGGCCGCGTTCTTGTGATACGCCAGCCGCATCCACTGGGTCGGCGCCGAACATCCGATCGCGGCCGCGCCGTAGTTGGTGGCGCCGTCCGACGGGCGGACGACGAGCTCCCGCCCGTACTCCGTCTGCCGGGTCTTCCAGATCGACACGTTGCCGAGCCGCGCGAAGTCGCTGTCGTTCAGGTAGGCGATCATCCCGGCCTGCTGGTAGTTGCGGATATCGCCCGCACCGGTGTCGAGGTGCAGTTTGGTCTCCGCGATCCACTTGTCCCCCGCGGGCGGCGTGTGGAACAGCAACCCGGCGTTGTTCCCGCCGCCGACCAGATCCGCGTTCTGCAGCGGCCAGGACAGCTTGCCATCGGCAACGACTGCCGCCGCGTCCGGCCGTACCCACGACCAGTTCGCGCCGAGCGCGCCGTTGAAATCGTCACCGGCGAGCAGCTTCCCGGTCTGCGGTACGGCGGCCAATCGCTGCACCGGCTTGGCGACCGGACGCACCGTCAGGTTGTCCACCTCCGCCGACCCGATCCACCGGACCGGCGCCGCCTTCAGCTTCAGCCCCGGCACGTCGAGCCGCGCCTCGGCGTACACCTCGGCCAGCCCGGCGTCGTCCAACCGGGCGGTCACCGTCGAGCCGGAGACCTGGACGCTCAGCTTGTTCCACTGCGTCCGGTCGAAGTCAGCCGGCAGTACGGCGGACGCCGTCCGCCGGCCGACCGTCACAGTGACCTTGCCCCGCGCAACCGAAGCGACGACCTGGTTACCGCCGAGCACCGTGCTGAACGACGAACCCAGCTTCACATCCGCCTCGACCCGCAGCGAACCGGCCGGCGCGGACCGCCGCGTCTGGGCCGCTCCGGAGATCGCCGCCGTCGGACCGCCGAGCGCGTCACCAGGGCGCCTCGCGGCCAACTGCAGTCCACCGGCCGGGTCGGTCGAATTGATCCCCAGCCCTGAGCCCGTGGTCGGCGCGGGCACCGGCCCCTCGGACGGCCCGGCGCCTGCTCGCGTTCGCGGCCAACCGTCGATCCAGTCGATCCGATCGATCAGCATCGGCCGCCGGTTGATCCCGAACGGGTCGGTCAGCCAAGCGTTGTTGCGGTCGATCGCGTGGTAGACGATGTGGTCCTGACCGGCCGCGTCGGTGATGAACGCGTGGTGGCCGGGCCCGATCCACTTGTTGCCGTTCTGGGTGATGACCGTCGTCCCGCCGACGCGTGAGTCGGTCAGCGCGGCGCCGTCGGCGTCCACGAAGGGGCCCTTGGGGGAGCGCGAGCGACCGGCGAAGACCGAGTAGCCGGTGGTCGGCCCGGCGCAGCAGTTCATCGCGGACGCCGTCAGGTAGTACCAGCCGTCGCGATAGACGACGTACGAACCCTCGTACCGGTCGCCGATCGTCACCTGGGTCGGCTCGCCGACCGCGTGCAGACCGTCGGGGGTCAGCTCGGTGACCGAGATGCCGCCGTAGAAACCGCCGTAGTACATGTAGCGCTTGCCGTCGGCCGCGGTCAGCATCGCGGGGTCGATCGTCCCGAAGTAGCCCCCGTTGCCGTCGGGCTTCGGCGTGACCACCGGCCCGTCGGTCGCCGTCCACGGCCCGGACGGCGTCGGCGCGGTCGCGACCCCGATCGCCGGATCGCCGCCGGGGTTGGCCGCGGTGTCGGTGACGGTGAAGTACATGACGTACCGGCCGCCGAAGTAGCGGATGTCGGGCGCCCAGAAGAACGAGCCGGGCGCCGCCCACGCCGGTTTGGTCTGCTCGTTGAAGACTGTGCCGAGGTACTCCCAGGAGCCGAAGTCCTTCGTCCGGGCCATGTGCATCAGGCCGAACGGGCCGTTCGAGACCAGCGGGTCGGAGGTGGCGTAGGCGTACCAGTAGCCGTCGCGGCCCTGGATGATCGCCGGGTCGGCGAACGTGTCGGCGAAACTCGACGAGATCGCGTTGGTGGTCTTGACGCCGGGATCAGGCGCCGCGGTGGCGGCCGACGTACCGGCGGCGACGGTCGCGACCGCCACGGCGGCGGCCAGAAGTCTCTTCGGAGGCACGGGCAGGGGTCTCCTCTCAAGGGGGTGTTGTGGAACTCCAGGCCGTAGCGAGGAGGTGCTCGGTGCGGTGGCTCGGTGCGCGGGGGCGGAGGGCTCGATGCGGAGCATCGTGCCCTTTGCACCCGTGCGGCGAGGTGCCGTGCCGAGTGCCCCGCAGTAGGTCTGGAGTTTCTCAACACCCCCTAAGTCAGGCGGATCAGGTGCCACGAAGCCGGCGGCAGCGTGGCGGTGCAGACGCCGTCGACGAGCTCGGTTCCGTCGATCCGCCGGGGGGTCACCCGGTCCGGATCGGCGGCCGAGTTCACGGCCCCCCGGTCGTCGTCGTACAGGGCGAGGTGCTCGGTCACCGTCAGGCCGGGTGCGAGCGGGATCTCCAGGTCGATCTTGTCCGTCTCGCTTCGGTTCACCACGAAGATCGCGATCTCACCGGTGCGCTCGTCGTAGGTCGCCGTACTCCACAGCGCCGGGACCTTGCCGAACTTCGCGGTCTCCACCTCCGGCCCGTCGACCGCGGTCCGCAGCACGGTCGGGCCGGCGTACTTCGCGGTCAGCGCGAACGGGTGGAAGATCGTCTGCCGCCAGGCGGCGCCGCCCGGCTCGGTGCGGATCGGGGCGATCACGTTGACCAGTTGCGCGAGGCAAGCGATCTTCACCCGGTCGGCGTGCCGGAGCAGCGTGATCAGCAGACTGCCGACCACGACCGCGTCGTCCACGGTGTAGGTGTCCTCGATCAGCGGGCCAACCTCGCGGATGCCGAGGCCGAGCTCACCGGGGAAGTCCTGCTGGCGCCAGACGTTCCACTCGTCGAACGACAAGGTGATCTCCTTGTCGCTGCGCTTGAGCGCCTTGACGTGGTCGGCGGTCGCGATCACCGACGAGATCATCCGGTCCATGTCCTCGGCCGCGGCCAGGAAGCTCGCCTGGTCGCCGTCGCGCGGCTCGTAGTAAGCGTGCAGGCTGATGTGCTCGACCAGGTCGTAGGTCCGTTCCAGGACGACGCGCTCCCACTCGCCGAACGTCGGCATCCCGGAGTTGCTCGAACCGCAGGCGACCAGCTCCAGGCCGGGATCGACGCGGCGCATCGCGTTCGCGGTCTCCTCGGCCAGCCGCGCGTACTCCTCGGCGGTCTTGTGGCCGATCTGCCACGGGCCGTCCATCTCGTTGCCCAAGCACCACACCTTGATC
Organism: Kribbella sandramycini; assembly: GCF_013131805.1. GTDB lineage: Bacteria > Actinomycetota > Actinomycetes > Propionibacteriales > Kribbellaceae > Kribbella > Kribbella sandramycini. The sequence continues at coordinate 634,816 of NZ_JABJRC010000003.1, read as the reverse complement.
CCGTACGGCGCCTCGTGGCCGTTCGCGACCCGGCGATCGGGGAGCTCGGTCCCGGCCGGCAAGTTGGTGTACGAGACCAGCTCGACGGCCTCCTTGATCCCGCGGGTGCCGAGGTTCACCGCCCAGACCGGCTCGACGCCGGCCTTCCCCGACCAGGCCACGAACTCGTCGGTGCCGAACTGGTTCGGCTCGATCGCCCGCCAGGCCAGGTCGAGTTTGCGCGGCCGCTGGTCCTTCGGGCCGACGCCGTCCTCCCAGTCGTAGTTCGAGACGAAGTTGCCGCCGGGGTAGCGGACGGCGGTGACGCCGAGCTCGCGCACCAGCTCCAGCACGTCCTGCCGGAAACCGTCGGCGTCGGCCGTCACATGCTCCGGCTCGTAGATGCCGGTGTACACACAGCGCCCCATGTGCTCGACGAACGAGCCGAACAACCGCCGGTCCACCGCACCGACGACGAACGCCGGATCCACTACCAGCCGCGCCACCCGAAACCTCCTGCAGAAAGGTGCATTACAACGATTACCGAGGATTGTTACAACGATTGATATCCGCTGTAAACGGCTCAGCCTTTCCGAGCGTGGCAGACTCGGGCAACAGGCTGTGACTGCAACGGGCTGTGACTGGAGGTACGGATGGCGACCAGGCTGAGTGACGTGGCGGCGCGGGCCGGGGTGTCGGTGAAGACGGTGTCCAATGTCATCAACGACTACCCGCACATCACCGCGCACACACGGGCCAAGGTCGAGGCCGCGATCGCCGCGCTCGACTACCGGCCGAACGTGAGCGCCCGGTCGCTGCGCAAGGGCCGCTCCGATTTCATCGCGCTCGCCATCCCGGAGATGGCCTCGGCGTACTTCGCCGAGCTCGGCGCCGCCTTCAGCCGGGCGGCGAAGAAGCGCGGGATCACCGTGCTGATCGAGCAGACCGAGGGTGAGTCCGCCGCCGAGCAGCTGGTGCTCGACGGCATGCGCGGTCAGCTGATCGACGGCATCGTGTTCTCACCGATCACCAGCACGCCGGCCAAGATCGGCGCGGCCGCGAGCGGTAAGCCGCTGATCCTGCTCGGCGAGCGGACGACCGGCGGCACGTTCGACCATGTCGCGGTCGACTCGGTGCAAGCGGCTTTCGACGCGACCACGCACCTGATCTCGCTGGGCCGTCAGCGGATCGCCGCGATCGGCGTCGGCGGCGGTGGCGCCTCGGGGACGGGCGCCGTCCGGCGGAAGGGTTATCGCAAGGCGCTCAAGGCGGCCGGTATCGCGCACGACCCGGCGCTCGAGCTGGCCGGCACCGGCTACCACCGGCTCGACGGCGCCGCCTCGATGCGCGAGCTGCTCGCGCTGCCCGAGCCGCCCGATGCGGTCTTCTGCTTCAACGACCTGCTCGCACTCGGCGCGCTCCGCACCCTGGCCGACGCCGGGCTGTCAGTTCCCGGCGACGTCGCGGTCGTCGGCTTCGACGACATCGAGGACGGCCGCTACCACTCGCCGTCCCTGACCACTATCTCCCCGGACAAGGAGTGGCTCGCCGAGCATACCGTCGCGCTGCTGCTGGAGCGGATCGCCGGGAGCGGTGAGGCCGAACGTCGCAGCCTCACCGTCCCGTACACGTTGGAGATCCGGGAGTCGACCGCCGGTTAGAAGGCTGCTGCGCAGGCCGTCAGGTTGGCGGTGACGCCGGCGCCGCGGGCGACGGTGATCGATCGGGTCTCGAGGACCTGACCGGTCGGTCGCTCACAGGTCAGCGTCCACGACTCGGTGCCGCCGCCGTTCTGGATGGTGATCGGGCGGGTCGACGGGTTGGCGTGGTACGTGTAGCTGCCGCCCGCCGGCACGGTCATCGTGGTCTCCAGGACGTCGGGCAACAGCGTGCCGTTCCACGTCTTGGTGGTGAACGACTTCTTCAGCCGCAGGACGGCGCCCGCCGGGCCGCTCCCGGTGATGACCGAGTGCCGCGCCGGGTTGATCGTCGACTCGGCGGCGATCAGGTACGCCTCCCGGTTGCCCTTACCCGCCGTACTGCCGGAGCCGAAGTAGTAGTTGACCACGTTCGAGAACGCCGGGTGGAAGCTGCTGGCGCCGTGCTCGAAGGTGAAGCCGAGGCCGCCGGTCGCGTAGTACGACCAGTCCTCGGTGGTGCCGGTGGTGTCGTAGAGCTGGTAGGACTTCTGGCTCGTGTAGGCGTTCTGCGCGGCCATCTGGTCACCGAGCGACTTGTAGACCGTCTCGTCCGGGGTGTTCGCGGCGCTGGCGTAGCCCGGCGGGCGCAGGACGAGGTTGGAGTACGTGTGGTTGGTGATCAGCGTGGTCACCTGATGCGCCGACACCAGCGACTGGATGTTGCGGGTCTCCGGCTCGCTGAACGCGCCCGGCCCGCGGTAGGTCTCCGAGGTCAGGCTGGTCGAGGCGCCCGGGCCGCCCCAGAAGCCGGAGTAGTTCCGGTTCGGGTCGACACCGCGGGACTGGTTCGACGACTGCGCGCACTGGCCGGCAGTCGGTAGCTGGCCGTTGGTGATCCGGCAGTTCTTCCGCTTCATCTCGTAGCCGAGCGTGCGGCTCAGGTTGAAGCCGTCCGGGTTCACCACCGGGACGATGATCACCTTCGACTTGGCCAGGATGTTCGTGATCCGCGCGTTCGTGCCGTCGTTCTGCAGCAGGTCGTACGCGAACTCGATGGTCAGCTCACCCGACGGCCACTCCCGCGCGTGGTGCAGGCCCATCATCAGGAACACCGGCTTGCCGCTGCTGGTCGCGACGTCGTGCGAGATCTCCAGCCCCTGAACGGTCCGGCCCTCGAGCGACTTCTCCTTGAGCGTGATCAGCTTGGCCTTGGTCGGGTACTGCTGCGCCAGGCTTGCCAGGTTGCTGTTGAAGTCCGCGAGCTGCCGGTACGACGTCCGGCCACTGGGCAAGGTGGCGAGGATCTTCCGGCTCTTCACGGCCTGCGCGTACTCCGCGTCGGCCTTCTCCCGCTCCCGGTCGGCGCCTTCGAGGTCGTCCTCGAGTGTCTTCCAGGTGAAACCGGCCAACCGCAGCAGGCGCTGATCGCTGCTGCCGTAGGCGACCACGTCGACGAAACCGGGACCGGCCGATTCGGCCAGGTCGAGATCCAGACTTGTCAGCCGCTTCCGGTCGGCCTGCGTCGGGGTGTTCACCCGAAGCAACTGGATCAGCTCGCCGGCCTCGGCGGCCTCCAGCTTCCGATCCGGCGGCGCCGAAGCCTGCACGGCAGCAGGCAGTTGGCTCCCGGCGCCCACGGCGAGAACCGCCGCGAGCGCGAGGGGAACAAGTCGAGTCCATCGGGCGGGACGGAACACGATGACCTCCAGTAGTTGAGGCATTGCATGCGGTAACTGGAGGGTAGAGGTCACACCGGGTAGGCGGAAGCGATTGTCCAGGTGGCGAGGGACAACCTTCGCGCTACCGGTAACCCGCAAGCTGCCGCGCGATCCCGCGGGTCGCGTCGGTCGAGCCGGCGACCACTCGGAGGACGGCGTTCCGCAGCGGACGGACCGGCCGCGGTACGTTCGCCAGTCGGGTCAGCCGATGCGCGAGCGCGATCACCCGGACCGCCTCGGCCCGCCCGCGGACGGCGTACTCGTCGAGCTCTCGCTCATCGCCGGTCGCGAGCGCGGTGGACAGCGCGCCGGCCAGGCTGATCGCGTCCCGGAGTCCGAGGTTCATGCCCTGGCCGCCGGCTGGGCTGTGCGTGTGGGCCGAGTCGCCGGCGAGCAGCACCCGGCCCGCGCGGTAGCTGTCGGCGACCCGCTCGTGGATCCGGAAGCGCGATCCCCAGACCACCTCTGTCACCGTGGCCTTCGAGCCCCGCGCATCGATCAGCCCTTGGGCAAACGCGAGATCCGGATGCTCCGGCGCATCGGCCACCTCGGCAACCAGCCGGAACGAGCCGTCCGGTAGCGGCGCGACCACGAGCAGGCCGGCCTTTGCGAAGTAGAGCGCAACCTCGTCGGCGTGCAGCCCGCCGTCCACCCGGACGTCGACCAGGCTGCACGACAACGAGAGCGTGTCACCGGGCATCGTGATCCCGGCCAGCTCACGGATCGTGCTGTGCATCCCGTCCGCGGCGACGACGTACTGGGCGTCGATGACCTGACCGTCGTCGAGCGTGACATGCGCGGCGTCGGCGTCCTGGGTCAGCGCGGCCGCGCTCCGCGGGCGGAGCACCGAACCACCGAGCTCTTCGAGCCGATCGAGGAGGACCTGCTCGGTCGTCGACTGCGGGATCATCAGCGTGTAGGCGTATGCGCTGGGCAGCTCGCGCATGCTGACCGGGACCAGCACCCGCTCACCCTCGCGAATCGTGAAGTCCTGCAGCGGCAACCCGAGCTCGACGAGCCGCTTGCTGACGCCGATCGTCTCCAGCATCTCCAGCGTCCGCGCGTGGATCACCGCCGCCCGCGAGGTGTTCGCCCCGGCCGCCAACCGATCGACGACCAGCACGCTGCGCCCCTGCTGCCGGAGCGCGGCCGCCGCCGCGAGCCCGACCGGTCCCGCACCCACCACCACGACATCCATGGCCAACTCCCTTGTCAACGCTTGTTGACTTTTACTGTAGGAAGACCGATGGAGAAAGTCAACGCTTGTTGGCATATGCTGCGGACCATGACGGAGCGGAAATCGGACCGGACGCGGGCGGCGATCCTCGCGGCCGCGCGGGAGCGGTTCGGCGGTGACGGGTACGAGCGCGCCACGATTCGCGCGATCGCGGCCGACGCGGCGATCGATCCGGCGATGGTGATCCGCTACTTCGGGACCAAGGAGAAGCTGTTCGCCGCGGCCGCCGAGTTCGACCTGCGGCTGCCGGCGCTATCGCCGGGCCCCGGCGCGGGCGAGGCGCTCGTCCGGCATTTCCTGGTCCGCTGGGAGGACGACGACACGCTCAAGGCGCTCCTGCGCAGTGCGGTCACCAACCCGCAGGCCGCCGACCGGATGCGGGAGCTGTTCGCCACCCAGCTCGCGCCGGCGCTGGCCCGCCTCGCCGTCGACGACCCCGCGACCCGAGCCGGCCTGGTCGCAACGCAGGCCCTCGGCTTTGCGCTCTGTCGCTACATCCTCGAGTTGCCACCGGTCGCGGCGCTGAGCCACGACGCCGCGGTCGCCGCGTTGGCGCCCGCGATCAATCACTACCTCACGGAGCCACTGACAGCCAGCGAGTGACGGCCGGCAGCGTCTCTTCGAGCGGCGGCAGGTGGGGATGCCACTTGGTTTCCCACTCCAGGGAGAGCGGGTACTCCGAGCCGGCCAGCGCTTCGAGCAGCTGCTGGATCGGGTAGTCGCCGGCTTCGACGGCGACCGGTCTGTAGGCCTGTGCCGAGTCGGACTGTTTGATCTGGACGAACTCGAGCCAGGGGCGGAGCAGGGCGAACGCTTCGGCCGGGGTCTCGCCGTGGGACCAGGTGTGGGCGCTGTCCCAGATGACGCGGACGTTGTGGTCGGAGACCGAGTTGTCGATCAGCGTGAGCAGCGCGGCCATCTTGGCGCCGGCCGAGTGCGAGTCGTGGGTCTCGAGCAGGATGCGGGAGGTTTTGGCCGCCTGCGTGACCCGGTCGAGGGCACGGATCTCACCGGCCGACGGGGAATCCGGCGTACCGGGGTCGTCACCGGGGAAGACGCGGACGCCGCGGGCGCCCAGATCGGCCGCGAGTTCGAGGTGGGCGTCGAGCGGCTGCTCCTCGACGGCGCAGAGTTTCACGTAGCTGCTGATCGCGAGGATCTCCAGGCCGGCGTCCTCGATCCGGTTGCGGAGCGTGCGCCGCTCGGCCGCGGTCAGCGCGGTGTTGGTGAACTCGTCGGGCGCGGCGCGCAACTCCAACCCGCCGATGTCGTTGCCTTCGGCAAGCTTCAGGACCTGGTCGAGCGGTGCGCCCGGGCAGCCGAGCGTGGAGAAGGCGAAGGCCATCTGTCAGGTCCAGCGCCGGCGCGGGTGCGTCCGGGGGGCATTCGGGTCCGGCTCTTCGGCCGGCTGCTGGGGCTGGCCGTAGGACGAGTAGTCCGTGGCCGGCTCGGAGTACTGCGAGGTGTACGAGTCGCTGGAGTACGAGCTCGGGGTGTAGCTGTCGTAGGAGGTCTCGGACGAGGTGGTGTACTCCGAGCCGCTGTAGCTGGTCGGGGTGTACGACTCGTACGAGCCGCCCTCGTAGCTCGTGCTCGTGTAGTCCGAGTTGTAGCCGTACTGACCGGAGTCGTAGCTGCTCGAGTACTCCGAGGTGTACGACGACGTGTAGTCCGTCGACGGCGCAGCCGGCTCCTGGTACGACGACTGGTAGCTCGACGACTCGTACGACGCGGCGGCGCCGTACTCGTAGCTCGACGGGCTCTCGGACGGGTACGACGACGGCTCCGGCCCGTACGACGGGACCTGCGGCAGCGGCTTGGACGGCGTCAGGTAGTCCTCGCCGTGGGTCGGTAGGACCGGCGCGGGCTCGTAGTACTCCGCGGCCGGCTGCTGCACCGTCGACGGGCTGTCCACCGCGACCCGAGCGGCCCGGCGACCAGCGCGCGCAACGGGCGCGGGCTCAGGCTCGGGTGCGGTTTCGGCCTCCGCGGGGGAGGACGTCGAGGTCAGGTAGTCAGAAGTCGTTTCGTACGAGGTGTACGGCTCCGAGTAGCTGCTCGCCCAGGACGGCTCGGGGTCGGCCTGCTGCTGCGGCTGGTACGCGTACGGGTCGGCAACCGGCTGGACGGCGGGCGACTCGTCGAGCCAGCGGCTCGTCGTCGACGCGGTCAGCGGGTCCGCCTGCGGCTCGCCGCTGAGGTACTCGTTCCAGGACGGCTTCAGCGGCTGGTACGCCGTCTGCTCGGCCGTGCTGCCGGTGTCGTCCTGCCAGGTCGACACGGCGTCGAACTGCTCCGTCGACGGGCCGGCGTCCTTGTCGTCGTCCTGCCAGCTCTGCGCGACCGGTGCGAACGGGCTCCACTTCGGCGTCTCCTCGGCGGCCGCGCCGTCACCCGGGAAGGACTCGGCCGGGAAGGCGCTGGCGGCCGGAGCGAACGGACTGGCCGCGGGCGGCGGCGTCGCCGCGCCACCACCGGCGAGCTGCAGCTCGGGCTGCCGCTCCAGCCGACGGGTCGGGGACGACGGCAGCACCTGCGCCGCGGCGGCGATCGGCTCGGCGATCGCGGGCTGCTCGTCGGTGTCGTCGTTCGCGTAGGTCGGGACCGCGGTCAGCTTCGGCTCGCGCTGGTCCCACCACGGGACCCACTCGCGCTCGGTCTGCATCGCGGTGATCTTGCGGATCACCATCGTCGCGGCGACCGCGGAGACCGCGGTCAGCAGCAGCGACGCCGTGCCCGCCAGGGCGATCCCGCGCAGCGACCCGACGGTCGCCTCCATCCACATCAGGAAGCGGCGGACGACCACGTCGAACGCGAGAGCGCCGATCCAGGCGACCCACCAGACAGAGGTGAGGGTCGGAGTCCTGAATCGGCGCAGGTCGTCGGTGTAGACCGGAGTCTTCGGATCGGAGGCGAGCCAGACGTCGTCCACGATCTGCTTGGGGTACCAGAGGTTCGGGCCCGGGCAGAACCAGCTGGCCAGCACCCAGCCGTGGCTGCGGCGATGATCGGCCTGGCAGAAGACCTCGGAGTTCACCCGGGCGCGCCACAGCCAGATCACGAAGACCACGGCGGCGGCGACGGAGATGATGACGTTGGGGACCGCGGTGACCTTGGCGATGGCGTCGGCGCGGTTCAGATCCGCGTCGTCGACGTTCGGCATCCCGCCGAGGTAGCGGTGGACGACGGAATACGTGTTCCAGTCGGACCAGGTGGAGAGTAGGTGGGTGACCGTCGACGCGCCGAGCAGGCCGATGGCGATCTTTCCGATCGTCCCGATCTGCTGGAACTCTTCAGCTGCGTGCGGCTGCCACTCTTCTTCTTGGTTCTGTACAGCAGACAGAACTGCTGGTTGCGGGTGGCTCACGTCGTGCGTCCCTCGCGTTGCTGGAACTCCGTCTGTTCGGCGTCTCGGCCAAAACCTGCCCCCGCATGACCGAGCCACATTGATACCACGAAGTAGGTACGCCTGAGGAGTCGGTCCCAGCACGGAGGGTATCGACTTAACGTGTTCTTTTCGTACGGCCATCACCTCTTGTAACGAGGCATCCGACGGCGTGTAACGGTTTGGTTTACCGCGCAGGAGGTTGGAAGCCGGACTCCCGCTCGCCGGCCGCCCACCAGGGCACCCACGGCCGGTTCGTCTGCAGCTCGTCGATCCGCGCGATCAGCTGGACCGCGAGGACGGCGGCCGCGGTGGTGAAGATCGCCGAGATCGTGGACAGGATCACGTTCGTCCGCAGGTCGTGGGCCTCGGTCGCGCCGCCGAGCACACCGCGCTGGACGATGTTGCCGGTGACGAGGCCGACCACCCAGGTGATCCACCAGACCCAGACCAGCCGGGTGCCGGGGACGTCGCGCAGCGACTCGGTCCGCGGCGGCGTCCGCGGATCGCTGGCCGCGACGATGTCGTCGACGACCTGTTTGGGGTACCAGAGGTTCACCACCGGGCAGATCCAGCTGCCGAGCACCCAGCCGCGGGTGAACCGGTGCTCGCCGCGGCAGAACATCTCGGCGTTCCAGCGGACCCGCCACAGCCAGACGATGAAGACGGCGGCCGACGCGAACAGGACGACGCCCGCGACGATCCCGAGCAGACCGGAGACGATCGCCGCCTCGGCCAGCTGGTCGTGATCGTCGCCGTACCGAACGACTGTTTGGTAGGAGTACCAGTCGGACCAGGCGGTCGCCCAGGTGGTCAGAGTGACGGCGACGACGAGGACGGACGCGGCCACGCCCAGCGTGCGCTCCGACGAGAACCATCGGTCCAGCGGCGGTTGCTGCGGCCGGGTCGCCATGGATCAGAAATAGCACAACACCCTGTGACCGGGCGAGGACATCAGGTTGTCGCGGAAAGTGTCCGTGCCGACGGGGAAGATGGTGCCCATGCGCTGGTCAGTGGTCGACTCACCCATCGGCGAGCTGTCACTCGCGGTGGACGATGCCGGGTTGTGCCGGGTCACGTTCCAGCGGCTCGACCGGCCGGCGGCATCCGATCCGCTGCTGTCGCGAGCGGCCGAACAGCTGACGGCGTACTTCGCGGGCGAGCTGCAGGAGTTCGACCTGCCGCTCTCGGTGCGCAGCGGCTCGGAGTTCGAGCGGGCGGTCTGGGGTCAGCTGAGCAAGATCCCCTACGGCGAGATGCAGACGTACGGCGAGGTCGCGCGGATCGTCGGCGACGCCGGGGCCGCGCGCGCCGTCGGCACGGCCTGCAACCGCAATCCGCTCCCCGTCGTCGTGCCCTGCCACCGGGTCGTCGGCGCCGGCGGCAAGATGGTCGGCTTCGGCGGTGGCATCCCCACCAAGCGGCATCTGCTCGAGCTGGAAGCCCGGATCAGCTTCGAAGACCGATGGACCTGAGTGTGCATCTGCTGTACACGCTCCGAAACCTGACGAAGATCTGACACCGACATAGCCTCTTTCGGCGCGCCTCGTTGGACACGACAGGACTACCGTTGCTAATCGCGACTGATTCGTCACGTTTCAAGCCATCGTTTCAGTCGCGCCACCTCCTGCCTCGGAAGACGCCCACATGACGAAGACCCGCTCGACCGCCCACCTCCACCCCGACCTGAGCGCGCTGATGGACAAGAGCGCCGAGGACTGGACCGCGCCCGAAATCCAGGACGCCGCCCGGTCGGCTCTCCACGCGCACGCACCCGACCGCGAGCCACTGACCTGGATCCGCCGCTTCGGCGTCCTGCCCTGGCTGCACCGCAACCACGCGGTCTGCACCGACTGCGGCGGCACCTACCCCTGTATCACTCACCGCTACGCGGCCCAACTGCTCTCGGCCGGCCGCTACTCGATCGCCCGGCCCGACCACGACGCCGACGAACCCCTGCCGAACTGATTTCGACACACACGAAGGCCGCGGCCCCCAGGTGGGGATCGCGGCCTTCGTCGTTGCGGTACCTACTCAGGAGTCCGTGGGCTTGGGGTCCGTGGACTTCCGGGCGGTGGTGGTCTTCTTGGCCGCGCCGTTGGACGCCGCCTTCACGTCGGCCTCGTCCTTGGCGTCCGCCTTGGCCTCGGCCTTCGGCTCCGCCGCCTTCGGGGTGTCCGCCTTCGGAGCCGCCGGCTTGGCGGCCTCGGGCTTGGGCGCGTCGGCCTTCGGGGCGTCGGCCTTGGCGTGCCCGTTCGACGTCGCGGTGTCGGGTCGCGGCGCCGGGGCGGAGCTGTAGTCGCGGCCGCTGGTCGGGGTCGACTGCCAGGCCGGCTCCGGCGGGGTCAGCAGCTTCTTGAGCGCCGCCGCGGCGAGCGCGCCGAGCCCGAGGAACAGCACCGCCGTCCGCAGCTTGTGGCTCTTCTTCGTCGGCGCGTCGATCTCACCGCGGAGCGCGGCCTTGGTGGCCTTGCCCCGGCGCGTCGTCTCCTCGACGACGGGCTCGGCGGCCGCGGCCAGCGACGCCAGCGCGGCGGTCACCTTCGGCAGCACGTCGTCGTTGAACCGCTCACGCGCCTTCTCGGCGGCCTGCTCGGTGGCCGGGCCGACCTTGGCCAGCGCGTCATCGATCACCGGGCCGGCCTTTTCGACCGCGACATGGGCCAGGTGCGCGCCCCGCTCGACAGCCTTCTCGGCGTACGGCGACACCTTCTCCCGTGCGGTGCCCACGGCCGGGCCGAGGTGGTCACGGACCTGACCAACGGCCGGTCCGATCCGATCCGACGCCGACTCGGCGAACGGCCGAACCCGGTCCTTCGCGGTCTCGACTCTGCCCTTGGACTTCCTCAAACCCACGGTTCCCTCCTCATGCCGTGCGCGGCCCTCGCCACGGATACAACTCTGGACAAATCCGGTCTTGTCTGCATCGTACGCGTACCCAGTTGTCAAACCCCGTGGGTCAGGTGCGGAGATTTTTGGGGTCGCATGACAGGATCGACGCTGTCAGTAGGTAAACCGACTAGGAGTGACACCCGTGGCCGAAGAGCTGTACGCGACCCTGCAGACGACGAAGGGTGACGTCGTCATCCGGCTGTTCCCGAACCACGCGCCGAAGACCGTGGAGAACTTCGTCGGGCTCGCCGAGGGCACCAAGGAGTGGACGGACCCGCAGACCGGGCAGCCGAGCCACGAGAAGTTCTACGACGGCCTGGGCTTCCACCGCGTCATCGACGGCTTCATGATCCAGGGCGGCTGCCCGCTCGGGACCGGGACCGGCACGCCGGGCTACCAGTTCGACGACGAGATCCACCCGGAGCTCCAGTTCGACCGTCCGTACCTGCTCGCGATGGCGAACGCCGGCATCCAGTTCGGCCAGGGCACCAACGGCTCGCAGTTCTTCGTGACCGTGGTCCCGACCCCGCACCTGAACCGCAAGCACACGATCTTCGGCGAGGTCGTCGACGCCGAGTCGCAGAAGGTCGTGGACGCGATCGCCACCGCGCCGACCGCCCCGGGCGACCGGCCGATCGACCCGATCGTGATCAACAACGTGGTCATCGAGCGCAAGAACGCCTGATCCCACCTGCGGGGCCGGCCTTCCCGGCCCCGCACCTCGGTCTTGTTGAAAGGACTCCGCCCCGTGACAGGGACCGTCTGCTACCGGCACCCGGACCGGCCCGCCGGAGTCCGCTGCCAGCGCTGTGACAAGCCGATCTGCCCCGCCTGTATGAACAGCGCGGCCGTCGGCTTCCAATGCCCGCAGTGCTTCTCGGACGGCGTGAAGTCGATCCCCCGGACCCGGACGTCGCTGGGCGGCATCCAGCGCGCGAACGGGCAGCTCGTCACCTTCGTGCTGATCGCGATCAACATCTTCGTGTTCGTCGTTCTCCAGGTCAGCCCACAAGCGCGGGCGAGCCTGCCGTTGACTCCGATGTACGTGGCGGCCGAGCCGTGGCGGCTCATCACCGGCGACTTCAGCCACTTCCAGCTCTGGCACATCCTGGCCAACATGCTCGCGCTCTACCAGTTCGGCCTGGTCCTGGAGCGGATGCTCGGCCGGCTCCGCTTCACGCTGCTCTACCTGGGGGCCGCCCTCGGCGGCAGCGTCGTGGTCTGGCTGTTCAGCGCACCCGGTATGCCGACGGTCGGCGCGTCCGGCGCCGTCCTGGGTCTGGTCGGCGCGCTGCTGGTGATCGAGCGCTCCCGCAACCTCGACGTCAGCTGGATCGTCGGGTACGTCGGCATCACCGCCCTGCTCACCTTCCTGCTGCCGTTCATCTCCTGGCAGGGTCACCTCGGCGGCTTCCTGGCCGGCGCCGGCCTCGGCTGGCTCTTCCTCCAGGACACCAACCGCCGCCGGAACAAGGCCTTCCGCTGACCCGCGGGTAACTAATACGGCCTAGGCCACATTTTCCGCTCGGTTGGATCAAACCGGGTGACAGGTACCCGTGCGCGCCCTCCAATAGAGCCATGAGCCCACGCCATGTGGACAAACGCGCACGGCCCGGTAATGAGCAGTACCAACCGGCGGCGTCACCGCAGCAGCAGGCTGGTGTCGCCGAACTCGTGCCAGAGGTATCCCTGTTGCAGGGCCGCGTCGTAGGCACGCTGCACCGTCTCCCCGCCGACGACGGACTCCAGCAGGAGCAGATGCGAGGCCTCGGGCGCATGCATCCCGGTGACGAGCCCGTCGACGACCCGAACCTGGTGGTCGGGTCCGAGGACGAGATCGGTCCAGCCGCGCGCAGCGACGACTGAGCCGTCGTCCGTCACGGCCGACTCGATCGCCCGCACCGCTGTGGTGCCCACGGCGACCACCCGGCCGCCGTTCGCGCGGACCCAGTTCACCAACCGGGCCGTGTGCGCCGGGACGTCGTACCGCTCGGGCAGTGGCGGTTCATGGCTCTCCAGCGATGAGACACCGCAGTGCAGCGTGATCGGTGCGATCAGTACGCCCTGTGCGGCGAGCTGACTGACCAGCTCGAAGCTGAACGGCCTACCGGCACTCGGCATCTCCACACTGCCCGGATCTCTGGAGAAGACGGTCTGGTACGACGCCAGCGGCCACCGGCGATTCACATAGCTGTAGGTGATCGGTCGGCCGTGGCGCTGCAGGTAGCCGACCACATCCCGCACTGGCGGTTTCGCTATCCACAGCCGGGTGGAGTCCCGCTGGTACGGCGCCAGCAGGGTGAGGATCCCGCGCGGCAGCTCCACCTGATCGCCTGACGTGCCGCCCAACATCGGTGTGCCGCCGTTGCGCAGTTCGACGACCCAGTTGCCGTCGTCCAGGGCTGTGGAGAAGTGCACGACCACTGGCGCGACGCCGGCGCCGGTGATCCACGTTCCATCCACTGCGGCGGGCAGGGTGGCGGACGTGTTCACCAACAGGAGGTCTCCCGGTCGCAGGTGCTGACCGATCTTGTCGAACCTGGTGTGTGTGACGGTCGACCCCTCCGCGACCAACAGCTTCACCTGGTCCCGCGCCAGTCCGCGCGCCTCCGGCGGTTCGGTCGCGTTCAGCGCATCGGGCAGCTCGAAACGGGTATGGGGATGGATCGTCATGACGTCACCGCCGGAGCGAACTCTGCGGCCCGATAGCGCCCGCTGGCCGGCCGCTGGTCCAGCAGCCGCAGAAACGCCGGTACGACGGTTGCCGGCTCGGGCCGGTCCGAGATGTCCTCACCGGGGAAGGCAGCCTGGTGCATCGCCGTCCGCAGATCACCTGGGTCGACGGCGTACACCGCCAGTGCGGGGTGCTCTTCGGCCAGTACTCGCGACGCGTGGTCGAGGGCGGCTTTGGTCGCGCCGTAGCCGCCCCAGCCCTCGTACGCCTCGACTGCGGCGTCGGAGCTGATGTTGATCACCACCCCGGCCGATGCGGCGAGCTGCGGCAGCACGGCCTGGGTGAGCGCAATGGGCGCGACCACATTGACCTCGTGGACACGACGGAGTTCGTCGAGGTCGGCGTCCGCAAGCTTCTGCAGCGGGCTCGGGCCGAGGTAGCTGGCGTTGTTGATCAGCAGGTCGACGCGGCCGAGCTCGATCAGCGCATCGGCCAGGTCGGCGCGGTGCTCGGGGTCGGTGATGTCACCGGCCAGCGGGACGACGTCGGTGCGGTCGGCGAGCGCGTCGGCGGCTTCCTTCAGGGCATCGGCGCCGCGGGCGTCGATCACCAGCGCCCACCCGCGATCCGCGAGGCCGTGGGCCAGGGCGAGGCCGAGACCGGCGGAAGCGCCGGTGATCAGAGCGACAGGACGGTTGGCAGGTTCGGGAGTCATGCGCACTACCGTCATACCTCAAGCGAACTTGAGGTCAAGGGTCAGATCAGAATGCCCGGATTGAGGATGCCGTCCGGGTCGAGCACATCCTTGACCGCCTGTAATGCCGCGACGCCGAGCGGCCCGATCTCCGCGGCGTACGCGGCGCGATGATCGGCGCCGACGCCGTGGTGGTGCGAGATCGTGCCACCGGCGGCCGCGATCGCCTGGCTGGCTTGCTGTTTCGCGGTCTGCCATTGCTCTACCGGCCGGTCGTGCTGCGCGCAGACGACGGTGAAGTAGAGCGAGGCGCCGGTCTCGTAGACGTGCGAGACGTGGCACATCACCAAGGGCGGCGTGCCTTGGTCGCTGAGCGATTTCACCAACGCCTCGGTCACCTCGGCCTTCAACGCCGGGATACGCGACCAGAACGTCGCCGTCTCGAGCGTCTCGACCAGCGCGCCTTCGTCCAGCAGCGGGTCCCGCAAGTAGGGCGCTTGATAGCGACCGGTTCGCCACGCGTCGCCGACCTCGGCGCCGAGGCTCTGACCGCCGGCTTCGGTCAGCACAGCCGCAGTCCCTGGTTGGTACGGGCCGTCGAAGCCGATGATCACCAGCGCGCTGCCGGCGTACGCCGGGTGGTTCACCGCGGTCTCGGCCTCATCGGACAGCCGGAGCACGGTCGGCAGCGGCCCGTCCTGAGCAAGCCGGCGGACGGCGGTCAGCGCGGCGTCGAAGGACTCGAACCGCCAGCCCTCGAAGTGTCGCTCGGTCGGCCGCGGGCGGACCCGGACGACGACCGAAGTGATGACGCCGAAGGCGCCCTCCGAGCCGAGCACGAGCTGACGCAGATCCGGACCTGCCGCGGACATCGGCGCCCGCCCGAGCTGGACCGTGCCGCGCGGGGTGGCCAGGGTCAGACCGACGACCATCTGGTCGAAGCGGCCGTAGCCGGCCGAGGCCTGACCGCTCGACCGGGCGGCGGCGTACCCGCCGATACTCGCGCCCTCGTAGGACTGCGGGAAATGGCCGAGGGTGTAGCCGCGCGCGGCGAGCAGCGCCTCCGCGGCCGGCCCGCGAACACCGGCCTGAAGGGTCGCCGTCCGCGAGATCTCGTCGAGCTCGACCAGCTGATCGAGACGGCGCAGATCGACGACGGTGACGAAACGGCGGGACGCGGCGAGGCCGCCGACAACCGACGTACCGCCGGAGTAGGGGACGACGGCGAGGTCGCGCTCCGCGCAGCCGGCGAGCAACTGCAGGATCTCGTCGTGTGAGCCGGGGAAGACGACCGCGTCGGGCATGCCTGTGGTGTCACCGGAGCGGTGCCGGAGTAGGTCAGGGGTCGAGTAGCCGCGGGTGTGCGCCCAGCGGGCGGCCAGGTCGGTCGCGACGTGCTCGACGCCGACCACCGCCGTCAGGAAGGCGAGCTGCGCTTCGGTCGGGCCCGGGCGATCGACCGGCTCGGCCGAGGGCGGCGGGCGGTGAACGCCGAGCTGCTGCAGAGCGGCCAGCGCCGCCGGCGGGACCTCGGCCCGATGCGTCGGGTCACCCCAGCGCCCAGGCGTGAGTTGCACCACCGCAAGGTCGGACTCGGTCATCGCAGACTCCCCATCACTTGTTCGCCGGGGTAGCGTCCTGGACAGATGACACCCCTGATGCCACCTGCCCAGGACGGTTCCCAGGACGTCGGAGTCGCTGATACACTCTGACGTGTGATGTCTCAGCGTAGCAGCGAATCGGGTTCCGAGACCAGCTCCCGTCCGACCCCCGCGAATGCGATCGGCGAGGAGCGGATCCTGGACGCGGCGTACGAGCTGTTACTCGCGATCGGGATGCGCCGGATGACGATGGCCGATATCGCCCGCCATGCCGAGGTCTCCCGCGCGACGCTCTACCGCCGCTGGCCGAATGTGCAGGCCGTGGTCGCCGCGCTGATGACGCGGGAGTGGACGACGGCGCTCGTCTCGGCCTTCCAGCCGGACGCCGTCGACGGCCGCAGCCGGCTCGTCGAGGGGGTCGTCCAGGTCGTCGGGCGGACGCGCGTGCACCCGCTGATGCGCAAGATCATCGAGCTCGACCCGGAGTTCCTCACGCCGTACCTGCTCGAGCGGCGCGGTAGCTCGACGGTCGCCCACCTGGCGCTCGTCGAAGAAGGCATCAAGGCCGGCCAGCGGGACGGCTCGATCCGCGCCGGCGACCACGTCTGGCTGGCCCGGCAGATCATCCTGATCTCACTCGCCTCGGCGGTTTCCGGCCCGGTGATGGCCGACGCGGACGAGTATGTCCACCTCGACACCGAGCTCCGCGAAATGCTCACCAGGTACCTGGTCCCATGATCAGCCTGGGCAACGCGGCGCTGAACGCGGCCCGCCGTACCCGCGAGCTGGAGTGGTTGAGTACGGCCGGCAAGGTCGATGTGCTCGTGATCGGCGGGGGAGTGACCGGCGCCGGGGTGGCGCTGGATGCCGCGGCGCGTGGTCTGACTGTCGCACTGGTCGAGAAGCACGACCTGGCGTTCGGGACCAGTCGGTGGAGTTCGAAGCTTGTCCACGGCGGTCTGCGGTACCTGGCTTCCGGTCATGTCGGCATCGCCTACGAGAGTGCTGTCGAGCGCGGCATCCTGATGAAGACGACCGCACCGCACCTGGTGCATCCGGTTCCACAGCTCGCGCCCTGGCTGCCACAGGCCAAGGCGTCGGAGGCGGCGCTGGTTCGCGGCGCCTTCCTCGGTGGCGACGTACTGCGGACCTTTGCACGCACCAGCGGCGACTACCTCCCGCGCTCCCGTCGCGTCGGCGCGGCCGAGATCCTGCGCTACGCCCCGACACTGCGACCAGAGGGGATGCGCGGCGGCTTCCTGACCTGGGACGGCCAGCTGTACGACGATGCCCGGCTGGTAATCGCGATCGCGCGGACCGCGGCGCAGTACGGCGCTCGCGTGCTCACCCGGGTCGCAGCGACCGAGGTGACCGGGCAAGGCGCCGTACTGGTCGACCAGCTGACCGGCCAGCGGCTGCAGGTAGATGCCTCAGTGGTGATCAACGCAGCGGGGATCTGGGCCGGGCAGGTCGCGGAGGGGATCAAACTGCGGCCCAGCCGCGGCACGCATCTGGTCTTCCCGCAGTCCGCGTTCGGTGGGCTGTCGGCCGTGCTGACCGTGCCGGTCCCCGGGCAGTTGCGCCGAGTCGTGATGGCGATCCCGGCGCCTGATGACCGGGTGTACGTCGGTCTGACCGATGAAGACGCGCCTGGGCCGGTCAGCGACGTACCGCGAGCGACGGATGCCGAGATCGACTTCCTCCTGGACACCATCAACCGTGCGGTACAGGTCCCGTTGACCCGGGCCGATCTGCTCGGCACGTACGCCGGGCTGCGCCCGCTACTCGACACCGGCCATCACACGGGCAAGACGGCTGACATCTCGCGGCGGCATGCGGTCATCACCGGTCCGGACGGTCTGGTCACGATCGTCGGCGGCAAGCTCACGACGTACCGACGGATGGCCCAGGATGCGCTGGACACCGCGCTCGCGCAATCCACGCTCAGCACACGGCGGCCGTGCCTGACGCACCGGATCCCGCTGGTGGGTGCTGCCGACCGGGTCCGGCTGGCGGCGGTTGCCGCGCCGACGCGGTTCGTCCGGCGGTACGGCGTCGAGGCGCCGCAGGTGATCGACGGGCCGGCGTCCTGGCTCGAGCCGATCGCTCCTGGGCTGCGGACGACGTTCGCGGAGCTGCTGTTCGCCGTCCGGCACGAAGGCGCGCTCGACGCGGACGACGTCCTCGACCGGCGGACCCGGATCGGCCTGTCGGCCGCTGACCGCGAGCTGGCGCTGCCCGCCGTCCGGGAAGCATTCGCGACCGTCTGATCGCTCCCTACCCCGGGATACCGTTGACCCGGGGAGGTGCCCAGTGAGCCAGCCGTATCCGACACAGCCTTATCCGCCGTACCAGCCGCCGTACCAGGTGCAGCCGCGCTACAAGTCGCTGCACTGGCCGACGGTGATCGCCATCGTGCTGATGGGGCTCACCGCGCTGAGCACCGTCCTCCAGTCGGTGCTGATGTGGCGCTCGTACGACGAGGTCAAGCGGTTCATCTATCTGATGCTGTCGGAGGAGGAGATCGACCGCGGCGTCCGGTCGATCTTCGGGGCGAGCGCCGTGCTGAACATCGTGTTCTACCTGCAGATCGCGACCGGTGTGGCGTTCCTGGCCTGGTTGTGGATGGCGCGGGAGAACAGCGACTTCTTCAACCCCGGTCGCTCGCTGCACCGGCGCAGCTCGGGTTGGGCGATCGGCAGCTGGTTCTGCCCGATCGTCCAGTTCTGGTACCCACTGCAGGTCGTCGAGGACGTCGTCGCGGGTAGCGCCCCTTCGCCGGAGGAGGCGGGCAGTGTGCGCATCCGCGCGTTGCTGTACGGCTGGTGGGTGGCGTGGGCCGGCTACTGGACCGTTCTGCTGCTCGCCACCGGCACGGCCGTCACTGGCTTCATCTACTACTTCGTCCGGCTGGTCTCCTCGTTCCAGGAGTCGGAGGCGGCCGGGTCGGTCGAGTTCTACGGCCTGCAGGACTTCATGGTCGGTGTGGCGCTCGGCGTCGACATCGCGTTCAGCGTCGCCGCAGTCCTGCTCGTCGTCGCGACTGTGTCCGGTGCGCTGTTGATGCTGCAGCTGAGCCGCTGGCAGCAGGACCGGTCGGCTGTCCCGCCGGCGACGGCGCAACTGCCGCAGTACAGCCAGCGGCAGGACTTCCCCTCCTACCGGCCGAGCTCGTAGAGGAGCACGGCCGTCGCGTCGTCGTACCGCTTCCACCGCACGGTCGGCGCAGCCGCGTCGTACGCCCGCACCCGGTCGATCAGCCTCGACGGGCCTTCGCTGGTGAGCACTGCCATCAGTTCCTCCCATGAGTGCCCGTACTGCTCACTGAACCGGGACGCGCCGTCACTCAAGACACCGATCGCTTCCACCTCGCTGCGATCCGTCGTACCGGTCACCGCCTCGTAAGCCGCGTCCGGCTTCGTACTGGCCACCCAGAAACCACCAGGTGCGTTCCGCAACCGCCGAACGCTCTCCACCGTCCGCTCCGGCAACCGCTCCAACCGCTCGTCGCTGTGCACAGTCACCTCACCCGCGGGTGCCCGATACACAACCGGCGAGTCAGCCAACACCAGATGCTCCACAGCCTCGGACTGCACACGCACAATCGCTACCGTCGACGACGGACTGTCCGGGTTCCCCAGATCGCACGTATCACTGTGCTCCCGCCCAACCGCCTCGATCGCCTCCGCCAGCAGCTCGGCCAACGACGCCTCCGAGCCCGTCACCAACCCCGGTGCCAGAAACCGCCCGAGCTGCCCCACCAACCAAGCCACCGAATGCCGACACCCCGACTCCACCCCAGGCATCGGCGTAGCCCCATCCAGCACCACCGCAAACCCAGCCCCACTCACCACCAGATCCTCGTTCGCCCCCACCCGATCCGGCGCCGCCTGCGAACTGAACCGAATCTCCACCCACCCAGTCTCCCCGGCCCCCAGTTCACCCCAACAGCGCTCTCGACCACCCCAACCTCCCCTCCGGGCACCCACCCAGCCCTGCCCCCGGGCGACCCGCCCCCGCACCACCCCCTCCCGGCGACCACGCCGGCCTGCCCTCCGGGCGACCGCCCCGATGTCTCCGAGCGACCACGCTGGTGGTGCCACCACCGGTCGACTGCCTACTCCACCGGACACGGCGGTGTTCGTCCCCCACCCCCCGTCCTTCCCCCGCCCCGCGCAGCGGGTTGGCTAGCGGGGCTCCGCCCAGGCGTCGGCGAGGGATTGGTCGAGGGCGATCTTGGGGGACCAGCCGAGGTGGTGGGCGATCAGGGTGATGTCGGCTTGTTGCCAAGGGTCGCCGAGGGCGCCGTCGTGGGTGGGGTCGTCGACGATCCGGGCCGGTTGGCCGCTGAGTTCGAAGAGTTGGCCGGCGACGTCGCGGGCGAGGGTGGCACGGCCGGTGCCGACGTTCAGGACGGCGGGGAGTTTGGCGTCGGTGAGCGCGACGGCGACGACGGCTTCGGCGACATCGCGGACGTCGATGAAATCCCGCCAGACGTCGAGCGAGCCGACCTCGATCTGCTGCCGATCCCGAAGATCCTCGATCACCCGACCGGTGACGGTGGTGGCCGGGGCTCCTGGGCCGATCACATCGAAGATGCGCAGCACGACGACGTCCCCGCCGTTGCGCTGGGCCCGGACGGCGAGCTCGGAGCCGGCGAGTTTGCTCAGCCCGTACGGCCCGACCGGTCGCCGGGTGGACCCCTCCGCCTGACTGGCGCCGTGCGTGCCCCCGCCGTACTCGGCCGCGGACCCGAGCTGGACGAACCGCGCGTGCCCGGCGTTCTCCCGGGTGGCGGTCAGCAGCGCCTCGACCGCGGTGACATTGGCGGCGACCAGCTCGGCCGGCTCGCCGACAGTCGCGCCGACCGCGTTGATGACCACAGTCGGCTTGTACATCCCGATCTGGGTCTCCAGGGCGTAGGAGTGCATGGTCGCCAGGTCGCAGCGCAGATGCGGTTCGCCCCGGCTGCGGCTCAGCCCCCGGTACTCGACACCTCGCTCGGCGAGCAGCGCGCAGATCCGGGCGCCGAGGAAGCCACTCGCGCCGAACACCATCACCCGCTCGGTTCCGCTCACTCCTCCATCGTGCGGCCCGTAGTTGTCGGTCGGCTGAACGTTCTCCGGCGGCACCATCACAACCTGACTCGTCACCATTACAGCCAGGGCGTGCTTGGCGTGTCCGCGCCGTTGCGAGGAGGTGCTCGGTGCGGTAGCTCGGTGTGCGGGGGCACGCCAAGCACGCCCTAGCTGTCGGAACGGCGTGACAGGGTGGCCTCGACACCGGCGGTCAGGAGGAGTTCGATGGCGGGAAACCGGGGCGCGGCGCCGACCGAGTCGACGATCCGGGAGTGGGACGACGAGGATCCGTCCGGCCGGACGTATCGGCGGGTGCTGTTCATCGACAGCGATCTGACCGAGGTGGCCAACCGCGGCGGCGTCTTCGAGGAGTGCACGTTCCGCGGCGTCCGCTTCAATGCCTCGACGCATACCGATGCCGCCTTCGTGAACTGCACGTTCGTCCGCTGCTCGCTGTTCGACGCGACGTTCACCGGGTGCAAGCTGGTCGGCAGCTTCTTCGACGACTGCACCTACAACTTGCTGAAGGTCGCCGGCGGCGATTGGTCGTTCACCGGTCTCCCCGGCGCGGATCTGCGCGGAACGTCGTTCACCGGGGTACGGTTACGCGAAGCCGAGCTGACCGGCGTCAAGGCGGCCAAGGCGGTCTTCCGGGATGTCGATCTGTCCGGCGCCGCGCTGCAGCGAGCCGATTTCACCGGCGCGGATCTGCGCGGCTCGGATTTGTCCACAGTCGACCCGCTGACCGTCGGACTGCGCGACGCGCGGATCGATCTGACCCAGGCGATGGTGATCGCGACCGCGCTCGGGCTCGACGTCAGGCCCTAGCCTGTGGATAACTTACGGCGGAGCAGGCGTCATCCCCCGGGTTATCCACGAGTTGTGGATAACCTTCCGGATAACTCTCTGCTCGCTCAGTGACGGGTCAGCGCGCCCTCACCACCGGGCGGAGGCCGTTGGTGGATTTCGCCACGATCGGAACGGGTCGAGGCGCGAGCTGATCCCGGCGGTGCCGCGCCGGGGGCCGGGGCCGGATGACGACCATGGCCGTGTGTTCGACGACGTACTGGTTCGTCACCAGCCGGCGGCCGCGGGTGACGCTCTTCAGTCCGAGCGCGAGCGCGACCCCGGCGAAGGCGCCGGCCGTGTTCGCGATCAGGTCGTGCAACTGGCAGGACCGGCCGAGGGTCGGGAGCAGCGCCTGGATCGCCTCGACCGAGGCCGAGAGTCCGATCCCGGCGGCGATCCCGTCCCCGGGCCGGTTACTCGCCAGCGCCAGCAGCGCGGCGGCCGGCACGAACAACAACACGTTGAGCAGCCCTTGGACCGAGGTCAGCCCGCCGGTGGTCGCGAGGTGCGTACCGCACTGACCGACCACGCCCATCCGATGCGGCGTCGGGCTGAGCGTCGCCGCGAGTACCAGCGCGACCGCCGCCGGTACTCCGAACGCCGCGAGGCGGGGGAGCAGTCTCCCCGGCCGCCGCAGCGACGAGAGCGCGACCGGCAGTGCCATACCGGTCAGCACGAGCCAGGTGTCCAACAGATGTGGAATGCCGCGATAAGTCTCGAGCACTCGTCGGACCTCCCGTGGTCAGCCGCCTGACTCGATCTCTCTTCCTCTTGACGATCTGTCGTCCGCCACACCACCCGCCAGCCTTGTCCGGACATCTGCACGCATCCGCAAACAGCCCGTGACAATCCGAGCACAAACTGTCACCTCAACAAGGTGCTCCAGGCAACGATCATTTGCTCGGCTTCGGGATCGGCTGACAAGGCCCGTAGCTCCCGCTCACCACCTGCTCAGGCAAGAACAACCCCGGCTTCTTGCTCTTCTCCGCGGCCGCGATATCCAGCAACAGGGTCGTGCCGCGGAACCTCTTCGGGTCGAGAACCAGATTGGCGACGGTCGTGACCCCGTCACCGACGAACTCCATCATCATGGCCTTCTCGTCGAACTTGGCGCGGACAGGAGTCGGCGTCCGCCGGCAGTACTTCCCCACCGGCACCAGAGTCACGTCAGCCGCCACCCCCGCCGCCCGAATCCGCTTCTCCAGCCCTTCGACATCCTCGAGCCGATAGATCTGCACCTTGACCCTGCCATCGGCCTGCGTCGTCACCGCGTACGCCGACGACGTCGCCTGCTCGCCACCGATCAGCGGCACCGCGACCGCCGTACCAGCCGCCAGCGTCAGACACGCCGCCACCGCGATCAACACCCGCTTCGGCCGCTTCCGCCGTACCTCGATCGGCGCCGGCCGCTCCGCGACCACCGCCCGCAGCTCATTCAACAGCTTGTCCTCGAACGTATTCATGAAATGGCCTCCTCAGGAGTCGACACCAGCTGAAGTGACTGCGACCTGAGCCGCCCGCGAGCCCGATGCAACCGAACCCGAAACGCCGTAACCCGAATCCCCAACACCTGCGCGGCCTCCTGCGGCGACAACCCGTCAACCGCGACCAACTCCAGCGCCGCCCGTTCCCCCTCCGGCAACTCACCCATCGCCGCAATCAGCTGGCGCGCCGAAGCCTCAGCATCAATCCGCTCCTCGAGCCGCCCGACGTCATCCGCCGTCAACAACCGCCGTCCCGAGACCCGCTGATTGGCCCGCAACTCCCGAGCCTTCCGCCGCCGCTCACCCGCGACCACATTCCGCGCAATCCCGTACAACCACCCGACCGGCGTACCCAGCTGCTCCCGATAGCCCGCCGAAGCATCAACAGCCGCCAGAAACACATCAGCCGTCAAATCCGCAGCCAGATACGGATCCTCGACCCG
Source organism: Kribbella sandramycini (assembly GCF_013131805.1). Taxonomy (GTDB): domain Bacteria; phylum Actinomycetota; class Actinomycetes; order Propionibacteriales; family Kribbellaceae; genus Kribbella; species Kribbella sandramycini. The sequence goes on along the minus strand of NZ_JABJRC010000003.1, from coordinate 611,142 downwards.
CCGAGCCACAAACCGCTGCACTCTCTCCACGTGCTCCCGATAGAACCGCTCAAAAGCATCCGGATCCCACCCAATCTCAGCTACACCACTCACGCCCGTCCCTCCATCACAGTCGCAAGTACTTAGCCCACCCCCCACCAAACGTTACGTACCAACCAGCCAGCTCCTCACAAGGTGCTCCAGGCAACGATCATTTGCTCGGGTCGACCACCTCACACGGCCCGTAGCTCCCGGTCCGCACCCGCTGCCCGAGCACCCCGGTCTTCGCGTACTTCCCCCCGTCCGCGATCTCGAGCACCAGCGTCATCCCGCCGAACCGCTTCGGGTCAAGGATCATGCTGCTGACGAACGGAGTGGTCTCGGACTCCTTGGCCGTCTCATAGGCGACGGCGCCCCGCTCGAACTGCTCAACAGCAGGCGGCGTCCGCCGGCAGTACGTCCCCGCAGGCACGTGAGCCACCTCCGCCGCGATCCCCGCCGCCCGAATCCGCTCTTCGAGCCCCTCAACGCGATCGAGCCGATACAGCCGCACCTTGACCATGCCGTCGGCCTCCGTGGTCACCGCGTACCCCGCCGACGTCCCTTCGCCGATCAGACGCACCGCCACTCCCACACCAGCCGCCAGCACCACGCACCCAGCGACCCCAACCAACACCCACTTCCGCCACAACCCACTCATCACCTTCTCCTCAGTATTTGCCCCCACCCCACCTCTCCCAACGCTACGCACCAACCAGCCCACCCGTTCCACGTGAAACCAACCCACAGGAGCAACCACCCCAGGTCGGCAAACAGCCCAGGTGAGCGGGGCGGCGAATCAACAGCCGAGGCGAGCACCGCCGGCGAGCAAACCGCCGAGCCAACCACCGCAGGTCAGCGACCAGCTCAAGCGAGGGGGCGACGAGCCGAGAAGCAGAGGCGAGCACCGCCGGCGAGCTAACAGCCCAGCCAACCACCGCAGGTCAGCAACCAGCCCAGGCGAGCACCGCAGGTCAGCAAACAGCCGACCCGACCACCGCAGGTCAGCGAACAGCTCAGGCGAGGGGGGCGACGAGCGAAGCGAGGTCGCAGGGGGTGCGGGTGGCGGAGCCCCTGCTCGCGCCAAGCGGAGCGCAGGCGCACAAACGACGAAGGCGACCCGGTCCGCGCTTTCCGCGGACATAGGTCGCCTATCGGCTTCGTGGAGACGAGGGGACTTGAACCCCTAACCCCTGCCTTGCAAAGGCAGTGCTCTGCCAGTTGAGCTACGCCCCCGGGTGGGGAGTGGTCAGCGGCCCGGGGTTACCGGGTCGACGGCCTCGGCCCAGAGGTCCTTGTCGGCGCGGGACTGCTGGGTCTTCTTGTAGGCGAAGTATCCACCGATACCGGCCAGGAGCACCAGCAGGAGCTTTCTGAGCACGGGGGGACTCCTCGGATCCGGGGGTTCGCGATCGGGTGGTGGGCCTAACTGGATTTGAACCAGTGACCTCTGCCTTATCAGGGCAGCGCTCTAACCAACTGAGCTATAGGCCCGTATCTACGGGGTGGAACCTGGGAGAGATTACCCCACCAGGTGCCTGTCTCACAAAACGGTTCCGGGTGACCCCCGGAGCGGGTGGCTCCGGGGGTGCGGAGAGGCTCAGTCTTCCGACGCGAGCGTGACTTCGAGGCCGCCCAGGAGCGTGGCGGCGATGTTGTAGAGGAAGGCGCCCAGGGTGGCCAGGGCCGTGATGATCAGCACATCGGCACAGGCGAGCAGGGTGGTGAAACCCATCACCTTGCCGCGGTTGATGTAGGTCTCGACGCGGAAGGGCTCCGAGTTCGGGTTGCCCAGGACCTCGGTGACCGTGCTGTTGATGTTGTCGAAGACACCGGCCGTCTCGATCGCCGTCCAGACGATGAAGACCGCGACCCAGACGACGATGCCGAAGGCGATCGACAGCAGGAATGCCGTCTTCATCACCGACCACGGCTCGATCCGCGACATCCGCAGCCGGGCCTTGCGGGTCTGCGGCCGACCCAACCCCTTGGCGCCCAACTCGACGCTCTCACTGTCGTCCTTCTTGCCGGTGACAGCGGAGGCCTTGTCCAGCACGGCCTGCCGCGCGGCGCTCACCTTGTCACTGAAGGACTCGCTCTTGTCGCCACTCTTCCCGGTCAGCCCGTACGACGACGCTCCCGCCGCGGCACCGCCCGTGGTCGCACCGGCCCGCGCGGCCGGGTTGGCCGTCGAGCCGCCACCCTGCCACGGCTCCGGACGCCCCGGCGTACTCGGCGCCGGCGCCGGCCGCGACTTCGCACCGGACTGCCCGGCACCCGACTGCCCGGCGCCAGGCTGGCCCGAGCCCGGCTGACTGGCCGGGCGGACCGGGGGCTGCTGGGCGGGCGTGCCGGGCCGCTGCTGCGGTTGCCGGAGCTCGGCGGCGGGACGCTGCCCGTTCGCCGGAGTGGCTGGCCGGCCGTTGCCGCTGGGAGCGGCGGTGGAACGACCGTTGGAGGCCGGGGTGGCCGGGCCGGACTGCTTCCCGCCCTGCGCGGGGCGCGGGGTCTTGGAGCTGTCCGCGCCCTCGGGCCATGTCGGCCTCGCGCGGTTGGTCATCAGTTACCCTCCTGGCCGGCTTCGTCGTCTTCGACGGTAGCCGCGCCGTCGGAATCAGTCGAACGCTCGTCGTCAGTACTGACGCTCGCAGAGGTGGATTCGGTTGTCGAACCGTCCACATCCTGGGCAGCTTCGGTCGCAGTACCCTCGGCTGCCTCTTCCGACTCCTCGGCCTCGATGGTCAGATCGGTGTTCCGCGCGATCGCGACCACCGCGTCGGACTCGCCGACCCCGGCGAACCGGACGCCCATCGTGTCCCGGCCCTTGACCGGCACGCTGTCCACCCGGCTGCGGACGACCTGGCCGCTGGCCTTGATCGCGAGCACCTGGTCACCGTCGTACACGGTGATCGCGCCGACCAGCGAGCCGCGCTCGTCGTTCAGCTTGACCGCCTTGATGCCGAGCCCGCCGCGACCCTGCTGCCGGTACTCCGAGACCTTCGAGCGCTTCGCGTACCCGGCGTCGGTGACGGTGAAGACGAACTGCGCCTCCTCGTCCTCGCCGGCCCGGATGACCGACATCGACAGCAGCTCGTCACCGGAGCGGAACTTCATGCCGGTGACGCCGGAGGTGGCCCGGCCCATCGGCCGGAGCTGCTCGTCGTTCGCGGTGAAGCGGATCGACTGCCCCTTCCGCGAGACCAGCAGCAGATCGTCGGACGCCGAAGCGACATCGGCCCCGATCAGCTCGTCGTCGTCCTCGCGGAAGTTGACCGCGATGATGCCGCTCTGCCGGGCCGAGTCGTAGTCGGTCAGGGCCGTCTTCTTGACCAGGCCCTTCTTGGTCGCGAGCACCAGGTAGTCGGCGGCCTCGTAGTCGCGCAGGGTCAGCACTTGCGCGATCTCCTCGTCCGGCTGGAAGGAGAGCAGGCCGGCCACGTGCGAGCCCTTGGCGTCGCGCGCGGACTCCGGCAGCTGCCACACCTTGGCCCGGTAGACCCGGCCCTTGGTGGTGAAGAACAGCATCCAGTGGTGGTTCGTGGTGGCGAAGAAGTGGTTGATCTCGTCCTCGGCGCGCAGCGCGGCGCCGCGGACGCCCTTACCGCCGCGGTTCTGCGTCCGGTAGAGGTCGGCCTTGGTCCGCTTCGCGTAACCACCGCGGGTGATCGTGACCACGACGTCCTCGTCGGGGACGAGGTCCTGGACGGAGAGGTCGCCGTCGGCCGCGATGATCTCGGTCCGCCGCTCGTCGCCGTACCGCTCGACGATCTCGGCGAGCTCGTCCTTGACGATCGTGCGCTGCCGCTCCGGGCTGTCCAGGATGTCCTGCAGGTCGGCGATGATCGCCTCGAGCTCGGTCAGTCGCTCGATGATCTTCTGCCGCTCCAGGGCGGCCAGCCGGCGCAGCTGCATGTCCAGGATCGCCTGCGCCTGGATCTCGTCGATCTCGAGCAGCTGGATCAGGCCGGTGCGCGCCTCTTCGACGTCGGGGCTGCGCCGGATCAGCGCGATCACCTCGTCGAGCGCGTCCAGCGCCTTCACGTAGCCGCGGTAGATGTGCGCGTTCTTCTCGGCCTCGCGGAGGCGGAAGCGCGTCCGCCGCTGGATGACCTCGATCTGGTGGCTGATCCAGTGCGTGATGAACAGGTCGACGCTGAGCGTGCGCGGGACGCCGTCCACCAGCGCGAGCATGTTGCAGCCGAAGGTGTCCTGCAGCTGGGTGTGCTTGTAGAGGTTGTTCAGCACGACCCGCGGCTGCGCGTCCCGCTTGAGCACGATCACCAGGCGCTGGCCGGTCCGCGAGGAGGAGTCGTCGCGGATGTCGGCGATCCCGGTCATCTTGCCGGTGTTGACCAGCTCGGCGATCTTCTGCGCGAGGTTGTCCGGGTTGACCATGTAGGGCAGCTGGGTGACGACCAGGCTGGTGCGGCCCTTGGCGTCCTCCTCGATGTCGACGACCGCGCGCATGGTGACCGAGCCACGGCCGGTGCGGTAGGCGTCGTCGATGCCCTTGTAACCGACGATCAGGGCGCCGTTCGGGAAGTCCGGGCCCTTGATGTGCTGCAGGCAGGCCGCGAGCAGCTCCTCGCGGGTGGCCTCGGGGTTGGCCAGCGCCCAGTCGACGGCGGCCGCGACCTCGCGCAGGTTGTGCGGCGGGATCTGGGTCGCCATCCCGACCGCGATCCCGGACGAGCCGTTCACCAGCAGGTTCGGGAAGCGGGCCGGCAGGATCACCGGCTCCTGCGACTTACCGTCGTAGTTCGGCCGGAAGTCGACGGTCTCCTGGTCGATGTCGCGGACCATCTCCATCGCCAGCGGCGCCATCCGGCACTCGGTGTACCGCATGGCGGCCGCGGGGTCGTTACCCGGTGAGCCGAAGTTGCCCTGGCCCTGGATCAGCGGCGCCCGCATCACCCACGGCTGCGCGAGCCGGACCAAGGTGTCGTAGATCGCCGAGTCGCCGTGCGGGTGGTACTGACCCATGACGTCACCGACGACGCGGGAGCACTTGTTGAAACCGCGGTCCGGCCGGTAGCCGCCGTCGTACATCGCGTAGAGGATGCGGCGGTGCACCGGCTTCAGGCCGTCGCGGACCTCGGGCAGCGCACGGCCGACGATGACGGCCATCGCGTAGTCGAGGTACGACTGCTGCATCTCGGTCTGCAGGTCGAGGGGCTGGACCCGGTCGTGCTGCGGCGAGGTGGGAGTTTCGGTCATGGAAAGCTCGTCCCGTTCAGTTCAGGTGGAAGACGCGGATCAGATGTCGAGGAAGCGGACATCGCGGGCATTGCGCTGGATGAAGTTGCGCCGTGCCTCGATGTCGTCGCCCATCAGCGTCTGGAAGGTCTCGTCCGCGCGGACGGCGTCGTCCAGCGTGATCTGCAGCAGCACCCGGTTGGCCGGGTCCATCGTGGTGTCCCACAGCTCCTGCGCGTTCATCTCACCCAGACCCTTGTAGCGCTGGATCGGGTTCTCCTTGGGGAGCTTCTTACCGGCCTCGTGGCCGGCCTCGAGCAGCCCGTCCTTCTCCCGCTCGGTGTAGGCCAGCTCCGGCTGCTGGTTGCTCCAGCGGATCTTGTACAGCGGCGGCTGCGCGGCGTAGACCCGGCCCTGCTCGATCAGCGGCCGCATGAAGCGGAACAGCAGCGTGAGCAGCAGCGTCCGGATGTGCTGGCCGTCGACATCGGCGTCGGCCATGATCACGATCTTGTGGTACCGGAGCTTCTCCTCGTCGAAGTCCTCGTGGATACCGGTGCCCAGCGCGGAGATGATCGCCTGGACCTCGTTGTTCTGCAGGACCTTGTCGATCCGGGCCTTCTCGACGTTCAGGATCTTGCCGCGGATCGGCAGGATGGCCTGGAACTTCGGGTCCCGGCCGCCCTTGGCGGAGCCGCCGGCCGAGTCACCCTCGACGATGTAGACCTCGCACTCCTCGGGGTTGGTCGACTGGCAGTCGGCCAGCTTGCCCGGGAGACCGCCGCCGCCGAGCAGACCCTTGCGGTTGCGGGCCAGGTCGCGCGCCTTGCGGGCCGCGATCCGGGCGCTCGCCGCGGCGGTCGCCTTGCGGACGATCTCCTTACCCTCCTGCGGGTTCTGCTCGAACCAGGCGCCGAGCTTGTCGTTGACAACGCGCTGGACGAACCCCTTGACCTCGGTGTTGCCGAGTTTGGTCTTGGTCTGGCCCTCGAACTGCGGCTCGCCGAGCTTGACCGAGATGATCGCGGTCAGGCCCTCCCGGATGTCGTCACCGGTGAGCCGGTCCTCCTTCTTCTTGATGATGCCCTGGTCCTCGCCGAAGGAGTTCACCAGCGACGTCAGCGCGGCCCGGAACCCCTCTTCGTGGGTACCGCCCTCGTGGGTGTTGATCGCGTTCGCGAACGTGTGCACGGACTCCTGGAAGGAGCCGCTCCACTGCAGCGCGACCTCGAGGCTCATCGTGTTCTCGACCGTCGCGGCCTCGAACGAGATCACGTCGCGGTGCACGGTCTCGCGGATACCGGTCAGGTACTTCACGTAGTCGACCAGACCCTCGTCGTACTTGAAGGACTGCTCCATCGGGTTGCCGTCGTCGTCGACGTGGTCCGGGCGCTCGTCGCGGATGACGAGCTCGAGGCCCTTGTTCAGGAACGCGTACTCGCGGAAGCGGGTGGCCAGCGTCTCGTACGAGTACGTCGTGGTCTCGAAGACGTCCGGGTTGGCCCAGAAGGTGACCGTGGTCCCGTTGGTGTCCGACGTCCCGACCTCGGCCAGGTCGGCGTCCGGAACGCCCATCGTGAAGGACTGGGTGTAGATCTTCTCGTTCTTGTTCACGTCGACGCGCAGGGTCGAGGACAGCGCGTTCACCACCGAGACGCCGACGCCGTGCAGACCGCCGGAGACCTTGTACCCGCCGCCGCCGAACTTGCCGCCGGCGTGCAGCACGGTGAGCACGACCGTGACAGCCGGCTTGCCCTCGGACTCGACAATGTCGACCGGGATACCGCGGCCGTTGTCCTTGACGCTGACGCCGCCGTCGGCGAGCAGCGTGACGACGATGCGGTCGCAGAAACCGGCCATCGCCTCGTCGACCGCGTTGTCGACCACCTCGGTGACGAGGTGGTGCAGACCGCGCTCACCGGTGGACCCGATGTACATACCGGGCCGCTTGCGGACGGCGTCCAGCCCCTCCAGGACCTGGATCGCGCTCGCGTCGTACTCCCGCTCGACGATGCTCGACGGAATGACGTCGGTCGTCTCGGGATAGGTACCGGTGTCGGGCCCGGGGTCGGCGGACAGGTTGGCGTCGATCTCGGTCGGCTCGTCGGTCACCGGCTGTTGTCCTCCTCGGACCCCGCGTTCGCGAGGCATCGCGGCACAGTGGGAGCCGCCCCTACAGTGTTATTGGAGGCGCGGCTCGTCGTACGTGGTCCATCCTACCCGTCGACCGAAGCAGAACCTGCCACCAGCCGCCCGAAACTCACCTCAGGGCGTCTTTTCGCCCTCCTCGCCATGTCCCCTCTCGCAGGAGGGGGGCCGGAAAGCGCTCACGGGCGCTCAGTGGCCTCCGAGCGTTTGACCACTGACCACCCGTCAAGCACCCGCTTCCCTCTAGGATCGGGGCCGTGGAAAGTCTCGACGACGTCATCGACGACCTGATCGCGGATCGGGTGATCCGCCGGCACCGGCGGACCTGGCTGATCCTGATCGGCGTCGTGGTCGTCCTGGCGCTGATCGTGCTGGCGACCGGCGGCTGGAAGGAGCGGCAGGGCAGAGCGGTGCCCACGCTGACCGTGACCGCCGATACCCCGGCGACCGTCGAGGCGGGCCGCTGGGAGTTCGGCTTCACCCGCTCCGAGATCGTCCGCGAGCCGAAGACGGATTACTCCACCGCCAAGGCCGAGCTGCTGGTGTACTTCGACATCCGCAACATCGACACCGAGGAGTACCAGAGCGGCACTCCGCGGCAGAACCTGCTGCGCTGGGTGCCGGGCAACGGCGCCGACCTGGTCGAGTCGAGCGGCGCCTATTGCCGCGGTAAGCCGGGCTGGTCGATCGTGTACGGGCTGCCGCCGCAGAGCTGCTACACCAAGTTCGAGATCCCGCCGGACTTCACCGCCGACGAGATCGAGGTCGGCATCCTCGGGGAGAAGTACGAGTCCGACGACGGGCTGCTCGGCGCCGACGAGACGCCGTACTGGCACAACCCCGAGGCGACCGCCGTCGTCCGGCTGCGGCCGACCGTCGTCGTCAAGGAGGACAAGTACCGGTGAAGCTCTACCGCCCCGCGACGATCCTGGTCGGCATCCTGTTCGTGCTGATCGGCGGCCTGACCCGGCTCGCGACGCCGGAACACGTCTTCGACGAGCAGAACATCATGATCAGCAAGGGCACGATCGGCGAGCCGTTGCAGTTCGGCAAGGAGGCGTCGATCACCGTCGTCCGGGTGAAGCTGGTCAAGGGGGTGCTGGAGCCGACCGCATCCTCGTCGGAGAAGCCGATCGAGACCGACGGCATCTTCGTCGCGGTCGAGTGGCAGACCAGCCGCGGCCCGGAGAAGCCCGACACCCCGATCGCGACGCTCACCTCCGACAGTGACGCCGTCTTCTCGCCGATCGCGATGATCTACTCCGGGATCGAGTTCGGCGCGGCCGGCTTCACGGTCTCCGGATCGATCGTCTTCGAGGTCGATCCGACCGAGCTCCAAGGGCTGACGCTCGACGTCCGGCCGCAGCAGTTCTGGAACGTGCTGAACCGCAAGGTGTCGGTCGACCTCGGCATCCCCAGTGAGGAGAGCGCACAGAAGTTGATCGACAACGCCGCGGAAGAGTACGTGTTGCCCCGATCGGAAACCCGGGTGTCGTCATGAGGCTCGGCACCCGCGCCGCCCGGGCGGCCGCGCAGATCTCGCTGCTGGTGGTCCTGCTGGCCCTGGCCTGCTTTCTGACGCTGCGGACCTATCTCGGCGATCCGGAGCAGAACTACAACGACGGCGCGATCCACGAGGTCGTCGACAAGGGTCCGGTCACGATCGGCAAGGCGACCTGGCAGCTGAACTCGCTGGACGTCTACACCCGGCTGGTCGACACCGACGGCGAGGAGATCCGGGTCGGTCGCCCGACCGGCGCCGTCATCGTCGTCGCGGACCTGAGCGTCACACCGCTCGACGGCCTGCGGCTGAAGGAGGGCGGTTTCAGCTGCGCCACCCAGCTGCGCGACGACCGCGGCAACAGCTGGGCGGCCACGGACGCGTCCAAGTACCCGGTGCCGACCCGCTGCTCGGACAGCGACCACCCGATGATCCGGAACAAGGCGAACAAGCTGGCCCAGATCTTCATCGTCCCGCAGGAGGCCGTGCCGCATCTGAGCGGCGTGGAGCTCACCGACCGGGACAACTACCGCCGGTACGTCATCAAGCCTTGACCGGCTCCTGAGCAGCCGCGGCCGCTTCGGCGCGCCGCTGGCTGCCGACCGAGATACACAGGTCGAACGCCGCCGCCAGCAACGCGATCCGGATCGGCTCGAAGATCAGGCTGCGGATCAGGTCGGCGAGCTCGTGGTTCATCAGGCCCCAGCGGACGCCGTGAATCCCGATCAGGCGCTGGATGAGGACGAACAGCCAGTCCTCGCCGAGCAGCCAGAACGTGTAGAGCATGCAGACCACGCCGAGGAACACCGGACCGACCCGCACGAGCAGCCGGAACGCGTTCAGCGTCGGGTAGAACTTCTCCCGGAAGCCGCCCAGCACCAGATCCGGCGCCTTGTTGGTCAGCGCGACGAACCGATTCGGCTGCGGCGCCTCGACGCCGACCCGCCCGCCGAGCCGGCGCTCCAGACCGGTCCCGGTGAACACTCCCTGGCTGGACAGCACCCGGTGCCCGAACACCACCGTCGTGATCGCCAGCCAGGTCAACGGCTCCGCCACGCCCAGCTTGAACAGCGGCCAGAGCGTCTCCCAGGTGAACCCCCAGAGAAACTCGATCCCGGCCGGGATCGGCACGTTGATGTCCTCGAAGAACCCCTTGAGCCCGTCCCACCAGTCCACCGACCAGTACCAGAAGCTCCGCTGCGAGAACCATTCCTTGGCGTCGTCGATCGCGTACGGCGTCACGACGACGGTGAGCAGCAGGAAGAACGACTCCGCCCAGACCTGCATGAATTTGATCGGCCGGCTCGGCCAGCGGTCGTCCACCGCCTGCAGGATCCGGCGCACGACCAGCAAGGTCACGATCGCCGGCAGGTACTTGTGCCAGGCCCCGTTGGTCAGCTCGAAGAAGCCGGCCCCGGCCTGGACGCCGCGCTCGACGCTGTTACTCGCCGACAGTTGCTGAACCTGGTCCTCCAGGAAGCCCCATGCCGACCAGACCGCGACCAGCGGCAGGAGCGTCAGCGCGATCAGCTCCAGGAAGCCGCGCTGCGTCGGGTCCTCGGTCTCCTCCGCGCTGCTCCGCGCGGCGTCCCGCCAGCGGTACAGCGAGGTCGCGCAGGTGCGGATCATGCCCACCGCGGCAATCAGCTGCAACAGCACGCCGACCGCGAAGACGCCCGTCCCCAGGCTCCCGTGCGCATGCTCGTCCAGCCAGATCGCCGCCCGCAGACAGGCCTTGAAGCCCACGTACCCGGCCAGCCACCACATGGTCAGAGGCAGCAGGTTCCGCCACCAGAGCCGGAACGTGTCCCCGATCAGCTGGACCATCTCGCGGAGGCCGTCAACGAGCGTGCGCATCGCGCCCGATCCTAGAGGACTCTCAGGTCCGCGCGGAGTGCCGACCCCGCAGCAGTCAGAGGCGTTCCTTGATGATGCCGTACGACACCGGCGGCGCACTCACACTGGACCGGTGGCTTCGAGGCACTTCTCGCCCCGCCCGACTGCCTCGGCCGGCGTCGCGACCAGCTGTGTGCCGAGGACGCCGAGGGTGAGCGCGGCTGCCAGGAGTCGTCTCATGGATGTCACGGTAGTTATCGAGAATGACGGACGCGTAACAGATTGTGAGCGGTCAGCCGTAGGTGTCTCGGGGGCCGCGGCCTTTGACGGTGCGGGGGCCGCGGCGCCAGCTGGGGGCGTGCGGGCCTTGGACGTTGACGATGGTGACGGTGCCTTCGCCTAGTTCGGCGTTGAGGCGGCGGACCAGGTCGGGGGCGAGGAGTTTGAGTTGGGTGGCCCAGGCGGTGGAGGAGGTGCGGACGGTGAGGACGGTGTTCTCGTAGGACTCCGGCTTGCAGTGCTCGGCCATCTCGCGGCCGACGATGGTGGGCCAGCGGGCCATCACGCCGTGGACGGCGACGTCCACCTCCCAGCCCTGGTCGCGCATCAGCCGGCCGAGGGTGTTGGTGAGTTTCTGCGGGTCGCGGTCGTCGGGGCGGGCGCTGCTGATCTGGGCGCCGTCGATGCGCGGACGCCGACGGCGCTTGACCGGCTTGAAACCGCCGGCCGCGGCCTGCTGCTTGAGCCGGCCGGCCAGGGACTTCGCCAGGTCCAAGCCCTGCTTGTCGTGCTCGACCTCCTCCGGAAGCTCCGGAGCGACTTCGCTCTCAGAGCCGCTCTCAGAGGACATCTGGAGACTCCGCGCCGTAGCGAGCCGAGTGCAGCGCAGTAGGCGTGGGGGCTCCAGATGTCCTCTCGCAGGAATTTCCGGGTTCAGGCACGTCGCACGGTCCCGTCGCCGACGTCGAAGCGGGCGCCGCTGAGCTCTGCGGGCACGTCCGCGCCGACAGCGGCCGTCACCAGCACCTGCTCGGCGGGCGCGACCAGCTCGGCCAGGCGGTCCCGGCGCTGGGAGTCGAGCTCGGCGAAAACGTCGTCCAGGATCAGCACCGGCTCACCTCCGTCCGCGCGCAGCAGCTCGTACGACGCCAGTCGCAACGCGAGCGCGTACGACCAGGACTCACCGTGACTCGCGTACCCCTTGGCCGGCAAGTCCCCGAGGCCGAGCAGGACGTCGTCCCGGTGCGGCCCGACCAGCGAGACCCCGCGGTCCAGCTCGTCCTGCCGCTTCTCCTGGACGGCGGCCAGGATCACCTCGGTCAGCTGCTCCCGCGACGTCACACCGGGCTCCAGCGGCACCGACGACTTGTACTCCAGCCGGGCATCGCCCTTGCCCCGGGCAACCGCGTCGTACGCCTCGGCGACCAACGGACGCAGCGCCTCCAGCAACTCCAACCGGGTCGCGAGCAGGTCCGCGCCCGTCCGCGCCAGGTTCGAATCCCAAACCTCGAGCGTCCGCAGCTGGCCCTCCGCCGCACTCGACCGATTCTGCCGACGGGCCTGCGAAGCGCTACGAAGCAACGAGTTCCGCTGCTTCAGCACGCGGTCGTAGTCCGACCGGACGCCGGCCATTCGCGGCGCCCGCAACGTCAGCAACTCGTCCAGGAACCGGCGGCGCTCCGACGGATCGCCCTTGACCAGCGCGAGATCCTCCGGCGCGAACAGCACCGTCCGCAGGTGCCCGAGCACCTCACGCGGCCGGGGGACCGGCGAGCGGTTGAGCCGGGCCCGGTTCGCCTTACCGGGGTTGATCTCGAGCTCGATCACGACGTCGCGGTCGTACTGGCTGCGGACCTCGGTCCGCACGACCGCGCGGGTGGCGCCGGCCCGCACCAACGGTGCGTCGTTCGCCACCCGGTGCGAGCCGAGCGTCGCGCAGTAGTGGATCGCTTCGACCAGGTTGGTCTTGCCGTGGCCGTTCGGTCCGACGAAGGCCGTCACGCCCGGGGCGAGCTCGACCTCCGCCTGCTGGTAGGACCGGAAGTCGATCAGACCCAGGGCGGTGACATACACCTCAGTGCTTGACCGGCGGTGTCGCGTACGACGGATCCGCGGAGTCGGCGCCCTTGACCGCGTGGCCGCCGAACTGGTTGCGCATCGCGGCGATCGCCTTCATCGCGGGGGAGTCGTCCTGCCGGGAGGCGAACCGCGCGAACAGCGCGGCCGCGATGGCCGGCACCGGGACGGCGTGGTCGATCGCGGCCTCGACCGTCCAGCGGCCCTCACCGGAGTCGTCGGCGTACCCGGCGATCTTCTCCAGGTGGGTGTCGTCCTTGAGCGCGTTGACCAGCAGGTCGAGCAGCCAGGAGCGGATGACGGTGCCCTCGCGCCAGGACTCGAAGGCCTCCGGCACGTTCTCGACGACATCCGCGGCCTCGAGCAGCTCGTAGCCCTCGGCGTACGCCTGCATGATCCCGTACTCGATGCCGTTGTGGACCATCTTCGAGAAGTGGCCGGCGCCGACCTTGCCGGCGTGCACGAAACCGAACTCGCCCTCGGGCTTCAGCGCCTCGAAGATCGGCATCACCGTCGCGACGGTCTCCTGGTCGCCACCGCACATCAGCGCGTAGCCGTTCTCCAGACCCCAGACGCCGCCCGAGACACCGCAGTCGACGAACTTGATCTGCTTCTCGGCCAGCTGCGCGGCGCGGCGGGTGTCGTCGGTCCAGCGGCTGTTGCCGCCGTCGATCACGATGTCACCGGGGGACAGCAGCTCGGCGAGCTCGGTGACGACCGGGTCGATCGCCTGCACCGGAACCATGATCCAGACCACCTTGGGCTGGTCGGTCGCGGTCAGCTTGCCGACCAGATCGGCCAGGTCGGTCGCGTCGGAGATCTCCTGATTGTGGTCGAACCCGACAACCGTGTGACCGGCGTTGCGGATCCGCTGGCGCATGTTGCCGCCCATCTTGCCGAGACCGACAAGGCCGAGCTCCATCGTGAATCCCCTTGTTCTGTTGGCTTTCAGCTGTTCAGGCGAACCGGCATCAGGACGTAGCGGAACTCGCTGATCGGGTCCGCCTCGAAGTCGATCACGCCGGTCAGCTCGGCCGGCTTGGTCGCCTGGGTGAACGCGAGGTGTGCGACCGACGTCCCGATGGCGCCGAGCCCGTCGAGCAGGTACGTCGGGTTGAAGCCCACGGTCACCGGGTCGCCGACCACGCGCGCCTCCAGGGACTCCGAGGCCTGCGCCTCGTCGCCACTGCCGGCATCCAGGGTCACGCTGTCCTCCGCGAACGTGAGCCGAACCGGTGCGTTCCGCTCCGCCACCAAAGCTACGCGCTTCACCGCCTCGACCAAGGTCGCGGTCTCGATCCGGACCCGGGTCGCGATCGACGCGTCGGTCGGGATGATGCCGCGGACCTTCGGGAACTCGCCGTCCAGCAACCGGGTGGTGGCCCGGCGGCTGCCGCCGGAGACCTGGCCCTCGAAGCCGACGATGCCGTCACCGGCGCCGGCCGCGGCCAGCGAGACGATCACGTCCGAGCCGGTCATCGCCTTCGCGGTCTCGGAGAGCACGCGGGCCGGGATCAGCGCGGCCGCCGAGGCGTCCGGGGACTCCGGCGTCCACTCGAGCTCACGGATCGCGAGCCGGTAGCGGTCGGTGGCCAGCAGGGAGATCGTGGAGCCCTCGATCTCGACCCGGACCCCGGTCAGCACCGGCAGGGTGTCTTCGCGGCCGGCCGCCGTGACCACCTGGGAGACGGCCTGGGCGAAGACATCCGCCTTGACCGTGCCGCTGGCGGCCGGGAGCTCCGGCAGCGACGGGTACTCCTCGGTGGGCAGCGTCTGGAGCGTGAACCGGGAGCTGCCACAGGTGACTTGAGCCTTGGCACCGTCGACGGCGATGTCCACCGGCTGGTTCGGGAGGCTCTTGGAGATATCGGCGACGAGCCGGCCGGAGATCAGGCACTTACCGCCGTCGGCCACCTGTGCGGGCACGGTGACGCGGACGGAGGTCTCGTAGTCGAAGCCGGACAGCGTGATCTGCCCGTCCCCGGCCTCGACGAGAAGTCCGGCAAGGATCGGAACGCTCGGGCGACTGGGCAAGCTGCGCGCGGCCCAGGCCACCGACTCGGCCAGTACGTCGCGCTCGACGCGAAACTTCACCGCGGGTTGCCTCCTGATTCGGCTGGGTGCCAGGCAGATCCTGCCACGTGCACGTGTGGTCGGTGCCAATCGGGGATGACGTGGCGCTTCGGGCGGGTCGCGTCGGCGTCGAACAAGTGGCCTTCGAGGACAGCCTGACAGGTCCCGGCAAGCGGCGCGAGACCGGGTTTTCCCCAGATCGGGCCGCTCGTTCGTTTTGTGGCCTTCGCATCCTCTACAGATTCCATAGTGTTCTTAGCACCGGTGGATAATGTGGATAAGCGACGAGTTCGCAGGTCAGAGCCCACATTGGCCTGTGAACTCGGTGTGGACAGTCCCCGCTTCGGTTGAGGACGACGGTGGATGAAGATTTCTGTCCCCACAGGCCGTCCACACGACAAAGCGAGTCATCCACCGGAGTACCCACAGTTTTCCACAGCTGTGTCCCCAGGCTGTGTGGTTACTGCTGCTTGGCCTGATGCTTGATTCGGTTGGTCAGTTCGGTCACCTGATTGAAGACCGAACGCCGCTCCGACATCAGCTGCCGGATCTTCCGCTCGGCGTGCATCACGGTGGTGTGGTCGCGGCCGCCGAACTGCTGGCCGATCTTCGGCAGCGACAGATCCGTGAGCTCGCGGCACAGGTACATTGCGATCTGCCGCGCGGTCACCAGCACCCGGCTGCGGCTCGATCCGCACAGGTCGTCGATCGACAGCCCGAAGTACGAGGCGGTCTGGCCCATGATCATGCTGGCCGTCACCTCGGGTTTGCTGCCCTCGGGGATCAGGTCCTTGAGGACGATCTCGGCCAGGCTCAGGTCGACCGGCTGCCGGTTCAGGCTGGCGAACGCCGTCACCCGGATCAGCGCGCCCTCGAGCTCGCGGATATTCGTCTGCACCTTGGACGCGATGAACTCCAGCACCTCCGGCGGCGCGGTCAGCCGCTCGGTGGCCGCCTTCTTCCGCAGGATCGCGATCCGGGTCTCCAGGTCGGGCGGCTGGATGTCGGTGATCAGGCCCCACTCGAACCGGTTCCGCAGCCGGTCCTCGAGTGCCTCCAGCCGCTTCGGCGCGCGGTCGGAGCTGATCACGATCTGCTTGTTCGCGTTGTGCAGCGTGTTGAAGGTGTGGAAGAACTCTTCCTGGGTCTGGATCTTGCCTTCCAGGAACTGGATGTCGTCGATCAGCAGGACGTCGACGTCGCGGTACCGGCGCTGGAACTGCGCGGCCTTGTCGTCGCGGATCGCGTTGATGAAGTCGTTGGTGAACTCTTCGCTGGAGACGTACCGAACCCGGGCGCCGGTGTAGAGACTGCGCACGTAGTGGCCGATCGCGTGTAGCAGGTGGGTCTTGCCCAACCCGGAGTCGCCGTAGATCAGCTGCGGGTTGTACGCCTTGCCCGGCGCCTCGGCCACGGCGACCGCGGCCGCGTGGGCGAACCGGTTCGAGCTGCCGATGACGAAGGTCTCGAAGGTGTACTTCGGGTTCAGCCGGGCTTCGCCCTGGGCCTCGGTCGCCTGCTGCGCCGCGGCCGGCGCGGGTGCCGGCGGCTGACCGAACGGCTGCGCGGGCGGTTGCTGCTGCTCGTACGCCGGGGCCGGCTGCTCGTACGTCGGAGCGGGCGGCTCCTGCGGTGGCGGGGCGTACTGCGGCTGGTTGGCCTGGTCCATCGGGTCGGTCAGCGCGGACTGGATCGTCGGCTGGAAAGAGCCCTCGGTACGCAGCGGCTCCCGGACGACGGGCGCGGGCGGCGGCTGCGGCGTCTGGAGCTCGGGGTCGAGGGACGGGTCGACCGTGACGGCGATCCGGATGTCGCGGCCGAAGCTCTCGGAGAGGATGCGCTCCAGATCCGGACGCAGACGCGTCTCGAGCTGACCGCGGGTGAAGTCGTCCGGGACGGCCACGATCGCAGTGCTCTCGTGGAGTGTGACGGGCCGCGAGTTGGTCAGCCAAGCGCGCTGGTTCGGCGGCAGGCCGGCCAGCACCCGCGTCCACGCCTCACCGAGGTCTGTTGCCGGAGCAGCCTGCTGAGGCGCCGGAGCGGCGGGCGACTGAGGTGTCGGCGCTGGCTGCTGCGGTGGGTGGGGTGCTGCTGCCTGAGGCGCCGGGGGCTGCGGCACCTGCTGGACCGGAGTGTGCTGTACGGGCGTGTGTTGGACCGGCTGCTGCGCAGGCGCCTGCGGAGACTGCGGCTGCTGCGGGTACTGCTCGGCCTGCGGCTGCTGCGGTGCGAACTGTTCCGGCTGCGCTACGGCGTACTGCTCGTTCGACGGTTGCTGCGGCACCTGCGGCTGCGGAAGCTGCTCGTTCGATGGCTGCTGCTGAGCTGGTGGCTGCGGAACCTGCTGTGGGACCTGCTGTGACACCTGCTGCGGAGGCTGCTCGGTGGGCGGCTGCTGCGCGGGGAACTGCTCAACCGGCGCCTGCTGAGTCGGCTCCGGTTTCGGTGGCTCGTTGCTCGACTCCCACGAGTTGCCGGCCTGCGGCGCGGCCAGCGGGCGGCCGCTGGTCCAGCGCGGCTTCTGCTCGTAGCGCGGCGCGCTGATCGACGGTGCGGCGCCGAAGTACGCCGTACCGATCGGGGGAGCGATCGGCGGCGGAGCAGAGGTGAATGCGGCGGGCAACTCGGTGGCGGCGCGCTCCAGGGCGGACCGGTACTGGTACGGCCGGTAGCCATGCACTGCCGGCGGCTCCGGAATCGGCAGCGACGGGCTGAGGTGATCGGCCGGCTGTGTGATCGGCTGCGTCGTCGGCTGGGCGACCGGGAGCTCCAGCTGGGGCTCGGGTGGCGCGACCGGGAGCTCGGGCTGCATCGGGAGCTCCGAGCGGAAGTCGGTGGCCGGCTCCGGGCGGAGATCCTGGCCGGTGTCGGCCGGCTGCTCGGGCGGGCTGGGGGTGTACCGGTTCAGCTGGGGCTCGGCGTCCGGGGCGAACTTGTCCCCAGGCCTGTCCACCGCTGTGTGTTCCGGCACCCCGGTGTAATCCGCCGTCGGGTACTCAGTACCGACGGAATGGTCCTCGACCACGCGTTGCTCCCCGAATCCATCGCTGCGGTGGCCGGCGCGTTCCGGAAAGCTCTCCGGGCGGCGCGACCTTAGACCCGACACCCGCACTGTCCACACGGTTGTCCACAGTTGTGAACGACGCGTGGATCAGGTTGGTTACCGATTGCGCGGTACGGGACCTCTGGTGTGAGGGGCTGACGCTAACAAGTCTGGCCACGCTGGAACAAGCCGTCATCCACAGGCTATGAACAGCAAATTGGGGGCAACTAGCGGCGTGTCGAGTGGACGTCGGAGCGTAGTCGTGGTGGACCCGTCACGGTTCGCGGTCATCCCCGGGGCTGTGTGACCCTGTGTTCACCATTCGACTATCCACCGTGTTGTCCACAAGCCTGTGGACAACTTTGGGGACAGCTGGTTTGACCTGTCCACAGGCGGCCACGTACCGTGGATCGGTCGGTGTTGAACCGGCCCTTTCGTGCTGCGCTCCCTGCGGAACCACCTCTCGGTTCTCGATTGGTGTGCAGGACTGCACCAGCAGCAGGTCCGGTATCGGATCTGTCGACCAACTGATCTCGAGTAACCGGAGTCATTCCAGTGAGCAAGCGGACGTTCCAGCCGAACAACCGTCGCCGGCACAAGAAGCACGGCTTCCGTCTTCGGATGCGTACCCGTGCGGGGCGCGCGATCATCGCCGCCCGCCGTAACAAGGGTCGCCAGCGCCTCGCGGCCTGAGCGATCTCGACGGTGACCACCCCGTGTTGCCCGCGTCGCACCGGTTACGCCGGTCCGACGACTTTCGGCGCGCCGTCCGTAGTGGGCGGCGAGCCGCTCGGCGCGCGGTGGTGGTCCATTTGCTGTTCGCACCTGCGGGCAGCACCCGCGAACCGGCGCGCGTCGGCTTCGTGGTGAACAAGGCGGTGGGCAACGCGGTTCTCCGGAACCGGGTCCACCGCCGCCTGCGTGCCGTCCTGGCCGCGCGGGTTCCGGAGCTACCGGCCGGCAGCCTGACTGTCGTCCGCGCCCTACCGTCGTCCGCCTCGGCGTCGTACGACGAGCTGGTCGCGGATGTCGACGGCGCGCTGCGCCGACTGCTGGAACCGCGATGAGGCCGGCACTCGCACGGTTGATGCCCGTCCTGCGGAACCCGCTGAAGGCCGGGATCGTTGGTTTTCTGAAGCTGTACCGCTTGTTGATCAGCCCGCTGTACGGGCAGGTCTGCAGGTTCTACCCGAGTTGTTCGGCGTACGCCCTCCAGGCGGTCGAACGCCACGGTGCGGTGCGCGGTAGCTGGCTGGCGGCGCGGAGACTCGCCCGCTGCCACCCGTGGAACCCCGGCGGCTACGACCCCGTTCCACCCACAGATGTCGACCAGCGCGGAGAGCTCGTCTCCGCCAACCAGCCCGGGCCGTCCGCCGACGCCGGGCCTGTGCAGCGAGGTGCTTGAGTGACAACTCTTCTGGCCATCCCCGGACTCGCCTTGTGGGACGGGATCGTGGACGTGTTCAACGCGGTCATGACGCCGCTGTACTGGGCAGTCTCCGCACTGCTCGTCGGCTGGCACTGGCTGCTCGGCCAGGTGCTCGACCCGAACGGCGGCTGGGCCTGGGCACTGTCCATCGCCGGCCTGACGATCGTCATCCGCACGCTGCTGATCCCGCTGTTCGTCCGGCAGATCCGGTCCAGCAGGAACATGCAGCTGCTGCAGCCGAAGATGAAGGAGCTGCAGAAGAAGTACGGCCACGACCGGGAGAAGCTCGGTCAGGAAATGATGAAGCTGTACAAGGAGACCGGGACGAACCCGTTCTCCTCGTGCCTGCCGCTGCTGCTCCAGTCGCCGGTCTTCCTGGCGCTGTTCCGGGTGCTCGACGGGGCGTCCAAGGGTGAGGCGCACAGCAGTGTGATCGCGCCGCACGTCGAGTCCCTGCGGCATGCGAAGATTTTCGGCGCCGAGATTTCCCAGACCTTCCTGCGCGCCAACGGCGACGGCTCGACCAACGTCAAGGCCGTCGCGATCGTGCTGATCATCCTGATGACCGCCACGATGTTCATCACGCAGCTGCAGCTGATGCGGAAGAACATGCCGAAGGAGGCCCTCGAGGGCCAGGCGGCGCAGATGCAGAAGATCATGCTCTACGTCTTCCCGATCTTCTTCCTGATCGGCGGCTTCAACTTCCCGATCGGTGTGCTGATCTACTGGTTCGTCTCCAACGTGTGGACGATGGGTCAGCAGTTCTACGTGATCCGCCGCAACCCGGCCCCCGGCACCCCGGCGTACGACGCGATGGAGGCTCGGAAGCGCGAGCACAACAAGCGCACGGGCCGGCCGGCCGACGAGGGCCTGGCGAGCGCTGCCGACGGCGACGCCGACACCCTGACGGACCGTCGTCCGGCTCAGCGTCAGCAGCCGAAGCGCCAGTCACGGAACGATCGCCGGACCGGTACGTCGGGCGCGGCCGACTCGACCGCTGCGGCCAACGGGCAGAGCGCGCCGAAGCAGGACGCGCCGACCAACAAGACTCAGGCCGGTGCTGCCAAGAAGCAGCCGGCCGGCAAGAAGGGATCGGGCGCCAAGCGTCAGCCCGCGGCGAAGTCGGCCGCGCAGCGCAAGGCCGCCCAGAAGAAGCCCGGCGGCTCCCGCTGATCGGCTGACCTTTCCTTACTTGCTCGCGTACGTCCTTGGTCCCCGTGGGGCGGGCCTCAACACTGCGAAGGAGTTGCCGTGACCGACGGCATTGACAACACCGAGACGAAGTCCGGCTCGGCCGACCGGCTGAAAGCCCTCGAGGCGGAGAGCGATATCGCCGCGGATTACCTGGAGGAGCTGCTCGACATCGCCGACCTGGACGGCGATATCGATATGGACATCGACGGCGACCGCGCCGCGGTGTCGATCGTCGGCGCCGAGCTGAACAACCTGGTCGGTGAGAAGGGGAAGGTCCTGGAGGCGCTGCAGGAGCTGACCCGGCTGGCCGTCTACCGGGAGACCGGTGAGCGGTCCCGGCTGATGCTCGACGTCTCGAACTACCGGGCGAACCGGAAGGCCGAGCTGGAAGAGGTCGGCCGGAAGGCCGTCGACGAGGTGAAGGCCTCCGGCGCTCCGGTGCGGCTCGACCCGATGACGCCGTTCGAGCGCAAGGTCGTCCACGACGTCGTGGCGGCCGCCGGCCTGACGAGCGAGTCCGAGGGTGAAGAGCCCCGGCGTCGCGTCGTCGTCCAACCAGCATGATTGTGGGCCAGTGACCGACTCCGTTTCACGTGAAACACCGCCGCTCGTGGAGAAGCTTTATCCACGGGCGGCGGTGCCGCTTTCGGCCTATGCCGAACTCCTCGCCACCGAGGGCACCCTGCGCGGCCTGATCGGCCCGCGGGAGGTTCCGCGCCTGTGGGACCGGCACCTGCTGAACTGCGCCGTCCTGGAGCGCCTGATCCCGGAGGAGGCATCGGTCGCCGATATCGGCACCGGAGCCGGGCTGCCGGGGCTGGTGCTGGCGCTGGTTCGCCCGGACCTTCAGGTCGCGCTGGTCGAGCCGCTGCTGCGCCGGACGACGTTCCTCGAAGAGGCCGTCGACGCGCTGGGGTTGGAGAACGCCACCGTCGTCCGTGCGCGGGCGGAGGAACTGCCGCGAGCGTCGTACGACGTAGTGACCTCGAGGGCGGTTGCGCCGTTGGGCAAACTGGCGGGGTGGTGTCTGCCGTTGTGTGTCGAAGGTGGGCTGATGCTGGCGATGAAAGGTGAGTCCGCGGAGGAGGAGCTGGACGGCTCCGAGCGCGAACTGACCAAGCTGGGCGCCGAGCTGTGGCACATTCATCAACTCGGCACAGATGAACTGGCCCACCCGACGACTGTCGTGAGTATTGTGGCCGGACGTGCTGCAGGGGGATCCCGGCGCGGAAGATCTGGGAGGTGAGCGGGTTGGTGAGTCGTGCCCTCGGGTGGCCCGAGAAGAGCACCGGGCAACCGGAGAGGTCGCAGGCGATCGGCTGGCCGGTCGACCCTGCTCCCGCCGACTCACCGACCAGCGAGCCCGCTCCGGCGCCGGCTCTGGCCGCAGAACCCGAGAGCGCCCCGATCAGCAGCACCGAGTACCACCCACCCGCTGACGGCGCCGCGCTTCGAGCGGCCGCCGCCAGTGGTCTCGATCTCATTCCGTCGCCCACGCCGGAGCCCGTTTCACGTGAAACGGAGACTTCGGGAGATGATGGTGTTTCACGTGAAACGGCGTCCCTGGTCGATGCCGACACCGATGACTCCGAGTCTCCACCGCCTGTGGATGACGACCGCACCAAACTGCCTTCGCAGACGGGGATTCATCCACAGAAGCCTGTGGATGAAGCTGTGAGCAGACCAGCTCCAACCCCTACTGACATCCTCTTCGGGCCAAGTCCCGCACCTATTGGAATGGGCGCTATGACTGCCGCACAGATCGCCGCGCGGGCCACGACGGACGAGCTTCAGCGACGACTTCTCGAGACTCCGATCGCCGCCGCCACCGAACGGACCCTGCTGGTGAATGAAGGACGCACGATGGGCCGGGAGTTCCCGTTGCCCGCCGAGACCCGGGTCTTCGTGGTCGCCAACCAGAAGGGCGGCGTCGGTAAGACCACGACGACCGTGAACGTCGCCGCCGGTCTCGCACTGTACGGCGCGAAGATCCTGGTCATCGATCTGGACCCGCAGGGCAACGCGTCGACCGCACTCGGCATCGACCACTCCGAGGGCACCCCGGGTGTCTACGAGGCGGTCATCGAGGGTGAGTCGCTCGGCAAGCTCCTGCAGCCGTGTGCCGAGCACCCGGGGATTCAGGTGGTCCCCGCGACAATCGACCTGGCCGGCGCCGAGATCGAGCTGGTCAGCATCGTGGCCCGGGAGAGCCGGCTGAAGCGCGCTCTGGACGCGCACCTGGCCGAGACCGAGGCCGCGGGTGAGAAGTACGACTACGTCTTCATCGACTGCCCGCCGTCCCTCGGCCTGTTGACCGTGAACGCGCTGACCGCCGCCCGTGAGGTGCTGGTCCCGATCCAGAGCGAGTACTACGCGCTGGAGGGGCTCTCCCAGCTCCTGCGGCATATCGACATGGTGAAGTCGCACCTGAACCCGGGGCTCGACGTCTCGACGATCCTGCTCACCATGTACGACGCGCGGACCAAGCTCGCCGGTGAGGTCGCGGCCGAGGTGCGGGGTCACTTCCGGGACGCCGTCCTGCGCACCGCCGTACCGCGCTCGGTGCGGATCTCGGAGGCGCCCAGCCACGGCCAGACCGTGCTCGCCTACGACCCGGCCTCGGCCGGGGCGCTGTCGTACCTGGAGGCATCGCGCGAGATCGCGATGCGGAACAACGCCTGATCCGTCGCACGACGCGGTGGTGAATTCACCCGCACTCCGTTTCACGTGAAACGGAGTGCGTAGGCTGTCCCTCAGCATGTTGTCGAACTAGGGAGCGCGATGAACACCCGACTCGGACGCGGTCTTGGGGCCTTGATCCCCAGCAACCCCGCTCCTGGCACTCCGACGACACTCGGCAGCAAGTCCAGCTCCATTCCGGGCGCTCCGCCGGTGGCCGGCGCCGTCCGGCAGCCGGAGACCGAGCTCGCCGCGGTGCCGGGAGCGGAGTTCGCGGAGATCGAGGTCGGCAAGATCACGCCGAACCCGAAGCAGCCGCGCTCGGTCTTCGACGAAGACGCGATGGACGAGCTGGTGCACTCGGTCAAGGAGATCGGTCTGCTGCAGCCGATCGTCGTCCGCAGGCTGGAGGGCGACAAGTACGAGCTGGTGATGGGGGAGCGCCGCTGGCGAGCCACCCAGGCGGCCGGTCTGACGACGATCCCCGCGATCGTCCGCGACACACAGGACGACGTGATGCTCCGGGACGCGCTCCTGGAGAACCTGCACCGCAGTCAGCTGAACCCGCTCGAAGAGGCGGCGGCGTACCAGCAGATGCTCGACGACTTCGGCTGCACGCAGGAGGTGCTCGCGACGCGCATCGGGCGCTCCCGGCCGCAGATCTCCAACACGCTCCGGCTGCTGAAGCTGCCGGCGTCCGTCCAGCGTCGTGTTGCCGCCGGCGTCCTCTCCGCGGGTCACGCTCGTGCGCTGCTCGGGCTCCCCAGCGGCGACGCCATCGAGCGCCTCGCCCAGCGCATCGTCGCCGAAGGCCTGTCGGTCCGCACGGTCGAGGAGATCGTCGCGCTCGGCGACATGAACGCCGAAGACCCGACCCCTCAGCGCCGTCGCAACAAGCCCGTCGCTCCGCGCCTCGTCGACCTCGCCGACCGGCTCTCGGATCGTTTCGAGACCCGCGTCAAAGTCGACCTCGGCAAGACCAAGGGCCGCATCACCGTCGAGTTCGCCTCCATCGACGACCTCGAGCGCATCGTCACCCTGATGGACCCCAACAAAGCCGAGTAGCCCTCAGCCCTCAAGCACTCCAGCGGCCCGCGCCCCCAGCGCGGGCCGCTTGCTGTTTCCAGCCCCCGATATTCCTCTCCAGAACGGATTCTCCGCGTCCCCGCTCTCCCGGCCGTCCCAGCCCGGCCCGCAGAATCGCGCTCACAGAGGAATATCAGGGTCTCGACAGGACGAGCGATATGTCGACAAAGCTACTTAGGAACTCGCGGCGATGTTCCACGTGAAACATCGCGCTCCGCCCGCACCAAATAAGTCGCCGGAAGCCACTCCGCACGATCACCCAATGCGGGGTAGCTGTGACTCGCGGGGGATTCGGAGAAGTGGGTGAGACACAGCCCGGCGGCGAGCAGAGCGGTGATGACATCCGCCGCCGGCCAGATGTACGCCGAGAACGGCGGCGGCTCCGGGGTGTCGCGTGCGCCGGTCGGGAGCTTCGAGTTCTCGATCACCGCCCGGGGAGTCGTCCGACCGAAGTAGTCGGCGGTCAGCTCCAGGGTGCTGGGGTCCTTGGCGGTGAGGACTTCCCAGACCGGGTGGTGCTCGGCGAGGAGGACGGCGCCGCCGGGTGCCAGGCGGTCGGCGATGACAGCGGCCCACCGGGTGAGGTCGGGGACCCAGCAGATCGCGCCCCAGCTCAGGTAGATCAGGTCGAAGTCGACCAACTCGGGTGGGAGATCGAAGAGGTCGGCGCGGTGGAAGTCGACATGGATACCTGTCGCTTCGGACTTTGCGCGGGCCTGGGCGATGGCTACTTCGGAGATGTCGATGCCGGTGACGGTGGCGCCCTGGGCGGCCCAGGAGAGGGCTTCGTCGCCGCAGGAGCAGGCGACGTGGAGGAGGCGGCGGTTGGTGACGTCGCCGGCTGCGGCGAGTTCCTCGGGTTGGAGGGCGGTGCCGCCCGCGGCTAAGAAGGCGGGCGGGTGACCGGGGCGGGCGGGGTGGATGGAGTTCCAGCTCGCCCGGTTTGCTGCGGTGATGTCTTCGAGGGCGTTCACACCGGCGACGCTAGGGCGTGCGGTTGCGGCGGCCCAACGGGTTTAGCGGTTGAGGAGTTCGTGGGTGGTCTTGCGCTCGGCGTAGAACGAGAGGAAGGGGATGGTGCCGGCGACGGCCATCAGGGCCAGGCGGGGGAGGGTCCACTGGACGCGGCGGAAGAGGTCGAAGGTGGCGAGGAGGTAGACGACGTAGAGCCAGCCGTGGGCCGGGCCGATGATGTTCATGGCGGCGGAGTTGTCGCCCAGGTACTTGAGCGGCATGGCGACGAAGAGCAGCAGGAGCAGCATCACGCCCACGATGTAGGCGATCACTCGGTAGCGGGTGAGAGCGCTCCGGGTGGCAGGGGCGAGCTGGGCGGTGGCGGGGTCTGCTGGAGAGGTCACGCTGAAACGGTACCGGTCGGCTCCAGGGCCGTGGCGGGCTGGTCGTCAGCGGGGTCTTCGTCGTCGCGGCTGCGATGGGCGTCGAGCACCATCCGGGCCCACATCCAGAGCGTGAAGGCGGCGAAGATCCACCACTGGAAGGCGTAGGCGACGTTGCGCAGGCCGGCGTGATCGGTCGGCGGCGCGGGCGGCTGGACGGCGGCCAGGCCGGTGGCCGCAGGCGAAGTCTGGACGACGAAACCGTCGTACAGGCGGTAGTTGACCAGGTGCACGATCGTCGGGATGCGCAGCGAGGAGAGGACCCGGCCCTTGGCCGCCTCACCCGAAGAGTCGGCGGCCTCGGACGCGATCACCGAGCCGTCGAGCTGCACGCTGCCCGTCGGGGGCTGAGCAGTCGGGGAGTCGACGGACGCCACCCAGCCCCGAACGACCATGACCGCTCCAGCTGAATCAACCATCAGCGGGGTGACCACCCAGAAGCCCTTCTGGTCGCCGTTCAGGCGGTCGGCGATGAAGACCTGGTCTGCTGCCGGGCCCCAGGTGCCGGAGACGGTGACGCGGCGACCCACGGCCTTGGAGGGCAGGCCCTCGTCGACCGAGAAGAGCGACTGCAGAGGAACCGGCGGCTCGGTGGCGCGTTTGGCCGTGGCGGCCGCGGTCTTCGATTGGTAGACGTCGAGCTGCCAGACGCCCATCACCGTCATCACCCCGGCGATCGCCAGCGCGAGCGCGAGCAGAGCGATCCACCGCGGGGTCAGGATCGTCCGCCACAGTGGGCGCTCGGTCGACACGGTCACCTCAAGAATCTAGCAACCACGGACTCAGCGGGCCGCGGCGGCAGCCAGCAGGTCCCGGCACAGGACGCCGAGCTCGATCCCCGCCGCCTCGGCCGCGAGTGGCACCAGCGAGGTCTCGGTCATCCCCGGCGCCACGTTGACCTCGAGGAACCACGGCACGCCGTCCGCGTCGACGACCAGGTCGGAGCGCGACAGATCCCGCAGCCCCAGCGCGACATGCGCCGTCACCGCCGCGGCCGCACACGCGCCGGCCACCTCCGGCGACAGCCGAGCCGGTACGACGAACTCGGTCGCCCCCGCCGTGTACCGCGCCTCGTAGTCGTAGAACCCGGAGTCCGGCACGATCTCCACCGCGGGCAGCGCGCGCGGCCCGTCGCCGGTGTCGACGACAGTCACCGCGACCTCGATCCCGTCGATGTACTTCTCGATCAGCGCAACCGGCCCGTAGGCGTAGCAGTTCACCATCGCGGCCGGCAGCTCCTCGACCGAGCGCACGATCGAGGCGCCCAGCGCCGATCCGCCGCGGGCCGGCTTCACCACCAGCGGCAACCCGACCTGTTGGACGACGGCGTCCATCAGCGCGCCCGCGCCCAACTCGCGGAAGGTGTCGTGCCCGAGGACGACGGACGGCGGCGTGAACAGCCCGGCCTTGCCGACCATCGTCGACGCGACGGGCTTGTCGAAGGCCGTGCGGCACGCGGCCGGCTCGGCGCCGACGTACGGGACGCCGTACAGGTCGAGCACCTGGCGGAGCGCGCCGTCCTCACCGGTGACGCCGTGCAGGACCGGGAAGATCGCATCCGGCCGGTCTTCGCGGAGGCGTTCGACCAGGCTCGCGTCGACATCCCGCTGCTCGACCTCGACCCCGACACTGCGCAACGCGTCGGCGACGCGACGGCCGGAGCGCAGCGAGACGTCCCGCTCGTGCGACAGCCCGCCGGCCAGTACCAGCACTCGACCCAGATCACTCATCACACAATTCCCGATCACTCGAAGGCGACTCCGGCGTGGTCGCCGGTCCCGAGGCCCACTGGAACGGTACCGCTAGCGAGTCAGCAACCTCAGCCCGCCCGCAGCAGACTTAACTCAGCTCTGGCCCCGGGGCCTCGTAGCCGTGGGCCGCGCCAGGTGGCAACGGACCGAAGGTCTGCCGGAGTTCCAGCTCCTCATTGATCACCGCGGCCAGCCGGGACACCCCTTCGGTGATCCGCTCCGGCGTCGGGTGACAGTACGACAACCGCATGCACTGCGCGCCGAAACCGTCGGCGAAGAAGGCCGTTCCGGGGACGTACGCGACCCGGGCGGTGACCGCGCGCGGCAGCATCGCCTTCGCGTCCAGCCCCTCGGGCAGCGTCAGCCAGACGTAGAAGCCGCCACCCGGTCTCGTCCAGGTCGTTGCCGCGGGCATCTTCTCGGTCAGCGCGGCGAGCATCGCGTCCCGGCGTTCGCGATACATCTCCCGGAACTGCTTCACCTGGCCGAGCCAGTCGTGCCTACTCAGGTACGACGAGATGGCCAGCTGACTGAACACCGGCGGACACAACGTCGCCGACTCCTGCGCCAGCACGAGCTTCTCCCGGACGGCGTGCGGCGCGGCCACCCAGCCGACCCGGAAGCCCGGCGCGAACGTCTTCGAGAACGAGCCGAGGTAGATGACGCCTTCGCGGTCCTCCGCGCGGAGCGCCCGCTGCGGCTCACCGTCGAAACCCAGCAGGCCGTACGGGTTGTCCTCGAGGATCAGCAGATCGGCCCGCCGGCAGATCTCCAGCACCCGCGCGCGCCGCTCGTCGGACAGCGAAACCCCGGCCGGGTTGTGGAAGTTCGGGATCGTGTAGAAGAACTTGATCCGCTTCCCCGCGGCCCGGACGGTCGCGATCGCCTGCTCCAGCGCCTCCGGGACGACGCCGTCGTCGTCCATCGCGACGTGGACGACCTCGCACTGGTACGCGCGGAAGACGCCGAGCGCGCCGACGTACGACGGCGCCTCGCAGATCACCACGTCACCCGGATCGCAGAACACCCGCGTCACCAGGTCGACCGCCTGCTGACTGCCGACCGTGACGACGACGTCGTCCGGGTGCGCCTCGATGCCCTCGAGCCGCATGATGTCGCAGATCTGGTCCCGCAGGCCGGGGTCGCCCTGGCCGGAGCCGTACTGCATCGCCGTCGCGCCGTGGTCGATCACCAGATCCCGCACGGCGCTGCCGACCACATCCAGCGGCAGACCGCCGATATTCGGCATCCCGCCGGCCAGCGACACCACCTCGGGCCGGCTCGCCACCGAGAACAGCGCCCGGATCTCCGATGCGGTCATGCCCTTGGTCCGTGCTGCGTACCGGTCGACGTAGTTGTCGAGTCGGGTCTGCCGGACATCGGGCACGTCAGCACTCACAGGGCCACTCCTGGACGGGGGTGATGAGGGGAAGCAACCAGGCTACGCTCTGCAGCCCATGCGCGCGTGGGCTGTGGAACGGCGCTACCTCTCACTACCATGCCTTATAGGGGCAGGCGGCGGAAGGCAGGTTTCGGGATGAGCGTGGGCAAGGCGGCCGGCTGGGCGCTCGGCGGGCTGCTGTTCGGAATCCTTGCAGGCTTCGCGGGTGAGCTGTTCCGGCGGCAGCCGGCAGCCAAGGTGCAGCAGCGGTACGTCGCGCCCCGCGCGGCCGAGACGACGGACGTCCGGCCACCGGCGCCGGCGGCCGAACCAGCGGTCCGATGAGCCGCGAGCCGCTGATCGTGACGAAGCTAACAGGCTGAGCTGATGGCCCGCCGGCTGGAACCGCTGACGCTCGCCACTCTCGGCGAGCTGCCCGCGCCCTGCCGTGACTGCGTGTTCTGGGAGCTCGACCCGGTGGCGGCCCGGCAGGCCAACCGCAACGGCGACACCGCGCTGGAGAAGGAGGCGTGGTTGTCCCAGCTCCTGCTCGACTGGGGGCCCGCCGGAGTAGTGCTGTGGGTCGACGAGGAGATCGCCGGCTACGCCGTCTACGCGCCCGCGACGTACCTCCCGCGCGTCCAGGCGTTTCCGACGGCGCCTGTCAGCGCGGATGCCGTCGTCCTGGCCACCGGTCGCATCCTGCCGCGTTATCTCGGGCTCGGGCTGGGCAAGGTGATCGTGCAGGCCGTGGCGAAGGACATCCTGAAGCGCGGCTTCCGGGCGATCGAGGCGTTCGGCGACTCCCGGTGGGACGGCCCGGGCTGTGTCTGGCCGACCGACTTTCTGCAAGCGGTCGGTTTCGCCGTCGTCCGGGAGCACCCGCGCAACCCGCGGCTGCGCCTCGACCTGCGCTCGGCGATCACCTGGCGCAGTGAGATGGAGGCAGCTGTGGAGCGACTGATGGGCGCGATCCGGCCGGAGCATGCGCCACCGGTCACCGTGCGGGACGCCGCCGAGACCACCCGCACGCACTGACATGGGGTGGCGACTGCTGGCCGACGTGATGATGGTGCTGCACGCGGCCTTCCTGCTCTTCTTCGTCCTCGGCGGTTTCCTTGCCTGGAAGTGGCCGAAGGTCGTCTGGGCGCATCTCGCCGTCGCCGTCTGGAGCCTGGCGATCGTGGTGATCGACTACGACTGCCCGCTGACCGGCGCGGAGAAGTCCTTCCTGCGCCGCGGCGGCGAGGAGGTCTACGCCACCGGCTACATCAACCACTACCTCGACGGCACGATCTGGCCCGAGGGCGCGACGCCGACCGCCGAGAAGATCGGTTTCGCGCTGATCGTGATCTCGTACGTCGGCTTCTTCGTCCTCCGGAGCCGGCGCCGGTCGAGGGTCGCCTCAGTGGAATCCCGGACGTGAAGAACCGTCCGGTGCCGGACAATCGGAAACATGTCCACGGCTGTCGATGAGTACCTGCACGGGCTGCGCAAGGCCCTGCCCGGTCCGCGCCGCAAGAAGGCCGACCTGCTCGCCGAGGCGCGGGATCACCTGATCGACGCCACCGAGGCCTTCGAGGCCGACGGACTGGATCGGGACGACGCCGAGCGGGCCGCGGTGGCCGACTTCGGCGACCTGTCCGACGTCGCCCCGGCGTACCGCCAAGAACTGTCGGTCGCGCACAGCCGGCAGACGGCCGCGCTGTTGTTCGTGGTGATGATCGTCCAGCCGTTGGTCTGGCAGCCGGGGGTCTGGAGCTGGAACGAGGACGTCGGCGGGCCGACCGAGCTGAGTGTCTTCCTGGAGATCGTCGTCCGGCTGATCGGGAGTCTGTCGATCGTCGGCGCTGTGATCGCTGTGCTGGCCACGGGGTTCGGTCAGCGCTTCGCGGTGGTTCGGCGGCACGGCGCCCGGCTGACGGCATTGCTCGCGATCGGTAGTGCGATCGTCGTCAGCCTCGGCGGGATCGCGATGACTTGGGAGTCGAGCAGCAGCTCCGGGCAGCTCGATGTGCTGCCGGTCAGTGCGTTCGTCGTCGTACCGCTGCTGCTGGTCGGGCTACAGGCCGGCCGCGGGCTACGCCTCGTTCGGGCGTAGGACCCCTTCGACGACGGTCCGGAAGCTCAGCCACTCTTCCTTGCCGGAGGCAAGCATCTTCCGGCCGCTCGGCGTCAGCTGGTACGTGCGCCGGCGGCGCCCGCCGTCCGCGTTCCACTCGCTCTCCAGGTAGCCGGCCCGCTCCAGCCGGCGCAAGGCCGGGTAGAGCGTGCCGGTCGGCAGATCGAGGGCGCCCTTGCTGCGCTCCAGCAACGCCTCCATGATCGCGTACCCGTGCAGCGGCTCGTGCTCGACGACCGCGAGGATCATCGGGTCGAGGTGACCCCGCAACACATCCGCCTTCATGTAGGCAGTCTACTCAAAGCTCAGATGAGTTGGCCGAAGCGCAACATGCCGGTCGCGGCGTCCTGCTCCGGCGGGAGGTAGACGCGCTGGATGGCGACCACGATCGCCTCGGCGATCACATCGCGGAAGGCCGGGTCGGCCAGGCGGGCCGAGTCGTGCGGGTTGGTGATGTAGCCGATCTCCAGCCGCACGGCGGGCATCTTCGTCCGGCGCAGCAGATCCCACGTCTTGGCGTGGGTACGGCAGTTCAGCAGGTCCGTCCGGGCGACGATCTCGCGCTGGACCAGCCCGGCGAACTGCTCGCCGACACTCGACGAGGCGCCGTGCAGGTCGTTGCCGTAGAAGTACGTCGCGACGCCCTGAGCGGCCGGGTTCGTCGAGCCGTCGGTGTGCAGCGAGACGCACAGGTTCGCGTCGGTCTCGTTCGCGAAGGCGGCGCGGGCCAGCTCGTCCGGCCCCTGGTCCCGACCGCGGGACAGGTACGCCCGGACGCCGGTTGCACCCAGGCGACCCTCGATCCGAGCGGCCAGGTCGTAGGCGACGTCGGACTCGCGCAGCCCGTAGCCCTCCCAGCCGTAGTCGAAGCCGCCGTGGCCCGGGTCGATCACCACGGTCTTGCCGGACAGCCGCGGCCCAGCGGCGCGGACAGCCTCGGAGGCGCGCAGGGCATCCGGCCGGCCGCCGGTCGCCATCGGCTTGATCCGCTGCAGGGCCTTGAACGTCGAGGGCCCACAGGTCCCGTCGGCGGGCAGACCCATGTTGCGCTGGAACTCGGTCACCGCGCGCTGGGTGTCCGGCCCGAAGATGCCGTCGATCCGGGCGACGGCGAAGCCCAGCTCCTGCAGTTTGGCCTGCAGGGCGAGGACGTCGTCCCCGGTCAACGGGTGCGAGACGACGTACGTCAGCAGCCGGTCGCCCAGCCGCCAGCGCGCGTCGTCGATCGCGCGGTACGTCTGCGGGCCGACGATGCCGTCGATCATCAGCCCGCGTTGCTGCTGGAAGCCCCGGACGGCGTGCGCGGTCGCCTCGTCGTAGAGGTCGTGACCACCGTGCAGCAGGCCGAGCCGCTGCAGTTTGCCGATGATCTCGGCGACCGCCTCACCGCTGTCGCCGATCCGGTACACGCCGTGCGGGCCTTCCATACATCACTCCTAGCCGTGGCGGACGGTGTCCTACCTACAAGGTCACGCCGTGAAGTCGGCGAGCTCCTTCAGCAGCGCCGCCTTCGGCTTGGCGCCGACGATCGACTTCGCGAGCTCACCGTTCACGTAGACGTTGATGGTAGGGATACCGGTGACACGGTAGTTGCTCGGGGTGACCGGGTTCTCGTCCACGTTCATCTTGAGGAACGTGATCTTGTCACCGTGGTCGGCGTTCAGCTCCTCCAGGATCGGCGAGACCTGGCGGCACGGACCGCACCACTCGGCCCAGAAATCGACCAGGACCGGCTTGTCGCTCTTCAGCACGGTCTGGTCGAACTCGGCGTCGGTGACGGCGTTCATCTTCTCGCCCACGGGCGTATCTCCTTCGGGTGGTGTGTGAGGTTCAGACGGTGACGGGCTCGGTGGCGTCCGCAGCCGCCACGGTGTGCTCGAACTCGAGGGTCGCGAGCCAGCGCTCGGCGTCCAGCGCGGCGGCACAGCCGCTGCCGGCCGCGGTGATCGCCTGGCGGTAGGTGTGGTCGACCAGGTCGCCGGCGGCGAAGACGCCCGGCTGGTTGGTCTCCGTGCTGCCCTCGCGGGTCAACACGTACCCCTCCTCGTCGAGGCGGATCTGGCCGTGGATCAGCTCCGAGCGCGGGTCGTGCCCGATCGCGACGAACAGGCCGGTGATCGGCAGCTCGCGGGTCTCCCCGGTCTGGGTGTCGCGCAGGACGACGCCGGTCAGCTTCGACTCACCCTGGATCTCGGCGACCTCGGAGTTCCACGCGAACTCGATCTTGTCGTTCGCGAAGGCCCGGTCGGCCATGATCTTCGAGGCGCGCAGCTCGTCGCGACGGTGCACCAGCGTCACCTTCGACGCGAACCGGGTCAGGAAGGTGGCCTCCTCGATCGCGGAGTCACCGCCGCCGACGACCGCGATCTCCTGCTGCCGGAAGAAGAACCCATCACAGGTCGCACACCAGGAGACGCCGTGACCGGACAGCCGGTCCTCGTGCTCGACGCCCAGCTTGCGGTAGCCGGAGCCCATCGCCAGGATCACCGAGCGGGCCTGGTGCACGCCGCCGGCCGAGTCGGTGACCGACTTGATCTCACCGGTCAGGTCCATCGCGACGATGTCGTCCGCGACCAGCTCGGCGCCGAAGCGCTCGGCCTGCTGCCGCATCTCGTCCATCAGCGCGGGGCCCATGATGCCCTGCGCGAAACCGGGGAAGTTCTCCACCTCGGTGGTGTTCATCAACGCGCCGCCGGCCGTGACGGAGCCCTCGAAGACGAGCGGCTCCAGCTGGGCGCGCGCGGCGTACACCGCGGCCGTGTAACCGGCCGGGCCGGAACCGACGATGATGACGTTGCGAATGGAGTCGCTCATACAGGCGTTCCTCGGGTCGTCGAGACAGGTACGTCGTACTCAACGGATCCTTGAGGCCGACCATTCCCACGGTACCGACTACGAGCGCCTTACGTGCCCCCGGCCCACCAGGCGTGATCAGCGGTTTCGGAGCGTCACCGTGGTGTCGTAGTACGGCGCGGCCGCGCCACTGCCGTCATTACATCCGGTCACGACGAACAACTGGATGTCGCGCGGCGAACCGCCCTGCAACCCGATCACGGTCGCGCGCTTGCCGTCGACCTTCGCGGGCTGGACGAGCCGGAGCTGCGGGTTCGGCCGGCCGGAGGCGAAGACCTTGGCGCAGGCGATCTCGGTGGCCGAGCCGTTCAGCAGCGGCGCGCCGTCGCCCTTCTCCAGCCAGCGCTGGGCCTCGGGAGCGATCTGGGACAGCGACAGCGACGGCGTACCGGTCGGCAGGATCGCGGTCGGGTTGGTGTTCGCGGCGTTCTCGCCCGCGCGGTCCTTGGTCGCGACCACGACGCCGACGCCGACCGCCGCGACCAGGACGACGGCCGCGGCCGCGCCGAGCAGCTTCGGAACGTGCCGGTGCGGCTCCTCGCGGATCTGGACCAGCGAGTGCACGCCGACGGTGGAGGCGCGCATCACGGCCTCGGAGCTGATCACGGCATCCAGGTGCTCGGCGACGTCGGCCGGCATCGGGATGTCGCTCCGGCCCTCCTCGGCGAGATCCTCCGACAGCTCCAACAGCGCGTCGTAGGTGAGCTGGCAGTCCGGACACGCTTTCACATGTTCACGAGCACTGTGCGCCTCGGCGGCGGGCAGCAGGTTCTCGATCAGGTCGGCGATGGTGTCCGTGTCCAGGTGCTCGAGGTGCTCACTGGTCGGCAGACCGGAATCGGTCATAGCGAACTCGCCCCCCAACGGGACGTGCCCCAAGAGGCGCGCGGTGTGGTCATCGGTGGAGTACTCCGGTCGAAGACGTCGGCAGTCGGGCCGCCAGAGTCGGGGCGAACCCCAGGCGACTCCGCTACGACGGTCGCGCCGATCATTCGGTTCCCACTGTTTCGGCGGCAGTCTTTTCCGGCAGGTCGGAGCCGCCGCGGGTGGTCTGCCAGTGCCGCAGCAGCGGCAGCAACCGGGCCCGCCCGCGCGCGCAGCGCGACTTCACCGTGCCCGGCGCGCACCCGAGGATGGCCGCGGCCTCCTCGATCGAGTACCCCTCCATGTCCACCAGGACGAGGGCGCTGCGCTGGTCGGGGTTGATCTGCTTGAGCGCGTTCAGGACGTCGATGCGGCGCTCCCGGACCTCGGCCGGATCGTCCTCGGCCGGGCCGGCCAGCTCGGCCGCGCGGTCCTCGTCCTCGGGCAGCGGGTCGGCCTGGCGGACCTGCCGGCGGCGGATCCGGTCCAGGCAGGCGTTCACGACGATCCGGTGCAGCCAGGTGGTCACCTTGGCGTCGCCGCGGAAGGAGTCGGCCCGGCGGAACGCCGAGATGAACGCCTCCTGCAGCGCGTCGGCCGCCTCCTCGGGCTCACCGAGGGTACGGATCGCGACCGCCCACATCCGGTCCCGGTGCCGTTTGACCAGGAAGCCGAACGTGTCCGGGTTCCCGGCGACGTGCAGCCGGAGCAGTTCGTGGTCGTCCAGCTGGTCGTAACTCGCCGCGTGCACGGGTTGGGCGACCGGGTGGTCGACGCCGATCCGGGGCGGGTGCGCAGGCCCCGAATCCAGGTGAGCCGTCATTTCTGGATCGAGACCTCCGCGATCGTGCCTCGATAGCCGCCGTCGGCCTTCGGGACCTTGGTCAGCCAGACCAGCACGTAGCGGCTCTCGGCCGGCGCGTCCGGAGTCAGCGTGACCGGGCCTTCGGGCTGGTCCTCCTTGGTGGCGACCGGCGTCCAGCCGTTGACCTTGGACGGCGACTGACTGACGTCGTCCTTCGGGATCATCAGCTGCAGGCTGGTCTCGTCACCCTCGAGGGTGACGACGACCTTGGAGATCGGCGTCGGCGCGCCCAGGTCGTAGACGATCCCGACGCCGGGCTTCTGGCCGCCGAACTCCGGGTTGCTCCGGTAGTTCATCGTCGTCCAGACCGTGCTGGTCTTGCCGTCGTAGGTGTTCTCCACCTCGTCGGGGTGCTCCTCGCCGTTACCTTCCGGCTTCGGGTCGAAGTCCTTGGCGGCGACGATCTTGGCCGGCGCGCCTGAGGCGGACGGCGGCGGCGTGCTGGCCGCGGGCGGCTTACCGCCGCTGGTGTCGTCGTCCCCGCCCTGGTCGTTGTTCATCGCGCCCTTGAGCAGGAACTGCGCCATCGCGACGACCGAGAGCAGCGCGAGGATCGCGAGCAGGATCAGGATCCGCCCGCCCCAGCCGCCCTTCTGCTTCTGCCGGGGCTCCTCGACCCGGCGCCGGCTGCCGCCGCCACTGGTCGCGGGGGCCGGCTGACGCCGCTGGGGCCTGGTCTCGGCGGCGGCGTACGCCGTCTCCGCGCGGTGACCGTTGGTCGGCTGGTACGCCGGCGTCGGGTCGAGCGCGGGGGGCGCCGCCTGCGGCATCGCCTGGGTCGCGTCGTCGATGCTGCCGTTCTGCTGGGCGACCTGAACGGTCTCGTCCATCTGGTTCGGCGGCTCGTGTGAGCTGCCGACCACGCCGGAGAGCGCCGCGGACAGGCCGGCGGCGCTGGTGATCGGCGGCGCGTGGTGCCGCGGCGGGTCGCTGAGCAGCCGGTCGCTGATGTCGTCGAGGGACCGCGGGACGCCGGCGCGTACCTGGCGCGGGCTCATCAACCGGCCGTGCTCGACCGGCGCCGGGTGCAGACCCCAGGCCGGGACGGCGCCTGGCCAGCGCCCGGTCAGCGAGGCGTAGAGCAGCTCGCCGAGCGCGCGGACATCCTGTTCGGGGGAGCCCGGACCGGCCGATCGCAGCGCGGCCTCGGTGGCCAGGCCGACCACCTTGATCGCGCCCGCGTCGGTCACGACCACGGTCGACGGGCTGATCGAGCCGTGCGAGTGACCGGTGCGGTGCAGGTTCTCGAGGGCTTCGGACACCTCGCGCGCCAGCCAGCCGGCCTGCTGGCCGGTCAGCGGGCCGCTGGCGAGCATCCGCTCCAGCGGGCGGCCGCCGGCCCACTCACGGACGCAGTAGGTGACGCCTTCGTACATGTCGCAGTCGAGCACCCGCAGGAAGCGCGGGTCGGCCGCGGCCGCGGCGCGCCGGGCGGCGTCGAAGAGCAGGTTCGTGCGCGGGTCGCCGACCGGCAGGACATCCACGACGACGGCTCGGCTGAGCACCTCGTCCACTGCCCGCCACACCCGCGCACCGTCGATCTCCGCGAGTAACTCGGCGATCCGGTAGCGGCCGGCGAGCAGAGCACCCGGACTGACGGTCTGGTTCGACACGGTGTCTCTCGCCCTCCTAGATGCACTGGTCGGCCCTAACGCAGCCACCATCGTAGTGGCATCGTGATGCGGTACCGGTGCACGAGTGCACAAGCGACTCGATCAGCGGCGGCCGGGCAGCTTCGATGTGACCATCGACACCACGTCGTTGACCTCGTGAATGCGTAGTACCCGGGCCACGGCGGCGTACACCGGCAACATCACCAGCGCCGCGACGCCGAGCTGGACGACGGCGCCGATCGGCCCGTCCAGGCCGACGGCCAGGCCGAGCGCCCACAGCGCGAGCCGCCCGGCCCCGACTCCGAACCCGGCGGCGATCAGCATCGCGACCAGCGGCAGCCCGATCCCGGCACCCGGTACCCGCGGGACCCGGCGGCGAAGCACCGGCCGGGAGATCAGCGCGGCGACCAGATAGGACAGCGCGAAGGCCGCGCCCAGCATCACACCGCTGAACCGAAGGTGCTCATCGTCGAGCAGCACCCGGACGCCGATCAGCGCGGCCGTGATGTTGGTCGCGGCGATCGCACACTGCAGGAAGAACGGCGTCCGGGTGTCCTCGAAGGCGTAGAACGTGCGTAGCTGAAAGTACTGCACGGTGTATGGGACGACGCCGAGCGCGAGTGTGATCAGCGTGTACGACATCAGCTGCAGGTTGTTCTTACCGGAGCCGTAGCCGGCGATGATCGTCACGATCGGGTAGGAGAACGCGATCATCGCGGCCGCCGCCGGGACGACGATGGCCAGCGTCTGCCGGATCGAGCGCGCCGACAGCTGGGCCACCTCGGCCACATCGCCGTCCGCGGCCAGGGCCGACATCTGCGGCAGCGCGGCAGTCGCCAGCGAGACCGTGATGATGCCGTGCGGGACCAGGATGATCAGCATGGCGGTCTGGTAGGCGAACAGACCGGCCTTCGCGCCCGGGTCACCCGAGGCGCTACCGGCCAGCGCGAGCTGGGTGACCACGACGAGCGTCACCTGGTTCACCGCGACGAACAGCATCGTCCAGATACCGAGTTTGGCGGTCTGGCTGAGGCCCGTCCCGCGCAGGCCGAACTTCGGCCGGTAGGTGTGCCCGCTCGCCTTCAGGTACGGCAGCAGCACGAGCAGCTGGACGGCGATGCCGGCCGTGTGCCCGAGGCCGAGCAGCAGCTCTTCCCCGCTGGTGTAGGTGGCCGGGTTGTCACCGGTCCGGTAGATCAGCAGGAAGACCACGATCGAGGCGCAGGCGACGATGTTGTTCGCGATCGGCGCCCACATCATCGGGCCGAAGCGCCGGCGCGCGTTCAGCACCTGGCCGACCAGGACGAACGCGCCGTAGAAGAAGATCTGCGGCAGGCAGAGCCGGACGAACATGACCAGCGCGTCCTTCTCCGCCGCGCGTGACGGATCCTGCAGCTCGTCCGGCATGTACAGCTGCGCGATCGCCGGCGCCAGCACGACGCAGGCGGTCGTGACGATCGCGAGGATCACGAAGCCGAAGGTCAGCACCCGGTTGGTGAAGTCCTGGCCGCCGTCGTCGTGGTTCTTGATCGCGCGGACCAGCTGCGGGACGAGCACGGTGTTGAAGACGCCGCCGGCCAGCAGGATGTACAGGCTGTTCGGGATCGTGTTGGCGGCGGTGAAGATGTCGCCGCGGAGCGCGGTGCCGATGGCAGCCGCGAGCAGGGCGATCCGGACGAATCCGAGCAGGCGGGACAGCACGGTCCCGACTGCCATCACCGCCGCGGAGCGCAGGGTGCGGTCAGCCATCCTTCGAGCCGACTCCTTCTTTCAGCGAGGCGTCGACCGGCGTACCGGCATTCGCGTCGGGGGTTGCGGGGGCGGCCGGCAACGGAGCCGGGTGCAGCGGGTCGTCGGTCGGCGCCTCGGCTTCGACGGACGGCGGGTTCTTGCGCTCTGCGCGGATCCGCCGGTAGATGCGGACGAACGACGTCCCGAACAGCAGCGCGCAGGCGGCGCCGACCAGGACCCAGCCGACACTGCCGTACTGCGTGGCCTGGATCAGCAGCTCCTGTCGCTTGCCGACCGGCTGCTGATCGCGGGTGACGACCTGGGCGTAGGCGCGGATGACGCCGTTCTGCTCGGCGCTCGCGGTGATGCGCGGCGTCCACTTCTTCCCGGCGCCCAGCAGCACCGGCTTGACCGCGTTGATCCGCAGGTCGGACCGGTTCGCCGAGGTGACCTGGACGCCGACCCAGACCGGGTGGTCCAGATCGTTCGCGATGGTCAGCGGGAAGGTGCCGTTACTACCGGCGAGGTTGACCTTGATCTCTTTGGCGCGGCCGCTGTCCACCGCGGTGTTGACCAGGTGGACGGCGTCCACCTGCTTGCGCACCGAGCCGAACTCGATCTGGCCGAACCGCTTGGCCTCGTCGGGGTAGCCGAGCCAGCTCAGCGAGGCGACTCGCAACAAGCTCTTCTGCAGGGGCTCCTGAACGGCCTCGGGCTCGTCCAGCAGGCCTTCGAAGGTCGTCAGGGTCTTGTCGACGGCGGCGGCCGCGTCGAGCTGGGCCTCCGGCAGCAACGCGTTGCGGCGCGGGGCGGTCGGGGCCTTGATCACGGGCGTCTTCGCGGTCGCCTTCACGACCTGGTCGACGGTGACGGGATTGATCCACGGCTGCGTCAGGCCGGCGATCAGCGCGCCGATCGCCTGCGGAGTCGCGTCCCAGGCGCGGGCCGGCAACAGGACCGTGCTGGCCGGGCCGCTGCCGCTCGCGGCCAGCAACGCGGTCTCCGCGATCAGCCGCTGCCGGACCTGGACCGGGTTGTTCGTCGTGCCGACGTCCGGCCCGGCGGCGGTGAGCGCGGAATCCGCGACCACGGCCCGCGACTGGCGAGCCGGGCCCTCCGGGGTCAGGACCTGGTAGACCGACGTGCCGGGGACCAACGCCGTGCGGGCCTCGGTCGCCCAGGCGGCGCTGTTGATCAGGTTCAGCTCTTCGTTCGGCCGGGAGCCGCGGAAACCACTGGTCGCGAAGGCGAGATAGCGGCTGGCCGCGGCGCCGCCTTCGAGCCACAGGCCGTTGGTCGCGCCGCGGGCGATGTTGGCCTGTTCGGAGATCGTGCGCGCCTCCCGCAGGATCTCGCGCAGCGGAGCGCCCGAGTCGACCAGGCCGGCCACATCCGGGTCGCCGTACGGGAGGAGGACGATCTGGTTGCCTTTGGCCTGGCTGTCGTTGAGTGCGTTCAGCCACGCCTGGGCGATCTTGCCGCCGGTGCCGGCCGGGGCCGACTTGTTCTCGCCGACGACGTAGCCCTTGGCCATCTGCTCGGCCTCGTCGACCAGCGACGGGTCGAGCAGCCAGGTCACCCGGCGGTTCTTGCCGAGATCGAGCAGCCGGCGCAGCTCACCGCCCGGGCCCATCGCCTGGGCGAGGGACTCGTTCGCGAACCGCTGACCGCCGAGTTGGGTCGGCCGGTGCCGCAGCGGGATGACCAGGGCGGTGTTCACCTGGCGAGCCGGCGGTTCGGTGCCGATCACCGGCAGGAAGGTCCGCGCGCGGCCCGCCGTCCGGCGCGCCTGCCCGTCCGGATCGCCGCGGAAGGTGACGCCGACGGTGTAGGCGCCCGTCTTGTTGCTGATCTCCCATTCGCTCCACGGGATGGTCAGCGTGAACGGGACCTTGGCCTTCGGGGCCAGCTTGCCGTCGAACTCCTGGAAGGCCTGCTCGGCGGTGATCCGGGTGCAGGTGCTGCGCTCGCGCATCGGGACGTTCTGCTCGTCCGGGACGGCGGCGAGATCGGCGGCGGTGGCCAGCCGGTCGCGGTCGATACAGGTGATCGCCTGCGGGTTCTCGAAGGTCGCCGTACTGGTGTTCGTGACGGTGCCTTTGATCGTGACGGCGTCACCGGGTTTCGGCACGGCCGGCAGGAACGAGTCGATCGCGACGTCGACCGTCGGATCGTCGTCCGCAGCCACCGCCGGAACCGCGGAAATCGCTGCCGGGGCAACGATCAGCAGGCTCGCGGTCACTGCCGCGGAGAGCCTCAGTCGCCGTCTGAACACGCCGTCACCGTAACCTAGTTCCCCGTGTCACCATTTGCCGACCAGTCAGGCCCAACTGGAAGCTCTGCCGGATCGTTGTCAGCCGTACAGCGGCAAGCCGTCCAGTCACTGCTGGCGATCGCTCCTGTCGTCGACGAGCTCGGCGCCCGGTTCGCTGCCGCGGGCCACGAGATCGCCCTGGTCGGCGGTCCGGTCCGGGACATTCTGCTCGGCCGCGGGAGCAAGGATCTGGACTTCGCCACGTCAGCCCACCCCGACGAGGTGGAGCGGCGGCTGGCCGGCTGGGCGGACCACATCTGGGATATCGGCAAGGCGTTCGGCACCATCGGTTGTCGCAAGGGCGAGTGGGTCCTGGAGATCAC
The DNA here is from genome assembly GCF_013131805.1 of Kribbella sandramycini. GTDB lineage: Bacteria > Actinomycetota > Actinomycetes > Propionibacteriales > Kribbellaceae > Kribbella > Kribbella sandramycini. Next base: position 569,649 of record NZ_JABJRC010000003.1, on the reverse strand, counting down.
CACGTATCGGTCGGAGTCCTACGATCCCACCTCGCGCAAACCGGAGGTCGCCTACGGCGACAGCCTCGAGGGCGACCTGGCCCGGCGCGACTTCGCGATGAACGCGATGGCGATCCTGCTGCCGTCGCACCAGTTCGTCGACCCGTTCGGCGGGATGGAGGACGTCGCCCGCCAGGTGATCCGGACGCCGGGCAGCCCGGAGGACTCGTTCTCCGACGACCCGCTGCGGATGATGCGTGCGGCCCGGTTCGCCGCGCAGCTCGGGTTCACACCCGACCCGGCCGTCGTCGCCGCGATGACCGCGATGGCCGAGCGGATCACGATCGTCTCGGCCGAACGCGTCCGCGACGAGCTGGAGAAGCTGATCCTCGCGGCGCACCCGCGGATCGGCCTCGACCTGCTGGTCTCGACCGGGATCGCGAAACACGTGCTGCCGGAGCTGCCCGCGCTGCGCGACGCCGAGGACGAGCACCAGCGGCACAAGGATGTCTACCAGCACTCGCTCACCGTCCTCGATCAGGCGATCGCGCTCGAATCGCGCCTGTCTGTACCGACGCCCGACTTCGTCGTTCGGTTCGCATCGCTGATCCACGACATCGGCAAACCGAAGACGCGTAAGTTCGAGGGCGAGCGCAAAGTGACGTTCCACCACCACGACGTGGTCGGCGCCAAACTCGCCCGGAAACGGATGAAGGCACTCCGCTTCAGCAACGAGCAGATCGACCAGGTCAGCAAGCTGATCGAGCTGCACCTGCGCTTCCACGGCTACGGCGACGGCGAGTGGACCGACTCCGCCGTCCGCCGCTACGTCCGCGACGCCGGCGACCAGCTCGAACGGCTGCACGTTCTCACCCGGGCCGACTGCACCACCCGCAACAAGCGCCGCGCCGAGGCGCTGCGCACGGCGTACGACGACCTCGAAGCCCGGATCACCCGCCTGCAGGAGCAGGAGGAGCTCGACTCCCTGCGGCCCGACCTCGACGGCAACCAGATCATGGAGATCCTCGACATCCCGTCCGGCCGCGAAGTGGGCTTGGCCTACAAGTTCCTGATGGAGCTCCGCCTCGACCAGGGCCCGCTCGGCGAAGAGCGGGCTCGCGAGGAACTCCTCCGCTGGTGGTCCGAGCGCTAGATCGCCTGAGCCTGCTGGGACGCGTACGCCGCCGCGATCACCGCGGCCGACTCCGCGTGCGGTTCGAAGCTGACCGTGCCGATCGCAGCGACCGGTAGCGCCGGGTCGATCGAGTTCGTCAGGTACGCCGCGTCGTACGTCGGTAAGTCGTTCAAGTGCACCGGGGCGACCTCGAAGTCGGCGAGGCCGCGTTGCAGGACCTGTTGGCGGATGCCGTTCAGGACCGGCGCGCTCGGGAAGGTGATCGTGGCGCCGCGGGCGAAGCAGATGTTCCAGATGGTCGCCTCGGAGATCGCACCGGTCGCGTTGTGGAACACCGCATCGTCGTAGCCCGCCTCCTGCGCCCGTCGGCCGAAGTAGATGAGGTCGAACGAGCCGGTGTGCTTGAGATGCGGCAGCGCGCGCTGGTGCTCGACCGGTTGCAGGCGCAGCGGTGTGGTGGCCGGCGCGATCGGGGCCTCGATGCGGAGCAGTAGGTCGGCGCCGCCGACGATGGTGAGCCGGAAGGTGGCGTCGCCGTCCGTTCGGTCGAGGCCGGCGCGCAGGGTCGACCGGACGCGGTCGGCGGCGAGGGGTCGGCCGAACACCTCCCGGGTACTGCGGTCCAGGCGTTCGAGGTGCAGGTCGAGGCCGTCGACGTGGCCGGACCGCACCTGCATGGAGGTGAAGTGGGCGTAGGTGGTTGCCCGGAGCAACTCGGTGGTCACGGTGTGGAGTGGCTGGCCGTTCAGGAGCAGCGTTTCGGTCACAGTGTCAGTCTCGCCTGAGCAAACCAGTGCGGTTGCTGGTCTACGCTCGCGGTGTGGACGTGTGGAGCATCATCGGGTGGGGTGGATCCGCGCTGGTGGTGGTGTCACTGCTGCAGACGCGGATCCTGCGGTTGCGGGTGCTGAACCTGGTCGGCTGTGTCGTGCTGGTCGGGTTCAATCTGGTGATCGGCGTCTGGCCGATGGTCGGGATGAACGCCGTCCTCGCGGTGATCAACCTCGTGCACCTGTGGCGGCTGGTCCGGCACCGGCATGACGAGGCCGAGTACGAAGTGCTGCGGGTGAACTCGGACGACGCGTACCTGAGCCATGTGCTGGCGGCGCACAGCCGCGATATCAGCAAGTTCAACCCGGGGTTCACCTTGGGCCGGAGCCCATACGCGTTCCTGGTCCAGCGCGGCGAGAGCACGGTCGGCGTTGTGCTTGCGCACGATGCGGGCCACGGCCGGGCGCAGATCGACCTCGACTACGTGCTCCCGGCGTACCGGGATTTCACCCCCGGCGAGTTCGTCTACCGGCGCAGTGACGTCTTCACCGACCAGGGCTTCCAGCAGGTCCTCGCATCACCCCGGATGCGCGACTCCTCGCCGTACCTCAACCGCCTCGGCTTCCACCGCGACGGCAACGCGCTCGTCCTCGACCTCGCCTAGATCCTTCGCGTAGCAGAGCGACTCCGGCTCGTTCTCGAACGGCGGGTACGGCGGCGTCGGCAGGTAGCCGTGGTTCGTGTAGAGCGCGACCGCCTCGCGCTGCCGGGTGCCGGTCTCGAGGCGCAACCGGGTCAGGCCGGCGGCCCGCGCTTGGTCCTCGACCGCGCGCAGCAGGATTCGCGACAACCCCCAGCCGCGGGACGCCGGTTCGACGTACATTCGCTTGATCTCGCCGAGACCGGGCTCGACCGGCTGCAGACCGACGCAACCGACCGGGGTGCCGGCCACCAGCAGCAGCGTCAAGGCGATTTCGGGATGCAGGCCGACCTGCGGCTGGTCCTCGCCGTAGAGCGCGGCGAGCTCGGCCTGCTGCGCGGTCGCGAGGGCCAGGACGGTCGGGTCGGAGCTGGGGACGGCCCGCAGTTCGAGATCGTCGATCATGCGCTCGGACGGTAGCAAGCCGCCATGACGCGGCTGTTTCGGATTCCTCTCGCCGGCGGCGGGACGTCGTGAGGACACGAAAAGCTACTGATTGGTCGCGCTCAGCTCTTCCACTGTTCATGAAAATCTTTCATTATTTCCGCCATGAGACTGCGCCGGAGAACGCTGCTGGGTGGTGTGTCCCTGCTCGCCGGTACGCCGGTGCTGCGGAGAGCGGCCGACGCGTCGCCGAATCTCGTCGTCGGGGCGACCTTCCCCGAGGGGGTGATGGCCGGCGTCCCGCGGACGGACGGCGCGACGCTGTGGACCCGTGTCCCGCGCGGGCTCCTCGACGGCGATGCCGAGTTGGCGATCGTGGTGTCGCGGCAGCGCGACCTGTCCCGGCCGGTGATCGTGCGGACCGTGATCGCCGAGAAGCAGTGGGACGGTTGCGTGCATTTTCAGGCGAACGGGCTGCAGCCGGGTGAGGAGTACTTCTACCAGTTCCGCGGGAAGGACACCGCCTCTCCGGTCGGCCGCTTCCAGACCCTGCGCCCGGCGGACTCGAACCAGCCGGTGCGGATCGGCTTCTTCACCTGCCAGGGCTTCACCGAGGGGTACTACGCCGTCCACAAGCACCTCGCCGAAGAGGAGCTCGACCTGGTCGTCTGCCTCGGGGACTACGTCTACGAGGCTTCGGTGCCCGGCGTCCGTGGGATCGATCTGAACCTCTACCCGCAGGTGCTGTCGTCGATGCGGGCGAAGTACACGTTCTACCGCAGTGACGAGAACCTGCGGGCGATGCACGCGCAGCACGCGTTCCTGCCGCTGTGGGACGACCACGAGTTCCGCAACAACTACAGCCTGGACAACTGGTCGCTGCCCGAACTGTTCTTCAAGGAGAAGCGGTCCGCCGCCTGGCACACGTGGTTCGAGCGGATGCCGGTGCCGCGGTACGCCGGTGACATGACCCGTACGTACCGCTCGCTGCGGCTCGGCAAGACCGCTGAGCTGTTCGCCATCGACAACCGGCAGTACAAGGAAGACCAGCCGTGTGACGACGGCGGCAGCATCATCTGCGAAGCCGCGGACGCCGCCGGGCGGACGATGCTCGGCGCGCCGCAGAAGGCCTGGCTGAAAGAAGGTCTGCGGACGTCGGGCGCGCGGTGGAAGGTGCTCGCCAACCCGAACATGATGATGGGCATGATCACCGGCGCGAACGGCGAGCGCGCGTTCATGGACACCTGGGACGGGTACGGCGCCGAACGCACCGAGCTGATGTCACTCGCGGCCGATCGGGTCTCCGACCTGGTGGTCGTCACCGGCGACGATCACGACACGTTCGCCGGCGAGCTGTGGAACACCGGGTTCGCGCCCGGCAGCCCGGGGAACCCGGCCGGGACGAAGCGGGCCGGCGTCGAGTTCGTCGTCCCGTCGGTGTCGTCGACGAACACCGGCGACCTCAAGGGCGCGGCCGGGGCGAAAGCCGAGGAGCAGAAGCGGTTTCAGTACAACCCGCATCTGCGGCTGATCGACATGCGGCAGCACGGGTACGGCGTCCTGGAGGTAACCCGCGACGAGGCGAAGCTGTCGTACCGAGCGGTCGACAAGCTCCGCCCCGACGCGGGCGTCAGCACCAGTTACCAGGTCCGAACCGGCCGGGGCAGCGCCCGGATCGAGACCGCCTAGCGATAGAGCCGGACGTCAGCCAGGCTCCACCACTGCGCACCGGTGCTGTTCGAGGTGATGCGGACGTACCTCGCAGACGTCCACTTCAACTCGACAGTGGTGAGTTGTCCGGTGGAGCTTCCTATCACCGGCTTCGACCAGCGCACTCCATCGTTGCTCACAGCAACTGACCAGCTCGCGGCGAAGTCGCCGGCCTGACCACCGCTGTCCAATGCGAGCTGGTTGAAGTACTCGCGTGATCCCAGGTCGATCTGCAGCGACTGACCTGCTGTTTGCGACTCTTTGCTCGTCCACACGGTCGACCCGTCGGCGTCGATCGCCAGCCCGGCTTCAACTCCGTTGACCGATGCGGTCGCGGTGGCGCCGTCCAACGAGACGGGCGTCGGCGTAATCCCGCGGGTCGGTGCCCAGGTGTACGTCGCGATCGAGCCGCCGGGGAGCTCGTACTCGAAGGCGCGGTCGCCGAGCGCGACCGCGAACTTCCGCGGGGCGTCGTTCTCGTTGTGGACGACGAGCGCCGTCGTTCCGTCCGGGTTGCGGAAGGCGGCCGACATCAGCTGGCCGTTCCAGCCCGTCGTTCCGTAGGACGTGCTGCCGATCCGGACCGCGCCGGGTTTCACGAACTTCGACAGGTGGCCGATCGTGAAGTACTCGGCGTCCGTGGTGACCGTGCCGTCGGTCTGCAGGGTGACCAGGCCGGTGCAGGTGCCGCAGCCGCCGAGGTGCGGGCCGCCGGTGGAGTCGAGGGCGATGTTCCAGTTCACGACGGACTTGGCCCAGTTGCGCGTCGTCCCGAGCATCAGGTTGCGGGCGTGCCAGGTGAGCGTGCCGCGGAAGATCTGCGGCGGGGTGTCGTTCGGGCCGTGCGAGCCCGAGCACTCCGTGAACCAGATGCCCTTGGTCGGGAAGGCTTTGTGCAACGCGGTCTGAGCCGCCGCGTTCCCCGAATAGCAGTGGTACGCCGTACCGGCGATCCACTTGGCCGCCGACGACCGGAGCAGCTTGTAGGGGTAGTCGGTCTCCGGGTCCTCGCCGGGCGGCGTCGTACCGATGTCGCCGGGGTGGGTCGACCAGTTGTGGTCGTAGCCGATGATCTTCGTCCGCGGGCTGGCTTTGCGGAGCAGCGGGCCGAGCGCGTTGATCACCGCGGCCTCCTGGCGGACCGGGATGTCGGAGCCGGGGTAGCGGTCGGGTTTGCGGTTCTGCGGCTCGTTCTGGATGGTCAGGAAGTCGACCGGGACGCCGGCCCGGGTGTACGCCTCGACGAACTTCACCAGATAGCGCGCGTAGGCGTCGTACACCTTCGGGTCGTCCTTGAGCCGGCCGCCGACGAGGGAGTCGCCGTCCTTCATCCAGGCCGGCGGGCTCCACGGGGAGGCCATCACCTTGAGCTGAGGGTTGAGCTGCTTGGCGCGCCTGAGCAGCGGGAGGATCTGCTGTTCGTCGTGCTTGATGCTGAAGTGCTTCAGCGGGAAGTCGGTCTGGCCGGGCGGCATGTCGTCGAACGTGTAGTGCTCGGCGGCGGCCGTGAAGTCGGAGGAGCCGACCGGCTGCCGGAGGAAGCTGACGCCGATGCCGTGTTTCGGGTCGAACAGTTTGCGCAGCGTCTGTTCGCGATCGGCCGGGCTGAGCCGGTAGAGCACGGCCGCGGCCGAGTCGGTGATCGAGGCGCCGAAGCCGTCCATCGTCTGGTACGTCGTCCGCGGGTCGACCGTGATCGTCGTCAGGTCGCTCGACGTCCGATCGAAGGCGACCGGCGGGCGTTCGTGGAGCAGCTCGGCGCGGTCGGGGGTGGTCACCCAGACGCGCGCCTGGGGTGGCTTCGGATGGTGGGCCTGGGCGACCGGGACGGTCAGCAGGCTGGTGGTGAGCGCCAGGGCGGTGGCGACCAAGGGTGTTCTCATCGCACTCCTCAGGGGTGTGAAACAAAGTGCAACAAACGGCCTCAGGAAACGATGTGAAACTGGCTCTGTCAATGCTCTGCCGCCTGGGTTTAGAGTGCTGAGCGTGAAACAAAGTGATGTAACAAATGCCTGAGCGGCGCGTCACGGTCCGCGAGGTGGCGGCCGCGACCGGGGTGTCGATCGCGACCGTCTCCCGGGTGCTCAACCAGCAGGGCCGGGTCGCGCCGGAAACCCGGGCCCTGGTCGAGCGCGCCGTCGAGCAGCTCGGGTTGCGCGCTCCCACGCCCCGCGGCGGTACGCCGAAACCGGTCGACGGCGCCGTCTTCGTCCGCTGTCCGTACGTGCTCACCGACTACTTCGGCCTGATCGTCTCCTCGATCGCCGAGACGCTGGACCGGCACGGCCGCCAGGTCGTCCTGAACGCCGGTGAAGCGGCAGCCCAAGACCCGGTGCTGGCTCGGCTACCTGCCCAGCGCGAGCTGGCCGGCGCCATCCTCATCCTCCCGCCGGAGCCCCCCGAAGACCTGATCCACCTGACCACCCGCCGCTTCCCGCTGGTCGTCGTGGACCCGCGAACCACCCTCCCCCCACACATCCCCTCCGTCTCCGCCGCCCACCACTCCGGCGCCCGCCAACTGACGGCCCACCTGCTCTCCCTGGGCCACACCCGCATCGGCGTCATCGCCGGCCCGCGCGAATGGCTGGCCGCCGACGCCCGCCTCTCCGGCCACCACGCCGCCCTCGCCGACGCCGGCATCCTCCCCACCCCCGCCCACACCCGCCACACCCACCCCACCACCCCCGACGGCTACCAAGCCGCCCTCGACCTGCTCTCGTTGACCCCCCGGCCCACCGCGCTCATCGCCTTCAACGACAAAGCCGCCATCGGCGCCCTCCAAGCTGCCGCCAGCCTCAACCTCACCGTCCCCACCGACCTCTCCATCGCCGGCTTCGACGACCTCGACCTGGCCCAGGCCACCACCCCACCCCTCACCACAGTCCGCCAACCCCTGGCCGAAATGGGCCGCCTCGCCGCCACCCAACTAACCCGCCTCCTCACCCGCCACCCCATCCAAGCCCTCCACCTGGAACTGGCCACCGAGCTAGTAGTACGAGCCTCCACCGCCCCCGTCCCCTGAAACGCAAGTCCGCCCACCCGGCCGGCCACTCCGCCCGGCTCAAGTAGCCAGCGGCCGACAACCACGGCCGGAGCCGAGCCAGCCCGAGCTCGCCCCCGGCCCCGCGACCTGACGGGCCTACCGCCCGGCACCGCCCACCCAACCCACGGGATGAGCCCTCGGCGCTCGTCCGCTGGCTACTTGTGCCAGGCGAAGTGGCCGGCCGCCGGAGCCGACTGTGCCGCCCGCCGTGCGGGGCGCCGCTCACCTCGCCCATGGGGTGGGCACGGCGGCTGCTCCTCCTCCTGCAGTTCGCGGCCGCTGGCAGCTCGTGTCAGGCGAAGTGGCCGGCCGTTGTGGCTGACCTACGCCGGAGGTGTGTGAAAGGTTGAGGTGTATGAGGATCGGGATTGCTGGGGTTGCTATTGAGTCGAGTACGTTTTCGCCGCATCGGGCCGGGTTGGCGGACTTCGATGTGCGGCGGGGGGACGAGCTGCTGGCTCGGTACGACTTTTTGAGCAGCGGGTGGGCGGCGGGGGTTGAGTGGGTGCCGTTGGTACATGCTCGGTCGTTGCCGGGTGGGGCTGTGGTGGGGGAGGTGTACGAGGGGTTCGCGGCGGAGATCGTCGAGCGGATCGGGAGTGCTGGGCCGCTGGATGGGTTGTTCTTCGACATCCACGGCGCGATGAGTGTGGTGGGGCGCGTGGACGCCGAGGCGGATCTGGCAGCGCGGGTGCGGGCGGCGCTGGGCGACGGCGTACTGGTGTCGACGTCGATGGATCTGCACGGGAATGTGTCGCGTGAACTCGGCGAATCGGTGGATCTGATCACCTGCTACCGGATGGCGCCGCACGAGGATGCGATGGAGAGCCGCGAGCGGACGGCGCGCAATCTGGTGGAGCGGCTGCGGTCGGGCTTGGGAAAGCCGAAGAAGGCCTGGGTTCAGGTGCCGGTGTTGTTACCGGGGGAGAAGACGTCGACGCGGATCGAGCCGGCGGCGTCCATCTACCGCCGCGTCGCGGAGATCGCGGACGAGCCCGGCGTCCTGGACGCCGCCGTCTGGGTCGGGTACGCGTGGGCCGATGAGCCGCGCTGTCAGGCGGCCGTCGTCGTGATGGGGGACGACGAGCAGCTGATCGCCGACCGGGCGTACGAGCTGGCCCGCGCCTACTGGGATGCCCGCGCGGACTTCGAGTTCGTCGCCCCGACCGGCACCCTGCATGCGTGCGTCGCGGCCGGCCTGAACAGTACGGCGCGCCCCTTCCTGATCAGCGATTCCGGGGACAACCCGACGGCCGGCGGCGCGGGCGACGTCTCCTGGACGCTCCGCGAACTACTCACCATCGACGAGCTGACCACCGGCCGGGCGACCGCGATCCACGCGAGTATCACCGACCCGGACGCCGTCGCCGCGTGTGTTGCGGCCGGGGTCGGAAACCCGGTCAGCGTCGCCGCGGGCGGCAAGGTCGACTCCGGCCCGGCAGGCCCGGTCGAGCTCACCGGCACCGTCTTCTCGCTCTCCGACGACCCCGTCGGCGGCACGGTCGCCGTCGTCCAGGCCGGCGGCCTGCACGCGATCCTCACCACCCGCCGCAAGCCGTACCACCACCTGGCCGACTTCACCCTCCTCGGCCTCGACCCAGCCAAAACCGACCTCGTCATCGTCAAGATCGGCTACCTGGAACCCGAGCTCTACGACCTCGCGGCCGACTGGCTCCTCGCCCTCACCCCCGGCGGCGTCGACCAAGACCTCCTCCGCCTAGGCCACCACAACATCATCCGCCCACTCTTCCCCTTCGACCCCCAAATGCCCGACCCCGACCTCACCCCCGAGCTGATCTGACCTCCGGCATCCCCACCCCCGCGGCACCCCTCCCCCCCCCGCATTTGCTGGGCTGACCCACCTGCAGGTGGGCGTACCCACAGCCTGCGCTTGGCCCACCCCAGCTCTCCTTGGCCCACCCAGCAAATGGCCCTCCCTTAGCTGCTTACGAAGGCGCTTGCTGGACTGACCCACGATCGGAGGGGTTTACCCATCGCAGGCAATGGGCCGACCCTGCCTCGGGTGGGCCGACCCAGCAAACGGGTGGGTGGGCCCAGCAAACGGGTGGGTGGGCCCAGCAAACGGGTGGGTGGGCCCAGCAAACGGGTGGGTGGGCCCAGCAAACGGATGGGCGGGCCCAGGAAAGGCGGTGGTGGGGTCAGAGCTTGCGGAGGGTGTGGAGGGCGTCGATGGCGTGGTCGATGAGCTCGTCGGCGGTCATCGGGCGGGCGTCCTCGGCCAGGCCGGACCACTCGATCGCCAGATCCTCGGTGTAGCCGAGCCAGGCGTGGATGCGGAGGTACTCGGCGGAGCCGCGGTTGTCGGCCACCTCGGGTGTGCCGAGGAAGCCGAGGATCCGGCGGCAGAGCCCGATCCGGGTGTCGTCGTACACCTCGACGGCGTAGTCGTCACCGCCGGCCGCGCCGCGGACGAACGAGATGTACGCCGTCCGCCGGCGCGAGATGAATGCGACGAACTGGACCAGCATCTCCCGCAGCGCGGCATCCGGCGCGAGCTCGTCGTCGGGCTTGGTCACCCGGAGCAGCCGCCGACCGGCCGCGGAGATCACCGCGACGTAGTAGTCGCGCTTGCTGGGGAAGTAGTGGAACAGCAGACTGCGGGAGATCCCGGCCTGGCCGGCGATGGCATCGATCGACAATTCGTGGATCGGTTGATCGCGCAACATCATCAAGCCGATCTTGACGAGCTGCTTCTTCCGCTCCTCCGCGGTCAATCTGTTGTCCACACTGTTGAGCATTGCTCAAATGGTGCGCTACGGTCAACCCGTACCCGGCGGTACCCCGCCAGGGAACCCGGAAGGAGTGCGATGGGGTTCGAACCGTCCGCCCGTGCTCAGGATCTGATCGGGCGGGTCGAGGAGTTCATCCGGACCGAGATCGAGCCGGTCGAGGCGCAACTGCACGCCGCGACCCTGGCCGCTGCCGATCCGTGGCAACCGCAGCCCGTGCTCAAGGAGCTGCAGAGCAAGGCCCGCGCCCAGGGTCTGTGGAACCTGTTCCTCCCACCGGCCGAGCCCGGTAACGAGCAGTACGGCGAGGGCCTGTCGAATGTCGACTACGCCCCGATCGCCGAGCTGACCGGTCGCTCGTTCATCGCGCCGTACATCTTCAACTGCAACGCGCCCGACACCGGCAACATGGAAGTTCTGCTGCGCTACGGCACCGCGGCGCAGAAGGAGCAGTGGCTGAAACCGCTGCTGGACAGCACGATCCGATCCGCCTTCTGCATGACCGAGCCGGATGTCGCCTCCTCGGACGCGACCAACATGGCCGCGACCGCGATCCCGGACGGCGACGAGGTCGTCATCAACGGCCGCAAGTGGTGGAGCACCGGCGTCGGCCACCCCGACTGCGAGCTGCTGATCTTCATGGGGCTCACCGACCCCGAGGCGCACCGCTACAACCGGCACACGATGGTGCTCGTCCCGCGGGACACCCCCGGGGTGAAGGTCGAGCGGTTGCTACCGGCAATGGGCCGGTACGACGAGCCGTTCGGCCACGGCGAGGTGTCGTTCACCGACGTCCGGGTGCCGGCCGGCAATATCCTGGTCGGGCCGGGCCGCGCGGTCGAGATCGCGCAGGGTCGCCTCGGCCCGGGGCGGGTGCACCACTGCATGCGGCTGATCGGCCTGGCCGAGCGTTCGCTCGAGCTCGCGCTGCAGCGCGGTACGAGCCGGCACGCGTTCGGAAAGCCGCTGGTCAACCTCGGCGGCAACCGGGAGCGCGTCGCCGACGCCCGGATCGCGATCAACCAGGCTCGCCTGCTGGTGTTGCAGACGGCGTACCTGCTCGACACCGTCGGCCTGCAGGGCGCGCTCAGCGAGGTCAGCCAGATCAAGGTCGTCGCGCCGCGGATGGCGCAGGACGTGATCGACATGGCGATGCAGCTGCACGGTGGCGGGGGTCTCTCCGACGACTACCCGCTCGCCGCCGCCTGGACCAGCGCCCGCGCGCTCCGCCTCGCCGACGGTCCCGACGAGGTGCACCGCGGCGTCGTCGCCCGCATCGAGCTCGCCCGCTACCTGGCCGAGCGCAAGGAAGAAGAGGCCGCCAAGTGAGCAGGATTCTGGTGACCGGCGGTGCGAGTGGTCTCGGCGCCGCCCTGGTCGAGAAGTTCGTTGCCGCTGGCCACCAAGTCCTCCGGACCGACATCGGTACGACGTACGCCGGCGACGGCCCGTATCTCCGCCTGGACGTCCGCAGCCCCGAGGACTGGGCGGCCGCGGTCGCCTGGTGCGAGGAGCAGTGGGGCGGTCTCGACATCCTGGTCAACAACGCCGGGATCGCCACCGGCGGCCGGATCGACGTCGAGACCCTCGACGAGTGGGATCGCGTCGTCGACATCAACCTGATGGGCGTCGTCCGCGGCTGCCGGGCGTTCACCCCGCTCTTCAAGCGGCAGCGCTCCGGCCAGATCGTCAACACCGCCTCGGTGGCCGGGCTGGTCCATCCGCCGATGATGAGCTCGTACAACACCGTCAAGGCCGGCGTGGTCGCGCTGTCCGAGACGTTGTCCCACGAGCTGAAGCCGTTCGGGATCGCGGTGTCGGTGATCTGCCCGTCGTTCTTCCGCACGAACCTGGCCGACTCGTTCCAGGGTGCGGACCGGGCGATGCGGATGTCGGCCCGCCAACTGATCGAGAAGTCGCCGCGCTCGGCCGACGACATCGCGACCGTCGTCCTGGCCGGGATCGCGAAGCGGCGCTTCCTGATCGTCCCCGATCGCCCGGCCCGGATGGCCTACCTGACCAAGCGCTGGGCCCGCCCGCTCTACGACCGCCAGATGAACAAGATTGCCGCCAAGGCAACCGCACGCGCCGTTCGGGCCGACCGCGACGCCACCTCTGTCGCGGAGACGCCCGGCGGCGGCACCACCCATGGGTGACGGCGCTCGCGCCGTCCGAGCCGAGGACGCGTTCGACGTCGCCGCGATGGACACCTGGTTACGGCAGCAGACCGAGCTGCCGCCAGGTGTTCCGGAGGTCAAGCAGTTCTCCGGCGGCGCGTCGAACCTGACCTACCTGCTCAGCTACCCCGGGCAGGAGCTGATCCTGCGCCGTCCGCCCGCGGGCACCAAGGCGAAGAGCGCCCACGACATGGGCCGCGAGTTCCGGATCCAGGCCGCGCTCAAGCCGGTCTTCCGGTACGTGCCGACGATGGTTGCTCACTGCACCGATGAGTCGGTACTCGGCTCCGACTTCTACGTGATGGAGCGGGTTGCGGGCACGATCCCACGCCGGTCCGCGCTCGGCGTCGAGCTGACCACCGCGCAGACCCGGCAGCTCGGCTTCACGCTGATCGACACCCTCGTCGAGCTGCACGCGGTCGACCCGGCGGCCGCCGGTCTGTCCGACCTCGGCCGCGGCGAGGGGTACGTCGGGCGTCAGGTCAGCGGCTGGTCGGAGCGGTACCGCAAGGCCAAGACGTGGAACGTGCCCAGCTTCGAGAAGGTGATGGCCTGGCTGGCCGCGAACCAGCCGGCCGACGCCCGGATCTGCGTGATCCACAACGACTTTCGGCTGGACAACGTCGTCCTCGACCCCGACGAACCGCAACACGTGGCCGGCATTCTGGACTGGGAGCTGGCCACGCTCGGCGATCCGCTGATGGATCTCGGCAGTGCGTTGGCCTATTGGGTTCAGACGGATGACGATTGGGCGTTCCGCCGATTCCGGCTGCAGCCCTCGGATGCGCCGGGGATGCTGACCCGCGCGGAGATCGTTGCCTACTACACCGAACAGTCCGGTTTGAAACCGGAGAACTGGGCGTTCTACGAGGTTTTCGGGCTCTTCCGGCTGGCCGCGATCGCGCAGCAGATCTACTACCGCTACCACCACAAGCAGACCCGGAACCCGAAGTTCAAGAACTTCTGGCTCCCGGTCAACCTGCTCGAACGCCGCTGCCGACGGATCATCCGGCAGGCCTGAGATGCCGACGATCTACCTGGTCCGGCACGCGCAGGCGTCCTTCGGCGCCCGCGACTACGACAAACTCTCCACCCTCGGCGAGCAGCAGGCCGTTGCCCTAGGCACCGATCTGGCCGCCCGCGGGATCCGCGCCGACCTGGTCGTCGCCGGGTCGATGCGCCGGCACGAGCAGACCGCGACGCTGGCCGGTTTCACCGCCGAGATCGACCACGGGTACGACGAGTTCGACCACGACCAGGTGATCGTCGCGCACAAACCGGCGTATAAGGCGCGCGCCCTGATGATCGCCGACCTGGCCCGGACGGGGAACCCGAAACGGGCCTTCCAGGAGATGTTCACCGCGGCGACGCAGCGCTGGATCGACGGCGGCGCGGGGTACGACGAGACCTTCCAGGCCTTCTGCGACCGGTCCGAGGCCGCCGTACGCCGAACCGCCGCGCGGCTCGGCAAAGGCGAGACCGCGCTCGTGTTCACCTCGGGCGGGCCGATCGCCGCGGTCGTCAGCCGGCTGCTCTCCGGCGGCGACGGTCTCTGGGCGCGGCTGAACCCGGTCACGATCAACACCGCGATCACCAAAGTCGTGTCGGGGCGCAGCGGACTGACGATGGTCAGCTACAACGAGCACGGACACTTCGACGGCAGCGAAAGGCTCACCTACCGATGAGACGGAACATCTTGATCACGGGTGCGAGCGCCGGGCTGGGCGAGGAGATGGCCCGGCAGTTCGCCGCCAAGGGGCACAACCTCGCGCTGACCGCCCGCCGCGAGGACCGGCTGGCCGCGCTCCGGGACGAGTTCCTCGACCGGCACCCCGGGCTGACGATCACCGTCCACAAACTCGACGTCACCGATGACGAGCAGGTGTTCACGGTCTTCCGGGAGGCGGACGCCGCGCACGGCGGGCTCGACCGGATCATCGTGAACGCCGGGATCGGCAAGGGCGTGCCGGTCGGCACCGGCCGGCCGGAGGTGAACCGGGAGACCCTGCAGACGAACTTCATGGCCGCGTTCACCCAGGCCGAGGCCGCGATGGAGCTCTTCCGCGCGCGGAACGCGGGTCATCTGGTCTTCATCGCGTCGGCCGCCGCGCTCCGCGGGCTGCCGAAGACGATCACGGCGTACGCCGCCGCCAAGGCCGGGGTCGCGTCGCTGGCCGAGGGGCTGCGGATGGAGATGCTGAACAAGCCTATCGAGATCAGCACGATCTACCCGGGGTACATCAAGTCCGCATTGAACGAGCATGTGCAGAACACGCCGCTGATCGTCGACACCGTGCCCGGCGTCCGGTCGATGGTGAAGGCGATCGAGGCGGAGAAGGCGAACGCGTACGTGCCGGCCTGGCCGTGGGTGCCGCTGGCGCGGTTCATGAAGGCGGTTCCGTTGCCGATCCTGCGGAAGCTGATCTGATGCGCTGGGGGCTGACGGTGCCGCTGACCGGCGTCCCACTGCGGGACCACCGGTCGTTGATCGCCGAGCTGGCCGGGTTGGGGTACACGGATCTTTGGTCGGCCGAGGTGGCTGGGGCGGATGCGTTCACCCCGTTGGTTCTGGCGTCGGAGTGGGACGATCGGCTTCGGCTGGGGACGGCCGTCGTACCGGTGCACACGCGCGGTCCGGCGGCGCTGGCGATGAGCGCGGCCGCGCTGGCCGATCTCGCGCCGGGGCGGTTCGTGCTCGGGATCGGCGCCTCGTCGGAGACGATCGTGACCGGGTGGAACGGGATCGCTTACGACCCGCCGCTGGCGCGGACGCGCGACGTCCTGCGCTTCCTGCGGCAGGCCTTCGCGGGCGAGAAGGTCGACGGGACGTTCGACAGCTTCACGATCAACCGGTTCCGGCTGGAGAAGGCGCCTGACGTACCGCCCGCGATCATGCTCGCCGCGCTCCGGCCGCAGATGCTCAAGCTGGCCGCGCGCGAGGCGGACGGCGCGATCACGAACTGGCTGTCCGCGGACGACGTCCGCCAAGTCCGGGCCGAGCTCGGACCGGACAAGGAGCTGGCCGCGCGGATCTTCGTCTGCGTCACCGAGGACGCCGAGATGGCCCGCAACATCGGCCGCTACCTGATCGCGACCTACCTGACCGTCCCCGGCTACGCCGCCTTCCACGACTGGCTCGGCCGCGGCCCCGCGATGCAACCCCTGCGCGAGGCCTGGGCCGCCGGCGACCGCAACGCCGCCATGGCCGCCATCCCGGTCGAAGTGATCGACGACCTGATCGTCCACGGCTCACCAGCCGCCTGCCGAGCCCACATCAACCGCTACGTCGCCAACGGCCTCGACACCCCCATCATCGCCACCCTCCCCACCGGCGCCAACCTCCTCGACACCGCCCGCTCCCTGGCTACGGCAACCGAATGACCTGAAAGGCCTGCACGCACAAGCCCTGCTTGTCGTCCCGGATCACGATCACGCCGCTCACGCCCTTGCCGTTCATCGTCCCGGACAGCTCGATGGCGATCACCGGCTCCTGAGCGATCGTCCGCCCGGTCGTGAGCTTGGCCGGCTGCTTCACCTGCGTCCGCAGCAGCGTCTGCAGCAAGTTGTTCGCGTCGGGGCAGGCCAGCGCGCCGACACCCCGGCCGTCGTTAGCGTTCAGCCGCGCGACCAACTGCTTCGCCACCCCCTCCGGTCCGCCCCGCGGCCCCTCCGGCGTGATCTGCACCGGCCGCACCGGCGTCACCGAGGGCTTCTTCACCGACGGCGTGGTCGTCGGCTTCACCGGCTGCGTCGGCTTCTTGCTCGGCGCAACCGAAGTCACCGGCGCCGGCGCCGGCTCCGCGCTCTCCCGGCTGTTCACCAGCCGCACCGCCACCGCGATCCCCGTCCCAACCACCGCAACCAGCAACACCAGCATCAACACGATCACCAGGCCCGCCCGGTTCATCCGCGGCGGCTTCTGGTTGTAGTCCGGAGCGGCAATCCCGCCGGGGTAGTAGCTCACAGCCGATGCTCCTTCAGCCAGGCCGTGGCGCGGCGGGCGGATGCGCGGGACAGCCATGCGTCCTGAACGATCTCGGTCAGCTCCTGCCGGCTCAGCTCACCGATCCGGCTCGCCCGGACCAGCACCGACGGATGCCCGTCGAAATGCGGGGTGCTGAAGAACGGCAGGGAGTCGTCCGCGAGCAGCGCGAGCTTCTCGTCCTCGGACTCCGTCCAGATCATGATCACGTCGTCGTACTTCTCCCCGGTCACCGGATCGACGGCGTCGGGCCGCGCCGTCCGGAAGAATACGAACGACTTCCCGCCGATTTGATACACCGGCCGGTCGGTCCCGTCGTCCCGCTCCCACACCGTGACATGTGGCATCGCGCGCGCGACCGCGTGCACGTCGGCTACTCGGGCCTGCCTCCCCGCCATGGTCCGATCGTAGGTCGTCAGCCTGAAGGACAGGACGTAGTCGGCTGCGTAGCTCTGCGCAGGCCGCTGCGGCCGGGCCTCTGGAGCAGGCGAGTGGGCCTGTACGTCCTGTTGTTAGTGCTTGCGGGGGATCCAGGCGGTGAAGACGGAGCCGGAGTTGAGGCGGCTGGTGACGGTGATGGTGCCTTGGTGGGCTTCGATGAGGTGTTTGGTGATGGCCAGGCCGAGGCCGCTGCCGCCGGTGGTGCGGGAGCGGGACTGTTCGGCTCGGTAGAAGCGGTCGAAGAGGTGTGGGAGGTGCTCTTCGGCGATGCCGGCGCCGTTGTCGGTGACGGTGAGGTTGTAGCCGTCGTCGACCGGGCGGACGCCGACGACGACGGTGCCGCCGGTCGGGGTGAAGCGGATGGCGTTGGCGACCAGGTTGCCGAGGGCTTGGCGCATGCGGGCGTTGTCGACAGCGGCCATCGCCTGGGCGGGGACGTCGGCGGTGAGCGTGACGCCGGCGGCTTCGGCGGCCGGGCGGTGCGCGAGGACGACCTGCTGGGCGATCTCGGTCAGGTTGCGTTCGGCCGGGTGCATCCGGAGCATGCCGGCGTCAGCCAGCGCGAGGTCCTGCAGGTCGGCGACGAGGTGTTCGAGCAGGCCGGTCTCCTCGAGGAGCGAGGTGACCAGCTCGGCATCCAGCGGGACGACGCCGTCCTCCGACGCGACCAGGTACCCCTTGATGTTGGCCAAGGGGGTCCGTAGTTCGTGGGCGACATCGCTGACCATCGCCTTCCGCTGGAAGTCCGCGCGCTGGATCGATTCGGCCATCGCGTTGAACGCGTGCCCGAGCCGGGCCACCTCGTCCTTCCCGGTGACCGGGACGCGAGCGGCGTGATCGCCGTTCCGCATCCGCTGGGCCGCGCCGGTCAGCGCGACGATCGGCCGGACCAGCCGGCGCCCGGTCAGCAGCATCACCAGGGCCGCGATCAGCATCACGCCGAGCGCGGTCGCCGCCGTCCGCAACATGCCCTCGGCCGAGAACAGGTTGAAGGTGCTCTTCGACCCGAGGAAGAGCTGCGCGGGCGGCGCGACGTACGGCGCCAGCGCCTGTGAGCTCGCCTGCTGGGCGCATTCGAAGAACTGGGCGGGGGTGGTGGCCTCGGTCCCCTTCGGGACCGTCACCTGCTGCAAGCCGTCCTCGGTGCGGGTCAGCGTGAACTTGATCCTCGCCGCGTCCAGGCACTCCTTGGCCCGCCGGACCTCGTCGTCGTTGACCAGCTTCGCCTTGGCGCTGGGGGCGTACAGGCCCTTCGGCGTACAGGCGGCTGCGGCCTTGGACCGGGCCGTGGCCTCCTCGGCGCGCTCCTTGTCGGCCTTGGTGATCGGCTTACCGGCGGTCGGCGGCACGCTGTCGGCGAGCTGCGCCTCGACGCCGGCCATCAAGTAGCCGTTCGCCGGCTGGACGATCTCCAGGCCGGTGCCGTCATCGGTCTGACCGGCCTGGATCGTCACCGTCGTCGTCCCGTCACTGGTCGCGACGTAGGCGGGGAAGCCGCGGGCGTCCAGACAGTCGGCGGCCTGCTGCGCGAGCTTCGCCCGCTCCTCCCGCTCCTTGTCGGTCAGACCCCAGCTCGGGTCGCCGATCGGCGCCCAGGCCCGGGCCGAGGTGAACTGCACCGCCGAGCCGACCGACACCGTCCGGCCGACGGCCTTGTACGACATGAGCGGTACCGCTGACGCGAGGCCGGCCTGGTTGCTCGCGTCAATGGTTGCCGCCGGCACCGAGGGCAGCTCGGGCGCGGCGCCGAGCATTCGGGCCGAGTCCGCGATCACGGTGCCGTCGGGCTCGGTGACCGCGATCCGGCGGCCGGTTTCGTCGGCGAGTCGACGGACCTCTTT
Source organism: Kribbella sandramycini (assembly GCF_013131805.1). Taxonomy (GTDB): domain Bacteria; phylum Actinomycetota; class Actinomycetes; order Propionibacteriales; family Kribbellaceae; genus Kribbella; species Kribbella sandramycini. Next base: position 550,736 of record NZ_JABJRC010000003.1, on the reverse strand, counting down.
GTCGACACCGGCCCAGCCGTTGTGATTCACGGCGTAGTCGCTCAGTGAGCTGTAGATCCGGGTGTCGGCCTGCAGCTGCCCGGCGTTCGCGTCCAGCTCGCCCTGTAACGACTCGGTGGTGCTGTACGACGCGATCACCGCCGTCGCGACCACCGCGCCGAGCGCGACCGCCAGCGACAACCCCAGGAACCGGACCAGCAGACTACGACGCATCGGAACCCACCTTGTCCGCCAGCTTGTAGCCGACGCCGTACACGGTCTTCAGGTACGCCGGCGCCCCACCCGGCGGCTCGATCTTCTTGCGCAGGTTCATCACGTGGACGTCGACCGTCCGGTCGAAGACGTAGTGGTCGAACCCGAACGCGTGCTCCAGCAGCTGCTGCCGGGAGAACGCCCGCCCGGGCGCCGCGGCCAGGCAGGCCAGGATCTTGAACTCGGCCGGCGTGACGTCGACCAGCTCACCGGTCAGCCGGACCTCGTGCCGCCCGGGGTCGATCTCCAGCTCGCCGACTCGATACACCTCACCCTCGGCGCGGCTGCGCGTCCGGCGCAGCACGGTCCGGACCCGGGCCACCAGCTCGCGCGGGTTGTACGGCTTGGTCAGGTAGTCGTCCGCGCCCAGATCGAGCCCGAGCAGCAGGTCGTCCTCGGTCGAGCGGGCGGTCAGCATGATGATCGGGACGTCGCCGTCCGCACGCAGCACCCGGCAGACGTCCAGACCGTCCACCTTGGGCATCATCACGTCGAGGACCAGCAGGTCCGGACTACGCCGGCGGGCCTCGTCGATCGCGGCGCGACCGTCGTGGACGACGACTGTCAGATGCCCCTCCCGCTCGAGGTACCGCCGGATCAGTTCGGCCTGTTTGACATCGTCTTCGGCGACCAGGATCCGGGCAGGCATGCTCTTTAATGTCCCCGAACTTCATGAGAATCCGATGAAGATCGACTGAGAGCATCGGGTGCAAACCGGTCCTTCACAGGTTCTTCACGACCCGGACGGCACGCTCCACTGCCATGAGAACCAAAACCACCGCGCTCGCCCTGGTTGCCGTCCTGGCCCTGGCAGCCTGCGGGAACAACCAGGACAAGTCGCCCGTCGCGGGTGACGGCAAGACCGACAAGAGCCCGCTCGCCGAGTACATGGGCGAGGGTTTCATCAGCAGCAGCGGTGGCGGTTCGGTGCGCGCCGTCCGGGCCGGCGGCGCCACCGAGTCCTCCGCGGAGGACCTGGCCAAACAGCGCAAGGTCGAGGACTCGACCGTGGCCTGTATGAAGGCGGCCGGATTCGAGTACGTCGCCGTCCCGCCGGAGTCGCGGAAGAAGAGCAAGTTCGCCGAGGCCTTCGACCTGCCGCCGGACAAGTTCGCCGAGCAGTACGGCTACGGGGTCAGCACCATCGACTGGTCCAAGGCCGGCGCCGACGACCAGGACGCCGACCCGAACAAGAAGATCCGGGACGCGCTCTCGCCGTCCGCCCAGAAGGCCTACGACACCGCGCTGAACGGCAAGGGCGCCGGTGACGGGATGGCCGTCGCCATCCCGATGGACGGCACGAAACCGAAACCCGAGGAGATCGGCTGCCGCGGCAAGGCGTTCTCCGACGCCTACGGCGATCCGACCCAGAGCAAGGACGACTTCAAGAAGTACGACGCGCTGTTCAAGGACCTGGAAGCGCTGAACAAGCGGATCAACAGCGACCAGGGCGTCGTGGACGCGATCAAGGCCTGGTCGGACTGCCTGGCCGACGCCGGGCACAGCGGGTTCACGAAACTCGAGGAGCCGCGGGAGAAGATCCAGAAGCAGCTCGACGAGCTGACCGGGAACAAGCCGGAAGCGCCCAGCCCCGGTAAGGACGGCAGCGTCACGGTGGTCGGGCCGCCGTCGTTCGACAAGGTCGACGCGACCAAGCTGGCCGAGCTGCGCAAGGCCGAGACCGAGCTCGCGGTCGCCGACCAGAAGTGCAAGGCGGCGAAGTACGACGAGCCGTACAAGAAGGTCCAGTACGCCATGGAGAAGGAGTTCGTCGAGCAGCACAAGGCCGAGCTCGAGGCGTACCGCGACGGAATGGCGAACCGGTGACCTCATCACCCAAGTCGCGGCGCCAGATCCTGGTCGGGGTGGCCTCGCTCGCGGCCGCCTCGCTCGGGGTCGGCGTCGTGGCCGGCGCCCGGATCACCTCACCCGAGGACGCGGCGGCCAAGACGGCGGCGCCGAAGGCCTCCCAGATCACGGTCCCGGTCGAGAAGAAGGCGTTGTCCAGCAAGGTGGTCGGCCGGGGTGACGCGTCGTTCGACGGCGCGGTGAACATCCGGGTCGAGACCAGCGGGCTGACGACGCCGGCGATCGTCACCGGGAAGGTCCCGGCGGTCGGGTCGACGATCGCCGAGGGCAAGGCGCTGCTGGAGATCGTCGGACGGCCGGTGATCGCGCTGGCCGGCGTCCTGCCGATGTACCGCTCGCTGGCGCCGGGGAGCAAGGGCCCCGACGTCCTGCAGCTGGAGCGGACGCTCGACCGGCTCGGGTTCGACCCGGGCAGTGTGGACGGTAAGTACGACAGCGGGACGGCGCGCGCCGTCCGTGAGCTGTACGAGCAGGCCGGGTACGACGCGCCCGAGGCCGAGCAGCAGCTCAAGGATGCGGCGGACGCGGCGAAGAAGAACACCGACGCCGCGAAGAAGGCTCTCCGCCAGGCGCAGTCGCAGCTGAAACAGGCCAAGGACGCCAAGGCGCCGGACCTGACCGTCCAGAAGGGCGCGGTCGAGGACGCCAAGGAGGCGCTGGCCGATGCCCGCGAGGCGCAGGACGACGCCGAACTGAAGGCCGGGACGCCGTTGCCGGTCGCCGAGATCGTCTACGTGAAGTCGCTGCCGCGGCGGGTCGACAAGGTGAACGTCGAGCGTGGCGGGACGGCGAGCGGCGCGGTGATGTCGGCCAGCGGGGCGGCCCTGGTCGTCACGCTCAAGGTCGACGCGGCGGCCGGCGAGAACCTCAAGCCGGGGATGGCCGCGATCCTGACCCTCGGCGACGGGTCGACGGTGAACGCCAAGGTGAAGCGGGCGACCCGCAAGGGCGAGTCGTACGACGTCGTGGTCGCGCCGAACAAGCTGAACGCGAAGCAGCTCGAGCAGCTGCGGGACGCGAACGTCCGGGTGACGATCCCGGTCAAGAGCACGAGCGGCAAGGTGCTGACCGTGCCGCTGGCGGCACTGTCCGCCGGGTCGGACGGCGCGTCGCGGGTCGAGGTGCTGCGGGACGGGAAGACCGAGCTGGTGCCGGTCAAGGTCGGGCTGTCGGCGGACGGATTCGCCGCGGTGACGCCGGTCGGCGACGCCAAACTCGGCGAGGGCGACCAGGTGGTGGTCGGACGATGACGGTCCCCGTGGGCGTTGCGTTGCCGGCTCCGGTGGTGGAGATGATCGGCGTCCGCCGGTTCTTCCCCGGACCGCCGGAGGTGGAGGCGATCAAGGATGTCGATCTGACGATCCGGCAGGGCGAGTACCTGTCGATCGTCGGACCGTCCGGCTCGGGCAAGTCGACCCTGCTGCACCTGCTCGGGCTGCTCGACAACCCGAGCGGCGGGGTCTACCGCCTCGACGGGGTGGACACGATGAGCCTCCGTGAGCGACGGCGCGCCGTCCTGCGGGGTGAGCGGATCGGCTTCGTCTTCCAGTCCTTCCACCTGCTCGCGCACCGGACCGTGCTGGAGAACGTCGCGCTCTCGATGGTCTACGTCGGCGTCCCGCGCCGCGAACGGATGGCCCGCGCCCGCGTCGCCCTCGAACGCGTCGGCCTCGCCCACCGGATGGACTTCGGCCCGACCACCCTCTCCGGCGGCGAACGCCAGCGCGTCGCCATCGCCCGCGCCCTGGTCGCCGAACCCAGCCTCCTGCTGGCCGACGAACCCACCGGCAACCTGGACAGCGCCAACGCCGAAGCCATCCTCGAACTCTTCGACGAACTCCACGCCGGCGGCATGACCCTGGCCGTCATCACCCATGACGACCACGTCTCCGCCCGCGCCCAACGCCGAGTTCGCATAGTAGACGGAACCCTCCAATGGTGACCCCCACAGCAGGCCCCCCGGACCCTCCCACCGGCGGGCCGTCCAATCCCCCCGACAGCCCGGCGGAGTCCTCCTCACCTCCGCCACGTCGCCGCCGGCGACGGCTGCTCGGGCGGGCCGCAACAGCCCCCGCCGACTCGGGGCGGAGTCGGCGGGGGCGCCCTCTCCGCCCGGACCCCAGCGTGGTTGGGGGCGGTCGGCGGGGGCGTCCTTCGGTGCGGGATCTGCTTGATGAGGCGCTGGCTGGTGTCGCAGCGCGACCTACTCGGCTGATCCTGACGACGTTGGGGACCGTGCTGGGTGTCGCCGCGTTGGTGGGGACGGTGGGGCTCGGGCAGACGGCGGCGGGGCAGATCAGTCAGAAGTTCGATCTGGCGCAGGCGACGCGGGTGGTGGTCGAGCCGGGGGACAAGAACGGGCAGGAGGGCGAGGCGGCGACGGAGCTGCCGTGGGATGCGCCGCTGCGGTTGGGGCGGCTGAACGGGGTCGAGGCGGTGGGCACCGTGAGTACGGTGAACATCGGCGACGACCTGGTCCGCAGCGTCGGGCTGGACGGCAGCGAAGGTAAGGCGCTGAACGTGATGGCCGGCTCGGCGGGGCTGTTCGAAGCCGTCCGCGCGGCCCTCAAGACCGGCCGGTTCTTCGACGCCGGCCACGACCAGCGCGCCGACAAGGTCGTTGTCCTCGGCAAGCATGCCGCCGAGCGGCTGGGCATCAACCGGGTCGACGGCCAGCCGGCCGTCTTCATCGGCGACCAGCCCTACACCGTGATCGGCATCCTCGACTCGGTCTCCGGCCGCGCCGAGCTGAACGACGCGCTGATCATCCCGAACGGCACGGCGAAAGCGGCGTACGACCTGAAGGCCCCGGATGCGATCGAGATCCGCACCGCCGTCGGCGCGGCCCAGCTGATCGCCGGTCAGGCGCCGAAAGCGATCGAGCCGAACAACCCGAGCAACCTGAGCGTCGACGCCCCGCCGAAACAGGGTGCCGTTCGCAAGGGCGTCGAGTCCGACCTGAACGCCCTGTTCCTGCTGCTGGGCGCCGTCGCTCTGCTCGTCGGCGGCCTCGGGATCGCGAATGTCACGCTGCTCTCGGTGCTGGAACGGATCGGTGAGATCGGCCTCCGCCGGGCCCTCGGCGCCGCGCGAAGACATATCGCCGCGCAGTTCCTGGTCGAGAGCGTGATCGTCGGTCTGCTCGGCGGCCTGCTCGGGACGGCGGTCGGCGTCCTGCTCACCGTCGGCGTCTCCTGGAGCAAGGACTGGACGCCGATCCTGGACAACACGCTCGCGTTCGGATCACCCTTGCTGGGCGCGGTCATCGGCCTGATCGCCGGGACGTACCCGGCCTGGAAGGCCTCCGCCATCCAGCCGATCACCGCGCTGCGCGGCGCGTGAGTACAGCACCGCGGTGCCGGCGAAGCCGAGCGCGATGAACGCCAGCACCGGATAGGACTTCCCGTTGTCGGGCAGGATCAGCGCGCCGAGCGCGGCCGCCGAGACCTGCCCGACGTTGAAGATCATGTCGTACAACGAGAAGACTCGGCCGCGGTAGACATCGTCGACACCCGTCTGCACGAGGGTGTCGACGCTGATCTTCACGCCCTGCGCGCAGAACCCGGTCAGGAACCCGCCGACGATCATCGCCGGCTGGGTGAACAACCCGAGCGGTACGACGGTCACCACCGCGGCCGCCGCGAACAGCACCGTGATCCACTGCCGCAACGCCAGCACCCGCGTCGCCCACGGCGTAACCAGCGCGGCGACGAAGATCCCGGCGCCGACCATGCCGGTCGCGATCGCCAGCGCACCGAACGCGTTGTCCAGCTGACCTGGCCCGTAGAAGTAGTTGCGGTACAGCAGGATCATCTGCACGGTGATCAGCCCGAAGAAGAACCGCAGCGAGCCGATCGCGGCCAGCCCGAGCGCGGCCTGCCGACGCTCCCGCAGATGCCGCCCGCCGTCGACCAGCCCCTTCGCGATCGTCCCGAGCGCCTCGAGCACCCCAGGCTCGTCCCCTTGCAGATCAGGCCCGAGCTGACGCCGCTTCAGCCGCAACGCGAGCAGCGCGGCCCCGACGTACACGACCACGGTCAGCCCGAGCACAGCCAGATCGGAGTCGACGAGCAGCTTGACCCCGGCCCCGACTCCGCCGCCGACCAGGAAGGACGCCGTACCGGACGTCGGCGTCACGGCGTTGGCCATCACGAGCTCGTCGCGCTCGACGACATGCGGCAGCCCGGCCGACAGCCCCGACAGCAGGAACCTGTTCACCCCTAGCGTCAGCAACACCGCCAGGTAGAACGGCACCCCCGCATTGCCGACCGCAACGATCACGCCGACGCCACAGACCAGCGCCGCCCGGGTCAGATTCGCCCCGAACAGAATCTGCCGCCGCGACCACCGATCCAGCAGCACGCCGGTGAACGGTCCGAGCACGGAGTACGGGAGCAGCGCGACCGCGAACAGCCCGGCGATCGCCGCGGCGTCCGGCGCCCGCTCCGGCGAGAACAACACGTACGACGCGAGCGCGACCTGGAAGACCCCGTCACCGAACTGGGACGTCAGCCGCACCGCGAACAGCCGCCGAAAATCCCACCGCCGCAACAGCGTCCCGAGATCCCGGATGAACCGCACGACTGCACCCTAACCCTGACTCCGACATTAGTCTGAGTGGATGGACCGGTCTGGTTTCAAGCACTTCCTGCCGATCACGCTGCGGTGGAAGGACAACGACGTCTACGGGCATGTGAACAATGTCGAGTACTACAGCTTCTTCGACACCGTGATCAACGACTTCCTGATCCGCGTCGGCGGCCTCGACATTCACGGCGGTGCGGTGATCGGGCTGTGCGTCGAGTCGCAGTGCACGTTCAAAGCGCCGCTGGAGTTTCCGGGGGTGGTGGACGCCGGGCTGCGCGTCGGGCGGGTGGGCAACTCGAGCGTCCGGTACGACATCGGGCTGTTCGCCGAGGCAGCTGACGAGCCGGCTGCGACCGGGCGGTTCGTGCATGTTTTCGTCGACCGGGCGGATCGGCGTCCGGTGCCGATTCCGGACGGTATTCGCCAGGCTTTGGAGGGGATCAGCGCATGATCGTCCGCGGCGCGGTACTGCGTGAGATGGGGCTGCCGAAGCCGTACGCCGAGTCGCGGCCGCTGCGGATCGAGGAGGTCGAGCTGGCACCGCCTGGGCCGGGAGAGCTGCTGGTGCGCGTCCGCGCCGCGGGGCTGTGTCATTCGGACCTGTCCGTCATCGACGGTTCTCGGCCGCGGGTGATGCCGATGCTGCTCGGCCATGAGGCGACGGGGGAGGTGGTCGCGTCATCGGCGGCCGGCTTCAGCGCTGGGGATGCGGTGGCGTTCGCGTTCGTACCGGCCTGTGGCGCGTGCGGGCCGTGCGCCGAGGGCCGAGCTGCCCTGTGCGAGCCGGGTGCTGCTGCGAACACGGCTGGGACGCTGCTGTCCGGCGTACGCCGCCTGGACGGAGTGCATCACCACCTGGGTGTCTCCGGCTTCGCCGACCACGCTGTGGTTTCGGCGCGATCCGCCGTCAAGATCGACCCGGCGCTGCCGCCGGAGATCGCAGCGTTGTTCGGCTGCGCTGTGATGACCGGTGTGGGTGCCGTGGTCAACACCGCCCAGCTTCAAGCCGGGCGCAGTGCGGTCGTCTTTGGCCTCGGTGGAGTTGGTCTGTCTGCGTTGCTTGGCGCGGTGCTGGTCGGTGCGCACCCGATCGTCGCGGTAGACGTCGTACCGGAGAAGCTGGCGCTCGCCCGCTCACTCGGCGCCACCCACGCTCTCCAGGCCGGCCCAGACGTGGTGCAGGAGATCCGCGAGGCCACCTCCGGTGGCGCCGACTACGCCTTCGAGACCGTGGGGAGTGCGAAGGTGCTGGAGCAGGCGTACGCCGCCACGCGCCGCGGCGGTACGACGGTCACTGTCGGGCTGCCGCATCCGTCGCAGGCCTTCAGCGTGCCCGCCGTGAGCCTGGTCGCCGAGGAGCGCACGGTGAAGGGCTCCTACCTGGGCTCCGCCGTACCGAGCCGGGACATCCCGCGGTACATCGCGCTCTACCAAGCCGGCCGGCTACCGGTGGACCGCTTGCTGACCACAACTGTCGGCCTCGACGACCTGAACGATGCCTTCGACACCCTCGCGGCCGGTACGTCGATCCGCCAGGTGCTGTTGCTCTGACCTACTCGCCGCGCCGCCGGGCGTCCAGCAACGCCCAGGTCTCCTCCTCGCGCTGACGCGCCTCCGGGGTGAAGTTGTCGCCGAAGTCGTCCGCGGTCGCGACCTGCCTGATCTCCAGCCCGTCGCAGTTCCCGTGATCGGCGGCCAGGCAGCGCTGGGCCCACTCCAGCGCCTCTTCGCGGGAGGCGACCTCGATCAGACAGAAGCCGGCGATGAGCTCCTTGGTCTCCGCGAACGGCCCGTCGAGCACCCGCGGCCGGCCCTCGGTCGCCTCCAGCCGGAAGCCGCGATCACTCGGCAACAGACCCTCGCCGGCGATCAGGACGCCCGTTTCGGCCATCTCGGCCATCACCAGACCCATTTCGGTCAGGCTCTGCTCGCTCGGCTCCGCCCAGGCCTCCGATTTCGCGCTGGACCGGAACATCATCACGTACCGCATCGACCCTCCACTGAACGTTAAATCCGGCGAAAAATGTATACAGCGGGGCAACCCATCAGGCAGGCTACGCACAGTGTGATCTCGCATACCGCTTGTGAGGCAAGTCAAGTGAGACACGCGGAGTCCCTGAGGAGGACCCCTTATGCAAACCCGCCCCCGTCGCTTCGGAGCGCTTGTCGGCGCCGGAGCAGTAGCCTTCGGCGCCCTGGCCGTTGTCGCCGGCAACTCTGCCGGCGCCCAGGAGACCGCCCCCGTCCCCACCCCGATCGATCAGCTGCTCGGTCAGGAGCTTCAAGGTAAGGCCGCGCTCGGCCGGGTCCAGTCGCGACTCACCGAGCTCGCAGCGACCAACGGCATGCCGGCCGGCAAGCTGCAGACGATCCTGGCCACTGACAAGACCAGCTGGCTCGACCGCACCGGCAAGCTGTTCTACCGCGAGCCGGTCGCCACCACCAAGGAGCGCGCGGCCAGTACGGCGTCCCCGCGCTGGGCCACCAAGGCCGTTGCCGCCGCCACCGGTCCGGCGTTCGAGCTGCACAGCAAGCCTGGTGCGAGCAAGGTCATCTATCTGGACTTCGACGGCCACACCATCACCGGCACTGCCTGGAACACCGGTGGCAAGCCGGCCACGGTGAACGTCACCGCGTACGACACCGACGGCAACACGAACAACTGGAGCACCGCCGAGCAGGACGTCGTCCGCGATGTCTGGGCCCGGATCGCCGAGGACTACGCGCCGTTCGACGTGGACGTGACCACGCAGGCGCCGGCCGAGTCGGCGATCACCCGCTCCGGCTCGTCCGACCAGCAGTACGGCACGCGCGTGCTGATCGACCCGACCACCTGGTACCAGTCCGGGTGCGGTTGCGGCGGCGTCGCGTACGTCGGCGTCTACGACAACACCAGCCAGCACGCGTACTACCAGCCCGCTCTGGTCTTCACGCGCGGTGTCGGTACCGGCGCGAAGAACATCGCCGAAGCCGCGTCGCACGAGGCTGGTCACAACCTGGGCCTTGGCCACGACGGCACGTCGTCCGTCGGGTACTACCAGGGGCACGGCGCCTGGGCGCCGATCATGGGCGTCGGCTACTCCAAGGCGATCAGCCAGTGGAGCAAGGGCGAGTACTCGAACGCGAACAACCGGGAAGACGACTTCACCGTCATCGGCCAGAACGGTCTGCCGCTGCGCGCCGACGACCACGGCAACACCACTGCCGCGGCCACCAACCTGACCCGCGGCACCACGGTCAGCGGTGTCTACGCCAGTGACTCCGACGTCGACGTCTTCGGCATCGACCTGCCCGCCGGGACCTTCACCTTCGCGGCCAACGCGGCCGCCTCCGGTGCGGACCTCGACATCAAGCTGGACCTGCTGAACAGCAGCGGCGCGGTCGTCGCCACCGCCGACCCGGCCTCGGGCCAGAGCAACTCGGCCACGCCGACCGGTCTGAGCGCCAGCATCAGCCGCCAGGTCACCGCCGGTCGGTACTACCTGCGCGTCGACAACGTCGGGTACGCCAACCCGCTGAACACGGGCTACTCGACGTACGGCAGCCGCGGCGCCTACACGGTCCGCGTGAGCTGACACATCTGAGCAACCCGGGGCCGCCGTTCCCACCGAGATCGACGGCCCCGGGTCCTTAGGGGGACCTAGGTCCTGGGGGGACCGCACCGCCCAACCCCTGGAAGGAACCGGATGAGGAAGACAATCCGCCGCACTGGTGCACTCGCTTGCACCGGTGCCGTTGTGTTCGGAGGGCTGGCCATCTCGGCCGGAGCCCGTGCCGACGCGCAACAATCGCCGCTCGACCAGCTGCTCGGTCAGCCCACTCCTGGTGTCACTGCACTGAGCAAAGTGCAGGATCGCCTCGCTGAGGTCGCTCAGCGCAACGGAATGGCCGCCGACCAGCTACAGCGTGTACTCGCGACCGACAAGACCGCCTGGCTCGACGCCGGCAGTCGCCTGTTCTTTCGCGAGCCGCAGCTGACCAAGGCGCAGCAGGCCGAGGAGGCCTCACCGCGCTGGGCCACCGAGGCGGTCGCCGGCGCGACCGGCCCGGCGTTCGAGCTGCACAGCAAGCCCGGCTCGAACAAGGTGATCTACCTGGACTTCGACGGGCACACCATCACCGGTACGGCCTGGAACGCCGCCAAGAGCGTCGACCCGGTCAACGTGTCGCCGTACGACACCGACGGCGACCCGGCGAACTACAGCACGGCCGAGCAGGACGTCGTACGCGATGTGTGGGCGCGGGTTGCGGAGGACTACGCCGCCTTCGACGTCGACGTGACCACGCAGGCGCCCCCGCAGTCCGCGATCGACCGCTCCGGGACGGCTGACCAGCAGTACGGAACGCGGGTGCTGATCGATCCGGACACCTGGTATCAGTCCGGCTGTGGTTGCGGCGGTGTCGCCTACATCGGTGTCTACGACAACAGCGGTCAGCACGACTACTACCAGCCGGCGCTGGTCTTCACCCGCGGTGTCGGAACCGGCGCGAAGAACCTGGCCGAGGCCGCGTCTCACGAGGCCGGTCACAACGTCGGTCTGAACCACGACGGGACGCCGTCCGTCGGGTACTACCAGGGCCACGGCGCGTGGGCGCCGATCATGGGCGTCGGGTACTACCGCGGGATCAGCCAGTGGAGCAAGGGCGAGTACGCCGAGGCCAACAACACCGAGGACGACTACGCGGTGATCAGCAGCCACGGCCTCGCTCTGCGCGCCGACGAAGCCGGTGACACGACCGCGGCCGCCGCGGCGCTGACCGTCGGTACGCCGGTGACCGGCTACATCGCCACCGAGACCGACACCGACGTCTACAAGGTCACAGTAGGTGCCGCCGGCAACTACACGGCGACTGCGAACGCCGGACCCTCGGGTGGGAACCTCGACATCAAGCTCGATTTGCTGAACAGCGCCGGGACGGTCGTCGCGTCCAACGACCCGGCCGCGGGCCAGACCGACGCCGCGACCCCGACCGGCCTGAACGCCGCCGTCACCGCCAACCTCGCCGCAGGCACCTACTACCTGCGCGTCGACAACGTCGGCTACGGCAGCCCGCTCAACACCGGCTACTCCACCTACGGCAGCCGCGGCATCTACACGCTCAAGCTCGCCACCTCCTGAGGGCTCCTGCGGCCGGCCGACATCTGGCGTCGGCCGGCCGCAGGCCTCTTACAGGTGACTCATTGCCAGGTGGGCCAAGGCGGCCGCCTGCAGCGGCAGCACGTCGTCGTCGAACCGGACCACGCTTGAGTGGTTCGACGGCGCGTCGGCCGCGGGCACGTCGTCCGGCCGGGCGCCCAGCATGACGAACGAGCCCGGCACCTCCTGCAGGACCATCGAGAAGTCCTCGGCACCCATCAGCGGGTTGTCCAGCAACTCGACCTGCTCGGGGCCGAACAGCTCAGTGAGCTTCGCGAGCGTCTCCGGCGTCCGCTCGCGGTCGTTGATCGTGACTGGGTACTGGAGATCGAGCCGGGCGTCGACCGTACAGCCGTGCGCCGCGGCGATCGACTCCGCCAGCGCTGGTAGCTCACGCGACAGCTGCTCGAACGTTTCGTTCGACAGCGTCCGAACAGTCGCACCGAGGGTTGCCTCGTTCGGGATGACGTTGATCGCGATCCCGGCCTTGAGCTGCGTCACCGTGATCACGACCGGGTCGAACACGTTCACCCGCCGCGTCACGTACGTCTGCAGCGCACCCACCAGCTCCGCCACCACCGGCACCGGATCCGCCGTCGTATGCGGCGTCGACCCATGCCCGCCGCGCCCGTGGACGGTCACATGCAGCTGATTCGAGCCGGCCATCATCGTCCCCGGCCGCGTCTGGAACAGCCCCTTCGGCGCCAGACCCCACACATGCACGGCGTACGCCGCGATCGGCGTCTCCCCACTCGCCTGCAACAAACCCTCGCGCAACATGTACCCCGCGCCGCCCAGCCCCTCCTCACCGGGCTGGAACATGAACACCACGTTCCCCCGCAACTCCTCCCGATGCGCCGACAACAACTGCGCCGCCCCCACCAGCCCAGCCGTATGCAGGTCGTGCCCGCACGCATGCATGTTCCCGTTCTCCGACGCATACTCCAGCCCGGTCTCCTCGACCACCGGCAACGCGTCCATATCTCCCCGCAACAACACCGTCGGTCCCGGCCGCCCACCCCGCAGCACCCCCACCACCGACGAAACCTCCCGCCCCCGACTCACCTCCAACGGCAACCCCGCAATCGCCTCCAGCACCCGCTCCTGAGTCCGCGGCAACACCAACCCCACCTCAGGATCCCGATGCAACTCCCGCCGCAACCCCACCAACCCGGCCGCCAACCCCGCACTCTCCGCCACCAACTCCACAAAACCCTCCAAACTCGCCGTCCCCCCAACCTCTCACGCCCTCAGCCCACCCCCACCTCCCGCGCAACACCAACGACAGGAGGTGCGGCCCTCTCAGCACCAACCCAGGCACCACCCAGGCGGCCAACCACGACACACCAACCACCACCTCCTGTCCTTAAGGCGCCCGGGCGGATGGGAGCGTTCCGCACGCGCGGCTCGACGACGAGCGCCCGGCTCCAGGCAGGCGGTTCACCTCATCCCGCAGGCCGACGCCCACGTGTAGCGAGGCCCCAACAAGATCACGTGCTGGGTGGGACCTGACGAGCTGCTCGACGACGCGAGCGCGTACAAGACCTGGAGGAACGAGCCACGATGGCGAGCAGTTCGTCGCGACGGTCGAGCGCAACGAGGAAGCCTTCGAAGATACTCAGTTGCTGTTCGGCGCCTTCAAGTTCAGATGGCATGAGCTGATCGTGCCAGTAAGAGACCCATTGAGATCCCTCCGGACGACGTCGTCGTTCCAGCTGCGGTGGCCTGCCGACTCGGCATCCGTTGTGTCCGGCGGGAGTGGTGGGCGGCGACTGCAGTTCTTCGGGTTGGGCGATACGGGTGGACGCCGTCGCCGGCTGCTGATCGCGAGGAGTTGCTCGACGTGGGCGTCGTGGTTTGGCGGCGGTGCGCGAGCTGGTGTCGTGCGCGGACTTGGTTGGGCTTCGGAGTCGGGCTGAGAGTCCGCTTAGCTACCTCGTTGGAGTTGTGGGGCTGGGTGAGTGAGTTTGCGGGACCGGGTGCCTGCGGAGGTTGGGGTGGTGGGGTGGTTGGGGTTTGGGGTGGGGAGGCCGGCGAAGGCTTTGTAGAAGGTGGTGGCTCGGGTTAGGTCGGTGTGTAGGCGGGTTAGGAGGGAGTGGGTTAGTTGGCGGGCTTGGGTGGTGGCTTGGGGGTGGGGGAGGAGGGTTTGGGCGTCCAGGGCGGGGAGGGTGGTGCGGAGGAGGGACTCGAGGTGTTCTCGGGTCGGGGCGCCGGTGGGTTCGAGGGTGGGGAGGGGGGTGGAGAGGTAGTAGAGGGTGACGAGGGCGGGGAGTTGGTGTTCGGCGGTTTGGTTGTTGAGGGTGTGGAGGGTGGTGCCGGGGGTGAGGTTGTTGCGGGTGTCGAGGTCGGTGGTGAGCAGGCGGGCGGCGGTGACGTAGGCCGGGTAGTAGCCGACCGTGCGCAGGTTTTCGATGCCGGGGGCAACTTTGTGGATGCCTAGTGAAGTGAGGTAGGCGGTCAGATGGTCCTGGGACCAGGCTTCGGCGATACCTTCTTCGAGTTGGCGGCTGCCGGGGCGGGTGAAGGCGATGCGGGCGGCTTCTTGGGTGGCGCCGGGTGGGCCGAGGAAGTGGGAGTGCTCGTGGAGGAGGGTGGCGAGGGCTTCGCGGTAGTGGGCGAGGAGGGTGGGTGGGTGGTGTTTGCCGGCCAGGGCGTACATCTCGCGGAGCGGGTCGAGGATGGTCTCGCGGTCGAGGTGGAGGGTGCCGTCCCAGTGGGCCAGGCCGAGGACGCCGTCCCGGGCGTCGACGACCTGGCCGTTCCAGGCGGATTGGGCGGCGCCGGAGAGCTGGAGGGCAGCGGCGCCGCTGCAGAGCAGGAGCTCCTCCAGCGAGGTGGGGGTCATGGGCGGTACGCCGTGGCCAGCCGGATGAGGGAATCGGCGGAGCGGTGCAGGTTGGTCTGCTGGGTTGGGTCTTCGGCGGCGGTAGCGAGTCGGCGAAGCTCAGTGATCAGCCATTCGGCGCGGGCCTTGCGCTCTTCGAGAGGTTCCATGCCGGGGAACATACGGAGATCGACCCCATCGGCGACCGGCGATTTCGAAGTTGTGGATAACTCCGTCAGAACAGGGTCGGCGGCTCCACCGAGACCGGCTCGGGCAGCGTGCCCAGCGTGGGCACCAGCTCGCGAACCGCGGCGTGGAAGCGGCGGGCGAGGTTGAGCGCCTCGACGTTGTCCGGCGTGTGCAGGAAGATCGTCGGCGAGCGTCCCTCGCCCAGCCAGCCGACGACGAGCTCGACCAGATACTCCCAGCCGGCCACCGTCTCCGGCACCGAGTCGCGACCGATATAACGGACGATCGGGGCGCCGGTGAGCGCGACCGTCCGCCGACCGACGCGCGGCTTCTTCATCCAGGCATCGCGCTCGGCCAGACTGGTCGCCGGCTGTCCGAAGAGCGTCAGGGTGTCGAACGGCACCCATTCGGCCCCCGCGCGCAACAGCAATTGCTCCAGCGCGGCCGCGGCGCGCGGGTCGTCGAAGAAGGCCCGATGGCGGACTTCGACGGCGTACCGATGTTCACGCGGCGCGCCCCGCAGAAACGCGTCCAGAATGCCCAGATCAGCGGGCGCGAACGACGCCGGCAGCTGCACCCACATCGCGTGGTTGCGCAGCCCGAGCGGCTCGACCGCCGCGGCGAAGGCGTGGAACGGCGCCGCGATGTCGTTCAGCCGGCGTTCGTGGGTGATGATCTGCGGCAGTTTCACCACGAAGCGGAAGTCCGGCGGGGTCTGCGCGGCCCAGCTCTCCACCGACGAGCGGGCCGGGATGCCGTAGAAGGTCGTGTTGCTCTCCACCGCGTTCACCCAGGACGCGTACGACGCGAGTTTCGCGCGCGGTGGTTGCGGCCACGCGGGATGTGTCCACTGAGCACATCCCACGTGGAGCCGCATACCTGAAACCTAGCGCTCGACCTCACCGCGGATGAACTTCTCCACCAGCTCGCGGCAGACGTCGTCGGCGTACTGCTCCGGCGGCGACTTCATGAAGTACGACGACGCGGACAGGATCGGCCCGCCGATGCCGCGGTCCTTGGCGATCTTCACCGCGCGGATCGCGTCGATGATGATGCCGGCCGAGTTCGGCGAGTCCCAGACCTCGAGCTTGTACTCCAGCGACAGCGGGACGTCGCCGAAGTTGCGGCCCTCGAGCCGGATGAAGGCCCACTTGCGGTCGTCCAGCCAGGCGACGTAGTCGGACGGGCCGATGTGCACGTTCCGCGGCTCGATGTCCTCGACCAGCTGCGACGTGACGGACTGGGTCTTGCTGATCTTCTTCGACTCCAGGCGGTCCCGCTCGAGCATGTTCTTGAAGTCCATGTTGCCGCCGACGTTCAGCTGGTAAGTGCGGTCCACGGTGACGCCGCGGTCCTCGAACAGCTTGGCCAGCACGCGGTGCGTGATGGTGGCGCCGATCTGCGACTTGATGTCGTCGCCGACGATCGGGACGCCGGCCGCGGTGAACTTGTCCGCCCACTCCTTGGTCCCCGCGATGAAGACCGGCAGCGCGTTCACGAAGGCGACCTTCGCGTCGATCGCGGCCTGCGCGTAGAACTTGGCCGCCTGCTCGGAGCCGACCGGCAGGTAGCAGACCAGGACGTCGACCGCGGCGTCCTTCAGCGCCTGGACGACGTCGACCGGGGCCGCGTCGGACTCGGTGATGGTCTCGCGGTAGTACTTGCCGAGACCGTCCAGGGTGTGACCGCGCTGAACCGTGACGCCGGTCGGCGGCACGTCGCAGATCTTGATCGTGTTGTTCTCGCTGGCGCCGATGGCGTCCGCCAGGTCCAGGCCGACCTTCTTGCCGTCGACGTCGAACGCGGCCACGAACTCCACGTCGCGGACGTGGTAGTCACCGAACTGGACGTGCATCAGACCGGGGACGCGCTCCTCGGGCTTCGCGTCACGGTAGTAGTGCACGCCCTGGACGAGCGAGCTGGCGCAGTTGCCGACGCCGACGATCGCTACCCGGATCGAGCTCATCTGGTATCTCCTTGGTCAGGCGGTGGGGGGTGGGGGGAGGCGTGCCGGCTGCGCTCGCCGTCGATCAGCTCGTTCAGCCAGCGGACCTCGCGCTCGGCCGACTCCAGGCCGTGCCGTTGCAGCTCGAGGGTGTAGGCGTCCATCCGCTCCGCGGTCCGGCTCATCGCCGCCCGGAAGTTGGCCAGCCGCTCCTCCATCCGGGCGCGCCGGCCCTCGAGGATGCGCAACCGGGTGGCCGGATCGGTCCGGCCGAAGAACGAGAACCGGACGCCGAACGTGTCGTCCTCCCAGGCCGACGGACCCGCGTCGTGCATCGCGTGCGCGAAGTGGTCCTTCCCGTCGGCCGTGATCGTGTAGACGATCTTCGGCCTGCGCCCGGACTCCGGCGTACCGGAGTCGGCGGTGATCAGGCCGTTGCGGAGCATCGCCTTCAGACACGGGTAGAGCGACCCGAACGAGAGCACGCGACCCCACCCGAACTGGGCGTTGACGCGTTTGCGGAGCTCGTAGCCGTGCATCGGCGCTTCGTGCAGCAGACCGAGTACGGCGAGCTCCAGGACGCCACTGCGGTTTCCCATCACCCACCACCTCCCTCGGTCCAGTTTGTCAGAACCTGATGTATCGGTTCGATACATCGCGTCGCCACCATAAGCAGAGCTCCGAGCTGTGGACAACTCATGACAAAGTCGCCCTTTGTCACCCCGAACAAATGACGCGCCGGGAGAAGCTGTTACGTCAGCCGCCCAGATGCGTTAATCGGGTGACGCACTGCGTCGGTCCCGGAGCGGAGGGTCATGACCGACCACGGCAAACACGCGAGACACGAGGTCGAGGGTGAGGGGCCGCTGGCTCGCGTCGCCCTGCGGTTCACGGCGTTCACCGAGAAGTGGCTGCCGGACGCGTTCGGCTTCGTCCTGGTCGGCACCTTCGTGGTGCTGCTGTTCGGGCTGTTCACCGGTGAGCCGCTGCTGCAACGCCCCGACGACCCGGCCGCCACCAAGGGCTTCGGCCTGGTGGACGCCTGGGGGATCGGGTTCTGGAGCCTGATCACGTTCACGCTGCAGATGGCGATGATCATCATCGGCGGGTACGCCGTCGCCACCAGCGGCCCGGTCGCGCGGCTGATCGCCCGGCTGGCGCGGATCCCGAAGAACCCGCGCTCCGCGGTCGCGTTCGTGGCCGCGGTCGCGATGTTCGCGTCGTACCTGAACTGGGCGTTCAGCCTGATCTTCGCCGCGATCCTGGCCCGCGAGGTGGCCCGGAACGTGCCCAGGGCCGACTACCGCGCGCTCGGCGCGATGGCGTTCCTCGGCCTCGGCACGGTCTGGGCGCAGGGCCTGTCCGGCTCGGCGGCGCTGCAGGTCGCCAGCGCGAGCAGCAGCCCGGCCCCGGTCCAGGAGGTGATCAAGGCCGGCGGCCGCGCCAGCGGGCTGATCCCGCTCAGCGACACGATCTTCACCTGGCAGGCGCTGGTCGCGACGCTCCTGGTGTACGTCGTCGGCGTCGTGATGGCCTGGTTCATCGCACCGGGCGCCGCCAGCTCGCGGACGGCGGACGACCTCGGGATCGAGCTCAAACCGCTGATCGGCCGCGGCTCGGCGTACAACGGTCAGCGGGAGCAGAGCGAGCAGCGGCGGCCGGGTGACTGGCTGGAGCACTCGCCGCTGTTCACCCTGCTCATCGTGGCGCTCGGCGTCGTCTACCTGATCCGCTACTTCGACGGGAAGAGCTTCTTCAGCGCCCTCGACCTCAACACGGTGAACCTGATCCTCTTCCTGCTCGCCCTGTTCCTGCACTGGCGGCCGTGGCGGATGGTCCGGGCCGTCCGCGACGGCGTGCCCGCGGCGGCCGGCGTCCTGCTCCAGTTCCCGCTGTACGGCGGCATCTTCGGGATGATCGCCTACACCGGGATCTCGGCCCGGCTGGCCGGTTGGCTGGTGCAGGCGAGCAACCAGTTCCTGTTCCCGCCGCTGATCGCGATCTACTCCTGTGTGCTCGGCATCTTCGTCCCCAGCGGCGGCAGCAAGTGGGTGATCGAGGCGCCGTACGTGCTGGAGGCCGCGAACGAGCTCAAGGTGGACGCCGGCTGGATGGTCGTCGTCTACGACCTGGGCGAGGCGAGCGCGAACCTGTTGCAGCCGTTCTGGATGCTCCCGACACTGGCGATCCTCGGGCTGAAGGCGCGCGACATCATGGGGTACACGTTCACGATGTTCCTCGCCTGCTTCCCGGCGGCGCTGATCGCGGTCACGCTGCTGGCACCGCATGTGACCGGCTGATCACACGAGTTCGCCCGCGAACCGGTGACTTGTTAGCATCCGGAGCGGATTCGGGCCCGTTACCACACCCGCCGTAGTCTGTGGGGCAATGACTTCCGCGAGATCGTCGAGGATTGCACAGTGAGTGAAGCTCGTAGAAAGGCCGCTCCGCCGCGCCGCCACAAGCGGCACTGGGCGGTTCGCGTGCTCGGCTGGCTGACCGCGCTGGGCTGCCTCGGCATCATTCTCGGCACCGCGGCCTTCTTCATCATCTACCAGAAGACCCGGATCCCGGACGGCAACGTCGCGTTCGAGGCGAACACCTCGACGGTGACATGGGCCAACGGCACCCGCCCGATGGGCACCTTCTACGACCAGAACCGGACGTCGGTCCCGCTGAAGGCGATCCCGAAGCGCGTACAGGACGCCATCCTCGCGGCCGAGGACCGGACGTTCTGGACCAACCCCGGGATCTCGCCGCAGGGCATGGCCCGGGCCGCGTTCAACATCGCCCGCGGCGAGCAGTTGCAGGGTGGTTCGACGATCACCCAGCAGTACGTGAAGATCATGTACCTGACCCAGGAGCGGACGGCGTCGCGGAAGTTCAAGGAACTGTTCATCGCGACGAAGCTGAGCCGCCAGCAGGACAAGAGCAAGACGCTCGAGGGCTACCTGAACACGATCTACTTCGGCGAGGGCGCCTACGGGATCTCGGCGGCCGGCGAGGCCTACTTCCGCAAGCCGGACCCGAACAAGCTGACCGTTCCCGAGGCCGCGTTCCTGGCCACCGTGCTGAACAACCCGACGCTGTTCGACATCGATGTGAAGGCCAACCACCCGCGGATCCTGCAGCGCTACCGCTACGTGCTGGACGGGATGCGGCTGAGCGGAACCATCACCGAGGCCGAGCAGACGAAGTACGCCAAGGCGCTGCCGAAGCTGAACAAGAAGCCCAAGAGCAACAAGTACAAGGGCACGTCCGGCTTCCTGCTCGACATGGTCCGCCGGGAGCTGCTGAAGCGCGGCTACTCCGAGCAGGAGATCGAGAGCGGCGGCTACAAGATCGTCTCCACCTTCGACTACGACCTGCAGCAGAAGATGGTCACCGCGGCCACCGAGCGGCGGCCGCAGAAGCGCGACAACCTGCATGTCGGGATGGCCGCGGTGAAGCCGGGCACCGGCCAGCTGGTCGCGATGTACGGCGGTCCGGACTTCCTGAAGAACCAGATCAACTGGGCCACCGCCAAGGCCCGGCCGGGGTCGACGTTCAAGCCGTTCGCGGTGGCCGCGGCGATCGACGAGGAGTGGAACCCGTGGGAGCGCAACCTGCAGGGTGACAGCCCGATCGAGGTCCAGGGCCAGGAGTTCAACAACGAGTTCAGCCACGACTACGGCGTGGTCGACCTGGTCGACGCCACCAAGGACTCGGTGAACACCGCGTTCTACGACCTGGTCGACAAGCAGATGGAGAACGGGCCGTCCAAGCTGGTGGACGCCGCCGAGAAGGCCGGTATCCCGAAGACGACCGTCCTCGAGAAGGGTCGTGAGAACCCGGCGACCGTCCTCGGTCCGGACCCGTACGCCTCGCCGGTCGACATGGCCAACGCCTACGCGACCTTCGCCGCCGAGGGCAAGCAGGTCGAGCTGCACACGATCAAGAGCATCACCGACCGCAAGGGCAAGGTCGTCTGGGAGGACAAGAAGCTCCCGGTCAAGCAGGCTTTCGAGCCCCGGACGGCGCAGTGGGTCAACTTCATCCTGTCGAAGGTCGTCGAGGACGGCACCGGTGACGGAGCCAAGAAGCTCGACCAGCCGGCGGCCGGTAAGACCGGGACGGCCGGTGGCGTCGGCTTCGAGCACCGCAAGGCGGACGCCGCCTGTGGCGGCTGCAAGGCCGGCACCGACACGCTGACCTCGTGGTGGACCGGATACACCACGACGATGTCGACCGCGGTGATCTACCGGGCCGGGACGATCGGTGAGTCCGACCTCGACCCGTACTCGAAGGACCCGGCGTTCTTCGGCGGCAACTGGCCGCTGAAGACCTGGATGGCCTTCATGGAGCCGGCCCTGGACGGCGTCAGCGAAACGGAGTTCACCGAGCCGCCGGAGGACGAGCTGGAGGACAGCCCGAAGCCGCCGCCGCCGACCGACACACCGAAGTCACCGCCGCCGGCGACGAACACGCCGACGCCGACCAATACGCCGCCGCCGACCACCAATAGCCCGCCACCGAACACGAATACGCCGAAGCCGCCGGAGACGCCGCCGACGAAGACACCGGGCCGGCCGACGATCACCTTCCCGACCGGCGACCCCGACCCGGAGGACCCACCGCCGGGTGAGGGTGGCGGCGGTGGTGGTCAGTAGTCCAGCCACGCCGCAGCCGCCCGCTGCGGGCGCGCCCAGGGGTGGGCGCGCGCGGCGGGCGCGAGTGGAGGGGGCAGGGCTGCGGCGGTGGTTGCCGGCCGCGATGACACGCGAGGTGCTCGGGTGGTGGTTCCTGACCCGGCTCGCGCTCGTGCTGGTGTCGCTCTCGGCGCCGCTGCTGTTCAACCGCGGCGCTGAATACCCCGACGTCCGCAAGGCCTGGCTGCAGTGGGACGTCTGGCACCTGAACGCGCTCGCGCAGTACGGGTACGACAACGGTGAGCCGTCGCAGGCGCCGCTGGCGGCGTTCTTCCCCGGTTTCCCGCTGCTCGTCCACATCGTCAACTGGACCGGGATCGGGTACGTCGCCGCCGGGATCGCCGTCTCCGCGGTCGCGAGCCTGGTCGCCGGGGTCTACCTGGCCCGCCTCGCGCAGTACGAGTTCCCCGAGCTCAAGAACCTCGGGCCGAACGCCGCCCTGGTCTGGTACGCCGCCCCGGTCGGGGTGTTCCTCGCCGCCGGCTACACCGAGGCGCTGTTCTGCGCGTTCGCGTTCCCGGCCTGGCTGGCCGCGCGGCAGGGCCGGTGGGCCCGGGCCGCGATCTTCGTCGCGCTGGCTGCAACGGTCCGGGTCTCCGGGCTCTTCCTGATCTTCGCGTTGCTCGTCGAGTTCCTCACCTCGAAGAAACGCGACTGGCCCTCGGCGCCCTGGCTGCTGGTCCCGGCTGTCCCGGTGCTCGGCTTCATGGCCTACCTGAAGGAGATCCACGGCTCGTGGTTCGCCTGGCAGGAGGCCCAGGAGAAGGGCTGGGCGCGCGAGTTCACCTGGCCGTGGACGTCGCTCGTGCACACGTTCGAGGCCGCCTCGCGGGGCCACTTCGCGGGTGATCGCAGCGACTGGACGTGGATGTTCCGGGCCGAGCTGGTCGCGCTCTTCGTCGGCCTCGCCCTGCTCGTCTGGCTGCTCTGGCGCCGCTCCTGGGGTGAGGCGGCCTGGGTCGCCGCGACCGTCGGCGCCTTCTGTACGTCGTTCTGGATCTACTCGCTGACCCGAGCCACCCTTCTGTGGTGGCCGCTCTGGATCGGCCTGGCCGTCCTCGTCCACCGGAGCCGGTGGGCGGGGCGGTTCTACCTGACCCTCGCGATCCCCCTGGCAGCCCTCTGGGCGAGTGCGTTCCTCACCGGCCGCTGGTCCGGCTGACCGGTCAGTTGTCCGCGATGTGGACTCTTTGACTCCGAAGGCAACCGGACGCCGATTTGGTCCGTCGTTAGGGGTGAAGGGGTGGTAGTCCGGGCGGGGACCGCCACCCCTCCTCAAGTTTCCGGCGGAACCTTTCAGGGGCAGGCTCCGCCGGTGGACCACCGGGCGGCGACCGATCACACCGGTCGCCGCCCGATTTTCGTTTGCAACCTCCAGGTGTCCGCACCCAGTAGATGCAGGGTGAAATCACCGACAGGGAGGGCAGACCGTGAGCGATCGCGAAACGGAGTTCCTCGAGTACGTGACCGCGCACCGGGGCCGGATGCTCCGGACGGCGCGGCTACTGGCGTCGGGGGACGCACACTGGGCTGAGGACCTGGTGCAGGTCGCGTTGACCCGGCTCTACGTGCACTGGGCGAAGGTGCGCCGCGAGGAGGGTGCGGAGCGGTACGCCGACCGCATCCTGATCAACGCGTTCCTGGACGAGCGACGGCGGATGTGGCGCCGGCGGGAGTCGTCGACCGAGCACATGTACGACGCCGCCCCGCCGAGCGGAGCCGATCCGGCCGAGCGGCTCACCGTGCTGGACGCCCTCGGCAAATTGCCCCGGCGGCAGCACGCCGTCGTCGTACTGCGCTACTTCCGGGACTTCGACGTCCGGACCACCGCCGAGCTGATGGGCTGTACCGAGGGCACGGTCAAGTCCCAGACATCCCGAGCGCTCGCGACGATGCGCGATCTCCTGCACGACTCCCTCGAGACCCTGGAGAGCCTGCGATGACCGACCTCAAGTTTCTCCTCGACGATGCGGCGGGTGCGGAGCCGGCCGTCACCGACACCGATCTGACCGCCGACCTCGATCGCGGCCGGCGCGCCGTCCGCCGCCGCCGGGTCGCCGGGATCGGCGCTGGCGCCGTGGCTACCGCCGTCGTGATCGGCATCGCCTGGGCGGTGTTCCCCGGCGGCCCGACCGCGAACACCCTCCCGGAGGTCGTCGGCACGACGAGCCAACCGACGACCGAACCGACGAACCGGCCGACCGGTGCGAAGTCCTACGTGCCGTTGGCGGTACAGACGACAAACTTCCCGGGCGGGCTCACCTGCAATGTGGTCCCCTTCGGCTGGACCGCCAAGCTGCTTGTCGGCGGCGAGTACGAGCAGATCCAGCTGTACGATCCCAAGCTGCCCAAGTCGCACCAGCAGTACAACGACGACAAGATCACGCTGCGCTGGGCGATGATGCGGGACGAAGGGAACGGCTTGGTGCCGGACAAATTCGGCGTCCCGTGGACCGAGCTGCCGCACGTCAAGGCCGGCAGTAAGGACGCCGTGATCACCCCCGGCCCGAAGAGTGACGGGCTGCGCGAGGTGTTCGTCCGGCAGAGCACAACCGGTGCGCGCGTCATCGTCGTGACCAACGACGCGACCACGCTCGGATGGGACGAGGCGACCCTGCTGAAGTTCGCCGGCTCCTGCCGCTACCGGGGGTAGGGCAGGAGCCGGCGAGTTCGCTCAGCCGTAGTTGCGGTCGATCGACTGCGACGGGGTCGGGGTCGGGCGGGCCGCTGCGGCTCGCCTGTCACTCGGGTGGGTGCCGGTCTCGACGCCCTTCAGCGTGCCGAGCAGTTCGAGCTCGGACAGGGTCACGCCGTCGGTGCCGCCGGTCAGGACCAGCCGGTACTGCGTGTACGCCTTCGGCGATGCGATGGCGAACGACCGGGTGTACGACGTCCACGGCCAGGTCACCCCGGTCCGCTTGTCGACGGTCGACCAGGTGGCGCCGTCGTTCGACCCTTCGAGCACCCAGCTGGACGGCGCCGTACCGGTCGCGCCGTTGGTCAGGGTGTACATACCGACCGGGCGGCCCTGCTGAAGAGCGACCGTGACGGTGGGCTTGGCGCCGGTCAGCGTGACCTGCGTCTTGGTGTCGTTGTCGGTCAGCGCGGAGACGTCCGTGGTGCCCGAGGCGACGACGGCGCCGTCGTCCGAGGTGGAGTCCCGCCAGGTGCTCGGGTCCTCGCCGGGGGTGGTCAGGGACGGCGGCGCGTCCTTGCGGCCGGTGCCCCAGCTCGACGGGCGGTCCGTCATCTCGAAGTCGATCCGGCCGCCGCTCGCGATCAGGTCGTGCGGCAGGTTCGTGGAGGTCCACTTCTTGCCGTTCACCCGGACGCCCTTGACGTACAGGTTCTTCGCGCTGTTACCCGGTGCGTTCACGACCAGCTTTTTGCCGTTCGGCAGCCGGACGGTCGCCTTGGTGAACAGCGGCGCGCCGATCGCGTACGACGGCGAGCCCACCTGCAGCGGGTAGAAGCCGAGCATGCTGAACAGGTACCAGGCCGACATCTCGCCGTTGTCCTCGTCACCCGGGTACCCCTGCCCGATCTCCGAGCCGAGGTAGAGCCGGTTCAGCACCTCGCGCACCTTCTCCTGCGTCTTCCACGGCTGACCCGCGAAGTCGTACATGTAGGCGATGTGGTGCGAGGGCTGGTTGCTGTGCCCGTACTGGCCCATCCGGACGTCGCGGGCCTCGAGCATCTCGTGGATCGTGCCGCCGTAGCCGCCCGGGTGCAGGGCGTCCTCCGGCGTCGAGAAGAATTCGTCGAGTTTCTTCGCCAGGCCGTCGCGGCCGCCGTAGATCGCGGCCAGGCCGGCGCCGTCCTGCGGGGTCGAGAAGGCCATGTTCCAGGCGTTGGTCTCGGTGTAGTCGTGACCCCAGTCGCGCGGGTCGAACAGGTTCGGCGAAGTGCCCCAGGAGCCGTCCGGGTTCTTGCCCTGGAAGAAGCCGACCGTCGGGTCGTAGAGCGTGACGTAGTTGCGGGCCCGGTTCAGGAAGTACTTGTAGTTGTCCAGGTACTCCTGTTTGCGCGGGTCGTTCTTCTTCGCCTTCACGTACAGCGCCTTCGACAGGTTCGCGATGCCGTAGTCGTTGATGTAGCCGTCCATCGACCAGCTGAAGCCCTCACCGGTGCTGTTCGCGGTGTAGCCGTGGAAGGTGGACAGGTCCATCCCCTTCCGGCCGACGTTCTGCGACGGCGGGACGACGGACGCGTTCTTGACCGCGGCGTCGTACATGGCTTGGACGTCGATGCCCTTGATGCCCTTCAGGTACGCGTCCGCGAAGGCCACGTCGGACGACGTGCCGACCATCAGGTTCGCGTAGCCCGGGGACGACCAGCGGGAGATCCAGCCGCCGTCCTTGTACTGCTGGACGAACCCGTTGACCAGGTCGGCCGCGGTGTCCTGCGAGAACAGCGAGTACGCCGGCCACACCGTGCGATAGGTGTCCCAGAATCCGTTGTTCACA
Organism: Kribbella sandramycini; assembly: GCF_013131805.1. Classification (GTDB taxonomy): domain Bacteria; phylum Actinomycetota; class Actinomycetes; order Propionibacteriales; family Kribbellaceae; genus Kribbella; species Kribbella sandramycini. Next base: position 524,778 of record NZ_JABJRC010000003.1, on the reverse strand, counting down.
TAGGTCTGACCGGCGACGATCTTCGAGCCGGTCTCGGTCGGGGTGTCCGCGCCGACCTTCGGCGAGGTCGGCGACGCGTAGGTGATCACCGGCTTGGACTTCGTGCCGGTGTTCTCGGAGCCGTTGTTCGGGTAGAGGAACAGGCGGTAGAGGTTCGAGTACAGCGTGGTCAGCTGGTCGGCCGTCGCGCCCTCGACCTCGATCGTGCGCAGCTTCGCGTCCCACAGCGCCTGGGCCGCGTCCTTCACCCGGCCGAACTTCGACCCGGCCGGGAGCTCCAGCTCGAGGTTCTGCTGCGCCTGCGCGGTGCTGATCAGCGAGGTCGCCAGCCGCAGCTGGACCTGCGTCACCTTCGGGTCGAACCCGAAGTACCCGCCGACATTGGCGCCGCCGCCGTTCGAGAGCTTGCCGGAGGCAACGACCTTCTGATCGACGACGCCGTACACGAACAGCCGGCCGGCGCCGGTGGACAGCCCGCTCTTCACATCGCTGAAGCCGGTGACGACACCGGTCTCCGGGTCGAGTGTCAGGCCGCCCTCGTTGGTCGCGTTGTCGAAGACCAGCGACGCGCCGCCCTTCGGGAAGCTGAACCGCAGCATCGCGGCGTGGTCGGTCGGCGCGATCTCGGCGGCGTTCCCGTTGTCGAACTCGACGCCGTAGTAGTACGGACGGGCGATCTCGTTGTCGTGGCTGAACGACCAGGCGCGCGCCGTCCGGCTCGCGGTCGGGGTCGCTGAGGTCTGCGGCATCACCTGGAAGGTCTGCCGGTCACCCATCCACGGGCTCGGCTCGTGGCTGATCGACAGCGCCTGGATCGTCGGCTTGTTGTCGGCGTTGTTGCCCTTCGCGTAGTCGTACAGCCAGGAGCGGGAGCCGGCGTTCGTCACCGGCGTCCAGAAGTTGAAGCCGTGCGGGACGGCGGTCGCCGGGAAGTTGTTCCCGCGCGAGAAGCCGCCGGTCGCGTTCGTGCCGCGAGTGGTCAGCGCGAGGTCGGACGGGTGCTTGGCCGCGGTCTTCTGGGCGGCGTGGTCCGGGTTGACCGCGGCGGCGATCCGGATGTCGTCGACCCAGCCGCGGAAGTCGGCCGGCCCGGTCGGCTTGTCGTAGCCGATCAGGATCCGCTTGATCGTCTTACCGGCCGCGACCTTGCCGAGGTCGGCCTCGATGTTGTTCCACTGGTTGGTGGACAGGCCCTTGGCGTCGCCCTGGCCGCGCGGGCTGAGGCCGAAGCCGTGGTGGTCCTTTGCGCGCAGGTCGCTCAGGTACGTCCCGTCGGAGAACGCCAGGTCGATCGCGGCGTACGTGCTCGGGTAGCTGAGGTCGCCCTCGATGTGCTCGGGGAAGATCTTGTACGACAACCGGGTGTCCCGGCCGACCCTGAGGTCGACGTCGGAGATCTTGTTCCAGGTGAAACCCCGCCCCTCGGCGGTCTGGTGCCCGGCGTACCGGAACGACTTGACGCCGGTGAAACCGACCCTGGCCCGCGCGTTGTAGGCGCTCGTCGGGCCGGAGTCCAGCCGGGACTCGGCGACCGGACCCGGCGGCGGCAGCGGCGCGCCGTTGGACAGGTACCAGTCGGCGAGCTGGACGATGTTCTCGCCGTGGTTCAGCGTGACATCCAGCTTGAAGAACTTGTACGCCGTCTCGTTCGCGAAGCTGTACTCCTTGGTCTGGAACCGGTTCTCGAAGCTCTGACCGCTCTGCGTGTCGAGCACGGTCCAGTCGGTGCCGTTCGCGGAGCCCTGAATGGTCCAGTTCTGCGGGTCGCGACCGTCGGCGTCATTGGCCGAGGTCAGCGCGTACTTCTTGATCACGACCGGCGCCGACGTCTCGTAGACCAGCCAGCCGGTCTTCTCGAAGACCAGCCACTTGGTGAACTTGTCGCCGTCCGCGGCGTTGCTGGCGATCTCGCCGGACCCGGCGTTCTCGCCGTTCGCGGTCACCTTGGTGACCTTGTCCATCTCGCTGCCGCCGATCCCGGTCGGGGTCGGCCCGCGGACGCCGTCCGCCCGGGGCTTGCCGTCCCGGCCGGTCTCGACGGTGTCGGTGTATCCGGGCTGTGGCTGCCCGGACTCGAACGAGGTGTAGAACGAGGCACCGGTGGCCACCGGTTGCTCCTCTGCGGTCGTTGTGACGGCGTGGGCCGCGGTCACGCTGGTGACCATTGTGGCAACCAAAGCTGCAGACGTGATGAGCCCCAGTGGGCGGCGGAGTTTCATCCACGCTCCTTGCACGACAAATGGCGCGGCCCCGATGACAAGGTTGTCAGCCCGCGTTCAGGGGCGATCCTGCCTAGCTTGACGACTCTTGGTCAAGACCCTGTCGCAGCCGGTTCCCGGCTCGCTCACGGTTCGCCCGGCACCGGTAGGTTGATCGATATGGCGGAGCGAGTGCTGGTGACGGGCGCGGCCGGGTTCATCGGGCGGGCGGTGGTGCGGGGTCTGCGGGAGCGGGGCGTCGCCGTGACTGCGGTGGATCGGGAGCCGGCGGATGAGGCGTGGGACGACGGGGTGCACGTCGTGACCGGGGATCTGGCGAACCAGGAGGTGTGTATCGGGGCGTTCGAGACGCGTCCGGATGCGGTCATCCATCTGGCGGCGCTGACGTCGGTGTTGCGGTCGGTGGATGCGCCGATGCAGACCTTCGCGCAGAACCTGGCGATCACGCAGGTGTTGCTGGAGCTGTCGCGGGGGAGCGGGGTGGAGAGCTTCGTTCTTGCGTCGACGAACGCGGTCGTGGGTGACATCGGGACCGCGACGATCAGCACCGACCTCCCGCTGCGTCCGCTGACGCCGTACGGCGCCACGAAGGCGGCCGGCGAGATGCTGCTGTCGGCGTACTCGGGGAGCTACGGGCTGGCTACGGCGGCGCTGCGGCTCACGAACGTGTACGGGCCGGGCATGTCGCACAAGGACAGCTTCGTGCCGCGGATGATGCGGGCGGCGCTCGCCGGCACCGGCGTGCAGGTGTACGGCGACGGGAGTCAGCGCCGCGACCTCGTCTACATCGACGACGTGGTGGACGGCGTGCTGCGCGCGGTCGACACCAAGTACGACGGACGCGCGATCATCGGCTCCGGCCGGTCGGTGTCTGTTCTGGAGCTGGTCGAGGCGGTCCGGACGGCGACCGGGCAGGCGCTCCCGGTCGAGCACATCGAGGCGCCGGCCGGTGAGATGCCTGCAGTGATCGTCGACATCACCAACGACCTCGGCTACGCCCCGACGGTGTCGCTCGAGGACGGGCTCGCGCGGACATGGCAGTACTTCCAGCACACCTGAGGCGGCACTGGCTGCTCGCCGTCCTCCTCCTGCTGGGGACGGCGCTGCGCGTGCTCGCGACGATCGCCTACCAGCCGGGGATCATCTACACGGACTCCGTGCAGTACCTGACCAACATGGAGCCGCTCAGCCCGGTCCAGCTCAACCCGATCGGCTACTCGATCGTGCTGCGGCCGCTGGTCGCTCTCGGCGGTACGACGCTCGTCGTCATCGTCCAGCACGTCGTCGGCCTGCTGCTCGGCGTCGCCATCTATGCACTGGCCCGGCGGTTGGGCGTCTACCGCTGGCTGGCCGCGCTCGCTGCCGCACCGCTGCTACTGGACGCCTACCAGGTGCAGATCGAGCAGAACGTGATGGCGGAGACGCTGTTCGATGTTCTGCTCGTCGGTGTGCTGTGGCTGTTGCTCGGCTGGGGCGCACCGGGCTGGAAGCTGGCGGCTGCCGCCGGGCTGCTCATCGGCGCGGCCTTCGCGGTCAGAGCGATCGGTCTGACCCTCATCGTCGCCGCAGTGCTCTACCTGCTGCTGGTTGCCCGCCGACAGGTGCTGGCCGTGGTTGCCGGCTTCGGTCTGGTGGTCGCCGCGTACGTGACGTACTTCCACGCCGAAACCGGCCGTTGGGGTTTCACCGGCGCTGAGAACCAGGTGCTCTACGGCCGGACCGCTGTGGTTGCGGACTGCGCCAAGCTGCCGCTGAACGAGGGCACCAAGCTCTTCTGCCCGAAGGAGCCACTAGGCCAACGCCTCGGCGTCGACCAGTACGCCCACAACCGCTACGGCGACCCGAACTGGCCAGGCCCGCTCCCGCCCGGTACGACGAAGCGGGAGCTGGCGAGCGAGTTCGCCCGGCTCGTCATCCGCCACCAGCCACTCGACGTCACCTGGGCGGCGCTCAAGGACTTCACCAAGGGCTTCGCGCCGACCAGGACCACCTCGCCCGACGACGTACCGCTGGAGCGCTGGCAGTTCCAGCTGACCTACCCGAACCTCCAGGACCCCAACACCGCCAAGGCCGCGGTCGAGTGGGGCGGTCAGGAGCCGCAGGTCGTCCGCGGCCCAGCAGCCGTGCTCCGGGCGTACCAGCTGCACGGCGGCTACACGTCGGGTCTACTGCTGGGGCTCTGTGTGCTGATCGCGCTGGCCGGTGCAGCGCTCGGGCGAGGGCTTCGCGCGGCCGCGTTCCTGCCCGCTGCGACCGGTGTGATCCTGCTGCTGGGCTCGGCGGCCTTCGAGTTCTCCTGGCGGTACCAGCTCCCCGGGTTGGTGCTGTTCCCGCTGGCCGCCGCGATCGGCCTACGAGCCATCTTCGGCAAGGTGCAACCCCTGGCCGACTACCCCGACGAGGTGGACGCCGAAGCGGCCATCAGCGCGCAGTTCGCTCCGGTGGTCGTCGTGATTGCCGCCTACAACGAAGCGGACGGGATCGGCCCAGTACTGCGCAGCATGCCAAAAACCTGTGCCGGGCTACCGGTCGACGTCCTCGTTGTGGTCGACGGCTCCACCGACGACACCGCAGCGGTCGCTAAGCAAGCTGGAGCGTTTGTTTGCGAGGCGACTACCAACCGCGGGCAGGGCGCGGCGCTGCGGCTCGGCTACCATGTGGCCGCGGCGGGCGGAGCGCAGTACGTCGTCACGACCGACGCGGACGGGCAGTACGACAACGACGAGCTGGAAACGCTGCTCCGGCCGATCCTCGACAACGAGGCGGACTTCGTCACCGGATCGCGCAGGCTGGGCAGCGAGGACGCAGACAGTCGGCTGCGGTGGCTCGGCGTCCGGGTGTTCGCCGTACTGGCGTCCGTGCTGACCAGGCAGCGGCTGACCGACACGTCATTCGGCTTCCGGGCGATGCGGGCCGAGCTGGCGACTTCGGTGACGCTGCGGGAGCCGCAGTACCAGTCGTCGGAGCTACTGATCGGAGTGCTGGCGCGAAAGGCCAGAGTGGTCGAGCTGCCGATGACCATGCGCCGCAGGGGTGACGGGGTCAGCAAGAAGGGCCCCGGCCTGGTGTACGGCGCCAACTATGCGCGGGTGATGCTGACTAGCTGGCTACGGGAGTACGTGCGGGCGCGGGGTCGGCGAACACCCAGCGGTCGAACAACCAGAACTTGACCACGAACAACGCCGCGAAGGTGGCGAAGTAGGAGCCGCTGACCACCATCGTCTGCCAGAACCGGGAGTCGATCCATGCTTGCGCAGCGTGATCAGTGAGGCTGGTGACCAGCGCGGCGATGGCCGCGTTACCGACCACGATGATTGCGTACGGCAACATCTGGCCGCGGCGGCCCCAGGCCCAGCGCCGGCTGAGGACGTAGTTCGGGATCCCGCCGGCCACCCACGCGATGACGGTGGCCAGTAACGGCAACAGACCGAACCAGTAACAGATCGCGAACGCGACCTGACTCACCGCGGTGGAGATTACGGAGGATGCCGAGTACTTCGCCCACAGCAACCATCGTTCTCGGAACACCCAGCCATTGTGCACCTGGGCCGCGACGGAGCGAATTCTCAGCCAATTGCCAGCCCGTTCCCGGTTCAAGGAGCGGGTCCCCGGGATAGGACAGTAGGTGTCAGCAGTTCCCGAGGGAAGGCGGCCGAGTCGTGCGCGTACTCGTCCTGGGCGGTGACGGTTACCTAGGGTGGCCGACCGCCTTACATCTGTCGGATCGCGGCCACGAGCTCGCCGTTCTCGACAACCTGGCCCGGCGCGGTTACGACCGTGAGCTCGGCGTCCAGAGCCTGGTCCCGATCGAGGACCTGGAGACCCGGGTGGCCGCCTGGCAAGAGCTTTCCGGCCAGGTGATCACGCCGTACCTCGGCGATCTGCTCGACGCTGACTTCGTGCACCGGGTGCTGGCCGAGTTCCGGCCGGAGGCGATCGTGCACTTCGCCGAGCAGCGGGCCGCGCCGTACTCGATGATCGACCGGGCGCACGCCGTCTACACCCAGCAGAACAACGTGATCGGCACGCTCAACCTGATGTACGCCGTCGCCGAGACGAACCCCGATGTGCACATCGTCAAGCTGGGCACGATGGGCGAGTACGGGACACCGAATATCGATATCGAAGAGGGCTGGCTCGAGGTCACCCACAACGGGCGCACCGATCGGATGCTGTACCCGAAGAAGCCGGGCTCGTTCTACCACCTGAGCAAGGTGCACGACTCGCACAACCTCGAGTTCGGCTGCCGGATCTGGGGGCTGCGCGTCACGGATCTCAACCAGGGCGTGGTGTACGGGCAGCAGACCGAGCAGACCGTGCAGGACCCGCGGCTCGCGACCCGGTTCGACTACGACGCCGTCTTCGGTACCGTGCTCAACCGCTTCGTCATTCAGGCTGTGCTCGGCGAGCCGCTCACCGTGTACGGCAGCGGCGGCCAGACCCGTGGGTTCCTCGACATCCGGGACACGGTCGAGTGCATCCGGCTGGCGGTGGAAAACCCTGCGGAACAAGGTGAGTTCCGGGTCTTCAACCAGATGACCGAGAGCTATTCGGTCAGCCGGCTCGCCGAGCTGGTCGCGGCGGCGTTCCCCGGCCCGGTCCAGGTCGACCACCTGGAGAACCCGCGGGTCGAGCAGGCCGAGCACTACTACAACGTCAAGCACACCGGTCTGGTCGAGCTGGGCCTGCAGCCGCATCTGTTGTCCGACACGCTGATCGAGTCGATGTTCGACATTGTTGCCTTGAACAAGGATCGGGTCGATCCCAGCGCACTGTTGCCCACTGTCCGTTGGAAGCTCAAACCTTAGCTCGCACGAGTTCGGCGAACCGGCGGGCGGCTGGCGTCGCCGCATGCCCGCTCGGCAACACCAGATCGACGCGCCGATCCAGCTGGACGCCGATGAGCGGCACCAGCTGGACGGTGTCGGTCGATCGCGGGTGCAGCCCGAAGTCCAGCCCTTCCGGGACGAGTGCGACTCCGGCGCCGGCGGCGATCAGGTCGAGCGCCATACTCCACTCGTTCACCTCGACCGCGATCTGCCGCTGGATCCCGGCCGCGCGGAACGCGTCGTCGATGACCGTGCGGATCGACCATTCCGGTGGCGTCTCGACGAACCGCTCCCCGACCAACTCCTCGAGCCGGACGGCGTCGGCCCCGGCCAACGGATGCCCCGCCGGGCACGCCAGCATCAGTGGCTCGGTCAGCAGCGGAACGACGTCCAGGCCGGCCGGATCGTCCTCGATCAACGCCACCATCGCGATGTCCAGACCGCCGTCGATCACCTGCTCGACCATCGTCGAAGCAGCCGTGAAGCGGACCGCGATCTCCACCCGCGGGTGCGCGAGGGAGAACTCGGCCAGCCAGTTCGCGAACGGCAGCGTGTGGCCGGTGCTCTGCAGCGCGCCGATGCGCAGCCGCCCGGCCAGCACGCCGTGTACCTCCTGGACCGTCTGCCGGGCCGCGGTCGCCGCCTCAAGCGTCCGCCGGGCAGACGGAACCAGCGCCTGACCCTCGGCGGTCAACCGGACCGGCCGGGTGCCGCGGACGAACAGCAGGGCGCCGACGTCCTTCTCCAGCGCCCGGATCGAGGTCGACAACCCGGACTGGACGATGTGCTCCCGCTGCGCGGCCGCTGTAAAGCTGCGCTCCTCGGCGAGCGCGACGAAATGCCGGAGGTGCCGCAACTCCATCTATCTCTCCCGGAGATGAAAAATATCTGAAGCAGTCCCAGTAAAGCTACTACCGCGCGATGCCTCATGTGAGTTCACATGGATGAGAACTCAACTACGAGAGGTTTCCGATGACCATCACCGCGCCGCCGCCGACCAGCACCCGGCATCTGACCGGCTTCTGGTTCGTTGCCGCGGCCTTCGTCGCCCTGATGGCGTTCGGCACCGCGCCGACGCCGCTCTGGCCGCTCTACCAGGCCCGCGACCACTTCGGGCCGACCACCGTGACGATCGCCTTCGCGGTGATGGTGCTCGGCGCCGGGATCAGCCTGCGGATCTTCGGGCACCTGTCCGACCGCCTTGGCCGGCGCCGCATCATCGTGCCGGCACTCCTGATCGGCATCCTGGCGGACGCGATCCTCGCGATCTGGCCGCAGCTGCCGGCCCTGCTGCTCGGCCGGGTGCTGACCGGCGTCGCGATCGGTCTGATGGCCTGTACGGCGACCACCTATCTGACCGACCTCTACCGGGAGGCCCGGCCGGATGCGTCGTCCACCTTCCCAGCGCTGGTCGCGACGGCGTCCAACCTCGGAGGGCTTGCCCTCGGGCCGCTGATCGCAGGTGCGCTGGGCCAGTGGGCGCCGTCCCCGCTGCGGACGCCGTACGTCGTCCTCGGCGTACTCATGATCGGGCTGCTCGCGCTCGTGCTCTCGAGCCCGGAGACCGTGGACACCGAGCTGGCCGAGCAGGATCCGCCGGTTCGCTTCGCGCTGCGCGACGGGCAGCAGCGGGCGTTCGCGATGGCAGCTCTGACCGGCGCGACGGCCTTCGCGGTGATGGGCCTGTTCTCCTCGCTCGGGGTGATCGTGGTCCGCCGCGAGCTCGGCGTGACGTCGTACTTCGTCGCCGCGCTGGCGCCGTTCGTGGTGTTCGCGGCCTCGGCGGTCGCGCAGCTGGCGCTCGCCCGCGTGCCACGGGACCGAATCCTGCGGCTCGGCTCGACGCTGTTCCCGATCGGCCTGATCCTGACCGGCGTGGCGCTGGCATTCCCGGCGCTGTGGTTGCTGCTGATCGCGGCGACGCTCGCCGGCGCCGGGGCCGGGCTGCTGTTCAAGAGCGCGGTCGCCGAGGTGGTGATCGCCGCCGAGCCGACGTCCCGCGCGGGCGTGCTGGCGACGTTCTTCGTGATCGCCTACCTCGGCATGGGCCTGCCCTCGATCGTGGTCAGCCTGCTCATCTGAGCGCGCTGACCACCAAGGTCGGCAGGATTGCGAGGAACCGGTCATGCCGGCCGCGCTTGGCTTGCTCGGCCAGCCAGCCGTCGGCGTCCGCCCGGGTGATCAGCGCCTTCTGGACGGCGGCGTCGGCGGCCGTGATCAGTCGCTCCGCGAGGACGGCGTGATCGGTCACGACCGCGCTGTCGACGACCACCTCGACGTCCCGGAATCCGGCGTCCAGAAGGAGGTCCCGCAGCGTGCGCATGGCGCGGGGCGCCACCGATCGCGACTCCAGGCCGAGCAGGACGACGTCCGTCAGGTCCTGGTCGGAGCTGTCCATCAGGAGGAACCCGAAGTCCGGGCCGCGGGCGGTGAAGCGGCCGCCGGGGCGCAGTACGCGATAGGCCTCGGCGACCGTCGGGACCGGGTCCTCGAGCTGATGAAACAGCCGGTGCGCGTGATAGCTGTCCACCGACCCGTCGGCATCGGGCAGGTCGGCGGACTTCTCCGGGTCGGTGACCTCGACCGACGACTCCTGAGCGTCCATGGACCCAAGGTGCAACCTCAGGTGCACCTGAGGTCAAGAAGTCCGCTGGTGACACTGCCGGGAGTTAGGTTCGGGACCCTTTTCCCCAACCCGATCGAGGTTCCGCCATGTTCACCAGGCGCCGCGCTCTCGCTGTTGGTTTCACCTTGGTGGCCGGTCTCGCCGTGCCCCTGGGCGCCAACCAGCTGACCGCGACCGAGCAGCTCGACAGCACCGGTTACGACGGCACCGCGAAGGTGCTGATCCGCGACGCGTCTATGGTCCTCACGATGGACCCGGCCGTCGGCCAGGGCGCACTCGGCCTCCTGAAGGACGCCGACGTCCTGATGACCAAGAACACCATCACCGCGGTCGGCAAGAACCTGCCCGGCACGGCCGGTGCGCGGGTGGTCGACGGCCGCGGCAAGATCGTGATGCCCGGTTTCGTCGACCTGCACACGCACACCTGGCAGTCGCTGATCCGCGGTTGCGCGACCGACAAGGAGCTGAACGGCTGGCTCGCCGAGTGCGTGCTCCCGCTGTACGGCAACAAACCGGCGTACGCCGAGGGGTACGCCGGCACCCGGCTCTCCGCGCTGGACGCGATCGGCACCGGCATCACCACCACGACCGACTGGTCGCACAGCTTCTCCGCCGACTTCGCGAACGGCAGCCTGAAGGCCCTCGCGGACTCGAAACTGCGCTTCTTCTTCTCCTACTCGGCCAACACCAATCCGGCCACGCTCAACGAGATCCGCCGGGTGAAGAAGGAGGTCATCGACCGGAACCCGCTGGCGCATCTGCAGATCGGCCAGCACCCGACGATGGAGAACCTCGCCAGCACCGAGGCCGCGGAGAACCTGGCCAAGGAGCTCGGCGTCGCGCTGAACGTGCACGTCCACGAGTCGAAGAGCGACCCGGCCACCGGCCAGATGGAGGCGCTGCGCAAGGTCGGCGCCATCCGGCCCGGCCTGCTGATGAACCACGCCGTCCAGATGACCGACGCGGAGCTCGACGAGCTGGCCGCCAACGACATCCGGGTCGCGCACAACCCGCTGTCGAACATGCGGTTGGCCTCGGGCGTCATCCGGCTGCCGGAGATGGCGTCGCGCGGGATCAAGGTCGGGCTCGGTATCGACGGCGGGACCAACGACACGACCGACATGTTCAACGACATGCGCGCCGCGGTCGGCCTGCAGCGCGCCACCGCGATGGACCCGACGCGCTACCCGCAGCCCGCCGACGTCCTGCGGATGGCCACCCTCGGCGGCGCCGAGGCGCTCGGTATCGACAAGGAGATCGGCTCGCTGACGCCGGGTAAGAAGGCGGACCTGCAGATCATCGATCCGCAGGCCCTCAACTTCGCCCCGAACGGCAACTGGGTCAGCCAGCTCGTCTTCAACGCCCAGCCCGCCAACGTCGCGTGGGTCTTCGTCGACGGTGTCGCCGTCAAACGCGACGGTCGCCTGGTGGGCGTCGACACCGCCAAGGTGATCCGGGACGCCGATGCGGCCGGCGACCGCATCGACGTACTCCTCGGGCGTTAGTCAGTCCATCGAGACGCGGTCGAACGAGGTGGTGGTGAAGCGGACGTCGACGCCGATCGTGTCGCCGACGGCCGGCGGCGCCACCGAGGACGGCAGGAAGAGCATGCTGGCCTGCATGTGCGGCGGCTCCGCGAACCAGCGCTGCTTTCCGTCGATCGTGAACGGTGACAAGGCCATCCCCGCGGCGTCCAGGCTGCCCTTCGCCATCGCGATCGCGCGCTGGCGAACGGTGGCCGCCGCCGTGGGGGCCTCCAGACCGACGCCGTGCGCCGTACCGCCGGAGACGACCAGGATGTGGCCGTCGCCGCTGACCCGCCGCTGGCGGTAGCCGACGCGCTCACCGCGACGGACCGAGTGGACGTCGAGGACGGTCGCGCGGACCGTCAGCGCGCCGCGGTCGCCGAGCCAGAGCGCCGTCCCCATCCGGAGTTTCACGTTCTCGCCGATGTCGCCGAGCTTCTGCGCCGGGACGTGCGAGACCCAGAGCGGGCCGCGGCGGACGTCGATCGCCTGCTTGGCCAGCTGCGCGGCCTCGCGGACGTTGGCCGACGTCCCGCCGGCGCCCATCGGGAAGTGCAGCGACCAGCCCTCGAAGCGGATCCGGTCCAGGGCGTTCAGCAACATGGTGTGGCGCAGTTCGCGAGCGCCGATCCCGTGCCGGCGCATCGACGTCTGGACCTCGATCAGCACCCGGCTACCGGCCGGGATCGAGACCAGGTCGGCCAGCCGGCTGACCGTGTGGATGACGTTCTTGCTCTGCGACATCTCCAGGAACGGCCGCCACGGCGTCAGGACGACGACGTCCTCCCGCGGGTCCGGCGGGACTTCGAAGTACGTGCCGACGGCCACCGTCCGGGCGCCGAGCGCACGCGACTCGGCGATCAGCCGATGGTTGCCGAACCCGTAGCCGTTGCCTTTGGCGACCGGGACGATATCGGGGTTCCACGTGGAACGGAGGTGGTCGCGCCATCGATCGGAATCGACGTGCAGGGTCAGGGGCATGGTGTCAACGCCGTCTCATGTAGAGGTCGAATGCGGTGTAGAGCGCCTTGTTCAACGGCAGATCCCACTCACCGACGTACTCGACGGCCTCGCCGCCGGTGCCGACCTTGAACTGGATCAGCCCGACATGCGGGTCGTTCGGGTCCAAGGTGTCGGTGATGCCCCGTAGGTCGTACACGGTCGCACCCTCGGCGAGTGCGTCCGACATCATGCGCCACTGGATCGCATTCGATCCGCGCACGTCCCGCTTGGCGGTCGAGCTGGCGCCGTAGGAGTACCAGGAGTGACCGCCGACCCGGATCCAGATCGTCGAAGCGACCAGATCGCCTTCGTGGTGGGCGTTGTAGACCCGGAAGTCGCAGCAATCGGCCGGCTGGCTGGCCATCGCCGCGTACATCTTCTCGAAGTACGGCAGCGGACGCGGGGTGAAGTGGTCCCGCTCGGCCGTCTCGACGTACAGCTGGTGGAAGGCCTTCAAATCCTCGGGGCCGCCCTGGGAGACCTCGACGCCCATCTTGGCGGCCTTCTTGATATTGCGCCGCCACAGCTGGTTCATGTTCTTCTGCAGGTCTTCCGGGCCGTAACCGGCCAGCGGGACCTGGAAAACGTACTGCGGCTGCCCGGCGGCGAAACCCTCGCCGGTGCGCGGGGCCTTCCAGCCCAGGTTGCGCAGCTGATTCGCCACGGTGGCGCCCGACGGCTCGATCACGTCGGGGCGGACGTCGCCGAGCCGCGGCTGCTGCCCGCCGGCGATCGCGTCCTTGATGGTCTTCGCCGTCCAGCGCCGGGTCGGCACCGGCGGGCCCATCCGGATCCCGAACGCGCCCCGCTCGGCCGCGTGCGCCGCGAGCGGGCGCAGGTAGCTGCCGAGGTCGATCGCGTCCCAGTCGATCACCGGGCCCTCGGGCAGGTAGGCCAGGTAGCGCTTGACCTTCGGCATCTGCCGGTAGAGCACCAGACCGGCGCCGAGCAGCTCGCTCGGGTTCGCCGGGTCGAACCAGCCGAGTGACTCGGCCTTCCACTCGCTCTTGACCGCGGCCCAGCCCGGCGTCTGCAAGAAACTCGCCGACGGTCGCGCCGCGATGAAGGCGGCGTGCTCGTCGGCGGAGATGGTCCGGATACTCAAGTCACTCACGGGGGGTCAGAGTACCGGCCCAGCCTGAGTAACCCCAGCTGAGCCGGTCTCGTGATCAAACCAGCTGTTCGGAGAGCTCCCACAACCGAGTGGCCGACTCCGGATCGAGCGCGTACGCGGCGACACCGGACATGTTCACGCCGTCGACCGCAGGCAGTGCTTCGTTGTTGTCCTCGAAGTACCGGCCGGTGACGCCCTGCACCAGCGGAGAGGCGGCCAGCAGGACGGAGGTCGCGGCGCCCTGCTCGGGTGTCTTCCATTGGTACTGCTCTTCCCACTGCCGCACGGTCTCGGCGTCGACGTGCCGCTGGAGCGCAGTGCGGATCCCGCCCGGCATCAGGGCGTTGGTGACGATCCCGTCTGCGGCCCAACGCTTGGCCGCCTCGACCGCGAACAGGATGTTGGCCGTCTTGGACTGTCCGTAGGACAGCCAGGGGTCGTACGGGCGGTTCTCGAAGTGGATGTCGTCGAAGACGACGTCCGAGCTGAGGTGGGCGCTGGAGCTGACCGAGACGACCCGGGCGTCACCAGCGGCCGCGAGGGCGTCGTGCAAACCGACGGTGAGACCGAAGTGACCGAGGTGGTTGGTGGCGAACTGGTTCTCCCAGCCCTCGGGGGTGCGGCTCAGCGGCGACGCCATCACGCCCGCGTTGTTGACGAGGATGTGCAGCGGGCCGGTCCAGTTGGCGGCGAAGGCGCGGACGGACGCCTGGTCGGCCAGATCGAGGGGCGCGACGTACACCTTGTTGTTCGCGGTGGAATCGATGATTCCGGCGGCCACGCGCTCACCGGCGACCCGGTCGCGGACGGCGAGGGTGACCTCGGCGCCGGCGCCGGCCAGCGCGCGGGCGGTCTCGACGCCGATCCCGGAGGCGCCGCCGGTGACGACCGCGCGGCGACCGGTCAGGTCGACTCCGGCGATCACCTCGGCGGCGGTGGAGTCGTAGCCGAAGGGGGTGGTGATTCTGCTCATCAGGTCGTGTCCTGTTCTCCGAGCTAAGCTGTTAACCGGAGGAGCCTCCGGTAAATCCAGTAAAGCGGAGGCTCCTCCGGATATCAAGTCCGCTAGGTTTCGTGCTGAGGAGGGGGAGATGACCGAGTCGAAGGCGCGCCCGCTCAGGGCCGACGCGCAGCGCAATCGCGACCAGGTGCTGGCCGCGGCCGCCCGCGCGTTCGCCAAATGCGGCCTGGAGGCGACCCTCGAGGGCATCGCGAAGGATGCCGGCGTCGGGATCGGCACGCTCTACCGGCACTTCCCGACCCGCGAGGCGCTGATCGAGGCGGCGTACCGCAAGGAACTGGCGACGGTCTGCGAAGCCGCCCCGGAACTTCTCGAGCAGCTACCGCCCGTCGAGGCTCTGCGCGCCTGGATGGATCGCTTCGCGGACTTCATGCATCGCAAACTCGGCATGGCCGAGGCCCTCCGCGCGATCATCGCGGCCGGGGCCAACCCCTACGACCACAGCCTCGAACTCCTCGTCGGCGCGATCGACCAACTCCTCACCGCCGGAGCCGCCAGCGGCGACCTCCGCACCGATATCTCCGCCGACGACCTGCTCATCAACCTCAGCGGCGTCTCCATGGCCGCCGGCGACCGCCGTGACCAGGTAGGCCGGCTCCTCGACCTCCTCGTCGACGGCCTCCGCTACCGCGGATGAAGCAGGTCGCGCTGGTCACCGGCTCCACGTCGGGTATCGGCGCCGGGATCGCGCGCAGACTGGCGGCGGACGGCTTCACCGTGGCTGTGCACTCACGGACGAGCCGCGAGGTAGGGGAGGCGCTGGCGGCCGAGCTGGGCGGGTCCTATCACCAGGCTGAGCTGGCGGACGACGATGCGGCGCGTGGGTTGGTGCCCTCGGTGTTGCAGGTGCATGGGCGGCTGGACGTGTTGGTGAACAACGCGGGTATCAGTTGGGCCGTGCCGCATGCGGAGCTGGACGGACTGTCGGCTGATGACTGGCGGCGCGTGCTGGACGTCAATCTGATCGCGCCGTGGTTGTTGTGCACGGCGGCGCTGCCTGCACTGCGTTCGGCCGGTGGATGCGTGGTCAATGTGACCAGCCATGCGGGGGTGCGGCCGAAGGGGGCTTCGGTGGCGTACGCCGCCAGTAAGGCTGCGTTGAACCATGTGACGAAGCTGTTGGCCGCTGCGCTCGGACCGGAGGTTCGGGTGAATGCGGTGGCGCCGGGGCTGGTCGATACGCCGCTGACGGCGGACTGGGCTGAGGCCCAGGAGCTGTGGCGGACGGCGAGTCCGATGCGCCGGGGTGCGCAGCCGGCGGACGTGGCCGACCTGGTGTCGGCACTCGTCCGCAACGGCTACGTCACCGGAGAGGTCGTCGTACTGGATGGTGGGTTGAATCTGCGTTAGAGCGTGGTGCGGAAGGGGCCGGTCACTTCGTAGGTGATGCCGCCGCTGGAGGAGCCGCTGGTGCCGCGTTGCGAGGAAAAGTAGAGGCGATTGCCGGCTGGGTTGAAGGCGACGCCGCAGAGCTCGGAGCCGGACTGTCCGCTGACGCGGAGGAACGGGGCGACGACGTCGTTCGGGGTGATGATGCAGATCTCCATGTTGCCGCCGTCCTCGGCGACGTACAGGTCACCGACGCTGGTGGCGGTGATGTTGTCGACGCCGGTGAGCGGCGGGTTCGAGGTGAGGTTGTCGTCGTAGGCGATCGCGATCGTGTTGTTGACGGCGTCGTACGCCCAGACGCGGTTGTCGCCCTTGGTGGTGAAGAAGCAGGTGCCGTTGCGGTAGTAGCAGCCTTCGCCGCCGTTGAAGACCTTCATGCCGGAGACCTGGCGGCGGGTGCGCGTCGGGCTGCCGTCCGGGTCGGGGACGGTCACCCAGGACAGCGTGCTGCCGGACTCGCGGAGCACTTGGAGTGTCCCGGCGGACAGGTCGCCCCAGGTGGTTGGGACGAAGCGGTAGAAGCCGCCGCTGGTCTCGTCTTCGGTCAGGTAGATGACGCGCCGGTCCGGGTCGACGGCGGCGGCTTCGTGCGAGAAGCGGCCGAGTGCGGGACGGCGTACGGCGGCCTGCGTGCCGCGCGGGTCGGTCTCCCAGATGTAGCCGAGGTCGGTCTCCTCACCGGACAGCCAGGTGCCCCAGGGGGTAGCGCCGCCAGAGCAGTTCCTGGTGGTGCCGGAGAGGATGCGGTAGGCGCTGCTGATGGTGCCGCTGCTGTTGAAGCGCAGCGCGCTCGCACCGCCGGTGCCACTGCTCAGCTCGGAGTTGGACACGTAGATCCAGCCGGTGCCGTCGGCGAAGCAGGCTCCGCCGTCGGGAGCGCCGTGCCAGGTGTAGCCGGCGACCGACTGACCTGAGCGGGCCAGCACGCGGCTGGTGAAGTTGGCCGGCAGCAGCAGGCCGTTGGCGTCGGCCGGCCGTAGGGCGCCGTACGGGCTGGGGCCGGTCTGCGCGGGGAAGGCGAGGGCTTCCGGTACGACGCTGAAGCCGAAGGCGACCGAGGTCGACGTCCCGACGACGGCGGCGCGGAGAAAGGTACGACGGTCCACTGCGAATCCTCCATGGGGCGATGGGGGTGATCCGGGCAGTCAAGCGAGTGGATGTGAACGCCGGATTTCTGTCGGTGGGCGCTCCTACGATCGCCGGGTGTCTTTGGGTCCGGACTTCCGTCGGTTGTGGGTCGCGTTCACGGTCAGTGCCTTCGGGTCGGCGGTCGGTCAGGGCGCCTTGCCACTTGTAGCAGTGCTCGCGCTCGACGTCAGCACCTTGCAGGTCTCGATGCTCGCGGCGGTCTCCGGGCTGGCGGGTGCGGTGTTCGCGTTGCCGCTGGGCGATGTGATCGAGCGCCGGCTCAAGCGGCCGGCGATGATCGTCGCGGACCTGGTCCGCTTCGTCGCGCTGGGCAGTGTGCCGGTGGCGGCGGCGTTCGGCGTCCTGAGTTATCCACAGCTTTGCGTGGTCGGCGTACTGCAGGCGGCGGCGACGATCGCGTTCGCCGGGGCGAGCGGCGCGCATTTGAAGGCGCTCGTGCCGCCGGAGGGGCGAGCTGAGGCGAACAGCCGGTTCGAGCAGACCAACTGGCTGATGCTGACGATCGGCCCGTCGGCCGGTGGTCTGTTGGTGAGCCTGGTCGGGGCGACGGTGACGCTGGCTGTGGACGCCGCGTCGTTCCTGCTCTCCGCGCTGGGCATCCGGCGGATCAAACAGCCCGAGCCGGAGCCCGTCGTCCAGCTCGGCAAGCGCGACCTCACCGCCGGCTGGCGCTATATCCTCGGCCACCGCGAGCTGCGCGCCCTCTTCTGGAACAGCGCGCTCTTCGGCGGCCCCGTGATGATGACCGTGCCGCTGCTGACCGTCTTCATGCTCCGCGACCTCAACCTCGCCCCCTGGAGCTGGGGATTGTTCCTCGGCGTCTCCTGTCTGGGCGGCATTCTCGGCGCCGGTCTGGCGCCTCGGCTCACGCGGCGCTGGGGCCTGCACCGCATGCTGCTGATTTTCGGCGTACTGCGCGCTCCTTGGCTGCTCTTGTTCCCGCTGTCGCCGTCCGGCCTGCCAGGCCTCATCTGGCTGACACTCGCCGAAGCCGGCCTGCTGATCGCAGCAGGCGCTTTCAATCCGTCGTTCGCGACCTATCGCATGCAGGCCACCTCGGACACCCACATGGCCCGCGTCGTCACCGCCTGGTCCATTACCTCGCGTTCCGTCCAACCAGCGTTCATTGCGCTCGGCGGAGTGCTGTCCGTCGTTCTCGGCCTCCGCGGCGCGCTCTGGGCGGCCGGCGTCTTCTGCCTGCTCAGCGCCGCCATCCTCCCGTGGCGACCGACGGATCGACGTAAGGTTCAGGAGTGTGGAACGGCGCTGAGTACCAACGCAGATTCGACTCGCTAGCCGAGTCCGGTATGGACGTGCACGGCGAGGCCACCTTCGTTCGTGCGTTCGCGCCGAGTAGCGTCCTGGACGCCGGGTGCGGCACCGGTCGGGTCGGCATCGAGCTGGCCAACCACGGCATCGACGTCGTCGGCGCCGACCTCGACGAGTCCATGCTGGCGGCCGCCGCCGAGCGCGCTCCCGGGCTCACCTGGGTCCGCTCCGACCTCGCCGAGCTCGACCTCGGCCGGACGTTCGACGTCGTCGTCATGGCCGGCAACGTCCCGCTCTTCACCGCCCCCGGCACCCAGGCCCAACTCGTCGCCGGCGTCGCCCGCCACGTCGGCAACCTGCTGATCGCCGGTTTCAGCCTCGACCGCGGGTACACCACCGACGACTACGACGCCCACTGCGCCGCCGCCGACCTCACCCTCGTCGACCGCTTCGCCACCTGGGACCGCACCCCCTTCACCAACGGCGACTACGCCGTCTCAGTCCACCGCCGCACCTAGATCAGCCCCAGCTCGCGCGCCAACCTGACCTGCCTACCCATGTGGTGACCGCCGTCATCCCTCGCGTCGAGGTAAGCGGCGACAAGCGAAACAGACCCACGCGCTGGGTCGGCCCATCAAGTGGTGGGTGTACCTGGCTCAGGTGGTTGGTCCACCCGGGGTTTGCTGGGTGGGCCCATGAAGTGGTGGGTGTGCCTGGCGCGGGTGGTTGGTCCACCCGGGGTTTGCTGGGTGGGCCCATGAAGTGGTGGGTGTGCCTGGCGCAGGCGGTTGGTCCACCCGGGGTTTGCTGGGTGGGCCCATGAAGTGGTGGGTGTACCTGGCGCAGGCGGTTGGTCCACCCGGGGTTTGCTGGGTCAGCCCACCAAATGAGCCGAGCTGGCCCAGCTAACGAGGGCCGGGTCGGCCCGGCAAATGGGAGCTGGCTGCTGGGCCCAGGCCCGGTCGGCGGGGGCGAAGAGTTCGGGGAAGCGGGTGGCCGGGAGGGCTCGGTCGGGAGCGAACCCTTGTCCTGTGGTGCGCTACCGTCGCGGGCATGGCGCAGTCAGAGTCGGAAGTGCCGGAGGAGTCGGATGGCTCCGAGGTGGTGGAGCCGAAGCCGGATCCGGAGCGGGCGCAGCAGACGACGAACAGTTTGTACTGGGTGTGCGCTGCGGTGAGTTTGCTGGTCGGGGTCTTCCAGTACTCGCGGGTGCTCGCCGACCCGGGGGCGGCGGGGGTGCTCGGGTGGGTCGGGCTGGCGGTGGTGACGTTGTTGCTGCTCGGGCTGGCCGGGCTGTACGTGTTGTGCGCGCTGGAGCGGGTGACGCTGAAGGACCGGGTGCTGGGGCGGTTCGACCTGTTTCAGGTGTCGACGCTGTTGCTGGTGGTGACGATCCTGGTCGCCGTACTGATCCCGCCGCGGTCCACGACGGCGCTCAGCCTGTTGCTGCCGTGGGGGATCGGCTACTGGCTCTACCACCTCGTCGCGCCGCAGCCGGACGGCGACAGCTCAGCCGAGGTGTGAGCGCAGGTAGTCGATATCGGTCTTCTGGCCGTGGTCGGCATTCGGCGTCTCGACGACGACCGGGGCGCCGGCGGCCTTGACCACGGCGACGATATCGGCCGGATCGATGTGACCGTCGGCGAAGTTGGCATGCCGGTCGGCGCCGGAACCGAACTCGTCGCGCGAGCCGTTGGCGTGGATCAGGTCGATCCGGCCGGTGATCGCCAGCACCTTCTCGACGACCGTCGCCAGCTCCTCGCCGGCGGCGTGGAAGTGGCAGGTGTCGAGACAGAAGCCGACATTTTCCAAGCGATCGTTACCGGAGGCCTGGACCGCCTCCCACAGCCGCTCGATCCGCTCCAGCTGGCGGGCCATCGCGTTCTCGCCGCCGGCGGTGTTCTCGATCAGCAGCGGGACCGGCAGCTCGGCCCGCTCGATGCACTTGCGCCAGTTGTCGAAGCCGGCTTCGGGATCGTCCTCGTCGCCGACGTGACCGCCGTGCACGATCACGCCCTTGACACCGATCTCGGCCGACTTGTCGAGCGTCTGCTGCAGCAGCTTGCGGCTCGGGATGCGGATCCGGTTGTTGGTGTTCGCGACGTTCAGCCGGTACGGCGCGTGCACGTACAGATCGACGCCGGCCGCGGCCGATCGCTCCCGGAGCGCCTCCTCGCCGTCGGCGTACGCGAGCTTGGGGGCCTTGTAGTCCTGTGGATTGCCCAGGAAGAACTGCACCAGGTCGGCGCCCCGATCGGCCGCCTCGGCCAGCGGGTCCTCCTGGTCGACGTGTGCACCCAGCTTCAAGCTCATGACCCCACCCTAGAACTGTCCTCCGACAGTTCTCGACCGGCCAGGCCTACGCTGGCCTGGTGATCACCCCGAACCTGTTCCGCGCGCTCCGTCCGGGTCCTGTCGAGGTCGACGGCCGGACGTGGAGCCTGACCGTGCACGAGCTCGGCGTACTGCGGGTGCCGAACGGCAAGCTCGAGGCGTGCGACCCGTTCGTGACGCTGGGCGAGGGCCCGGTCGTCGACGTCCCGGCCGGCGACTATCCGGCGTACGTGACGGTGGCGGACGTGTCGGACGCGCAGGACGGCAGCCACCTGCGCGAGGCGTACCTGTCGCTGCGGTTCGCCGAGGGCGAGGTCGCTGCGGTGGAGGCCGCGACGAACGCGGACGAGGAGCTCGGCGAGGACGAGTTCTGGATGGTCGCCGTCGACGCCGGCACCGTCGGCTTCGTGGACGCCGAGGCCGTCCGGACGCTGATGCCGGAGGGCGACTGGTACGAGGACCTGTTCGAGAACGGGCGGGACGACAGCTGGTTCGCGCTGATGGACTCGCCCGAGCATCTGATCGAGGGCTGCGCGAATATCGTGCTCCCGTTGGCCACGGAGGGTGAGAATCTCGTCCTGGCCCACTCGGGCTGGGGTGACGGTGCGTATCCGCTGGTCCGTACGGTGGACGCCGCCGGACGCACGCTCGGGATCCACATCGACCTGCTCGTGGTGGGTCCGGAGAGTGACGACCAGTGAACAGCCGGTAGTCTTCGACGCTTGTGAAGGCCTGTGGATATGGTCAGGACGGCGTCCGAACGCTGGTATTCTTTCGGATGTGGCCCGGTCCATCGACCGGGCTCGTTGCTTGACACCGGCGGCAAGTGCCGGTGTGAAGTGCAATCGCATCGCCCTCCTGCCACGGAAAGACCGTGGCCGCCAAAGTCCGAAGGAGGTGGAGTTCGCGCATGCGTCGTTATGAAGTCATGGTGATTCTCGACCCGGAGCTCGACGAGCGCACGGTCGAACCGTCCATCGACACGTACCTGAACATCGTCCGCAAGGAGGGTGGCACCGTCGAGAAGCTCGACATCTGGGGCCGCCGCAAGCTTGCGTACGACGTCAAGAAGAAGGCCGAAGGCATCTACGCCGTCATCGACCTGACCGCGACACCCGCGGTGGTGAAGGAGCTTGACCGTCAGCTCACGCTGAACGAGTCGATCCTCCGCACCAAGGTCATTCGGCCGGACCAGCACTGAGCCTGGGGTCGTCAGCAGCTATCGGTACTGTCGGCGCCAGCCGCTACCAATAGCTGTGGACACAGTCACACCCGAAAGCAGGAGGAGTTGTCATGGCCGGTGAACCACCCATCACTCTGATCGGAAACCTGACAGGTGACCCGGAGCTGCGTTTCACGCCGTCCGGCGCCGCGGTGGCGAACTTCACGATCGCCTGTACCCCGCGGAACCTGGACCGGCAGAGCAACGAGTGGAAAGACGGCGAGACGCTCTTCATCTCGTGCGCTGTCTGGCGCCAGGTCGCCGAGAACGTCGCGGAGTCGCTGACCCGAGGATCCCGTGTCGTCGTACACGGCCGTCTGAAGGCCCGCAGCTACGACGACCGCGACGGTAACAAGCGCACCGTGTTCGAGTGCGATGTCGAGGAGATCGGCGCCAGCATGCGGTACGCGACGCTGAAGATCTCCAAGACGTCCCGCGAAGGCGGCGGCGGCGGCGGGTTCGGTGGTGGCGGTGGCAACCAAGGTGGTGGCTACGGCGGCGGTAACCAGGGTGGCGGCGGCTATGGCGGCGGCAACCAAGGTGGCGGCGGCCAGCAGAACGACCCCTGGGCGACCCCCCAGCAAGGCGGTGGCGGCGGCGGTCAGTCCGCCCCGCAGAACGACCCTTGGGCCAACCAGGGCGGCGGCTCGATGGAGGAGCCTCCGTTCTGATCCGGTCCCCGGGTCGAGACCTGTAAGACAGACCATTCCGGCACCCGTGCCGGGCTCTGGAAGTAGGAAGAGAGCACCACAATGGCCAAGATCATTCGGAAGCCGAAGAAGAAGGTTTGCGGCTTCTGCAAGGACAAGGCGACGTACGTCGACTACAAGGACACCGCGCTGCTGCGGAAGTTCATCTCGGACCGCGGCAAGATCCGCGCCCGCCGGGTGACCGGGAACTGCGTGCAGCACCAGCGCGACGTGGCCACCGCTATCAAGAACGCTCGTGAGGTGGCGCTGCTGCCCTACACGAGCACCGCTCGCTGAGGGAGGTCCGAAACATGAAGCTCATTCTGGCGCAGGAGGTCGAGGGCCTCGGCAACCCCGGCGACATCGTCGAGGTCAAGGACGGCTACGGCCGTAACTACCTGGTTCCGCGCGGTCTGGCCATCGGCTGGACGCGGGGCGCCGAGAAGCAGATCCAGTCGATCAAGCGGGCGCGCGACGCCCGGGCGATCCAGGGCAAGGAGCACGCGAGCGAGGTCAAGAACCAGCTCGAGCAGCTCTCCGTCACGCTGGGCGTCAAGGCCGGCGACACCGGCCGCCTGTTCGGTTCGGTCACCCCGGCCGACATTGCCGGCGCCATCAAGGCCGCCGGCGGCCCGCTGGTCGAGAAGCGCGCGATCGCCATCGCGTCGCCGATCAAGACCACCGGCAAGCACCAGGTCTCGGTCCAGCTGCACCCCGACGTGGCCGCCACGGTCCGCCTCGAGGTAGCCGCCGGCTGACACCAGCCTCACCGCCACCAAGGCCCACGCTCCCACCCGGGACCGTGGGCCTTCGTGTTTCCCCACCCCCACCCACCCGCGCTCAGCCGTCCACCCCACCCACTCCCGCACCCCACCTGCGGCTGCACTCGCGCCTGCTCCTGCACCCCACCTGCTTTCTGCGCTGTGTCTGCTCCTGCACACAGCGGTCGCGCACCCAGCTCAAGTTCCCGCGGCTGTCTCGCGCTCCTCGTGGTCCCGTTGGCCATCTGCGGCCGGGCAGTTCGCGTGGCTCAGGTATCCACCGGCCGTGAGTGGGTTGTCCACAGGTATTCCGCCGGTGGTCGGGTGGGGGCGTGGGTTCTGCAGGTGCCTGCCGGTGGTCGGGTGGGCGGCGTCGGGTGGTTCCGTTGTCTGTCTGCGGCCGGGCAGTTTGCTTGGGTCAGGTGTCTACCGGCCGTGGGTGGTTGGCGAGAGGATTCCCAACCCGGTGGTTGCGGGTGTGGGTTGGGTTCTGCGGCGGGGGACGTCTGGGTGGGGGGTTAGGGCTGGCGGGGTTTGGGCCATTTGGGGGGGATGGGGTCTTCGGTGCCGGCGGCGCTGGGGGGTTGGATTCGGGGCCAGCGGGTGGGGGTGGGGTCGGCGGCGTTGCCGTTGGAGGCGGGGGGCTGGATGCGGGGCCAGCGGGTGGGGGCTGGGTCGTCCTCGGTTGCTGTGGCGGGGGTTGCCGGGACGAGCAGGAGGGTGAGGGCGGCGGTGCTTGCGGCGAGCCGCCGGAGAGTGGGCGACCGGCGTGCCGGGTGTGGACGGGTCACGGTTTGTCCAGGGCGTACACGACGTCGTCGTGGACGACGATGGCGTGCGGGCCGGCTACACCCCAGGGGCGGGCGGTGTCGGTGGGGATGGTGCGGGACTTGCCGCCGGGGGTGACCGTGACGAGCTTGCTGTTGACGGAGCCGTAGATGGTGGTGCCGGTGACCGAGAGCGGCCGGAAGTTCGGGTAGAGCGAGGTCTTGCCGGTGCTGAAGTTGATCAGGCACTCGCCCCAGGCCGCGACCTTGCGCGAGGCGTCCGGCAGCCACTGCCAGTTCTGGCTGTCGTTGACGTTCGCCGCCGCGCAGGTCGCCTTGGGCGAACCGTCCGCACTCGAGTGCACGGCCGGGACCACCATGTCCTGACCAGCGGCCTTCCAGAACACCAGCACCCGATCCGGGCTGGCGGCAACGATCCGCTCGACGTCCTTGACGCCCTTCGGCGGCTTCAACTCGAGCGTCTGCAGCGGCTGCCCCGGCTCACTCCAGTACAGCGGCCCCTCGTACCGCGCCATCAACGTCTTCTGCCCTTCGGCGAGCAGCATCGTCGACAACCGCGGCTGGTTCGGCACCGGCTTCAGCTCACCCCCGCTGACCACACTCGCGCCGGCGTTACTGGCGAGCAGGACGAGCGGCGACGTCCCGAAGAACTGCACGGTCGACGAGTTCGGCAGCGCGACCTCGACGGCCTCGGCGCCGTTCCCGGCCCAGTAGTACAAGGTGTCGTCGTTCGCGACGGCGAGCACCGGCTTGCCGTCGATCGTCGTGTAGACCGGCGCGTCCACCCCGGACGGCACCTTGTCCTGCCACTTGACCTTGCCCTCGGTGTCGAAGACCGCGATCTTCTTGTCCTGCGTCAGGACGGCGACCTCGGACCCGTCCGGCGAGACGGCCGGCTGCGAGTTCGCGGCGATGTCGACCGTCCAGCTGGCCTTCGGCGTCCACCCCGGCGGCACCGGCCGCGCGGAGAACTGGTCCGGCGCGATACTCGGCGGCGGCAACGCGGGCAGCGTCGGCGACGCCTTCGGCGGAGGCGGCGGGCCCTTCGGCCGCAGCACCGTCAGCCAGAGCGTCGTCCCCGCGATGAGTACCCCGGCCAGCGAGAAGGCAACCACGATCGGCCAGATCGGCTTCTTCTTCCGGGCGATCTCGATCGCCTCGACCTCGCCGTCCGGGTGGATGACGAGCGGCCACGAGGTGCCGTCGGCCTCGACCGCGGTCGCCTTGACCGGGCGACCGAGCTGCGCGGCCTGCTCGCTGACCAGCTGGAGCGCCGCCTGCCGCGGGTCGTGGTGGTTGACCGGGTGGCTGCGCCCGGCGATCTTCACCTCGGCGTTGTGGTCGTCGTACAGATGAATGCTGACTTTGGGCCAGGACGGGATCTTCTCAGCCACGATGACCTCTCATTCCCGCCACGAATCTCCCTAGTTCATCCGGAGCCGACGCACTCGTTCTAGCATGTCCACCGCACCCGAAGGCATGCCAGGACAGTTCCGGCAGGCAGAAACCCCGTGAGCCCGGCGGCTCCACTGACCCCGACAAGGGGGTAGAAACATCCTCGCCTGTGGATGGGTCACGAACGTACACCCGGAAAGCGAGAGAATACTGTGGGCGACAGCCAGTGACGCATCGCGAGAGGAGGTCTCATGACGCAGAACCCGTGGACGAAGCAACAACCGCCGCCCCCGGGTCCGCCGCCGGGGCCTTCGTCGCAGGCGGAGCAGGCGCCCCGGGGCCCGGTGGCCCCGCAACACGGTGTTCCGGCGCCCGCGGAGGACCAGCGGCTGCCGAAATTCGCGATCCCGGCCGCCGACACCTTGTGGTGGGTCGGCGTCCACGGCGGAGCCGGCGAGTCGACGATGGCGCAGTTGCTGCCCGGCACCCGGGCGGCCAACCATCGCTGGCCGATTCCGCCGCCCCCGGTGCCGACCCCGGTGATCCTGGTCGCCCGGACACATGGCTCCGGGCTGCGATCCGCGCAGCGCGCGGCGATCGAATGGGCCTCGGGTGTCGTCCAAGGCGTTGCTGTGCTCGGCCTGGTGCTGATCGCGGACGCCCCCGGACGGCTGCCCCGGGTGCTCGACGACTTCGCCGACATCGTCGGTGGCGGCGTCCCCAGAGTCTGGGACATTCCCTGGATCGAGGAGTGGCGCAGAGGGGAGGCTCCGTCGCCCGACAACACCCCCGACGAGGTTTTCGAAGTTCTTGAATCCATCTACGCTCTTCGCGCGTCAAACCCAGCGGATTATCCCGCCCCGTACTGAAAGGCAGTTCCGCGCATGATGTTGGCTCATCTCATCTCGGAGATTCCCTCCATGGTTCCGCTCGGCGGTGGCCAGCGGCCCCCGGGAGCGGAGAAACTCGATCTCGTCATCGACTGGGTGCGCTGGATCGCCTTCGCCATCTGCGTCCTCGGCATCCTGATCGCCGGCGCGATGATGGCCGTCGGCCAGCGTCGCGGTGAAGGCGGCGAGCACGCGGCCCGGCTCGGCTGGGTGCTGGCGGCGTGCATCGTGATCGGGTCCGCGACGCTGCTGGTCGGCGCTCTCCAGGGCAACTGACAACCGGCCGGGGGCTGATCGACGGTGGGGCTGTTCAGCAGGAGTTCCGACGACGACGCGGACGGCGGTGGGCCGACCGGGCTCTGGCAGGAGCGCGGTTTCCTGGCCGCCGCGATCGTCGTCGGCGCGATCCTGATCTGCGTGGCGTTGTGGTTCTTCGTCCGCGATCCCGGGACGTCGACCAGCAACCCGCAGCCGACCCCGGTGGTCACCGGGCCGCCGTCCGAGCAGCCCTCCGAAGAGCCGACCGAGCCGGTCGCCACGCCGACCGACCCCGTCGGTACGACGACGCCCAGCGCGCCGCCGGTCTCCGGTAAGGGCGGCTGCAAGACCGTCAGCCCCGCGCCCGGTATCCCCCGGATCGCGCCGGCCGGGGTCACCTGGCAGTTCGAGGACGACATGTTGTTCCCGACCCAGCAGGAGGCCGGGCCGGCGCTGATGAGCGCCCGCGGCGTCCGGTCCTGTTTCGCGCACTCGCCGACCGGCGCGGTGTTCGCGACGTTCACCCTGCTGGCCCAGATCAAGAACCCGGCGCTGACCCCCGACGTCCTGGCGAACCGGATCGCGCCGAGTAAGGGCCGTACGGTCGCGATCGAGCAGAACAAGGCCACCCCGACCCCGTTCAGCGAGGTCAAGACGGCGCAGTTCGTCGGCTTCAAGGTGCTCGACTACCAGCCGAACCGCGCGATCGTCTCGATCGCGGTCGCCTTCGACGAGCGCCGGGTCGCCGCCCTCCCGGTCACCATGGTCTGGACCAGTGGCGACTGGAAGGGCCTGCTGCAGGCCGACGGCAGCTTCAACGGCACCACCGAGCCCGACCTGCTCGGCTCGATGGCCGGCTACGTCCGGTTCAAGGGGGCCTGATGCTGATCCTCGGGTGCAACCTCGCGCCGTGGAACTGGGACGACTGTGTCCGCGAGTTCCTCACCGACATCGTCGGTCAGGCGTTCGCCGATGTTTTCGAGATGCTGCTGGACGCGATCGCCAAGGTGGTCATCGAGACCGTCGTTGCGATCATGACCGGCGTCGGTTTCCTCTGGATCAAGATCGACACCCCGGACATCTCTCGCAACGGCGCCGTCTGGTGGATGCACGAGCGGACGCAGTACATCATGGTCGCGGTCGCCACCGTGGCGGTGATCGTCGGCGCGATCCAGATGGCGATCTCGCACCGCGGGGAGCCGCTGCGCGACATCCTGCGCTCGCTGATCACGATGGTGCTGGTGAACGCCGGCCTGCTGTTCGTCGCGTCGAATCTGATCGGCGCCGCCGACGAGTTCTCGCAATGGATCATCGCCAAGGCGCTCGGCGGCCGGACGGATTTCGGCACCGAGCTCGCCAACCGGATGACCAAACCGCTGATGGACGACAAGACGTTGCTGACCATCGGGCTGGTGATCTTCGTCGGTATCCTGATGGTGATCACCGGAATCATCCAACTGGCGTTGATGATCGTCAGATACGGGATGCTCGTCCTGCTCACGGCGGTCTTCCCGATCACCGCGGCGGCGACCAACACCGAGATGGGGATGATGTGGTTCAAACGCGCCCTGGCCTGGCTGGGCGCCTTCATCATCTACAAACCGGTGGCCGCGCTCATCTACGCGGCCGCCATCATGATGATTCGCGTCCCCGCGG
Organism: Kribbella sandramycini; assembly: GCF_013131805.1. Lineage (GTDB taxonomy): Bacteria > Actinomycetota > Actinomycetes > Propionibacteriales > Kribbellaceae > Kribbella > Kribbella sandramycini. Next base: position 496,641 of record NZ_JABJRC010000003.1, on the reverse strand, counting down.
TACCCGAAGGGGTCAACCCCGAAAAGGGAGCACCGCAGGCGTACAACATCGTGCTGGGGGTGACGATGATGCTGCTCGCCGTCGTCGCGCTACCGGCGATCCTGCGGTTCGTCTCACCGAAGGCGTCCTGATATGCCTCCCTTCCTGATCCCGCTGTGCGGCAGCTGGCTCGACTGCGTGTGGGAAGCGGTCAAGAACGTCGTCGGCACTGTTGTCGATTGGTTGATCACCGTGATTTTTGAGCCGATTCTGGACGCCGTCGCCTCGGCGGTCACGGTCGTGATGGGGACCATCGGCACGTTCTGGGTCTACGTCCCGACGATCGCGGTCGGCCAGGGCGTCGGCGAACGCGGCACCCCGAACGGCGAACCCGCCAGCGGGACCGTCGAATGGATGCAGACCAACACGCACTTCATCGCGTTCGGCGTCGCCGTGATCGGCATCTTCATCGCCTGTATCCAGCTCGCCTGGAGCCACCGCGGCGAGTCCGCGCGGGACATCCTGCGCTCGCTGATCACCCTCGGCGCCGCGACCGCGCTGACCATCGGCGTCGCGCAGGCGCTGATCGACTTCGGCGACCGGTTCGCCCGCTGTATCGTCACCACTTCGCTGATCGACAACCCGGCCCAGGGCTACTGGGCCTGTGATCCCGGCCAGGGCAACGGCAAGGCGTTCGGGACGACGATGACCGCGATGTTCGGCCTGGCCGCGGCGTCCGGCGGGCTCGGGCTCGGCCTGGCGATCACGATCGGCATCCTGGCCATCATCGCCGGTGTCATCCAGATCGTGCTGATGGTGGTCCGGAGCGCGATGCTGGTGCTGCTGGTCGGCGTCCTGCCGATCGCCGCGGCCGCGACCCACACCGAGATGGGCCGGAACTGGTTCAAGAAGATCCTCGGCTGGATCTTCGCCTTCATCCTGTACAAACCGGTGGCGGCGATCGTCTACGCCACCGCGATCCGCCTGACCGGCAACAACGGCCAAGGCGCTCCGAACCCGTTGAACTTCGGCAACAACCCGCAGGACACGGCGACCGCCGTCCTGAACATGATCACCGGCCTCGCCCTTCTGGTGCTGGCGTTGTTCGCGCTGCCGGCGCTGATGCGCTTCATCGTGCCGATGGTCGCTGCGACCGCAGGCGGCGCCGGCGCGGGCATGCTCGCGGCCAAGCTGACCGGTACCGACAAGCTCGCCGAGAAGGTGCAGGGCGCTGCTGAGGGTGAGGGCGGCGACAGCGAGGGTGGCGGTCCGTCCGGCGCCCGAAACGTCGGCCGGGCGCGCAACCAGGCCCAGAGCACACGTGGCGGCCAAGGCGGCGGAGGCGGCGGCGGGGGTGGCGGTGGCGGTGGGGCCACTGGCGCCAGCGGCGGCGCCTCGGGCGGTGCCAGCGGTGGTGCTGCGAGTGGCGGTGCGGCCGGTGGCGCGGCGGGCGGCGGTGCAGCTGCTGGTGGTGGCGCAGCGGCCGGTGGTGGCGCGGCAGCGGGTGGCGGTGCGGCGGCTGCGGCCGGTCCGGCGGCTGCGGCGGTGGCCCCGGTGGCGATCGCGATCGCGGCCGGCAAGGCGGCACACGCGGCCAGCAAGGCGGTCGCCAAGGAGGCCCTGAGCGAGGACCAGTCCGGTGGCGGCGGTGGCGGCGGGGGTAGCGACGAGGGCGGCCCGTCGGGCAGCAGCGGCGAGACCCGCGACGCCAACCGGGAACGCCAGCGTGAGCAGCGCTACCGCGACGACCAGCGTTATCGCGACCAACAACGCAACGATCGACGAGAACCGGATGGGCCCCGTGGCAGCAGCTGACAACGTACGAAGCGCTCCGCGCACCTACGGCAACTGGCGGCAGCCCGTCTCCGCGGGTATCGCGGGCCTGGGTTCTCTCGGCACGGCCATCATGATGGGCGGCCTGCTGATGACGATCTTCGCGATGATGGCGGGCGGTTTCCTCGGCGCCATCATCACCCTGCTGGCCGTCGGCTTCGTACTGCTGATGCTGATGACCAAGGACAAGCACGGCCTGTCCGCGCTGCAACGGCTCTCGACGATCATTGGATGGCAACGAGCAAAGATGGCCAAACACAACATCTACCGTTCAGGTCCGCTCGGCCGGACGGCCTGGGGCAAGTTCCAACTCCCGGGCCTGGCGGCCGCGTCCCAGCTGAGCGAGTTCCAGGACTCGTACGGCCGTCCGTTCGCCCTGCTCTTCTACCCGAGCACGCGGCACTTCACCGTCGTGATCAACGCCGAGCCGGACGGCGCGTCGCTGGTCGACGAGGAGCAGATCGACGTCTGGGTCGCGCACTGGGGTCAGTGGCTCGCATCCCTCGGCCACGAGCCGGGGATCGTCGCCGCCTCGGTGACCGTCGAGAGCGCGCCCGACACCGGTATCCGGCTGCGCCGCGAGGTCAACCACAACATCCAGCCGGGCTCGCCCGCGATCGCGCAGGCGATGCTCGCCGAGGTCGTGCAGAGCTACCCGGAGGGCTCGGCGCTGGTGTCGGCCCGGGTCGCGCTGACCTTCAAGGGCACCGACCGCAACGGCAAGCGGCGCAAGGAAGAGGACATGGGCCGTGAGCTCGCGTCCCGGCTGCCCGCGCTCACCCAGAGCCTGAACGCGACCGGCGCCGGCGCGGCCCGCCCGGTCACCGCGCAGGAGCTGTGCGAGGCCGTCCGGATCGCCTACGACCCGGCGGCCGCCGTCCTGATCGACGAGGCCCGCGGCCAGGGCATGGCGCCGGAGCTGCAGTGGACGGACGTCGGCCCGGCCGGCGCGCAGGCGTTCTGGGACAAATACCGCCACGACTCCGCCTGGTCAGTCACCTGGCAGATGTCACAGGCGCCGCGCGGCGAGGTGTTCTCGTCCGTGCTGTCCCAGTTGGTCGCGCCGCATGCCGACATCGACCGCAAGCGCGTCACGCTGCTCTACCGCCCGCTCGACGCGGCCACCGCCGCCCGGATGGTCGAGGCCGACAAGCGCAACGCGTCCTTCCGCGCGACGACGACCAACCGGCCGTCGGCGCGCACGATGGCCGAGGCCCGCGCGGCCGACCGCACCGCGCAGGAGGAGGCGCGCGGCGCCGGCCTGGTCAACTTCGGCATGATCGTGACCGGCACGGTGATGACGGCCGAGCAGATCCCGGACATGATCGCCGCGATCGACAACCTCGGCGCGACGGCCCGGGTGCTGCTGCGTCCGGCGTACGGCTCGCAGGATTCGGCCTTCGTGGCCGCGCTGCCGCTGGGCGTCGTCCTGCAGAGTCACCTGTCCGTCCCGGCCGGCCTGCGGGAAGCGCTATGACAGCTGGGGGGTCACAGTGAGCGAGAAGAAGGCGAAGAAGCCGCCGGTCCAGCGCGGCCGGCGGCCGATGCCGCGCGGCTGGCCGGGCGCCGGCGGCGGCTACTCGACGTACCTGCAGGCGCCGGCCGAGTGGCGCGGTACGACGGTGCAGGTGTGCGGTCTGTGGCCGTTCGCCGCGGGCACCGGCAGCCCGATGGTCGGTGTGCCGATCGGGCGGAACATCCTCTCCGGCGCGACCATGTGCTGCGACCCGATCAGCTGGTTCATGCGGGCCAAGCTGATCTCGAACCCGTCGATGTTCGTCCTCGGCAAACCCGGCCTGGGCAAGTCGACGATCACCCGGCGGATGGCGCTCGGCCTGGCCGGGTACGGGATTCAGCCGCTGGTTCTCGGCGACCTCAAACCCGACTACAAGGACCTGATCGAGGCGCTCGGCGGCCAGGTCATCCAGCTCGGCCGCGGCCGCGGCCACCTGAACATCCTCGACCCGGGCGAGTCCCGCGAGGCCGCGCTCCGGCTGACCGGCAAGGCGCGCGAGGCGATCCAGGCCGACGCGCACGGCCGCCGGCAGACGATGGTCTCGGCGCTGATCTCGATCATGCGCTCGGCCCCGCCGACCGACCGCGAAGAGACCATCATCGACGAGGCGCTGAAGGTCCTCGACGAGCGGCACACCGGTACGCCGGTGCTCCGCGACCTGCTCAAGGTCGTCCAGGACGCGCCGGATCGGGTCCGCAACGTGGCCCTCGACCGCGGCAGTCTGGACCGCTACCGGCAGATCACCGAAGGCCTGGAGGCCTCGCTGATCGGTCTGGTCGGCGGCGGCCGGCTCGGTGAGATCTTCTCCGAGCAGACCGACAACCCGATGAAGATGGACCGCCCGGTCGTCTTCGACGTCTCCAACATCGACGACTCCGAGACCAACCTGCAGGCCGCCGTCCTGCTCGCCTGCTGGTCGTACGGGTTCGGCGCGGTCGCCGTCTCCCAGGCGCTCGCGGACGCCGGGCTGGAGCCGCGACGGCACTACTTCGTCATCCTCGACGAGCTCTGGCGGGTGCTGCGGGCCGGCCGCGGCCTGGTCGACCGCGTCGACGCGCTGACCCGGTTGAACCGGCAGCGCGGTGTCGGGATGGCGATGATCTCGCACACCATGTCCGACCTGCTCGCGCTCGAGCACCCCGAGGACCGGATGAAGGCCAAGGGTTTCGTCGAGCGGTCCGGCATGGTCATCTGCGGCGGACTGCCGCGCGCCGAGATGGACAACCTCAACGAGGTCGTGCCGATGTCGGAAGAAGAGAAGAACATGCTGATCGGCTGGCAGGACCCGCCCGCGTGGGATCCGGCCACCGGCGAGGAGGCGGCGCCGCCCGGCCGCGGTAACTTCCTGGTCAAGGTCGGCGGCCGGCCGGGCATCCCGGTGCACGTCGGGCTGACCTCGGTCGAGCGCGAGATCAACGACACCAACAAACTCTGGCGGACCGGCGAGGACGGCCGGCCGCTCAAGGTCGAGGTCGCCGAGGACGGTACGGAGGAGGTCGTCGAGCAGTACAGCTTCGACGACCCCGCGATGCTCCCGCCGCCGGACCCGATGACCCGGGTGCAGCGGGAGGTGACCAATGGCTGACGGCAAGAAGACGACCGGTCCCGGCGGGCTGTCCGTCGAGACCGTCCTGATCTTTATCGGCTGCGGGCTGTTCGCGATCGTCGTCGGCGGGATCTGGGGTGCGCTCAAGGCGGCCGCGGCGATCGACGGCACCCGGGACGTCCCGGGGAACCCGGTCAGCGCGCTGTCCCAGCTGATCCAGGGCCGGCTGCGCTGGTCCGGCGCGGCGACGGGTGTGCTGATCCTCGAGATCGTGCTGCTGTTCCTGATCGCGGGCGGCGTGTGGTTCTACCTGCGCCGCCGGCAGGAGACCGTCGGCCGGGTCGACCGGCAGGCCTTCCTGATGTCGAAGCGCTCCGAGATCTACAAGCTGACCCGCGAGGGCGCCCAGGGCATCGCCGACCGGCTCGGCGCCGGGCACGCGGGCCCCGGCATCCTGATCGGCCGCACCGTCCGGGACAACCTGGAGGTCTTCGGGTCCTGGGAGGACATGCACGTCGACATCTGGGGTCCGCGAACCGGTAAGACGACGTCCCGCGCCGTCCCCGCGATCCTGGACGCGCCGGGCTCCGTCGTCGCCACGTCGAACAAGCGCGACATCGTCGACGCCACCCGCGGCCCCCGGCTGGACAAGGGCCCGGTCTGGGTCTTCGACCCGCAAGAGGTCTGCGAGGAGCCGCCGAACTGGTGGTGGAACCCGCTGACCTACATCACCGACGAGACCAAGGCCCGCGAGATGGCCGAGCACTTCGTCGCCTCCCAGCGGGACCTGAACGCCCAGACCGACGCGTTCTTCGACGCCGCGGGTCTCGACCTGCTGGCCGGCCTGCTGCTCGCGGCCGCGGTCGCCAAGCGCCCGATCACGCAGGTCTACAGCTGGCTCGCCGACCAGCGCAACGACGAGCCCGAGCGGATCCTGCGCAACACCCCGGGGCTGCAACTGTCGGCCGACGCGCTGTCCGGCGTCATCAACGCTCCGGACAAGCAGCGCGCCGGTATCTACGGCACGGCGCAGCAGAGCGCGCAGTTCCTGGTGAACCGCAAGGTCACCCGCTGGGTCACGCCGCAAGGGCCGAACGACAGCCGCCCGCAGTTCAACCCGCACGAGTTCATCCGCCAGGGCGGCACGCTGTACAGCCTCTCCAAGGAGGGCGCCGGGACGGCGGGCCCGCTGGTCACCGCGTTGACGGTGGCCGTCGTCGAGGCCGCCGAGCAGTACGCCCGCGGCTGCCCGATGGGCCGGATGCCGAACCCGCTCGTCGGCGTCCTCGACGAGGCGGCGAACGTCTGCCGCTGGAAGAACTTGCCCGACCTCTACAGCCACTTCGGCTCCCGCGGCATCGTGCTGATGACGATCCTGCAGTCCTGGGCGCAGGGGCAGGAGTGCTGGGGCGAGCACGGCATGGAGAAGCTCTGGTCGGCCGCCAACATCCGCGTGTACGGCGGTGGCGCCTCGGACGCGAACTTCCTCGAGCGGCTGAGCAAGCTGATCGGCGACTACGACATCATTTCCAGCTCGGTCTCGTACAACAAGGGCGAGCGCGGGACCAGCCGGCAGACCCAGCGGCAGAACATCCTGGAGATCTCCGACCTCGCGGCGATGCCGCCGGGCCGGGCCGTGGTGTTCCCGTCCGGGATCCCGGCGACGATGATCAAGACCGTGCCGTGGTTCACCCGGCCGGACGCCGGCGCCGTCAAGGCGTCGCTGCGCAAGTACGATCCCGGGGCGAGCCTGCCGCCGGGCGCCAGCGGGGGCAACCCGTGGCTGACCGGTGGCCAGCAGTCCGGGCCGCCGCCGATCCCGCACGGCGTACCGGTGTGGGAGCAGACGGAGGAGCAGCGACGTGGATGGTGAGCAGGAACTCTTCTACCCGCATGTCGCGGCCTTCGTCGAGGACCGGTTGATCTACCTCTACACGCGCCGGATCGGGCAGCAGTACGTCTGGTGCCCGGAGTGGTTCCGGCATGCCGAGGCGCTCAGCCGGCTGGATTCGATCTGGCGCGCCTGGGAGCACCTGCGGCTCGACCCCGCGACCGGCATGTCGGTCTGGTGGCGCGACCACGCAGACCCGCACATGATGGCCCTGCTCGACCCGGATGGTCCCTTCGCTGCCTGCCGCGGCCAGCACACCGACTACCCGATCCCGCCGCTCCCGGTCGAAGAGCCGCCTGCCGGCCTCTTCTTCGACCAGCGCCAACCGAACGTCCGCGGTATCTAGTCGCCCAGGCCGACGTCGCGCAGGCCCGTCTGCTTCTCGCGTTTCTTGGTTTTGCGGATGAACTTGCGGGCCTCCGGCGGCTCGGCGGGCCGGCGCGCGGCGTCACTCGCCGGCGCCTGTTCCCGACCGACCGGTACGTCGCCACCGGCGTACCGGTCCGCTACGCGGTCGTCGTACGCCGCTCCGCGCTCCTCACGGTCAGCTGCGCGCTGATAGCGTCGTCCGGCGGCTGCGGTCGCGGCGGCGCCTGGCTCGTCCGGCCCTGCGGCCGCTTCGTCGAGCAGATGATTGCCGTGGGCACGGTCGCTGCGCGCCTGGCGGCGCTGGGCGTCGGCCAGATCGCGATGGCGAGCAACGCCGGCGTCGGCCTCGGCGAGCCGGATGGCCTCGGTGGTCTCGGCAGTGGCGTCGAGCAGTTGGCGACGGTCGCGGACTTCCTCGAGCTCACGCTCGCTGCGCGCTGCCCGCTCGAGTTCCTCGTCGTCGAGTCGTTCCGCCTCCGCTTCCTCGAGGCGATCCAACTCGTCGTCCTTGTCGGCCATACTGCTCCCTTCCTTGCGCTCCACGATGCCGCACCTCGGGGTCAGCGGGTAGCTCCGGTGACCAGCCAGGTGTCGCGGCGTTCGCGGGTCAGCAAGGTGAGCAGTCGCAGCAGCATGAACCCGCCGAACGCCCACCACAAAGCCACTACGCCGCCGTCGAACCAGAGCACGCTGAGCGCCAGCGGCACGTACAGGGCGAACGCGATCAGCCCGGCCACGGCCAGGTAGCGCCCGTCGCCCGCACCGATCAGGACGCCGTCCAGCACGAAGACGACGCCGTTCAGCGGCTGCCAGACGGCCGCGACGAGGATGATCGCGGCGAGCGTGCGCTGGACTTCGGGGTCGGCGCTGAACCAGTGCACGTAGAGCGGGTGCAGACCCCACAGGGCGAGGCCGCAGACCAGACCGGAGTACAGGCCCCACCACATCATCCGGCGGGTGATCGAGCGGGTGCCGGCGACGTCACCGGCGCCGAGCGCGCGGCCGGTCAGGGCTTGGGCGGCGATCGCGATCGCGTCGAGGGCGAGGGCGAGGAAGTTCCACAGCGTGAAGGCGACCTGGTGGGCGGCGACGGACGTCGTACCGAGGGCGGTGGCGACGAACGTGAGCAGAATGATTGCCGCGCGCAACGTCAGCGTCCGGACCACGAGCGGGACGCCCATCTGGGCCGAGGCGAGGATGCCCGGGCGGTCCGGCCGGAGTTTGGCGCCGTCCCGGCGGGCGCCGCGGACGACGACCGCGACCAGCGCGACCCCGGCCCCGGTTTGGGCGAGCGCCGTACCGAGGGCGGAGCCGGCGATGTCGAGGCGCAGGCCGTAGACGAAGACGACGTTCAGGACGACGTTGGCCAGGTTGGCGGTGATCGCGACGACCATCGGGGTCTTGGTGTCCTGGAGGCCGCGCAGGACGCCGGTGGCGGCGAGCAGGAGCAGCATCGAGGGGATGCCGATACAGGAGATGCGGAGATAGGTGACCGCGTGGGCGGCGACGTCCGGGGACGGGTTGAAGGCGCCGATCGCCTGGGGCGCCAGCAGGGCGCCGGCGGCGGCCAGGACGACGCCGAGCAGCAGGGCGAGCCAGAGTCCGTCGATGCCCTGGGCCAGGGCGCCCTTGTGATCGCCGGCGCCGATCCGGCGGGCGACGGCCGAGGTGGTGCCGTAGGCGAGGAAGACGCAGATGCCGACGAGGGTCTGCAGGATGGTGCCCGCGATCCCCAGGGCGGCCAGCTGCGGGGTGCCGAGGTGGCCGACGATCGCTGAGTCGGCAAGCAACATCAAAGGCTCGGAGACCAGGGCGACGAACGCGGGGACGGCGAGCCGGAGGATCTCGCGATCCTGTTCCCCCACCCGTTTGCGGCTCACCGCAGCGAGGTTACCCACGGCTGGGGACGCGGCTGTGCACAAGGTGGGCGACTTTTTCTTCTCCACAGTTGTGCACTGACAAAACCGCAGGTCAGAGCGATGTTGTGGGTAACTGTCCCCAGATATCCACAGGGTTGTGCTCAGCCTGTGCACACGGTTTCCCCGGTTTCTCCACAGGGTTTCCCCACTGCCTGTGGATGACGAGCTACCACCTGGGGACGAGAGCGGCGTACGGTCGCGCGAGTCGGCGGCAGCGGTTTTGTCGGTCGGCGCGGCTACGGTTCGATCAGGTGTTCGAGCCCTGCCGTCGGTGACCGGGGCAGCGACGGATGATGGAGGCGGGCTTGTGAGCGTGGCGGAGTTCCGGGGCGGCGGAGACGGCAGCGGTCGCGAGGAGCGCAACCCGGAGATGGGTTTCGACCGCACCCCGCCGCAGGATCTGGCGGCCGAGCAGTGCGTCCTGGGCGCGATGATGCTCTCGAAGGATGCGATCGCCGACGTCATCGAGACCCTCCGCGGGACGGACTTCTACCGCCCCGCCCACGAGTCGGTCTTCGACGCGATCACCGACCTGTACGCCCGTGGCGAGCCGGCCGACGCGATCACGGTCGCCGCCGAGCTGACCAAACGCGGCGACATGGCCCGGATCGGCGGCGCGCCGTACGTGCACACGCTGGTCGCCTCGGTGCCGCTCGCGGCGAATGCGGGCTACTACGCGCACATCGTCCGCGAGAAGGCGATCCTGCGCCGGCTGGTCGAGGCGGGCACGAAGATCGTCCAGCTGGGGTATGCGGGTGAGGGCGAGGTCGACGACGTCGTCGACGAGGCCCAGGCCGAGATCTACTCGGTCACCGAGAAGCGCACCACCGAGGACTACGCCCCGCTGAAGGACATCATGGAGGGCGCCCTCGACGAGATCGAGGCGATCGACTCCCGCGGTGACGCGATGGTCGGCGTCCCGACCGGCTTCACCGATCTCGACGAGCTGACCAACGGGCTGCACCCGGGGCAGATGATCATCGTCGCCGCGCGTCCCGCCATGGGCAAGGCGCTCGCCCTCGACACGCCGCTACCCACCCCCACCGGCTGGACGACGATGGCCGAGGTCGCCGTCGGCGATCAGCTGCTCGACGCGACCGGCGTCCCGACCACGGTCGTCGCGGCGACCGACGTCCTGATCGACCGCCCGTGCTTCCGGCTCTCGTTTTCCGACGGCAGCGCGATCGTCGCGGACGCCGAGCACCAATGGCTCGTCGAGGACGGCGGCCGCCCGCTGATCTGCACCACCGCCGACCTGCACACCGCGATGTCGGCCAGCCCCGGCCTCACCCCGCCGATCCCTGGCTCCGCGCCCCGCCAGATCACCGGCCACGGCTTCCCTGCCGCCCTGGCCGGCGAAGGCGACCGCCGGATCGAGTGGATCGACCCGGTCGACTCCGTCCCCGTCCGCTGCGTGGAGGTCGACAACCCCGACCACCTCTACCTGGCCGGTAAGACGATGATCCCGACCCACAATTCCACCCTCGGCCTCGACTTCGCCCGCTCCGCCTCGATCAAACACGGCCTCACCTCCTGCATCTTCTCGCTGGAGATGAGCCGTAACGAGATCACCATGCGTCTCCTCTCCGCCGAGGCCAAGGTCCCCCTGCACCACATGCGCAACGGCAAGATGACCGACGAGGACTGGGCCCGGCTGGCCCGCAAGATGGGCGAGGTCTCCGAAGCCCCGCTCTTCATCGACGACTCCCCGAACCTCACCATGATGGAGATCCGCGCCAAGGCCCGCCGCCTCAAACAGCGCCACGACCTCCGCCTGATCATCATCGACTACCTCCAGCTGATGACCTCGGGCAAGAAAGTCGAGTCCCGCCAACTCGAAGTCTCCGAGTTCTCCCGCTCCATCAAACTCCTCGCCAAAGAACTCGAGCTCCCCGTCGTAGCCATCTGCCAGCTCAACCGAGGCTCCGAACAACGCTCCGACAAACGCCCCATGGCCTCCGACCTCCGCGAATCCGGCTGCCTGACCGCGGACACCCGGCTGATGCGCGCCGACACCGGTGCGGAGATCTCGCTCGGTGAGCTGCTGGCGACCGACGCCCGCGACATCCCGGTCTGGTCGCTCGACGATCGGCTCAAGCTCGTCCCGCGGACGCTCACCCACGCCTTCCCGAGCGGTGTAAAGGAGGTCTTCCGGCTGAAGCTCGCCTCCGGCCGGGAGATCAAGGCGACCGCCAACCACCCGTTCCTCACCTACGACGGCTGGAAGCCGCTCGGTGAGTTGGCCCCGGGGGCGCGGCTGGGTTCGCTGCGCCATGTCCCGCCGCCGCTCGAGGTCAAGCCCTGGGACGAGGACGAGCTGACCATGCTCGCCCACCTGCTGGGTGACGGCTCCTTCGTCAAACGGCAGCCGATCCGCTACGCCAGCATCGACGAGGCGAACCTGACCGCCGTCTCCGAGGCGGCCGCCCGCCGGTTCGGCATCACCGCCGTCCGCGACGAGTACGCCGCCGCCCGGGTGACCACCCTCCGACTCCCGGCGCCGTACCGGCTTGCTCGCGGCAAGCGGAACCCGATCGCCGCCTGGCTCGACGGCCTCGGCCTCTTCGGCCTCCGCAGCCACGAGAAGTTCGTCCCCGACGGCGTCTTCGCCCTCCCCAAAGACCAGATCGCGCACTTCATCCGCCACCTCTGGGCCACCGACGGCTCCGTCCGCTGGGACGCCAAGGTCGGCCAAGCGCGTATTTACTACGCCAGCACCAGCCGCCGCCTCGTCGACGACCTCGCCCGCCTCCTCCTCCGCCACAACATCTTCAGCCGGATCAAGACCGCCCGTAAGCCCGGCTATCGCGACTCGTACCACCTGCACATCTACGGCGCCGAGAACCAGATGCGTTTCTGCGACGGTATCGGCGTCCACGGCTTGCGCGGCCTCAAGGTTCTCGAGGTCGCCACCGCCCTCCAGGACAAGAAGAGCAACACCAACCTGGACACGGTGCCCAAGGAGGTCTGGTCGCAGGTCCGGCAGGTTCTCGCCGACCGCAAGGTGACGCACCGCGAGTTCGCTGCCGCGATGGGGACGCAGTTCTCCGGCTCCACGCTCTGGAAGCACGCCCCGAGCCGCCAACGCCTCGCCAAGGTCGCCGACATCCTCGACGCCGCCGACCTCGAAGTCCTCGCCACCAACGACATCTTCTGGGACGCCATCACCTCGATCGAGTCCCTGGGCGAGCAAGAGGTGTACGACGCCACCGTCCTCGGGACCCACAACTTCGTTGCCGAAGGCATCGCTACACACAACTCGCTCGAACAGGATGCTGACGTTGTCATTCTGTTGCACCGGGAGGATGCGTATGAGCGGGAGTCGACGCGGCCGGGGGAGGCGGACTTCATTATTGCCAAGCACCGTAATGGGCCTACGGCTGATGTGGTGGTGGCTTTTCAGGGGCATTACTCGCGGTTTGTGGATATGGCGCACGACGGGTAATGGCTGGGGTGGGGGCTTTGGGGGAGGCCTTGCGGTTGGGGGATGGGCAGCTGCTGGCTTGGTTGGAGGGGTTGCCGGGGGTTGAGGTGGTGCGGCTGGTGGAGCGGTATCGGCCGTATTTTTGGGCGGGGAGTCCGTTGGATCGGCGGGGCGACTGGGCCGCGCGGGTTGGGCGGGGGGATCGGCTGGCGGATTGTTTGGGCTCGATGCACGCCGATGGGTATGTGCGGGAGCGGGCGGCGCGGGCGCTGGCTGGGTGGGGCGGCGAGTTGGCGGCTCGCTTTCTGGCGTTGCGGGCGGTGGATCATGTTGAGCAGGTGCGTGCGGTCGCGGTCGGGGCGCTGAGTGGGCGGCCGGCGGTGGTCGTGCTGGAGGTGTTGCTGCGGGTGCAGCGGCGTCCGTTCGGGCCGGCGGCGTTGGCGTCGTACGCGGCGCAGATTGACGCCCGCGAGTTGTTGGCCGTCGAGGATCTACTCGTACGGCGGTTCGCGTACGACCGGGTTCTCGATGAGCTGACGGCTCAGGAGGTGGCGGCCCGGTTGGCCGATGAGCCGGATCAGCTGCTGCAGAGTCGGCTGGCCGAGCGGTGGATGGTGATCGACCCGGTGACCGCGAAGAGGCGGTTGCTGGGGTCGAAGTTGGTCGAAGGCCGCTTGGCCGCCCTGTACGGCGCGGCGGATGAAGCCTTCGAGCCGGCGGAGCTCGAGGAGCTGATGCTCGATCGGTCGAGCCGGGTGCGGCAGGCTGCTCGGTGGCGGTATCGACGGTCCGGCCGGGAGCCGGTGGCGTTCTACCGCTCACGGCCGCAGAGCGGCTCGGCCTTGTTCGGACTGCGGGAGATCGGCCAGCAACTCACCGAGCCGGAGGCGCGCGCGGCGCTGGCGAGCCCAGAGGCCCGCGGTCGGCTGGCCGCCCTCGACCTGTGGCCGGGCGATGCGCCGCCGCGCGAGCTCCTGCTCGCCATGCTCGCCGACCCCAGCCGGGCGGTCGTCAAGCGCGCAGCCCGGCTGCTGGCGGCGCAGCCCGGGGTCCGGTACGACGATGTCGTACCGGCGGCTGAGTCCGACAGCCCCGACCAGCGCCGAGCGGCCTGGATGGTACGCCGCGAGCTCGGCGGCCCGAGCCGGTTGCGCGGCAGCCTGGAGGCGAGCCTCGACGTCGATCGCGCCCTCGCCGCCGAAGCCCGCCGAGACCTGATCAACTGGCTGGAGCTACGCGCGGCAACTATGTACGAACGCCTACACCCGACAGAGCGCGAGGCGATCGGCCTCCTGCTTTCCCGCAGCAACCTGCCGAGGCCAACCCGCGAGCGAATCGCCTTCCACGCCGGTCTCTGAAGCGACGAGCCGTACTGACGTTGTTATGAGGTGTAGTAGCCGGCGACCGGTGCCTGGGCTTCTTCGGTGAGGTGGGGGCCGTCCAGGGGGACGGCGGGGAAGGGGGTGGAGCCGAGGAGGTCGGGGGTGAGGGCGTAGATGACGTTGCCGAGGCCGGAGCGGGCGAGGGCGCCGGCGCACATCTGGCAGGGCTGGCAGCTGGTGTACATGGTGGTGTTGGCCGCGGTCTCGCGAGGGAGGTTGGCGGCGGCCCAGACGGCGAGTTTCAGCTCGGGGTGCAGGCTGATGTCGTTGTCGGTGATGGTCGTGTTGTGGGCCTCGGCGACGATGGTGCCGTCGGGGGCGACCAGGAGGGAGCCGAAGGGCGGGTTGCCGGCGGCGCGGGATTCGGCGGCGAGCTCGATGGCGCGGCGCAGGAAGTGTTCGGACTCAGGCGTCATGAGGGCTCCGGGTGAGGTGAGCGGCGAGGGTGGCCAGGGATTGCCAGGCGGCTTCGGGGTGGAGGGTTTCGGCGGGGTCGCCGACGAAGGGATCCAGGACGACGGTGCTCGCGCCGAGTGCGCGCAGTACGTCGAGATCGGCCAGCACCTGCTTGATCGAGCCCTCCCCGGCGAGTCGCGAGTCGGGCAGCGGCTCGGGGGTGAGCCGGAGCAGGATGCGTGGCGTGAACAGCGGGACGGGACGATCGAGTGCGGCAGCCAACGAGCCGACCCGAGTTGTTGCCGCACGCAACCAATTGAGCGACTGCCGGAGCGGGTGCCAGGCATCGCCGTACCGGATGGCGCGGCGGATGGCGGCGTCGCTGTTTCCGCCTACCCACAAGGGGATTGTGGTCTTTCCGTAGTCCGCGGTGTCGGACCAGGCGCTCCGCAGGGTGGTGAGCAGATCGGTGGTCTGGCGGCCGCGCGTCTCGTGCGAGGTGCCGAGCGCGGCGAACTCCTGCTGCGCCCAGCCGGCGCCGACGCCGAGGATCAACCGGTCGTCGCTGAGCTCGGCGAGGTTCGCGGCCATCCGCGCTACCAGCAGCGGATGCCGGTACGGCGCGATCAGCACCGTCGTCCCGAGCTTGACCCGCGACGTCAGACCGGCCAACCAACTCAGCGTCGTGAACGGCTCGTAGAACGGCGCCGGATACTGCTCGGCCACATCCGGCGTGATCACTACATGGTCCGACATCATCAACAGGTCGTACCCGAGCCCCTCCACCACCTGCGCCCAGTCACGCAGCCGCGCCGGACTCGTACCAGGCCCGAAATTCGGGACGTTCACGCCGATTTCCACCCCGTCAGGTTATCGAGGCAACAGGTCGCTCCAGAAGAGAATTCGACCGGCATCAGCCCCCGATCGCCGGGGAATCCCCGGTAGATTGGTGCGATGGCCATCGATTCGACCGACTGGGCAATCCTCGCCGAACTCCAGGCGGACGCGCGGATCTCGCTGACCGAGCTCGGACGGCGGGTCAGCCTCAGCTCGTCGGCGACGACCGAGCGGGTCCGCCGGTTGGAGTCCGAAGGGGTCATCACCGGCTACCGCGCCGAGGTCGACCTGACGAAGGTCGGCTACCCGGTGCTGGCCGTCGTCCGGCTCAAGTACCCGGGGAACAAGCACGAGCCGCTGCGCCGTCTGCTGGCCGAGCGGAGCGAGATCCTCGAATGTCTGCGGACGACGGGTGACGACTGCTACACGCTCAAGGTCGCGGCGGCGTCGATGCCGCATCTGGAGGAGCTCGTCAACGAGCTGACCGACTTCGGGAGTACGACCACGAACCTCGTCTACTCGCAGACCCAGTCGTACCGCGGTCCGTCAGCTCCAGCGGCGGGCTGAGATTGACTCCTGCGCGAGTAGACGCAGTGACGAGATGACGGTTTCGCCGAGGATCGTGCCGATGACGACGGACTCCGCGACCTGGTCGCGGGTCGGGTGCGCGGTGACGGCTTCGACTTCGAGCTCGGTGAACTGTTCGACGGCGGCGGCGTAGGCGTCGAGGAATCCGACGAGATTCTGCTGCCCGAGGGTGTGGAACGTCGCGACCGTCTCGATCAAGGTCGCGAGCGCCGGCCCGTCCGCCTCGACCTGCCAGCCGCGTCGCTGCAGCAGCTCGCGGACCTCGGCGGTCGCGACCTCGCGCGCCTCCGCGGACGCCGTCTGCTTCCGCGCTGGGATCAACGCCCGGTGTGCCCGGCCGATCTGGTCGTGCAGCGGGACGTCGTCCGCGTCGAGTGAGGCGACGATCTCCTTCACCTGCGCGACCGGCACCTGGGCCAGATCAACCAGCGCCCGCACCAGCCGCAGCCGCCGTACGTGCGCCTCCCCGTACGCCGCCTGGTTCGGACTGCTCAGCTCCCCGGCAGGCAGCAATCCCTCCCGCAGGTAGTACTTGATCGTCGGCACCGGAATCCCAGTAGCCCTGCTCAGCTCACCGATTCGCATCGCTTGCCTTCCGTCGCCGTCCGATGGATAGTATCAGTATCCATAAACGGATACTTCTACTATCCAAAGGCGGAGAAATGACTGACGCAACGCGCGTCGTGGCCGGGCTGATCCTGCTCACGATCGTGACCATCGAGTTCGGCGGCTACTTCATGACCAGGATCGTCCGCGGCAAGGTCCCGATGACCGACTTCCAGAAGTCGTTCGCCCGGGCCGGCCACGCGCACGCCGGCGTCCTGGTCATCCTCGGTCTGGTCGGCCTGCTGTACGTCGACCAGACCGGCCTGACCGGCGCCTGGCTGTGGATCGCCCGGCTCGCCATCCCGATCGCCGCCGTCCTGATGTCCGGCGGCTTCTTCGCCGCCTCCGCGGGCAAAGGCCGCACCCAACCGAATCAGGCCATCTGGATGCTCTGGATCGGCGCCGCGGCACTCGCCCTCGGCACACTCACCCTTGGCGTCGGCCTCATCACCGCGTGAGCGCTCAGAGCGCGGCGGTCACGTCGATCTCGACAAGTTGGCCGGTGAAGCCGAGCTGTGCGACGCCGAGCAATGTCGACGCCGACTTGAACGCCGGGGCGAGCGAAGACTCGTTCAGCTGCGTCCAGACGGCGGCGAGTTCGCCGCGGTCGGTGCTGTTGACGTAGATGACCGTGCGGACGACGTCGCCCGGCGTGGCCCCGGCCGCAGTCAGCGCGGTCAGGATGTTCTCGATCACTTGATCGGTCTGGGCGGCGAGGCCGCCCTCGGCCAGCTCGCCCGTCGCAGTCAGCGGGCATTGCCCCGCGAGGTAGATCATGGTGTCCGCCTGGACACGCGTCACGTGATGGTAGCCGGGGGTCGCATGCAGGCCGTCGGGGTTCGAGCGCTCAATGGTCATCGCGCTAATGAAACCTGACCACGTACCGTTTCTGCCACGGAGTTTCGACCGCGTGTCGGTCGTAGTGCTCCCGCACATAGGCCACCGCCGACGAGGCTGGTACGCCGTCCAGTACAGCCAAACAGGCCAACGCCGTACCGGTCCGCCCCCGCCCACCGGCGCACGCGAACTCAACTCGCTCCGACTCAGCGCGCTCCAACGCCTCTGCGAACACCGTCCGGGCCAATGCTCGATCAGCGGGCAGCCGGAAATCCGGCCAGCGCAGCCAGCGCGACTCCCACTCCACCGCCGGTGGCTCAGAACCCAGCAAATACACGCCGTACGTCGGCAACGGCGCAGCCGCCGGCCCGTTCCGCAGACCACGTCCGCGAACCCGACGGCCGGACGGCAACGTCAGCAATCCAGGGGTGTCGTCGTTCCACACCCGGCCTAGCTAACCAGACGCTCCTCGGTGGACGCCGAGAAGAGGTGCAGCTTGTCCGGATCCGGCGCGAGGTGGACGATCTCGCCCTTGTCGTTGTGCAGCCGGGTGCCGATCCGGGCGATGATCTGCTGATTCAGGTCGGTGTGCTCGGCCGTCCCGTAGAGGAAGGCGTCGGAGCCCAACTCCTCGATGACGGCGACCTTCACCGGCAGGCCGTCGTCCGCGAGGTGCAACGCCTCGGGCCGGACGCCGAGCGTGACGGTCTTGTCCGAGCCGGCCTTCGCGAGCAGGTCGCGCGCGATCGGGACGACGTAGTCGCCGACCTTGGCGCCGCCGTCGACGATCTCCGCGTCGAGCAGGTTCATCGCGGGCGACCCGATGAATCCGGCGACGAACTTGTTCCGCGGCCGGTCGTACAGGTTCAGCGGCGTGTCGACCTGCTGCAGGACGCCGTCCTTCAGCACGGCGACCCGATCGCCCATCGTCATCGCCTCGACCTGGTCGTGCGTGACGTAGACCGTGGTGACACCGAGCCGGTGCTGCAGCTCGGCGATCTGCGTCCGGGTCTGCACCCGCAGCTTCGCATCCAGGTTCGACAGCGGCTCGTCCATCAAGAACACCTGCGGACTCCGGACGATCGCACGCCCCATCGCGACGCGCTGACGCTGTCCACCGGACAACGCCTTCGGCTTCCGGTCGAGGTACTCCTCCAGGCCAAGCAGCTTCGCCGCCTCGAGGACGCGCTTGGCGCGCTCCTCCTTGTGGATGCCCTGCATTTTCAGGGCAAACCCCATGTTGTCGGCCACGGTCATATGCGGATACAGCGCGTAGTTCTGGAAGACCATCGCGATATCGCGCTCTTTCGGCGGCGCGTTCGTGACATCGCGCTCACCGATGTAGATCGACCCGTCGTTGACCTCTTCCAGCCCGGCCAGCATCCGCAACGCGGTCGACTTGCCGGAACCGGAGGGCCCGACCAGAACCATGAACTCGCCGTCCTCGATCTCCAGATCCAGGGCCTGGACGGCGGCGGTGTCGGTGCCCGGGTAGACCCGGGTAGCTCCCTTGAACGAGACAGTTGCCATGTCGCGCTTCCTTCCTCGGCTATTCGGGAGAACCGGGATCGGCCGAGATGTATTCCCCGGTGAAGTAAGGCGGCGGCTATCGTGTCGGCCGTGGAGCTCCGCGACATCGAGATCTTCCTGACGCTCGCCGAGGAGCTGCACTTCGGCCGCGCCGCGGAGCGGCTGCACGTCTCGCAGGCGCGCGTCAGCCAGTCGATCAAGGCGCAGGAGCGCCGGATCGGCGCACCGCTCTTCGAGCGCACCAGCCGCGCGGTGCTGCTGACCCCGCTCGGCGAGCAGCTACGCGCCGACCTGCAGGCCGGGTACGACGCCATCCGCACCGGAGTGGTGAAGGCGACCGAGGCCGCGCAAGGCGTGAGCGGGACCGTCCGGCTGGGCGTGATGGGCGCGGTCGGCCACGAGATTCGCGAGCTTCTGGCCGCGTTCCGCGATCGGCATCCGGCCTGTGAGGTGGCCCTGCACGAGATCCACTTCAGCAACCCGTTCAGCGCGCTGCGCGCCGGCGAGCTGGAGCTGGCGCTCGTCTGGCGCCCGGTCCGCGAGCCCGACCTGGTCGAGGGGCCGATCGTGTTCACCGAGGGCCGGGTGCTGGCCGTGTGGACCGACCACGAGCTGGCCGCGCGCCCCGCGGTCTCGATGGAGGACTTCGCCGGTCAGCTCGTCGTCGATCCCGGCCCGCTCCCGGAGTACTGGATCGAGTCGATGGTGCCCGCCCGCACCCCAAGCGGGCAGGCCATCGCGCGCGGCCCGTTGGTCAGCACGTTCCATGAGGTGCTGACCCGGATCGCCGCGGCCGAAGCGGTCGCGCCGCTGAACGAGCACGTACTCCGCTACTACACCCATCCAGGTGTCGTCTTTGTGCCTGTGCACGATGCGCCGCCCACCGAGTGGGTGCTCGTCTGGCGGGACGGCGCCTTGTCGCCTCGTGTACGTGCCTTCGTCGAGCTGGTCAGTTCTCCCACTCGAACCCGTCCGGATCGGTGAACGTCCCGGCCTGACCGCCGAACACGATCCCGTGCGATCCGCTGCCGTCGTCGGCCGTTCCGACGTCCTTCGCGAGTGCCCGGCGCGGGTAGAGCGCCAGCGTCACCGCGGACGACGGGGTGTCGAACTCGACGTACTTACCGCCGTAGCTCTTGCCGACCGCCAGTCCTTTGCCGACGTAGAACTGCTTACTCGCCTTCACATCGGCCACGCCGAGCAGGAGCGCGACCTGATCGATCCGGCCGGTGACCGGAGCGACGTCCTTCTTCTTGGAGCTCGCGATCTTGCAGAGCGTGCCGTCGGGGGTGCGCACCACCCCGCCGTACCCCCAGAAGCTCTTGGTGGCCGGCTGCGTCGTCGTCGCCCCGGCGGAGACCGCGGCCGCGGTCAGCGCGTCGACGTCCCCGGGCTGGGCGGCCACGAGCGACAGTGCGAACCCGCGGAATCCGTTCGCCGGCGCGCGCGTGGTCCGCACCTGCACGTAGGAGCTCAGGCCGAAGGCCTCGTAGAACGCCGTGGCGGCCTCGGCGTCCGGCACCTCCAGCGTGACGGTCTCGAAAGCGGTCATTGATCTGCCTTTCCAGGGGAGGTTCGGTTGCCTCCCCAGGCTCCCGGCAGCCGTCGGCGCGAACAACGCCGAAGTTCGTAACGAGCGATAACCCAGCGGTTATGACTTCGGGAGGGCGACGAGCAGTTCGAACAGCGCGCTGACCGCGCGGGACGGCGTGCGGCCCGCGGCCGTTGCCACCGACAACGTCCAGGACAGCTCCGGATCGACCAGCGGCAGCCGGACGACGCCGTCGAGTGCGGCCGGGATGTCCGGGACGACGGCGATCCCGAGCCCGGCCGCGACGTACTCGGGGACCTCGCTCAGGTCCGGCACCTCGACGTGCACCTGGCGCGGAATCCCGGCCCGCTCGAACTCGCGGTCGACCATCCGCCGGTTCCCGAACCCGGGCAGCATGTCGACGAACCGCTCACCCTTCAACTCCCGCAACCGGACGCCGTCCCCCGCGGCCGGCCGATGGGACGGCGGCACCAGGACGACGAACGGGACGGACATCAGCTCGCGGACGTCGAGCCCGGTCAGCTCCGCCGGAGGCAGGCCGAGCAGCGCGAGATCCAGCCGCCCGTGCCGGACGTCGTCGGCCAGCCCGCTCGACCCGGTCGGCGAGGTCGTCACGTGGACGTCGACCAGCGGGTATTTCCGGTAGAACGCGCCGAGCAGCGGCGCGAGGTCGACCAGCCCGAGCCGGGTCATCGTGCCGATCCGGATGTTGCCGCGCAGCCCGGTCGACGCCTCCTCGACCACGGCTCGCGCGCGGTCGAGCGCTTCGAGCGCCGCCTTCGCCTCCGGGAGCAGCGCGGCGCCGGCATCCGAGAGCAGCACCCGCCGGGTCGACCGATCGAAAAGTGTGGTTTTCAGATCGCTTTCCAGGGCCCGGATCGCCGCCGAAACCGTCGACTGGACGGTGAACAGGCGCTGGGCGGCCCGGGTGAAGCTGAGCTCCTCGGCGACCGCGACGAAGTACTCGAGCTGCCGGCTGTCCACAGCCGCAATTATTGGCATCAACGATAAGAGAGTGCAAGAACTTTCGTTGGACTCGATAGATCATCCGGACCACCATGGTTGATATGTCCACCTTGACGCAGTCCCGCCCAACGATGACCCGGGTGCGGTTCGCGCACGCACCCGGTTTCTGGATGATCGCCGCGGCCTTCCTGACCACGATGGCGTTCTCGACCGTGCCGACCCCGCTGTACGCGATCTACCAGCGCCGGGACGGGTTCCCGACCTACGTCATCACGATCATCTTCGCCGCGTACGCCGTCGGCGTGATGGTCAGCCTCTACCTGGCCGGTCATGTCAGCGACTGGCTCGGCCGCCGTCGGGTCGCGTTGCTCGCCGTCCTCGCCGAGGCGGTCGCGGCAGCGATCTTCCTGATCTGGCCGGCCGTCCCAGGTCTGCTGGTCGCGCGCTTCATCTCCGGTGTCGGCGTCGGCGTCCTGACCGCGACGGCGACCGCGCATCTGTCCGAGCTGCGGCAGATCGCGCGACCGGGTGAGGACCCGAGTCGCTCCGCGCTCATCTCCAGCATGGTCAACCTCGGCGGGCTCGCGTTCGGCCCGTTGGTCGGTGGGTTGCTGGCGCAGTACGTGTCCGGTCCGCTCGAGCGCCCGTACGAGATCTTCCTGATCCTGTTGCTGCTCAGCGCGCTGGGGATCGCGCTGGTTCCGGAGACGGTCGAGCGGCTGGAGGAGCGTCCGGCGTACCGGCCGCAGCGGGTCGCGCTACCGGCGGCCGCGAAGCCGCTCTTCTTCGCCACCGCGATCGGCGCCTTCTCCGCCTTCGCGATCTTCGGCCTGTTCACCTCGCTCGCGCCGACCTTCCTGGCCGGCGTCCTGCACCACCCGTCGCGAGCGCTGGCCGGCGTGGTCGCCTTCGTGGTCTTCATCGCGGGCGCCGTCAGCCAGGTCGTCTTCGTCCGAATGGCCCGGCGCAACCAGCTCCGCCTCGGTCTGGTCCTGATGTCGGCCGGCCTGATCGGGATCGCGGTCGGCGGGCTGCTGCCGAGTCTCGCGCTGTTCGTCGCCGGTGGCGTGATCGCCGGCGCCGGTGTCGGCCTGGTCTTCCGCGGCGCCGTTGCGACCGCGGCCTCGCTCGCCGAGCCGGCGTCCCGCGGCGAGGTACTGGCGGCACTCTTCCTGATCGCGTACGCCGGTCTCGCCCTCCCGGTGCTCGCCATCGGACTGGGCATCGCCCTGCTCCCGGCCGCGACCGCGCTGGTCGTGTTCTCCGCGCTGATCTTGATCCTGGTCAATGTCGCCGTACCTCGGATGCTGTAACTACGATGCGCGCATGGGTGTGACGGTGACGGTCGGGGCGCAGGACGCCTATCTCGCGCGAGTCGGCCGGACGGGCATGCTCCTGCTGCCGATGATCACCGGTATCGGCGAGCAGATCCGCGACTGGGCGGACGAGCTCGCCGCCGCCGGGATCACTGCCCTGGTCTGGGATCCCTTTCACGGCAAGAACACCGACAACACCCCGCGCGAGGAGATGTTCCCGCTCGCGAGCCAGCTGGACGACGACGAGGCGCTCGCCGATCAGCAGGCGCTCGTCGACCACCTCTTCGACGAGCTCGGCTGCACCAAGGTCGGCGTCATCGGCTGGTGCCTCGGCGGCCGCTTCGCCCTCCTGCTCGGCGCTCGCGACCACCGGCTGGCCAACGTGATCGCCTACCACCCGACCATCCCCTCCGACCTGCCGCCGCACCACACCTACGACGCCATCGGCGACGCGGCCGCGATCACCGCACCGGTCCTGGTCAGCTACCCCAGCGCCGACACCCTGGTCACGAACGCCGACTTCGAGGCCCTTCAGACGGTCCTCCAGTCCCGCGCGACCGGCGCGACCTTCACCCAGTACTTCCCCGGCGCCGAACACGGCTTCTCCGACCGCATGCGACACGGCAACGAGGTCAACGCCAACGCCTTCAAGCTGGCCTGGCCGCAAACCCTCGCCTTCATCAAGAGCTAAGCGACCTGGCGGCGGTGCGCGCTCGGCGTCGTCCCGCGCACCCGCTTGAAGGCAACGCTCAGCGCGAAGGCATTCGCGTAACCGACCCGGCGGGCGATGGTCTCGACGGTGTCCTGCGTGCTGCGGAGCTGGTCGGCCGCGAGCGTGATCCGCCAACCGGTCAGGTAGCTCATCGGAGCCTCGCCGACGACCGCGGTGAAGCGCCGCGCCAGCCCGGCGCGCGACACCCCGACCCGATCGGCCAACTCGGGCACGCTCCAGGGGTACGCCGGATCCGCGTGCAACAGCCGAAGCGCCGCACCGGCAACCGGGTCGGTCTGCGCCTGGTACCAGCCGGGAGCATGCGACTCGGGCCGCGCGAACCACGCGCGCAGCGTGGTGATCAGCGCGAGGTCGAGCCAGCGGTCCAGCACACTCTGCTGCCCGGGCGACTCGCGCCGGATCTCGTCGAAGATCATCTCCATCACCGGCCCGGCCACCTCGGCCGCCGGCACCACCAGCACCGGCGGGAGTGCGGTGACGAGCCGCCGGCTGACATCGCCCGCGACCGTATAGGTGCCGCTGGCAATCATCACGTCACCGGTGACCTTCAGGCCGAAGGTCCGCGGCCCCAGCCGTTCACTGTAGTCAATAGGTGCCCCAGGCAACGGTTCGCAGACGTTCCCCGGATTGATCCGGAGCTGCGGCGCGGTGCTCAGCTCGTCACCGACGACGTACGGCGTGCTCCCGGTGAAGATCGCGACGTCGCCCTCCGCCATCCGGAGCGGCTCGACCCCGGCCCGGCTGATCCACGCGCCGCCGCAGACCATGGTCGCGATCGCCAGCGGCGCCTCGTCGCGGATCTCCAGCGCCCAGGGCGTGTTCAGGATGCCGAGGTTGAAAACGCCGTCCACCGCGCGCGTCCCGGCCAGCAGGTCGTCGAGTACGTCCATCCTCAGAGCGTACGCCGATCTGAGCGTTTCGAACATCGAATTGCGCTGAACAGCCATGGTCTGACTCACACTATCGCGATGAACTTGAGCCATGACGAACTCACCGATTCTGATCCTGGGCGGTAAGGGCAAGACCGGCCGCCGCGTCGCGACCCAGCTCGAGGCCCGTAACGTCCCCTTCCGACTGGCCTCGCGCTCCAGCGCGCAGCGCTTCGACTGGTACGACGAGAGCACGTGGTCACCGACCATCGCGGACGCCGAGACGGCGTACCTCGCACCGCCGGTCGGCCCGACCGGGCTCGCACAGGCCGGCCGCTTCATCAAGCAGGCCGCCGCCGAAGGACTGCGCCGCGTCGTACTGCTCTCCGGCCGCGGCGTCGGCAGCCCCGGCCGCGACTTCGCCGTCTATCAAGGGCAACTCGACCTCGAACACGCCGTCCAGGAAAGCGGCGCGGCCTGGACGATCATTCAGCCGGCCTGGTTCGCCCAGAACTTCAGCGAGGACTTCCTCCGGTACGACGTCCTGGCCGGCGAGCTCCGGTTGTCGGCCGGCGCCGGCGCGGAGGCCTGGATCGACACCGACGACATCGGTGACGTGATGACCGCCGTGTTGCTGAGCGAGGCCTACACCGGCCAGAGCTACGCGCTGTCCGGCCCGCGCACGCTGACGATGACCGAGGTCGCCGCCGAGCTGAGCGCCGCGACCGGCCGCTCGATCGGATACGTCGACCTCGACCCCGAGCAGCATGTCGCCGAGCTCGTCGAGCAGGGCCAGACCCAGGAGGACGCCGAGTCGGTCCGCGACCTGTTCGCGGTGATCCGCAACCACCGCTCGGAGTACGTGTCGGACGGCGTCCAGCAGATCCTCGGCCGGGCGCCGCGCGACTTCACCGACTGGGCGCGCGCGACCGCGCAGACCGGGATCTGGGCAGCTTGACCGTCCGTGACCGATCGGACACGGAAGATGATGCGAGCCGGTGGCGAGGGTGTTTTGATCGATGGATGAGCATCCGCCGAACGGTCACACCCACCGGGGATCCTGCCTGGCTCGTCTCCGACTACCGCACGGTTAAGAAGCTCCTCCCGGATCCGCGCCTCGTCCGCACGCACCCCGACCCCACGGTCGCGCCGCGGTACTCCGAATCGGTGGTCTTCGGCCCGCCGGCGCCCGAGACGCCGACGTCCGGTGCGGACCACAAGCGGATGCGGAAGCTGCTCGGGCCTTGGTTCGGCGCGCGGCAGCTCGAAGAGTTCCGGCCGCGGGTCGAGGAGCTGGTGACCGCCGTCCTCGACGACCTCGCGGTTCGGGACCGGCCGACCGATTTCCACGAGGTGGTGTCGTTTCCGCTGCCTGCGTTGGTGATCTGCGAGCTGCTGGGCGTTCCGCCGGCTGATCGGGAGCGCTTCCGCGGTTGGTCCGAGGACACCGCGGACATGGTCGATCCGGGTCGCTCGATCGCTGGGTACGCGGCGCTCGCGGAGTACATCGGCGAGTTGCTGGTTCAGCGGCTGGAGCATCCGACCGACGACCTGCTGTCCAGTCTGGCCGCGGCGCACCAGGAGGATCCGGAGGGGTTCCCCCTGGCGGCCGCCGCGCAACTGGGCGGCGGCGTCCTGTTCGCCGGGCACGAGACCACGGTGACCGCGATCGACACCGGCATCCTGCAGTTCTCGCTGCACCCCGAGCAGCAGCAGGCGTTGCGGATCGATCCGTCCCTCGTCCCGGCCGCGGTCGAGGAGATTCTGCGCTCCTCGATGCCGCTCCCCGGAAACACCGCCCGGGACGACGAGGCCTTCGGCCTGCCCCGCTGGGCGAATGCGGAGATCGAGCTGCCCGACGCGACGATCGCGGCCGGTGATCTCGTCGTCCTGCAACTTCTGGAGGCGAACGACGACCCGGTCGTGGTCGGCGCCCAGCGCGGGTTCCTCAGCACTCGGCAGCCGAACCCGCACGTCGCCTTCGGCCACGGCCCGTACTTCTGCATCGGCGCGCCCCTTGCCCGGCTGGAGCTGCAGGTCCTGTTCAGCCAGCTGTACCGGCGCTTCCCACATCTGGAGGTCGCAGTCCCGCCGGAGGCGCTGCGGGCGCGGCCGAATCAGTTCACCGGCGGGATCGAGGCCTTGCCGGTCACCTGGTAGGCCTGGCGGGCGGCCGACAGTAGGTCGGGGGTGTCGAAGAACCGCCAATGGGTGTTGGCGCGCAGGTCGTCGGTGAGGAACTGGCATTCGGTCGATTCGGCGTGCCGGCAGGTCGCGAAGTGCAGCAGGTAGGCCCGGGCCGCGGTCAGCTCGGCGATCTGGCGTTCGAGCTGCTCGATCCGGCTGTCGACGACGTGCCGGCGTTCGATCGCGCTGGAGTCGTCGGCGGTGATCAGCGCGATCTCGTCGAGGGCCATCAACCCGGTCGAGCGACACAGCTGGGCCATCCCGAGCTGCCGGAGCTCACGCTCGCCGTACCGGCGTTTGCCGTCGGGACCGACCGGCGGGGTGACGACGCCCTGTTTCTCCCACCAGCGGACGGTCGACACCGGTAATCCGTACAACGCGGCGGCGGCGCCGATCCCGACGTAGTCGTTGGCCATGTCGCCCAGTATTGACATGAAGGCGACTTCACCTCAAAGGCTCTGCAGCATGACTCTGACCGCGAGCCCGCCCGGTATCTCCCGCGCGGCGCTGACCGCTGCCTTCTTCGGCACCTTCCTGGCCATCCTGGACACCGCCATCGTGAACGTCGGGCTGGCCGCGATGCAGCAGTCCTTGTCGGCGTCCTTCACGCAGTTGCAGTGGATCGTCGACGGGTTCGCGCTCAGCCTGGCCGCGCTGCTGCTGACCGGCGGTCTGCTCGGTGACCGGTTCGGCCGCAAGCGGGTCTACCTGGGCGGGGTCGCGCTGTTCCTGGCGAGCTCGCTGCTGTGCGCAGTCGCGCCGACCATCGACGTCCTGATCGCGGGCCGGGTCGTGCAGGGGATCGCGGCCGCGATCATGATGCCGGTCGCGCTGGCGATCGTCGGCCGGTCGACGACGGACCGCGCCGTCCGCGCGCGCCGGTTCGGGATCTACGGCGTCGTGGTCAGCTTCGGTTTCGTGTCCGGGCCGCTGCTCGGCGGACTGCTGGTCGACACGCTCGGCTGGCGGAGTCTGTTCCTGGTCAATCTGCCGATCGGCGCGCTGATTCTGATCCTCGGCGTCCGCGGGCTGACCGAGAGCGCCGACCCTGAACACGCGCATCTCGACGTCCCGGGGCAGACCTTCGCGGCCCTGTTCCTGGGCGCGTTGGTCTTCGCGACGATCGAGTACCGCGAGTACGGGTGGCACTCGGCCACGACCTGGCTCGTCAGCGTGCTCTGCCTGGCCGCGCTGATCGGGCTGATCCTGATCGAACGACGGAGCCGGCAACCGATGTTGCCGGTGGCACTCTTCCGCGACCCGCGCTTCACCGTGACCATCCTCGGCGCGGCCGCGCTCGGCTTCGCCGCGGGCGGCTCGATGTACTTGCTGTCCTTGTATCTCCAAGGCGAGCGCGGCAACAGCGCGACCGCGACCGGGCTGCTGATGCTCCCGCTGACGGTCGCCGCCGGCGTCGGCTCCTACCTGGCCGGCCGACTGACCGCCGCGTACGCCGCCTGGGTGCCGATGTCGATCGGATTCACCAGCCTCGGGATCGGCCTGCTCGGGATGCTCACCGCGGACGCCGGTACGTCGTACGCGCTGATCGCCATCTGCTTCGTGCTGAACGGCCTCGGCCAAGGTCTCAGCATCACCCCGGCCAGTGCGGCCGTCCTGGAGATCGCCCCGCTCGAACGGGCCGGAATCGCGTCGGCGACGGTCAGCTCGGCACGCGGCGGCGGGACGGCCGTCGGCATCGCCGTACTCGGTGCGCTCACCGTGCACGGTCTGCTGTCCGGGCTGCTCGTTGCCGGCGTGACGATCCTGGCCGCCGCCGTACTACTCGTTCTGTTCGTAGGGCGAGCTCAGCGCTGAAGCTCGGCCCACTCGCTATGGGTCATCTCGCGCAGCTCGGCCGCCGGAGTCCGCTTCTGGACATTGGCGCCCTGGCCGACGGCGCCGCCGCCGAACACGATGTTGGCCCAGTTGTTCTGGGTGGTCAGCGTGTTGTTGACGTTGTCGTCGTTGATGTCGGCCGCGGTCACGTCGGTGGCGTCGCCGTCGCAGTTCCAGTCGATCGGGCCGCTGGCCGCGCCCGTCGTCGTCCGGGAGCTGCCGTCCGGGCACTTCCAGCTGGTCTTGAACGCGGACGCCGAGGAGCCCAGACCGTTCGCCTCGGTCAGGCTGGTCTCGTTCAGGGCCGGCGGGGCGACGTTCGAGAAGCTGAAGGAGAGCGTGCCATCGGCCTTCGGCAGGCCGCCGAGCTGGAAGAAGTAGTTCATCACGCTCAGGTAGTTCGGCTTGTAGTTCACGTGGTCCGAGCCGCCGTGGCTGAGGCCGAGGTTGTGGCCGAGCTCGTGGATGAACGTGCCGACGTTGATGTTGTCGGTCGCGTTCCAGCACTTCGGGCCGACCGTGACGATGAACGTGTCGTTCGGGATGTTGAAGGCCTGGCCGCTACTGCAGCCGCCGTCGTAGCTGTCGGCCCAGAGCATGTAGTAGAAGACTGCCTTCCGCGCCGGGGCGAAGTTGGCGTTCTTGATCGCGGTGGTCTGCGACCCCGACGGATTCAAGTCGTTGTCATAGGCAACCAGGTTGCCGCCGCCGAGGTCGTACGCCGCGCCGCGCGCCGACCCGGCGTCCAGATGGATCTTGATCCCGGTCGTCCCGTCCGGGTTGCTCACCGGGGCCTGCGCGAAGACCTGGACGATCCGATCCAGCGCAGCCGTCGTCGCGAGCCGGCCCTCCATGTAGTCCATCTCGACGAACAGGTCCTTCTTCCGCGGATCCGCGCCCATCGCCGGCAGGTTGACATCGATGACACCGTCGCCGTTCGCGTCGTACCCGTTGGTCTCCCAACTGTCCGGCAGCGAGTCGCCATCGGTATCCGTGGCCAGCACCGCCTGCGACACAACCGGGGCGGTGGCTGTGTCGACAGACGGTACGGCGGCCATCGCACTGGTCGCGGCAAGACCAACAGCGGCCAACGAGCCAACCATGGTCAACAGAGCAGGGCGACGCCTCATCAGATCTCCTAGGGGGGCGGTGGGTGATCTGCCCGGTACCGTAAGTGACAACGATCGCCATCGCGAGGCCGAGCAGTGCCATGTCACAGAGGAGCCAGCGAAGTAGCGGTCAGAAGGTGGCCGCTATCGGTGGGAAACTTGGGGTATGTCCGAAACTTCGGCTCGGTTGCTTTCGCTGCTTTCGCTGTTGCAGGCCCGTCGGGATTGGCCTGGGTCGCTGTTGGCCGAGCGGCTCGAGGTGAGTGCGCGGACGGTGCGGCGGGATGTCGATCGGTTGCGCGATCTGGGGTATCCGGTGCGGGCGATCAAGGGGCCGGACGGCGGGTATCGGCTGGATGCCGGGGCCGAGCTGCCGCCGTTGTTGTTCGACGACGATCAGGCGATCGCGGTCGCGGTGGCGCTGCAGACCGCGACGACGACGGTGGCCGGGATCGAGGAGGGCGCGTTGCGGGCGCTGGCGACCGTGCGGCAGGTGATGCCGGCGCGGTTGCGGCAGCGGGTGGACGCGCTGCAGGTGACGACGATCGATCGGTACGCGGCTCGGCGTACGACGGTGAACTCGGATCAGCTGATCGCGATCGGGATGGCCGTCCGGGCGAACGAAGTACTGCGGTTCGACTACGCGACCCCCGGGGCGCCCGAGGGGGAGTGGCTGCCGCCGCGGAAGGTGGAGCCGCATCACCTGGTGACCTGGGGCGGCCGGTGGTACCTGATCGCCTGGGACCTCGATCGGCAGGACTGGCGGACGTTCCGGGTCGACCGGATGACGCCGAAGACGCCGACCGGGCCGCGGTTCACGCCGCGTGAGTTGCCCGCGCCGGACGTCGCGGCGTACGTCGCCAAACAGTTCAAGTCCACCGAGCAGTACCCGTTCCGCGGGGAGGCGATCCTGCAGACGCCGGCGTCCGATGTCGCGCCGTGGGCCGGGCGGGACACCGTGGTCGAGGAGGTCTCGCCGACCAGTTGCCGGGTGATCATGTCGGCCTGGTCGTGGATCGGGCTGGCCGCGACGTTCGGTATGTACGAGTGCGACCTCGAGCTGATCGGCCCGCCCGAGCTGATCGAGGCCGCCCGGCAGCTCGCGAACCGTTACCAGGAAGGAATTTCATGACCGCCGAACTGATCGTCGCGGATCATGCGGCGTGGCATGAGTGGCTCGGTGCGAACCATGGCAGCAGCGACGGCGTCTGGCTGGTGATCGCGAAGAAGAACGTGACTACGCCGACCAGTCTCGCGATCACCGACGCCCTCGACGAAGCGCTCTGCCACGGCTGGATCGACGGCCAGCGCAAGACCCGCGACGAGTACACCTTCCTGCAGCGCTACACCCCGCGCCGCGCCCGCAGCCTGTGGTCGCAGCGCAATGTCGGCCTGATCGCCCGCCTCGAAAGCGAGGGCCGGATGCTCCCGGCCGGCCGCGCCGAGGTCGAGCGGGCCAAGGCCGACGGCCGCTGGGACAAGGCGTACGCCGGTCCCGCGACCATCGAAGTCCCGGCGGAGCTGGCGGCCGCGCTGGCCGCCGCACCGCGGGCCCAGGCGATGTTCGACATCCTCACCAGCGCCAACCGGTTTGCCGTCATCCATCGCGTCAACGACGCCAAACGCGAAGCGACCCGTGCCAAACGGATCGCCTTGTACGTCGACCAGCTCAGCCGCGGCGAGACCATCTATCCGCAGAAACGCACCCTCTAGTCGACGAGATCCAGCGCCGCTTCCTGCCCGTCCGTCAGCGGGAAGTACGCCAGGAAGGACACGCCCTCCGGCCCGGCGTCGAACCGGATCCGCTCGTCGGCCGGCTCGTAGAAGAGATCGCCCGGCCCCAGGACGATCTCCGGCTCGTCGCGCAGCTGATAGAACGCCGACCCCGTCTCGATACTCCCGAACACCGGCCCGTTGTGGGTGTGCCAACCGACGGCGGCGTCCGGGACGATCGAGATCCGGCGCACCTCCATCCGGCGGACCGGCAGGTCCCGGGGTAGCACCTGATCCAACACGACCTCACGCACGATCTGCTCCATGGCAGCATCGTACATACCAATAGGTACAGACGTCGATCAGTACAGGATCGGGTTCAGTGGCGACGAGATCAGCTCACCCGGCTGGTTCCCGGGCAGCCAGCTGGCCAGGTCGTTCTCCTGGAAGCTGTTCAGCGGCGGCGCGATCTCCATCGTCGCGTCGACGTAGATGATCGTCATCACCCGGCGCGGGATCGGTGTGGTGTTGGCCGGCGCGTGGTGGAAGGTCCAGCCGAGGTGGTAGCTGACCTCGCCGAGCTCGTACGGCTCGGAGACCTCGGGGAAGTCCTGCTCGCGCAGCGCCTGCTGCAGCACGCGCTCGGACTCGTCGCTGATCGGCAGGTCGCGGCCGTGCTCGAAGACATGACTGCCGGCCGCGAAGGACAGCGGGCCCATCTCCATCGGGGTGTCCTGCAGCGGGATCCAGACCGTGACGCAGCGATCGGTCGTGAACGGCCAGTAGTACTGATCCGCGTGCCACGGCGTCACACCGCCGCCGGCCTCCTTGTACAGCGCCTGGTCGTGGTAGAGCCGGACGGACTGGACGCCGAGCAGCTGCGCGGCCAGCCGGGCCAGCCGCGGTGACGAGACGAACTCGAGGACCTGCTCACTGTCCTGCCACAGGTTCATCACCTGCAGGAACGCCTTGCCGTAGGTGTCGCGCTCGGCCAGCGGGACATGTTGAGTGTTGAGCTCGATCACCTTGCCGGTGATCTCCGGCTCGTACGCCGCGATCGTGGCCGGGCTGAGCACGTTCTTCAGTTTCACGAAACCGTACTCGGTGAAATGCGCCAGATCGGACCGGCTGAGGGTGTAGTCGGCGTCGAGTTCGGAGCGGGTCGCAGTCATGGGACCTTAGGGTCCACAACGGATCCATCGATGTAAAGATCACTGATCAAATTACTCCGGTGTATGTCAGTGCGAACGTGCCACAGGGCAGCAGGAACAGTGACGCCAGCACGATGATCCCGCGGAACGACTGCCGCGGCCCGATCAGCTTTCCGTACGCAATCACCAGCACCGGGACCATCACGACCTCGAGCAACAGCATGCTGCGCGGGATGATCGTGTCCGTCGCGGCCAGGAGCACCGACAACGCGGCCGCCGCGATCCACGCGCCGTACCCGATCCGGTACGTCGTGCGTGCGCCGTACCGGACCGCGATCGTGTGATAGCCGGCGGCGCGGTCCGCGTCGAGGTCGGCCAGCGTGGTCGGCAGGTAGAGGCCGACGGCGGCGAGCGTGCCCTGCAGGCCCATCAGCCAGGGGAAGTCACTCAGATCGGGGTTGATCGCGGCCCAGCCGGCCAGCGGCCCGAAAGCGCCGAGGGCCAGCGCGTTCACCGCGACGTCGAACCCGGCGCGAGTCTTCAGCCGGACCGGCGGAACGCTGTAGGCATAGCCGAGCAGGACGGCGAGCAGCACGCCGAGCGCGAACACGATGCCGACGTGCAGGCTGATCCCGACCGCGGCCACGGCGGCCGCGAAGGCCAACCGCTTGGCGGCCCGCAGGGTGATCCGCCCGTCCAGGAGCGGTGACTTCGCTTTCCGCGGGTTCAGCCGATCGCTCGGCAGATCGTAGGCGTCGTTGACCGCGAGGACTGCGAGCCAGACCAGCGGGCCCATCACGACCGCGCCGACGATCAGCCGCGGCCACTCCTCCAGCGGCGGGATCAGCTGCCGGGTCGCGAGCAGGATGCCGACGTAATACGGAACGATCGAGACGACCCAGAATGCAGGTCGCCCGACCGCGATGACATCGCGAACCCGGCGAGCTGTCGGAAGTCCAGCCATGATGGCCACGACTCCACTGTGCTCCTCGGCGTCCCGATCGCGCCTCCTTCGCAGGCGTGAGTCCCCTCACTCTCCAGCGGGAAGGTGAGCAAGGGAACGGTTCTCGAGCGCGACCCAGACCGATCCGTCGGCGTCGACCGCGAGCCCGTGCGGCTCGGATCCCGCGCCCAGCTCGACCTCCCGCTGGACGACGCCGTCCGCGTCGAGCCGGGCCAGCGAACCCGTGCCCCACAACGTGATCCAGCAACCGCCGTCGGGTAGCGCGACGACCGCGTGCGGTTTCGATCCGGGCGGGAGCGCGAACTCGTCGATCTTCCCGTCGCCGGTGATCCGGCCGGCCTGATCGGCGAGGATCTCGACGAACCAGACACCGGTCGGCCCGGCGCTGATCCCGACCGGGCCGGCGCCTTCGGTCGGTAGCGGGTAGGTGGTGACCACGCCGTCCGTCGTCATCCGGCCGATCGCGTTGCCCTGGTTCAGCGTGAACCACAGCTCGTCGGTCGCGGTGATCATCGCCGGGAATGCGCCGGGGATGCCGATCGGGTACGTCGTCACCGTTCCATCGGCCGCGATTCGCGCGACCTCGTCGGTGCTCATCAGCGTGCACCACAAGGCATTGTCGGGCCCGATGCAGACACCGTACGGCGATCCCGGCACCTCGACTGCCGAAATGTTGCCCTCGGCATCGATTCGGCCGATGCGGTCGTCACCGTTCCGGGTGAATCGGACGCCGCCGTCCGGGTCGGCCACGATCACCATCGGCCGCGCGCCGTCACCGAGCTCGAATCGCCGCCCGTCGACCTGGGCCACCGCGCCCGCGTGCACCAGCGTCGCCCACGCCTTGCCATCGGTGAGTGCGACACCGTACGGCCCTTCGGCCGGGCCGGAGATCTCCAGGGCTTGCATGGCGGGAACTCCTTAATGCGACGAATGTAGTGTTAAGATCGTGACATGAGCGAGGCTGATCGCGCAAGCAGACCGGGTGGCCGAACGGCGCGGGTGCGTGCCGAGGTGTTGGCCGCCGTCGTGGCGGAGCTGGCCGAACACGGATACGACGGGCTGACAATGGACGGCGTCGCCGCGCGTTCCGGCGTCCATCGAACGACTGTCTATCGGCGGTGGAAGAGCGTTGCCGGGTTGCTGGTCGACCTACTCGACTCGGGAGCGACGGACGACTGGGCGCCGGCTGATACCGGCACCCTGGAAGGGGATCTGATTGCGCTCAATCGGGAGGTGTACGAGTCCCTCACGATCGAGCCGTCGATCACCCGGGCCGTGATCGCCGCGTCGTTCCGGACGCCGGAGGCGGGTGCTGCGCTGCGGGAGTTCTGGGCCGATCGCTACCGGCGTTCGGGTGTCGTGGTGCAGCGGGCGATCGATCGGGGTGAGGTGCCGGCGACGACCGACGCGTACGCGGTGTGTGTGGCGGCGACCGCGCCGATCTATCACCAATTGCTGTTGCTACGGCAGCCGATGACCGCGGCCGAATCCGATCGGTACGCCCGAGCCGCTGCCCGACTAGGGTCGAGCTGACGCCTAACGGAAGGACTGCCGTGAGTGGACGTTTGACCGACGAGGTCGTGCTGGTGACCGGGGCCGCGCGGGGGATCGGGCGAGCGGTGGCGGTGAAGGCCGCGGCCGAAGGTGCGGCGGTCGGGCTGATCGACATCCTGGCCGATCAGCTGTCCGAAACCACGGCCGAGCTGCGCGCGACCGGCGTCCGAGTTGCCGCTGCGGTCGGTGACATCACCGCTGAGGAGTCGGTTGCCGAAGCGGTTGCACAGTTGGCGGCGGAGCTCGGCCCGGCCACGGTGCTGGTCAACAACGCCGGGAAGAACGCGTACGCCGACGCAACCCGGATGACCGTCGACGAGTGGGACTCCGTCTTCGACGTCGACCTGAAGGGCGCCTGGCTGATGGCGCGCGCGGTCCTCCCGTCGATGATCGCCGACCGGCACGGCGCGATCGTCAACATCGCGTCCATCCACTCGAACCTGACCACCGCGGGCATGTTCCCGTACGCCGCCGCCAAATCCGGCCTGGTCGGGATGACCCGCTCGCTGGCCCTCGACGTCGGCCCGCACAACATCCGGGTGAACGCGGTCAGCCCCGGCTACATCGGCACCGACCTGCTCGACGAGTTCTTCGACACCTTCCCCGGCGAACGCGACCGGGCGCTCGGCGTCCACCCGCTCGGCCGGATCGGCACCCCCACCGACGTCGCCGAGGTCGTCTGCTTCCTCGCCTCGACCGCGGCCGCCTTCGTCACCGGCGCCAACTGGTCGGTCGACGGCGGCCTCGGCGTCCGCTACGCCTAACCCTCCACCGGGTTGTAGGCGCAGGCCTCGGCCAGGTCGGGGGCGGCGGTGGTCGCCTTGGACGGTTTGCGGGGCGTCGTCGGCGCGGTCTTGCGCGGGGTCGGCGTCGCCTTGACCGGGTTCAAATGGCGCTGGACGAGTTTGCGCATCGCGGCGTAGTCGGGGTTGCGGCCGTTCGGGAAGTTCTTCTGCTTGTCCAGGTCGATGTTGGTGATCTTGCCGTTCTTCACCCGCTGGCCGAGCGTGACGAACGCGCCCAGGATCGACTGCGGGATGTCGGTCCGGATCAGCTGTTCGCCGGCCTTCGCGATGTCGAGGTAGTTGGCCAGCACGTTCTGCGGGGTCGCGCGCTCGACGATCGCCTTCACCGTGCAGCGCTGGCGCGCCTGGCGGGCGATGTCCGCGCCCTTCACCGCGTACCGGCCGCGGGCGAACCACAGCGCGTCGGCGCCGTTCAGGTGCCGGTTCGGCCCGGGCTCGAGCCAGCGGTTCGGCGGGATCTTCTTGTCGTCGTTACCGCCGACCGGGACCCGGTAGTTGATGTTCACGGTGATTCCGCCGAGGGCCTGGACGAGTTGCGCGAACCCGGCCAGGTTCACCTGCACGTAGTAATGCAGTTTGAGGCCGAGCGCCTCGCCGACCGACATCTTCAGGACGTCGGCGCCCGGGTTGTCGGACGGGCCGATCAGCTCGCCGTACTCCGCGGGGATGATCCGGTACATCGCGTCCAGGTAGAAGTTCGGCTGCTCCTTCGGGCCGTCCGGATCCCAGTAGCCGGTCGGGAACCGCCGGTGCAGCGCGGTGCCTTCCGGGAACGGCATCCGCATCCAGTTCCGGGTCAGCGAGATGAGCGACGTCTGGCCGGTCCGGGTGTCGATACTCGCGACCATGATCGAGTCGGTGCGGGTGCCCTGGCGGCCCTCGCCGTCGTCCGCGCCGAGCAGCAGCACGTTCAGTCGCGGCACCTCGGCCCACGGGTCCTTGGTGTTCTTGATCTTCGGCCGGGTCTGGCTCTTTGAGCCCTCGCCGGAGAACACCTTCTCCACCAGGTCGCGCTGTGCCATCAGGGTCTGCGCGCCCAACGCCGTACTCGACGCCAGCCCGAAACAGACCAGCCCGATCACCACCGACCCCGCCAGCCGGGCCCCCGGCCCCGCATGGAGCGGCCGCAACATCTTGTACGACGTGACCAGCACCGTCACCCAGAGCAACGCGATCACCCCGAGGCCGACCACCATCGCGAGCAGCACATCAGGCTGCAACGCCCAGGCGACCACTTGATCCCGCCGCGTCAGCACGACAACCGCCGCCCCGCCGTACAACCCCAAACTGACGAGCAGCACGACGGCCCCCAACCGCCGCCTACCCGCCGCCAAATACCCAACCCCCGGCAGCAGCACCCCCAGCACCGCCACCACCAACGCGCGACCCCCCGACCGCCCCCGAGCCCTGGCCCGCCGCGCCCGCCGCCCACTCCTCGCACCCACGGCCCCTTAGATCCCCCATCCCCGCAAAAAGTTGGCAGGATCTCCCCATGACCGCCCCACACGTACGCCGAGCCACCCAGAACGACGTGGAGGCGCTGGTCCACCTCCGCGGCCTGATGATCGAGGCGATGGGCACCGACCCGGGCGGACCCGACGCGCAATGGCGCAAGAACGCCCGGGGCTGGTACGCCGAGCAACTCGAGCAGCCGGGCAGCTTCGCGGCGTACGTCGTCGACGATCCGACGGCCGGTGTCGTCGCGAACGCCGTCGGTCATGTGAACCAGCACCCGCCGGGTCCGAAGGATCCGACCACCCTGCGTGGGCATCTGTACAACGTCAGCACCGAGCCGGCGTTTCGGCGCCGCGGCCTGGCCCGCCTCTGCGTGGTCGCGCTGGTCGACTGGTTTCGCGACGAGACCGCCGTGGGAGTGGTGGAGCTGAACGCCTCCCCCGACGGCCTCGCGCTCTACGAGCAACTCGGCTTCGTGACCTCGCGCTATCCGGCTTTACGGCTGTACCTCTGACATCACCAGCTCGCGGCAGGCATCTCAGGCTCCTTTCCACCAGGGGGTTGTGCTGTATGTGTCTCGAAGCGCGTTGGTGGCGCAGTGGACTTCGCCGCCGCCGAGGTGCGACCAGAAGAAGTTCTCGACCCAGTGGATGCGGACGCCGTTGCGGGCGAGGGCGCGTTCGGCGGTGTGGCGGAAGAGGTCGCGGCCGTTGAGTTTGGGGCCGTGGGGGTCGGGGGCGGCGAAGTGGCGGTCGGTGAGGGAGAGGCCGTTGACCAGGCCGGGAGTCAGCGCCTTGTACAGCTCGGCGCCGGGGACGCGGTCGAAGAGGACCGGGAGGCGGACCAGCTCGTCGGGGCGGAGGCCGGTCGCCGTGAGCAGGATCTTCAGTTGGTCGTCGATGTGTCGCGCCGCGGTTTCGTTGTCCGCGGCGCCGTTGGCGACGATCTCGTCGACGGTCGGCTTCGACGGTGAGTTGGTGTCCGCGAAGAGCCGCTGACTGCCGCCGCCGCGGCGCTGAACGTCGTGGAGCAGGCGCATCGCGAGTCGCGGATCGGCGACCGCGAGCGTCCAGCCGCGGGCGTTGTCGGCGCGGACGACGTGCGTGGTCTCGTCGGCGTGACCGATCATCAGCCAGGAGACGTCGTACACGATCGGCGGTTGGTAGCCCTGGCTGGTCACCATCGTGATGAACCCCGGGTCCGGACGGCGTTCGCCGGAGCCGTAGACGATCCGGCCGTGCGGGTACCCGGCGTACGGCGGGAGCATCTCGATGTTGCCGCCCATGTTCAGCAGGTCGTCGAGCTGCGGGGAGGCGGCCTTCGCCAGCTCCTGGACGACGCCGACGTCCGGACCGCGCAGATCGCGGTAGAGCAGCCGGCCCGCGGGGCGCGGAGTGGGGACTCCGGCGAAGTCCCAGACGTTGCCGGAGCGGATCGTCATCGTGCCGGTGGCGGCTGCCGAAAGGTTGCGCAGGGCATCGATCTTGAGCGGTGCGAGGTCGGCGGCGTCGCGGGGGCCGTTGATCCGCTCGTCGGCCGCGTCGTGACAGGCCGCGAGCTTGTCGTCGACCGCGCGGCCGGCCTTCTCCAGGTCGGCCGGGTCGACCCGGCAGCGGCGTCCGTCGTCGTCGAGGTTCGGCAGGAAGATCGCGCCGCGGGCCTGGCTCCAGCTGGCGCGGCCGGCGTCGTCGGCCGCGGTCAGGCGGCCGTCGCGGTTCACGTCGGCGGTCAGTTTCGCGCGCGACGGCGTACTCCGGACCGCGTCGGCGGCCGATGCGACCAGGGCAGAGCTCGCGGTGACCAGGGTCGCGGTCGCGAGGGCGGTCGTCCAGCGCATCGTCGGGCGTCTCCTCTTTTTTGATACGAGCGTGTTTTCTCAGCGATCAATTTAGCACACCCGTGCTGAGAAGGGTTTCGGCCGCTGGGGGCAAGAAGAGGCGACTGGACGTCGTGAGGAGAGCAACGGATGCGTCGCTGGAGTGGGGTCAGGATCGTGGGGCTTGCCGCGGTGGCGGTGGTCGGGGTCGGCGTGGTCTATCAGCTGCCGGCCAGCCCGTTCGATCGCGCGGCGAAGCCGGAGCAGCCGGTTGTCGAGCGGACCCAGGAGAGTGAGCGGCCGGTTGCCGCCACGCCGAAGCCGAAGCCGAGTATGGGTGGTGAGCAGGCGTCGAAGGTGCCCGAGCGGCCGGTGCCGGCGATCACCTATCCGAGCCGCGGGACGGTCAAGTTCACCGTGTTACCGGCGGATCCGGAGCGGGAGGTACTCGGTGCCTCCGGCAAGTTGTTCAGGTTCCAGATCGCGATCGAGGGCGGGATCAAGGGGATCGACAACGCGGCGCTGGCGAAGTTCGTGCGGGAGACGTACGGCGCCGTCAACGGCTGGACCGCGGGTGGGAAGTTCCGCTTCCAGCAGGTCGGGCCGGGGGAGGCCAGTGACTTCCGGCTGATGTTCGTCACGCCGGAGACCCGGGACACGTACTGCGGTTATGCGCCGGACCGCTACACGAGCTGCCGGATCGGCGACCGGGTCGTGCTGAACATCGCCCGCTGGGTGCACGGCGTTCCGAACTACGGCGCCCCGCTGCTGACGTACCGGAAGTACATGATCAACCACGAGACCGGGCATCGGCTCGGCTACGCGCATCAGCTGTGCCCGGGCGCCGGGCAGCCCGCGCCGGTCATGCAGCAGCAGACGCTTGGCCTGCACGGCTGCGTGGCGAACCAGTCGCCGTACCGCAACGGCGCGCTCTACCGCGGGCCGCTCGGCAAGTACGACGACTCGATCCCGACCAGCTAGTTCTGCAGCAGGACGTGCGGTAGCGCCGGACTGCCGGGCGAGCTTGCGGACTCCAGGCCGTCGGCCACGGTGTGCAGCAGGCGGATCAGGTGGGCGGCGTCGTCCGGGCCGAGGATGCCGGTGACGACGTCGAGCACGCGGACGGTCAGGCCGTCCAGCTGTGAGAGCCGGGCCTGGCCCAGCGAGGTGACGGCCAGCTCGGCGCCGCCGCGAACCATGCCCGCCGCGACCAGCTCCGCGATCGCGAGCTCGGCCTCGGCGCTCGTCGTCCCGATCTGCTCGGCGACCCCGGCGGCCGTCGCCCGCCCGTTCGAGATGGCGCTCAGCACGAGCGCCGCCGGCATCTTCAGACCGACCGCATCCTGCAGGCCGAGGACGAGTGGATGCGCGTGACCACGGACTCGCTCGACCGCGTCGAGCAGCCGCAGCGCGTCGCCGACGTCTCCGATCAGGTGCTCCGTCTGCACCGCCGCGAGCCCCATGGCCGGCGGCACATCCGCTCCCACGACGCCGTCGGCCACCCGCTCGGGAACCGCCAGCGCCTTCGTATCCGTCTCTTCGATGGTCACGAGATCCAGCGTACGGAGTCCGTCCGACAGCTCGGCGTGTCGTTCCTGAGGAATCGCTGTGAATCCGGGCTCCGAGCGGGCCGGACGGAACAGTCGAAAATGTGCTCGAAGAATCGAGTCCGGCCGGTTCCGAAAAAGTTTGCCCGGCGGCGGACAAATCGAGATCGAGGCGTGACCAAGTGCTCAGGTGCTCCGTTGGATCTGACGTGACGGTGAACACAAACGGCGCATCGTCACCGCGCTCGCCCGCGATTTTTCCTCCGCCGACCACCCCTTGAGAACCACGCCAGGAGGACCAGTGACAACCGCCACCGCCACCCAGACCATCGAGCGCCGTCGCGTGCGGGTCTGGTTCGGTGAGCACGTGATCGCCGACTACAACGCCGAGCCGGCGTTGGCCGAGCGATACGCCCACGCCATGAGCCGCCGTTTCGCCGGGCTCCGGGTCACCAACGACCCGATGCCCAATGTCGACCGGCTCCCCGACCCCCTGCCCGGCGAGCGCATGTGGGACGTAGCACCCCGCTGAAAAGGGGGCTGAGAAAAACTCCCGGCGTCTTTCCGTCTCCGTTTCTCACCAGACAACCCACCCGGACGACGGCCGGCCGAGCACCTCACCTCGACCACGAAAGACACCGGTTTCGGCGGGCAAGTGCGCGTTGGCGTTCTGCTCCGCACTTGCCCGCCGCTTTCTCCCCTGTAATGCGCCTGAGAAGCATTTCCGAAACACCTTCACGTCCGCACCGGACTCCCCAGCCCGGTGCGGACGTTTTGCGTTGCCGCGACGGGGTCGCAGGTACGTCGAACGGTTCACCGAACCAACACCCGGAAGACATCCACGGGGGTGATGATCCGCGAGATTTCCCTTTGTCAGGAGGAAAAGATGGGGCACTCGCACGATCACGGGCACGGGCACGGTCATGGGCATGGGCACGGGCACGGTCACGATCACGACCATCACCACCCGAACACCGAGCTGGACGCGTCGACGCTGGCCGCGCTCGACGAGTCGGTCCCGGACAGCGACCTGTCGCCGACCGAGGTCTCCCGGCGTGCGCTGCTCCGCTCGGCCGGCGTCCTCGGCGGGACGGCGGCGCTCGCGGTGACCGGCGCCCAGGTCGCGGCCGCGCACGCCCCGAAGGACGGCTGGGTCTTCGGCCACGCCAACCGCCCCAACGTCTGGCTGGCCGGTGACCACCACATCCACACCCAGCTCAGCTCGGACGGCCTGTACCGGGTGATCGACCAGGCCCGGCACGCGGCCGCCTTCGGCCTGGACTGGCTGGTCATCACCGACCACGGCGGCGCGACGCACGCCCGGATCGGCGTCGACCTGGTCAACCCGCAGATCAAGGCCGCCCGCGCCGAGCTGCGCGACACGCTGATCTTCCAGGGCCTGGAATGGAACATCCCGGCCGCCGAGCACGGCACGATCTTCGTTGCCCCCGGCAATCGTGAGGTCGAGGTCCTGAAGCAGTTCGAGACCAGCTACGACGGCAGCGTGAAGAATGCCGGCGCCAACACCCCGGTCAACGAGCAGCTCGCGGTCTCCGGCATCCAGTGGCTCGGCCAGCAGGTCGACAAGCGCCGCGTCGCCGACGCGCTGTTCCTGGCCAACCACCCGGCCCGGAACGGGATCGACAGCCCGCACGAGATCCGGAACTGGCGCGACGCCGACCCGCGGATCGCCGTCGGCTTCGAGGGTGCGCCCGGTCACCAGGCGGCCGGCCTGCCGAAGGGGATCGGCGGCGCCTCGGCCCGCGGCTTCTACGGCAACTCCCCGAACGCGAACTCGTTCCCGGCGTACCCGGCCGAGAGCTACCGCACCTGGGGTGGTTTCGACTGGATGACGGCGACCGTCGGCGGCCTCTGGGACAGCCTGCTCGCCGAGGGCAAGCCGTGGTGGATCAGCGCGAACTCCGACTCGCACGTGAACTGGAACGAGACCGCCCGCCGCCCGGACGGCTCCTCCCAGGAGCAGTTCGACCGCGACGGCCGCTACATGGACCCGGTCTACGGCAACCAGCTCAACTCCACCGCCGGCGACTTCTGGCCCGGCTTCTACAGCCGCACCCACGTCGGCTCCGAGCGCCGGGACTACCTGTCGCTGATGGAGGGCCTGCGCAACGGCCGGGTCTGGGTCGACCACGGCATGCTCGTCAAAGGCGTCGAGGTCGAGGTCCGCGAGGTCGGCAAGCGGTACGGCGAACCCCTTGGTGGGGCGCTCGTCGTCCGCAAGGGCCGTCCGGTGGAGCTCGTCGTCCGGGTCACCACGCAGACGATGCCGAACTGGGCGAACTTCGTCCCGGCGCTGAACCGGGTCGACGTCATCCAGGGCAAGGTGACCGGCCCGGTCAAGGATCGCGACACCTTCGCGGCC
This sequence comes from Kribbella sandramycini, assembly GCF_013131805.1. GTDB lineage: Bacteria > Actinomycetota > Actinomycetes > Propionibacteriales > Kribbellaceae > Kribbella > Kribbella sandramycini. The sequence continues at coordinate 454,031 of NZ_JABJRC010000003.1, read as the reverse complement.
CCGCAGACCAAGGTCGTCCGGCAGTGGGACACCTCGGGCAAACGCGGCACCTTCGAGCTGGTCCACCCGCTCGGCCGGGTCGAGGAGGCGTCGTACGTACGGGTCCGCGGTACGGACGGGAATCGCAGCCAGCCCGGGTATCACGGCGCGGCGATCGACCCGGCCGGGCCGGCGCTCGACGTCGTCGGCGACGCGGACCCGTGGATCGACCTGTGGTTCTACACGAACCCGATCTGGGTGCTGCCGAAGTGATCGTCGCCGTCGACGCGAACAGCAAGGACACGGCCGCGGCCGACCACTTGCTGTACGAGCTGCTCGCGGCTGTGGACCAGCCGGTCGTCGCCTGCACCCACATGGTGTCCGGCGGCGACCGCCCGCACGTCGCGGTCTCGCTCACCAGCGCGGCCGACCTGGCCGACCCGATCCGCGCGGTGGTCGCGGATCGGGAGGCCGGTCTGGCCGTCACCCGGCCGGGTGCGTCCCAGCCGGAACTGGCCGGGCCGAGCCAGCTCGTCCGGGGCGCGTACGTCGCTGCAGTCGAGGCGGCCTTGGGGACGGCGGGCCGCGTCGTCCGCTGGCCGGGTCACGAGCTGGGCCGCGGCGTCCTGCCGGCGGCCGAGCTGCGTGCCCGGTGCGGGATCGACTATCTGGAAGCTGTCGGCGGGCTGCCGATCACCGACGACAGCCTGGTCGACACACTCGACTTCCTCCGGCCGGTACGCCGGGAGGGCCAGCTGGTCCTGCAGCTCCAGCCGGCCGCCGGCAACGTGCTCATCCCGTTCGAGCTGCAGCACCAACAGAAGTGCTGCGCCGATCACTGAGCCCAGGCTCGGGACTCCCGCAGTACGTCGGGCAGCTCGCCGACCACTCCGAGACGCTGAGTGCAGCGGGTCAGCGCGACGTACAGATCGCGCAGCCCGCGTGGGGACTCGATGACGATCCCGTCCGGATCGACGACCAGGACGGAGTCGAACTCGAGCCCCTTCGCGTCACGGGCGGTCAGCACGGTCACACCGCTCAGCCCGTCGACCGCCTCCTGGATCAGCTCCAGCCGGCTGCGTGAGGTGATGACGCCGACCGCGCCGTACTGCGTCTCCTCGGAAGCCAGCTTGTAGACGTACAAGGCCTGTTCAGCCGCTGGGATATCGGCATGCCACGGCTGGACGCCGGTCGAGCGGACCGAGCGCGGTGTCTTCGCGGTCGGGTCGACCTCCCGGAGTACGTCGTTCGCCAGCTCCATCACCTCGGCCGGGGTGCGGTAGTTCAGCGTCAGCTCGGCCAGCCGCCAACGGTCGCCGAAGGTCTCGCCGAGCGCGCTCGACCAGCTGGTGCCGCCGCCGATCGCGCTGGTCTGCGCAACATCGCCGACGACGGTCATCGAGCGCAGCGGGCAGCGGCGGGCGATCGCCCGCCAGGCCATCGGCGACAGCTCCTGAGCTTCGTCGACGATCACGTGACCGTACGTCCACCGCCGGTCGGCGCCGGCGCGCTCGGCGAGCGTCCGGTCGTCGTCCGCCTCGTAGCGCTCGGCCAGCATCGCCGCGTCGAGGATGTCCTTCGCGGTGAGCATCTCGGAGTCGTCGTCCTCGTCGAAGTCGGTCGAGCCCGAGCCCGACAGCACATCGAGAGCGCCTTGGGCGTAAGCGACTGCGCGGGCTCGGGCGGCTCGCTCGCGAGCGGCCTCGGTGCCGTCGTCGCCGAGCAGCTCGGCGGCTTCGTCGAGCAGGGGGACGTCGGCCGGGCTCCAGTCGGCGCCGTAGCGGAGGAGGTGCTCGCGGTCGAGCTCGGAGAGCTGCGGCGCGGCCTCGGCGAGCCGTCGCTCGTCGCCGTACAGATCTTCGAGGAGTTGTTGCGGGCTGAGCTGCGGCCAGAGCTGATCGAGCAGTGCGTGCACGGTCGGCTCGGCGAGGATCTCCTTACGTAGCTCGGCCAGGTCGTACTCGTCGAGCAGGTTCTCGCCGTCGAGTGGATCGGTGCCGATCAGGTCGGAGTACTGGTTGGTGAGCCAGTCGATCAGCTCGGTGACGAAGAAGGGCCGCGCCTGGTTGTGGGTCAGGTTGCGGCTGCGGGCGCGGTCGCGCGCGGCTTCGACGTACGCCGGGTCGACGGTCAGCGTCGTCCGGTCGACGGTCAGCTCGACGGGCTCGGCCGGCACCCACTGCCGATCGGCGACCGCCTTCGCGATCACCTGGGCCATCACGGCCCGGCCCTTCACCGCGGCGCTCTCCGGCGCCTCGGGCCGGGTCGCGGTCAGACCGGGGTAGAGCTCGGCGATCGTGACCAGGCGGACGCCGTCCTCACCTAGCGACGGGAGCACCTGGCCGATGAATCGCAGGAATGCCGCATTCGGGCCGACGACCAGAATTCCGCGCTTTTCCAGTTGTTCGCGGTGGGTGTAGAGCAGATAAGCCGCGCGGTGCAACGCGATGGCGGTTTTCCCGGTGCCCGGACCGCCCTGGACGACGAGGATCCCGGGCAGCTCGGAGCGGATGATTCGGTCCTGGTCGGCCTGGATGGTCTGGACGATCGACTCCATCCGGCCGGTCCGCCGGGCGTCCAGCGCCTTCAGCAGGACGGCCTCGCCGATCACGCCCGTCCCCGGTTTCGACGGGTCGGCGGCCTCGCGGCCGAGATCGAGCTGCTCGTCCTGGACGTCGATCACGCGGCGCAGCCGGGTCTGGATGTGCCGGCGGCGGACGACGCCCTGGTTCGCCACCGCGGTCGCGATGTAGAACGGCCGCGCGGCAGGGGCGCGCCAGTCGATCAGCAGCGGCTCGTAGTCGGCGTCGTGCAGGCCGAGCCGGCCGATGTGCAGCACCTCGCCGTCGGCGGCGTCCAGGCGGCCGAAGTACAGGCCCTCCTCGGCGCGGTTCAGCCGGGACAGGCGGCTGTCGAGGTTGCGGATCCGGTGGTCGCGCTGGTTCAGGGCCTGCGCGTTCCGGGTGCTGATCAGCAGTTCGTCCGCCGTGCGCTGCTCGGTCTTCGCGCGCTCGGCGTCCAGCGCGGCGTAGAAGGTGCTGAGGTGCGCTTGTTCGGCATCGACCGGATTCGGCAATTCCAACCCCTTGTGATAAAATGCGGCAGTATTGGCTCCCGAATATATTTCTCGGTGGTAGCCACAAATCCATGAGTTTATCTGGTGTGTCCCCTTTTTCGTAGGCCCGGTCTAAGCTTCGTGGCTGTGAAGCTGTGGGTTGCGAATGTGGTGGCGACGCTGCTGGTGGCGGGCGCCGTCGTGCTGCAGTTGGTCGCGGCGGCGTCGCCGGCCTGCGCGCCGGGCTGCGATCCGCATGGCTATCTGCTGATCATCGTCGGGTTCCCCGCGGCGCTCGGTGGATTGTTGGCGCTGACCGCGGTCGGGCTGTTGATCGCGCGCCGTCGGGCCGGATTGTGGCTCGCGCTGGTGGTCGCCGGCGGGTGTGCGCTCCAGTTGCTGCTGCTGGCCCGGTTGCTGCCGGCCGGGCTGATCGCCGCGGTCGGCGTCCTGCTGATCGCCGGTGTGGTCTTCGCTACCCTCGGCATCCGGCGGGTTGACCTCAAGTCTGGTTGAGGTATTAGCGTCGCAGGTTGTGACTGTGCATCCGCTCCGGCTGGCCGTGCTGACCCGCAACCTCGAACCCGGGCGGTTCGGGACCGTGGTCACCCGCTGGTTCGAGCGCGCCGTCGACCAGGCCGACGAGTTCAAACCCGACCTGATCGACCTGAGCGCCGTCCCGCACCCCGAGCTCGCCGACCGGATCGACGAGGCGGACGCCGTCGTCATCGTCACCGCCGAGTACAACCACGCCTACCCCGGCGACCTGAAGACCGCGATCGACGCCGTCCGCCGCCCCTGGTACGCCAAACCCGTCGCCTTCGTCGTCTACGGCGGCCGCTCCGGCGGCCTCCGCGCCGCCGAACAACTCCGCCTCGTCTTCGCCGAACTCCACGCCGTCACCACCCGCGACACCCTCACCTTCCAGGAATCCGACTTCACCCCCACCGGCCACCCCACCAACCCCACCACCCCGCCCGCCGCCACCGCCCTCCTCACCCAACTCGCCTGGTGGGCCCGCCCCCTCCGCGAAGCCCGCGCCCAAAACCCTTACCCGTCCTAGGCCCCCGCCTGCGTGCCCCCGCTCCCGCTCCGCTCCCGCTCCCGCTCCCCGCTCCCGCCGGCGCTTGCCCCCGCCTACTCCTGCCCGGGGACCCGCTCGCGTTTGCCGTCGCGACCGGGCCGTTCGTCTGCTCGCCGATCCAGCGGCCGCAGAGGAGTTCCTGCAAGCCGATTCGATGTGATGCCGCAAGTTGTCCGTCGCTCGCCGTGCGTCCCCGCCGTCCGCCGCCGCGATCCGCTGCCGCCGAACCGGCCGTCGTCCGCGTGGTCTGCAACTCGCCGTCGGCGTGGAATAGGCGCGGGCTTGGGGTGGTTTGGCGTGGTGTGAGTAGCGAAGCGATGCCTTTGTCGGTGCTTGATCTGTCGCCGGTGCCTAGTGGGACGGCGCCTTCGGCGGCGTTGCACGAGACGCTGGAGCTGGCGCGGGTGGCGGAGGCGGCCGGGTATCACCGGTTCTGGCTGGCCGAGCATCACAACTTGCCGAGTGTGGCGAGTTCGACTCCGGAGGTGATGATCGCGGCGGTGGCTGGGGTCACGTCGACGATTCGGGTGGGGGCGGGCGGGATCATGTTGCCGAACCACTCGCCGTTGAAGGTCGCGGAGACGTTCCGGGTGTTGGCGGGGCTTTACCCCGATCGGATCGATCTCGGGCTCGGTCGGGCGCCGGGGACCGATCAGCGGACGGCGCTGGCGCTGCGCCGGAGCCGGGAGGCGCTGGGGGCCGACGACTTCACCGAGCAGTACGCCGAACTGCGCGCGTACGCCGAGGGTTTTCCGGCCGGGCACCCGTTCGAGCCGATCTCGGCGCAGCCGTCAGATGTCCCGCTCCCGCCGGTCTGGATCCTCGGCTCCAGCACGTACGGCGGTCAGGCAGCGGCCGCCCTCGGTACGGGGTTCGCGTACGCCGGTCACTTCGGCACGCTCGACCCGGCCGGCGTGATCTCGGCGTACAAGACCAACTACCAACACTTCGAGCACGAGACCGAGCCGCGCGCGATCCTCGCGCTGGCCGCGATCGTCGGCGAGACCGAGGAGCGCGCCCAGCAGCTCGCGCAGGCGAACGCGCTCTCCATGCTGCGGCTGCGCTCCGGCCGCCCCGGCCCGCTGCCCTCACCCGAAGAAGCCGCGGACCACCCGTGGAGCGAAGGCGAGAAGGCCGCCGTCGAGGAGTGGGCCGGCCTGGTCTCCGTCGGCACCGCCGACCAGGTAGCCGCCGACCTCCGCCGCCGCGCCAACCGCGCCGGCGCCGACGAAGTCATCGTCACCACCCACATCCACAACCCCACCGAACGCCGCGAGTCCCTCAACTCCCTCGCCAATTCCTGGGGCCTCACCCCCCGCTTTTGATGGGCTAACCCACCAGCCCAGCCTGGGCTGACCCACCAGTTTGCTGGGCTGACCCAGCTGCCTGTGGGTGGGCCCACTGCCTGCGGTTGGCCGCCCCGCACAGACGTGGGCTGACTCAGCAAACGCGTCGGGGCGCGGGTTGTGGGACCGCGTTTTGCTGGGCTGACCCAGCTGCCTGTGGGTGGGCCCACTGCCTGCGGTTGGCCGCCCCGCACGGACGTGGGCTGACCCAGCAAACGCGTCGGGGCGCGGGTTGTGGGACCGCGTTTGATGGGCTGACCCAGGAGATGTCGGGAGGGCCTACCGTCTGCGGGTGGCTCTCCCACGGGCTCGTGGGTGGGCCCAGCAAACGGGAGGGGACGGCGGGCTTACACCCCGGTGAGGTTTGGTTCGGCGCCTCGGACGTGTTCGAAGATGAGGCTGGTTTCGGCGTGTGCGACGGCTGGGTCGGCGGTCAGGTGGTCGAGGACGAACTCGCGGAGTGCGTCCGGCGTGGAGGCGGCGACGTGCAGTAGGTAGTCGTTGGCGCCGCTGACGTGGAACAACGACAACACGCCCGGTAGCCCCGGGACCTTCGCCCGGAAGCGGTCGATCTCGTCGCGAGAGTGCGCCCCGATCCGGATCGCGATCAGCGCCTGCAGCGGCTGACCCAGCGCGCCCAGGTCGACGTCGGCGTGGAAGCCGCGGATGACGCCGCGTTCGCGCAGCGCGCGGACCCGGGTCAGGCAGGTCGACGGCGCGATCCCGGTCGCCTCGGCGAGGGCGTTGTTCGGCATCCGCCCGTCGATGGCGAGCAGCCGGACCAGCTCGCGATCCACCTCGTCGAGACCGCCCGACGGCACGGCCCGAGGGGCCGGTCCGGGGCTCCGACGATCCTTCGGCATGAGACCACTGTAGAGCGCGTCCACAGAATCCACAGTGTGTGGACAGGCCTGTGGACGAATTTTCTTCGGAACTCTTGCCCACAATCTGCAGAAGATTCCACACTCTGTGTCAGCAAAACCTGTGGATAACTCGCCGGGAGGCCCGCTATGACCCAGCTCGACACCCGTTCGGTGCACGCCGGTCGCGACGACCTCACCGCGCTCGGCGTGCACGTCCCGCCGATCGACCTGTCCACGACGTATCCGCTCCCCGACGTCCACACCGGCGGGGCCTCGTACGACGCGCTGGCGCAGGGCAACGGGCCCGATGGCGGCAGCCTCGTCTACCAGCGGCTGTGGAACCCGACCGTCGCCCGCTTCGAGGAGGCGCTCGCCGAGCTCGAACACACCGACGGCGCGGTCGCCTTCGGCACCGGCATGGCCGCGCTGGCCGCCTGCCTGCTCGGCACGGTCGCCGTCGGTAAGCCGCACGTGATCGCCGTCCGCCCGCTGTACGGCGGCAGCGACCACTTGTTGTCCACAGGCCTCCTGGGGACAACTGTCAGCTGGGTCGCCGTCGACGAGATCGCCGCCGCGGTCCGGCCCGACACCGGGCTGGTGATCGTGGAGACACCGGCCAACCCGACCCTCGAGTTGATCGACATCGCGGCCGTCGTCCGGCAGGCGGGCGACGTACCGGTACTGGTGGACAGCACCTTCGCGACTCCGGTGTTGCAGCAGCCGGCCCGGCACGGGGCGAGCCTGGTGTTGCACTCGGCAACGAAGTACCTGGGTGGCCACGGCGACGTCATGGGCGGCGTCGTCGCGGGCTCCAGGGAATGGGTCGGCCGGCTTCGGCAGATCCGTGCGGTGACAGGTGGCCTGCTGCACCCGCTGGCGGCGTACGAACTGCACAGGGGACTGCAGACGCTGCCGGTGCGAGTGCGGGCGCAGCAGGCGACCGCCGCGAAGGTGGCCGACTGGCTGTGCGCGCAGCCGGCCGTCGAGCAGGTCTACTACCCGGGGCTGTCCGACCCGCAGGAGCTGATCGGCCGCCAGCAGTCCGGTCCGGGCGCAATCGTCGCCTTCACCGTAGCCGGCGGCTACGAAGCCGCCGCCCAGGTAGCCGGCTCACTCCGCCTCATCACCCACGCCGTATCCCTCGGCGGCGTAGACACCCTCATCCAGCACCCAGCCGCCCTCACCCACCGCCTGGTCGCGGACGACGCCAAACCCTCCAACGCCCTCCTACGCCTCTCCCTCGGCCTCGAAGACCCGGAGGACATCACGGCCGATCTGCTCCAGGCGTTCAGCCGGGTACTGCGACCGGTCGGGTAAGCACCCGGTCGACGATCCCGTACTCCTGGGCCGCCTCCGGCGTGAACCAGCGGTCGCGATCGAAGTCCGTGACGATCCGGTCGAGCGGCTGGCCGGTCCGCTCGGCGATCAGCTGCGCCAGGTCGGCCCGCGCCTTGATCGCCTGCTCCGCCTGGACCTTGATGTCACTCGCCGTCCCGCCCATCCCGCCGGTGGGCTGGTGCATCATGATCCGCGCATGCGGCAGCGCGAACCGCTTCCCCGGCGTACCGCAGGTCAGCAGCACCTGACCCATCGACGCGACCAGGCCCATCCCGTACGTCGCGACGTCGTTGCTGATGAAGTTCATCGTGTCGAAGATGGCCAGCCCCGCGGAGACCGAGCCGCCCGGTGAGTTGATGTAGAGCGAGATGTCGGCCCGCGGGTCCTCGGCGTTCAGCAGCAGCAGTTGGGCGCAGAGCGCGTTCGCGTTCTCGTCCTTCAGCTCGTCGCCGAGAACGAGAATGCGCTGCCACATCAGCCGCTCGTAGACGTTCTTGTTCGGGAGTTCGTTCATGGTCTCCAGCCTGCGGGTGGGCGCTCGATCGGGGGCGGGAATCTGCCTGTGGCAGATCTGCCGACCGCAGAGACCTTGTGGATGGCACACTCGGTACAGGACATCGGAGCCGAGGAGGGCCACACGTGTTGTTACGCGAGGTGATCGGGAACGTCTTCCGGCGGCTGCGGCGTGAGCGTGGGATCACCCTGCGCGAGCTGGCCGAGCGGGCGCAGGTGTCAGTGCCCTATTTGTCCGAGATCGAGCGCGGCCGCAAGGAGCCCTCGTCGGAGATCCTCGCCGCGATCTGCCGGGGGCTGGAGCTGGAGCTGACCGACCTGCTGACCGAGGTCCAGTTCGACCTGGCCACCGCCGTCCGGTCCACGCTGCCGATCCGGCTCCGGACGACGTCGATCCGGGTCGCGCAGTCGGCGCCGCGTCAGGTCGGCACGCCGACCGCCTCCTACTCCGCGTTCGCCCTGGTCGCTTAGTTGGTGAACTGGTACTCGAACCCAACTGCGAGGGAGTGGCGGACGACGCCTGCTCCCGCGGATGTGCTCGCGTTCCATCAGAGCCTGCCGGCGTACCGGCCGACACCGCTGACGCCGGTGCCCGCGCTGGCAGCCGAGCTCGGCGTGGGCCGGGTGCTGGTGAAGGACGAGTCGTCGCGGCTGGGGCTGCCCGCTTTCAAGGCGCTCGGCGCCTGGTGGGCGATCCACCGCAAGCTGCGCGAGCGTCCGGGGCCCGCTGAGTTGGTGACGGCGACCGACGGCAACCACGGCCGGGCGGTCGCGCGGCGCGCGTCGATGCTGTCGCTCCCGGCGCAGATCTTCGTCCCGGACGTCGTCCCGGAGAGCGCGATCGCGGCGATCCGCTCCGAGGGCGCGATGGTGACCGTCGTCCCCGACTCGTACGACGCCGCGGTCGCCGAGGCAGCGGCGTACGCCGGGGACGACCGGCTGCTGATCCAGGATTCGGCCTGGCCGGGGTACGAGGTCGTCCCGCAGTGGATCGTCGACGGCTACTCGACCCTGTTCCGGGAGATCGAGGAGCCGGCCGACCTGGTCGTCGTCCCGATGGGTGTCGGCTCGATCGCGCAGGCGGCCGTGACCCACTACCGCAGTACGGACGCCGCCCCGATGCTGCTCGGCGTCGAGCCGGAGGCGGCGTCCTGCGTCACCACCAGCCTGCTCGCCGGCGAGCTGACGAGCATCCCGACCTCGAAGACCGTGATGGGCGGCCTGAATTGCGGCACGCCGTCCGCCCTCGCCTGGCCGGTCCTGCAGGCAGGCCTCGACCACGCCGTCACCGTCTCCGACGACGCCGCACTCCAAGCCTCGGCCGACCTGGCTGCCGGCGGCATCACCTCAGGCCCCAGCGGCGCCGCCACCCTGGCCGGCCTCCGCGCAGCGCGATCCCGCCTGCCGCTCGACGGCACCAGCACCGTAGTCCTGATCAGCACCGCCGCGGCCTCGTAAATCAGGTTCGCGCGCCGTGATCGCGGCCTAGCCTGAGGTGCATGCTCGTCAAACGCCGTCCCCCGGCCGCGGTCGCGGAAGTGCTTCGTGCGCTCCACCAGACCACAGCTGACCCTTGGCCATGGCTGCGCTCTCTCGACGCCGGGAACGACTTGGTCGCGCGCCTGTACGACGACACCTGGCCGCGACTCGCAGCTCGCACGGACCTTTCGGCCGAGGTCCGAGATCTCGGGGAGCGGCTGCAGGGGCAGGTCGTTGCCGTCGAGCAACAACTGGTCGACGCCGGTCCGCTCACCTTGATTCATGGCGACGCCTCGGCCCAGAACATCCGGACGTCGACCGATGGTGCGGTCGCGTTGCTGGACTGGGAGGACGTATCGGCAGCGCCCGGCGTACTCGATCTGGCCTGGTTCCTGGTGTCATCGGTCGAGCCCACCCGCTGGGCCGAGGCACTGGACGCCTACGGGCCGGCCGCGGGTCTGCGGGTGGCGATGCCGTCGACCGTTGTCCAGGGCTTGTTGAGTATGGCGGACTGGCCGGAGGGCTCACCCGAGGCCTTGGGCTGGAACGAACGGCTCGCCGTGGCGAGGTCGATGCTGTGAGCATCGAGCTGGTGGCGCGGTTCGCGGTGGACGATCAGCAGCTGTCCGCCCTGCATGCGTTGGCGTTCGGCGGCGAACCGGTGGTGCAGCCGTGGGCAGAGCGCTTGGAGCGTTGGGCTCTGAGTTGGGTCGGTGCCTTTGGCAACGATCAGCTGATCGGTTTCGTGCAGGTCTGTTGGGACGGCGGGGCGCACGCGTTCGTCCTCGATACCGCTGTCGATCCGGAGTACGGGCGGCAAGGCATCGGGAAACGGCTGGTACTCGCCGCGGCGGAGGAAGCGAGGGCAGCCGGATGCGAATGGCTGCATGTCGACTTCGAACCCCACCTGACCGCCTTCTACCTGGAGGCCTGCGGCTTCCGCCCTACCGACGCGGGCCTGCTGAAACTGCGGTGAGGCGCTCGGTGGAGATACACGACGTCAGGCAGCGCTCCTTGGCGTCGCCGAGCAGGTCGGCCGTCCAGGTGGTGAAGCCGCCGTCACCGAGTTCGGCGTCCGCGAGCCCGATGCCGAGCGCCGTCCCGGCGTAGTAGGTGGCGCTCTTGGTTCGCTCGGCGTCCTCGCGTAGGCGGTTGTTCAGGGCGGGACGGACGGTGTCCTGAATCCGCTCGTGGACTGCGGACGGCGTGAACGTCGTGAAGCTCAGGTCGGCGTGCTCGCCGAGGACGTCGGCCCAGAAGCTGAGGTGGTCGATCAACATGGCCGCCTCGGTTCGCCCCGAGCCGGTGTCGCGCGCGCTCGAGACGAGTACGAACAGCTGAAAGTGCGCGAACATCCCCGGCCCCTGTACGGGCTGCGCGCGAACGACCCGCTGGCACGCCGCCAGGTCGACCCGAGCCTGGCCTGAGCGTCGGCGTACGGCGGCCTCCAGCGCCAGCTCATTGGTCGGATCGCTCGCGACCTCCGTCCCCCGAATCGTGCTGAGAACCTGATGCTGGTTGATCGTGCCGACGGCCGAACAGGTCCCGAGCGGCGTCACTGGCGACAGTTCGACCCCTTCGAACCGATCTGGCAGCGCCGCCCACAACCGAGCCTGTGTCTGGATCAGCGCCCGCGGGTCAGCCGTCGAAGGCTGCACGAACCGATCTCCCCGCCACCGCTCCAGCAACCGCGCCGGAGTCACCTTCGCGGCCCGCTCGCGGCTGAGCTCCAGCAGGAGTGACTGCAGGTCCGACCCGCTGAGCCCGTCGGTCAGCGCCGCCCGGGTTCCGGTCGGCAGCTTCGCCCAGATCCGTTCGCTCACGCCCATTCGTCCACTCTGCCCGAAGGCCCGGCGACTCCGCGCGACAATTTAGGGCTGCGCGCGACGCGCTCCCGGCGTACCGTGGGGAAATGAGATTCCCGGCCCCGCATCTTTGACGTTCGGACCGCGCGTGGATCATCGCCTTCGCAGCGTTGGAGGATTTCGTCCTCCTGTATCCGCTGTACCAGTTGCTGTTCCGGGACCACGGGTTGTCGACGACGCAGATCTCGACCCTGTTCGTCATCTGGGCGGCGACCGGATTCTTGCTCGAGGTCCCGTCGGGCGCCTGGGCCGATACATACTCGCGCCGCACGCTCCTCATCCTCGGCTCGTTGCTGAGTGCGGTTGGTTACGCGACTTGGATCGTGCTGCCCGGCTACGCCGGCTTCGCTGCGGGATTCGTCCTCTGGGGTGCCGCCTCGGCGCTGACCTCCGGCAGTTATGAGGCCTTCGTCTACGACGAACTGGCCGCCCGGGGCGAGGCGGAAGACTTCCCCACTGTGCTGGCCCGGGCTCGCTCTGCCGCCTTCGTGGCCAACCTGGCCGCCACCGCCTTGGCCGCGCCTGTCTTCGCCATAGGCGGCTATGTGCTGGCTGGTGCCCTCAGCACGTTGGCCGGCCTGACGAGGGCCGCCGTGGCCTACACGCTCCACGAGTCGCCGAGCGCTCCGGCTGAGTCCGGCTCAGGCTCCCGTCGCGCGTTCACGGAGTACGGGGAGATGCTGCGGTCGGGGTTGACCGAGGTCGTGCGGTCCCGCCGCCTTCGATGGGCGGTGGGGTTGGTTGCGTTACTCGGCGGCTTCCTGGCCTTCGACGAGTACTTCGGCTTGCTGGCCGGAGATCTCGGCGTCCCGACCACCCTCATTCCGTTACTGGTGGCGACGACCGTGGCCGCGCAGGCGATCGGCAGCGCGCTCGCTGGATCGGCGTACAAGTTGCCTGCGGCAACTTTCACGACGTTGCTCATCGGGGCGGGCCTGCTGATCGCGGTCGGCGCGTTGAGCGGTTCGCCCTGGGGATTCGCGCTGATCGCGCTCGGGTACGGTGTACTCCAGCTCGTGATCGTGGTCGCCGAGGCGCGCCTCCAGGATGCGATCGAGGGCCCCGCGCGGGCGACCGTGACATCCACGGCGAGCTTCTTCAGCGGCGTCTTCGCGATCGCGGTCTACGTCGGGTTCGCGGTCGGGGCGGTCTGGCTGCCGCTGGCGACACTGGTGGCCGGGTTGACCGTGCCGGTGGTGTTGACGGCGTTCGTCGTACCGGCCGCGATGCCCGCGGTGAAGATCGCGAGCGCGGCCTCGAAACCGGAGTCGAAGTCGTAGGCGAGGCCTTCGGCGCCGAGTTCGCCGACGACGCGGACCAGGGTCGGGGCCTTCCCGGCCGGGAGGTCGGCCGTGCGCGCGAGGAGATCGGGGGCCAGGTCGAAGGTCTCGGCGCGGACGGAGACCTCGCCGAGGAGGAAGCCGTGGATGAAGTCGATCAGCGTGTTCACCGCTTCGACGATCTGCCGCGGCGTCAGGCCGGCCCGATCGAGCGCGCGGTAGAACGGCTCGACCGTGGCCACGACCACCGCCGAGACCGTCGAGGTGTCGGAGAGGACCTGGAGGGCGAGGTTCGGGTGGGCGCGCAGCGCGTTTCGGTAGGCGCGCGCGGCGTCCTTCAGCTGATCGGCCCACGGGACGGCGGCGCCCGGGTCGGGGATCTCCAGCTCGGCGAACACCAGCTCCGCGAGGCCCGCGAGGACGGCGGCCTTGTTCGGTAGGTGGTGGTAGAGCGACATCGGGTTCACCCCGAGCGTCGCGGCCAAACGGCGCATGGTCAGCGCGTCGATGCCCTCGTCGTCGACGATCCGCAGCGCGGCGGTGAGGATCGCCGTCCGGCTCAGCCGCTCCTCACCCGCGCGGGGCCGGCCGGAGCGCTTGCCAGTACTAACCATACGCCGTATGGTACCTAACCATACAGTGTATGGAAAGGATTGAGCGATGAAGCCGTTGGCGGGCAAAGTGGCATTGGTGACCGGAGGCAGCCGCGCGGCCGGCCGGGGGATCGCGGTCGAGCTGGGCGCCGCCGGCGCGACCGTGTACGTGACCGGCCGGACGACCCGGACCAGCCGCTCGGAGATGAACCGCCCGGAGACGATCGAGGACACCGCCGAGCTGATCGACCAGGCGGGCGGCCACGGCATCGCCGTCCAGGTCGACCATCTCGACCCCGCTCAGGTGCAGGCGCTGGTCGAGCGGATCGAGCGTGAGCAAGGCGCGCTGCACATCCTGGTGAACGACATCTGGGGCCAGTTCGGCGAGCCCGAGTGGGACAAGACCGTCTGGGAGAGCGACCTGGCCGCCGGCCTGCACCTCCTGCGCCTCGGCGTCGACACCCACGCGATCACCAGCCACTACGCGCTCCCGCTGCTGATCAAAACCCCCGGCGGCCTCGTCGTCGAGATGACCGACGGCACCGACGAGTACAACGCCGACAACTACCGCGTCTCCTTCTTCTACGACGTCGCCAAAGGCGCAGTCAGCCGAATGGCCTTCGCCCTCGCCCACGAACTCGACAAGTACGAAGCCACCGCCGTCCTCCTCACCCCCGGCTGGCTCCGCTCCGAAGCCATGCTCGAACACTTCGGCGTCACCGAGGACAACTGGCGCGACGCCACCACGAAAATCCCCCACTTCGCCATCTCCGAAAGCCCGTCCTTCGTCGGCCGCGCCGTCGCCGCCCTCGCCGCCGACCCCGACCTCCGCCGCTGGAACGGCAAATCCACCTCCAGCGGCGACCTCGCCAAGCTCTACAACTTCACCGACCTCGACGGCAGTCGCCCCGACGCCTGGCGATACATCGTCGAAGTAGAACAACCCGGCCACCCCGCCAACACCACCGGCTACCGCTGATCCGCCTTCCATGGCTTCTGGCCGGTCCACCCGTCGGGAAAGCCGGCCTCAGCCAGCCTGCGCCCCGTGCTCGGGAACTCGGCCGGCAGCAACTGCCGGACGTCGACCGGCCAGCTGCGCGCCGCGGCGATCGAGGATGCCGAGCCGGGCGGCAATCTCGTTGCGGTCGGCGGACTTGAGGCCGGTGAACAGGTAGCTGAGTGAGCCGAAGTCGAGGATCTCGGTCACCACCCAGACCGGCAATCTGCCGTCGTACTTGCGTTGGAAGTGGCGGACGAAGGAGAGGTGGGGCTTCGGGCACCTGAAGATCTCGCCTGTGGATATCAGCCCAGTAGAAGGTAGGTGGCGAGGGTGGTCATGAGGAGGGCGATGGTGGTGTCGAGGAGTTGCCAGGCGCGGGGGCGGGTGAAGAGGGGGGAGAGGTGGCGGGAGAGGAAGCCCAGGGCGGTGAACCAGGTGAAGGAGGCGGCGACGGAGCCTAGGGCGTAGAGCCAGCGGGCAGAGGGGCCGTGTTGGTTGGCGAGTGAGCCCAGGAGGACGACGGTGTCGAGGTAGACGTGGGGGTTGAGGTAGGTGAAGGCGAGGCAGGTGAGGACGGCGGTGCGGAGGGAGAGGGGGGAGTGGGTGGCGGTGGCGGTCAGGGTGGTGGGGGCGAGGGCTCGGCGGGCGGCCAGGGCGGCGTAGGCGTAGAGGAAGGCGGCGCCGGCGTACTTGGCGATGGTGAGGGCCAGGGGGGATTGGGTGATGAGGACGCCGAGACCGGCGATCCCGGCGGAGATCAGGAGCGCGTCGGAGAAGGCGCAGACGAGGACGATCGGGACGACGTGCTCGCGGCGCAGGCCCTGGCGGAGGACGAAGGCGTTCTGGGCGCCGAGGGCGACGATCAGGCCGAGGGTGGTGGCGAAGCCGGTGAGGGCGGTCATGGTTCGACGGTAGGAACTGGCGTCGGGTGAGACCAGCTAAAGATTCTGATGGGGCATTAGGATTGCTTCATCATGCAGATCGACTCCGCGCAGTTGGAGACGTTCGCGGCCGTGGTCGACGAGGGCAGTTTCGACGCCGCGGCGCAGCGATTGCGGGTGACGCCGTCCGCGGTCAGTCAGCGGATCAAGGCGTTGGAGAGCCGTCTCGGCCAAGTGGTCGTGATGCGCGGGAGGCCGGCCCGGCCGACGGCGGCGGGGGAGGCGGTGCTGCGGTTGGCGCGGCAGGTCGCGTTGCTGGAGCTGGAGGCGATCGCCGCCGTCCGGGGGACGGTCGACGCGATGCGGCTACCGGTGGCCGTGAACGCCGACTCGCTGAACAACTGGTTCCTGCCCGCGATGCTGGAGCTGACCGAGCAGTTCCCGGCGCGGTTCGTACTGCACAGCGAGGACCAGGACCACTCCGCCGAATACCTCCGGAACGGGACGGTGCTCGCCGCGGTGACCGCGGACCCCAAGCCGGTCCAGGGTTGCCGCGTCGTCCCACTCGGGAAGATGCGGTACCTGTCTGTCGCGAACCCCCGGTACGCCGAGCGCTGGCTCGCCGATCGTCCGCTGGCCGACGCGCTGGCCGAGGCGCCGGTGGTCGTGTTCAACGACAAGGACCTGCTGCAGCATCGCCTGATCCGCAAAGTGACCCGCCGTCGGGTCGATCCACCGGTGCACACCGTCCCGGCCGCCGGCGCCTTCCAGCAGGCGGTGCTGACCGGCCTCGGCTGGGGCACGATCGAGGAACAGTTCGCCCGCCCCGCGATCGCCGCCGGCCGCTTGGTAGAGGTTGCCCAAGGCAAGCACATCGACGTGCCGCTCTACTGGCAACACTGGAAACTCGAATCCGCAGTGCTGACCGCCCTGACCGCCGCCGTACTCCGCGCCGCGACCGCGAGCCTACGAACCTAATCCCAGCGCAACGCCATCGGGTTGTCCGGTGGGATCAGTCCGCCGGACATCACGACCGAGCTCAACGGTCGGACGACGTCGGCCAACTCGGTCGTCAGCTCGTCACCGAGCGCCCGCCAGCCCTGATCAGCCAGTACGTCAGTCGTGTCCTCGACCTGCTGACGGAGCGTGCGCCCGGCGTCGGTCAACTCGCCCGCGTCGTCCAGCAGGCCGCGGGAGCGCAGGTCGTCGGACGCCGCCGCCCACTCGTCGTCCGTCCAGCGGCGGCTGACCTGGAAGACCTGCTTCGACGGCCCACCCGCCGCCGAGATCGTCACCAGGGCCTGACACGGGCTGAGCCCGGCGTTGACGAGCGCCGCGACATGCCCGTCACCCCGCGACTCGCGCAGAATCGTGGTCGCCTGCCAAAGCACCAGATGCGGCTCGCTCGGCCATTCGAGCGCCGCGTTGGCCGCCGCCAACGGCCGCCCCGCCACCGGAGCCGCCTCGGCCGCGCGCCGGGCGAGCTCAGCCGCCCGACCGAAGGGAGCGCTCCCGAACAGCCGGCGTACGGCGGTGTCCACAGCGGCGAGCCGGGCGTCGAGCAGCGCCGTCGGGCTTGCGAAACCCCAGGCGTCCGGCAGCGAGCGGGCGACCATCGCCGGGTGGAAGTTGTAGAAGATCGCGGCCACCAGTTCGGCCGGGGCCGCGCCCAGCGGCGCGGCCCGGCAGCCGAAGTAGCTCATCCAGCCGCCCTTGAGCCCGAGTGCGTCGGTCGCCTGCCTGGTCTCCGGCGCGAAGTACGTGATCGCGTGGAACGGCTCGAGGGTCTTCCACATCCGGCGTGCGCGGTTGTCGGTCACACCAGCGGACGGTACATCACATGTAACCCGACGTACCCGAGCTTGGCGTGGTCGAAGGCCTCGGGAACTGTGCCGATGATCTCGAAGCCGAGCGCCTGCCACAGATGGACGGCGGGCTCGTTCGCCGCGACGACCGCGTTGAACTGGATCCCGCGGAACCCCTCCCGACCGGCCCACTCGATCATGTCCGTGCCCAGCGCCCGCCCGACCCCGTGCCCGCGCGCGGCCGCCGCCACCATGAAGCTCGCGCTGGCGATGTGCGCGCCCGGCCCGGGGCGGTTCGCGTACATGTTCGCGCTGCCCAGGACGGTGCCTTCGGCATCGACCGCCACCGTCGTCCGCGCCCCCGGGGACGGCGTCATCCACATCCGCTCCGCCTGCTCGGCGGTCAGCTCCGGATCGTAGGCGTAGGTCTCGCGCGCCGTGACGATCTCGCGGAAGAACGGCCAGATCGCCGGCCAGTCGGCGTCGGTCGCCACCCTGATCTGCACAGTCATGATGCGAGAAGCATCACCCGCTCCGCAGTGGTTGCCAACCGGATTACTCGGAATCCCTTAGCATAAATGGAGATGACTAACTCCGTGGTCCATGGGTTGCCGCGCTGGAGTCTGGCCGTGCCCCCGCTCGCCTTCGTCGTCCTGGTGCTGTCCTGGGGTCGTGATCTCGGCACAGTGCTGCTGGTGCTGGTGTGCGCCGGTCTGGGGGCCGCGGTGATCGCCGCCGTCCATCATGCCGAGGTCGTCGCGCACCGGGTGGGTGAGCCGTTCGGAACGCTGATCCTCGCGCTCGCGGTGACGATCATCGAGGTGGCGCTGATCGTCACGCTGATGGCTTCCGGCGGTGACAAGGCGGCGTCCCTGGCGCGGGACACCGTGTTCGCCGCGGTGATGATCACCTGTAACGGCATCCTCGGTCTGGCGCTGGTCGTCGGCTCGATCCGGCACCACGTGCAGGAGTTCCGCGTGCAGGCGTCGAGTGGCGCGCTCGCGGTGATGACGGCGCTGGTGACGCTCAGTCTGGTGCTGCCGACGTTCACCACCAGCGAGTCCGGGCCGCGATTCAGCCCGGTTCAGCTCGCGTTCGCGGGCGTCGTGTCGCTGGTGATGTACGGCGTGTTCGTGTTCGTCCAGACCGTGCGGCACCGGGACTACTTCCTCCCGGTGAAGCCGGCGGCGACACCCGAGGAGGAAGAGGAGCAGCATGCGGCCGCGCCGAGCGGCCGGGTCGCGCTGAGCAGCCTCGGGTTGCTGTTCGTCTGTCTGGTTGCCGTGGTCGGCCTGGCCAAGGTGGTCTCGCCCAAGCTGGAGGCCGCGGTCGAGTCGGCCGGCGCGCCGCTGGCCGTCGTCGGCGTCGTGATCGCCCTGCTCGTGCTGCTTCCGGAGACGGTTGCGGCAGTGCGCGCGGCACTGCGCAACCGCCTCCAGACCAGCGTCAACCTGGCGCTCGGGTCCGCGCTGGCCAGCATCGGCCTGACCATCCCGGCGATCGCGGTGGCCTCGATCTGGCTGACCGGGCCGCTCGTCCTCGGCCTGGACGGCAAGGAGATGGTGCTGTTCGCGCTGACCGTCGTGACCAGCATGATGACGCTCGCGACCGGCAAGGCGACGCTCTTGCAGGGCGCGGTGCACCTGATGGTGTTCAGCGCCTTCCTGTTCCTTGCGGTAAGCCCCTGAGGTAGTCGGCCACCGCGTCCTGGTGGTTGTGCTCGGCCCAGCTGAGCGCGTTCCCGCCGTACATCGGATCCCTCAGCTCAGGGTCGGCGCCGAGCTCGATCAGCTTCCGGACGGTGTCGAGGTGGCCGTTGAGTGCGGCGCGGTGGATCGGCGCCTCGTTCGCATGATGGTTCACCTCGAAACCCAAACGGGACAAGGGTTCGAGCGCCGCCGTCCGGCCGATCTCCGCGGCGCGGTGCATCAGGTACGGGTTCCGCGCGACAGCCCGCGCGGCCAATTCGGCGCTGGCTGCCGGAGTCTCGCCGCGGAACGCCGCCGCATAAACCTCGTGGACGTCGTCCAGCGGCGCAGCGCCCCGTTCTCGAAGCAAGGCCGCGATCTCCGTATGCCCTTGCACAGCTGCGAGTTCGTACGCGCGATGCCCGCAGAAGGTCGGGTGCTCGGTCCCCCGCCCTTCCGGATCGATGCCCTGGGCAAGCACGAGCTCGACTCGCCGGACGAGCCCTGCGGACGACGCGAACACCAGCTCGTCCTCCAGCAACTGCTGGGGAGTCGGGTGCGCCGCGGTCATCCGGTCGTGCCACGGACCGCCGTCCCCACGCCCGAGCCCGTACTCGAGCAGGAGTTCCAGGTGGACCTCGTCGTACGGCGGGGGCGACCCCGGCCCGCAGTTGTACATGGTCTGGCTGTCGTTCGGATCCGCGCCGGCGTCGAGTAACAACCGGGCCAGCTCGACCCGGTTCGGATGGGTCGGCTGATCACCTTCGCCACGGCCGAAGACGCCGGTGAGCGCGGTGAACGGCGATGGCAGGCCCTGCCACAGATATCCGGCGTTGGGATCCGCGCCGTTGGCCAGCAGCAACCGCGCGATCTCGACCTGGTTCGGCGCGTCGAGCCGGTTGTAGGTGAGGTAGAGCAACGGCTCCCACTGGTAAGGACCGCCTTCTTCCCTGACCTGGTCGAGATTCTGCCGGACGCCGTCGAGATCACCTGCCACCACCATCGTATAAATGTTGCTCGCAGCAACTTCATCGAGGAGCTGCCGGGCGGCCTGCTGACGGGCCGGATCGTCCTGCCCGTAGTGCAGGGTCGCGAGCCGGAGGAACTCGTCGGCGCGCTGCTCGGGCGTCTCCAGCGGACCGCCGACGGACTGCCGATGCGGTGACCGGCTGTAGCGGCCGACCAGCTCGAGATGGCGGACGATCCGCGGCCAGCTCGGAAAGCCGTAACTGCGCGCGATTGCCAGCTGCGCATCAGCCAAGGTTGTGACCGGATGGAACTCGTCGGCCAGCGCAGTCGCGGCGCGATCGCCGGCGCGGACCTCGGCCAGTAGGCGCTTGGCCTGCTTGCGCAGATGGTCCAGATGCGGGTCGTTCGGAAGATTGCGGGTCGGCATCGGCCGACCTCCTCTCTGCGAGCCTGCTGTCCGCGTCGTCAGGCGAGAAAGGAGGTGTGTGAAGCACTGCACCAACTCACTGCATCAGGTGGGCTGAGCCCTTCCCGCGGACCGGTGGCGCCCTGAGCGCCTAGGCCGACGATAACCCACTCACGGCTTCTCCATCCACCATTCGACGAACTCGTGCGCCCGGTCCTTGTCCAGCCGGATCACCCACAGATTGCTGAACTCACCGGGCGGCTCGGTCTGGTACGTCGTCCACCCGCGCACGAACCCGACGCCGTCGCCGAACCCGAGCACCTGGTACTCGAACGTCGTCTCCCCCGGCGCGTCGGCCACCTCCAGCCAGGCCTCCACGATCGCCGCCCGCCCGAGCACCGGGTCCTCGTCCGGACGCCGGTACCAGGCGGCGTCCTCGGTCCACAGCGCGCCGATATCGGCCGGGTCGTTCGACTCCCACGCCGTCCGGTACTTCGTCACCCACCGATCCAGATCCTTCTCCCGCATACCCGGCATCCTGCACCCGCCGACGAGATCCAGGTCACGCGGACACTCACTTGAACATGTTCAAAATCCGTTCGACACTGAATTGAACGTGTTCAACTATGTGAGGACGGAATGATGGTCTTACTGACGGTGACGACATACCTGTGCTACCTGGTGATCGCGATCCCGCTGACGATCTGGGTCGCGCGGACGCTCAGTCGGAACGGGCGGATCTTCCTGGTCGATGTCTTCCACGGGAACGAGGACTTCGCCGACGCGGTGAACCGGCTGCTGGTGGTCGGCTTCTACCTGCTCAACCTCGGCTTCGTCATGCTGTTCCTGCGGATCGAGCAGCCGGTGATGAGCGCGAATGCCGTCTTCGAGGCGCTGAGCGTGAAGCTGGGGATCGTGATGCTCGTGCTGGGCGTCGTGCACCTCAGCAACGTTTGGGTCTTCAACTCGATCCGCCGCCGCAGCCGGGAGGACCGGCTGGGGACGCCGCCGGTCGCGCCGAACGCCGTACTGCGGCCGCAGACCGAGCCGCCGAACGACTACGGCTACTGAGCCAATGCGCGAGCTGACGGTGTTGTACGACGCGGACTGCGGCCTGTGCCGCAGGTTCCGGAGTTGGCTGGCGGTGCAGGCGCCGGGGCGCGGTGGCCCGGACGGGGTGGTGCGAATGCGGTTCGTCGCGGCGGGGTCGGCGTACGCGCGGAGGCTCTACCCCCAGCTCAACCACGAGGCGACGCTGCGCGACGTGACTGTGGTCGCGGACGACGGCTCGGTCTACATCGGTGACCGGGCCTGGATCATCTGCCTGTGGGCCACGCGCGACCACCGGCAGACGGCGATCCGGCTGACCCGGCCGGGGATGCAGCCGGTGGTGCGGGCGATGGTGCTCGCGGCGGCCGGCCTACGGCACTTCACCGTCGACCGGTCCGGGGGTGACTACGCTGACGGATGTGACGGACAGTGCGACCACCAAAGGTGAGCAGACCCGGGAGCTGATCCTGTCGACTGCGCTGCGGCTGTTCCGCGAGCAGGGGTACGCGAAGACGACGATGCGGGCGATCGCGACCGAGGCGGGGGTCTCGGTCGGCAACGCGTACTACTACTACAGCTCCAAAGACCACCTCATGCAGGCGTACTACGACCACCTGCAGGAGCAGCACCGGGATGCGGTCGAAACGATCCTGGCCGGCGAAAAGTCGTTCGTCGTCCGGCTGACCGGCGTCCTGCACACCTGGCTGGACGTCTCGGCGCCGTACCACGAGTTCGCCGGGACGTTCTTCAAGACGGCGGCGGATCCGAAGAGCCCGTTGTCGCCGTTCAGCACCGAGTCGCAGCCCGCTCGGGAGGCAAGTGTCGAGATCTTCCGCCGCCTGGTCGAGGGCTCGGATCTCAAACTCGCGCCCGAGCTGGCGAAGGAGCTGCCGGAGCTGTTGTGGCTGCTGCAGATGGGTGTGGTGCTGTTCTGGGTGCACGACGACAGCGACGAGCTGCAGCGCACCAAGACGTTGATCGACCGGTCCGTTCCGCTGGTCGATCGGCTGCTGCGGCTGACCCGGATCCCCGGCGTCCGCGGTGTCGTCAACGACGTCGTCGGGTTGATCCGGGCCATCAAGCCCTGAGCTACTCGCCGGTCTGTCCGTCGATCCGCTCTCGCAGCAGGTCGGCGTGCCCGTTGTGTCGCGCGTACTCCTCGATCAGGTGGATGTAGAGGTAGCGCAGGCTGTACTCGCCCTCCCGACGCGGACGCCGGAACGTCGCATCCAGCTCGTACTGCGCCGCCAGCTCGTCCGAGACGCGGACGATGGCCCGATAGTCGTCGAGATCCTGGACGGCATGCTCGGCCGTCGCCAGATCGAAGTCGCCGTCGGGGTGTTCGTCGGTCCAGAACACGGGTGGCGCCGCGCGGCCGTCCAGGCAGGCCTGGAACCAGTAGCGCTCGACTTCGGTGAGATGTCGCACCAGGCCGAGGAGGGACATCGTCGACGGCTCGGCGCTGCGCAGGGTCAGCTGCTCCGCGCTCAGATCGGCGAGTTTGAGCAGCAGGGTCTGCCGGTGGAAGTCGAGAAAGCCCTGCAGCAACTCGCGTTCGGACGCCGCCGTGGGTGGGTCGATTCGGGTCACGGCACGGAATCTAGTCGAGGTCCGGACCTGGTGTGACGTACACTGATGGTGACGGCCCGCCCAGTTCTGCCTCGGGCCCGGAGCACTCTGTGACAGAGGTGCTCGCAGTCGACCCCCACGCGCCGCGGCCGATGACGGCCGCGCCGGGCAGGACGACCCCACGATTTTTGGAGTACCTATGGCGGCCCGCCGCCCTTCTACGCAAGCTTCCACCACGCCCAGAACCACCTCGAACGGCTCCACCCCGAACCGGTCCGCCTCGGCCCGCCCGCGGCGCCGCCGTCCGGCTGCCAAGAAGCCGGCCGGTAATGTTGCTCAGAGCAACGGTGCGGTCACGGCCGAGTACGACGCCGTCGTCCCGCTGGAGATTCCGGACGACCTGACCTTCGACGCGCTCGGCGTCCCGGCCGCGCTGGCCGCCGCCCTCGCCGCGACCGGCGTCACCAAACCGTTCCCGATCCAGGCGGCCACGCTGCCGGATTCGCTGGCCGGTAAGGACGTTCTCGGCCGCGGCCGGACGGGCTCCGGCAAGACGTACGCCTTCGTGCTGCCGGTGCTGGCCCGGTTGGCGACCAGCGGTCACCCGCGGCGGCCGAAGCAGCCGCGCGCGCTGATCCTGGCGCCGACCCGTGAGCTCGCCACCCAGATCCAGGCCTCGATCACGCCGCTGGCCGACGCGCTCGGCCTGCGCACGATGACGATCTTCGGCGGCGTCGGCCACGGCCCGCAGACCAGCGGGCTGCGGAAGGGCGTCGACATCGTCGTCGCCTGCCCTGGCCGCCTGGAGGACCACCTCAAGGCCGGCAACCTGAATCTCGACGCGGTCGAGATCACCGTGCTCGACGAGGCCGACCACATGGCCGACCTCGGCTTCCTGCCCGCCGTCCGGCGGATCCTCGAGGCGACGCCGGCGACCGCGCAGCGGCTGCTGTTCTCCGCCACGCTGGATGCCGGCGTCGACGTCCTCGTCCAGCGCTTCATGACCAAGCCCGTCACGCACAGCGTCGACTCGGCGCAGTCGCCGGTGTCGAAGATGACGCACCACGTGCTGCACGTCCAGTCGGACAGCCGGTTGCCCGTGCTGGTCGACCTGACCGCGGCGCCTGGTCGTTCGCTGGTCTTCACGCGGACGAAGTACGGCGCGAAGGCGCTCACCAAGAAGCTGATCGCCCAGGGTGTGCCCGCCGTCGAGCTGCACGGCAACCTGTCCCAGGGCGCCCGCACGCGGAACCTGGAGGCCTTCGCCGCCGGGACGGCGAAGACGCTGGTCGCCACCGATATCGCCGCCCGCGGTATTCACGTCGATGACGTCACGCTCGTCATCCACGCCGACCCGCCGGTCGAGCACAAGGCCTACCTGCACCGCTCCGGCCGCACGGCCCGGGCCGGCGCTGAGGGCACCGTCATCACGCTGATGACCGACGACCAGGTCCGTGACGTCCGCGACCTGACCCGCAAAGCCGGCATCACCCCCAAAACCACCAAGCTGACCGCGGGTGACCCCCTCCTGACCCAGCTGGCCCCCGGCGAGCGCACCTACGTCGCGCCCGCCCCCAAGCCCGCCCAGTCCGAAACCGCCACCCGGACGCCGAGACGCGGCCGCGGCGGTCGTGGTCGCCCAGCCGCCCAGTCGACCACCCAGCCGGCCGGCCCCCGCGCAACCACCTCGGACCAGCCGGCTCGCGCCCGCTCCCGCGGCCGCCGCCGAGGCCCCCGCAAACAAGCAGCCTGACGCATGATCCGGACGGTGCTCGGTGACGTCGACCAGCTCGGCGTCACCGACTCGCACGATCACCTGTTCTTCCGCTCGGCGCGGCTGGCTGGGCAGGAGCTGGACGACGAAGGCGCGGCGCTCGACGCGGTGGTCGAGTTCAAGGCGCTCGGGGGTGCGGCGGTTGTGCAGTGGACGCCGTACGGGTTGGGGCGGCGGGCCGACGCGCTGGTGGAGATCTCGCGGCGGACCGGGGTTTCGTTGGTTGCGGCAACTGGTTTGCACCGGGCTGAGCATTACCCGGAGGGCGCAGAGTGGCCGAAGCTGGCGGAGACGTTTCATCGTGAGCTGACTGTTGGGATCGGCGCCAGTACGGCGCGGGCTGGGTTGATCAAGGTGGCGGGTGCGTTTCACGGGCTGGATGCGCATGCGCGGTTCGTGCTGGCTGCGGCTGCTGAGGCGCAGCTTGCGACCGGGGCGCCGATCGCGGTCCACCATGAGTTGGGGACTGCTGCGGACGACGTCCTCGAGCTGCTCACGCGCCTCGGCGTACCGCCGGCGAGTGTGTTGCTCGGGCATCTCAACCGGTTCCCGGATCGGCGCGCGCATCTCGAGCTCGCGAAGCAGGGCGCCTGGCTCGCTTTCGATGGGCCGTCGCGGGCCAACCACGCGACCGACCCGTGGCTGCTCGACTGTCTCGGCGCGTTGATCGATGCCGGGTACGGCGATCGGCTGTTGCTCGGCGGCGACACGACGACCGCCCAGGCGCGCGTGGACGGCCTCGGGATGAGGTATCTGCTGGCCCGGCTCCGGCCGCGGATCATCCGGGAGTTCGGCGCGGCGGCCGCCGACGCGATCTTCCGCGACAACCCGGCGCGGGCGTTCCGGTGGGCCGAGCGCGGTACGGTTCCGGCATGAGTGTCGTCGCACAGGTCTTCGTCGTCGTCGCCGGTCTGTTCCATGTCGCGATCTTCGTCATGGAGAGCCTGCTGTTCCGCAAGCCGAGCACGTACCGGCGCTTTCTGGTCAAGGACGACGCCGAAGCGGCCGTCGCCAAGCCGTGGGCGTTCAATCAGGGCTTCTACAACCTGTTCCTGGCGGCCGGCGCGCTCGGCGGGCTGGTCGTGGGCGGTGACAAGGGCCACGCGATCGCGCTGTTCAGCTGCGCGTGTATGGCCGGCGCCGGCCTCGTCCTGGTCGCCTCCGACCGCCGGATGGTCCAGGCCGCGGCCACCCAGGCGCTGCCCCCGCTGGCCGCGATCGTGCTGGCCGCCGTCCTGTAGTTGACTTCAAGCGCGCTTTAAGTCCGAAGGTGTTCGGCATGACTACGACAGCCGAACCCCGACCGGATCAGCGCGCCGGAGTGCTCGCGCCGCGGTACCGGGCGCTGACGATCGGCATGATCGCGCTGATCACGCTCGTCGCGTTCGAGAACCTGGCCGTGACGACCGCGATGCCGACCGTCGCGCAGGCGCTCGACGGCCTGTACCTGTACGCGCTCGCGTTCGGCGGCGCGCTCGCCTCCGGCGTGGTCGGGATGGTCGTCTCCGGCACCTGGAGCGACCTGCGCGGGCCGACCCGCCCGCTCTGGCACGGGACGGCGTGGTTCCTCGGCGGGCTGGTCGTCGCCGGGCTCGCGCCGTCGATGGAGGTGCTGGTCGCCGGCCGGATCATCCAGGGCTTCGGCTCCGGCCTGCTGACCGTGGCCCTGTACGTCGTCGTCGGACAGTTCTACCCGGCGGAGCTCCGCCCGCGGATCTTCGCCGGTTTCGCCGCCGGCTGGGCGATCCCGGCCCTCGTCGGCCCCGGGATCGCCGGGCTGATCGTCGAACACACCAATTGGCGGATCGTCTTCCTCGCCGTCCCGCTGCTCGCGATCCCAGCCGCGTTCGTGATGCGCCCCGGGCTGGCCCGCGGCGACGCGTACGACGTCCGCCCCGGTCGGCTCTGGGACAAGCGCGCGCTGTGGGCCACGGCGGCCGCGGTCGGCGTCGGCGTCCTGCACTTCGGCGGTCAGCAGCACGGCGTCCTTCAGGTCGTACTGCTGTTGATCGGCCTGGCCGGGATCGCCGGGTTCGCGCCGAAGCTGTTGCCGCGCGGGACGTTCACCGTCCGCCGGGGTCTGCCGGCGGTGATCGCCTTGCGGGGGCTCGTCGCGGCGGCCGGGTTCGGCGCAGAGGTGTTCCTGCCGCTGATGCTGACTCGCGAACGCGGGCTGTCCCCGGCGGTCGCCGGTCTGGTGCTGACGATCAGCGGGCTGAGCTGGGTGCTCGCCTCCTGGTGGCGCGGCCGGCCGAACCACCGCCTCGACGCCTCCGCCTTCCTGCAGATCGGCATGATCGCGCTCGTCCTCGGGATCGGCATCGCCGTCCTCACCCTCAGCCCGCAGGTTCCGGTCGCGATCGGCATCCTCGGCTGGGGCCTGGCCGGCTTCGGCATGGGCACGGTCTTCCCGACCTTGTCCGTCCTCGTCCTCGAATACTCCGAACGCGACCAGCAAGGCGCCAACAGCTCCGCCCTGCAACTCAGCGACTCGTTGTCCACAGCAACAGTCCTGGCCATCGGCGGCTCCCTCTTCGCCGCCCTCGAGCCGCACTCCCCCCTCACCGCCTACCTGGTCGCCTTCGGCGTCCCCGCCGTCCTCGCCCTGATCGGCGTCCAGGTAGCCCGCCGCACAGCCCGCACCTGAGGCCATTTGAACGGCCTCGAACAGCTTCTGCGCGGAGCGGCCGGCTGGAACGGTTTCCCCCACTCACCCGACGAAGGGACACCCGATGAGCCAACTCACCCGCCGCTCCGTACTCGGCATCGCCGCCGCGGCGGCCGTCGCGCCACTTGCCGCCACCCTCCCCGCCCGGGCGGCGACCAGGTACCCACTCGACAACTGGGGCTTCATCATGCAGAACTACCCGGTGGGCCTCTGGAACCACGGTCCGCTGGCACAAGTCGGGGCCGAGAACGTCGGGCACCGTAGCTGCCGGTCGTTCTTCCGGATGCCGATCGCCGGGCTGGCCGGGCAGACGATCTCCGCGGCCGCGTTCACGATCCAGCTGGTCTCGACGGTCAGCTCCACTCCGTACCCGGTCTACCTCTTCGGCCTCCGCGACCTGGATCCCGCAGAGCCGATCAGCTGGGCGGACTCCAGTGATGAGAACACCTGGCGGCGGCACCTCGACACCTTGTCCGCGACGGCGCACGGCACCCCGCCGCGGCCGGTCCTCCGCTTCGAGGCCGATGCCGTCCGGGAGCAGGTCCAGGCTGCCGCGACCGCGCGGTCGCCGTACATCTCCCTCGGCCTCCGCGCCCCTGACGAGTGGAACAGGTACCACGGCAAATCCTTCGCCCCCGCCACCGCCGCCCTCGTTGTCACCACCGCCTGAGGAGACCATTCAAGGCGACTCGAAAAGCTGTTGTTCGGGGTTTTCAGGTGTCACGGTGTGGCCACCTCACAATCAAAGGACTCCGTCATGTCACAGCTTTCTCGTCGTTCTGTGCTCGGTATCGCGGCGGCTGCGGCGGCCGCGCCGTTCGCGATCACACTGCCCGCGCGCGCGGCGACGTTCTATCCCGTCGATGCCTGGACGTACACGGCGAGGACGTGGGCGCGCGAGTCGTACTGGGGACGCACGCAGGGGGAGGCGCTGGTCGGCCGGCCGTGGGGTGATTCCGGCCTCTGGCGCTCGTTCTTCCGGGTGCCGATCGCGGCGCTCGCCGGACAGACGATCACCTCGGCCAAGTTCACGATCCAGTTGCTCCACACGCCGACCGGCGCCGCGACTCCGGTGCAACTCTTCCTGGTCCGGGACCTCGACCCGAAGGATCCGCTGACCTGGGAGAACTCCAGTGACGGCGCGACCTGGCGGCGCTGGCTCGGCGATGCCAAGGGCAGCGCCTGGAACGGTCAGCCGAAGCCCGTCCTGCAGTTCATCGACGGACCTGTCCACGAGTCGATTCAGGACGCGTTGCTCAACGGTAAGTCGCACATCTCGTTCGCTCTGCGGGCAGCCGACGAGAACGACCAGACCCAGTGGAAGAAGTTCGCCGGCGCGTCGGCGGGCTTGGAGATCACCACGGCCTGAGCGGGTGGCCTCAGCCCCCGGCCTGGACGGCGATCGCGCGGACCGCGGACCGCAGCCGGTCGGGGGTGAGGCCCGCGTAGCCGAGGACCAGGCCGGGGGTTGCGGGGCCGGTGTGGGTGTAGCGGGAGAGGGCGGCGACGCGAATGTCGTGGTCGGCGAGGCGGGCGGTAAGGGCGCGGTCGTCGGTGCCCGGGGGGAGTTGGAGGACGACGTGCAGGCCGGCCGCGATGCCGATCGGGCGCCAGTCGGGGAGGTCGGCGGCGAGGGCTTCGAGGAGGGCGTCGCGGCGGTCGCGGTAGAGCAGGCGGGTCCGGCGGAGGTGCCGGTCGTAGCTCCCGGAGGACAGGAAGCGGGTCAGTGCGGCCTGTTCGACCGAGCCGCAGCCGCGGTCGTCGAGGCGCTTGCGCCGGACCAGATCGGTCAGCAGCCGGGCGGGCGGCACCATCCAGCCGAGCCGCAACGCCGGGGCCAGCGTCTTGCTCAACGTGCCCAGGTAGGCGACGTGATCAGGGTCCATCGACTGCAGGGCCCCGACCGGTGCGCGGTCGTAGCGGTACTCCGCGTCGTAGTCGTCCTCGATCACCAAGCTGTCGGTACTCCGCGCCCACTGCAGCAGCGCGCGCCGGCGATCCGGGCTCAGACTGACGCCGAGCGGGTACTGATGCGCGGGCGTGATCAACACCGCACGACACGAGCTTCGAGTCAGGACGTCGACCCGGATGCCCTCGTCGTCCACCGGGATCGGTCGGCCGGTCAGACCGCGGTTGGCGAACAGCTCGTACTGCTCCTGGCTGCCCGGGTCTTCGAGCCCGATCTCGCGATGGCCCTGTGCTTGCAGCGCGCCCGCGAGCAGGGTGAGCGCGTCGAACGTGCCATGGGTGATCACCAGATCGGACGGCTCGGCGACAACCGCGCGGACGCGACCCAGGTAGCCGGCCAGCTCGGTGCGCAACGGGAGCAGACCAGCCGGATCCGGGTAGCCGAGCTCGACGTCGTCCAGATCGGCCAGGCCCTTCCGGAGCGCGGCGAGCCACGCGCTGCGCGGGAAAGCGGCCAGTGACGGCAGTCCCGGGCCTAGCCCGTACCGCCAGCTGCGGGCTGGGCCGGTCTCCGCCGGTACGGCGGGCTCCGCCACGCTGTCGGCCACCTTCGTGCCGGAGCCGTGCTGGGAGACGACGTACCCCTCGGCGCCCAGCTGACGGTAGACGGCGACCGCCGTCCCGCGGGCGATCCCGAACTGCCCGGCCAGATCGCGGCTGGACGGGAGCCGCTCGCCCGCGCGCAACCGGCCGGACCGGATCGCCTCCCGCAGGCGGCGCTCCAGCTCGCGGCCGGGCTGCCGCCCGGGCGCGCCGTCCGGGAGCAGCACCTCGCGCAAAGTGGTCCAAGTATCTGTCATCAAGGTGGATCTTACCTCTGTACCACTTCGCGCACAGACTGCTCGGGAGAACTACTTCCCGAAAGGTGTTTCCATGCTCAGTCGCCGCTGGCGCGAACTGACCGGCGGGTTGCCGGCGGCCTTCTGGTCGCTCTGGACGATCACGCTGGTCGGCAATATCGCGTCGTTCGTGCTGATCTTCCTGACCTTCTACCTCCGCGAGGAGCGCGGGACCAGTCCGGCCGAGATCGGCGTCATCCTGGCCATCTCCGGCGCCGGCAGTATCGCCGGCGGACTGGCCGGCGGCGCGCTCGCCGACCGCTGGAGCCGGCGCGGCACCGCGCTGTCCGGATACTTGCTCACGGCAATCGCTCTGGTCGGCGCCGCGGTCAGTACCACGTTGCCCGCGATCGCCGCCGCGATGGCGCTGTTCGGCGTCGGGATGTCATTCGCCGGGACGGCGGTCAGCGCGATGATCACCGACGTCGTCCCACCCGCCGACCGGCCGCGGGCGTACAGCATCAACTACTGGGCGATCAACGTCGGGACGTCGATCGCGGCCCTCGCCGCGCCGCTGGCGATGAAGTCCGGGTTCGCGACGATCTTCATCCTGGACACAATCGGCGTCGTCCTGCTCGCGGCGATCCTCTGGTACTTCGTCCCGAACACCACACCGGAAGCGTCGTCCGAGCCGCAGGGCCCGAGTCGCGGCGCCATTCGCACAATCCTTGCCGACGGCCCCTTTCTGACCTTCGTGCTGCTCTTCATCGGCTTCCAGCTGATCTTCAAGCAGAGCAACGCCGGGCTACCGCTGGCCGTTCAGCACGACGGTCTGGACGCCGCCGACTACGGCCGGATCTACGCCGTCAACACGCTGCTCATCGTGGTCGGCCAGCTCTTCCTCCCGCGGCTGATCCGGGACCGCTCGTACTCGCGGGTGCTCGCGCTCGGCGCGCTCCTGGTCGGGGTCGGTTTCGGGCTGACCGGCGCGGCCGACACGGTCTGGTTCTACGCGCTCACCGTCGCGATCTGGACCTGCGGCGAGATGGCGTACTTCGCCGTCCTCGACAGCACGGTCGGCACAATGGCCCCGGCGGCGCTGCGCGGCCGGTACTTCGGCTTCTTCGGCGCCACCAGTCAGGCTTCGCGCCTGGCCGCGCCGCTGCTGGCCGGGTATCTGCTGCAGCATCACGGGCAGAGTCTGTGGGTGCTGTGTTTCGTCCTCGGCGTCGCGACCAGCGCGGGTTATCTGCTCACCGCGCGGGCCCGGGACCGGCGCACTGAGGCGATTCTCACCCGTTGAGTCCGGTCCGTTGACCCTTCAACGGACCGGCGGCTACGGTTCGAGGGACAACCTGCGATGCCCGAGGGAAGCCGGTGAAAATCCGGCACGGCCGCGCCACTGTGAGCGAGCTTGCTCGTGAGTCAGGATGCTCGGGCACCAGCAGCCTTTCGAAGGGGACGCGCACTTCCCCAGGAGGTTCTGATGGCAGCTCCTGCCCAGTCGGTCGCCGTACCGGCCATCTCGCCCCGCTTGCTCGTTCTCTCGGCCGTCAGCGTCGCGCTCCTGCTGCTGCTCGCCTACCTGGTCGGCTTCGACCAGGGCGCGGTCTCGCAGTCGGGGATGTTCCTGCACGAGCTGATGCACGACGGTCGGCACCTCCTCGGCGTG
Source organism: Kribbella sandramycini (assembly GCF_013131805.1). Classification (GTDB taxonomy): domain Bacteria; phylum Actinomycetota; class Actinomycetes; order Propionibacteriales; family Kribbellaceae; genus Kribbella; species Kribbella sandramycini. The sequence continues at coordinate 422,407 of NZ_JABJRC010000003.1, read as the reverse complement.
CCCTGCCACTGATCGATGCGCACCTTCGGATCACTCCTGGTGCGCGGCCTGATCGTCGGACTCTTCGCCGGCCTGCTGGCCGGAACCTTCGCGTACGTCACCGGTGAGCCACACGTGGACGCCGCGATCGCGATCGAGGAAGCCGCGTCGGGCGGGCACACCCATGACCATGGCGACGAGCACGCGACGCCCGCCGCCGAAGAAGAAGAGCCGCTGGTCAGCCGCGACGGCCAGCGCGCGGGTCTCTTCCTGGCCACCAGCCTGTACGGCGTCGCCCTCGGCGGCATCTTCGCCGTCGGCTTCACGCTGCTGCGGCGCAAGCTGCGGACCGCGAACGACGGGTACGCCGCGCTCGGCCTGGCCGCGGCCGGGTTCGTCGGGATCGTGCTGGTGCCGTTCCTCAAGTACCCGCCGAACCCGCCGGCTGTCGGCGACCCGGAGACGATCACCAAGCGGACGATCACCTATCTGCTGACGATCGTGATCGGCCTGCTCGCGGTCTGGGCCGGAGTCGCGCTGTCCCGCTGGGCCGCCCGGTACGGCGACATCGCCCGGCTGGGCGGGTTCGTCGCCGGGCTGCTGGTGACGGTGGTGGCGGCGTACCTGATCCTGCCGCGGATCAACGAGGTTCCGGACACGTTCCCCGCTACGCTGCTGTGGCAGTTCCGGTTCGCCTCGCTCGGTACGCAGGCGACGCTGTGGCTCCTGCTCGGATTCGGGTACGCGGCCGCGGTGGCCCGCCGGCCATCCGAACAGAAGGTGAATGCTTGAGCTCGTTGACGCTGGTCGCCCACGCACTGACTCCCGCGCTGCGCGGCCTCGTCCTCGGTGGCGCCCCGGACCCGGACCCGGCGAGTGTGGCGGCGGCCGGCGAGCTCAAGCTCGCCGCCGACGCCACCTACGCCGGCCCCGAGCCGGCCGCCATCGCCACCGCTGAGGCCCTCGGCCTGTCCCCCATCGTCGACCCGGCCCTCCGCGACCGCGACTACGGCGACTGGACCAACCGCCCTCTCGAAGACCTCCTCACCGCCGACCCCGCCCAGGTCACGGCCTGGCTGGAACGCCCGCACACGGCGCCCCCCGGCGGCGAGACCGAGAACGACGTCCTGGCCCGAGTAGCCGACTGGCTCGGCGACATCGCGAGCTCGGATCGGGACCGGATTGTGGCGGTTGTGCATCCTTCGGTCTTCCGCGCGATCGTCCTGTACGTGCTGGACGCTCCGGCCGAATCGCTCCGGCATGTGGATGTCCGGCCCTTGGCAACGGTCAACCTGTCCCACCACACTGGCAGCTGGTCCCTGGCCTTCCACTGACGGAGTGCGGATGAGCGAGCTCGCCGAGCGGTTCCGTGCCAACCACGCACGCCTGCTCGCGGCTCGCAACCGCCTGCACGCCGCCGTCGCCGCGGGCACGGCGACGGCCGCCGAGCGCAAGCGGCTCGACACGCTCACCGAGCTGCTCACCCCGGTCAAGGGCACGGCGATCGATGCCGACGGCAAGGTCGTCGAGGTCCACCGGCCCCGCCAGTTCCTCGAGCTCGACCCCGAGGGCCAGGGCCGGGCGGTCGAGGTGCTCGGCGACCTCGACCAGGCGCGGAATGTCGCCGTCCTCGTCCCCGGAATGGGCAACAGCCTGGACACCTTCCGCGGCCAGTCCGACCGCGCCGATCTGATCCGCGCCGAGGCCGGGCCCGGCACGGTCGCCATCGCCTGGCTCGACTACGCATCACCGCAGGGCCTCGCCGCGGCCGCGAGCAAACAGGCCGCCCTCGATGGCGGCCCGCGCCTCGCCGCGTTCCTGACCGAGCTCGACGAGCTGACCGACGCGACCACCACCCTGGTCGGCCACTCCTACGGCTCGGATGTCGTCGGCCAGGCCCTCCTGCACGGTGCCCGTGCCGACCGCGTCGTCCTGACCGGATCGCCCGGTATCGCCAAGTACGTCGACGAGGCCGCCGACATCGTCCAGCCCCCGACCCGCCTGTACGTCGAACGCGCGCCCGGCGACTACGTCTCGTACTCCGAATGGCACGGCCCCGATCCGGCCACCTTCCCGGACGCGATCCGGATGGCGACCAACGGCGACGACCCGGTCTCGGTGCACTGGCACAACGAGTACTACCGGGTGAACAGCGAGGCCCTCCGCAATATCGGCCGCGTCGTCCGTGGCGACCTGGCGTCGATCACCACCACCGACACCACCCGCGCCCAAGAGACCAAACTTGCCTGGGGCACCATGCTGAACCGAGCCGCCGGCGTCGCCGCCAAGGTGTACGGCGGGCTCGCGCCCCCCACCCAGGCCGCCAGACCGCCCAGCGCCGAATCCGCCGCCCGCACCGCGGGCACCCGCCCCGGCGGAGCCCACCGACCACGGACCAGCGAAGGACCCCGGCGATGACCACACCCCGCGACACCCTGCGCGCCGAGCTGCTCGCTGTCGCGGCCGCCGTCGTACCGGACCAGCAGCCCGTCGTCACCCACGACCCCGGCCCGATCAACCCCGGCGTCCTCTTCGACGGCCGCGGCGCGGCCACCATCGCCCGGATCACCGTCGAGACCGGTAACCCCACCGCACCTGACCCGGCCGCCGCCGTGACCGCCGCGGCCGAGGCCTTCCGCGCCCGCGGCTGGACCGCCACCACGGCCCCGGCCGAGGACGGCCACTACCGCGCGACCGCCACCCGCGACGGCCTGGACGTCGCCGTCCACGCCTGGGCGACCGACTGGCGAATCACCCTGACCGGCGAAGCGCCGGTCAGCTAGTTGCCGCCCGCTCGGCCGCGCTCCGCAGGACGCAGAACTCGTTACCCTCCGGATCGAGCATGACCACCCAGCCCGTCCCGTCCGGGTTCCGCAGGTCGTTCGCGACGGTCGCCCCGAGCGTCTGCAACCACTCGACCTCGGCATCCCGCGGCCCATCCGGCTCCAGACACAGATGCACCCGGTTCTTCACCGTCTTCACGTCGTCGTTCTGCTCGAACAACAACGTCATCCCATCGGTCACCACCTCCGCCGCCGGGTCGCCCGGGTGGTCGTAGTCCGGCCGTGGCGCTCGCAGCACCTGCAACCAGAACCCGGCCAACTCGTACGGGTCGTGAGTATCGAACGTCACCGTCCGCACGCGCGAAGTCATTTGCCGACCACCACACAATCCTCGGGCAAGTCAGTCTGACAGGGCGTGAACCCAACCGCGACCGCCTTTTCGACCAGCTCTTCGGGGCGCCACCGGTGCACCTGCACATCCATCGCCAGCCCGCCGTACCCGGAGGTCTTGTGCGTCGAACCCTCGCCGAGGTGGAAGCCCAGCAGCAACACCCCGCCCGGCGCCAACACCCGGTAGAACTCGCCCAACGCCACCGGCACCAGCTCACGCGGCAGATGGATGATCGACCACCAGCTCAGCACACCCCCGAAGAACTCATCGGGGAAGTCGAGCGCAGTCATCGACCCGACCCGAAAGTCGAGTTCGGGATGGCTCCGCCGAGCGATCCCGATCATCCCGGGCGAAAGATCAAGCCCAACCACAACCGAATCTGTTGGGTGACTGCGCTCGGTGAGGAGGGCGGTGGTTCGGCCGGGGCCGCAGCCGGCGTCGAGGATCGGGCGGCCGGCCGCCGGCCGGATGAGGTGGTCGAAGGCAGCGACCTCCCACTCCGGGCCTTCCACGACGCGTTCGGCGTAGGAGGTGGCGACGGTGTCGTACGACGTGCGGATGTTGTCGAGGGCCTCTGTCATGGCGCGACCCTAGGTGGCCGCGCCGACAGATTGCTCAGGCTTTGCCGAGGGGTTGGCGTTGTTTGCCGAGGCCCTGGATCTCGATCTCCATGACGTCGCCGGGGGCGAGGTAGGGGAAGCGGCCGGAGAGGGCGACGCCTTGCGGGGTGCCGGTGTTCACGATGTCGCCGGGGCTGAGGACCATGTACTGCGAGAGGTCGCGGATCAGGGCGGCGACGGAGAAGATCATGTCGCGGGTGTTGGAGTCCTGCCGGATCTCGCCGTTGACCCAGGACTTGAGGTCGAGGTTCGTCGGGTCGACCTGGTCGGCGGGGACGAGCGCCGGGCCGAGCGGGTTGAAGGTCTCGCAGCACTTGCCCTTCGACCACTGGCCGCCGGAGACGTCGAGCTGGAAGGCGCGCTCGGAGACATCGTTCGAGACGGTGTAGCCGGCGATACAGGCGAGCGCCTCCTCGTCGGTCTCGACGTAGCGGGCGGGCTTGCCGATGACGACGGCCAGCTCGACCTCCCAGTCCGTCTTGGCGGAGCCACGCGGGACGAGGACCTCGTCGTTCGGGCCGACGACGGTGTTCGGGTGCTTGAAGAAGACGATCGGCTGCTTCGGCGGCTCGGCGCCGGACTCGGCCGCGTGGGCGGCGTAGTTCTGCCCGATGCAGACCACGGCGCCCGGCCGCGCGATCGGCGCGCCGATCCGCAGGCCGTCGGTGCCGGCCGCGGTGAGCTCACCGGCCTCGAGTGCCGCGCGGGTGCGGCCGATGCCGTCGGCGGCGAGGAAGGCGCCGTCGATATCGGCGGTCAGCGGGCTCAGGTCGTAGACGGTGCCGTCGGTGGCGCGCACGTACGGGCGCTCCTCGCCGACCGCGCCGAGGCGCAGCAGTTCCACAGGTGTCTCCTGATTCAGACGGAAGGAATCACTCTTGGTCGAACATCGGCCGCAGCCGCTCGCGGGACGCTTCGATATGCGCCCGCATCGCCGCGGCCGCCTCCACCGGGTCGCCCTTGCGGACGGCGGCCACGACGTTCTTGTGCTCGCGGAGCGCCTTGGTCGCGATGCCGCCGCCGTAGTACAACCGGAACAGGTGCAGGTGGCAGTGCGTCCGGGCGAAGGACAGCCGGGCCGTCTCGTTACCGGACAGCTCCAGCACGAGGTCGTGGAAGCGCTGGTCGTGCGCCGCCATCGCCCGGTAGCTCTCGTACGCCGGCCGATCGGGCACATCGGTGTAGCTGAGCATCTCGTCCTTCAGCCGGACCAGATCGTCGGCCGCGGCGCGTTCGGCGGCCCGACCGGCCGCCCACGGCTCGATGTGCAGCCGGAACTCGAACAGGTCCTCGAACTCGGGCCGGCTCAGCCGCGACGACACCCGGTAGCCGCGCAGCGGCTCCTTGATCACCAGACCGTCGGACTCCAGCCGGGCCAGCGACTCCCGGATCGGGGTCTGCGAGATCCCCAGCTCCCGGGTCAGGGCGTCGATGTTCAGCCGGGTGCCCGGCTCGACGACGCTGTCCATGATCAGGCCCTTGACGGTCTCGTAGACGTCGTCGCTCAGCACCTGTCGCTGCGGCAGGCGGGTCAACTGCCCCGCGAGACCCACATGCGCATCAGTCACAGTGCACTCCTCCCGAACCTATTCTGCCCGACTTGTCATCGTTACCTCGACGAGTCTTGACGGCTCCAGTGTGAGGCGGCAGCATCAGGTTCGCAATATCCTATAGGATCTGGAGTCCGCTCATGACCCTCGCCCCCGCCGGCGCCGCTCTCCGTAGGACCGCCCTCTGCCTCGCCGCCGTTGCCCTGGTGGCCACCGGCTGCACCACGAAACCCGCCGATTCGACGTCCGACGGCGGCCCGAAGGACGACGCGTCCACCGGATCCAGCTCGGGGCCGGTCACGCTGAAAGACGGCTCCCAGGTCAAGCTGGCGCTGATCCCGGGCGGCGCACACCCCTACTTCCAGCCGTGGAAGGCCACCGCGGAGGTCGACAAGGCCGACTTCAAACTCGGTGACGTCACGTTCAACGAGACCGGTGAATGGGACCAGGGCAAGCAGAACAACGTCATCAACTCGCTGGCCGCGCAGGGCTACAACGCGTTCGGCATCTTCGGCGTGTCGCCGACCGATATCAACTCCACCTTCGAGGACCTGAAGGCCAAGGGCTTCGCGGTCGGCTCACTGGCGTCCTGCCCGGCCGGTGACACGAACTCGGCCGATTTCTGTCTGTCCACGGATGTCGAGGCGGCGGCGTACAAGGCGGCCAAGGCGACGATCGAGGCGATCGGCGGCGAAGGCGCGATCGTGCACCTGACCGGGAACAACGTCGACTCCAACACCCAGCGCCGGATCGCCGGTGTGAAGAAGGCCGTCGCCGAGACGAACGGCAAGGTCACCGAACTGCCGGTGATCACCGATATCGACAAGGACCTCTCGACCGCGCAGAAGGCCGTCGCCGACCTGCTCGCGTCCAAGGGCAAGGACATCAAGGGCATCGTCACGACCGCGTACAACCCCGCGGTGGCCGCGGCCGACGGTGTTGCCTCGAGCAAGCTTCCGATCAAGGTGGTCGCGATCGACGACGACGCGAAGATCCTGTCCGGGATCAAGTCCGGCGGCGTCGCCGCGACCGTCACGCAGAACCCGGTCGGTCAGGCGTACGTCGGCGGTTGGCTGCTCGCGTTGCTGCAGTCGAAGCAGTGCACGATGAAGACCCCGGGCGTCGTGGTCGACTCCGGCTCGTTCGTGGTCACCAAGGACAACGTGGACACGTACGACGACGAGCGCAAGGCGAAGACCAAGGAGCTCGAGACCGAGTTCGCCAAGCAGCTGAGCTGCCAGTGAGCGCAATCACGCGGGCGGAGGCGTACCTGGTCGACCTGGAGGTCGAAACGGTCCGTACGGACGCCGTGCAGTCGTTCCTCAAGCAGGAGACCATCTTCGTCGCGCTGGAGACGGCTGACGGGCTCACCGGGCTGGGCTACTCGTACACGATCGGCACCGGTGGCACCGCCGTACTGGCGTTGCTGCGGGACAACCTGTTGCCCAGGCTGCTCGGAGTGGACGCTCGGAACGTCGAGGCCGCGTGGTCGGACCTCTTCTGGTCGACCCACGCCACCACAGTCGGTGCGATCACCTCGCTCGCGCTGGCCGCAGTGGACACCGCTCTGTGGGATCTGCGGTGTCTGCGGGCCGGTGAGCCGTTGTGGCGGCTTGCTGGTGGTCACCGGCGCGAGGTGCCGCTGTACGACACTGAAGGCGGTTGGCTGCATCTGACCACCGACGAGCTCGTTGCGGGCGCACTGGCCTCCCAGAAGGCTGGCTGGCCCGGAGTGAAGCTCAAGGTCGGCAAACCGCGCGTCCACGAGGATGTGGACCGGCTGCGCGCCGTACGGGACGCCGTCGGTCCGTCGCTCGACATCATGGTCGACGCCAACCAGTCGATGACGTACGCCGAGGCGAAGCGCCGGGCGGCCGCCTTCGAGGCGGTCGACCTGTCCTGGTTCGAAGAGCCGCTGCCCGCGGACGACGTGACCGGGCATGTGCGGTTGGCAGAGTCCACCTCGATCCCGATCGCGGTGGGTGAGTCGCTGTACTCGGTGTCGCAGTTCCGCGAGTACGTCGCGGCCGGCGGCGCAGGGATTGTGCAGGTGGACGTCGCGCGGGTCGGTGGCATCACTCCGTGGCTCAAGGTCGCGCATTTGGCCGAGTCGTTCAATCTGGAGGTCTGTCCGCACTTCCTGATGGAGCTGCATGTCAGCCTGACCGCTGCGGTGCCGAACGGGCGGTACGTCGAGCACATCCCCCAGCTGCGCGCCATCACCCGTTCTGAGATGGAGATCGCCGACGGTCATGCAGTAGCGCCGGATACGCCGGGGCTGGGCATCGACTGGGATCCGGACGCCATCGACGATCGGCGGGTCTCATGAGCGCGCCGGTCTCGTCGACGGCGACCGAGGCGCTGCGCGAGGACACACCGGTCGAGAAGCCGCCCAGGGGTACGCCGTGGTGGGCGAACCAGCGCGTCGGGCTGTTGCTCCTGGTGGTGCTGCTGTCGGCGCTGTTCGGCGTACTGCGGCCGGCGTTCTTCAACCAGCAGCTCGTGGTGTTCCCGCTGCTGCGGGATATCGCGATGTTCACCGTGGTCGGGCTCGCGCAGCTGTGTGTGCTGTCGATCGGCCACATGAACCTCGCCGTCGGCCGGATGGCGGCGTTCTCGATGATGATCACCGGCATCTCCTACGACCTGTGGCATTTCACCCTGTACTCCGGCCTCCTGGTGGGGCTGGTGGCCGGGACGGCGATCGGCGCGCTGGCCGGCTGGGTGATCGCCCGGACCGGCGTCAACTCGTTCGTCGTGACGCTGGCGCTGGACTTCTTGCTACTCGGGATGATCCCGCTCGTCTACACGTCACTGACGGAGAACGCGGCCTTCGTGACGAAACCACCGGGGATGCGCGAGCTGCGGAACTTCTCGCTCGCCGATGTCTGTATCGGCAACGTGTGCGGCTCACCCGCCGTCCCGCAGCTGGCGATCTTCGCGGTCATCGCGATGGCCGTCGTCGGCTGGATCTACGCCCGCACCCGGCTCGGCCGTGAACTCCTGATGACCGGCTCGTCCGTCCGCGCCGCCGAGCTCTCCGGGATCCCCACCGCGCGCCGCGTCATCATCGCCCACGCCATGTCCGGCTGCCTGGCCGCCCTGGCCGGCTTCATGCTCGCCGTCTCCACCGGCTCCATCAAAGCCACCATCGGCGAAGAGTTCATGCTCCCCTCCTTCCTCGGCCCCATCCTTGGCGGCACCCTGCTGGCCGGCGGCTTCGTCTCCATCTGGGGCACCCTCCTCGGCACCGCCCTGACCACCGTCATCCGCAAAGGCCTGGACCTGCTGGGCGTCGGCCTCGAAAGCCTCAACATCTACCTGGGCCTCATCCTCCTGGCGGCTCTCTCCACCGACCGCATCCGAACCCTCCTCTCCGACCGCCAAGCCGTTGCCTCCTCCTCTCCACCTCCGCCGCCGAAGGCGGCGGGTTCTCAGGAGGGGGAGCGATGAAGCGGTTTGTTCGGTCTACCGAGATGACGTTGCTGGTGATCGGGCTCGTGTTCTTCGTGGGGCTGGTGATTGCTTCCGGGGGTGACCTGCTGGCGGCGAACTCGATTCGGGTGCTGCTGCAGTTCCTGGCGGTGCCGGTGCTGATCGGGCTGGCGCAGATGGTGGTGCTCGCGGTGGGTCAGCTGAACCTCGCGGTGGGCGCGATCGGCGGGTTCGCGGCGGCCGCGATGGGCGTGTTGATGGCCGACCACGGCGTCCCGGTGCCGCTCGCGTTGCTGATCGGCTTCCTGCTGGCCGGCGCGGCCGGGCTGTTGAACGGGGTTCTCGTGGTGCTGACCCGGATCAACGGGTTCATCGTCACGCTGGCCACGATGACGATCCTGCTCGGCGTCCAGTACCGCCTGGTCGGCACGCGCACGGTCGACGCCTACCCGCAAGGTCTGAAGACGTTCGGCTCCGCCGCGCTGTTCGGCGTCGTCCCCTGGATCTTCGTGGTCGCGCTGATCGTCGCCGCCCTGCTCGCGCTGCTGCTGAAACGGACCGTCCCCGGCCGTCAGCTGCTCGCCTCCGGCGGCAACCCGATCGCGGCCCGGCTGTCCGGGATCTCCAACGACCGCTCGGTGATCGTCGCGCATGCGCTGTCCGGCGCGATCCTCGGCGTCGCCGCGATCCTGACGGTAGCGTCGTCCCCCGGGGTGAACAAGAGCATCGGCGGCGACTGGCTGCTGCCCTCGTTCGCGGCGCCGATCATCGGCGGCGCGTTGCTCACCGGCGGTTCGGCGGTCGTCCTCGGCACCGTGCTGGCCGCGTTCATCGTCCGGTTCGTCGACACCGCGCGGGCCGAGTTCTCCCTCGAGCCCTCCTGGGTGAACTTCGTGGTCGGCGCGGTCGTGCTCGGCTCCGTCGTCCTCGGCCAGGTGCGGGCCCGTCGTCAGGAGCGCCGCGCCGTGGTGAAAGCACCCGACGCGGCTGTGGCCGGAGGTGTGTCATGACGTTGTTCGAGGCATCCGAGATCGTCAAGGTGTTCCCCGGCGTCCGTGCGCTCGACGGCGTCACGCTCACGCTGGAGGCCGGCTCCGTGCACGCGCTGCTCGGCGAGAACGGCGCCGGCAAGTCGACGCTGATCAAGGTGATCACCGGCCTCTACCGGCCCGACGGCGGTCGCCTGCTGATGGACGGGCGGGAGATGTCGTTCGGCTCGCCCCACGAGTCGGCCGCGGCCGGCATCGGCGTCGTCCACCAGGAGCGGAACCTGATCCCCGGCTTCACGGTCGGGGAGAACATCCTGCTCCAGAAGCTGCCGACCTCCCGCGGCCTGGTCGACCGGGCCGCGATCCGCTCCGAGGCGGCCCGCTGGCTGGCCGAGCTCGAGCTCGACATCGATCCGGACCAACCGGTCACCGAGCTGTCCGTCGCCCAGGCCCAGCTGGTCGAGATCGCGAAGGCGCTGTCGGTCGAGAGTCGTGTGCTGCTGCTCGATGAGCCGACGGCGTCCATCACCCCGAACGAAGCGGCGCTGCTGTTCCGCGTCGTCGAGAAACTGAAGGACGACGGCCGCGCGATCCTGTTCGTCAGTCACAAGCTGGAGGAGGTCTTCCAGATCTGTGACACCGTGACCGTGCTGCGGGACGGCGCCTCCGTGCTGTCCGGCGGCGCCCTCGCCGACCTGACCCGGGACGAGGTCGTCGACCTGATGGTCGGCCGGGTCCATGAGGCGCTCAGCCTGCCCGAGCGCGCGGTCGACACCGCGGTCCCCCCGATCCTGGAGCTGCGCGGTGTCGGGACGGCGTCCGGTCACGCGGACGTCGATCTCAGCGTCCGGCCGGGCGAGATCGTCGGGCTCTACGGGCTCGTCGGCGCCGGCCGCAGCGAGCTCGCGAAGGCGCTGCTCGGGCTCGACCGGATCACCGCCGGTGAGGTGCGGGTGCGCGGCGAGGCGGTCAAGATCCGCACCGTCCGCGATGCCCTGCGCAATCACAAGATCGGTTACGTCACCGAGAACCGCAAGGAGGAGGGCGTCTTCCTCGAGCAGCCGATCACCCGCAACATCGCCGTCACCATCTGGGACCGGCTGCGCAAGGTCCTGGGGTACGTGCCCGCCAAGGTGGAGACGGCGATGGTGACGTCGTACGTCGAACAGCTGGGCATCCGGATCGCTTCGCCGTCCCAACTGGCCGGCACGCTCTCCGGCGGTAATCAGCAGAAGATCTCGCTGGCCAAGTGGCTCGCCGCCCAGACCGAGATCCTGATCATCGACGAGCCGACGGTCGGGATCGACGTCCGCACCAAGGACGCCTTCCACACTTTGATCTGGGATCTTGCCGCCAACGGGCTGGCGATCCTGCTGATCACCTCCGACCTGCCGGAGATGATCACGCTGGCCGACCGCGTCGTGGTGATGCGCGACCACCGGATCCGCGGCGAGTTGCCGAACAACCACGACTACGACCAGATGAGCCAGCAGGTCATCCGCCTCATCCACGCCGAAGGGACCACAGCGGCATGAGCAGAGTCGACGCGCACCACCACGTCTGGGATCTGAGCGTTCGCGACCAGACCTGGATGGTCGGCGACGAGTTCGCCCCGATCCGGCGGAGCTTCGGGATCGACGACCTGGCGCCAATCGCGGCCGCGGCCGAGGTCACCGCGACCGTGCTCGTCCAGACGGTCGGCGTCCTCGCCGAGACCCGCGAGTTCCTCGAAGTTGCCGCAAGCAACGATCTGGTCGCCGGTGTGGTCGGCTGGGTCGATCTGACCGCGCCCGATGTCGCCGACGTCCTGGCCGAGCTGCAGGCCCGGCCGGACGGCGGCTACCTGAAGGCCATCCGCCACCAGGTCCACGACGAGCCCGACGTCGATTGGCTGCTGCGTCCCGACGTCCAGCGCGGCCTTGCCGCCGTCGCCGATGCCGGCCTCGGCTATGACCTCCTGACCAAGACTCCGCACCTGCCCGCCGCGATCCAGGCGGTCAAGGCGCTCCCCCAACTCACCTTCGTCGTCGACCACATCTCCAAACCGGTCGTCGGCGGCCCGCTCGACCCGTGGGCGACCCAGCTCCGCGAGCTCGCGGCCCTGCCCAACACGACCTGCAAACTCTCCGGCCTGGTCACCGAGGCCGATTGGTCGAGCTGGACCGTCGCCGACCTCAAGCCGTACGCCGACACCGTCCTCGAAGCCTTCACGCCGGAGCGAGTGATGTTCGGCTCCGACTGGCCCGTCTGCCTGCTCGCCGCTCCCTACGCCGGCGTCGTCGAAGCCGCCGAGGCCCTGACCGCCCACCTGACCCCGGCCGAGCGCTCAGCCGTCTTCGCGACCACCGCGACCGAGACCTACAACCTCTCCGCCGACGGCCACGAGTCGTCGAGCAGCGTCGCGGCCAGCGGATAGTCGCGGATCGCCCCGGCGACCTCCTGGTGCAGGGTCGCCACGAGCGCGACCGGGGCGTCGCGGTGTTCGAGCAGGGCGCGGATCCACCAGGCCGTCTCGGTGATCGCGCGCGGATCGGCCGTGAGCAAGGCCGCCCAGAGCGCGTGCAGGATCAGCTCGACGGCATCCTTCGCCAGCGCCGGATCGAGCTCGGGCGACCCCGCCCGGTCGGGCCGCGGCCAGCGGCTGGTCAGAGTCGCCACCAGCTCGCCGTGATTGAGCTCCAGCGCGGCCTGTTCTTCGACCGGCCCGTCGGCCAACGGCTGAGCGGGCTGGACGACGGCCGGCAACTCGCGCATCGCGGTGATCGCGCCGGTCGCATCGGCGGCCCAGCCGGTGGCGCCGAGGGTACGGGCGCGCAGATCGTCCGAGCCGAACGCCGGTCCGCCGACGAGGATCGGGATGCCGGCCGCGGTGGACGCCTCGACGAAGCGGCGCGCCGTCGGAATCGAGCCGAGCATCGAGCAGCTGACGGCAAGCGCGTCCGGGCCGAGATCCTGCAGGTACTGATTGAGCCGGAGCGCCGGCGTGGACGCGCCGAGCAGCGTGGTGTCCCAGCCGTCCGAGCGCAGCGCGCAGTCGATGATCATCGCCGGGAGGGCGTGCCACTCCCGCTCGGCGCAGGCGACGACGACCCGGCCGCGAGTGACCGGCCCCCGGCGTACCTCCCGGGTGATGGTCTCGGTGGCCGCGGTCGCGACGGCGGTCGCGGCGTGCTCCTCGGCCACCGACCACTCGCCGCGCTGCCAGCGGTCGCCGACGGCACGCTGCGCGGCGCCGATCACCTCGGTCAGCAGCGCGATCGGGTCCGCTCCGGACGCGAGCGCCTCGTCCACCACGGCGAGCGCGGAGGTGACGTCGATCTCGGCCACCGCATGCTCGAAACGGGTCAGCGTCGGTGTCAGATCGGCGATCACCCGGTGCAGCCCAGCGCGAGGACGGCGATGTCGTCGTGGGCGCGGCCGTCCAAATGCTCCAGCACGTCCTGCTCGATCGCTGCGCAGGTGACATCCGCGCCGGCGCCGGCGTACCGGCCAAGCAGTTCGAGCAGGCGTTCCTGACCGTAGAAGCCGCTCTCACCGCGCGCTTCCTCGATGCCGTCCGTGAACAGGACGATCTGGTCGCCGGGAGCGAGCCGAACGGTGGTCACCGGATACTCCGCCACCGGCACGACTCCGAGTACGGCGCCGTCACACGCGACCTCCTCGACGTCGCCGCCCGCCCGCGCGACCAGCGGCGGCGCGTGGCCCGCGACGGCGACATCGACGAGCAACCCGCCATCGGGCTGTGGACGGACGCGCAGGCAGATCATCGTGACGAAGCGGTGCGAGATGTCGTCGGTGAACACGGCGTTGAGCGCAGCCAGCAAGGCTCCGGGGTCGGTGACGAAGTGCGCCGCGGTCCGCAGGCTCTGACGTGCCCGGCCGGTCAGCACGGCCGCTTCGACGCCCTTGCCGGCCACATCACCGAGCGCGACCAGCCATTCACCGTCGCGCTGGAACAGGTCGTAGAAGTCGCCGCCGATATCGAGCTGCTCGAGTGCCGGCCGGTAACGCGCCCCGAGATCGAGACCCGGCACAGTCGGCAGCTCCGGCGGGAGGAGGCTGTTCTGCAGCGCGTTCGCGATCTGGCTGCGCTGCTCGTACAGCCGAGCCGAATCGAGCGCCAACGACGCGCGCGCCGCGATCTGCTCGGCCAGCTCAGTGTCTGCGGCCCCGAACCCGCGGCCCTGGCCGCGCACGGTGATCAGCGCGCCGACCACCGTGCCGCGAGCGGTCAGGCCGGTGCCGAGGACGTCGGCCGGTCGCAAGGCCGCCGCCTGATCGCGCAGCGCCTGGTGCGGGATGAGGCCGGTCAGCCCGTCGCCGAGGTCGTCGGACGAAACATGCAGCAGCTCGGACCGACCCGTGGCCAGCACCCGTTCGAGCGCCTGCCCGGCCAAGGCGCGGCGAGACACCTTCACCACCGAGGTGACGTCGACGCCGCCGTACAGCTGGACGCCGCCGGTCCGCGGATTGGTCAGTGCCACCACGGCCCAGTCCGCGAACTCGGGGCACAGCCGGTCCAGCAGTTGGAGGACCGAGCGGCGGACGTTCAGTGATCCCGCCATCGCCAGCCCGATCTCTTCGTGCAGTCCCGGCCGATCGTCGATCCGGCCGGCCTCGTCAACGGCGTACGCGCCGAGCTCGGCGGGCTCCAGCCCGGTCACGGGCCGGCCGCATCGAAGCCCGGTACGACGGATTCGGGCGGCGCGGCCTCGACCTGCAACGGCTGGCCGAGGGCGGCGACCGCGGCGGGCACGGACTCGTACACCGCGAACACCTTGTGCAGCTTGGTGATCTTGAAGATCTTCTGCAGCCGCGGCCCGGGCGCGGCCAGCAGCAGGGCGGCACCGTGCGCCGCGGCCTCCTTGTGGGCGCCGACGAGGACGCCGAGCCCGCTGGAATCCATGAAGTCGACGCCGGTGAGGTCCAGGATCACCGGCCGGACGCCGATCGCATCCTTGAGCGCGGCTGTCATCGCCGGGGCGTTCTCGAGATCGAGGTCGCCGATCACGGTGAGCAACAGATGGTCGGCCGCTTCGGCGGTCCGGATGGTCAGGTCGTCGTCGTCGATCATGACGGAACGGTCTCCTCACCGTCCGTGACCAGCAGGGTCGGGGACGGCTCGATCAAGGGCGCCACGACAGGGCGCGGCCGGTGAGCGGCTACCTTGCAGAACCGTTCGGCCGTGCTACACCTATCACCGTGTGGGGGACGGATCAACAACCGTGACCGACGGTTACCACTTCGTCCACTGATCGCGACCTGCCCAGGGGGGCTCATGAACACCCGAGAACTTGTTGACGCGATGGACCGTGTGACGGCCTCGCTGCAGGTGCCGATCTCGATCGACGACGCGCTCGCCGAGATCACCACTGCCGCTGTCCGGACGATGCCGGCGATCGACCACGCGAGTATCTCGATCACCGGCTCCGACGGGAAGATCCGCACGCTCGCCCCGACCGGGCCGCTGGCGCTGCAGATCGACGAACTGCAGTACTCGCTGGCCGAAGGGCCCTGTCTGGACGCCGTGACCGACGATCCGATCGTCCGCTCCGACGATCTGCGCGCCGACGGCCGCTGGCCGCGGTTCGGGCCGCGAGCGGCCGAGCTCGGGATCGGATCGCAGCTCGCCTTCCAGTTCCGTTCCGAGTCCCATGTCCGCGGCGCGGTGAACCTGTTCTCCGAAGGAGTCGGCGTGATCGGCCCCGACGACGTCCAGCTCGGCTACCTGTTCGCGAACTTCGCCGCCGCCGCGCTGGGCTGGAACCGCACCCATGAAACCCTCACGATCGGGCTCAGCTCGCGGCAGACGATCGGTCAGGCGATCGGCATCCTGATGGAGCGCTACCGGCTCGATCAGCGCCGTGCCTTCGCCTTCCTGGTCCGGACATCGCAGACCGGCAACATCAAGCTGTACGACGTCGCGGCGGGGATCGTGGCCGACTCGGAGTCCCGGGCCGAGTAGGCTGGTCGCGGCCTCCTGCAGTGCGGGGTCACGGCGTGAGCCTGCCCACATGCCCTGACTGGAGAGCCTGTTGACCGCTACCCCCGCGCCCGGTCGCCACGACGAAGCGGCGTACTTCGCCGATCTCGCGCTCCGGCTGCACCGCGTCCAGCAACTCGAGGAGCTGCTGGACACCATCGCCGACGCCGCAGCCGAGGCATTCGACGGCGCGTTACCCGCGGTGGCGACCGTCGGCTCCCAGCAGCAGCTGGGTGCGATCGTCGGCGCGGCGGCCGACCTCGTCCGCGCTGAAGCCGCCGTCCCGGATGGCCCGTGGTGGGACGCGGTCCAAGGCCGAACCATCGTCGAGGGCAGCGCGCTGCCGACCTTGCCTGCAGGCGTCACCACGGTCGTCCACGCCCCGGTGTTCCCGGGGGCCGGTCGTCCGCACGGCGTCCTCTCGCTCTACCTCACCGCCGAAACGCCCAGCCGCGACCGGTTGCCGAACTTCTGCACGTACGCCGGGATCGCGCTCGAAGGGCTCTGGTACCAAAGCCGCCTCCGCCGCTCGATGAACTCGCATACCACCGTGGGCTCCGGGATCGGCATCCTCATGGAGCGCTACAACCTCGATCGCGTCGCCGCTTACGACGTCATGGCCCAAACCGCGATCGAACACGGCGTCCGGCTCCGCGACGTGGTCAGCCACCTTCGCGAGGACCCCGATCGGGCAGATGTCAGCTGAGTAGGCGGGTGGCCTCGGCCCGGCAGGTGTGCCAGGCCTCGTCGCGAGGGTCGATCAGCTCGAAGTGGCCGACGTGCGCGAGCTCCTTCAGGGTCACGGGGTCGCCGACCTTGCGGGCGGCGGCCAGGTAGCTCTGGCTCTGGCTGAGGGGGACGGCGGCGTCGCGGGTGCCGTGGACGAGTGCGATCGGGACCTTGAGCGGCAACCGTTCGATCGGGGAGGCGAGGGCGTACCGGTCGGGGTCCGAGTCGGGCGTGCCGCCGAGGAGCTCCTGGACGGCGCTGCCGCCGACCTGCTCGCGGTGCGCGGCGGCGAGGTCGAGGACGCCGGCCTGGGAGACCGCGCCGCGGAGCTGGACGCGCGGCGCGGCGCCGGGAGCCGCGGGCGGCAGCGCGGATCGACCGGCTGCCCACACGGCGAGGTGACCACCGGCTGAGTGGCCGATGGCAACGACTTTGCCGAGCTCGACCCGGGGCTGATCGGCGAGCGCGTCGATGGCGGCCGCGACGTCCTCGAACGTTGCGGGCCACCCGCCGCCGTTGCCGACCCGGCGATACTCGATGGCGTAGCCGGCGATCCCGTTCCGGGCGAGATCCGCGGCCAGCGGCGTCGCCAGACTCATCCCGTAGGCGCTCTGCCAAAAACCACCGTGGATGACGACGGCCACCGGGACGGTCGCCGTACCGGGTGGGAGATGCAGCTCGGCGATCTGCGACTCGTCGTCGCCGTACCGGACCTGGACCACGCCGTCGGACGCCGCGGGCTCACTCGAGCAACCGCCCAAGCTCAGGCTGGCAGCGGCCGCGAGGAGCGTACGTCGAGACATCACACCGGCTCTTCGGAGCCGACCCCGCTCCGGATGGCTCACGGCGCGAACTCGACCCGCACACCCAGCAGCCGGACCGGACGCCGCACCTCGAACTTCTCCAGCAGGGCGAGCGCCGTCGCGGCGATCACCTCCGGATCCTGGGTGATCGCGGGCAGTTTGCGGCTCTTGATCGGGGTGTAGAAACTCGTGAACCGGACCTTGACCCACACGCGCTGGATGCTTCGACCCTCCGCGACGACGTCACGCGTCACCTCGACGGCGATCCGGCGCAGCTCGGCGGCGATCTCGGCCGGCTCGGCCAGGTCGCGCTCGAAGGTCTCCTCGCGGCTGCGGGAGACCGGCTCGCGGGGGACGTCGGTGATCTCGGTGTCGCCGAGGCCGCGCCCGAGCGCGGCGTACCAGGCGCCCATCTTCGGGCCGAACCGCTCGCGGAGCATCTCGACGTCGGCGGCGGCCAGCTCGGCGACCGTGGTCAGGCCGAGCTCGTTGAGATTGCGCTCCATCCGGCTGCCGATGCCCCACAGCTCGCGGACCGGGCGGTGGTCCATCACCGCGCGCCAGTTGGCCGCGGTCAGCCGGTAGACGCCCGGCGCCGCCGCGTCGGCCCCCTCGAACGGCGCCGCATGCGACCGCGGCTGTTTCGCGAACGTCGTCGCCAGCTTCGCGCGGGTCTTGTTGTCACCGATCCCGATCGAGCAGGTCAGCCCGGTCTTCGCCACGACGGCGGCGCGCATCGCCGCGGCGAGCGCCTCCGGGTCGTCGGTCTCGGCGCCGACGAAACACTCGTCCCACCCCCAGACCTCGACCACCACCGGGAACTCGCGCAGCGTGTCCATCACCTCGGCCGACGCCGCCTCGTACGCCGCCGGATCGGACGGCAGGAACACGGCGTCCGGACACTTCTTGACCGCGGCCCGCAACGGCATCCCCGAATGGACGCCGAACGCACGCGCCTCGTACGACGCCGTCGCCACCACCTGCCGCGGCTTCGCCGGATCACCCGACCCACCCACCACCACCGGCGACCCGCGCAACTCCGGCCGCCGGCGGATCTCCACGGCCGCGATGAACTGGTCCATGTCCACATGCAGGACCCACCAGCTCATCGCACCCTCCCATCAGTCCCTCCAACAAAACCACACCCCACGGACAAAACGGGCTAGCTGGAGGCGCTGGCGTAGGTGCGGAGGCCTCGGGACCAGAGGAGGCGGGTGAGGAGGAGGGCCAGGAGGGTGAGGGTGGCGGCCAGGGCCACGTAGCGCCAGGAGAGGTCGCCGGTGAGGGCTTGGACGGGGTAGGTGGTGGCGAAGGCCACGGGGAAGGCGAAGGTGAGGAAGGTGCGGACGGCGGTGGGGAAGAACGCGAGCGGGTAGCGGCCGGCTTCGGCGAGGCTGGTGTAGACGATGCCGATCGGGCCGACGGATTGGAGCCAGAAGGCCAGGTAGGCCAGGGCCGACCAGACGGCGGTGAGGAGAACCAGTCCACAGCCGGCGAGCAGGACGGCCTGCACGATCTGACCGGCGTCCGCGCGAACATCCGCCTGCAGCAGACCGATCACCAGGACGGCGACCCCGCTCGCCACGTTGGTCAGCTCGGCGACGTTGATCCAGCGGAAGGTCAGGTAGAACTGGCTCGACACCGGCCGCAGCAGCACCGCGTCGAGCTCACCCTCGGTGAGGTAGCTCGTCATCCGGTTCAGGTTCGGCGCGACGAACGCCGCCATCAGCCCGGTGACGATCTGGTACACCCCGACCAGCGCGATCACCTCCGCCCGCGACCACCCATGCAGCTCCGAGGTGAACCCGAACAGCAGCAACGTCGGCACGATCCCCAACCCCAGCTGCACCAGCCCGACACCCAGCGTGGTCAGGAAATGCGCCCGGTAGTGCGTCTCCCGGACGACGGCCTGTGCGAAGAACCGCCGCCACAGCCGCAAGTACCTCATGCGCCCACCGCCGAGTACGCCCGCAACCCAGCCGCCCAGACCACCCGCGCCAGCACCCCCGCGAGGACGACGTACCCGAGCTGCAGCCCGAACCCCAGCAACAGCTCGGCCCCCGACAACCGCCCGGCCACGATCTCCACCGGGAACGACACCGTGAACCGGAACGGCTGAAACTCCACGAACCCCCGCGACCACGACGGCATCAGCGCCAGCGGGACGACGGCCCCCGACAACACACTCGCAATGATCACCCGCGCCTGCACCAGCGCACTCACATCGTCCAGCCAGAACGCGAGCGCCGCGATCAGGATGTCGATCGTGAACACCAGCACCGCCCCGAGTAGCACGGCGACCGCGAACAGCGCCCAGCGCCCGAACCCCGCCGGGACGACCATCGACTCCCGGAAGAGCCACCAGACGATCCCGATCATCGGCACCAGCGCGATCAGCTTCAGGAGCTTCTCCGACAGGTTGTTCGCGACGAACCCGAGCAGCAGCGACGCCGGCCGGACCATCCAGCTCGACAGCGTCCCGAGCCGGATGTCACTGGCGATGAACCCCGCCGCCCAGGACGACGTCGCCATCGTCACGAACCCGAGCAGCACGAAGTACGTCGTCACGTACCGCTCGTCGACCGGCAGCCGGGCGCCATGCGCGAGCGCCGTCCGCCAGATCAGCAACGACGTGACCGGGACGAAGATGTTCGCCAGCATGAAGATCACCCAGGAGCCGCGGTAGATCGACTGCTGGGCGATCTCGGCCGCGGTCATCCGGCGCAGCACCCGCAGATTGCGGGTCAGCGTGTTCACGACGGCTCCCCGCGGCGCTCGAACAGATCCCGCATGATGTCCTCGACATCGGCGTCCGCCACATCGAGATCCACCAGCGGCCCGAGCCGCGTCAACGCCCCCAGGACATCACCCGCCCGATCGCGATCCACCTCGAGCCGAACCGTCAGCCCGTCGACCTCGACCCCGCTGACCCCCTCGACCCCAGCCAGTACGCCGTCGCCCAGCGGCGCGGCGTACGTCGCCCGGACCAGCTTGCGTGGGCGCGCCGTCCGGACCAGCTCGTCCAGGGCGCCGTCGAACTGCAGCCGCCCGTGGTCGATGATCATCACCCGCGAGCAGAGCGCCTCGATGTCGTCCATGTCGTGGCTGGTGATCAGGATCGTCGTCCCGCGCAGCTTGTTCACCTCGGCGAGGAAGCTCCGGACCCGCGCCTTCGCGACCACGTCGAGCCCGATCGTCGGCTCGTCCAGGAACAGGATCTCCGGGCCGTGCACGAGCGCGGCCATCAGCTCCAGCTTCATCC
Source organism: Kribbella sandramycini (assembly GCF_013131805.1). Lineage (GTDB taxonomy): Bacteria > Actinomycetota > Actinomycetes > Propionibacteriales > Kribbellaceae > Kribbella > Kribbella sandramycini. The sequence continues at coordinate 401,883 of NZ_JABJRC010000003.1, read as the reverse complement.
GCTCGCCGAGCGACGTCTTCCGGACCTGGACGTCGAGCAGCTCCCGGACGTCGAGCAGCTCAGCCAGCTCATCGACGTTCCGCTCGAACTCGGCCGTCGACAGCCCGTACATCTCCTTGTGCAGCAGGAGACTCTCCATCGCCGGCACGTCCCACCAGAGCATCGACTTCTGGCCCATCACCAGGGCGATCCGGCGCAGGTAGTCGTGTTTACGCTCCGACGGCCGGTGCCCGAGCACCGCCAGCTCGCCGGACGTCGGGTACAGCAGCCCCGACAGCATCTTCAGCGTCGTCGTCTTACCGGCGCCGTTCGGCCCGAGCAGGCCGACAACCTCACCGCGGCCGATCTCGAACCCGATCCGATCCACCGCGAGCCGGGTCTCGTAGTTACGCCGAACCAGGCTTCGCAAAGCGCCGCCGAGACCGGCGCGTTGCTGATGGAACGTGTAGGTCTTGGTCAGCTCACGCGCGGCGATCACTGTCGGATATCAACCGTACTCATTCTGCATTCCCCGACCGTAAACGCGGCCGGAAAGCACTGTCCAGCGAGTTTCTAGAGCTCCCTGCGCATCTGCTGGGAGACGACGGTGTAGCCGAGTGAGGTGTACAGGTTGAGCGCGGCGGCATTGTCGGCGAAGACGTTCAGATCGAGCCGGTGGTAGCCGAGCCGGCGACACTCGTCCGCAGTGGCGAGCATGATCGCGCGCCCGTAGCCCCTGCCGCGCTGATCGGCGAGCACTTCGAGGTTGTAGATGTACGGGATCGGGCCCGCGGTGCCGATCCAGACGCTGCCGACCATGACGTCACCGGCCCAAGCGGTGTAGATCAGCTGGTGCGGGCTGTGGAGGCCGTTCGGCACGAGTTTCGCGATCGACTCCCGGGCGTACCGCAACGCACTCGCCGGCTCCAGATCGCGGGCGGGACCGACCCCGGCCGCGAACGATTCGACGGCCCGCTCGAACAACTCCGGGAACTCGCCCTCGGTCGTCGGGCGAAGGGCCACCAGTGGCGTACTCACACCGGTGACCCTAGACCCGCGATCAGTCGAACAGCTCCTCGAGGAAGGATTTCTTCTTCTTTTTATGATGGTACTGACCGGAGCCGGAGTAGCCGCTCCGCTCGTCGTAGCGCCGGTCGTCGTCGTACCGCTTCTTCTCCTCGTACCGGCGGCGGTCATCGTCGTCGTAGCGCTTCTTGTCCTCGTAGCGCTGCTCCTCGCGCCGCGGCTGCTGCGGCGCGTTGTAGCGCAGCTCGGCGTCCACCAGGTGCTCGAGCTCACCGCGGTCGAGGAAGATCCCGCGGCACTCGGTGCATTGGTCGATACTCACGCCGCTGCGCTCGTAGGTACGCATCGCGCCCCGGCATTTCGGGCAAATCAGGGTCTCCATCGCGCAACCCTAAGTCACTTGAACTTGGACAGGAAGTTCTTCAGGATCGGCCCGGCCGCCTTACCGCCGGACTCGCCGCCCTCGACGATCACCGCGAACGCGACATCACCGCGGTAGCCGACCATCCAGCCGTTGGTGACGACCTTGCCGTCCTTGACGACCTCCGCCGTACCGGTCTTGGCGCCGACCGTGCCGCTCTGCGCGAGCAGCTTCGCGGTGCCGCCGGTGACCGTCGTCCGCATGAACGTCCGCAGCGCCGCGGCGGTTGCCGCAGGCAACGGAGCGGCCGCGGTGCCGGCGGCGTCCTTACCGGGGACCAGGACCGGCTTCATCGCGGTGCCGTGGTCGATCGTGGCGCCGACCAGCGCGATCGCCAGCGGGCTGGCGGTGACGGTGCCCTGGCCGATCATCGAGGCGGCCTCCTCGACGTCGTCCTTGGGCGCCGGGACCTCGCCGCCGTACGCCGGGATCGACAGGTTCAGCTCGCGGCCGATCCCGAACATCGCCGCGGTCTTGGTCATCCCGTCCTTGGGCAGCCGCCCGTGCTGGGAGATGAACGCGGTGTTGCAGGACTGGTTGAACGCCTTCTGCATCGGGCCCGCGCCGTACGCCGCCAGTGCGTCGTAGTTCTTGAAGGTCTTACCGAAGACGTTGATGGTGTCCGTGCACGGGACCGAGCTGTTCGTGGTCAGGCCGCTGCCGAGCAGCGCGGCCGAGGTAACGGTCTTGAACGTCGAGCCGGGCGCGTAGTGGCCCTGGAAGGCGCGGTTGTAGCTGGTCACGTCCGGCCCGTTGGCGACCGCGAGGATCTGCCCGGTGGAGGCCTGGACGGCGACCAGCGACGCCGGCAGCTGCTGGGTGGCCAGCGCGGCCTCGGCAGCCTGCTGCATCTTGGTGTCCAGCGTCGTCTTCACCGGCTTCCCGGGGGTGCCCTTCTGGGTGAAGACCTCCTTGATCGTCAGCTTGGTCTTGCCGTCGCGCAGCGAGACGATGCCGCCCGGCGTGCCGGCCAGCTGCTGCTGGAACGCGTACTGCAGCCCGTTGACGCCGACCTGGTCCTGCGCGGAGGCGGTCGGGCCGGCGTTCTTCAGGGTGTCCTCGTTGGCCTGCTTCATGGTGCCGAGGACCGAGCGCGCGAACGTCGGGGTCGCCGCGAGGGACGCCGTCCCGCCCATGGTCAGGACACCGGGCAGCTTGCCCATCGTCGGCCGCAGCTTGGCCCACTGCTCGGCGCGGATGGTGATCGCGTCCACGAACTGACCGGCCGGCGCGGCCTTGGCCCGCTTGGCCAGCTTTGCGCCGTCGACGTCCAGGTTCTTGGTGAAGGCGGCGTACGTCGCCGCGGTGGCGGCCGTGCCGGAGGCGACGCCGACGATCACGATCGGTTTGTTCGAGGTCAGCGCGACGCCGTGCCGGTCCTGGATCGAGGCGCGGGCGGGCAGGTTCCGGGTGCGCTTGAGGTAGTTCGCCTCGCCGAGCCCCGGATAGATGGTGTCGCCGGCGGCCTTCACCTTCCAGGCGTCGGCGACCTTGACGGCGGTTGCCGTACTGGTCCACTTCATCGCGCCGATCCCGCGCAGCTCGGCCTCGACGGCCAGCTCCTGCGTGCAGGTGGCGTCGTCGGAGCAGTTCACCTCGCCCTGCGGGGTGACCTTGACCGAACTGGCCACCAGCGCCGAGTCGACGTCGTCGAGCCGCTTGCCGAACGCGGTCGGGTTGTCGGTGAGCGCGGCGGCCTCGGTGGGTTTGCCGTCCGGCGCCCAGGCCTTCACCCAGGCGTCCGCGAACTGCTTCACCACCTGGGCGGATGCCTGCTTCTCGTTGTCCGGGTCGGCCTTCCCGCCGTCGCCCGACTTGCTGTCGGAACAACCAGCGGTGATCAGCAGACTACTTACACAGACGACAGCAGCGGTTCGCTTCACGGTTCCAACTCTCGCACGACGATTGGCAAACACACGGGCGAAACTACTCAACCCACCCAAGTACGACGCCCGGACCGGGGTGGAAAGTTGTCACACCTTTTGCAGTCAAGACCGCGTATCCTGCACGATTGTGACCCGCTTAGCCCTGCACAGCCGCCTGATCCCCGGCACCGAAGAGGCGTACGAGCTCGAGCACGCCCGCGTCTGGCCGGAGCTCATCACCGTGATGCGCGCCGCCGGTATCACCGACTGGTCGATCTGGCGCAGCGGTCGCGACCTGTTCCACCTGGTCGAGTGCGCCGACTTCGAGGCCGCCGTCGCGCAGCTCCGCGACAACCCGACCGACCAGCGCTGGCAGCAGCACATGAGCCAGTTCGTCGAGGGCTTCGCGCAGAACCCCGAGGGCGTCGCCGGCCAGTCCCTCCGGCACGTCTGGACGATGAGCGAGCAGCGCGACTAGTACATCTCCCACACCAGCACTTCGGCGCCCGCCGCCCCCGCGGTCAGCCGGCGGTTTCCCGAGTCGGTGAGTCGGACGGCGTCCGCCGTACTCAGCTCGCCGAGGCCCTCCACGCTCGCTGAGCCGGCAGCCAGGAAAACGTGCAGGTACGGCGCCGCCGGCAGCTCGACCGACTGGGCATTTGCGAGCCGGGCGACGGACATCCCCGCGGCCGCCTGGTGCAGCCGAATCGCCGTCGTACTCGCGTGTTTCGACAGCCCGGACGCGACCGGCACCAGCTCACCGGTCGTCAGATCGAGTTCCGCCTGCTGGTACGACGGCGGCAGGTCGAGCCGATCCGGCCGGACCCACATCTGCACGTAGTGCACCGGCTCGTCCGCGTCGTTCCACTCCGAATGCCGGATCCCCGATCCGGCGCTCATCCGCTGCGCGAGCCCAGGATGCACCAGCCCGCTGTTGCCCTCCGAGTCGCGATGCGCGAGCGCCCCGCGCAGCACCCAGGTGACGATCTCCAGATCCTGATGCGGATGCGTTCCGAACCCGGTGCCCGGAGCAACTGTCTCGTCGTTGTGCGCGACCAGCACCCCGAACCCGAGGTTCGCCGGGTCGTAATGCGGCCCGAACGAGAACGAATGCCGCGACTCCAGCCACTCCTCGGATGTCACGAACCGCTCGCCCGCCCGCCGGATCTCCATACCTCTAGTAATACCCTCGCTGCCCGTCGAGCAGCTCGCGCATCGTGTCCAGCTGCCCGACGTGCCGCGCCGTCTCCTCGACCATGTGGATCAGCACCCACCGCAGCGACGGCTTGAAGTCCTCCTGCTGCCCCAGCTCGTCGAGCCCGTGCGCCGCGGTGATCTCGTTCGACCGCGCCCACTGCGCGTCGTACTCGGCCAGCAGTTGCGCCAGCGGCACGCCCTCGACCATCCACTCGGCGTCGTCCGGCAGATCCTGGCGGAACTGCGGATTCGAGTCCTTCGGCTCACCCGAGAAGATCACGTTGAACCAGCAGTGCTCGGTCCATTTCAGGTGCGCCACCAGCCCGGCCGGCGTCATCAGCGGCGAATCCGGGAACACGCCCCGGTGCTCGTCATCCGGCTTCAGGCCGTCGAGCTTGTGCCGCACCAGCTTCCGCTGCAGATCCAGCCACCCGACCAGCTGCGTCCGTTCGTCCGCCGCGTGCGGCGGTCGTTCCGCGTAGAAATCCATCCGGCGAACCTAGCCGGTGCCGTTCGCCGTCGCACCGGCATAAAAGGGGGCTCCGGCCGCTCGGTGGGCGGCCGGAGCCCTGATCTGGGCGGATCGGTCAGTGGTCAGCCGGTGGGGTTGCCGTTGTCGGAGCCGAGGGTGGCGGTCACGGTCTGGGATTTGCCGGCCCGGATGTAGGTCACCTTGACCTCGTCGCCCGGGCGGTGCGAGCGGACTGCGGCGACCAACGCGTCCCCTGACGCGATCACCTTGCCGTCCACAGCGGTCACCACATCGTCCGCTTGTAGACCAGCTTTGTCCGCTGCACCGCCCGGCGTGGCCTCGCCGAGGCGTGCTCCACTCGTGAGCCCGTCGGAAGACTGCGCGTCACCTACCGTCACCCCGAGCCGCGCATGTGTGGCCTTGCCCTTGGCCACCAGCTCGTCGATGATCGGTTTGGCCTGGTCGATCGGGATTGCGAAGCCCAGGCCGATGTTGCCGCCCTCGGATTGTCCCGATCCGCCGGCGGTTTTGATCGCGCTGTTGATTCCGACCACCTGGCCGGCGAGGTCGATCAGAGCGCCGCCCGAGTTCCCCGGGTTGATGGCGGCGTCCGTCTGGATTGCCGGAAAGACTGTCGTACTCCGGTCCTGCTCCTGGCCGCCCGAGGTGACCGGGCGGTCCAGCGCCGAGACGATGCCGCTCGTCACGGTCGACTGCAGGCCGAACGGCGAGCCGATCGCGACCACGCCCTGCCCGACGGCGAGTTTGCCGCTCGCGCCGAGCGTGGCCGGGGTCAGATCGGTGGCGTCGGCCTTGATCACGGCCAGGTCGGTCAGCGGGTCGGTGCCCTTGATCGTCGCGCGGACCGTGCGGCCGTCGTTCAGGATCACGGTGATCCGGGCGCCGGCGCCGCCGTTGCCCACGACGTGGTTGTTGGTGACGATCAGGCCGTCCTTGCTGATCACGATGCCCGAGCCGGTGCCCGCGCCCTGCTGGGTGCTGACGGCGATCTTGACGACGCTGGACAGCACCTTCGCCGCCGCCTGCTGGACCGAGCCGTCCGGCGCGGAGGCCGGTGCGGCCTGGTTACCGCTCAGCGGCGCGGTGACCGACGGGTTCGCGCTGGTGTCGTTCGTGGCCGAGTAGACCGCGGCCGCACCCACGCCGCCGGCCGCCCCGACCAGCAGTGCGGTAGCGGCCACGATCGCCAGGCCTGCCCGCTTCGGCTTCGACGGCGCGGAAGGCGCCGCCTGCGGTTGCGGACCGAACGGCCAGTTGGGCCCGGGTGACGCCCCCTGATGCGCACCCGGCTGCCCGAACTGCGGGTACGCACTCCCACCTGAGGGGTGCGGACCCGGCTGACCCAGCTGCGGTGACCCGCCCTGCGGAGCGAACTGCTGCTGCTGATGCTGCCCGTACATCGGCAGCTGCTGCGTACGCTCCGGCGGGTTCGCGCCGAAGGACGGCCCGCTGTTCGCGGGACCACCGGTCTGCGGCTGAGGCGGCTGGTTGTCGGTCATGAGAAGTACTTTGGCTGCCGGACCTGAGAACGCCCTGAAGATCGCTGCAGAGCTCCCGAAGAACTCCATGAAGATCCCCTGAAGGAATCTTCACAGCTATCTGGTCTGCGTCGCCGCGTGCGGGAGCCAGAGCGTGAACTGCGCCCCGGCGCCCGGCGCGTTCCGGGCGTAGATCATCCCGCCGTGCTGCTCGGCCGCGTGTTTCACGATCGCCAGCCCGAGCCCGGAGCCCGGCCGGCTGCGCGCCTCGCTGGAGCGGTAGAACCGCTCGAAGACATGCGGCAGATCCGCCTCCGCGATCCCGGGGCCCGAGTCGGTCACCTGAAGGACGCCGTCCTGCAGGTGCACCCGGACCCGGCCGGCCGGAGCGCCGTCGCTCCGCGTCGCGGCGTCCTCGGGGACGCTGTACTTCGCGGCGTTGTCGAGCAGATTCGTCACCGCGCGACCGAGCAGCCGCTCGTCGCCCCAGACCGGGAACGGCGCGAGTTTCACGTCCCACTCCAGGTTGGGCGCGCGCCGGCGGACCTTGATCAGCGCGTCCTCGACGACGTTCGACAGTTCGAGGAGCTCCGCGTTGCGGACCTGCGGGGTGTCCCGGGCCAGCTCGGTCAGGTCGCCGATCAGCGTGGTCAGCTCGTCCATCTGGGCGCGGACGTCGTCCAGTAGCTGCTGCCGGTCCTCGGGCCGGAGGCCGCCGCGTTTGTCCGCCTGGGCGAGCAGGTCGAGGTTCGTCCGGATACTCGTCAGCGGCGTCCGGAGCTCGTGGCCGGCGTCCCCGATCAGGCGGCGCTGCCGGTCCTGCGAGCGGGCCAGCGCGGCCAGCATCGCGTTGAACGACATCGCCAGCCGGGAGATCTCGTCCGACCCGCTGACCGGGATCGGCTTCAGCTCCGACGTGCGGGCGACGTGTTCGGCCGCGCCGGACAGCCGCTGCAGCGGCCGCAGCCCGGAGACGGCGATCGCGTTCCCCGCGATGGCCGCGCCGATCACGCCGAGCAGGCCGACCGCCCACAGCACGATGCCCATGTTGTGCAGCGTGCGGTCGATCGGCTTCAGCGACTGCGCCACCACCAGCGCGGACGGGATGTACTCGTCCGGGTAACACTCCCGGCTGACCTGCGGGCAGTACTGCGCGGGCACCGCGACGACCCGGTAGTGATCGCCTTCCATCGAGGCGCCGACCGTCCGGGTGCTGACGATGTCCTGCTGTTCGGCGACCGCCAGCTCCGGGCCTTCCATCGGCGGCAGCGTGCTCTTCTTGGCGCCGAGCTGCTGGCCGTCGGCCGTGTAGACCCCGAGCAGGATGTCGCTCAGACCCAGCGCCTCCGCCGAGACGGCCTGTAGCACCGCCTGGTCGGTCAGCTGCCGCTGCTGGGCGGCCTGCGTCGCGCGGTCCCGGAGGCTGTCGTCGAGGTTCTGGTACATCTGCTGGCGCACGGTCACGTACGCCGCGATGCTGACGAAGGCCACGGCGAGGCCGACCGCGACGGCGGCGAGCAGCGTCACCCGGGCGTGCAAGCTCAGGTGATGCAGTTTCTCCTGCCACCAGCTCGGCTGCGCGGGCGGCGCCGCGGGCTTGTTGCTGACGGCAACGGCGTCCGGCCGTGGCTGGGGTTGCGGGGCACGGCGGGCGTACGACGGGAAGTCCTCGGGATTGCTCACGGCGGGGTGTCCCGCAGCACGTAGCCGATCCCGCGGACGGTGTGGATGAGCCGCGGCAGGTCGTTGACCTCGGTCTTGCGGCGCAGGTAGCCGATGTAGACCTCGAGCGAGTTCGCGGTGGTCGGGAAGTCGTAACCCCAGACGGCGTCCAGGATGACGGCGCGCTCGAGGACGCGGCGCGGGTTGCGGATCAGCAGCTCGAGCAGCGAGAACTCGGTACGGGTGAGCTGGATCGGCACGTCGCCGCGGTGCACCTCGTGGGCGTCGACATCGACGACGAGATCGGCGTACTGCAGGACCTCGCCGCGCGGGCCGCCCTCGCCGGGGGTGGTGCTGCGCCGGAGCAGGGCGCGCAGGCGTGCGAGCAGCTCCTCCAGCGCGAACGGCTTGGTCAGGTAGTCGTCACCGCCGGCATCCAGCCCGTCGACCCGGTCGGCGACCGCGTCCCGCGCGGTGAGCACCAGGATCGGAACGTTGTTCCCCGCGGCGCGCAGGGCCTTGGTGGTCTCCAGGCCGTCGAGGCGCGGCATCATCACGTCCATCACGACGACGTCGGGGTCGACGTTGCCGATCACGGCGAGCGCCTCGGCGCCGTCGGACGCCGTCACCACCTCGAAGTCGTTGAACTCCAGCGAACGGCGCAGCGAGTCCCGGACGGCGCGATCGTCGTCCACCACCAGTACGCGCATCTCGCTCCCCGCTCCACTGGGCGGTCCACCGCAGACCACCGCGGATACTGAGCGTAGGCCGTCCGCTTGAGAAACGCCTGAGAACCCGCTGACCGGTTGCGAAGGAACCCGGTGTCCGAGGGACGGGCACCGACCACCGTGGAGAGTGGTCTACCTCACTACGCTGGTACCGACTTCAGCGACCTTCGGAAGGACCCTGACCCATGGCTGCCGACAAGTCTGTCCGCAGAGTTGCCCTGCTCACGGCCGGCGGCCTCGCGCCGTGCCTGTCGTCCGCCGTCGGCGGGCTGATCGAGCGCTACACCGAAGTGGCGCCCGACGTGGAGATCATCGGATACCTGAACGGCTACCACGGCCTGCTCAGCGGGCGGCACGTCGTCGTCACGCCCGAGGTCCGGGCGAAGGCGGCGCTGCTGCACAAGTTCGGCGGCAGCCCGATCGGGAACAGCCGGGTCAAGCTGACCAACACGGCCGACCTGGTCAAGCGCGGCCTGATCCAGGACGGGCAGAACGCGCTGCAGGTGGCGGCCGAGCGCCTGGTCGCGGACGGCGTCGACGTGCTGCACACCATCGGCGGTGACGACACCAACACCACCGCGGCCGACCTGGCGGCGTACCTGCAGGAGCACGACTACGACCTGACCGTGGTCGGCCTGCCGAAGACGATCGACAACGACGTGATCCCGATCCGGCAGAGCCTGGGCGCGTACACCGCCGCCGAGCAGGGCGCGCTGTTCGCGCGGAACGTCGTCGCCGAGCACAGCTCGAACCCGCGGATGCTGATCGTCCACGAGGTGATGGGCCGCAACTGCGGCTGGCTGACCGCCGCCACTGCGCAGGCCTACCACCAGTGGGTCGACCAGCAGGAGTGGAACCCGGGCATCGGCCTGGACCAGGGCGGCTGGGACGTGCACGCGGTCTACGTGCCGGAGGCAACCATCGATCTGGACGCCGAGGCCGAGCGACTGCGTAAGGTGATGGACGAGAACGACTGCGTGACGATCTTCCTGTCCGAGGGCGCCGGCGTCCCGTCGATCGTGGCCGAGATGGAGGCCCGCGGCGAGGAAATCGGGAGGGACCCGTTCGGGCACGTCAAACTGGACACGATCAACCCGGGCGCCTGGTTCGCCAAGCAGTTCGCGGAGCGGATCGGCGCCGAGAAGACGATGGTCCAGAAGAGCGGTTACTTCAGCCGCTCGGCCGCGGCGAACGACGCCGACCTGGCCCTGATCAAGGAGTGCGCCGACTTCGCCGTCGGCGCGGCGCTGCGCGGTGAGAGCGGCGTCGTCGGCCACGACGAGGAGCGCGGTGACGAGCTGCGCGCGATCGAGTTCCCCCGGATCGCCGGCGGCAAGGAGTTCGACCCGGGTGTGGAGTGGTTCGTCGCCCTGAAGGCCGAGATCGGCCAGCCGTAGGTCAAGCGCGGAGGCGGTCGACGAGTACGTCGGCCGCCTGCTCGATCTGCAGCAGCACCTCGTCGAAGCCTTCGTCGTCCCCGTAGTACGGGTCCGGGACGTCGGCATCGGCGAACATCTCGACCGTGCCCGGGCCGGTCTTCAGCTCGGCGTAGTGGCCGGCGTCCATCGCGAGGATCAGATCCCGCTCGCCGAACCAGGCCGGCCGGAACTGGCGGGCCCGGTGCGCGCTCCCGTCGTACCCGTGGCGGCCCAGGGCGGCCGCGGCGCGGGGATCCATCGGATCGCCCGCGTGCCAGCCGCCCGTTCCCGAGCTGGTGACCGTGACGTCGTCGATACCGGCCGCGGCCAGCTTCGCGCGGAGCACCACCTCGCCGATCGGTGACCGGCAGATGTTGCCGGTGCACACGACCTCGACGTACCTCAGCGGAGCTCGGCCTTGTCCGGCAGCACCGCGTTGATGATCATGCCGACGATGCTGATGATCAGTGCGCCGAACAGCGCCGACCAGAAGCCGTCGACGTGGAACTGGACGTCGAGTTTGCCGGTGATCCACGACGTCAGCAGCAGCATCGCGGCGTTGATCACGAAGGTGAGCAACCCCAGCGTCAGGATCAGCAGCGGGAGCGACACCAGCTTGACCAGCGGCTTCACCACCGCGTTCACCACGCCGAAGATGGCCGCGACGATCAGCAGCGTGAGGATCTGCCGGCTCCGGGTGGCGCCCTCGATCGTGATCCCGCCGACGAGCCACGCCGCGACCGCGAGCGCGACCGCATTGGCGAGCAGCCTGATGATCAGATTCTTCATACCTCGATCCTTCCACTCCACCCCGAATCGCACGCCCCGTACACGCCCTGACCCGCCCCTGAACTCTTGACCAGCCCGGGCCCCGGCCCCAGCCCGCCCGGACGATGCCCGATGACCGGCCCTCGACAATCATCCCCCGGGCAGCGCGTCCCATGGGCCTCGATCCGTCGCTCACCTCGGCCTGGCGCGAGTGCGTCTGGCCAGGTGTCAGCTCTTGACACGTAAATGACCAAGTGATCAGATCAATTCATGCGGAGCCTGCTGGTGTTGTCGTTGGTGGCGGCTGGGTTGGGCGTGCCGACGGCCGCCCAGGCGGCTGACTGCGGCGCTGTGCGGACGGATTGGACGGCGCAGACGGAGCCGCATGCTGCGCCTGAGGGGTTGCTGAATGCGTACAGCGACAGCGGGCGGGGGTGGACGGGGGCTGACAGCACCTACTCGGTTCAGCTTTCCGGTGGGCGGACGGCTTGGGTCTTCTCCGACACCTTCCTCGGTCCGGTCAATCCGGATGGGAGCCGCCCGCGGACGACGCCGTTCCTGAACAACTCGTTCGTCGTCCAGCAGGGCACGAAGCTGACCACGGTCACCGGCGGTACGCCGTCCAACCCGACTGCGCTTGTTTCGCCGCCGGCCGACGGCTGGTACTGGTTCGGCGCCGCACAGACCAGCAATGCCGGCCGCAACTTGGACGTCGTCGCGCTGCGCTTCGAAAAGACCGGTAGCGGTCAGTGGGACTGGCGCTGGGCCGCCAACTACCTGGCTCGGTTCGACAGTCGGACGTACCAGCTGCGATCGCTGAAGCCGCTGCCCTCTCGGGCCAACGTGCAATGGTCGGGCTGGCTGCTGCGCGACGGCGGCTACACCTATGTGTATGGCGTCGAGGATCTGGGCGCTTCGAAGTACCAGCACGTCGCCCGAGTGCGCGGGGACGATCTGACTGCGCAGCCGTGGCAGTACTGGACCGGCAGTGCGTGGTCGGCAGATGAGACCGCGTCGACCAGAGTGCTCGAAGGGGTTGCGAACGAGCACAGTGTCACGCGCTGGAGCGACGGATACCTGCTCGTCACGCACGACACCAAAGAGCTGTTCAGCAAGCGAGTTGTCGGCTACTTCGGCTGCTCGCCGACCGGCCCGTTCGTGAAGCCGGTCGAGCTCTACCAAACCCCCGAGACCGGCGGCAACCACATCACCTACAACTCCCACGAGCATCCGCAACTGCGCAGTGGTAGCAAGCTGTTGGTGAGCTACAACGTCAACAGTCTGGTCAGCGACGAGCTGTACGACGACGTCAGCATCTACCGGCCGCGGTTCGTCAACGTCGCGCTGCGAGCCGCCCGATGACCGCCGTCGTCCGCCGAAGCCTGCTGGACGACCTGGCGACGTCGATGCTCGATCTGATCGCGGACCGCAAACTCGCGGTGGGCGACCAGTTCGAGTCGGTGCGGTCGTTGGCCGAGCGGTTCCAGGTCGCCGTACCGACAGTGCGGGAGGCGTTGCGCAGGCTGGAGGCGATCGGGGCTCTCGAGCTCCGCCACGGCTCCGGCGTGTACGTCGGGCCGAACGTGGGCCGGATGGTCCTGGCCAACCCACTGCCGCTCAAACCGACCGCAGGCCGGCTCGTCGAGCTGCTGCAAGCCCGTGCGCTCATTGAGCCGCCAGTGGCCGCGCTGGCGGCCAAGGCCCGGGTGGAGAGCGCGCTCGCGCAGATGGAGCACGACCTGGTGCAGGCGGCCGAGCTGATCACTTCCGGCGACCACGACCGGCTGGCCGAGATCAACATGGACTTCCACCGCGCACTGGCACAGGCCGCCGGAAACGCGACCCTCGCCGAGGTGGTCGAGTCGGTGACCGTGGTGAACGTCCGTGAGCAGCTGGAGATTCTGCACATCCACGGCGATCGCGAGACCGACCTCGCCGAGCATCGGGCCATTCTGGCCGCGGTTCGCGCCGGCGACCACGTGCTGGCCGAGCAGCTGACCCGTGCGCACCTGGACGGCGTCCTCGCCGTCATCAACGCCCGTGTGAACCCCTGACCTCTGGAGGACGCACCGCCATGCGAAGCATCAGCCGTTGGAAAGCGCTCACCGCGCTGGCAGTGACCGGAACGCTCGCCCTCAGCGCCTGCGGCGGCGCCGCGAAGCCGAGCGCGGACACACCTGTCGACTCGCTGAAGTTCTACAACGACAAGGGTGGCTGGAAGGACGCATTCGCCCAGGTCGGCGCCGCGAGCAAGCAGGACGTCGGCGTCGGGATGGAGCCGGTCGGCTACTCCGACTCCAACACCTACACGGCTTTCATCCGCTCCTCGTTCCGGACCAAGGAGAAGGCGGATCTGTTCAGCTGGCACACCGGCAAGGAGCTCGAGGATCTCGTCGACAACAAGCTGGTCGCCGAGACCACCGACCAATGGGCCAAAGCAGTTGCCGATGGCAACGTTCCGGAGCAGCTCAAGCCCTACTTCACCTTTGACGGCAAGCAGTACTGCGTTCCGCTGAACGCGGGCTACTGGGTGATGTACTACAACAAGGCCGTCTTCAGGAAGGCCGGGATCACCCAGAACCCGAAGACATGGACCGAGCTGCTCGCCGTCGCCGACAAGGTCAAGGCGGCCGGGGTGAAGCCGTTCTACCAGACCAGCATCCTGTTCAGCTTCGTCTGGTTCGAGACGCTGCTCGCCGGTAAGGACCCTGATCTGTACGACGCGCTCGCGGCCGGGAAGGCGAAGTACACCGACCCCGGTGTGGTCGAGGTGATGAACGACTGGAAGAACCTGATCGACGCCGGCCTTTTCAGCGACCCGGGCGCGAAGACCGAGCCGCAGGCGCAGCTGAAGAGCGGCGATGTCGCGATGGTGAACTTCGGGACCTGGTTCAGCGGATCGCTGAACACGCTGAAGATGAAACCCGGTACCGACTACGACTTCTTCATCATCCCGAACGTGAACCCGGCGCTGCCGAAGACGTCGATGATCTTCGAAACCGGGCCGCTGTGCTCGGCCGCGGCGAGTGAGCACGCGTCGACGGTCAAGAAGTGGACGGACTGGTGGCTCACCCCACAAGCGCAGACCGCCTGGGCCAACTCGCGGGGCGACCTGTCCTTCAATCCGAAGGCGGAGGTCAAGGACGAGGGTCTGGCCCAGCTGAACAAGGACGTCGAGGGCTTCCGGCTGATCAATCGCTGGTTCGAGGCGACGCCGGTGCCGGTTGCGAACAAGGCCCTGGAAGTCTTCGGCGCGTTCGTCACCAAACCCGGTGACCCGATGCCGGGCCTGCAGAAGATCCAGGCCGAGGCGGACGCCTACTGGGCCAAACAGAAGTGAGCGCCCGCACCGGTGCGCGGGCGGCGCCGCTCTTCGGCCTGCCGGCCGTAGGCATCGTCGCTCTCCTCCTGTACCTCCCGTTCCTGTGGACGACGTACGTCAGCTTCACCTCCTACGACGGACTCGCCGCACCGGAGTGGGCCGGGCCGGCCAACTACCGGGCGATGTTCAGCGACCCGGATCTGCTGGGAGCGTTGACCAACACCCTGCTCTGGGTGGTCGGCATGGTCACGCTGCCGGTCGTGCTCGGCCTGCTGATCGCCGTACTGACCTACGGCCATCGGTGGGGCACTTGGCTGCGCCTGCCGTTCCTCTTGCCATATGCGATCTCTGGTGTGGCGGTTGGGGTGATCTGGGGGTTTGTACTGCAGCCGGACGGCGCGCTGGGGCAGGCGCTCGGCTTCCTCGGGCTGCCGGGTGCGCACACCGGCTGGCTGCAGTCCGGTCCGGGGAACACGCTGATGATGATTGTCGCCGTAACCTGGCAGGCAGCCGGGGTGAATGCGCTGCTGTTCGTCGTCGGCCTGCAGTCCATTCCAGGTGAGCCGTTGGAGGCTGCGCGACTGGACGGCGCCGAGGGGTTCAGCCTGTTCCGGCATCAGCTCTGGCCGCAGTTGCGACCGATCACCACGGTTGTGGTCGGACTGTCGATCGTCGGCAGCTTGAAGACGTTCGACGTGGTCTGGGTGATGACGCAGGGCGGTCCGGGGACGTCGTCCGAGACGCTGGCGTTGTCGATGTACAAGGAGACGTTCGTGCTGAACGACTACGGCCAGGGGGCTGCGATCGCGTTGTTCCTCAGCCTGGTCACGTTCGCCGCGTCTGTTCTGTATCTGCGCTACCAGTTGGGGGAGTCGCGTGAACAGGGTTAAGACCGCGTTCCTCGTCGTACTGGGCCTGCTGTGGCTGGCGCCGGTCTACCTGCTGCTGGTGAACGCGTCCAAGGCTGTGGACGCGTACGACGCCAAGGCGGTCTGGAGGCCGGCTGGGTTCGCACTGTTCGGCAACTTCGGTGATGCGTGGTCGAAGGCGGCGCTGGGGGACACCCTGGTCGCGACGACGCTCTACAGCGTGGTGTCGCCGCTGCTCGCCGTACTGGTCGGTGCAGCCATCGGGTACGCGATTGTCGTGCTGCGGCTGCGGTACGGGTTCGCCTGGTTCGTGTTCGTCTTCGGCGGCACGATCTTCCCGCTGCAGATGGTGCTGATGCCGCTGTTCACCGGGTACGCCGACACCGGCCTCTACGACACCCGGACCGGGCTGGTGATCGTCTACACCGCGATCAGCGTCCCGTTCGCGGCGTTCGTGATGCGCAACTTCTTCACCGGGATCGCCCGCAGCGTCTTCGAGGCGGCCGTGGTCGACGGCGGCAGTCTGCTCCGGATCTTCCGCAGCATCTACCTGCCGATGGCCGGCTCCGCCCTCGCCGCGATCTTCATCCTGCAAGCCACCTTCGTCTGGAACGACCTCCTCCTCGGTCTGACGCTCAGCCAGTCCGAGTCGGTCCGTCCGATCATGCCGGCCCTCACCGGCCTCCAGTCGACGTACGGCGGCGCCGCGCTGCCCACTGTCCTGGCCGGCGGCCTGCTCGTCTCGCTCCCCACCGTCGTGCTCTTCCTGGCGGCCCAACGCTTCTTCACCCGAGGCCTCTCCCTCGGCCAGTTCTGAAAGGACGCCCATGCCCCGCACCGTGGTAGTCACCGGAGCCGCCGCCGGCATCGGCCGAGCCGCCGTACACCGCTTCACCACCGCCGGCGACCGCGTCATCGCCCTGGACCGCGACGAGCCCAGCCTGGCAACCCTCCGCACCGAGCTGGCGGAGACGGCTCAGATCACCACCCTCGTAGTAGACGTGAGCGACCGCCAAGCCCTAGCCACGGCAGCAACCCAGATCGAAGCCGTGGATGCATTGGTTTGTGCTGCTGGGGTGCAGCGATACGGGACGGTCATCGACACTCCCGCTGACGTCTACGACGAGGTGATGAGGGTGAACGTCGGGGGCGTGTTCTTCGCCTGCCAGGCGTTCGTGCCGCGGCTGCTACGCGGCGGGAGCGTGGTGGTGGTTTCGTCGGTGCAGGCGTACGGAGCCCAGACGGGCGTGGCGGCGTACTCGATGGGGAAGGGCGCGTTGCTGAGTCTGGTGCGGGCAATGGCGGTGGACCACGCGGCGGACGGGATCCGGGTGAACGCAGTGTGCCCGGGCTCGGTGGACACACCGATGCTGCGGACGTCGGCCGAGCAGTTCGGTGGCGGACGGACGACGGATGAGGTGCTCGCGGACTGGGGTCGGTCGCATCCGCTGGGCCGAGTGGCCAAAGCGAGCGAGGTGGCCGACGTCATCCACTTCCTGACCACACCCGCGGCCGCGTTCGTGACCGGCGCCGATGTGAAGGTCGACGGCGGCTTGACCGCCCAGCTGGCGGTGCGCCTGTGAAGATCGTCGATATCCGCGCCACCACGGTGACGGTCCCGCTGGAGGCGCCGCTGCGGCACAGCAACGGCGCCCACTGGGGGCGTTTCGTCCGGACAGTGGTCGAGGTCGAGGCCGACAACGGCCTGATCGGTCTGGGCGAGCTGGGCGGTGGCGGCCAAAGCGCAGAGGACGCCGTGGCCGGTCTCAAGCCCTATCTGATCGGCCACGACCCCGCACGAACCGAAGCGCTGCGCTGGATGCTTGCCAACCCCACTGCAAGCCTCTACAACAACCGCACCCAACTGCTGGCCGCGATCGAGTTCGCCTGCCTCGATCTGCAAGGCCGGGCCCTCGGCGTCCCGGTGCACGAACTGCTCGGCGGCAAGGTCCGCGACCGCGTGCCGTTCGCCAGCTACCTGTTCTTCCGACACCCCGCGGACGACGGCACCGGCGAAATCCGCACTGCGGACCAACTGGTCGCGCACGCGCGCAGTCTGGTCGACCAGCACGGTTTCACCGTACACAAACTCAAGGGCGGCGTCTTCGCCCCGGACTACGAGCGAGAGTGCTTCCGCGCCCTCGCAGCCGCGTTCCCCAACCACCGCGTCCGTTTCGACCCGAACGGCGCCTTCAGCGTCGAGGAGGCGATCCGCTTCGCCCGCGGGATCGAGGATCTCGACAACGACTACCTCGAGGACCCGACCTGGGGCCTGAACGGGATGCGCCGCGTCCGCGCCAACACCCGCATCCCGCTGGCCACCAACACCGTCGTGGTCAACTTCGAGCAGCTCGCCGCGAACATCCGCGACCCGGCGGTCGACGTGATCCTGCTCGACACCACGTTCTGGGGTGGCATCCGGGCCTGTGTGAAGGCGGCCGGCGTCTGCGAGACCTTCCAGCTCGGCGTCGCGGTGCACTCCTCCGGTGAGCTCGGCATCCAGCTGGCCACCATGCTGCACCTGGGCGCCGTCGTCCCCAACCTGGCCTTCGCCGCCGACGCGCACTACCACCACCTGCGCGACGACATCATCACCGGCGGCAAGCTCCCGTACGCCGACGGCGCGATCGCGGTCCCGGACGGATCAGGGCTCGGCGTCGAACTCGACCGGGACAAGCTCGCCGAGTACGCCGCGCTCTATCGCGAACTCGGCAACTACCCCTACGACCGCGATCCGGCCCGACCGGACTGGTACCCCCTGCTCCCGAACACCGATTGGGCCGACCCTTCATGATTCCGCGCTGCGCCGACCTCGCAAGCGACGTCCTGACCCACACGTACGACGACATGTTCAACCCGCCCGGCCTGACGAACTTCCTCGGCACTGCTCAGGTCGACCACGACATCGTCGCCATCCGCAGTGTGAACTTCCCGCCGTTCTCGCACGGCGACTGCATCACCGGCCAGCTGTACGTCGATGGCCGGCTGGTCCGCTCGTACGGCGGCGTCGTCGAGGTGCTGTGGCGACCGGACCACGTCGTCCGGTCGACCACGGTCGACGACCTCACTCTGCGCACGGTCACCGCCTGTGCTCCCGGCCGCCCCGCAGTCGTCGTCCAGCTGGAGCTCACTGGCGTACCGGGGCGCACTGTCGAGCTGGGCTTCGCCCTGGCCAGTACGGCGACCGGTGCGGACGGCGGCTGGTCGCAGTACCTGCCGCCGTCGGAGCCGAACACGCTGCATGAGGTGGACGGCCGAGTGCTCGGAGTGGGGGAGTCCGGGTCCGCAGTGAGCCTGCAGGGGCTCGACGTCCCGAGTGAACTCGACCGGGCGATGCTGAGAACCACTGTGGTGCTTGACGATCAGGGGCACGGTCAGCTCAGCTACGTGCATGTGCTGGCGCGCGACCTGACCGAGGCCGAGGACCACTTCACGGTCTGCGCCTCCGATGTGGCCTCGGTACTCGCTGTGGCCGAAGGTGTCTGGGACATGGCGCTCGCGGACGCGTTCGACCCGGACGGCGACGGCTTCAGCGGCTCGCTGCCCGTTCTGGAGACCAGCAACGAGGCGCTGCGCAAGCTGTACTGGTGGGGCGTTCTCGGCGTCATCTGGTTCCGCCGGGACAACCCGGCCAGCGTGCTCGGGCGGGCCTACGACACCCTGATGCCGCGGCACTGGGCGACGACGACCTTCATCTGGGACTACAGCCTCTCCTCGCTGACCCACGCACTGCTCGACCCGGAGCCGATGCGGAAGCACATCGAACACTGGATCGACCTCGACATCCACGAACACTTCGGGACCGAGTGGCTGACCGGCGGTCCGGTCGGACAGTGGTACTCCGTGAACGACTTCGCGATGACCCGCCTGGTCCGGGACTACGTGCGATTCACCGGGGACTCCGGCTTTCTGAAGACCGCGGTGGGTGAGAAACCCGTAGCCGAGCATTTGACCGACTGGGCGACGGCCTGGCGCGGGCTGCGCGGCAAACACGCACTGGCGGACTACGGCGGTATCGACAACCTCCTGGAGTGCGTCAGCAGCTACGTGCACGAGGTGGCCAGCTTCAACGCCGCCAACGTCTGGTGCCTTCGGGTGGCCGCCGAAATCACTGGGAACGACGACCTGCGCCGAGAGGGCGACGAACTGGCCGGCCATGTCAAAGAGCTCTACATCGACGGCGCCGGCCACTGGAACGCACGCCAGCCGGACGGCGAGCTGATCCCGGTCCGGCACTGCTACGACTTCAACATCATCGGTACGACGATCGCTGCGGACCTCTCACCCGACCAGCGCGCCGAAATGGTCGCCTTCTTCCAGAGCGAGCTCCAAACGCCCACCTGGATGCGTGCGCTCTCGCCGTACGACGCCGACGCGTCCTTCAGCCTGCGGCCGGACCACCAGTGGAACGGCGCCTATCCAGCCTGGCCGGCCGACGCGGGCCGCGCACTGATCGCGCTCGGCCGCCCCGACATCCTGATCGACTGGCTCCCCGGCCTGGCCCGTTCAGCCAACCAGGGCCCCTGTGGACAAGCGCACTTCGTCGAGGAAGGCGCACCACTGCTGGCCGGCGGCGCCCGCAAAGCCCCGCCACAGGACCCCTACCTGATCGACTGGGCCTGCTCGTCGTCCGGCGCGTGGGTCGCGCTCGTCCTCGAAGGCATCTTCGGCGTGGAGGTCGCCCTCGACGGCGCAGTCACCGCCGGCCCGCAGCTAGCCGCCCTGGACCCCACAGCCCGACTCCGCGGCCTGCGCATCGGCGGTACGACGTACGACGTCACGGCCGACGGGATCCGAATCGGGGAGCCGGACGTCGAAGGCGAGTGACTCAGCTGGGTGGGGTGGCGATGGCTTCGAGGAGGGACTCCTCGGCACCGGCCAGGTGGCGGCGGAGCTCGTCGACGCACTCGTCCAGCTCGCCGCGTTCGAGGAAGCGGATCAGCTTGCGGTGCGAGGCGACCTGCTGGGTGGCGTCCTGGCGGAGGGCGTCGACGCGAGCCAGCGCGAGGCGGGCCTCGGCGGTGATCGAGTCCTGGGTGGCGATCAGGCGGTCGCTACCGGTCAGCGCGACCAGGCTGCGGTGGATGGCCAGGTGCGTCTCGGTCATCGCCTCCGGGTCGGCGCCGTCCTTGGCGGTGGCGGCGAACGTCCGCATCGCCGCGCGGACCTGCTCGCGGGCCGCCTCGTCGGCCTCGAACCACGCCCGGATACCGGCCGACTCCAGCACGAACCGGGCCCGGCAGATATCGGCCACCGCGGCCGGAGCCAGGATCGCGACGCTGACGCCCTTGTTCGGCTCGCGGATCGCGAGCCCCTCGGTGACGAGCATCGTCATCGCCTCGCGCACGGTGCTGCGGGCGACGCCCAGCGCCTCGGCCAGCGGCTGCTCACGCAGCGGCGTGCCGGGTTCGAGATCGCCGGCGAACAGGGCCGACCGCAGTGCGTCGACCACCCGATCCACCGTGGTCGAGCGGTCCACCCGCAGCCGTTCGTACATACATAGATTCTCTTCCAATCCGCCCGTGTTGTCGCGTGCGGCACGGCTCGGACTGGTCGCCTGTGGATAACTCACGACACAATGACCTCGATCTGAGGCAGGATTTTGCTCAGCAGCCGCCCACCCCGAGGAGTGCCCGATGACCAGCAAGGTCCCGCAGTTCCTGGGGCTCAGCTTTGGTGGTCTGCTGCTGCCGTTCATCGTGCTGTTCGCGTTGATCGCGGGCAGCCTGATGGGGATCGAGGCCTCGGCCGACGACTGCGGCACCTCCAGCGGGCAGAGCTCGGCGTTCGCCTGGCCGACCGACGAGCGGGAGTTCGACGAGGAGTGGTCCGCCGAGCACAAGGGCGTCGACTTCGACGTCGACGAAGGCTCCCCGGTCTACGCGGCCGAGTCCGGTGAGGTGATCTACAACGCCAACAACGAGATCCGGATCAAACACGGCAGCGGCGTCGAGACGCGGTACAAGTTCTTCAAGGAGCTGACCGCCCAGGTCGGCGCGCAGGTCACCCGCGGTCAGAAGATCGGCACCTCCGGCTCCGGCGACGAGGAGGAGGGCGCCAGCGGTGAGCACCTGCACTTCGAGCTCTGGGTCGACCAGGGCAACGGCCCGGAGAGCGTCGACCCCAAGGAGGACTCCTTCGGCGAGGCAGGTACGGGCGGTTCCGGCGCCGGCTGTTGCGCCGGCGGCCCGCTGGTCGGTAGCAACGAGCAGCAGCAGGCCTTCAACTACCTGGTCGCCAACGGCTACAGCAAGGAGCAGGCGGCCGGTGTCGTCGGCAACATGATCGTCGAGTCGGCCGGCGTGCACCCGATGATCCTGCAGAACACTCCGGCCAGTCAGAAGACCAGAGCCCAGGACGCCGAAGGCAGCTCGCTGGGCTACGGCATCGTCCAGTGGACGCCGGCCGGCAAACTGATCACCCAGTCCCGGCAGGCGGGTGTCTCCTACGAGACGATCGAGACGCTGGCCTACCAGCTCGACTTCCTGCGCCGCCAGCTGATCGGCGAGACGAAGTCTCCGGAGAAGTTCGCCGGTGACAAGCTCCGCGCGACCACGACCGTCGACGACGCGACCTACGCCTTCGGCTACTACTACGAGCGCTTCGGCGCCAAGGACGACCCGAACGCGTACACAGTCCGCAAGCAGGGCGCTCGCCAGGTCCTGGAGACGTACGGCGGCGGCACGGGCAACCCGGGGACGGGCCCGTCCACCGGTTGCGGCGCCGGTAGCGGCAACATCGCCGAGGTCGCCAAGAGCCTGGCCTGGCCGGAGGAGGGGCACGACACCTCCGGCAGCGTGAACGGCGGTGAGGCCACCGCGAAGCCGGAGTTCGTCGCCGCGATGAAGAAGTACAACGACCCGAGGGGCTACCTGGCCTACACCGACTGCGGCCGGTTCGTCGCTACCGTGATGCACATGAGCGGCGCCGACACGAAGTTCCCGAAGGTCTCGACCGGCGTCCAGTTCAACTACATGAAGACCTCCGGGAAGTACAACTCCTGGCACGGCACCCCACCCGGCGGGATGAAACCCGGTGACATCCTGAACGGTCCGGGCCACACCTACCTGTACGTCGGCCCGTGGGGTAAGGAGGGCCGGGGCTACACCGCCGCGTCCGGCTCGCTCGGCGGCCACGTTCCCGAGGCCGGCCACCTGTACGGCGTCGGCGGTCAGTTCACCGTGTTCCGGCTGAAGCCGGCCGCGGGCACCACGCCGGTTCCGGAAGCCTGAGGAGGTCAGCTACATGGAGGACGAAGGCCGGCAGCCGCTGTTGCTCGGCGCGATCGCACTCGCGGTCGCGATCGTGGTGATCGGCGGTTTCCTGATCCTGCGCGGCGGCTCCGAGGCGAAGCTGACCGTCACGTCGATCCCGAACGACCTGACCCTGACGCTGGACGGTCAGCAGGTCGCGGCGTCCGGTGAGCTCAAGGTCAAGAAGGGCACTCACACGCTGACCGGTGAGCGCCGCGGGTTCCAGACCTACTCGACCACGTTCAGCGCCGACGGCGACGAGCTGGCGATCAAGATGTACCTCTACGCGAACAGCGCCGAAGGTCGCGAGTGGACGAAGAACAACCCCGAGCAGGAGCTGGAGCTCGAGCGCGAGGCCGGCCGGCAGTACGACCAGACGCAGCAGCGGCTGGTCGCCAAGTACCCGATCATCCAGTCGCTGCCGTTCATCGGCGTCGGTTTCAAGGCCGACTACACGAGCTCGAAGACCGACCCGAACAACCCCGAGGCCATCTCGGTCACGATCCTCACCTACGCGCCGGATGCCAAGGAGAAGGCGCTGGAGTGGATGCAGCAGAACGGCTGGGACCCGAACACCCTCGACATCGTCTACAGCACGGTGAAGTAGGCCGCGTACAGAGATCGGCCGCCCACACCGGACGGGGTGTGGACGGCCGCAGGGGTGGTGGCTCAGGCGGGCAGGTGCAGCTCGCCGCCGGGCGTGCTGATCCCGGCCAGCGGGAAGTCCAGCGGGTTGGTCAGGCAGCGGGCCGAACCGCCGCCCTTGTGGAACTCGCTCAGGTCGACGAGCACGACCCGCAGGCCGAGCCCGGTCATGATGTCGTGCAGCCGCGGTGAGCAGGCCGGCATGATGATCGTCTCGTTCACCACCAGCGAGTTACCGCTGAACGCGAACGCCTCCTCGTCGGTGAGCACGATCGGGTCCGGCACGATCCCGGCCAGCTCGGCCTGGCTCGCGGCGTCGAAGGCCGGCGGGTAGATCATCGCGTGCGTGCTGTCGACCGGGCAGAACGGCAGGTCGAGGTGGTACATCCCCTCGTGGGCGATCCGCAGGCCGCGGACCCGGATGTCCCATTCGGTGGCCAGGTGCTTGAGCGCCTCGGCCTCGGAGCGCGGCCCGTAGCCGACGACCAGCGCGTCGCCGAAGACGAACGCGTCACCGGATTCGAAATGCGGGCCGACGCCGTCCCCGCCGGTCCGGCCCAGGTCGAAACCCTGGCCGGTGAACCAGTCGGCGGCGGTCAGCGACTCCTTGCGCCGCGGCTCGAACCGCATGTGCGAGAGCATCGCCCGGCCGTCCGCGGTCGCGAACCCGAGGTTCATCGCGTAGACCATGTCCGGCGAGTCCTCCCGCTGGGCCAGCACCTCGACCGCGCCGCCGGCGTCCACGATCGCCTGCCGGAGCGCGTCCCACTGCTTCAGAGCGAGCTCGGGATCGGGCTGATCCTGGGTGGACATGTACGGGTTGATCACGTAGTCGATCCGGAAGTGGTCCGGACGGACCATCAGATACCGGCGACCCCACTCCAACGGCTGACTCATGAACACCCCTCCACTGCCTGATTGTCCGACAATCAGTCAGTTTGAGGCTTCCGGGTCGGTTCCGCAACAACGGGTTCCGCAACCCGGCTGTCAGGACTAACCTGCGGCCATGACTCCTGACAATGGTGTACGGATTCCGGACAGCGGCGTCCGTTTTCGCGGGTGCCTGGACGAGGTCGCGGCTTACAAGCCCGGTCGTCCGCCCGTGACCTCCGACGGCCGGCCGTCGTACAAGTTGTCCAGTAACGAGAACCCGTACCCGCCGTTGCCGGGGGTGCTGGCGGCCGCGACCGACGCCGCGCAGCATATGAACCGCTACCCGGACATGGGCGCCGTGGAGCTGCTCGAGACGCTGTCGGAGCGGTTCGGGGTACCGGTCGACGACTTCGCGGTCGCCACCGGGTCGGTCGCGTTGCTTTACCACCTGCTGCAGGCCGCGGTCACCCACGGCGACGAGGTCGTCTACGCCTGGCGCTCCTTCGAGGCGTACCCGATCGCGGTCCAGCTGACCGGTGCGACCTCGGTCCAGGTCCCGCTGACCGAGGACGCGCGGCACGACTTCAAGGCGATGGAGGCGGCGATCACCGACCGGACGAAGGTCGTCCTGGTCTGTACGCCGAACAACCCGACCGGCCCGGTCGTGCACCGCGACGAGCTGCTCGCATTCGTCGACGCCGTGCCGTCCGACGTGCTCATCGTGCTCGACGAGGCGTACCGGGAGTTCGTCCGCGATCCTGAGGTCGTCGACGGCGTCGAGGTCTACCGGGATCGCCCGAACGTCGTCGTGCTGCGGACGTTCTCGAAGGCCTACGGGCTGGCCGGTTTCCGGATCGGGTACGCGATCGGTCACCCGCCGGTGGTCGCCGCGATCCGCAAGTGCGCGCTGCCGTTCGGCGTCAGCTTCATCGCCCAGGCCGCCGCGCTGGCATCGCTGCAGGCCGAGGACGAGCTGCTCGCGCGCGTCGAGGAGCTGGTGACCGAGCGGACCAGGGTCGTCACCGAGCTGCGCGCGGCCGGTTGGCGGGTGCCGGACACCCAGACCAACTTCGTCTGGCTCGATCTGGGTGAGGAGACCCTCGACTTCACCGCGGCCGTCCAGGCCGAAGGCGTCTCGATTCGCCCGTTCCCGGGTGAGGGCGTCCGGGTCAGCATCGGCGAGCGGGCCGCGAACGACCTCTTCCTCCAGGTCGCCTGCGCCTGGCGCCGGTGAGCTCACTCGTCTGGATCTCCGGGGCCTCGGCCGGGATCGGGGCGGCGCTGGCCGCCGCGGTCCCGTTTCCGGCGGCCCGAGTGATCGACCTGTCCCGGCGCGGCGGCGGACCGGCGTCCGAGCACTTCCGGGCCGACCTGTCCGATCCGGCCGACTGGGCTCGGGTCGAGGAGCACTTCGTCCGCGAGCTCACCGGATTCACCGGCGAGCGAGTGGTCTTCATCCACAACGCCGGCACGGTCAACCCGATCGCTCCTGCGCACGCGGCTGACAGCGCGGCCTACGAGCGCGCCGTCCTGCTGAACTCGGCGGCGCCGCAGATCCTTGGCCGCGCCTTCCTGCGCGCAACGGCTGCTGTGGACGTCGCACGACACCTGATCATGCTGTCGTCGGGGGCCGCGACGAAGGCGTACGCCGGATGGTCGGCGTACGGCGCGGGTAAGGCGGCGGTCGAGAGCTGGGTCCGGACGGCCGGCGCCGAGCAGGCGGCAATCAATGGGTGTCAGGTGGTCGCGGTGGCGCCCGGGGTGGTCGACACCGCGATGCAAGCCGAGATCCGGAGTACCGACGAGCGCGACTTCCCGGCGGTGCAGCGCTTTCACGACCTGTTCGGAGCTGGTGAGCTGACCGCGCCCGCGGACGCCGCCGCCGGCATCTGGTCACTTCTGGGCCGGGAGCTGCCGAACGGCGCCTGCGTCGATCTCCGCACGCTGCCGACATAAAAATCCGGCCCTCGCTGGGACGAGGGCCGGGACGTGAGTGCGGCGCCGGGAGGAGTGAGGCTTTCTCCCGGCGCCGCCGGTGTTGCTACCGAATCAGTCAACCCACCGAGTTGACTCTTTCGGGTCCTGCATCACTGACCAGGGAGGGGTCAGTTGTTCTCGGACTCGAGCTCGCAGGTGCTCAGCGAGTCGACCGAGTTCGCGTGCTGGCCGAGGCCCAGCAGGCCGTTGAGGCCGTCGGCCACAACCTGGCCGCCGACGCCGTTGACCGGAACGGTGTTGTGGCAGGCCTGAACCGGGCCGACCGCGTTGTCGCTGACGGAGATGATCCCGTTGCTCGCGCGGTACCACTTGCCGTTGTTCTTCGAGTCGGTCTCGCAGGTCTTGACCGCGGTGGCCTGGTTGCCCTTCTGGTCAACGCCGATCAGACCGACGATGTCGTGGGCCACAACCTGGCCGCCGACGCCGTTGACCGGAACGAAGTTGTCGCAGGCCTGAACCGGGCCGATGGCGTTGCCCTCGATCGCGACGAGCGAGCCGCTCTTCTTGATCCAGTACAGCTTGCCGGCGTAGCCCTTGGCGGACGCAACCGACGCCGCGTCGGCCAGGTCCGCGCCCTTGGTGGCGCCGTCGAGGACGTTGGCGCTGACGACGGTGGCCAGGCCGAGGGTGGCGACGGTCGCCACGGCCGCGGCAGCGGCGATCTTACGAGTTACCTGCATTTTGCCAGGTTTCCTTTCGGGTTTGACGGATTCGTCTTAGTGGTAACGACACCTGTCATGCCCGGTTACAAACTTTTTCGTCAACTACCTAAGTCATAGCGCAGCTGTAATGAGATCGCTGACTGCGCAGGAGAAGTTGCGGGAAAGTTGTAGTGGAAGCGGCCGTAACGCCTGGTCAGGAGCCTCGTTGAGTGAGCGCGGGTGACGGAAAAACCGATGATTCGGAAGATTGTTTCGGCGGGCTCGGTGGCCATCGAATAGGCAATACCACGAAGATTCGGAATCGTCGGAACCATTGCCGGAGTTTCGCGCCGTGTTTTTTCGGGGCAGGGCGCGCGACCGGCACCATGGCCCGCTGCCGCGCGCATCGGCAGCGGTGGGAGACCCGGGTCCTTCGGGCCCGGGTCCTTCCTTCCCCTACTTCTCCGCCGCAATTGTTCGGGGCCGGCGTTCGGCCGTCACGAGCAGCGCGACCCCGCAGATGATGACCGCGCCGCCGGCGAGGATCTGCCAGGTCACCGGCTCGCTCAGAATCAGCCAGCCGAGCAGCACCGCGACCGCCGGGTTCACATAGGCATAGGTCCCGATCAGCGAGATCGGCGCGTTCGCCAGCAGGTAGGAGTACGCCGAGTACGCCAGCAGCGACCCGAAGAACACCAGATAGAGCAGTGCGAGCCAGCCGCTGGTGTGGATCCGGTCCAGGTGCAGGTCGCCGGGCTCGCCGCGGACGACGCCGAGCAGCAGCATCGCCGTCCCGCCGAAGAGCATCTCGTAGAGCGCCGTCACCAGCGGGTCCTTCGGCAGGCCGAGCCGCGGCGAGAATCGCGAGCCGGTCGCCCAGGAGATCGTGCCGAAGACAATCAGTGCGATCGACAGCGGTTTCGCGGTCGTGTCGCCGCCGCCGGACAGTGCGAGGACGGCGACGCCGGCGAAGCCGATCAGGACGCCGAGCCAGCTCAGCAATCGGGGCCGCTCGCCGCCGCCGACGCGTAATGCCATCAGCCACAGCGGCGTCGCGGCGACGAGCAGCGCGGCCAGCCCGGAGGGCACCGTCTGCTCCGCGATCGCGACCGCGCCGTTGCCGAAGGCAAGTAAGAGCAGTCCGACGACGGCCGCGCCGACCGCCTCGCGGCGGGTGATCCGGAGCCGGCTCCAGCCCGACGTCAGGCCGAGGATCAGCGCCAGCAGGCTGCCGGCGACCAGGAAGCGGGCCGCCATCCCGAGCAGCGGCGGGATCTCGGCCTCGACCACGATCCGGATCGCCAGGTAGGTCGACCCCCAGACGACGTACACGATCGCCAGCGCGGTCCAGATCATCGCGGCCGAGGCGGTGCGGCCGGTGCTGGTCGTGGGAGCGGCAGTGGCGGTCATCCGGCCTCCGGTGCTGTCAGGAGTGTTATTGCACGATGGTGCTTACGTTATGAGGGTGCGCGGGGGAGCGCAAGGGTTTTCCTGCCAGGCGTGAACAACATAGAGACACATGTCACATCGGGTGCTGGAGTGCGGGATCCCGCGGCTGCGCGCGGGAAACCTGACCAGTGGATGGACTGGTGTCTCGTGTCGAGACCAATTTCGGTACCGGCGTACGCACGAGCGTCCAGACTGTTAGCGGATCAGGCACCTGCTCGGTACGGTGTGCGGAAAGTGGTGCATCAAC
Source organism: Kribbella sandramycini (assembly GCF_013131805.1). Taxonomy (GTDB): domain Bacteria; phylum Actinomycetota; class Actinomycetes; order Propionibacteriales; family Kribbellaceae; genus Kribbella; species Kribbella sandramycini. The sequence continues at coordinate 373,551 of NZ_JABJRC010000003.1, read as the reverse complement.
CCTGGATCCACGCGGTCCTGCCTGCGAAGCCTCACCCGGCGGATGGGCCGGGCCCCGTGCAACGTTGCGGTCGCGGCGATCCCGCGCTCGAACCCGAGGAGTGCATGTGAGTGAGTCGGTGCCGGGGACTCCCCCGGAAGTTTTCGCGCCCGTCGAGGTGCCGGTCAGTCCGGCTCAGCCTCCGGAGGAGGTCGAGTTCGTCCAGCTGCTGACACCCGAAGGTGAGCGTGTCGAGCATCCGGACTATTCCTTCGACCTCGACGACGAAGCGATCAAGGGCTTCTACCGGGACATGGTCCTGGTCCGCCGGATCGACGCCGAGGCGACCGCCCTGCAGCGCCAGGGCGAGCTCGGCCTGTGGGCCTCGCTCCTCGGCCAGGAGGCCGCGCAGATCGGCTCCGGCCGCGCGCTGAACGCCAAGGACATGGTCTTCCCGACCTACCGCGAGCACGGCGTCGCCTGGTGTCAGGGCGTCAACCCGCTGAACCTGCTCGGTCTGTTCCGCGGCGTCGACCAGGGCGCCTGGGACCCGAAGGACAACAACTTCCACCTGTACACGATCGTGATCGGCGCCCAGACGCTGCACGCGACCGGGTACGCGATGGGCCAGCAGCGCGACGGTGTGCTGGGCGGCGGCGTCGATGGTGATGCAGGCGAGGCCACGATCGCCTACTTCGGCGACGGCGCCAGCAGCCAGGGCGACGTGAACGAGGCCTTCATCTACGCCTCGGTCTTCAACGCGCCGGTGGTTTTCTTCTGCCAGAACAACCAGTGGGCGATCTCGGAGCCGATCGACCGGCAGACCCGGATCCCGCTGTACCAGCGCGCGGCCGGGTTCGGTTTCCCCGGCGTCCGCGTCGACGGGAACGACGTCCTCGCGACGTACGCCGTCTCCCAGCAGGCGCTGAAGCGCGCCCGGGAGGGCAGCGGCCCGACGCTGATCGAGGCCTACACCTACCGGATGGGCGCGCACACCACCTCCGACGACCCGACGAAGTACCGCCTGAACGAGGACCTCGAGCACTGGAAGCTCAAGGACCCGATCGAGCGCGTGCACGCCTACCTGAGCCGGCACGCCGGGGTCGACCACGACTTCTTCGACGAGATCGACGCCGAGGGCGACAAGATCGCCGCCGAGCTCCGGGCCGGCTGCCTCGCGCTGCCGGACCCGCAGCTGACCGACTTCTTCCAGCACGTGTACGTCGAGGAGACGCCGCAGCTGGCCGAACAGCGTGCCCAGTACGCCGCCTACGCGGCCTCGTTCGACGGGGAGGGCTGAGCGATGACCAAGATCACTCTCGGCAAGGGCATCAACGCCGGTCTGCGGGCGGCCATGGAGGCCGACCCCAAGGTCGTCGTCATGGGTGAGGACATCGGCAAACTCGGCGGCGTCTTCCGGGTCACCGAAGGGCTGCAGAAGGACTTCGGCGAGGACCGGGTGATCGACACCCCGCTGGCCGAGTCCGGCATCATCGGGACGGCGGTCGGTCTCGCGCTGCGCGGCTATCGGCCGGTCTGCGAGATCCAGTTCGACGGGTTCGTGTTCCCGGCGTACGACCAGATCATCAACCAGGTCGCGAAGATGCACTACCGGTCGATGGGCAAGATCAAGATGCCGGTCGTGATCCGGATCCCGTACGGCGGCGGTATCGGCGCGGTCGAGCACCACTCGGAGTCGCCGGAGGCGCTGTTCGCGCATGTCAACGGGCTCAAGGTGGTGACCTGCGGCGACCCGGTCGACGCGTACTGGATGATCCAGCAGGCGATCGCCTCGGACGACCCGGTCGTCTTCTTCGAGCCGAAGCGGCGATACCACGAGAAGGCCGAGCTGGACGAGTCCGTCCCGCCGGCGCTGCCGCTGCACCAGGCGAAGGTGGTCCGTGAAGGTGCCGACGCGACGCTGCTCTGTTACGGGCCGATGGTGAAGACCTGCGTACAGGCCGCCGAGGCCGCGGTCGAGGACGGCCGCAACCTGGAGGTCGTCGACCTGCGGACGATCTCGCCGTTCGACCTGCCGACGATCTTCGCGTCGGTGAAGAAGACCGGACGGGCGGTCGTCGTCCACGAGGCGACGCTGTCGTTCGGGCCGGGCTCGGAGATCGCGGCGCGCGTCTCGGAGGAGTGCTTCTACCACCTGGAGGCGCCGGTGCTGCGCGTCACCGGGTTCGACACCCCCTATCCACCGTCCCGGATGGAAGAGGAGTACCTGCCCGATCTGGACCGGGTCCTCGACGGCGTCGACCGCGTGATGGGGTACTGATGGGCATCCAGCAGTTCCGCCTGCCCGACGTCGGTGAAGGTCTCGTCGAGGCCGAGATCGTCAGCTGGAAGGTCAAACCCGGCGACACGGTCAAACTGAACGACACCGTCGTCGAGATCGAGACCGCCAAGTCCCTGGTCGAGCTCCCCGTCCCCTTCGCCGGCACCGTCCACGAGCTACTCGTCCCCGAAGGCGAAACCGTCGACGTCGGCACCCCCATCATCGCCGTCCTGACCGACGCCCCCGACGAGCCCGCCGCCCCGGCCCCCAAGCCCGCCGCCGACGAAGGCCGCACCGCGGTCCTCGTCGGCTACGGCCCCCGAACCACCGAAGCCAAACGCCGCCCCCGCAAATCCGGCACGCCCGCCGAGGCTCCCGCCGGCCCCCGGCCGGCCCCCGCCTCGGCTCCTGCTACTTCTGCAGCGCCCGCTGGGCTTCCTGCGGTGGCGGGCGGCGCTGCCGCCTCCGCTTCCTCTCCGGTTGCTGTTAGCAATGTTCGGGTTCTGGCGAAGCCGCCGGTTCGGAAGCTGGCGAAGGATCTTGGGGTTGATCTGGGGGCGGTTGTTGCTAGTGGGCCGGGTGGGATTGTGACCCGGGCTGATGTGGAGAACCACGTGAGTACGCCGGCGGCGGCGGTTGCTGCGCCGACGGTGGTTGCCGGGCGGGGGGACACCCGGGTGCCGGTGAAGGGGGTGCAGAAGGTGATGGCGCAGGCGATGGTGGCCAGTGCTTTCACGGCACCGCATGTGACCGAGTGGATCACGGTCGACGTGAGCGCGACGATGGAGCTGGTGGAGCGGCTCAAGGCGGACAAGGCGTTCCGGGAGCTGAAGGTGTCGCCGTTGCTGATCGTCGCGAAGGCGGTCACGCTGGCGGCCCGGCGGACGCCGGTGATCAACGCGGCCTGGGACGAGCAGGCCCAGGAGATCGTCTACAAGGGCGCGGTCAACCTCGGCATCGCCGCGGCCACCCCACGGGGCCTGATCGTGCCGAATATCAAGAACGCCGACCAGCTCACGCTCCCCGAGCTGTGCGGCGCGCTGAACGGTCTGGTCGCCACCGCCCGCGAGGGCAAGACCGCGCCGGCCGACCAGGCCGGCGGCTCGTTCACGATCACCAACGTCGGCGTCTTCGGTGTCGACGCCGGCACCCCGATCATCAACCCCGGTGAGGCGGCGATCCTCGCGTTCGGCGCCGTCCGCAAGCAGCCCTGGGTGGTGAACGACGAGATCGTCCCGCGCTGGATCACCACGCTGGCGCTCTCCTTCGACCACCGCCTGATCGACGGCGAGAAGGGTTCGATCTTCCTCGCCGATGTCGCGAGCATCCTGGAGGACCCGGCCCGCGCGCTGATGTTCTGACCGAGTACGCCGAAGAACCCGGGTGGACCACCGCCCGGGTTCTTCGCGTACTGGTCCAGAGCATGGGGATTGCCGCCGTCCGGCCCGGCGGATAGCGTCCGATGAGCCGACCCGGAACCGCCCTCCAGGGAGTTCTCATGCGACGTCTGCTCGCTGTGCTGCTTGCGCTGGTCCTGTCCGCGATCCTGGTGCCGACCGCGTCCGCGCGGCCCGCCGCCAAACCGAATCTGGCGCCGACGCCCCCGATGGGGTGGAACAGCTGGAACACCTTCCACTGCGATATCAACGAGAACCTGATCAAGCAGACCGCGGACGCGATGGTGTCGTCGGGGATGGCCGCCGCCGGCTACAAGTACGTCAACATCGACGACTGCTGGATGGCTCGACAGCGGGACGGCGCCGGCCGGCTGCAGCCCGACCCGGTCCGGTTCCCCGGTGGGATCAAGGCGATCGCTGACTACGTCCACGCGCGCGGGCTCAAACTCGGCATCTACTCGTCGGCCGGGTCGCACACCTGTCAGGGCCTGCCCGCCAGCCTCTACCACGAGACGACCGATGCACAGACCTGGGCGAGCTGGGGCGTCGACCTGCTCAAGTACGACAACTGCGGCCAGCAGGACGGCATCCCGGCTCAGACCCGCTACAAGCGGATGGCCGACGCGCTGCAGGCCAGTGGCCGCGACATCCTCTACAGCATCTGTGAGTGGGGCCAGAACCAGCCGTGGCTCTGGGCTGCCGAGACCGGCGGGCACATGTGGCGCACCACCGGCGACATCGAGAACAACTGGTCCAGCGTGGTCGGGCTGCTCGACCAACAGGTCGGTCTGGAGCAGTACTCCGGTCCGAACGCCTGGAACGACCCCGACATGCTTGAAGTCGGCAACAGCGGTCTGACGTACGGCGAGAGCCGTGCGCACATGAGCCTCTGGGCAATCCTCAACGCGCCGCTGATCGCCGGGAACGACCTGCGCTCGATGCCGGCCTCGACGCGCGATCTGCTCACCGATCCCGACGTACTGGCGGTCAATCAGGACTGGGCGGGTCGTCAAGGCGCGAAGCTGCGTGACGACGGCGACCTGGAGGTGTGGTCGAAGAAGCTGTCCGACGGCTCGGCCGCGGTGGTCCTGTTCAACCGCGGATCCAGCCCGGCCACGATCGGTACGACGGCGGCCGCGCTCGGGCTGCCTGCCGCTTCGGCGTACGCGGTGAAGGATCTGTGGAGCAACACGACCAAGGCGTCGACGGGTGCGGTCCGGGCGCAGGTGCCGTCGCATGATGCGGTGATGTTCCGGGTGACGCCGGGCGCGAGTGCGGAGCTGGCGCCGATGGTGCTCGTCGAGGCGACGCCGGAGAAGCCGTATGTGACGACCGCTGGGCGGGTCGACGTCCAGGCGCAGATCCACAACGACGGCCCGGCAACGCTGACTGCCGCCGAGGTGACGCTGACTGCACCGACTGGCTGGACGGCAACGCCGGATGGTTCGCCGCAGCTCGGAACGATCGGGGCTGGTCAGACTGGTGCGCTGAAGTACCGCCTCACCGCGACGAACCCGCCGCTTGGCCCAGTACAGCTGGCAGCCAACGGCAGCTGGAAGTGGAACGGCGCCAGCCAGTCCGGCAGCGGAGTCGGTCGCTTCACGGTGGCCACCGTGCCACCGGTCGGGCGGACGGCATTGTCGGATCAGACCTGGGCGTTCGCAGAGAACGGCTGGGGTCCGGTCGAGCGTGACCGTAGCGTCGGTGAGCAGGCCGCTGGTGACGGCAAGTCGCTGACTGTCGCCGGCACGGTCTACCCGAAGGGCCTTGGTACGCATGCGCCCGGCCAGATCGGCTACTTCCTGGACGCCCAGTGCAGTCGGCTGACTACGAAGGCCGGTATCGACGACGAGGTCGGTAACCAAGGTCAGGTGCGGTTCGAGATCTGGGGCGACGGGACGCGGCGCGCCGAGGCGACTGCATCCGGCGCCGGTGGCGCCGTCGAGCTCAGCGCTGACCTGACCGGCGTACAGGTCCTCGAACTGCACGTCGACCCGCTCGAGACGATGAACTACGACCACGCCGACTGGCTGACGCCCGAGCTCACCTGCCACGGCACACCGCCGCCGGCCGGCACGACTCAGCTCTCCGACCGCCCGTGGATCTCGGCCACCAACGGCTGGGGCCCGGTCGAGCGTGACCGCAGCGTCGGTGAGCAGGCCGCGGGTGACGGCAAGCCGCTCACGGTCGCGGGGACGGTCTACCCGAAGGGCCTGGGCGCGCACGCCAACAGTTCGATCACCTTCCACCTCGGCAAGCGCTGCACAACCCTCACCGCCAAGGTCGGCATCGACGACGAGGTCGGCGACCGCGGCCAGGCCCGCTTCGAGGTCTGGGGTGACGCCACCCGCCTCGCCCAAGCCGACGCGACCGGCGCCGGCCCCGCCGTCCCCCTCACCGCCAACCTCACCAACGTCACCACCCTCGAACTCCGCCTCGACACCCAAGGCTCTCCCGACTTCGACCACGCCGACTGGCTGGAACCGACCATCACCTGCACCTGAGACACCCGCTGCACCTAGAAGGTCCGGACCAAAGCACCTCCTCGTGAGAGGGTGGGGTGGTGCTGGTTCTGGTGGTGGTTCTGGCGGCGGCGGTGCTGCATGCGACGTGGAATGCGATGGCGCATGGGGCGGTGGATCGGGCGGCCGGGCTGGCGTTGCTCGAGGTGTCGGCGTTCGTGATCGGGTTGGCGATGGTCCTGGTGCAGGGGCTGCCGCCGGCTGGGACGTGGGGTTTCATCATCGCGTCCGCGATCCTGCACCTGGCGTACCTCGGTGGGCTGCTGTGGTCGTACGAGTTGGGGCAGTTCAGCCAGATGTATCCGCTGGCCCGCGGGACGTCGCCGTGGGTGGTCGCGCTGGTGTCGATCCTGCTGTTGGGGCAGCGCTTGGCGATCGCCGAGCTGGCGGGGATTCTGCTGATCTCGGCCGGTCTGATCGCGCTGGTCTTCATCGGCAGGCCGGGGCGGCGGCAGGTTCCGGCGCTGGCCGCGGCGACTGGTACCGGTCTGATGATCGCGGCGTACACGGTCGTCGACGGACTCGCGGTGCACCGGATGCCGGTGCTGACCTACATGGGCTGGGTGTTCATGCTGCAGGGCTTCGTGCTGCCACTGGCTGTCGTTGCTTGGCGCGGGCCCGCCGTACTGCGGCTGCCGAAGAAGGCTGTGCTGACCGGGCTGGGCGGCGGCGTGGTGTCGATGGTCGCCTACGGGCTGGTGCTGTGGGCGCAGACGCGCGGCACACTCGCGGCCGTGGCGGCGCTGCGGGAGACCAGCATCATCTTCGGCGCGGTCATCGGCGCCGTCTTCTTCGGTGAGCGGTTCGGCCCGCGACGCGCGATCGCGGCGGCCGTGGTGGTCGCCGGGATCGTGCTGATCAGCGCCGGGTAAGTGGAGTGGGGGCCTCGGGCGGGAGACCCCCACTCGGTCAGGGGATCACCAACCGCGCTTGACGGCGTCCAGCGCGTCGGCGATGCCTTCGCCGAAGAACGCGTTGTTCTTCGTGGTGCCGGTGCAGCGCGCATCCGGCGTGGTCGGGCAGGCGGTGTCGGTGGCCTGCTTGCGCAGCGCGGCCTCCAGTTGCGGCGGGCCCCAGCTCGGGTGCGCCGACTTCATCAGCGCGGCGACACCGGCGACGTGCGGCGACGCCATCGACGTCCCGTTGAAGGACGCGTAGCCGTTGTTCGGGATGGTGGACAGGATGTTGCTGCCCGGGGCGGCGACGTCGATCTTGTTCAGGCCGAAGTTCGAGAAGCCGCTCTTGACGCCGGCCTGTGTGGTGCTGGCGACGGTGACCACGTGCGGGAGCTCGGTCGGCATGTTCAGGCAGTTGTTGTTGATCTGCCGCGACACCGGGGTGGAGTCGTTCGGGCTGCCGTTGTCGACGGTCTTGTTGGCCAGGTCGTAGTTCGAGTTGCCGGCGGCCGCGACCGCGAGCACGCCTCGCTTGGTGGAGTAGGCGACCGCACGGCTGACGGCCTCCTGGACGGCGCCCTGGTCACCGCCGTCCTTGCACCAGTACTCGAACGGGTCGATGAAGTAGCTGTGGTTCGTGACGTCCATGTGCCGCTCGGCCGACCAGATGAACCCGCAGATCGCGTACTCCGGGTAGATGAAGCCGTCGGAGTTTACCACCTTGACCGAGGCGATCCGGACGTTCGGCGCGACGCCGACGATACCGACGCCGTTCCGCGCGGCGGCCACGGTGCCGGCCACGTGCGTGCCGTGGGCGCCGGTCGCGCGCCAGGCGCCGACCGTGCGGTCGGCGACGCCGTTCTTGATACAGCTGACCGAGTTCTTGGCGTCGAAGTTCGGCGCGAGGTCAGGGTGCGCGTCGTCCACACCGCTGTCGTTGATCCCGACCAGCACCCGGCGGGAGCCCTCGGAGATCTTGTGCGCCTGGTCGGCCTTGATCTGGCCCAGATCCCACTGCTGACCCTCCAGCGGGTCCGGAGCCGGGGCGTCCGCGCTGTCGGCGGCCATGCTCTTGGACGCCGGCGCGGTCGCAGGACCCTCGGAGACCGGCGCCGTACGGGTGGCGCCGACCGACTGGACCTCACGGCCGTACTTCCCGGAGCGGACGGCGGCCTTGAAATCGGGGTTGGTCGACTGGGCGACCACAACGCCGATCTGCGCGTAGCCGACCAGGACGGTACCGCCGGCGGCCTCGACGGCCTTCTCGACCTTGCGCACGTGACCGGGCGATGCCTTGGTGTTGACCACGTAGTTCATCAGCGGACCGGGCTCGGCCTGGCTCGCGGCCGGTACGGCGTACGCGGCGCCGGCGGCGCTGATCGCGGTCAGCGCGAGCGCGGCGCTGGCCAGACCGGCGGTCAGCCGGCGGGGACGGGACGGACGGGACACACTGCCTCCAGAAGGGCGGGGCCGGACGGGACGGGCCCGGCTCTTTGCCGAGACTCTAGAGGCGGACGGCCGGACGGCGCAGAAGTTGTCCACAAGACAGGGGAAACCCTGCGGTTGTCACTACTCAGGGTTGATCGATTCACGCTCAGTTACCCACATCATGTGCACAGACCTGTGGATAACTCGTGGAGAACCTGGGGACAGCCGGTGGATTTCCTGTGGGTGTAAGATAGATACAACAGAGATACTAGTCGTATGGGTGAGGTAGTGAGCTTCGAACTGGGGGAAGAGACCGCGGAGATCGCCCGCGTGGTGGTCGAGGCGGCGCCAGGGGTCGAGAAGATCCCGGCCGCCGAGCGGGTGTACGCGTACGTGAAGGCCGCGATTCTGGACCGGACCTACCCGGGCGGTGAGCTGCTCACCGAGGGCGAGCTGGCCGCCGCGGTCGGGGTGTCCCGGACGCCGGTGCGGGAGGCGCTGCTCCGGCTGGAGGAGTCCGGCCTGGTCAAGCTGTACCCGAAGAAGGGCGCGCTGGTGCTGCCGGTGCTGCCACAAGAGATTGACGACGTGCTGGAGGCGCGCGAGCTGATCGAGGTGCACGCGGCCGCCAAGGTCTGGCCGCGCCGCAAGCGGCTGATCGAGGAGCTCGGGCAGCGCGTCGACGAGATGCGCGCGCACCGCAAGGCCGGTGACGCCAAGCTGTTCCTGGAGGCGGACCGCGCCTTCCACGAGGCGATCGTGGGCGCCGCCGGCAACCAGATCCTCGCCAAGCTCTACAACAGCCTCCGTGACCGGCAGGTCCGGATGGGCGTGCCCGGTATCGAGGTCCAGCCGGCGCGGATGGACAAGTCGATCACCGCGCACCAGGAGATGATCGACGCCCTCGGCGGGAACAGCGTCAAGCGCTTCCGTGAGCTGGTCGTCGCCCACATCGATTCCGCCGCGGCGGACCTGCGGGGCACTCGGTGACCGAACTCCTCTTCCCCCTGGGCGGACGGCGTGCCTGGGCGGTGTGGACCGCTGCTGTCTTCACCTACCTGGTGACCGTGTTGCACCGCGGCTCGATGAGCGTTGCGGGGCTGCAGGCCGCCGAGCGCTTCCACATCTCCGCATCGGCCCTCGCCAGCTTCACCGTCGTCCAGCTGACCGTGTACGCCGCCATGCAGGTGCCCGTCGGCGTGCTGCTCGATCGGTACGGCTCGAAGCGGCTGCTGATCGCGGCGTCCGGTCTGCTGTTCGTCGCGCAGTCCGCGTTCAGTCTGGTCGACTCGTACCCGGCTGCGCTCGCTGCGCGCGCCGTACTGGGTGTGGGTGACGCACTGGTCTTCATCAGCGTGCTGCGAGTCGTCATGTCCTGGTTCCCGGCGCTGCGGCAGCCGGTGATGTCACAGGCGACCGGAATGCTCGGTGGTCTCGGCGCGATCATGTCGACCGTGCCGATGGCTGCGGCCTTCCATGCCTTCGGCTGGACGCCGACGTTCATCGGCGCCAGTGTGCTCAGCCTCATCGCGTTGCTGACCGTGCTGTTCCTGATCAAGGACACGCCGTACGACGAGCCACTCAAGCGGGCCAAGCAGCCGCTGAGCGAGGTTCGGCGGAACCTGCGGCGTGCATGGCGGGAGCCGGGTACGCGGCTCGGGCTGTGGACACACTTCACCACCAGCTTCTCCGGCAGCACGTTCGGGCTGCTCTGGGGCTTCCCGTTCCTGGTGCAGGGCCAGGGGCTGCCGCCGGCGACCGCTGCGGCGATGCTGGTCGTGCCGGTGCTCGCGGGCCTCTGCTACGGCCCGCTGGTCGGCCGGTACGCGGCGAAGTTCCCGTTCTACCGGTCGTGGATCGTGCTGGCTGTCATCGCCGGTTCCGTGCTGATGTGGACCGTCGTCCTGCTCTGGCCGGGCCAGGCGCCGCTGCCGGTGCTCCTCCTGCTGATCGTCGTCCAGGCTGCCGGTGGGCCGGGCTCGATGCTCGGGCTGGACTACGCGCGGACGTTCAACCCGGCCACCCGGTTCGGCGCGGCCAACGGCATGGTCAACACCGGCGGCTTCATCGCCACCCTGATCTGCATCGGTATGGTCGGCATCCTGCTGGACGTCTCGTCCGGTGGCGCTCCGCAGACGATCGGTGACTTCAAGTACGCGCTGGCCTTCCAGTACGTGCTGTGGGCGATCGGCATCCGCCAGATCCTCAAGTACCGCCGCCGGGCGCGTGGCCACCTGGCCCGCTACAACCCGGAGGCCTACCAGGCCCTGCTGGCCAACAAGGTCGTCCCGCTCAAGGGCTGAGGCCAGAGGCCTGCCAGCGCCGTGCCAGGCCGGTGCCAGCGTCTCGATGGAGTCTCCTCTCAGTAACCCAACTGGGAGGAATTGATGACCACATCGCATCAGGTCGCCATCGAGGCGGTCGGCTTGGTCAAGAAGTACGGCGCCACGACCGCGCTGGCCGGGGTCGACCTGACGGTCCCCACCGGGACGGTGCTCGGCGTCCTCGGCCCGAACGGCGCCGGGAAGACGACGGCGGTCCGGATCCTCGGCACGCTGCTGCAGCCGGACGCCGGGCACGCGACGGTCGGCGGGTACGACGTCGTCCGGGAGGCCGGCAAGGTCCGCGAGATCATCGGGCTGACCGGGCAGTACGCCTCGGTCGACGAGGACATGTCCGGACGCCGGAATCTGGCGATGATCGGCCGCCTGCTCGGGTACTCCCGATCGCAGGCCAAGGAGCGCGCCGACGAGTTGCTGGAGCGGTTCGAGCTGGTGGACGCCGGGGACCGGATCGCCAAGACGTACTCCGGCGGTATGCGCCGACGGCTCGACCTGGCGGCCAGCCTGGTCGGTCACCCGAGCATCCTCTATCTGGACGAACCGACCACCGGTCTCGACCCGCACGCCCGCAACGGCGTCTGGGAGACCGTCCGCGACCTCGTCCTGGACGGGACGACCGTCCTGCTGACCACGCAGTACCTGGAAGAGGCCGACGCGCTGGCCGACTCGCTGATGGTGTTCGACAAGGGCCGCGTGGTCGCGTCCGGCCGCCCCGCCGAGCTGAAGGCCCAGGCCGGTAAGCAATCGCTCGACGTCCGCCCGGCCGAGCCCGCGCATCTGGAGCGGGTCGCCGCGATCGTGACCGAGGCGGTCGGCGCCCGGCCGAGTGTCGACGTGGTCAACACCCTCGTCAGCGTCCCGGTCAGCGACGGTACGTCGATGCCCGTCGTCGTCCGCCGCCTCGACGAGGCCGGAATCGCCGTCACCGAACTGTCCCTGCGGCTGCCCAGCCTGGACGAGGTCTTCCTCGCGCTGACCGGGCACGCCGCCGAAGAGCGTCCCGCGGACGCCGTACTGGAAGGAGCCGGCCGATGAGCACGGCCGTCATCGAAAGGCCGAAGACGCGGCCGTTCGCGTGGGTTCAGCAGAGCCTGACACTTGCCTGGCGCAACATCGTCCGGATCCGGCAGAACCCGGAAGCGCTGGCCGACGTCACGTTCCAGCCGATCATCTTTCTGGCGCTGTTCCTGTTCGTCTTCGGCGGCGCGATCTCGCAGGGCGCCGGTTGGCGCGGCTATCTGCCGGTGCTGCTGCCCGGACTGCTCGTGCAGACCGTCGTGTTCGCGACGATGGGCACCGGCGTCGGGCTGAACGACGATTTCGCCAAGGGCGTCTTCGACCGGTTCCGCAGTCTGCCGATCGCCCGGATCTCGCCGCTGATCGGGGCCGTGCTCGGCGATGCCGTCCGGTACTCGCTGTCGATCATCGTGCTGATGGCGAGCGGGTTCGTGCTCGGTTTCCGGTTCCAGAACGGTATCGGCAACGGTTTGCTGGGGATGCTGATCGTGCTGCTGTTCGCGCTGTCGATGTGCTGGATCTGGGTCTGGCTCGGGTTGAAGCTGAAGACCGCGCAGGGCGTCCAGGGCATTGCGTTCCTGGTGATGTTCCCGCTGACCTTCGGCAGCAACATCTTCGTCCCGGCCGACACCCTGCCCGGTTTCCTGCAGGCGTTCGTCAAGATCAGCCCGATCACCTACCTGGTCGACACCGAACGAGCCTTGATGGGCGGCGGGGCGCTGCAGAAGCCGCTGCTGATCACGCTGGCCTGGATGGTCGGTCTGGTCGCGATCTTCGCGCCGCTCGCCATCCGCGCCTACCGCCGCCGCACCTGAGAATCAGATCTCCGCGAACGCCAACGGCTCCCGGGTGCACAGGTATGTTGCCCAGTGCAACTTCACCGGGACGCCGGCGGCGTCGCGGGTGATCGTCAGCAGCTCGCCGACCTCGCGGCCGGAGACGCCGCGATAGGTATCGGTCGAGATCTGCTCGAAGACGGCGGGCGCCTGGTGCTCGGCGGCCGCCGGTGACTTGGCCTGCAGCTTCCCGCCCTGGACCGAGAAGACGAACGGCGACCCTTCGGAGAACCAGGTCCCGAGGACGCCGGTGAGCTCCGCGGGCACCGACGTGCCGGGCGTCCACGGCTCGATCGGCAGCGGGTCGTTCTCCAGGGCGGCGATCAACAGGTCGGTCGCGAGCAGCGCCGGCGCGGGGGCCGACGTGGAGCTCTGCAGCGCGATCCCCGCCGTCCCGGACTCGCGGTGCACGAACGTCGAGGTGATGTGGCCGGGCATCCCGCCGTCGTGGCCGACGAAGACCCGGTCACCGCGGCGGAACAGCATGAAACCGAGGCCGAACGCGAGCTGCCAGCGCGCGGTGTCGGCCATGATCTGCACCTGGCACATCTCCTCCAGGGTGTCCTTCGCGAGGATCTCGTCGATCGGGTTCGCCACGAACATGGCCCACTTGGCCAGGTCCTCGGCGGTGCTGGCCAGGCCGCCGCAGGCGTCCATCGCCTTGATGTCGAGCAGCGGCTCGCGGACCGGGACGTCGGAGAACGGCGGCACGTAGTACCCGGTCGCGGCCGGACCGCCGTCCATGCCGACCGTGGTCCGGCGCATCTCCAGCGGGTCGAGGATGCGGGCCTTGATCGCGTCGTACCAGGACTTGTCGTCGAGCCGGGCGACGATCTCGCCGAGCAACGAGAAGACCAGGTTCGAGTAGTGGAAGCGGTGATGCGGTTTGCCGACCCGCTCGGCCTCGTTCCAGCCGGCGACCAGCTCGGCGCGGTCCGGGAACTTCATCAGATCCCACACGTCGCCGACCGGCTCGCGCTGCATCCCGCTCGCGTGGCTGAGCATCTGGCGCACGGTCACCCCGGCGTGCTTGCTCTCCGGGACGAACTTCTCGACGGTGTCGTCCAGGCTGAGCTTGCCCTCGTCGCGCAGCGCCATGATCGCGACGGCCGTCAGCGTCTTGCTCTGCGAGGCGATCAGGAACTGCGAATCGGCGGTCGGCGGCGCTCCCGGGGTCTCCAGATCGGCCACGCCCGCGCCCGACGACCAGGCCAGTTTCCCGGCCCGGGCCACGGCGCCCACCACGCCGGGCACCCGGCCCTTGGCCTGCCGTTCGGCGACGAGTCGGGTCAGGGCGGTCTGCGTCTGCGCATCGATATCGGTCACGTCGTCCGACAATAGGTGAAGCGGATGACAAAAGGCAGAGGCCTTCAGGCACCGGCGTATGCGAGGCTGGGGTGTGCGCATAGCGGTGCTCGGACCTCTCGCGATGTGGGCGGCCGACGGGTCTCCGCTCGACATCCGCGGCGCGCGCCTGCGCGGGTTGCTGACCCGGCTGGCGCTCAGCGCCGGGCGGCCGGTGAGCGTCGAGGCCCTGGTCGACGGGTTGTGGGGGAGCGAGGCGCCGAGCGCGAACGCGTTGCAGTCGCTGGTCTCGCGGCTGCGGTCGAGTCTGCCGGCGACGGAGTCGAGTGTCTCGGTGCAGTCCGGTCCGGCTGGTTACACGCTGACGATCGCGCCGGACTGCGTCGACGTCCTGCAGTTCGAGGATCTGGTCCGCCGCGGCCGCGCGGTGCTGGCGAGTGATCCGGAGCAGGCGCACACGCTGCTCACCCAGGCCGATCGGCTCTGGCGCGGCGAGGCGCTCGTCGACCTGCGTGACCTGCCCTTCGCGGCCGTCGAGGCGGACCGGCTCGCCGAGCTTCGGCTCGGTGCCGTCGAGGATCTCGCCGAGGCCGCGATCAGCTGCGGCCGGTCGCGTGAGCTCAGCACCGATCTCGACCAGTTGGCGCTCGCGCACCCGCTGCGCGAGCGGCTGCACGAGCTGCTGATCCGGGCCCTGTACGCCGATGGTCGCCAGGCCGAGGCGCTGGCGGCGTACGAGCGGGTGCGGACGACGCTCGCCGACGAGCTCGGCGCGGATCCGGGGGCGCGCCTGCGCGAGGTGCACCTCGCCGTGCTGCGCGGCGCGGCGGTCGACCCGGCCCCGGCCGCGCCCGCCGCGCAGCGGCCCGAGCCGCGCAGCAACCTGCGCGCGCCGCTGACCAGCTTCGTCGGCCGCCGGGACGACGTGGCCGAGTTGAGCCGGCTGCTCAGCAACGGGACGCGGCTCGTCACGATGGTCGGGCCGGGTGGCGCCGGCAAGACGCGCCTCGCGACGGAGACTGGCCGGACGCTCGTCGAGCAAAGCGGCGACGGCATCTGGCTGGTCGAGCTCGCGCCGCTCGGTGACGCGGCCGACGTCGCTCCTGCCGTACTGTCGGCGCTCGGGGCATCCGAGTTCGTCGACGCGACGCCGCCGTCCGTCGTGCTGCCGAAGCAGGTGCGGGCGAGCCGGGCCGCGACTGCTCGGCTGGTCGAGGTGATTGCGGATCGGCGGATCCTGCTGGTGCTCGACAACTGTGAGCATCTGGTTCAGGAGGTTGCCGGGCTGGTCGATTCGCTGCTCGCGGCCTGCCCGCGGTTGCGGATCTTGACGACGAGTCGGGAGCCGTTGAGCATCCCGGGCGAGTACCTGCACCCGGTCGGGTCGCTGGGCCTGCCGCCGGAGGATGCGGCGAGCGACGAGTACCCGGCGCTGCAGCTGTTCGTCGACCGGGCGCGCGCCGTCCGCCCGGACTTCGCGCTGACCGCCGCGAACCGCTCGGCTGTCGCCGAGATCTGCCGGCGGCTCGACGGCATGCCGTTGGCGATCGAGCTGGCCGCGGCCCGGCTGCGTGCGCTCACGCCGCTGCAGATCGTGGACCGCCTGACGGACCGCTTTCGCCTGCTGACCAGCGGATCGCGGACGGCGTTGCCACGGCATCAGACGCTGCGCGCCGTCGTCGAGTGGAGCTGGGATCTGCTCGACGCCGATGAGCAGGCGGTCGCGCGGCGGCTCGCGCTGTTCTCCGGCGGCGCGACGCTGGAGGCGGCCGAGCAGGTCTGCAGTGACGACGAGCTGCCGGCGGACGCCGTCCTCGGCGTACTTGCGTCTCTTGTCGACAAATCGCTTGTCGAGGCGGTCGCCGGGGAGCGCTCGGTCCGCTACCGGATGCTGGAGACGGTCCGTGCGTACGGCGTCGAGCAACTTGAGGCCGCGGGGGAGCGCGAGCGGTTCCGGCAGCAGCACACCGACTACTTCAGCCGGTTGTTGCGCCAGGCGTCGCCGCGGTTGCGGACGGGCGCGCAGGTCGAATGGATCGCACGGCTCAAGGCCGATCACGACAACCTCACCGACGCGCTGCGCAGTGCGGTCGACACCGGCTCGGCGCGCGTCGCGGTGCAGATGGTGTCGGTGCTCGCCGAGTTCTGGAACATGAGCGGTCGGCCGACGGAGGCGGTCGGCTGGATGCGCGCGGCGCTCGCCGTCCCCGGGCCAAGTGTGCCGGTCGAGCGCGCGATCACTCTGATGATGCTTGCCTTCGGCACCATGTCGCTCGAGGACGACCAGGCGGCGACGGTACCGAAGGCGATGCGCTGTCTGGCGGAGGTCCGCCGGCTGGCGCGGCAACACGACCAGGTGCTGAACACCGCCGTCGGCCGGTTCACGAACGCGATGTGGGCGGCGCTACGGCGGGACACGGCGACGTCGTTCAGAGAGCTGGAGCTCGCGCGCGAGCTGCCGGATCCGTGGACGCGGCACCTGGCCGCGCTGCTGCTCGGGATGTACCACGACAACGAGGGCAACGCGGAGCAGATGGCAGCCGACCTGGAGGTCGCCATCGCCGGGTTCCGCGGCCTCGGCGATCGGTGGGGGTTGTCGCTCGCGCTGCAGGGGCTGGCCAGCTATCAGGCGGTCGCCGGTGATCACGTCGCCGCGCTGGCCTCGCTGCAGGAGTCGATGGGCCTGTCCGAGGAGCTCGGCAGCAGCGAAGGGGTCGGGCGGGTGCTCGGCGCCGCGGCGATCAGCCGGACGGAGCTGGGCGATCTGGACGGCGCTCGTGCCGACCAGCAGCTCGCGTTGCGGATGGCCCAGGAGAACGGCTCCCGCGAAGGTGAGGCGATGGCGCTGTTCGGGCTGTCCCGGATCGAGGTGCGCGCCGGCCTGCTCGACGAGGCGAAGGAGCTGGTCGCGCGGTCCGAGGCGTTGCTCGGCCCGAACGGCCCGGGGATCGCGCCGCAGGCGGCGGCGATGATGCATGCTCAGGTCGCGCGGATCGCCGTCCGGCAAGGGGATCTGGCGGCCGCGCTGATCGCGAGCCGGCGTGCGGTGGAGGTCGTGCTGACGAGCTCGGACATGCCGGTCACCTCGCTGGTGGTCGAGACGATCGCCGAGGTCGAGCTGGTCGCGGGCGACCCGGAGCGGGCCGCGCGGACCCTCGGTCTGGCGGCCGCGTTACGCGGTATGCGGACCGTTCCGGACGCCGACGTCCGCGCCGTCACCGAGCAGCTGCGGGCGGCGCTGGGCGCGGAGGCGTTCGAGACGGCGTACGGCGCCGGCGCGACTCTCGGCCGCGACGACGCCCTCGCCGAACTGGGCAAGCGGTTCAGCTCGTGATGAGCTGAACCGCCAGCTCCCGCAGGGATTTCTGCACTTTTTGCTCCGGTGGGCGCGGCTCGGTCAGCATCCAGTCGTGGACGACCGCGTTGACCGCGCCGAAGAAGCTCAGGCCGACGAACCGGAAGTCGCGCGCGGCGATCTCGCCCCGCGCGGCCGCGGTGTCGCCGAGGTCGCGGACGAACCCGATCAGCAGATCGCGGAAAGCGATCCGCTGCTCCTCGACGGCCGGGCTCGTGCCGACCACTTCGACGAACGAGATCCGGGCCCGGCGCAGGTCGGCCATGATCGAGCGCAGGTAGCTGTCGACAGCCGCCGTCACCCGTTCGCGGACGGGCTCGCCGACACTGTCCCGGATCGCGTCACCCGTGTTTCGCACGGTCAACTCGATCACCTCGGCGTGCACCGCGAGCAGCACGGCTTCCTTGTTCTGGAACTCGTGGTAGAAGTGCCGAGTCGACACTTTCGCCTGTGTGCACAGGCGTTCCACCGATGTCGCCGGGTACCCTTCGGTCCCGAACAGCTCCAGCGCGGCAGCCAGCAGCCGCTCGCGGCGCGCAGCCTTCCACTCCTCGACCGACCGCCCGGAATAACGGCGTACGGAGGGTTCCCTCATCACACCTCTTGTCGCTACCCCGTGTCAGATCCCGGACATCTTATCCACGATCACTCCAGCCGCGTGTACCCCGTCCGGCCGTCGATGAGTTCGCGGATGATGTCGAGGTGACCGACGTGCCGCGCGGTCTCCTCGATCAGGTGACAGAGCACGTACCGCAGCGACGCGGCCTCGCCGCGAATCGCGTAGGTGCCGCGCTCGAGGGTGTCCAGCGACAGGTCGGCGATCGCCGCGTTCGAGCGCGCGCACTCGGCGTCGTACTCGTCGAGCAACTGCCCGATCGGGACGTCGTCCACGAGCATCTCGGCGTCCGGATGCCCGCCTTCGGTCCACGGCGTCTGCCCGGTGTCGGGCACCCCGAGCACATTCAGCTGGAACCAGCTGTACTCGTTCCACCGCAGGTGGGCCACGATCCCGGCCGGCGTCATCAACGGCGACGTCGGCACTACCTTTCGGTGCGCGTCCGCCTCGGACAATCCCGCACACTTCATCCGCACGAACGACCGCTGGTGATCCAGCCACCCGACCAGCTGCTCGCGCTCCGGCGCGGTCAGCGGCGGACGTGAAACTTCACTCATCTCTCAGCTCCACTACTAGGAGCCACCCGCCTCAACCGCGGACACGGCGGACAGGCAGCACGACATTTCCACCCAACACCGTGCTCACCTCCTTCCGCTCACCCCCACCGTTCCACACCCCCAACCTCCCCCGCAAACACTTATCTACTTCGGGCGGTTGTCTTTGAGGCGTTTGGCTTTGCCGAGGGAGCGTTCGAGGGCGTGGGGTGGGAGGAGTTCTACGGTGGCGGTGATGCCGATACGGGATTTGATGCGGTGGGCGAGTTCGCGGGCGGCGTCGGGGTGGTGGGACGGGGCGGCTTCTACTCGGACGGTGAGTTCGTCGAGGTTGTGCGGGCGGGTGAGGACGCATTGGTAGTGCGGGGTGAGGCCTTCGACCAGGAGGATCTGCTCTTCGATCTGGGTGGGGAAGACGTTGACGCCGCGGATGATCATCATGTCGTCGGTGCGGCCGGTGATCTTCTGCATGCGGCGCAGGCCGGGGCGGGCGGTGCCGGGGAGCAGGCGGGTGAGGTCCCGGGTGCGGTAGCGGAGGACGGGGAAGGCCTGTTTGGTGAGGGTGGTGAAGACGAGCTCGCCTTCGGCGCCGTCGGGGAGGACCTCGCCGGTGACCGGGTCGATGATCTCCGGGTAGAAGTGGTCCTCCCAGATGTGCAGGCCGTCCTTGGTCTCGACGCACTCCTGGGCGACGCCGGGGCCCATCACCTCGGACAGGCCGTAGATGTCGACGGCGTGGATGCCGGTCCGCTGCTCGACCTCGGCGCGCATCTGCTCGGTCCACGGCTCGGCGCCGAAGATGCCGATCCGGAGCGCGGTGTCGCGCGGATCGAGCCCGCGGGCCTCCAGCTCGTCGACGATCGAGAGGAAGTACGACGGCGTCACCATGATGATCCGCGCCCCGAAGTCCCGGATCAGGTCGACCTGCCGCTCGGTCATCCCGCCCGACACCGGTACGACGGTGCACCCGAGCCGCTCGGCGCCGTAATGTGCCCCGAGCCCGCCGGTGAACAACCCGTACCCGTAGGAGACGTGACAGACGTCCCCGGCCCGCCCACCGGCCGCGCGGATCGAGCGCGCCATCAGGTCGGCCCAGGTGTCCAGGTCCTGCTGGGTGTACCCGACGACAGTCGGCTGCCCGGTTGTCCCCGACGACGCGTGCACGCGGGCGACCGACGTCCGCGGCACGGCGAACATGCCGAACGGATAGTTGTCCCGCAGATCCTGTTTCGTGGTGAACGGCAACCGGCTCAGATCCGACAGCTCACGCAGGTCGCCCGGCGCGAAGCCGACCCCGTCCAGCGCCGCGCGGTAGTGCGGCACGTTCTCGTACGCCGCGCGCACGGTCGACTGCAGCAACGCCAACTGCCGCGCCCGCAACTCGTCGACGGACAGCCGCTCCCCGGCGTCCCGCAACTCCTCCGGACAAGCATCACCAAACACCACGAGGAACCTCCACAGAGGGGGTCTGGGGGCCCCGCGTCTACTGCGGGGCACTCGGCACGGCACCTCGCCGCACTGGTGCAAAGGCGACGATGCTCCGCATCGACCCCTCCGCCCCAGCACGGCAAGCTACCGCACCGAGCACCTCCTCGCTACGACGCGGAACCCCCCAGACCCCCTCTAAGGACGGGCGAGCAGGGTCGCGATGCCCTGTCCGACTCCGATGCACATGGTGGCCAGCGCGTGCCCGGCGTCGCGGTGGCGAAGCTCGAGGGCGGCGGTGAGAGCGAGGCGGGCGCCGGACATCCCCAGGGGGTGACCCAGGGCGATGGCACCGCCGTTCGGGTTGACGTGTTCGGCGTCGTCCGGGAGACCGAGCTCGCGGAGGACGGCCAGGGACTGCGCGGCGAACGCCTCGTTCAGCTCGATCACGCCGATCTCGCGGAGGTCGACGCCGGTGCGGTCGAGCAGTTTCCGGGTCGCGGGGGCCGGGCCGATGCCCATCACCCGCGGCGGGACGCCGGCCGTCGCCGTCCCGACGATCCGGGCGAGCGGGGTGAGGCCGAGCCGCTCGACCATCGCGCCGCTCATCACCAGCAGCGCGGCGGCGCCGTCGTTCACGCCGGACGCGTTGCCGGCGGTGACGGTGCCCGGCGTCCGGAACGGCGTCTTCAGCCCGGCGAGCGCCTCCAGCGAGGTCTCCCGTGGGTGCTCGTCGACGTCGACGACCGTGACCGCCCCGCGCTTACCCGGGATCGAGATCGGCACGATTTCCTCGGCGAACCGCCCGTTCGCCTGCGCCTTGGCGGCCCGCTGCTGACTGCGCAACGCGAACAGATCCTGGTCCTCGCGCGAGATCTCGTAGTCGGCGGCAACGTTCTCCGCGGTCTCCGGCATCGAGTCGATCCCGTACTGCGCCTGCAGCACCGGGTTCACGAACCGCCAGCCGATCGTGGTGTCGAACACCTCGGCCTGCCGGGAGAACGCAGTAGTTGCCTTAGGCATCACGAAAGGGGCCCGCGACATCGATTCGACGCCACCGGTGATCAGGATGTCGTTGTCCCCGGCAAGGATCGACCGGGCCGCGTAGGCGAGCGCGTCCAGACCTGAGCCGCAGAGCCGGTTGATCGTCGTCCCCGGGACCTCGACCGGCAGCCCGGCCAGCAGCACCGCCATCCGGGCGACGTCCCGGTTGTCCTCACCCGCCTGGTTCGCGCAGCCGAGGACGACGTCGTCGATCAGCCGCGGGTCGAACGTGTGCCGCGCGAGCAGCGCCGAGATCGCGTGCGCGGCCAGGTCGTCAGGCCGGACCGCGGCGAGCGCGCCGCCGTACCGGCCGATCGGGGTCCGGACGCCGTCGACCAGGAACGCCTCGTTCATACCTTCTCCTCAACGATGGTGCCGGACAACTGGCGGCTGCGGCCGCGGAACTCGGCGATCACGTCGGCGCCGCGGGTGACGGTGACGTCGTAGATCGCGTTCCGGCCGAACGTCGTCCGCTCGGCGGCCGTGGCGACGAGCACGTCACCGCGCCGGGCGGGCGCCACGAAGACGATGTCGCAGGCCTGCGCGACGGTGACCTGGTTGCGGGAGTTGCAGGCGAAGGCGAACGCCGAGTCGGCCAGCGTGAAGACGAACCCGCCGTGCGCGATCCCGTGCCCGTTCACCATGTCCGCGCGGATCGGCATCTCGAGCTGCGCCGTCCCGTCGCCGACCGCGACCAGCCGCATCCCGAGACCGGCGCTGGCGGGATCCTCCGCCCACATCGCCGCGGCCACCCGGGTGGCCAGATCGTCGCCCATGTGCTGCCCCTTCAGGAAGAGTGCTTGTGACACCCTAGCCCCGATTACGCCATCGACTGTAACATCGCAGCCATGACCGATCTGCTGGCCGCTCATCGTGACCGTCTCGACGCCGCTCTGACCGCGATTCGCACCCGCGGCTACCACTCCGCGTTCCCGGAGTCCCCCAGCCCGCGCGTCTACGGCGAGAACGCGGCCGCCGACGGCCAGGCGGCCTTCGAGGCGCACCTCGGCCAGGAGTACGCCGCCGGGACGCCGGGCGCCCGCGGCACGGTCGTCACCGAGGAGTCGCCGTTCGGGATCGAGCTGAACGTCGCCTACCCGCGCACGGTCGAGGACGGCCTCGACGAGCTGCTGACCGCGGCGCGCGCGGGCCTGACCGGTTGGCGGGACGCCGGGATCGACGGCCGGACGGGCGTCGTCCTGGAGATCCTGGACCGGCTGCACAAGCGGGTCTTCGAGCTCGCGAACGCCGTCCAGCACACCAGCGGCCAGGCGTTCGTGATGGCCTTCCAGGCCGGCGGCGCGCACGCGCTGGACCGGGCGCTCGAGGCGGTCGCCTACGCGCACGAGGAGATGAGCCGCTACCCGGCCGAGGCGCTCTGGGAGAAGCCCGCCAAGGGCGAGCCGATCCGGATGCAGAAGACCTTCACCGTCACCGGCCGCGGCGTCGCGCTGGTGATCGGCTGCAACACCTTCCCGACCTGGAACTCCTGGCCCGGCCTGTTCGCCTCGCTGGTGACCGGTAACGCGGTCGTCGTGAAGCCGCACCCGCTGGCCGTGCTGCCGCTCGCGATCACTGTCGACGTCTGCCGCGAGGTGCTCACCGAGGCCGGTTTCGACCCGAACCTGGTCACCCTGGCCGTCGAGCGCGCCGGTGACGGCCTGGCCAAGCCGCTCGCGACCCGCCCCGAGGTGAAGCTGATCGACTTCACCGGCGGCACCGAGTTCGGCGACTGGCTGGAGCAGAACGCGACCCAGGCGACCGTCTTCACCGAGAAGGCCGGCGTGAACGCGGTCATCATCGACTCCACCGACGCGTTCAAGGCGCTCTGCGGGAACCTCGCCTTCACCCTGGCCCTCTACTCCGGCCAGATGTGCACCACCACCCAGAACATCTTCGTCCCGGCCGGCGGGATCGAGACCGACGAGGGCCACAAGACCTTCGAGGAGGTCGGCGCCGGAATCGCCGGCGCGCTCGGCAAACTGCTCGGGGACGACGCCCGCGCGGTCGAGATCCTCGGCGGCATCGTGAACCAGGCCGTGGTGAACCGGCTGGAGCTGGCCGCGCAGTACGGCGAGGTCGTGCTCGAGTCCCGCGCGATCACCCACCCGGCCTTCCCGAACGCCGTCGTCCGGACGCCGTTGCTGGTCGCGATCGACGCCCAGGAGACCGACGTCTACGGCAGCGAGTGCTTCGGCCCGGTGTCGTTCCTGGTGAAGACCGCGGACACCGCCGAGGCGATCGAGATCTTCGGCCGCACTGTTACCGCGGGCGGCGCGATGACCGCCGGGATCTACTCGACCGACGCGAAGGTGCTCGACCAGGCCCGCGAGGCCGCGCTCGACGCCGGCGTCGCCCTGTCCGAGAACCTGACCGGCCCGGTCTTCGTGAACCAGTCGGCCGCGTTCAGCGACTTCCACGGCACCGGCGCGAACCCGGCCGCCAACGCCACCTACACCGACGGCGCGTACGTCGCGAGCCGCTTCCGGGTCATCCAGTCCCGCCGCCACGTCTAGGGCGTGCCGTGCCGAGCACCTCCTCGCTACGGCGCGGAATCATCAGCCACGTCTAGGGCGTGGCTGATGATTCCCCGCCTACTGCGGGGCACTCGGCACGGCACCTCGCCGCACGGGTCCGAAGGTGACGATGCGCCGCATCGACCCCTCCGCCCCCGCACGCCGAGCTACCGCACCGAGCACCTCCTCGCTACGGCGCGGAATCATCAGCCACGCCCGCGGGCTACTGTCGTGGCGTGACGATCCACGGCGACCACCCGTTCCTGCCGCCCGAGTCCGAGCGCAGCCCGGTCCGCCGGCTGCGCGGGCGGCTGCCGTCGCCGGTGGGCCTGTGGACGACGGCGTACGGCGGCAAACGCGCCGGGCTGACCGTGTCGTCGATGCTCGTCGCCGACGGTGAGCCCGGTTTCGTGGTCGGCCTCATCGACCCGGACTCCGACCTCTGGGAAATGTTGCAACAGGCAAGAACCGCCGTCGTCGCCCTACTCGGCCAACCGCACCAACAACTCGCCGACGCCTTCGGCTACGTCGCCCCCGCCCCCGGCGGCCCCTTCCGGATGATCGACTGGACCGACACCGACTGGGGCCCAGCCCCCCTCGGCGTCACCACCTGGGCCGGCTGCACCCTCGTCGACCCCCACCCGCCCGAGGTCGGCTGGGCGCTCCAGGTCCACCTCGAAATCGCCCACGTAGAACTCGCGCCGGACGACGTCCCGCCGATTGTGCATCGCCGCGGCCGCTACACCGTCCTCTGACTCCGGATCCGCTCCGCCTGACGGTCCTGTAGTTCCTCGCCCTGCGTCAGGAAGCGCTGGATCGTCTCCAGCTCCGCGCGGGTGTAGCGCGACAGCAACGCCGTCCCCGCGGGCAGAACCGGCCCGTACACCTGCTCGATCCGCTCCTCGGCCAGCGGGGTCGTGGTGACGACGACTCGGCGCCGGTCAGCGCCGTCCTTGCTGCGGACGGCGTACCCCGCAGCCTCCAGCCGCTCGATCACGGTCGTCGTGGCCGCCGGGCTCAAGCCCGCCTCGGTCGCGAGCCGGCCCGCGGTCATCCCGCCGCTGATGGCCAGCAGGCCGATGCAGGCCAGGTCGGTGCGGTTGATCCCGAGCGCGGCCGCAGCCGCCGCGTCCACCCGCTCGGTCGCGTTCTGGAACCGCACCACCGCGGAGGTGATCTCGGCGATCAGGGTTTGTTTCGACACTCGAAACAATCTATCATCCGGAAATCCTTTCGATCGTCGAAATAATCTGGAGGTATCGCCATGCCGACCACCGCGACGTTGCCTGGCTGGCTGAAGCCGGCGAACCGGCTGGTCAAGCTGCTGGCCCGGCTGGGGTTCCAGCTCGGCACGATTCAGGTGTTGAGCGTGCCGGGGCGAGTCAGCGGCCGGCTCCGGGCCACGCCGGTCTCACCGCTCGTCGTGGACGGACGCCGGTACCTCGTCAGCCCGATGCCGGCGTCGGACTGGGTTCGCAACGCCCAGGCAGCCGGGTGGGGCATGCTGGCGGCCGGTCGCCGGAGCCGGCGGGTCCGACTGGAGCCGGTGACCGATCCGGCGCTCCGGGAGGCGGTCTTGCGCGCGTTTCCGGTCGAGGTGCCGAACGGCGTGCCCTTCTTCGTGCGGGTCGGCGCGGTGACGAGCGCGGATCCGGACGAGTTCGCCGCAGCTGCTCCGGGGTGCGTGGTGTTTCTCGTACTGTGAAGTCATGCGAGCCACCACGATTCATGCGCCGTACGAAGTTCAGCTCAGCGAGGTGCCGGACCCGAAGTTGGATGGGGTGACGGATGCGCTGGTCCGGGTTGTCGCCTCGTGTATTTGTGGGTCGGATCTGTGGCCCTATCGGGGTGAGAGCAAGATCAAACCGGGCAGCCGGATCGGGCACGAGTTCGTCGGGATCGTCGAGGAGGTCGGCGCCGACGTCCGGACGGTGAAACCCGGCGACTTCGTGATCGCGCCGTTCGTGGTCAGCGACGGCACCTGCCCGCACTGCCGGGCTGGTTACCAGACTGCCTGTCAGAACCTGGTCGGTTACGGGAGCTCGCGGGCCGATGGCGGCCAGGGGGAGTACGTCAAACTTCCGTACGCCGACGGCACGCTGGTCGCGACGCCGGAGCAGCCCGACGAGGCGTTGATCCCCTCGCTGTTGACGCTGTCCGACGTGATGGGCACGGGGTGGCACGCGGCGCGGGCCGCGCGGGTGAACGCCGGTGACACGGTGGTCGTGGTCGGTGATGGGGCCGTGGGGCTGTCCGGCGTCCTGGCGGCGGCGCGGATGGGGGCCGAGCGCGTGGTGGCGATGTCGCGACACGAGCCGCGGCAGCAGCTGGCGGTCGAGTTCGGCGCCACCGACATCATTTCCGAGCGTGGCGAGGCCGCGCGGGACGCCGTCCTCGAGCTGACCGGCGGGGTCGGCGCGGACGCGGTGCTCGAGTGCGTCGGGACGGGCCAGTCGATGGAGACGGCGTTCGACGTCGCCCGGGCCGGGGCCACGGTCGGGTTCGTCGGCGTACCGCACGGAGTCGAGGTGCCGATCCGGAAGATGTTCCAGCGCAATGTCGGCCTGGCCGGTGGGATGGCGCCGGTTCGGGCGTACCTGCCGGAGCTGATGACGGCCGTGCTCGCGGGCGAGATCAACCCGGGCAAGGTGTTCGATCTGGAGCTGCCGCTGGCCGAGGTCGCGGACGGATACCGGGCCATGCACGAGCGCCGGGCGATCAAGGTTCTGCTCCGTCCGTAACTCTCAGTCAGCAATCAGTAACAAACAAAACCGATCGTAACCGCTCAGATGATCTCGCTCTCACAGCTCCCGCGCGGTGCGGTGACGGTTGCGCAACGCGCTTGCGCACAGCGTTGACACTTCCCCGCCCGGTGCCCAGAGTGGGGCGGTGTCAAGGGGGCATCGTTGTCACGGCGGCGCCACACGGCTGATCGGAGAGTGCAAAATGCGTGCTGGTCTGACCAAGACCTTCGCGGTGCTCGGCGCGGCGGGTCTACTCGCGGTGAGCGCCTGCGGGAACAGCGACGACGGCGGCAGCGGAGACACTGCCACCAAGGACGTCACCGTCTTCACCTGGTGGGCCGACGGCGGCGAGAAGGCCGGTCTGGACGGCCTCGTCTCGGTGTTCAAGACCGACTGCAAGGACTACAACTTCGTCAACTCGGCGGTCGCCGGCGGCGCGGGGTCGAACGCCAAGCAGGTGCTGGCCAACGACCTGCAGGCCGGTAAGCCGCCGTCCACCTTCCAGGCGCACGCGGGCGCGGAGCTGAAGGACTACATCAACGCCGGTCAGGTCGACGACGTGAGCGGTCTGTACAAGGACTTCGGGCTGGACAAGGCCTTCCCGCAGAACCTGATCGACCAGCTGACGGTGGACGGCAAGATCTACTCGATCCCGGCCAACGTGCACCGGGCGAACGTCGTCTGGGCCAGCCCGGCCGTGCTGCAGAAGGCGAAGATCGACGCGACCAAGGCGCCGGCCAACGTCGACGCGTGGATCGCCGACCTGCAGAAGCTGCAGGCCGCCGGCGTCAAGGCGCCGCTGGCCATCTCCAAGGGCTTCGCCCAGGAGATGCTGGTCGAGGCCGTGCTGCTCGGCGAGCTGGGCACCGACACCTTCAACGGGTTGTGGGACGGTAAGACCGACTGGGCCGGCGCGAACGTGACGGCCGCGCTGAACAAGTACAAGACGCTGCTCAGCTTCACCAACGCCGACCGCGAGACGATCGACTGGCCGGACGCGCTGGGCTACGTGAACAAGGGCCAGGCCGGCTACACGCTGATGGGCGACTGGGTCGCCGCGCAGCAGTTGGCCGACAAGGTGCCGGACTCGGCGTACACCTACTGGCCGTCGCCGGGCACCGCGGGCACCTTCCAGTTCCTCGCCGACTCGTTCACGCTGCCGACCAACGGGCAGAACCCCGAGGGCACGAAGTGCTGGCTGAAGACCGTCGGCTCGGCCGAGGGCCAAAAGGCGTTCAACACCAAGAAGGGCTCGATCCCGGCGCGTTCGGACGCGAACCCGGCCGACTACCCGAAGTACCAGCAGGTCGCGATGGCCGACTGGAAGAGCAACAAGATCGCGGGCTCCTGCGCCCACGGCTCGAGCTGCTCGGCGGGCCAGAACAACGACATCCTGTCCGCGCTGAGCCAGTTCAGCGGCGCCCAGGACGTCGCGAAACTGCAGACCGCCCTCGGCGCCGCGCTGAAGACGAGCTGATGCGCGGGTTGCGGACCGCTGCCGAGACGGAGGCCTGAGCGTGCACGGGAGAATCCGGACCTGGGGCCCCGGAGCCCTGGTGCTGCTGCCGACCGTGCTCCTGCTCGGGTACTTCGTCTACGGGCTGATCGCGTGGTCCTTCAACACCTCGCTGACCGACCGGCACACGGCCCGCAAGGGCCCGGCCGATTACGTCGGCTTCGAGAACTACGTGAATCTGTTCGGTGAGGAGCGGTTCCTCAACTCGCTGAAGAACCTCGGCGTGCTCACGGTGGCGTTCATCGTGGGCACGCTGATCTTCGGCGTCCTCTGGGCGCTGCTGCTGGAGAAGGGCGTGCCGGGCGAGAGCATCTTCCGGTCGGTCTTCCTGTTCCCGATGGCGATCTCGATGATCGCCTCCGGCGTCGTCTGGGCCTGGTTGCTGAACCCGTCGCAGGGTGAGGACGCGCGCGGCCTGAACCGGCTGTTCGAGACGCTGCATCTCGGGTTCCTGGAGAACCCGTGGTGGACGGCGGGCAACCGCTGGACGACGATGGCGTCGATCGCGCTCCCGGCGGTCTGGCAGCTGTCGGGGTACATCATGGCGCTGTTCCTGGCCGGTTTCCGGGGGATCCCCGGTGAGCTGCGCGAGGCCGCCCGGGTGGACGGCGCCTCGGAGTTCAAGCTCTACCGGCACGTGCTGTTCCCGCAGCTCTCGCCGATCGCGCTCTCGGCGCTGATCATCCTCGGGCACATGTCGCTGAAACTGTTCGACCTGATCTACGCGATCACCGGGCCGAACCAGTTCCGCACCGAGGTGCCCGCGGTCTACATGTGGAACACGTTGTTACGCAGTGACCAGGCCAAGGCGGCCGCCATCGCGATCGTCATGCTGGCCGTCGTCGCCGTCCTGGTCATTCCGTATGTCGCGTACACCGTCCGGCAGGAGGCCGAAGAGTGAGCGCCGCTGATGCGACCGGGTCGGCCGCGGCCGCGATCCGCCGTACGCCGAAGAGCCGCGGCCTGATCGGCGACGGATCGACGCGGACGAGCCGGACCGTTCGCTACGTCTTCCTGTTGTTGTTCCTGCTGTTCGTGCTGACGCCGGTGTACGTCGTCGTCATCACCAGCTTCAAGACCTCGGCCGACACCACCGCCGCCGCGCAGTGGTCGTTACCGGAGACCTGGACGCTGGAGCCATGGCGGAAGGCCTGGGAGGTCCTCCAGCCGTACATGATCCGGTCGCTGTCGCTGGCGATCCCGGCCGCGATCATCTCGTCGCTGATCGGCTCGGCCAACGGGTTCGTGCTGGCCCGCTGGCGGTTCCCCGGGGCGAACCTGGTCTTCGCTTTCATCCTGTTCGGGATGTTCATCCCCTACCAGGCGGTGATGTTGCCGTTGCGGACGACGTTCACCGAGCTGGACGTCACCCGGGGCGTGCCGACGCTGCTGATCGCACACGTCATCTACGGCATCCCGATCTGCACGCTGATCTTCCGCAACTACTACGCGACCGTCGTCCCGACCGAGATCATCGAGTCGGCGCGGGTGGATGGCGCCGGGCTGGTCCAGACCTACGCCCGGATCATCCTGCCGATCTCGATCTCCGGTTTCGTGGTGACGCTGATCTGGCAGTTCACCTCGGTCTGGAACGACTTCCTGTTCGCGTTGTTCCTCACCCAGCAGAACAACGGCCCGGTGACGCTCGGGCTGGCGGCGCTGTCGGGCGGGCAGAAGGTCGACTACGCGGCCAGCATGGCCGGGGCGCTGATCACGTCGTTCCCGACGCTGCTGGTCTACATCGTGCTCGGGCGCTGGTTCATCGGCGGTCTGATGGCCGGAGCCCTCAAGGGCTGAATTGTTTCGTGGTGACGGCCCGTACACATTCCGAGCGTGAATTTGTACGGGCCGTCGCCATGTGATCACGGCGTGTCCATAAAGTTGTCCACAGGACGCGCGCAGGGGCCTGCGGCGCCCTGGGACTGGACGGTAATCTCACGGACGTGACCAAGTCACCCCGAGGACGAGACGGACGACGCAGCCACCTGCGGCTCGTCGATTCGAGCCCGGACCAAGCCCACGGCCCGGCCGCGGGTGTCGATGTCGACACCACGCCGAGTGTCGCCGTGCTCGAAACCTTGCTGGAGACGCTGACCCTCGACCTGGCCGCCGCGCCGCGCAGCCTGCACCCGGTGATTGCGGAGGCGTCGGTCGCCCGTTCCGCCGCGATGCTCGCCGACCAGCTCTGGCCGGCCGGTCGCCCCGACGAGATCGGTGAGGTCGAGCGCTTCTTCTGGGCGGACGCCGCGCGCGTGCTCGGCGAACGCCGGGACCAGGAGTCCTTCCTGCTGCTGACGTCGCTCGCGCGGACGGTCGGCCCGGCCGGCCGGCTGCCGTTGCAGCGCGCCCACCTGTCCCGCCTGCGCACGGAAGGCGAGGTTCCCGACTGGGTGACCAGGATCGCCGGTTTCCGGTTGACCAGCGCGATCGTCTCCGAGGACATCACCGGTGACGGGTTGAGCGTCGTCCTGGATTACGACGACGAACAGCATCCGCACACCGTGGTCGTGTTCATCGACAACAACATCGGCGCGATCGTGAAGGACGTGTTCGTCGGCCCGCCGGTCGACCGCGTACTCGACGCGTACCAGCGCGGCGGCCGGGTGACGATCCGCACCGTCCGCCCGGCGACGGCGGCCGGCATCATCCTGCAGGCGCTCGGCGAGACCAACGACTACGACGAACCGCCCGTCAGCGAGGACTTCGAGTTCTTCTCGGCCCTGCTGGTGAATCGGCTCACCCAGTTGCCCGAGCGCCCGGTGCGCCCGCCGATCCGGCCGTTGCTCTCACCCCGGCAACGCGACCAGCTGGTCGACGAGTTCCTCGAGTCCACGTTCGCCGCCGGCCTGTCCGCGGATGCCGCCGATATCGTCCGGCTTTGGGTCGACCACGCGGTCGACCACACCGTCGGCGGCCCGCTGCGGGTCAGCGCCGTCCTCGCCGAGCTCTTCCTGGCACACTGGCTACCGCGCAAGATCCTTGCCGACAGCACCTACTTCGACGCCGTCCCGTCCGTCGTCAAGGCCTGGCTGGCGTACGCCGGCGATCGCACCCAGCTCGCCCTCGACGTCATCGACGAGGCCGTCGACGCGGTCGACATCTGGGCCCCGGCCCTGGACGCCGCCGCGATCATCGACCCGGCCGGCGACGGCAAACCCGGTGAGCGAGTCTTCCTCGACGACACCACCAGCGACCTCGAAGACGCCTACCGCGCGCTCTCCGGTCTCGGCTCCCCGCCCCGCCCCGATCTCCAGGGCCTCGACAAGTCCCAGGCCGCCACCCTCTCCGTCCTGGCCCCGCACGCCTGGCTGATGGCCGGCGAAACCCTCGGCACCGCCTACGCCCCGGACGCCTTCGACATCGCCGAACGACTCGTCCGCGACGCCCCCGACCTCCTGGCCAAAGCCCGCCTCTCCACCTGGCCCCGAGCCATCGTCTGGCTGCTCGCCCACCGCCACCGCCTGGTCGGCCCCGGCGAACCCCTCACCCCCTACGCCCTCGCCACCGACCTGGCATCCTCCCCCGCCACCCTCCGCAAAACCGCCAAACTCCTCACCGACACCCTCATCCTCCCCCGCTAGTTCCCACATCCCGGTCCGTCGGTCGACGGCTTGGCGGGTGGGCGCAGAATGGCGGTATGTATTTGCGTGCGCCGGAGCTCAAGGGTCGTGGGTGGTTGAACACCGGAGGGCGGGAGTTGGCGCTGGCCGACTTCCGGGGGCGGTTTCTGCTGCTCGATTTCTGGACGTTCTGCTGTATCAACTGCCTGCATGTGCTGGACGAGTTGCGCCCGCTGGAAGACAAGTACGGCGATGCGTTGGTGATTGTGGGGGTGCATTCGCCGAAGTTTGCGCACGAGGGGGAGGAGGCGGCGGTTCGGGCTGCCGTCGAGCGGTATGAGGTGGGGCATCCGGTGTTGGACGATCCGGAGCTGGTGACGTGGCAGAACTACACGGCGCGGGCGTGGCCGACGTTGGTACTGGTGGATCCCAACGGGTACATCGTCGCGCAGTACTCGGGTGAGGGGCACGCGCATGCGCTGGATGCGTTGCTGGGTGAGCTGATCGCCGAGCACGAGACCAAGGGGACGTTGACCCGCGGGCGGTCGCCGTACGTCGCTCCGGAGCCGGAGTGGTCGGAGTTGCGGTTCCCGGCCAAGCTGGTTGTGCTGGGCAACGGAAATCTGCTGGTCGCGGACGCCGGGAATCACAGTCTGGCCGAGTTGGGGCCGGATGCGGAGACGCTGGTCCGGCGGATCGGGAGCGGGCAGCGCGGGTTCGCGGACGGAGCGACGCCGAGCTTCTCGGAGCCGAACGGGCTGACGGTGCTGCCGAGTGAGATCGCGGCGCAGGTCGGGTACGACGTGGTCGTCGCCGATACGGTCAACCACGCGTTGCGTGGGGTGTCGCTGGAGTCGGGCGTCGTGACGACGCTGGTCGGCACGGGCAAGCAGTGGATGGACGGCGACAGCACCGACGTCCTCAGCTCGCCCTGGGATGTCGCCTGGTGGCAGGGCAAGGTGTGGATCGCGATGGCCGGCGTCCATCAGTTGTGGACGTTCGATCCGATCAGCAAGGTCACCGAGGTTGCCGCCGGGACGACGAATGAGGGCCTGAAGGACGGCGACCCGCGGGAGGCGTGGTTCGCGCAGACGAGTGGGCTCGCGGCGGACGGCGATCGCCTGTGGCTGGCGGACTCCGAGATCTCGGCGCTGCGCTGGGTCGACACCGACGTCCACACCGCCGTCGGGACCGGCCTGTTCGACTTCGGCCTGCGGGACGGCAAGGCGAGTGAGGCGTTGCTGCAGCATCCGCTCGGCGTCACCGTGCTCCCGGACGGCTCGATTGCGATCGCGGACACCTACAACGGCGCCGTCCGCCGGTACGACCCACGCACCGAGACCGTCGACACGATGGCCACCGACCTGGCCGAGCCCAGCGGGGCCGTTGTCGTCGGCAACGAGCTGCTCGTGGTCGAGTCGGCCGCGCACCGGATCACCCGGATCCCGCTCGGCGCGTCGGCGACGGCGTCCGAGTTCAGCACCCGGACACAGCGTCCGCCGATGGAGATCGCCGGCGGCGAGGTCACGCTCGAGGTCGTTTTCGCCTCGCCGCCCGGGCAGAAACTCGACGACCGCTACGGTCCGTCGACGCGGCTGCTGGTGTCGTCGACGCCGGAGGGGCTGCTGAAGGAGGGCTCGGGCGACTCGACCGAGCTGGTCCGCCGGTTGGTGATCGACGAGCGCGTGGGCGACGGCGTCCTGCACGTCGCGGTTCAGGCAGCGTCCTGTGACGACTCGGACGCCGTGGAGTTCCCTGCCTGCCACATGCACCGGCAGGACTGGGGCGTGCCCGTCCGCGTCACCGCGGACGGGCCGGCCCGGCTCGAATTGGTGCTGTCCGGAGCGGCTACTCCCTGACATCCCGGTGGTGTTCCTCGACCACCCGGTACTCCTCCTCGATCGCCGGGTCGATCGCGTCGGTCTCGACGCGGCGCCGCCGGTTGGTGATGTAGAAGGAGAGGACGATCCCGGCCAGACCTGCCAACATCAGGATGTAGCCGACCACGGTCAGGTTGACCGCGTCCCAGCTGTCCCGGACGGCGAACGCGAAGATCGCGCCGACCACCATCAAGAAGATCCCAACACCGATACTCATCTCAGGGCCTCCCAGCCGATCGCTCTGACTGGCCCCAAGTACCCGTTGCCAAACGGTCAGTTGCGCTGCAGTTCGATATCGCCGCTGACCGTTTCGACGCTCAGCGAGCGGGCGCCGGAGCTGTCGTTGCCGAAGCCGTTCTCGATGTCGCCGCTACGGGTCCTGGTGTCGACGCGGTAGCCGTCGCCAGGGGCGCTGATCTCGATGTCGCCGCTGGTGCCTTTGGCGCGGATGTCGTTCGCCTCGCTCAGCTGCAGCTCCATGTCACCCGAGGTGGTCTCGACCGCGACGGCCCCGCCGCGCAGCCCGGCGGCCTCGATGTCACCCGAGTTCGCCTTCACGTTCAGCCGGCCGGTCAGGTTGTGGACCGAGACGTCGCCGGAGGTCAGGTCGAGGTCGACGTCCCCGCTCACGTTCGACACCTCGATGTCGCCGGAGCGCGCGTCGGCGTCCACCCCGGCCACGCCGACGAGCTTCAGGTCGCCGCTACCGCTCTTACCGATCACCTTGGTGCCCTTGGGCACGGTCACCTCGAAATCGGCATCGCAGTTCCAGCCGCAGTCGCCGTCCAGCTTCAGCGTGCCGCCGTCGACGGAGTACGCGTCGTCGCGATCGAAGAACCAGAAGCGCCGTTTCTCCCGGACGACGGTCTGCTCGTCGTCCGACACCCGGATGCTGATGTCAGCCCGATCCGCCGCCAGTTGCACCGTATCGATCTTCGCGTCCACCCGGTGCTCGGCGTCCTTGCCCCGATCACCGAACTGCCACAACCCGAATCCGGCCGCGATCACCAGCACCGCCACCCCGAGCTTCTTGCTCTCCATCGTCCGCCTCCACCGTTGGTCTGCAACGACCGTACGGCGGCCGTGTGCTTCCGAGGATCCGGCGAACCCCCGGGAACACCCCTGACAGAGCCCTAGTCGCGGTGGTCGCCGCGGGCGACGGCGGCGGGGAGGTCGTCGCCGATGGCGCCGTAGAAGGTGCGGGCCCAGAGGTCGGTGCCGTGCCAGTAGGGGCCGTCTGCGCCGGGGAGGGAGGCGGGGGCTTTGCCGCGTTTGAGGGCTTGGCGGCATTGGGTGCAGAGCGGCAGGGCGACCGTGGTGTCGCCGGACTTGACCTGGGTGGGGGTGGTGGCGGCTCGGCCGTGGAGGGGGTTGAAGGCGCAGAGGCCAGGTACGTCGGGGATCGGGCGATCGGCGGCGACGGCGACGGCCGCGTCGTAGGAGCGGTGGGCCTGGTCGAGGAGGACCTTCGCACCGACCACGTCGAGCAGATCCTCCGAGGCGTCCAGGACCTTGGCGGCCGCGTGGTGCGCGTCGAGGGCGGACTGTTGGTGCCGGAGGGCCAGACCGCGGGCGTCGGGCAGGGCCGCGAGCTCGGAGCCGAGGGCCGTGAGCTCGCGGTTGACCTCACGGGTCAGCTGCCGGCGCTGCTCGGCCGCGACGGTGGCGGCGACATGCGGCGGGATGGCGAAGGGCTTCCCTCCCCGTGAATGCGGGGCATGCCCCGATTTCGGGCCATGCCCCGACCGGATCCGCCCGATCAACAGGCCAAGGCCCACCAGAACGGCGAGACCGAGGACGACGTACCCGACGACCTTGCCGGCCGACGAGCCGTCGTCGCCCGACCGGTCGGGCGCGCTGCGGCTCGGGCGGGTCGACTTGGTCGGGACGGGCAGCGACGGGTCGGCGAGCACCTGGTACATCCGGGCGAGCACCTGAGTCGGCCCGGCGTCGTAGTCCGTGTCGTCGAGCGCCCGCTGCCGGGCCGCACGGAGCTTGTCCTCGCTGACGTCCGGCAGCTCATGAGCCTCGTACCACGGGAAGCGGGAGCCGCCGTTCACGACGACGTACAGACCCGGTTTGCGCAGCGCGTCGATGATCAGGGTGAGCGCGGTGCTCTCCTTGCCCTGGAACGCGTCCCCCGCCGTCAGCGGCAGCACGACCGAGTAGACCGGGAAGCCGAGCGCCTCCGCCTTCGCGCGGACGTCGGCGCGCTGGCTCTCCGGCAACGCCGGGCCGTACGCCGGATCGACGTACAGCCGGTCCTTCTGCAGCGCGGTCGCGATCTCCTGCGCCCGCTCGGCCGGCGTCTGCGCCCACGCCGGGACGACGGACGTCGCCAGCAGCATCGTCACCGCGCCCAGCATCGACAGCACCCTCATGACTTGCCTCCCCGTCCGGTGAGAGCGGCCACCGCCACCACCACGCCAGCCAGCAGCGCGCCGCCCAGCAACCCCAAGACGCCGCCGCCGACGCCGTTCCCGATCGCCTTGCCGATGGTGAACCGCTCCGGCTCGGGCTCCGGCCGCGGCTCCCGCTTGTACGGCGTCGTCCGCGCCGGCTCGGCGTCGTACCGGTCGCCGACGCGCACGTCGGCCAGATACTCGCTCAGCTGTGCGCTCAGCGCCTGGTCCGAATCGCGGGCCCAAGCTCGCCCGGGGGCGTACGCCGCCAGCTCGTGCTCGACGCCGCTCGTTATGTTGCGGTCCATCACGACGTACAGGCCCGGTTTGGCGTTCGCGTGGGCGAGCCACCCGGCCAACAGTGCCGCATCGCCCTTCTCGGCGAACCACTCACCGGTCGGCGCGACCGCGACGTACACCGGCACCTTCGCACCCCGAATGACCTCCAGCATCGGCTGGACGTCGGCCACCGCAGCGAACTCCGGATCGACGTACAGCGGCTCGGTCTTCCAGGCCTGCACAGCTGCGGTGACTCGCGGATCCGCTGGTGCGGCGGCGGCCGGCAGCGCCGTCACGGCAATGGTTGCCAGTAGCAACATCAAGAGGCGCTTCACCGGGCATCGTCCAATCGTCCGGTGATGCGCTCCGGCAGGTCGTCGGTGAGCGCGCCGAAACCGGTCGCGACCAGCGGGCTGTCCGCCGGGTCGAGCGTCCAGTACGGCACGGATTTCACATGCAGGCCGCGTGGGGCCTGACCCTTCGCCATCCGGGTCGCGCAGAGCTTGCACGCGGGCACCTCCACGCCGTCCCAGTCGACGTGCGTGGTGCCGAAGTTGTGCGTTGGGTCGAAGAAGCACGGCGGCGGCACCTTCGCGCCGTTGGCGGCCCGCTGCGCCTGCCGACTGAGTAGCAGGGCGCCGGCGACCGCTAGCAACCCGTCCGGGTCGTCCGCGCGCAGGGCGCGGGCGGCGGCGAGCCGGCGGTTCGCGTCATCGCGCTGGTCGAGCTGCTCCAGCGTGAGCCGGGGCTTGGCCTCCAGTCGGGAGATGGCGTGCGCGGCCTTCCTGATCCCCAGATCGGCCTGCCGCCGGATCTCGGTGACGTAGCTGTTCGGCTCGGCGCCGACGCGTCGTGGCCGGCGCTTGCGGCGGAAGGCGAGGAAGAGCGTCAGCACGAACCCGATGAACCCGCCGGCGCCGAGCCCGATGAACGCTGCCCGGTCTTCCTGATCGGTCACCGAGCTGCCGCGGTTCGGCCGCTCCGGCTCGCGGTCCTCGGCGGCGATCGGGGGCAGTGGGCGGCCGTCGTACGCCGTCTGCGCCTGCTGGATGGTCCGGACGACCTGCGGCGCGGGCCGGTCGTTCACCAGGTCGAGGCGTTGCTTGTCGGCCGAGATCACGCTGATCAGCGACTTGCCCTTGAGCCCGCCCGGCCGGTAGAGCTCCTCGATCCCGTTCCAGTAGTCGCCGCTGACGACCTGCACGACGTACAGCCCCGGCTGGCCCGTTCGGGCCTGGAGCAGCGTGGGCAGGTCGTACTGGATCTTGCGCAGGTACGGCGTCTGCGGCACGAGCGCGATGTAGACGGGGAAGCCGGCCGTCTTGGCGGCCGCGCGGATCCGGTCCAGCTCGGAATCGGGGACGGTCAGTCGATCGTCGACGTACAGGCGGTCGGTTCGCCAGGCCGCCGCGATCCGGTCGGGGACCTCGGGCGCCGCCGCGTGCGCGGGAACGACCGGGAGGAACGCCAGTACGGCGAACAGGGCGGCGGCGAGGCGGGCGGGCATCGCCGACACCTTACGTGGCGTCGGTCCGGACATGTTCACACGGACGCGGCCCGGGGGGATCCGGTTCCGGATGTGGCGCGACCCTGGCGAGGACAGGGGAAGCCAAGCCAGGGGCGCGCCGTGTGCACACGGGACGAAACGCTGCTACACCGAACCGGTCTTTGGGAAGGCCAGATCGTGGGGCAGATCGATCTGCCCCGGGATGCCCCGAAACCCTGACAGGTAAGGGATTCCTCAGAACGCGGACTCGGGCAGGTCCATGATGTCGAGATCGGTCAGCTCGGCCTTGATCCGCTCGGCGCGGACCGACGGCATCGTGGACCGGACGAACCACTGGGCCGCGGCGATCTTGCCGGTGTAGAAGTCCTGGTCGGCCGGCGAGAGCTCGCCGCCCAGCTTCTCCAGCGCGACCTCGGCCTGGCGCAGCATCAGCCACGAGCAGACGACGTCGCCGAGCACGAACAGCAGCCGCGAGGTGTTCAGCGCGACCTTGTAGACGTTGCGCGGGTCGCCGTTCTCGGCCTGCGGGTTGCCGGCCATCAGGGCCTGGCCCATGATGCCCAGCAGCTTCTGGGTGTCCTCGAGCCCCTTCGCGAGCAGGCCGCGCTCCTCCTTCAGGCGGCCGTTGCCGGCCTCGGAGGCGACGAAGGCCTGGATCTGCTCGGCCAGGTGGCCGAGGGCCTTGCCCTGGTCCTTGATGATCTTGCGGAAGAACAGGTCCTGACCCTGGATCGCGGTGGTGCCCTCGTAGAGGGTGTCGATCTTGGCGTCGCGGACGTACTGCTCGATCGGGTAGTCCTGCAGGAAGCCGGAGCCGCCGAAGGTCTGCAGCGACTCGGTGCCGAGCAGCGTCCAGGACTTCTCCGAGCCGTAGCCCTTGACCAGCGGCAGCAGCAGGTCGTTCACGCCTTCGGCGACCGCGTCGTGTTCACCGGCGTACCGGGCCTGCTCGGCGCGGTCCTGGTAGGTGGCGGTGAAGAGCACCAGCGAGCGCAGCGCCTCGGCGTACGCCTTCTGCGTGAGCAGCGAACGGCGGACGTCGGGGTGGTGGGTGATCGTGACCCGCGGCGCGTCCTTGGCCGGGTTGGTCAGGTCGGCGCCCTGGACGCGCTCCTTGGCGTAGTCGAGCGCGTTCAGGTAGCCCGACGACAGCGTCGCGATGGCCTTGGTGCCGACCATCATTCGCGCGTACTCGATCACCTGGAACATCTGGGCGATCCCGTCGTGCACCTCGCCGAGCAGCCAGCCCTTGGCCGGGACGCCGTCGCCGAAGGTGAGCTCGCAGGTCGTGGAGACCTTGATCCCCATCTTCTTCTCGACACCGGTGACGAAGGCGCCGTTCCGCTCGCCGGTCAGCTCGCCGGTCTCCAGGTCGAAGTCGAACTTCGGGACGATGAACAGGCTGAGGCCCTTCGTCCCCGGACCGCCGACGCCCTCGACGCCCTGCGGGCGGGCCAGCACCAGGTGCACGATGTTCTCGGTCATGTCGTGCTCACCCGAGGTGATGAACCGCTTGACGCCCTCGATGTGCCAGCTGCCGTCCTCCTGCAGAGTGGCCTTCGTGCGACCCGCGCCGACGTCGGAGCCGGCGTCCGGCTCGGTCAGCACCATGGTCGCGCCCCAGCCGCGCTCGATCATGTGCTGGGCGATCTTCTTGTCCCGGTCGATGCCGTTGCGCCACAGTACGTGCGCGAAGTTCGGCCCGGCGGCATAGATGTGGACGGCGGGGTTCGCGCCCAGGATCATCTCCGCGGCGGCCCAGCGCAGCGACGGCGGCGTCGGCTGACCACCCAGCTCCGGCGGCAGCTCGAGCTTGTACCACTCGGCGTCCATGTAGGCGTGGTAGCTCTTCTTGAACGCCTCCGGCATCCGCACCTCGTGCGTCTCCGGGTCGAACACCGGCGGGTTCCGGTCAGCCTCCTCGAACGAAGCCGCCACCTCGTTCTTCGCCAGCCGATCGATCTCCCCCAAGACCTCACGCGCCGTCTCGACGTCCATCTCGGCATACGGCCCCTGCCCGAGCACCTCGCCCCGACCAAGAACCTCGAGCAAATTGAACTCGATGTCCCGCAGATTCGACTTGTAGTGGCTCACAGGGTTCCCCTTCGAACTTTACTCGCCAGTAACTTAAGTATATACCGACCAGTAACGAAGGCAAAGCGGATTGACTGTCACGAATGGGGACACGGTTGATCTACGAGACGCACGCCACGACGCTCGACAACGAGAGCGGCCACGCGACGGGGTGGCTGCCGGGGGAGCTGTCCGAGCGCGGGCGGCGGGAGGCGGTCGAGCTGGGCGAGCGGCGTCGGGGCGTCGACGTGGTGTTCAGCTCGGACCTGCGGCGAGCCGTGCAGACGGTGGAGCTGGCGAGGCTCGGCGTACCTCATCTGCAGGACTGGCGGCTGCGCGAGTGCGACTACGGGGAGCTGAACGGCGCTCCGGTGGACGCGCTCGGGGTCAGGGCCGAGCGCGTCCGTACGGGGTACCCCGGTGGGCAGAGTTACGGCGGGATCGTCGAGTTGATGCGGTCGTTTCTCGACGATGTCAGGCGAGGGTACGACGGGCGGGTGGTGCTGGTGGTGGCGCACAGTGCTCAGCGGTGGGCGCTCCAGCATCTGGTGGGTGGTGGAGCGCCGTTGGCCGAGGTGATTGCGGCGCCGTTCGGGTGGCGGCCGGGGTGGGAGTACGAGCTCTAGGGGGTGTAGAGGGTGTTGGTGCCGTAGAGCTTCTGGGTGATGGCGGAGAGGTAGGTGGAGGTGTTGGACTCGGTGAGGTTGTAGGTGAGGAAGACGCCGTAGCCCTCGTCCATGGTGCGTTGGGCGAGGCTGGCGGCGGTGGACTGGCTGGTGGCGGTGTAGGAGACGGCCGCGGGGGAGCGGAGGGCCTTGGAGGTGGGGCCGCTGGGGACGGTCCAGGTGCCGTACCAGGGGTTCCAGGAGTAGTTGAAGGTGTTCGCGATGCTCTGGCCGTTGTAGGAGAGCCGGTCGGAGGCGGGGCCGATGTCGTAGAGGGTGATCAGCTTGTCCGGGCCGAGCTTCTGGCGGAGGGCTTGGACCAGGTAGACGAAGGAGTAGGCGTTCGGCTGGCCGGTGCCGTTCTTGCCGTACTCGACGTACTCGTCGTCGAAGTCGATACCGTCCAGGCCATACGTCGTCACGGCGTTCGCGAGCTCCTGGGCGAACGCGTCGGCGGAGGCCTTGTCCGGGAAGTTCGCGAAACCGGCGCCCTCGTGGTTGCCGAGGATCGACAGCACGACCTTGATGCCCTTGTCCTGCAGCGGCTTGATCTGGGTCTGCCGGTTGTTCAGGACGTTGGTCACCTGCGCGTTGAAGTGCAGGTAGGCCTTCCGGGTGGTGGTGTTGAAGTTGATGTTCGCCGCGAAGATGATCGCGACGTCGATCGCCGGGGCGCCGGTACTGGCCAGCTTGTACTTGCCGGCGCTCAGCATGCTGTGGTCGTTCACCTCGATATAGGCGACCAGCGTCGGCTTCTTCGCGGCCCGGCGGGCGGCGTGCGCGGGCAGTGCCGAGGCACCGGTCGCGGCCACCGCGGTACCGGCGGCGAAAGCTGACAGCAGGGTCCTTCTCCGCATGAGCTCAGAACTCATTCGATCGACTCCTTGTCAAGGGTGGGCGGTCCGCCAGACCGGCTGTACTAAACCGGTATAGCGGACCGATCATCGATCGAGCCCGAACCCAGTGTCAAGGGGTCACGGGAGCGTCACCGGCAGGAACGAGTCCTCGAGTTTCGTCCGGGCCTCGACGTTCGCGCCGGCCGGCACGAACAGCGCGTTCTGGGTGCCTGCGCTCCAGGCCCCGCCCCCGACCCGGTAGGACAGGACGCCGTCCTTCTGCGCGAGCACCCAGCCGAGGTTGTCCGGCAGCTTGATCCGGACCGGCGTGACGTCCTCGCCGAACTCCGCCGAGACGACCTTCGGCCGACCGTTCTTCGGTACGACGACGGCGTACGCGCGGGTCGGCTCGTCGTCCAACTGGCGCTGGCCGAGGTAGATCTCGGTCCGGTCGGGAGTCATGCCGTAGCCGACCCAGGTGCCCTTCTGCTCGGCGAAGTACGGCCAGAACTTCGCCTTGGCGAGCCCGTCCTCGAACTTCGCCCACGCGCCGGCCTGCAGTGTCTCGGCGCGCGGCGACATCGCCCAGGACTCCGGTTTCGAGGTGACCCACATCCGCCGGTCGGGCTCGAACGGGCCCTTGTTGTCCTCGGGGGTGACATAGCCCGTGAATGCGATCCGCTGGTCGGCCGGGCCGACGGCAGGCAGCGTCGAGATCGACAGGTCCTCCTCGAAGGCGCCCTTGGGCAGCGCGGTCACGCTGACGCCGTCCTTGAAGGTCAGCGGGGTGAACTCGCGCCGGCTGCTGGCGCCGTCGGCAGAGTACACACGACGCGGCGACAAGCCGGTCTTCTTGCCGACGTCCAGGACGACGAGGCTCTGGGGGCCGTCCATCCCGGCCATGAACCCGGTGGTCAGCGGCATCCCGGCGGCCGCGTACCGCGCGGTCAGAACGTGGAACTCGTCCCGCACGTCGGCGCCGATGAAACCGACCACGGTGTGCGCGCCCTCGCGCTCGAGTTTGAGGCCGTTGCCGTTGCGCAGGTTGGCCCGCTGGGCGACGATCGCGGCCGGCCCGCTCGCCGTGGTGCCCACCCAGTAGACCTTGGGCTCGCCCTGCAGGTCCTTGAACAGCCCCGCGCCGTTGCGCTGCGAACCGTCGCGGGTCTTCTGCCAGGCCTCCAGAGCCTTGGTGATCATCTCGTCGTTCGCCAGGTCACCGCGGGTCGCACCCTTCAGCAGGAAGCCGTACGGGTCGCTCGTGGCGGTCTCCCCGGCGACCGGAGCGTCGGCGAGGTTGTTGTAGACGGCCGGCCCGGCGACGGCGACGGCGCCGACGGCCAGCACGGCGAGCGCGCTGATACCGGCGGTGGTCAGGCGCCGGCGGCGCAGCCGGCGGGTGCCGCCCTGGCGGGCGCGGAGGATCAGGTCGTCATCGGCGTGCACGTCGTCGACCGAGAGGCGCAGCCGTTGGTGGAGTTCGGTCTCGGTCATCGCAGTCCCTCCAGGAGTGCGGGTTCGGTGATCAGGCGCAGGCGGTCGAGGCCGCGGGAGGTCTGGCTCTTCACGGTGCCGATCGAGCAGTTCAGCGCTTCGGCCGTCTGGGCCTCGGTCAGGTCTTCGTAGAAGCGCAGGACGATCACCGCGCGTTGCCGCGGTGGGAGCTCCTGCAGGGCGGCAAGCAGTTGGTCGCGGACGGCGTACGCGTCGGAGCCGTCCGGGGCGCCTCGGTCGTGGTGGTCGGCCAGCGCGACCTCGGGTTTGCGGCCCTTGGTCCGCCAGCGGTTCGCGGCCAGGTTGGCCAGCGTCTTGCGGGCGTAGGCCTCGGGTGCGCCGGTGCTGATCCGGCGCCAGTGCACGTAGACCCGTTCGTACATCTCCTGGACGAGATCCTCGGCCGCGGCCCGGTCTCCCGTCAGCAGGACCGCGGTCCGCAGCAGCCGGGTCGCGCTGCCGCGGACGAAGTCGTCGAATTCGCTTCCGCGAGTCACCCGTCTACCCTCCTGGTGAGCTGTTCTGGTACCGAGAATGACACCGGGCAGGTCCGGAAGGTTGAGTCGCGACAGACCTCGGGAGATGCTGGGCCGCTATGCGAGTGATCGGGTTGATGTCCGGGACGTCGTACGACGCGATCGACGCGGCGGCGGCCGATCTCCGCCTGGACGGGGAGCAGTTGGTGCTGACGCCGCTCGGGTTGCTGAGCCAGCCGTACCCGGCCGAGTTGCGCCGGGCGCTGGCCGCTTCGTTGCCACCGGCAAGTACGACGTTCGAGCAGGTCTGCCGGCTGGACACCGGGATCGGGCAGGCCTTCGCCGGGGTCGCACGGCAGGCGGTCGAGCAGCTGACCGGCGGGTACGCCGATCTGATCGTGTCGCACGGGCAGACGGTGTTCCACTGGGTGGACGGCGGGGCAGTGCACGGAACGCTCCAGCTCGGGCAGCCCGCCTGGATCGCCGAGGCGACCGGCGTACCGGTCGTGTCCGACCTGCGGACGAGGGATGTCGCGGCCGGTGGGCAGGGAGCGCCGCTGGTGAGCGCGTTCGACGTGCTCTGGTTACGCGGGCGGCCCGGCGTACCGATCGCGCTCAACCTGGGCGGGATCGCCAACATCACCGTAGTGGCGGGTGAGCCGCTGGCTTTCGACACCGGCCCGGCGAACGCGTTGATCGACGCCGTCGTCGCGGAGCTGACCGGTGGGCGGCTCTCGTTCGACGCGGACGGCGTGATGGCTGCGCGCGGCAGGGTGCACGAGGAGCTGTTCGCGCGGCTGCTCGCTGAGCCGTACTACGCGCTGCCCGCGCCGAAGAGCACCGGTAAGGAGCTGTTCAACCTCGCCTACCTCGCTCGGATGCTGGAGGGCCTGCCGGAGATTCCCGCGGACGATCTGGTCGCGACGGTCACCGCGCTGACGGCCCGCACGGTCGCGGACGCCGTCCGGCAGTACGGCGGGACTGAGGTGATCGCCTCCGGTGGCGGCACGCGGAACCCGGCGCTGCTGCGGATGCTCGCCGCTGAGCTCGGGCCGGTGCCGGTCCGCAGTACCGACGAGCTGGGGGTGCCGTCCGCGGCCAAGGAGGCGTATGCGTTCGCCGTCCTCGGCTTCCTCACCGTGCACGGGCTGAGCGGGACGGTCCCGAGCTGCACCGGTGCGCGGCACTCGAGCGTGCTCGGATCTATCACTCCGGGCCTTGCCGGTGTGCCGCACGTCTCGCCCGATGTCCGCCCTCCCGCGAGCCTTCTGGTCAACAGCGCGCCACACTAGTCCTCGTGACGAGGTTGTTCGTGGTGACAGGTGCGCCCGGAGCCGGGAAGTCGACGGTGGTTCCGGAGCTGGTCCGGCTGAATCCGGGCAACTTGGTGGTGATGGACATGGACGAGCTGCTCGACGATCAGGGCCGGCTGCTCGGGATCAGCATCGCCAGTGCGACCGCGGCGCCGATCTGGCCGGCGTACAACGCGCTCTGGTTGCGGATCACCGAGCTGATCCGCCGGTCCGGCATCCCCGTCCTGTTGCTGACGCCGGGGCTGCCCAGCGAGCTGCCAGAGGGCCGTTGGCTGCACCTCGACTGTCCGGACGTCGTCCGGCGGAAACGGCTGGCGGGCCGCGGCTGGCCGCACGACCGAATCGAGGACGCCGTCGCCGACGCGGAGCAGATGCGCAAGTTCGTACCGCGCTCGGTTCGCGGCGATGTGGCGCCGGAGCGCTGTGCGCGCTCGATCCTGGACTGGATCCGCGGCGAGCGCTTCGGCAAAACCCTCAACCTCTGGACCCGCTTCCGCGGCTAAGGCCCCGACTAGGGAAGAGTCCTGATGCGCGGGCCCACCTCAGGCCCGCAGATTCAGGGCATGCC
Organism: Kribbella sandramycini; assembly: GCF_013131805.1. Taxonomy (GTDB): domain Bacteria; phylum Actinomycetota; class Actinomycetes; order Propionibacteriales; family Kribbellaceae; genus Kribbella; species Kribbella sandramycini. Next base: position 328,725 of record NZ_JABJRC010000003.1, on the reverse strand, counting down.
CACGACGACAGAGCTCGACGAACCGCGGTTCCGCGATGCGCTGCGCCGGCTGCCCGGGCGGGTGTGGATCATCAGCCTCGGGATGCTGGTCAACCAGGTCGGCAACTTCCTGCCCGTGTTCATCGTGCTCTACCTGACCCAGCGCGGGTACTCGGCCGGCGCCGCCGGGCTCGTGCTCGGGGTATCCGGCGTCGGGAAAGTGCTCGGCAACGCGATCGGCGGCTACCTCGCCGACGCGGTCGGCCGCCGCTGGACGATCGTGCTCTCCGCCGTCACCACATCCGCCCTGACGGCCACTGTCCCGTACGTCGGCCCGTACGCCGTTCTGGTCGCAGTCGTCGGGCTGATCGGGATCACCTCGCAGGTGTACCGGCCGGCCGCGGCCGCCGTCCTGGTGGACGCCGTGGCCACCAAGCGGACGCGGATGGCCGCCTTCGGCGTGTTCCGGTTCGCGCAGAACGTCGGCGCCGCTCTGGGCGGGGTGATCGGCGGCGTACTCGCGGCGACGTCGTACGTCGAACTGTTCCTCGGCAACGCGGCCGCCTGCCTGCTCTTCGGCGTGGTGATCGCGGTCCTGCTGCGAGAGCCGCCGCGAGTGCGGGCGGACGCGACGACCGAGGAGGCCGGCAGCTACCGGCAGGCCCTCAGGGACCGAGTGCTGGTCCGATTCCTGCTGATGACACTGGTCGCCGAGTTCGTCTACATCCAGAGCAACGTCGGCCTCCCGCTGCACGTGAGCGATGTAGGCCTGAACGCCCGCGACTTCGGCCTACTGATCGGCCTCAACGGCCTACTCGTCCTGGCTCTCGAGCTCCCGACGACAGCCTTCGTCTCGCGCTTCCGACCGGAGTACGTCCTGGCCATCGGCAACCTCCTCACCGGCCTGGGCCTCGCCCTCACCGGCCTCACCAACGGCATGGCCGTACTAGCCGTCACCGTCTTCATCTGGACCACCGGCGAGATGCTCTACAGCTCCGTAGCCATGGCCTACCTAGGCGGCCTCACCCCACCCGGCCTAGCCGGCCGCTACCAAGGCGCGTACGGCGTCGCCTACACCATCGGCGCCGGCGCCGGCCCCCTCCTGGGCGGCGCCCTCTACACCACAACCCCCTGGGCCCTCTGGCTGGCCGTAGCCACCGCCGCCCTCCTAGCCACCCACCTCAGCCTCCCCCGCCGAAACTATTGACAACATGTTGTCTTGATGACAGTATGTTGTCTATGAAGACGGTTTATGTGGGTGTTTACGAGACGTGGGCGGACTGGGAGATCGGGCATCTGCTGGTTGAGTTGCGGACGGGGCGGTTCACGGGGGAGGAGTGGCGGGTGGTGACGGTGGGGGAGACGGTTGAGCCGGTGGTGACGATGGGTGGGTTGCGGGTGGTGCCGGAGGTGGCGCTGGCTGAGGTGAGTGGTGGGGATCTGTTGGTGCTGGCGGGGTCGGCGCAGTGGGATGAGGGCGGCGGGGACGGGTTCGTGGAGTTGGCCCGGCGGTTCTTGGCGGCTGGGGTGCCGGTGGCGGCTATTTGTGGGGCTACGGCTGGGTTGGCGCGGGGTGGGCTGCTCGATGAGCGGAAGCACACGAGCGCGGTGAAGGAGTACCTGCTGGGCACCGGGTACGCGGGCGGTGACAACTACGTGGACGCGCGGGCGGTCGTGGATGGGGATCTGATCACGGCTGGGCCGGATTCGCCGGTGCAGTTCGCGCGGGCGGTGCTCTCGCGGCTCGGGCTGGCGGATGAGGCCAAGCTGGAGGCCTACGAGGGCGTCTTCCATCGGGGCGACCCAGCGGCGTACGCCGGGCTCGTCGGCTGATGACTGTTCCACCGCGGGCGGAGTGGCCCGAGCTGGCTGCGGAGACGGAAGGTGGCGCGGCGCTGACGGACGTCATCCTCGCCACCTTCCGGCTGAATGCGCGGCTGCTCGAGGCCGCGCAGGAGCTGGCCGCGCACGGGGAGCTGACCGCCGCTTGGTGGCAGGTCCTCGGCGGCGTCCTCGATGAGCCGCGCTCGGTCGCCGACGTCGGGCGGATCATGGGCGTCAGCCGGCAGGGCGTGCAGCGGATCGCCGATCTGCTCGTCGAGCGCGGCCTGGCGGAGTACCGGGCGAACCCGGCACACCGCCGCGCCAAACTGCTCGCGTGCACCGAGGCCGGCTACTGGGCGATCCGGCAGGTCTCGGTCGCCCAGCATCCGTGGGCGGCCGAGCTGAGCACTGCGGTCGACGTTGCTGACTTGCGGACGACGCTCGCCACCATGCAGGCCCTGATCACCAGGCTCGAAGGAGCTTGATCGGCAGGCTCGCGCCGTACGTGTGCCGGGTCGTGAATGTCAGTCGCGTCCCGGTCAGCGTCCGCACGACCTGTACGCCGGGCGTCGGCGCGGCCGCGCGTAAGTACTGCGCCCACAGCGTCACTGTGATCGTGTCGCGCGCGGTGGTCGGGTCGGAGACCGCGACCTCGACCTGACCACCGGCGCCGCGGCGGACGAGTACGGACGCCGGCCCGTCGATGCTCATTCCGGGCAGCTGATGCTGCCCGCGGGTGAAGGTGTTCGCCGCGGTCAACCGGAGCCCGAGATGCTGGACGGCCTGCATCCGGGTGGTGTTCGCGAGGACGCCGAGCCGTCCGTGCCGGTAGGCCTGGAGTGCGGATTCCGTTGCGTTGGGCACCAATGCGTAGGCGAGCGTTCGGGTCGCGCCGGCCGGTTGGGTCGCGGTCAACCCGAAGACCTGCTTGGTGACCTGGGTGTCCGGGTTCGACGTCCGGATCACCCGGCGGCTGCGCGTCACCGACTGCAAGCTCACGTGCACTTCACCCGGCCGCAGGAAGTAGTAGCCGACGGCAACACCGTCACCGGCGTAGCGCAGCCAGCGCGGGTCGACCGCGCCGACTCCCGACCAGCTGTCGCCGTTTCGGCGTCCGCCGGTGATGGTGAGGGCTGCTGCCGGCGCCGCGATCCGGGTGTCGAGGGTGGTGGTGACCGCGCGATCGGCGTCCCCGACCCCGGCCGCGAGGACGACGATCTCGTCGTCGAACAGGAACCAGGACTTGGTCGCCTCGGCGTTGCGGTAGCTGACGAAATCGCTCGGCAACCCGGCGCGATGGGCGTAGGCGAAGTCGTCGGACTGGACCCACCCGGCGACGCCGTACGTGCCGAGGGTCGCGCCGCCGGAGTACGCGTTGGTGCCGGTCGGGAAGTAGACGTAGCTGTTCTGCGCCTCGGACGACGGCGTGAACTCCGGCGGGCGGTCGTAGTACGCCGTCCCGTACAGCTCGGGAATCGAGCGACGGGTCTCGACCGGCGCGGTGACGCCCGCGAGTGCGTACGGCGAGACGGTGGTGAAGTAGTCGACGCCGTACGACCTGGTCTGGTCCTGGCCGCTCAGGTAGAGGTAGTGCGCGCCGTCGCCCTGGAACCAGGGCAGCAGGTTCTCGCCGCTCATGTACTCGTACTTGCTGATCCGCTCCGAGTTCCGCGCCAGCGCGAACGCGTAGCCGGGCCGCCGGTGCACGGTCCGGTCCATCGCGTTGTACGCCGTACTGCTCGCGGCCGGGTTCAGATCGGCCGGCACGATCGCCGGATCGGCCTTGAGGTCGGCGAACCGGGCGATGCTGACCGGGGAGACGAACGAGTTCGGGTTGATCGTCGGGCGCGCGGTGTACTTCGCGAACGCCTTCAGCCGGGCCGCGTCGGCAGTCGTGGCGTAGTCGGCCAGATCGACGACGGCCTCGACGATCACCGCGACGTCGTCGTACCCGGTGCCGGGCCGGGAGACCGCGCGGCCCTTGACGATCTCCATCATCCAGCCCTCGAAGATCAGCGGGGCGAACCCGTGCTCGACCCAGCCGTTGACGACGCCGACCAGCTCGTCGGTGCGCGCGTACGGCGTCCCGTCGAGGATCTTGATGGTCTGGACGACCCGGCTGAGCAGGGCCTTGCCGTACGAGCCGGTGTACGCGACCGAGGCGTGCTGGAGGAACGAGCCGTCGGCGTAGTACCCGTCGGTGACGCCGTGCTGCAGGTTGTACGGGTCGATGGTGGCGAAGACGGTGAACTGGTCCTGCAGGGCCTTCTGGATCCGGGCGTCGTCGCCGAGCAGCGCGCCCTGGAGGACGCGGTTCGCGGTGATGTCGACCAGGTTCGCGCCGGTGTGGAAGCGGGAGTCGAGGTTGACGTCGCCGTTCGTCCCGTTGCGCAGGTAGGCGTCCATCGAGCCGACATACAGCGTGATGAGCTCGGCCGGGGCGTCGATCAGCGCGAGTGTCTTGGAGACGTAGGTGGAGATGCCGATCTCCCAGGTGAACCAGTTGCCGTAGTAGCCGCGGGACTGGTCGCCGTAGTAGGTCGCATGCAGCCAGGTCAGCTTGTCGGCGATCCGGGCGCGCAGTTGCTCGTTGCCCTGGAGGTCGGACGCCGGGCCGGGGCGGCGGTAGGCGAGCGCGAGCTCGTACAGGTGCTGGTACGACGCGCTCAGGTTGGGGTCGCTGGTGCCGAGGGGGAGGCCGGCGAACAGCTCGCCGGAGCCGGCGCGGTCCATCGCGGCCAGCCAGGTGCGGGCGGTGGCGTCCAGCGCGGTGAGTTTGGCGGCGACCTCGGGTCTGGTGTTCGAGGCCGCCGTACCGGCGTAGATCGCGATCGCGTTGCTCAGCAACAGCCCGGCCCCACCCGGGGCGTCGGTGGCGGCACGGGCGGGGCGTACGGGGTGCACCGCGCTCAACAGCGCGGTGGCGGGGACGAATGACAGCAGGTGGCGGCGGCTGATCTGCACTGGTACTCCCGGGCGAAGGGGAAAAACCTCACCCTGGGAGTCAATCAGCCGTAACTAACCTCCGGCAAGCGCTTACAGTGACTTATGTGCCCCCGGCGCCGACCAGTTGGCCGTCCATCGAGAGGATCCGGATCGGGCCGCCGGTCGACTTGGCCGGGATGATCAGCGCGACCTGGTGCAGGTAGTCCTGGTGCAGGGTCTGGGTGTACTTGACCATGCTGCTGAACGCCGTCGCCTCGCCGCTGGTCCAGTAGGCGTTCGAGCCGGGCTCGACGCGCTGCAGGTACTGCTCGGTCAGACTCAGAAAGACCAGCGCCTCGCCGTCGGCGGTGATGAACGCCGTCTGCCGGCCGGTCGACTTGAAGGTGTCCGTCGCGCCGGCGATGTACGGCTCGGCGACGTCGGAGACCTTCGCCTTCGCCCGGAGCTCGAGGAGCTTCGTCGTCCCCGGGGAGGGGATGAACAGCTTCGACTGCGCGGACTTGGCGCCGCCGGTCAGGTACGCCGCCAGCGTCGCGCCGACCGCGGACGGCTGCGTCGCCAGACTGGCCAGATCAGCCTTGGTCGGCGCGCGCAGCCCAGTCATCGACGGCAGATCGATCGTGCTCCCCGGGTAGACCGAATGGGTGAGCAGCCAGGGCGCGCCCGCGCTGTCGCGCTCCCAGACGCCGAGCTGGCGGGTGTCCGGAGCGCCCGAGACGCCCGAGGTGACCACGAACCGCATCGGGTACGCCGTGAACTCCGGCGCCCCGACCTGCGGATCGGTGAACGCGAACGGTTTCTCGGTCACCTTGCGGGCGGCGTCCAGCTTGCGGCCGATCTGGTAACCGGCGCGGGTCTGCGCGAGCGTCGGCTCGGACTCGATCGTCGCGGCCAGCTTGTCGTCGCGGCTCTGGTTCGCCTTGTTGTTGAGCTCGTTGTACTTCGCGACCACGGCCTGCGCGTCGGCGAGCGTGATCGCCGGCCGATGGTCCACCGTGCTCAGGCTGTTCTTCGGCGGCATCAACCCGCAACTCGTTGTCGTCAGCAACAAAGCCCCACTCGCCAGCAGCGCCGCCGTCCGCTTCACCGCCTCATCGCTCTTCACGAACTCCGGCGACTCCCGCAACGGCACCGGCGCCTCCCCGCCGGCCGGTACGTCGGCGCCCGGTACGTCGGCGCCCGGGCGAGCCTCGGGTACGTCGGCAGCGGGTGCGGTCAGCGCGGCGCGCGACTTGGCCCGGGCCACCGCGGCGGCGGACATGAACATCGGCGCCGCCGGAATCGGCGAAGCAAGCGGCCGCACCGCAGCCGCATCAGCCGGAACACGATCAGCAGGCGCCGCCGGACTCGGCGTCACCTCTGCCGTCAGATCGACGGCCGGCGGCTCGTCAACTGGCGCGCGGTAAGCAGGTACATCCTCGGGCGCCGCCCGCATCGGAGTCTTGGCTTCGGACACGGTTCGCGCCGAGCTGGAGGCCGAGGGGGTTTCCGGCTGCGGGGTGGGGGCGAAGGGGGAGGTGAGGACTGCTCGGGTGGGGACTGGGGTGGCGGTGGGTTCTTGGGCGGCTTGGGGGGTGCGGCGGAAGGCGAGGGTGATGCCGAGGGTGAGGGCGGCGAGGCCGGCGCCGAAGATGAGCAGGCTGATGCCGAAGGAGCGGTGGATCTCGATCCCGAAGCGGACGTCGGCGTCGACGGCGGGGGTGCCGTCGGCGTTCATCACGACGACGGAGTACCGGCCGTCCTGCATCGGCCAGGCGATCGAGCGCGCGCCGGCGCCACCCGATTTCGCGACCCACCAGTCGAGCTCGCCGGGCGGGGTCAGCTTGTTCTGCAGGCCGCGCATCGTCTGGGTGCTGATCGTGGACGGCGCGTCGTACCGGATCACGCGGGTGGTGGCCGAGCCGGCCAGGTAGTCGGTGACGTCGAGATCCTGCGCGATCCCGACGAACAGCGGCTTGGCGCCGGCGGCGTCGACATGCAGCACCGGGCCGTGCCGGTCGATCAGCTCGGGGGCGGTGACGACGGCCAGTCCGGAGCTGCTCAGGCCCCGGTCGCCGGTGGAGATCGTGTTGTCCGGGCCGATCAGCCAGAACGCGGCCGCGGCTCCGGCCACGGTGGCCAACAGGCCGATCAGGGTCAGCAGCAGGCCCAAGACGGTGCGGGCGAAACGCATGAAGAGGCTCCCGTTGTACGACGAGCCCGGTCACGGACGGGTGGACCGGACAACGAGCTCGGCCGCGGGGCCGGTCGGGGCCCCGTACTCCACCCGCTGACCTGACTAACTGATCCCCTACGAATCTGTTACGACTGGATCACTAACTGAGAGTGTCTCCATTAATCTGTCAATCGTTTGAACCAGCCGCTGACCAGCAAAAAGGCCCGGACCGAAAAACTTCGGACCGGGCCCAACTTGTGCGGACAAACCTGGAGCGGGTGACGAGAATCGAACTCGCACTGTCAGCTTGGGAAGCTGATGTTCTGCCATTGAACTACACCCGCGCGCCGCCACTTGGGCGAGCAGGGAAGAGCATAGCCGATGGGTGGGGGCGCGGGCGCGCCGGGTCCGGCGCGGCGGGGGCAAGTCGGCCGATCCGGCCCGATCGGAGGTCCGTCGGCGGCCGGAGGGTGACGTGGCCCAAGTTGTTGCGCGGTCAGGAGCTGGTCGGCAGGAAGATGCCGAATGCATCGAAAAGGCGGCCGCGAGCGGTTTGCGCCGGGGGTTCCGGGGCAGTTTTCCACAAAGGGTCCGCCAGGGACTGGGCAGGCCCGGCATCTTCTGGCAGATTAGAACGCGTTGCCGGGGGCAACATTTGACGCAACGTGAGGATGCGGTCCTTGCCGGGACCGGACAAGATGGTTGCGGGGCAACTGGATGAAGGGGTGAACGGTGGCAACAGACGCAAGTGACGCGCTGGAAAACCTGGAGAAGGAGCTCGTCACGTTGGCGCGCCGGCTGCGTGGTCTGCAGCGGACGCTGTCCGACGAGGCACATCCGGATCTGGAGCCGGCGCAGTACGCGTTGCTCAACCACGTCGAAGAGCTGGCGCCGGTGCGGATGGCCGACCTGGTCGCGGCGCTCGAGGTCGACAAGGGTCCGGTCAGCCGGGCCTGCGCGCGTCTCGAGGAGGAGGGACTGCTGAAGCGGGCGGCCGACAAGACCGACGCGCGGGCGACCCTGCTGACGCTGACCGCGGCCGGTAAGCGCAAGCTGGCCTCGGCCCGGAAGAAGCGGCACAAGGTGATCGAGGACCTGCTCAAGGACTGGTCGCCGGCTCAGGTGAAGACCTTCGCCACCCAGGTGTCGAAGTTCAACAAGCTGGCCTGAGCAGGAGTTCGTTGCCTCAGGCCCGGGGTTCCGGGCCGCTGAGGAACAGGTCTGGTGGTGTGTCACGCCGGGGAGCTGAGGGCCCCGGACGATCCACCACCAGCCACCTGTCCGGTCGCCGACCGGCCCGCCGCGGGTTCGGTCCGCTGGGCGGGAGCAGGGCGCGCTTGCTACCGTGCCCTCGTGCTGCTCTCCGACCGTGACATCCTGGCCGAGCTCGACGCGAAGCGCGTCCAGCTGGATCCGTTCGACGCCGCGATGGTGCAGCCGTCGAGTGTCGACGTCCGCCTCGACCGCTTCTTCCGGGTGTTCGAGAACCACAAGTACCCGCATATCGACCCGGCCGAGGAACAGCCCGACCTGACCCGGATGGTCGAGCCCGAGGGGGAGGACCCCTTCATCCTGCACCCGGGCGAGTTCGTGCTCGGCTCGACGTACGAGCTGGTGACGCTGCCCGACGACGTGGCCGCCCGGCTCGAGGGCAAGTCCTCGCTGGGCCGGCTCGGCCTGCTGACGCACTCCACCGCCGGCTTCATCGACCCCGGCTTCTCCGGGCATGTGACGCTGGAGCTCTCGAACGTCGCCACCCTGCCGATCAAGCTCTGGCCGGGGATGAAGATCGGCCAGCTGTGCTTCTTCCGGCTGTCGTCACCGGCCGAGCACCCGTACGGCTCCGCGAAGTACGGCTCCCGCTACCAGGGCCAGCGCGGGCCGACGCCGTCCCGCTCGCATCAGAACTTCCACCGCACCGACATCTGACCAGCAACGACGAAGGCCCCGGGAGGCGACTCCCGGGGCCTTGTCAGTTGTCAAAGAAACTCAGGCGGTCGGCTTCAGCGTGACGAGGATCTTCTCGTTCTTGAAGTCGTTGCCCCCGGCCCCCTGCAGGTAGGCGCCGCCGTACTGGGTGACGGCATCCGGAGTCCGGACGCCGAGCTGGTTGTTGTAGAGCGACAGATCCGAACCCCAGGCGACCGCCGGGTCGGTGGCCGGATCGATACTCGGCGCGGTCGTCGAGGCATCCGGCGTCGGGGACCAGTGGCCACTGGCCGACTGCGTCGGCGTGGAGCTCGCGCCGGGCACCTTGGCCAGCGGGATGTCCTGGCCGTCGGTCGCGGTCAGCGCGATCGGCTGGTTCTGCGCCTGGCCGTAGATGACGCCGTGGAAGGCGGCGCTCACGATCGGGACGACGCGGCTCGCCGACTCGGATGTGTAGCCCCAGGCCTTCTTACCGGTGGTGTCGTCGATCCCGACGATCTCGTCGGTGCCGCCGTTGGCGCCGGTCGAGCAGACGACCGCGGCGGCCTGATCGCCGAGGCATTTGTAGAAGTACGCCTTGGTGTTCGCCAGCGCGGGTTTGATCTCGACGACGGCGCCGGTCGCGATGTCCACGGAGTACAGCACGTTGTTGTAGGTGGTCGCGGCGGTCTTCGGATCCGACTGGTAGGTCGACCCGCTGAGGTAGGCGCGCTTGGCGCCGTGGCCGGCGGTGTTCAGGTCGTTCTGCTTGGTCGGGATCGTCTTGCTGATCTTGCCGGTGGCGCCGTCGGCGACGACGATCGCGCTGTCGGTCGCGTTCGTGCCCCGGCTGGCCTTCCCCGCGACGACGACGCCGTTCAGAACGCCGGCGGCCGCGACACCCGGGATACCGGTGGCCTTCTGCGTCTTCGGGTCGGCGAACACGGTCAGGTCGTCGAGCGGTTTGCTGCCGCCGTCCGGATCGACGGCGATCGCGATCTGGCCGGTCGCGGCGTCGTACGCCTCGGCGTAGATGTTGCCGGTCTGACCGCCGGGGCCGAGGATGCTGCTGGCATCGAACGTCGCTTCGGCGATCTTCTTGCCGTCGGCGGCGTCGAGCCACTGGAACAGCACCTGACCATGGGCCTTCTGCGTGCCGCCGCCGCTGTTGGACTGGCTGTACACAATGCCGACGACGTCTTTGCCATCGAGGGTGAGCGGCATCGGCTTGCTGTGGCTGGTGGTCTTGATCGTGTCCGGCGACTCCGACGACGGCGTCGTCCACGGCTCGCGCTGCGCGGCGATGTGGTAGCCCTTGAGGCCGCCGTCACCCGAGAGCAGCGCCGTCTGGCCGACCATGCCCGCGCCGTACGAGTACATGTCCTCGACGCCGACGACATCGGGCGCGCCGAACGCGGAGGCGGTGGTGAAGTCCTTGGGCGGGTCAAAGGCGGCGACCGGCGGGGCCTGCGGGGTCGGCGGTGTTTCACCGCTCTTGCCGTCGCCGCCGGAACCCTTGTCATCCGCGCCGCCGCAGCCGGCGAGCAGGACGATCAGGGTGGCGGCGGTGGCGACGGCCTTGGCTGTCGGACGCTGCATGGTGGTGCTCTCCCGAGGTCGACCGAAGTGATCGCTTGAAAACCTAGCAGTGCGGCCGGTCGCCCTCGGTAGTTATCCACAGGCATTGCACGAAGCTGCAACACAGCACCTCAGCGGACGACGGACAGCCCCCGGCCGGGCTGCTGCGGACGAGCGTGCCGGGCCCGGCCGGCGGGTTCGGCGAGCGGCTCCAGCCGGTCGGCCAGCCGCCGCAGGGCGATGGCCAGACCGTGCCGGGCGCCGCCGTCGGCGGGGCGTTCCTGGTGTGCCGCCCGGGCCTCGGCGGCCCGGATCTGGTCCGCGACGCGGTAGCGCGCGACTTCCTGCTGTTCGCTGATCATGACGTGCTCCCCTCGGTGTTCCCCGTGCGGAAAAGGTGGTCAGACCTTGACGACGGTGATGTCGCCGGAGACCGTGCGGGCCCGCAGCATCAGCGACCGCTCGTCGCTCGCGGGCTTCTGGCCCGGCTGCAGCTCGCACCGGATCCGCCCGGTGACCGTCTTCAGGTCCAGGTACGTCGGTACGCCGTCCGGCACGCCGACCCGGACGTCGCCACGTGCCGTCTCGGCCTGGATGCTCGGCCCATCGGCCACCTCGACGACGACGTCACCCGAGCCGGAGGTGGCGATCGAGTGATCGCGGATCCGCTCGATGGTGATGTCACCCGAGCCGACCTTGATACTCGCCTGCCCGGCCGCGTCGCCGACCCGGACGTCACCGGAGCCGGTGCTCAGCCCGATGGCCGCGCCGACCGCGGCGATGTCGATCGACCCCGAGCCGGTGGTGCCCTTCGCCGTACCGCTGACGTTGCCGACGCGGACGTCGCCACTGCCGGTGCGGACCGCGAGGTCGCCCTCGACGTCCTGCAGGCGGACATCGCCGGAGCCGGTGACCACCCGGGTGGCGCCGACCGGGACCCGGGCGGACAGATCGCCGGAGCCGGTCTGGACCCGCAGCTCGACGACCGCCGGGGTGGCGATCCGAACGTGGATCTCCGGCCCGCGGCGGGTGGCGTACCGCCGGTCCTTACGCTGTTCGACGATCAGCTCGCCGTCCGCGATCTCGAAGCGGACGTCGTCCTCGTCGGCGCCCTCGACCTCGAGGGTCACCTCGGCCTCGGCGCCGTCGGTGGGGACCAGTTCGATCTCGCCGGAACCGATGTCGATCCGGGCCTTGCCGATCTCGCCGGTCAGGGTGCCCGTGAAGCCGCTCATTCGGCCCACCCCGTGAAGCTCTGGCCCGGACCGTGGTGGCCGCGTCGGTGCTCCCGGTCGCCACCCCGATCGCCGCGGCCCTCACGCCGCCGGTCCCGGTCGCCGCGGCGGCCCTCCCGGTCGCGATCGCGCCGGCCGCGCTCCGGGCCGAACACGCCCTCTTCGCCGAAGGGGCCGTCGGGGCCGAACACGCCGTCCGGTCCGAAGACGCCGTCCGGACCCAGGGGGCCGTTCGGGCCGAGCGGGCCGTCGGGGCCGAACATGCCACCGCCGCGCGGGGGACGCGGCGGCCGCGGCGGGCGGCCCGGGCCACGGCGGCCGCGGCTGCTCTCGCTGAGCTCGGTCATCACCGTGCGCATCAGCCACGCGTTCGAGGAGATGCCCTCGGCATTCGCGGCCTCGTCGACCTTGTTCTTCACCGACATCGGCAGCCGCAGCGTGATCCGCGCGGTCGGCTCGTCGGCGTCCAGGGCCAGGTCGGGGGCCTCGGAGTCGTCGTTGTCGTCTTCTTCGTCCACCTCGTCGGGGCCGGTCAGCTGGCTCGGCGCCGGCGTGACCACGAACTCCGGGCGGCCGCCGGCCATCCGGAGCTCCACCGACCCGGGCGACAGCTCGCGGCTGATCTCCCCGGCGGCATCGGACAGGGCTGAGATGAGGGCCAGGCGGCCCGCGTCATCCAGCGTGGCTCCGAGGCGCTGGGCCACGGAGCGAGTTTGGTCGTCGGCCAGGGCGGTGGCGTTCTCGACGCTCCGCCGGACCGACTCGAGGTACAAGTCGAGTTCCATGACGCCAACTATGACGTCATTGTGACGTCACTGTCAACCCCGATGCCGTCATGACCCCGTCGAAGGCCAGGATGGGAGACTCGGAGACCGGGAGGAAATGTGTCCAGAGGTGTTCTCGTGACCGGGGCGTCGCGCGGGGTCGGAGCGGCGGTCGCGGCCGCCTTCGCCCAGGGCGGCGATCGGGTCGTCCTGCACTGCCGCGGCGCTGTCGAAGAAGCCGAGCGGGTCCGCGCCGGGCTGCCGGGTGACGGGCATGCGGTGTTGACGGCGGATCTCGGTGATCCGGCCGCAATCCCTGTCCTGGTTGACGAATCGGCTCGCCTGCTCGGGCGGATCGACGTCCTGGTCAACAATGCCGCGCTGTTCGTCGCCGAGCCGGTGGCCGGCTCGCGCCGGATCGGTCACCCGCTCGCCGAGACGTCGTACGAGGAGTGGGTCTCGGTCTGGCGGCGGACGCTCGCCGTGAACCTCGAAGGCACCGCCCACGTCACCTGGTGCGTCGCCCGGCACATGCTCGACGTCGCGCCCGCGGACGGCGTCCGGCGCGGCGCGATCGTGAACGTCGGCTCCCGCGGCGCCTACCGCGGTGAGCCCGACATGCCCGGCTACGGCGCCGCCAAGGCCGGCGTCCACTCACTCGGCCAGTCCCTTGCCGTCTCCCTGGCGCCCCATGACATCACCGTGACGTCAATCGCCCCCGGCTTCATCGCCACCGACCTCACCGCCGCCATGCTCGAAGGCCCCGCAGGCGACGCCATCCGCGCCCAGAGCCCCTTCAATCGCACCGCCACCCCCGAAGAAGTAGCCGCCGCCATCCACTGGCTAGCCTCCACCCCCGCCACCTGGGCCACCGGCGCCGTCCTCGACTACAACGGAGCCAGCTACCTCCACTGAGCGAAGGCATCGCATGACCGACCAGCCGCTGACCACGCGCGCCATCGCCGTTCCCTTTGGGCTCCTGCTCTTCGTGCTCGTCAGGCCGGCCCTCCGGCAGGAGGAGCGAAGCGGCGGGCTACGGTCGCGCTGCGCCGGTGACCGCAGTCCTGCCGCCCGCGATGCCGAGCCTCGACTTCAACTGACAGCACTGAGCTTGGCGAGATTTACGATGAGGCGATGAGCCTGGGCGTTGTGTTCGCGATCCTGCTTCCGGTGGTCCTGCTGCTCAACGTCCTGGTGTTCCGCGTCTCGACGCGGCGGGGTCGCGCTCGGCGTGAGCGGGCGATTGCGGAGACCGGCTGGTCGAAGGTGGCGATGAACGCCTGGGTGCGCGAGAGTGTCCGAACCGTCTTTCCGTTCGCGATACCCGAAGCTGTCACGGTCGGCACGGTGCACGGCCGGGAAATTTTCGTCGTGGACTGCATGCATGTCAGGTACGGAATGACTTTGGGCCGCGGCGCGCGGTTCAAGAAGCAGCCGCACACAGCGCACGTCGTCCTGCTGCCGCTGCCGGTCGAGCTGCCGCCGATCGTCGTCTCGAAGCAGTACTTGGTCAACCACCGCCCGAATGAGTGGCGCTCCGGGAATCCAGCCTTCGACGAGCGATTCGACGTCCAGTCCAGCGACCGCAACTACGCTTCGGCGCTGCTGGCACCGGGGCTGGTCGACTGGATCCTGCGCAACCCGGCGCTCCAATGGCGTATCAGCGGCAACGCGCTCATCGGCTGGAACGAGTATCGCTGGACACCGGCCGGCGCAACCGGCATGGCCAATGCCCTGCGTGGTGTCGCGGACGCCATCCCGGCCCAGGTTCTGCAGAGCTACGGCCGCCCTGCGCCGCCGATCAGCGCATCGGCGGGGTGGTGATGGTGACTGGTTGTTGTAGTCGGAGAGGGTTGGTACGTAGCTCAGGCCGGGCTGCCCTGGGCCTTGAACGACTTCAGGGTGTTGACGGTGTAGGTGTAGCGCTGGGTTTCCTCGCCGACGACCGTCTCGGGGCCGGCGTACCGCAGGCTGACGACGCTGTGGTCGAAGGCGGGCGCGGCGGTGCGGCGGCGGTTCGTGGCTACCGCTTGACGATCTTGTTGGCCGGGGGTGCGGTGATGGTGACCGGCTTGTTGTAGTCGGACATGGTCATCTCCATGGCGACGCCGCCGAGGTCGAAGGTGAGGCGGCGGACGAGATCGTCGGCGTCCATCCACATCGTGTAGGCGAGGGTCTTGGGGAGGTCGCTCGCCTTGACGCCGGCGGGGAGCTTCTTGCCCTGGAGTTTGAGTGCTTTCAGGGTGTCGACCGTGACGGTGTAGCGGTCGAGCTGCTGGCCGGCGACCTTTTCGGCGCGGACGAACTTGACGTTGACCATGCTCTTGTCGAAGGACTTGAAGATCTTGGTCGGGTCGCCGCCCTGCAGCAGCTCGTCCAGCTCGGCGGCGCTGCCGGCCTTGGTCTTGACCCACTTACCGGCCGGGGTCGCGCCGGGGATCGAGGCGTAGAACGCGCCGCCGGCCACGATCACCTTCGCGGCCTGCTCACCGAACGCCGGGCCGGACAGCTGCATCGACATCGCGGGCGGGTTGGCCGTCTGGATGCCGGTGATCGTCATCGCCGTCGTCCCGCCGACCGTCATCTTCCCGACCGTGCGCCACGACTTCTGTTTGGTCAGCGCCGAGTTCATCGCGGGTACGAACGTCACGCGGTTCAACCGAACAGGCGCAGTCGGCGTAACGACCTTCTGCGGCTCGGCAACGGGCTGCGAGGTGACCGGCACACTCGCGGCCGGGCCAGTGGCGGCCGGCTTGTCGGAGCCGCCACAGGCGGCGAGGCCGAGAGCGAGCGGCAGTGCTGCGGCCGTGGCGACGGCGGCGCGGAACTTCATGGTGCTTTCCTCCCCGGGTGGTACAAGACGGTGGATCTTATGGTCCGTACCACCTGAGGCGGAAGGTTTGTTGCACCTTGTTGCAACTACCCCCGCTTGACGGCGGCGAGGAGGAGTTGGGCGACGTCCTGGACTTCTACTTCTTCGCGGGCGGAGCCGTCGGCCTGCTTGGCGGTGAGGCCGTCGGACAGCATGACGCGGCAGAAGGGGCAGCCGGTGGCGATCTTGTCGGCGCCGGTCTCGACGGCTTCGGTCGTGCGGTTGACGTTGATCCGGCTGCCGATCTTCTCTTCCATCCACATCCGGGCGCCGCCGGCGCCGCAGCAGAAGGACTTCGTCTTGTTCCGCGGCATTTCGGCGTACTCCGCGCCCGGGATGATCTCGAGGAGTTCGCGCGGGGCGTCATAGACCTGGTTGTGGCGGCCCAGGTAGCAAGGGTCGTGGTAGGTGATCTTCTGGCCGTTGAGGGAGCTCTCGGCCGGGGCGACCGGGGTGAGTTTGCCGTCGCGGACCAGGCGGTTCAGCAGCTGGGTGTGGTGGATGACGTCGAGCTCGACGCCGAGCTGGGAGTACTCGTTCTTCAAGGTGTTGAAACAGTGCGCGCAGGTCGAGACGACCTTCTTGGCGCCGGTCTCCTTGAAGACCTCGGCGTTCTGCATGGCGAGCTGCTGGAAGACGAACTCGTTACCGGAGCGGCGGGCCGGGTCGCCCGTGCAGGTCTCGCCGTCGCCCAGGACGGCGAAGCTGACGCCGGCGATGTTCAACAGCTCGGCGACGGCCTGCGTGGTCTTCTTCGCGCGGTCCTCGTAGGCGCCGGCGCAACCGACCCAGAACAGGTACTCGACCTCTTCGAGGGTCTCGACGTCGGAGCCGACCTGCTTGACCTCGAAGGGCAGGTCCTTGGCCCAGTCCATCCGGCCGGAAGGGCTCATGTTCCACGGGTTGCCCTTGTTCTCCAGGCCTTTGAACAGCCCGTTGAGCTCGGACGGGAACGACGACTCGATCAGCACCTGGTAGCGGCGCATGTCCATGATCGCGTCCACGTGCTCGATATCGACCGGGCACTGCTGCACGCACGCGCCGCACGACGTACAGGCCCACAAGGCCTCCTCGTCGATGACGGCGACATCGGCCGCGCCGACCAGCGGCTTCTCCTGCTCGTCCAGCACCAGCTGCGCCAGCGACTTGCGCTCGTCGTCGGAGGAGGCCAGCAGGTACGGCGCTTTCGCGTACGCGTGCTCGCGCAGGTTCACCATCACGAGCTTCGGCGACAGCGGCTTCTCGGTGTTCCAGGCCGGGCACTGCGACTGGCAGCGACCGCACTCGGTGCAGGTCGTGAAGTCGAGCAGGCCCTTCCAGGTGAAGTCCTCGATCTTGCCGACACCGAGCGCGGCGTCCTCGTCGAGCTCGTCGATGTTCTCGAAGTCGATCGGCTCGCCCTTGACCATGATCGGCTGCAGCGCGCCGAGCGCCGTCCCGCCGGTCGCCTCGCGCTTGAACCAGATGTTCGGCCAGGCGGTGAACCGGTGCCAGGCCACGCCCATGGTCGCGTTCAGCGAGATCGTGATCATCCACGCGAACGAGATGACGATCTTGATCATCGCGACCAGGTAGACGGTGTTCTCCAGCGCGTGCTCGGACAGGCCGCCGAACAGGGCGTCGCCGACGAACCACGTGCTCGGGAAGTGGAACTTGCTGCCCGCGCCGAGCGCGTACTCCAGCCCGCGCAGCAACAGGATGCAGATCAGGACGCCGAGGATCGTGTACTCGACGTAGTACGCCTGCCAGCCGCGGGAGCCGAAGAACCGGCTGTAGCGGCCCTCGGAGCCACTCGGCAGATGCCGCAGCCGGATCGCCATCAGCCCGATGATCGAGACCAGGCCGGTCCAGGTCAGGAACTCGCTGACCCACTCGAAGACGAACCAGTGCCCGATGATCGGCAGCGCGAAGTGCGCGTCGAACAGCTGCCCGAAGGCGGTGACGAGGCTCAGCACCAGCCCGAGGAAACCGAACGCGACGAACCAGTGCAGGATGCCGATATGGCTCCACTGCAACATCCGCGTGTGGCCGAGGGTCTCCTTGGCTAAGGTAAGGCTTCGCTGACCTGGCTGATCGGTGCGCCCGGCCGTCGGCTGACCCAGCTTGATGACGGACACCAGGTGCCCGATCGTCTTGCCGAACAACGCGATGCCGACCGCGGCGATCGCGAGCGAGACGATGATGGCGAGGATCTGCATACCAGCGATGTTATTGGTTGGTTACTGGTGAGTCATGTCGATGCGGTCATGATCACGCCCGCGTGTTCCGTCTCACGTCGCTCACTCCGCCAACCGCTCCAATCGGGCCGAGACTACCGCCCGCCGTGGATCCGTCGCCGGGAGCCCGGCCGCAAGGGTCTCGAAAATCTCGAGATCCTCGGCTCCGGTCGGGGTCTGCGCGAACCGCCAGAGCAGGTCGGCGTCGGCACTTCCGAGTACGGCGCGGCGCAGGGTGGCGTCGAGCTCGTCCCGCTCGGCCCGGAGCGCGGGCGCATCCGAGCGGGCGAGCAGCGGCCCGGCGTACAGGTCGAGGGCGGCGCGGAGATCACCGCGGCGGACGGCGGTCTGGACGTCGGTGACGTCGCCGCTGACATCGGCGATGATCCGGTACGGCTTGGTGTCGAGGACGCCGCCGCCCAGCAGGTTCCGCAGTCGATGCATCTCGGCGCGGACGGTGGTCGGGTTGCCCTCGTCGCCGTACAGCTGCAGCATCAGCTGCTCGGCGGTCAGACCGGCCGGGTGCAGCAGCAACAGCGTGAGAACTTCGGCCCGACGCAAGGTCAGCGCGATCTCGCGGCCACCGACGACGGCGAGCGGCTGACCGGCGCCGAGCAGCTTGAGCCGCAACGACGGCCGCGTCCGCCGGATCGGCGTACCGGGGATGCGGAGTAGGTAGCCCTCGTCGAGCGGCTCGACCAAACCTTCGCGGCCGTCGCCCAGGTTGATCCGGTCGGTGTGCGGCGGCACGATCAGCCGATCCGGCAGCCATTCGAGCGGCTGGACGGCGAGCACCCGGCCGGACGGCGTCAACAGGGCGCCGGGGGAGTCGCCGAGTGCCATCAGGTGGCGCATGTTCCGGGCGCGCAGCTTCTCGTCGGCGGCCGCCATCCGGACCCGGAGCTGGCCTTCGGCGAGCTGGGCCGCGGCCGTGACGAGCGCGACCATCGCGGGGTGGACGGTCCGCAGCGGGCCGGAGACGTCGACCGCGCCGAGCAGCTTGCCGGTGTCGGGATCGTGGACGGGCGCGGCCGCACACGTCCATTCGTGGATCCGGCGGACGAGGTGCTCGGCGGAATGGATCTGGACCGGCTGCCCGACCGCGAGCGCCGTCCCCATCCCGTTGGTGCCGATCTGGTCCTCCGACCAGACGGCCCCCTCCGACAACGCGATCCGATCGGCCTGCCGGCGGACGGCGGCCGAACCCTCGCGCCAGAGGATCATGCCCTGGGCGTCGGTGACGATCATGATGTGCGTCGCCTCGTCGGCGATCGTGGTCAGCGTCTGCCGCAGCACCGGCAGGACGGCGTGCAGCGGATGCTCACCCCGGGCAGCTTCGAGGACATCGTCCCCGACGACGACCGGCGGCGCATCGAGCTCCGGGTCGACGGCGGCCGCGAGCGACCGCTGCCACGATGCGGCGACGAGTGGTCGCGGCACTCCCGGCATGCGGGCGCCACCGAGCACCTCGTCGTACAGCTCACTGAGCCGGCGCGCCTGCTCCGCCGCGTCCATCGCCTCACCTCGCGCTGCAACGTCCGTGCAACGTCGCACTCCGTAGATTCCGGTCCACCGTCAGGTATCCCGAGGAGGACCTATGACGATCTTCGCAGCTCCTGGGCAGGATGGAAGCCCGGTCACCTACAAATCGCGCTACGAGCACTACATCGGCGGCGAATGGGTGCCGCCGGCCAAAGGCGGGTACTTCGAGAACCCGTCCCCCGTCACCGGCCAGAACTTCACCGAGATCGCCCGCGGGACGGCGGACGACGTCGAGCGCGCCCTCGACGCCGCCCACGGTGCCGCACCCGCCTGGGGCCGCACCTCACCGGCCGAGCGGGCGAACATCCTGAACAAGATCGCGGACCGGATCGAGGCCAACCTCGAACTGCTCGCGGTCGCCGAGAGCTGGGACAACGGCAAGGCCGTCCGGGAGACGCTGGCCGCCGACCTCCCGCTCGCGATCGACCACTTCCGGTACTTCGCCGGCGCGCTGCGGGCCCAGGAGGGCTCGGTGTCGGTGATCGACGACGACACCATCGCGTATCACTTCCACGAGCCGCTCGGCGTGGTCGCGCAGATCATCCCGTGGAACTTCCCGATCCTGATGGCGACCTGGAAGCTGGCCCCCGCGCTGGCCGCCGGGAACGCCGTCGTACTGAAACCGGCCGAGCAGACCCCGGCGTCGATCCACGTGCTGCTGGAGCTGATCGCGGACCTGATCCCGCCCGGTGTGCTGAACGTCGTCAACGGGTTCGGCGTCGAGGCCGGCAAACCGCTTGCCTCTAGCAACAGAGTGGCCAAGGTCGCGTTCACTGGTGAGACCACGACCGGTCGCCTGATCATGCAGTACGCCTCGGACAACATCATCCCGGTGACGCTGGAGCTCGGCGGGAAGAGCCCGAACATCTTCTTCGACGACGTCGCGGCCGCCACCGACGAGTTCTACGACAAGGCGCTCGAGGGGTTCGCGATGTTCGCGCTGAACCAGGGCGAGGTCTGCACCTGCCCGTCCCGGGCGCTGATCCAGTCCGGGATCTACGACCGGTTCCTCGGTGACGCCAAGGCGCGGACCGAGGCGATCAAGACCGGTAACCCGCTGGACACCGACACGATGATCGGGGCCCAGGCGAGTAACGACCAGTTCGAGAAGATCCTGTCCTACATCGACATCGGCAAGGCCGAGGGCGCCAAGGTGATCACCGGCGGCGACCGGCTGGAGCAGTCCGGCGACCTGGCCGGCGGCTACTACATCCAGCCGACGATCTTCGAGGGCGACAACAAGATGCGGATCTTCCAGGAGGAGATCTTCGGCCCGGTCGTCTCGGTGACCCGGTTCGACGACTACGCGGACGCGATGAAGATCGCGAACGACACGTTGTACGGGCTCGGGGCCGGCGTCTGGTCGCGCGATATCAACACGGCGTACCGGGCCGGGCGGGAGATCCAGGCCGGGCGCGTCTGGACGAACTGCTACCACGCCTACCCGGCGCACGCGGCGTTCGGCGGCTACAAGAGCTCGGGGATCGGCCGCGAGAACCACAAGATGATGCTCGACCACTACCAGCAGACCAAGAACCTGCTGGTCAGCTACAGCCCTTCGAAGCTGGGCTTCTTCTAGATCATGGTCGACAAGGTGGTGCTGAGTGAGTCGGCGGCGGAGCTCCTCCGCCGGCTCACCGAGATCCACGGCCCGCTGATGTTCCATCAGTCGGGCGGCTGCTGCGACGGCAGCTCACCGATGTGTTACCCCGACGGCGAGTTCCGGACCGGCCCGGCCGACGTCCACCTGGGCGATCTGCAGGTCGACGGACTGGACCGGCCGATCGGCTTCTGGATGTCCGCGAACCAGTACGAGTACTGGAAGCACACCCAGCTCACCGTCGACGTCGTGAAAGGCCGGGGCAGCGGCTTCTCCGTCGAAGCCCCCGAAGGAGTGCGCTTCCTGATCCGCTCGCGCCTCTTCACCGACCAGGAGTCCGAATCCCTCGGCCTCCTCTGAAGCGAGTGCCGACCGCCCGGTGGCGTTGCCGGGCGGCCGGCACTCTTCACGACCCCAGCACCGCGTCGTAGATCGCCGTGCTCTCCAGCGACGACGACTTCAGCCGCAGGATCAACTCCCGCTGCTCCACGGTCGCCGCGGCAACCCGATCGGCGTGCGCGGCATGCGGCCGTGCCACGACGTGCAGCCAGAACGTCAGGTCGATCTTCCAGTTCGCGGTGTGCAGGACGGCGTAGTACCGCTCGTCCGTGATCGCGGACGTCGGCCGCCGATCACCCCGCTCATCGGCGAAGTCGATGCTGATCAGCTCGACCCGCCGCGCGAGTTTCGTCAGCCCTTCGAGGACCAGCGGCGCGGTCGCGTCGGGCGCGTCGAACATGACGTCCAGATCCCGCGTCACCATCAAACCCGACCGTGCGCTGCCGATCAGGGTCGGTTGCCAGGGGAACGCCGTCCCCAGGTCGAGCTGGGTGTACAACTCCTGCGCCTCGGCGTGCAGCGCCGCCGCCTGTTCGACCAACTCCATGTGCCCGACCTTACGACTCAGTGCGACGAGACCGTGGCTTTGTGCAACGAAAGGTGGTTGCTCCTAGTACTGTTCCGGGCACGAAGGACAACCCTCGACTCCGCGACAAACCGGTGAGTTCCCTTCCCCGGAGTGTGTGGGCAGGCTTATGGTCGGGCCCGGACGGGGCGTGGAGGGCGACCCGCGCAGACAAACTTTGATGGAGCGTTGCTGTGACCACATCACGCAGACGACGGGGGCTCCTCGCAGTCACCGCCGTCTCCGCTGTCAGCCTGCTGGGCGTTTCGCTCGCCGGTGGCGCGACGGCCGCGCCGACCGCCGGACCGGACGAAGCTCAGGCGCCGAAGGCGAAGAGCCACGACGACAAGGAGCGGAAGGGCAACTTCGACGCCCGGACGCCGAACGCGAAGACGACGTACAACCGCGCCGCGAAGGTGGCCGGCAAGGAGTCGGACGCGTCGGAGAAGTTCCGCAACTCGCTCGGCACCCAGGGCGTCGTCGAACTCGACCCGAACACCGGCACCCCGGCCCAGGTGACCAAGCTGGACGGCTTCCTGACGCAGAAGAGCGCCAAGAAGGCCGAGGATGTGGTGCTGAACTACATCAAGGCGCACCCGGAGGTCTTCAAGCTCACCGCCGCCGACCTGGCGACGCTGAAGCTGCGGAAGGACTACGTGGACGACCTCGGCACGCACCACGTGTTCTGGTCGCAGGTGGTCGACGGTATCGAGGTCTTCGGCAACGGCCTGAAGGGTAACGTCACCAAGAACGGCCAGCTGATCTCGATCATGGGCTCGCCGGTGGCCGGCCTGACCGCCCAGGCCCAGGCCCGGACGGCGGCGCCCGCGCTCGGCGCCGGCAAGGCCCGTGAGACCGCGCTCAAGGACATCGACGGCAAGGCGCACGACGGCGCCGCCAAGACCACCGGCAACTCGGTGAAGTGGGCCGGCGGCGACACCGCGAAGCTGGTCTGGTTCCACACCGCGGACGGGCTGCGCAAGGGCTGGTCGACGTACGTCAACGGTGGCGGGACGAAGATCTACACCCACGTCGTCGACGCGGAGTCCGGCAAACTGCTGTACCGCCGCGACCTGTCGAGCGCCGGTAACGGCGACGCGCTGGTCCAGGACAACTACCCCGGCGCCGCCAAGGGCGGAACGCAGCGGGTCGAGAACCTGATCTACAACAAGTGGCTGCCGAAGAACGCCAAGTCGCTGCTCGAAGGTACGTCGGTGTCGGCCTGGGCCGATGTCAACGACGACAACCAGCCGAACGCCGGCGAGACCGTCAAGGTGCCGGGCACCGCGACCGGCGCCGAGCACAAGATCGTTCCGTTCCAGAGCGCCTCGCCGTTCTGCTCGGCCGCGTTCATCTGCACCTGGGACCCGGCCAAGCCGGACTCCTGGAAGACGAACATGAACCAGGACGTCACCAACGGGTTCTACCTGGCCAGCAACTTCCACGACTGGCTGGCCAAGAAGCCGATCAGCTTCACCCCGGCAGCCGGCTCGTTCGACGCCGCGGGCGGCGACCCCGTCCTGCTGAACGCGCTGGACGGCGCGGCGACCGGCGCCGACGGCGGCCCGGACGCCAACCACGTCGACAACGCGAACATGAACACCCCGCCGGACGGCACCCCGCCGACCATGCAGATGTACCTGTTCCGCGCGCCGGGTGACGACGCCAGCGACTACGTGCCGAGCAGCTCGTCGAACGACGCGAGCATCCTCTACCACGAGTACACCCACGGCCTGTCGAACCGCCTGGTCGTCGACGCGACCGGCAACTCGACGCTGAACAGCATCCAGGCCGGCGCGATGGGCGAGGCGTGGAGCGACTTCTACGCGATGGACTACCTGGTCGCGCACGGTCTGGAGAAGGACACCACCGCCGCGGGCGAGATCCAGGAAGGCAAGTACGTCTCGCACGGCCTGCTCTTCCGCACCCAGGCGATCGACTGCCGCGTCAAGGCCGTCAGCAAGACCTGCGTCGGGATCGACGGTTCGCAGGGCGGCTACACCTACGGCGACTTCCCGACCATCGGCGGCGCGCCCCAGGTGCACGCCTCCGGTGAGGTCTGGGCCCAGACGCTGTGGGACCTGCGGGAGCGCTTCGGCCGCGAGTACGCGCTGAGCCTGATCACCCGCGCGATGGAGCTGTCGCCGGCCGACCCGACGATGCTCGACATGCGGAACGCGATCGTCCAGGCCGACCTGGTCGCCAAGGGCGGCAAGAACGCCGGCATCATCTGGCAGGTCTTCGCCAACCGCGGCATGGGCTGGTACGCCGGTGTCATCGACGCGGGTGACGCCTTCCCGGCGGAGGACTTCCACAAGCCGCCGACAGGGAAGACCACCTCGCTGACCGGCACGATCACCGACAAGGACACCGGCGCCCCACTGCCCGGCGCGCTCGTCTACATCGGCGGTCACTCCTCCGGTTACGCCGGCGACTACTCGGCCACCACCGACGCGGCCGGCAAGTACACGATCACCAATGTTGCCCCCGGCACCTACCCGAAGTTCGTGGTGGCTTCCCCCGGCTACGAGCTCGCCGTCAACCCGGTGACCGTCAAGGCCGGCTCCTCGGCGAGCTACGCCGTCCGCCGGAACTGGGCCGCCGCCTCCGGTGGCGGGGTCGTGGCCGACTTCAACGGCCCGGACTTCACCGACTTCGGCTGCGGCCCGGGCGCTGCGATCGACAGCGCGCAGGGCACCGGCTGGGGTAGCACCACCGGTGACGACGCCGGAACGCCGACCGGCACGATGATCCCGAAGCACATCGACATCAAGCTGCCGGCCAAGGTCACCATCGACTCGTTCAAGGTCGACCCGTCGAACGTCTGCGGCGACCCGGGCAGCTCGTCGACCGGTCAGTACCGGATCGAGACGTCGGCCGACGGCGCCACCTGGGCCACCGCTCAGGAGGGCACCTTCACCGCCGCCAACCGCGGTAAGTACAACGTGCTCACCCCGACCGGTAACGCCGCGAACGTCCAGTACGTCCGCGTCTGGCTGCTGAGCCCGCAGGTGCCGGACTTCCCGACCGCCTGCCCGGGTCCGTTCGGTGGCTGCCAGTTCACCGACTTCACCGAGATTCAGGTCTTCGGCAAGAAGTAGCACCTCAGCACCACCCAACGGCCGGCCGGCCCACCCCCGGCCGGCCGTTCTCATTTCCCTAGCCCGCCCACCAACCGGCTCTTGCGGTTTCCCTAGCCCGCCCACCAACCGGCTCCTGCGGTTTCCCTAGCCCGCCCACCAACCGGCTCTTGCGGTTTCCCTAGCCCGCCCACCAACCGGCTCCTGCGGTTTCCCTAGCCCGCCCACCAACCGGCTCTTGCGGTTTGCCTAGCCCGCCCACCAACCGGCCTAGCCCGCCCGCGAGCCGGTGGGTGGGCGAGTGGGAGGCGGCTGGCCGACCCACCGGGGCGTGAGCCGGCTAGGCAAATGAGAACGGCCCACCCCCGGCCGGCCGTTCTCATTTCCCTAGCCCGCCCACCAACCGGCCTAGCCCGCCCGCGAGCCGGTGGGTGGGCGAGTGGGAGGCGGCTGGCCGACCCACCGGGGCGTGAGCCGGCTAGGCAAATGGGGAGGAGAGGAAGCGGGGGGAGAGGGAGCGGCGGGCGGGGAGAGCGGGGGAGCGGGGGGAGCGGGGGAGCGGGGGAGCGGGGGTCAGCGGTCGGTGGCTGAGGTGGGGATCGGGGCGCGGTTCGGGTCGGGGGTTGACAGTGAAACGAACCAGCCGCGCTGGCGCTGTTGCAGGGACAGCGGGAAGGTGCGGCACTCGCCCTGTCCACGGGGGACGACGATGACGGTCGTCGCGTGGTGATCGGCGCTCGGGTTGAGCTTGGGGACGCCGGCTCGCGCGCCCTCGAAGTCCGCACCGCGGCAGTTGTCGATGAGTCGCTCGGCGGCGGCCTCCCGGCCGTGGAGCTCGGGGTCGGCGACGTCCAGCAGGTTGCCTTTGTCCTGGTCCGAGATCGCCCGGAGGGCGTGGTCGGCGGCTGCCTGCGGGGTCTCGGCGCCGGCTGGGCCGTGCAGTTTGTCGACGACCAGCACGGTGGCGACGCCCCAGATCGCGACCGCTCCCGCGACGGCGAGCAGAACCTTCATCGCACCAGCCCCCTTGCTCGTGAGGTCTGGTGAGACGCCGTCGCGCGCGGGTTCGTTGCCGACTATCCAGATAGTGGGACGCGACTTTTAAGTCTAGTGAGTTGGTTTAGTTTCGGGGAGTGGATGCAGAGAGTGGCCGGTCGCCGCTTCGTTCAGGTGGGCGAAGCGGCGACCGAGCCGCGCTCGATCAGCGTGGGGACGACGGTCGTCCGGCGGACGCGGCGGTTGGTGTCGACGGCCGAGGTGACGCGGTCGACGACGTGGCTGACCAGGTCGTCGAGGGGCCAGTGGAAGGTGGACAGCGGCGGCGTGAGCAGCTGGGACATCGGCTGGTCGTCGTAGCCGAGCAGGGAGAGATCTTCGGGGATGCGCAGGCCGAGCTCGCGACTGGCGGCGTACACGCCGAAGGCCATCGAGTCGGCCAGGGCGAGGATGCCGGTCGGTCGCGGGCTGCTGGTGAGCAGGCTGCGGGCGACCTCGGTGGCGCCGGCCAGATCGTGCGGGCACTGGGCGATCCGGATCTTGAGTTTGTGGTTGATCGCGACCCGCTGGGCGATCTCCTCGGCCGGGCGGTCGATCTCGGAGCGCAGCGTCGGGCTGAGCACGGCGACCGTGCGATGACCGGCATCCGCGAGCCGGCGCAACGCCGTGCTGACGCCGGCCTCGTTGTCGAAGACCACCTCGGATTTCGCCTTCGCGCCGGGCAGGGCGTCGCCGATCGCGATCACCGGCGCCTGGTCGGCGATCTGCGCCCAGCCCGGCGCCGCCGGATCGATCGGGATCACCACAATCGCGTCGGCGCGGTGGTCGACGAGATGTTGGGCGAGCTCGAGCTGGCGGGCGGCGTCACCGGCCGAGTCGATGATCCAGGCGTTCCGGTCGGGGGCGAGGAGCTCGCGGCCGAGCGCGGCGGCCAGGCGCTGCTGCCACAGATCCTCCAGCGAGGCGCAGAGGACGCCGATCGATCCGCTCCGGCCGGAGGCGAGCGCGCGGGCCACCGGGTCGGCCTGGTAGCCGAGCCGCTCGGCCGCCTCCTGGACCCGCTGTCTGGTCTCGGGAGTGCCGTGCAGACCGCGCAGTGCGTAGGACACGGCGGCCATGGAGAGGCCGGTGTCCGCGGCGATGTCCTTCAGGGTTGGCCGTCGGCCGGTACCGGACATGTTCAGAACCCTAGCCCGAGGCACGGACAGAAACTTGACAAGACTGGCTTTGAAGCGCTTCACTTCCTGATAAGTGAAGCGCTTCAATCTGATCAAATTCCGGCCCGGGAGGAGGAGCTGTGATCGACGTCCACCAGCACCTCTGGCCGGCGCCCTTCCTCGACCGGCTCCGCGCTCGCCGGGTGCCGCCGTACCTCGACGGCTGGACGCTGCACACCGCGACCGAGGCGCCGTACGAGGTCGAGCCGGCCGCGCATGACGTCGACCAGCGGCTCGCGATCGAGAGCGAGCTCGGGACGACGCTTGCCGCCGTCTCGCTGTCCAGCCCGCTCGGGATCGAATCGCTCGGTGACGCCGCGCTGCTCGACGCCTGGCACGAGGGCGCGGCCGCGCTGCCCGCGCCGTTCCGCGCCTGGGCCTCGGTGAGTCTGCCCGAGCCGGATCTGCATGGCCTGAAAGAGCTTCTGGGTAAGGGGTTTCTGGGCGTCCAGCTCCCGGCGCACGTGTTGACCACGCCGTCCGGGTGGGCGGCGTACGCCGAGCTGCTCGCGATCGCCGAAGGGTGGGACCGGCCCGTCCTGGTGCACCCCGGGGTCGCCGAGCCGGCGTCCGGCGTACCGGGCTGGTGGGCTCCGGTCGTCGACTACAGCAATCAGCTGCAGGCGGCCTGGTGGGCCTGGCATGCGTACGGCGGCCGGCGGGAGTTCCCCCGGTTGCGCATCTGCTTCGTCGCCGCGGCCGGCCTCGCGCCCGTCCACCACGAGCGGCTGACCGCCCGCGGCGGCCGGCTCGGCACCATCGACACCAACCTGTACGTCGACACCTCGAGCTACGGCCCGCAGGGGATCGACGCGGTCGCGCGAGTTCTCGGTATCGACCAGGTCGTGCACGGCACCGACCGGCCGTACGCCGGAGTCACCGACCTCCGCCAAGGCGACGCCGCGACCGCGGTGATCCGCCACGACAATCCGCACCGGCTCTTCTTCGGGGGCGACCCCAGCGCCGGCCGTCCGTCTCCTGAGAGGAGAGTGCAGTGACTGCTCAGCCCATCGACGCACCCGTCGTCCCGGCACGCCAGCCCAGCCGTTTGGTGGACCTCAACAACTGTCTGTCGCTGGACAACCTCCCGGGCCGCGACCTCAGCACCCAAGAGCTGACCGAGCTGGCGTCGTCCATCGCCGCCCAGCCGCACCTCTGGGAGGACAAGGTCGCCTACAGCGACGAGGAGCGCGTCTACGCCTCCCTGCACCGCGACGCCAACGTCGACGTCTGGCTGATCTGCTGGACCCCGGTCAACGACACCGGCTGGCACGACCACGACACCTCGTCCGGCGCCGTGGCCGTCGCGAAGGGCAGCCTCGTCGAACACAACCTCGCCATCGGCGCCGACTCCATCGAAACCGAAGTCCCCGCCGGCGCCGTCTACGGCTTCGGCCCCGACCACATCCACCGCATGGTCGGCCGCGACCCCGGCTCCGTCAGCGTCCACGCCTACAGCCCCCCGCTCTGGCGCATGGGCCAGTACTCCGTCAAGGACTACGTCCTCCGCCGAGTCTCCGTCTCCTACGCCGACGAACTCCGCCCCATCGACTGACACCTCAGGAAAACCGGGGCAGCCCGGGGCATGCCCCAAGGGCAGATCGGGGCATCGTGGGGCAGATCGATCTGCCCCACGATCTGGCCTCCCCGGGGCGCGATTTTGTGCTGAGACTCGGTTGTCATGACGATTCATGAAGAGCTCGAGGCGCACTACTCCGAGCGGTACGACGAAGCGGGCCGGCTCGGCTCGACGATCAAGGGCCGGCTGGAGCTCGCCCGGGTTCAGGACCTCCTCGGCCGCTATCTGCCGCCGCCCCCGGCCACCGTCGCCGACATCGGCGGCGGGCCGGGGGTGCATTCGCGGTGGCTGCGGTCGCTGGGGTACGACGTCGAGCTGCTGGATCCGGTCCCGAGGCATGTCGCCCACGCGGCGCGCGCCGGGATCGACGCGACCCTGGGAGATGCCCGCGAGCTGCCCTGGGAGGACGAGGAGTTCGACGCCGTCCTGCTGGCCGGCCCGATGTACCACCTGCCCGACGCCCGCGACCGCCGCCAGGCCTTGCGCGAAGCCCTACGCGTCACCAAGTACGGCGGTTTCGTCGCGACCATCGCCATCAACCGCTCCGCGAACCTGATCGGCTCCACGCTGGCCAACGAGTTGATCAAGCGCCGGTCCGTCGTCACCGAGATCCTCCGGGACGGCCACAGCCCCGACAACGAGCGCCTGGCGCACGCCAACTATCACACCGTCGCCCAGTTGCGGGCCGAGCTCTGCCACCTGGGCCTGCGCGGCGTCACCATCCACGGTCTCACCGGCCCCGGCGGCTGGCTCCCGGTGGTCATCGACGCCCACTACAACGGCCTTCCCCTCCCCGACACCCTCCGAAACCCCGACCCCTTGACCACGGCCCTCGAGTGCTCGCGCCTGGCCGACAACTACCCCGAACTCGTCCAAACCAGCGCGCTGCTGTTCGGCATCGGCCAGCGGGACTGAATGCGCGAAGGACAGGAGGTGGTCGGCTCCGGGGCGCCCGCCGCTCAGGTTGTGCGGTGTGGCGGGCGCCGGTCCGGAGCGCTACCTCCTGTCCTTCGGGTCGTTGGTCAGGCCCAGGTTTCGGCGTGGGTGGGGGTGCCGTTGGGGGCGATGAGTTCGGTGACTACGTCTTCGGCGTCGGGGTCGAGGGGCTCGAAGGGGGGTTCGGGGAGGACGTAGGCGCGGGCGCCGGCGAGGAGTTCGGTGCCGGGGAGCTCGAACCAGGCTTCGCCTACTTCGCGGCTGATCTCGAAGATGGCCTGTTCGGCGGTGTCGACGGGGTCGGCCTCGGTGGTGTCGTCGAGTTCGGCGGGGTGCCGCTCCTGGGCGGCGCGACCGGCTTCGAGGAGGGCGTCGAGGTCGGTGATGCGCAGGTCGAAGCGGGAGACGACGGACAGGATGTGGTCCTGCTCGAGGTCGTCGTCCTCGGTGGGCTCCGCGGCGTCGTCGTCCAGCAGGAGCGGGGTGCTGCCGGTGTGCTCGTAGACGGCGTCGTTCCAGTCGGCGACGAGCTCCTCGAGGGCGGCGTTCTGCTCGTCGAGCGCGGTCTGGTCGTCGGCGTTCATGGCGAGCAGGGCGTCGGTGTGGGCCTGCAGGCGCTCGGCCAGCTTGCGGCTGGCCTCGGCGAGGGCCTCGCGGCTCTCGGCGGAGAAGAACTGCTCGGTGGGGGCGGTGATGTCCAAATCGGTCACAGGCTGTTCCTCAGTCGGTGGGGCAATTGCCAGCCGTAAGTATGAGAGAGGCGTGTGAGAGGTCCGCAAGCGGGTGTGAGAGAGCTGTGAGAAGCCTCCTGACGGCGCAGTGAGCGGTGTGCAGTGAAGGCATGAGCAACAAACCCGTGAGGTGCAGTCGTGGCTGACGTGATCTTCCTGGCCGTCGGCGTCGTCGTGTTCGCGGCCGTCTGGTGCGCGCTGCGTGGAGTGGAGAAGTTGTGAGCGCCGAGAACATCGCCGGCCTGGTGGTGGCCGCGGCTCTGGTCCTCTACCTGGTCGCTGCCCTGATCTTCCCCGAGAGGTTCTGATGTCCGACACCGCCGCCGGCCTGTTGCAGGTCGGCTTCCTGATCGGGTGCCTGGCGGTGGTCTACCGGCCACTCGGCGGGTACATGGCCCGGGTCTACACGAGTCACCGGGACCTCAAGGTCGAGAGCGGTTTCTACCGGCTGTTCGGCGTCGACTCCAAGGCCGACCAGACGTGGGCCGTCTACGCCCGCTCGCTGCTCGCGTTCTCCGCGATCAGCCTGCTGGTGCTCTACCTGCTGCAGCGCCTCCAGCACTGGCTGCCGCTCTCGCTCGGTCTGCCGAATGTCGAGTCCGGCCTCGCCTTCAACACGGCCGCGTCGTTCGTCGCGAACACCAACTGGCAGTCCTACTCGCCCGAGGCGACCATGGGGCACCTGGTCCAGTTCGCCGGCCTCGCCGTCCAGAACTTCCTCTCCGCCGCCGTCGGGATGACGGTCGCGATCGCGCTGATCCGCGGTTTCGCCCGGGCCAAGACCGACCGCCTCGGCAACTTCTGGGTCGACCTGACCCGGACCGTACTGCGGGTGCTGCTCCCGATCGCCGTCATCGGAACGCTCGCGCTGGTCGCGATGGGCGTCGTCCAGAACTTCTCCGGCGGTCACGAGGTCACCTCGGTGGTCGGCCAGTCCCAGACCATCCCCGGCGGCCCGGTGGCCAGCCAGGAGGTGATCAAGGAGCTCGGCACCAACGGCGGCGGTTTCTACAACGCGAACTCCGCCCACCCGTTCGAGAACCCGAACGCGCTCGCCAACCTCTTCGAGATCTTCCTGCTGCTCCTGATCCCGGTCAGCCTGACCCGCACCTTCGGCCTGATGGTCGGCGACAAGCGGCAGGGCTACGCGATCCTCGGCGTGATGACGACCCTGTGGGCCGCCTTCACCTTCGCCGCGACCGCCTTCGAGACCCAAGGCGCCGGGACGGCGACCCAAGCCGCCGGGGCCGCCATGGAGGGTAAGGAGACCCGCTTCGGCGAGTGGGCCTCGGCGCTGTTCGCCAGCTCCACGACCGGTACGTCGACCGGCGCGGTGAACTCCGCCCACGACTCGTTCACCCCACTCGGCGGCGGTACGGCGCTCTTCCACATGATGCTCGGTGAGGTGACCCCCGGCGGCACGGGCTCGGGTCTGTACGGGATGCTCGTCCTCGCCGTGCTGACCGTGTTCGTCGCCGGCCTGATGGTCGGCCGGACGCCGGAGTACCTGAAGAAGAAGATCACCGCGCGCGAGATGAAACTCGTGTCGCTCTACATCCTGACCACGCCGACCGTCGTCCTGGTCGGCGCCTCGATCGCGATGGGCCTGGCGACCGCCCGGGCGTCGATCTTCAACACCGACAGCCCGCACGGGTTCTCCGAGGTGCTCTACGCGTTCACCTCGGCCGGTAACAACAACGGCTCCGCATTCGGCGGGATCAGCGCCAACATTCCCTTCTACAACACGGCTCTGGGCCTGGCGATGCTACTCGGCCGGTTCGTGCCGATCATCCTCGTGCTCGCCCTGGCCGGCTCGCTCGCCAAGCAGCAGCCGGTCCCGGTGACGCAGGGCACGCTGCCCACCCACAAGGCCCTCTTCGTCGTGATGCTCATCGGCGTCGTGCTGATCGTCACCGGCCTGACCTACTTCCCCGCCCTCACTCTCGGACCCCTCGCGGAGGGATTGTGATTACGCAGTTGGCCACCTCATTACCGGACGCGCTGCGTAAGCTCGATCCGCGGGTGATGGTGAAGAACCCGGTGATGTTCGTGGTCGAGGTCGGCGCGGTCGCGTCGACGGTGATCGCGATCACCGATCCCGGCGTGTTCGTCTGGTGGATCGTGGTCTGGCTCTGGCTGACCGTGATCTTCGCGAACCTGGCCGAGGCCGTCGCCGAAGGGCGCGGCAAGGCCCAGGCCGAGACCCTGCGCCGGGCGAAGACCGAAACGACGGCCCGCCGCCTGACCGCGGACGGCGCCGAGGAGGCCGTCCCGGCGACGCAGCTGCAGCTCGGCGACCTGGTCGTCGTCGAGGCCGGCCAGATCATTCCCGGGGACGGCGACGTCGTCGAGGGCGTCGCGAGTGTCGACGAGTCGGCGATCACCGGCGAGTCGGCGCCGGTGATCCGGGAGTCCGGCGGCGACCGCAGCGCGGTCACCGGCGGCACCAAGGTGTTGTCGGACCGGATCGTCGTCAAGATCACCACCCGGCCCGGTGAGAGCTTCATCGACCGGATGATCGCGCTCGTCGAGGGCGCCTCCCGGCAGAAGACGCCGAACGAGATTGCGCTGAACATCCTGCTGGCCAGCCTGACCATCGTCTTCCTGATCGCGACGATCACGCTGCCGACGTTCGCGACGTACGCCGGGGTCGACCTCAGCGTGGTGATCCTGGTGGCCCTCCTGGTCTGCCTGATCCCGACGACGATCGGCGCGCTGCTCTCCGCGATCGGTATCGCCGGTATGGACCGGCTGGTGCAGCGCAACGTGCTGGCGATGTCGGGCCGCGCGGTCGAGGCCGCCGGCGACGTGAACACCCTGCTGCTCGACAAGACCGGCACCATCACGCTGGGCAACCGGCAGGCCGCCGAGTTCCTCCCGGTGGACGGCGTCACCGACACCGAGCTGGCCGACGCCGCACAGCTGTCCAGCCTGGCCGACGAGACGCCGGAGGGCCGATCGATCGTCGTCCTGGCGAAGAACGGTTACGGACTGCGGGAACGGCACACCGGTGAGTTGCCGCACGCAACCTTCGTCGAGTTCACCGCGCAGACCCGGATGTCGGGCGTGGACGTGGACGACCGGCAGATCCGCAAGGGCGCGGCCGGCGCGGTCAATGTCTGGATCCAGAGCCAGGGCGGTCGGACCGATCGGGCGCTGGGCGAGCTGGTCGACGGGATCTCGGCCTCGGGCGGCACGCCGCTCGTCGTGGCCGAGGCCGTCGACGGCAAGGCCCGCGCGCTCGGCGTCATCCACCTCAAGGACGTCGTCAAGGCCGGGATGCGGGAGCGGTTCGACCAGATGCGCGCGATGGGCATCCGGACCGTGATGATCACCGGTGACAACGCGCTGACCGCGAAGGCGATCGCCGAGGAGGCCGGGGTCGACGACTTCCTGGCCGAGGCGACGCCCGAGGACAAGATGGCGCTGATCAAGAAGGAGCAGGAGGGCGGCCGGCTGGTCGCGATGACCGGTGACGGCACGAACGACGCGCCGGCGCTGGCCCAGGCCGATGTCGGCGTCGCGATGAACAGCGGGACGTCGGCCGCCAAGGAGGCCGGCAACATGGTCGACCTGGACTCGAACCCGACCAAGCTGATCGAGATCGTTGAGATCGGCAAGCAGCTGTTGATCACCCGCGGTTCGCTGACCACGTTCTCGATCGCGAACGACGTGGCGAAGTACTTCGCGATCCTGCCGGCGCTGTTCGCGGCGGCCTACCCGGGCCTGGACCGGCTGAACATCATGCAGCTGCACTCGCCGCAGACCGCGATCATCTCGGCGATCGTGTTCAACGCGCTGGTGATCGTCGCCCTGGTCCCGTTGGCGTTGCGCGGCGTGCGGTACAAGCCGTCGTCCGCTTCGGCGATGTTGCGGCGCAACCTGCTCGTGTACGGCGTCGGCGGGCTGGTCACGCCGTTCGTCGGGATCAAACTTCTCGACCTGGTGATCTCACTGATCCCCGGTCTTCGGTGAAAGGCAAGACAGTGAAGCAGTTCGTGGTCGCAGTGCGAGTGCTGCTGGTGTTCACGGTGGTGCTCGGGATCGCCTACCCGTTGGCGATGACCGGGCTCGCGCAGGTGCTGTTCCCGGGGAACGCGAACGGGTCGATCGTCAAGGTCGACGGCAAGGAGGTTGCGTCCGATCTGATCGGTCAGCAGTACGACGGGCCGCAGTGGTTCCACACCCGTCCGTCCGCGGCGAAGTACGACGGGAAGGCGAGCGCTGCCTCGCAGTACGGGCCGAACAACGCGGACCTGCTGAAGCTGGTCAACGAGCGGCGTGAGCAGATCGCCAAGCTGGAGGGTGTGGACCCGGCGCAGGTCCCGCCGGACGCGGTGACGGCGAGCGGCAGTGGGCTCGATCCGGCGATCAGCCCGGCGTACGCCGCCTTGCAGGTCGATCGGGTTGCACGGGAACGCGGGTTGTCGGTGGCAGACGTACAGAAGCTGGTGCAGGCGAACACACACGGGCGGGTGCTGGGATTCCTGGGGGAGCCGTACGTCAATGTCGTCACGCTGAACGCGGCGCTGGCATGATCGGACTATGAAGCGCGGCCAGTTGCGGGTCTACCTCGGCGCCGCGCCCGGTGTGGGGAAGACCTACAAGATGCTGGGCGAGGGGCAGCGCCGGCTGGCCCGGGGTACGGATGTGGTCGTGGGGTTCGTCGAGACCCACGGCCGCCCGCACACGGCCGCGATGCTCGACGGGCTGGAAGTGGTGCCGCGGCACATCCTCGACCACCGCGGCGCCAGCTTCACCGAGATGGACCTGGACGCCGTCCTCGCCCGGCGGCCCGAGGTGGCGCTGGTCGACGAGCTTGCGCACAGCAACGTCCCGGGCAGCCGGAACGCGAAGCGCTGGCAGGACATCGAGGAGCTGCTGGCCGCTGGGATCGACGTGATCTCGGCGGTCAACATCCAGCACCTGGAGTCGATCAACGACGTGGTCGAGAAGATCACCGGCGTCCCACAGCAGGAGACCGTGCCGGACCGCGTCGTCCGGGCCGCCGATCAGATCGAGCTGGTCGACATGACCCCGGAGGCGCTGCGGCGCCGGATGGCGCACGGCAACGTGTATGCGGCCGACAAGGTGGATGCTGCCCTGGGCAACTATTTCCGGGTCGGCAACCTGTCCGCCCTGCGGGAGCTCGCTTTGCTTTGGCTGGCCGACCGGGTGGACGCCGGCCTGCAGCAGTACCGCGCTCAGCACGACATCGACTCGACGTGGGAGGCGCGCGAGCGCGTCGTCGTCGCGCTCACCGGCGGGCCCGAAGGGGAGACGCTGATCCGGCGCGCGGCCCGGATCGCCGCGCGCTCGGCCGGTGGCGATCTGCTCGCCGTCCACGTCGCTCGCTCCGACGGGCTGACCGGCGCCGATCCGAAGCGGCTGGCCGAGCAGCGCAATCTGGTCGAGTCTCTCGGCGGGACGTATCACCAGGTGGTCGGGGACGACGTCCCGGCCGCTCTGCTCACCTTCGCGCGGGCGGAGAACGCGACCCAGCTCGTCCTGGGCGGATCCCGGCGCTCGCGGTTGTCCGCGCTGACCGGGCCGGGGATCGGGGCATCGACGATCCGCGGGTCGGGCGATATCGACGTCCACATCGTCACGCACTCACAGATGGGCCGCGGCCGGCTGCCGCGGCTGCGGGGGAGCCTGTCGCGGCGGCGAAAGATCCAGGGCTTCCTGCTGTCCATCCTGCTGCAGCCGATCCTGGCGCTGGCGCTGGATCTCGGCGGCGACCGGCTGAACCTGACCAGCGACGTCCTCGCCTTCCTCCTGGCCGTGGTCGTGGTCGCCCTGGTCGGCGGGCTCTGGCCGGCGCTCGTCACCGCGATCGGCGGGTCGCTGGTGATCAACTTCTTCTTCACGCCGCCGACCCGGACCTTCACCATCGCCGAGGTGAACAACGCGCTGGCCCTGTTCATCTTCATCCTGGTCGCGACGCTGGTCAGCTCGGTGGTCGACCGGGCGGCCCGGCGGACCAGGCAGGCGGCCCGATCGGCCGCGGAGTCGGAGACCTTGGCGACCTTGGCCGGATCGGTGTTGCGCGGCGAGACGGCGTTGCCGGCCTTGCTGGAGCGGGTCCGGGAGGCGTTCGGGATGACGAGCGCCTGCCTGATGGAGCGGGTGGACGACGACGAGCTGACCGAGGTCTGGCGGCCGATCGCCTCCGCCGGGACGCCGACCTGTCGCCGGCCCGAGGACGGCGACGCGGAGATCCCGGGCCGGGATGACCTGGTGCTCGTCCTGCAGGGCCGCCAGCTGGCCGCGGACGAACGCCGTCTGGTCGGAGCCTTCGCCGCCCACGCGGCTGCCCTGGTCGATCGGGCCCGGCTGAGCGAGGCCGCAGCCGAGGCCAAGCCGCTGGCCGAGGCGGACAAGCTGCGGACGGCGTTGCTGCGCGCGGTCGGTCACGACCTGCGGTCGCCCCTCGCTTCGGCCAAGGCGTCCGTGACGAGCCTGCGCAGCGCCGACGTCGAGTGGAGCGCCGAGGAGCGTGCCGAGCTGCTCGAGAACGCCGACGAATCGCTCGATCGGCTCTCCCGGCTGGTGGACAACCTGCTCGATCTGAGTCGCCTGCAGGCCGGCGTCCTCCCGGTCTTCACCCGGCCGATGGCGCTCGACGAGGTGATCCCGGGCGTGCTGGGTGAGCTCGGGGACGACGGGCAGCGGGTCGTCGTGGACATCCCGCACACGTTGCCGCTGATCGAGGCCGACCCGGCGCTGATCGAGCGGGTGATCGCGAACCTGGTCGCCAACGCGCTGCGCTATTCGCCCGCCGGCCAGGGGCCGTTGGTCACCGGCAGCGTGCTCGGCGACACCGTGGAGATCCGGGTGATCGATCGCGGTCCAGGGATTCCCCGCGCGGAGCGGGACCGGGTGTTCGCGCCGTTCCAGCGGCTCGGGGACACCGACAACACGGTTGGGGTCGGGTTGGGGCTGGCCCTGGCCCGAGGGCTGGCCGAGGCCATGCACGGGACGGTCCAGCCGGAGGACACTCCGGGCGGCGGGTTGACGATGGTGATCGCGCTGCCGGCTGCGACCGCGACCGACGTACCGGTGCCGGGGGCACGGGAGCGATCCGACGGGGAGCAGGGATGACGAGAGTGTTGGTGGTCGACGACGAGCCGCAGATCGTGCGGGCGTTGCAGATCAACCTGAAGGCGCGCGGGTACGAAGTCCATCTGGCCGGGAGTGGGACGGCGGCGCTCAAGGTCGCCGCGCAGCACCCGCCGGAGCTGGTGATCCTGGATCTCGGCCTGCCGGATTTCGACGGGGTCGACGTGATTCGCGGGCTGCGCGGCTGGACGGAGGCGCCGATCCTGGTGCTCTCCGGGCGGACCGACCAGACCGACAAGGTCGAGGCGCTCGACGCGGGTGCGGACGACTACGTGACCAAGCCGTTCGGGATCGACGAGCTGCTGGCGCGGATGCGCGCCGTACTGCGGCGCAGCGGTCAGACCCAGGAGCAGCCGGTGGTCACCGTCGGCGGTATCACTGTCGACCTGGCCGCGAAGCGGGTGACGCCGGAGAGCGGCGAGGACATCCGGTTGACGCCGACCGAGTGGCACCTGCTCGAAGTCCTCGTTCGGCATCCGGGGAAATTGATGTCACAACGCCAGCTGTTGACCGAGGTCTGGGGTCCGGGGTACGAGAACGCGAGTGGAAACCTGCGGTTCTACATGG
The DNA here is from genome assembly GCF_013131805.1 of Kribbella sandramycini. GTDB lineage: Bacteria > Actinomycetota > Actinomycetes > Propionibacteriales > Kribbellaceae > Kribbella > Kribbella sandramycini. Next base: position 290,974 of record NZ_JABJRC010000003.1, on the reverse strand, counting down.
GTCAGCTGCGACGCAAACTGGAGGCCGATCCGGCCCGTCCGAAACATCTGTTGACCGAGCCTGGGATGGGTTACCGTTTCGAACCGTGACGACAACGGGGGATCCACGACGGGTCAATTACGCACGCCGTACCGCTGAGACGCAGGCCGCCTTCTTCACCCGGCATCTGCGCCCGGGGATCAGCCTGCTCGACCTCGGCTGCGGGCCGGGCTCGATCACGATCGGCCTCGCCGAGCGTGTGCATCCGGGGCCGACGACCGGCTTCGACCTGAATCCCGCGCTACCCGATGGGGCAGACCACAGCGCCGTCGAGCTGGTCGCCGGCGACGTGACGAAAGGGCTGCCCTTCGAGGACGACTCGTTCGACGCGGTCTTCTGCAGCGCCCTGCTGCAACACGTCCCGGAGCCACTCGCCGTCCTGCGCGAAGTACGCCGGGTCACCCGCCCGGGCGCCGTCGTCGGCCTGGTCGACGCCGACTGGGACGGCCAGCTCCTGCATCCGGCAAATCCGTTGCTTGAGGCATCTTTCGAGGTGTTGCGCCGGCTCCGCGCCGGCACCTCCCCGTACGTCGGCAAACAGCTCCGCGCCCTGCTCACCGAAGCCGGCTTCGTGAACTGCGAGTCCTACGCCCGCGTCGTCCACCACGGCACCGCCGACGAGGTGGCCGGCGTCGGCGCCTTCACCGCCGGCCTGATGTCCGGCCAGCGCGAGCTGATCGTCGACCAGCAGATCGCCACCGGCGCCGAAGTCGACGAAATGGAACAAGCCTGGCTCACCTGGTCCACCGACCCCGGCAGCTTCCTCGCCCGCTTCTGGATCGAAGCCGTCGCCTGGGCCCCGGAGTACTGACGTCCGTTTCGTTCAAGACCGGGCGGCGTCGGGTACGGGAAGGTGATGGGTATGGACATCTTCAGCGCAGGTCGGGAGTTCGTGCGGCGTGAGGCGCGGCTGGTCGAGAACCGGTTGTTCGCGACGGTCTTCGAGGGGGCGGATGCGGCCGGGGTGGTCGAGGCGCTGCGGGGGTATCAGAACGCGGACGGCGGGTTCGGGCACGGGCTGGAGCCGGACAAGCGGTGCCCGGACAGTTTGGGGCTGGATGTCGAGACGGCGTTCGACATCTTGCTGGCGGCGGGGGCTCGGGACGCGGCGATGGTCGGGCGGGCTGTGGATTGGCTGGCGTCGGTGGCGACGGCCGAGGGTGCGGTTTCGTTGGCTTCGCCGGTGATCGAGGCGTATCCGCGGGCTGCGCATATGAGCGAGTGGACGTATGAGCCGAGCCTCAATCCCACTGCTGGGTTGGTGGGGCGGTTGGGGAAGTTGGGCGTCGAGCACCCGTGGGTCGAGTTGGCTGGGGCTTGGTGTGCCGAGCAGTTGCGGGCCGGGCTGCCGACGGAGGCGCATTCGCTGCATGAGTCGTTGGAGTACTTGGAGCATGCGGGTGCGGTTGACCTTGATCAGGTGCGGGAGTGGCTGCCGAAGTTGTCGTACTTCCGGGCTGATGCCGCGGACCCGTCGTACGGGGTGACGCCGCTGCACCTCGCGCCGACTCCGGACAGCGTGTGGGCCGGGTTGTTCACCCCGGCTGACCTCGAGGCGCATCTCGACCGGCTGATCGCAGATCAGCAGGAGGACGGCGGCTGGGCGATCACCTGGGAGCCCCCGGGCCAGGCCGCGACGCTGGAGTACCGCGGCATCGTCACCGTCGCGGCGCTACGCACCCTGAAGTCCTACGGGCGGATCTGATGTCGGGGCGGACCGCCCCCACTCACCAGCTGCTTCCGCCCGACCACCCCCGTTTGCTGGGCCGGCCCACCTGGTGGTGGGTGGGCCAGTTGCCAGCAGTTGGCCCTCCCACCGTTTGCTGGGCGGACCCAGCAAATGGCGCTTTGGGCGGAGGCCGGGCGGGTGCGGTTAGGCCGACCCGGGCGGGTGCGGTTAGGCCGACTCGGCCGGGTGCTCCACCTGACGGTCGCCCCATTGGGTGAGCAGGCCGCGGGCGATCTCCAGGTCTTCGCGTAGCGAGCGGTCGGTGAGGTCGCCGGGGAGGGCGGCGAGGGCGTCGGCGAGCCAGGGGGCGATGGCGGCGGGGGCCAGGGCTTCGGGGGTGAGGCCGGCCAGGCGGATCGCGCGGACGGCGGTGACCAGTTCGCTCGCGATGACTTCGCGGAGCGCGTCGAGGAGTTGGGCGGTGAGGACGGCGGCCTGCGGGGCGAAGCTCGCGTGGTGTTCGGCGCCGCGGGAGAGCGTCGCGGTGCCGAGGGTCGCGGGCTGGGCGGCGGAGCGGACGGCGGCGAGCGCGTCGTGGGCGACGTACTCGATCATCATCACGCCCGAGCTCGCCTCGGCGCCGCTGGCCAGGAAGCGGCTGAGGCCGGTGAAATCCGGGTCGACCAGGTTCGCGACCCGGGACGTCGAGAGGGTCGCGACACTGTGCAGGCTGAGGCGGAGCGAGTCGAGGGCCAGCGCGATCGGCATCGCGTGCCAGTTGCCGTTGTGCAGCACGGTGTCCCCGGCGACCAGCGGGTTCTCCGCCGAGGCGTTGATGTCGATCCGCAGACTGTTGCCCAGGGCATCGACATGGTCGACGGCCGGGCCGAGGACCTGGGCGAACGCGCGCAGGCCGAACGGGTCCTGGACGCGGGCCGGCGGCAGTGGCAGCCCGTCGAGCAACCCGCGCATCCGGCGGGCGACCCGAACCTGGCCCGGCTGCGGCCGAGCTTCGTGGACGCGGACGTCGTACACCTCGGCGTTGCCCCGGAGTGCGACATGGGAGAGCGCGCCGACGATCGGGACGACGTTGATCAGCGTCGCCGCTTCGACGTACGCGAGGCAGCACTCGGCCAGCGTCAGAGCGTTGCTGGAGAGCAGGGGGAGGGCGCTGGTGCCGTCGATGACGTCGCCAAGGGCGAGGCCGAGCTCGGCGAGCGGGCCGAGGTCGCCGGTGCCGATCGCGCCGCCGCGGTGCAGGTCGGGCAGATCGCCGTCGTTGAGCAGGGTGATGATCGCGTCGGCGACCTCCGGCTCGAGGCCGGAGCCGCCGGCGGCGAGCTGGTTCACCCGGATCAGGAGCCCGAGCCGGATCACGTCGTTCGGGTAGGACGTCGTACCGGTCGTCGAATGCGATCCGAGCAGGCGGGCGCCGTGCTCGGGGTCGGCGGTCAGGACGTCGCGGTTCGCGCCGACGCCGGTGGTGCGCCCGTACACGGGCTGTCTCTTGGCCACTTCGCCGACCGCGGTCGCGGACTCGTGCATCCGCTTCCGGGCCTCGTCGCCCAACCGCACCGCGGTCCGCCGCTGCGCCAGCGCGACGGCCTCCAACGGCGCCAATCCACCCCCGGACAGCTCCACCGGTTCCATTGGCCCAGTGTGAGACCGGCATCGGTCGGCGGGTAGCAGCCGCGCCCGGATCGGTGTCTGAGATCCGAGACAGATGGTCGCTGGACAGACGAAAGGGCCCACTCCGCCCCGAGTGAGCCCTTCCGCAGTTCGTGGGTTACGACTGGCCGTAGCGCTTCTTGAACTTCTCCACGCGGCCCTGCGTGTCCATCACGCGCTGCTGACCCGTGTAGAACGGGTGGCTGGCCGACGAGATCTCCACGTCGATGACGGGATAGCTGTTCCCGTCCTCCCAGACGATGGTCTCGTTGCTCTCGCGCGTCGAACCGGTGAGGAAGCTGAAGTTGCCGGACTTGTCCCGGAAGACGACCCGGCGGTAGTCGGGGTGAATGCCGTTCTTCATGCTGCGGTACTTCCTTCCAGATAAGGGGCGAACGGGTCGGTCAGTGGATGAACCGCTTCGTCCGCACGCAGGACACAACCGTCCAGTCGGCCGGTTAATTCCCGGACGTCGAGACCGACGCCGGTGATGGACAGGTACGACCCGCGGTCGCCGTGCTCGGGGTGCCATTCGAGGGCCGAGCGGGCCTGGTGCTGCTGGCCGACGCTCGCCCAGCGGTCCGCCGGCAGGTCGGCCAGCCAGGGGCCGAGGACGCCGATCGCGATGTTGGTGCCGAAACTGTCCCAGCTGAGGCGGCTGCGGTGCTGGGTCGCGATCCAGACCGTGCCGCGACCACGCGCCGTCCCGGCGACGAGCTCCTCGAGGACGTCGTACAGGCGCTCGGGGTGGAACGGGCGCGCGGACTGCCAGACCAAGGTCTGGACCGGGCCGTCCTGGTGGAGTGGCGCGGTGATCGAGCCGGGCTCGGTGCGGGTCTCGGCCGCATCCGGGTCGTGCAGGCGGACGGCGAGCAGGCCGGCCGGGGTCGTCTGAACGCGCGCCTGCGGGTTGATCGCCTGCACCAGGGCCCGCGTGGTCGCGTCGTCCGAGCTCAGGACGGCGGCGTCGGCGTACTCGATCTGGCGGGCGACGACCTCGGCGATCGCGCGGCCGTCCTCGGCGGCGGTCGCGATCCCGCGATCCTGGATCAGGTCTTCGCCGGTCAGGTCGGTGACGACGGTGGCGGTGTCGATCGCGGTGATGACGGCGTCCACCCGGAGGTCGTCGCCGCCGTCGCGGGCGATCTCCTCGGCCAGGGACTGCGTGTCCCCGGCGCCGGGGACCGACACGATCGCGACGGCGTACCGGTCGACGGCCGCGATGCTGCGCAGCAGCTGGACCAGCGTGCCGCGCATGGCGCACGAGACGCAGGGGTGGCCCATCGTGATCACCTCGCGGTCGATGACGCCGGTCGCCGTCCGCGCGATCCGCACGACCTCGCCGTTGGGCAGGTCGCGGACGTCGTACTCGACCAGGACGCCGGTCGGCCCGGCGGTGGCCAGTAGGCCGGCCCCCGTCGTCCCGCGTAAATCCTCGTCGACCCCGGTCAGCAAGGTCACCGGCAGCATCCGCACTCCCGCCTTATTGAAAATGATTACCACTACAAGGTACACTGAACCGCGTACTTGAGGAAAGGAACAGTATGGCCAAGAGCAACGAGCTCCGTCCGATCGTCAAGCTCCGCAGTACGGCGGGCACGGGGTTCACCTATGTAACGCGGAAGAACCGCCGGAACAATCCCGACCGGCTGGTCATCCGCAAGTACGACCCGAAGCTGCGGCAGCACGTCGACTTCCGCGAAGAGCGCTGAATGGCCAAGACCAGCAAGATCGCCAAGAACGAACAGCGCAAACGCATCGTCGCCCTGTACGCCGAGCGCCGGGCCGAACTGAAGCGCATCATCGCGGCCCCGACCACCCCGGTCGCCGACCGCGAGGCCGCCCAGCTCAAGCTGCAGAAGCTCCCGCGCGACGCCAGCCCGATCCGCGTCCGCAACCGCGACGCGGCCGACGGCCGCCCCCGCGGCTACCTCCGCAAAGCCGGCATCTCCCGCGTCCGCTTCCGCACGATGGCGCACCGCGGCGAGCTGCCCGGCATCACCAAATCCTCCTGGTAACACCCCGAACCCGCCGCGACGTGGATGCCGCGGCACACGACGACCCTCCGAGCTCAGGTGGCCCGGAGGGTCGTCGTATGTCTACCCCCGGACGACGCGGTTTCGGCCGGTGTCTTTCGCGTGGTACATGGCGAGGTCGGCGGCCATCTGGAGTTCGTCGAGGGTGGTGGCGGTGTCGGGGTAGTTGGCGGTGCCGATGGAGCAGGTGAGGGTGTCGCAGCGGACGGCGCCGTCGGCCGTGGTGATCGTGACGGAGAGGTTCTCGATCCGGCGACGGATCCGCTCGGCGGCGAGCGCCGTGTCGTCGGCGGAGGTCTGCGGGAGCAGGATCGCGAACTCCTCGCCGCCGAGCCGGCCGACCCGGTCGTTACCGCGGATCTCGTGGCGCAGCTCGTCGGCGACGGCCTGGAGCGCCTGGTCGCCGGCCAGATGGCCGTAGGTGTCGTTGACCGTCTTGAAGTGGTCGAGGTCGAGGTAGAGCACGCCGAGCGGTGAGTTGGTCCGCTCGGCGGCGGCGAACTCGCGCCGGGCGATCTCGTGCCAGAAGGCGGCGTTCGCCAGGCCGGTCTTCGGGTCGGTTCGGGCGGCGGCCTGGAACTGGTCGACCAGGAGCGCCCGGTGCAGGCCGAGGATGGTCAGCAGCAGGACGGCGACCGCCCAGGGCTGGCTCAGCAGCAGCGCCGCGGTCGCGACGCCGAGCCCCAGCGAACCGGCCACGATCAGCTGGTCGGTCAGCCGCCCGACGGCGTTCCGGCCGGGGGAGTCCGGGTTCGACAGCATGATGGCCCCGGCGACGAGGGCGTAGTTCACGAACCAGTACGCCAGACCGGCCGCGACGACGGCGATCAGCCCGAGCGGCCCGGACGGGTAGCCCGGGTAGACGCCCGGCCGGATCGCGGCCAGAACGACGGCTCCGGCGCCACCGGCCAGAATCAGGGTCGAGGCGGTGAAGACCGAGCGGTACGGCGCTACTCGGCGTACGCGTAACCAGGAGTGGACATAGGTGGTGACGATCAGGAGCACCGCGAGCGGCGGCGGCAGGATGAGGACGCCCGCGAACGTCCACATCCCCTTCAGGTTCGTGTAGGGGATACCTTCGGCGCCGACCTTGCGCAGGCGCTCGATGTCGCGGGCGGCCTCGAGGTGGACGGCGGAGCCCGCGGCCAGCACGATCAGGCGAATCCAGTCACCAGAGGTGATCGGGGCCACGCGGAACGTCCCGGCGATCAGCAGCGCGGTCGCGATCAGAACAGCCAGCACATAGCCCAGAACCGGGCCCGGCTGGGCCCACAACGCCCATCTGGTCGGTATCCAGGCGGCATCGTCACGCCTGCGCAGCCGACGCTGCGCCAGTCGATGCCGGATACTCATGAAAAAGACCCCCGCCTCACAGTCGGTCTCTTTCCCAGAGTAGCCGGGACATTCACGCAATGTCATGGCTGGTTCGCCGCGCGCGAGACAGCGAGAGGAGGCCTCGCCATGAACAACGACTGGTGACCCACTCAGGCGAGTCGCCGCGTCGCGTTCGCGTACCCGTACGCCGCGCCCGCCGCGACCAGGACGCCGATGCCCCCAACCGCCGCCACGACCATCGGTGGCGCCCACCGATCGGCCGCCGTACCAGCGGCCAGCACACCAATGCCCTGCGAGACGATCAGCGCCGTCCGGGCGAGGCCGAACGCCTGGCCGCGCTGATCGTCGGGCACCCCCAGCACGAACGCCGCGCTCGCGGCCAGCTGGTACGACGCGCACAGCCCGGACACCAGCCACAACCCGACCGTCACCCACAGCCCCGGCTGCGTGACGCATCCGATCAACGGCAGACACGACCCGACCGCGAGCGGCCCCATCAACGTGAGCCGCCGGGCGGGCGGCGTCCGGGCGAGCAGGATCATCCCGACCATCTGGCCGGCTGGATTCGCAGCCAGTAACAGCCCGACGGCCGCCGGCCCGCCGCCGATCGAGGCGGCGTACGGCGCGGCCAAGCCCTCGATGCTCACGTAGAACCCCGCCACACAAGCCATCGCGACCAAATACCGCAGCCGCCGATCACCCCACACCAACCGCGCCCCCGCCGAAACCGAAGCCCACCATCCCGGCCTGACTTCAGTTGCTGTCGGCAACGGTCGCTCTCGAACCCCCAACCACAGAAAGGCTGCCGACAACCCGAACGTCACCGCGTCGGCCAGCAAGGCGTTGTGGGCCCCGAACGCCGCCACCAACGTTCCGCCAGTCACGAACCCGGCCAGCTGCGCGGCCTGCGCGGTGATATTCGACACCGAGCTGGCCAACACATACTTGTCTCCACTCAAGATCGCCGGCAACAACGCCGCCCGCGCCGCCTGAAACGGCGAAGCCAGCAACTGCACCAGCACCAGCAAAACCCCCAGCACCCACAACGGCGCCCCCGGCACCGCCATCCCCGCAACCAGCCCCGCCCGCCCTACGTCGCACCAGATCATCACCCGCCGCCGCGGATACCGATCCGCCAACCCCGACAACAACGGCCCGCCCACCACATCCGGCAAGAACGTCAACGCATAACTGACCGCCGCCCACCGAGCCGACCCGGTCCGCTCAAAGACCAAAACCGCCAACGCAACCCGAGCCAGCTGGTCCCCCACCACAGACCCCAGCTGAGCCCCCCACAACCACCGAAACTCCCCAACCCCAAAAACCTCCCCATACGAAGCCGCCCGCTCCGCACCCCCCTCGCCCGCAGCCACCCCCACAACCTACCCATCACTCCCCGCCCACCCACCTGCAACAACCTGCAACCGACCCAACCAACGGGTACTAGTCCGTCCCCACGCCCCGGCCCCGCCGCCACCGCCCCGCCCGGCCCGACCACTACCCGTCCGTCCGCCCACAACGCGACAGGGCAGGGGAGCAACGCACTGGTCACGCTGCTTGCTCACCTGCCGCCCTGACCTGCCCCCACGTTCCGGATTGCTCGCGATTGGAGTCAGCGGGATGCCGCGGACGGGTGGAACCGGCGGTGGCCTGACGATCCGAAGACGTTCAAGAACTTCTCGTACTGGGAGCAGTGGCCGTCGGCGACGGGGTATGCGCCGTCGCTCGAAGTGCTTTCCAGGCTGGCCGAGTTGTATCAGTGCGCAGTTGCCGACCTGGTGGTCGATCTGCCGGACTTTCGGGCAACGGACGCTGTTCTCACCGCGGCCGGGAACCTCTCGGGCGAGTGGTTGTCGACGTACTCCTACTACTCCTCAGGCCGGCAGCAGGATCTGCGCGGGGAGCAAGATCCGGGGACCTGGAGCGAGCGGACGTCGTCCGGCGGCTACTACCGAGGAGCTGATTACCACGGGACGGCGCAGCTGGTTGTCAGTCCGCATGGGCGGGCGTTGGTCGGCCGCTGGCTGGGGTTCGGCAAGGAGTTCAACGTCAACACGGGGGAGTGGCGACTGGAGTGGATTGGGCAATGAGGGCGACGATCGTCGTACCGGCCGGGAAGGCCTTGCGGTCGATCTGATCGAAGAGGGCGTACATCATCTTGGCTTCGTAGACCCAGTCCAGCAGTAGGTCGTGTCTGGTTCGGAAGTCCTCGATGAAGGAGTCGAGGTCTGGCGTTCGCTTGGCGTAACCGCCGAAGTGGTAGTCGTATTCGAGGTGCCAGCTGCCGGTGCGGGCGCCGTACGCGGCCTGCTGGAGACCGGTGATCTCCTGCTCCAGGAACGCGCCGGCTTTCAAGACCGGTACGCCGATCGCGTGTTGCTGTGGTGTGAGGCCGGCGGCGACGCCTGCCAGGGTTCCACCGGTGCCTACTGCACAAATCAGTACGTCGACGGGTTCGGTGATCTCACCGGGCAGTTCGGCGGATCCCTCGACGGCTCTGGTGTTGCTGCCACCTTCGGGCAACAGATAGAAGTCCCCGAACTGTCGATGGAGGTCGTCGATCACTGCGACGGAGGTCTTGGCGCGGTACGTCGTCCGGTCGAGGTAAGTGAGCCGCATACCGCGCGATTCGGCGTACGCGAGGGAGTCGTTCAGGGGAAGGTGCTCTTCGCCGCGGATGATGCCGATCGTCTTGAATCCGCCGTAATAGCCGACCGCGGCGGTTGCGCGGATGTGATTGGAGTAGGCGCCGCCGAAGGTGAGAAGCGTGTCCTGACCCTGCTCGCGGGCCGCGGCCACGTTGTACTTCAACTTGCGCCACTTGTTGCCGGAGATCTCTGGGTGAATGAGGTCGTCGCGCTTGAGCAGTACTCGGAGCCCTGCCGCAGTCAGCCTGTCGTCTCGAAGCTCTTGGAGCGGAGACGGCAGGTTCAGCTCGATCGGTAGCAGCTCGCCCACCGAGTCAGCATCGCACGCGGCCTTCCGTCGTGCTTCAGCCGTGGAGGCGTCTGGTGAGGGCAGTGGCGGCTTGGCGGAGGCGGTGGGTCAGGGGTGGGTAGTCGGCGGGGGTCAGGGCGGTGGTGCGGAAGGTGATGGAGATGGAGGCGGCGGGGTGGCCGGCGTGGTCGAGGGCGGCGGTGGCCAGGGAGGTCAGGCCGGGGGTGATGTGGCCTTCTTCGAGGGCGTAGCCCTGGCGTTTTTCGTCGGCTAGGAGGCGGCGGAGTTGGGTGAGGGACTCGGGGCCTTTGTCGGTGCGGCGGACGAAGGAGTCGGGGGTGGGGAAGAGGGCGCGGACCTGGGCCGGGGGGAGTTCGGCGAGGAGGGCGCGGCCGGAGGCGGTGAGGGTGGCGGGGAGGCGGACGCCGACGTCGGTGACGAGGGTGACGGGGCGTGGGGGTTGTTCTTTGAGGAGGTAGACGAGTTCGCGGCCGTGCAGGACGCCGAGGTGGGCGGTTTGGCCGATTTCGGCGACCAGTTGGGCGAGGAGGGGGCGGGCCAGGCGTTCGAGGGGGTCGTGGCGGAGGTAGGCGGAGCCGATCTCGAAGGCGGCGACGCCGAGGGTGTAGCGCTTCTCCTCGGGGAGGTGGACGACGAAGGCCTCGTCGATCATTGCTCGCAGCAAGTGGTACGTCGAGGAGCGTGGCAGTCCGACCGCGGAGGCGATGCGCTCCATCGGTACCGGGCCGGGTTGGGTCGCCAGGAAAGTCAGCACCCGCAGGGTGCGGGTCGAGGCGGGAACGTTGCCGCTCACAACGGCAGGGTAACCGCCATGTCTCAGATTCCGGACGATTGGCGAGCCGAATTCTTCGCCGGCCGTCGGCGGATCCACCAGCGCAGCCCTTCACCGAGGACGGCGATCGCGAACAGCCCGCCCGCAACCGGCCAGTCGAAGTAGTCGTCCCCCGAGACCAGAAAGCCGACGGCGAGCGCGAGCCCGAGGAAGAAGAGCAGCGACAAGACCAGCCTGATCACAGGGTCTTCTCCGCCGTCCACGCCTTACCCGCGATGCGGTACCCGAGCCACTCGTTCACCGCGAGCATCGGCTTGTTGTTCGCGTCGTTCCCGGTGAACGCCGTCAGCAGTCCGGCGTCCCGCGCCCGGCCCAGCGCGACCGCCTTGACCAGCTTCGCGAGCCCCCGCCCGCGCGCCGCCGGGATGCTCCCGGTGGACGCCGACCAAGTCACCCGGCGCTCCGGGTCGGCCGTGGTGGTCGTGAAGGCGAGTACGGCGTCACCCTCCAGGACGGCGATGCTCAGGTCGCGACGCAGCTCCGGGTGCTCCCACTCGCTGGCGAGCCAGTCCTCGTACGGCGGCGCGTCGGACAGCCCGCTCGGGTCGTCGTCCGCGGTCGCGGCCAGCGCCGCCCAGATCGCATGCGGCTCGACAGCGTCGAAATCGGCCACCCGCAGCCCGGCCGGCACCGGCGGTGCATCCGGTACGCCGCTCAGCTCAGCGGCCGAATGGCTCAACTCGCGGCCGAGCGTGTAGCCGCGGGCCGCGCTGAACTGCCGCGACGGCTCGTCGTCCGACACCACGATCAGCAGCGACGCGGCGCCCGCGGCGGCGGCCGCCGCTTCGATCCGGTCGGCGAGCGCCGAGCCGATGCCCTGCCGCCGGTACGCCGGGGACACGAGCACGGTGATCCGGATCCGCGGTGACTCCTCGCCCGGCTCCGGCAGATACACGTTCCCGTAGCCGACGATCTCGGAGCCGGCCTCGGCGATCAGCACCACGCGGTTCGGGTTGGTCCGCAGCCCGGCCTCGATCGCGCGCGCGGTCTGCACCAGATACGGCATCGCGGCCGCCCATACCCCGGCGATCCCGGCCGCGTCCGCGGGCTCCGCCGTCCGGATCTCGAACACCATGCACCGACCCTAGTCCGCGCGCAGGTCGCGCCCCTCCCATTTTCCTGGGCGGGCCCGGCAGAGCGCGTGGGCGTTTGCTGGGTGGGCCCGGCGTGCGGTGGGTGGGCCAGCCGCCTGCAGCTGGCCCACCCACCGGCTCCTGGGCCCACCCACCGGCTGCTGGGCTGACCCAGCAAGTTGGTGGGCTGACCCAGCAAGTTGGTGGGGTGGCCCAGCAAGCGGGTGGAGGGAGGTCGGGGTGGGGATGTCTCGGATCCGAGACAGAATCGGCGTGTCATCGGCTTACCAGACCTGTCGGCAGGAGGTCCAATGATCGGGTGGAGCAGAGCAGCAGCACGGTGATTGTTGGAGTGGGGCCGTTGAGCGCGGCCGAGGTCGTCGCGGTGGCGCGGCACGGGGCGCAGGTCCGGATCAGCGACCAGGCGCTCGAGGAGATCGCGAAGTCGCGCGCTGCGATCGAGGCGCTGGCGCACGCGGACACCCCGCACTACGGCGTCTCGACCGGCTTCGGCGCGCTGGCGACCCGGCACATCGCGCCGGAGCTGCGCGCGCAACTGCAGCGCAGTCTGGTCCGGTCGCACGCGGCCGGGTCGGGGGCCGAGGTCGAGACCGAGGTCGTCCGCGCGCTGGCCCTGCTCCGGCTCTCCACCCTCGCGACCGGCCGGACCGGGGTCAAGGTCGAGACCGCACAGGCGTACGCCGGTCTGCTCAACGCCAAGCTCACGCCCGTCGTTCACGAGTACGGCAGCCTCGGCTGCTCCGGCGACCTCGCACCGCTGTCACATGTTGCCCTCGCGGTGATGGGCGAAGGTCAGGTCCGCGATGCCGACGGCAACCTTCGGGACGCCGGCGAAGCGCTGCAGGCCAATGGACTGACGCCCGTCGTACTGGCCGAGAAGGAAGGCCTGGCGCTGATCAACGGCACCGACGGCATGCTCGGCATGTTGGTGCTGGCGCTGGCTGATCTTGATCGGCTGGTGAAGACGGCTGATATCGCCGCGGCGATGAGCGTCGAGGGGCAGCTCGCCACCGATCGCGTCTTCGCCGCCGAGCTGCACGCGCTCCGGCCGCAGGTCGGGCAAGGCCTGTCGGCCGCCAACCTGCGCACGATCCTCACCGACAGCGGCGTCGTCGCCAGCCATCGCGGGCCGGACTGCAACCGGGTCCAGGACGCCTACTCGCTCCGGTGCTCGCCGCAGGTTCACGGGGCTGTGCGCGACACGGCGGCGCATGCGGCGACTGTTGCCGAGCGTGAGCTCGCGTCGGCGATCGACAACCCCGTCGTCCTCCCGGACGGCCGCGTCGAGTCCAACGGCAACTTCCACGGCGCCCCGGTCGGCTACGTCCTCGACTTCCTCGCGATCGCCGTCGCGGATCTGGCCAGTATCAGCGAACGCCGGACCGACCGCTTCCTGGACGTCGCCCGCAACCACGGCCTGAACGCCTTCCTGGCCGACGATCCCGGCGTCGACTCCGGCCACATGATCGCCCAGTACACGCAGGCCGCGATCGTCTCCGAGCTGAAGCGCCTCGCCGTCCCGGCCAGCGTCGACTCGATCCCGAGCAGTGCGATGCAGGAGGACCACGTCTCGATGGGCTGGTCCGCCGCGCGCAAGCTCCGTAAGGCGATCGACGGGCTGCAGCGCGTGCTCGCGATCGAGATCCTGACCGCCGCGCGGGCGCTCGACCTGCGCGCCCCGCTGACCCCGTCCCCGGCCACCGCGGCCGTCCGGAATGCCCTCCGGACGTACGTCGAGGGCCCGGGGACCGACCGCCACCTGGCGCCGGAGATCGAGCACTCGGTCCGTCTGGTTGCCAACGGCACCTATCTGCACACTGCCGAGGCCGTCACCGGCCCGCTCCTCTAGAAGGGATCACCCCATGTCCTCCGGACCCCGTCCCGTGCGCGCCCCTCGCGGTACGACGCTGACCGCGCAAGGCTGGCAGCAGGAAGCCGCGCTGCGGATGCTGCAGAACAACCTCGACCCCGAGGTCGCGGAGCACCCCGACGAGTTGGTTGTGTACGGCGGTTCCGGTAAGGCCGCGCGGGACTGGAACTCGTTCGACGCGATGGTCCGGACGCTGACGAACCTGAAGGCCGACGAGACCATGCTGGTCCAGTCCGGCCGCCCGGTCGGGGTCATGCAGACGCACGAGTGGGCCCCGCGGGTGCTGATCGCGAACTCGAACCTGGTCGGCGACTGGGCAACCTGGGAGGAGTTCCGCCGCCTGGAGGCGCTCGGGCTGACCATGTACGGCCAGATGACGGCCGGCTCCTGGATCTACATCGGCACCCAGGGCATCCTGCAGGGCACGTACGAGACGTTCGCCGCGGTCGCCGCGAAGAAGTTCGGCGGCTCGCTGGCCGGCACGATCACGCTGACCGCCGGCCTCGGCGGCATGGGCGGCGCGCAGCCGCTGGCCGTCACGATGAACGACGGCGTCGCGATCTGCATCGACGTCGACTCCACCCGGATCGATCGCCGGATCGAGCATCGCTACCTCGACGTCCGGGCCGGTTCGGTGGACGAGGCGCTGCGGCTCGCGGAGGAGGCGAAGCAGGCCCGCCGTCCGCTGTCGATCGGCGTCCTCGGCAACGCCGCCACGATCGTTCCGGACCTGCTGCAGCGTGGCGCGCCGATCGACATCGTCACCGACCAGACGTCGGCGCACGACCCGCTGATGTACCTCCCGGTCGGCGTCGAGTTCGACGACTGGGTGACGGCGCGCGAGAAGGACCCGAAGGGCTTCACCGAGCGGGCGCAGGAGTCGATGGCCCGGCACGTCGAGGCGATGGTCGGGTTCCAGGACGCCGGCGCCGAGGTGTTCGACTACGGCAACTCGATCCGCGACGAGGCCCGTAAGGCCGGGTACGCGCGGGCGTTCGAGTTCCCCGGGTTCGTGCCGGCGTACATCCGGCCGCTGTTCTGCGAGGGCAAGGGCCCGTTCCGCTGGGCCGCGCTGTCGGGGAACCCGGCCGATATCGCCAAGACCGACCAGGCGATCCTCGACCTGTTCCCGGACGACGAGCACCTGACCCGGTGGATCAAGATGGCCGGTGAGCGGGTCGCGTTCCAGGGCCTGCCGGCCCGGATCTGCTGGCTCGGTCAAGGTGAGCGGGACAAGGCCGGCGTCCGGTTCAACGACATGGTCGCCTCGGGTGAGCTCGAGGCGCCGATCGTGATCGGCCGGGACCACCTGGACACCGGCAGTGTGGCCTCGCCGTACCGCGAGACCGAAGGAATGCTCGACGGCTCGGACGCGATCGCGGACTGGCCGTTGCTGAACGCGATGGTGAACGTGTCGTCGGGCGCGTCGTGGGTGTCGATCCACCACGGCGGCGGCGTCGGCATCGGCCGGTCCATCCATGCCGGCCAGGTGTCGGTTGCCGATGGCACCGATCTCGCCCGGCAGAAACTGGAGCGGGTGCTCACCAACGATCCGGCCATGGGCGTGATCCGCCATGTCGACGCCGGGTACGACATTGCCGAGCGGGTCGCCGCCGAGCGCGGGGTGCGGGTTCCGATGCAGGAGTCCTGAGTACCGGCTGCGACCGGTCAAATCCCTACCGTTATGGTGCACTTTCCCGCGGACCGAGATTCCCCCCGATCACCTGTTTTGGGGGGCTCGGTCCGCTAGGGTCAATCGGGCGACCGACGACAAGCGCGAAAGGGCGCCATGATCGAGTTCAAGGACGTCACCAAGAGGTATCCGGACGGCACCGTCGCCGTCGACAACCTGTCCCTGCGGATCCCGAGCCACCAGATCACCGTCTTCGTCGGCCCTTCCGGCTGCGGTAAGACCACCTCGCTGCGGATGATCAACCGGACCATCGAGCGCAGTAGCGGCACGATCTCGATCGACGACGAGGACATCAACTCCCAGGACGCCGTCCAGCTGCGGCGCGGGATCGGGTACGTCATCCAGCACGCGGGCCTGTTCCCGCACAAGACCGTGCTCGACAACGTCGCGACCGTCCCGAAGCTGCTCGGCTGGGACAAGGCGAAGACCCGTAGCACGGCGCTGGAGCTGCTCGAGCGCGTCGGTCTCGATCTCAAACTCGCCGACCGGTATCCGGCCCAGCTCAGCGGTGGCCAGCAGCAACGAGTCGGCGTCGCCCGCGCGCTCGCGGCCGACCCGAAGATCCTGCTGATGGACGAGCCGTTCAGCGCGGTCGACCCGATCGTCCGCAACCAGCTCCAGGAGGAGCTGCTCCGGCTGCAGCGCGACATCGGCAAGACGATGGTCTTCGTCACCCACGACATCGACGAGGCGATCAAACTCGGCGACAACGTCGCCGTCCTGCGCGTCGGCGGCAAGCTGGCCCAGTTCGCCCCGCCGGCCGAGCTGCTCGCGAATCCGGTCGACGAGTTCGTCGAGAGCTTCATCGGTAAGGACCGCGGTTACCGGGCGCTGACGTTCGTCACGGCCGACACGCTGCGGCTGACCGACGTACCGGGTGAGCTGGCCCGCGCCGAGGACGGCACGCCGAAGGGCTGGGCGAACGGCTCCGGCGAGCTCGAGCCGGTCGGCGCGACCTTCCAGCGCGGCGATTCGCTGCGTGCCGCACTCGACGCCGTCCTCACCTCGCCGGTCGGCAAAGGCGTCTGCGTCGACGAGGCGGGCAAGGTCGTCGGCGTCGTCGAGTACGCCGCCCTCGCCGAAGCGATCCGCGCATGAGTTGGGTTGCTGACAACTCCGCTCTCATCTGGGAGCAACTGCGCGAGCATCTCTATCTGGCGCTGATCCCGATGCTGCTCGGGTTGCTGATCTCGTTGCCGTTGGGGTACGTCGCCACCCGGTACAGCTGGCTGGCGAACCCGCTGGTCGCGCTCGGCGGTGTGCTCTACTCGCTGCCCTCGATCGCGTTGTTCATCGTGCTGCCGGCCGTCCTGGGGACCGGCATCCTGTCGCCGATCAACATCATCGTCGCGCTGACGATCTACGCGGTCTCGCTGCTGATCCGGAACGTGATCGACGGGCTGCGCTCGGTGCCCGAGGAGGTGCTGCAGGCCGCGGTGTCGGTGGGCTACGGCACGCTGCGCAGGGTGCTCACCATCGACCTGCCGATCGCGATCCCGGTGATCTTCACCGGGCTGCGCGTGGTCACGGTCGCGAACATCTCTATGGTCAGCGTCGGCGCGATCATCGGCGTCGGCGGGCTGGGCGAGCTGTTCACACAGGGCTTCCAGCAGGACTTCCTGACCCCGATCATCGTCGGCGTCGTCCTCTCGCTGGCGCTCGCGCTGGTCTGTGACATCGCGCTGGTCGGGCTGCAGCGGCTGCTCACGCCGTGGGCGCGCGCCGTCGCGCCGGTGAAGGAGGCGATCGCATGATCCAGGGGCTTTTCGACTTCCTCGGCGACTCGGTGAACTGGTCGGGTTCGGAGGGGATCCCGACCCGGTTGGCCGAACACCTCGGCTACACGTTCCTGTCCCTCGCGATCGCCGCGCTGATCGCGTTCCCGATCGGCCTGCTGATCGGTCACACCCGGCGCGGCGCGTTCGTCGCGATCAACACCGTGAACGCCTGGCGCGCGCTGCCGACGCTGGGTCTGCTGACGCTGATCGTGCTGCTGATCGGGATCGGGCAGGTGCCGGTGATCATCGCGCTGGTGGTGCTCGGCGTCCCGCCGATCCTGGCCTCGACGTACGCGGGGGTCGCGGGGGTCGACCGGGCGACCATCGACGCCGCCCGCGGGATGGGGATGACCGGCCGGGAGATCCTCACCAAGGTGGAGATCCCGATCGCGCTGCCGCTGATCATCTCCGGGCTGCGCAGCGCCACCCTGCAGATCGTGTCCACCGCGACCGTGGCGGCGTACGTCGCGCTCGGCGGGCTCGGACGCTACGTGATCGACGGACTGGGGGTCCGTGATTTCCCGCAGATGCTGGCCGGCGCCGTGCTGGTCGCGCTGCTCGCGATCGTGCTCGACCTGGCCTTCGCCTTCATCGGGCGGTACGCCGTCTCGGCGGGGCTGACCGGGCGCATTCGCAAGACTCAGAAGACCTCGACCGCACCGGCACCGGCCGGCGCGCACTGAGAACGGACCCTGGAGGACCCCGTGTTCAGAAGAACCTTCATCCGTAGCGCCATTGCCGCGTCGGCGGTGTTCGCCCTCGCGGCCTGCGGGGGTGGTGGTGACCCGCTGTCGAGCGGTGGCGACGCCGGCGGCGCCGCGCCCGACAAGGTCGACTCGATCACGGTCGGGTCGGCGAACTTCGCCGAGAGCCAGGTGCTCGCCGAGATCTACGCCCAGGCGCTGGAGGCCAAGGGCATCAAGGTGACCAAGAAGCTCAACATCGGCGCCCGTGAGGTCTACATGGCCGCCATCCAGGACAAGTCGATCGACCTCCTGCCGGAGTACACCGGCGCGACGCTCGTCTACTTCAAGAAGGACGCCACCGAGAACGAGGCCGAGGCCGTCTACAAGGCGATCCAGCCGGCGTTGCCGAAGGGTCTCGAGGTGCTGGACAAGTCGCCGGCCGCCGACGAGGACGCGATCGTCGTCACCAAGGCGACCGCGGACAAGTACTCGCTGAAGTCGATCGCGGACCTGAAGCCGGTCGGCAAGGAGCTGGTCGCCGGCGGCGGTCCCGAGTTCAAGACCCGCAAGGCCGGGGTCGCCGGGATGAAGGACGTCTACGGGATCGAGTTCAAGGAGTTCAAGTCGCTCGACCCGGGCGGCCCGCTGAGCCTGAAGGCGCTGCTCGACAACACCGTGCAGGTCACCCAGTTCTTCACCACGCAGTCGGTGATCAAGGACAACAACCTGGTCGTGCTCGAGGACCCGGAGCACATCCACCTGCCGAACAACATCGTTCCGCTGATCCGTACCGACCACAAGAGCCCCGACGTCGCCTCGACGCTGAACGCCGTCCAGGCCAAGCTCACCACCGAGGGGCTCACCGACCTGGTCAAGCGCATCGACGTCGGTAAGGAGAGCGCGGACGCGGTGGCCAAGGACTGGCTGTCGAAGAACCCGCTGGCCTGACCTTGAGTTTCGAATCCCTGTGGGCAGTCCAGTCCGCCATCGGCCGTGACCCCGACACCGGCGGTTACACCCGAGGCGGCTGGACCCCCACCGAACGCGAAGCCACCCACTGGTTCCGCGCCGAATGCGCCACCCGCGACCTGACCCTCGAATCCGACGGCCTGGGCAACCTGATCGCCTGGTGGGATCCCGCCGGTGACCCGCGCGGAAAGCCGGCCCTCCGGCCGGCTCCCCGCGCGGGGAACGTTGCCTCCGGCACAGCCGGGAACGGCTCCGGCTCTGCCGGGCCGCCGGGAGCATCCGGCGGCGTCGCCGGGCACCGTCCGGACGTGGCCGGCTCCGCCGAGCCCAGCTCCGGCTCGCCTGACGGCGGCTCCCGCTCTGCTCTCTACCTACCCGGCGGGGAGCCGGCTGCACGCCGGGGGGTGGTGACCGGTAGTCATCTGGACTCGGTGATTGACGGCGGGGCTTTTGACGGTCCGCTGGGGGTTGTTTCGGCGCTGGCTGCTGTTGATCGGTTGCGGGCGGAGGGGTTTGTGCCGCGGGTGCCGATCGGGGTGGGGGCGTTCGTGGAGGAGGAGGGGTCGCGGTTCGGGATGCCTTGTCTGGGGTCTCGGGTCGCGGCAGGGGTGTTGCCGGCGGAGAAGGCGCTGGCGCTGACCGATCGGCAGGGGGTCAGTTTGCGGCGTGCGCTGGAGGACGACGGGACGGATCCGGCTGGGGTTGGGCCGTCGCCGCTGCTCGCGAAGATGGGGACGTTCGTCGAGTTGCATGTTGAGCAGGGGCGCGGGCTGACGGCTCCGGTGGGGGTGGCGAGTTCGATCTGGCCGCATGGGCGGTATCGGTTCACGTTCACCGGTGAGGCGAATCATGCGGGGACGACGCTGATGGAGGACCGGCACGACCCGATGCTCACGTATGCGATGACGGCGCTGGCCGCCAACAAGCAAGCCCGGTTGGCGGGCGCGCGGGCGACGTTCGGGCGGCTGTCGGTGGAGCCGAACGGGACGAACGCCGTACCGTCCACGGTGACCGCCTGGCTGGATGCGCGCGCGGCCGACACCGCGACGCTGGAGTCGTTGCTGGCAGCAATTACCCGGCAGGCCGTCGAGCGCGCCGAGCGGGACGGGACGACGGTGGTCGTCACGCCGGAGTCGGTGTCGCCGATCGTGGACTTCCCGGCCGGGCTGCGGGATCGGATCGTCGGCGTACTCGACGGCGCGCCCGTCCTGCCGACCGGTGCCGGGCATGACGCCGGCGTGTTCTCGGCAGCGGGGGTCCCGACCGCGATGCTGTTCGTCCGCAACCCGACCGGGATCTCGCATTCCCCGGCCGAGTTCGCGGAAGAGGATGACTGTCTGGCCGGCGTCGAGGCGCTGGCCGCCGTACTGAAGGACTTGGCGAAGTGACGTCGTACTGGTGCTCGACCGCCCTTCTGCCCACCGGCGTCGCGGACAGCGTCCTGATCACCGTCGCCGACGGCCGCATCACCTCGGTGCAGACCGGCGCGGCCGCCGGCGACGCGGTCCGGCTCGCCGGCCTCGTCCTGCCCGGCCTGGCGAACTGCCACAGCCACGCGTTCCACCGCGCCCTCCGCGGCCGCACGCAGACCGAGCGCGGCACGTTCTGGACCTGGCGTGAGCAGATGTACGCCGTCGCCGCCCGCCTCACCCCGGACACGTACTACCAGCTTGCCCGCGCCGTCTACGGCGAGATGCTGCTCGGCGGTATCACCGCGGTCGGCGAGTTCCACTACCTGCACCACGCCCCCGGCGGCCGCCGCTACGACGACGCGAACGCGATGGGCGCCGCGCTGATCGCCGCCGCCCAGGACGTCGGCATCCGGATCACCCTCCTCGACACCTGCTACCTCGCCGGCGGCATCGATCAGCCGCTGAACGAAACCCAGCAGCGCTTCAGCGACGGCGACGCTGCCTCGTGGGCGGTGCGGGTGTCGGCCTTGAAGGGGTCGGACGACGTCGTGATCGGGGCGGCGGCGCATTCGGTGCGCGGCGTGCCGCAGGATCAGTTGGGCGCGGTGGCTTCCGCGTTCCCCGACGTCCCGCTGCACATTCACCTCTCCGAGCAGGTCGCGGAGAACGCCGCCTGTCTGGAGGCCTATGGGCGGACGCCGTCCCAGGTGCTCGACGAGGTCGGTTTCCTCAGCGGCCGGACGAGCGCCGTGCACGCGACCCACCTGACGAACGTCGACATCGGGCTGCTCGGCGGCTCAGCGACGTACTCCTGCTTCTGTCCCACCACCGAGCGCGATCTCGCCGACGGCATCGGCCCGTCCGGCGCCCTCCGCGACGCCGGCTCCCGGCTGACCCTCGGCTCGGACAGCCACGCCGTCATCGACCTCTTCGAGGAGATGCGCGCCGTCGAGCTCGACGAGCGGCTCGCCACCCAGGAGCGCGGCCACTGGTCGGCGCCCGAGCTGCTGGGCGCCGCGACGGTCGACGGTCATCGCTCGCTCGGTTTCCCCGACGCCGGCCGGATCGAGGTGGGCGCCCGCGCCGACCTGGTCGCCGTCCGCCTCGACAGCGTCCGCACCGCCGGCACCGGCGGAACCGTCGAGACAGCCGTCTTCGCCGCCTCCGCCGCGGATGTCACCGACGTCGTCTCCGGCGGCCGCCATCTGGTTGCTGAAGGCAAGCATAGTGATCTCGACGTCGCCGCCGAGCTGGCCACTTCGATCGGAGCCGTGACCGCATGACCTCGCTTCTGGTGACCGGGATCGGCTCGCTGGTGACCAACGACCCGGCGCACGGCGGCCCGCTCGGCGAGCTCGCCGACGCCGCCCTCCTGGTCGACGGCAGCAAGGTCGCCTGGGCCGGGCCGCGGGCCCAAGCCCCCGCCGCCGACACCGCGATCGACGTCGGCGGCCGCGCCGTCGTCCCCGGTTTCGTCGACTCGCACTCGCATCTCGTCTTCGCCGGTGACCGCGCCGCCGAGTTCGCCGCCCGGATGACCGGTACGCCGTACTCGGCCGGCGGCATCCGGACGACGGTCGCCGCCACCCGCCAGGCCACCGACGAACAGCTCACCGCGAACGTCGCCCGCCTGGTCACCGAGATGCGCCGCCAGGGCACCACGACGATCGAGATCAAATCCGGCTACGGCCTGAGCGTCGCCGACGAGGCCCGCTCGCTGGAGATCGCGCGCCAGTTCACCGCCGAGACGACGTACCTCGGCGCGCACGTCGTCCCCGCCGACCACGCCGACGACCCCGCGGCGTACGTCGACCTGGTCACCGGCCCGATGCTGGACGCCGTCGCCCCGCATGCGAAGTGGATCGACGTCTTCGTCGAGCGCGGCGCCTTCGACGCCGACCAGGCCCGCACGATCCTCGAAGCCGGCCTTGCCCGCGGCCTGCAGCCCCGCATTCACGCCAACCAGCTCGGCGAGGGCCCCGGCGTCCAACTCGCGGCCGAAGTCGGCGCCGCCGCCGCCGACCACTGCACCTACCTCACCGACGCCGACATCGACGCGCTCGCCCAGTCCGGCGTCGTCGCCGGCCTCCTCCCCGCCGTCGAGTTCTCCACCCGTTCGCCCTACCCCAACGCCCGGCGACTCCTCGACGCCGGCGTCACCATCGCCCTCGCCACCGACTGCAACCCCGGCTCCGGCTACTCCTCCTCGATGCCGTTCTGCATCGCCCTGGCCGTCCGCGAGATGCACATGACCCCCGCCGAAGCCCTCTGGTCCGCCACCGCCGGCGGTGCCGCCGCCCTCCGCCGCCCCGACCTCGGCCACCTGACCCCCGGCGCCCAAGCCAACTTCGCCGTCCTCGACGCCCCCTCCTACCTCCACCTCCCCTACCGCCCCGGCGTCCCCCTCGTAACCCAAACCTTCATCGCGGGGCGTCCGCTCTAGTACCGCCACCGCTGCACAATTGGTCACCCGGCCAGGCGGTTCGCCGCGGTCGGTGCGTTGTCGGCGAGATGTGCAGCGCTGGCGCTCCGGACAGCGCTGACTACCCAGCCGCGGTCGAACATCACGTCCTCCCAAGAGAAGCGGAGCAGCCGCCAGCCGCGAATCGTCAGGGCGACGTGGCGGCGGCAGTCCCGGGTGAGAGCCGACCGGGTGCCGTGGAACTCGAACCCGTCCGCCTCGAGGGCGATCCGCAGGCCGGGGTGCCCGAGGTCGATCCGTCCCGAGAAGGACTCGTCGCGGACGACGACCTGCGGCTCGAAGCCGTCGATCCCCGCCTCGATCAGGATGGCGCGGAGAACGGACTCCAGTGGCGACTCGGCCCGGCCGTCCGCCGCGGCGGCGACCCGGCGCGCTGCCCGGCAGCCTGGGCCGCTGAGCCCGGCGGCGGCCACGAGCAGCTGGCTCCGGTCGACCGCCCCGAGCCGTAGCGCCGAATCGGCGACGGTGAGCCCGGCGTCGAATGGCAGCGTGCGGGCGCAGTCCAGGACGGTCCGGAGCTTCGTCGTGCACCAGCCGTCGGACGGCACGTCGTCGGCCCAGTGCAACTCGCAGGGGATCGGGCTCAGGTGCCGGTGCCGGATCCGCGGGATGGTGATGTGCGGGCGGTCCGGCCGATCCAGAATCGCGAAGCCGTGCAGAAGCGCCGCACTCAGGTGCGACACGACACCTCCTTGCGCGCGGGCGGCGGCCAGTGGGTCCGGGAGCGGCGGCAGTGCGTAGACCCCCTTGGCGATTCGGCGGATCCGGCCGTCGGCGAGCGCGCCGCGGATCGAGCGGGCCGAGACCACCGAACGCAGCTGGCCGTACGATGCCGCGCCGTCACGGCGCTGCAGGAACTCGACGACCTCGGCCACCTACCGATGGTGACGCAAGTACCGCCCGCTCGCCGCCGCTTATCCACAGACGGATCCCCACCGCTGCACAATCGGCGGGCCCGCGGGATAGTCACGCTGGGTCGAGGTGTGGCGCGGTGAATGTGCAGCGGTGGCGGTTCGGGTCCCTACACCAGATCCTTCGAGAGCAAGGTCACTTCGGTGGCGTCGGGGCGGTGGTGGGTGGTTAGGGGGGTGTAGGCGCGGGATTGGTGGAAGGCTTGGGCGGCGGGGTCGGGGGTGTGGGTTCGGTGGTGGGTGACGGCGCGGTCGAAGGGGTGGGCGGCGCGTTCGATGGCTCGGTAGACGGCGGTCGCGACGCCTTGGCGGCGGAAGGCGGCGTCGATGACGATGCGGTCGATGTAGAGGAAGCGGTCGGCGTAGGTGGTGGTGAACCAGTTGAACTCGAGGCCGTCGAAGGCGGAGCCGGGGGTGAAGGTGAGGACGAAGCCGATCGGGCGGGTGTCCTGCTCGACGACGACGGCGTGCGCCGCGATCAGCCGGAGCCAGTCGAGCCGGTCGAGGCCGAGCGGGTCGACCAGGCCGGTCGCGGTCTCGTTCAGGGCGAGGACCGCGGCGTAGTCGGCGGGCGTCAGGGGGCGGATTCTCACCTGGTCAGAGTCCCACGGAAAGCCCATTCCACGGGAGGGGTCACCCTGGCCGGACCCCGGTCCCGACCCCGAAATCCGGGGTCGGCCTTGGGAATGACCTGGGCCGTGTGCAATGTTGAGTCCAGTGAACTCAAGTTTGTTCAGTCACGGATTTGAAACCGGAGCGACCGAACGGCAACATTGAGTCTGTATCACTCAACTCGTGGAGGTAAAGCATGGCCCGCGCGGTCGGTATCGATCTCGGTACGACGAACTCCGTCATCGCCGTACTGGAAGGTGGCGAGCCCACCGTCATCCCCAACGCCGAGGGAGCGCGCACGACGCCCTCGGTGGTGGCCTTCGCCAAGAACGGCGAGGTCCTGGTCGGCGAGGTGGCCAAGCGCCAGGCCACCACGAACGTCGACCGGACGATCCGCTCGGTGAAGCGGCACATGGGTGAGAGCTGGAACGTCGACATCGACGGCAAGAAGTTCACCCCGCAGCAGATCAGCGCCTTCGTGCTGCAGAAGCTGAAGCGGGACGCCGAGGCGTACCTCGGGGAGCAGGTCACGGACGCGGTCATCACCGTGCCGGCCTACTTCTCCGACGCGCAGCGCCAGGCGACCAAGGAGGCCGGTGAGATCGCCGGTCTGAACGTGCACCGGATCGTCAACGAGCCGACCGCGGCCGCGCTGGCCTACGGCCTCGACAAGGGCACCGAGCAGACCATCCTGGTCTTCGACCTCGGCGGCGGCACCTTCGACGTGTCCCTGCTGGAGATCGGCGACGGCGTCTTCGAGGTGAAGGCCACCTCCGGTGACAACCACCTCGGCGGCGACGACTGGGACCAGCGGATCGTCCAGTGGCTGGTGACCCAGTTCAAGAACAAGAACGGCACCGACCTGTCCGGTGACAAGATGGCCATGCAGCGTCTGCAGGAGGCCGCGGAGAAGGCGAAGATCGAGCTCTCCAGCGCCGCCGAGACCAGCATCCACCTGCCGTACCTGAGCCTGACCGACTCCGGCCCGCTGCACCTGGAGGAGAAGCTCTCCCGGGCCGAGTTCCAGAAGCTCACCGCCGACCTGCTCGAGCGCGCCCGCGCGCCGTTCAAGGCCGTCATCAAGGACGCCGGCGTCGACGTCTCCAAGGTCGACCACGTCATCCTCGTCGGCGGCTCCACCCGGATGCCGGCCGTGGCCGAGCTGGTCAAGGAGCTGACCGGCGGCAAGGACCCGAACAAGGGCGTCAACCCGGACGAGGTCGTCGCGGTCGGCGCCTCCCTGCAGGCCGGTGTGCTGAAGGGTGAGGTCAAGGACGTCCTGCTGCTCGACGTGACTCCGCTGAGCCTGGGCATCGAGACCAAGGGCGGCGTCTTCACCAAGATCATCGAGCGGAACACCACGATCCCGACCAAGGGTTCGGAGATCTTCACCACCGCCGAGGACAACCAGCCGTCGGTGATGATCCAGGTCTACCAGGGTGAGCGCGAGATGGCCCGCGACAACAAGTCGCTCGGCAACTTCGAGCTGACCGGCCTGCCGCCGGCGCCGCGGAACGTGCCGCAGATCGAGGTCACCTTCGACATCGACGCGAACGGCATCGTGCACGTGAACGCCAAGGACCTGGCCACCGGCAAGGAGCAGCGGATGACGGTCACCGGCGGCTCCGCGCTGCCGAAGACCGATATCGACCAGATGGTCCGCGACGCCGAGCAGTACGCCGAGGAGGACCGCAAGCGCCGCGAGGCCGTCGAGTCCCGCAACCAGGCCGAAGGCCTCGTCTACCAGACCGAGAAGTTCCTGTCCGAGAACGAGGACAAGATCCCGGACGACGTGAAGACCGAGGTCAAGGACGGCGTCGCGGAGCTGAAGAAGGCGCTCGAGGGCACCGACGACGACGCGATCAAGGCGGCGTCCGAGAAGCTCGCCCAGTCCAGCCAGAAGATGGGCGCCGCGATGTACGCGAACGCCCAGGCGGCCGGTGGCGCCGAGGAGGGCGCTCAGGCCGACGGTGAGACCAAGGCCGAGGACGACGACGTCGTCGACGCCGAGATCGTGGACGAGGACCGGCCGCAGGACAAGAAGGCGGAGGACAAGTGACGGATCGACCCACGGGCAGCGAGTTCGGCGACGGCGAGCCCGTCGTCCGGGACAAGCGCCGGATCGATCCGGACACCGGTGACGTGCGGGAGCCGAACGCGGCTCCCGCGGGTCAGCCGCCGCGCGGCGACGCCGACCCGTCCGACCTGATCGGTCCGTCCGCCCAGGAGGCCCTGCTCACCGAGGCCCTCGCGGAGCGCACGGCGGACCTGCAGCGACTGCAGGCCGAATACGTGAACTACAAGCGCCGCGTCGACCGGGACCGGGAGGCGAGCCGTGAGCTCGTCATCGGCTCCGTGCTGACCGAGCTGCTCGGCATCCTGGACGACGTCGGCCGGGCCCGCGAGGCCGGTGAGCTGGAGGGCGCCTTCAAGGCGGTCGCCGAGTCGCTGGAGCGGGCCACCGAGAAGCTCGGCCTGGTGAAGTTCGGCGAGAAGGGCGACGCCTTCGACCCGCGCATTCACGAGGCCCTGCTGCACAACTACTCCGACGAGGTCGACGGCCCGACCGCGACCATGGTGATGCAGCCGGGCTACCGCCACGGCGAGCGGATCCTGCGGGCGGCCCGGGTGGCCGTCTCGGAGCCCACCGAGCAGCTGCCGGACGCACCGGGGGAGAAGGCGACGAATGACGCGGACGAGTCCGCGGAGTAACGACGGGAGGGGAGACGCCGGATGAGCACGAAGGACTGGATCGAGAAGGACTTCTACAAGGTTCTCGGCGTCTCCAAGACCGCCGAACAGGACGAGATCAAGAAGTCCTACCGCAAGCTGGCGCGGAAGTATCACCCGGACTCCAACCAGGGTGACGCCGGCGCCGAGGCGAAGTTCAAGGAGGTCTCCGAGGCGTACGACGTCGTCGGGGACGCCAAGAAGCGCAAGGAGTACGACGAGGCGCGGCGGCTGTTCGGCAGCGGTGGCTTCCGGATGCCGGGCGGCGGTGGTCAGGGCGGCGGCGGGTTCAACTTCGACGTCGGCGACCTGTTCAACCGCGGTGGCGGCCAGGGCGGCGCGGCCGGGGCCGGCGGTCTCGGCGACATCCTGGGCGGCATGTTCGGCGGTGGCGGTCGCTCGTCGGGCAGTACGACGACGGCGCGGCCGCGGCGCGGGCAGGACATCGAGACCGAGGCGACGATCGAGTTCGGCGAGGCCGTGAACGGCGTCACCGTCGCCTTGCGGATGACCAGCGACGAGCCGTGCAAGACCTGCCGCGGGACGGGCGCTAAGTACGGCACGGTGCCGAAGGTCTGCCTCAAGTGCGAAGGCACCGGGATGCAGACCTCGGTCCAGGGCGGTGTGTTCGCGATGACCGAGCCGTGCACCGAGTGCAAGGGTCGCGGTCTGGTCGTCGACCAGCCGTGCGAGACCTGCCACGGCTCCGGCCGCGGCCAGTCGAGCAAGACCATGCAGGTCCGGATCCCGGCGGGCGTCCAGGACAACCAGCGGATCCGGCTGAAGGGCAAGGGCGCGGCCGGTGAACGAGGTGGCCCCGCGGGTGACCTCTACGTCACCGTTCATGTCCACGCGCACCGGATCTTCGGCCGTCAGGGCGAGCATCTGACGCTGAACGTCCCGGTGAGCTTCACCGAGGCCGCGCTGGGCGCCGAGATCAAGGTCCCGACACTGGACGGGCTTCCGGTCACGGTCCGGATCCCCGCCGGTACGGCGAACGGCAGCAAGCTGCGCGTTCGCGGTAAGGGTTCCGCCCGGCGGGACGGCACCAAGGGCGATCTGCTGCTCACGCTGCAGGTCCAGGTGCCGCACGAGCTGACCGACGAGCAGCGCGCCAAGCTGCAGGAGTTCAGCTCGGCCTCCGACCAGCCCGATCTACGCGCCGGGTTGTTCGGGAGCTCCTGATGAGCATCCCGTTCAGCCAGGTGCCGACCTGGGACGACCGCACCCCGATCTACGTGATCTCGGTGGCGGCCCAACTGGCCGGGATGCACCCGCAGACGCTGCGGCAGTACGACCGGCTCGGCCTCGTGGTGCCGAGCCGGGCGTCCGGCCGCGGCCGGCGGTACTCGGCGTACGACGTGGCCCGGCTGCGCTACGTCCAGCACCTCTCGCAGGAAGAGGGGGTCAATCTCGCGGGAATTCGGCACATCCTCGCGCTACAGTCGGAGGTGGAGGAGTTGCGTTCGAAGCTGAACCAGCTGCTCGCCGAAGTGCAGCGCGGTGTCGGCGTCTCGCGGCGCAGTACCGCAAGTCGGGTCTTCTCGGCTGGGCCGGCCGGTGACGTGATCGCCATGGGCCGCCAGCAGACGACCACCCGATGGATCCGGACCCAGCCGTTGGAGCTGGGCCCACGCTGAACCACCGGAGGTTCTCGAACCCCACCCCTCGGGGCCTCCGGATCCGGTGGAGACCGTCGAATCCCCCCTCGGCGTCTCCACAGCCGAAGTAGCACCCTCCCCCGGGTCTACTCGGCACCCGCGGGGTGGTCCCTCCAAGGACCACCCTGCGGCTTCTTCATTTTCCGGCCATCCGAACCACCCGGAACCCGACGTACGCTGGCAAGGTGACGCTGAGCCTGCAGACCGACCGGCTACTGATCCGGGACTGGGAAGAGACCGACGCCGAGGCCGCGCTGGAGATCTACGGATCGCCCGACGTGGCGCAGTGGCTCGCACCGGCGATCGACAAGGTGACCGACGTGCCGACGATGCGGATGATCCTGGCCGCCTGGGTCGAGGCCCAGCCGAACTTCGTCGTCCCGGCCGGCCGGTTCGCCGTCGTCCGGGCCGCGGACGGCGAGGTCGTCGGCGGGCTGCTGATCCGGCTGCTGCCACCGTACGAGGAGGATCTCGAGATCGGCTGGCAGTTGCGGCCGAGCGCCTGGGGGAACGGGTACGCCGTGGAGGCGAGCCGGGCCCTGATGTCCTGGGCGTTCAACACCCATGACGTCGACGAGCTGTTCGCGGTGGCGCGCCCGAACAACAAGCGCGCCATCGCGACCGCCGCTCGCCTCGGGATGGAGTGGGTCGGCGAGACCGACAAGTACTACGACCTGAATCTGCAGGTCTACCGTATCCGCGCCTCGGAGTTCACCAGCTGAGGCAGCCGGTAGCCGAAGCCGATCAGCGCCAGCGCGCCGATCAGGTAGCAGTCCGCGACCAGGGTCTGCAGGGCGTTGTAGTGGAACTCCTGGTCGTGGGCGAACGGTAGCCACCAGGGCAGCCCGAGCACGAACATCGTGACCCAGCCCGCGGTCAGCGCCGTCCGCACCGAGAGCAGCTTGCCGCGGTGGTGCCAGGCGAGCGCCGCCGCGGGAACCGCCCAGACCCAGTGGTTCGACCACGAGATCGGCGAGGCGGCCAGCCCGGTGAACGCGGTCACCACGACCGCCTCGAAGCCGAATCCACGCGCGTGCAGCCGACGGGCGACGTACAGGCCGGCGATCCCCACGGTGATTGCCAGCAGCAACCAGAACGGCCCGGACCAGGGCAGGTTCTCGGTCAGCCGGACGACGGCGCCGCGGATCGACTGGTTGCCGATGTAGTGCGGCGGGCCGACCCGGCCCGGGTCGAACACGTACTTCGTCCAGAAGTCGATCGTCGAGCTCGGCATCAGCAGGAACGCGAACACCATCGTGAGCGCGGTGGTCACACTCGCGACGACCGCCTCCCGGTAGCGCTTGGTCACGATCAGGAAGACGATGAAGATCCCCGGCGTCAGTTTGATGCCGGCGGCAACACCGACGAGGACGCCGCGGAATCGGCGCGGGGTCAGGCCGAGCAGATCGACCATCAGGATCGCCAGCAGGACCAGGTTGATCTGACCGAGGCCCAGCGTAGACCAGACCGGCTCGAACAGCAGCGCGGCGAACGCCAGCAGGATGCCGAACTCGCGCCGCCAGCCGAGCTTCTTGGCCGTGGCCCAGCCGATCACCAGCAGCGAGAGCGCGGAGGCCAGCGTGATCAGGATTCGCGCGAACTCCTGACCGATTGCGAACGGCGCGAACACCATCGCGGCGAACGGCGGGTAGGTGAAGCCGAGCCCCATCCCCGGATAGTTCCGGTGCACGGTGTAGATGTCCTCGCCGTCGACGAGCCCTTTGGCCGCCGCGTAGTACACCCGCAAATCCCCCATGTCGGACGCCCACGGATGCCAGACCAGCAGAACCAGCACCGGCAGCATGGTTGCCGCCAGCACCAGAATCGCGGTCGGCAACGGGCGCCGAATCCTCGGTGTCTCAAGCTCGATCGTCATGTTTCGACGATCCCGGCGCACCCCCGGTCAGCACATCGCCGCTGAGAGCCAACCGTGCTCGCCGGGGCGAGCGACATCTCGGCGCCCTTCGAGTCCGAAGGAGTGACCCGGGTGTCACTCCTGAGAGTGACGGCTTTCGGGTGCTCGCGGCGCAACAATGGGCGCGTGAAGCAACTGTGGACCGAGCGCCGCGCCCTCTGGGTGGACGCCGTCATCGCCGTCGCGGGCGTGGCGAGTCTGCAGCATCGTGCTCTCGATTCCACGAACGCCGGCTGGCCGTTCCTGCCGCTGTGGCTGAAGCTGCTGCTGATGGTGCTGCCGCTGCTGATCGCCGTCCGCCGGATCACGCCGGCGATCGCGGTGCCGGGCCTGTTGTTCGGCGCGTACCTGGCGGAGATCGCGAACCAGCCGAAGTGGGTTCTGCTCGGCGGCGCAGTACTCGCGTTGTGGTCGCTCGCCGGGCGCTGCCGGGTGCCGACCGCGCTGTCGGTGACCGGCGCGACGGCCGCCCTCCTCATGCTGCTGGAGGTCAACCGGCTCCGGCTGATCGAGCTCGTCTACCCCTACCCGGACTGGATCTGGCAGCAGTCGGAGGGTCCGCCGCTGGCGGTCGGCGGGCGCGGGATCAGCGAGTACTTCCGCGAGGTCGTGCTGGGGCGGAACTGGCCGCGCTGGCAGATCTTGCTGATCGTCGCGGTCGCGCTGCTGTTCCTGCTGATCCGGCGGCGCCGGGCGCAGACGTCGTCCCTCGGCGAGCAGTGGCTGGAGTTGCGCGCGTTCCTGCGCGGGCCGGCCGACGTCCTGCGGATCGTGCTGCTGGCCGCCGGGTTCGCGACCTTGATCCTGACCGAGCTCGCGCAGGACGTCTTCCGCGGGAACTGGTGGAGCGCGCCCGGCTGGATGCCGTACGGGCTGGCGCTCGCCGCATTCGTGCTCGTACTACGCCGCTGGCCGGCGATCCCGGTGGTCGTCCTTGCGGCCGGGGCGCTGATTGTGAACTACCAGGCCGGGGATCCGATCTACTCGTACTACGGCGCCTTCGCGCTGGCGCTCTACTGGCTGATCACGGTGCCCAAGGCCGATCGGTCGCTGCGGTGGACGCTGCCGACCGCGGTCGGTGTGTTGGTGATTCTGCCGGTCATCACCTGGCGGATGCGGTTCGTCGTGATGCAGTACATCTTCCCGCGGTTGCAGGGCGATGATCTCCAGTTCTCCTTCGGCGTCGACGGCATCCACAACGTCACGTACGAACAGCTGGTCGAGAACCGTTGGCCGCTGACCTACTCGTTGCTGTTCCTGTTGCCGGTCGCCGCCGGGGTCGCGATGCGGTTCTACCGGCGGAACCGGGCTGCCACCGAGCGCGAGGCGGAGCTGGAGCAGCAGGTCGAGGTCCGCGAGGCCGAGCAGGTCGTGCTGACCGAGCGGGCCGTGATCGCGCGCGATCTGCACGATGTCGTCGCGCACGCGGTGAACCTGATGGTGATCCAGGCCGAGACCGGTCCGGATCTGATCCGCCGCGGTGAGGACGACGTCCTGGCCGGGTTCCAGCGGATCGGGGACGCCGGCCGCCGGGCGCTGAGTGAGCTGGATCGGTTGCTGTCGGCGCTTCGTGACGAAGACGGCATCCCGGACCCGCAGCTGGCGCCGCAGCCGGGGCTGGCCGATCTGTCACAGTTGGTCACGGATGTCGCGGACGAGCGCCTGACGATCGAGCTCGATCTGGACGGCGATCTGACCGCGCCGCCGGAGGGCCAACAGGTGACGGCGTACCGGTTGGTGCAGGAGGCGCTGACGAATGTGGTCAAACATGCGAAGGCGAGCGCCGTCCGGGTGACCGTGCGGATCAAGGAGGCGGGAGTGCGGGTCGAGGTGACCGACGACGGGATCGGGTTCGATGTCGCGGCGGCCGGTCGCGGGAACCGGCACGGCCTGCCGGGGATGCGCGAGCGGGTCCGGATCGAGGGCGGCACCCTCGACATCCGCAGTACGCCGGGGGCCGGGACGACGGTCGCCGCCTGGATCCCGGTAGGCGGCCGGTGAACGACGCGCGCGTCGGCCCGATCAAGGTGATGGTGGTCGACGACCAGGACCTGGTCCGGGACGGGATCGCGATGATCCTCGACGGGCAGCCCGATATCGAGGTGGTCGCCCAGGCCGTCGACGGGGCGGACGCGATCCGGCAGGCGGCCGCGATCCTGGATCTGGCCGTCGTGCTGATGGACGTCCGGATGCCGGTGATGGACGGCATCGAGGCCACCCGGCAGCTGGCCGGCGGCCCGCGGGTGCTGATCCTGACCACCTTCGACCTCGACGAGTACGTGTACGACGCGCTCCGCGCCGGGGCCAGCGGGTTCCTGCTGAAGCGGTCCTCGCGGGACGAGCTGATCAACGCCGTCCGGGTGATCGCCGGTGGCGACGCCCTGCTCGCGCCCCCGGTGACGCGCCGGCTGATCGACCGGTTCGCCGACACCCGGCTCGACCCGACTGTCGCGGCCGGGCTCGACGTCCTGACCGCCCGCGAGCGCGAGGTCCTCGTCCTGGTTGCCAAGGGCAACTCGAACGCCGAGATCGCCGACGAGCTGCACCTCACCGAGCACACCGTCAAGACCCACGTCAGCCGGATGCTCAGCAAACTCGGCCTCCGCGACCGCGTCCAGGCCGTCATCCTCGCTTACGACGCCGGCCTCGTCACCGCCGGCCGTTAGCTGTCGAACGCCTGCCGGGCGGACTCGATGTCGGTGATGTACTTGTGCGTCCAGGCGCACATGGTGTCGACGGTCGCCCGCAGCCCCTGACCGGGCTCGGTCAGCCGGTACTCGACCTTCGGCGGCACGGTCGGGTAGACCGTCCGCTCGACCAAGCCGTTGCGCTCCAGCATCCGCAGGTTCTGCGTGAGCATCTTGTGGCTGATCCCGCCGACCTGCTGCCGCAACTCGCTGAACCGCAACACCCCGTCGCCGAGCGTCTCGATGATCAGGAACGCCCACTTGTTCGCGACATCCGAGAAGATCTCCCGCGCCAGCGAATCCGCGCGGCTCAGATCGGCCTGCTCGGCCGCCGACAGGCCGCTGACCTGCTTGGTTCCCATTTGGTTCCCCGATCACCGAAAAGTGCGTTCTTCCGTCCCACTCCATACTCTCCTATGGTTCCTGAGTAACCACAAGAGAGTACGAGAGGGAATCATGCCGAACACCATGATCGATCCGGCCGCGTTGCCGGCTGTCGACGTCTACCATCAGGTGGCTGTTGCGACCGGCAGCCGGATGGTTTTCGTCGCCGGGCAGGTCTCCTGGGACGCCGATGGTCAGACCGTCGGCGCGGGCGATCTGGCGGCGCAGGTCGAGCAGGCGTACCTGAATGTGAACACCGCCGTGACCGCCGCCGGCGGCACGTTCGACGACGTCGTCCGGTTGACCTGTTACGCCGTCGACTGGACGCCGGACAAGATGCCCGCGCTGCTCGACGGCATCAATCGTGCCAAGAGCAAGCTCGGTGTCACCGCGGCTCCGCCGGCGACGCTGATCGGCGTGGCTGCCCTGGATGTTCCTGAGCACCTGATCGAGATCGAGGCGACGGCGGTCCTCGTCTGAGAGCGGGGTGGCGCAATCGATGCGCCACCCCGGTCGGCTACTTCAGGCCGTAGGCGGCGGTGATCACCTGCTTGAGGCTGTTGCCGACAGCATCGTTCGCGGTGACCCGCAGGCTCGGCGTCTTACCGACGGCCGAGGCCGGGTGGGTGACCGTGGCGGCGTACTTCGCGCCGGAGCCGGTGACCGGCAGCGCCGTCCAGCGGCGGCCGTCGTACGAGATCTCCAGCTTGGGCTTGGCGAAGGCTGCGGTGCTGCCGGAGCCGAACTGGTGGCGGAGCCCGATGTCGATCGTCACCGCCCGACCGGTCGGGACCCGGTTGAGGCCGTCGGACTGCGGTACGTCGAGGTCGGCGAGCACCAGCGGCATCACCTCGTCCGCGCCGCCCTTCGAGCGGAACTTCCAGTGCGATTCGACCGACGACGAGTACCGGAAGACGTCGGGATCGGAGGCAGCGACGAGGTCGACGGCGTACGTCGCGGCATCGGCCGGTACGTCGACGAGCACGCCGATCCCGGGTTCGTTGGCGATCTCCCGACCGTTCCGGCTGACCTTGATCTCGCCGCCGGCATAGATGTGCGGGAGGTACTGGCTGCCGCGGCCGAGCGCGCTGAACGACAGACCAAGGCCACCCTCCATCCGGCCGACCTGGGTTGCCGGCCCGCTCGGACCATCGGGGAGGCCGCTGGTCAGCACCCCGGTCATCCAGCGCTCGACGCTCTTCGCGCCCGGCCGATACGTCCGCGGCGTGTTCGTGAGGTGCATCGTCGTGCCACCTTCGAACGACACCACGCTCGACCACTGGACGCCGTTGCCCAGCACGTACGCCGTGCGCTTGCTCGGGGTCGGGAAGTCCGGCGGGAGGAAGGTGTTCAGCGTCGCGCCCGCCGGGGTGGTTCCGCTCCGCGACTCCGACTGGCGCGCCCCGCGCACGTGGGCACCGAAGGTCTCCTCGATCGTCGCAAGCTCCTCGGGCCGGACGGTCACCGTGGATTCGGCCGGGATCCGGTCGCGCCACGGGACGACCAGGTCGTAGACGTACGGCGTCACGGCCTGCCCGGTGACGCGGACCGTCGCTGAACCCTTGAGCAGGGCCTGCGCGCTGACCCGGGAGATCCGCATCGTCGGCAGGGTCGCCTCGCCGTTCTCGCCGAGGGCCCAGAAGCTGAACATTGCGCCGTCCCCGGCCCGATCCGGCCGGTAGAGCATGACGGCCGCGGCACCTGCGTCCTGGGCGTTCTTCGCCAGTTCGCCGCTCGGGCGACTTCCGTCGGTCCGGATCAGCGCCAGCTTGCCTTTCACGCCGGTCAGCTCGGCGGGCGAGCCCGCGCCGCCGTCGGACACCCGCAGGTCTTTCTGGCCGGTGAATCGCGGTCCGGTGTGGAAGTCGAGTGCGGTGAACGCCGGTCCGCCGACGATCTGAGCCAGGTACGGCGGCTGCTCCAGCCGTTTGCCGAGGGCGATCTCCGTCGAGCCGACCGTCGGCGCCGCGGTCCTGGTCGCGGCGAACGTACGCCGGGCGCCGCTCGCGCTGGCGCCGTTCGTCCGCCGGACGCCGGGGACCTCGCGGACGAAGGACATTTCGGTCGTCCGGGCGGTCGCCACGTTCTGCCCCTGGACGCCGAGATCCAGCGGCTGGGTCTTGCGCGCGTCGAGGGTCAGGCTCGTCGGTCGACGGACCTCGAACTCCTCGCTCAGCACCAGGTCGAAGCGGCCCGGCGTGGCGTCGGTCGCGTCGGTGAGGAATATCGACGACAGGTCGTACCGACCGGGGGCGAGGCGGACCTTCGCCGTCCCGTCCACGAGCTGTGGGTTCTCGAGGTTCGGCTGCTCGCCGTCCAGCCGGTTCAGGCCGAGCTCGCCGTCGGCCGGTTCGCCGGTCCGGCCGATGCCGGTGACGGTCACGTCGTACATCTCCGGTTCGGCGTACCAGCCGATGACAGTGACGAGCGGGTCGGCGCCGGTCGGGGTCGCGGTGATGCGCCCGGCGATCGGTCCGCTGCCGGCGGCGGCACGGTCGGCGGTGACGGTGACGACGGCCTCGCCGTTCGCGGGGACGACGATGGTGGGGGCGCTGAACCGGACGGCAGGGAGGTCGGAGGCGAGGCTCAGGGTGACCGGTGCCGTCGTCGGGTTGCGGTACTTCAGTTCTCGGGTGACTGGGTCGGTTTGCGGGTACGGCCAGGTGATCGTGCCGAGGTCCAGCTCGGCGATGTCGACCGACGGGTCGGCGGCGGTCGCCTGGTCGGCGTCCACACGGCCTGCTCCTTGGCCGGTCAACGGGTTGTTCGGCTGTGGGTCGGCGGTGGAGATGAGCCGGGCTTTGAGGGCGTCGGCAGTCCACTGCGGGTGGGCCTGGGCGATCAGCGCGGCGGTGCCGGCGGCGTGTGGGCCGGCCATCGAGGTGCCGGAGGCTGCTGTGTAGTGGTCGTCGACCGGCTCACCCAGCGAGGTGCCGGCGGCGCGGGCCGCGACGATACCCGTGCCCGGCGCGGACAGTTCCGGCTTCGCGACGTTGTCACCCAGCCGCGGGCCGCGGCAGGAGCGCTCACTGGTCTTGCCGTCGCGCAACAAGTTGCCAACAGCAAGCGCTTGGTCGGCGGCCGCGGGGGTGCTGATCCGGCAGGAGGTGTCCGGCGGGCGGACGTTGCCAGCCGCAACGACGAACAACGCTCCGGATTCGGTGCTGATCCGGTTGACGGCCTGGGACAGCTCGTCGGTGCCGTCGGTGGCATCGCCGCCGAGGCTGAGGTTGACGACCTTGGCGCCCTGGGCGACGGCCCACTCCATGCCGGCGATGATGCCGGAGTCATAGCCCTGGCCGTTGTCGTTCAGGACCTTGCCGCTGAGCAGGGTGGCCTCGGGCGCGACGCCCCTGTGCTTCGCGCCGGCGCCGGCGGCGATACTCGCGACGTGCGTGCCGTGACCGTGGTGGTCGTTGGCATCCTCGGCCGTGCTGAAGTTCTCGGCGGCCGCGATCCGGCCGGCCAGGTCGGGGTGCGTCGGGTCGATGCCGGTGTCGAGGACGGCGAGCTTGACGCCCTTGCCGGTCAGACCGCGCTGCCAGGCCGCGGGGCCGCCGATCTGCGGGACACTCTGGTCGAGACTGGCCTGCACGCGCCGATCGAGGCTGATCCGGGCGGTCTTGTCGACGGACTTCCAGAAGGACGTGCCTGCCGAGACCCGGGTTGCGCGGGCGCCGAGGCTGTTCAGCACCCGCCCGCCCTGGGTGCCTGGGACGGCGGACCGTGCGCGACCGAGGGCGGTCTTCGCGGCGCCGGCGTACCGGATGATGACCGGCGTGCTCTCGGTAGCGCCTTCGGCGATCAATGTGCGGACGTCGAACAGGGACCGATCGAGGCGACCGGCGAGGACGTCGGGCTGCGCTGCGATCGGTACGACGTACGTGCGTCCGTTCAGGCTGCTGGTCAGCGCCGCGTCCGACCTGCTGCCGGGACCGGGGACGAAGGTGGTCCGGTCCGGTTGTCCCGGGGTGCTCGTGACGCGGACGCGGTCGCCGGTGATCAGGGTGACGACGGCTTCGGTGCTCTGCGGACGCGTCTTCGGGGGTGTCGCGGTCGCCACGGCGGGGATGCCGAGGGACAGGCTGAGGGTCACGACGGGCGTGAGCCAGCGAATCGGGTGCAAGGGGGTACCTCCTGAGCCGGGTCCTTTCTTTTCGTGATGGTGCGGGCGGGAATCCGGTTCACGGCGGGGGAGACCTTTCGGCGCTGATGGAAAGGTCTCCCCCTGGGCTGCGCCTACTTCAGGCCGTAGGCGGCGGTGATCTCCTGGGTCAGGGTGTTCCCTTCGGTGTCGGCCGCGGTCAGCCGGAGGGAGGGGGACTGGCCGGTCGCAGAGGCCGGGTGGGTGACCTTCGCGGCGTACTTCGCCGGGCCGGTCGCGGTCAGCGGCAGGTCGGTCCACTGCTTGCCGTCGTACGACAGTTGCAGCTTGGGTTTGGTGAACTTCGCAGTGCTGCCGGAGCCGAACTGGTGGCGCAGGGCCAGTTCGATGGTGATCGGCTGCCCGGTCCGGACCTGGCTGGAAGCGTCGGCTTGCGGGACGTCGAGATCCGCGAGGACCAGCGGCATCCGCTCGGTGTCAGTGCCTTTGGAGCGGAACCTCCACTGCGAGTCGATGGTCGTCGAGTACCGGAACACCCGCTGTTCGGCGGTGCTCCGCAGTTCGATCGTGTAGTCGGCCGGCTCCGCCGGTACATCTTCGATGTACGCAGCCGGGTAGTCGGTGGCGACGAGCTCGGCGCCGTTGCGGGTGACGGTCAGGTCGTGGGTGCCGCCAGGCTCCGTGGTGCCCTGCCTCGGGCCCTGGCCGATCGCGCTGAGCCAGAGCGACAGGGCGCCGTCGTCTTGGCGGACGTGCTGATACAGGCTGGTTCCATCGGGTAGGCCGGCGTTCTGCACCGGCGCCAGCCACCGCTCGGCGGTGGTGCTGCCGGGGTGGTAGGTGCGCGGTTCGGTGTTCTGCACGAGGTTGGCGTGACCGTTGTCCAGAACGACCTGGCTGCCCCACTTGGTCTGATTGGCCAGTACGTACGACGTCCGCCGGGTCGGCGCGCTGATGAGTGGCGGCAGGAAGCTGTTCAGCTGGAGACCCGCCGGGGTGTAAGCACTGCGGGCCTCCGAGATCAGCATGCCGGGAACGTGTGCGCCGAAGGATTCGTTGACGGTCGCCAGCTGGCCGCGCCCGACCGTGAGCTCGGTGTTGGCCGGGATCCGCTGCGCCCACGGGATCGCGAGGTCGTAGACGTACGGTGTCGCGGCCTGGCCGGTGATGCGGATGGTCGAGTTTGCTTCGAGCAACTTCTTGGCGCTCAGTCGGGAGACCCTGAGGGCTGGGATGGTTGCCGAATCCTGATCGGCGATCGCCCAGTAGCCGGGGACGGCGCCATCCCCGGCGAGCATGGGCCGGTAGAGGATGACGGCGGCTGCTCCGGCGTCCTCGGCGTTCTTGGCGAGGACGCCGTTCAGCGTGCTGCCGTCGTAGCGGATCAGCGCGGCTTTGCCCTTGGCGCCGGTCAGCTCGGCCGGGGTTCCGCTGCCGCCGTCGTACACCTGCAGGTCCTTGCGGCCGGTGAAGCGCGGGCCGAAGAAGAAGTCGAGCGCGGTGACGGTCGGCCCGCCCGCGATGTTCACCTGGTACGCCGGGTGTTCCATGCGCTTGCCGAAGGCAACCTCAGCGGTGCCGAGGGTCGGCGCCGCGGTGCGGGTCGCCGCGTAGATGCTGCGGGAGCCGATGCCGCTGAGGCCGTCCGTGCGCGCCAGCTCGGGGGCCTTGCGGTCGTAGAGCAGGCTGGTCTCGCGCGCGGTCGCGTTCGCCGGCTGGCCTTGGGCGGTGAGGTCGACCGTTTGCGTCTTCCGGCCGTCGAGGGTCGCCGTGGTTGCCTTACGCACCTCGAACTCATCGCTGAGCACGAGATCGAAGCGGCCCGGGACACCGTCGGCGGCAGCGCCGAAGAGCACCGTCGAGGCGTCGTACTTACCCGGCGGGACGCGAACCTTGGCCGTGCCGTTCACGACCGGGATGTAGGGCAGGCCGGGGCCGAGGTCCAACTGCGGGCCATCGAGCCGGTTCAGGAGGACGTCGGCGTTGGCCGGTCCGCCGTCGCGCGCGATGCCGGTGATCGTCAGGTCGTAGAGCTCGGGTTCGGCGTACCAGCCGATGACGGTGACGAGTGGGTCGGCGCCGTCGGCGGTCGCGGTGATGCGGCCGGCGAAGTCACCGACGCCCTGGGCGGCTCGGTCGGCGCTGACCGTTACCTTCGCCTCGCCCTGTGCGGGGACGACGAGTTGCCCGGTGCTCAGCTTCGTGGACTGCTGGTCGACGGCGAGTCTCAGCGTGACCGGCGTATCGGTCGGGTTGCGGTAGGTCAGCTCGCGGGTGACGACATCGGACGCCGGGTGTGGCCAGGCGAGCCGGCCGAGGTCGAGCTGACCGGCGTCGACCGTGACGCCGCCGGCGGTCGCCTGGTCGGCGTCGACGCGGCCGGCGCCTTGCCGGGCGATCGAATCGGTCGGCTGCGGGTCGGCGGTGGAGATCAGCCGGACCTTGAGGGCATCGGCCTTCCACTGCGGGTGCGCCTGCGCGATCAGCGCGGCGGTGCCGGCGACATGTGGGCTGGCCATCGACGTCCCGGACGCCGCCGTGTAGTCGTCGTCGACCGGTTGGCCCATGGAGGTGCCGTCCGCGCGGGCCGCGACGATGCCGGTGCCTGGGGCGGAGAGCTCGGGCTTCAGGGCGTGGTCGCCCTTGCGCGGGCCGTTGCACGAGCTCTCGTTGGTCGCGCCGTCGCGCTGCAGGTTGCCGATCGCAAGCGCTTCGTCGGCCGCGGCCGGGGTGCTGATGGTGCCGGGGCTCGGGAACCGGCAGTTGCCGGCGGCAATGACGAACAGGGCGCCGGTCTGCTTGCTGATCCGGTTGACGGCCTGGGACAGCTCGTCCGTCCCGTCGCTGGGGCCGCCGCCGAGACTGAGGTTGACGACCGCCGCGCCCTGGGCGGTCGCCCACTCCATGCCGGCGATGATGCTGGAGTCGTAGCCCTGGCCGTAGTCGTTGAGCACCTTGCCGCTGAGCAGGGTGGCCTCAGGTGCGACGCCTCGGTGCTTCGCGCCGGCGCCGGCGGCGATACTCGCGACGTGCGTGCCGTGACCATGGTGGTCGATGGCATCCGCGGCCTCGCTGAAGTTCTCGGCCGCCGCGATCCGGCCGGCGAAGTCGGGGTGCGTCGGGTCGATGCCGGTGTCGAGGACGGCGATCTTGACGCCCTTGCCGGTCAGACCGCGCTGCCAGGCGGCCGGTCCGCCGATCTGCGGGACGCTCTGGTCGAGGTTCGCGGTGACGCGGCGGTCGAGGCTGACCTTGGCGATGGCGGTCGAGTCGTCCACGGACTTCCAGAAGGCCGGGGCTTGCTCGACCCGGGTGGCGCGGGCGCCGACGCTGCTGAGCACCCGGCCGCCCGCCGTACCGGCGATCGCCGTCCGGGCCTGCCGGGCGGCAGCTGATCCGGAGTAGCGGACGATGACCGGAGTGCTCTTGGTCGCGCCCTCGGCGACCAGGGTGGTGACGTCGAAGAGTGTGCGGTCGAGGCGACCCGCTGCGACATCGGCCGCGGCGGCGGACGGGACGACGTACGTGTGCCCGTCGACGACCGTCGTCCGGGCTGCCTCGGAGGTGCTGCCCGGGCCGGGCTGGAAGGCGATCTGATCCCGGGCGCCGGGCCGGCTGGTGATCCGGACGGAGTCGCCGGTGATCAAGGCGACCGTCGAGACGGTCGGGGTGTTCTTGGGCCGGGTGGACGGCCCGGGTGGGGACGCGGCGGCAGGCGTGGCCGCGCCGAGCGTCAGGCCGAGCGCCACGAGCGACGCTGTCCAGCGGGTCGGATACAAGGGTTCCTCCTGAACCAGGCGGGTGATCTCGTCGGGGGAACTACCTGGTCCGGTCGGTTGGATGACGCTCCGCCCGCCTTTCGAAGCCGGTCGAAAGGCGGGCGGACGCCCTACTTCAGGCCGTAGGCGGCGGTGATCTCTTGGGCGAAGGTGCTGCCGGCGGTGTCGGTCGCGGTGAGGCGGAGCGACGGTGACTTACCTGCGGCCGTGGTCGGGTGGGTGAGCTTGGCGACGTACTTGCCGCCGGATTCGGTCAGGGGGAGTGTGGTCCAGTGCTCGCCGTCGTAGGAGAGCTCCAGGTTCGGTTTGGTGAATTTCGCCGTCGTCGTGGAGCCGAACTGATGCCGGAGGCTCACCTCGACGGTGCTCGGGCGGCCGGTTCGGACCTGGCTGAGCAGATCGGTCTGTGGGACGTCGACGTCCGCGAGGATCAGCGGGAGACGTTCTTCGTCGCCGCCGAGGGAGCGGAAGGTCCAGCGTGAGACGGCCTTGGTCGAGTAGCGGAAGTACTTCGGGTCCGGGCTGCTGGTGAGGTTGATCGTGTAGTCGGCCGGGCCGTTATCGGTTGGCCGGCCGTAGCCTGTGGGAGCCTCGGTAGAGATCAGTTGTTTGCCGTTGCGAGTCACCTCGAGTTGGTGAGTGCCGCTCCCGGTCCAGGGGGTCAGGTAGCTCGTGCTGTTGGCGAAGGGCGCGAATGAGACGGCCAGGAAGCCCGGATTGTGGACGACAGCGGCAGGCTCCTCGCCGTCCGCACCGGGCAGGCCGCTGGTCAGGACCGGTGTCATCCAGCGCTCGGCTGTGCGGACGCCGGCGTGGTAGCTGCGGGTTGGTGCGAACAGGACCAGGTACGACGCCTCGTCGAGGACGACGCTGCTGCTCCACTTGGCCTGATTGGCCAGCACGTACGACGTCCGCCGGGCCGGGGTCGTGAGTTCCGCTGCGGCGCCGGGGTAGTGCATGGCGCTGGCAGGGGTGAGACCCAGCCGCCGCTCGACGACCGGAGTGCTGGGGACGTGGGCGCCGAAGGATTCGTCGACGATCGCGAACTGGTCGCGCTTGAACCTGAGCGTGGTGTCGGTCGGCAGTTTGCCGGTCCAGGGCACCAGTAGGTCGTAGACGGTGTCCTTGGCTTCGAATCGGCGGGAGAAGCTGGTCTCGGCCGTTCCGATGGTCGGCGCGGTCGTGATGCGGGTTGCGCCGAACGTGTGCGGCTCGGCGCCGGTATTGATCGTGAGGTCCTGGCGGTCCTCGGCCAGGACGCGGACGTGGGTGAGCTGGGAGCCGCGCAGCCGGGCTTTCGCGTCGATGGTGAGGTCGACGGCTTGGGTCTTGCGGGCGTCGAGAGTCAGCGCGGTGTCCTTACGGAGTTCGAACTCGCCGGTCAGGACGAGGTCGGTCCGGTCCGACGAGCCGATGAACGCGGCGGCGTCGTACCGGCCCGGCGGTAGCCGCAGCTTGGCGGTGCCGTTGACGATCCGGACGACGCCCTCCGGGCCGAGGTCGGGCTGGTCGCCGTCCAGTCGCTGCAGGGTGACCTCGGCGTTCGGGACGGGCGATCCGTCGCGGGCGACGGCGGTGAAGGAGAGCTCGTAGCGCTCCGGTTCGGCGTACCAGCCGATGACGGTGACGAGCGGATCCGCGCCGGGTGCGGTGGCCGTGATGCGGCCGGCGAAGTTGCCGATGCCGCCGGCTGAGCGGTCGGCCGTGACGGTCACCTTGGCCTCGCCGTCGGCCGGTACGACGACCTGGGTCGCGCTCAGGCGCGGGGCGACCGTGGGCTGCTCGAAGTCGACGGCGAGCTGCAGGGTGATCGGCGTACCGGTCGGGTTGCGGTAGGTCAGGTCGCGGGTCACGACGTCCGTCTGCGGGTGCGGCCAGGTGCGCAGGCCCAGGTCGAGCTGGCCGGTGTTGACGCTGGGACCGCCGGCGGTGGCTTGGTCGGCGTCCACTCGGCCTGCGCCTTGCGCGGCGGCGGGGCTGCCGGGCTGCGGGTCCGCGGTCGAGATCAGTCGGGCGCGGAGGGCTGCGTTCTTCCAGGTCGGGTGTTGCTGGAGGAGGAGGGCGGCAGTGCCGGCGACGTGCGGCGTGGCCATCGACGTACCGGACAGGCTGCTGTAGCTGTCGCCGACCGGAGTGCCGAGGTCGGTCCCGGCGGCCCGGGCGGAGACGATGTCGGTGCCGGGCGCGGCGAGGTCGGGTTTCAGGGCTCCGTTGAGTTTTCGGGGTCCGCGACAGGAGTCTTCGGCGACGCTGCCGTCGAGCATCAAGTTGCCAATAGCAACAGCTTCGTCGGCGGCGCCGGGGGCGGTGACCGTGTTCGGCGACCAGGGCGCGCCGCCGTAGCAGTTACCCGCGCCGACCACGAACAGGGCGCCGGTCTGCCGGCTGATCCGGTTGAGGGCCTCGGAGAGCTCGTCGCTGCCGTCGCTCTCACCGCCGGCCAGGCTGAGGTTCAGGACGGACGCGCCCTGGGCGGCGGCCCACTCCATCCCGGCGATGACGCTGGAGTTCGTGCCCGAGCCGTCGTCGCCGAGCACCTTGGCGTTCAGCAACGTCGCTTCGGGTGCGACGCCTCGGTACTTGCCGTCGGACGCCGTGCCGTTGCCGGCGGCGATCCCGGCGACGTGGGTGCCGTGGCCGTTCCGGTCGATCGGGTCGCCGGCGCCGGTGAAGTCCTGCGCGGCGGCGATCCGGCCGGCCAGGTCGGGGTGGGTCGGGTCGATGCCGGTGTCGAGGACGGCGATCTTGACGCCCTTGCCGGTGAGGCCGCGCTGCCAGGCGGCCGGTCCGCCGATCTGCGGGACGCTCCGGTCGAGACCGGACTTCACGCGGCGGTCGAGGCTGATCTTGGTGACGGCGGCGTGGTTCACCGACTTCCAGAACGCTGACCCGGGCCGGACCCGGGTCGAGCGGGCGCCGAGGCTGTTCAAGACCCGGCCGCCGGTGGTGCCGGGCAGTGCGGAGCCGGCGGCGGTTCGGGCCGCTTCGGCGTACCGGACGATCACGGGGACGTTGTCGGTGACGCCTTCGGCCAACAGGGTCGTGACGTCGAAGAGGGCTGGGTCGAGGCGGCCGGCGTCGATCCCGGCCTGCGCCGATGCCGGGACGACGTACGTGTGGCCGTTGCGGCGGGTGGTGCGGACGGTCTGCTCGGGGGTGCCCGGGGCGGGCAGGAACGTCGTCCGGTCGGGCTGACCTGGCGCCCGGGTGATGCGGACGGAATCGCCGGTGACGAGGGTGACGGTCGCGGTCGTGGGGTTCGGTGCCGCGCCGGCGGGTGGGGGCGCCGCCGTACTGGTGACGGCTTGAGTGCTGAGCGTGAGCGCGATCAGGGCTGCCACAGGGCGCACAGGGGATCCTCCTAGGGAGAGCGGCTGTCCCCGTGAGGTACGG
Organism: Kribbella sandramycini; assembly: GCF_013131805.1. Taxonomy (GTDB): domain Bacteria; phylum Actinomycetota; class Actinomycetes; order Propionibacteriales; family Kribbellaceae; genus Kribbella; species Kribbella sandramycini. The sequence goes on along the minus strand of NZ_JABJRC010000003.1, from coordinate 246,276 downwards.
GATGACGGCCCGAAAGGTTGGCGACCCTGAGTTGACCCTGGGATTTCTCAGAGTTGAGTGGAATGGACTCAAGTTTGGATAAGTTGTACTCAGTGACGTTGTTGTCTGGACTCGAAAGGCTGAGATATGGATGTTCAGCGGTTGACGACGCTGGCCCGGGAAACGCTGTCGGTCGCCATCCGTCAGACCTCCGCGGCGGGCAACCCGACCGTGGAACCGATTCACCTGCTGTCCGCGCTGCTCGCGCAGCCCGAGGGGGCCACCACCGGCCTGCTCGAGGCCGCCGGCGGTGAGCTGGACGGCGTCCGCCGTCGTACGGCCGAGCAGGTCGGCCGCCTGCCGAAGGCCAGTGGGGGCAGTGTGCAGGCGCCGAGCCTGTCGCCGAAGACGGCCGAGGTGCTGGCGCAGGCCGAGCAGCGAGCGCTGGGGCTCGGCGACGAGTTCGTCTCCACCGAGCACCTGCTGATCGCGCTGGCCACCGTCGACGGGCCGGCCAAGACGGCGCTCGCGGTGTCGCCGGAGGCGCTGCTGCAGGCGTTCGACTCGATGCGCGGCAACCGGCGGATCACCTCGCCGGAGGCCGAGGGGACGACGAAGACGCTGGAGAAGTACGGCGTCGACCTGACCGAGCGCGCCCGCGACGGCAAACTCGACCCGGTGATCGGGCGGGACTCCGAGATCCGGCGCGTCGTCCAGGTCCTGTCCCGGCGGACCAAGAACAACCCGGTGCTGATCGGCGAGCCCGGCGTCGGCAAGACCGCCGTCGTCGAGGGGCTGGCCCAGCGGATCGTGGCCGGTGACGTGCCCGAGTCGCTGCGCGGCCGGCGGCTGATCAGCCTCGACCTCGGGGCGATGGTCGCGGGCGCGAAGTACCGCGGTGAGTTCGAGGAGCGGCTGAAGGCGGTGCTGACCGAGATCAAGGAGTCCGACGGTCAGGTCATCACGTTCATCGACGAGTTGCACACCGTCGTCGGCGCGGGCGCGTCCGGTGAGGGCGCGATGGACGCGGGCAACATGCTGAAGCCGATGCTGGCGCGCGGTGAGCTGCGGATGATCGGCGCCACCACGCTCGACGAGTACCGGACGCGGATCGAGAAGGACCCGGCACTGGAGCGCCGCTTCCAGCAGGTCTTCGTCGGCGAGCCCTCCGTGGAAGACTCGATCGCCATCCTGCGCGGGCTGAAGGAGCGCTACGAGGCGCACCACAAGGTCGCCATCTCCGACAGTGCGCTGGTCGCCGCGGCCACGCTGTCGAACCGGTACATCACCGGCCGGCAGCTGCCCGACAAGGCGATCGACCTGGTCGACGAGGCGGCGTCCCGGCTGCGGATGGAGATCGACTCCTCCCCGGTCGAGATCGACTCGCTGCGGCGTACGGTCGACCGGCTGAAGATGGAGGAGCTCGCGCTGTCGCGGGAGGAGGACGCGTCGTCCCAGGAGCGGCTGGAGCGGCTGCGCGCCGACCTCGCCGACCGCGAGGAGGAGCTGCGCGCGCTCGAAGCGCGCTGGGAGAAGGAGAAGTCCGGCCTGAACCGGGTCGGTGAGATCAAGGAGCGGATCGACGAGCTGCGCGGCCAGGCCGAGCGCGCCCAGCGCGACGGCGAGCTGCAGCGCGCCTCGGAGATCCTGTACGGCGAGATCCCGCAGCTGACCAAGGAGCTGGAGGCCGCCGCGGCCGAGCCCGAGGTCACCGACGGCCCGGACGCGATGGTCAACGAGGAGGTCGGCCCGACCGAGATCGCCGAGGTGATCGCGATGTGGACCGGTATCCCGACCGGCCGGCTGCTCGAAGGCGAGACCGGCAAGCTGCTCCGGATGGAAGGTGAGCTGGGTCGCCGGCTGATCGGCCAGCAGGCCGCGGTGAAGGCCGTCAGCGACGCCGTCCGGCGGGCGCGAGCGGGGATCTCGGACCCGGACCGGCCGACCGGCTCGTTCCTGTTCCTCGGCCCGACCGGCGTCGGCAAGACCGAGCTGGCCAAGGCGCTGGCCGACTTCCTCTTCGACGACGAGCGGGCGATGGTCCGGATCGACATGTCGGAGTACTCCGAGAAGCACAGCGTCTCGCGTCTCGTCGGCGCCCCGCCCGGGTACGTCGGCTACGAGGAGGGCGGTCAGCTCACCGAGGCCGTACGCCGGCGTCCGTACTCGGTGATCCTGCTCGACGAGGTCGAGAAGGCGCACCCGGAGGTCTTCGACATCCTGCTCCAGGTCCTCGACGACGGCCGGCTGACCGACGGCCAGGGCCGGACGGTCGACTTCCGGAACGTCATCCTGATCCTGACCAGCAACCTCGGGTCGGCGTACCTGGCCGACATGTCGCTCGACGACAAGGTCAAACGCGACCAGGTGATGGCCGTCGTCCGCCAGTCCTTCAAACCCGAATTCATCAACCGCCTCGACGAGCTGGTCCTCTTCGACGCCCTCGGCAGCGAAGAGCTCACCCAGATCGTCGGCCTGCAGATCACCGCTCTGCAGCGGCGCCTCACCGACCGCCGCATCACCCTGGACGTCGGCGAAGACGCCCTCGAATGGCTCGCGATGACCGGCTACGACCCCGTCTACGGCGCCCGCCCGCTCCGCCGCCTGGTCCAGTCCGCCATCGGCGACGAGCTCGCCCGCGGCCTCCTCGACGGCACCATCCGCGACGGCGAAACCGTCCGGGTCTCCCTCAACGAGGCCAAGGACGCCCTCGACGTCACCGCCTGAGGTTGCTGTGAACGAGCCGGGCCGGTCGCAATGACCGGCCCGGCTTGGGTTGTCTGCAAGGATCACCGCATGAGCGAGCCGCACGACGACGTCCGTCCGCCTGGGCGGTACCAGGGGGCGTTCGGCGCGGCGTCGTACGGCTCGGAGGTGCCGCGCCAGGTGACGGTGGCGACCGTCGTCGTGCTGGGCTTCGGCGTCCTCTACCTGTTGCTGGGGTTGATGGCACTCACCTCGGCCGGCGACCAGATCTCCGAGATCGTCCTCGGCTCGAAGGGCTCCGGCGGCGTCGTCGCCACCGCCGCCCTGGCCGGCGCCGTCCTCTACGCCCTCCCGGCCCTCTACCTCCGCAAACGCCGCCCCTGGGCCCGCTACCTGGTCATCGCGATCGCCGTCCTCGGCGTCGTCGCCGGCCTCCTCGCCTTCCCCACCGGCCTCCTCGGCCTGGCCGTCCACGCCGCCCTCCTCGTCTTGATGCTCCACCCCACGACGAAACGCTGGTTCCGCTGATGGAAATCTGGATCAACCCCGCCTGCTCCAAGTGCCGCGTCGCCACCGACGCCCTGGACGCCGCCGGCGTCGACTACACAGTCCGCCGCTACCTCGACGACCCACCCACAGCCGCCGAACTCGAAGCCCTCCTCACCCGCCTCAACCTCGACCCCTGGCACCTACTCCGCCCCGACGAACCCGAAGCCACCGCCGTCGCCGACCTCCCCCGCACCCCCACCCACCGCACCCACTGGATAGCCGCCCTGATCGCCCACCCCATCCTCATCCAACGCCCCATCATCACCACCGAACACACCGCCGCCATCACCCGCACCCCCGAAACCCTCGCCACCTTCCTCCCCTGACGATCTGCCCCGGGATGCCCCGGGATGCCCTGTGGAAAACCGCGTGTCGCACGGCGTCGCTCCGGAAGAATTCGGAGGATGCCGAACCACCAATTCGCCCTCTCCGCCTGGGTCGACGAATCCGTGATCGTCGGGCCGCCGGGTGGCACGGGGACGTACACGATCGCGGCCGTTGTCGCCGATACTGCGAGTTGCGGCGATCTACGGCGCGAGCTGCTGGGGCTCGCGATCAAGCCCGGTGTCCGGCTGCACTGGCGAGGTGAATCGGTCAAGCGCCGGGACGTGATCGCCGCGGCCATCGGTCAGATGGACATCGCCGCGATCCTGACCGTCGGTGCGCCGATGGAACGGTCCAGACAAGAGCGCGCGCGCAGGTGCTGCCTGGAGCAGTTGCTCCACGAACTGGCACAGCTGGAGGTGTCCGAAGTCCGGTTGGAATCTCGGACCGCGGCACAGGATCGGCGCGATCTGCAACTGGTGGACAGCGCGCGTCGCAAGCGGTTGATACCGGGTGACCTGCTGGTCGGGTTCGCCAAACCGGGCGGCGAACCGATGCTCTGGTTGCCGGACGCCGTCGCCGGCGCGATGTCCTCGGACCTCCTCGGCGACGACCGGTGGCTGCGGCTGATGGCCGGCGTGGTGAGCATCCGGCGGGTGGCGGTTCGTTGAGCGGGCAGGCCCCGGAAAACGCGAAAGCTGGGGCCCGTCATTCCGGCGGGAATCCCAGCTTCACTTCTCACCAGGCAGCGCGTGGCGAGCTGTCGCAAGTTTAGCAGGTGTTGGGGTGGGTGTCAGAGGGATTTGAGGCGGTGGAGGGCTTCTTGGAGGAGGGACTCTTTCTTGCAGAAGGCCCAGCGGACCAGGGGGGCGCCTTGGGGTTTGTGGTCGTAGAAGACTTGGGTGGGGATGGCTACGACGCCGGTGCGTTGGGGGAGGAGGCGGCAGAAGTCGATGCCGTCGGTGTGGCCGAGGGGGCGGATGTCGGTGGTGATGAAGTAGGTGCCGGCGGGGGTGTGGACGTCGAAGCCGAGGTCGGCGAGGCCGGTGGCGAGGAGGTCGCGGCGGGACTGGAGGGTGCCGCGGACGGTGGTGTAGTAGTCGTTGCCTAGGGCAAGGGCGTTGGCCACGGCGGGCTGGAAGGGGGAGCCGGAGACATAGGTGAGGAACTGTTTGGCGGTGGTGACGGCGGTGATGTTGGCGGGGGTGCCGGTGACCCAGCCGATCTTCCAGCCGGTGACGGAGAAGGTCTTGCCGGCGCTGCTGATCGAGAGGGTGCGTTCGGGCATACCGTCGTACGTCGCCAGCGGGAGATGGCGGTGGTCGTCGTAGACGAGGTGTTCGTAGACCTCGTCGGTGATGACGGTCAGGTCGTGTTCGACGGCGACGTCGCGGATACCGCGCAGCTCTTCGTCGGTGAGGACGGTGCCGGTCGGGTTGTGCGGGGAGTTGATCAGCAGGACCTTGGTGCGCGGGGTGACGGCGGCGCGCAGCTCGTCGAGGTCGAGCCGGTACGACGGCGCCCGGAGCGTGACCGGGACGCGGCGTCCGCCGGCGAAGGCGATACCGGCCGCGTAGGAGTCGTAGTACGGCTCCAGGGCGATCACCTCGGCACCCGGCTCGACGAAGGCGAGCAAGGCGGCCGCGATGGCCTCGGTGGCGCCGGTGGTGACGAGGACTTCGGTGTCCGGGTCGTAGCTGAGGCCGTAGAAGCGCTGCTGGTGGTCGGCGATCGCCTGCCGGAGCGCGGGGATACCGCGGCCGGGCGGGTACTGGTTGGCGCCGGCCCGGATCGCGGCGATCGCGTCCTCGAGCACCGAGTCGGGGCCGTCGGTGTCGGGGAAGCCCTGCCCGAGGTTGACCGACCCGGTCGCCACCGCGAGCGCCGACATCTCGGCGAAGATCGTCGTACCCAGCCCGTTCAACCGCTCAGCGTGTCCGCGCATGCCCCGACCTTACCTGGGGGCACGCGCGGACGGGCGCTCAGTTCCAGGGCGCAGGTGGCGGCGGCGGGACGACGGTCGGGCGGTCCTCGCACCAGGTGTCGCCGTGCCAGTTTCCGTCGTTCCCGCCGAGCAGGCGGACGTCGAACTCGGGTGGCCCGTTGAACTGGAAGGTGCCGCAGTTGTTGACGAACGGTGCGCCGACGTTCCGGGCGTCGACGTTCTCGAACGTCGCCCAGCCGCCGACCCGGGCGTTCACCACGCTGGTCCCGGTACCGTCGACCTTGATGTTGCTAACGGCAACGTTCTCGATCGCGTAGGTGTCCTTCACCGGCCAGTCGACGGCGAACATCAGCGCGTTGTACGTCGAGTCCAGGAAGGCGCTGTCGGTGATCCGGATGTCGGCCGACATCGTCGACTGCAAGGCGTACAGCCAGATCGCGCCGAGGCCGATGTTCCAGTTCAGGTCCCGCGGGCCGCCGCGGACGGTGGTGTTCCGGGCGAAGGTCAGCGTGCCCTCGAACGGCGTCGAGTTGAACCGGGAGCCCGCGTGCAGCGTGCTGCCCTCACGGATCGGGTCCGCGACCAGATTGTCGGTGACGGCGATGTCCTTGCCGCCGTAGATCGCGATGTTGTTGGCCAGGACGGGCGTCTGGACGGTGTTGTGGTCGTAGACGTTGTTCCGGTTGACCAGCCCGGCGGGGTTGGCCTCCGACCACATCGCGAGCCCGTCGTCACCGCTGTTGCGGACGAAGTTGTTGGTCGCGCGGACGTTCGAGACGCCGAGATGCAGGTTCATCCCGTCGGCGATCGCGTCGGTGATGATGTTGTTGCGGATCAGCAGGCCGTCCATCGGGCCGTCCAGCCAGATGCCGACCTTGGTCCGGTGCAGGTAGAGGTTCTCGATCGTCGAGCCGCCGCCGATCGCCCCGCCGATCCCGTTCACCTGGTCGGTGTCGATCCGCTCCCGGACGTCGCTCTCGATCGCGAAGTCGGCCAGATGCACCCGGGTGGAGCCGCCGGCATCGGCGTACTTGCCGTAGAACCCGGGCGCGCTGTGGATCGACTTGTCCGGCGCAGGCTCGGCGAGCGGGAGCACCTTGCCCTTGATGATCGTGTGCCAGCTCCCCGCGCCGCGGACGGTCACCTTGTCGACGACGATGTGCCGGTTCACCTGGAAGGTGCCCGGCGGGATGAAGACCGACCAGCCGAGCTTCTTCGCCGCGGCGATCGTCCGGTCGATCGCGGGCGCGGCGTCCCGGCGTCCGGTCGGGTCGGCGCCGAACAGGCGGACGTCGAGCGATCGCGCGGGCGGCCGCAGCGGCGCCTTGACCAGCTCGAAGTCGGCGACGTCGATCACGGTCCACGCGGCGTTCGTCCGCTTGGGGACGGTGAAGCGGACGCGGTCGCCGGCCCGGTACGTACGGTCGAGCCGAATGCGCTGTTCGTCGTAGAAGTGGTTCGGCCGGAAGGGTTTGGCGACCGGGTCGGGCTCGGGTTTCCACCAGCCGGGGATCGGGTCGACATCCGGGTTGTTGGAGAACGGGTACATGCCGTAGAGCCAGGCGTACTCCGAGGTCAGCGTCAGGGTCTGCTTGCGCTTGCCGTTCACGGTGAGGTCGAGTGGTGCGCGGATGCCGCCGCCGGTCGGGGCGTCCGGGATGCTGTAGCGGACGGTGAGCGCGTTCGCCGGCTCGGTCAGTGTGAACTCGACGTACTGCTCGGGGAGCAGGCGGACGGCGGTGCGTCCGGAGGCCTCGGCGGGGAGCGTGTAGGCCTCCCGGCTCGGCCCGATCCGCTCGCCGTTCGAGAAGGCGTTCTCGGCCTCCTGCTCGACGAACGGGACAGTCGCGCCGCGGCCGGCGACCAGCGCGGGGTCGAGCCCGGCGCGGGTGATCCGCGGAGCCGGGCGGGTGGCGGTTGCGGGCGCGATCAGCAGGCCGGTGAGCAGGGCGCTCGAGACGACGACGGCCAGGGCGCGCAGGGACGTTCGGGACATTGGCGGATCCCTCCAGACGAACTGCCTGGAGGTTATGCAGTAGACCACCTGTCCGCAAGATCTGGACAGGATGTGGAAATTTATTGTCAGTCAGTCGGGCTGCGGTTCGGGCCGGAGGGCGCGCAGCCAGAGCTCGGTCTGGGCGATGTGGGCGGACGCGGCGGTGGCGGCGGCCGCGGGATCGCGATGGGCGATAGCGGCCAGGATCGCGCGGTGGCCGCGGTCGCTGGTCTGTTTGATCGCGTCGAACTCGGAGCCGGGTTCGAAGATGCGGTAGTGGCCGCCGCGGCCGCGGATGACGGCGGTCAGCGCGGTCACCGTCGGGTTGCCGCCGGCGGCGCAGATCGCGTCGTGGAACTCGGCGTCCAAGCGCTGGATCTCGGCCGCGTCGGTGGTCGCTTCGAGTTGTTCGAGGATCTTGTCCAGCAGAGGTGCGAGGTCCGGATCCTGGCGGGCGGCGGCCGCGGCGGTCGCGTGCGCCTCTAGGACGCGGCGTACTTCGAGTAACTGCAGCACCCCTTCGAGTGGGATCAGCTGCACCGACAGCGAGAACCGGCTGATGATCTCCGCCGGATCGAGCGCCGACACATACGTCCCCGACCCGTGCCGCGACTCGATCACCCCGAGCGCCGCCAGCGACCGGACCGCCTCGCGCAGCGAGCTCCGGGACACTCCCAGCCGCTCGCACAGTTCCGGCTCCGGCGGGAACTTCGCCCCCGGCCCCAACGCCCCGGACGCGATCATCTGCCGCAATCCAGCCAGCGCCGTATCCGTCGCCGCCATACCCCAACCTCCTAAGTCCTCAGACCACTCCCCACCAGACTGGCCCAATCTCCCCCGAATAGCGAGTCATGCACCCCAGTCATCAGATGTCACAACCTGCAAGAATCCCGCCAACCCGGCGGTCCGCCACCGCCGAGCCCCGAGCACCTCGTACGCCGAACCGTCCGCGACCGGCTCGCCGGACACCCAGACGGTCGCCATCCCGAGCCGCTCCGGCACCTCCAGGTTGACCGCCAGATCGTCGCAGAACACCGCCCGCCCCGGCTCCACCGCGAACTGTTCCACAAACCGCTCATAGCTCGCGGCATACGGCTTCGGCACCAGCTGCCCGGCCAAGATGTCGAACACCCCGTCGAATGCCGGCGCCAGCCCGAGCCGTCCGAGCGCCTGCTCTGCGTGGTACGCCGTCCCGTTCGTGAACAGCAACCGCCGTCCGGGCAGCGCGGCGAGCGCAGTGCCCAGCGCCGGGTCGGGCGTCAGCACCGAGTAGTCGATGGTGTGTTCCCAGGCGAGGTAGTCGTGCGGGTCGATCCCGCGCGTGTTCATCAGCCCGCGCAGCGTCGTCCCGTGCTCGGCGACCAGCTCGCGTTGTAACCGGACCGCCCCGGCCTCGTCGGTCCCGAACAGATTCGCCAGGTAGGCGCGGATGCGCTGGTTCATCTGGTCCGCCAGCCCGGTGCTCGGCGGGTAGAGGGTGTTGTCCAGGTCGAGAATCCAGGTGTCGATGGCGGTCAGCACCTCGTCAGAGTAGTGACAGACTGGGGGCTGGAGCGACGGGAGGACTGGTGTGGCGACTGCGCTGATTACAGGGCCGACGGCTGGGATCGGGCGGGCTTTCGCGGAGAAGCTGGCGCGTGAGGGGTACGACCTCGTGCTGGTCGCGCGCGACGAGGCGCGGTTGAAGACCGTCGCTGCGGAGATCACGCAGCTGTACGGCGTCGAATGCGAGGTCCTGGCGGCGGATCTGGTTGATCGCGACGAGCTGGCGCGGGTCGAGGAGCGGTTCCGGAGCGGGCCGATCGAGGTGCTCGTCAACAATGCCGGGTTCGGGGAGAAGAAGCCGTTCTGGGCGAATCCGGTGGAGACCGAGGAGCGGCAGTTCGACCTGCTGGTCCGGGTCGTCCTGCGGCTGACGCACGCGGCCGTGCTGCCGATGATCGAGCGCGGGTCCGGCGCGGTGATCAACGTGTCGTCGGTGGCCGGGTTCCTGCAGCGCGGGAGTTACAGCGCGCACAAGTCCTGGGTGACGAACTTCTCGGCCGGGCTCGCGATCGAGCTGCATGCCAAGGGCGTCGCCGTGATGGCGTTGTGCCCGGGGTTCGTGCACACCGAGTTCCACGAGCGGATGGGGATGGACAAGACGATCATCCCGTCGTTCATGTGGCTGGACGCGACCGACCTGGTCGACGCCGCCTGGAAGGATCTGATGCGCGGTCAGGCGGTCTCGATCCCGAGCCTGCGCTACAAGCTGATCGCGGCCGCCGCCCGCTACACGCCGCGGACGCTGATCGCCCGGTTGTCCACCGTCGGTCTGGACGGGCGCCGGCGTACCTGATGCTCTTGTAATCAAGTCGTGTCCCAACCGCAGTGCCTGATTTCGCGTCCAAGCTGGTACCGAAACGGGAGGGTTGGAGACATGAACACTCGGGGATCCCGCCGCGTCGCGGCACTCGCAGGGCCGGCCGTCGCCGCCCTGGCATTAGTAGCCTGTGGCAACCAAACGGCGCCGGCCGGCGGCGGTGCGAACACACCGCCGCCGACGCCGAGCGTCACCGCGCCGACCACCCCGCCGCCGAGCGCGCCGGCGACGACTCCGACCCCCTCGGTCCCGCCGAAGCCGACAGCGACAGCGACGGCGACGGCGACCACCAGGCCGACGACGACGCCGAGCGCCAAGCCGACGCCGACCAAACCGCCGGTCGTCCGGCTGGCGAACGCGATGCTGCTGACCGGCAAGGAGGTCGCGAAGGCCGACCCCAAGCGCGGCTGGATCGCCGCCAGTAACGGCAACCGCGCGATCTGCGGGACGATGTCCACCCGCGGCAACGGCGTCCAGGGCAACCTGACCCGCTACTACACGACCGAGCTGGATGCGTCCGGCGGCCAGTGGCTGACCCGGTACCAGAGCCCGGCCGCGGCCAAGGCGGCGTACGAGAGCATCATCGCGACGATCAAGTCGTGCAAGGCGCTCAAACCCGGTCCGACGCACGCCCGCAAGCTGACCGAGAACCGAACCCTCGCCGTCGGCGATGCCACCGCGATCCTGCGCTGGTACACCTACCCGCTGCCCAACGACCCCGGCAGCGAGGACGGCGGCTTCCCATACGCCGTCACCCGCAAGGGGACCATCGTCTCCGTGCTGGCCTTCGGCGAGATGGGCAAGGGGATCGCCCCGGCCCACTGGGAAGCCCTGACCCGCACAGCCGCCGCCAAACTGCCCTGACCAGTCAGGGCAGCCGATCGCCGGCCTAGGTCACAACGTTCTCGGCGACCTCGGTCAGCGCCTTCAGGGTGGCGGTGATCAGCGGGTGGTCGGCGCGGCTGCTGCGGACGGCGGCGTATACGCGGCGAGCCGGCGCCGGCTCGAGCAGCGGGCGGACGAGGGCCTCGGAGGGCGCGGCGAGCCGGGGCACGAGGGAGACGCCGGCCCCGGCGGCGACCAGCGCGGCGACCGCGCGGAAGTCGTCGGACTCGTGGACGACGCGCGGCTGGAAGCCGGCCTGTTCACAGGCTGACAGGACGACGTCGCGGATCGGGTTACCCGGCGCGGTCATCACCCAGTCGTCGCCGGCCAGCATGGACAGGTCGAGGACGGCGACGTCCGCGGCCGGATGTGTCGACGGGAGGACCGCGACGAACGGCTCGGCGTACAAGGGGATTCGGGTCAGCCGCTGGTCGTCGGCGCGCGGTGAGCCGCGATGTTCGACGGCGATCGCGAGGTCGGCGTCGCCGTCCAGGAGTTGGGTGATGCCCTGGTGGCCTTCGGCGTCGCGGACGACGAGGCGCAGGCCGGGGGTGGTGTCGCGCAGCCGCGTCAGGGTCGGGGCGACCAGCAGGCTGATCGCGGTCGCGAAGGCGGTGACGCGGACCTCGCCGGTGCTGCCGTCGGCGAACAGGCGCATCGCGTCCTCGGCGCGTTCGACCTCGCTGAGGATGGTGTCGGTGTGGGTGAGCAGCAGCCGGCCGGCCGAGGTGATCGCCACCCGGCGGCCGCGGCGTTCGAGTAGCTCCTGGCCGACCTCGGACTCCAGGGCTGCGAGTTGCTGCGAGACCGCCGAGGGCGTCAGGTGCAGGACCTCGGCGGCCGCGGTCACGGTGCCGTGATCAGCAAGCGCGCGCAGGACCCGCAGCCGTCGTACCTCGATCACGGTCCTCAGCTTGGCACACGGCCTCGTCCTGGAGGTCGAAGAGCCTGCGGATGACGCGGATCATCCGGCGGTCGCGGGTCGGTCGGTGCGGCCGGACGGGGGCGTCCGGCTGGGCGGAGTGGATGTCGTCGTGGATCGCTTTGATGACGGAAAACGGTAGGTAGGTCACGTCTTCGACGGTAGAAATCCGGGCGGTGATACGTCCAATGAAAGTTGTTCGCTTACTTCATGCATCTGGTGCATGATCGGTTGTATGGAGCTGCGCCAGCTGAGGTCGTTCGTGGTGGTCGCCGAGGAGCTGAACGTCGGCCGGGCGGCGGTGCAACTGCATCTGACCCAGCCGTCGCTGAGCCGGCAGATCGCGGCGCTGGAGCGTGATCTCGGGGTCGAGCTGTTCGCTCGGGTGAAGAAGCGTTTCGTCCTGACGGCGGCCGGGGAGACGTTCCTGGCCGAGGCGCGGGAGCTGTTGCGGCGTTCGGAGGAGGCGGTCCGGGCTGCGCAGCGGACGCAGCGAGGTGAGCTGGGGACGTTGCGGTTGCGGTTCGTCCAGTCAGCGACGTTCGAGGCGCTCCCGCGGTTGCTGGGCGCGTTTCGGGCGGCCTACCCGGAGGTCGTCCTCGATCTGGAGACGCTGACCACGCTGCGCCAGACGGAAGAGTTGCTCGACGGACGCGCGGACGTCGGGCTGCTGCGGCCGAGCGCGCCGGCGGTCGGGGCCAGCTCGACAACTGTCGTCCGGATGGCGCCGGGGCTGGATTCGCGAGTGGTGTCGTCGGATCCGCTGATGGTTGCGCTGCCGGCGCGGCATCGGTTCGCACGCCGGAAGCGGCTGCGGCTGGAGGAGCTCGCCGACGAGCCGTTCGTGTTCTACAACCGGCCGAGTGGCCCGGTCGTGCACGACACGATCGTGGGGTTCTGCCGGGCGGTCGGGTTCACACCGCGGATCGAGCAGCAGGCGGCCGACGTCCAGACGATCGTGTCACTGGTCGCGGCCGGGATCGGCGTCTCGCTGCTGATCGGCCCGACGCCGCCGTCCAACCCGGACGCCGTCGTCTACCGCGAGTTGTCCGACGACCTACCACCCTGGCAACTCTCCGTCGCCTGGTCGCCGGACAACCGTTCGCCAGTCCTGGCTCGCTTTCTCGACCTGCTTTAACCGAGGGTGTCCGGGTCGCCGCCGGTGCGGACGCCGGTTTCGAGGTCGGCGATCGCGGCCATGTCGTCGTTGTCGAGCTGGAAGTCGAAGACGGCGATGTTCTCCTGGATGCGGCTCGGGGTGACCGACTTCGGCAGCACGATGTTGCCGAGCTGCAGGTGCCAGCGGATCATCACCTGGGCGGCCGACTTGCCGTACTTCGCGCCGAGTTTGGCAAGCGTCTCGTTGTCGATCAGCTCACCGGAGGCCAGCGGGCTCCAGGCCTGGGTGGCGATGTCGTTCTCGGCGTTGAACGCGCGCAGCTCGTCCTGCGGGAGGGCCGGGTGCAACTCGATCTGGTTCACCGCGGGGCGGATCGCCGTCTCGTCGAAGATCCGGCGCAGCGCGGGCTCGTGGAAGTTCGAGACGCCGATCGCGCGGATGCGCTGGTCGGCGTACAGCTGCTCGAACGCCTTCCAGGTCTCGATGTACTTGTCCTTCTTCAGGCACTGCCAGTGGATCAGGTACAGGTCGACGTAGTCGAGACCGAGCCGGCCCACGCTGGCGTCGAACGCGGCCAGCGTGCTGTCGTAGCCCTGGTCGTCGTTCTGCAGCTTGGTGGTGATGAAGAGTTCGTCGCGGGGCAGACCGGACGCGGCGATCGCCCGCCCGACGCCCGGCTCGTTGCCGTACGCCGCCGCGGTGTCGACGTGGCGGTAGCCCGCCTCGAACGCCGTCGACACGACCTCGGTCGCGAGCGCGTCGTCGACCTGCCAGACCCCCAGGCCCAGCTGCGGGATCTCGACGCCGTTGTCCAGAGTGATGGAGGGGACTGTGCTCATCTGTCTATTCCACCGGTCAACCGGGGTCTGGCCCAGTCATCTGATGTGTGACAACAACCTCATCAACTGGCCGTAACCACCTCGTGGGTCTGCGCATCCGGCGCCAGAAACCCCAGCAGGGCGGTGCCTTCACGCTCAAGCTCGCCTGTTGTCTTCTTCGTCAGCCGCCCGAACGGCGTCAGCGTGAGAGTAGCCACACCGCGCTTGGTCGCGACCGCCCACAACCCGGCGACCAACCCGTCAACGGTGAACGTCGCTTTGACGCGTAAGTTCTTCGTGAAGACGGCCGGGCGGTGCTCATCGGCGATGATTCGCTGGCGTTTCGCGTGTGCCAGCAGCAGATTGTCGAACTCCGGCAGGAATCGAACCGGCGCCGGCGCGTCCGGACCCGGGCGCGGGCCGTCGGGGACGTCGTACAAACTCTTGCCTGCCTCGTCGGTGAACACCTCGAGCTCGAGGCCGTCGAACAACGGCTTGGCTTTCGGTAGACCGGACCAGGTCTGGAAGTCGGCCGGTGTTGCCGGGCCGAACGCCTGGAGGTATCGGACCACCAGCTCGGCCGCCTCCTCCTTCGGGTGCAGCTTCGCGCCGATCCACTCCTCCGCCGGCGTGAACCGCGCGTTCGCCGGCCACCCCCAGCGCACCCCGGTCGGGAACATCGCCAACGGCACCAGCATCCGCGTGCAGAACCCGAGCGCCCGCTCGTTCACCGCGGGGAACTCCACCTGCAACGCATCCCGGACTTCGGTGAACGTCAACGGCTCCTTCCGCAGGATCCGCTCGGCGGCCGCCACCACCTTCGCCGGCTCCATCCCCTCGGCGCGCTCCTTCAGCAGCCGCAACCCGGCCTCCAGCACCGGCGCCAGCGTCTGCCGGAACCGCAGATAGTCGGCCGCTGTCACCAGATGCAGCGTCCCCCGGAACAGCGTCGCCCGCACGACCTTCCGCGCGGCCACCGCCGCATCCAGCTCCGCTTCGGTGAACCCGTCAACGCGCGTCCACAACCCGACGTACGGATGTTTGGGCTCCTGCCCCTGCATCCCCGCCAGCGCCGCGACAGCCTCGACCGCCGAAACCCCGGCGCGCTCCAGCAACAGCTGCCGAGCCGACGTCGCCCGATTCACCGCCCGCGCATCCATCACCGCCATACCCGCATCCTCACCCACCCCACCGACAAAGTGGATGGGCTACGCCCTAACCGCGGCCCGGGGTCGCGACCGACAGCGAGTTCCGGCGGCAGGCGTCGGCGAGGCGCTCGTCGTAGGTGACGACGACATCGGCGTCGAGGACGACGGCGCTGGCGAGGTGGATGGCATCGAGGCTGCGGAGCTCGTGGGGCTGCAGCCGACGGGCGACGCTGATGACGTCGGGGGAGAGCGAGTGCTCGTCGATACCGGACATGGCCTCGTCGATCAGGTCGCCGGCGGCGATCGTGGACGGCGTGGCCCGCAGCACCGCGCGGGAGACCTCGACCCAGCCGAGCGCCGAGGTCACCAGGAGGTCGTCCTGCTGGTAGTGATGATCGAGAAAGTTCAGCAGGGCGGTCGACTCCTGCTCGGCGATCACGCGCTTGAGCAGTGCACTGCTGTCGACGTAGACCCGCATCAGAAGCGGTCGCTCCGGTCGAGGAGATCGAGGCTGGTCGTGCCCTCGGGCAGGCGGAGGCCGGGCGTCGTCCGGCGGTAGGGGACGCGCGCCGGACGGACCAGCTGCTCCCAGCGGGCCTGCTCGCGATCCGACGGGGGTGTGTCGGGGATGGTCAGGTTCAGCATGCGGGCGACGGCGACGCGGACCAGCTCCTGCTGGGACCGGCCGGTGCGCTCGGCCTCGGCCTGGAGGGCCACGGTCGCCTCGGTGTCGAGCCTCAGGTTCATCGCCATGATGCGATGGTACCGCACTCGGTACCGGCTGTGGTACCGAGTGCGGTGGGGTCAGGCGCGGGCCTCGGTGAAGGCGGTGATGGCTCGTTCGACGTCGGCGGTGGAGTGGGCGGCGGAGAGCTGGACGCGGATGCGGGCCTTGCCGTGTGGGACGACGGGGTAGGAGAAGGCGATGACGTAGATGCCGAGGTCGAGGAGTTTGTCGGCGAGGACGGCGGCCTGGGCGGCGTCGCCGATCATCACCGGGGCGATCGGGTGGTCGCCGGGGAGGATGTCGAAACCGGCCTCGGTCATCTTGGTGCGGAACAGGGCGGTGTTGGCGGCGAGCTGGTCGCGCAGGGTGCTGGAGGTGGCGATCAGCTCGAGCGCCTTCAGCGAGGCGGCGGTGACGGACGGGGCCAGCGAGTTGGAGAAGAGGTAGGGGCGGGAGCGCTGGCGGAGGAGCTCGACGATCTCGCGGCGGGCCGAGACGTAGCCGCCGGAGGCGCCGCCGAGGGCTTTGCCGAGGGTGCCGGTGACGATGTCGACGCGGTCCTGGACGCCGAACAGCGAGGGGGTGCCGGCGCCGTCGGGGCCGACGAAGCCGACGGCGTGCGAGTCGTCGACCATGACGAGGGCGTCGTAGCGGTCGGCCAGGTCGCAGATCTCGTCCAGCGGGGCGACGTAACCGTCCATCGAGAAGACGCCGTCGGTGGCGATCAGCCGGTAGCGGGCGTCGGCGGCATCCTTCAGCTGGGCCTCGAGGTCGGCCAGGTCGCGGTTCTTGTAGCGGTAGCGCTTGGCCTTCGAGAGCCGGATGCCGTCGATGATGCTGGCGTGGTTGAGCTCGTCGGAGATGATCGCGTCCTCCGGGCCGAGCAGCGTCTCGAAGAGCCCGCCGTTGGCGTCGAAACAGGAGCTGTAGAGGATCGTGTCCTCGGTGCCGAGGAAGCTGCTGAGCGCGGCCTCGAGGTCCTTGTGGATCTGCTGGGTGCCGCAGATGAAGCGGACCGAGGACAGTCCGAAACCCCAGCGGTCGAGCGCGTCCTTGGCGGCGGCGATCACCTCGGGGTGGTCGGCCAGGCCGAGGTAGTTGTTGGCGCAGAAGTTCAGCACCTCGTTGCCGGAGGCAACTGAGATCAGCGACTGCTGCGGTGAGGTGATCACCCGCTCGGACTTGTACAGCCCGGCGTCCCGGATCTCGCCGATCGTCGTCGTCAGGTCGTCCCGCATCCGCCCGAACATCAGTGCTTCTCCTCCAGGGTCTCGCTCGTCCAGTCCATGATGACCTTGCCGCACTGCCCGGCCCGGGCGACGTCGAAGGCCTGCTCGAAATCGCCGTACCCGAACCGGTGCGTGATCACCGGTGTCAGATCCAGCCCGCGCTCCAGCATCACCGACATCGAGTACCAGGTCTCGAACATCTCCCGGCCGTAGATGCCCTTGATCGTCAGCATGTTGAGCACGACGGTGCTCCAGTCGATCGCGATCTCGTCGGCCGGCAGGCCGAGCATCGCGATCTTGCCGCCGTGGTTCATGTTCGCGAGCATGTCGCGGAGCGCGGCCGGCTTCCCGGACATCTCCATCCCGACGTCGAACCCCTCGCGCATCCCGAGACTCTGCTGCGCGTCGGCGATCGTCTCCGCGCCGATGTTCACCGCGCGGGTGACGCCGATCTTGCGGGCCAGGTCCAGCCGGTACTCCGACAGGTCGGTGATCACGACGTTCCGGGCGCCGGCGTGCAGCGCGACGGCCGCGGCCATCACGCCGATCGGCCCGGCGCCGGTGATCAGCACGTCCTCGCCGACCAGCGGGAACGACAGCGCCGTGTGGACGGCGTTCCCGAACGGGTCGAAGACGGCGGCGACGTCCAGGTCGACCGGGTCCTTGTGCACCCAGGCGTTCCCGGCGGGCAGCGCGACGTACTCCGCGAACGCGCCCGGGTGGTGGACGCCGAGGCCGCGAGTCTTGATGCACAGGTGGCGGCGGCCGGCCCGGCAGTTGCGGCAGCGGCCGCAGACCAGGTGCCCCTCCCCGCTGACCAGGTCACCGACCGCGACGTCCCGGACGCCGACGCCGATCTCGACCACCTCGCCGACGAACTCGTGCCCGGTCACCATCGGCACCGGCACGTTCTTCTGCGCCCACGCGTCCCAGCTCTGGATGTGCAGATCCGTCCCGCACAGCCCTGTCCGCAGCACCTTGATCAGGACCTCGTCGGCCTCGATCTTCGGCTCCGGGACGTCCTGCAACCACAGACCAGGCTTCGCCTCGGCCTTCACCAGCGCCTTCACCCGCACACCTCCGTCGTAAGGACCGCCCACATCGTCGTCCCGGGCAAGACCCGGCGTCCATCGACACGTCGTACACAGGCTTTGCAGTTGAACTGCATACTTGTCGGCATGCGGGGAGTGATCAGGGGCCTGGGGATTGTCCTGCTGTTGGCGGGTGTCGGCCTGCTCGGCTGGGTGGGATGGCAGTACTTCGGGACCGGGATCACCTCGAACCAGCAGATGGGCGAGGCGGAGAACGCGCTGCGTGAGCAGTGGCGGCAGCCCAAGGCGGCCAAACCGGCCGAAGGCGATCCGGTGGTGCTGATCCGGATCCCGAGATTCGGCGACGACTGGGAGAAGCCGGTCATCGAGGGCGTCGGCAAGGGTGAGCTGTCGCGCGGGATCGGGCACTACCCGCAGACCCAGCTGCCCGGCCGGCCGGGGAACTTCGCGATCGCCGGGCACCGGGTCACCCACGGCTCGCCGTTCCGCAAGCTGCTCGAGTTACGCAAGGGCGACCAGGTCATCGTCGAGACCGCGGATGCGATCTACACCTACGAGCTGGACGGCTCCCCGAAGGATCTGACCGTGAAACCGGCCGACAACTGGGTCCTGGAGCCCGTCCCCGGCAAACCGCGCGAGACGGCAACGAAGTCGATCATCACGCTGACCACTTGCCAGGACCTCTTCCACTCCCCGGACCGGTCGGTCGCCTTCGGTCAGTTGGTCCGCGTCAGCAAGAAGGCCTGACCGACCTCTAAGCTGTGGCCTCATGAGCTACGACCGGGACGCACTGCTGGAGCAGGTCAAGACGAAGGCCGTCGTACACGGCAAGGTGACGCTGGCGTCGGGTAAGGAAGCCGACTACTACGTCGACCTGCGGCGGATCACGCTCGACGCGGCCGCGGCGCCGCTGATCGGCCCGGCGCTGCTGGAGCTGACCAAGGACCTCGAGTACGACGCCGTCGGCGGGCTCACGCTCGGCGCCGACCCGGTCGCGATGTCGATGCTGCACGCGGCCGCGCAGCAGGGCCGGGCGCTGGACGCGTTCGTCGTCCGCAAGGCCGAGAAGACGCACGGCCTGCAGCGGCGGATCGAGGGGCCCGAGGTGAAGGGCCGCCGGGTGCTCGCGGTCGAGGACACCTCCACCACCGGCGGCTCGGTGCTGACCGCCGTCGAGGCGCTGCGCGAGGCGGGCGCCGAGGTCGTCGGTGTGGCCGTCATCGTGGACCGGGCGACCGGCGCGCAGGAGAAGGTCGAGGCCGCGGGGCTGAAGTACCTGTCCGTGTTCGGCCTCGACGATCTGGGGCTGTAATGCGCTTCGGGCCTACATTTCTGCTGTTCCTGCTGATGATCATCGGGTCCGGTGTCGTGATCGGCCTGTTCCTTCGCCATCAGGCGAAGAAGCGCCGGGAGCTGTTCTCCGGGTTCGCCGCGCACTACGGCTGGGCCTACCAGCCGCACAACCACGCGCTGTCCGGCAACTGGCAGGGGACGCCGTTCCGTACCGGTGACAACTGGCGGGTGCTGAACGTCCTGTCCGGCCTGTTCAACGGGCAGCAGATGGTTGCCTTCGACTACAGCTACCAGACCCACAGCTCGAACGGGCGCGGCGGACGCCGGACGACGACGCACAAATTCGGCGTGGTCGTCCTGCAGTTGCCGGGCGTCCTGCCGCACCTGGAGGTCACCCACGAGGGCATCTTCGGCGGCGCCGTCGCGAACGCGTTCGGCTTCCAGGACCTGCAGTTCGAGAGCGAGCAGTTCAACCGGGCCTTCCGGGTGAAGGCCGGCGACGACCGGTTCGGGCACGCGGTGGTGACGCCGCGGATGATGGAGCTGCTGCTGGCCCGCGGCGAGATCGGCTGGCGGATCGAGGGCAACTCGCTGATCGGCTGGGATCCCAGCCCGCACGACCCGACCGAGGTGTTGCGCCGGCTGGAGCAGCTGCAGCTGATCGTCGGCCAGATCCCGCCGTACGTCTGGCGCGACTACGCGGGGGTAGAGCTCCGCAACCCGTAGAGTCGGGCCTCAGCATCGCCAACACTCGGGAGCAAGGCAATGACCTACGTCATCATCGCGATCGTGGTGATCGTCGTGATTCTCGGCATCGCGCTGATCACGTCGTACAACCGGTTCGTCAAGCAGCGGAACCTGATTCAGGAGTCCTGGCGGCAGATCGACGTCGAGCTGCACCGCCGGTACGACCTGATCCCCAACCTGGTCGAAACGGTTCGCGCGTACGCCGCGCACGAGCGGCACGTGTTCGAGGAGGTCGCCCGGCTGCGCACGCAGGCGGTCAACGTCCAGGGCGCGACGCCCGAGCAGCGGGCGCAGGCCGAGGGCCAGCTGTCCGGCGCGCTGCGGCAGATGATGATCTCGGTCGAGCAGTACCCGCAGCTGCAGTCGAACCAGAACTTCCTCGGCCTGCAGCGCGAGCTGACCGACACCGAGGACCGGATCGCCGCCGGCCGCCGGTTCTACAACGCGAACGTCGGGGACTACAACACCCGGATCGAAGCGTTTCCGTCGAATGTCGTCGCGGGCGCGTTCAAGTTCGACAAGGCCGGCTACTTCGAGGTGAACGACGAGCAGGTCCGCGCCGTCCCGCAGGTCTCGTTCGGCACGGTCGGCTCGGTCGCGGGTGAGCAGGCGCCGCCGCAGATGCAGCCGGGGCAGATCTCCTCGGGGCAGGTGCACCCGCAGATGCCCGGTGGGCAGGGCAACTACCAGCCGCAGCCCGGTTACAGCGCGCAGCCGCCGGTGGGCGGCCCGCCTGCGGGTTCCCCCAGCCCGCAGGACGGACAGCCGCCCTTCACCGGCGGCCACTGAGCCCGGCCGGAGCCGGTCTCGCGGAGTGCCTGGCGGGCACTCCTTCAGGCACCGGTTTCCCGTGGTTCAGGACCCCCGATCCCGAACTCCTACCAGTGCCGGGTCCGGGGTGCGGCGGCGGTCGGTCGCCGTACCCCGGGCCCTGCCTCCCCCCGGTACCGGTGTCAACAGTGCCCGAGTGAGATACATCCGGCGTACATCGGCCTTCCCGCGCGGTACAGCGGGATGCCACGATGGGGCGGTTCGAGAGTGGAGAGGGTAGGCGAGTGGACAGTCCGAGGTACGGGATCCTCGGGCCCTTGCGTCTCAGCCACGTCCAGGGTCAGCCGTTACGCGCCGCGAAACCGCGGCAATTACTGGCGACCCTGCTGCTGCACCCGAACCGCTTCGTCTCCACCGATCTGATCGCGGATGCACTCTGGGAAGGCACTCCGCCACGCTCCGCGACCGCGAATATCCGCACCTACGTCCGGGCATTGCGCGGAGTGCTCCAGGACGCCGGTCTACCGGCCCCGATCGACACCTCCGCGGCCGGCTACAGCATCGAGGTCGGTGTCGACGAGCTCGATGCCAGCCTGTTCGAGTCGCTGCTCGCCGAGGGTGGCCACCTGCGCGACGCGGGTGAGGGCAAGCAGGCCATGCAGGCCTTCTCCCGGGCGTATGCGCTGTGGCGTGGCCGACCGCTGGAGGACCTGATCATCCCGGCCGCCTGGGAGGGCTCGGTCAACAGGCTCGAGGCCCAGCATCGCGGCCTGGTCGACACCCTGCTCGATCTGCGGCTCGAGTACGGCGATGCCAGCGGCGCCGCCGTCCTCCTCAGCGCTCGCCTCACCGACGACCCGTACGACGAGCAGCTGTGGCGCCGCCTGGTCGACGCACTACTCGCGGCCGGTCGGGTCGGCGAGGCGCGCGCGGCGTACCAGAAGGCGGTGCAGACGCTCGCTGATGAGCTGGACATCAAGCCCGGTCCGGAGCTGGAGGCCGCCGGCACTCGCGCCGAGAACGGCCGCTCGGCCAACTGGCCGAACCCGGGTATCCCTGCTGACCGGTCGGCGGACCGGCCGACAGCCGAGGCCGCGCCGGGCCCGATGGCTGCGCCGGAGTTGACCGAGACCCGGCGTCCGCCGAGTCAGTTGCCGCTCGACCTGCCGGACTTCAGCGGCCGGCAGATCCACTTGGAGCAGCTGCGGGATCTGGTCTGCGGCCGCGACCCCGTCCGGCCGCCGATCGCCGTCGTCTCGGGTGCGCCTGGCACCGGCAAGACATCTCTGGCCGTTCGGCTGGGCCATCTGGTCCGGGAGTCCTTCCCGGACGGGCAGATCTACCTGGACATGCACGGTGCCACCCAGCCACGTGATCCGGCCGCCGCGCTGACCGATCTGCTGCTCAGCCTGAACCTGCCGGACTACGCGATCCCGACCGACCCTGAGCGCCGTTCGGCGATGCTGCGGTCCGAGCTGGCCAGTCGCCGGGTGCTGATCATCCTGGACGACGTCGCCACGGCTGGTCAGGTCGCTCCGCTGATGCCCGGCACCGGCGCGTCCGCTGTCGTCGTGACGAGCCGTAACCGGCTGATGGATCTGGCCGGCGCGGACAGCCTCCCGCTCGACACCTTCGACGACGGTGAGGCTGTGGCCCTGCTGGAGTCGGTGGCCGGGGCCGGCCGAGTCGACCGGACGACGTCCGCCGCCGAGGAGATCCTGGCTGCGTGTGGGAACCTGCCGCTCGCGATCCGGATCGTCGGCAGCCGGCTCGCCCAGCGCCCGGACCTGAGCCCTGGCGAGCTGGCTCGGCGGCTGCGGGACGAGAGCTCCCGGCTCGACGAGCTGAGTATCGGCGAGCTCGCCGTCCGGACCAGCGCCGACCTCAGCTACGACGCGCTGAACCCGGACGAGGCCCGGTTGTACCGGCTGATCGGCCACTTCGCCGTTGGCGTCTTCTCCGCCCGCGCTCTGGAGGCGATGGCGTCACCGGCGTCCGTACGCCGAAGCCTCGATCGGCTGATCGAGGTCAACCTGGTCCGGATCAGCTCGATCGACCATCGCGGAACGGCCCGCTACCGGATGCATGACCTGCTCCGGCTGCACGCGATCGGCGTTGGCGACGAGAGTCAGCGGGCCGAAGCGGTGAAGGACGTCGCGACCGTCGTGGACGCCATCCTGAACAAGGTCCGCCGGGCCAATACGGCGTTGAGTGTCGAGTTCTTCGGCGTGCCGGAGCACTCGGGGCCGTTGACGTCACCGGACCCGCAGCCGTTCACCGAAACGGATGCGATCGCCTGGTTCGACAGCGAGCGCAGCACGTTCGTCCCGGCGATCCGGGCGGCCGCTCAGAACGGATTGCACGACTACGCGTGGCGGATCGCCGCTGCCTGGTCGCCGTACCTGGACATGCGCGCCGGATTCGACGACTGGGGTGAGTCGCACCGGCAGGGCCTGCGCAGCGCGATCGAATGCGCGGACCGGTGGGGTGAGGCGATCATGCATCGCAACCTCGCCCAGCTGGCCGTCTACCAGGACGACTGGGACACCGCACGGACGCACTTCGACCAGGCGGCGCCGGTGTTCGCCGAGGTCGGTGATCGGCTCGGCGCGGGGATCACCGCGGTCGGGCTGGGCACCTGGCTGCGCGAACGCGGGAGTGCCGACGACGCGTTGACCCAGTTCGAGAACGCGATCGAGGCGTTCGTCGAGGTCGGCAACGCGAACGCCGAAGCGGTCGCGCGGACGGCAGCGGCGTCCGTCTGGCTGTCCCGTGACGACACGGTCACGGCTGGGCGCTATCTGGCCCAGGCGTACCTGCTCGGCGTCCGCCTCGGTGATGCGCACCGGGTTGCCAAGGTACGCCGTCGCATCGCCGGCCTGCGGTTGCACCAGGGCCGCCACGACCAGGCGGTCCGGCAGCTGCGTCAGTCACTGGGCATCTTCACCGACCTTGGCGACGACCACTGCGCCGCTCACGCGCGTGCTGAGCTCGGCCACGCGCTGATGACGCGCGGCGAGCTCGCAGCGGCCCGCAAGATGCTCATCGACGCCGTGGAGATCGGCCACCGGCTCGGTGACCGCAGTGTCGAGGGCCGCGCCGCCCAGGACCTCGGTCGGCTCTACCTGACCACGGGCAACCTCGACTGGGCCCGCCGCACCTTTGAACGCGCCGCCCGGGTCTGGCAGCAGGCCGGCAACGACGACCGCGCCGCAGCCTGCCGTCTGGAGCTCGCCGGCTTCGAAAGCGCCGCCGCGGGCTGAATGTACGCCCGCTGTATCGCACCACCGCACCATTGATATCGCCACGGCAAGAAGGGCCGGACGGTATACGGGGATCGGGGGATACCTATGGCCGAGGTGCTCCGCACCGATCGGAGCTTGGCGCTTCCGGCGCCCAGGCACGCACCTCACGGCACTGGCGAAACGCCCACGATGCCCCGCATCGAGGACGCTTCTCCAGCACCGCGATGCACGCACCTGAACACCGGAATCACTCAAGCTCCGACCGGTGCGGAGCACCAGGGGGAGGTCGCGGAAGCTGTGGAGCGTCGATTCCACGTGGGGAATCCACGAGGGACCGAGGCGGCGCTGGACTGGCAGCTGGAACGGGTGGGGTCGACGGCCTGGCAGGACTGGCCGTTGAAGTTCCAGCGGATGGCCTTCGGCTATGCCCAGGACAGCGGCTGGCAGGACGCGGACGACGCGGTGCGGTGGCTCGACCATCACTCCCTTCTGCACGAAGGGACGGCGCCACGGGGGGCGCTGGTCTGGTACCAGGCGGCAGACCGGATCCGGGTGGTTTCGGCACTCGGATCCGGTCAGGTGGTCGGCCCGCTGATCGGCGGTCCGGTGGCGATCGCGATGCTCGCCGACCTCAGTACGGACTGGGTCTGGTCGGACCCGGTGTTCCCGTTGGGGCAGTGACGCTCAGTCGACGGCCGGCAGCGCGGCGGCCTTGCGGCGCTTGGCCAGCGCGAACTCGACGACCATCGGGATCAGCGAGACCAGCACCAGCAGGATCAGCGCCGACTCCAGGTGCGCGTGCACGAACTCCACGTTGCCCAGCGCGTGCCCGAGCAGGGTGATCCCGGGGGCCCAGATGATCGCGCCGATCCCGGTCCACAGGAAGAACTTCTTCGGGTCCATCTTGCCGGCGCCGGCGACGATCGTGATGAACGTCCGGACGATCGGCACGAACCGGGCCAGCACCAGCGCACGCGGGCCGTACCGCTCGAAGAACTCGTGCGTCTGCTCGATGTACTTCGGCTTCAGGAACCGCGCGTTCGGGTTGGTGAACAGCGACGTCCCGAGCACCCGGCCGATGTAGTAGCCTGACACGTTGCCCAGGAAGGCCGCGACGGTCAGCAGCACGCAGGCCAGCCAGAGCGGGACGTCGATCGTGCCGCGGGCGATGAACAGGCCGACGGCGAACAACAGCGAGTCGCCGGGCAGGATCGGGAACAGCACCCCGCACTCGATGAAGATCACCGCCAGCGTGCCCCACAGGGCCCAGTCGCCCAGCCAGTTCAGCAGGAACTCGGGGTCCATCCAGTTGGGCATCAGCATCGCGAGTTGAACAAGCACCGGCACAGGGTAGCGTCCCGACCTGTGCAACAGCCCAATCGCGATGAGACGGACCTCCGCGGCGCCGATGTGGTCGGACCGAACGAGGTCGGGGTCGGCCCCTGGGTGGGCGACCGGCCGGACGACCCCCGCCTGGACCCCGAGCTACTGGACGCCGGTGACCGGCGCAACGTCGTCGACAAGTACCGCTACTGGCGGCTGGAGGCGATCGTCGAGGACCTCGACCGGCAGCGGAACCCGTTCCACATCGCGATCGAGAACTGGCAGCACGACCTGAACATCGGCTCCGTCGTCCGGACGGCGAACGCGTTCCTGGCCGCCGAGGTGCACATCGTCGGCAACCGGAAGTGGAACCGTCGCGGCGCGATGGTCACCGACCGCTACCAGCACGTCCGCCACCACCCCGAGCTCGCCGACCTGGCGACGTACGCCGCCGAGCGCGACCTGCCGGTGATCGGGATCGACAACCTGCCCGGCTCGGTCCCGCTGGAGACCTTCGACCTGCCGGCCGGGTGCGTGCTGCTGTTCGGCCAGGAGGGCCCGGGCCTGACCGAGGAGGCGCACGCGATCTGTACGGCGGTGCTGTCGATCGCCCAGTTCGGATCGACGCGCTCGATCAACGCCAGCGCGGCCGCCGCGATCGCGATGCACGGGTGGATCCGGCGGCACACGTTCGGGCAGTCGTTACCTGACGCGTAACCCACCTGTGTGCTCGTCCGTTGAAGAGTGCGACAGAAGTGAGGCTTCTCGAAACAAAGTCAGACCCCTCGGGCGGGGCCGGCGCGTCCTCACACGCGCCTGCTGGGTTTGTGACGGGAACAGGGGGTTGCGGTGAGTTCGTTGTGGGATGAGCTGATCCACGAATTGGGGACCGTGCGCGCCTTGAGCGCGGCGGCTCTACAGGCGCGCTCGGAGACGTCCAGGGTCGCGCTGATCACGTTGCTGGACGCCGAGACCGCGGAGATCTCGGCGATCCTCGAGCAGATTCTGCGGGAGGCCCAGCAGTCGTCAGCGGCCTAGCAGCTGGCTGACGGCCTGCTGCAGGGCCTCGGTCGGGTCGGCGGGTAGCTCGGACGCGCGGTAACCGATATGCGCGTCCGGGCGGACCAGGAGACAGCCGTCGTCCGCGATCTCGCGGACGCGCGCCCAGTCGCCGTACAGATCTTCCAGCTCGTGCCCAGGCCCGATCACGAAGGCTTCGAGCGGTACGCCGAGCCGCTCGGCGACCGATTGGGCCGCCTTCACCCAGGCGTCGCCGCCGATCCCGGTCAGCAGCGTGAACCGGCCCTTGCCGACGACGTCCAGCGTGCTGACCGTTTCGTCGCCGCGGGTCAGCCAGGTGTGCGGGATCCGCGCGCCCGGCCAGGTGGTCGGGTGGTAGTACAGCTCCGGATCCCGGTCGTACGCCGGCTCCGGCGTCCCGTCGGTGATGACGGCCGCGGAGCGGTAGCGCTGACCGAGCTCGACGCCGTGCGCGTTGAACTCGTAGTCCTTGAGCTCGATCGCCTTGCGCAGTTCCTCGCGCTGCGCCGCGCCTTCAGGAGTGTCGTCCTTGCGGGACTCGATCGTGCGGCCCGCGGGCGCGTCCGGCGTCATGCCGAGTGCTTTGAAGATCTGGCCGAACTGGGTGCGGCTCTTGTTCGCCCGGTCGACGATCTGCTTGGCGATCGGCGTCCGCTCCTCGTCGTACGTCTTCAGCAGGTCGGGGGAGGCCTGGCCTTTCAGGACGAGCGAGAGTTTCCAGGCCAGGTTGTAGGCGTCCTGGATCGAGGTGTTCGAGCCGAGGCCGTTACTCGGCGGATGCCGATGGATCGCGTCGCCCATACAGAACACGCGGCCCTTCGACGCCTGCTCGGCGTACATGTGGTTGACGCTCCAGACCGAGGTGCCCTTCAGCTTCACGTCGATCGTGTCGTCACCCACCAGGCTGCGCACGATCTCGGTCGCCATCGCCTCGTCGACGACCGGCGCGGGCTGGGTGATGTCGTAACCCCAGACGATCAGCCACTCGTTCCACGGCCGGACCATCCGGATCAGGCCGGCGCCGATACCGCCGATCTGCGCGCCGGGCTGGAGCACCCAGTAGAGGACGCTCGGGCGATGGGCGACGTACTTGGCCAGGTCGGCCTCGAAGACGATGTTCATCGAACCTTCGACATCCATCGCGCCGGCCATCGGCAGGCCGATGTCCTGGGCCACTTTGCTGCGGCCGCCGTCCGCGCCGATCAGGTACTTGGCCCGGATCTGGTAGGTCTCGCCACTCAGCCGATCGCGGACGGTTGCGGTGACGCCGTCGTCGTCCTGCTCCAGGGCGAGGTACTCGGTGTCGAAGCGCAGCCGGGCGCCGCGGGCGGCCGCCGTACTGACCAGGATCGGCTCGAAGAGGGTTTGGGGCAGGTCGCAGGGGAGGGTCGGGCTGGCCTCGGTGTAGTCGGCCAGCCGGCGCGGGTGAGTACCCCAGGTGCGGATCCGGCCGATCTCCTCCCCGGCGAGACTGGTGCAGAAGGCGGTCTGGCCCATCAGCTCGTGGGCGGTGCCCTTGTCGGTGATCTGGTCTTCGATCCCCATGTCGCGCATCAGCTCGACCGTGCGCTGGTTGGTGATGTGCGCGCGGGGCGTGTTCGCCGTCCAGCCGTAGCGGGTGAGGACGATGGTGTCGACGCCGTACGTCGACAGGAAGAGCGCGGCAGCGCCACCGGCCGGGCCGCTGCCGACGATCAGGACATCGGTGGTGATCATGGCGTCTCCTCGGCGAGCACCAGGTCGTAGCTGACGGAGTAGTGGCCATCGGGATGTTCGGTGAACTCGGTGACCAGCGAATCCTTGACGCCGAACACCGCATCCTCTTGCAGGTAAGGGTCTGCGGCCTCGAAGACGTGGGTGATGAGCCGGTGGTAGCCGGGTGCGGTGACCATGAAGTGGATGTGTGCGGGCCGCATCCAG
This sequence comes from Kribbella sandramycini, assembly GCF_013131805.1. Lineage (GTDB taxonomy): Bacteria > Actinomycetota > Actinomycetes > Propionibacteriales > Kribbellaceae > Kribbella > Kribbella sandramycini. Next base: position 218,174 of record NZ_JABJRC010000003.1, on the reverse strand, counting down.
CCGCGGCCGCCGGCGCGCAGCATCTCGCCGACCGGCCCGTCGACCGGGATCGGGTAGGCGACCGGTTTCACCGCCCAGAACGAGTAGTTGCCATCAGCATCGGTCTTCAGATGGCCGCGGTTCTGCGGTCCGGTCAGGCCGTCCTTCTGGACGTCGTAGAAACCGTCCTCGTCGGCCTGCCAGGTCTCCACGGTCGCACCGGCGATCGGCTCGCCCTTGGTGGTCAGGACGCGGCCGCTCACCAGGCACGGCTGTCCGGGAGCGCCGTTCGCGAGATCGGCGCCGTTCGGCACCTCGGGGGAGCCCTCGACGAAGAACGGGCCGAACACGGTCGACTCGGTGGCGCCTTCGGCGTCCGGGCTGCCGAGGCCGACGGTCAGCATCGACAGGCCGAGGGTGTCGGCCAGCAGGACGAACTCCTGGCGCTTGTCGTCGGAGATCTGACCGGTCCGGGTCAGGAAGTCGATGGCGAGGAAGTACTCGTCCTCGGTGAGGTCGACCTCACGCGCGAATGCGTGCAGATGCCGCACCAGCGCGCTCATCACCTCTTTGGTCCGCGGCTCCAGGCTTCCGTCGAAGCTGGTCACGACCGCGTCTGTCAGCTCGTCTCCGTGCAGGTCCATAGCGCTGCCTTTCATGCCTCGATCACCATGGCCAGCCCCTGCCCGACGCCGATGCAGAGGGTGGCCAGTCCGTAACCGCCGCCGCGCCGCTTCAGCTCGTGCGCGAGGGTGGTGAGAATGCGGGTGCCGGAGCTGCCGAGCGGGTGGCCCAGCGCGATCGCTCCGCCGTTCACGTTGACCTTGGCGGGGTCGAGCTCGGGCCATTGCCCGAGACAGGCCAGGCTCTGGGCGGCGTACGCCTCGTTGAGCTCGACCAGGGTGAGGTCGTTCCAGCCGATACCGGCCTTGGCGAGCGCCTTGTTCGACGCCTCGACCGGGCCGATCCCGAAGTACTGCGGCTCGACGCCGTGGACCGCGCGGCTGACGATCCTGGCCAGTGGGTTTCCGAGCCGCTGGGCGGTGCTTTCGTCGGCGATGAGGACGGCGGAGGCGCCGTCGTTCAGTGTGGAGGCGTTGCCCGCGGTGACCGTGCCGTCGGCGCGGAAGGCGGGTTTCAGCTTGGCCATCAGCTCGGGCGTGCTGCCGTCGCGGATCGACTCGTCGCGGGTGAGCGGAGTGTGCTTCGTGGGGAGGATGCCGGTCAGGCGATCCCAGCGGAGGACCTCGTCGTCGAAGGCGCCGGCCGCCCAGGCCTTGGCCGCCTTCTCGTGGGAGGCGAGTGCGAACAGATCCTGGGCTTCGCGGGTGACGCCGTACTTCGCGGCGAGCTGTTCGGTCGCCTCGCCGAGGGAGACCGTCCACTCCTTCGGCATCCGCGGGTTGATGAACCGCCAGCCCAGCGAGGTCGACTCGGCCTGCAGGCCGCCGTGCGGGTAGGCGCGGTCGGGTTTCGGCAGGACCCAGGGCGCGCGGCTCATCGACTCGACACCGCCCGCGATCACCAGGCTCGCGTCACCGGTCTCGATCGCCCGGGCGGCCTGGATCGCGGCTTCGAGCCCGGAGCCGCAGAGCCGATTGACCGTCGTCCCGGGGACGCTGGTCGGGAAGCCGGCCAGCAGCGCGGCCATCCGGGCGACGTCGCGGTTCTCCTCGCCGGCGCCGTTCGCATTGCCGAGGACGACGTCGTCCAGTTGGCCGGGATCGATCGCGGTGCGTCGCGCCAGCTCTTGCAGCGTGACGGCGGCGAGGTCGTCGGGGCGGGCGCCCGCGAGTGCGCCGCCGAGTTTGCCGACCGGGGTGCGGACGGCGTCCAGCAGGTAGGCCGATCTCATCGTGCTGCTCCTTCGGGCCGCGTCCCGGTCCACGCTCTGGTGAGGATCTCGTCGACGTCTTGCGGGAACTTGGCCGCGGCTGCTTCGGCTTGCTCTTCGGTCAGGCCGAGCTGTCGCAGACTGGTCGGGATGTTCGCTTGCCGGAACAGGTCGAACAGGCCGGTTGCGAGGTCATCGGTCTGGAGCGCTGCTTCCAACCTGGCTTTGGCTTTCGGCACGCTCGGCGCCTGCACGCGAGCTACTTGCGGGAGGACGGCCGCGTGGGTCTCGGCGTGCGGGAGGTTGTAACTGCCGCCGAGGAGGTGGCAGAGCTTGTGATGGACGCCGGTGCCGGCCTGGGCGAGTGCGGAGCCGGCGAGGCAGGCGCCGTACAGAAGGTTGCTGCGGGCATCTATATCCTGCGGCTTCTGCAGAGTTGCCCGTAGGCCTTCGCTCAACGCTCGGGTGGCCTCCACCGCGGTGGTCTCGGTGATCGGGTTCGCCTTGTCGGTCCAGACGGCTTCGACGCAGTGGGCGAGGGCGTTGGCCACGCTCGCCGCGGTCGTTTCGATCGGCAGGCCGATGGTGAGCTCGGGGTCGTACAGAACCGTTCGGGGCAACACTCGGAGGTCGGTGCCGGTGGTTTTGCTGCCGTCGGCGGTCTCACCCCACACCGGTGTCATTTCGGACCCGGCATACGTCGTCGGCACCGCGATGATGCGGACGTCGCCGGCCAGTGCGATCGCCTTGGCCAGGCCGACGGCGGATCCGCCGCCGATCGCGATGATCCCGTCGGCGTTCGTCTCGCGGGCCTTGGCGCGAGCGGCCGCGGCGACCTCGGTGGGGACGTGCTGCCGGACGCCGTCGATGCGTCCGGCGAAGAGTTCTTTCAAGTCTGCCTGGGCTTGGTCGGCCGCTTGCCGCGCCGATCCGGTCGCGATGACGAGCGCCCGGCGTACCCCTAGCAGGTCGGTTTCGGCCGCGACCTGCCGCAGGCTGCCCGGGCCGAAGACGACGCGGGCGGGGAAGGCGGTGTGGACGAACGTCATTCCCAGCCACCCCATTCGCGGTGTTCAGGCATCGATGACCTCCCGGGCGCGGAGGCGGCGCAGCATGTCGAGCTCGACCTCGGTCGGCGCGGGGACCTCTTGGACGTCGTCCGCGAGTTTGAGCTCCCAGCCAGTTGCGGCGCGCGCCTGCTCGGCGGTGACGCCGGGGTGCAGCCGCGTCATCGTCAGCTCGTTGGTCTCCGGATCGGGCTCGAGGACGCCGTGGTCGGTGATCACCAGCGTCGGACCGGCGCCGGGCGACTGCCGCTCGCGGCCGGTCGGGCCGTAGCCGACCGAGGTGACGAAGTCGACGCGCTCGACGAACGTCCGCGGGGACTGCTTGACGATCACGATCACCCGGCCCGCGTTGGCGGCGATCTCCGGCGCGCCGCCGGCGCCGGGCAGCCGCGTCTTCGGGTTGTCGTGCGGGCCGATCACGGTCGTGTTGATGTTGCCGAACCGGTCGATCTGCGCGGCGCCGAGGAAGCCGACGTCGATCCGGCCGGCGCCGACCCAGTAGTTGAACATCTCCGGCACGGAGACCACGGACGTCGCGGTCGCGGCCAGGTCGTCGTCCCCGATCGACAGCGGCAGCCGGCGCGGTTTCGCGTCGATCGCGCCGGATTCGTAGACGAGCCGGCAGGACGGCGCATGCGTGTGCCTGGCCAGGTTCGCCGCGAGGTTGGGCGGGCCGACCCCGACCAGGCACACGTCCCCGTCATGCAGCTCGCGGGCGGCGGCGACGTTCATCATGTCCGCGCTCTTCCAGGCCTCAGGCATCTGCGGCCGCCTCCAGTCCGTTCTCCTTGGCCCAGGCCAGGAAGGCGCCGCGGTCTCGGGAGACGGCGTCCCACTGCTGGTAGAAGTCGTTGTCGCGCGTCGAGTAGCCGAGCGCGTACGACGGCCAGGCGCCGCCCGGGACCACGCTGACCGCGGCCAGCGCCCACTCGGGCAGGATCACCGCGCCGGTTCGGTCGGGGAACTCGTCGACGATCTCCTCGACGGTGACGATCGCGCGGTCGGCCGCGAGCACCGCCTCGCGCTGGACGCCGGTCAGACCCCACAGCATCACGTTGCCGTCGCGGTCGGCGAGCTGGGCGTGGATGACGCTGACATCGGGGTTGACCGCCTTGACCGCGGCCAGCTCCTCGCCGGTGAACGGGCAGGTGATCCGGCTGATGATGTCGCTCTGCTGCTCCAGATCGGTGCCGCGATAGCCCCGCAGGACGGCGAAGGGGAGCCGGGCCGCGCCGGCGACGTACGCGTTGGCGAGGCCTGCGTGGCTGTGCTCGTGCACAACGAGTTTGTGCGGCCAGTGCTTCTCCACGGCGTCGCGGAGGCGATGCAGTGAGCCCACGCCCGGGTTGCCGCCGTACGAGAAGACCAGCTCGTCGGCGACGCCGAGGCCGATCAGCTGGTCGTAGACGACATCGGGCGTCATCCGGACGAGCTTGAGGTTTCGGCGGCCCTGGCGGGCGATCTCGTGCGCGGCGGCGAACGGGATCAGGTGGGTGAAGCCCTCGAGTGCCACGGTGTCACCGTCGCGGACGTGGGTCGCTATCGCTTCGTCGAGAGGGACTGGACTTGGCATCCGCGGCTCCACTATGATTTCGCTGAGCGAAAAGTTCTTCTTTCAACGAAAAGTAGGGTAGTCGATGGCTGGTGAGGCGTCCAGCGGGACCTTCCTGCAGGGGCTGGAGCGTGGGCTCGCGGTCATTCGCGCCTTCTCGGCGTCCGCTCCGGCGCTGACGCTGAGCGAGGTGGCGCGCGAGGTCGGCATCACGCCGGCGACCGCGCGGCGGATCCTGCTGACGCTCGAGCAGTTGGGCTACGTGCGTACCGACGGCCGGCAGTTCTCGCTGACGCCGCGTGTCCTCGCGTTGGGCTGGGCCTACTTGTCGTCCCTCGACCTCGGCGAGCTGGCCGGCCCCTTCATGGAGGAGCTCAGCGCCGCGACCCGCGAGTCCTGCTCCATCGCCACCCTCGACCTGCCGGACATCGTCTACGTCGCCCGCGTCCCCACCAGCCGCATCATGACCGTCGCGCTCGGCGTCGGCGCCCGCCTCCCGGCGTACCCGACCTCCATGGGCCGAGTCCTCCTGGCCGGCCTCCCGCCCGCCGACCTCGACGCCTACCTGGCCGACCTGGGCGCCGAACCCCTCACCGACCGCACCGTCGTAGCCCCCGAAGCCCTCCGAGCCGCCATCACCGCGGCCCGCGCCGACGGCTACTCCCTGGTCGACCAAGAGCTCGAACTAGGCCTCCGCTCCATCGCCGTCCCCATCCACAACTCCCGCGGCCGCGTCATCGCCGCCCTCAACGTCTCCGCCCACGCCTCCCGCTCCACCCCCGACTCCCTCTGCCGCGACTTCCTCCCCCACCTCCACCAAGCCGCCACCCAGATCACCACAGCCCTGACCCACCGAGGCCCCCTCTAACCACTCGCCAATCGCATGGGCGACAGCTTGTGGGGCTTCTACGGGGGCTAGGTGGCCGACGTCTTTTAGTTCGATGACTTTGGGGGTTCCCGGGAACTGGGACTGGAGGTTGTAGGCCTGTTTGAGGGGGAGCCAGGGGTCTTCGGCGCCCCAGCCGATGCGGACCGGGCAGCGGGTTCGGGAGAGGCGGGCGGTCAGGGGGCGGGTGTGGGTGGGGGTGAGGGCTGCTATTTGGCGGTAGAAGGCGGGCTGGCCGGTGGCGCCGCGCCAGGGGCGGGTGAGGGTGTCGAGCCAGGTGATGGTGAGGCGGTCGTTCGCGGCGCCGGAGATGTACTCGTCCAGCAGGGCGGTGTGGAGAGCGGCTGGGAGCTGGGAGAACACGTCGGCGTGCTGGGCGACCAGGCGAAAGAACGGTGAGCCCCACGGGTCCAGGACGACGGCGTCCCAGAGGAAGAGGTCTGCGTAGTCGACGTCGTGCAGCAGATGGGCGCCGAGGGCGACGGCGGCGCCGATGTCGTGGGCGACGACGTGCGGCTGGTCCAGTCCCCAGTGCGAGACCAGCGTGGCGAATCGGCGCATCTGCGTGCACAGGTCGACCGGAGCGTTCTTCGGCGAGCGACCGTAGCCGGGCATGTCCCACAGGAACACCCGGTGGCTGCAGCTCAGTCGCCACGCCACCTCCGCCCACACCTGCGCTGACCACGGCGTCCCGTGGCAGAGCACGACGTCCCCGGCGGACTCGCCGTCCGGCGTCAGTACGTACGTCGCAGTCCGCGCACCACCGATGTCGACGAACTCAGGCTCCATGTCGACGACGCTAGAACTTCAGGTCGACCTGAAGGCAAGATGGCCTGATGAGGATCGGCGAGGTGGCCAACCGGCTCGGCGTAGCGACGCACGTGCTCCGGCATTGGGACGACGCCGGCGTCGTCGTCCCAGAACGCACCGCGACCGGCCACCGCGAGTACACCGAGGACCACCTCTACCGCCTCCGCGTCCTCCAGGCCTGCCAAGCCGTCGGCATGAGCCTCCCGGAGATCCGCCAGGTCCTGAACCGCCGCGAGCCGCACCGGACCGGCGTCATCGAACGCCGCCTGCAATGGATCCGCGCGCAACGCGAGCAACTGGCGAACGCCGAGCGTTTCCTCGTCCACGTCATCGGCTGCGAACACGACCTCCTGACCAGATGCGCCAACTGCAGCGAGTACGCCGGGGTCAGCCGAGACCGATCTGGCTGTTGAAGGACTGGTTGTCCCAGAAGAGGTGCTCCTCGTCCATGGTGTGGCGGCGGTTCCAGATACCGACCGTGGCCATGGTGATCTTGTAGGCCTTGCCGGTGGGTTTGATGAAGCCGCCCTTCCCGTCCGGCATCGGCCGGGTGAAGGTGCCCTCCATGATCCCGGTGACCGCGGTCAGCTCGTTGGTTGCGAGCCGCAGCGGGTGCTGCTGGATCCGGGTGTCCGGCGCCCAGACGAACATCGCCTTCAGATCCGCGATGTGCTTGTCGATCCCGTCGGTGAAGTGCCCGTCCGGCCAGTGCACGCGGATGTTCCGGGCGTGACTCTCGTCCAGCCGGTTCCATTTCTGGCCGGTGAAGATCTCGAAGTCCAGCTCGTCGAAGATGCGCAGGTGCCGCCGCTCGTCGGGTGACAGACGCGGCGGCAGGCCGTCGTGACCCGGGCCGCGCTGCGCCTCGGAGTCGCCGTACGCGAGCGCCGTGCCGCTGCTCACCGCCGCCAGCGCAAGCGCGCCGAACCCGGCCGCGCCGCTGCTCCGGATCAGGGAACGCCGATCGATCGTCATCGTCCATCTCCTTCTGTAGTTTCTGATAGATACTGCTTACCATCAGATACTACAACCTTCAAGTACTCGGTTCCCGTGACGAACTACACTGGGAACCGTGAGCGAGGACATCGAGTACGACGTGTTCTCGTCCTCCTGCCCGTCCCGGCCGGTGCTCGAGGATGTGACCGGGCGTTGGGGCGCGCTCGCGCTCGGAGCGCTGGCCGATGGTCCGCTGCGCTTCAACGAGCTGCGCCGGCAGGTGGACGGCGTCAGTCAGAAGATGCTCGCCCAGTCCTTGCACGCGCTGGAGCGGGACGGGCTCGTTCATCGCGACGTCCAGTCGACGTTCCCGCTGAAGGTCGAGTACAGCCTGACCCCGACCGGCGCCGTCCTCGCGGCGAAGCTGCTCGACCTGATCGGCTACCTGACCACGAGCATGCCCGGCATCCTCGCCGCCCAGCAGACCTACGACGAGGCCCGCGCCGACTGAGTGCGCTTCAGCCGCGGACCGCGGCGACGATGTCCAGGTAGTGCGGGTTGGTCATGATGCCGAGCAGATTGCCGAAGGGGTCGGTCACGGACGCCGTCCGGAAGCCGGAGTCGCCGTGGTCGACGATGCCCTGGTTGAGGGTCGCGCCGAGTTCGAGCAGGCGGTCGAGCGTCTTCTCGAGATCGTCGACGTGCCAGTTGAGGATCGCGCCGGCCGGGCCGTCGCCGACGCGGTGCGGCGCGAACTTCGCGTCGATGATGCCCAGCTCGGCCTGGAAGTCGCCGATCCGGAACTCGACATAGGACGGCGCCTCCTGGGACGGCATCGCGTAGTACGCCTCCGTGTCGAGGAAGTTCGCGTACCAGTCCCGGGCAGCCCGCACATCGTCGGCGTAGAAGCTCACCGTCGCCATCCCTCGCAACATTTCCGCACACCCTCTCGCTGTTCTGAGATCTTTAGCCTCACAGCAGAAGAGGACGGATGCTGGCCGCTACTTCCGGCGGTTTCTGATCCGTTGCAGGACGTCGAGTTGGGCCGGGTTGTAGAGGTCGTTCATGGCCAGGTCGATCGTGCGGCCGACGTGCCCCGGGCCGCCGGGCGCCGTCGTCCGGGACTCCTGGAGCTCGGGGAACTCGGTGCGGATTGTGGCGAAGTGCTCGCTGAGCCGGTCGACCAGGTCGGCGCGGGTGGGTTCGTCGGCGTCCGGAGCGAGGCGGTCGAACTCGCCGACGGCTGGATCCTCGACGTACTCGGCGAGGAAGCGCTGCCAGGTCTTGAGCCCTTCGGCATCGAGGAGGCGCGCCTGGACGACGAGAAGGGCGCGATCGTTGGCGGACATCTCGCTGATCAGCGGCGCCCACTCGGCCGGTAGATCGGTCGGCCAGCCGTGTTCGAGGATCGGCGCCAGCTCGGCGCGGAGACGTTGCAGGCGGTCGATCCCGGCCGCGAGTTCGGCGTCCAGTTCGCGCAGAATCTGAGCCGGGTGCTCGGTGGTGTCGCCGAGCTGGGCGATCTGGGGGAGCGACAGGCCGAGCTCGGTGAGTCGGCGGATGCGCAGCAGACGGGTCAGCTCGGCGACGCCGTACTGCTTGTAGCCATTGGCGGTTCGCTCGGGCTCGGCCAGCAGACCGAGCTTGTGATAGTGCCGGACGGCCTTGACAGTCGTCCCGGCCAGCTCGGCGACCTGCCGGGTGCTCCACGCCATGGAGTCGATCTTTGCACGGCGTGGAGCACTCATCGCGTCAGGCGTCGCAGCGCAGGTCGTGCCGGGGACGCTTCCCGTCGACGAGGAACGCTGTTGCCACGTTGAGCACGCAGGCGTTGGAGCTGTAGACATATGCGCCGTGGCCGCCCTGGTCGACACTCACGAGCCGGGCGCGGTCGCCAAAGGCCTTACGCAGCAGGACTCCGCCGACGTGCGGCGTCGCAGGGTCGCGAAGGTTCTGCAGGATGAGGATGTTCGCCGGACCCTTTTGACTGATCTTCACTGGTGGCTCGGCGGGCGCATGGTGCCAGAATGCGCAGGGGGTGATGTTGGCGCCGGCCGCGCCGAAGAGCGGGTAGCGCTGCCGGGCGTCCTTCACATCGCGCTGGTAGGCGGCGAGATCGCGCGGCCAGGCCGAGTCGTTGCAGACCACGGCGAGGTAGGCGGACATGCTGTTGTCGTACGGCGAGGGGGTTTCCGCCTTGCTGGACAAGAGATTCGGCTGATGGTCCTTGAGGCTTTGCCAGAGCTGCGCGGTCTTGGGGAAGTCCTGGTCGGCGTAGATGCCGGCGAAGACTGCGATCCGGAAGGTGGCGCCGTCGTACCCGAGCACCGGCTCGGTCTCCAGCTGTTCGGCGAACCGGAGGAAGTTCCGCCGCACCTCGGCCGGCGTCCGCCCGAGCCCGTACGCCGTACTCCGATTGGCCGCGAACTTCGCGAAGTCCGGGAAGCGCTGCTCGGCGCCGAGCCCGAAGCGCCGCTGGCTCTCCCGCGTGAGGACCGTGTCGCCGGAGTTGCTGTCGAGCACGACGCGGTCGGTGCGCTGTGGGAAGAGCGAGGCGTAGGCCGCGCCGAGCGCCGTACCGTAGGAGCCGCCGAAGTAGCTGAGCTTCTCTTCGCCGAGCGCCGCGCGGATCGTGTCCATGTCGCGGGCGGTGTTCGCTGTCGACATGAAGCGGAGCCGGTCGTCGTGATCGTTGGTCGCGCATTGGTCGGCGACGCCCTTGACCACGCCGGCCCATCGCGTGACGGCCGCCGCGTCCGCCGGATACGGCGGGATGTTGCCGGCGTATGCCTGCCCCTGCGCGAACCCGCAACTCACCGGCGCCGACAACCCGACCCCGCGCGGATCCATCCCCACCACGTCGTACCGATTCAGCACACTCGCCGGCATCCCCAACGTCGCCAGCTCGGCCGGCATCGACAACCCCGCGGCACCCGGTCCGCCGGGGTTCGTCAGCAGCACCCCACGCCTGGCCGGGCTGCTGCTCACCAGCCGCGACACCATGATGTCGATCGTGGCCCCGCCCGGCTTGCCGTAGTCGAGCGGAACCGGAACCCTCGCGCACTGCAACGGAACCAACGGAAACTTCGCCGTGGTCTCCGCCGGACAACCACTCCAGGTAACTCGCTCCGGAGTGGTACCTCGCTCAGGAGTCGCGGTGCTGGTCCCCGGTACCAGCACCGCTCCAACCACGGCTAGAGCAACGCCCAACCCGGCCGCTCGCCGTCCCGCCGCTCGGCGAGCTGCAGGCGGTCGGTGGGCTCGTCCCCGTTTCATGCTGTCTCCTCTGCTGTTCGGATGGCTCCGGACAACAGCTGAAACTGTGCCCTTGGGGCACGGTCAAGTTGGGGTCAGTCGGTCTGGGTGACCTTGCGCAGGCCGCGCGGGGCGTCCGGGTCGAGGCCGAGTTTGCGGGCCAGCGCCTCGATCGCGCGCTGGGCCGGGATGACGAGGGCCAGCGGGGCCAGTGTCTCGGGGAGGTCCGGGCCGGGCAGGTTGACGTCGTTGCGGGCGGCGAAGGCGGGGTCGCCGCCGATGCCGAGGATCTTGCTGCCCTTCTCGCGGACGACCCCGGCCAGCTCGGTCATCCCGGGCAGAGCCGGGCCCTCACCGGCGGCGACCAGGATCGTGACCAGGTCGGCGTCGACGACGGCGATCGGGCCGTGTTTGAGGTCGGCGTAGGACAGGCCGCGGACGGGCTGCAGGCAGGTCTCCTCGAGTTTGAGGGCGACCTCGAGCGTCGTGCCGAAGGTGAGGCCGCGGCCGCTGGCCAGGACGTCGTGCGCGCCGGCGAGCAGCTCGGCGGCGGCGTCGACCGACCCTTCGAGCATCTGGGCGGCGGCGTCCGGGACGCGGGCGATATCGGCGTCCAGCGTGCCTGGCTTCTGGGCGAGCGCGTCGACGGCGACGGTGATCGCGGCGAGCTGCGTCGTGTACGTCTTGGTCGCCGGGACGGCGAGCTCCTTGCCGGCCTGGGTGATCAGCGCGACATCGGCGGTCGAGGCCAGTGGGCTGTCGCCGTCGTTGGTGATGCCGACGATCGCGGCGCCGTTGCGCTTGGCCCACTCCGCGGTGTCGACGATCTCCTGGGTCGCGCCGGACTGGCTGACCGCCACGACCAGCGAGTTCGACAGGTCGAGGTTCGCGCCGTACAGCGTGGCGACCGAGGGCGCGGCCAGCGAGGCCTGCCGGCCGGCGTGGATCTCGGTCAGGTAGCGGCCGTAGACGCCGGCGTTGTCGGACGATCCGCGGGCCACGAAGATGACGTTGCGGCGACCCGCGGCCAGCCGCGTGATGTCGTGCCGCAGCGGCAGCACGTGCTCGAACGTCGCGGCCAGGGCAGCCGGCTGTTCGGCGATCTCGCGCGCCATCTGGGTTTCCGGGACGGGGACAGACACCACTGCGATCACTGGTCCTATCTGGTCTTAACAGGTATGCTGCGCACGATAGCAGTGAGCGGCGTCCCGGGGCACCCCCGAGTCCCGCCCAGGTCTGGAGGATCGAGAAGCGATGGTGGCGACGAAGCGGGCCCAGGTCCGATCGGTGCTGGAACGACTGATCGACGTCGAGCTGCACCCGGGGGATCCGATCCCCTCGGAGCGGGCCCTGGTGGACAAGCTGAACGTCTCCCGGGTGACCGTGCGGCAGGCGATCAGCGACCTGGTCGAATCCGGCGCGCTGGAGCGGGTGCACGGTAAGGGCACCTTCGTCACCGGCCCCCAGGTCGACTCCCAGCTGCACCTCACCTCGTTCTCCCGGGAGATGCGGGCCCGCGGCCTGGAGCCCGGGACGGTCGTGCTGTCGGCGACCGAGATCGAGGCCTCCGACGAGACCGCGAAGGGCCTGCGGGTCGCCAAGGGCACCAAGGTGATCCGCGTCGAGCGGCTGCGCACCGCGGACGCCTCGCCGATGGCCTACGAGGTCGGCTACTACCCGTCCGCGCTCTTCCCCGGCCTGCTCGGCCGCGAGCTCGGCACCCTGTACGACGTCTTCGCGAGCGAGTACGACGTCGTCGTCACCTCCGGTGAGCAGACCGTCCGGGCGGACAACGCCGACGGTCATGTGGCCCGGGTTCTCGGCGTGGCCCGGCGGGCACCCCTGCTGGTCCTCGAGCGCACCACCTTCGCCGGCCGCAAGGTCGTCGAGCTGTCCTGGTCGGCCTACCGGGCCGATCGGTACCGGCTGCACATGGCCCTCACCCCCCGCGGGCCGCGCTCCGGATCGGCCTGACGGCGGCCGCCACTGGACCGATCCTGTCCCCAACTGGTCTGTTCTGCTGCTGTTCGCTCCCCGGTCACCTGACCGGTCAGCAGGCGGGCCGCTCGCCACGACGAGGTGCCGGGCGGCGATACTGGAGCTCAACCCACAGGAATTTTGTTGTGAGGAGTACCGCGAGACATGCCTATTGCCACCCCTGAGGTCTACGCCGAGATGCTGGACAAGGCCAAGCAGAACCGCTTCGCCTACCCGGCCATCAACGTCAGCTCCTCGCAGACGCTGATCGCAGCGATCCGCGGTTTCGCCGAGGCGGGCTCGGACGGCATCGTCCAGGTCTCCACCGGCGGCGCGGAGTACCTGTCCGGCTCGACCGTGAAGAACATGGTGACCGGCTCGGTCGCCCTGGCCGCGTACGCGCACGAGGTCGCCAAGCACTACCCGGTGAACATCGCGCTGCACACCGACCACTGCCCCAAGGACAAGCTGGACGGTTTCGTCCGCCCGCTGCTGGAGATCTCCGCCGAGCGCGTCGCCCGCGGTGAGAACCCGCTGTTCCAGTCGCACATGTGGGACGGCTCGGCGGTGCCGCTGGACGAGAACCTCGAGATCGCCAAGGAGCTGCTGGCCAAGGCCGCGGCGGCCAAGATCGTGCTGGAGATCGAGGTCGGCGTCGTCGGCGGCGAAGAGGACGGCGTCGCGAACGAGATCAACGACAAGCTCTACACCACCGTCGAGGACGGCCTGGCCACGGTCGAGGCGCTCGGCGCCGGTGAGCACGGCCGCTACCTGACCGCGCTGACCTTCGGCAACGTGCACGGCGTCTACAAGCCGGGCTCGGTCAAGCTGCGCCCGGAGATCCTCAAGGACATCCAGGACGCGGTCGGCGCCAAGATCGGCAAGGAGCGCCCGTTCGACCTGGTCTTCCACGGCGGCTCCGGCTCGACCCTGGAGGAGATCCGGGCCGCGGTCGACCACGGCGTCATCAAGATGAACGTCGACACCGACACCCAGTACGCCTTCACCCGCCCGGTCGCCGCGCACATGTTCGGCAACTACGACGGCGTCCTCAAGGTCGACGGCGAGGTCGGCAACAAGAAGGCCTACGACCCGCGCGCCTGGGGCAAGGCCGCCGAGGCCGGTATGGCCGACCGCGTCAAGGAAGCCTGCGAGAGCCTCCGCTCCACCGGCACCTCGCTGAACGCCTGAGCAACGCACCACCAGACAGGACGCGAACGGCGGCACGATCCGGCTGCCGCTCAGCGCGTCACCTGTCGGCTCCAGCTGGCGGACCCGCTGCTTCGGCAGCGGGTCCGTTCTGGTTTCAGCGGACAAGCAGGCCTCCCCAGTCGGGCGCGTAGAACGGGGTGATCGACTGGCAGTCGTTGATGGGTTCGTCGGTGGCGGAGAAGCCCCAGAGCCAGCCGAGGCGGTCGGTGCGGCCGTCCTTGAAGGAGAACGAGACGGGTTTGCCGACGAGGCCGGCATCGACGGACTTGGTGACGACGCCGGTGGCGACGCCGACTGGGCCGCCAGTGGCGAGACAGGTGATGCGTCCCTGGAAGTCGGCGACCACGCTGCCGTCGGGTTTGTGGTGCGTGACGTGGAACTTGCCCTTTACCTGGTCGGCGTTGTCGCCGGGTGCGATCCGGGCGGCGACGGTGAAGCGCAGCGGATCACCGAAGAACTGCGGGGTCTTGCTGGTACCGCCGAGGACGGCGAGCACGTTCGTTCCGGTGGCGCCCGACTTCAGGTCGACCCGTTCGGACGAGGGCGCGGCAGCGGCCTCCTGACCGGCGTCGCCGCGAACGCGGAAGTCGCCCCAGGTGACGGGGAAGTGCGGCGCGGTGCCTTGGACGCGGCTGATCGGGGCGCCGAAGAAGCCCCACACCCAGCCGATCCGATCCTTCCGGCCACCGTCGTACACGGTGAGCGAGATCTGTTTGCCGACGAGCTCCAGCGGTACGCCGGGGTGGTCGGCGCGCTCGATCGTCCCGGTGACGATGGCGACCTCGTCGATGGCGTACAGGCTGGTGATCCTGCCACTGAAATCGGCGACGAGGCTGCCGTCCGGGTTGCGGTGGACGACGTGGAAGTCGCCGGTCGGATTCAGCGGATTGTCGCCCTGGGCATCGACCTCGAAGCTCACCGGATCGCCCTCGTTCTCCGGACCGAACTCCTTCCCGAGAACGCCACCGGCCTTGCCTTTCACCTCCATCGCCGCTGCTTGCCGCGCGGGCTCGACGTCGGCGAACGATGGTGTGCCGGACAGCACGGCGAGGACGGCGACACCGGCGGTCATGCGAATGATTCTTTGTCGGGCGGACAGCACTGGTTGGCTCCTTTGCTTTCGGAATCTGCGACCAACCTCGTCGATCCAGGGGCGTGGCAGATCCCTCCGGCGAGCGAAACTGCTAGCTCGGACGGGGGACTCGGGCCCCAGGTCATGCGCGGGCGAGGGGGAAATGGCGGACGCCGGAGCGGCGGCGGGCCAGGGTGAAAGTGGTGCGGATGCGGTCGACGACGAGCTGTGGGCGGTCGAGGTCGGCCCAGGAGAGCCAGCAGGTCTCGACCGGAAAGGGTGGATCGGAGGGGGTGGGGGCCGGTTCGACGGGTTCGTCGGTCTCGTATTCCTCGCGCCAGTAGGGGTGGCGTAGCTCGAACTCGACGAGGGCACGCTCTGCGGGGAACCACAAGATGCCTCCGGTGGGCTGTTCGGGGTCGGAGGGTGGGGGCGGGATCGGGCTGGGGAGGCCGGCTTTGGCGAGGATGAGGCGGAGGCGCGTTTCGGCTACGGAGGCGGCACCGGTATGGAGGGTCAGTCGGTGGGCGGCGCGGTCGGCGCCGTGAGGAAGCAGGCTGATGGCGCGAGTGGCGGTGCGTGGGGTGACGAGGCCGGAGTACAGGGCGGCGTCGATCAGGGCGATGGCCGGGACGGACTCGGCGGTGGCGGCCACTTCGGCGACCGCACGCGCGGGGGAGACCATACGGAGCTTGTTCCAGGTCAGAACACCGGGCCCGACGGGATCGCGGATGTGCCGGTGGACGCCCGGTGGCGAGCCGGAGTTGCACGGCGATGTCACATGGACCGTGGTCAGATCGAGCCCCCAAGCCGGCAACCCGTGCAGCACGGCCGCCGACTGGTGGCTGGCGAGGATCGCCGGACCACCTGCCCGCAGGACGGCGGCCACGCGCCGGACGTACGCATCCTCCTCGGTGACCACGCTGAGCAGCCGATGGACGGCGTACTTCCCGTGGCGGACCCGCCACCAGCCGCCGCTGCGCAGCAAGTAGTCGATATCGGCCTCGTGGTACCCACAAGCCCGGGCATCGGCCCGGGTGAACACACCGCCGCGAATCGCGGCCATCACCGCAAGTTGAGCATTCATGCCCTAGAACCTGCCGCGATCGGCCCCCGATTCGCCGATCGATTTCCAGCCTGTGGAGAACTTCAGAGCCGGTGCCGCACCCATACGTTCGGTTCGGTGTACGTCGCCGTCCCGGCCGCCGGATCGCAGTGCACCGGCACCAAGGCGCCCGGTACGTCGATCGGGCCCGCGGTGTCGAACGGCAACGACGTCCAGCGCCGCCATTCGTCGAGTGAGCCGGCGATCAGCCACGACGCCGGCGCGATGCCGACGATCTCGCCGCCCATCCGGACGTGGGTCCGAAGCCAGGGATCGGCCGGCAGCCCGTCCGCGCGCGTGCGGGCGGCGTACGCGCGCATCGAGGTGTGCGGCTCGGCGGACTTCCGGCTCGGGCGGACCGGCGCCAGGAGCGTCCGGTGCCCGAGGTCGGCGGCAGCCTGGCGGAGGGCGGCGAGCATGGCCGCAGCCACGCCTTGGCGCTGGTAGGGCTGCGCGACGCTGATGTCGAGCGCGCAAGTGGTGTCCGCCCGGACGCCGCGCTCGGCGTCGGCAAAAGCCCAGACGGCGGTCTGCTCCCAGCCCCCGGTGGGCAGGGCCGGGCGGGCGGCGAGCTGGACGGCGTGGGCGTCGGCGACGACTGTCCCGTCGGGAGCGGTCGCGACCAGGCACGTGGTCGGGAAGGTGTCGAGCGTGCGCCAGAAGTACGCCTCGGAGACGCGGTTGTGGCGCATGAACTCCGGCCAGTCGCCGGCGTCGAGCTCGGCCCCGGCCAGGTGCGGCCGGTCCGCGAGCGTGCTGATCTCGAGGGGCGGACGGTCAGCGGGCATGAAAAAAGCTCGTCATGTGGCTATGACGAGCTCGGCTCTGGTTGGTATCCAGGGTTGCCATAGGAGCGGCATGTCGGCCTCGCTGGGGGTGCGGTTGCCTTTGCGCTCGTTACAGGAGGCATGGGCGGCGACGGCGTTCAGCCACTCGGTACGGCCGCCTCTGGAGCGCGGGTGGACGTGGTCCATGGTGTCGGCGTTGTCGAGGCCGCAGTAGGCGCAGCGGAACTTGTCGCGCCGCAGAACGCCGTGTTTGGAGTACTTCATCCGGCCGGCGGCGTAGCGCCAGTGGGTGACCACGTAGCGCACCAGGCGGAGGACCCGGGGGACAGGGAACGGGCCGATGGTCCGGCCACCGTGCGCCTCTTCGACGACCGCGACCTCGCGAACCAGCATCCGGATGGCGTGCTGGATCGAGACGGTGTGCAGCGGTTCGTACGACGCATTCAGAACAATGACGCTCATCCGGTGCCTCCAACTGGGCCGTAGCTGGGAACCACGGCGGTCTTGACGCAGGGTCTCAAGCATCCGTGGCCGGTCGGTGAACGGTCAACGGATTTCGTCAGACGGTCACGTGCCGAGCCGGATGCGCGATCAGCGAAGATGTGCTTATGGAATTGAACAATCTGCTCTCAGGTCCACCCGAGACACTACTCCCCGTGGACCCGGCCGCGGCGGAACTCGCCGCCGGGGTCTCCGCGACCGATGTCGCGGCCAAGTTCCCGGCGTCCTCGCTGGCCTGGGGGACGCTGGCCGAGGCGGCCCTGGAAGGGGGCCGGACGATCGAGGCGTACGCCTACGCGCGGACGGGCTACCACCGCGGTCTCGACCTGCTCCGCCGCAACGGCTGGAAGGGCCACGGGCCGGTCCCGTGGGAGCACGAGCCGAACCGCGGCTTCCTGCGCTGCCTCGCCGTCCTCGGCAAGGCCGCCGGTCTGATCGACGAGAAGGAGGAGGCCGAGCGCTGCGCCACCTTCCTGCGCGACTCGTCGCCTACGGCCGCCGACGTGCTGGCCTGAAATCCGCTTGCCCGGTCTGGTCACCCGCGCGCAGGATGCGCGGGTGACCAGCCCATACGCGCAACATGGCTTCGGCGTCGGGTTCGATTGGGGCCCGGCCGGGGCGGACGCCGTCCCCGGTGACATCGTCGCGGTGGTCGACGTCCTGTCCTTCACCACTGCGGTGACGGTCGCGGCCGATCTCGGTATCGACGTCTATCCGTACCGCTGGCGGGACGAGACGGCAGTCGCGTACGCCGCGCAGCACGACGCCGCCCTGGCCGTCGGCCGCTCCCAGGCCGGGCCGGACGGCGTCAGCCTGTCACCGGTCACGATCAGGCGCGCGCAGAACCTGGAGAGGCTCGTTCTGCCCTCTCCCAACGGCTCCACGATCTCCCAACAGCTGAGCGCGACCGGTGCGACCGTGATCGCGGTATCACTGCGCAACCGGCTGGCAGCGGCTGAGTGGGTGCGACAGCGACCGGAGGCCCGGGTGACTGCGATCGCAGCTGGCGAGCGGTGGCGCGACGGGTCGCTCAGACCCGCAGTCGAGGACCTGTGGGGTGCTGGCGGGTTTCTGAGTGCACTGCGGCGTACTGACCTGTCGCCTGAGGCCGGAGCGGCCGTGGCGGCGTACGAGGCGGTTGCGAGCCAGCTCCCGACGCTTCTGCACGAATGCGCCGGCGGGCGCGAGTTGGCAGCGATCGGCTACGACGAGGACGTGCGGATCGCCGCGGAGCTCGACCAGAGCCGAGCCGTTCCGGTGCTCCAGGACGGTACGATGTTCCGGTCAACCTGAACGAACGAGATCTCTGCCCGTTGATATAGCCGGTAGGCGGCGTGCGTCCCCGCTTCCTGCCCGAGATATGGACGGTTGTCGGTGGATCGACAGGCCGGTGAAGCAGGACGCCCACGGCCGCGTCGCCGCCCCGGCGGGCAGCGGAAGGTCCCACCGTGCCGGCTCTCACCGGACGGATTGTCACGCCCACGTACGCCGAGGTGCTGCGGACACCGGGGGCGTTGAAGTTCTACCTCGCGGCCGCACCAGCTCGCATCGGTATCGCCATGACCAGCCTGGGCATCGTCTGGCTGGTACACGGCGCGACAGGCTCGTACGCCGTCGCAGGCAGCGTGACCGGCGGCTTCGCTGTCGCTGAAGCGTTGGCCGGACCGCAGGTCGCCCGACTGATCGACCGATACGGCCAGACCCGCATGCTGCCGATCACGCTGCTGATTCACGCAGCGACAGTGGCACTGCTCATCGGGCTCACCGTGAGTCAGGCCTCCCTGCCTGCGCTCATCACGGCCGGAGTGCTCGCCGGAGCATCACTGCCGCAGGTCGGCGCGCAGACCTCGGCCCGCTGGTCGCAGGCGCTGCGTGGCTCACCGCTCCTGTCCTCAGCCTTCGCGCTGGAGTCGCTGAGCGTCGGCATCTCCTTCATGGTCGGCCCACTCCTCATCGGCACAGTCAGCTCGCTGTGTAGTCCAGTCGCCGGTTCGGCGTTCGCCACGGGCCTCGTGCTCGTCGGTGGGTTCGCTCTCGCCGCGCAACGGCGTACGGCGCCGCCGCCCGTGCAGCGCGGCCAGCAGGTGAGCTCAAGTCCCCTGCTGCACAAGCGATTCCTCGCACTGGTCGGCACCAACATCGGCATCGGCCTCTTCTTCGGCAGCATGCAGGTTTCCGTCACCGCGTACGCCGTCGGCCGTGGTACGCCGTCCCTCGCCGGACCGCTCTACAGCATCACCAGTCTGGTCAGTCTGTTCGCCGGATTGGCCTACGGAGCAAGACGCTGGCGGATGCTCGCGCCGAACCAGTTCGTCACGGCGTTGAGTCTCCTGGCCGTCGCCACGATCCCACTGCTGTTCGTCAACCAGCCGTGGGCAGTAGGAGTCGCGTTAGCCCTTCCAGGGTTGGCGATTGCGCCCATCCAGACCCTCTCCTCAGTTCTGACCGAGGCGTCGGTGCAGCCCGCCGTACTGACCCAGGCGTTCACCTGGCTCAACTCCGGCGCCGCAGCCGGTATCGCACTCGGCGCCGCGTTAGCAGGTCGAATCGTTGACAACAACGCACCCCACTTCGGCTTCGCGGTCGCACTGACCGCCGCGGTCACCTGTGTGCTGATGGGGCTGACTGTGAAGTTCGGTGAACGGAAGATGGCGGCGGTTCGTGGCACCGTGACGTAGTTTTGTCGGCGAGGTCTGGAACACTTCGTGGCGAGGCATCCAGCGGGTGATCGCCGGAAAGAACTGGAGAGGAGAAGGCCGATGACGGACATCTACACGACGCCACTCCTCACTGCCCGGGAGGCGGCCAGGTATCTCAAGATGCCGGAGTCGACACTGGACACCTGGTTGTCGGCCGCTTCAGGCACACCGTTGGTGCACGCGGTCCGACCTGAGCGGCGGGGATGGCCGAGAGTTCTCTTCGTTGGGATCATCGAGGCCTACGTGTTGCGGACTCTTCGCGAAGAACTCGGATTCTCGATGCCGAGCATCAGACGGGCCGCCGACTTGGTCAGAGCCGAGTTCGGAGACACCTATGCGCTCGCAAGTGCGCGGATCGCCACTGATGGCATTGAGTTGTTTGTTCGCGTGGCTGATGAGTCTCTGGTGCGCGCGCCGGATAGGCAGGGTGCGTTTCCGGAGGTCCTGGCGGACTATCTGACCTACATCACCTGGGACAACGACGGTGCTCCGGCACGGCTCAAGCTTCCGCAGTATCCGGCCGAGGCCGAGGTCGTGATCGACCCACGCTTCGGCTGGGGTGGCCCCGTACTGGCCAAGACCAAGACTCCGGTCGAGGCGATGGTCTCACTGTGGAGGACCGGCGAGTCGATCAGTGTGGTCGCAGAGGAGTACGAACTTCCCGCGGATGTAGTCGAGAATGTCCTCCGCCAGGCAGCCTGAGGTTCTTCTTCGATCGGAGCCTCGGGAAGTCGTCGGCGAGTCGTCTTCGTGCCCATGGCTGGACAACTCACCTGATTGCCGAGTTCTATCCTGATGATGCAGCCAATGTTCCGGACGAAGTCTGGATCGCCGAAGGCTGCTCGCGGGGCTGGATTCTGCTGACCAAGGACAAGAAGATCCGGTACCGCGCCCAGGAACTCCAGGCGCTGGAGCGGGGCCAGTTGTTCTGTCTCGCGTCGGGCAACCTCCAACTCGAGCAGATGGCTCAGCGCTTCATCGATGCCGAGGGGGCGATCCTGCGGGCTGCTGCCAGGACGCCGGTCGGTTTCTGGCACGTGCTCGAGCACGGGCGAGTCACAAGGATGTGGCCCTAGCCCGCAATCAGCGGTACGTGGTCTGGCGCTCGGTAGCCGTTCGCGCGGCGTACTCCGCTGGGGTGAGACCGATCTGCTGCTTGAACTCCTTGGAGAAGTGCGCCTGGTCGAAGTAGCCGAGTGACGCCGACAGGTCGGCCAGCTCGGCTACTTCGCCGCGGGCGAGGAGTTCGGCGCCGTCGTGCAGGCGGTAGCGCTGGAGGACCCACTTGGGGCCGACGCCGACGTAGCGGCGGAAGAGTCGTTGCAGGGTGCGGATGGGGATGTCGAAACGGGCGGTGATCTCGTCTACGCGGGCCAGGCTGCGGTCGGTGGCCATTGCGGTGACGATGGTGCGGACCAGCTCGTACGACGGGTCCGGCGCTGCGAGGTGGTCGTGGAGGAACGCCTCGAAGACGGCGCGACGTCGGACGTCGGACTCCTCGGCGAAGACCAGGTCGGCGAGGCGGTCGCCGTCCGGGAAGACGTCGGTCAGCGGGACGACCTGGTCGCTGAGGGCGCCGACGTCCAGCCCGGTGATCGCACCGAAGCCGCCGGCCCAGAACTTCGCCCCGAAGACGCGGCCGCGGCCGATGAGCTGCCGCTCGAACTTGCGGGTGCAGACGCCGTTCACGAAGGCGCCGCCCGGCTGTTCGAAGGTGACGTTGACGCTGGGGTACGGCAGTACTTCGGCCGTGTACGGCTCGTCCAGCTCCCACTCGACGATCCAGTACCACTCGACGAACCGGGCCACCGCGGCGCCGGGGGCGAGCCGCTGCAGCGTGCGATGCCGGGCCTGCTCCTGCGGGTGCAGGATGCCCTTCTCGCTGTCGGACGGCTGCGTCAACGGCTGTCGCTTTCTTACAAGACCGGCGGTGCGGCCGAGAGATTGACTGAACACATGACGCAGAACACGGTAAACCCCATCCCCGACGGTTATCACTCGCTCACGCCGTACCTGGCCGTGCCCGACGGGCCGGCGGCGATCGCGTTCTACCAGGAGGTGTTCGGCGCGGAGGTGGTCAGCCGGCAGGACCTGCCGGACGGACGTGTCGGCCAGGCCGAGCTGCGCTTCGGGAACTCGATGTTGCAGCTGAGCGACCAGATGCCGCAGTTCGGGCTGCGGGCGCCTACCGGCGAGTGGGTGCACTCGTCGCTGGTCCACTACGTGCCGGATGTCGACGCGGTGTTCGCGAAGGCGGTCGCGGCCGGAGCGAAGCCGGTCGAGCCGGTGTCGACGTTCATGACCGGCGACCGGTACGGCACGGTCATCGACCCGTTCGGGCACCGCTGGGCGATCCTGACGAAGGTCGAGGACGTCTCGAAGGAGGAGGCCGATCGGCGGGTCAAGGAATGGCTTGATTCAAACCCCGAAGAGCTGAAGGCATAAGACTTGTGCTTCCTCATAAGGAAGCGGCCCGCCGGAACCGTCCCCTGCGGCAGTTTCGGCGGGCCGCTGACTAAGAGTGTGCACGTGATTACGCGGATCCGCAAGCCGCAAAGTGATGAAACACTTACTTGAAGTGGTCGTTCCAGGTCCGTGGACGACGAAACGGGCGGGTGGACCGGCGTCCGGTAGGCTTTGGCCGCAAGAGCCTGGAAGCGTTGCCGGTTGAACGATCGGTGAACGTCTCCGGGCTTCACCGTTTCAGAGGAGGGCTGAAATGCCCGCAATCGTGCTCGTCGGCGCCCAGTGGGGCGATGAGGGCAAAGGCAAAGCGACCGATCTGCTCGGCAACACGGGCGAGGTCATCGACTACGTGGTGAAGTTCAACGGCGGCAACAACGCCGGCCACACGGTCGTGATCGGCACCGAGAAGTACGCGCTGCACCTGCTGCCGAGCGGGATCCTGACCCCCGGGGTGACGCCGGTGATCGGCAACGGGGTCGTCGTCGACCTCAGTGTGCTGTTCGAGGAGCTGGAGGCGCTCCAGGCCCGCGGCGTCGACACGTCCCGGCTGGTGGTCAGCGCGAGCGCGCACCTGATCCCGCCGTACAACCGGACCCTCGACAAGGTCGCCGAGCGGTTCCTCGGCAGCCGCAAGATCGGGACGACGGGGCGCGGGATCGGCCCGACGTACGCCGACAAGATGAACCGGATCGGCATCCGCGTCCAGGATCTGTACGACGAGAAGATCCTGGAGCAGAAGGTCTCCGGCGCGCTCGAGCAGAAGAACCAGCTGCTCGTGAAGGTGTACAACCGGCGCGCGGTCGAGGTTCGCGAGGTCGTCGACGAGCTGCTGCAGTACGCCGAGCGCCTGCGCCCGATGGTCGCCGACACCAGCCTCCTGCTGAACAAGGCGCTCGACGACGGCAAGACCGTGCTGATGGAGGCGGGCCAGGCCACGCTGCTGGACGTCGACCACGGCACCTACCCGTTCGTCACGTCGTCCAGCGCGATCTCCGCGGGCGCCTGCACCGGCACCGGCATCCCGCCGACCCGGATCGACCGCGTGATGGCCGTCGTGAAGGCCTACACCACCCGCGTCGGCGAAGGCCCCTTCCCGACCGAGCTGCTGGACGCCGACGGCGAGTGGCTCCGCCAGCAGGGCTTCGAGTTCGGCACGACGACCGGCCGCCCGCGCCGCTGCGGCTGGTACGACACCGTCATCGCCCGGTACGCCGCCCGCGTCAACGGCGTCTCCGACTTCGTCCTCACCAAACTCGACACTCTCACCGGCCGCGCCAAGATCCCGGTCTGCGTCGCCTACGACGTCAACGGCACCCGCCACGACGAGATGCCGATGACCCAGACCGACTTCCACCACGCGAAGCCGATCTACGAAGAGTTCGACGGCTGGTCCGACGACATCACCACCTGTCGCTCCTTCGAAGACCTCCCCAAAGAGGCCCAGACCTACGTCCGCGCCGTCGAGTCCCTCAGCGGCGCCCGCATCTCCGCCGTCGGCGTAGGCCCCGAACGCAGCCAAATGGTCCAGCTCTGACCGCGCCGCGGCCTCCTCGTCACTTGCCGATGAGGGGGAGGTCGCGGATCAGGGGGGCTTGGCGGAGGTCGTCGAAGGTGGGGCGTTCGAATTTGGGGGTTTGGACGGGGGTGCGGGCCCAGGGGTCGCCGGCGCCTTGGGTGGCTTCGTAGAAGGCCCAGCTGCCGCCTGCGAGGAGGAGGACGGCTGTTGCCGAGGCCAGCCAGCGGGGGCGGAAGAGGTTGCGGGCGGTGATGTGGGCGCCGCGGCGGAGGGAGCTGCCGCCGGGGCCCCACCAGGCGGTGAAGAGGGCGGTCAGGGCGGCGGCGCCGAAGCCGACGGCGGAGAGGGGCCGCCAGTCGAGGCCTTGGGCGGTAGCGGCGATGGCCGTCACGATGCTGCCTACTACGGCGCCCATGAGGAGGGGGAGTAGGAGGCAGACCAGGGTGATCAGGGCTGCCGCTACTAGTTGGGCCGGGGAGGAGGCGACGGCTACGACGCCGTCGGACTTGCCGGCGCGACCGCGGACCTGACGGCGGCGCATCAGGGCTGTGCTGCCGCGGTCGACGGTGCGGGCCACTACTAGGAAGACTGCGGCCACTAGCGAGCCCGCTAGTGGGAAGAGCGCGATCAGGCCGGCGAGGGCGATCATGAAGCCGACGACGACCGCGGTGCGCTTTCCGGTCGCGGGGGCGCGCTCGGCCGGCTTCGGCTCGACTGCGCGCTGCTCATAGGGGACTACGGCCTTCGGCGTGCCCACGACCGGCTGGTACGGCGATGTCGGCGGCTGGTACAGCTGTGGCGCAGTCTGGTACGGCTGTTGGTACGGCAGGGGCATAGCGGGCGGGGCGGCCGCGAGTGGCGCCGGGCTGTACGTCGCCGGGTGCGTGGCAGCCGGAGCCCCTGCAGCAGCACCCGCTGCGGCAGTCTTGGCGGCCTTACGCGCCGCTGCGGCGTCACGGACCTTGTCGGCGAGCGGAGCGAACGCCGAGAGCGGCGGAATGACCGGAGGGACGAGGTTGGCCACCTCGGTCGGGCTGGGCTCCGGGTCGGTCTCCGGTGGCGTGATCTCGGTGACGGCGTCGTCGGGCGACGAGGTGGGCAGAACGCGCGTCATCTGCCGCGTCGGGGGATGCGTCGCGACGGTCGCCGTCATCGACGCCCGCGGCGGCAGTGCGTCGCGGCCCTCGGCGTAGCGGGTCAGACCGGCCATGATCTCGTCCTGCGTCGGGCGGTCCGCCCGCTTCGGCGCAAGGGCGGCGGCCAACAGGGTCTTGAGCCGCGGGTCCATGCCCTCGAGATCGACCTGTCCGGTGTGCACGCGGTGCAGCACGGCTTCGAACGGGCCTTTGCCGAACGGACGGCGTCCGGTCGCGGCGAAGGTGACGGTGGCCGCCCAGCCCCACCAGTCGGCGGACTCCGAGACGTCTTCACCCTCGATGAGCTCGGGAGCGAGGTAGCCGGGCGTTCCGATCACCAGACCGGTCTGGGTGAGCCGTAGGTCGTCGGCGGCCTGGGCGATGCCGAAGTCGATCATCACCGGCTTGCCGTTCAGCATCATCACGTTGCCGGGCTTCAGGTCACGGTGGATCACGCCGACGGCGTGGATCGCCTGCAGCGACTCGGCGAGGCACCCCGCCAGCGGCAGCCACTTCCGCGGGGTCAGCGGGCCGCGGTCGTCGACCTGCTCGTCCAGCGGGCGGCCGGGCACGAAGCGCGTGACCAGGTACGGACGGTCGCCCTCCAGGTCGTGGTCGAGGATGCCGGCCACACCGGGGTGGCTCACCTTCTGCAGTGTGCTCGCCTCGCGCTGCAACCGCGCACGGGCCGTCTCGTCGTGCGCTACGTGCGGCCGCAGCACCTTGAGCGCGACCTCTTGCCGCTCCGGCCCTTCGGCCAGGTAGACGACACCCATCCCGCCCTGGCCGAGCCGACGGATCAACCGGTACGGGCCGACCCGCTCCTCCACCTTCTCGACAGGTGAAGACGACGGTCCCCCTGTGACTGACATGCCATCGACTGTACGTCGGCAGCAGACCAATCGGGACCTCATGACGTCGGAGGTAATCGCCGAAACGCGTTCCGCGACCGACTCTGGTGAAACCAACCACCGAGGAGGACCCCGAATGACCCACTACGCGATCGCCAACCTGCGCAACGTCGTCGTCGGCGCGGACATCGTCGAGTACCTGCAGCGGATCGACGCGACGCTGGCGCCGTACGACGGCCACTTCGTCGTCCACGGCCACCAGCCCGAACTGCTGGAGGGTGAGTGGGACGGCACGCTGATCGTGATCGAGTTCCCCGACCTGGCCAGCGTGCGCGGCTGGTACGACTCCGCGGCCTACCAGGAGATCCTGCCGCTGCGCACCGCGAACTCCGACGGCGTCGCGATGATCGTCGAAGGCGTCGACCGGACCCACCGCGCCACCGACGTACTGGCCACATCTTGATGGATGTCGGCCATCCGGTCACTGGCCCGGCCGCCGCCGATCGCGTTGGCTGAACCCATGCGAATCGAGATCGTGGTCTTCGACGGCGTCGACGAGATGGACGTGATGGGCCCGTTCGAGGTGTGGAGCCACGCAGCGAAGCGCACCGACCTCGAGTTGGCGCTGGTCGGTGCGGACGGCCCGCAGGACGTCACCGGGATGAACGGGCTGCAGTTCCGGGCGCCGGGCGGACTCGGCACTCCGGATGCGCTGTTCGTCCCAGGCGGCGGCTGGATGAATCGTGCCGAGCACGGCTCGTGGGCCGAGGCGCGCAGCGGGCGCTTGGCCGAGCGCATTGCCGAGGTGGCGCCGGGCCTGCGCTGGATCGGCTCGGTCTGCACCGGCTCGATGCTGCTCGCCGAGGCCGGTCTGCTCAAGGGCCGACCGGCCACGACGAACCGCAGTGCATGGGACGAGCTGGCGACGCACGGCGTCGACGTCAAACAGAACCGGGTGGTCGACGACGGCGACGTTCTGACCTCCGGTGGCATCACCGCCGGTATCGATCTGGCGCTGTACGTCGTCGAACGTCAGTACGGCGTACAGACAGCAGACGGGATCGCGGCCACGATGGAGTACACCCGTGACCGCGATGTCCTGATCACACAGGCAGTCTGAAGGCGAGCAGTCCGGTACCGATGGCGTTCGTGATCGCCGGTCCGGCGCCGTTGTGGCTCAGGTAGCTCAGAGCGGTCACTCCGGTGGCCGGCCCGGACAGGGTGAGCACCAAGGTGCCGGACTGGTAGGCGACCGACGAGACGGTCACAGCAGCGCCCTCGACGCGGAAGGTGGCAGCGGCACCAGCCGGCACGGCCAGCGCGTCCGTGGTCCGCAGCTTCACGACGAGCTGAGAGCCGTTCGCAGTAACGGATGTCGGGTTCGGAGCAGCCACTCCGGCCGACGGGCCGCCGTACAGGTCGCGGGCGATGACAGCGAAGTTGTGGTCGCCCAGATCGCGGTAGCCGCCGATGTAGGCGTAGTGACAGCCGTCGTGACCAGGCAGGCCGTTGGTGGAGAGTACGGTGACGCCGTCGGTGTCGCCGAGCGCCCGCTGCGCTTCCCGCAGGTTGATGCTGGTCGAGTTGCCGCACGGCGACGTCCGCACCTGGTGCACGTAGTAGCGGGCCGCAGTACCGAAGTCGGAGCGCCAGTCCGCTAGCAGAGCGCGGAAGCCGTTCACATGCACCGCGGCGTTGTCATTGTCGCTCTCACCCTGGTACCAGAGCACCCCGCGCACCGAACCGATCACACCGGCCGCCTTGAGCCGCTGACGCAGCCGGCCGTAGTTCGTGCCGAGGTCATCCGGACTCGCGTCGTTCCGCTGGAAGAAGCTGATCGGCTGACCGCCGTGCGCACCCTGCACGATCGCCACCGGCACCTTGTATGTGTCGACGATCCGCCGTCCCATCCGGATGGCCCACTGCCCAGCCGAGCCGGACTGGTTCGTCACATCACCAGTCGCGTAATGCCAAGCCCGATCCGCACCAGAGATGTTGCCGTCGGACGTCGGCGTACCGAAGCTCCGCAGGTACGGCGACTCCTCCGCGTTCGCCGCCCCGTTGAACCGTGCCGCCTCCGCATTCGACTGCCCCTGGACGACGAAAACATCGCCCGAGACCACACCAGTACGCCGAGCCACCACACGGTTGAAGCCGGTGCCGACTGCGCGCAGTTCGAAGCTGTACTCCTGCAGCGCCGCGTTGATCCGCGGTGTGAACCGGAAGTCCCGGTTGCGGGAGGTGTACGTGTCGGTGTGCCCATTGCTACTGACCCGCAGCTGGACCTCACTGACCTGCGCACTGGTGATTCGCCCAGCCACCGGCACGTTCGCGCCGTTCCGGCTGTCCCGCGGGACCAACTGCCGGTCCTGCGGCGATTCACTCAACGAGACCACCGACGTGCGCACAAACGCAGTCAGCTTGCGCTGGCTGTACCGGGCCGCGTTGTTCGCGAACGTCCAGTCCGGCTGCCCGGCTGAGTTCGTACCGATCCCGATCGACAGCGGTACGTCGGTGCCCTGCGTGAACGAGTTGATCCCGAACACAGTCTTCGCAGCGACGTTGGACGGGCGTCCCGGCCCGACCTGTGCGATCTGGAACGACCCGTATGCGCCGTTGGTCGGACTGTCATCGGTGTCGAAGGTGATCGGCGAGCTGTTCGCCACCTGGGTGCTGCTGGCTTCGGCGTACGTGTTCGGCCACATCTCCAGGTAGCCGGTCTGTCCGGTCCCACTGGTCACGTTCGGCACGTTCGACGCCACATCGAGGTCGTCGACCCGCTGACGGACCAGCTGCCCAGCCTTGGTCGGTACGCCGATCGCCCGCGCGTCCGTCGAGAACGGCTCCATCGCCGTCCAGACCCGCTGCAGACCGTCCGGCCCGTTCAGCTCCAGGCAGTAGCCGACCCGGTCGAAGTTCGCACCGATCTCGGTACGCCGGTCAAGTGTGTACGGCAGCTCCTTGTCGACCCATCCGGCCCGCTCGGGCAGGTCGACCTGCAGCACCGGCGTGAAACCGGCGGACTGGGCCGCACACCCAGCTCCTGGATCACCCAGCAGCGGAGCGGGCGCAGGCGGCCGGACGGCGTGCGCTGTGGCGACCGAAGCGACGACTGTCGCTCCGATCGCGACGAAGGATGCGAGACGGCGAGGCATGGACGGACCTCCTGGGGCGGCGGGGTGTCAGGCACCTTGGTAGGTCACATCGACACCCGGCCGCCGCAGTGCGACCGCCGTCCTGCGGTCAGCGGTCCCAATCGTGCGCCCAGCGGACATACGTTGTCAGTTCCGCAGGAGCTCTGGATAAGTCTCGGTGAGATCGCGCGACGCCCGGGCCTTGGCGCCGCGCGCGGTGTCGTCCGCGAGCACTTCGTACGCTCCGGACTCGATCCCGTCGAGGGCCTGCCGGGCGATGTCGGCCGGCTGCGCCTTGGGGGCGGTGACGGCGGTGGTCATGTCGGTGTCGACGTACCCCATGTGCAATCCGGTGACACCGATGCCACGGTTCAGCAGCTCCAGCCGGAGCGCGTTCGTCTGCAGCCAGAGCGCCGCCTTGGTCGCGGAGTACGCGCCGTGCCGGCCGACCCAGGACAGCGCCGAGTGCGCGTTCAGGATGTGGCCGCCGCCGTTGCGCTCGATGATCGGCACGAAGGCCCGGGTGACCTCGAGCGGGCCGATGAAGTTCGCCTCGAAGACGGCCCGGACCTCGTCGGCCGTCGCGCCCAGGTAGGTGTCCGGCGCGCCCGCGCCGGCGTTGTTGATCAGCACCGTGACATCCGGCGCGGCCGCGGCCAGCGCGGCGATCGAGGCCGCATCGGTGACCTCCAGCGGCAGCGGGACGACGCGCGGGTCGTCGCTGGGCTGCGGCGTCCGGGCGGTTGCGTAGACCTTGGCCGCGCCCCGGCCGAGCAGATCTGCCACCAGCGCCTTGCCGATCCCGCGCTGGCCGCCTGTGACGAGCACGACAGCACCTTCGAGTGAGGTCATTCCGAACATCTCCCAAGCGTAGAAACCGATCTGTTTCCAGTACAGTAAACCGATCGGTTTCAAACTTCAAATCCACCCGGTACCCTCGTCGTATGAGCACCTCGGCGACACCCCGCGAGCGTCTTCTCGAGGCCGCGGGCGAACTCTTCTACAGCGACGGCGTGAACATCGGTGTGGATGCGCTCTGCAAGGCCGCCGGGGTCTCGAAGAAGTCGATGTACCAGCTGTTCCGCTCCAAGGACGAGCTGATCGCCGAGAGCCTGGCCAGCCGCGGCCCGCTCTACGAGGCGATGCTGCGCCCGGGCCCGGAGGACGACCGCCCGCCGCGGGACCGGATCCTGGCCGTTTTCGAGCGCCAGGACGATATCGTTGCCGAAGGCAATTTCCTGGGCTGCCCGTACGTCGCCACCGCGGTCGAGCTGAAGGACCCGGAGCACCCCGGCTCGGTGGTCGCGCGGCACTTCAAGCAGCAGCTGACCGACTTCTTCCACCGCGAGCTGCTGAAGGCCGGCGCCGACGACGCGGCCACGCTCGCCATCCAGCTGACGATGATCTACGACGGCGGCGCCGCCCGGGCCGTCGTCCGCGCCCAGGAGCTCGGCGGGATCGGCGTCCGGACGGCGATCGCGCTACTGGACGCCGCCGGCGTCCGCGCCCCGGAGTTCGCCGCCCACCTGAGCTGAGCCGCGGGTAGGGTCTCGCGCTGTGGAGATCCCCGCGGAATTCAACGACCTGCTGACGTCGACGGCGATCGCGGTCGTGGGCACGATCGGTAAGAGCGGCGAGCCGCAGATCACGCCGCAGTGGTTCCTCTGGGACGGCGAACAGGTCCGGATCAGCCTGGTCGAGGGTCGGCAGAAACTCCGCAACCTCCGGCGGAATCCGGCCATTTCGGTACTGGTCGTCGACCCGGCCCGGCCGACGTTCTACGTCGAGCTGCGCGGCCGGATCGACGCACTGACGCCCGACCCCGAGCTCGCGCTCGAGAAGGCGATCGCCACCAAGTACGTCGGCGCCTGGGCGGACGTCGAGCCGCCGGGCACCCCGCGGTACGCCGCGGCCGTCGTCGTCGAGCGGATCACCCAACAGCTCGGCCACCCGTAGGGGCCCAGGCGGGCCTGGGCCCCCGCGGGGATCAGTTCGTCAGCAATGCGAGCTCGGCGCCTGCGAGCAGGAATGCGCCGACGCCGAAGTCTGCCGTCGACTCGTAGTTGACCGGCTGGTTCGACTCCGGCCGGTCACCGACCTTCTGCACGTAGCCGAGGAAGCCGTCCGGGTGGACGGCGGTCTGCACCATTCCGTTCCAGGCCCGGGCCGCCATCGGCAGGTAGGTCACCGACGACAGTAGGCCGGCGCGCACGGCGTACGCCGTCGAGTACGCGAAGAACGCCGTCCCGCTGGTCTCCGGCCCGGGGAGGTGCTGCGGGTCGGCCAGGTTGACGTTCCAGAAGCCGTCCGAGCGCTGGATCGACCGCAACGAACCCACCAGTTGCGTCAGGCCGGTCTTGTACTCGGCGACATTGGCCTGATCGGCCGGCAGCGCCTTCAGGGTCTTCACGTGACCGGCCGCGACCCAGCCGTCGCCACGCGACCAGATCACCGGTTTCCCGTTCGGGGACAGGATTCCGGTCGGCAGGAAGCGTTCGTCGCGGTACCACAGTCCGCTCGACGGGATCCACAGTCTCCGGCTCCGCTTGCTGTGGTTGTAGAGCTGGTAGACCTTCGTCCAGTACGCCGGATCGCCACGCAGGCGGCCGATCCGGGCGAACGGCGGCATCGCCATGTGCAGTGCGTCGCACCACCACCAGTCGTCGATCTTGCTGCTGTTCACCATCCGGCTCAACGTTTCCGTTGCCGCGGTCAACTTGTTCGCCGACGGCTCGAGGTCGTAGAGATCCAGGTAGGTCTGGATGCAGTTGTGGTTGTCGGCGTGCCGGGTGCTGACGCCGCCGGGGATGCCGTAGTTGTGCCGCTCGGCCCAGGCGCGCGCGTAGTTCAGGTAGCGCACCTCGCCGGTCAGCTTGTGGGCCGCCATCAACCCGCTGAAGAAGGTCGCGCGGGCCCAGCCGTTGTCGCCGGAGTTGCTGTGGGTGGCGATCCAGTGGTCCGCGACCCGGCGGACCACGGCAACGATCGAAGCCCGCGACGGCAGGCTGCTCGGGGGCGGCGCGGCGGCCGCGCTGGTGATTACAGAGGGTAGCGCCGGGGCGGCCATGACTGCGGTTCCAACGGTCAGGAACTGACGTCTTTTCATGGGACAAATCCTCACTTTGTTCCACTGAACTGGGAAGAAACGGTCAATCGTTCCAGCGTGAAGTAATGCCTGCTGAGATGTTGACGCGCTTACGGTCCGTCGTCAAACTTCCGAAAAGACTCTGCGGATGAAGTGCCCCGGGGCGGGTGTCCCTCGGCGCTTGCGGCGCCCAGGCACGCACCTCGCGGCACCGGAGAGAAGGCCACGATGCTCCGCATCGAAACCTCCTCTCCGGCACCACGATGCACGCACCTGAACACCGCAATCGCTCGAGCTACACCCACCTCGCGGCACTTGGGGGGAGCCGCAGAGCCTTCCGCCCCCGAGGAAGCAAGGAACCCGCCCATGAGAGTGAAGTCTGTTCTCCTGGCTGTCGTCAGTGCCGGTCTGGTGGCCGGCGCTTTGAGCAGCCCAGCAACTGCGAAGCCGGTCGCGGCCGGGCCGGCTGAGGCGCCGGCTGTCTTCGCGCACCCGGGCGTCGGCGTCAGCCGCGCGCAGCTGGACTTCGTGAAGGCCAAGGTGCAGGCCGGCGCGCAGCCGTGGACGAACGCCTACAACCAGGCCCGGAACAGCGCCTACGGGTCGTTGTCGCGGACGCCGAAGCCGCGTGCGGTGGTCGAGTGCGGCCCGGTCTCGAACCCCAACAACGGCTGCACCGACGAGCGGCAGGATGCGATCGCGGCGTACACGACCGCGCTGGTCTGGTACATCTCCGGCGACGTGCGGTACGCGCAGAAGTCGATCCAGTTGATGGACGCGTGGTCGGCGACGATCCGCGATCACACCAACAGCAACGCCCCGCTGCAGACCGGCTGGTCGGCGGCGTCCTGGCCGAAGGCGGCCGAGATCATCAAGCACGCTTACGGAAACTGGCCGAACTCGGGCCGGTTCGCGACGATGCTGCGCAACGTCTACGTGCCGGAGATCATCAACGGCTCGAACTCCAACGGCAACTGGGAACTGGTCATCATCGAGGCCCTGCAGGGGATCGGCGTCTTCCTGGAGGATCGGGCGATCTATGACAAGGCGATCTCGCTGTTCGCGAACCGGGCCCCGGCGTACGTGTACCTGGAATCCGACGGCGCGCTGCCGAAGACGGTGCCGAGCCAGAACCTGAACACCCGCGACAAGATCGTCAACTACTGGCAGGGCCAGGGCACGTTCGTCACCGGTCTGACTCAGGAGACCTGTCGCGACTTCACCCACGCCGGCTACGGCATCTCGTCGATCTCGCACGTGCTGGAGACCGCCCGGATCCAGGGCATCGACATGTACCCGCAGTACGGCGAGCGGCTGCGCCAGGCGCTCGGTTTCCAGTCCAAGTGGGAGCGCAACCTGGAGCCGGTGCCGTCCTGGCTGTGCGGCGGCGCGCTGAAGCGCGGCCTCGGCCCGACCACCGAGGTCGGCTACAACGCGCTGCACACCCGGCTCGGGATCGCGATGGCGAACACCCAGGTGATCACCGAATCGCGCCGTCCGGCCGGTACGAACGCCTTGTTCGTCGCGTGGGAGACGCTCACCCACGCGGAGAACCCGTCCTGAGGTAGCAGACTCAGGACACCAGGCGGTCCGGAGAAGCTACGGGCTTCTCCGGACCGCCTGTCAGTCGTCGATCGCCTCGCCGCGTTTCCAGTAGCCCTGGAAGGAGATCGCGGCCTTCGGCAGCCCGACCACGTTGACCAGATGCCGGCGCACCGCCTTGATCATCGCGGATTCGCCGGCCACCCAAGCGAAGTCCAGGCTCTCGGCGAGCCCGGCCGACTTGAGGGCCTCAAGCAACGGAATCGATTCGTCCGCGGGCGCGGTGACCCAGACGACGTCCGCCGTTCCGGGTGTCGGCATCGGGCGGATGTCGCGCTGGTCGGGAACCTGCGCGAGCACGGTCGCGTGGACGTCGGCCGGCAGCTGTTCGAGGATGCCGGTCAGCGCGGGGAGTGCGGTCTCGTCCGCGACCAGGAGCCGATGCCGACTGGACGCCGGGGGCACGTAGTCCACTCCGGAGTTCAGCAAGCCCTTGCGGCTGGTGGTGTCGACCGCGAACGGCAGCAACATGCCGATCTCCTGGCCGAGCTCGACGGCGGTCGCCCAGGCCGAGGCCGGCCCGTTGACGCCGTGCAGGACGAACTCGATATCGAGCTCGCCGGCCTCGGGGCGCAGCGCGCGAATCGTGTACGTGCGCATGATGAAACGGTCCGTAGCCGGCTGGGCGCACCATTCGGCGTACCACTCGGGGCCGGACGGCAGCTTCGTCCGGGCGCCGTTCGGCGGCGGCAGCAGGATCTTGATCCGCTGATCGGGACCGGCGGTGACGGCCTCGGTCAGCCGCGGCGCGACGAAGGTCACGCGCCGCAGGTGCGGGCTCAGATCCTCGACGGCGGACACGGTCACGAACAGCGAATCGAACACGATCGGCCGGTCGGCAACTGCGGTCATTCCGGTTCTCCCCAACAGCGCATGGCGGACTCAGGTGCGGGCCGATCCACGGCCGGGTTATTCTGAGGCAACCTGCAGGTTAGCCTTACCTAAGAGGATTCCGAAACCCTGATGCCACCGCCCAGTGCTGCCGTCGATGCGGCCGGTCGTGACTCGACCGCCGCCGACGCGCCGTCGCGTCCGCGCCGGACCCGGGGGGCCACGCTGGCGCTCGGGCTGGTCGTCTGCGTCGCGCTGCTGGCCCTGATCACCTTGCTCAGCATCGCGATCGGCTCCAAGCAGATCCCGTTGTCGACGGTGATCGATGCCCTGCGCCACTACGACGAGTCGAACACCGATCACGTGATCGTGCACTCACTCCGCGTGCCCAGAACGGTGATCGGCCTGCTCGTCGGCGCTGCGCTCGGCCTGTCCGGCGCGCTGATGCAGGGCGTCACCCGGAACCCGCTCGCCGATCCCGGCATCCTTGGCGTGAACGGCGGCGCCGCGCTGTTCGTTGTCGGCGGCATCTACTTCTTCGGGCTGTCCAGCCTGACGGCGTACGTCTGGCTCGCGTTCGTCGGCGCGGCGGCGGCCTCGGTGGCGGTGTACTTCCTCGGCTCACTCGGTCGCGAAGGCGCCACTCCGGTCAAACTCGCGCTCGCGGGCGCGGCGATGACCGCGATGCTCGGCTCGCTGACGACCGCGCTGCTGATCGGCGACGTCAACACCTTCGACCAGTACCGGTTCTGGTCGGTCGGCTCGCTGGCCGGCCGCGGCGCGGACATCGCCGAGCAGGTGGCGCCGTTCGTGCTGGTCGGGATCGCGCTCGCGCTGGTCTCCGGCCGGGTGCTCAACGCGCTGTCCCTCGGCGACGAGGTCGCGAAGTCGCTCGGGCAGCGGGTCGGCCTGGCCCGGCTCTTCGTTGCGGTCGTCGTCGTCCTGCTCTGCGGCGCCGCGACCGCGGCCGCCGGGCCGATCGGCTTCATCGGGCTGACGATTCCGCATGTCGCGCGCCTGGTCACCGGGCCCGACTACCGGTGGATCCTGCCGTATTCGATGCTGCTGGCCCCGATCCTGCTGCTCGGCTCGGATGTGATCGGCCGCGTCATCGCGCTGCCCGGCGAGCTGCAGGTCGGCATCGTGACCGCGGTGATCGGCGCGCCGTTCTTCATCGCGCTCGTCCGGCGACGGAAGTTGGCAGACCTGTGACGACCACGGCCGAAGCAGTCCAGCTGATCACCCGGGCCCGCGCGGCCCGGCACGCGCGCAACGTCGTGGTCCTCGTCGTCCTCGGCGTCCTGGTGTTCGCGACCTTCTGCGTCTCGCTGTCACTCGGTGATTTCAAGATCCCGGTCGTCGACGTCGTGAAGACGCTGTTCGGCGGCGGTGACAAGGCCACCGAGTTCATCGTGAACCGGCTGCGCCTGCCGCGCGCCCTGACCGGCCTGATGGTCGGCGCCGCGCTCGGCATGTCCGGCGCGATCTTCCAGAGCATCGCCCGCAACCCGCTGGCCAGCCCCGACATCATCGGCGTCACGTACGGCGCCAGCGCGTTCGCGGTCTTCGCGATCGTGACGCTCGGGCTGACCGGCGCCGCGGTCTCCGGGCTCGCGATCGTCGGCGCGATCCTGACGGCGTTCATCATGTACGTGCTCGCCTGGCGGCATGGGGTGTCGAGTTACCGGCTGATCCTGATCGGGATCGGGATCGGCGCGATCGCGACCAGCCTCACGTCGTACCTGCTGACCAAGGCGCGGGTCGAGATCGCCCAGCAGGCGCTGATCTGGCTGACCGGCTCGCTGAACGGCCGGGACTGGTCGAACGTGCGGGCGATGGCGATCACGCTGGTGGTGACGGTGCCGCTGGTGGTGATCCTGGTCCAGCGGCTGCGGATCCTGCAGTTGGGCGACGAGACGGCGTACGGGCTCGGCTTGAAGGTGGAGAGCTCGCGGCTCGGGCTGATCGTGGTCGGCGTCCTGCTGGCCGCGGTCGCGACGGCCGCGGCCGGTCCGATCGGGTTCGTCGCGTTCGTGGCGCCGCCGATCGCGCGCCGGATCACCCGGTCGCCGGGGCCGGCGATGATCGCGTCCGCGCTGATCGGCGCGCTGGTGATCGCACTGTCGGACCTGATCGCGCAACACGCCTTCGGCGAGACGCAACTGCCGGTCGGTGTGGTGACCGGCGTCGTGGGCGCGCCGTACCTGATGTTCCTGCTGGCTCGGGCCAACCGGGTGGGAAGTGGCGGCTGAGATGGAGAACCTTGTGGAGCACAGTCTTGCGGCCGAGGGCCTCGCGGTCGGCTACGACCAGCGGCAGATCATCGACAACTTGTCGGTGCAGATCCCGACCGGGAAGATCACCGTCATCGTCGGCGCCAACGCGTGCGGTAAGTCCACGCTGCTGAAGACGCTCGCGCGGCTGCTCAAGCCGTCGAAGGGCACAGTGCTGCTGGACGGTAAGAGCATCCAGTCGATCCCGACCCGCGAGGTGGCGACCAAGCTCGGCCTGCTGCCGCAGTCGCCGACCGCGCCCGAGGGCATCACGGTCGCCGACCTGGTCGGCCGCGGCCGCTACCCGCGGACGCGCTGGATCCGGCAGTGGTCCAAGTCGGACGACGAGGCGGTGGCCGACGCGATGACGTCGACCGACGTGCTCTCGATCGCGGACCGGCCGATCGACGAGCTGTCCGGCGGTCAGCGGCAGCGGGTCTGGATCGCGATGGCGCTCGCCCAGGAGACCGACATCCTGCTGCTCGACGAGCCGACCACGTTCCTCGACCTGACCCACCAGTTCGAGGTCCTCGATCTGCTCGTCGACCTGAACAAGCGGGACCGGCGGACGATCGTGCTGGTGCTGCACGATCTCAACCAGGCCTGCCGATTCGGCGACCACCTGATTGCGATGAAGAACGGCGCGATCGTTGCCGAGGGCAACCCTGGGGTCGTGATCACCGAGGCCGTCGTCCAGGATGTCTTCGGCCTCTCGGTCAAGATCATCCCGGACCCGGTCGCCGGGACGCCGATGGTCGTCCCGATCGGCCGGCACACCACCCGCACCGACCGCGTCTCGGAGGTCGCGGCCAACACGGCCGCCGCCGCCCTCGCCGCCTCGGCGGCAGCCACCGGCGTCTGCCGCCCCACCGACCGCTGAAGCCCGGACCGCCACCGCTGCACAACCGCCCTCTCGGCGGGCCGCCCCGGCGTGAAGCGGGTGCAGCCGTCCTAGTGTGCAGCGCTGGCGGAACGCCGATACACAACCAGCCCAGCCACGAGCGCGCCCAGCGTGCCTAGGGTGAGGTCGCCGAGGGTGTCGGTGTAGGCGGTCTGCAGCTCGGGGGAGTTGCGGACGAAGGCGACGTACTCGCCGAGCTCCCAGATGACGGCGGCGGTGGCGCCGAAGCCGAGCGCGACGAAGGTGGTCAGGCCGCGGGAGAGGTTGCGCGGAGCGAAGGCGAGCAGGGCGCCTGCGGTCAGCAGGCCCCAGAGGATGAAGTGCATCGCGTCGTCCCACCAGGAGACGGTGTCGAACAGGTTGAACCGGTTGCCGAGCAGGTCGATCAGCCAGGGCAGGGTCAGCAGCAGGTCGGCGGGCCAGGGGAAGGTCTGGTGCAGCTTGCTGCGGGTGCGCCCGTAGGCCCACCACCACAGCGGCAGCACCATCGCGCCGATCGGGTACACGATCAGCCGGGCGGTGGCGGCCTTGCCCTTGATCCCGCTCAGGTCGGGCCAGATCAGCGCGGTCAGCAGCAATGCGAACATCAGCAGTTTCGCGCCGAGAGCGGCGTACCGAACGGAGTCGGCGCGCGCGGCTGTCGTTGTCGCCATCGTCGTCATGCCTCTCAGTCAAATCGACCGCTGGGCGTGGCGGATGAGTACATCTACGCGAAGAGCCCCCGCGATCCTCGTCATTGTGACGGATCGCGAGGGCTCTCGGCGGTACGCCGAACCGGTGTCAGCCGACGCTGAGCAGGTCGACCACGAAGATCAGGGTCTCGCCGGGCTTGATCGCGTTCCCCGCGCCACGGTCGCCGTAACCCAGGTGCGGCGGGATGACCAGCTTGCGGCGGCCACCCACCTTCATCCCCTGGACGCCGGTGTCCCAGCCCTGGATGACCTGGCCGACGCCGAGCTGGAAGCCCAGCGGTGCGCCGCGGTTGTACGACGCGTCGAACTCCTCGCCGGTCGAGTGCGCGACGCCCACGTAGTGCACGTTGACCCGCGACCCGGCCTTGGCCTCGTCGCCGTCGCCCACGGTGATGTCGGTGATCTCGAGATCCGCCGGCGGCGGCCCGTCCGGAAAGTCGATCTCAGGCTTGTCAGTCATACGCTCAAGCTTAAGCAGCCCCCGCTCCCGCCCCGAGCACCCCCCACTCCCCAGGCGGGTCGGCCGCCCCGCACCCGCCCCGTACGGCACAGTGATCCCATGGCCACCCAGTGGGAGTACAAGACCCTGCGCCTCCAGATCGGCTTCAAGGGCTTCAAGTACGAAGAGCTCGAAGCCGAACTCAACACCCTCGGCCGCCAAGGCTGGGAAGCCGTCAGCACCCTCGCCCCCGGCGCCGCCGTCGAGGTCGCCGTCCTCCTGAAACGTCCACGCGGCTGAATCGGTGCCCGCGAAGGGCTAGGGTCGCGGGCACCAGGTTGCTGTGGAGGAGGGCGTATGCCGGAGCTTGTGGTTGACGGGGCGACGTTGGTTTACGACGTGCGCGGGGAGCTGAGCGATCGGGAGCGGCCGGTGCTGCTGATGATCGGGACGCCGATGGGGGCTAGTGGGTTTCCGACGCTGGCGTCGTACTTCACGGATCGGACGGTGGTGACGTACGACCCGCGGGGTGTGGAGCGGAGTGTGCGGACCGACGAGGGAGAGCTGAATCCGGAGATCCACTCGGCCGATCTGGTGGCGTTGATCGAGGCGCTGGACGTCGGGCCGGTGGACATCTTCGCGAGTAGTGGGGGCGCGGTGAATGGGCTGGCGTTGCTGGCGGCGCGGCCGGATCTGGTGAACCTGCTGGTGGCGCATGAGCCGCCGCTGGTCGGGATGCTGCCGGATCGCGAGGTGGTGAGCGCCGCGACCGAGGACATTTATCAGACCTATCAGCGCGAGGGGCTCGGTCCGGGGATGGCGAAGTTCATCGCGATCGTCGGGTACGAGGGGGAGTTCCCGGCCGACTACAGCGAGCGGCCGGCGCCGGATCCGGCGATGTTCGGGCTGCCGACCGAGGACGACGGCTCGCGGGACGACGCGCTGATCACGCAGAACCTGCGCGGGACGACGTCGTACGCACCGGATTTCGCCGCGCTGGCCGACATCAAGGACCGGTTGGTCATCGGAGTAGGTGAAGAGTCCGCCAATCAGTTGGCCGCGCGCGCCGGGCTGGCGGTTGCCGAGCGGCTGGGGCTGACGGCGGTGACGTTCCCGAGTGGTCACGGTGGATTCCTCGGTGACGAGTACGGGATGCCGGGGCAGCCGGCCGAGTTCGCCGTCAAACTGCGCGAGGTGCTCGGCGGTTAGACCCCGTTCCGGTCTAGCGTGGTTCGCCATGCGAACAAAACTGGCCCTGGCGGTCCTGCTCGTGGCGACCTCGATCGCCCCGACCGCTACCGCCGCGCCGGAGAACTACGGGCAGTACTCGTTGATGTTCGAGCGGTCGGCCGGCCAGTACTGGGCCGGCCAGGCCGCGGCCGGGCAGTGGGCCTGGGCGCCGCAGAACGCGACCACGTCGGACATCTCCTGGGGTGACCCGAAGCCCTGGCCGCCGAAGTCGGCCGAGCGGTTCGTCCGGGACGGCGACTGGGTCATGCTCGAGGGGTACAGCGACGGCCCGGGTCGCCCGGTCACCGGCGTCCAGCGCGTGACGTCGGAGTACATCGGCGACGCCAACTGCCGAAAGCTCACCCCGATCCCGTCGAACGGCGGCCGCCAGCACTACGTCCGCTGGACGATCCCGGCCACCGGTTACTGCCTGGACGCGCGCGGCACGATCGGCAAGGTCAACTTCCGGCACCTGCAGAAGTGGTCGCCCCCGCAGCCGTGCTCGAACCCGTACTACTCCGGCCAGACCTGCATCACCCAGTTCGAGCAGTGGTGGGACGACAACCAGCACCCCTTCGCGCTCCAGCTCACCCGCACCCTGCAGCTCGCCCGCGGCAAGGGCCCGGCCTTCACCAACCACACCACTTTCCCGATCACCTGGACGGCGAACGCCCGCTACTACTGGCACTACCCGGGGTGACCGGAGCGCGGCACGCTAGGCTGGGCGTTCGTGAAGGTCTTGGTGATCGGTACGGGTGGGCGCGAGCACGCGTTGGTGTGGGCGCTGGCGCAGGATGCGGATGTCGTGGAGGTGGTGGCGGCGCCGGGGAATCCGGGGATCGCCGCGCTGCACCCGGCGCACGACGGGCAGACGATCGTTTGCCGGCCGGTGGATGTCGCCGATCACGATGCGGTGGTTGCGCTGGCGACCGAGATCGGGGCCGACCTGGTTGTGGTCGGGCCGGAGGCGCCGTTGGTCGCCGGGCTGGCGGATCCGCTGCGCGCGGCCGGGATCGCGGTGTTCGGGCCGTCCAAGGATGCCGCGCAGATCGAGGGCTCGAAGGCGTTCGCGAAGGACGTGATGGCGGCCGCGAGTGTGCCGACCGGGCGGGCCTACGTGTGTACGACGCCCGAGCAGGCGGCCGAGGCGATCGACGCGTTCGGGCCGCCGTACGTCGTGAAGGACGACGGGCTCGCCGCCGGTAAGGGCGTCGTGGTCACGTCGGACCGGGACGAGGCGCTGGCGCACGCGGCCGGCTGCGAGCAGGTGCTGATCGAGGAGTTCCTCGACGGGCCCGAGGTCTCGCTGTTCGCGATCACCGACGGGACGACGGTGCTGCCGATGCAGCCC
This sequence comes from Kribbella sandramycini, assembly GCF_013131805.1. Classification (GTDB taxonomy): domain Bacteria; phylum Actinomycetota; class Actinomycetes; order Propionibacteriales; family Kribbellaceae; genus Kribbella; species Kribbella sandramycini. The sequence goes on along the minus strand of NZ_JABJRC010000003.1, from coordinate 176,994 downwards.
GCCCAGGACTTCAAGCGGCTCGGCGACAACGACGAGGGCCCGAACACCGGTGGGATGGGCGCCTACACACCGTTGCCCTGGGCACCAGAAGGTTTGGTTGCCGAGATCACCGACAAGGTGCTGCAGCCGACCGTGGACGAGATGCGCCGCCGCGGCACGCCGTTCAGCGGCCTGCTGTACGCCGGGCTTGCGCTGACCTCGCGCGGCCTGCGGGTGATCGAGTTCAACTGCCGGTTCGGCGACCCGGAGACCCAGGCGCTGCTGCCGATGCTGAAGACGCCGCTCGGCGGCCTGCTGCTCGCCGCCGCCACCGGCAAGCTCGGCGACTACGACAAGCTGAGCTGGCAGAACGGCTCGGCGGTCGCGGTTGTCGTGGCCGCGAAGAAGTACCCGGCCAGCCCGCGCAGCGGTGACGCCATCGCGGGTCTCGACCAGGCCGAGGGCGGCGACGTCCGCGTCTTCCACGCCGGTACGGCGCTCGCGGACGAGGAGCTGGTCACCGCCGGGGGCCGGGTGCTCGCGGTCAGCGCCACCGGCAAGGACCTCGACGAAGCCCGGCAGCGGGCCTACGCGGCGGTCGGCCAGATCCGGATCAAGGGCTCCCAGCACCGCACCGACATCGCGCTGAAGGCCGCCCGGGGCGAAATCACCGTCTGAGCTTCTGGGAGAATGGGGGTGTGAAGCCGCGCATCCCCAACGTCCTCGCCTCCCGGTACGCCAGTGTCAGCATGGCGCAGCTGTGGTCGCCGGAGCACAAGATCGTGCTCGAGCGGCAGCTGTGGCTGGCGGTGCTGACCGCGCAGAAGGAGCTGGGCGTCGACGTCCCGGACGGCGTGATCGAGGACTACCGGCGGGTCGTCGACCAGGTGGACCTGGAGTCGATCGCCGCCCGCGAGCGGGTCACGCGGCACGACGTGAAGGCCCGGATCGAGGAGTTCAGCGCGCTCGCCGGGCACGAGCACATCCACAAGGGCATGACGAGCCGCGACCTGACGGAGAACGTCGAGCAGCTGCAGATCCGGGCCGGGCTGGAGCTCGTCCGCGATCGGGCCGTCGCGACCGCCGTCCGGCTCGGTCAGCTCGCCGCGGACCACGCGGCGTTGGTGCTGACCGGCCGTTCGCACAACGTGGCGGCCCAGGCGACGACGCTCGGTAAGCGGTTCGCGTCCGCGGCCGACGAGCTGCTGGTCGCCGTCGCCCGGCTCGAGGAGCTGATCGAGCGCTACCCGCTGCGCGGGATCAAGGGCCCGGTCGGCACCTCGCAGGACATGCTGGACCTGTTCGGCGGCGACCCCGCCAAGCTGGACAAGCTGGAGAGCGAGATCGCCCAGCACCTCGGGTTCAGCAACACGCTGACCAGCGTCGGCCAGGTCTACCCCCGCTCGCTGGACTACGACGTCGTCTCCGCGCTGGTCCAGCTGGCCGCGGGCCCGTCGAGCCTGGCCACCACGATCCGGTTGATGGCCGGCCACGAGCTGGTCACCGAGGGGTTCAAGGAGGGCCAGGTCGGCTCGTCCGCGATGCCGCACAAGATGAACACCCGGTCCTGTGAGCGGGTGAACGGGCTGGCGGTGATCCTCCGCGGGTACGCGTCGATGGCCGGTGAGCTGGCCGGCAACCAGTGGAACGAGGGCGACGTGTTCTGCTCCGTCGTCCGCCGGGTCGCCCTGCCGGATGCGTTCTTCGCGCTGGACGGGTTGTTCGAGACCTTCCTGACCGTGCTCGACGAGTTCGGGGTGTACCCGGCGGTCGTCGCGCGGGAGCTGGAGCGCTACCTGCCGTTCCTGACCACGACCAAGGTGCTGATGGCCGCCGTGAAGAACGGCGTCGGCCGCGAGACCGCCCACGAGGTGATCAAGGAGCACGCGGTTGCCACCGCGCTCGACCTGCGCAAGGGCCTGGCCGCGAACGACCTCTTCCACCGCCTCGGCACGGACGGTCGCCTCGGCCTCACCGAGGAGCAGATCGTCGGCATCGTCGGCGAGCCGCTGTCGTTCACCGGCGCCGCCGTCGCCCAGGTGAACACGGTCGTCGCGCGGATCGACGAGCTCGCCAAGCGCCACCCCGAAGCGGCCGCCTACACCCCAGGTGACATCCTCTGAACGTGTTCGAACCGCTCACCTGGGTCCTGGTCGCGCTCAGCCTGCTCGCGATGGCATACGCCATCATGCTGGCGGCCCGGGACAAGCGGATCGACTGGCCGTTGCTCGGCGCCGTCGGCGTGATCGAGGTCGCCCTGCTCGGCCAGTTGGTCGTCGGGATCATCCAGCTGGCCGGCACCGATCGGGACGTCTCCGGCCCGTACTTCATCGGCTATCTGATCGGCGCGTTGCTCGTGCTGCCGGTCGGCACGCTGTGGGCGCTGGCCGAGAGCAGCCGTTGGGGCGCGGGCGCGCTGGCCGTCGCCTGCTTCGTCGTCCCGGTGCTGGAGCTGCGGTTGTACGAGATCTGGGTCGCGTGAGTACGCCGGAGGCCACGCGGCAGGGCCCCGGCCGGATCCTCGTCCTCGTGTACGGCGTCTTCGCGCTGGCGGCGACCGCGCGGGCCGGTGTCCAGATCGCGACGCAGTTCGACGAGGCGCCGATCGCGTACCTGTTGTCGGCGGTTGCCGCGATCATCTACTGCGCCGCGACGTTCGCGCTGGCGAAGGCGACCGTGATCTCGCGCCGGGTCGCGACGGTCGCGATCGTGATCGAGCTCGTCGGTGTGCTTGGGATCGGCGCGTTCAGCTACGCCGTCCCCGAGGACTTCCCCGATGCGACCGTGTGGTCGCATTTCGGGCAGGGGTACGGGTTCGTGCCGCTGGTCCTGCCGATCCTCGGGCTGCTCTGGCTACGTCGTACCCGGTAGCAGCTTGTAGCGCAGCGCGCGCAACAGGTTCTGCGGCCCGGCGAGTTTGCTCGGGTGGTCGAGCATCGTGACAACCCGGTTGAACTGCGCGTTGAGGGTCTGGTCCTTGGCCGTGGCGTCGTAGATCATCGCCGAGATCCATTTCGTCAGCCGATAGCCGCGCGGGTACGGCCCGTCGACGTGCGGGAGCGAGAGATCGGCCGCGGTCGAGAGCTGCCAGGCGACGTCGACGACCACGCTGACGTCGTTGAAGTACGAGCGGGCGGCGTACTCGAGCGGTGGATTCGAGCGCAGGTACGCCGACAAGCACGACGCATGCAGCGTCGCCGACGTCATCCCCTGGCCGTAGATCGGATTGAACGACGCGACGGCGTCCCCGGCCACGATCAGCCCGGCCGGGATCCGGTCGAGCAGGTGATAGTCGCGTCGGCGGCTGTCCGCCTGGTGATAGGTGATCACCTCGCCGAGCAGTTCGCCGTGGTCGGCGATCTCCGCGAAATCCGGTGGGTAGTCGTTGCGGCAGCGCTGCCGGAAGTCCTCGATATCGCGGGTCGGCCGATCGTCGGCGTACCCGGCGACGAGGACCAGCCAGCGCTCGCCCTCGACGGCCAGGATGCCGCCCTGCCGGAGCGGCCGGCCACTGCCGGGCTGGTTCGACGCGATCGAGACGCCGATATCGGAGATCTTCGGATCGCGCCGGAACAGCGCGCTGGCGTAGTTGAGTTTGATCGGCATCCGCTGCATCGGCGGCTGCGGCCAGCCGGCGGCGCCGAGCCAGTCGCTGAGCCGGCTCGATCGGCCGGTCGCGTCCACGACGAGATCGGCGGGCACGGTCACGACGGACTCCGGGCCGCTGGTGCCCTCCGGCTGGTAGCGCGCCGCGGTGATGCGGTCGCCGGTGATGTCGATCCCGTCGGCCCGGCCGTGCACCAGGCGGATGTTGCCGATCTCCAGCGTGCGACGGCGAACCATCGACTCCAGGAACGGCCGGGTGCTGACGAGGGCCGAGCCGACGCTGCCAGGTGGCGGCAGCGGCCGGCGGACGCCGTTCACGTAGTTGCGGCTCTCCTCGGGCGGCGGATTGGTCGCCCCTGCGTCGAGGGCCTCTCTGGTGAACCCGGGGAACCAACGGTCGAGCTGCGCCTGCCCGGCCGGTAGCAACGCGTGCACCTGACTGCCTTGCGGGACGCCGGGCCGCGGTTCGGTCGAGTCGCCGGTGGTGTCCCGCTCGACGATCAGCACCTCGTCCGCGTGATCGCTGAGCACCCGCGCCGCCATCAGACCGGCCATACTCGCCCCGAGCACGACCGCGCGCTCCATCAGGATCCGGTTGTCCTTCGGCCTTTCCGCGCTGGTGATCTTGGCGAAGCGTTGCGCAGCCGACTCGACCATGGTGTCCCCCCAGGGCAGAAATGACGGTTCTTCGACTTTAAGTCGGCTGCCTGGTTCCTGCGCGTCCGGCCGCATGTCGCACACTCCCAGCCAACTGCCAGCCGGACGCCGGGGCCGCCTCAGCTTCGCCGGACAGCATCGAGACATGCAGAGCTCAGGTCAGCCGCGGGTCGAGATCGTCGTACCCGTCAAGAACGAGGAACACGACCTCGGCCCGAACATCCGGCGGTTACGGGAGTTCCTGGACACCGCCTTCCCGTACCGGGCCGAGGTCTGCATCGCCGACAACGGGAGCACGGACGCGACGTACGAGATCGGCGTGCTGCTGGCGCTCGAGCTGCCGGGGGTTCGCGTGCTGCGGATCGAGGAGGTGGGGCGCGGGCGGGCGCTGAAGCAGGTCTGGTCGGAGTCGACGGCCGACGTGCTTGCCTACATGGACGTGGATCTGTCGACCAACCTGAACGCGTTGCTGCCGTTGGTCGCGCCGTTGTTCGCCGGGCACAGCGACGTCGCGATCGGGACCCGGCTGTCGAACGGGTCGCGGGTGGTCCGGCGTCCGAAGCGGGAGTTCATCAGCCGGTCGTACAACTTGTTGCTACGAGCAACTTTGAGTACGCATTTCTCCGATGCGCAGTGTGGGTTCAAAGCGATCCGGGCGGATGTCGCCCGCGAGCTGCTGCCGCTCGTCGAGGACACCAGCTGGTTCTTCGACACCGAGCTGCTGGTGCTCGCGGAGCGGGCCGGGCTGCGGATCCACGAAGTACCGGTCGACTGGATCGACGACCTCGACTCGCGGGTCGCGATCGCCAGGACGGTCGCCGAGGATCTGCGCGGGATCGCGCGGCTGGCTCGCAGCCGGCCCGATCTGGAGCCGATCCGGCAGGTGTACGGGCGGCCGCGGGTGCTCGATCCGCGGACGGCGTTCGCGGCGCGGGCGTTGCGGTTCTGCGCGGTTGGCGTGCTGAGCACGGTGGCGTACGCGCTGCTGTATCTCGTGTTGCGGCAGGGGATGCCGGCCCAGGTCGCGAATGTGCTGGCGTTGCTGATCACGGCGGTGGGCAACACTGCGCTGAACCGGCGCATCACGTTCGGCGTCCGCGGCGTCGAGGGGCGGTGGCGGCATCAGCTGCGTGGGCTGGTCACGTTCGGGATCGGCTGGAGCCTGACGGCTTGTTCGCTGTGGCTGCTGCACACGGCGGTCGCCGTACCGCATCAGGCCGTTGAGGTCGTCGTACTCACGCTGGCGAACCTGGCCGCGACGATCGTCCGCTTCACGCTCTTCCAGGCCTGGGTCTTCGACGACGACGCACCCACTCTTCCCACTCTCGAACCGCAGGAGCAACTGACATGGCGACGCTGACCGCACCACGGACTCTCACGAGCCCGATCACCCTCAGCCGGGACAGAATTCTGTACGGCGGACTGCTGCTCGGCGCCGCGATCGCCTATCTGTGGGGATTGTCGAAGAACGGACACGCCAACGAGTACTACGCGGCCGCCGTCCAAGCCGGGTCGGAGAGCTGGAAGGCGTGGTTCTTCGGGGCTTTTGACGCGTCGAGTTTCATCACCGTGGACAAGACGCCGGGGGCGTTGTGGGTGATGGGGCTGTCGGGGCGGATCTTCGGGTTCAGCAGTTGGAGCATGCTGGTGCCCGAGGCGCTGATGGGTGTCGCGAGTGTCGGGTTCGTGTACGCGTCGGTGCGGCGGTGGTTCTCGGCCAACGCCGGGTTGCTCGCGGGAGCGATTCTGGCGCTGACGCCGGTCGCCGTCCTGATGTTCCGGTTCAACAACCCGGATGCGTTGCTGATCATGTTGTTGTGCGCCGGGGCGTGGGCGGTGACGCGGGCGATCGACTCCGAGCGGCACGCGGCGCGGTGGATGCTACTGGCGGGCGCGCTGGTCGGGTTCGGGTTCCTGGCGAAGATGTTGCAGGCGTTCCTGATCCTGCCGGCGTTCGGGCTGGCGTACCTGGTCGCGGGCAGGTCCGCGCTCGGGAAACGGATCGTGCACAGCGTGCTCGCGATGGTTGCGCTGGTCGTCAGCGCGGGGTGGTGGGTCGCGATCGTCGAGCTGTTGCCTGCGTCGGCGCGGCCGTACATCGGCGGGTCGGCGAACAACAGCATTCTCGAGCTGACGCTGGGCTACAACGGGCTGGGCCGGTTGAACGGGAACGAGGCCGGGTCGGTCGGTGGTGGAACGGGTAACCCTGGCTGGGGTGGCGCGACCGGGGTGCAGCGGTTGTTCGGTGGTGAGTTCGCGTCGCAGGTCGCTTGGCTGTTGCCGGCGGCCTTGTTGGCGACCGTCGTCCTCGTAGTAGCCGCCGGTCGTGCGCCACGCACGGACCGGACCCGGGCCTTCGCTGTGTTGTGGGGCGGCTGGCTGATCAGCACCGGGCTGGTCTTCAGCTACATGCAAGGGATCATCCACAGCTACTACATGATCGCGCTGGCACCGGCCATCGGTGCGGTGATCGGGGCCGCGATGGCGGTGCTGTGGAAGCGCCGGGCCGAGTTGTTGCCCCGCGCAACCTTAGTTGGCGGCGCGTTGTTGACGGCGGGCTGGTCGTTCGCGCTGCTGAACGAGACGCCGACGTGGCATCCGTGGCTGCGTTGGGTGGTGCTGATCGCCGGCTTGCTGGCCGCCGGTGCGTTGCTACTCCTCCCCGAACTGGGGAATCGCTTCGGTGTCGCCACTGCGGCCCTCCTGGTGCTGACCGCCCTGACCGGCCCCACCGCGTACTCCCTCAGCACGATCGCCACCGCTCACGCCGGCGCCTTACCTTCCGCCGGCCCCGGCGGGATGGGTGGCCGCGGCGGCTTCTTCACCAACGGAACCGGTGGGCGCGGCGGGGGCGGTTTCCTGGGTGGCGCCGGTACCAGCAACGTCTCAAGTGAGCTCGTCACCACCCTCCAGCAAGGCGCCGCCGGCTACACCTGGGCCGCCGCGGCCGTCACCGCGAACGGCGCCGCCCCACTTCAGATCGCCTCCGGCGTCCCGATCATGGCCATCGGCGGCTTCAACGGCACCGATCCGGCGCCCACGCTCGCCGAGTTCAAAGAGCTCGTTGCTCAAGGCAAGGTTCACTACTTCGTCGCCGGTGGCGGCGGCTTCGGCGGCCGCGGTGGCGGATCGAACGAGATCGCCGACTGGGTAGCCGACACCTTTCCAGCGACCACCATCGGCAACACCACCCTCTACGACCTCAGGAGCTCCTCATGACCAACCCTCAGCCGCCAACCACTCCCAGTCGTCCCAAGGGCGCGGTGCTCGCCGGCGCCGGTTCGCTGATCGCCGTCCTCGCTTTCCTCGGTGGAATGGCCGTCGGCCACTCCTGGGACGGTACCTCGACCGAGCAGGGCCAGTTCGGCGGCCCCGACGGCCGCTTCCGCCAAATGCCGGGCCAGCAAGGCCAGCCGCAACCGGGCTAGCTCCTCCGCGTTTGTTGGGCCGGCCAGGAAGCCGGTGGGTGGGCCACCCGTGTGCGGTTGTACCACCCACCGTCGCGTGGGCTGACCCAGCAAAGTGCTGGCGGGCTGGGGTGGCGGGCTGGGGTGGCGGCGCGGGGCTGAGCCTGCTCGGCCACGTCGGAATGCTGCTCGGCGTCGCCTACTTCACCTGGGTCACCGTGACGGATCGTCTTTGACCAAGCCGTCCAACACGGCTGTGACCGTACGGCGGACGCCGGCCTCGAACGCTTCGTCGGACAAGGTGGTGCCGGCCCCGGCGACGCGGTCGTACAGCAGGCCGTCCAGCATGGCGGCCAACGGCCATGCGGCTGCTTCGGCGTCCGGTACGCCGAGGCTCGCGAGCAGCTGACCCAGTAACACCCGCAACTGTCGCCCGCCGGTGTCGATCGCCGCCCGCAGTTCTGGTTGCCGACTGGCCTCCAGTGACAGTTCGTACCGCGCCAGCAGATCTGCCGGCCGCTCCGCCGCCAGACCGACCACCATCGCCGTCACCAGCTCCACCGGCGACAGCGTGGCTTCTGGCGGCGCCACCAGGGTCATGTCCCGTTCGAGCATCCGGTTGACGCAGGCGGTCAGCAGGGCGCTGCGCGTGCGCAGGTAGTACGACGTCGAGCCAGGCGGCAGCCCGGCCGCGGTGTCGACCGCCCGGTGCGTCAGCCCGCGCAACCCGCGCTCGGCTACCAGGCGGATCGCGGCGTCGGCGATCGCATCCCGGCGATCCGACCCCAGCGGCACCTGCTTCGTCACACTCGTCATCCTCGCACTTCTCAACCGGACTCTACATATGTAGAGTCCAGAGCATGAGGACGGCGATCGTGGTGGGAGCGGGGATCGGCGGAGTGACTGCGGCCGTGGCGCTGCAGAGCTGTGGCTGGGAGGTAATGGTTTTGGAGCGCGCACCGGCCTTGGGGGAGGTCGGCGCGGGCATTTCGATCTGGCCGGGGGCGGTCACCGTCCTCAATGAGCTCGGCGTGAAGGGGATCGACAAGTCGGGAGCCCTGTCCGGTCCGGCCGGGCTGCGGAAGGCCCGTGGCAGTTGGGTGGTCGCTGCGACCGACTTAGGCGTAGAGCTGCCGGTGATGATCCACCGGGCGCAGCTGCACGAGCTGATCACCGCGGAGTTCGGTCCGGCCGTCACGGTCCGTACGGGCTACAAAGTCGCCACGGTCAGCCAGGACGACGACGGCGTCCTGGTCAACGGCAGCTTGCGCGCCGACCTGCTCGTCGCGGCGGACGGGCTGCGCAGCGTCGTCCGGGGCGCGCTCCACCCGCAGTACGCCGGTCCGCAGTACTCGGGCTACACGGCCTACCGGGGTATCGCCGACATCCCGGCAACGGGCGGCGGTGAGACGTGGGGCCCGGCGCAGCGCTTCGGCATCGCTCAACTGATCGACGGCCGCACCTACTGGTACGCGACCGCCAACCAACCCGCCGGCCAAGGTGGTGACCTGGCCACGGTCATCCGCCGCTACGGCAATTGGCATGACCCCATCCCGGAGCTCCTGGCCAACACGCGGACCACCCTCCAGAACGACATCTACGACCTGCCGCTCCCACTGGTCCCGTTCGCGATCGGCCGGATCGCCCTCCTCGGCGACGCCGCCCACGCCATGACGCCGAACCTTGGCCGCGGCGCCTGCACAGCCATCGAGGACGCCGGCGCGCTCGCCCGTCATCTGAGCGGTACGCCCGACCCGGTCGCCGCGCTGGCGCAGTACGACGCCGAACGCCGTCCGATCGCGACCAAACTGGTGAAGCGCTCCCGGCAGATCGGGCGGGTCGGACAGCTCGACAACCCGGCGGCGATCTGGCTGCGAGACCTCCTGCTCTGGGCGGGCGGCGGAGTAACCCGTGGAGCTGCGGCACTGCGCAGAAAGCGCTGATGGAACAATCAGCACGTGACCACACCTCCGCAGGCTCCTGACATCCCCGGTGCGAAGCACATCCACTCCGGCAAGGTTCGGGACCTGTACGAGCTGGAGTCCGGCGAGCTGCTGATGGTGGCGAGCGACCGGCAGAGCGCCTTCGACTGGATCCTCGAGACGCCGATCCCGGACAAGGGCAAGGTCCTGACGGCGATGAGCCTGTGGTGGTTCGAGCACCTCGGCGTGCCGAACCACATCCTGTCCACCGACGTCCCGGCCGAGGTCGCCGGGCGTGCGGTGATCTGCGAGAAGCTGGAGATGTTCCCGGTCGAGTGCGTCGCCCGCGGCTACCTGACCGGCTCCGGCCTGCTGGACTACCAGGCGACCGGCGCCGTCTGCGGCGTCGAGCTGCCGGCCGGTCTGGTCGAAGCGTCCCGGCTGGACGAGCCGATCTTCACCCCGGCCACCAAGGCCGAGCTGGGCGAGCACGACGAGAACGTCTCGTACGACGCCGTCGTGGCCAAGGTCGGTGCGGAGACCGCCGCCGCGCTGCGGGCCACCACGCTGGACATCTACTCCCGGGCCCGGGCGACCGCCGAAGCGCGCGGGATCATCCTGGCCGACACCAAGTTCGAGTTCGGCGCCCGGCCGGACGGGACGATCGTGCTGGCCGACGAGGTCCTCACGCCGGACTCGAGCCGCTTCTGGCCGGCCGACCAGTGGGAGCCGGGCCGGCTGCAGCCGTCGTACGACAAGCAGATCATCCGGGACTGGCTGCAGTACGACTCGGGCTGGGACCGGCACTCCGGCGAGGCGCCGCCGCGGCTGCCCGATGAGGTCGTGGAGCGCACGCGGTCGGCGTACATCGCCGCCTACGAGCAGCTGACCGGCAACACCTTCAAGGCCTAGAAGAGGCCGACGCCGAGTGCCAGCAGGACGAAGCGGGCGGCTCGGCCGATCAGCACGGACACGCTGAACGTCAGCACGCCCATCCGGGAGGCGCCGCCGATCAGGGCGACGCCGTACAGCGGCGGGATGCCGACGGACGAGCTGAGCAAGGTGACCGGGACGCCCCAGCGCCGGTCGCTCATCGCGTCCAGCAGCCGTTTGCTGACGCCGCGGTTCCACTGCACGAACCGGCCCCAGCGGGTGTCCAGGTCGACCGGCTTGGGCTCTTTGGTCTTCCGGTCGGCGTATCCGGGCCGATAGCGGACGGCGAGGAACATGGCGACCTTGCCGATGGTCTGCCCGACCGAGACGCCGATCGCGGCCACCACCGGGTCGAGCTTGCCGGAGACGCCCACTCCGAGGACGTAGGCCTCGGCGTTCAGGACCGGGACGATGGCCGACCCGATCCCGAACCCGATCGCCAGCACCAGCTGCCAAACCCACATGCCCCGAGCGTATGTGGAGTCGGCAGCCGGTGTCGGTAGTGCTAGCCCCAGTCCCATGCCTGGGGATACGGCGACCTCATCAGGCGGCCCGGAGATTTTCCGGGTGCAGCGCGTCCTTCAGTTGGTTGCGCAGGAAGAGCCCAGCCAGCGCCGCACCACCCAGCGCGAGCAGACCGCCAATGACGAGCAGCGCCACCGCGAGCGGGATGTAGACCGGGTCGTAGGGCTCGCGGGTGCCGCCGATCAACCTTCCGAGCGAAATCAGCATTCCGGCCGCCATCCCGATCCCCAGGGCCGGGGCGGCAACCAGTGCGAGCTGCCGCTGGACGACGCGCCGCAGGAACGGAACGTCGACACCGAAGGCGGTCAGGGATGCCAGTTGGCGGCGCTGGTCGACCAACTGATCGGCGACGCCGACCACCAGTGCTGCCAGCACAGTGCCTGCCACCAGCAGTAGCGCCAAGGCCGCGAACCCGAACCCGGTCCCGTAGAACTGGAGGTCGTCGATGCTCCGGTCGGACCGGATCACGGCTGTCATCGCGTTGAGGGTGGCTCCGACCAGCAGGCCGCAGAAGCCGAGCAGCGCACCGAGCCGGGCCGACGCCCGGCCCTCGGCGATCAGCCTGCTGCCGGCGAGCAGCTGAACAGGGTCGCCTGAGCTGGACAGTCGCCGTCCCACAGCCTGAACCCACACCGCGCTCGTGCTGTGCGCAATGAGCGCGACTCCGATCAGACCCATCGCTGCCGCGATGAGACCGACCCAAGGCGCAGCGACGACGCCGATGACCGTCAGCACAACCCCGACCACCAGTTTGGGCAGACCGGGCCGCACTGGCGGGTGCTCGGCTCGTGGCTCCAGATCGTCTCGATGGAGTAGGACTGCGAGCAGTACGCCACCCGCAGTGGTCACCACGATGACCGCGAGCCACGCAGCCAGGTCCAGAAGCTGAACGCCCGGCAGAATGCGCGCCACCCGCGGCAGCGCTCCCAGCAGCAGACTGAGCGCCAGATAGACCGGCCCCGCGATCAGACCGCCGGCCAACCCCGCCGTGGCCGCGTCTGTCGCGGACAACCGCCGCACCTGCTTGTCGGAAGCGCCTGCCAGCCGGAGCGCGGTCAGACGCCGCTCCCGGGCCGCTGTGCCGAGCCGGAAGGCCTGGACAGCCAGCCCGGCGGTGAGCGCAGCCAGAAGGACCAGGATCGCGCTCAGACCGATCCGCAGCCCGGGCTCGGCAACGTAGTTGCTGTAGACGTCGGCGGACATTGTGCCGCCGCCGAGGCTGAGCACGCGCAGCGCGCCCAGCAGGAAGGCTCCGCTCAGGGACAACGCCGCCACAGTCAGCCGGATGCGGCTGCGGTCCGCCGGCGTCCGGGATCGGGCCAGTTGGAGCATGGTTTCAACAGTCATCAGAGCACCACCTCGTGTTGGACGACGCCGTCCCGCAGCCGGATCTCCCGGGTTGCGGAAGCGGCGACCAGGTTGTCGTGGGTCACCATCACCAAGGCGGTTCCGCGGTAGCGGGCCGCTTGGACGAGTACTTCGAGCAGCTCCTTGCCCGCGCGGCTGTCCAGGCTGCCGGTGGGTTCGTCGGCGAGCACGATGGACGGACCGGTGACCAGAGCGCGTGCGACGGCGGCTCGCTGGTTCTGACCGCCGGACAGCTCCGCCGGGACGGCGTCCGCCTCACCCTCGATGCCCACCTGCTTCAGCCACTCCAGCGCCTGCACATGTGCCTCGCTGCGCGAGTGGCCGGCGAGGAGGAGCGGTAGGGCCACGTTGTCGACCAGCTTCACGTCCGGGACGAGCTGGCCGAACTGCAGTACGACGCCGATCTGCGTACGCCGAAGCGCCGCACGGTCGTCCGCTGACAGGGATGCGAGCTCCTGACCGTTGACTCGCACCGCTCCGGCGTCCGGAGTGAGGATGCCGGCCGCGCAATGCAGCAGGGTGGACTTACCGCACCCGCTGGCGCCGGTAATCGCGACGATCTCCCCGGGGTTGATCTGCAGCGAGACACCGCGCAGCGCCACGTTGCGGCGGTACTTGTACTCGATGTCGGTGAGCTCGAGAGCCGGCGTGGTCATTCGGATACCTCCTGCTGGGAGATGCGGTCCAGGGCGCCGTCGAGCCATCGCAGGTCGGCGTCCAGGTGCGCGACGATGTAGTCGCGAACGATCGGTGAGGTCGGGTCCTGCTCGGCGGGGTTGTCCTGCAGTTCGCGGATACGGCGCAGGTGGCTGGCCCGCTGCCGGGCGACGAACGCGGCCGCGTCGCCGCCGGTCCGGACGGCGGCGACCAGCTTGCGCAGGATCTCGTCCGCGTTCCCCCAGGCCGGCGGGACTGGATCGGTGAGCCAATCGGTGAGGTGGTCGCGGCCCTTGCCGGTCAGCGCGTAGACGGTCCGGTCCGGGCCGCCGCCGGAGGTCTTCTCGACCACCTCGACGAGGCCGTCCCGCTCCAGCCGCCCGAGCGTTGTGTACACCTGCCCGAACGCCAGCGGCCGGCTGTCCGGGAACCAGGCGTCGTGCCCGCGTTTGACGTCGTACCCGTGCGCGGGCCCGCCGGAGAGCAGTCCCAGAACGAGTTCAGCTGTTGCCATAGCGTCACTATACACACAGTGTATGTACTGTGTTAATAGTCCGGATTGGGGCGATCCGGGAGGCGGTCGGTAGGATTCGGGCGTCACCCCGGAACGAGACCTGGAGTAGTCAGTGGCTCGCGTTGTCGTCGACGTCATGCTCAAGCCCGAGATCCTCGACCCGCAGGGCAAGGCGGTGCACGGCGCGTTCGGCCGGCTCGGCTTCGACGGCGTGGCCGATGTCCGTCAGGGCAAGCGCTTCGAGATCACCCTGGACGGTGAGGCGACCGAGGAGCGGGTCGCCGAGATCCGCAAGGCCGCGGACACCCTGCTGGCCAACTCCGTGATCGAGGACTTCACCCTGCACGTCGAGAGCGACGCACAGTGAAGATCGGGGTCGTCACCTTCCCGGGCTCGCTGGACGACGCCGACGCCCGCCGCGCGGCCGCGGTGGCCGGCGCCGAGGCGGTCGCGCTCTGGCACGGCGACGCCGACCTGTTGGGCGTGGACGCGGTCGTCCTGCCCGGCGGCTTCTCCTACGGCGACTACCTGCGGGCCGGCGCGATCTCGCGGTTCGCCCCGGTGATGGAGACCATCATCAAGAAGGCGGGCGAGGGCCTGCCGGTGCTCGGTATCTGCAACGGCTTCCAGGTGCTCTGCGAGTCGCACTTGCTGCCCGGCGCGCTGATCAAGAACCACCACCGCAAGTTCGTCTGCAAGGACCAGCGGCTGCGGATCGAGAACAACACCACCGCCTGGACGAGCGACTACGACGCGAATCACGAGATCACGATCGTGCTCAAGAACCAGGACGGCTCGTTCGTCGCCGACGAGGCGACACTCGACCGGCTGGAGGGCGAGGGCCGGGTGGTCGCCCGCTACCTCGGCAACCCGAACGGCTCGTACCGCGACATCGCCGGGATCTCCAACGAGCGGGGCAACGTGGTCGGCCTGATGCCGCACCCGGAGCACGCCGTCGAGAACCTCACCGGACCGACCACGGACGGCCTGGGCTTCTTCACCTCGGTGCTGAAGGCCGTCGTCGCCTCCTGATGAGACGCTCAGGGCTGCGGCGCCACCTGCTCCGCACCCTCTTTGTCGCCGTCGCGGGCCTGCTGGCCTGCGCCGGAGCGGCTCCGGCGAGTGCCGCTGTGACGCCGAAGGTCGTGGTGATCGGCGTGCCGGGCCTGACCTGGGCGGACGTCCAGGCGTCGCCGGAGCTGACCGCGCTGATCGGCAAGGCCGACGTCGGGTCGATCACGGTGAAGACGGCCGGCCCGCACACCTGCCCGGTGGACGGCTGGCTCACGCTCAGCGCGGGCACCCGAGCCTGGGCCAGCGACCCCGACCGGCCGTGTGAGCTGCCGCAGGTCACCGACGGCAAGATCCCCGGCTGGCAGTCGTACGTCGACCTGCAGAGCGAGCGGCACACCGATGCGCTCCTCGGCCGCCTGGCCGACGAGGAGAGCCGTGTCTGCGGGTTCGGTCCGGGGGCCGCGCTCGCGGTCGCCAAGAAGGACGGCTCGGTCGCCAACTGGTTCCCGACGTTCGACCCGGCGAAGGTGGTCGGCAGCGACTGCGCTCACGCCATCGTCGATGCCGGGGCGATGCCACCCCGCGAGGGCCGCAAGGAGGCGCGTCAGAAGGTCGCAGGGCTGGTCGAACAGGCCATGGCGACCGACAGTCGAGTGCTTCTGGTCGGGGTCGGGCAGGAGCTGGCGAACGCACACCAGCAGCTCCTGGTCGCGATGCGGTTCCCGACGGACGACGGCGGCCGGTGGCTCACCAGCGACTCGACCCGGCGGCCGAAGTTGATCCAGCTCACCGATGTCACGGCCACCGTGCTTCCCGCCGTCTCCCTCGACGGGAGTCCGGTGCGGGTCGACGGCGACCGGCACGGTGACGCGGCTGCGGTGATCGAAGAGCGGCTGGACACCAACCAGCGCTTCGAGCAGCCGCGGCCGATGCTGGTCGCGGTCTCGATGACCATCCTCGTGCTGGAGCTGCTGGCGGTGGCCTGGTTCTGGCTGCGCCGTACGCCGCGCTCTCGCACCGCAGCGACGTTCGCACTGCTCACCCAGGCCGGCTTCTTCATTGCGGTCTTTCTGTCCACGATCACCCTCTGGTGGCGGTGGCCGGCGCCTGGATTCTCCTTGTACTGCGTGGTGTTGGGGATCAGCGCTCTGATCGCTGGGCTCGCACAGGTGGTCCTGAAACGCTATGCGTTCCTCGGGATCGCGCTCGTGGCGTACGTGATCCTGCTGATCGACGGCGTCCTCGGTACGCCGCTGCAGTTCGGCAGCATGTTCACCGACGGCCCTGTGATCGGTGGGCGCTTCTACGGCTTCGGCAACTCGACGTTCGCCACTCTGGCGGTCGCTGCGCTCGTTGTGGCCGGCTGGGCGGCACAGCGGCTGGTCGACAAGAGCCGTATGCAGGCTGCGCTCGCAGTACTCGCGATTGGCGGCGCTGCGATCGTGGTCGACGGCCGACCGGGCTGGGGGACGGACTTCGGCGGCATCATCGCGCTGACCCCCGCAGTACTGCTGCTGGCCTGGCTGACCTGGCGGGGGAGTATCTCGTTCCGTGCGCTGGTCGGTGTGGGCGCGGCAGGCGTGCTGGCGGTGACAGGTGTCGCCTACCTCGACTACCTGCGGCCGGCGTCGGAGCGCAGCCACTTCGGCACGTTCTTCGCCCGTCTGCTGGACGGCGACGCCGCCGACGTCCTGATCCGCAAGCTGCAGATGGCCATGCAGTTCTTCTACGGCGTCGCCGGCTGGGCGATGCTGGCCGGCGTCGTGGTCGCGATGCTGGCCACCGTCCTACCGGGCCGCGTCCCGTTCCCGGCGTACCGGGCCTTCTACTCGAGTCTGCCGATGATCCGGCCGGCTCTGCTGGCGCTGTCGACCTGTGGTCTGGTCGGCATGCTCCTGAACGACGCCGGGGTCGCGCTGCCCGCGATCATGACCGGCTTCGCCGTACCGCTGCTGGTGGCGCACCTCCTCGCGTCGCCGGTTACCGTTTCACCTGAGTCCCACCTAGTGCAGGAGTCCCATCGTGTCGACTGACACCGTCACCAACGCCGAGAGCACCCCGGACGTCGAGCAGCCGTGGGCGGACCTCGGCCTGAAGCCGGACGAGTACCAGCGGATCCGCGACATCCTGGGCCGGCGTCCGACCAGCTGCGAGCTGGCCATGTACTCGGTGATGTGGAGCGAGCACTGCTCGTACAAGTCGTCCAAGGTGCACCTGCGGCGCTTCGGCGAGATCCCGCAGGAGACCCCGGCCGGCAAGATGCTCGCCGGGATCGGTGAGAACGCGGGCGTCATCGACATCGGCGAGGGCTACGCGGTCACCTTCAAGGTCGAGTCGCACAACCACCCGTCGTACGTCGAGCCCTACCAGGGCGCGGCCACCGGCGTCGGCGGCATCGTCCGCGACATCCTCGCGATGGGCGCCCGGCCGGTCGCCGTGATGGACCCGCTGCGCTTCGGCCCGCTGGACGCGCCGGACACCAAGCGCGTGCTGCCCGGGATCGTGTCCGGTGTCGGCGGCTACGGCAACAGCCTCGGCCTGCCGAATATCGGCGGCGAGGTCGTCTTCGACCCGACCTACCTCGGCAACCCGCTGGTGAACGCGCTCTGCGTCGGCGTCATGCGGCACGAGGACCTGCACCTGGCGAACGCCACCGGTCTGGGCAACCAGATCATCCTGTACGGCGCCAAGACCGGCGGCGACGGGATCGGCGGCGTCTCGGTGCTCGCGTCCGAGACCTTCGCGGAGGGCGGCCCGACCAAGCGCCCGGCCGTCCAGGTCGGCGACCCGTTCATGGAGAAGCTGCTGATCGAGTGCACCCTCGAGCTGTTCCAGGCCGAGGTCGTCGAGGGGATTCAGGACCTCGGCGGCGCCGGGCTGTCCTGTGCGACATCCGAGCTGGCCAGCGCCGGTGACGGCGGGATGCACGTCTCACTCGACAAGGTGCCGCTGCGGGACGCGTCGCTCGCCCCGGAAGAGATCCTGATGAGCGAGTCGCAGGAGCGGATGATGGCGGTGGTCACGCCGGACAACGTCGAGGCCTTCCTGAAGATCTGCGCCAAGTGGGACGTCCAGGCCGACGTGATCGGCGAGGTTACGGACACCGGCAAGCTGGAGATCGACTGGCACGGTGAGCGCGTCGTCGACGTGCCGCCGCGCAGCGTCGCGCACGACGGCCCGGTCTACAACCGCCCGTTCGAGCGGCCGTCCTGGCAGGACGAGCTGCAGGCCGACGGCGCCGAGAAGCTGCCGCGGGCGAAGACCGCCGAGGAGCTGCGGGACACCCTGCTGCGGCTGGTCGCCTCGCCGAACCTGTGCGACAAGTCCTGGGTCACCGACCAGTACGACCGCTACGTGCTCGGCAACTCGGTGCTCGCGCAGCCCGAGGACAGCGGCATGATCCGCGTCGATGAGACCAGCGGCCTGGGCGTCGCCGTCTCCACCGACTGCAACGGCCGGTTCGCCAAGCTGGACCCGTACACCGGCGCCAAGCTCGCGCTGGCCGAGTCCTTCCGCAACGTCGCCACCACCGGCGCCCGCCCGGTCGCCGTCACCGACTGCCTGAACTTCGGCTCCCCCGAGGACCCGGCCGTCATGTGGCAGTTCACCGAGGCCATCCGAGGCCTGGTCGACGGCTGCAAGGAGCTGGGCATGCCGGTCACCGGCGGCAACGTCTCCTTCTACAACCAGACCGGCGAGACCCCGATCCTGCCGACGCCGGTGGTCGGCGTCCTCGGCGTCATCGACGACGTCACCCGGCGGACGCCGATCGGCTTCACCACCGCGATGGAGGGCCACCAGCTCTACCTGCTCGGTGAGACCGCCGAAGAGCTGTCCGGCTCCGAGTGGGCGCACGTCGTCCACGGCCACCTCGGCGGCCGCCCGCCGGCGGTCGACCTGGCCGCCGAGCAGCAGCTCGCCGACATCCTGATCAACGCCTCCCGCGACGGCCTGATCGACGCCGCTCACGACGTCTCCGACGGCGGCGTCGCCCAGACCCTGGTCGAGTCCGCCCTCCGCGGCGGTGTCGGCGCCCGCGTCTGGGCTCCCGACGGCCTCGACCCGTTCCTCTTCCTGTTCGCCGAGTCGGCCGGCCGCGCGGTCGTCGCCGTCCCGCGCACCGAAGAGGTCCGCTTCACAGACATGTGCACCGCCCGCCGCTTCCCGCACACCAGGATCGGCGTCATCACCGGCGACACCCTCGATCTCCAGGACCAGTTCGAACTCCCCCTCACCGAGCTCCGCGAAGCCTGGACCGCCACGCTCCCGAACGCCCTGAACTGACCGAACTTGGCGCTGCTCCATCGTCTGGCACACTCGTAGGGAGAGTGTGAGGTGAGGTGGATGGTGGAGCGGCGTCCGGTCAAGCCGGCTGACCTGATGGGGCGAGCTGCGGCTGCGGGGCAGGAGGCGAGGGTGGTTGCGGCGCGCCGTCGCGTGGCCAATATTCGCCTCACTGACGAGGAGCGCCGCGTCGGTATCGACGAGCTCTCCGAGCAGTTCGCCCTGGGGCGGCTGGACGAAGACGAGCTGCACCGCCGGGTCGATCTCGTTCAGGAGGCCGTTACCCACGCGCATCTCCAGCAGGCGTTCGTCGGCCTCCCTACCCCCTCGCTCTACCAGCCCGTCCGCCGCCCAACCGGCCGGTGGCGCTGGGCTGCCTTCGTGGGCGCGGTGTGGGTTGCTGCCCCGTTCTTCCTGCTGGGGCTACTCTTTCTGGTCTTCGGCCGCGAGGTGGCCGCTGCCATCTTTGGCATTCCGCCGCTGCTCTGGACGGCGCTGGCTTTCCGCTGGGCTCGCCAAGGGGCCAATCGCTGAGGGTCAGCTGCCTAGCGTCGATTCCCGGGGGATGAGGACGGCGGGGAGTTCGAGGACGCCGTGGTGTGGCCGGCCCGCGATCGCGTCGAGGAGGAGTTGTGCGGCTCGGCGTCCGAGCTCTTCGAGGCGGAGGTCGACCGAGGTGAGAGGCGGCCGGCTTGCCAGCGCCATCACCGGCCAGTCGTCGTAGCCGGTGACGGCGATCTCGGTCGGTACGTCGCGCCCCAGCTCACGCAGCCGGTCACACACGCCGCGCGCGATCTGGTCACTGCCACAGCTGATCGCGTCGACGGCCGGGTGGGTGCGCAGTACGACGTCCGTCGCCTGACGGCCCCACTGCTCGCTCCACTCGCCGAACAGGGGCGGACCGACCAGCGTGGTCGTCGCGGCGACCGCCTGGGCCCGCTCGATCGCAGACCGGTGGTCGGCAGGGCCGGTGATGTGTGCGATCCGGCTCCGCCCCAGCTCGAGCAGGTGCGTGACGGCCGCTGCGGCGCCGGCTGCGTCGTCGACGAGCACCGATGCATCGGACGGGTCGGACGACGCTGCCATCGCGTAGACGACCGGCAGGGGGACGTCGATCGGCGGGCGCGGCTCCGTCCGGCGGCCGGTCACCACGATGCCGTCGACCCCACGCGCGACCAGCGACCGCAGATAGCTCTGCTCGCGTAGCGGATCGTCGCGGGTGTCGCACAGGACTGTCGCCAGCTCACCCGCGCTCAGCACGTCCTCGACGCCGCGCATGATCGGGATGCTGAACCGGCCCGAGCTGTCGGTGGTCAGCAGCGCGACCGTGTACGTCCGACCCGACGACAACGCCCGGCCGCGCGCATCCGGCGTGAAACCTAGCTGCGCGGCCGCTCGCTGCACCCGGGCGCGCGTCTCCTGGCTGAGCTGGCCGGTGTTGTTGAGCGCCTTGGACGCCGTCCCGGCCGAGACCCCGGCCAACGCGGCGACATCCGTGATCCGTACCGCCGGCCGCTTCATGGTGCTACCTTAACAGCACGGAAAACGTGTGCCGTTTTTCCGTACAGGTGTGATCGTCCGCCCCCGAATCACCCGAAAGCAGGTTGTGCCATGACTCCATCGAAGGGACTCCCACGCCGTGAATTCCTTGGCGTCACCCTTGCCGCGGCGGCTGCCGTGAGCGCGCTCGAACCGACCACTGCCGAAGCCGTCGCGCCGCTGGCCCCACCTGCGGGTCGCGGCGGCCACTACGTGCCGCAGCGCGCCCCGCTGCGTCCGGTGCCGTTCCAGAAGCTGCCGCCGGGCGCGATCGAGCCGCGCGGCTGGCTGGCTCAGCAGCTGGACCTCCAAGTCCGCGGGCTGTGCGGCCGGTACGACGAGATCTCCGACTTCCTGGTCTACGACACGAACGGCTGGGTCGACCCGGCCAAAGGCGCCTGGGAGGAGCTGCCGTACTGGCTGCGCGGTTTCGGCGACCTCGGCTACGTCACCGGCGACACCGGCGTACTGACGCGTGCACATCGCTGGATCGACGGCATCCTGCGCACGCAGGCCGCAGACGGCTGGTTCGGCCCCGAGCGACTCCGAACCTCCCTGGAGAGCGGTCCGGACTTCTGGCCGGGCATGCCACTGTTGGGCGCGTTCCGGTCCTGGCACGAGTACTCCGGTGACGATCGCGTCGTTCCGTTCATGACGAAGTACCTGCGGTTCCAGAACACGCAGCCGGCTGAGGTGTTCAACCGCTCGTGGGGTGCGTTCCGTTGGGGTGACAACATCGACAGCGCGTACTGGCTGTACAACCGCACCGGTGACCAGTGGTTGCTCGACCTGGTCAACAAGATGCACTCCGGCTCTGCGGACTACGTCAACGGCATCCCCACTTGGCACAACGTCAACCTGGCCCAGGGTTTCCGCGAGCCCTTGCAGTACTGGCTGTTGTCGGGCGACGAGCAGCACCGGGCGGCGACGTACCGGAACTACGCGACCGTGATGGGCCAGTACGGCCAGTTCCCGGGCGGTGGTTTCGCCGGGGACGAGAACTCGCGCCCCGGCTTCGGTGACCCGCGTCAGGGGTTCGAGACCTGCGGGATCGTCGAAATGATGCACAGCTTCGAAATGCTGACCCGCTTCACCGGTGAGCCGGTCTGGGCCGACCGCTGTGAAGAGCTGGCGTTCAACTCGCTCCCGGCGTCGTACGACCCGCAGCAGCAGGTGATGCACTACATCACCTGCGCGAACAGCGTCGACCTGGACGACCGCATCAAGCACGGCCAGTTCCAGAACGGTTTCGCCATGCAGGCCTACAAGTACGGCGTGCACCAGTACCGCTGCTGCCCGCACAACTACGGCATGGGCTGGCCGTACTACGTCCAGGAGCTATGGCTGGCGACGACCGACAACGGCCTGGCCGCCTCGATGTACGCCGCCAGCAAGGTGACAGCCAAAGTCGCCGGCGGTCAGACCGTCAGCATCGTCCAGGACACGGAGTATCCGTTCGGCGACACCGTCGACCTCACAGTGCAGGGATCCGCGCGATTCCCGTTGTATTTAAGGGTTCCCGGCTGGGCGGACAGCTTCACGGTCGCTGTGAACGGAGAGCGGCAACGAGTCCGCTCCGAAGGCGGCTGGATCAAGCTGGACCGGCAGTGGCGGGCCAATGACCGAGTCCGGCTCGTCCTCCCGATGGAGGTCCGCACGCGGGTCTGGGAGGCCAACCAGGACTCGGTATCCGTCGACCGCGGCCCACTGACCTACTCACTGGCCATCGACGAGCGCTACGAACAGATCGGCGGTACTGCGGACTGGCCGGAGCTCGCAGTGCATCCAGAGTCGCCGTGGAACTACGGTCTGGTCCAAGACGCGCAGTTCAAGCCGGTACGCCGACGCACAGACGCTGGCGCGAACCCCTTCACCACAGCGGGTGTTCCGGTCGCCCTGACCACGCAAGCGCGGCGCATCCCCGAATGGGAGACCGACAGCGAGAATGTCGTCGGTTTGTTGCAGCAGAGCCCAGCCCGCTCAGTCCAGCCGGTCGAAACAGTCAATCTGATCCCCATGGGCGCTGCACGGCTGCGAGTGAGCTCCTTCCCACAGGTCGCGGCGCAGGGGCAGCAGTGGCTCCGGCGCACCCGGGTCACGGCGTCCCACGTCTGGGACGGTGACTCGCTAGAGGCAGCGGACGACGGACGGTTGCCCTCGTCGTCAGCGGACACCTCGATCCCGCGCTTCACCTGGTGGGACCGGCGCGGCACGACGGAGTGGATCCAGTACGACCTGCGCGAAGCGCGTGAGCTGCGGCGGGTGTCGGCGTACTGGTTCGACGACACGGGCCTCGGCCAGTGCCGAGTACCTGCGTCGTGGCGGGTGCTCTGGCTGGACGGTGCGACCTGGCGCCCGGTCACGGGGGCTTCGGCGTACGAGGTGGCCCGCGATCGGTTCAACACGACCACCTTCACGCCGGTACGGGCGCAGCACGTCCGAGTGGAGGCCGCACTGCGTCCGACGTACTCCGGTGGATTGCTGCAATTGACATTCGACTAGCTCTCCGTAGCCGGGCGATACTTCTCCGGTGGGGGATTCGGCTCTGGAGTTCGCAGTACTCGCGCATCTCGAAGACTCGGCGCTGATCGGCGCGGAGTTGGCTCGGCGGACGGGTGCGTCCGAGCGCTCCGTGCAGGAGGTGCTCGACGTATTCGTCGCGCGCGCCCTGGTGCACGCGCTGCCGCGGCCACCGCAGCCGACGAGCTACAGCCTCACTGTGCGCGGTATCGCCCAGCTGCGCGATCGCAGCGGTGCCACGGAGGAGCAGCGGACGCGCGAGTGGCGCAAGGCCCCGCTGGAGGAGCCGGTGCAGCGGCTTGCCGACGTCCCGGGTCAGCAGCCCGTGGTGAGCTTCGTCGATCCGCAGGAGATCGGCGCGCTGGAGCACAAGCTGCTCGAGGCGATGGAGCACGGCGACTTGAGCCGCATCGAGCTGGCTCGCCGGCTCGGCGTTCGCGGTCCGAAAGTGCAGAAGCTGCTCGACAAGCTGGTCTCGGAGACGTTCGTCGCGCGCTACCCCCAGGACGACCTGCCAACCGAGTACGGGCTCACCGAGGCCGGAGTAGGCCGGCTGAAGCTGGTGCGGCAATTCCAGCAGGCGCCGTGGAGCACGCTGGGTCAGGTGACCGCAGCGGCGCTCACGCAGCGGCGGCGGCAACCGGTGATCCGCCGCGAGAAGGACCGGCTACGGCTGCGCCTCAGCGACGCGGAGCGGTCAGCGTGTTCGGCAGCGCTCGCCGAACAGTTCAGCATCGGCCGCCTCGACACCGAGGAGCTCAAGCGCCGAAGCGACCGTCTCTACGCCGCGACCACCCGAGCCGAGCTCGCAGTGGTCTTCGACGGCCTCCCGATGCCTCAGCTCGACGAGCCGACCGCCCCGGCCCCAGCCGGGGTCCCGTGGCGCTGGGTCGGCTTCGGCATCGCCGTCGCCTGCTCCCTGCCCTTCCTCCTGATCGGCTACGGCCTCCTGACCAACCCGCGCGACCTGGACAACATCCTGTTCGGCCTCTTCTGCGCCGGCGGCGTCCTGGTCTGGAACTACTTCGCCTGGACCTGGGCCCGCCGCGGCTCGCGCGTCTGAACTCAGGACGGCCTGGGGCCGACGAACAGGCTGACCTCACCTTGGCGCAAGGTCTGCGTGCCGTGGACGTACCAGTCCGCGGGCACGCTCTGACGGTCGTCGAAACTGGAGGGGGCTGTCTCGACGAGGTAGCCGATCTGCTGCACCGCACGCGTCTTGACGAGCGGGACCGCGTCGCCGACCTTCAGGCCGTCCAGGTTCAGGCCTTCCAGCAGCTCGCCTTTGTCGGTGGCGCTCAACGAGGTGTGGTAATACTGCTCGCCGGGCTTCGCGGTGCGGCCGAACTCGATGGTCGACTTGCCGTTGTAGTTCTTCGGGACCTCCAGGCCGTCCTGGCAGCCGGGATCGGCAGCCGTG
Organism: Kribbella sandramycini; assembly: GCF_013131805.1. Classification (GTDB taxonomy): domain Bacteria; phylum Actinomycetota; class Actinomycetes; order Propionibacteriales; family Kribbellaceae; genus Kribbella; species Kribbella sandramycini. Next base: position 152,649 of record NZ_JABJRC010000003.1, on the reverse strand, counting down.
AGCGTCCCGTTGCAGGCTTCGCCCGGCGCCAGCAAGCGGAACTGGGACGTGTCCTGCTCGGTCCGGCCGCTGAAGCTGGACAGCTGCCCCACGAACGGCGGGCTGACGGGGACGACGTTGACCTTGATGTCCAGGCCCATCCGCTGGAAGTCCGCGGTGTAGCGGGCGGCGTCGGCCTCGAAGTCGACCACGCGGACGATGATCTTGTCACCGCGCTCGGTGAACGACAGCGCCTGCGGCTGGTTCTGCCCAGGTCGGCTGACGAGCGCAGCACCGACCAGGCCGACGATCAGTAGCGAGGCGGCCAGGGCGATCAGCATCCGCGGCCTGCGCGGCGCCCGTGCCGTACGGACGGCGGCGGCGTCGGCGCTCACCACGGCGTCAGCCAGCTCGGCCCAGGCGGCGTTGCTGATCGTGCTGGTGTGCTGCGGGGCGAGAGCGCGGACTGCGGCGTCGATCTCAGGCGTCTTCATAGGAAACCTCGCTGGTGGAGAAGCCCGCGTGCAGCTTGGCAAAGCGCTTCCGGGCCCGGTGGAGTCTGATGCGGACGGCGTTGCGGGAGATGCCGAGGACAGTCCCGATCTGGGCGGAGTCGAGCTCCTCCCAGGCGACCAGCGAGAGCAGCTCCCGGTCCGCCTCGGGGAGCGCGCGGAACGCCCGCGCTGCCGCCGAGTCATCTGGCAGCGTCGCGTCGGGCTCGGCGTGCTGGCTGAACTCCAGCCGCAGCTTCTCGCCCAGTGCGTGCCGCCGGCCCTCACCACGCCGGTGATTGGCCAACACCCGCCGCGCTACGCCGTACAGCCAGGCCCTGGTCTGTGGCCCGTCCGGTACGTCGTCCAGCCGCCGCCAGGCGACCAGGAACGTGTCTGCCAGCACATCAGCCGCGTCGTCCCCGCTGTCCATCCGGCGCCGCAGGTAGCCGAACACAGCGTCCCGATGCGCGTCGAACAGCTCCTCGAACCGCTCTCGAGGCCGTGCGCCCACCACGAGCCCCTCCTGCCATGGTCCGTTTCGAGCCGCAATGGATGTCACCGTCATACAGAGGAGATGTCCGGCAGCCGGTCCCTCCATTTCACCCGTGCCGAGGGTCGTGAAATAGCCTGGGGGTGTGGAGCCTGTGTTGCGGTTGGCGGTGCCTGAGGACAGCGCTGCGGTGGCGGCGTTGGGGCGGGCGTCGGTTCTGGAGCTGTTTCCGGCGTTTCATGATGCTGTGGAGACGGCGAGCGCGGCTGAGCACATCACGACGCTGGATCCGGCGCTGATCTCGGACGGCACGTACTACGTGCACGAGGTCGGCGGGGAGGTCGTGGCCTGCGGCGGCTGGAGTCGGCGGAACAAGCTGTTCAACGCGAGTACGGCCGGGGCTGACGAGCGGCTGTTGGACCCGGCAACCGAGCCGGCGCGGATTCGGGCGATGTTCGTCCGGAGCGACTGGACGCGCCGCGGCCTGGCCCGGGCGATTCTGACGGCCTGTACGGACGCAGCGCGCGCTGAGGGGTTTACCCGGCTGGCGCTGATGGCCACGCTGCCCGGAGTGCCGCTGTACAAGGCTTTCGGGTTTGTCGAGGTGGGGACTGCCGAGTTGCCGATGCCGGACGGCGTGAAGCTGGCCGGTGTCGCCATGGAACGAGCGATCGAGGAGAAGACCGCATGACCGCAGGCACTGCCGTCACCGCGCCCGACGGCACCGAGGTGGTTCTCGGTGAGATCGGCACGCGGGTGCTGTTGCAGAACTCCCGCGTCCGCGTGTGGGAGGTGGAGTTGGCGCCGGGCGAGGCGCAGGGCTGGCACCTGCACCACAACCCGTACGTCGTCCTGTGCCTGTCGACGTCGCCCTGTCACATGGACTGGCTCGACGGGAGCCCAGCGCGCCAGCTGAGCGAGACCGTCGGCGGCTCGGTCTACCGGCCGGTGTCGCCGGTGCACATGCTCACCAACGACGGCGCCGCGCTGTACCTGAACCGCCTGATCGAGCTGCTCGACCTGGGGGAGGAGGCCTCCGGCGACCCGTACGACGCCGCGGCCACCGCCGAGGCCGGGTTCGACCAGGTGGGTGAGGTCCCCACCAAGGTGGTCGTCGACGAGGACGACGTCCGCGTGCAGCACGTGACGCCGGACGCCGGTGCGACCTACACCTGGCGCACCGGCGCCTACCCGGCGCTGGTCGTCGATCTGGACCTGGCGCAGCCTGACGTGACCTACCTGGAGCCGGGGGAGAGCTACACGCTTCCGGCGAAGGCAGAACGCACCCCCGGCTTCAACCTGGTCGAGCTGCGCTACTACAGCAAAGCGCGTACCTGATCCCCGTCCCGCGCAGCCAGCACTGCGGCCGTGTCGATCAGTCTGAGATCGGCCTCCCGCAGTCTGGCCTTCACCAGCGGTACCTGCGGCGCGATGGTGCTCAGCTCGTGCACACCTAGCGCAGCGAGGATCACAGCCGCCTGCGGGTTGCTCGCCAAGTCACCACACACTCCCACCGGTACGCCGGCGTTGCGGACGACGTGATCGATCAGCTGCAGCACCGCCGGGTCCAGCCCGTCGGCCAGCGCGGCCACGGCCGGATTGGTCCGGTCGGTCGCGGTGATGTACTGCGTCAGGTCGTTCGTGCCGATGCTGACGAAGTCGAGGTCAGTGGTCAGCGTGGCCACCCGCAGCGCCGCAGCGGGCACCTCGATCATGATGCCCACCTTCAGACCCTCCGGGCGCGGGCCGAGCTCGTCCAGCGCCCAGGCGACCTCGTCGGCCGTGGTGACCATCGGGAACATCACATGCACCGGGATCTCGGCAGCGATCTGCCGGACTGCCTCGAGTTGGTCGCGGAGCAGCTCCGGCTGCCGCCGGAAGGCGCGCAGTCCGCGCTCGCCGAGGAACGGGTTGGCCTCCGGCTCCTGTGGCAGGAAGGGCAGCGGCTTGTCGCCGCCGACGTCCCAGGTGCGGATCGTGATCGGCTTACCCGGCAGCGCCGCGGCCACCGCTCGGAACGCCTCGACCTGCTCGGCGACGGTCGGCGCCGTCCGGCGCTCGCCGAACAGCAGCTCGGTCCGCACCAACCCGGACCCGTCGGCGCCCCGCACCGCGAGCGCATCCTGAACCGTGCCGACGTTCACCAGCACCGCAACCGTGCGACCGTCGACGGTCACCGCCGGCAACTCGGCCTCCGCGGCCGCCTGCTCCTGTTCGGCGACGCGCTCCGCGATCGTCGCCCGCACCTGCTCCACCACGGGGTCGACCTCGAACGAGCCCTTGCGCGCGTCGAACGCGACCACGGCCCCGGCCGGCACATCCACGTCGCCGATGCCGGTGATCAGCGGGATCCCTCGCGAGCGAGCCACGATCACGCCGTGACCGGTTGCTCCGGCCGCCCGTACGGCGACGCCCGCGAACCGGTGTCCGTCCAGCATGGCCGCCGTCGCCGCATCCAGCTCCGGGACGACGAGGATGGCGGGCTGCTCCGTCTCGACCTCGATCGGGCTGTCCTCCGTGGTGCCCGTCAGATGCCGCAACACCCGATCGCGCACCGCCCGAACATCCTGTGCGCGCTCCCGCTGGTACGCGTCGTGCAGCGCCTCGAACCGCTCCGCGAGCCGGTCGTAGACCAGCTGCCAGACGTTCACGGCTGACGCACCGCGATCCAGGACCTCGCGAATCTCCTTCAATTGCTGCCGATCGGTCAGCAACGCCAACTGTGCTTCGAAGATCCCAGCCAGGTCGGGGCTCGCATCGCGCAGTCTGCGCAGTTCTTCGGCGACCGCCTCGACCGCTGCTTCCAGCCGGGCAGACTCGTTGTCACCGGCAACATATCCGTCGACGTCGACGATGCCGCTGGCAAGGACGGCCGGGCCGTACGCGACGTCCAGCCCGGACCCGCCGTTGTCGCCGTCCGTCGGCGCGCTCAGGCGGGCCGGGAAACGGGCGGGCTCGTCATCGCCGAAGTTCTCCGTGGCCAGCTCCTGAATCGCCGCCAGAGCCGCGTCAGCCTCCGGACCGTCTGCGGTGAACCGCAGCAAGTGCCCGCGAATCGCGTTCAAGGTCGCGACCATGCTGAGACTGCCGGCGTCGACCGGCCCGTGCCCGGTGTCCACATCGGTGACGGTGACCCGGGCGTCGAACCCGTTCACCAGCCCGACCAGCCGCGCCGCCGGCCGCGCATGCAACCCATGTTGGTTGCTCACGACAACCTCAACGGACTGCCCGGCCTCCACGGCGGCCGGCTCCGCCGACGCGGGGCCGTCGCCGAGGTGCTCTTGTTTACCCAGCAGCCCACGCTCAGCCTCAGCGGCAACCGCCTCCAGCGAGGCGCCGGACGAGGCCGTCACCGCCGCGGCCACGAGCCCCTCGACCAGCGGAGCGCTCGTCAACCGGACCCGCGCTGCCACCTCAGGATCGATGAACTCCAATGCCAGCTCGGCACTCAGCACCGCACTGCCCAGATCGAGCAGCACCAGGACGCCGTCCGCCGAGTCCGCGGCCGCGATCGCCTCGGAGACGGCCACGGCGTCCGTGCCGAACGTCGTCTCGTCCAGCCCGGCCGCGACCACGATCGACGGCCGCTTGCCGTCAGCAACCATTTCGGTCGCCATCCCGACGGCCGCGGTCGCCAACGCGCGGCTGTGCGACACCACCACAATGCCGATCATGCGAGCGTCCGCGCGGCCGACTCAAGCAGCAGGGTCGTACTGGTTGCGCCCGGATCCTGGTGGCCGACGCTTCGCTCGCCCAGGTAGCTGGCGCGGCCCTTCCGGGCCTCCAGTGGGACGGTCGCGTCCCGGCCCTTCGCCGCGGCCTCGGCCGCAGCAGTCAGCGCTGCTTCGAGATCACCGCCGCTCGCGACCACGGCGTCATACGCATCAAGGGCCGGAGCCCAGGCGTCGTACATGGTTTTGTCCCCCAGTTCAGCTTTGCCGCGCGCGAGGATCCCCCCGACGCCGGCCCGCAGTCCTTCGCCGATCGACACCGGGGTCAGCTCGGCGCCCGCGAGCGCGGTGCCGAAGCGCAGGAAGAACGTTCCGTACAACGGCCCGCTCGCACCCCCGACCTTGCTCACCAGTGTCATCCCGGCCTTCTTCAGCAGTTCGTCGACGGAACCGAACGAGGTCTCGTCGAGCACCGCGACGACGGCGCCGAATCCACGATCCAGGTTCGCGCCGTGATCGGCATCCCCGATCGCCGAGTCGAGCTCTGTGAGGTACGCCGCATTGTCGTGCAGCACCTGTGCGGAATCCCGCAGCCAAGCGGCGAATTTATCGATCATGCGCCCCACCGCAGCCCCGGGGTGTTCACCGGCGCGTCCCACAACCGGACCAGCTCGTCATCGACCTTCAGCAGCGTCACCGAGCAGCCGGCCATCTCCAGCGAGGTGATGTAGTTGCCGACCAGCGACCGGGCGACGGTGATCCCGGCTCGATCCAGGAGCTGCGCCACCTCGTTGTACATCAGGTAGAGCTCCAGCAACGGCGTCCCGCCCATGCCGTTGACGAAGGCAATCACCGAATCGCCTTGACCGTAAGGCAGATCGGACAGCACCGGGTCGACCAGCAGTGCGGCCACCTCGCGCGCCGGCGCCAGCGGCAACCGTTGCCGGCCGGGCTCGCCGTGGATGCCGATCCCGACCTCCATCTCGTTCTCGGCCAGCTCGAACGTCGGCTTCCCCGCGGCCGGGACCGTGCACGACGTGAGCGCCATCCCCATACTGCGGCCCTGGTCGTTCACCCGCTGCGCGAGCTCCGCGACCTCGGCCAGTGAGCGACCCTCCTCGGCGGCCGCGCCGACGATCTTCTCCAGCAGCACGGTGACGCCGACCCCGCGCCGGCCGGCCGTGTACAGGCTGTCCTGGACGGCGACGTCATCGTTCGTCACCACCGACCGGACCTCCGTCCCGGCGTCCGCGGCGGCCAGCTCGGCAGCCATCTCGAAGTTCATCACGTCGCCGGTGTAGTTCTTCACGATGTGCAGGACGCCGGCGCCCGCGTCGACCGCCTTGGTCGCGGCCATCATCTGGTCCGGCACCGGGGAGGTGAAGACCTCACCCGCGCAGGCGGCGTCCAGCATGCCGAGCCCGACGAACCCGCCGTGCAGCGGCTCGTGCCCGGAACCGCCGCCGGAGATCAGCCCGACCTTCCCCGGGCGCGGCTCCTGTTTGCGGTAGACGATCCGGTTCTCGTGGTCCACCCGCAGCCGGTCCGGGTGCGCGGCCGCCATCCCGAGCAGCGCTTCACTCACAACATCGGCAGGGTCGTTGATGAGCTTCTTCATGCCCCCATCTGAGCATTGCTCACGGTCGAGAGCAACGGGATCTTCCGGATCGACCGGCTGAACGTGAGCAGTACCGCACCGGCCACGAACAGCGCCCCGAAGGCCAGCAATGCCCGCTGCGCACCGGCGGTCGCGAGCAGGAATCCGCCCAGTAGCGGCGCCAGCGGGTTGACGCCGTTCGCCAGGAACATCACCGCGCTCTTCGCGCGGCCCTGCAGCTGATCCGGTGTGACCAGCATCTGGTAGCCGAACAGGCCGGAGTTCACCGCGGGCAGCAGGAAGAAGCCGAACGCCGGGAGCGCGATCAGCACGGCCGGATCGGTGCTGAATGCGGTGGCGCCGAGCGCGAGCGCGACGATCCAGCCGCCGCAGACCGCGAGTCGGCCGACGCTGAACGTCGCCAGCAGCTTCGGCGCCGCGATCGCGCCCAGCACCCCGCCGACGCCCATCGAGGTGGTCAGCAGCCCGATCACGGACGCCGGAACGCCCCGCTGCTGCATGCTCAGGATGAGCACCAGCAGGACGCCGGTCCCGGCGAAGTTGAGCACGGTCGACACGATCCCGATCGTCCGCAGGGCCGGCTGCCCGAAAATGAAGGCCAATCCGGTCCGGACGGCGCGCAGGATCGGCTCGTGCCGGCCGCCGTCCGGCGGCGCGGCCGGGAGCGGGCGCCGGATCGAGGCCAGCAGGAACGTCATCACCAGGTACGACACCGCGTCGACGGCGATCGGGAGCGTCCGGCCGACCGAGTAGAGCAGGCCGCCCAGCGGAGCGCCGATCAGCCCGGCCGCGTGCTCACGGCCGTTGTTCGCCGCGAGCGCCGTACCGAGGTGGGCCGGCTCGACGATCTGCCGCAGCGCGCCGGTCTCGGCGGGCATGAAGACCGAATAGCCCGCGCCGTTCAGCAGACCGACCGCGATCAGATGCGGTAGCGTCAGCGCGTCGAGCCAGCCGGCGACCGCGACCGAGCCGAACAGCAGCGTCCCGGCGACGCTGTAGCCGACCATCAGCGCCCGCCGGTTCAGCCGGTCGGCCAAGGCGCCGCCGGGCAGCGCCATCAGAGTTCCCCCGAGGGCGGACGCCGTACCGACCAGACCGGCCTGGACGGGGGAACCCGTGATGGACAGCGCGAGCAGGGTGAAGACGAAGCCGCTCATCGCCGAGCCGACCGAGCTGATCGACTGGCCGCTGAGCAGCTTCAGGTAGTCGCTGTTCCGCAACAGCCCCCGAGTGGTCAGTCTTTCGGGCGCAGCAGCGGCCGGACGACCTCACGGGCGTCGTGGATCCGGGACTTGACCGTGCCCAGCGGGGCGCCGACCTCGGCCGCGATCTCCTCGTAGGACAGCCCGTAGACGTCGCGCAGGACGAGCGGGGTGACCATCTGCGGGCGGTCGCGTTCGAGCGTCTCCAGGGCCTCCAGGAGGTCCAGGCGGGTGCCGGCGATGACGGACGTCGTCCGCGGGTCCGGCTTCTCCATCGTCTCCGGGTTGTGCGCGGCCTGGGCCGTCCGCTTCAGCTTGCGGTAGGTCGAGCGGGCCGAGTTCGCCGCGACCGAGTGCACCCAGGTCGAGAAGCTGCTCCGGCCGGAGTAGGTGCCGATCTTGGTCGCGATGTTGAGCAGCGCCTCCTGGGCGGCGTCCTCCGCGTCCGCGGAGTAGGGCAGCACGCTGCGGCAGATCCGCAGGACGCGCGGATGGACCTGGCGGAGCAGGTCGTCCATCGCGTTCCGGTCGCCGTCCTTGGCCCGCTCGGCCAGGACTCCGAGGTCGTCGGTCGGGCTGGTGCTCTCGCTCATCTGCGCCTTTGCTGTCGATCGGCCCCGGGGAGGGACTCTCCTTACTACATAATGCCCTGTATGGGGGTTCCAACCAGACTAGGTCGTTATGTCGTGCGCCGACGCCTGGGCTCAGGCGGTTTCGCTACGGTATGGCTCGCTCACGATGAGCAACTGGACGCCGAGGTCGCGATCAAGGTGCTCGCCGACAACTGGGGGCACGACGACTCGGTCCGGCGCCGCTTCCTGGAGGAGGGCCGGTTCCTCCGCCGGGTCGAGTCCGAGCACGTCGTCCAGGTCCACGACGTCGGTGAGCTGGAGGACGGCCGTCCCTTCCTGGTCCTGACGTACGCCGACCGGGGCACGCTGGCCGATCGGCTGAAGAAGGAGCCGCTGCCGCTGCCCGTGGCGGTCGACGTCGTCGTCCAGGTCGGCCGGGGCCTCCAGGCGCTGCACCGGCGCGGGCTGCTGCACCGCGACGTGAAACCCGCCAACGTGCTCTTCCGCAGCACCGACGACGACGGCGAGCGCGCGGTCCTGTCCGATCTCGGCCTCGGCAAGTCCCTGGACGAGGTGTCCCGGATCACGCTCCCCGGCGGCACCCCGTCGTACGTCGCCCCTGAGCAGGCCCTCGGTGAGCGGCTCGACCAGCGCGCCGACCAGTACTCCCTCGGCGCCGTCGCGTACGCCGCCCTGACCGGCCGCTCACCGCATCAGGTCGACGGCCTGGGCGCGGCCGGCCGGGTCGCCGCCGCCCCGCCGCCGAGCTCCCTGGGCTTCGCCGTCCCGGACAAGATCGACGCCGCGATCGTCCGCGCCCTCGACCCCGACCGGGAGAACCGCTGGCCGGACGTCCAGTCCTTCACCCGCGAGCTCGTCGGCGGCCTCGACGAGACCACCCACGGTTTCGTCGCCCCGCTGATCTTCACCGGCCCACCCGAAGAAGGCCAACCCACCGCCCTCTCCGACGCCAACCAACCCACCCTCGCCAAACCCGGCGCCACCACCCAGCCGGCTCACCCCGAGCCTGAGTCTGTCGTCGAGAGTGCCCTCGAGGTTCAGCCGACCACCGAGCCGGCAGCGAAAGAGGAGACCGAGACCACCGCGGCAGCGCGCTTGGAGCTCCCTCCGGAGCCCACGGCCGAACCGCAGGCCGTTGCGAACCTGACCCCGACCGAGCCGGCTTCCGTCAAGAAGAAGAAGCGGTGGGGGCGGCGGGTGCTGGTGGGGGTGGCTGCGTTGGTGTTGGGCGCGGGGGCCGGGTTCGGGGGGCAGCGGGCGCAGAGTTATGTGCAGGATCGGCAGCTGGTGCTGAACGACCTCGGTTATCTGGACGTGAATGTGCCGCGGGGCTGGATGCAGTCGAGGGCCGAGTCGCAGTGGCAGCCGCCGGGTGGGATCAAGCCGCAGCCGGCGGTGCGCATCAGCGAGGACGAGAGGTGGGGTCAGGGGGTCGGCTCCGGGATCTTCCTCGGGTACACCGGCGTGCGGTACGACCGCGTCCAGTTCGGGACGTCGCCCAGCTTCCAGTGCGGCCGGATCGAGCCGGCGAGTACGGGGACGGATGCCAAGGGTCACCCCGTCCGTGACCAGATCTCGACAGAGTGTGGCGGCGGAAAGGGTATGCTCCTCCAACGAGTGCTGGCGACGGGGACCAGTAACTCGATGCTCATCCAGATCCTGATGTCGAGCGAGGACCGCGAGCGCGCGGTCGAGATCGCGAACTCGGTGGAAATCGGCTGACCCCGGGCGGATGGGCTTCCTGCCCAGTAGTACGAGTATGTCCGAGGAAATCCCGTGCGCATCCCCACGGAACGGCTCCGGCCGTCCCCTGCCCTGATCCAGTCCACCCGCCGCCGGTTCTACCGCCTGCGCTACCAGATCTTCCGCACCATCTGGCCCGCTGATTGCTGAGCCGTCAGTTAATTCTTGCTCAGCGCAACCATCTCCGGCGCGACGCTCAGGACGGCGAGAGCGCCCCGTCGCGCCGGATGACGGTGTCGGTCGCCTTGTCGAGCACCTCCGCGAGGGCTGCCTTGTCCTGGGGCAGCCCGGTGGAGCTCATCTCGACGGCGACGTTCCCGCTCTCGTCGGCGATCCAGCGCACCATCACGTAGCGCAGGTTCGCGATCGGCGCCTGCGCGGCCGGCGGCACGTAGGTGTAGACCAGCGTCGCGGAGGTCTGCGTGACGGTCTTCGAGATGATCGTCAGCTGCCGGTTCGCGGCCAGCTGCGCCTCGCGCTGCGCCATCGACTCGGCCGGCGGCCGCTCGATCGTGAACCCGGCCTCGAGCCGGATCCAGCGCTTGCCGGTCGGGTCGGTGAACCGCCCGGTGACCGGCGGGTCCGGCTGCGAGAACGTCCAGTCGGCCGGGACCTTCACGAGCAGCTTGGATTTCAGCACCTTCTGCACGCTGAAGATCCGGGTCTTGTAGGTCAGCTCGCCGGCCCGCAGCGCCGCCGTGTCGTCCGGCACGATCTTGCGCAACGGACCGCTGGGCGTGGCGCTCGGCGTCGGCGTGGCCGACGGCGTCGTGGTGCCGGCCGGCAGCTTCGGCCCGCTGATCGGCAGCGCCGACCCGGACGGCGTCCGGCCCGGCTGCTCGACCGAGCTCAGCCAGCCGATCCCGTACCCGCTCGCGCCGCCGAGGGCGACGATCGCCATCAGCCCGGATGCCAGTAAAGCCGTCCCCCGACGTGCCATACCTGCCCCACCTCCCCAGTCATAGACAAGGACTAGCTGGGCCGGCCTCCGGTTGCATCAACCGGGTAACAGTTTCGTGAAGGCGGGGCTAGAGGTCGGAATCTTCCCGATAGGCCGACTCTTCGGCCTGTTTCAGGATGGCCTCGAGGGCAACCCGGTCCTGCGGGAGGCCGGTCACGGCGAGCTCGAACATGCAGTCCCCGTTGCCGTTGGCCACCCAGCGGACGATGACATGCCGGACGACGTTCTCCGGCACGAACGTGTAGACGAGTGTGGCCGACTTGGTCTGCGGATCGACGTCCGAGGACTTGATCGTCAGCATCTGATCGGCCGGGACCGAGTTCAGATCGGACATCTTGGTGGCCATTCGCTGCTCCGGCGACCGGTCCAGCGCGAAGCCGGCGCCGATCCGGATGTACCGTCGGCCGGTCGGATCGGTGAACCGCCCGACCTTCGGCTCCGGCAACGTGTACGACCAGTTCGACGGCACCCGCACCCGGACCGCGGATTTCACCGCCTCGGTGACGACGAACTCCCGGGTCTTGTAGTTCAGCGAATCCGCGCTCAGCGCCTTGGTCGTATCGGGCACGACCCTCTTCGCCGGCGCCGACGCCCGGGAACCTTTCGGCAGCGCGACCGGGTCGGCGGCATCGGAGACGGTCGTCGCATCGTTGTCGAGGTAAATGCCGACGCCGTAGCCGCCCGCCCCGCCGACACCGGTCAGCACGACCAGCCCCGACCCGAGCAGCGCGCGCCTGGTCCAGGTCCTCGCCACGTCCCTCCCCACCTCGATCGCCCTGAAACGCCAAGTTCATACCTTAGGGCGTCGGTGTGGAACCGGTGAAAGTTCTCACCCGGCCGAACGCACCGACCGGGTCGCGTTCGAGGCGATCTCCTTGAGGGCGGCGGCGTCCTGCGGGAGACCCGAGATACTCATCTCGACGGTGGCCGCGTTGTCGTCGTCGAGCGCCACCCAGCGCACGATGACCATCCGGACCGTCTGGTTCGGAATGTAGGTGTAGGTGAGCGTCGAGACGGTCCGCTCGCCGTTGTCGGTCCGGAGCCGGGCGGTGGTCTTGCCGAGAATGCGGACGTCGTTCTCCGGCGGCTGGCTCTGCTTCAGGCCGATCTCGAGCGCCGCCATCATCTCGTCGGTCGACTGGGCGACCGGCTCGATGGCCTCGACCCGGATCCCGCGCTCCCGATCCGCCTCCAGGAACTTCACCTCACCGGGCGACTTCGGATCACGGGTCAGCTTCCACCCGTTCGGCGTCTCCAGCGCGAGCCGGACCTGCACGCCGCCCGGAATGACGGTGAAGCTGTGCCGCCCGTAGTTCATCCCGGCCTGCAGTGCCGGGATGTCACTCGGGACGGGCGTCTTGACCGGCAACGGCTTCTTGATCGGAGCGATGCTGATCGGCTCCAGCGGAGCCACGCCTTCGGATGCGGACGTCGTCTGCTGTGGCAAGCTCTCGCCGGCGAGGTAACCGCCGGCGCCGCCGACCGCGGCCACGAGCAACAGCCCGAGGCCCAGTAGCGATCGCTTCACCCAGCCATACTCTCAGGCGACCCCGCATCCTTTCCAAACGGTTGCGCGTCAGCTGCAGCTCAGTACACCTCGATCCGGTCCAGGCTGATCACGGTGTTGGAGGATGCCGCGTTCTTGTCGCCGGTGACGCGGATGCGGATGGTGTGCGGTCCGGGCGCCAAGGTGGGGCTCAGGTAGGTGAGCTGCTCGCCGACCCGGATCGAGCTGTAGTAGTCGACGCGTTGTTCCGGCCCGCCGTCGATGGAGATCGCGGCGATCCCGTTGCCGCGGTCCTTGACGCTGAGCAGCGCGACCTTGGCGCCGGTGAACCGGATCGTCGCGGTGGCGTTGACCGCGTTGCTCCAGTGGTCGTTGCTCCAGAAGCACTGGTTGCCGCAGCCGGAGCCGGAGCTCCAGTTCCCGGCGTACTCGACCTGGTTCATCCCGGTGCCGGCGTCGAAATCGTTGATCCAGTAGTTCGACGAGCCGGGGTCGCCCGACGGCAGGGCCTGGGTGGCGCCGGCGGCGAGCGGGCTGCCGAGGTTCGGCGTCCCGTCGGCGTTCCAGGTCAGCTTCTGCGCGCGGGAGGTGCGGAAGTCGTAGGTGTAGGTGCTGGTGTTCTTGCCGTGGTAGGCGATCCAGTCCTCGGTGCCGTCCGGCGACTTGAAGAACGAGTGGTGGCCGGGGCCCCAGACGCCGGTGCTGTCGTTGCGGGAGAAGATCGGCCCGGGGTGTTGCTGCCAGTTCGCCGCGACCATCGGATCGGCGTCGTTGGCCAGGCTCTTCATCCACAGCTGGTAGTCCGGCTTGCCGGTGTCACAGGTCGAGTAGGTCAGGAAGATCCGGTTCTGGCCGTAGATCGGCGTCGGTCCTTCCCGGACCTCGTGACAGCCGCCGTCCGCCGGGATCGCGACCCGGCCGCCGGTCGCTGTCCAGGGGTTGCTCATCCGGACGATGTACAGCTGCTGCGGCCCGCCCATCCCGCGGCCGGGCCCGGTCCAGACGAAGTACTGCTGGCCGTTCACGGTGATCGGCTCGCCGTCGATCGCGTACTCGCCGAAGTCGGCGATCTTCGCCTTGAACGAGTACGGGCCGAGCGGGTCGTCGCCCGCGGACTCCAGGACGTACATCCGGTGGTTGGCGTCGACGCCGTCCGAGGCCGTGTAGTAGATGTACCAGCGGTTCCCGACGTGCCGGAACGCCGGCGCCCACATCTGCGTGTTGCGGCTGGTGTTGCTGTCCCGCCAGACGACCTGCTCGGGCTGGGCCAGCAGCGTCGCGAGACTCGGCGAGGACCAGATCCCGATCCGGTCGCCGCGCGTCGTCGCGACGTAGTACTTCCCGTTGTGGAACATCAGCGACGGGTCCGCCGACGGGTTCACCGGGTTGCGGAACGTCTGCGACATCGCGGTCACCTCCGACGGCTCGGCAGCGGGCGCGGGACCGGCGAGCGTGCCGGTCAGGACCGCGGCGAGCAGAACGCTGAGGATGGGGCGGGCGAACCTCATGGCAAGACCTCTTCCGAGCCGCTGTGCCAACGTTGTAGATACCCTTGTACCGGGCGCAGTACGACGTTGTAAACAGCTCACACCAGGATCGAAACCCGATCACCGCCGGTACGGCGTAGCCGGATCGAGACCGCCGAGAGCTGGTACGACGTGATCACACGGCGTCATCATGGGGCGATGTTGGGGGAATCGGAAGGCACCAAGGGCGACGCCACCATCGAGCAGATCGGGCGGCGCCGGACCTTCACGAGAACATTGCAGCTCGCGATCGTGCTGGCCGTCGTCCAGGCGCCGATGCGGTCCGCGGTGCAGAGCGCCACGGCGGTGTGTGAGGTCCCGGCCCGGCTCTCGCTGCTGGTCGACGGCCTGTTCATCATGGCCTACGTCTATGCGGCGTACCGCGCGTACAAGTACGTGAAGTTCCTCGATCGCCAGTCCTGGCAGCGGATCGCGGCCATCGGTGCCTGGCTGGTCTGCGTGGCCGCCGTCCTGGACGTGATCGAGGACATCCGGCTCTGGCCCGAGTTCGCGAACTCCTGTGCCGACCTCTCGACCGGCGCGTTCACCTGGGTGATGCGCGGGATCGGCGTCCTCGGCGCGATCGTGCTCGCGGTCTGCTACTTCGCCACCAGCCGCTACGGGCAGCGCAAGCTGTACGGCGTCCGCCTCGACCCGCCGGCCACTTTCACCCAGGACGGCGATGCCGGGGTCGACGCCGGCCGGCTCGTCATCACCTGCTCGGGTGGCGGGATCCGATCGGCGTCCTTCTGCCTCGGCGCGCTGCAACACCTGCGGGAGCAGGGGTTGTACGACAAGGCATCGACGGTCATCGGCGTCAGCGGCGGCGGGTACATGGCGGCTGCGTTCCATGTGCTGCGGCGGGCGTGCCCCGATCCGTTCGCTCAGGGATCGCCTGAGCTCGCTCGGCTGCGCCGCCAGACGCGGTACCTGCTCCAAGGCGGCCCGGCGATCTTCCGGGCCGGGCTGTCGGTCCTGTTCGGCCTGGTCGTGAACCTGCTGCTGATCGGCATCATGTTGCGCGCAATCGCCTGGGTCCTCGGCTGGTATCTGGCCGATCAGGGCGTGGTCGTTCGGGGCTTCACCGACGTCCAGGTGAGTCTGCGGCCGGGCGGTTCCTGGACGTACCTGATCACTGCGACTGCCTTGCTCGCGATCAGCGCGGCCACGTTCGTGCTCGAGAAGGTCTGGGATCGCTGGGCCCGGATGCCGGACGTCGTCCGCCGAATCCTCAGCTCGCTCGGCAGCGCCTCGCTGCTGTACGGCGTCCCGGTCGCGGTGCTGCTGCTCGGCGTACCGGGCGGGCTCTATCTGCTCGGCAAGTTGCCGGGCGACACCGGTCTGCCGTCGGAGCTGCTGGCGCTGGTCGATCCGACCAAACAAGGGGTGGCGTCGTTCAGCGCGCTGGTCGTCGTGCTGATCGGCCTCGGGCGCGCGGTCTGGAACGGGTTGTCGGCCGAGGGTAAGGAGTCGAACAAGCTGCGGGACCGGCTGCTCGCGTTCGCCCAGACCAAGCTGGCGCCGTGGGCGGGGACGGCGATCATCGTGCTCGCGTCCGTCGTCGTGTTGCTGCGCTGGACCGGCGGCTATGCGATCGGCGAGAACCTGCGCCCGGACGACTGGAGCGTCGCGGTCGTCCTGGCCGCGATCGCCGCCGGCATCAAACTCTTCACCGATGCGAACCGGACGTCGCTGCACTCGTTCTACCGTGAGCGCTTGTCGCGCGCGTTCCTGGTGACCCGCAAGCCGAACGGCGCCGCGGCGTCACTCGACTACTACAAACGGCTGCGCTACTCCGAATGGGCCAAACCGGACGGCGGCGGCCCGCAGCTCGTGATCGCCGGCGTCGCGAATGTCGAGGACGCGGACTTCGTCCCGACCCAGCGCGACTGCGTGCCGTTCGTTTTCGATGCCGAGCGCATCGGAATCGTCGGCGACCGCTCGCTGCCGGACGGCGGACGGCGGCAGACCGGTGACTACGAGCGCGAGGCGGACATGCTGCTGCGCGAGGTCACGGTGCCGGCCGCGATGGCGATCAGCGGCGCCGCGCTCAGCCCGCTGACCGGCCGCGTCAACGGCCGGACCAGGCCGATCCGGCTGCTGCTCGCCGTCCTGAACGCCCGGCTCGGCGTCTGGCTGCCGAACCCGTACTGGAACAACCGCGCCGAGCCCGCGTTCCCCGAGGTGCGCGGCGTCGTCCCCGCGATCCGCCGGTACGTCGGCAGCGTGATCGACAAACCCGGTCCGTACCGGCTGCTCCGGGAGGCGATCGGATCGCCGTCCATGTACGACCGGCGGATCTACGTCACCGACGGCGGTCACTACGACAACCTCGGCCTGGTCGAGGCGCTGCGCCGCAAACCCGCGCAGGTGATCGTGATCGACGCCTCGAACGACGCCGAGGACCGGTTCAACGCGCTGGCCGAGGCGATCGCCACCGCCCGGATGGACCACGGGATCGAGGTCGACATCGATCCGAGCTCGATGCGCCGCGGGTCGAAACCGCGCGCCGACCGGGCCTGGACCTACGGGATCGCGACACACCCGCAGGCCGCGGGCGAGCCGAAGCCCTACAAGACCGAGATCTTCCTGGTGAAGGCCCTGCTGGCCGGGCAGCTCGGCTGGGATCTCGAGCAGTACGCGCTGGGCCACTCCGACTTCCCGCGGCGGACGACGAGCGATCAGTTCTACGACGAGTGGGACTTCGAGGCCTACCGCGAGCTCGGCTACACCCTCGCCGAGTCGCTCACCTCGCACCACCGCGTCCGGGATCGCCTCGCCGACCTCTGAACCGCTCCATCATCGACGGAGCGTGATCGAGCGACTCGTTTCCGTAGGCAACGAACTGCCTTGTTTTCAACGGTTTCAAACGCGTCTGCACCTGCCTGTGCAGTCCGCCTGCTGAGCTACTGCTTGCCGTCCCCGGCGACTGGTGGTGGAATCGCTCGGTGCCGGAAAACTTTACGAAGGTTTGATCGTGACCTCCGGCGCGTCAGGTCGTTGAGAAGTCAGACAGTTCGCAGACCGCGATCGCTGGCGCAGATTTGCTGGGGAATCTGGGAAGGACCGCCCGTGTACCGTTTCAATCCGCCACCCGATTGGCCCGAGCCGCCGAGTGACACCTGGCGGCCGCCGCTCGGCTGGGAGCCCGACCCCGCCTGGCCGGACGCTCCGGAGGACTGGGGTTTCTGGGTCGGCCGCAGCGGCCGCCCGGCCAGTGGGCCGATCGGCGCCTTCGGGGCCGTCGACGCCGGCCGCGTGGAGCTGGCCATCGTGGATCCTGCGCTCGTCCTCATGCACTCCTGAGTACCTGAATCACCGCCCCGACGCTCAGGCGCAGTCGGTCGCGGCGAACCGGCTCCCGTCACCCTCGTGGTGATGGGAGCCGACTCAT
The DNA here is from genome assembly GCF_013131805.1 of Kribbella sandramycini. GTDB lineage: Bacteria > Actinomycetota > Actinomycetes > Propionibacteriales > Kribbellaceae > Kribbella > Kribbella sandramycini. The sequence continues at coordinate 135,471 of NZ_JABJRC010000003.1, read as the reverse complement.
TTCACATTCTTTGGTGTTATCTTCCCGGCATCGATAACACCGTCACGGGAGTGTGCGATGGGCTGGATCGGTATCGACCTCGGCACGCAGAGCGTGCGCGCGGTGCTGATCGATCCCGGCGGCGTCGTCCTCGCCCGGGCTGCCCGGCCATTGACGAGTGTCCGGGACGGCGTCCGGCACGAGCAGGATCCCCAGGCCTGGCTGACCGCGGTCGACAGCTGTTTGGCCGAGCTGCCGGCGTCCGTCGTCGAGGGCATCGCGATCTGCTCGACGTCCGGCACCTTCCTGCTCACCGACCTCGCCGGCCGGCCGGTCACACCGGCGCTGATGTACGACGACGCCCGCTCGGCCGCCCGTCGTGTCCACATCGTGGACGCCGACCCGGACCGCTGGGCGGTCTCGATGCAGCCGACCTGGGCGCTGCCGAAGGTGCTCGACCTGATCGCCGAGGGTGACGACCGGCGCGTCGTCCACAGCGCCGATTTCGTCGCTGCGCACCTGATTGGTCACCCGGTCGCGACCGATACCAGCCACGCGCTGAAGACCGGGTACGACCTGGTCGCCGATGCCTGGCCGGTGGCCGCGTTCGAGAAACTCGGCCTGCCGACGGCGGCGTTCCCCGCGGTGGTCCATCCCGGCGCTGAGCTCGGCCGGACGCCGACCGGAGTGCCGGTGTATGCCGGGATGACGGATGGGTGCGCGGCTCAGATCGCGGCCGGTGCGCTCAGCCCGGGCGCTTGGAACTCTGTGCTCGGGACGACGCTCGTGCTCAAAGGGGTGAGTACGGAGTTGCTCGATGACCCGACCGGCGCGGTGTACAGCCACCTGCATCCGGATGGCGGGTGGCTGCCTGGTGGGGCTTCGAGCAGCGGGGCCGGGGTGCTGAACGCCCTGCTGCCTGGGGCCGATCTTGCGGGTTTCGACGAGATGGCCCGGCCGGTCTCAGCGGCGATCTATCCGTTGACGACGCCGGGGGAGCGGTTCCCATTCGTCGCGCCGGCGGCTTCACGGTTCACCATCGGGCGCGTGGAGACCGCTTTGGATACCTACGTCGCTGTTCTGCAAGGGTTGGCGTTCGTCGAGCGGTTGGCGTTCGAGCATCTGGCGGGGCTGGGTGCAGAGCCGGTTCGGTCGGTTTCCTTGACCGGTGGTGCGACGCGGAGCGCGTACTGGAATCAGCTTCGGGCTGACGTCCTCGGCGTACCGGTGCAGTTGCCGGCGGTGCCGGATCCGGCGTACGGGATGGCGGTGCTGGCGGCGTCCGCTGGTGGTTCGGTGACCGAGACCGCGCGGCGGATGGTCCGGGTCGATCGGGTGCTCGAGCCGCGGCCGTCCGGGCTCGACGGCTTGTACGCCGCCTTCGTCGCCGAGTTGGATGCTCGGGGGTATCGCTCGTGAGAACGACGATCGTGTTAGCGCGGCACGGACGGACGGCGTGGCATCACGGGAACCGGTACACCGGATCCTCCGATCTGCCGATCGATGACGTCGGCGTCCAGCAGGCCTTGCAGGTCAGGGAATTCGCAGTCTCGTTCGCGCCGGATGCGCTGTGGTGTTCACCGATGTTGCGGGCGCGGCAGACGATCGCGCCGACGGCCGAGGCGCTCGGGCTGGAGCCGACGGTGGACGCGCGGTTCCGGGAGGTCGACTTCGGATCGGCCGAAGGGAAGCGGCTCGCCGAGTTACCGGCCGCGGTCGCGACGGCGTTCGAGTTGGACCCGGTCCGGAACCACTTCCCCGGCGCTGAAGATCCGGCCGCGGCGGCTGATCGGGTCGTCGACGGCTTCGGCGCGGTGGCGCGAGCGCATGCCGACGGGAAGGTGCTGGTCGTCGCGCACAACACGCTCATTCGGCTGTTGGTATGCCGGCTGCTCGGGCTGCGTTTGGAGGACTACCGCAGACTGCTACCGGCACTCGGTCCCGCCGCGCTCGTGCGTTTCCGGCATCAGGACGGCACAGTGGGGCTCGAGGCGTACAACGTTCCCGCAGGACGAATGGAGACATCATGACAGCGGATGTCGGTGACGCCGGCGAGCTGAGCCGGCCCGCTCGGCGGCAGGCCGAGATCGCGGCGTACGTCGTCGAGCACGGCTCGGTTTCGGCCGGTGAGCTGGTCGAGGCGTTCGGGGTCAGCGTGATGACCGTGCACCGCGACCTCGACGAACTGGAGCGGCAGGGCGTCGTCCGCAAGTACCGCGGCGGGGTCAGCGCGCAGCCGACGAGTGTCTTCGAGAGCAACGTCGCCTACCGGCTGAACACGGCGCAGACCGAGAAGGCCGCGCTCGCCCGGCACGCCCGCGCGATGATCGAGCCGGGGATGTCGATCATGCTCGACGACTCGACCAGCGCCTTCGGCCTGGTCGACCTGCTCGACGACATCACTCCGTTGACCGTGGCAACGAACTTCCTGCCGGCGATCACGCGGCTGACTGCTCGGCGGGATATCGCCTTGCTCGCGCTGGGTGGGATCTACTCGCCCACGCACGACTCGTTCGGCGGCGTCCCGTGCGCGGAGGCGGTCGAGGCGCTGCATCCGGACCTCTTGTTCTGCTCGGTTTCCGCGGTCTCGCCGACGCACGCGTTCCACCAGGAGGAGGAGATCGTGCTGGTGAAGCGCGCGATGCTGCGCGCCGCGAAGACCAAGGTGCTGCTCGTCGACCACGCCAAACTGCAGCGGACGGCGTTGCATCGGCTCGCGCCGTTGAGCGACTTCGACGTCGTCGTGGTCGACGAGAAGACCCCGGAAGATCTCATCCGCCCGCTCCGCGACCACGGCGTCACCGTGGAGGTCGCAGCGTTCTAGAAAGGCTCGGCATGGACATCGGTGTTGATGTCGGCACTACCGTGACCAAAGCGGTCGCGTTCGATTCCGCGGGGCGTCCGCTGGCTGAGGCGACGCGGCCGACCCGGTTGATCCGGCCGGAGGCTGGGCGGTTCGAGCACGACGTCGATGAGGTTGTTGCTTCGGTCAACGACGTGTTGCGGGAACTTGCTGCTGTGGTGGGGGATCGGCCTGGGGCGTTGGCGATCACGGCTCAAGGGGACGGGTTGTGGTTGGTCGATGCGGCGGGTGCGGCTGTGCGACCGGCGATCTCTTGGCTGGATGCGCGGAGTGCTGGGGTGCTGGAGCGGTGGACTGTTGATGGGGTTGCGGCGGAGGTGTTTCGGCGTACGGGGAACCGGATGTTTCCAGGGGCGTCTGGGCCGCTGTTGGCCGCCGTACTGGCTGAGGAGCCTGCGGTGGTTGAGCGGGCGGCGACGGCGGCGTACTGCAAGGACGTCGTCATGCAGGCGCTGACCGGGCTGCGGGCGACGGATGTCTCGGATGCGTCGGCGCCGTTCTTGGATCCGCGGACTGGGGGTTATGACGAGCGTGCGCTCGCGGCGACGGGATTGACGTCGTTGCGGGAGCTGCTGGCGCCGGTTGTGGTCGACGGGCCGGTGGGGGAGTTGCGGGACGACTCGACCGGGCTGGCTCGGGGGACTCGGGTGTCGGCTGGGCCGTATGACCTGCCGGCCGCCGCGGCTGGGGCGGGCGTCGTCGAGGTCGGCGATGCGTTGCTGACTGTTGGGACGACGTTGGCCTGTCAGGTGGTGACGCGGGAGCTGCCGGTGGACGGCGAGCCGGCCGGGTTGTTGCTGGGGACTTGGATGCCGGGAGTGTGGTTGCGCGCGATGCCGGCGATGGTCGGGACGGCGGCGCTCGATCGGATCCTCGCGCTGGTCGGGGCCGAGGTCGATCAGCTGCCGGGGCTGTTGGCCGAGAGTCCGCCGGGGGCTCGGGGCGTGACGGTGTTGCCGTATCTGGCGGAGGCGGGTGAGCGGGCGCCGTTCGTCGACACCCGGGCGCGTGGGACGATCGACGGGATTTCATTGTCCACAGCAACATCTGATCTGGTGCGGGCAACCTGTGAAGGGATTGCGTACGCCGCTCGGCACTGCCTGGAGGCGGCCGGGTGGAGCGGTCGGGTGACGGTGTGCGGTGGCGGGGCGCGGAGTGCCGAGTGGACGCAGATCCTCGCTGATGTGCTGAATGCGTCGTTGCACACGACCGCGGGTGAGCAGGTCGCCGCGCGGGGCGCGGTGATCAGCGCCCGGCGTCTGACCGACCCCGAATGGGTCGCGCCGACCAGGCAGGTCGATCCGGACCCGGGCCGGGCCGCCTTCTATGCCGAGGGATACGCCCACTATTTGCGCCGGATCGCGCATGCAGGCCCGCGCTGGGCCGACCCGGCGCCTACCTCAGGAGCTCGATGAGAACCGTCAAGACCTTGCTCGCCGGCGACCACTTCGTCCGGAACTCCTTACTGGCCGCGGCTCTGGAGCCGTTGGATGCGCACTTCGACCTCCGCGAACTCACCTTGCCGTGGCCGCGCACCCCGTACGGCCCGGTCGGTGAGGTGGACGAGGCCTCGGACGCCGAGGACGAGCTGATCGCCGCGTTACCCGGCGTCGAGCTCGCCATCACCCAGATGGGTCCCTTCACCGAACGCGTCCTCGACGCCGCCCCCGATCTCCGCCACCTGGTCGTCTGCCGCGGCGGCCCGGTCAACGTCAACCTCGAAGCCGCCGCCGCGCGCGGCATCACCGTCGCCGCCACCCCCGGCCGCAACGCAACCGCCGCCGCCGAACACACCATCGCCCTGATGATGGCGGCGCTCCGCAAGATCCCCCAACTGCACCGCACCGTCGAGAACGGCGAATGGCGCAGCGACCTCTACGCCTATGAAGACTGCGGCTCCGAACTCGACGGCGCCACTGTCGGCCTCGTCGGCTACGGAGCCATCGGCCAACGCGTGGCCCGCATCCTCCAAGCCTTCGGCGCCCAAGTCCTCGTCACCGACCCCTACGCAACCGACATCCCGCCCGCCATCGAGGTCGTAGACCTGGACGACCTCCTGTGCCGCTCCGACGTCGTCACCCTCCACGCCCGCCTGACCCCGAGCACCCGAAACCTCATCGGCCCCACCCAGCTAGCCCAGATGCGCCAAGGGTCCATCCTCGTCAACACCGCCCGCGGCGCCCTCCTCGACTACGAAGCCACCTGCGCCGCCCTCCACTCCGGCCACCTCGCCGCCGCCGCCTTCGACGTCTACCCCACCGAACCCCTCGCACCCACCTCCCCCCTCCACACCACCCCCAACCTCGTCCTGACCCCCCACCTAGCCGGCGCCACTCACCAGACCGCCCACCGTGCCGCCACCCTCACCACCCAAGCCGTCCACACCTACCTCGAGCAGTCCAGTGTGTGAATTTGTTCTTCCGTGAAACATAAATGTGTGATTGCCTGTGCGGCATGGGAATCAGCATCGGTGTGGTCGGGGCCGGACAGTTCGCTCCTTCGTTCCTGCGGTTGTGGTCGGCGCACCCGGGGGTGAGTGACGTGCGGCTGACGGATGTGCTGCCGGAGCGGACGGCGGAGATGGCGGCCAAACAGGGGATCGCGGTGACGTACCAGTCGTTCGAGGAGATGCTCGAATCGGATGTGGACGCGGTGGCGATCTTCACCCAGCGGTGGTTCCACGGGGAGATGGCGATCCGCGCGCTCGAGGCCGGGAAGCACGTGTACTCGACGGTGCCGATGGCGATCGAGGCCGACCAGATCGCCCGCATCATCGAGCTGGTCAAGGAGACCGGCCTGACCTACATGATGGGTGAGACGAGTTTCTACTACCCGTCGTCGGTGTACTGCCGGCAGCGGCTCGCCGCGGGTGATTTCGGCCGGGTGTTCTACAGCGAGGGCGACTACGTCCACGACATGGATCTCGGGTTCTACGCGGCGTACCAGTACAGCGGCGGCGAGAACTGGAAGCAGACCGCGTCCTTCCCGCCCATGCTCTACCCGACGCATGCCGTCGGCAACGTCTTGTCGGTGACCGGCCAGCACGCGACCCACGTCTCCTGCGTCGGCGTCAAGGACGACCGCGGGGACGGCGTCTTCGACAAGGAGATCAGCCAGTTCGACAACGACTTCTCGAACGCGACCGCCCTGTTCACGCTCGCGGACGGCGGCGTGATGCGGACCAACGAGATGCGCCGCGTCGGCTACCCGTCGCACATCCGCGAGTCGCGCCTGCGCGTCTTCGGCACCGAGGGCAGTTTCGAGCAGCTCGCCACCACCACCGTCTGGCAGAACAAGGAGGGCGTCGAGGACATCACCGACCTGATGCGCACCTCCCCGAGCAGCGACCTGAACGACGACGACCTCGCGAACGTCGACCCCGCCCTCCGCGACGCCTTCCGCTCCGGCCTCTCACCGGTCCACGACCGCAGCCGCCTCCCGCGTGAGTTCGACGGCCTCCACAACGGCCACGAAGGCTCCCACCACTTCCTCGCCGACGACTTCGTCCAAGCCGTCAGCACCAAAACCCTCCCGCCCGTCAACGCCTGGGTCGCCGCCCGCTACACGCTCCCCGGCATCTACGCCCACCAGTCGGCCCTCCAAGGCGGCGTCCAGCTGGAGATCCCCGACCACGGAGACGCCCCCGCCTGACGCCAACGACAGGAGGTAGTCCGCCCAGCGGCCCCCGCCCACGCTCACCGAGCGCCCGCGTACACCGCCGCCAGCGACTACCTCCTGTCCTTCGCTACGGTGAACCATGGACCTGTTCGCCGGAATCTCCGTCAGCAACTACGACACCGCGGCCGCCTGGTACGAACAGCTACTGGGCGCGCCGCCCGCCTTCCTCCCCAACGACGTCGAAGCCGTCTGGGAGCTCGCCGAACACCGCTACCTCTACATCGAGGTCGTCCCCGAACACGCCGGCCACGCCCAGCACACGCTCTTCGTCGAAGACTTCGAGTCAACCCTCCAAGCCATCGCCGCCCGAGGCCTCGAACCCGCCACCCGCGAGACCTACGACAACGGCGTCCGCCACGCCACCTTCTACGACCCCGACGGCAACGAAATCTCCTACGGCGGTGCCCCCCTCACCACCTAGACCGCGATCTCACCCACCCGCTCCCACGGCAACACCCGAACCGCAACCACCGCCCGCCCGGCCAGCTCGGCATGCAGCAGCCGATGGACGCCGTCCAGGACGGTGAACCGCCCGTCGAGCCGGCGTGCGACGTCGATCGGGTACCGCAGGTCGGCCGCGAGCGTCCGCGCGTACTGCTCGTCGTACCGCGCCGGATCAGCCGCGACCTGCCGCGGGCTCACCTGGAACGGCCGGCCGCCGTCCGCCCAGAACGGCAGCTCAAGATGCCCAGCCAGCTCCTCCAGCGGCAGCTCGCCGACCGGCAGATCGAGCGCATGCAGCTTCGCGGCGTCCCACCAGAACTCCAAGATGTACGGCCGCAGGACCCGAGGGACCTCGAGTGGGAACGGTTTCACTCGTAGATCTTGCGGAGGCGGTGGTGCATGGAGTTTTGGAGGTGGGTGGTCATGGCGGATTCGGCGGCGGTGGGGTTGCCGGAGGCGATGGCGGCGGCGAGGGCGTGGTGTTCGGTGAGGACTTCGGGGCCGATGTCGCGGTCGTAGTGGAGGCGGAAGATGTGGAGGTGGCAGTGGGTGCGCTCGAAGGCGGAGCGGACCTGGTCGCTGCCGGAAAGGGCCGCGATGAGGGTGTGGAAACGGCTGTCGTGGACGGTGAGCGACTTGTAGCCGGCGTAGTCGACGGAGGTGGGTTCGACGGCGGTGGCGAGCTCGGCCTGGAGGCGATGGCGGCCTTCGTCGTCGATGAGCTCGGCGGCGCGGCGGGCGGCCCAGGGTTCGATGAGCAGGCGGAAGCGGTAGAGGTCGTCGAACTCGTCGAGCGTGAGCAGTGCGGTGGCCCGGTAGCCCTTCAGCGGCTCCTTGACCGCCAGACCCTCGGATTCGAGCCGCGCCAGCGCCTCCCGCACCGGCGTCGACGAGACCTGGAACTCACGCGCGAGCCCATCGATCGAGATCCGCCCGCCGGGCCGGATGACGTGGTCCATCAGCATCGTCTTGATCGCCTCGTACACGTCGTCGGCGAGCATCTGCCGCCGCAGCACCCGCCGGTCCACCGTGTCCACGCCCAGCACCTCCGGATCCTGATCGCGGCCTTGACCCCGCCGGTCGACTTCGGCAGGGTGGAACCCGTAATCATGCATCATGCACGATTTACTGGAGGCCGACAACGATGGTGAGGTTCGAAGAGATCGGGGTCCTCCCCGAGCCCGGCGACAACGCCGCGATCTGCTCCCGCCGCCTGGACGCCGGTACCCAGGTCGAGCTGGACGGCGCCCTGGTCACCCTCCCGCACACCGTCCTCGAAGGCCACCGCTTCGTCGTACGCCGAATCCCGCAAGGCGCCGCGATCACCTCCTGGAGCACCCCCTTCGCCCGCGCCGCCCGCGATCTCGAACCCGGCGACTACGTCTGTACGCCGACCAGCCTCAAAGCAGTCACCGACCGCGGCGTCCAGGGCCTCCCCGCCGAGCCGTCGGCCACCAACGAGCCCCTCGACCCGTACGAGCTGGACGAATCCGCCCTTCGCCTCGGCCAACAGGTCACCAGCGTCGAGCAGCCCGGCACCTTCCTCGGCTACCCCCGCGAACAAGGCGCCGCCGGCACCCGCAACCACGTGGTCATCCTGGCGACCAGCTCCCGCAGCTCCGGTTTCGTCACCGAGCTGGCGCGCCGCTTCGACGGCGCGGACGCCGGGGACGGCGTCGTCCCGGTCGCGCACACCGAGGGCGGCGAGGACGACGCCCCGAACAACCTGCACTTCCTGCTCGCCACCCTGGCCGGCTTCACCCTGAACCCGAACGTCGGCGCCGTCCTGATCGTCGACACCGCGGACGACGTCGTCTCGGGCGAAGCGATCCGGGCCTTCCTGCGCGACCACGACTACCCCGAGATCAAGGTCCCGCACGCCTACTTCACCCGCGAAGCCGGCTTCGAACACGACCTGACCGCCGCCGGCGCGCTGATCGAGCCCTGGCTGCCGATCGTCGACGCCCAGCAACGCGCCGAGGTCCCGCTCGCCGACCTCAGGATCGCCCTCCAGTGCGGCGGTTCCGACGCCTTCTCCGGGATCTCGGCCAACCCGCTGTCCGGCCTGGTCGGCGCCGAGGTGATCAAACACGGCGGCACCGCCGTCCTCGCCGAGACCGACGAGCTGATCGGCGCCGAGCCGTACGTCCTGAAGAACGTCCGCGACCTCGCGACCGCCCGCCGCTTCCTCGCCACGATCCGCTCGTTCAAGGAGCGCGTCGGCTGGCACGGGCACACCGCCGAGGGCAACCCGTCCGGCGGCAACGTCTACCGCGGCCTCTACAACATCGTCCTCAAGTCGATCGGCGCCGCGCGCAAACTCCCGCGCGAGGTCCGCCTCGACCACGTCATCGACTACGGCGAACCGCTCCCCGGCCCCGGCTACGTCTTCATGGACAGCCCTGGTAACGACCTCGAGTCGGTCGCCGGCCAGATCGGCAGCGGCTGCAACCTGATCTTCTTCACCACCGGCAACGGCTCGATCACCAACTTCCCGTTCGTCCCGACGCTCAAGTTCGTCACCACCAGCGCCCGGTACGAGCGCCTGCACGCCGAGATGGACGTCGACGCCGGCCGCTGCCTGACCGGTACGCCGATGGCCGAGCTCACCGCCGAGACCTTCGAGCTCACCGTCCGCGTCGCCTCCGGCGAGCCGAGCGCGGGCGAGCGGGCCGGCCACAGCCAAGTGTCGATCTGGCGGAACTGGAAACAGCAAGGCCCGCGCGACGGCGTCTCGATCAGCACCGACGGCCGGATGAGCCGCGCCCTGACCGACCTCCCCGCCGACCTCCGCGACGCGCCCCTCGACGGACTCCCGCTGACCGGCCTGACGTCGACATCCCGCACCCCGGCACGACTCCTCCAGGTCGACGACCGGTTGCTCCCCGAGGCAGTCGGCCTGATCCTCCCGACCAGCCTCTGCTCCGGCCAGATCGCTCTCCGGCTCGCAGCCCAAGCAGAGCTGGAGAACTGGGCCGGCGACGCCGTCACCCGAATGGTCGCCCTCCCGCACACCGAGGGCTGCGGCAGCAGTGGCGGCGCCTCCGAGGAGACCTTCGCCCGAATCATGCTCGGCTACCTCCTGCACCCGAACACCCGAATGGCCCTGCTCCTCGAACACGGCTGCGAGAAGACCCACAACGACTACTTCCGCTCCCGCCTCGTCGAAGCCGGCAAGGACCCGTCCCGCTTCGGCTGGGCCAGCATCCAGGCGGACGGCGGCCTCGATGCCGTCGGCAACAAAGTGCGCGAATGGTTCCGCGGCTTCGACCTGCAGGCTCCGATTGAGTACGACGGCAACCTCGGCACCCTGACCCTCGGCCTGGAGGCCCGTGGCCGGCTGACCGATCAGACCGCCGAGGCGCTCGCCCTGGTCGGCCAGGAGATCGTGGGCTCCGGCGGGTCCGTCGTTCTCTCCTCCCGCGGCGCCCTACTGGCGCACGAAGGCTTCCGGACCACGGCGTTCGGTACGCCGGACGACGTCGGCCCGACCGTCGCTCACGGCCAGCAGCTCACCGCGCCCGGCTGGCATGTGATGCGGATGCCCGGCACCGACTGGATGGAAACCGCGACCGGGTTCGGCGCCACCGGCGTCCAGCAGATCCTCGCGCACGTTGCCGGGGGCACCGTATCGGCCCAGCGCTTCGTCCCCGTCGTTGAGATCAGCAACGACCCGGAGACCGTCGCGACCTACGGCGACGACCTGGACGCCGTTGCCACCGGCGACGCCGCCGACCAGGCCCGGATCGCGCTCGACACGATCGCCCTGGTCGCGAGCCGCCGGCTCGTCCCGAAAGCAGTTGCCTCCCGCAACATCGGCTTCCAGATCACCCGCGGTCTGCTCGGCACCTCGATGTGAAAGGGTCACCCATGCACCTGGTCCGCTACCGCTCCCCGGACGACGGCCGCCCGGTCGTCGGCGTCCGTACCGATGCCGTCGTCGCGCCGATCGAAGGCGTCGCCACCTTCGCCGAGCTGCTCCGCCTGACCGTCGACGAGCTCCGGACCACAGTCACCAAGACTGGCTCTGCGCTCCCGGTCGAGGGCCTCACCTTCCTGCCACCGCTCGACGGTCGCGGCGAGGTCTGGTGCGCCGGTGTGACCTACGAGCGGTCGCGCGGCGCCCGGATGGAGGAGAGCACCGAGCAGTCCGTCTACGACAAGGTTTACAGCGCCGACCGTCCGGAGCTGTTCCAGAAGGCGCCCGCCTGGCGAGTTGTGACGGACGGCGAGCCGGTCGGCATCCGAGTCGACTCCGGCCACGACGTCCCCGAGCCCGAGCTCGCGGTCGTTGCCAACAGCCACGGCCAGATCGTCGGCTACACGATCTGCAACGACATGAGCTCGCGCTCGATCGAGGGCGTCAACCCGCTCTACGTCCCACAGGCCAAACTCTTCGCCGGCGGCTGCGCGCTCGCGACCGGCATCCGCCCGGTCTGGGAGATCGCCGACGCCAAGGACCTCGCGATCGACCTCGTCATCCGCCGCGCCGGCGCCGAGATCTTCACCGGGTCGACGTCCACCGCGAAGCTGGTCCGCGAGCTGCCGGACCTGATCGACGTACTGTTCCTGCCGAACGACTTCCCGGACGGCGTGATCCTGGCGACCGGGACCGGCATCGTGCCGGAGCTCGACTTCGCGCTCGCCGAGGGCGATGTCATCACGATCACGATCGCCGAGCTCGGGACGCTGACCAACACCGTGGCCACCGGGCGGGAGCCGTTCGCGTTCCTGACCGCCCAGAACCTGGAGGAGAACCGATGACCCCCGACACCACGCCCGCCGAGCTCGAGCAGGCCCTCGCCGCCGCGGCGGCCGCTGCCCCGGCCTTCGGCGCCGCGGAGCCCGCCGTCCGGGCCGGGTGGATCCGCACCGTCGCCGACGCGCTCGACGCGGCCGTGGACGAGCTGGTGCCGATCGCGATGCGGGAGTCATCGTTGCCCGAGGCCCGGTTGCGCGGCGAGGTTGCCCGCAGCACCGGCCAGCTGCGGCTCTTCGCCGACGCCTTGGTCGAGGGGTCGTTGCTCGAGGTCGTCATCGACACCGCGGACGCCGCGGCGAAGCCGGTGCCGCGGCCGGACCTGCGGCGGGTGCTCGTCCCGCTCGGGCCGGTGCTGGTGTTTGCGGCGAGCAACTTCCCGTTCGCGTTCAGCGTGTGCGGCGGTGACACGGCGTCGGCGTTCGCGGCCGGTTGCCCGGTGGTCGTCAAGGGCCACCCCGGCCACCCGGAGCTGTCCGTTCGGACGGCCGAGGTGATGATCGAGGCACTCCGGACGGCGGGTGCGCCGGACGGCGCGTTCGGGCTGATCCAGGGCTTCGACGTCGGCGTGATCGCGCTGAAGGACCCGCGGATCACCGCCGCCGGCTTCACCGGATCGGTCCCGGCCGGTAAAGCGCTGCACGAGATCGCCGTCACCCGCCCGGAGCCGATCCCGTTCTACGGCGAGCTCGGCAGCCTCAACCCGGTCTTCGTCACCCAGGCCGCGATCGATGCCCGCGGCAAGGAGATCGCGACCGGCTACGTCGGCTCGTTCACCCTCGGCGTAGGTCAGTTCTGCACCAAGCCCGGCCTGCTCTTCCTCCCGGTCGGCCACGGCCTCCAGGATGCGCTGACCGAGGCAGTCGGCGGCGTCGCCGCGGCAACGATGCTGAACGAGCGAATCAAGGAGACCTTCGACACCGGCCTGACCCGCTTGGAGAAAGTCGAAGGCGTCCGGGTTTGGGGCTCCGGCGGGGCGACGTTGCTGCAGACAACGGTTGGCGAGCTGCTGGCCCGCCGCGACGAGATCCTCGAAGAGTGCTTCGGCCCGGTCTCGATCGTCGTCGAATACGACGGCCTCGACGAACTGCGGTCCGCAATCGCGGCCTTCGACGGCAACCTGACTGCGACCCTGCACGCCGAGGAGACCGACAACGACCTGGCGACCGAGCTGCTGCCGTTGCTGACGGCAAAGGCCGGGCGTGTGCTGTGGAACGGCTGGCCCACCGGCGTCGCAGTCTCGTGGGCCCAGCATCACGGCGGCCCGTTCCCCTCCACCGTCGGCTCGATCCACACCAGCGTCGGCGTCACCGCGGCCCGCCGCTTCCAGCGCCCGGTCGCCTACCAGGACGCGCCGGACGCCGTCCTGCCCGCCGTACTCCGCGACGCCAACCCACTCGGCATCAGCCGCCGAATCGACGGAGCCATCAGCACAGGTGAGGTGAAACGATGAGCGACGTGCCGCCGACCGACGATCCGCGCGACCTCGACGTACCGCCGTCCTCGGGGGAGCCGACCCCGGAGAAGGGCTCCGAGGCGCCGCCGCGGTCGTCGAGCGACCTGCGCAGCTACGAACATTGGTTCGGCGAGGAAGGGCGGAACGGGTTCATCCACCGGTCGTGGATGCGGGCCCAAGGGTTCACCGACGAGGTGTTCGACGGGCGGCCGGTGATCGGGATCTGCAACACCTGGTCGGAGCTGACGCCGTGTAATGCGCACCTGCGCCGAGTGGCCGAGTCGGTGAAGCGCGGCGTCTGGCAGGCCGGCGGCTTCCCGCTCGAGTTCCCGGTGATGTCGCTCGGCGAAACCATGCTGCGGCCGACCGCGATGCTCTTCCGCAACCTGCTCAGCATGGACGTCGAGGAGTCGCTGCGCGGCAACCCGATCGACGGCGCCATCCTGCTGACCGGCTGCGACAAGACGACTCCCGGCTCGATCATGGGCGCCGCGAGCGTCGACCTGCCGACCCTCGTGGTGACCGGCGGCCCGATGCTGAACGGCAAGTTCCGCGGTTGCGACATCGGCTCCGGGACGGCGGTCTGGCGGTTCACCCAGGAGCGCAACGCCGGCCGGATGTCCGAGGCGGACTACGCCGCGGCGGAGTCCGGGATGTCCCGCAGCAACGGGCACTGTATGACGATGGGCACGGCGTCCACGATGGCCTGTATGGCGGAAGCGCTCGGCCTGCAGCTGACCGGGTCCGCCGCGATCCCGGCCGTCGACTCGCGCCGATACTCGATCGCTCAGCAGGCCGGCCGGCGGATCGTCGAGATGGTCCAGGAGGACCTCAAGCCGTCCGACATCCTCACCCGGGACGCCTTCGCGAACGCCGTCCGCGCGAACGCCGCGATCGGCGGCTCCACGAACGCCGTCATCCATCTGCTCGCGATCGCGGGCCGGGTCGGCGTCGAGCTCTCACTCGACGACATGGACGAGTGGGCGCGCGGCGTACCGTGGCTGGTCGACCTGCAGCCGTCCGGTAAGTACCTGATGGAGGACTTCTACTACGCGGGCGGTCTGCCCGCGGTGCTGCGCGAGATCCTGCCGCTGATCAAGACCGACGCGATCACGGTCACCGGGCGGACGATGGGCGAGAACGTCGCCAACGCCGAACGGATCGACTGGTCGGGCCAGGAAGGTCAGCCCGCGATCCAGGTCATCCGCCCGGTCGGCAACCCGCTCGGCAGCGGCGCGGGCACCGCCGTCCTCAAGGGGAATCTGGCGCCGGACGGCGCGGTCATCAAGCAGTCGGCAGCGTCCGAGCGGTTCCTGCGGCATCGCGGCAAGGCGCTGGTCTTCAGCAGTATCGAGGAGTACGACAAGGCTGTCGACGACCCGGAGCTGGATGTCGACGAGGACACGGTGCTCGTCCTGCAGAACTCGGGGCCGCGCGGCTACCCGGGGATGCCGGAGGTCGGCAACATGACGATCCCGCGCAAGCTGGCCGCGATCGGCGTCGACGACATGGTCCGGATCTCCGACGCCCGAATGAGTGGGACGGCGTACGGAACGGTTGTGCTGCACGTGACGCCCGAGGCCGCGGTCGGCGGTCCGCTCGCGCTGGTCCGGACTGGTGACTGGATCGAGCTCGACGTCGCCGCGCGCAGTCTGCACCTGGACGTCTCGGAGGAGGAGCTGGCGAAGCGCCGCGCCGACTGGCAGCCGCCGGCGCCGCCGACGGATCGCGGCTGGGCCCGCCTGTACGTCGACCATGTCACCCAGGCCGACAAGGGCTGCGACCTCGACTTCCTCGTCGGGCGGACCGGATCCGCCGTCGCCCGGCAGAGTCACTGATGAACTGGGGCCCGTTCGAAGCGGTTCGGGGGCTGCGGCCGGCCGGGACGATTCCGCAGGTCACGCCGATCCGCCGGCTGCTGTCCGACTTGCCGACGGTCGACCCGGTCGCGGCCACTCGGACGGCGCTGGAGCCGTTGCGCGGCCAGATCGCTGCTGGTGCTCGGATCGCGGTGACGGCGGGTAGTCGTGGCATCCACGATCTGGTACCGGTCGTGCGTGCTGCTGTCGAATGGCTCGCCTCGGTCGGAGCGGATCCGTTCGTGGTGCCGGCGATGGGCTCGCACGGCGGCGCGACCGCGGACGGGCAGCGGGAGATGCTGGCCGGGCTCGGCATCACACCCGAATCGGTTGGTTGCCGCGTCGAGGCAACGATGAAGACCGTTGTTGTCGGCCACCTCGACGACGGTACGCCGGTGCATCACGACGCGATTGCCGCCGCGGCGGACGGCGTTCTGCTGGTGAACCGGATCAAGCCACACACGGACTTCCGGGGGCCGATCGAGAGCGGGCTGGCGAAGATCCTGGCCATTGGCCTCGGCAACCATTCCGGCGCGGCTGCTCTGCATGCCGGCGGGATCCCCGCACTCGGCGGCAACATCGAGGCGTCGGCGAGGATGGTTGTCGCTGGCGGCAAGATCCTTGGCGGGCTGGCGATTCTGGAGAACGCCATTGACCAGACCGCAGCCGTCGAGCTCGTGGATGCGGCCGGGATCGCGGGCGCGGCCGAACACGCGTTGTTGCAGCGGGCCAACAGTCTGCTCGGGCGACTGCCGTTCGAATCACTCGACGTCCTGGTGGTCGACGAGTTGGGCAAGGACAAATCCGGCGCCGGCATGGACACGAACGTGATCGGGCGGTGCTGGGTGCACGGCATCCCCGAGTTCGAGTCGCCGTCGATCGCGGCGATCACCGTGCATTCGCTGTCGCCGGCATCGCACGGGAACGCGTCCGGGCTCGGTCTGGCCGACGTGATGCCGGCGCGGATCCTGTCCCAGATCGATCTGCAGGCCAGCTATGTGAACGCGCTGACGTCCGGGGCCGGGGGCGCGCGGAGATCGCGGCTGCCGATGGTGATGGCGGACGACGAGACCGCCGTCCTGGCTGCGATCACGATGTGCGGACGGCGGGATTGGTCGGAGCTGCGGCTCGCGCGGATCAGGGACACGCTGACCCCGCATGAGCTGCTGGTGACACCAGCGCTGCTGGCCGAGGCGGGGGACCGGTTCGATCTCGAGATCACCGGCGCCGCACGCGACCTGACGATCGATGGTGAGCTCGGACCGTGGAGTACTGAATGAACCTTCGCGAAGCACGCGCCCTGTTGGCGGATCGGGGATTTCGGCCGGGTGGCGCGTCCGCGCGAACCTTCGCCGACGGATCGGCGCACAAGGTCGAGATCCCGTCTTGTGAAGGGCCGCGGGTGATGGCTGCGGTGCTGGAAGAGGCGGCCGCTCGGGGCGTGACGATCGACCGGGTCTCCCAGGGCAGCGGCGTGATGATGTTGACGGACGCCGAGATCGAGGAGATGCTCGCGCTCGGGGCCTCGGCCGGGGTTGAGGTGTGTCTGTTCCTCGGGCCGCGTGGCGCCTGGGACATCGGCGGACAGGCGAAGGTCTCGGCTGCGGTCGGCGGAGTTGCGCGGGGCAATGAGATGGTTGCCGCGTCGCTGTGTGATGCGTTCCGGGCGGTGGAGCTCGGCGTCCGCAGCCTGCTGGTCGGGGATCTCGGCGTGCTGGAGTTGCTGGGGCAGTTGAAGGTGGACGGGTCGCTGCCTGCAGATCTGGTCTTGAAGACCTCGGTGTTGATGCCGTTGCCGAACGCACCGACTGCTCGGCTCTACGAGCGGCTGGGGGCGACGAGTTTGAACGTGTCGACCGATCTGCCGGTGCCGGTACTGGCGGAGATCCGGTCGGTGACGTCGGTGCCGATCGATATGTACATCGAGGTTCCGGACGATCAGGGCGGTCACGTGCGGTTCTACGACGTACCGGAGATCGTGAAGGTGGCCGCGCCGGTCTATCTGAAGATGGGGCTGCGGAACGCGCCGAACATCTACCCGGTCGGCGCGCATCTGCTGGCGACCGCTGAGGCTTTGGGGCGTGAGCGGGTGCGCCGCGCCGAGTTGATTCTGCGACTCTTGGACGAACAGGACGAAGCGCTATGACGGATCTGGTGACCCGCCTGCGATCGGTGCTCGACGACTCGGCGGTCGTCGACGATTCCGACGTCCTGGCGACGCATCGCAACGACCACGCGACCTTCTGCGCCGCCGGCGTACCGGCGGTGCTCGTGCGGCCGTCGACGACATCTGAGGTTGCTGAGGTGCTCAAGGTGGCCGGGGCGCTCGGCGTACCGGTGGTGCCGCAGGGGGCGCGGACCGGGTTGTCGGGCGCGGCGAATGCGATCGACGGGTGCATCCTGCTGTCGACCGCGCGGATGAACCGGATCCTGGAGATCTCGGCCGAGGATCAGGTTGCCGTCGTCCAGCCGGGTGTGGTGAACGCCGAGCTGTCGCGGGCTGTGCTGGATCAAGGGCTCTTCTACCCGCCGGATCCGTCGTCGTGGGAGATGTCCACGATCGGTGGGAACATCGCGACGAACGCCGGCGGGTTGTGCTGTGTGAAGTACGGCGTCACGGTGGATTTCGTGCGTGGGCTGGAGGTCGTGCTCGCCTCGGGCGAGGTGGTGCGGACCGGGCGGCGTTCGGCGAAGGGCGTGGCCGGGTACGACCTGACGCGGCTGATCGTGGGGTCGGAGGGGACGCTCGGCGTGGTCACCGAGGCGACGCTCACGCTGCGCCCGGCGCCGGAGGCGGCCTTGACGGCGGCGGCGACGTTCCTGTCGATCGAGGACGGGATCGCGGCCGCGGCGGCGATCATGGCGTCCGGGTTGCGGCCGTCGTTACTCGAATTCCTGGACGGGCCAACGGCGCGGGCGATTCAGGACTATCGGGACATGGGGCTGCCGGCCTCCGTGGGGTCGTTGCTGATCGCGCAATCCGATCGCGGGCCGCGCGCGGCGGACGACGTCGCCCAGATCGCCGCGATCTGCACGGCGCACGGTGCGGTCGAGGTTGCCGAGGCGTCTGATGCGGAAGAGTCGCGGATGTTGCTCGAGGCCCGCAGATTGGTGAACCCGGCGCTGGAGCCGCTGGGGGTGACGCTGGTGGACGACGTCGCCGTACCGCGCTCTCGATTGGTGGAGCTGCTGCGGGGGATCGGTGAGATCGCGGCGAAGTACCAGGTGCTGATTTGTTGCCCTGGGCATGTTGGTGACGGCAACATGCACCCGACGGTGATCTTCGAGCGCGACAACCCGGCGGCTCAGGAGAAGGCGCTGGAAGCGTTCGGAGCGGTCATGGAGCTGGGGCTCGCGCTCGGTGGGACGATCACCGGCGAGCACGGGATCGGGCTGCTGAAGGCCCGCTGGCTCGAGGACGAACTGGGCCCGATCGGCCTCGATCTGCATCGACGCGTCAAGGCGGCGTTCGATCCGCACGGCCTGTTGAACCCTGGAAAGGTGCTGCGTTGATGGATCCCTCGAAGGTGCGCCCCTCGGCGCGTCAGGTCGCTTGGCAACAGCAGGAGCTGACGGCGTTCATCCACTTCGGCGTGAACACGTTCACCGATCTCGAGTGGGGCACCGGGATCGACGACCCGGCCGTCTTCGATCCGTCGGACCTGGACTGTGCGCAGTGGGTGCGGTGCCTGGTCGATGCCGGGTTCAAGAGCGTGATCCTGACCGCCAAGCACCACGACGGGTTCTGCCTGTGGCCGAGCCAGTTCCTGAAGCACACCGTTGATGCATCGCCGTACGACGGCGACGTCGTCCGCGAGCTCTCCACGGCCTGCGCCCAAGCAGGTTTGGGATTCGGGTTCTACCTGTCGCCCGCCGACCTCTACCAGGAGAAGGCGCCCGGCGGGTACTACGGCAACGGCAGCCCGGCCATCGCCTCGCAGATCGGCGACTTCACCTACGAGGTCGACGACTACAACCGCTTCTACCTGAACCAGTTGTACGAGCTGCTCACGCAGTACGGCCCGATCGCCGAAGTCTGGCTCGACGGCGCCAACCCGACCTCCACCGACCAGGCTTACGCCTACGACGCCTGGTTCGACCTGATCCGGCGCCTCGCCCCCGACGCCACGATCGCCATCGGCGGCCCCGACGTCCGCTGGGTCGGCAACGAGGACGGCTTCGCCCGCGAAACCGAATGGAGCGTCGTCCCCTTCGCCAACGGCCGCATGGTCGCCCCCGAAACCGCACCCTCCGTCGCCGGCCCTGCCGAACTGGCCGCCGCC
This sequence comes from Kribbella sandramycini, assembly GCF_013131805.1. Lineage (GTDB taxonomy): Bacteria > Actinomycetota > Actinomycetes > Propionibacteriales > Kribbellaceae > Kribbella > Kribbella sandramycini. Next base: position 116,150 of record NZ_JABJRC010000003.1, on the reverse strand, counting down.
GACGAACTCCGCTGGTACCCCGCCGAAGTCGACGTCTCCATCCGCCCCGGCTGGTTCTATCACGCCACCGAAGACGCCGCGGTCAAATCCCTCCCCGACCTCCTCGACATCTACCGCCGCTCGGTCGGCCGCAACGCCGTCCTCCTGCTCAACATCCCACCCGACCGCCGCGGCCACTTCGCGGCCCCCGACGTCGAAGCCCTGGCCGCCTTCGGCGCCGCCGTCCGCGACCACTACTCGACCGACTTGGTGCTCCCAGCAACCATCAACGTCCTCGACCTCCGCGAAGACATCACCAACGGCCAACAGGTCGAATCCTTCACCGTAGAAGCCCAAACCGCCGGCACCTGGTCAACCATCGCCGAAGGCACCACCATCGGCCACCGCCGCCTACTCCCCCTCACCCACCCTTTGACCGTCGACGCCGTCCGAGTCCACATCCACTCCACCCGCGCCGACGCCCCCGTCACCCTCACCACCCACTACGACCCAACCCTCGTCCCCCTGCCCGGAGTCGAACCAGGAACCCAGCCTTCGGACAGCCAGGCGTAATCCACCACCAGAGGGCAAGCCACGGCTGACAGCCACCCGCCACCTGTACCAACCAACGGGTAAAGGTCCCTCAACCGCGTCCCGAGCCCACCGCAACCGCCGCCCAAACGGCCACTACTACCCGTTCGTCAGCCCGCCCCACGCGAACCACCCGAAGCGCCGCCGACCCAACCCCGCCCGGCGGCGCCCCATCACCTACTCGTCAACCGACACAACCCGAACCCAGTCCGCGCAGTCCGCCTCACACCACACGTGATCGCCGACATGCGCCAACCGATCCCGCTGCACATGCCCACAAGCCAGCAAAACCCGCCGCATCGCATGCCCCTGCCGCACCGGAGAGCCACTCCGCCCACCCGGCACCCGCTTCCTCTTCCTAACCCCGGCCACAACCGGCCCTCCTCTCGACAACCATCGATGAACACACCGTCCCCAACCCCGCCCGACCGCCGTCTCCCCTGAAAGACGACGGGCGGACGACCTGTGGACAACTTCCGCACCCAACCTGCCCCCGCTTGTACGCTTAGTGCAGAAGAAGGACGCGCGCCGATCAGCCCGCAGCCCCACGAACCCGCCTGACGGCAAACTCGCCTGAGGGCAACCACCGGCCCGTGAATGAACCACCGACTGATCAACCCACCGGCCCGTGAACCACCGACCGGCGAACCAACCACCGACCGGCGAACCAACCGGCCGGCGAACCCGCCGAGCCGCGAACCCGCTGACGGCGAGCCCGGCGGGCCGGCCGGGACGTCAGCCCTTGACGCAGATGACCTGCTTGAGGTGGGCGACGACCTCGACCAGGTCGGACTGGGCGGCGATGACCGACTCGATGTCCTTGTACGCCGCGGGCAGCTCGTCCAGCACCCCGGCGTCCTTACGGGACTCGACCCCGGCCGTCTGGGCGATCAGGTCCTCGACCGTGAACCGCCGCTTCGCCTCGTTGCGGCTCATCCGTCGGCCCGCCCCGTGTGAGGCCGAGTAGAACGAGCGCTCCGAGCCGAGCCCGCGGACGACGTACGAACCGGTGCCCATCGACCCGGGGATCAGCCCGAGGTCGCCCAGCCCGGCCCGGATCGCCCCCTTGCGGGTGACCAGCAGATCCACGTCGTCGATCCGCTCCTCGGCCACGTAGTTGTGATGGCACGAGATCGGCTCGTCGAAGGTGATCTCCTGGGCGAACGACTCGCGGACCGCCTGCATCACCAGGGCCAGCATCACCGCACGGTTGCGTGAGGCGTACTGCTGGGCCCAGGTGAGGTCCCGCCGGTACGCCGTCATCTGCGGCGTACCGGCGAGGAACACGGCCAGATCGCGGTCCGGGAGATCCGCGTTGTGCGGCAGCTCCCGGGCGATCTTCATGTGCCGCTCGGCGAGCTCCTTGCCGATGTTGCGGCTACCGGAGTGCAGCATCAGCCACACCCGGTCCTCGTCGTCGAGGCAGACCTCGATGAAGTGGTTGCCGCCACCGAGCGAGCCCATCTGCTGCTTGGCTTTCCGCTCCCGGTCCTGCACCCCGTCGTGCAGACTCGTGAACGAACCCCAGAGCCACTCCCACGCCCGCGGGTTCAGCCCCAGTTGCCGTACGCTCACCGGGTCCTCGTGCGCACGGAACCCGACCGGCACAGCGGCCTCGATCCGCGAGCGGATCGCCGACAGGTCGTCCGGCAGGTCAGCCGCCGTCAGCGACGTCAGCACACCCTCCATCCCGCACCCGATGTCCACACCGACCGCGGCCGGCGACACAGCCTGCTTCATCGCGATGACCGACCCGACAGTCGCGCCCTTGCCCAGGTGCACATCCGGCATCACCCGGACGCCGTGCACCCACGGCAGTGCTGCGATGTTCCGCAGCTGCTGCAGCGCCTGTGCGCCGACCTCGTGCTCGTGCGCCCACATGAGCGTGGAGTTCTTCGCCCCACTCAGCTCGATCGGAAACTCCGCGTTCATCTCCCCACCTCTTCGTTGACAGGTATGCGTCCACGACGCCGTACAGCTGCCAGGGCAGGGCTCGAACCTGCGGGGCCTCGGGTCAGAACCGAGGGTGGGACACCGTCGCCCACCTGGCATCGCGCTCCAACGCGACACCAGGTAGATGTCACGTCAGAGCGATAACTCCGCGCGTGAGGGGATCCACGGCTGCCACAACAGCGGCATGCCGGCCTCATCGGGCGTACGTGAGCCCTTTTTCTCGTTGCACTTCGCATGCGCGGCCACTGCGTTCAGCCACTCGCCACGCCCACCACGCGACCGCGGCACGACGTGGTCCATGGTCGTGGCGCCGGTCTGCCCGCAGTACGCACAGGTGTACTTGTCGCGCTTCAGTACGCCGGACCGCGTGTACTGAAGCCGGCCGGACGCATACCGCCACTTGGTGACGACATAGCGCACAAGGCGCAGCACGCGGGGCAGAGGGAACGGACCGATGCTGGCGCCGTCATGCGCTTCCTCGACGACGGCGACCTCGCGCACCAGCATCCGGATGGCGTGTGGAATCGACACGACATGCAGTTGCTCGTACGAGGCGTTGAGAACGATCACACCGCTCATGCGCTTCCTCCTCCCCTCCAGTGTGCCCGACGCCACCACGTCAGGTCGGTTGTCTTGGTGTCGGCCGCCAGGCCGGTACTACGTTGTGTCGAGCAAACATCTACGCAGGGTCTCCGGCGGGGCTCGAACCCGCTTCCTCCGGGCTCACATCCCGGCGCCTCGACCGCTTCGGCCTCGGACACAGCACGCCCGGCAGGATTCGAACCTGCAACCCCCTGCTTCGTAGACAGGTGCTCTCTCCGGTTGAGCCACGGGCGTTCGAGCGCCCTGCGCCGGATGTGCAGCGGATTTCCGGCGCAGGGCACGCTAGCGGCGCCCGCTCGGCCGGTAGCAAGCATCCTGCGGGCGCCTGGTCCAGCCGGAGGGACTCGAACCCCCGTCCCCCTCATCCCAAATGAGGTGGCCTACCACTGGCCCACGGCTGGAAAAATACATGCAGTTGTCATTCTTCGAATTGGCATCCGTAAATGCCCGAATTGCATCGGTGGAGGGAATCGAACCCTCTTGACGCGGGTTTGGAATCCGGTCCGCAACCATTGCGCACCGACGACGACCGGCCAACTCCAGTGGCCGGGCAAACAAAAGAGCCGCCTGCACCGGACCTCCGGCTCAGACGGCTGCTGGGACGATCTCCCGCTGGAGATCAGCCAGGTGGCCCGCCTGGGCACACAAAGAGCTCGGCGTGAAACGGGTACTGAACCTCATCCAGGCGCCCGGTTCGCAGGCACGCCGACAAAGTCATGGGGCTTTGCCGCCATGCCTTCGTCTCGTTGATCCTGCCGCGCATGATCTCTCCTCGTCTCAGAACCTTGCGGGCAATAGTTTCACCCAACTGACCCGCCCAAGTCAACGCATTTCCCAAATCATTTCTTCCCCCACATTTCCACCCCGCCACCCCACCCCCGCCACCCCCGTCCCCACATCCGATTAGATCTCACCCCCACCCGCCCGCTACACTCTTCCCCGGCACCCGCCGCCTTAGCTCAGTCGGCAGAGCGTCTCACTCGTAATGAGAAGGTCGTCGGTTCGATTCCGACAGGCGGCTCCACAAGAACCCCCAGGTCAGAGGCACTTCTGGCCCTGGGGGTTCCGTCGTTTCGGGGTTCTCCGCGAAGCTCGTGGCGCGGTTCGTGGCATGGGGCGGGTCGTCGGCGGGGCCGTTCGTCCGCAGATCCTGCCTAGAGCTTGGTGGCGACTACGAGGTAGTTCTCGGCGTTGGGGTCGAAGGTGGTCAGGGATGTGTGGAGGCCGGACTGGTGTAGGTCGGCTTCTAGTTGCTTGTGCTGGTAGGGCCAGCAGGACAGGAGCTCGGAGCGGACGAGGACTGGTCCGGTCGGGTCTACTTGGGCGATTGCGATTTCGATGTGGTGTTCGTCGTCCCAGTTGGGGGCGATGTCCCAGCGGTAGATGATGACGGCGTCGCGGTTGTTTCGGCGGACGAGGTGGTTGCTGATGTCGAGTCGGGAGCCTCTGGATCTGACGAGTTCCCAGGTGCGGGAGGTCAGGACGAGGCGGCCGCCGGGGCGCAGAAGGCGGGACATGGACTTCAGGGCTGCGGTTCGGCCGGTTGCGCCGGCGGCGTGGTGAAGGGAGTTGCCGACGCAGAACACCATGTCGAAGGTGTTGTCCTGGAAGTGGTCGGGCAGCTCTTCCCAGGTCGCCTGGAGGGTCTGGACGGAGGTGCCGTGTTCCTCGGACAACGCCGCAGTGCGGCGGACCATCGCTTCGCTGGCGTCGGTTGCGACGACCTGTATGCCGCGGCCGGCGAGGCCGACGGCCAGCTGTCCGGTTCCGCATGAACAGTCGAGGATGCGAGCTTTCGGTGGCAGCAGACGGAGGACGTCGTCGAACGACGCAGCGAACTCGGCCGGCGGCAGCTTTCCGTCCGAGATGAGCCACTCGTACACCTCGGCAAGCACGTCATAACCTGTCACAACCACGACCTCCGTTGAGTAGTAGGTCCGCGGAAGTTCATCAGCCGAACAAGCCGGGCGCCAATGGATTTCGCGAGCAGGCTGTGGGAGTTCAGGCGGTTTGGCGGCGGCGCCAGATGAGGGTGATGGTCAGGGTCGCCACTAGGGCTGCTGCGATGAGGAGGCGGCGGAGCCAGGTGGAGGCGGGTGTTGGCGAGTCGTCGTACATTGCGGCGCCGGCGGCGAAGCCATCGCCGGGTAGGCCGGCGGTGACGGTCATGGTGGCTTTGGGCTGGGTGGTGGTGAAGACGGTTTCGTGGGAGGTGCTTGGCGCGGTCGTACAGGCCGAGGTGGTTCGCTTGCCGTCGTTGCCGTTTCGGTGGCCGGCGCAGGACGGGTTGATCGGGGCGTTGGGAGTCTTCAGCCGGATTGTCGTCGTTGGTGTATCGAGGTATGCCATTCGCTCACCATCCTCCGAACGCCGCCGGTCCGGCCAGTTCAGCTCGTACCCGCTGCTCGTCCGTTCCAGCGCGCCGCGGACCTTGTAGCGCACGACGAACGTCGCCATGCGGACCACGGGTTCGGTGTCGGTGGGGGCCGTCTTGACGTAGGGCAGTTGCTCGCCGACCTTGATATGGAGGTCGGCCAGCCGACTGTTCCAGCCGTCGATGCCGGTGTCGGTGAGCGGTGGCAGCCACGGGTCCATCTCCCGCACGTCGACCGGAACCATGGCGCCCTTCGCGTCGGTGGCGGTGACGTCGAAGACCTTCCAGACCCGGTCCGTTCCGCGTGTGTCCACACTGCGGTACAGCTCGTCGGTAGCCGGTCGGCGGACCTGGATCACCCTGGCGAGGGGGTCGCCGAGGTGCCCGTAGTTGTAGTCGATGGTCTCGGTGACCTCGAGGGTGCCGTCTGCCTTCAGGGCGTAGTCCGCCGACAGCCTGACGACGTCGGAGCCGCCCGGGTAGTAGTAGGGCTGGTCCCGCGTGACAGCGACCGCCACGCCGGCCAGCACCAGGCCGACGACCGCCAACACCACGAGTCCCTTCCGCACGTTGCGAATATCTCAGCCGACAGGGCCAGCCCCGGAAACTCGGTTGGCAGGGCGGTGCGGGCGCGCGAGGCTGCTGGGGGAGGTGGTGAGTGTGACGGCGGTTGTGCTCGAACTGACGGTGCGGGACCTGACGGACGCCGATCTGGTCGCGTGCGGCTTTGCGGGCAGCGAGCTGCACCTGACGCAGGTGGCCAAGGAGCTCGACCGAGCACGGCGCGGGGAGGTCGACTACCTCGCCGTCTGCACGAAGGCCGACCTGCCCGTGGCCATCGGTGGCATCGACTACGTGCCGCACCCAGGCGCGGGTTCGCTGTGGCAGCTGGCAGTGCACCCGGCGCTGCAGTCCTGTGGAATCGGTACTGCGCTCATCGGCGCCGCCGAGCAGCGCATCGCGGCCCGGGGCCTCAGCCGGGCCGAGCTGGGCGTCGAGCTCAGCAACCCCCGAGCCCGTGCTCTCTACGAGCGGCTGGGCTACGTCGCGTACGAAGAGCGCCTCGAAGCCTGGGACCAACAGAACCCCGACGGCTCGATCGCCCGCTACGAAACCAGGTGCGCCCAGATGCGCAAGCAGCTGACCTCAGATCGGCGTCCGAGTGACGGTTGACGAGGTCGCCGAGCTGGTTGGCCGGGAACTGTTCGAGCGGACGTGTGCGACGGCGTGGGCCACCGCGGCACGGGCAGGGCGGTCGGGCGGGACACCGTGGCCCGACGACGAGTCACAGGTTCCGCACGAGGTGTCGGACGTGCTCGACGGCGACCCGGCGCTCGGATTCGCCCTGTACCGAGCGATGCCGTGTTACGCCGTGCTGATGTACGTCGGCTTCGAGCCGCACGATGTGGCGTTCTGGACGGCGGTCCGATCGCTGCTGGATGATCCGGACGACCGGCTCGCCGCGCCGATGGCGTACTGGCTCTGGTGCGGCCCGTTCGAAGGGCCAGAGGTTCGGGACGCTTGGCGGCAGGTTGTCGAGGGAGCTCCGCGGTTGCGTCTGCGGAGAGTGCTCAGCGTCTCCGGTCCGGTGCCGTGGGAGCTCAAGGCGCCGTTGCTCGAGCGGCTCTGTGAGCAGAGCGAGTGGCGCGGGCCGGTGCTCGATGCACTGGAGGGTGCAGCATTCGATGTGCTGGGGTCGGTTGAGGTGGGCGCGGCGCTAGCGCTCTTGGAGCGGCTGCCGGGCGCTCGTGCGGCGGCCCTGGTGGAGCGGCTCCGAAGTCGGTAGGGGTCAGGCTGGGCGGAGCATCGGGTGGAGGGTGGGTCCTTGGGGGAGGGCGATTTGGGGGAGAGGGTGGAAGTCGTGGCGGGCGTAGAGGGCGGCGGCTTGAGGGGTGCTGGCTTCTAGGTAGGTGGGTAGGGACGTGGTGGCTAGGCGGTGGCGGAGGAGGGCGGTGCCCAGGCCCTGGTTGCGGTGCTGGGGGAGGACGGCCATGGCTGCCAGGTAGAGGTGGGGTGTGGTGGGGCGGTGCTTGGCCAGGGCGGCTTGTAGGGCTGCTATTTGGGGTGTTGTGGGTGATGGGTCGGCGTCGTTGGTCAGGGACCAGGTGGAGATGGCTTGGATGCCGTCTGTGCCTTCAGCGATGAGGATCTCGTCGTTGGCGAGGGTGTGGACCAGCTGGGCCTCGGCGCCGAGGCGGAGGTGTTCCGTCACGCAGGTGCATGTGACGAAAGGGGACGGCGACGTGCAGTGCGCGCAGTGCGGTGCGTCGATCGAGGTGGCGACGTCTGGGCGGCCGCGGCGGTACTGCGGTCGTTCGTGTCAGGGGAAGGCGTATCGCGCGCGGCGTGATGGTGTGCGGCCGGTGCGAGCGCAGGTTGGACCTGTACGGCGGTTGAGCAGCCGAGCGGACGTCGTACGGGCGGCTGTGGCGCTCGCCGACGCAGAGGGGCTGGATGCGGTGACGATCGGGCTGCTGGCTCGGCGTACCGGGGTGAGCGCACGCTCCCTGTACAGGCACGTTTCTGGGCGCGATGAGCTCGTCACTGCGATGGTGGACGCCGTACTCGCGGCTCCGCGACCGGCGCCGCCGACTGGGGGTGGTTGGCGGGCGCTGGTCGAGCACGAGGCCCGACAGGAGTGGTCGCTGTACCGCCGGCACCCGTGGGCCCTGCGCGCGCTCGCGACAACCCGGCCGCCGCTGGGCGTCGGCGTACTGGCTGCTGTTGACCGCTACTTTGCCGCACTGGATGCTCTCGACCATCAGTCCGCGCTGGCTGCCTATTTGACCGTCAGCGGGTACGTTCAGGGCATGGCGATGCTGACTGCCGCTGAGGCCGACGCAACGCGCGACACCGGCGTCACCAACCCCCAGTGGTGGTCCACCCACTTGGCCAAACTCGCAGGCGCCGTCGACTCCGGCCGCTACCCCTGGCTAACCACCCTCGCCCAATCCGCCGCCACCCAACCCACCAACCTCGACACCTGGTTCGACTTCGGCCTCGCCCGAGTCCTCGACGGCCTAGCCACCTACACCAACAAATGACCGCCCAAGCCCGAGCCGACACCCGCCTCCAGCTCGCACACCACATCCTCCAAGAACTCGACCTGCTCGCCCGCTGGCGCCAGTACGGCGTACCGGTCGTCGTCGGCTCCGTGGCGATCGGTGTGGTGGTTGCCCCCGACATCGACCTGGAGATCTACGCGCCAGCTCCACAGGTCGCGGACGGGTTTGCCGTAGTCGGTGCGCTGGCCGACGAGCGGTGCAGCGCTGCCTGCGGCGGTGAGGGACGCGCTGACCGCAGAGGCGCGCGAGCGGGTGCTTGCGATCAAGGAGCAGGCTGCGGCCGTCGGAGGACGCGCTTACGGCTACTGGCTGTTCCGGAAGGGGAGTGTCCGGAATGGGGGTTACGGTCGGGGGATGAGTGAGAGTGCTTGGGAGCCGCCGGTGGCGGGTAGTGAGGTTGAGCAGTTGGTGGGGGCGTTGGAGCGGTTGCGGGCTACGTTCCGGTGGAAGGCGGACGGGTTGGGGGTGGAGGGGCTGGCGGTGCGGGTTGGGGGTTCGCGGATGACGTTGGGTGGGTTGCTGAAGCATCTGGCGGCCAACGAGGACTACATGTTCACCGTGAAGTTGAGGGGCTTGCCGATCGGGGAGCCGTGGAGCGGGAACGGGTGGCGGGACGACAACGAGTGGGAGTTCGTTTCGGCGGCGGAGGATACGCCGGAGGAGCTGTATGCGTTGTGGGACGGGGCTGTGGAGCGTTCGCGGGCTCGGCTGGCCGCTACGTTGGCGGAGGGTGGGCTTGACCAGTTGGCGCATGTCAGCTGGCCGGACGGGCGTCATGCGAGCCTGCGGCGGCTGCTGTGCGATCTGATCGAGGAGTACGGGCGTCACACCGGACATGCCGACCTGATTCGGGAGGCGGTCGACGGCCGCGTCGGTGAGGACCCGCCGGCGGGCTGGAAGCCTGCGCTACAGACCGCCTAGCCGCTCTGACTGCCTGGAAGGCGAACGGGCCGAAGCCGAACGTGACCTGGCCTATCTGGTCAGCGTAAGCGCCGGAGCGTGCCATCTGGCCCGATAGCGACCCGCACGGTGGTCTGGCCGACCTTGAGCGTCAGACCGGTCGCGGATTGGGTGTAGCTGACCGGAGTGGTGGCTTTGGTGGGGATGATGGCCGTCAGGATGGAGGCGCTGCGGCCGGACCGGCTGAACTTCAGGACGGGAGCCGTGGAGCGGTGGTTGATGGTGCGGTAATGCCAGGCGGAGTCGACTACGGCCGGCGTCCGCCGCTGCCGGTCGGGTATCTGCAGGAGAACCGTCTTGCGGTTGTCACCGGGGCGTTGGGCGGTTGCTGAGTAGCGGTCCAGCAGCGTGACCTGCTGGTCGGCAGGTAGGTGCCACAGCGTCTCCCATGACCGGCTGACCCGCGACGAGCCACGGTCGAGAACGATCATCAGATCCGGGTCCTTGAGCACCAGAACGTCGCGCGTGCGGACGCCGCCGAGCGTGTCGCTGAGCCGGTAATACTCGGAGTTGCCTCGCACGACAGACCGCTCCAGCTTGGTAGCCGGCCCCGGCAGCGCAGTGCCCGACACAGTCATCACGTTGTGCGCAGTCGGCCCGCTGGCCCACGTACGTACGGCGTTCGCCACATAGCCCGGATGACCGCCGTCCACCAGGATGTCCCGCCCCAGCGACGTATAGGTGACTGACATGTGGTCGTCGTGTCCGTGCAGCCGGCGCTGCGGCCCGAACCGAATGCTGTATGTCGACTCCTGGTCGAACGGACGTCGTTCGCCCCATCCCGTCCGACCGAACACGTATCCGGCGGCGAAGATCCCCACGCGCTGCGTAGGCCGCTTCCCACGCTGCCCGAGCGTTCCGGCGTACTCCAGCGGCGTGCCGACGACCGGAGTTGTGCGTACGACCTCGGAGTCCCCGAGCTGGTGCAGGTAGCCGAGTGAGTTTGTCGCCAGCGCCAGCCAGCTCGCCATCTGCGTCCGTCGCGTTCTGATCGCCGGACCAGGGTCGACGCCACACCTCTCCAGGACGGCGATCGCCCGCCCCCACAGCGAGTAGTTGTACTGCGCGTACGACGTCGACTGCTCATTCGTCGAGCCCTGGACGTCGATCGCGGTCCGAAGCCCGACAGCGAGCCGATCGACCGCCAGCTGTTTCAGCTCCGCACGGCCCAGCGTGCAGCCGACGCCGAACAGCGCCAGGCTCTCATCGGTCCCGTGGTTCCAGTCACCACTCCAGTGCCGCTGCAGGAAACGCGCATGGTCCGTCAGCGCCTTGTCGATCCACCTGTACGCCGCCGGCAGCTGCGTGGCGCGCCTCCCGGACAGCACCGCTTGGCGCAGGCAGATGAGCACATTCGTTCGGTGCATCGTCGACTCCGCCGCACCGGCGTCGTCCCGCCACGGAAACGGGTTATCGCGCACCCAGTCCTGAGCGATCGTGTCCACGCGCTGCAGCGCCCGCATGTCCCCGCTACCGGCCGCACGGATGCCCTGCCCGAGCCAGCGCAGCGAATGCAGCCACATGTACCAGCTGGGGTTTCCGGTCGGGTTGTCCTGCCAGCTCACGTTTCCGCGCCCGTTGCCGACCTGGTACGCCGGACTGGTCCCCCAGGTGAACCTGTCTCGGTAGAGCTCGCGCAATGGGTTCGGCCGCTCGATCCCGGAGTACGTCGGGCAGGCGTACGTCGCTCCCAGCGCCTTGGCCGTTGGCGCGGACTGTGGCTGCGGAACCGCCGCCCGCGGTGCAGGGCCCGGTTTCGACTCGGAGACCCGACCTGGAACCAGCAGAGTGCCAATCAGCACCGCACCAGCGACCAGAGCGGGCCCCAGGCGGTTCATTCGCCGCTCTTCAACGCCTGGGTGATCAGCGCGTTCCGGGCACGTTGGCCGGCGGGCTGGGTGGTGTGGATGCCGTCACGCAGATACTTCGCAATCTGCCCCGGCCGCGCCGCCAGGAACTCGGACCAGCGCACAATCCGTAGGTTGGGGTGCCGCGCGGCCGCCTGGTCCAGAGTCTGATTGATCGCGGCGCTGTTGGCCCGGTCCGCGCTCCGCACCCGCTCCGGTACGCCGAACCGGTTGGCGTGCACATTCACCCAGTAGACCGTCCGCTCCGGCCCGGCGAGCTTCATCGCCTGCTCCACCTCGGCCGCGAACGCAGCCGGGTCGAAGATGTCGTTGCTGCCAACCGCCATCACGATCCGCCGAGGCAGCCCGTACTTACGCGACCACTCGGCAAGCGCGTCGACCGCAGCCGACGTCGGCTGGCCGGACCAGTCGTGCACAGCCACCGCCGCGCCAGTCTGCGCAGTCACCAGCTTCTCCAGCGCCGGACCGTCCTGCACCGAGATGCTGTCACCGAACAAGAACACGCCGTCACCACGGACCGCAGCCCGGATCTTCGCCGGACTGGAGATCCGGTGACTCAGGTTCTCCCACGGCCCCAGCCGCCCAGAATCCGACCGCCCCGGCTTGGTCGGCCGCCCAGTCACCGGCGGCTGCACCGGACTCGGAACCGTCGGCGCGGGCTTCGGCGTACTGTCATCGGCCGGCGCCGCGCTCGGTACGCCGCCCGTCGCCGCCACACTCGCCACCGGGCGCTCCTCGCGCGCTGAGCCCACCACGGCGGCCGTCGTACCGCCCAGCAGCGCCAGCACGGTCAGCGACCCGCTGAGCGCCATCCACCGCCCGGTGATGAGCCTCCACGGACCGACGAACAACTCCCGGCCCGCCTCCCGACGACTCAACTCACCCCTCCACGGCTCCGGCTGAACCCTCCCAACTTACCGCGCCACCGGCTTTCACGGCTAAGCCAGCGGCAACCCCGGACAGGGGCCCGGCTGCCGGCCGGGCCCCTCGGCTGGTCAGTAGGTCCGAGGATCAGAAGGTGCCTGGGACCAGCGAGTCCTGCGGGAAGTTGTACAGGCCGTTACCGTTCTTCGCGCCGGCCGCCGGCGCCGCGAGGGGAAGGATCTCCCAGTGCTCGATGACCTTGCCCTCCTTGAACCGGATCAGATTGAACGCTGATGCCGGCTGCCCGTTGAGCTTCAGTTCGCCGATGCTCAGAACGAAGTTCCCCTCGCCGAGGATCTTCACGACCTTGGTGTACTCCATCGCCCCGGACTCGAAGGCCTGCCGGAAGGCCTCTCGGCTGGCCGCGGCGCCGTCCTCGTTGACGAGGTGGCTGTGCTGCACGTAGTCGCGGGCATTCCACAACGGCTCGTCGAGCAGTGCGAAGTCGCCGTCCCGGAAGACCTTCGTGAGCACCGTCCAGGCGCGCGCCTTGTTCTGTTGGGTCAGATGCCGATCCTCGATCGCCGTCGCTCCGTCGAACTGGGTGTGGCCGGCGCCGTTGGGCGGAGTGTCGCGCTGCTGCGCGTGCCACTGCTCGACGATCTGCCGATTCTCGAACCGGAAGACATCCCAGGCCGCGTGGTCGCCGTCGGGCAGCTTGGTGAGTGAGTGCACCATCACGTACGGGCCGTCGCTCAGGACCCGTACCGGGGTGACGGAGATCTTCCCTGCGGGGATCGCGGCAAGCCAGGCCTTGAGCCCGGTGACGCCGTCGGCGATCTCGGGATGGTGCTGGACGAAGCGTCGCGGGTTGATGGTGTTGAACGCTGCCGGGTCGTTCGAGCTGTAGGCGGCCAGCAGCCGCAACACAGCGCTCTTCTGCTGCGCGGCGGTCAGCTCAGCCGCCTGTTCCGCAACAACAGGAGCGAGCGCAGGCGGCTGAGCCTGTGCTGCGGGTAGGACGGCGGCGCCGAACGCGCCGGAGATCGCAACGGCCGTGATCAAAGCCTTCATCATGAGGGTGACCTTCACTGTCTAGGCGGCTTACTGACTGCCCATCCAGCATTCGGCAGACAAGAGATTGATTGAAAGATCAATCTCTTGTCATTTACCGGTCACCGCTCGTGGACTGGTGGAGGTGGCGTCAGCGGCGGACCAGGGTGCCGCCGCCGGTGATGCCGAAGGAGGCTTTCGTGCCGTCGATGGTGAGGTCTACGACGTAGGTGGTGCCTACGGAGCGGACTTTGTAGGTGACGGCGCCGTTGGCGCGGGTGGGGATGACGAGGGAGAGGATGGAGACGGACTTGCCGGCGCGGCTGAAGACTACGGTCGAGGCGGCTTTGCGGGTGGTGATGTGGGGGAGGTGCCAGCCTTGGATGGGGTTGCTCTGGCCGGTCTTGACCTGGGTGGCCCCGGCGGGGAGGGCGCCCTTGTAGGGGAGCTGGATGAGGACGGTGCGGTTGTTGTCGCCGGACTTCTTGGCGACGGCGGTACCGCGGCCTGAGGCGGTGGCGCGCTGGTCGGCGGGCAGGTGCCAGAGGGTCTGGAACTGCTGGGAGGTCTTGGCGGTGGCGCGGTCGAGGGTGACGAGGACGTCGGGCTTGCGCAGGACCAGGACCGAGCGGACCCGGGTCACGCCGGCGGCGGGGGCGTCGCTCAGCTCGTAGAAGTCGTTGGTGGGCTTCACGGCGGAGCGGGTGAGCTTGGTGACCGGGTTGGTGTCGGCCAGCTTCGGCGTCGTCATCACGTTGTGCGCGGCGGGACCGGTGAGCCAGGCGCGCCAGGTCTTGTTGGCGTAACCGGCGTAGCCGGGGTCGATGAGGATGTCGCGGCCGCGGGCCTGGTAGGTCAGCGAGGTGTGGTCGCTGTGACCGTGCAGTGCCCGCTTCGGGCCGAACCGCAGGCTGTACGCCGACTCGCTCGCGAACGGCGTCTGAGGCGAGCCCCAGCCGGAGCGGCCGAAGACGTATCCGGCCGAGTAGATCTTGACGCGGTCGGCGGGCGCCTTGCCGGCCTTGCCCTGGGTGGCGGCGTACTCGAACGGCGAGCCGGCGGCGTTGTTGGTCTTCACGTACTCGGTGTCGCCGATCTGGTGCAGCATGCCCAGCGGGGTGGTGGCGTGGGCGATGAAAGTGCCGAGCAGCGCGCGGCGGGCCTTGATGGTCGTGCCCGGGTTGACGCCGCAGTTCTGCAGCGCGGCCTCGGCGCGGCCCCAGAGCGTGTAGTTGAACTGCGCGTAGCCCGTCGCCTGCTCGTTGGTCGCGCCCTGGGCGTCGATCGCGGTGGTGATGCCCTTCGCGAGCCGGTCCTGGGCGGTCTTCTTGTAGTCGCTGCGGTTCAGCGTGCACCCGACGCCGAACAGAGCGATGCTCTCGTCGGTGCCGTGGTTCCCCGGGCCGCCCCAGTTGGCGACCATGAACTTGGCGTGGTTGATCAGCGCGGCGTCCAGCCAGGCGTAGCTACTCGGCAGCGTGGTGACCTTGAGGTTCTTCAGGACGGCCTGGCGCAGGCAGAGCAGGACGTTGGTGCGGTGCATGGTGGCCTCGTGCGCGCCGGCGTTCGCCTTCCACGAGTAGGGGTTGTCCTTGACCCAGTCCCGGGTGATGGCGGTGACGTGCGCGAGCGCGGCCTTGTCGCCGTTGCTGCCGGCGGTGATGCCCTGGCCGATCCAGCGCAGCGAGTGCAGCCACATGTACCAGCTCGGGTTCTTGTACGGGTTGGCCTTCCAGTTGATGTTGCCCTTCCCGTCGCCGACCTTCGTCGCCTTGAACTTGCTCCAGATGAAGGTGTCGTTCATGACCGCGCTCAGCGGCACCGCGTCGTCGATCGTGCTGTAGCCGGGGCACGGGTAGGTGCCTGCGGCAACGGCCGACTGCCCGATGGCGGCGGCGTTCGCGGCCGGGGCCAGGACGGCCGTTCCGCTCACGCTCGCCGTGATCAGCGCAAGCGAAAGTACCCCTTTGAACACCAGAATCCCCCAGCTCCTGCTGCCGGTGGCAGCGCCGTTAGCTCATGACACTTCAGACGATGCGGAGGGCATCGGAGAAGTTGTGCGCCGCGGCGAAAATCTCGGAGAGTGTGGCCTCGATCACGGCTGGTGCGCGTGTTCGGGGCCGTCTTCTCCTGCCGCTGCGGCAGTTAACGGCGAGCCGGGGTCAAAAGGTTGCCTGCTCCAACGAAGCGGAGTGCGGACTATCAGGCGGAGCGCTCGGCCTCGCTGCGCTCGACGCAGAACTCGTTGCCCTCGGGGTCGAGCATCGTGACCCAGCCAGGGCCGTCGGGTTTGCGGTGGTCGTCGTGAATGGTGGCGCCGAGGGTCAGCAGCCGCTCGACCTCCTCGTCCCGGGTGCGCTCGGTGGGCACCCAGTCGGCGTGCACGCGGTTCTTCACCGACTTCGTCTCGGGCACCCGGATGAACAGCAGGCCCGGCACCGGCGCGGGCGCCTCGACCAGTACCTCGTCGTCGCCGGGCTCGTCGCCGTCGCCGAGCGGCCAGCCGGTGACCGAGCTCCAGAACTGCCCGAGCTCGTACGGATTTTCGGCGTCGATCGTGATGTGTCGCAGGATCATGTCCAGACCTTAACCAGGGCCCGGATCATCGCCCCGCCCGGTGGGCGGGGTGTGTCCGGGCGAGCGAACGGATGAGCGTTGCGGGCGGACGAACGGGTGAGTGCTGAGGGGAACGGACGGGTGAGTGGTGGGGAAACGGACGGGCGAACGGTCGGCGTCCGGGCGGTGACCATGCGGGATCGGCGGGGCCGGGGTATCGCCAGGCGTCCGGGACCGGGTCTATGGTGCGGCCACAGGGTGGTTCTCGCAGGGGGAAGGAAAGATCTGATGGCATCTCGGCTGAATCCGTACATTCAGTTCGACGGGAGCGCGCGGGCGGCGCTGGAGTTCTACCGCGAGGTCTTCGGCGGGGAGCTGACGGTGAGCACGTTCGGGGAGTTCGGGTCGGGGCACGGCCCGGGCGACGACAACCTGCTCATGCACGGCCAGCTCGAGACGCCGAGCGGGTTCACGCTGATGGCGGCGGACACCCCCGAGGGCATGCCGTACAACCCGGGCGACAACGTCGCCGTCAGCCTCAGCGGTGACGACGCCGAGGATCTGCGCGGGTGGTTCGCGAAGCTGTCCGACGGCGGGACGGTGACCGTCCCGCTGGAGAAGCAGATGTGGGGTGACGAGTTCGGCATGGTGACGGACAAGTTCGGCATCGGGTGGATGGCGAATATCGCCGGCTCCTGACCGCGGGAAATCCCGTGTCGCGGGCGCGGCGCGCGGGCTAGCTTGAGGTGTATGGGCGCAAACGACGTACTGCGTGACCCGATCCGGCACAACAACTGGGCGACCGGGCGGCTGATCCGGTTCTGCCGGGAGCAGGCGCTGACGGCCGATCAGCTCGAGGTGACCGGAGTCGGCACGTACGGCGGGATTCTCGCCACGCTCGACCACATCATCCGGTGTGACGGCAGCTACCTGCGCCGGATCGCGGACCAGCCGCTCGGCTTCGTGGACAGCGGTGAGAGCGCCGGCCTTGAGCTGCTCGGGCGCTGGAACGACGAGGCCGGCGCGCTCTGGGAGACCTTCCTCGACGGTCCGATCGACGTCGAGCGGGTGATCATCGTCGACGACAACACCCGCGGCACCCGGGTCGGTATCTTCATCGCGCAGGCGATCAACCACGCCAACCATCACCGGGAGCAGGTCTGCGCGATCCTGACCGGTTTCGGGATCGAGCCGCCGGATATCCAGGCGTGGGAGTACGCCTGGGAGACCGAGCGGATCTGGGATCTCCCGACGGCTTGAGTCGCTTGGCATGGCTGTCGCCTCCGATCAGCGAGCTGGGCAGGTCTGGGCTGCCGGGGGTTCGTCGGTGAGCAAGTACTTGTTGACGGCCTTGTCGACGCAGGTGTCGATCTGCCCGTAGGCGCCGTGACCCGTGCCCTGCCAGGTGAGGAGCTTGGCCGAGCGGAGCATGGTCGCGAGCTCCTGCGCCCACTCGTAACGGCCCAGCGGATCGCCGGTGTTGCCGACGACAACGATCGGCGCTGCGCCCTCGCCGTCGATCGGCCGCTCCCGGCCGACACCGGCCTCCGGCCAGCCGACGCACTCGAGCAGGCGGAGCGCGCTGACCGGGCCGAACAGCGGAGAGACCTGGGCGAACTTGGGGACCGCTGCCCGGACCTTCTCGACGGTGATCGCGCCGGGGTGGTCGAGACAGTTCACCGCGGAGTTGATGGTCGGCAGGTTCGAGCGGGAGCCGTCCGGCCGGCGGCCGATCGCGGTCGCGAACAGGAGCAGCCCGTCACCCGAGCCCTGGTACGCCGCCGCCAGCGACTGCGCGAGCTGCGGCCAGAGCGGCGGGTCGGTGATCCCGGTGCTGATCGCGGAGACGACGCCGACGCGGGTCAGCGGCTGCTGAGCCTGCCGGGTCGGTAGCGGTTTCGCGTCGAGCTTGGTCAGGAAGGCGCCGAGCTTCGCCTTGGCGTCGGAGAGACTCCGGCCGAGCGCGCACGGCGGCTTCGCCAGGCAGCTCGCCACCAGCTGCTGGAAGCCGAGCTCGGCGCCGGCGGCCTGATCGAGCAAGGTCTGCTCGTACGTCCGGGCCGGCGTCCCCGGACCGTCCAGCACCATCCGCCCGACCCGATCCGGGAAGAGCTCGGCGTACGCCGCTCCGAGCTGACCGCCGTACGAGACGCCGACGTAGTGGAGTTTGTCGTCGCCGACCGCGGCGCGGACTCGATCGAGGTCACGCGCCGAGTCGAACAGGCCGAGGTGTTTCAGCAGCTCCCCGCCGGACTTGGCGCATTGCCGGCCGAACTGCTGCGCTGCGGCCCCGAGCGCCGCCCACTGCGCATCTGTTGTCGGCACGCCTGGCGGCAGCGCGTCGGCGCCGTCGCCGGAGCTCCCGCAGGTCAGCGGGGCCGATGCCGCGGCGCCGCGCGGATCCCAGCTGACGAGGTCGTAGCGCTCGAGTACGTCGCGATACCGAGTGGCCATCCCAGCGACGGTGTCGAGGCCGGAGGCGCCCGGCCCGCCGGGGTTGTAGACGACAGAGCCGAGCCGCCGGCCCGCGTCTGCCGAGCGGATCCGGGTGATCGCGAGCTGAATCGTCGGGCCGTCCGCCCGGCCGTAGTCGACCGGGACTGCGATGGTCGCGCACTCGCGCGCCCGGACCGCGGCGGCCCGCCGTTCATCGAGCCCGGCGACGACCTCCTTCGGAACCTTGACCCCACAGGGCTTCCAGGCCGGTGCAACGCTCGCGCCGGCTGTGGGGCTCGTCGTCGGGGCCGGCGACGACTCGGGCGCCGACTGGTCGGAGCTCCCACAGCTGACCAACAGGCCAACCGTCAGAAGAGTGGTCACCGCAATCGCTACTGGTTTGCTCATCAATCCCCGGTTTTCATACGATCGTGTTTTTATAATCTCAATGTACATCACCTCCGCGACTCGCGCACGGAGGCTAGCGGCCCTCGGACTCCGGCACCGGAGTCAGCGGCGCTCCGTAGGTCAGCCAGTTGACGACGTTCTCCACGACGAGATTCCCCATCGCTGCGCGGGTCGCGACGGTGGCGGAACCGACATGCGGGAGGAGGACGGCGTTCGGCAGGGTGAGGAGATCGGGGTGCACCTTGGGCTCGTGCTCGAAGACGTCGAGTCCTGCGGCCTGGATGGCGCCCGAGCGCAGCGCGTCGACCAGGGCCTGCTCGTCGACCACCGAACCGCGGGCCACGTTGATCAGGATCCCCTCCGGCCCGAGGGCTTCGAGGACCTCGGCGTTCACCAGGTGGCGGGTGGACTCGCCGCCGGGGATCACGATCATCAGCGTGTCGACGGCGCGGGCCAGCTCGACCAGGGATTCGTAGTACGGGAACTCGACGTCCTTCGGGTGTCGGTTGTGGTAGGCAACGGAGATGCCGAACGGCTGCACCCGGTCGGCGATCGCCTGACCGATCCGGCCCAGACCGAGGATGCCGAGCCGGCGGCCGTTCATCGTTGCCTTCGTCAACGGATAGGCGCCGGCTTGTTGCCATTTGCCGGCCCGGAGGTAGCGCTCGGCCTGGGACAGCTCGCGGACGGTCATCAACAGCAGACCGAGGGCCGTGTCGGCGACTTCGTCGTCCAGGACGCCGGGGGTGTTGGTCACCACGACGCCGCGCTCGGCCGCGGCGGCCGCGTCGATGTGGTCGTACCCGACGCCGAAACTCGCCACGAGTTTCACCGCGGGCAGCTGATCCAGGTATGGGCCGTCGATCGGGGTGCCGCCGGTGGCGACGGCGACGATCTCGTCGCGCCGGGCGGCGAGCACGGCGTCGGGATCGCTCGCCTCCCAGAGTTTGATCAGCTCACAGTGACCGCTCAGCCCCGCGGCGACGGCGGCGTGCATCGGTTTCGGCATCAGCACCACTGGTTGTCCCATGCCTCATATCCTTGTCGACGCCTCCGGCCCGGACCAGGAACTTGTCCGGCCTTTTTCCGGAACTCGATCGGCAAACTGCGCTGGGTAGCGGACGGGGGGTGTCCGCTACCAGGGCGATGCTGGGGGTATGAGTCAGAGCAGCGGTGCGACCGCGACGTTTCATGCCTACTTCGGATACCGCGACGCGGTCGGTGCGCTGCGGTGGCTGGAGAAGGCCTTCGGGTTCGAGACCACGATGGAGGTGCCGGACGGCAACGGCGGGATCGCCCACGCCGAGGTGCGGTACGGCGGGGTTGCGTTCACGCTCTTCACCGATGAGGTGGGCTACGAGCGGCCGGCGCGGAAGGGTGACACGGTTGGGCACGGTGTTTACGTCGCAGTGGACGAACGGGGCGAAGTAGAAGCGATCTACCGTTCCGCGGTCGCTGCGGGCGCGGAGTCGGTGTGGGAGCCCGAAGAGAGTGAGTGGGGCAACTACCGGTGCCGGGTCGCCGACGTCGAGGGGTACGAGTGGACCTTCGGCACGCACCGCCCCGGCGCGCCGGCCGACTGGTAGTACAGTCCGAAACCGTGGATGAGCAGGCGTACCAAGAGATTCACAACCTGATCGCTCGGTACGCCGAGCTCGTGGACGACGGTGATTTCGACGGCGACGCCGCAACAGCCCGCTCCTGCGTAACCGTCGTCCAGGCTCTCCCCAACGCGTCGCCCCAACTGATCGCCACCGGCCGCTACCAGGACACCTTCGAACGCCACAACCAAACCTGGCGCTTCACCGAACGCATCGTCAGCATCCGCCTCAGCGGCAACCTCACCAACCACCTCCGCAGGCTGTGATGCAGCCGCGTCTCATCGTCGTGCGCGGCAATTCCGGGGCGGGGAAGAGTTCGGTGGTCGAGGGGGTGCGAGCGGCGTACGGGCGTGGTGTGGCGGTGATTGAGCAGGACTACGTGCGTCGCAGCGTCTTTCTACTACCTGGATGTGCCGTTCGAAGAGACTGTGCGGCGGCACGCGACGCGGGCGAAGGCTGCGGCCTTCGGTGCCGCGGAGATGGCGGAGTGGTACTTGGAACGGGATCTGCTGGAGCGGCCGCGGGAGCGGGTTGTCGGGGCGGACAGCTCACTGCAGGCGACCGTCCAGCGGATTGTCGGCGAGACGGGGCTAGGCGAGGTTCAGGTCGGGGATGTTGGTGGGGTGGCCGGTGGTTAGGGAGTGGTTGGCGGCTATGCCTACGGCTATGGCGTTGATGCCGTCGCGGAGGGTGGCGGCTCGGGAGAGAGGGTCGTTGGTGGGGGCTTGGAAGAGGTCGGCGTAGAGGAGGGTGTCGCCGCCGCCGTGGCCGCCGGGGGCTTGGGGGATTTGAATCTCGGCTGCGGGGGACCAGTGGGTTTGGAGGGTGAGGCGTTCGCCGTTGGAGCGGACTGTGCCGGGGATGGTGGTGGCGGAGGGGTAGCTGGGGTCGATGTGGGTGTCGAGGACGGCGGCGCGTTCTACGACGTCCAGTTCGGCGCGGCCTTCGGTGCCGTTGACGGCTACGCGGTAGCCCTCCCAGGGGGAGTGGGCGTTGAGGGAGTAGGTGAGGCGGGCGCCGCTGGCGTACTCGGCGACGACGGCGAGGTTGTCCTCGATGGTGATGCCGGGGCCGAAGACGTCCTGGTCGCGGCGGTAGCCGTCGTACTGCTCGCTGTCGAGGTAGAGGCGGCGGTTGGCGTCGTCGTCGCGGAGGTCGAGGAGCCAGGGGTCGGCGGCGGAGTTGTCGACGGTGCCGCGTTCGGGGCGGGGGCCGAGGCCGCGGGCGGCGGCGTTGTCGGCGCCGTAGAAGAAGAGGCCGCCGGAGGCGAAGACGCGGGTCGGCTCGGAGGCGATCCACCAGTTGACCAGGTCGAAGTGGTGGGAGGCCTTGTGGACGAGGAGGCCGCCGGAGTTCCGCTTCTCGCGGTGCCAGCGGCGGAAGTAGTCGGCGCCGTGGCGGGTGTCGAGCACCCACTGGAACTCGACGCTGGTGACGGTGCCGATGGCGCCGTCCGCGATGAGTTGACGCAACGCGCTGTTGCGGGGTGAGTAGCGGTAGTTGAAGGTGACGACGACCGACTTGCCGGACTCCGCCATCGCGGCGGCGATCGTGCGGGTGCCCTCGGCGTCGATGGTCAGTGGCTTCTCGACGATGACGTCGGCGCCGGCGCGGAGCAGACGGGACACGACGGCGGCGTGCGTGTAGTCGGGGCTGGTGACGATGACGCGGTCGACGGACTGCTCTTTCACCATCAGTTCGAGGTCGTCGGCGCCGTACTGCGGGAGCGGGCCGCCGCCGAGCTCGGCGACGTACTGCTGGTGGAAGGCGAGGCGGCCGGGGTTCGGGTCGAGGAGCGCGACCAGCTCGGCGTCGGCCGGGTGCTCCTGGAAGATCGCGCGGACGTAGTCGCGGGCGCGGGAGCCGGTACCGGCGACGGCATACCTTCGGGCCATGGCGGAGCCTTTCTACTCGTGTAGATCTACTCGTGTAGAACGGTATCATCAGGGCTATGTCGCCGGTCACTCGTAATCAGGTCGCGGAGTACGCCGGGGTGAGTACGGCGGTGGTCAGCTATGTGGTGAACGGCGGGCCGCGGGCGGTGTCGCCGGCGGCGCGGGAGCGGGTTCTCGAAGCGATCCGCGTGCTCGGGTACCGGCCGAACGCGACGGCGCGGGCGCTGAAGGTCGGGTCGACGCGGACGTTCGGGCTGATCACGCCGGACGGCGGGAACCCGTTGTTCGCGGAGCTGGCGAAGGCGATCGACCGGGCGGCCGCCGAGCGGGGGTACGTCGTACTGCAGACGAGCACCGACGGGGATCCGGCGACCGAGCGCGCGAAGGTCGCCGAGTTGCTGGCGCGGCAGGTGAGCGGGCTCGTGCTGGTCACGCCGAGCGAGGCGCCGGATCTCGCTGGGGCCGAACTGCCGGTCGTCGCGGTCAATCGCATGCTGCCGGGCGTGAGCTCCGTCGGCCCGCGCTACCGCGAGGGCGCGCGCACCGCCGTCGAACACCTCATCTGGCACGGTCACAAACGCATCGCGCTGGTAGTAGGTGCCGGTGGTGCTGAGCGGGAGCAGGGTTGGCGGGATGCGCTCGGGGAGGCGGGGCTGAGCGCGGACGTGGTTGAGCGGGTGGGGTTTGGGCGGGAGGGGGGTTATGAGGCGGGGTTGCGGTTGGTGGGGCGGCGTACCGGGGTGACTGCGGTGTTTGCTTCCTCGGATTTGCAGGGGGTGGGGTTGCTCAGGGCGTTTCATGAGGCTGGGGTGGAGATGGCGGTGGTGGTGTTCGATGGGACGCCGGAGGCGGAGTACTGCTGGCCGCCGTTGACTGTGGTGCGGCAGCCGGTGGAGGTGATGGCTGCGGAGGTGGTGCGGCAGTTGGTGGAGGGGGTTGTGCCGGAGGCGGTGGCGTTTCCGGCGGAGCTGGTGGTGCGGCGGTCCTGTGGGTGTTAGAGGGTGCCCAGGTCCTCGAAGATGAGGGCGGTGCGGGTGGCGAGGACTTCGGGGATGGCTTGGAGTTTCTCGAGGACGACGCGGCGGAGGCCCTCGTTGTCGGCGGCGCGGACGAGCAGGATGGCGTCGAAGTCGCCGCCGACCAGAGCGATGTGTTTGACCTCGGGGATGGCCTGGAGCTGTTCGCGCAGCGTCCGCCAGGAGCTCTGGCGGAGACTCAGCGTGACGTACGCCGAGGTCGCGAGGCCGAGTTTGAGCGGGTCGACCGTGACGGTGAACCCGGTGATGACGCCGGTCGTCGTGAGGCGCTCGACGCGGGCGTAGGCGTTCGCGCGGGAGATGTGCACGAGGTCGGCGAGGGCCCGGATCGAGAGCCGGCCGTCGCGGCCGAGCGCCTCGACGATCTGCCGGTCGGTCTCGTCCAGCGCCGGGGCGATGACCATCCGTCCAGGACCGGCCTGGTGCGGGATCTCATCGTCGGACATATGAACCTCGAATCACCGTCAAGAGCGCCAAAGGTCCAGCAATTCTCCCAGCTATAGATCCGAATGGCCAGAACGACGACGATATGGGCACCGTCCGTCTCCCTGCGCTGGAGGGTTTATGACCACCGTCGAGGAGCGTTTGCTCCCCTCCGCCGAACCTGTCCGGTTGATCGACCAGGACGGCGTTCCGCATGAACACCCGTCGTACCAGCTGCCCTCCGAGCAGGCGCTGGCCGACGGTTACGTCGAGTTGATCAAGGGTCGCCGGATCAACGATCAGGCCAGTGCGCTGGTCCGGCAGGGCCGGCTGGCCGTGTACCCGTCGTCGCACGGGCAGGAGGCCTGTCAGGTCGCCGCCACGATGGTGCTTCGCGATGGGGACTGGCTGTTCCCGACGTACCGCGACACGGTGTCGATCGTGAGCCGCGGCGTCGACCCGATCGAGACGCTGACGCTGCTGCGCGGCGACTGGCACTCCGGCTACGACCCGTACGCGCGTAACGTCGCACCGCAGGCCACGCCGCTCGCAACCCAGCTGACGCACGCCGTCGGGGTTGCGCACGCCGCGCGGCTGAAGGGCGAGGACACCGTCGTGATGGCGCTCTGCGGTGACGGCGCCACCAGCGAGGGCGACTTCCACGAGGCGCTGAACTTCGCGGCCGTCTTCCACGCGCCGGTCGTGTTCTTCGTGCAGAACAACGAGTACGCGATCTCTGTCCCGCTGTCCAAGCAGACTGTCGCGCCGTCCCTTGCGCACAAGGGCATTGGGTACGGCGTCCCCGGCGAACGTGCCGACGGCAACGACCTGGCCGGGCTGCTCGCCATCCTCGGGCAGGCTGTCGGCAAGGCGCGCGCCGGCGAAGGGCCGCAGCTGGTCGAGGCGCACACCTACCGCGTCCAGGCGCACACGAACGCGGACGACGCGACGCGCTACCGCGAGGACGACGAGGTCACCCCGTGGCTGCAGCGCGACCCGATCAAGCGCCTGGAGACCTATCTGACCCACAACGGCCTGCTGACCGATGAGCTCAAGCAGCGCGCCGAGCAGGTCTCCACGCAGGTCGCGCAGCAGTTGCGCGACGGCCTGATGCCCGAGCCGACCGTGAACCCCGAAGACCTGTTCGCCTACCTGTACGCCGAACAGACGCCGCAGCTGGCCGAGCAGGCGGCGTTCCTGCGCGACGAGCTGTCGCGAGAGGAGGCCTGAAGCCATGACGCACGTGAAGATCTCGATGGCACAGGCGCTCAACCAGGCGCTGCGCGACGCGATGCACGCCGACCCGACGGTGCTGATGTTCGGTGAGGACGTCGGTCCGCTCGGCGGCGTCTTCCGGATCACCGACGGGCTGACGGCGGAGTTCGGCGAGGAGCGGTGTTTCGACACCCCGCTGGCCGAGTCGGGCATCGTCGGGATGGCGGTCGGGCTCGCGATGAACGGGATGCGGCCGGTCGTCGAGATGCAGTTCGACGCGTTCGGCTACCCGGCGTTCGAGCAGATCGTGTCGCATGTCGCCAAGATGCGGAACCGCACCCGCGGCCGCGTCCAGCTGCCGATGGTGATCCGGATGCCGTACGCCGGCGGGATCGGCGGCGTCGAGCACCACTGCGACTCGTCGGAGAGCTACTACGCGCACACGCCGGGGTTGACGGTCGTTGCCCCGAGCACCGTTGCCGACGCGTACACATTGTTGCGAAGGGCAATCGAATTGCCGGATCCGGTCGTGTTCATGGAGCCGAAGAAGCTCTACTGGGCCAAGGACGAGGTCGACCTCACCGAAGCCGAGCCCGGGATCGGCAAGGCCGTCGTACGCCGAGACGGCGCGGACGCGACCCTGATCGCGTACGGGCCGTCGGTGCCGGTCGCGCTGGAGGCGGCGGAGGTCGCGGCGACCGAAGGTCGGCAGCTGACGGTCGTCGATCTGCGGTCGATCGTGCCGTTCGACGACGAGACGGTCTGTGCGGCGGTACGGCGTACCGGGCGGGCGGTTGTGGTCGCCGAGGCGAGTGGGTTCGCCAGTGTGTCCTCGGAGATCGTTGCCCGGGTCACCGAACGGTGCTTCCACTCGCTGGCGGCTCCGATCCGGCGAGTGACCGGGTTCGACATCCCGTACCCGCCGCCGAAGCTGGAGAAGCACCAGCTGCCGGGGGTGGACCGGATTCTCGATGCCGTCGACAACCTCCAGTGGGAGGACTCGTGAACACGTTCCTGCTGCCGGATCTCGGGGAAGGGCTGACCGAGGGCGAGATCGTGCGCTGGCTGGTCGCGGCGGGGGATGTCGTTGCCGTCGACACCCCGGTTGCCGAGGTCGAGACCGCGAAATCGGTGGTCGAGTTGCCGTCGCCGTACGCCGGGGTGGTCGCTGAGCTGCATGGTGAGGTCGGGACGGTTGTTCCGGTTGGCCAGCCGCTGATCACCATCGCGGGCGAGTCGGCCGGTGAGACGTACCGCGAGGAGGAGCGCGCGGGGTCCGGGAACGTGCTCGTCGGCTATGGGACGGCGGACGGCGGCGCAGGTCGCCGGCGGCGCCCGCAGGTGCGAGGCGGGGAAAGCGCACGCGAGCAGGTCGTGCGGAGTGCTGAGCCGGTGCAGAGTGCGCGGGTCGAAGGCGGGGTTGTGCGGGTGGTTTCGCCGTTGGTGCGGCGGATGGCCAAGGACGGCGGAGTCGATCTGCGACAGATCAACGGATCTGGGCCTGGCGGGCTGATTGTGCGGCGCGACGTCGAGGGGGTGCTGGCCGCTCCGAAGGTTGTCGAGCGGACGGGCCTCCCGGAGTTGCGGCGGGAGCGGATGAGCGGGTTCCGGAAGGTGGTTGCGGCCACGCTGAGCCGGAGCCGGAGCGAGATTCCGGAGGCCACCACCTGGGTGGACGTCGATGCGACCGCGCTCATCGAGTTGCGCAAGGCAACCAAGGACGGCCCGGGTCTGCTGGCCTACATGGCCCGGTTCGTGGTTGCCGGGCTGGCGAAGTACCCCGAGCTGAACGGGTTCGTCGACGGTGACGAGCTGGTTCAGTACGACGGGGTGAACCTGGGGCTGGCCGCGCAGACCGACCGTGGTCTCGTGGTGCCGGCGATTGCGAATGCGCATCGGCTGACGGCGCGCGAGCTGGACGGCGCGATTCGGACGCTGACCGAGTCGGCGCGACTCGGGAAGCTCACGCCCGAGGAGCTCAATCGGGGCACGTTCACGCTGAACAACTACGGCAGCTTCGGCGTCGACGGCAGCGCGGCGATCATCAACCATCCGCAGGTCGCGATCCTCGGCGTCGGCCGGATCATCGATCGCCCGTGGGTGGTGGACGGCGAGCTGGCGGTCCGCAAGCTGACCCAGCTGTCACTGGTCTTCGACCACCGGGTCTGCGACGGCGGTACCGCGGCGGGCTTCCTGCGTTTCGTCGCCGACGCCTTCGAGAACCCCGGCTCGGTGCTGGCCGACCTCTGAGACGAAGGAACGGGTGGCCGATCCCCGTGGACCGGCCACCCGCAGTCCGAGCTAGTTGTTGATCTGTTTGGTCAGCTCCGTGTGGTACGACGCGACCTCGGCGTACACGCCCGGGTTGCCGGCGAGCGCGCAGCCGATCCCCCAGGACACGACGCCGAACAGGCGGCCGTTCAGGACCAGCGGGCCACCGGAGTCGCCCTGGCAGGAGTCCTTGCCGCCGTTCTTGTACCCGGCGCAGATCTCGCCGTTGGCGACGTAGCCCTCGTCGGCGTAGGCCTGCTTGCAGTACGCGTCACCGAGCACCGGGACGACGACCTTGCGGAACTGGTCCACCTGGTCCTCGACCTGCGTGTTGCCCCAGCCGTAGACGGTCGGCTTCGAGCCGACGGCGTCCGCGGAGCGCTTGGTCTCCAGCGGCAGCGTCGGGACGCCGGTGAACGGCGTCTTGAGCGTGACGACCGCGACGTCGTGGCCGGCCTCCTTGCCGTACAGCGGGTCCTTCCAGATCTTCGCGATCTTCGAGGTCTTGCCGTTGGACTTCGTCAGGTCGTCGCGGCCCTGGATCGCGGTGTAGGTGGCGATCGGCTCCTCGACGCAGTGCGCGGCAGTGACGAGCTTGTTCGGCTTGACCAGCGTCGCTCCGCACCACTGCCCGCTCGCCGCCGGGGATCCGCTGTTGTTCAGCGCGACCGCCCACGGGGTCTGCGCGGTCTTGGCCAGCGTGCCGCCGACGATCCGTGGCGACGGCGTCGGCTGTGCGGCCTGCGCCTGGCCTACGGCCCCGATGGACGCGGTCAGCAGGATCACCGCGGCGAACGCGGCGCGAGTGAGCTTGAGCTTTGCTGTCATGCCTCACACTCCAGAGTGTCGTAGGCGCCGCCGGGCGGGTCGGAGCCTTCTAACCGTGAAGAGTTGTACGGCGACGCTCAGTGGTGCAAGCGATTGACCGGGGCACATCGGTGACGGGTCATCCCTGTGTCACGGCGGCTCAGGTCAGCTGGCGGGGCCGCAGGCCGACCAGAATCACCCGCAATCCCGAGGAAAATCGGGCCTCCGGACCGGCCCGGTTCGCCCGGTTCAGGTACGCGGCCAGGCTCTCCGCGCCGACGCCGAGCTGGTCGCCGGCCTGCCGCGCCCACTGCCGCTCGGTCAGCCCGCTGCGCCGGACCATCGCCGACCAGGCCGAATCGGTGACCGCCGATCCGACCAGGTAATGGAAGACCGCCGACACCGCCGCATCCAGGTGCACACCCTTGAAACCGGCGCTCGACAGCAAGGTAACCAACTGGTCGGTCAGCGCCTGATAGTTCGGCCCGAGCCCGGCGTGGGTCGCCAACAGCTGCGGCGCCCAGGGGTGTTCCCACAGCGCCCGGTACGCCGATGTCGCCACTTCCGTCAGCTTGTCGCGCCAGTCTCCGGTGGCCGGTTCGACGACCGCCGCACCGAGGACCTCGTCGACGGCCAGCTCGAGCAGGTCGTTCTTGTTCGCCACCCGCCAGTACAGCGCGGACGTCGCGGCCGTGCCGAGTGCGGCCGCCATCCGCCGCATCGAGAACGCATCCAGCCCGTCGGCATCCAGCAGGCTGATCGCGGTCGTCACGATCTGCTCCCGGGTCAACGGCGCCCGGGTCGCCTCCGCCTCGGCCCGGAGCCAGACCGAACCCAGCGCTGTCCGTTCATCTGCAGCTCGCACTGAAACAGTGTGTCAGATCGGAGCACAGTGTGTTAGCGACCAAAGTCGGAGCCGCAGGGACGGAGGTACGACGAAACCGCGATCGCCGTCGCGAAGACTCGGCACCATGAACGCTTCGGAGATCGACAGAGCCCAGTTCCTGCGGCGAACGGCCGGACTCGGGTTGCTGGCCGGCACTGCCGGACTGACCGCGTTCCCCGCTTCGGCGGCGGCAGCGCCACGACGGCCCCGGCTGTCGCTGAAAGGCGTCGCGTACGACGTCGGCACCGGTTTCCTCGGTGCGGACGGGCGGCCGTGGTGGCGGGACGACGTGATGCGCGGTGAGATCCGGGCGATCCGGCACCGGCTGCACGCCAACTGGGTGAGCATCTACGGCAGCGACGTCCGCCGTCTGACCGAGACTGCGACCGCGGCCCTGGACGAAGGTCTGACCGTCTCGATCCAGCCGCGCTCGTTCGACGAGCCACAGGAGGCGCAGCTGGCGAAGCTCCGGGCGGTCGCGATCGAGGCCGAGCGGCTCCGCCGGTGTCACGACCGCGAGGTGATCCTCGCGGTGGGTTGTGAGTTCATGCTGTTCACGCCGGACATCATCCCGGGCGCGAACTTCTTCGAGCGGATCGAGTACCTGCAGGCCGGCGAGTTCGACATGCCCGAGCTGCAGCGCAAGTTCCGCGTCTTCACCGCCCGGATGGTCAAGGTGGCCCGGACGCATTTCAACGGCCGGATCACCTACGGCGCCGCGCACGACCTGGAGAACGTCGACTGGTCGCTGTTCGACATCGTCGGGCTGGACTACTACGGCTATCACGAGGACCCGGCCGGCCACACCCAGGAGCTCGCGCGGTTCCGGCGCTGGGGCAAGCCGATCCTGATCCTAGAGTTCGGCTCCTGCACGTTCACCGGCGCGCCCGAGCTGGGCGGCATGGGCTGGGACATCGTCGACTTCAGCGGTGAGGTCCCAGTGATCCCGCCGCAGTACGTGCGGGACGAGCAGACCCAGGCCGATCACCTGGTGAACATGCTCCGCGTCTTCACCGCGGAGGGCTTCCTCGGTGCGTCGATGTACACCTTCATCGCACCCGATGCCCCGCATCGCCCGGACGACCGGCCGCACGACGAGGACATGGCGTCGTACAGCCTGGTCAAGGTGCTGCGGAAGGACTCCGCCGACCCCGCGTCACCGTACCGCTGGGAGCCGAAGAAGTCCTTCCACGCCGTCTCGGACTTCTATCTCACGCGGCGTTGAACGTGTCCGGGTCCGGCCCGGTGCGCTCACCACGGTCCAGAGGGGTGATCGTGGCGAGGTCGTCGGCCGACAGGGTGAAGTCGAAGACGTCCAAGTTCTCCTTGATTCGCGCCGGGGTGACCGACTTGGGGATGACGATGTTGCCGAGTTGCAGGTGCCAGCGCAGCACGACCTGGGCCGGCGTCCGGCCGTGCTTCTCGGCCAGCGCCTGGACGACGGGGTCGGTCAGCAGCGAGCCGCCCTTGGCCAGCGGGCTCCATGCCTCGGTCCGGATCCCGAAGTCCGCGCCGTACTTGCGGACGGCGTCCTGCTGCAGGAACGGGTGCAGCTCGACCTGGTTGACGGCCGGGGTGATGCCGGAGGTCTCGGCCAGCCGGTCGAGGTGCTCGGGCTGGAAGTTGGAGACGCCGATGGCGCGGACGCGGCCGTCGGCGGCCAGCTTCTCCAGGGCTCGCCAGGTGTCGACGTACAGATCGCGCTCGGGGGTGGGCCAGTGGATCAGGTAGAGGTCGAGGTAGTCCAGGCCGAGCAGTTCCAGGCTGGTGTCATAGGCCTTCAGGGTCGCGTCGTAGCCCTGGTCGGCGTTCCACAGCTTGGAGGTGATGAACAGCTCGGAGCGATCGATGCCGGCGGCGCCCAACGCCTTGCCGACGCCGGCTTCGTTGCCGTAGATGGACGCCGTGTCGATGCTGCGGTAACCGGCTTCGAGAGCGGCCGCGACGGCGGGCGTGGTCTCGGCGTCCGGGACCTGGAAGACGCCGTACCCGAGCTGGGGCATCTCGACGCCGTTGTTGAGTTTCACGGTGGGGATCATCAGAAAGCTCTTCCTTTACAGAGATCAGGCAGTGACGAGAACAGGAGTGCGCTTGCGGTCCAGCAGGCCGGACGCGAGCGCGACGATCAGGCCCGAGGCGGCCAGCGCGGCGCCGACCCAGTTCGGGGCGGTGTAGCCGAGGCCGTGCTCGATGGTCAGGCCGCCGAGGTAGGCGCCGACCGCGTTGCCGAGGTTGAAGGCGGCGATGTTGGCCGCGGAGGCCAGCGCCGGCGCCCCGGCCGCCTTGTCCATCACGCGTTTCTGCAGCGGCGCGACGGTCGCGAACCCCGCGGCGCCGAACAGCGCGATGGTGATTGCCGACGGCAACTTCGCGTGCGCGGTGAAGACGAACACGATCAGGACGGCGGCCAGCAGCGCGAGAATCAGGTACAGACTCGGCATCAGCGAGCGGTCGGCAGCCTTGCCGCCGAGCAGGTTGCCGATCACCAGCCCGCCGCCGAACAGCACGAGCAGCCAGGTGACCGCGCCGGCCGAGAAGCCCGCGACCTCGGTCATCATCGGCGCGATGTAGGTGAACGACGCGAACACCCCGGCGAAGCCGAGCGCGGTCATCGCCAGCGCCAGCCAGACCTGCACGTTCTTGAAGACGGCCAGCTCGCCACGCAGGCCCGGGCCCTCGGTGGTGTCCTGCCGCGGGACCAGGAAGACGATCCCGAGCAGGCCGATCACGCCGAGCGCGGTGACCGCCCAGAACGTCGACCGCCAGCCGAACTGCTGACCGAGCGCCGTCCCGCCAGGGACGCCGAACACGTTCGCGACCGTCAGGCCGGTGAACATCAAAGCGATCGCGCTGGCCTGTTTCGCCTTCGGGACCAGCGACGCCGCCACCACCGAGCCGACCCCGAAGAACGCGCCGTGGGCCAGCGCGGCGACGATCCGGCCGGTCATCAGGACGCCGTACGTCGGGGCCAGGGCCGACAGCAGATTGCCGGCGATGAACACGCCCATCAGCGCGACCAGCACGGTCTTGCGGGAGATCTTGGCCCCGATCGCGGTCAGCAGCGGGGCGCCGACGACGACGCCGAGCGCGTAACCGGAGATCAGCAGACCGGCGGCGGGGATGCTGACGCCGAAGTCGGTGGCGACCTCGGGCAACAGGCCCATGATGACGAACTCGGTGGTGCCGATACCGAACGCGCCGATCGCGAGTGCGAAAAGGGCAACCCTCCGCTGCGCTCCGGGTTCGGGTTCGATCGCGGGCATGGGTTCTGCGCTCCTTCGAATGTAGTCTTAAGACTGTTACCGGCGTCCGCGATAGTTGCAGACGCGGGCTATTGCACAAGCGCTATGATTGCGCATGCAATCGTAAAGTTCAAGTGGAGGAGCCATGGGCCTACCGGATGACGCCGCCGAGGCGCGGGCGCAGGGGTGGCGGACCCTGGCCGCTCTCCATGCCCGGATCGAGGACGAGCTGGAGCGCGCGCTGCAGAAGCGGCACGGGCTGTCCGTGAGCGAGTACGGCGTCCTGGATGTCCTCGCCCGGCAGGACGAGCACCACCTGCGGATGAACCAGCTGTCGAACGCCGTCGTCCTCAGTCAGTCGGCGACGACGCGCCTGGTGAACCGGCTGGAGGACCGCAAGCTGCTGGAGCGCTACCTCTGCCCGACCGATCGGCGCGGCATCTACACCGAGGTGACCAAGGCCGGTCGCGATTTGCTCGACAAGGCCCAGCCGACGCACGACGCCGTACTGACCGAGGCGCTGCGCAAGGCGACCGAGGTGCCCGAGCTGGCGCCGCTGGTCGACGCGCTGGACAAGCTGCCGATGCCGGTCAGCTGAGCGATGCGATGAACGCGGCGGCCAGCGGGTCGGGCTCGCCGCGGGTGTAGGCCGTCAGCTGACGGCGGACCGGCGGGTCGAGGCGGAGGATGCGGCCGTCGAAGCTCGCCGGGAGGATGTTGTCGGGGACGAGAGCCGGGCCGAGGCCTGCAGTCGCGAGCGCCGGCGCGGCGGCGGTCTGTTCGGTGCGCACGGCAACGAATGGTTCGAAACCGGCTTGTGCACAAGCCCGATCGAGGACGGCGGCCAGCCCATGCGTCGGCGCGTAGTGGACCCACGCGCGATCAGCGAGCGCCTGCAGACTGATGGTCTCGCCGGACGCCGCGGGGTCGTCGGCCGCGACTACGACGACGAACTCCTCGCTGCCCAGCGGGTGGACGACGCCGGTCCAGTCGGCCGGCTCCGGGCCGATCGCGAGGTCGGCCTCACCGGCGTTCATGGCCTCGACGAGCTCGTCGGTGTGCCGGTGCTCGTAGAGGCGGATGCCGACGTCCGGGTGGTGCCGGCGCCAGCGGCGTAGTGCCGCCGGGAGGATGCCCAGGGTGATCGAGTAGAGGGTGGCGATCTGGAGCTCGCCGACCTCGAGGCCGGCGGCCTGGCGGGCCGCGCAGGCTGCGCGCTGGGCGTCGGCGAGGGCGGCGCGGGCGTGCGGCAGCATCGCGCGGCCGGTCGAGGTCAGGCGGATGTTGCGGGGGAGCCGCTCCAGGAGCGGGCCGCCGGCTGAGCGTTCGAGCGCGCGGATCTGATGGGAGAGGGCGGGCTGGGTCACGTGGAGCAGCTCGGCCGCTTTGGTGAACGAGCCGGTATCGACGACCGTGACGAGGTACTCGAGCTGCCGCAACGTCGTCATGAGCTCAGTTTATGGCAGACGTGAGAAATATGCGTTGGAGTTATGTTCGCAGCTCAGCGAGGCTCTTCGGTATGCAGAAAGTGGCGTTGGTGGTGGGGGCGCGTGGGGTGATCGGCACGAAGCTGGTCGATCAGCTGGCGGCGTCGGGCGAGTGGCGCGTGATCGGTTTGTCCCGGCGAGGTGGCGTCGACGTACCGGGGCGGGTGCGGCAGGTCGCCGTCGATCTGCTCGATCCGGACGACGTGCGGGCGAAGCTGGCCGGGTTGAACGAGGTGACGCATCTGTTCTACGCGGCGTACCAGGATCGGCCGAGTTGGGCCGAGCTGGTCGCGCCGAATCTGGCGATGCTGGTGAACGTCGTGGACGCGATCGAGCCGGTCGCGAAGGGGTTGCGGCACATCAGCTTGATGCAGGGGTACAAGGTGTACGGCGCGCATCTCGGGCCGTTCAAGACGCCCGCGCGGGAGGACGATCCGCCGATCCTGCCGCCGGAGTTCAATCTCGATCAGCAGCGATTCCTGGCGGATCGGCAACTGGGTAAGGCGTGGGAGTGGTCCGCGTTGCGGCCGTCGGTGGTCGGCGGTGTTGCCCTCGGCAACCCGATGAACCTGGCGGTGGCGATCGCCGTCCAGGCTTCGCTGGCGAAGGAGTTCGGCGTACCGCTGCGGTTCCCCGGGAAGCCGGGGGCGTACGACGCGTTGCTGGAGGTGACCGATGCCGGGCTGCTCGCGAAGGCGACGGTCTGGGCCGCGACGACGCCGGCCGCGGCGAATCAGGTGTTCAACATCGCGAACGGTGATCTGTTCCGGTGGAACGAGCTGTGGCCGCGGATCGCGGACTGGTTCGGGATGGATGTCGCGCCGCCGTTGCGGATGACGCTGGCCGAGGTGATGGCCGACAAGGAGCCGGCCTGGAAGCAACTGCAGGCGACACATGGGCTGGCGGCGACGTCGTACGCCGAGGTTTCGTCGTGGCCGTTCGCCGATTTCGTGTTCGGGTGGGACTACGACTTCTTCGCGGACTCGTCGAAGATCCGGCGGGCCGGGTTCCACGATTACGTCGCGACCGACGAGATGTTCTTCCGGATCTTCGCCGAGCTGCGGCGGCAGCGGGTCATTCCCTGAGCTTCGATGTGGCATGCTCCGGGGCTATGAGTGCGGGGCGGGTGCTTGGGGCGAACTTGCGGGCTCGGCGGGACGAGCAGGGGATCTCGCTGTCCGAGCTGGCCCGGCGATCGGGGATCGCAAAGGGCACGCTGTCGCAGCTGGAGTCCGGGAGCGGGAACCCGACGATCGAGACGGTGTTCAGTCTGTCGAACGCTCTGGGGGTGCCGGTGTCCGCTCTGCTGAACGAGGCGCCGACGGCGGAGCTGGTCGTGGTCCGGGGTGCGGAGACCGGCGTCCTGTCCGGGGAGGCGATCGACCTGCGGATGCTGCGGCGGGTCGAGCCGGCCGGCGGGCTGTTCGAGATCTACACGCAGGACGTGCGGCCGGACGCCGTCCAGCACTCCGATGGGCATCCTGGAATCGAGCATCACGTTGTTTTGAGCGGTCGGCTGCGGGTGACCTCGCAGGGGCGGAGTGAGGAGCTCGGCCCGGGGGACTACCTCGCCTTCCGGGCGGCCGGGCCGCACGAGTACGCGGCGGTGGGCGGGCCGGTGCGGTCGGTGCTGCTGCTGGAATACCCGCCGGACGCCGCTCCGGGCGGGCCCGGTCCGCACCCGTTGACCTGAGGCCGCGGGGCGACGTACGCTCGGATCGTTCAGTTTAATGAACGATCTGTGGAGGGCTCGTGGCCGGTGCCGAGGTGGTCGTGGTCGGTGCGGGCATTGTCGGCGCGGCCTGCGCGGAGGCGCTGACGCTGGCCGGGGTGCGGGTCACGGTCATCGATCGGGGTGGGCCGGCCGGTGGGACGACGGCGTCCGGTGAAGGCAACGTGCTGGTCTCGGACAAGGGGCCGGGGGCGGAGCTGGAGCTGGCGATCGCGTCGCGGGCCGAGTGGGAGACGGTGCTCGGGCGGTTGGCGGGCGCCGACGTCGAGTGGGAGGCCAAGGGTGGCGTCGTCGTGGGGACGGGCGATCCGGCCGCGCTGACGGCGTTCGCGGCTGGGCAGGTCGCGGCGGGGGTTGATGCTCGGGTACTTACGCCTGCGGAGGTCTTCGAGTTGGAGCCGCTGGTGACGCGGCGGGTGACTGTGGGCGTGCACTACCCGGACGACGCGCAGGTGCAACCGGTGCTGGCGGCAACGGCTTTGCTGAAGGCGGTTCGGGCGCGGGGTGGGACGGTGGTGCCGGGTGTCGAGGCGGTTGGCGTGCGGCGGTCGGCGTCCGGGCGGGTCGTTGGGGTGGAGACCGGCGGTGAGGTGATCGGGTGCGACGCCGTACTGAATGCTTGTGGGCCTTGGGCCGGTGGGTTCGCGGAGGCGGCGGGCGCGCCGATCCGGATCTTGCCGCGGCGGGGGATGATTCTGGTGACGTCGTCGTTGCCGGCTTGTGTTCGGCATAAGGTGTACGACGCTGACTACGTGGGCGCGGTCGGGAGTGCGGACGCCGACCTGCAGACGTCGACCGTGGTGGAGTCGACGCGGGCCGGGACGGTGCTGATCGGGTCGAGCCGGGAGCGGATCGGGTTCGACGAGAGCCTGCGGGTGCGCGTGTTGCGGGAGCTGGCCGCGAAGGCGGTCGGGTTGTTCCCGTTCCTGCGGGCGGTGCCGGTCATGCGCGCGTACGGCGGGTTTCGTCCGTACGCTCCGGATCACCTGCCGGTGATCGGGCCGGATCCCCGGGTGCCGGGCCTGTGGCACGCGACCGGCCACGAAGGCGCCGGCATCGGACTCGCCCCCGCCACCGGCCGGCTGATCACCGAGCTCATGCTCCGGCAACCCCCGCACATCGACCCACACCCCTTCCGCGTCGACCGCCCTGCGGTGATCGGCGCATGACCTCCTACCTGGCCGACCCCACCCCCGGCACCCCCATCCCAGTCACCGTCGACGGCCACCCGGTCCCAGCCCTGGCCGGCCAAACCGTAGCCGCCGTCCTCCTCGCCGCCGGCCGCGACACCTGGCGAACCACCCGCATCCACAACCGCCCCCGAGGCGTCTTCTGCGGCATCGGCGCCTGCTTCGACTGCCTCGTCGTCGTCAACGGCACCCCCGACATCCGAGCCTGCCAACGCGCCATAACCCCCGGCGACACCATCACCACCCAACCCGGCGCCGTCCTCCCCGAGCCCCCCGGCGACGCTCCTGCGTCCGCATCCGCCGAGACGACGGGCGGTTGCCCGGGCCAGCCCGGCGGTGTGGTCACCGGCCAGCATGGGGTTGTTCTGCCGGAGGGTTGCGGGTCGCCTGGCGGCGTTCGTCCGTCTGCATCGGCCGGGACGACTGGCGGCTGTGCGTGTCAGCCCGGTGTCGCCACCCAAGACGGAGCTGTTCTGCCCGCGGTCGGGGGCGGTGAGGCGCTCGTTGGTACTTCCTCGGAGGCAGTCGGCGCGACGGCCGGCGGCCGCGTGGAGGCGCTCGCTTCGGGCGGGGTGGCTGCCGGGGGTGTGGCGCCGGCTCGGGGTGGGCGGGGCGCGGTGGTTGCGGATGTGGTTGTGGTGGGGGGTGGGCCGGGTGGGATGGCGGCGGTTTTGGGGGCGGCGGAGGTGGGGGCCTCGGTGGTTTTGGTTGATGCGGGGCGGGGGGTGGGTGGGCAGTTTCATCGGCAGGCTGAGGTGGGGGTGGAGCGGCCGGGGAAGGGGTTTGCGGGGGTGCGGGAGCGGTTGTTGGGGCATGAGCGGGTGGAGTGGTTGGGGGAGAGTTCGGTGTGGGCGGTGGAGGGGAAGCGGGTGTGGGTGCAGCGGGGGGCTGCGGATGCGGTGGGGCGGGCGGTCTTTGCGGTTGATGCGCGGGCGGTGGTGTTGGCTACTGGGGCCTACGATCGGGTGTTGCCGTTTCCGGGGTGGGATCTGCCGGGGGTTTACACCGCGGGGGCTGCGCAGGCGCTGGCGAAGGGGCAGCGGATCGGGGTCGGTCGCCGGGTGGTCGTCGCGGGGACGGGGCCGTTCCTGTTGCCGGTGGCCGAGTCGTTGCTGGAGGTCGGCGCGCGGATCGCTGGGCTGTTCGAGGCCAACACCTTGCGAACGATCGGCCGGGGCTGGGCGTCGGCGCCATTAGTTGCTGCTAGCAAGCTTCCTGAGTTTCTGAAGTACGCCGGTGCGCTGGCTCGGCATCGCGTTCCGGTTCGGCATGGCTGGGCTGTGGTCGAGGCGCACGGCGATGATCACGTCGAGTCCGTCACGGTTGCTCGGATCGACTCCAGTTGGACGCCGATCCCGGGCACCCGGCGCCGGATCTCCTGTGACGCGCTCTGCGTGAGCCATGGGTTCATCCCGAACCTGGAGCTGGCCACCGCCGCCGGGTGCGAGCTGTCGGACGGCGTCGTCCGCGTCGACTCCAACCAGCAAACCACCACCCCCGGAGTCTTCGCTGCCGGTGAGTTGACCGGGATCGGCGGTGCCGCACTCGCCGCCGCCGAAGGGCGAGTCGCCGGAGTTGCAGCCGCCCGTCACGCGGGATTCGAGTCCACTGCACAAGAAGACCTCAAGAAAACCAGGAGTGTGG
Organism: Kribbella sandramycini; assembly: GCF_013131805.1. Lineage (GTDB taxonomy): Bacteria > Actinomycetota > Actinomycetes > Propionibacteriales > Kribbellaceae > Kribbella > Kribbella sandramycini. Next base: position 78,010 of record NZ_JABJRC010000003.1, on the reverse strand, counting down.
TGGGGGTTCTGAGTCGCGCCTATCCGGTGGGCGATGGGGCTGCGGGGTGGGTGCGTGGGGAGACGGTGGTTTGCCGGTGTGAGGAGGTTCGGGCCATAGACCTGGTGGGGGTTGAAGGGGAGGGGCGGGTCTTTCGGTTGGGGAGCCGGATGGGGTTGGGGATGTGCCAGGGGCGGGTCTGTTCGGGGGGTGCGGTGAAGCGGGTGGTCGCGGTGCCGGTTCGGTTGGGGGATTTGGCAGATGACGGAGGAGAGAGCTGTGAGTGAGACGTTGGATGGCGTGATCGTGGCGACGGCGTTGCCGTACGCCGAGGACGGGTCGGCGCCCGCGGGGTTGCGGGTGGATCTGGACCGGTACGCCGAGCATTGCCGCTGGCTGGTGGACAACGGATGCCGGGGCGTCGGGCCGAACGGGTCGCTGGGCGAGTACTCGTCGTTGAGTGACGACGAACGGCGAGCCGTGGCCCGGACGGCGATCGATGCGGTGGGCAACGACGGGGTCGTGGTGGTCGGCGTCCACGGGGTGGGGGCGCACCAGGCGCGAGCTTGGGCGGAGCGGGCGGCCGAGGACGGGGCGGACGGCGTACTGTGCCTGCCGCCGACGATGTATCGGGCCAACCCGGGCGAGGTGCTGCACCACTTCGGCGAGGTGGCGAAGGCCGGGTTGCCGGTGATGGTCTACAACAACCCGATCGACACGAAGGTGGATCTGACGCCCGGCCTGCTGGCCGAGATCGCGCAGATCGAGAACGTCGTCGCGGTGAAGGAGTTCTCCGGAGACGTCCGGCGGATCCTGGAGATCCGTGAGGCGGCGCCCGGGCTGACCGTCGTCGCCGGGGCCGACGATCTCACCCTGGAAGCGCTGCTGATGGGCGCGACCGGCTGGTTCGCGGGTTTCCCGAACGTGTTTCCGGCCGAGTCGGTGCGCTTGTTCGACCTCGCCGTCCAGGGCAAGCTGGAGGAGGCGCGCGCGTTGTACGAGCCGCTGGTCGCGGCGTTCCGATGGGATTCGCGGACGGAGTTCGTGCAGGCGATCAAGTACGGGATGGACTACGTCGGCCGGTACGGCGGCCCGTGCCGCCCGCCGCGCGGCCCGCTCGTTCCGGAGAACCTGGCCCAACTGGAGCAGGACATGCAGAAGGCTGTGGAGTCGTTGCGATGAGATCGGTCCGCACGATCACGGCGATCGACTCGCACACCGAGGGGATGCCGACCCGCGTCGTCACCGGCGGCGTGGGCGTCATCCCCGGTGCGACGATGGCCGAACGCCGCGAGTACTTCGAGAAGCACCTCGACGGCCTCCGGCAGTTCCTGATGAACGAGCCGCGCGGGCACGCGGCGATGAGCGGCGCGATCCTGCAGCCGCCGACCCGCCCGGACGCCGATTGGGGCGTGCTCTACATCGAGGTGTCCGGCTGCCTGCCGATGTGTGGGCACGGGACGATCGGCGTCGCGACCGTGCTCGTCGAGTCCGGCATGGTCGAGGTCCAGGAGCCGGTCACGGTGGTGCGGCTCGACACTCCGGCCGGCCTCGTCGTCGTCGAAGTTGCCGTGAGCAACGGTCGTGCGGAACATGTGACGCTACGGAACGTCCCGTCGTACAGTCACACGCTGGACGCCGTGGTCGACGTCCCGGGCTACGGGTCGATCACCTACGACCTGGCCTACGGCGGCAACTTCTACGCGATCCTGCCGATCACGCGGATCGCCTGGGGTTTCGACCGGAAGTACAAAGACGAGATCCTGCGGACGGGGCTCGACATCATGGCCGCGATCAACGCGACCGACCGCCCGGTGCACCCGCTCGACCCGAGTATCCACAGCTGCAAACACGTCCAATTCACCGCACCCGGGCTGGACGGCGCCGACTCGCGGAACGCGATGGCCATCCACCCCGGCTGGTTCGACCGCTCGCCCTGCGGCACCGGGACATCGGCCCGGATGGCCCAGCTGTACGCCCGCGGCGAGCTCGCCCTCGACACCGACTTCGTCAACGAGTCCTTCATCGGCACCCGCTTCACCGGCCGCCTGATCGAGCGGACGACGGTCGGCCCGTACGACGCCGTCGTACCGACCATCACCGGCCGGGCCTGGATCACCGGGACCGCGAACTACCTGTTGGACCCCGACGACCCGTTCCCGACCGGTTTCGTGCTCTGAACCAGTTCAGTTGAGGTGCTGCTGCCAGTCGGCCGGGACGTTCCCGGCCGGCCCCGGCACGGGCTGGTCCTCCGGGCGGGACTGCGGCGGCGCGAGCTCCGGGCCGTTGTAGTACTGCGACTCGCCGTAGTGCCAGAACCAGTCCTCGCCGGGTTCGAAGCTGCGGACGATCGGGTGACCGGTCTGCTCGGCGTGCGCCGACGCGTGCTGCGCGGGGGAGGAGTCGCAGCAGCCGATGTGGCCGCACTGCGCGCACCGGCGTAGGTGGAACCACCAGCCGTCGTGCTCCAGGCATTCGGCACACCCGGTGCCGCTCGGCGGGACGGAGCTGTCGATCCCGGGCGTCCCAGAATTCTGCGTCATATCGGCATCCTATGTCCTGGCAAACAGGCCCTGGAAAGCCCTTCAAACACTTGAAATCGGCCGATTTCCGAGTCGGTACCGTTCCGGTCTTGAAGCCGAGGTTACCGCCTGGTACGAACGTCCTTCAGCTCTTGTACTGAACAGTAGTTCAAGTACGTGAATCTTGGATTTTCCGGAGGGGGTCCCGGAGTCCACAGTGAGGTGGAGGACTCATATGCAGCGCAGTACCTTGCTATGCGGTGCTCTGCTGGCCGTGGTCGCGGGTCTGTTGTGTCTGGTGGGGGAAGCCCTCGGTCTGGACACGCAGCACGTGGCGCTGGTCGGCGGGGCCCTGGGGGGTGTGGTGGGGCTGGTGCAGGAACGCACGCCGGCTCAGCGGGCCGCCGGTTTCGTGATCGGGCTCTTCGTCGCCTGGCTCGGGTTCGCCGTCCGGGCGCTCTACCTGCCCGATTCGGCGTCCGGACGGGCGGTTGCGGCGGTGCTCGTGGTGGCCGTCTGCGTGCTGTTCGCGGCTGGCTCCGCGAACCGGCTGCCGTTGTGGACGCTGCTGCTCGGCGCGGCCGCGATGGTCGCCGTCTACGAGGAGACGTACACGGCCGACAGCCCGGCGTTCCTGGCGCAGTCGCCGTCCGCGGCGACCGGCGTCCTGCTCGCGGCCGGGATCGGGTTCCTGGCGACCTCGATCCAGCGGCCGCAGCCCGCGACCCCGGCCGAACCGGAGGCCCGCACCGAGGTGCCGCCGCCGGACGGCGAGCCGACCGAAGAGCTTCCTGTCAACGAGACCCGTGAGTTCGCCACCGTCGAAGGAGAGCGTCCGTGACCGCCCAACGGATCACTCGGGCAGCGGCGGCCGTCGTCGCCGTCCCGATCGCCTTTGCCCTGTCCACCTCCCAGGCCCTGGCGACCGCCGGGGCCGTGACGGCCGACCCCGTCGTCGTCACCAACACCGAGACCGTGCAGGCCCGGCTCGACGCCAGCGGCAAGGTCGAGGGCGCCCGCGTCTACGAGCAGCTCGCGCTGATCGGCAACGGCAAGGTCAAACTCGACAACCCGGTCTCGACCGACGGCCTGCGCAACCTGGACGGGTTCGGCGGGTTCACGGTCAAGGACGGCAAGATGACCGTCGACACCTCGGTGCACGGCGAGCAGCGGCTGCGGACCGTCAGCGACTTCGACAAGAAGAAGCTGCCGATCACCGTCGCGGTCACCTACACGCTGAACGGCAAGAAGCTGAAGAAGCCGGGTGACGCGGTTGGCAAGAAGGGCCGGCTCGCGGCGCATTACCTGGTCGAGAACAACTCCGGGAAGTCCCAGCCGGTGACCATCACCGACGGCTACGGCCGCAAGGTCACCGAGCAGGCGGACGTCGTCATCCCGATGGTCGGCCAGTTGACGACGGTGCTGCCGCCCGAGTTCGGCGACGTCCAGTCGAACGAGGCGAACAAGGCCGGTGACGGCAAGGGTGGCACGAAGCTCAGCTTCACCGTCACCCTCTTCCCGCCGGTCGGCGCCGCGACCGCCGAGTTCGGCTGGTCGGCCGAGGTCGACAACGCTGTCGTCCCCGAGGCCGAGCTGACCGCGCTCCCGGTCAGCCCCCTCGACAGCCCTACCTTCAAGACCGCCGTCTCCGGCTACCAGACCGGCGCCGAGAAAGGCGTCGACCTGGTCGAAGGCGGCGGCGAACTCGACGCCAACCTGGTCAAACTCCGCGAAGGCGGCGAAAAACTCCTCAGCGGCCTCCTCCAACTCAATGCCGGCGCCAAAACCCTCAACGAGGGCCTAGCCGGCAAAGCCGCCCCCGGCGCCACCCAACTGACCTCCGGCGCCGCCCAGTTGGCCGGCGGCCTCGCCGACCTCGACACCGGCGCTTCGCTGCTGCGCACCAAGACCGGCGAAGCCGCCGCAGGCGCCGACAAACTGAACGACGGCGCCGGCAAGCTCAAAGCCGGCGCCAAGGAGCTCGACGCGGGTGCGGGCAAACTCCAGAAGGGCGCCAAGGACCTCGAAGGGGGCGCGGGCCGCCTGCAGCGGGGTGCGAAGGATCTGGACGCCGGCGCCGGCAAGCTGAAGAAGGGCGCGACGGATCTCGACACCGGAGCAGGCAAACTTCAGGTTGGCGCGAAGGATCTCGACGCGGGCGCCGGAAAGCTCCAGGTCGGTGCGAAGGATCTGGACGCCGGTGCCGGCAGGCTCCAGGCCGGTGCGAAGGACCTGGATGCCGGCACCGGCCGTCTCAAGGCCGGCACCACCAAGGTGAACACCGGGGCCGTCCAGCTCAAGGCAGGTACTGGCACCCTCGCGGGCGGTCTGGACACGGCGACCGGCGCCGGTCCGGCCCTCATCACCGGGCTGACTCAGGTCAGTGCAGGCCTCAAGGGTGTCGAGGACGGCCTGGGCCTCCTGTACGGCGGTATCGGCCAACTGCCCGAAGCCGCCAAGCCCCTGCACGCGGGGATCCAGCAACTGCGCGGTGGTATCGGCTCGGTCAACGACAGCAGCACGCTGCTCGGCGGGCTGCAGCGGATCAAGCAGCAGCTCGAGGCGTCCGGTCCGGGCATCGACAAGATGCGCCGCGGCGTGGACTGTCTGTCCGACGCAGTCGATGCCGTGAGCAACGGTAAGCCGAACAAGGGCTACAGCGAGGAGTGCTACGGCGCTGCCGCGGCGGTGCTGAACGGACCGGCCGGCGATGCGAACAAGGGCGCCGAGGAGAACGCGGTCAAGAAGATGATCCTGGACGCGGCGCTGGCGCGGATGGGTTCGATCGGTAGCGGGCCCGGTGACCTGGACGAGCCGCTCCCGAGCTCGGCGACCCTGCAGGTGGCACTCGCGTACCTCAAGGGCCGACTGACCCAGCGAGCCGTTCCAGGCCTGGAGCAGCTGCAGTGTGGTCTGGACAATCGCGTCTCGGGTTGCCCGGACGCCAAGCCCGGTCTGGCGCAGGGATTGCAGGCTGTGGACGCCGGGGTGAGTGAGCTGGTCTCCAGCGTCGTGCAGGATGTCCAAGGAGCGATCGGCAAGGCCGATGACACGCCCGCGGACAAGACGCTGCGTGGCGGTGTGAACGGCCTGCAGGCCGGAGTCGCACAGATCCAAGCGGGTGGCACGCAACTGTTCGCCGCGCTCGAGCAGCTCTCGGACGGCGCCAGCCTGATCGACCTCAAGATGGGCGAGCTGGGCACCGGTATCGGTCAGCTCGACGCTGGTGCGGACGGCCTCGTGGCCGGCACGCAACGGCTCACGGTGGGCACGAACGATCTGGCGGCCGGGACCAAGCGGTTGACGACGGGGACGAACGACCTCGCGGCGGGGACCAAGCGGCTGAAGACCGGAACCAATGACCTGGCGGCCGGGACCAAGCGGTTGCGGTCCGGCTCGAACGAGCTGGCCGGCGGAATGCGGCGGTTGTCCACCGGTACCAACGATCTGGCGGCCGGGACCAAGCGGCTGCGGACCGGAACCAACGACCTCGCGGCTGGTACGAAGCGGCTCGGCGGTGGTGTCGGGGTCCTGGCCGACGGGACCGGGAAGCTCGATGACGGGTTGTTCCTGCTGTCCGAAGGAACCGCGAAGCTCGCGGACGGTGCCGGTAAGGCCAAGGACGGGTCGGACAAGCTGGCTGCGGGGTCGAAGGAGTTGTCGACCGGGATCACGGCTGCGGCTGAGGGGTCGGGGAAGCTGGCCGAGGGGCTGAACACTGCCGCCGAGGGGACGAAGGCGATTCCGGAGGGGGCGCGGCGGCTGTCGACCGAGGGGGCGCAGACGTTGGCTAAGAAGGGCAACGAGACGACGCTTGATTTTGGGCGGCGGTACAGCATGTTGTCGGCTTCGGCGCAGCGGGCGAAGGCGGAGTCGATGCCGTTCGGCGCACCGGAAGGGGCTGTGGGAGCTACGGCGTACTCGCTGAAGCTGGCAGGGGCCAGCGGTGAGGGCGGGCGCAGCTGGTTGCGGCTGCTGGCCGGGCTGGCTGTGTTCGGGCTGGCGATCGGCGCGACGACGGTGTTGCGGCGGCGCGCGGCCTGATGTCGCTAACGACATGAGGTAGTGCTTGCGGCGCTCCGGCGTCCCGCCTGAGGCGGTGGCGCCGGAGCTGCGGGAGGCGACTACCTCATGTCGTTGCCTACTCCGGCCAGGGGGAGTTCTGAATGAGCTCGACGAAGTCGGTCGGGTGGAAGTTGGGGACGAAGTGGCGGAGGACGTCGGCTTTGACGTTGCCGAAGGTGGTGGCGGGGCGGTCGGCGAGGCCTTCGGTGAAGGCGGCGAGGATCTGGGGTTTGAAGTCGGGGCGGGGGTGGGCGGCGACGACGGCCTCGCGGTGCGCCGCGGGGAGGGCGTCGTGGCCGAGGCCGAGGACGTCGAGCTCGACGCCGCGGGTGACCAGGGCGATCTCGGGGGCCATGTGCAGCGGGATCTCCGGCGTGGTGTGCAGGGCGATCGCCGTCCAGACCTTGTCGGCGTCGAGGGGGTGGATGCCGTACGCGTGCAGGAAGCGGCGGGCCTCGTCCGCGCCGTCGAGCTCGAAGCGCTGGTCGGTCCGCCGGTAGCGCTCGGTGAGACCGAGATCGTGGAACAGGGCGCCGACGTACAGCAGCTCAGGGTCGTGGCTCAGGCCGTCGGCCTGGCCGCGGAGGGCGCCGAAGAGGTAGACCCGGCGGGAGTGGTGGTAGACGAGGTCGGTCGCGGCGTCGCGGACCAGCTCGGTGGCCGCGCGCGCGAGGGTGCTGTCGGGGATCTTGATCCCGGCGATCTCTTCACTCATGTCACCAGGGTGGCCGCCGGGGCTACGCTGGCGACATGTCCAAAAGGCCGCATCAACCACAGATTCGGACCCGTCGGGTCGCGTTCGTCGTGTACGACGACGTCACGCTGCTCGATGTGACCGGCCCGCTCGAGGTGCTGCACCAGGCGAACCGGGCGGGCCGGCGGTACGAGTCGGTCCTGGTGTCGCCGAACGGTGGATCGGTGACAGCTGCGTCGGGCCTGAAGCTGGCCGACACGCTCGCACCCGCGGCGGTCGGCCCGGTCGACACGGTGCTGATCGCCGGCGCCGATCACCTGGCCGAGCGTGTCCCCGACGACGTCCGGACGACGGTCGCCGTCCTCGCGGATCACGCGCGGCGGGTCGCGTCGGTCTGCACCGGCGCGTTCGTGCTGGCCGAGCTGGGCCTGCTCGACGGCCGGCGAGCGACCACCCACTGGCGGCACGCCGAGGCGTTCGCGCGGCGCTACCCGGAGATCGACGTCGAGCCGGACGCGTTGCACGTCACCGACGGCCGCTACCTGACCTCGGCGGGGATCAGCGCGGGAATCGACCTGACGCTCGCGCTGGTGGCGGCCGACCACGGCGCCGAGGCGGCCCGCGAGGTCGCGCGGGAGCTGGTCGTGTTCCTGCAGCGGCCCGGCGGGCAGTCGCAGTTCTCCACCGCGCTCGCGACGCCGCCGGCCCGTAGCGATCCGTTGCGAACGGCAACGACTGCGGTCGTCGCCGATCCAGCGGCCGATCACAGCCTGCCCGCGCTGGCCGCCTTGGCCGCTGTCAGCCCGCGACATCTGACCCGGCTGTTCCAGACCGAACTCCAGACCACGCCAGGCCGCTGGATCGAGCGCGTCCGGCTCGATCGCGCTCAGCAACTCCTGCTGGACGGACACAGCATCACTGCCGCCGCCCAGCTCAGCGGCCTGGGCAGCGACGAGACCTTACGCCGGGCTTTCGCCCGCCAACTGGGGACGACGCCGACGGAGTATCGCCAGCGGTTCAAGGCAGTGGTCTAAGGAATCTTCTGGACGGCGACGTGCGGCGGCGTTGATCGTGGTGGGTATCAGGGGCCGCTCACCACCCCGAGAGGACAGCCTCATGTCGTTCGTCCGTCGCTTTGCCGCCGCAGTTGTCGTGGCCGCGCTCGCGTTTGCGCCCACCGCTCAGGCCGGTACGTCGCCGCCCACCGGCCGGGCTGTGCAGGCCGCGCCTGGGGTCGACTACTGGACCGAGCCGTCCAGTACGAGCGTGTTCCGGGACACCTTGCCGAGCAAGCAGTCCGGACGGGCGATCAGTCTCGATGCCGCGATCAACGAGGAGGAGAGCGCGCAGATCGTCGTCCGCTCCGCCTCGACGCTGACCGTGCAAGGCGTCGACTTCTCGGCGCTGACCAGCGGCGCCAAGTCGATTGCCGCGAGCAACTTGTCGTACAACTTCGTGACCTACAAGTACCTGAACTCGAACACGCGGTTCGGGTCCCAGCAGATGTATCCGGCGGTCCGCAAGGCGCCGGGGGATTTCCCGGACCCGTTGTCGAACGACCGGACGGCGAGTGTCGGCCCGCGGACGTCGCTCTCGATCTGGGTGACCGCCGCAGTCCCGAAGGGTACGACCGCCGGGCTCTACGCCGGAACCGTGACGGTGACGACCAACAAGGGCCCGATCGCGGTGCCGATCTCGATCGACGTCCGGGCGGTGACGCTGCCGGATCCGAAGGACCAGACCTTCGAGACCACGTTGTGGAACACGTTCTTCGGCGAGTTGTCCTGGGCGCCGGAGGGCCGGACGGTCGAGGAGACCTACAAGTACGAGCGTTACACCCCTGAGTACTGGGAGCTGCTGGAGCGGGTCGCGGAGCAGATGAAGCGACACCGGACCAACACGCTCACACTGCCGCTGGTGAACCTGCTGATCGACGGCAACACCACCGTCACCAACAACAGCAACGCCACCGGCGTGTACACCTTCGACTGGAGCCGGATCGACCAGATCGTCGAGTTCATGGTCGCCCGGGGCGTGGTGAAGCGGCTGGAAGGGTTCTGGGTCTCGGCCGACACCTACAACTGGGGCCGGCCGCAGGACGACATCCGCGAGGTCGAGATCATCGACGGCCTCGGCGGCAAGGGGCAGCGCAACTACGTGAACTGGGACTCGCCGAAGGCGAAGAACTTCATCGACCAGTTCATCCCCGCGCTCAAGCAGCACCTGGACGCCAAGGGCTGGACGACGGGGCTCGACTACTGGATGCACGTCGGCGACGAGCCCGGGATCGAAGGCGGTGACGAGGAGGCCGCCTGGCGGGGGATCCTGGCCCGGATGCGGAGCAAGTGGCCGAACGTCCCGGTCGGAGACGCCGCCTTCCACGAGCCGGTCGCGGCCAGTGTGTCGAAGGAGATGGCCGTCGTCGTCCCGAATCTGCTCAACTACGACGCCAATCAGGCCGCGTACGACGCGTTGCGGGCCCAGGGCAAGGATCTGTACTTCTACAACTGCAACATCCCGGTCGGCAACTACCTCAACCGCTTCATCGACCAGCCGCAGTTCAACCAGCGGCTGACCCCTTGGTACGCCTACTCGCGCGGGGCCAACGGCTACCTGCACTACTCGATGAGCGGCTGGCTGGCCGACCTGAACACGACGGAGTCGAAGGGCGATCACTACATCGTCTGGCCGGACGAGGATCGGAACACGATCCAGTCCTCGATCCGCTACGAGTCCCTGCGCGACGGGATCGAGGACTACGAGGTCCTCAACCACCTGGGGAAGACCAATCCCAAGCTGGCCAGGGATCTGGCCACCGCGCTGACCCAGAAGGCCGACAAGTACAGCCCGGACACCGGCTACCAGGCGCGGATCCGCAAGCTCGCGCTGGACGCCGCGGCCGGCAAGCCGGTCGCCGGTGATCTCGCCCGGACCGCCGAGGTGAGCGCGTCGAGTGGAAACGCGGCCGCCGCGATCGACGGCGACGACAGCACGAGTTGGCAGCCGGCGACCCCGGGTGGTCAGTGGTTGCAGCTGAACTTCGATCGCCAGATCCAGCTGGACGGTCTGCGGCTGAACTGGGCCGGCGCCCCGGCCGCGAACTACACGGTGCAGGTCTCCTACAACGGCAGCCGGTGGACGACGGCGTACTCCGGCGGCGGTGGCGCCTTCGCCGGGATCAACGGCAAGGCCCGGTCGGTTCGGATCACGTTCGACGGGAGTACGCCGTACGCGCTGAAGGGCATCGAGGTCGCGGGGAGCAAGCTCGCGAAGGCGAACGTGCTCGGCGGGCGGACCTACACCGTGAGCCCGGCGCCGAACAGCAAGCCGGACAGCGGGATCGAGTCCACGGACGGCGTCCTCGCGGATGCGCACGACGACGGCCGGACCTACGGCTTCGGCGCCGGGCAGCCGACGGCGACCGTGACGTTCGACCTCGGGTCGACCCAGCGGGTGGACTCGGCCCGGGTGCACGCCTACGAGGAGTACCCGGCCTACCGGCCGGATCGGATCACCGTCTCGACCAGTGCCGATGGCAACAACTGGAAGCAGCGCGGCTTCTTGCCCGGGACCACCAACGACCAGGCCGGGATCTGGTTCGAGTTCGACTTCCCGCCGACCGACGCGCGGTTCATCCGCTTCACGCTGCAGAAGACGTACGGCGGGGACGCGGGCGTGATGCTGATCGACGAGCTCGAGGCGTACTCGGCCACCGCCCCCGCGAGTCTGGCGACCGGAGCGGCGTACACGAAAACGGCCGCACCCGAGGCCGGCTACCCCGACGCGGGTAACAAGGAGTCGACCGACGGCGTGATCGCCGGTCACCACGACGACTCGCTCAGCTACGGCTACAAGTACGGCGTCGGTACGACGGGCCGGGTGAAGGTGCTCGTGGATCTCGGCTCGGCGCAATCGTTCGGCCGGGTCGAGGTGCACGACAACTACGACGGGGTGACGAAGTACTCGCCGGACCTGGTCCGGATCTCGGTCGGGAACAGCCCGACGGCGCTCACCGAGCTGGCCGCGACCTCGGTCTCGTCGGCCCAATGGTTCCGGCTGCCGGTGCAGGCCACGGCGCGGTACGTCCAGGTCGAATACGAGAAGTACGCCCAAGGCAACGCCGCGGACTGGGTCTTCGTGGACGAGATCGCGGTCTATCCGAACTGACCGGGATCCCGGTTCGCCACTCACGACATATATCCAGTGAGACCCCCTGGCGGGGGACGATCTGGAGGTGGTGACGTGATGGTCCTTGCGGCCAGACCAGGCGGACCAGAGGGGTTGCCCGCGACGATGAGTGACCAGGAGTTGTGGCGGCGGGCGGTCGACGGCGAAACCGAGGCATTCGGTTCCCTGTTCGACCGCCACGCCACCGCCGTCTACAACTTCCTGTTCCGGCGGACGGCGTCCTGGAGTGACGCCGAGGACCTGACGTCGCTGGTCTTCCTGCACGGCTGGCGGCGGCGCGCCGAGGTCGAGCTGGTGCACGACTCCGCGCTGCCCTGGCTGTTGCGAACCGCCGACTACGTGCTGCGCAACGAGTTCCGGCGGCAGCGCTTCCGGCGGCTGAACCTGCTCCGGCAGACCGCGGTGGACGAGCCGGATCACGCCGAGGGCGTGGCCGCGCGGATCGACGACGAGCGCGAGGCCCAGCGGCTGCGCGCCCTGCTGCGCAAGCTGCCGAAACACGAGCAGGAGATCGTCGAGCTCTGCTTCTGGAGCGGCCTGGACGCGCAGTCCGCCGCCGTGGCGCTCGACGTCCCGCTCGGCACCGTCAAGTCGCGGCTCTCGCGCGCCCGCAAACGTCTTCGCGACCTCAGCGTCGTCAGCACCGAGTCCTTGGAGAACCTGTCATGAGAGAGCTGCTGAACCCGCGGCCCGACCGCCCGCTGCCGCGCCACGACGAACTCCGCGCCGAACTCCTGGAAGCCCTCGAGGACGAGCAGTCCCGGCCGAAGCGCCGCGCCCTGGTCCCGATCGCCGCCGCGGTGGCCGTCCTCGCGGTCGGCGGTGGCCTGGCCGTCGCCGTACCGGCGCTCCGTGACGCCGACGCGCCGGCCGCCGGGCAGGAGCGGGTGCGGCAGCTGACGGCGGCGGAGACCGCCAAGCTCCAGCAGGAGTGCCTCGCCGAGGCCGACGAGATCACCGTCAAGCAACTCCCGAAGCCGTTCCGCGGCTACCAGCCGATCCGCGCGTTCCAGTTCACCGACATCTTGGACCCGAAGGTCGTCGACACCTGGCTGATCGCTGAGGGCAAGGTCGACGAATGGCAGGACGACACCCAGCCGCCGGCGTCCGACGTCCTCACGCCGAAGACCGGGTTCTGGCTGTGCAGCCGCACGGCGGGCGGCAAGATCAGCGAGTCGAGCCTCCGGAGCCAGCAGCAGTACCTCGGCGGCGATCCGATGCGGTCGGTCGCCCGCAACGCGGGTATCTTCGCGGGGCCGGTGGATCGGGTGACCGTCGAGGTTCCCGGAAAGCCGGCGATCGAGGCATATCTGACGGACGGCTTCTACTTCGCGCCGACCGAGGGGCGGGTCGACTGGGGCCGCTACGACGCGGACGACCCCAAGGCGAACGCGTACGTGATCCGCGGCTACGCCAACGGGAAGCAGATCTATCTGAGCACCAAGCCGAGGTCCGATTGCTGGGTCAAACTCCCGGAGACTCCTGGCTTCAAGCAGCCCACACCGATCCGCGGCAGCGTCACGCAGTGCAAGGAGGTCTACTCCTGGCCGTCCTGATCAGACGCTGAAGCGGACGGGCTGGCCGGGGCGGAGCTGGGCGCAGGCGGGCAGGGACGGCGTCGCGACGTAGGCGATGACCGGGTAGCCGCCGGTGACGGGGTGGTCGGCGAGGAAGACGACGGGGAGGCCCGAGGGCGGGATCTGGATGGCGCCCAGGGCCATGCCTTCGCTGGAGAGCTCGCCGGTGCGGGAGCGTTCCAGCGGGTCGCCGTCGAGACGCGCGCCGACGCGGTTGCTGTTGGCGCTCACGGAGTAGGTCTGGCCGAGGAAGGACTTCCAGCCCGCGTCGGAGAACCAGTCCCGGCGCGGGCCGGGGGTGACCCGGATGTCGACCTTGCCGGTGGCCGGGGCGGCGACCGGGGCAAGGTCGACACCCGGCATCGGCCCACAGCTGGACCCGATCGGCAGCGATTGCCCAGTCTGCAGCGGTTCCGGGCCGAGGCCGGACAGCAGATCGGTCGACCGCGAGCCGAGGACGGCCGGTACGTCGATGCCCCCGCGGACAGCGACGTACGTGCGGAGCCCGGAGCGCGGCGGGCCGAAGCGCAGCACAGTCCCGGCGCGGATAACGGCCGGCGCATTCAGCGGTACGCCGGAGCAGGGCGCGCCGGTGATCGCGAGCGTGAGATCGGCGTCCGCGTGCAGGACGAGACCACCGAAGGTGAGCTCCACCGCGGCAGCACCCGGATGGTTGCCGACCAGCCGGTTCGCCAACGCGTACGCCGAAGCGTCGCAGGCGCCCGAGGCCGGAATCCCCAATGCGGCTTGGCCGATCCGGCCGCGGTCCTGAATGGTTGCCAACGGCCCGGTTTCCAGAACGGTCAGCATCCGGCGTCCACGAAGCGAACCTGGCGGCCGGGGTGGAACAGCGCGGCCGGGTCGCGGGACTGATCGAAGATCTGCAACGACGTCCGTCCGATCAGCTGCCAGCCGCCGGGCGACTCGCGGGGGTAGACGCCGCTGAACTCACCGGCCAGCCCGACCGCGCCGACCGGGACCTTCGTCCGCGGCGACGACCGGCGGGGGATGCTCCAGTCGGCCGTCCCGGTCAGGTAGCCGAAGCCGGGGGCGAAGCCGCAGAACGCGACCGTCCACTCCTCCTGAGTGTGCCGCTCGACGACCTCGGCAGTGCTGCAGCCGAGCAGTTCGGCCACGTCGGCGAGATCTGCGCCGTCGTACACGACCGGGACTTCCAGCAGGTCGCCGGCGTTCCGCGCGGCTTGCGTCGGCCGGACGGCGCGCAGGTGTCGCTCCAAGGGCTCCAGGCTGCCGCTGGTGGTGACGAGCACGGTCCGTGCGGCGGGGACGATGTCGACGACGTCCGCGGGGTGCTCCGCGAGCAGGGCGGCGTAGTACCCGAGGACTTCGTCGAGGTCGTCGAGCTCGACCAGGAGGGCCCGGTCGCCCGCAGGCAGGATGCGCATCAGAACGGGCTCAGCCGGACGCCGGCGTCGGTCAGCGCGGCCCGCACGCGGCGGGCGATGTCGACCGCGCCCGGGGTGTCGCCGTGCACGCAGATGGACGCCGCTTCGACGGTCAGGTCCGCGCCGGTGCGGTCCTTGATCGGCTGCCCGGTCGCCATCGCCGTACAGCGGGCCGCGATCTCGTCGGCGTCGTGCAGCACCGAGCCCGGTTCGCGGCGCGAGACCAGCGTCCCCTCCGGCGTGTACGCGCGGTCCGCGAAGGCTTCGTGGACGACGGTCAGCCCGGCTTCGGCCGCGAGCCGCAGCCAGGCCGAGCCGGGCAGACCGAGAACGGGCAGGGATCGGTCGTAGTCGGCGACGGCGCCGACCACGGCGGCCGCTTGGGCCTCGTGGTGGCCGATCGTGTTGTAGAGCGCGCCGTGCGGCTTCACGTACCGGACGCGGTCTCCGGCGATCCGGGCGAACGCGTCCAGCGCGCCGATCTGGTAGACGACCTCGTCGCGCAGCGCATCCGGCTCGATGTCGACGAACCGGCGGCCGAAGCCGGCCTTGTCGGCGTACCCGACGTGGGCGCCGATCGCGACGCCGCGCTCGACCGCCTGGCCGGTCACGCGGCGCATGATCGAGGGATCGCCGGCGTGGAAACCGCAGGCGATGTTCGCACTGGTGACGACGTCGAGCAGCGCGCTGTCGTCACCCATCGGCCAGGAGCCGAAACCTTCCCCGAGATCCGCGTTGAGATCCATACGTCATGCTAAGAGATTGTTGAACAATCCTGCAAGAGGTTTGTTCTATGATGCGGCCCATGAGCACCGGTGAGGTGGATGAGAGCCGCCAGGCGTGGCTGCGGACGGTGGCCGCCGACGTGGCCCGGCTGGATCGCAGCAGTTCCGCGGAGCGCGCCGCCGACATCCTCCGCCGCAGTATCACCGAGGGTGCGCTGCCGCCCGGCGCCCAGCTGTCCGAGGTCGAGCTGACCGAGGTGCTGGAGGTCAGCCGGAACACGCTCCGCGAGGCCTTCCGGCTGCTCACCCACGAGGGTCTGCTGATCTACAAACTGCACCGCGGCGTCTTCGTCCCGGAGCTGGACGAGCACGACGTCGTCGACCTCTACCGGCTCCGCCGGGTCCTCGAGGTGGACGTCGTCCGCGGCCTGGCCGACCGGGAGCCCGAGCTGCCGGCCGCCCGGCTCGAACCGCTGCTCGACGACGTCGAGGCCGCCGAGGCCGCGGCTCTCGCCGACCGCTGGGCCGCGGTCGGGACGGCGAACATGCGCTTCCACCAGCACCTGATCGGCCTGGCCGACAGCGCCCGGATGGACGCGATGACCGGCCGCCTGCTCGCCGAGCTGCGCCTGCTCTTCCACGTGATCGCCGCGCCGCGCGAGCTGCACGAGCCCTACATTGCCCGGAATCGGGCACTTTTCGACCTGCTGGAGGCTCGTAAGTACGCCGAAGCGGCGACCGACCTGCATCAGTACCTGACCGACTCCGAGGTGGCGATTCTGGCCGCGTTCCGGAGTCGTTAAAGGCTTGATTTCAGTCACCGCGACCTGAGTTGATGAGGTGTACAGCCGTCAGCAGCCCAGGGGAGCGCAGCGCATGACCGAGGAAGAGCGGACCGACCCGACGCCCAAGTCCTACCGCCCGATCGACGCGAAGGGTTTCCGCGAGTCCATCGCGCGCGGCTGGGGGCCGGTGGACCGCTCGATCACCGTGCCCGCCGGGCTGGCCGAGGCGGCCGCCGAGCATCGGCGCAAGCTCAGCGCGGCGCTGCCGGGCCGCCGGATCGCGCTCGCGGCCGGCCGGGCGCCGGTGCGCTCGAACGACACCGACTACGAATTCCGCGCCGACAGCGATTTCGTCTGGCTGACGGGCTGCCAGGCGGAGGGCGCCGTCCTGGTGCTGTCGGCGGACGGCGACGCGACGCTGTACCTGCGCGAGACCGCCGGGCCGGAGGAGGCCGACTTCTTCGCGAACGCGCGCGACGGCGAGTTGTGGATCGGCCCGGTGCCCGGCCTGAAGGACTGGTCGGATGCGCTGCAGATCGCTTGCCGGCCGATCGAGGAGCTGCCTTCCGCGGTCCGCGGCGCGGTTCCGTACATGTTGTCGGTGCCCGGTGTGGAGCCGATGCTGGACGCGTTGGTGCAGACGTCGCCGTACGACGGGAACTCGCTGCGCCAGACGCTGGCCGAGCTGCGCCGGATCAAGGACGACTGGGAGCTGGATCAGCTGCGCGAGGCCGTCGCGGCCAGCGTGCTCGCCTTCGGGGACGTCGCGCGCGAGCTGCCGGAGGCGATTCGCGGCGGCGGTGAGCGCTGGCTGCAGGGCACCTTCGACCGTCGCGCCCGGACGGCGGGCAACGGCGTCGGCTATGCATCGATTGTTGCCGCCGGCAAGCATGCGCCGGTGCTGCACTGGGTTCGCAACGACGGCGCCGTCAACGAGGGTGACGTGATCCTGCTCGACGCCGGCGTCGAGACCCGCACGCTCTACACCGCCGACGTGACGCGGACGTTCCCGGCCACCGGTGAATACACCGCGGCCCAGCGGCAGGTCCACGACCTGGTGCACAAGGCGCAGCTCGCCGCCTTGGGGGCGGTCAAGGCCGGAGCGCCGTACCGGGCCTTCCAGTACGAGGCGATGGTCGTGCTGGCCGAAGGACTGCGCGACTGGGGCATCCTCGACACGTCGATCGACGAGCTGCTCGGGCCGGACGGTCAGCAGCACCGCCGGTTCATCGTCTGCGGCACCGGGCACTACATCGGCCTCGACGTCCACGACTGCGACGCCGCGCGCCCGGAGACGTACTTCGCCGGCGACATCGAGGCCGGGATGGCGCTCGCGGTCGAGCCGGGGCTGTACTTCCACCCGAACGACGAGACCGTGCCGCCCGAGCTGCGCGGGATCGGCATCCGGATCGAGGACAACGTCGTCGTGCACGCCGACCGGCTGGAGATCCTCACCGAGGCGCTGCCGATCACCACCGACGGGCTCGAGGCCTGGACCCGGCAGCACCTCAACGGACAGTAGTCATTCGATCACTTAAAATTAGCAATCACTTGCGGTAACACAAGTGGGTGCTCGCACGATGTAGTCGTCGGGGAGGGTCGAACTCGGCCCGGCGCGTGACAGTGGGGGGCCGCGGTCACGCGCCGGCCGGATTCGGATTCAGGATCAGGGGAGATCCAACGGGGGAGCAGTCATGAACCTGCGAGTGCGAGTCGTCCACTACGGCCAGGCGCATTGGTACGCCGATATCGACGACGCGGATGATCCGCAGCCGGACGATCCGTTCTGGTACGTCGATCGCTGCCGGACGCAGGCCCAGGCGCTCGACGCCGCCTGCACCGAGCTGAGCGCCTTGTCGAAGCGCGCTCGCCGCGGCGATCACCTGCACCGGGTGCTCGAGATCACCGGCGTCGCGGTCTGAGTCTCAGCCGGTCGGCGGGATCGCGGGGCACGACGTACCGCGCTTCGGCACCGAGCGGTCGATGAGGTAGCTGTCGACCGTCGACAGCATGCAGGCGCCCTTGTTGTAACTGCCGTGTCCCCAGCCCTCGTAGGTGAGCAGCACACCGTGCCGGCCGAGCTGGCGCTCGACGCTGCGGGCCATCGGGTACGCCGTCGCCGGGTCGTGCAGCGCGTTCGCCAGCAGGATCGGCGTCTTCAGGTTGCGGACGTCGAGGCGGTGCTGGGGGTTGTTGGCCTTCGGTGCGCCGAGGCAGACCGAGACGGCCATCAGCTGACCCGGATAGGGCATGTCGGGGTTCTTGCGGGCCAACCGGTCGAGAAGGCTCGCGTAGTCACGGTAGTTGGTGATGCGCAGATTCCAGTCCTGGCAGAACGGGATGAAGGGGTGCGCGGCCAGCGCGGCGGATTGCTTGCTGACGGCAAGCTTCTGCAGGGACTCCGCGAGCGCGTTCCACTGCGGCCCGTAGAGCATCCGGAAGGTGCTGAAGCTGAGCTGGAACTGGTTGCCCGCCCGGGCCAGCGCATCGGCCCAGATGGCCCGGACGTCCTGGCCGTGCAGCGCGCACGACGTCGTCCGATCGCACCACTTCACGAACTCGTCGAACGAGTCCTGGACGCCGGCGGCCTGGACGTCGAGGAACTCGCGCGGCCCGGCCAGGCTGTGGTCGAGCACGCTCTCCAGCACCATCGCCCGGACGTTGCGCGGGTAGGTCTCGGCGTACTGGGCGCCGAGCAGCGTGCCGTACGAGCTGCCGTGGAAGGAGATCTGGCGCTCGCCGAGGGCGCGGCGAATGGCGTCGACGTCCCGGACGGTCTGCCAGCTGTCGACATGGTCGTAGAGCGGGCCGGTGTGCGTGCGGCAGTCGTCGGCGAGGCGGCGGTTGAAGTCGACCGCCGCAGTGAACTCCGCGGGGCTCTTGATGATCGGGGACGGCAGCTTGGCCATCAGCTCGGCCGAGCAGCGCACCGGGTTGCTGCGGGCGATCCCGCGCGGGTCGAAGCTGACGATGTCGAAGCGGTCCTGCAGTTGCGGGCTGAACCGGCTGATCCCGGTCTTGATCCGGTCGACGCCGGAGTCGCCCGGGCCGCCGGGGCCGAAGACGAGGACGCCGACGCGCTGCTGCTTCGCCGTCCGGCGGGCGATCTCGAACCCGAACGTCGGGCCGTCCGGGTTCCGCCAGTCGACGGGCAGCTGGAGTGTCGCGCATTCGGAACCCTGGACGACCGCTGGGTCGTCGTTGCCCTCGGCGACGCAGTCCCGCCACTGCACGGCGGCCGAGGCCGGGAGGACGGTCAGGCTGGCGGCGGCGACGGTCAGGGCGACAGTCCACGCCAATGTTCTCGGTTTCATTCCCCCGATCCTTCGGCAATCGCTTGCTCGTCGGCATCGGGGAACGCCCCTGGACCACCCCGGTCGTCGTTTGCGGGGCTTGTTAGGGTCGGGCGCGATGACACACTCACGGTGGTTCCGGGTGGTGGCGATCGCCGAGGCGGTCTCCTGGACAGGCCTGCTGATCGGCATGCTGTTCAAGTACGTGCTGTCCGACAACGAGCTCGGGGTCAAGATCTTTGGCCCGATCCACGGCGGCATCTTCGTCGTCTACGTGCTGACGGTGCTGCTCGTCCGCGGCCCGTTGCGCTGGTCGTGGCCGGTCACGCTGGTCGCGCTGGCCGCGAGTGTTCCGCCGCTGTTCACCTGGTTCTTCGAGATCTGGGCCGCGCGGACCGGCCGGATTGACGGCAGCCGGGAGGCCGCCGTACCGTCGCGTGCGGAAGCTAATTCAACAGCCGCATGAACCCGTGCGGGAGAGACCCGGGCAAAGGGCGTCTCTCCCAATCCCACGCCTACTGCGCTGCACTCGGCACGGCACCTCGCCGCACGGGTGCGAAGGGCACGATGCTCCGCATCGAACCCTCCGCCCCCGCACACCGATGCACCGCACCGAGCACATGCTCGCTACGGCGTGGAATTGGGAGAGACGCCCTCGGACCCGGGCGCCGTAGGAGCAACTCTCCCCAAGAATCTCTCAGGCACCTTCACCGTACGGGCGAGGCACCTCTGGAGGACATCGGTCCAACAGAGTGGGGAGGACACCACTCGGTCAACGACGACCGGAAGGGACCTCCACACGGATGGCGATCAGTGTTTTCGACCTGTTCAGTATCGGGATCGGCCCGTCGAGCTCACACACCGTGGGCCCGATGCGAGCGGCCCGGACCTTCGTGCACGGCCTGGCGGACGCCGGCCTGCTGACCGCGACCGCCCGCGTCGAGTCGCAGCTGTTCGGCTCGCTCGGCGCGACCGGGCACGGCCACGGCAGTAACAAGGCGGTCCTGCTCGGTCTCGAGGGCGAGGATCCGGAGACCGTCGCCACGCACTCCGTCGACGCCCGCGTGGAGACCATCCGCGAGCGCGGCCGGCTGCGGCTCAACGGGACGCACGAGATCGCGTACGACGACAACACCGACCTGATCATGCATCGGCGGAAAGCCCTGCCGTACCACCCGAACGGGATGTCGTTCCTGGCCCGCGGGGCCGACGGCGCCGTCCTGCGGGAGCGGACGTACTACTCGGTCGGCGGCGGTTTCGTCGTCGACGAGAACGCCGCCGCCGGCGACCGGATCGTCCCGGACACGACCGTGCTGAAATACCCGTTCCGGACCGGCGCCGAGCTGCTCGACCGCTGCCGCGAGTCCGGCCTGTCGATCAGCGAGGTGATGCTCGCCAACGAGCTGGCCTGGCGGACGGAGGCGGAGATCCGCAGCGGCCTGCTGCACATCTGGCAGGTCATGCAGGACTGCGTTCAGGAGGGCTGTGAGACCGAGGGCGTGCTGCCCGGCGGGCTCAAGGTGCCGCGGCGCGCGCACCTGCTGCACACCAAGCTCACCCGCGACCCCTGGTCGGTCGACCCGCTCAAGGTGATGGACTGGGTGAACCTGTTCGCTCTCGCCGTCAACGAGCAGAACGCCTCCGGCGGCCGCATCGTCACCGCCCCCACCAACGGCGCCGCCGGCATCATCCCCGCCGTCCTGCACTACTACCGCCGCTTCGTGCCGGGCGCGACCGAGGACGGCGTCGTCCGCTTCCTGCTCGCCGCCGCCGCGATCGGCGTCCTCTACAAGGAGAACGCCTCCATCTCCGGCGCCGAGGTCGGCTGCCAGGGCGAGGTCGGCTCGGCCTGCTCGATGGCCGCCGCCGGCCTCTGCGAAGTCCTCGGCGGCACCCCCGAACAGGTCGAGAACGCCGCCGAGATCGCCATGGAGCACAACCTCGGCCTCACCTGCGACCCGGTCGGCGGCCTGGTCCAGATCCCCTGTATCGAGCGCAACGCGATGGCGTCGGTCAAAGCCATCAACGCCGCCCGGATGGCCATGCACGGCGACGGCGTCCACGTCGTCACCCTCGACAAGGTCATCAAGACCATGCGCGAAACCGGCGCCGACATGAAGATCAAGTACAAGGAGACCTCCCGCGGCGGCCTCGCCGTCAACGTCATCGAATGCTGACCGTGCAGTACATGTGTTAGCGTTGGTACATGTCAATGAAGCGGACCAACGTCTACGCCGATCCTGAGGATCTGGCGTTGATCAAGGAGGCCGCGCGCCGACGGGGCATTCCCGAGGCGGAGATCATCCGCGAGGGGATCCATCTGGCCGCGATGGCCAACCGGGTCTGGGACGAGCCGCTCGATTGGCCGACCTTTGACGGCAGCGGTGAGCCGGTGACGAAGGCCGAGGTCCGGGCCGAGGTCGCTCGGCGTTCTGCCTGATGATCCTGATCGCCGACACCTCCGGAATCATCGCCGCGTTCGACCGCAACGCCCCGGAGAGCGCAGACTGCCGGCGGCTCCTGCAAGAGGCCGGGACGGTTGTCCTGTCGCCGTTGGTGCTGGCGGAGGTCGATCATCTCGCCCGGGTCAGACTGGGGAGCCGCGCTCGGGCGACGATTCTCGACCTGTTGCACGACCAGGTCGCGAAGCTCAGGTTTCAGATCCCTGACGTCGGCGCCGAGACGTTCGGTACGGCGTTGAGCGTCATCCGCCGGTACGCCGACCTGGATCTGGACCTGGCCGATGCCGTGAGTGTCTGTCTCGCGGCGGACTATCGGACGGACGCCGTGCTGACGCTCGATCGGCGCGACTTCCGGGCCGTGCAGCCGCTCACTCCGCACAAAGCGTTCCGGCTGTTGCCCGACGACCTGTGATTCCTCAGCCCTTCGTCGTTTGCAGGATGGTTCGGGTGATGAGGGGTGGGTCGTCGTTCATGGGGACGTGGCCGCAGTTGAGGAGGGGGACGGAGCGGGCCTGGGGGAGTTGGAGGTGGGCTCGGGCGGCTTGGACGGGGAGGAGGATGCGGTCGTGGGTGCCCCAGGCGATGGTGACGGGGACGGCGGGGACGTCACCTTCGAAGGTGGCGCCGCGGCGGGCGTGGGCGGCGACGCGGTCGAAGGCGGGGGCGTCGCGGAGGGCGCGGGATTCGGCGACGACGGCTTCGGGGGCGCGGCGGGCCGGGCGGTGGTAGATGGTGCCGGTGAGGACGCGGCGGCCGGCGGGGGTGCGGGAGAGCCGGCGGACGGTCGGTTCGGGGGTACGGCGGGCGACGCGGCGCAGGTTGGTGAGCAGGCCGAGGGCCCAGCGGTTCTCGCGGGGTGACCAGAAGCCGGCCGGGGAGAGCGCGGTGACCGTGCGGACCAGTTCGAGCTGGCCGAGGCGGAGCGCGACCAGGCCGCCGAGTGAGTTGCCGACGACGTGTGGGCGATCGACGTCGAGGGCCTTGCAGAGCGCGTCGACGGTGTAGGCGAGGCTGTCGAGCTCGTCGGGGACGCCGTCCGGGATGTCGGGCGACGCGCCGAACCCGGGGAAGTCGAGCGCGATCACGTCGTGATGCTCGGCCAGCTCGTCGAGGACCGGGTCGTAGGCCTGCCAGTGGTGGCCGATGCCGTGCAGCAACACCAGCGGCTCGCCGGCACCCTGGCGGTGGTAGGCGACCTCGACTCCAGGAACCCCGGCCACGGTGACCGTCGCGGTTGCGCTCATGACCTCATCGTGACCGCGGTACGGCGTTCTGTCATCGTGACATGGCCGATGTCACATAACCCTAATAAGCCTCCACCGACTTGGTCGGCGCATTACCCGACACCGTGCGCTGCAGGTCGATCTTCCACGACTTGTCCGCCCCGAAGGCCTGCTCGAACTTCTGGAACGAGCACCCGGTCGCGAACTGCCGCCGCTCCGAGCTCCACTCCGCGCCGCTCTTGTAATACAGGTGGTAAGGCCCGCCGATCCGCGTGATCGCGGCCGCCTTCCCCGCCCGGATGTAGGTCATCACGTGCGGCTCCCGCGGCGGTTTCCCATCCGGGACGACCGAGATCGCCACATCCTTCGACGTCCCGTTGGTGATCTCCAGCCGCCCGATCCCGGCCTCGCCCCGCCGGACGACGGTCTCGCCGTTCGCCGGCCGTTCGGCCTCCGGCGCCTTCCCCGGGTTCGGCAGGCTACCGCCGAACACCAGCTCGCGCTGAGTCAACGCGGCGAACGCCGGCTGCAGGTCGACCCGCAACTGCCGCTGCACCTTCTTCGACGTGTACGCGCCGCCACCACACCGCGCATCCAGCTCGGCCTGCTCCGAATCCGCCAACCGGTACGCCGCGACCCCGATCCGATCCTGCAACAGCTGATGGACGCCGCTCAGTCGCGCCGCGACCGTGATCGCGGCCAGCTGCGCCGACGCCTTGTTCAGCGCGGTCGACAGATCGCGCATCGCCTCGGCCAGCCCCTCGGCCGTCTGCGCCCGGGCCAGCGCGCGCAGGTTCCCGCCGAGGCCCTTCTCGACCTTCGCCAGCTCGGCCTGGTACGCCGCCTGGTCCAGCGGTCCGCGTGCCGGTGCCGACACCGCACTCGCCGTACCCTGCGTAGGCGTCGGCTCACGCCCGCCCGCAACCGGAGCCGGCGTGCACCCAATGAGCACGCACAGCAACACCGCAACCACCCCGAGCCGCACCGATCCACCCACCCCAGTAGCCCCAACCCCGCGCCCTCCAAAGGTACGGGCGGAGCCACCGAGAAATGAACCAGCTCTACGTTAAGAATCAGCTCCGCGGGGCCGGGCGGACGAACGGGAACGCCAGCGTGGACCGGATGTTCTGGCCGGTCAGCATCATCATCACCCGGTCGACGCCGATGCCGAGACCGCCGGTCGGCGGCATCGCGTACTCGAGCGCGCTGAGGAAGTCCTCGTCGAGTGACATCGCCTCCGGGTCGCCGGCCGCGGCCTTCAGCGACTGCTCGGTGAGGCGGCGCCGCTGCTCGACCGGGTCGACGAGCTCGGAGTACGCCGTACCGATCTCGGCGCCGAACGCGACCAGGTCCCAACGCTCGGCCAGGCGCGGCTCGGTGCGGTGCGTCCGGGTCAGCGGCGACGTCTCCAGCGGGAAGTCGGTGTAGAACGTCGGCAACGTGGTGTGCGGCTCGACCAGCTCGTCGTACAGCTCCAGCACCAGCTCACCGGCGGACATGTCCATCCGGGTGTGGACGCCGTGTTTCGCGCACAGCTCGCGCAGCGCCTCGGTCGACGTGTCGGGATCGACCGGTACGCCGGCCGCCCGCGCGACCGCGTCGTGCACGGTCACCACCGGCCAGTCACCGGAGATGTCGATCTCGCCGTCCGGCCGCTGCACGACCGGCTTGCCGAAGACGGCGGTCGCGGCCTCGATCAGCAGCTCCCGGGTCAGCTCGCGCATCACGTGATAGTCGGCGTACGGCTGGTAGGCCTCGACCGAGGTGAACTCCGGGTTGTGGGTCGCGTCGGCGCCCTCGTTGCGGAAGTTGCGGTTCAGCTCGAAGATCTTTCCCAGTCCGCCGACGCTCAGCCGCTTCAGGAACAGCTCGGGCGCGATCCGCAGGAACAGGTCGGTGTCGTAGGCGTTGATATGGGTCTGGAACGGTCGCGCGTTCGCGCCGCCGTGCACGGCCTGCAGCATCGGAGTCTCGACCTCGATGAAGCCGCGGCTCTCGAAACCGTTGCGCATGGCCCGGACGGCGGCGCTGCGGTGCCGCATCATCCGCAAGGAGTCGGGGTTCATCACGAGGTCGAGGTGCCGCTGCCGGACCCGGGACTCGGGGTCGGTGAAACCCTTGCGCTTGTCCGGCAACGGGTGCAGGCACTTGGCCGCCATGGCCCACTCGGTTGCGGCGATCGACAACTCACCGCGCCTACTCGTCACGACCTCACCGGTGATGCTGACGTGATCGCCGATATCGACGAGATGCCGCCAGTGCTTCAACGCGGTCTCGCTGCAGGCCTCGGCGGTCAGCATCACCTGCAGCTGGACCAGCCCGTCCTGCAGTTGGGCGAACGCCAGGCCGCCGTGGCTGCGCATCCGCATGACTCGACCGGTGACAGAGACCGTGTGGCCGGTGCGGTGATCGGCGGGCAGGTTCTGGTGCAGCTCGCGGACCCGTTCCAGCGTTTCGGTCCGCGGTACCGAGACCGGGTACGGATCGATGCCAGCGGCAACGAGCTCGACCAGCTTGGTCCGGCGGATCCGCTCCTGCTCGGTGAGACTGCGCTCCGGCAGCGCCGGCCGCAGCAGCTCGTCCTCCTGCGCGTGGACGGCGGCCGCGAACGTCGCACCGTCGCTCGCGTGGATCACGTGCATCCCGTGCGGATCGCGCTCGGCGCTGTCGACGCGTGTCCACGGCCGGGGCGCGGGCAGGAAGCCCTCCGCCGTGCCGGCGGCCAGCACCACCTGCGCCAGCGATGCCCCGCGGGAGTAACACATCAGCCGCGGCGACCAGCGCGGCAAGTACTTCTCGTTCGACTGGTACAGGCTCTCCAGCTGCCAGAACCGGGACGCCGCGGTCAGCAGCGCGTTCGTCAGCCGCAGCACCGGCCCGGCGCCGACCCGCTCGGCGTCGCTGAAGATCTCCCGGAACATGGCGAAGTTCAGCGAGATCCGGTGCACGCCGAGGTCGCCGCAGGCCTCGACCAGCGACGCGACCATGAACTCCATCAGACCGTTCACGGACTCCGGGTCGCGGCGCATCAGATCGAGCGAGACGCCGCGCAGACCCCACGGCGCGAACGACAGCAGGCCGCGGACCTCGCCGTCGTTGTCCCGGGCAATCACCATCACGCAGCGGCCGTCGGCCGGATCGCCGAGCCGGCCGAGCGCCATCGAGAAACCGCGCTCGGTCTGCGCGCCGCGCCATTTCTCCGCCAGGTCGACGTACTTCGCCAGCTCGGCCGGCGCGAGATCGCCGTGCCGCACCACCTCGGCGCGATAACCCGCGCGCTGCGCCCGGGTGACGGCCTGCCGAACCGGGCGCATCGTCCGGCCCTCAAGGCTGAAGTCCGCGACGTCGATGATCGCCTCGTCGCCCATCGCCAGCGCCCGCAGGCCGGCGTCGACGTACGCGCGCGCCGCCTCCTCGCTGGCCGACAGGACGGCTGGCGACCAGCCGTACGTCCGGGTTTCGGCCAGCCATGCCTCGATCGCACCGGGCCAGGCGGCCGGATCGCCCAAGGGATCACCGCTGGCCAGGCTGACGCCGTTGACCACCCGGTAGGCGATCGCGGCGTCCTGCTCCTTGCTGAAGATGACCGCTTTGTCGCGCCGGGTCGCGAAGTAGCCGAGCGAGTCACGCTCGCCGTGCTCCAGCAGCAACCGGCGCACGCCGAGCTCCTCGGACTGGGTCAGATAGCGGACCCGGCGCGCCGACCGGAGGAAGATCGCGAACGCGATGATCAGCGAGGCGGCCGAGATCGCGCTCACGATCAGGCCGACCCAGGCGTGTCCGCCGTGCCCGTCCATCTTGTTGTGCGGCTGCCCGAACGCGGCGCCGACCGCCCAGCCGATCTTCTGCCGCTGGCCGGTCAGCGTCTTCGGGAAGATCTGCGTGAGCGTGATGCTGACGGCAACCGAGAGCAGCATGCCGCTGACCAGCGTGCCGATCGCGAGCCGCCGGCTGCCCAGGGCGAGCCGGGCCGGGAACGCGCCGCGGATCTTCCACAGCAGCACGATCAGCGCGGTCACCACGACGACCTGCAGGATGCCGAACTCGAGATCCTTGACCGTGATCCGGTCCAGGTCGTCGACCAGCGCGGACTCCGGGTTGCTCAGCTGCACGCTGCTGAACGCGACGAACGCGATCAGGCCGAGCAGCCAGAGCCCTTCGAAGACCCACAGCACCCACAGCAGCGCGGCGCGTTTCCCGCGCAGCAGCGCGCTGCCGACGACGGCCAGGTAGACCGCCGGGAAGAACGTGTGCCCGGCCGGGATCCCGAAGAAGTCGAAACCCTGGTCGATCCGTTTCACGAACGTCGGCGCGGCCAGATGCAACGGAATCGCAACAAAGGACCAGACCGCCGCGAGCACCACGACCCGGCCGACCCAGACGGCCGCACGCTGCTGCCAGGCGGGAATCACCTTCGTTTGTTCGGAGGACACCTTGCGATCATCCCACTCCCCGCGCCGACTTTCGGTCGGGCTAGCTCCACCAAAGGGGTATACCTGAGGCGACAGCCAACCCCTTGGTCGATATGCGAGGGTTGGCGTCATGTCCGCCGTACCCGCCGGGTTCCCGTACCGACTGACCCGCAACGTGATGATCGCCGCCGGAATCCTCTACTGCAGCCTGCTGCTGGAGGCCGTCGCGGGCTACCCGCTGGACATCCACACCTCGTTCCTCAGCGAGCTCGGCGCCCGCGACCAGGCGACCAGCCTGGCGGCGCGGGCGATGGATCTGGGGGCGAGCGTGCTGGTGCTGCTCGCGTTCGTGCTGGCCCGGCCGGCGGCGCGGATGCACCGCGACGTCCAGGGCCTCATGCTCAGCGCGGCGGTCTTCGGCGTCGGCACGCTGTTCGACTCGTTCTTCCCGATGGACTGCGCGCCGTCGGCGAGTGCCGCCTGCCGGGCCGCCGAGGCGAACGGGCACGAGGGGACGGCGCTCGTCCTGCACGAGGTGACGTCGACGATGGCCGGGATCGGGACGATCGCGATGGGCGTGTTCGCCGTCCTGGTGCTGCGCCGGATCGGGTGGGGCGGGTTCTGGGGCCGGGTGGTCGCGGTGCTGGCCGCCGGGGTCGCCGTCACGAACGCCTGGCTGGGAGTGGAGACCGGGCTGGAGGTGCTCAGCGGCAACGATCTGCACCCGCCGGGCATCCTGCAGCGGGTCGCGATCCTGCTGGTCTGCCTGCTGCTCGGCGCGCTGCTCCCCGGCCTGCGGAAGGGGTTTCAGCGATGATCTGGATCCTGCTGCCGGGGATGACCGAGACGCCTGAGGAGTTCGGCCCGGTGCTCGAGCTCGTGCCGGGGGCTGACGTCCGGGTGATCGACCCGTGGGTGACGCCGGTGAACGCCGATCCCGCCGTACTGCGGGCTGCCGCCGGCGTCCCGGCCGAGGTCGGTATCGGCCTGATCGGGCACTCGATCGGCGGGCTGGCCGCGCTGCGCTGGGCGCTGAGCCGGCCGGGTGAGGTCGAGCGGCTGGTGCTGGTCGACAGCACGCTGCCGTCCGAGACCGGTCACCGCCGGTTCTACCCCGGGACGCGGGCCGACCGAATCGTTCGCGGCTTCCTCGGGGCCCTCGGCTGGACGGGCCTGCCGTGGCTACTCGGTCCGGTCATCCGCCGGACGAGTGTCCGGGTCGGCAGTGTCACCAAGCGCGATCCGTTGTCGAAGGCAATTATTAAGCGCCGGTACGGCGTTTCGTCTTCCTGGCAACAGTTCTGGGACGAGCTCGCGGCCAGCTGGGTAGCTGCCGAGCAGGTCGGAAAATTACTTGCCCAGGGCCCTGATTCCGTCGTGCTGGTCGCCGTCGGCGGCGGCTCGCGGGCCGGCGCCGACAGCTGGCTCGCCGGTCAGCGCGAGCTCGCCGGCACCTTGGGCGGCCGGGTCGAGGTGCTGGCGGACTCGGCGCACCTCGTGCACCTCGACCGGCCCGACGCGATCGCCGCCGCGATCAGGTAGTGCTGGTCAGTGCCGGGGTCGGGAGTTTGCGCTGCCAGACCTCGTCCAGGGCCATCCGCATCGCGCCGGTGACGACGGCGTCCTCGGCCAGGGCGGACAGCTCCAGCTTCGGGTGGTTCAGCGTCAGCAGCCGGAGCTGATCGGAGATCGCGTCGAGCAGGACGGCGCCGGCCCGGGCGACGCCGCCGCCGATGACGACGGCGGTCGGGTCCAGAACCAGGACGGCCGGGGCGAGGGCGCGGGCGAAGTCGCGGGCGACCTGCTGGACGACGGCCTGCGCGACCGGATCCCGCTCGGCGGCCGCGGCGAAGACATCGGCGGTGTCGAGCTGGTCGCCGCCGAGCTCGGCCAGCCGCGACTCCGGGTGGTCGAGCGCGGCCTGGCGGCCGAGGGTGGCGATCGCCTCCGAGCCGACCGCGCGCTCCAGCGGGCCACGGCTGTCCTCGGGGTTGATCACGTCGTCCGGAGCGGTGGCGATGAAGCCGATCTCACCGGCGGCGCCCGTCCCGCGGTGCAGCCGGCCGTCGATCACGATGCCGGCGCCGAGCCGCTCACCCCACTGGACGGCCAGCAGCGTGCCCGTGCCGCCACGGGCCGCGGCGATGGCCAGGGCGGCCAGGTTGGCGTCGTTGTCGAGGATGACCGGGCAGTCGAGCAGGCTCCGGACATGCTTGATCAGGTCGACCGCGGACCAGCCCGGCACACTCGGGACCAGCTGGACCCGGCCGGTGTGCTCGTCCACGATGCCGGGGCTGGCGGCGACGGCGGCCGCGATGTCGTCGGCCGGAACCTCGGCCTCCGCGAGCGCCTCGGTGATCACCTCGCTGATGACGCCGAGCAGCTCCTGGGCGGTCCAGCCCGGGCCGGACCGGCGGACCAGCGCCAGCTTGCGGCCGGCCAGGTCGGAGACGCCGACGGTGACCCGGTGCGGGCCGACGTCCAGCCCGAGGACGGGCGCGGCGCGGCCGCGCAGCGAGACCCGGATGGCCGGCCGGCCGAGTGAGCGATCCGCGGAGTCCGGCCCGTGTTGCTGCAGCCAGCCGGCATCCAGCAGCTCGTCGACAGCCTGCGCGACGGTCGGTCTGGCCAGCCCGGTGCGCTCGACCAGCTCGGCGACGCGCAGCGGCGCGGGCGCGGAGCGGCGGACCGCGTCCAGGACCGCGGCCACGTTGATCCGGCGCAGCATCGTCGTACCGCCGCCGCCGACCGTTCCCTTGCCCATGTCCGACCCCTTGCCTGCCACCCGCCCAATATATACAGAGCGAGTGTTCATAAATTGCTTCCCCTGCGCGTCTCGTTTCGGACCGCCGGGATCGTAGGGGTCAGTCTTGCAGCACCGTGCGGGCGAAACTGCTCAACGCCTCCCGGTCGGGCTGCTGTGTTTTCGTCATCAGGCTGGCCACGTGCTTCTCGACGGTCCGCGGCGAGATGTGCAGCCGGGACGCGATCGACTTGTTGCCGATCCGGTCCACGAGCAGGCGGCAGACCTCGTACTCGCGGGTCGTGATGCCGAGCTGACGCAGGTGGGCGGGCACCTGGTCGCTGCCGGTGCGGCGCTGGGAGACGGTCGCGCCGAGCTGCCGCAGCAGGCTCCGGCAGACCCCGGCGACCGCCGGGATCTCCGCGTTGTGGAAGTAGTCCTCGGCCTGGCGCAGCCAAGCGATCGGATCGCCCCAGCCGTCGGCATGCGCGGGCTCGGCGACCAGCCGCATGCCCAGATGCCGCGCCATCGGGTACAGCGACGCCGACTCCATCGCTTCGGTCATCTTCGCGTTGGCCGCGTCGTGCTGGCCGTCGCGACCCAGCAGGATCGCATGGGCCATCTGAACGAACTGCCGGTTCCAGCGCATGCCGGCCGCGGCGGTGGTGACGATCGCCTCGAAGTGCGCCCAGCCGTTCCGCCCGGACAGTACGCCGAGCAGCAGCGCCAGACCGTGCTTGCCGGAGGTGTGGAACGTGGTCGGGTTCTGCGCGTCGAAGGCCAGCGCCTGTGCGAGGTCGGAGTCCGCCAGCTCGCGGTTCTCCTCCAGCAGTGCGCAGAACGTCCGGGCCAGGCCGTAGGAGTACGGCAGCTCGTACGACGCGCGCTCGCCGGCTAGCCGGGCCACCTCGGCCAGCGTCTGCTCCATCGCGGCCCGCCGGCCCTGATGCGCTTCGAGGATCGCCTTGGTGGCCAGAAAGTACGACGTCGAGCGGCCGAGCCGGAGGCGGCGGGTCACTTCCAGACATTCGTCGATGAGGGTCGCGGCCCGGCCGTACTCGCTGCGCAGGATGGCCTGCTGGCCGAGGATGCCGTCCACCTCGTACATCAGCGGGATCGCACCGATCCGCAGCGCCTGCTGGCGGGCCCGCTCCAGCTCGGTGATGCTGCCGGTGGCCAGGCAGATCGTGCCGGCTTGGTAGATGTGTGAGCAGACGCGCAAGAAGGTCATCTGATGCTCTTCGGCGACCAGCCGGGCCCGATGGAAGTAATCGATCGACTGATCGAGGTCGTGCTCACGGGCCAGAATTCCCAGCAGTTGCAGGGAATCACAGGCGACGGCCGGCAGTTTGGCTCGCTCGGCGGCCGCTGCGGCTCGGGTGGCCAGCTCGGTCGCGGCGCGCAGCCGGCCCGGGCTGGAGCGGGCCAGCTCCAGGTGGGCGGCGATCGCGTCGACCGGGGCGAGGTCGGCGTCACCGGCGTCCACGCCGAGCAGCGAACGCGCGGTGGCGACATGCGTGAGCGCGGCCGACCAGCGACCGGCCATGTGCTCCAGGTTGGCCAGCTGGACGTGCAGCGCGGCGACCTTGCGGCTGTCGAGCCCGCGGTCGGCCATCTCCTCGATTGTCTGGAGGTGCTCCGCGCTGCCTTCGAACTGGCCGGTCTCGCTCAGGCAGATCAGCAGCGAGCCCAGAACCTCGGCCCGATACGCCGTGTCCGGTTCACCGCTCAGCAGCCCGTTCGCCCGCCGCAGCAGGCTGACTGCCGACGCCATCGAGCCCTCGTCGAACGAACGCCGTCCGGACTCGGCGAACAGCCGACCGGCGCGGGTGTGGTCGCCGCCGGTTTCGGCCAGCTCGGCCACCATCGGGCACCACTCGCCGGGCAGACCCGGGTGTAGCTCTTCGATCGCATCAGCGCAGCGCCTGGCCAGTGTCGCCCGCTCGGGCGGCGTCAGACCGGCCAGCAACGCATCGGCGGTCAGCGGGTGCCGGAAGGCGTACCAGTCCGGCACGGGTTCGTCGGGGCCGACCAGCTGGGCCGTGAGGCCGGCGCGCAAAGTGGCCAACAGCAACCGTTCGTCGGTGCCGGTGGCCTTGCGGACGACGCTCAGCGGGAACCGGTGGCCGATCACGGCGGCCAGCACGAGCAGGTCGCGGGACTCCGGGCCGAGCTGGTTGGTCCGGCTGCTGATGCTGCGGACCACGGCGGCCGGGACGTTGGTGTGCAGGCCGTCGACGACTTGGACGCTGCCGTCCTCCTTGGACATCAGCTGACCGGTGCGGCTGGCCTCCTGCAGCAACTCCTCGACGATGAAAGGGATGCCGGCGCTGTCCTGCCAGAGCCGGTCGACCAGTGTCGGCGGCACGCTGTTGGTCGGTACTTCAAGACATCCGGCGGCCAGCTCACCCACCTGGGCGTGGTTGAGCGGCTGGAGATCGATCAGGCCCGCAGTACCGCGCTGGGCGGACAGCCGGGCCAGCTCCAGCGCCGCGCTGCTCTCCGACCGGACGGTGATGACCAGTGCAATCGGTTGATCTTCGAGGTTGTCGAGCAGGTACTCGAGGACTGCGAGCGTTTCAGGGTCGGAACCGTGCAGGTCTTCCAGAACGAGCAGACAGCCGCGGTCGGCGCCGACGAGGGCGAGCAGCCGCAGTACGGCCTCACCCAGCACGACGGCAGACGTCGCGGTGTCGTGCGATCGGCCGTCGTCCCAATCGGGGACGAGCCGGCCGAGCACTTGCTGGTAGGGGCCGAGGCTCTCGGGCGCGGGCATCTCGCCGCGCCGGATCAACGACAACAGGGCCTCGGTGAGCGGCCGGAAGGCTACACTTGCACCGAGCGCACCGACCCGGCCACGGAGGGTTGCGAGCCCGTCGTCCTGGGCCTGCGCGGTCGCTACGGCGGCGAGCCTGCTCTTGCCGATTCCTGGCTCACCGACCAGAAAAATCGCACCACCGCGCCCCGATCGGGTCGAGGTGAGCAGGCGGTGGAGTCCGTCGATCTCCCCGTCTCTGCCGACCACTTTGGGCGAACGGGTCTGCATAGGCGCAACTGTAACTACGGATTGCTGAGTGCGCAGCGGATCGGCGCGGCCAGTACTGCGGACCGCGCCGATCAAACGCTCGCTGGAGCGACCTTTAGTGGTGGATGGTCGGCCAGGTGCTGCAGGTGTCCTCGACGGCCACCGCGAGGGCAAAGGTGCCCATGCCAACAGTGCCGACCAGGGCCAGTGCGCGGGCCCCGATCTTGCTGCGCTTCGGCAACGCGATCGGACCGAGCGGGTCCGTGGCGTTCAGGTCCTGCTGGGTGTTCGGCTCTTCGTGCTTCATGATTTCTCCCCCGGCTCTCAAGACTCGATCGTCGGCCAGGTGCTGCAGTGGTCGTTCGCCACGGCGGCGACCGCGAAGGCGGTCATGCCGAGGGAGCCGACCAGTGCGAAGGCCCGGGCGCCGATCTTGCTGCGCTTGGGCAGCGTAATCGGGCCGAGCGGATCCGGACAGGCTTCGGTGGGCGGGCTGTGCTGGTCGTCGTGGTGCTGGGCGGTCATGGTGTTTCTCCCCTGTGCTGTGGTCAGCGCGGAACGCGCTTCCCCCCGGTGGTTGTTTCGAGCAACAGCACGGACGGAACGCGTTCGGGGAACGCCAGCCGGAGCAAGCCGTAGCCGATTCCCGCCAGACCGGTCAGCAGACCTGGAGATGGAACCGCACGGGGTGTGCCGCACTGTGGTCCGTACTGCCTTACTGCGGCGACCACGAGCCGGGTCCGGCGTTGCCGAACCCCCTCAACAGCTTCGTGATCGCTGTCGGCGAGCCACGTCAGTGGCTCCACCGCGCCGAGCTCGCCATGACACAGACTCAGGTCTGCGAGCACCGGACGTTCTGCTGCGGCCCTCAGGTAGGAGTCGAGGTCCGCGGGGACTCCGGCGGCCAGCCGGGCCAGTGCGGTGCCGGCATCGCCGGAACACCAGCTGTGGCCGGCCGAGTGGCCGTTCCGGTCCAGATCGGATGCTACCCGCGCGGCGTCCAGGTACTTGTCGCCCGGGACGCCGTACCGGCCGAGGGCCCACGCGATGCCCTGGTAGCCGCGGGCGAAGCCGGAGTGTTTCGCCGAGCGGCAGGTGCGGACACCCTGCTCGACGGCCAGTACCAGCTCGTCGGCGTACCGCTGCGCGATCGCTGCGGCAGCCGGAATGCCTTCCATGGACCGCATCGCGGCCAGCCCGCCGGCTGCGCCCTCGGCGTACGCCGGGAAGTCAGCAGGGTTGGTCTTGATCCCGGACAGCAGCTCCAGCGCGCTGTGCAACCAGCCGGTGATTGCGCTGTCGTTGAGCAGACCGGAGAGGCGGTGCAGGCCGTAGCTGATGCCACCGAGCCCGTGGAAGCCGGGACCGACCAAACCGGTCGATTCGGGGTCTGAGGCCAGGGCCGTCAACAGATTGGGGATCGGACGGATGGCATCCCACGCGAGCTCGCAGTACTTGGTCTCGCCGGTCAGGTTGCCGACCTGCGCCAGGAAGAGCGCCGTACCGAGGTAGCCGTTGCTGAGACCGCCGCCCATCGGCCGGACGGCCCAGTAGTGGTCGTCGAGCAGCTCCAGGCCGAGCCAGTTGGCGGCGCCGTCCGGCGCGCTGATCACCTGCGCCACGATCTCGTCGGCGATGTCGGTTGCGGCGGCGAGCAGGCTGCTGGGGTCGGCGTCCGCAGTGCTGAGGCCGGGCCGGCTGGCGGTACTGAGGTGCGCGATCTGCTCCGGACGGGTCGCCAGCGTCGCGGAGATCAGCCACTTCTGCCGGTGCGCGTCGACGTCGCTCAGCGCGCGCAGCTTGGCCTCGACGGTGCGCAGTCCTTCGGTAGCGAGCACTCCAGGGATGCGCGACCCGTCGGATGCCCATGCGTCCCGGCTGTTCGGGCGAACGGTGAAGAGCGGTACGTCGCCGGCCCACAGGTCGTCCAGCTCGTGCGGGACCAGTGTGTTCAGGGTTTCGTCGGCCTCCCACAGCAGGTCGAGCAGACTGCTGCGGCCGGCGGCGTCGCGCAGTGCGTCCGGGTGCGTCGCTTCGTCCAGCAAACCCGTGTACAGGTTGGTGTTTCGCGGTACGAAGCGCACAGTGGCATCCGCGCAGCGAGCCAGCAGACCGTCCGGCCCGAGCAGCTCGTTCCGGTGCCAGGAGATCGCCTCATACGCGGCCTGGAACCCGGTCAGGACGGCGAGCTCGTGATCCCGCGGTTCGACGACGACGTCGGTCAACCGTGGCCGGTTCTGCCCGCCGCGGGTAGTACCGGGCCGGCGGACCAGGTGCATGGTGTCCAGGCCACAGTCCTCCCAGTCGACGACGTCGATCGGGGTCGTCTCATCGGCGTCCCCGCCGAGGCCCGACATATCCGCGACGCCGTGCTCGCCGGCGACCAGCAGTGGCAGCAACGCCGTGCGGTAGACCGAGCTCATCAGGGTCCGGTACGCCGGGTCGCGGCTCAGACTGCCCGGGGGGAGATGCGTCGGGTGGAACAGCGTCTCGACGTCGACGAGGACCGGCTGCTCGCCGACGGCGATCAGGTTCTCGAAGTGCACGTCGGTGCCGTCGAGTACGTACAGCAGGGCCAGCAGCGCGCCTTGCCGGTGGTAGAAGCGGCGGACGGCGCTCAGGTCGGCGCACGGCTCGGCGGTGATGTGCTCCATCCAGCCGTATTCGCGGCGGAGGAGGAGCTGGACCGTTCGCAGGTCCAGACCGGTTTTGCCGTTCAGCCAACCGACGAAACCGTTGAAGTGTCCGTGCAGGTCGAGCGGCCGTGGCTTGTAGACCACCTGCCGCCCGTCGGCGAAGGTGAGGATCGCTGTACAGCGCCCGCCCCGGTGGGGGTCGCCCCCGGGGTCCACGGCGGTCAGCTCACCGGGGTCGCGGCCGTCGAACAGTCCGGTCACGAGCGACTCACGGTCCTCGGCGAGCCGTGCCAGCAGTTCGAGGTGTCCCTCGACGCTCTGTCGGCACGACTCGCCCAGGACCCGGGCCAGCACCGGATATGCGGCCAAGAACCCCGCCAGCTCGCTCCCTCCGTCGAGCCGGTGGGTGAAGTCCAGAAAACGTGCGGCTGAGGTGCCGCTGGTCAGCTCGCCGCGGTCGCGGGAGCGGGCCAGTTCCAGCACCAGGGTGCGCGAGGCGAGCCGGACGAGCCGCAGTCCGAGCCGCTGCAGGAACTGCTCGGTCAGCACGCCGGTGTGCCCAGCGACGGCCAGGTCGGCCCGGGCGACGGCGAGCAGCGGTTCGAAGCACCGCATGAACGCCTGCCGCCAGTCACTGTCGGGGCCGGCGGCAGGCGGGTTCAGGCGGATCGACCGGCCGCGGTCGACGTACTGTGCCCAGTGCGGCGTGACATCCGGCCGCTCGCCCGGACGCAGCGCTGCGGACCACCAGGCGGCGGCTGCGCGCTGGGCGGTCCGGGGCGGTCCGGAGGTCAGTGAGTTGAGCACGCGATCAGGCTGCCATCGGCCCGTGGTCCCCCACATGGGTATGAAGCCCCCATATTTCTCGACCGGGTCATGGGCAGGGTGGTGCACGCAGGGGTAGCTGCCGCGGGACGACGACTGGGGGTTGATCGACCCGCGGCAGCAACGCCCGGCCGGTGCGGTCTTTGGTGGAAGCCCGAACCGGCTCAGGTGGGGAGCGCTACGGCTCCCAGCTCATGGTGTGCACTCGTCTTCGGCCTCCTCTGTCCGCGAAATCTGGAAGGAACGCCGGGAACGATGCCGGACGCCGCGGGGACGCGGCAAGGGCTCCGATTACCCAAATTCCGGCGGTGATCGAGGGCTTGAACCATGGGGGCACCCCGACGAAAACATGGGGGTTCCACCCCCATGTGCGGCGCGGGCGGCGCTGCGACGGTGAACGGGTGCTATCGCCTGTCTCTCCTGGTCTGCCGGTATCGGCGCATTCGGTGCTCGACACCGTTCCGCAGCTGCCCGGTCAGTCGGCTGCGGCCGCACTCCGGGAGACGGCAGAGGTCGCACAGGCTGCCGACGACCTCGGTTTCCGCCGGTTCTGGTTGGGGGAGCAGCACGGCGTCCGAGGCGTCGGCAGCGCGGCGCCCGCCGTACTCGCGGCAGTACTCGCCGCCCGCACCGACCGGATCCGGCTGGGCGCCGGCGGCGTCCTGCTGACCAACCACCAGCCGCTGGTGATCGCCGAGCAGTTCGCTGCGCTGGCGGCGGCGTACCCGAGTCGCATCGACCTTGGCGTCGGCCAGCAGTTCAACCACGCACCCAGTACGGCGGCCGCACTTGGCGGCAGTGCCCGGGACACGTTCCCGCAGCGGCTCGACGAGCTGTGCGGGTTCCTGCGCGACGGAATGCCCGGCCGCGCGCCGGTCGGTGAGGTGCGGCTGTCACTGGCCGGACTGCCGCCGCCAGTGCTCGTGGTGGCCGACCACCCCGGTGCGGCGTCGATCGCGGCCATGCGTGGGTTGCCCGTCGTAGTGCAACACCACACCGCGACTGCGATGACCAGCGCGGCAGTAGCGGCGTACCGGGATCAGTTCGAGGCCAGCGGGCCGACTGTGAAGCCCTACCTCGCGGTGACGGTTGGAGTGGTCGCTGCGGATACCGAGGCGGAGGCGATCGTGCGCTTCGCGGAGTACGTCCGAGTCAAGAGCCGGCTGCGGGTTGCGCCACCGCGCGCGACCACTGCGGAGCTGATGGCGCTGCTGGATCCGCCGCTCACCGGCCGCGAGCGTGGCCGTGCGGAGCGACTTCTGGACGACCCTGGCCACATCGTCGGCTCCCGGACCTCAGTGGTGTCAGCACTCGGCGAACTGGTCGCAGAGACGACAGCGGATGAGGTCATGCTCGTACCGCTTGCCTTCGACGGCCTCGTCCGCTCGTCGATCCTGCGGACCATCGCAGCCGGCCTGACCCGCACGATCCGCACAGTCCCGCGGCACGCTCCGCCGCTCATTGCCACCGCCTGACGGCGACCTATGGTGGTCATATGGACCAGCAGCGCGAGCAGGCAGTCGTCGAGGGGTGCCCGACCGACCTCTTCATCGGGGGCACATGGCAGGCAGCCGAGGGTGGCCGCACGCTCGGCGTCGAGGATCCGTCCACCGGTACGACGTTCGCCCAGGTGGCTGACGCCAGCCCGGCCGACGGCAAGGCCGCGCTGGACGCCGCCGTCGCAGCACAGGCCGAGTGGGCCGCGACCGCGCCCCGGGAACGCGGGGAGATCCTGCGCCGGACATACGAGCTGATGACCGAGCGGGTCGACGAGCTGGCGCTGCTGATGACGCTCGAGATGGGCAAGCCGGTCGCCGAGTCCAAGGGCGAGATCGCGTACGCCGCCGAGTTCTTCCGCTGGTTCGCCGAGGAGGCGGTCCGGATCGAGGGCAGCTACCAGGTCGCGCCGAACGGCAAAGGCCGCTTCCTGGTGATGCGGCAGCCGGTCGGGCCCTGTCTGCTGATCACGCCCTGGAACTTCCCAGCCGCGATGGGCGCGCGCAAGATCGGCCCGGCGGTCGCGGCCGGCTGCACGATGGTGATCAAGCCCGCCGCGCAGACGCCGCTGTCGATGCTCAAGCTGGCCGAGCTCATGACCGAGGCCGGGCTGCCGGCCGGCGTCCTGAACGTCATCACCACCAGCGACTCCGGCGGCGTGATGGAGCCGCTGATCCGCGACGGCCGCGCCCGCAAGCTGTCCTTCACCGGCTCCACCCAGGTCGGCCGCAAGCTGATCGAACAGGCCGCCGACCAGGTCCTGCGGACCAGCATGGAGTTGGGCGGCAACGCGCCGCTGCTCGTCTTCGCCGACGCGAATCTCGACCAGGCGGTCGAAGGCGCGATGCTGGCCAAGATGCGCAACGGCGGCGAGGCCTGCACCGCGGCCAACCGGATCTACGTCGAGCGTCCGGTGCTGGACGAGTTCTCCCGGCGGCTCAGCGAACGGATGGCCGCGCTGACAGTCGGCCGTGGCACCGAGGACGGCGTCGACGTCGGCCCGCTGATCGACGCCGCCCAGCGTGGCAAGGTCGCCGAGCTGGTCGACGACGCCTTGGCCCGCGGCGCCCGCGCCCTGGTGGGCGGATCAGTTGCTGATGGCAACGGCTACTTCTACCCGCCGACCGTCCTCGCCGACGTCCCGCACGATGCCCGCCTGCAGAAGGAGGAGATCTTCGGCCCGGTAGCGCCGCTGACTGCCTTCGACACCGAGGACGAGGCGGTCCGGATGGCGAACGACACCGAGTACGGCCTGGTCTCCTACCTGTTCACCAACGACCTGACCCGAGCCCTGCGCATCTCCGAACGCCTTGAAACCGGCATGATCGGCCTCAACCAGGGCATCGTCTCCAACCCCGCGGCCCCCTTCGGCGGCGTCAAACAGTCCGGCCTCGGCCGCGAAGGCGGCGCCGTCGGCATCGACGAGTACCTGGACGTCAAGTACGTCGCCATCAACGTATAGGGCGTGTCTCCCAATCCCACGCCTACTGCGGGGCACCCGGCACGGCACCTCGCCGCACGGCGCCGAAGGGCACGATGCAACCACATCGAACCCTCCGCCCCCGCGCGCCGAGCTACCGCACCGGGCACCTCCTCGCTACGGCGCGGAATTGGGAGACACGCCCTAGCTACTCGGCCAGCCAGCGCTGGACGGTTTCGGCGTCCGGGCGGGGGCTGGTGCCGATGGCATGCGGGACGAAGCGGGCGTAGTAGTCGGTGATCGGGCCGTCGGACTCGCGGACCATCATGCCGGCGGCCGAGCCGTCGACGATCCAGCTGCCGATCACGGCCTGGTTGCCGTCGTACGACGGGAGTGGGCACCACTGCTGGTAGACCATGGTGTCCGTGTCGTAGGGGCCGTCCTGGGTGTGGTCGTGGTCGTCGGTGTGGATGACGATGTTGCTGCCCTCGCGGCCGTGCAGCGGTTTGGCGACCCACTCGGTCAGGTCGCCGGGGTGGCCGAAGTACGCCGGGAGCAGGTTCGGGTGTTCGGGGTAGAGCTCCCAGAGCACCGGGAGAATCGCCTTGGTGGACAGCATGGTCTTCCAGACCGGCTCGATCCACTGCACCGGCTGCCGCTCGGTGCCGGCCAGGATGAGCTTGCCGAACGCCTCGTCGAGCATGTCCTCCCACGGGTACAGCTTGAACGCCGTCCGGATCGGACGCCGGCCCCAGTCGACGAAAGCGCGTTGCGTCGACTCCCAGCCGACGTCCTCGATTTCGTGCCCGTACGTCGCCAGCCCAGCCATGGCCGCCGTGTCGCGCAGGTACGCGACCGTCATCTCCTCCTCGCCGGACCGCTCCTGGCCGGAGTTGAAGAAGTGCGCCTCGTTCCCCGGGAAGCGGCCCGCTGCCAGCTGCTGACTCCACCACTGGACCAGGCGGTCGTGCACCGAGTTCCACTGGTCGGCGTCCGGAAAGACATCCTCCAGCCAGTTCCACTGGATCACTGCGGACTCGACCAGGCCGGTCGGGGTGTCGCCGTTGATCTCCAGCATCTTGGGCTCGGCGCCACTCCACACCAGGTCGAAACGGGCGTACACGGAAAGGTCGTCGCGGCGCAGCGACTGCTGGACCAGTGCGAGTGTGCCGGGCGCCAGTCCGAGTTCGGCGTCCGAGAAGTTGCCGCCGGTCGCCATGACGCGGGCGGCGTGCCGGCACATCTCGTAGAGCTCCTCGGTGACCTGTTCGAGGTGCAGCACCTCGTCCATGGTCACCTCGTACCAGGCGCTTTCGTTCCAGTACGGACGCTCCGAGCCGTCCGGCATGTCGGTCATCGGAAAGACGAGGCCCTGCTCGACGACCTTCTGACGCCAGTCGTCACGAGGTTTGATCGCATGCCGCCACATCAACCGCCAGAGCTCCCCTTGCCGGAGTGACCGAAGCCGCCGCGGCTGATCGTACCGATGTCCCCACCGCTCTTGCTGAGCCCGCCACGCTGAATGGACGGCGAACCACCACTACCGCCACCAGACGACTCGTCACGCCGCTGTGGTGTCGTGTAGGTGCCCTGGCTCATCGTGTAGCGGGCACCCACCGCCGGTACGTGCGCACCGCTCCGGGTGGCCATGTAGAACCAGAAGAAGCCCGCCCCCGAGCCCTGGTAGTCGCGCTCGTCCTTGCACTCGTCGTCATCGACTCGGGTCTGTGTCTGCGGTTCGACGCAGATAGCCGCGTAGTCGGGTTGGTCGTCGTCGCTGGAGCAGCCGGTGAAGGCTGCCGCGACCAGTGCCGTCAGGCCGAGCGTGATGCCAGCGCTGCGCATCCGCCTGTTGTTCATGTGTTGGCTGACGCTGAAGTCAAGTCAGCGGTTCCCGTGCATGAGCTGTGTCACTGTCACCAGCTGATAGCCACGCGCCCGCAGCTCTTTCACGATCGGCCCGACCGCCTCATCCGTGTACGGCGCGTTGTCACCACCGTGCATGTGCAGCACGACGATCGACCCGTTCTGCACCGTCGACAGCACCTGTTTGACGATGGGCTTCGGCGACTTCGCGAAACCGTCGGCGCCCGGACAGTCGAGCCCTACCGCGGTCACTCCGGTCGGTGCGAGCTCGTGCAGCGCCGTACCGTCGTAGCAGCCGCCGGGGAACCGGAACCAGCGCGTGGCCTGCGGGTCCAGCTGGTCGAGTTTCACAACCGCTCGCTGGACGTCGGACCGCATGTCTGCCCGGGGGACGGTTCCCAGCGTGTAGCACCTCTTCGTGAAGGCCTTGTGGTCGTAGCTGTGTGTGCCGAGCTCGAAGAGCGGGTCAGCCGCCAGTTCGCGCGTGACCTCGGGGTACTGCTCCATCCACATCCCAGTGAGGAACAGGGTCGCCGGAACCTGCAGTTTGCGCAGCTCCGCGATCAGAGCGGTGTTGTAGTACGACGTCACCTTGCCGCTGAGCAGCCGCTTCCGCATCGCCGCGGTCAGATCGGCGTCGAAGGTCAGCGCGACCAGCTTCTTGTCCCGCGGTCCGTGGTCGATGACCGGCATCAAGTTCTGGTTGTCCGACTGTCCCGGGCGAGCGGGCGGAGTCGAGGGCACCGGGGTCGCCGTGCTGGGAGGCGGTGGCGGAGTGGTCACCGTCGTCGGTGTGGGAGTCGGCGCAGACTGGGTGACTACCCCGGTTGACGGCTCCTGCTGCCCGCAGCCGGCCATCACCACTACAGCTGCCAGTAGCAGCGCTGTCCCCCGTGCCCCAGTCACAGGGGACCAGTATGCCTTCTGCTCAGCTCACCAGGTCGTTGGCCGACCGCAGGACCGGTACGCCGACCTCGGTCGGAGCAGCCGCTCCGGTGAC
Organism: Kribbella sandramycini; assembly: GCF_013131805.1. Taxonomy (GTDB): domain Bacteria; phylum Actinomycetota; class Actinomycetes; order Propionibacteriales; family Kribbellaceae; genus Kribbella; species Kribbella sandramycini. The sequence continues at coordinate 35,667 of NZ_JABJRC010000003.1, read as the reverse complement.
GTGGAACGTGTGCTGCTCACCGGCGGCCAGGGTGACCAGACATGAGTCCACACGGGCCGCCGGGTCGAGGCGGTCCGGGAAGAGGGCCAAGTCCTTGGCCAACGCGGTTGCCGTGACCGTGACGTCGTAGCCATCGTCGGTCGGCGTCACGACCGAGGTGTACGCATCCGCTGCCAACAGGAGCGCAGTGTCCTCGACGAAGTACCAGAACGCGGTGGATCCGTCGCCGCCGCGGACTTCGAGGTACTCGTGCGTCGAGTCGAGGGAGACGAGCGACGCCGGCACGGGAAGCGTGACCGCCGACCGGGCGGGCACCTCCAGGGTGATGCTTTCGCGGGCGAAGGTCTCACCGCCTTGGCCGGTCGCACGGCGCGCCAGCAGCAGCTGCGTCGTCCAGACCTCGTCGGAGTCGTTGTGGGCGGCTACGACCAGGCCGTCCTCCCGCGGCTGCACGGAGAGCAGGCGGTCGGCGTACACCCGCTTCAGGGCGAACCAGAGCGGCTTACGGATGCCGTGGCCGTCGACAGCCGCCCACGAGACCACCGGCCAGTTGTCGTTGAGCTGCCAGATGATCGCACCGGTGTTCAGCGGGAACAGACTGCGGAAGTGCTCGATGCCGTAGCCGATTGCGCGCGCCTGGTTGAGCTGCGTCGTCCAGTGCCAGTCGTCGATGTTCTTCCAGAGCGGGAGATGGTCGCCCAGACCGCGCTCCAGCTTGAGGTTGCCCTCGTACGCCTTCTGGTGCACGAGCATCTGCTCGCCGTACGGATCGAGCGGCACGTCGTGCACGACCGAGGTGAGCGTCGACCAGGCCGGTGGCCCCTGGAAGCCGAACTCCGACACGAACCGCGGCTTGTACTTGCGGTACGTCGAGTAGTCGACCTGGTTCCACACGTCCCAGACGTGCATCGTCCCGTTGCGCTCGTCGTTGGGGTGGATGAAGTGGTCGTACGAGTAGGGGCTGCCCTGCGAGTACGGCGTCCGCGGGTCGAGCGAGGCGACGATCTTCGGCAGCAGGTCGAAGTAGTAGCCCTCGCCCCACTTGCGCCCGGCCAGCGGCGCGCGCCAGCCCCACTCGACGTAACCCCAGATGTTCTCGTTGTTTCCGTTCCAGACGGCCAGGCTGGTGTGCTTGCTCAACCGGGTGACGGCGTCCCGGGCCTCGGCCTCGACCTCGCTCCACAGCGGCTCGTCCTCGGAGTACGCCGCGCACGCGAACAGGAAGTCCTGCCAGACCAGGATGCCCTGTTCGTCGCAGATGTCGTAGAAGTCGTCGGTCTCGTAGATCCCGCCGCCCCAGACCCGCAGGAGGTTCATCCCGGCGTCGATCGCGTCCTGGATGCTGGTCTCGTACGTCGCCCGGTTCAGCCGGGTGACGAACGCGTCGTCCGGGATCCAGTTCGCGCCGTGGACGTAGATCGGCCGGCCGTTCACCGACAGCACGAACGGGCCGCCGTCCTTGTCGGGGGCAACGTCCAGCGTGATGTCGCGGAAGCCGACCCGGCCGGTCCAATTGTCCTCGGCAACTGTCACGGTGACGTCGTACAGCGGCTGGTCGCCGTAGCCGCGCGGCCACCAGAGGTTGACGTCGGCAACTGTTGCCAGCAAGGTCACTTCAGTTGTGCCAGGGGCAACCGTCTCGCCGGCGGTCGCGCCACCGACCTCGACCGTCACGGTCGTATCGGGTGCGCCGTCCGACCACGCCAGCGCGACATGGGTGGTGAGAGTGCCGTCGCCGGCGGCCAGCGGGCGGACGCTTGCGATCCGGACGCCGGACCAGGACTCGATCCGGATCGGCTTCCAGATCCCCGCTGTCGCGAGATCCGGGCCCCAGTCCCAGCCGTAGTTGCTGGCCATCTTCCGGATCGCGTTGTAGGCGTGCTTGTTGGTGTGCGGCCAGAGTCCGAGCGTCTCGGCGAGCTTCTTCGCCGTCTCGACCGGCGAAGCGAACTCGATCACCAACTCATTGCCGGTAGCAACCAATCGATCGGTGACATCGAACCGGTAGGTGCGGTGCTGGTTGCAGGTCTGGGCGAGCTGCGTCCCGTTCAGCGTCACGGTGGCCGCGGTGTCCAGCCCCTCGGTCACCAGCTCCTGGACGGCCTGCCCGTCCGGGGCCCAGTCGAACGTCGTCCGGTAGACCCAGTCGGTGCTGCCGATCCAGGCCAGCTTGCTCTCGTTGTCCCCGTCGAACGGGTCCGGGATCGCGCCGGCCGCGAGCAGATCGGTGTGCACCTCGCCGGGCACGGTCGCGGCGATCGGCGTACTCAGCAGCGCGCTGTCGCCGGCGGGCACCGGCCCGGCGACGGCCTGCAGGGTCCAGGCGGCGCCGCCCTCGGTGGTCAGCGAAAGAGTGTTCAACGGAGTCTCCAGAGAGCGTGAACCGGTTTAGTCAGGACAAACTACAGCTCCCCCGTGAGGTGAGGGGAGCTGCAGTTCAGGCTTCGAGAACGGTTGCGCGCCACAGGTCGGCGAGGGCGCGGTGGCCGGCTGCCGTCGGGTGGACGCCGTCGTCCGCGAGGGTGTCCGCGCCGACGGTCAGCGCCTGCCGGGTGAGCTCGGTGAACGCCGGCACCAGGACGGCGTTGAACTCCGCGGCGAGTTTGCGGACGATCTCGAGTTTCGGGTCGAGATCCTCCGACCACATGACCTGGCTGGGCTTGACCGGGAGGACGAACGGCTCGATCAGCACCACCGGGCAGGTCAGCGGGGCCAACAGCTCCCGGTACGACGCCTCGAACGACTCCGGCGTCGTCGGGTCGTCCTCGTCGTATCGCCGCCAGGTGTCGTTGATCCCGATCAGGATCGAGACCAGGTCGGGTTGGTGTGCCAGGACGTCGGTCGGCCACCGCGCGGCCAGGTCGACCGTGCGGTGGCCGCTGATCCCGGCGTTGACGACCCGCGGCCGGTCGGCGCCGAAGCCGTCGTACAGGTCGCGGACGTAGCCGTCACCGAGCTGCGCCGGGTCGTCCCGGCGTCCGCAGTCGGTGACGGAGTCCCCGGCGAACACGACGGTCCACCGGGGATCCAGGGTGAGCTTGGTCGTCACAGCGTGGCCGCGTGCACGTCCCAGTCCTCCGGCAGGACCGGCGGGACGTCGACAGTGCTGGTCACGTCCACGAACGCGCCGGTGTCGATCGAGTCGGTGATGGAGGCCATCACGTCGACGACGTGGAACGCGAGCGCTCCGCTGGCCCGGTGCGGCCGGTCCGCGCGGATGGCGCGCGCCATCTCCAGGACGCCGGTGCCGCGCTGGGCGGTCGCCTTCGTCGTGGTCAGCGTCTCCCAGTCCTCGGCGCCGCGGCGGCGGATCTTGATGTCGCCGTCGAACGCGTTCGGGTCCGGGACGGCGAGGGTCGCCTCGGAGCCGGTGATCTCGACGAACCCGGCCCGCGACAGCGGCGAGTCGAAGCTGAAGATGCTCTGCGACGACTGCCCCGACTCGAACCGCGCGATCGCGCTGACATGGGTCGGCACGGTCACGTCGAAGTCGGTGCCGGCCAGCGGCCCCGAGCCGATCGTGCGCTTCTCCCGCGACTTCGAGCCGATGCCGGCGACCGCCGCGACCGGGCCGAACAGCTGGACCAGCGTGGTCAGGTAGTACGGGCCGATGTCCCAGAGCGGGCCCGCGCCCTCCTGGAACAGGAACGCCGGGTTCGGGTGCCAGGACTCGGGGCCGGGCGACTGCATCAGGGTGAGAGCGGTCAACGGCGTACCGATGTCACCGCGCTCGATGATGCGGCGCGACTCCTGCAGGCCCGGGCCGAGGATGGTGTCCGGGGCGCAGCCGAGGCGCAGGCCGGCGTCCTGGGCGGTCGCCAGCAGCTTGCGGCCGCTGTCCTGGTCCAGCGAGAAGGGCTTCTCGCTCCACACATGCTTGCCGGCGGCAACGGCTGCCAGAGCCACCTCGACGTGCGCGATCGGGATGGTCAGGTTGACCACGATCTCGACGTCCGGGTGGTTCAGCACGGTCTCGGGGCCGCCGTGGGCCTCGATACCGTACTCGCTCGCCTTGTCCTTGGCGGCCTCCGGGCGCAGGTCGCCGATCGCGACGACCTTCAGGTCCGGGAAGCTCTGCATACTCTTGATGTACGCGTCGGAGATGACCCCGGCGCCGATCACACCTACGCCGACCGTCATGCGGGTGCGTCCTCTCCGGTCAGGAACTTGAAGCTGGCCTCGACGGCGTCGAAGATCTCGCCCTCGTAGTCGTCCAGCTCGACGACGCGCAACGCCTGCGGAGCGGCGGCCAGGATGTCCCGGACGGCGATCTCGCCGTTGCCGACGCCGACCTGGGCCTTATTGTTCAGCGTGCCGTCGCCGTCCTTGACGTGCAGCGCCTGGACGCGGTTGCCCCACTTGGCCAGGATCGCCGGGACATCGGCGCCGCCGACCACGGCCCAGTAGGTGTCCACCTCGAGGATCACGTCGTCGTTCAGGTGGTCGACGAAGATCTCCAGCGCGTGCACGCCGTCGATCTTGTTCTCGAACTCGAAGTGGTGGTTGTGGTAGCCGACCGTGATGCCGTGCTCGGCCGCCTCGACCGAGGCCTGGTTGAGGGCTTCGGCGGTGGCCTTGACGTCGTCCGCGGACGTCCAGCGGGCCGGGTCGATGTAGGGCTCGATGACGGTGCCGATACCGAGCTGCTTGGCGGCGGCGTAGATCGGGGCCGCGTCCTCGCGGAGCAGGCCCGCGTGCGTGGTGGGGGCGGTCAGACCGTGCTTGGGCAGCGCCTCGGCCAGCTTCTCCGCCGCGCCCGGCACACCGAAGGGTTCGACCTTCGTGAAGCCGATCTCGGCGATCCGGGCCAGGGTGGCGTCGAAGTCCTCCTCGAGCTTGTAGCGGACCGTGTACAACTGGAGGGACAGGTTGTCCACTGCGACCATGGTGTTCTCCATGAGGTGTTGTGGTGACCGGCGGCGCTCCCGCTGCCCTTGGGAACCGTCGCCGGCCTGCTTGCCGAACCGGTTAAGTAACAGCGGCAACCGTATCCCACGCGGAACCGCCTCGACTAGGGTCCGCCCACACCTCGGCCGATCGCGACCGGAACCGGCGAGTTCCGATATGTGATCAAAAAAGTCACTTTCTGCTCCCACTTGGTGACACGGTGTGGTAATCGGCGCACACTAGAGGATTCCGGACCGACCGTCAGCGGTCCGGCCGCCCGTGAGGAGTTTGTTGTGCCCCGAGTCACCATCAAGGAGATCGCACGCCGCGCCGGCGTCTCCAAAGGCGCGGTGTCGTACGCGCTGAACAATCAGCCCGGAGTGTCCGCGGCTACCCGTGCGCGGGTTCTCAGAGTCGCCGAAGAACTGGAGTGGGTACCGAATCGCGCCGCCCGGCAGCTGTCGGCGGCGCGCAGTGAGACGTTCGGGCTGGTCCTGGCCCGGACGGCGCAGACGCTGACCGAGGAGCCGTTCTACCTGGGCTTCGTCGGCGGCGTGGAGTCCGTACTCGCGGATCGCTCGTACGCGCTGGCCCTTCAGGTGGTGTCCAGCTTGGACGAGGAGCTCGCGACGTACCGGAAATGGGCTGCCGAGCGGCGCGTGGACGGCGTCATCGTGGTCGACCTGCGGATGGCCGACCCGCGGATCGCGCTGCTGCGCAAACTCGGCCTGCCCGCCGTCCTGGTCGGCGACCCGCAGCTGGCCGACGGCCTGCCCTGCGTCTGGACCGACGCCGCCGCCGCGATGAACGCGGCCCTCGGACACGTGGCAGCACTGGGGCACCGCCGCGTCGCCCGCGTCGCCGGGCCGCCGGAGTACGGCGACGTCTGGATCCGCGACCGCGCCTTCTTCAACGCCGGCCGTTCCCTCGGCCTCGACCTCACCCTCGTCCACACCGACTACTCGGCCGACCAAGGCGCGGCCGCCACTCGCGACCTACTCGCCGCCGACCCTCGCCCGACCGCCGTCATCTACGACAACGACCTGATGGCCGTAGCCGGCCTGTCGGTTGCCCAAGGCCTGGGCGCCGTCGTCCCCGACGACCTCACCCTGGTCGCCTGGGACGACTCCACCCTCTGCCGAATCACCCACCCGCGCCTCACCGCCATGTCCCACAACATCATCGGCTACGGCGCCGAAGTCACCCACCGCCTGCTGTCCCTCCTGGACGGCGCACCCCCCGAATCCCACCTCTACTCCACAAGACTCCTGGTCGTCCGCGAGTCCTCCGGCCCACCCGCCGTCCGCCCAACCCGCTGCGACCGCCCACCCCGCTACGCTCCCCGCCCGCACCACACCCCCTGACCGGGCGCTGCCCCTCTCGCCACAGGTGGAGCGAGAGGGGCAGCCGCCTCTCAGGAGGCGGTGACGGTTACCGGGACGCCGTTCACGGCGGCGGTGCCGGCTACTGCGTCCGTCAGGCCGGCGTCGGTGAGGTCGTTGGCGCTGATGCCGGCCAGGCGGCTGGCTATCTGGAGTTGGACGCCGTCGCGCTGGTGGCCGAAGCCGTGCGGGAGAGAGACCACGCCGCGCATCATGTCGTTGCTAGAGGCAACTTCTACGGAGAGGGCGCCGGCGGCGGAGGTGATGGTGACGAGCTGGCCGGTGGTGAGATCGCGGGCGGCCAGGTCGGCGGGGTGCATGAGGAGGTGGTGGCGGGGTTTGCCCTTGGTGAGGCGGGTGGAGTTGTGCATCCAGGAGTTGTTGTTGCGGAGGTGACGGCGGCCGATCAGGAGGAGTTCGCCGTCGGCGGGGGTGGGGAGGGCGGCGAGCCGGGGGAGGTCGGCCAGGATCAGGGGCTGGTCGAGGTTGATCCGTTTGGACTTGTGGAAGAGAGCTTGGGGGAGAGCCGGCTGGAGCGGCCCGAGGTCGACTCCGCCAGGGGTCTTGCGAAGCTTCCGGAGTGAAAGCTTGTAGGGGCCGATCCGGAGACCGGCGTCCACGACCCGGCGGGGCGGCACGCGCAGCCGCGCTTCGGTCAGGAGCCGCTTGCGGCTGAGCGGCGTACGGCGGGCGAGCGCGATCCCGAGGTCGCGGAAGATCTCCCAGTCGTGCCGGGCATCGGCCGGCTTCGGCAGCACGGCGTCGTTCCACCGGGCCGTGTTGCGGACGGCGAGCTGGTGGAAGACGACGTCGTAGTGCTCACGCTCGAGCGGTGGCGCCGGCGGGAGGATCACATCCGCATGCCGGGTGGTCTCGTTCAGGTACGGATCGATCGCGACCATGAACTCCAGCGACTCGAAGGCCTCGTCGAGCCGCCGCCCGTCCGGCGTCGACAGCACCGGATTACCCGCGATCGTCACCATCGCCCGGATCTGCCCGTCGCCCGGCGTCAGGATCTCCTCCGCCATCACCGACACCGGCAGCTCCCCGCCGAACTCCGGCAGGCCGCGCACCCGGCTCGACCAGGCCCCGATATGCCCACGCCCCAACCCGAGCAGCGTGTTCACCGCCGGCCGCGCGAACATGGTCCCGCCCGGCCGATCCAGATTCCCGGTGATGAGGTTCAGCACCTGGATCGCCCACTGACACAACGCGCCGAACTGCTGCGTCGACACCCCGACCCGCCCGTACACCGCGGCCCGCCCGGCCGTCGCGTACTCCCGCGCGATCCGCCGGATCACCGCCGCGTCGATCCCGGTCACCGCCGCCGCGCGCTCCGGCGTCCACTCCTCGACCGCGGCCTCCACCGCCGCGAGCCCATCGACGTACGCCGCCGGCCGTGCGTGCCCCTCCGCGATCACCTCGCGGATCAGCGCGAGCAGGAACGCCGCGTCCGTCCCCGGCCGCACGAAGTGATGCTCGTCGGCGACCGCCGCGGTCTCCGTCCGCCGCGGGTCGATCACGACCACCTTGCCGCCGCGCTTACGCACGTCCTTCAGCCGCCGGGCGAACCCGGGCGCCGTCATCATGCTCCCGTTCGAGGCGAGCGGGTTCGCGCCGAGCATCAGCAGGTACGCCGTCCGGTCGATATCCGGGACGGCGATCATCAGCTGATGCCCGTACAGCTGGTACGACGCGAGCATCTGCGGCAGCTGATCGATCGACGTCGCGCTGAATTTGTTCCGGGTTCGCAGCTGCCGGACGAGCGTCGGCATATGCGTCAACGCGCCCAGGCTGTGCACGTTCGGGTTGCCGAGGTAGACGCCCACCGAGTTCCGCCCGTGCTCGCGCTGGACCGCGGTCAGCTTCTGGACGATCAGCGCGTACGCCGCCGCCCAGCCGATCGGCTCCCAGCCGTCCGCGGTTCGGCGTACCGGAGTGCGCAGCCGGTCCGGGTCCTCCTGCAGGTCGCGGAGCGCGACCGCCTTCGGGCAGATGTGCCCGCGCGACAGCGGATCGGACTCGTCACCGCGGATGTCGGTGACCTGGCCGTCCTCGACGGTCACCAGCACGCCGCAGATCGCTTCACACAGGTTGCACGAGGTCCGCCGTACTGTGGTCGCCATCCAGCCAAACTACCCCCGGGTAGCGTGGCCCGCCATTACTCGAAGCGCGCCTCGTCGAGCCGGCCGAGGATCGCGTCGACGGTCTCGGCCGCGGACAGGTCGGAGTTGTCCAGCCAGAGGCCGCGGCGCGGGCTGAACGCGTGCAGCTCGTAGTCGAGCTCGTCGACCAGATGGTGCGAGCCGCCGAGCCGGCCGGAGACGACCTCCGGCCGCGGGGTCAGGACGACGAGGTAGCGCGGGCGGGTCCGGATGCCGTCGAGGAACTCGCGGAGCAGCTCGCCGATCACGACATCCTGCAGGACGACGGTGAAACCGGCCTCGGCGTACTGGTCGGCGGCCGTGCAGGCGAGCCGGAACCCGAGCTGCATCTGGCGCTGCGCGGCGACCGGATCCTCGGCCATCGAGGCCAGGCCGCTGACGATCATCCGGCGGAACAGGCTGCCCGGCAGATGGACGCCGTACTGGAACCGCTCGGCCAGCAGATGGGAGACCGCGGTCTTCCCGGCCGCCATGATTCCGCTGACGACGATCACGCCCTCGGATTCCATGGGTGTGATCGTGCCACCACAGACCAAGTTTTAGTCAGGTTTCTGGTGAACTTGTCGGTCAATAGCTGCGAAATCCCTGGTTTGTAAGGCACTTTCGGTCAGCAGCGAGTCGATGTGGTACCTCAGCAGCTGCCGCGCCCGGGCCGGAGTGGTGTGTGCGGGCTGGATGGCGGCGTGCAGTGCGAGGCCGTCGATCAATGCATGCAAACGCTCCACCTCGCGATTCAGCTCCAGACCTTCGCGGACCGAGCCGGCGTAGTAGAGCGCGTGCATCAACTCCGCGCACAGCTCGCGCAGGCCGTTGTGCACGTCCTCGACCGTGTCGTGCAGGGTCCCGACGCCGGATTCGGCCTGTGCCTGGGCCATGAACGACAGCCAGATGTCGAACTCGGCCATCCGCTCCTCGTCGAGGGGGAGTGCCTCCTCCAGATAGCGCAGCGCCACCGCGGTCGCGCTGCCTTTGGCGCCGCCGCGCTCGGTGAGCGCGGTGATGCGCTGGCCGACCCGGCGGGAGACCAGCTGCATGGCGAAGCTGAGCAGGCCGTCCTGGTCGGGGAAGTAGTAGCGCACGGCGCCGGCGGACCAGCCGGCCTCGGCGGCGACGGTGCGGACCGAGGCGGCCCGGATGCCGTCGCGGCGAACCACTCGCCACAGGGCCTGGGCGATCTCCTCGCGGCGGGCGTCGTGATCAACGATCTTGGGCATGTGTCCTTTTTAGCACACCTGTGTTATGTTCGTTCACAACACGGTCGTACTAAATAAAACGAGGAAGGGAAACATCGTGCTGCTCGCTGTGATCGCCGCGTGTGAAATCGGCTTCTGGGTGCTGCTCGCCGCCGGCATGGCGACGCGCTACCTGCTCCGGATGCCGAAGGCCGGCATGGTCCTGCTGCTGATGGTGCCGTTGGTCGATGTGATCATGCTGACCGCCAGCGTGATCGACATCCACCGCGGCGGGGAGCCATCGTTCAAACACTCACTGGCCGCGATCTTCATCGGGGTCAGCGTCGGATTCGGCCACCAGACCCTGAAGTGGGCCGACGGCTGGGCGGCGTACAAGTTCGCGGGGGCGCCGCGGCCGGTGAAACCGCGCAAGGGCGGCCGGGAGCGGGCGCGCCGCGAGCGCGCCGGCTGGTACCGCCACCTGTTCGCGTACGTCGTCGGCGTCGGCATCATGCTCGCGCTCGGCCTGCTCTCCGGCCAGGGGTACGACGCGCTTCTCGGCCCGGCCTGGTCGTGGACCATCGTGCTGATCATCGACGCGGTCGTCTCGTTCAGCTACACGTTCGACGGTGACGAGGAGGACCCGAAGCAGGAGGATCCGGCAACGCGGTTGCGTTCGGTCGCCTGACCTCCCGGCCCGGGCTGCCCGGTCGTCGTAGATTGCGAACATGACGACGATCGGGCGGGTCTGGTCCTGGGGTACGGCGGTCGCGGTCGCGGCCGGGATCGTGATCCAGCTCGCCGTCACCGCGAACGGGGCAGGCGGCTTCTTCCCGGACAATCCCGAGCGGGTGCTGAATGTCTTTGCCTACTTCACGATTCAATCGAACCTGCTGCTCGGGCTGACGGCGCTGCTGCTCGCGCTGCGGCCGGATCGACCGCAGAGCACGGTGTTCCGCACCTTGCGGCTGAACGGCGTGCTCTGTATCGCCGTCACCGGGATCGTCTACCACGCGGTGCTCGCGGGGCTCGACGATCCGGCCGGGTGGGCCTGGGTCGCGAACTTCTTGTTGCACACGGCTGCGCCGCTGCTCGGCGTCCTCGGCTGGCTGGCGTTCGGGCCGCGCGGCGCGACGGACTGGCGGATCGTGCGCTGGTCGATCGTGTTTCCGCTGCTGTGGCTGGGGTTCACGCTCGTCCGCGGCGCGTTCGTCGGCTTCTATCCGTATCCGTTCGTGAATGTGACCGAGCACGGTTATGGACAGGTGCTGCTGAACTGTCTGTTGGTCGCGGTACTGTTCCTGGCTCTGGCGGCCGGGGCTACCGTCCTGGATCGCCGGATCCGGACGACCGTCGAAAGGTAAGACCTTGCTGGTGACATCACGCTCGTACGCCGAGTACGAAGCGATGTTCGACCTGACCGCGTTGCCCGATTCCGTGCTGGACTGTTCGGCCGGCGGCTCGAGTTTCACCGCCGAGGCGGCCGCCCGCGGTGTGGACGCCGTCGCCGTCGATCCGGCGTACGAGTTGTCGATGGCCGAGCTGGTCGACACGGTCCGGCGCAGCCTGCCGGCGACGACCGGGATCATCGACGACCACGAGGCCAAATTCGTCTGGAGCTGGTACGGCACGCCGGAGCGGCGCGACGAGCTGCGGCTCGAGGCCGCCGACCGCTTTCTGCAGGACATCGGCGAGACGCCGGAGCGGTACGTCGCGGGCAGCCTGCCGGAGCTGCCCTTCGAGGACGGCCGGTTCGAGCTGGTGCTCTGCTCGCATCTGCTGTTCACCTGGGCCGACAAGTTCGACCGGGCCTGGCATCTGGCCGCGCTGCGGGAACTGATCCGCGTCAGCAGCGCCGAGATTCGCGTGTTCCCGCTGGTGGTTCAGGGCGCCGGGGAGCCGGTGCCGTTCCTGCCGGAGATCCTCGACGAGCTGGCCGGCGTGACGTGGGAGATTCGCAAGGTGCCGTACGAGTTCCAGGTCGGGGCGGACGAGATGCTCGTCATCACCCGGAGCTGAGGGACTGTTCGGGCTGAGGGTCTGGCGGGCTGAGGGGCCCGGCGGCGCGGCAGGAGGACGGTCTACCGCCGCGCCGGCCGGGGTGGATCAGGGGAGGAAGCGGCCGCAGACCGGCCACGGCTGGTTGCCGCGCTGGGCGTACAGCTTCTTCGCGCGCATCAGCTGCTCGGCGGCCGAGGCCTTCGCCGGGCTGCCGGTGCCGCCGACGCTGCGCCAGGTCTGCTTGTCGAACTGGAACAGGCCGAAGTACTTGCCGTTCGGGCTGACCGCCCGCGGGTTACCGCTGGACTCGCACTGGGCGACCTTGCGCCAGGCGGCGCTCATGCTCACACTGCCGCCGTTGTTCGACGACGGGCGCTCCGCGGAGCGGCTGGTCCGCGCCTTGCGCTCGGTGGTGGCCTTGCGGACCTTCTTCGTCTCGACCTTCTTCGGGGTCACCCGCTTCGGAGCGGTGGCCGTCTTCACACCGTCGAGCTTCAGGGTCTGACCGATCAGAATGAGGTCGGGGTCCTTCAGGTTGTTCAGCTCGGCCAGCTGGTGCCAGTCGGCGCCGTTGGCCTGAGCGATTTCGGAGAGGGTGTCACCGGCTTTGACCTTGTAGTCGGCGGCGAAGGCCGCTCCGGTCGCGGCGACGGTGATCCCGGCGCCGAGACCGGCGACGGAGAGGGTCCGAACCACCCGGCGAGTACTTCGCCGGGGGCGCGCATGTCGGGCTTTGGACATCGGTAAGGCGCTCCTCGTGAGCTTGGGCATGGTGAAGCACACCAGCCCCCCAGGCAGGGGAGGGGGCACCCGGACCAGGTCACGAAATGAGATCCGGATGATCACGCCATGGTAACGGCGTGACGTGAGTCATCCTGTGCGAACGACGCCCGGAGCGCAAGGCCAGATCGGAATCTGCCCCGAATTTTTCTGCCCCTTGATGTACCGAAAGCCCAACAACAGAACGGTTTCCGGGGGTTTTCAGAGCTGGAAACTGATCGGTTTTTGAGCGTGGATTCCGGTTCCGGAACCAGGTTGATCGGTAATCCCCGTGCCCTCGGCCGGGTTCGCTCGTTGAGGGAGGCACGGGCACCGCCGTCCGGCAGCTGATACTGCCGTCGCGGCGGCGGCTGGCCGGCAGATGAGGCGACGGATGTGATGGGGGCATGCGGTGATCCGAGTGGCTCTCGGCCACCGCGGCACGATGGTGCGAGGCGCACTGGCCGCGGTGCTGGCAAGAGAGAACGACCTGGAGCTGGTGGCCGAGCTGGACCGCTCGGAGGAGGTTCTCCAGGTGGCCGGCCGGCGGCCGCACGTCGTCCTGCTGGATGCGCAGCTCCCCGGCCGGATCCGCGTCGAGGAGCTCTGCCGCAAACTCACCGGCCGCGGCGTCCTCGTCCTGATCGACCACGAGGCGATCGCCGCCACCAGCCTCGCCCTGGTCAAACAAGCCCCCCGGATCGGCCTGATCGCCACCGACTCCACCACCGACCAGCTGGTCCAGGCCGTCCGCGACGTCGCCAAGGGCCTCCCGGTGGTCGACGTCCGCCTGGCCGTCGCCGCCCTGAAAGCCGGTGACAACCCCCTCACCGACCGCGAATGCGAAGTCCTCCGCCAGGTAACCACCGGCGCCACCGCCCAAGAGATCGCCCGCACCCTCAGCCTCAGCGCCGGCACCGTCCGCAACTACCTCTCCCGCATCCTCACCAAAACCAACTCCCGCTCCCGCATCGAAGCCATCCGCAAATCTCAAGACGCCGGCTGGATCTAACCCCACGCGGTTCCCGCAGCCTGTCGGTGGAACTAGCTTTCCCCGCGTTTGCTGCAGGCGGCCGGGTCGTTTGCTTGGTGTGGCTAGCCACCGGCCGCGAGGTGGTGGCGTGAAGCGGTCGAGGTGTCTTCGGTCGCCGTAGGTGCTGGTGGGGTGTGGTCGGCGGGCGGGGCGGTCGGCGGGGTGCCGGCGGGCGGCTGGGGGTGTGCAGCCGTCGGGGCTGGTGGGGTGGGGGTCCAGTTGCCGTGGAGGTCTTGGTAGAGGGGGGAGGTTTTGAGGAGGGTGGGGTGGGTGCCGAGGGTGGCTTGGGTGCCGTCGAGGACGAGGATTCGGCGGGCTCGGAGGGCTGAGGTGATGCGGTGGGCGATGACTATGAGGGTGCCGCCGCGGTGGGCGAAGGCTTCCTCGGCTTGGCGCTCGGCTTCGGCGTCCAGGAAGCAGGTGGCTTCGTCGAGGACGACGAGGGGGGCGGGGGAGAGGTAGGCGCGGACGAGGGCGAGGAGTTGGCGTTCGCCGGCGGAGAGGTCGGCGGGTTTGACGGTCGCCTCGAGGCCGCCGATGCGGGTGATGAGCGCGCCCGCGCCGATCGCCTCGATGGCTGCGCTCACCTCGGTGGTGGTGGCGTCGGGGAGGAGGTAGATCAGGTTCTCCAGGACGGTTCCGGAGAAGACGTAGGCCTCCTGGGGGATCAGCACGCGGGTCTCGGCGAGGGCCGCGGTGCTCAGCTCGGTCGGGGCGACGCCGCCCAGGGAGAGCTGACCGCTGGTTGGCGTCAGCATGCCGCAGATCAGCGCGGCCAGGGTCGACTTGCCGATGCCGCTCGGGCCGACGACGGCCAGGTGGTCGCCCTCGGGGATGCTCAGGTCGAGGTGGTCCAGCACCGGCTCGGCCTTCGGGCCGTATGCGAAGGTCAGGCCGCGCGTCTCGACCCGGTGTCCGTGTGCGGTGTCGAGTGGTCGCTCCGGCTCGGTCTGCTGGGTGACGTCGAGGATCCGGCCGAGCGTGATCACGAACCGCAGCCCGCTGTCGCCCAGCGCGCCCATCACCGTGCCGAGCGCCGGCTGCAGCCCGATCAGTACGTAGGTCAGCCCGCCGAGCAGCGTGCCCGTGCTGACCCCGCGCCCGATCAGCCACGGACCGGCCGCGAGCAGAATCAGCAACGGCAGCCACCCGCCGACGGCGAAGCACAGCGTCCGCAGCGCCCCGACCTTGGCCAGCGCCCGCTCGGCCGACGCATGCGCCTCGATCGGCTCGCCGACCAGCCGCTCGGCGTACTCCTCGGCGCCGGTCGCGGTGAGATCGCGGACGCCGCCGAACACCATCCCCGCCGAAGCGGCCAGCTCCTCATCGGCCTGCAGCGATGCGCGCACCCGATCGGCCGCCATCCCGAGAACGGCGAGCGAGAGCGCGAACCCGAGCAGGAACGGCGGGACGACGAACGCGGCGACCAACGGCGCGAGCGACAACAACCCGGCCAGTACGCCGAACAGCGTGACGCCGAAGCTCCGGATCACCATCACCAGCCCGGCGAACGTGTCCCGCACGATCTCGACCTGCCGGTTCAACCGCGCGACCGCGCTCTCGTCCCCACTCCGCAACGCGCCGCCGACCACCCGGCGGACCAGATCGTCCCGCACGGGCTCGACCAGATCGCCGAGCCGCCCGTACACCTGCCGAGCGCCGACCGCGCCCAGCCCGGCCGCCGCGATCAACCCGCCGAGCCAGCCGATGCCCTGCCAGACCTGGCCGGCCAGGAAGCTGTCGGTCGCCTTCGCGACCGCGACGCCGTAGATCGCGGTCGGCAAGATCTCCGGCACCGACCAGGCCGCCAGCTTGACCGTCGCCCGACTCCGCAACGACTGCGCGCCGTACGCCAGCTCGCGCTTCATCCCGCCCACACCCCAAGAACCCGACGCGTGATGCGCCGGGTTCGCAGGAAGACGGGACAGCTCACCCGAAGACCTCCCGGTACGACGTGTTGTGCCACAGGTCGGCATGCGGGGCAACCGCCTGGACCTGGCCGCGGTCGAGCCAGACGACCAGATCGGCGCGGGCCGCGGTGGCCGGGCGGTGCGTGACGATCAGCCGGGTGCGGTGGTGCCGATCCTCGGTCAGCGTGCGGCCGATCTGACGCTCGGTCGCGGTGTCGAGGCTCGACGTCGCGTCGTCCAGCACCAGCAGGCGATGCGCGGGCCAGGCCCGGGCCAGCCCGAGGCGCTGACGCTCGCCACCCGACATCGGCGCCCGGCGCAGCGAGGTCAGGTAACCGTCGGGCAGCCGGCTGACGAAGTCGTGGGCGTGGGTGGCGCGGGCCGCGGCCAGCGTCCGCACCGGGCTGACCGCCTCCGGCGCGATGGCCTCGCCGATCGTCCGGCCGACCAGCTGCGGACGCTCGAACGCACACCCGACCGCGCGCCGCAAAGCATGCCGGCTGACAGCCTGCAGCGGTACGCCGTCCAGCGAGACATGGCCCGTGGACGGATCGCGCAGCCGCGCGGCGACCGCGGCCAGCACCGACTTGCCGGCGCCGCTCGGGCCGACCACCGCGACCGTCAGCCCGCCGGGCAGGTCAAGGCTCACGTCATCGAGCAA
This sequence comes from Kribbella sandramycini, assembly GCF_013131805.1. GTDB lineage: Bacteria > Actinomycetota > Actinomycetes > Propionibacteriales > Kribbellaceae > Kribbella > Kribbella sandramycini. The sequence continues at coordinate 19,697 of NZ_JABJRC010000003.1, read as the reverse complement.
CACGTTGCCATCAGCAACTACGGTGACATGGTCGAAGGTGAGCTGCCCGGCCCCGGCCGGGAGCGCCATCGAACCGTGCGGGACGGCGTCGATCGCCAGCACTTCGGCGGCGCGCTGGACGCCGGCCTTCGCGCGCGCGATCTCGCCGATCACACCGGTCAACGTGCCGAGCCCGGCGCCGAGGACGGCGTACTGCGAAGCGGCGAACAGCTCACCAGCGGTGATCTTGCCCGCGACCAGCTGCACGCCGCCGACGGCCAGGACCGCGACCAGGACGAGCGGGCCGACGACGGCCGCCTGAGCGCCGGAGCGGGCCAGGATGCGCCAGGTCACCACGCCGTGTTTGTGCAGCTCGGGAAGCAGGCCGAGGATCCGGCGCTCCTCCCGCGCGGTCGTCCCGGCGGCCGCGATCGTGCGGATACCGGTCAGCGACTCGGCCAGCCGGGAGGCGATCTGGCCCTGCGTCTCCTGGTAGGCCAGGCTGATATCCGCCGTCCGCTTCGCGAACGCGAGCAGGACCAGCATGACCAGGACGACGCCGCCGAAGAACGCGGCCGCGAGCCAGACGTCGATCAGCGCGAGCAAGACCAGGCTGCCCACCGGCGGGGCGATCGCGGCGAGCGCGGTGACGGCGGCCGGACCAGCCTGCGCAGCGTCGTTCGCGTTGGCAGAGACCCGGGTGACCAGGTCGCCGGTCTCGAACCCGCGCGCACCCTCGGGACCGCCGTGCACCACCTGCCGGACCAGCCGATGCCGCAGCCAGGCCGTCGTCTCGGCGACACAGGCAGCACCCGCGAAGGCGTCGATGATGCTCGCCACGATGCCGAGCCCGATCAGCGTCGCCGCGATGATCAGCCAGCGGCTGTAGTCGGAGCCCGCGACGATCGAGTCGACCGAGCGGCCGAGGACGGTCGGCAGCGCCAGCGTGACCGCGCTGCCGATCAGCGCGTTGAGCCCGATCAGTGGCAGCCAGCCGCGACCGCGTTTGGCGACCTCGCCGAAGGTGGTCATGCGGTCAGCCCGGTCTCGGCAGCCAGGAAGGCCAGCATGTCGGCCGCGAGGCTTATCCCTTGACCGGCAGAGCCGCTCGCATGGCCGGCGTCCGGATCGAGCCGGAGGACGACGGGGCGCGGCCCGGCGGTCGCATGCTGCAGCGCCGCGCAGAACTTGCGCGCGTGCAGCGGGTCGACCCGGGTGTCGTTGCCGAAAGCCGTCAGCAGCACCGCCGGGTACTTCACGCCTTCAGCGACGCGGTGGTACGGCGAGTAGGCCAACAGGCTCTCGAACTGCGCCGGGTCGCTCACCGAGCCGAACTCGGGCACCCAACGCTCACCCAGCCCGGAGTGCTCGTAGCGAACCATGTCTGTCAGCGGAGCCGAGCAGACCGCGGCCGCGAACAGCTCGGGCCGCTGGGTCAGCGCAGCCGCGACCAGCAGACCGCCGTTCGACTCACCGCACAAGGACAGCTGCTCGGACGTCGTCCAGCCGGTCGCGATCAAGTGTTCGGCCGCGGCGATGAAGTCGTCGAAGACGCGCTGCTTACGATCGAGGATGCCCGCGTGGTGGGACTCCGCGCCCCGCTCGCCGCCGCCGCGCAGGGTCGCGGTGACGAAGATGCCGCCCGCTTCGACCCAGGCCAGCGCGAACGCGGAGTACGTCGGGGTGAGGGTCTGGCCGAAACCGCCGTACCCGTAGAGCAGCGCGGGCCGCGGGCCGGTCTCGCCGGGCCTGCTGATCACGAGCAGTCGGACCTCGGCGCCGTCCGGGCTGGTGGTGACGAGCTGGTGTGACTCGGCCTCGGCGACGACGCCGGGCGGCTGCGACCAGAGCGACGTCAGGCCGGTGGTGTGGTCGTAGCAGTACACGGTAGCTGGGGTCACGCTGTCCGTGTAACTGAACCAGGCTTGGGATCCGCCGTCGGCGCGGGTGGTCAGCTCGCCCACCGAGCCGACGCCCGGCAGCTCGACCGCGCCGAGGCGTTCGCCGCTGCCGAGGTCGTGGACGGCGATGCCCTGCAGAGTGCCGACGAGCAGGACGTCGCTTAGGATCGCGAGGCCGGTGAGCGGCGACTCCGGGGTGACGAGGTCGTGCCAGATGAGCGGGTTGTTCGGATCGCCGACGCAGACGCGGCCGGTCGGCGCGTCCTTGGTGGTGACGATGTACAGGCGGCCGTCGGGCCCGACCGACATGATCGTCAGCGCGTCGATACTCTGCTGGATCGGCCGCGGCGGCTCACCGCTCGCGAGATCCTGCAGCCAGAGGTCGTTCGCGGGACCGCGCGCGGCGGAGATGGTGAGCCAGCGGCCGTCGGCGCTGATCTCCAGCCCGTACGACGCCTCGGTCGCGAGAACTGTGGTGTCGGCGGCCAGGTCGAGGTGGTAGCGGTGGACCTGCCGGAAACGCACGTAGTAGAAGGACTTCCCGTCCGGGAGCCAGGCGACAGGCGAGTAGCGGCAGCCGTCGATCGGCGCGCCGATCAGCTCACCGGACTCGACGTCGAGGAGCTGCAGGACGGCGTCCTCGGAACCGCTGCGGGACAGCTGGTAGGCGACCAGGGATCCGTCGGGGGAGGGCTGCCAGGCGTCCAGGGTGGTGCGGCCGGACGGGTCGATCGCCATCGGGTCGAGGATCGCGCGCTGATCGGCGTACAGGACCGGGTGCTGCCGGCCCGGCTCGCGGCGGAGGGTGAAACAGCGGTCGCCCCGCCACGACGGGGCGGAGACGGTGCCGACGTTCGAGAGGGCTTTGACGCGCGTGCGGAAGCGGAACCGGCCGGTCAGGCCGGCCGCGTGATTCAGCCAGAGCTCGTCCTGGGCCGCCAGCCACTGCCGGGTCGCGTCGGACCCGGCGTCTTCGAGGCTGCGGTAGGGATCCGCGACGCTGTGGCCGTGCACCTGCTCCACGAGCGGTAGCCGCTCGGCGCATGGATAGGACTGCACGGAATCGAACAACACATCTCCTTCGGTCGAGAGTGCCGATCCGGAGACAGGTTCGGCCCTGGGTGGGTATGCCGCCCACCCAGGGCCTTCGAGAACCTGGTTACCCAGGAATCGATCAGTGGCAGAGCAGAAGGCTCAGGTTGCTCGGGCGCTGCGAACCGCAGCCAAGCACGGTCAGCGTGGAGCCGCCGTGGTGGTGGCCGCCGCCGTAACCCGGGGTCTCGAGGCCCTGAAGGTCGAGAAGTGCCATTGTCTACACCTCCTTCGGTGCGAATAGTCGGGATGAAGACTCGGACCACTGGGGAGGTCCGAGGAACGGGAGGGATGCGGGCGCTGTGTGCAGCGCCGATCCCAGGGCCAGCAGGACGCCGGCTGATCCGGTCGACAGGTCCATCGACAGCCGGAGCAGCTGCTGACCGGGAAACGCGAGACCGCCGGCGTACGGCATCGCGTGCCAGCCGAGGCCGTACACCAGGTCGTCGACCGTTGCCTGCTCCGCGCCGAGTGCCGCGGCGGTGAGGAGCAGACCGGCGCGCCCCATGAACAGGCCGGGCTGGACGTAGAAGGAACAGTGGGCGACCCGCTCGAGCTGCGCGAGGATCGCGGCCAGCTCGTCGTTCGGCCGGTGCCGCAGGTAGCGCTGCAGCGCCAGGGCGATACCGGCCGAGCCCTCTTCGAGGTACGGCAGCGTCCGCCAGCCCTGGTTGACCTGGATCATCCCCTCCGGCGTCGGCGTACAGCGCCGCAGGTCCTGCCGGATGGCGATCTCGGCCAGGTCGAGCAGGCCGGTGTCGCCGAGCCGCTCGAAGGCCTCCAGGAAGAGCAGCGCCGGGCCGGAGGAGCCGTACATCAGCCCGGCCCGCGGGAACTGCCCGCCGCTGAGCTCCGGGACGTCGTCGATATCGCCGAGCCGCTCGGCGACCAGGTCGAGGACCCGGACCGCCTGGGCCCGCAGGGCGGGCTCGGTGTCGAAATGCAGCAGGCTCAGACCGATGCCGGACAGACCGGAGTGCAACCCGAGCTCACGGGTGCTCCAGTCGTCGGCGAGTGTGCGGTCGACGAGGTCGAGCGCGTCCTGCCGGTGGCCGAGCTCGTCGAGCACGTGGGCGACGCCGTGCAGACCGTCGTACAGGCCGGGGCCGGCCTCGGTGTCGAGGCTCTGCTTGCGCAGCCACTCCTCGTACTCCGGAAAGCGGCCCGCATCGGTCTTGGCCAGCGCGTACAGGACGCCGGCGGCGCCGGTCGCGAGGTTGATACCACCGCCGGAGCGGAACTGCGCGATGTCGCCGGGGAAGAGCCGGTCGGTGCGCTCCGGCGTTGCCGAGGCGGTGATCGCCTTGGTCAGCGCGGCGCGGACATCGGCCCACTCGGCCTTGCCGGGCAGGGCCAGCTCGGCCAGCTCCGGATCGCTCGTCACCTCGGGCCCGACGACCGTGCGAACCGCCGCGTCGATCGTTGCCCTCGGCACCGGGAAGGTTTCGGTGATCATGTCGGCAAGCTGGAACGCCTTACCGGGATGGAAGTTCAGCAGGATGGTCGTCTGCGGCGCGTAGACGCCGAGCGTGATGCACGCGAGCGCGTAGCGGTCGACCTCGACCCCTTGGCGGTCCGCCGGTGCGGCGTACCCGGGATGGGCGAGGGTGGAGCGCGCCTTGTCCTTCGCGAGCGTCGCGACCTCGAAGTCGATCAGCACCATCCGGCCGTCGGCGTCCAGGAGGACGTTGTCCGGATGCAGGTCGCAGAAGACGACGCCGCGGTCGTGCAACTGGCCGACCGCCTTCGTCACCTGCTCGACGGCCTGCGTCGCCCATTCGGCGAACGCGGCCCGGTCGGCCTCGGTCGCGTCGGGACGGCTGAGCGGATAGCGGCTCACCAGCTCGCGCTGCAGCGACACCGAGTCGATGTGCTCCTGGACGAGGAAGTGGTGCTCGCCGAGCTCGAGATGCTCGTAGGTCTTCGGGACCACGTCGAGGCCCTGCAGGCGCTCGAGGATCTCGTGTTCGTGGGCGATCCGGGCCACGGCGTCGCGGCCGGAGATGTCCAGCCCGGCATGCGGCCGGCCCTCCTTGAGGACGACGCGATCGCCGGTCTCGTTGTGGTGGCCGAGGTACACGCCGCCGCCGTTGGAGAACTGGATGACGCTCTCGATCGAGTACGCCAGGTCGTTGGTGGTGACGGCGTTCCGCGCGTCCAGATGCGGTTGCAGGAACGTCGGCAGCGCCACCCACGGCGGCATGCTGAACGTCGGGCCGCGGTGGTCCGGGACGAGCTGGCCGTGGTCGTCCTCCAGCGCGAGCACCCGCTCACCGGTCGGCGACAGGCAGAAGCGGCTGACGAAAGCGCCGTACCGGACGAAGAGCGCGCCCTCGCCGTAGCGCAGGTCGCTCAGGATGTACGGCCCGCGGACGTCGTCGAGCAGGTCGTCGAGCTCCTTGAGCACGAGCTCCAGCTGGGCCTCGTCGGCCGGGTAGATCGTGACCAGCTTGCCGCTGGAGCCGCGCGGGGCGGCCTTGGAGTTGGCCATCACCAGGACGGCCTCGTTGCGGAGGAACTTGAACGCGATCCCGCGCGGGACGCAGTACGCCCAGACGGTCTCCAGCGTTCGCTCGACATCCGCGAGGCGGGCCGAAACGTGGATCTTCCAGCCCTGCTGCGGCAGCTGCAGCCCCTCCGGCGCGTAGTGCATCCAGGTCTCGCCGGGGGCGTGCTGCCAGCCTGCCGGCACCGGCCGGGTGGCCGGCTCGAAGTCGGGATGGTCGGCGCCACGGTTGGTCGGAGTGTCGTAGAACGTCCGATCCGCCAGGCAGTAAAACTCGTAACTCTGCGCATCGTCACGCATAACTGTTCGACCCCCCTTCCGTGGTTGCCCCGGAACATCTTGGGGGCCTCGGGAGAGGGCGGCGTAGTGCACGATGTCATCACTCTGGTGTGAAGAATCCACATACTACGAGTGGGTAAGTAAACACTCTTCGTTACGTTTTCGAGCGTTCTGAGCGCGAATCAGGCTGAGACATGATGTCAATCCGTCGCAGTGACGTCACAAGCCGTAACTTCGCCTTACCTGCCTCGTAGCAGTGGATTCATTCGTTTGCGTCAGCGCATCGCGTCGTTACAACCGTGCCAGAGCACGGCTCGTTCGGCGTTGAATCCGCCGTTGGTCCCGGCCGCCTGCGGGCCGAGCGCGCGGGTGCGATCCATCAGCGTCGCGATCCGGGTGCGCTCCGGGAACACCCAGCGCTTGGTCCCGTCGAAGGCGACCACGACGTCCTCGCCCTCGTCGGTGCTCGCGACGGCGTCACCACTGTTGTTGAGCACGCCGGTGGCGGTGGGGACCGAGTGGAATCGCTCCCGCAGGTCGTCCCAGATGAGACCGCCGAAGAGTCCGGTGTCCAGAGATCGTTGGTTGCCGCCGGTGTAGTTGCCGCGGATCTCGGTGAGCTGGCTGATGCTCTTGTCCTGGCCGTAGACGCGCTCGCCCTCCTGGGTCCAGTCCGTCCAGCGGATGCCGATGTCGTAGTCCCTGCCGTTGATGATGATCTTGGTCGATCCGATCACCACACCGGCGTCGTTGATATCGGTGACGAACGACGGCTCGTCGTCCGGCGTGTACAGCACCCGCGCCGGGCCGCCGGCCGGCCAGAGCAGGGACGCGGGCGCATCGGTGACTGTGCTCATACCGGCGCCGACGACGTCACCCCGGTTGTTGATGGCCGTAGGGCTGGTCGTACCGCCCATGTAGTCCGGCTGGACCAGTTCTTTGTAGACGCCGTTGGCGAACACCCACGGCAGCGTCGTACCGTCCTTGGCCAGGCTCACTCCGAGCACTGTGCCGCTGCTGTTCACGTCGACGACGCTGGCGTCCGATCCTGGTGCGTCCTCGAGGAGCCGGGCGACGCCGTCCGCCCAGAGCACCGGCCAGGTGCCCTCGTCCGAGAGCACGCGGCCGACGACGTACCGGCCCGTGTCGTCGGCCTTGGTCACATCCGTGCGGCTGCCGGTGGGCATCCCCGGTGGGAACGGCAGGACGGTTGCCACACAATCCGCGGCCGGTTTGGCAGCCGCATGCACTGGAACGCTCAGCGTCGTTGCTGCGAGCCCGAATGCGATCAGAACTGCTGTCTTGCGCACAAATCCACCCCGATCAGTTCGACAGTGCGTCGAGCCTGATCGTTCGACTGGGTGGGCGGCAATCTGTTCGATCCAGGCGCAAGCGTTAGGGAGTGACCCCCGCTTCGAACAGCTGGGACCAGATCTCGGACTGGTCCACCACGGCCACTTCGAGCTTCTCGGCCTTGGTGATCTTCGCGGCGCCGACATCCGCGCCGGTGATGAGCATGTCGGTACTCGCGGAGACGGACGACGCGATCGTCGCGCCGGCCTTCTCGCAGAGCCGCTGGAAGACCGGACGCGCGACCTTCTCACCGGTCCGCGGGTCGCTGATCGAGCCGGTCACCACTACCGTCTTGCCGGCCAACGGCGCACCCGCTGCGACGACGGGGGGCAGGTCTTCCTCGCGGACGTCGAGGGAGACACCTGCGGCCCGCAGGCGCTCCAGCTCGGGTTCGAGGCGGGTGAGGTGCTCGATCAGGGAGGCGGCGACCTTGGGGCCGATGTCGTCGACTGCGACGACGCCGTCCACACCTGACTCCAGGACGGCCTCCAGCGAGCCGAAGCCGGCCCGGCAGAGCCTGCTGGCGGTGCCTTCGGAGGCCATCGGGATGGCGAGCCCGATCAGCGCGCGGCGGAGCCCGACCTGGCGGCTGGTGTCGATCGACTCGATCATGCGGGTCGCGGAGACCTCGCCGATCCGGTCGAACTCGAGCAGCCGCTCCTTGGTCAGACCGTAGAAGTCCGACGGGTGTTCGAGGATGCCGGCCTCGGCGAGCCGCTCGATCCAGACGCCGCCGACCGCGTCGATGTCCGCGGCGGCCCGGGAGGCCCAGTGGATGAGTCGGCGGACGGTCTGCGCCGGGCAGGCGACGTTGGTGCAGAACAGCTCGCGGCTGTTGCCCTGCTCGGTCAGCGGCTCGTTGCAGGACGGGCAGTGCGTCGGCGGCACGATGTCGCGCTCTTCGCCGGTACGCCGGGACGCGTCGAGCACTCCGGCGACGAACGGGATCACATCACCGGCGCGGCGGACCAGTACGGTGTCACCGATCTTGACGTCGCGAGCCCGGATCACCTCCTGGTTCGACAGCGTGGCGCGGGTGACCGTCGTACCGCCGACGAACACCGGCTCCAGCCAGGCGACCGGGGCGATCTTGCCGGTTTTGCCCACGTCCCAGACGACGTCCGCCAGGATCGTCGTCTTCTCCTCGGCGGCGAACTTGAACGCCAGAGCGCCGCGCGGCGAGCTGGAGCGGGTGCCCGCGGCGGCGAACGCGTCGCGATCCGCCAACCGCAGCACGGCGCCGTCGAGGTCGTAGTCGAGGTCGTTGCGCTGCTGCTCGATTGCTGTGATGACCTCTTGGGCCGCTGCGGCGTCGTCACAGTGCCGCATGTCGGCTGCGGTGAAGCCGAGGGCCTGGAGACCCTGCTCCAGGTCGGACTCGGTGCTGTCCGGGTCGGTCTGCAGATCGAAGGCCAGGAACTGCAGCCGCCGTTCGGCGACCGTTGCCGGGTCTTTGGCGCGCAGTGTGCCCGCAGCGGCGTTGCGCGGGTTGATCAGCGGCTTGTCCGGGTGGGCCTCGTTGTAGGCGGCGAAGGTCGAGCGCAGCATGACCGCCTCACCGCGCACCTCGACTCGGCCGGGGGCATCCAGTTTCTGGGGGACGCCGTCCGCCAGCGCGCGCACCAGCGGCGTCACGTCGTCACCGGTGGTTCCGTCGCCACGGGTGATCGCCCGGGCGAAGCGACCGTCTTCGTAGACCAGCGCCAGCGACAGCCCATCCAGCTTCGGCATCACCACGACCGGCTGGCCGGGGAAGCGCGCGAAGAAGGCCTCCACCTGTTCGGGCTTGGTGGCCTTCTCCAGCGACAGCATCGGCCGGGAGTGCCGGATCGGCGCGTGCAGCACCGCCGGGGCGCCGACCGCGTCCAGCGGGTTCGGCACTGGGGTCAGCTCCGGGTGCGCCGCGATCAGCTCGCGCAGTTCGTCCTCGACGGCGTCGTACTCCGCGTCCGCCACCACCGGCTCACCCCGGTAGTAGGAGTCGCGCCACTCGACGATCCGCCCCGCCAGCTCTTGAATCCGCTCCCCAACATCCACAAGCAGACGCTACCGCCCGTAGGGGACATTTCCGGGCTAGGAGCACCTCGGCCGCAGATTCAGCGTGGTGTTGGTTTCCAGCTGATACGAACGGTGACCGATGGTGTACTCGACGCGCAGCGCCTTGAGGCTCGCCTCGGTGACGGCCTGGTCGCGGACGAGGTGCACGACCAGGTTCATCTCGCTCTTCGGCGGCACGCTGTACCCGACGGCCGGCTGCTGGGCGCCCCAACCGGCTGCCTGCTTCGGTGGCCAGCTGCCCGCCACTCCGACCAGGGTTTGCTCGTGGATCGGCATGATGACCGCATCGGCCAGCTTGAGGCCGATGGCCTCCACTGTGCTGACCTTCTTGATCACCATCGCTTCTTTACCGGTGTTGGTGATGACGTCGTTGCCGAGTGTCGCGTCGACGTTCTTCGCGGCCTGCGGCTGGCAGACCGTCATGTGCCCGTCGCCGACCTGCAGTGGACCGTCACCCCATGAGCAGGCGGTCACACAGCCGACCGCCAGCACAATCGCCCCCAGTGTCTTCACAGATGCATCCAGCCATATACAGAGGGTCACGGCAAGGCGACTTGCAGGTTGTTGCAGTCAGGTGGGGTAACTGGTGACTTCGGTGGCTTTGAGGGTGGCGTGCAGGAGCTGACCCGGTGTGGGGTGCAGATCGGCCAGAGCGGCGGGGGTGATATCGGCGAGGAGTGTCGATGGACCGGACGGCGCGGCGTCCAGGGTCAGCCGGACGGTGTGGGCGTGCTGCTCGATTCCGGTGACGGTGGCCGGCCAGGTATTGCGGGGGCTGCCGGACGGCGGCTCCGGGTAGAGGCTGACCGCAATGGGTGGGAAGGCGACGTGGACCGGGCCGTCGGCTGGTTCGGCCAGGGTGATGGTGCCGCCGTCGCTGAGGGCGACGCGGGTGCCCGTGGCGGTGCCGCGGTACAGATTGAGGCCGACGAGTTGCGCGACGTACTCGGTGCGCGGTCTACGGGCGATCTCGGCCGGAGCGCCGTCCTGGACGATGCGACCGGCCTCGATGATGACGAGGCGGTCGGCGAGCACCATGGCGTCGAGTGGGTCGTGGGTGACGAGCAGTGTGCGGCCGGTGAACCGCTGGAGGTGCTGTCCGAGCTCGGCGCGCACGTGGAGCGTCGTACTGGCGTCCAGGGCGGCGAGTGGCTCGTCGAGGAGCAGTACGTCGGGGCTGGTCGCGAGCGCGCGCGCCAGGGCGACCCGCTGGGCTTGGCCGCCGGAGAGCGAGCGTGGGCGACGGCGTCCGTACTCGGCGAGGCCGACGGTCTCGAGCCAGCGGGCGGCCTCGGTCCGGGCCAGGTGTTTGTCGATGCCGCGGGCGCGGAGTCCGAAAGCGACGTTCTCCAGACAGGAGAGGTGGTCGAAGAGCAGGTAGTCCTGGAAGACGACGCCGATCGGACGCCGGTCCGGCGTCCGGAAGGTCTTCGGCGGTTCGTCCCACCGGTCGTCGTCCAGGCTGATGCGACCGGCGTTAAGGGGGAGGAGGCCGGCGATGGCGCGCAGTGCGGTGGTCTTGCCGGCACCGTTGGGGCCGAGGAGAGCGACCACCTCGCCGGGGGCGATGGTGAGGTCGATGTCGAGTTCGAAGGTGCCTCGGGTCACCTGGAGGTCGGCGTACAGAGTCATCGCAGCCCACTCAGCCAGCGCTCGCGCAGCGACGCCAGTACGACGACGGAGACCAGCAGCAGCACGATGCTCAGGACGACGGCGACGTCCGGGTCGGTCTCCAGAGCCAGGTAGACGGCGAGCGGCATGGTTGTCGTCCGGCCGGGGAAGTTGCCGGCGAAGGTGATGGTCGCGCCGAACTCGCCCAGCGCGCGGGCCCAGCACAGTACGGCGCCTGCCACCACGCCGGGCGCGATCGACGGCAGTGTCACGCGACGGAAGGTCAGCCAACGACTGGCGCCGAGTGTTGCGGCGGCCTCCTCGAAGCGCGGGTCTGCGGCACGCAGTGCGCCTTCCACGGAGATGACCAGGAACGGCATTGCGACGAAGGCTTCGGCGACGATCACTCCGGCGGTGGTGAACGGTAGTGAGATGCCGAACCAGGCATCGAGGTGCTGGCCGATCAAACCGCGCCGTCCGAGCACCAGAAGCAGCGCGACGCCACCTACTACTGGGGGCAGCACCAACGGCACTGTCACCAGCGCTCTCAGTAGGCCTCGGCCAGGAAGGTTGCCTCTGGCCAATAGCCAGGCCAGCGGAATGCCTAGGAGTAGGCAGATGAGGGTGGCGACGGTTGCACAGACCAGAGACAGCCTGAGCGCCGTCCAGACCTCGGCGCTGAACAGTCTGCTCGGCAGTGTCGACCACGGCGCTTTGGCGAGCAGGCCGATCAGTGGGACGAGCAGGAAGGCCAGACCGAGGAGGGCAGGCAGCAGGAGCACCAGGGGCAACCGCCCGGTGGTACTCCTGCTCCGGCGGCTCACGGTGCGGCGAAACCTGCGGCGGTGAGGACGGCCTTGCCCTTGTCGGACAGGACGTAGTCGACGAAGGCCTTCGCGCCGGCCGCGTTGGCGCCCTTGGTCAGCGTGGCGATCGGGTACTCGTTGATCGCCATGTCCGCCTCGGGAAACTCGATGCCGTCGACCTTGTCCTTCGCGGCCAGCACGTCGGTCTTGTAAACGAGGGCCGCGTCGACCTCGCCGAGGCTGACCTTGGTCAGCGCGGCCTTCACGTCCTGCTCCAGGCTGTCGGGCTGTGGGGTGAGGCTGACGGCCTTGAAGACCTTCTCCGCTGCGGCGCCACAAGGCACCTGCGCGGCGCAAAGGGCGATCTTCTTGTTCTGGTCGGTGAAGTCCTTCAGGCCGGTGATGTTGCCCGGGTTGCCCTTCGGCACCGCGATCTCCAGCGTGTTCTGCGCGAAGGTGGTCGGGGTGCCCTTGTCGGTCACCTGGTCCATGTTCTTCGGCGCCGCGGAGGCGAACACGTCGGCCGGGGCGCCCTGGTTGATCTGCTGGGCGAGCGCCGAGCTGCCGGCGAAGTTGAACACGACCTTGGCGCCTGGGTTCGCGGCTTCGAAGTCCTTGCCCAGTTGGGTGAACGAGCCGGTCAGCGACGCGGCCGCGAAGACGGTGACCGTCCCGCTGAGCGTCGGCGTACTCGGGTTGTTCGAGGCGGCCGGCTGGTCGTTGCCGCAGCTGACCAGGGTCAGCGTGGCGACGGCGGCCAGCGTGGCGAGCGCGGTACGGCGGAACATCAGGCCTCCGGGATCTCGACGACGACATGGGTGGACTTGATCGAGGCGACCGCGACGACGCCCGGCTCCAGGCCGAGCTCGTCGGCGGCCTCACGGCTCAGCAGCGACACGACCCGGAACGGGCCGGCCTGCATCTCGACCTGGGCCATCACGCCGTCCTTGACGACGCGGGTGACGATCCCGCGCATCCGGTTCCGCGCCGAGGCCGCGGTGGTGTTGCCCGGCTCCGGCGACTCCGCCAGCTGCTGGGCGAGTTCGGCCAGCGCGCGACCCTCGACCGCCATCCGGCCGCCGTCCTGGACGGCGTCCAACCGGCCCTGATCGATCCAGCGCCGGACGGTGTCATCGCTGACGCCGAGGAGCGCTGCCGCTTCACTGATCCGCAAATTCGGCACGGTCGACAGAATATCGCCGCAAGTGCGGGTGTTGACCAGGTCTGTCTCAGGTTGTCCACAAGCCGTAATCCGTCACAGACAGTGCGGGTGAATCCGCATATGTTGAAGGTATGAGCGCATCGGGGATTCGGGACTATCTGGACGGGCCGCACAAGCAGGCCCGCGACGTCGTGCGCGCCGGCCTGGCGGCGAACGCGGAGCTGTTCGAGTTCGCCGTGCGGCAGCCGCGCGCGGAGTACCGGGAGAGCGTGCTGGAGATGTTGCGCGCGATCACGGCCGAGGGGCATCCGGCCCGCGGCTTCCCCAAGGAGTACGGCGGCGGTGGGGATCTCGGCGGTTTCATCGCCGGGTTCGAGACGCTCGCGTTCGGCGACCTCTCGCTGATGGTGAAGGCCGGGGTGCAGTTCGGGTTGTTCGCGGGCGCGATCCTGCATCTGGGCACCGAGCGGCATCACGAGGAGTATCTGGCCGATGCGATCAGCGGCCGGTTGCTCGGCTGTTTCGCGATGACCGAGACCGGCCACGGCTCGAATGTCCAAGCCCTCGGCACGACCGCGACGTACGACGTCGCGACGGGGGAGTTCGTCGTCCACACGCCGGATGCGGCCGCCCGGAAGGACTACATCGGCAACGCCGCGCAACATGGCCGGCTGGCGGCGGTCTTCGCGCAGCTCGTGGTCGGCGGCGAGCGGCACGGGGTGCACTGTCTGCTGGTCCCGATCCGTGATGAGAGCGGGGAGGCGTTGCCGGGGGTGACGCTGTCGGACTGCGGGCCGAAACTCGGGCTGAACGGGGTGGACAACGGGCGGATCGTCTTCGACCAGGTGCGGGTGCCGCGGTCGGCGCTGCTCGACCGGTATGCCCAGGTTGATGCCGAGGGCAACTATTTCAGTGCGATCGAGAATCCGGACCGGCGCTTCTTCACCATGCTCGGCACGCTGGTGCAGGGCCGGGTGTCGGTCGGCGGCGCGGCAATCAACGCGAGCAAGGTGGCGCTCGCGATCGCGATCAAGTACGGCGCGGAGCGGCGGCAGTTCGGCGCGCCGGGCTCCGCCGAGGAGACGGTGCTGCTCGACTACCGGATGCATCAGCGCCGGTTGCTGCCACTGCTCGCGCGGACGTATGCGATGCACTTCGCGCAGGGTGCGCTGGTCGACGAGTTCGTCCGGGTCAGCGCGGATCGCAGCAGCGAGCACGACCAGCGGGCGCTGGAGGCGCAGGCGGCCGGCACCAAAGCCCTTGGGACGTGGCATGCGACCGAGACCATCCAGATGTGTCGCGAGGCCTGCGGCGGTGCGGGCTACCTCGCGGAGAACCGGCTGGCCACGCTGAAGGCCGATACCGATGTCTTCACCACCTTCGAGGGGGACAACACCGTCCTGTTGCAGCTGGTGGCGAAGGGGCTGCTGACCGACTACCGCGAGTCCTTCGGCAAACTCGACCCGCTCGGGACGGCCCGGTTCATCGCGGCGCAGGCGGTCGAGGTCGCCGTCGAGAAGGCGGCGCTGCGCCCGTTGATCGAGCGGCTGCGCGACGCCGTACCGAATCGGAACGACGCCGCCGACCCCGATGCGGGGCTGCGCGACGACGCGTACCACTCGGGTTTGCTGCGGTTCCGCGAGCAGCACATGCTGTCCGGTGTCGCGCGCCGGCTGAAAGCGGGGATCGACGCGGGGGACGATGCGTTCGACGTGTTCAACCGCTGTCAGGATCACGTGATCGCGGCTGGGCGCGCGCATGTGGACCGCGTCGTCCTCGAAGCGTTCCAGGCGGCGGTCGAGTCCGCGCCGGAGGAGATCCAGCAGGTGCTGAAGGATGTCTACGACCTGCACGCGCTCGCCACGATCGAGGGTGAGCGGGCCTGGTACCTGGAGCACGGCCGGTTGTCCCCGGGCCGGTCGAAGGCGATCACCGCCCTGGTGAACGAGCTGTGCGCCGTCGTCCGTCCGGTCGCGGTCGAGCTCGTGGACGCGTTCGGCGTACCGGGCGCGGCGGTCGAGGTGCCCATGGTTGTACGGTCACAGCATGAGTGAGCCGATCGAACCCGCCTCGGCAGCCGACGCCGCCCGCGAACTCGCCCGGGTGCTGCTGGAGCAGGCCGACGCTCTGGACCTGCACGACCTGCGCGCCACCAGCGCGATCGAGAACGTCCGGGTCCAGTCCCGCGTCCTGGCCGACGCCGTCAACGAGCGCGGCTGGGGTGACATCTTCCTCGGCATCGACTCCTACGATCCCGACGAGCTGGACGATCTCCCCCTCGGCCCCGACGACTTCGACGACCCCGAGGACTACCGCGAGCTCGTCGAGGGCGGCAGCATCGACGACCTCGAGCTCGAGGAGTCCCTCCTCCCCGAGGACGGCGTCCGCCTCAGCTACCAGGCCCGCTACGACTACGTCGTCACCGACCCCGACGCCTTCATCGCCTACGTCCGCTCCCGGGCCCACGAAGCCCAGAACGACGAAGTCGTCGACGACATCGAAGACGCCCAGTCCGCCTTCGAACTCCTCTGCTACCTCGACGGCCTCGGCTCCAAGGACTACGACCAGTTCGGCCTCATCCCCGCCGGCGGCGAAGAATCCCACAAAATCGTCGAATTCTCCCTCTGGGACCTGGACCCCACCCGCCGAGACGACACCTACCCCTACTAACCCACCCCACCCCCGCACTCCAACCGCCGCACCCCGCCCGCGCACCCCAATGCGCGGGCAACCCCACATCCAGCCCCACCCCCAACACCCCTCCGCCCGGCTGCTAACCACCCCGCGTCGCGCCCGCCCTCCGATGCGCGGCCAATCGCACGTCCAGCCCCATCCCTGACAGCCCTTCGTCCGGCTGCTAACCACTCGGCGTCGCGCCTGCCCGCCGATGCGCGGCCAGCCCACGCCGCCCCTTTGTCCGGTTAGCCCGCCACCCGCTGCCCCCACCCCGTGCACTTCCAAGCGCACGGGCGGTCCCACCTGCGCCCACCCGCTGCAACAACCGGTGTGCTCTACCCCCGTGAGCGGGTAGTTGCGCGTCCGTCCCACCGACCCCTGCCCGCGCTGCCCGTTCGTCCGGGTAGCCCGCCACCCGGTGCCTCCCACCTCCCAGCGCACGGGCGGTCCCACCTGCGTCCACCCACTGCAACCGGGGTGCTCCACCCCGTACGCGGGCAGTTCACCTGCGCCTACTTGTACAGCCCAGTAGCCGGCGTCGTCCGCTCCGGCGGGCGGGCTCCGTCTGCTTCCAGTTGTGTGGCGTGCCGACCGCCTGGCTCGGCTTCACACCTGGTGCGTGGGCGCAGCCGCAGTTGCCGCTTCACGCCAGGGAGTCCGCGTGGGTGGTGCTTGGGGAGGGGTTACCAGATTGCGGCGCCTGGGGCGGTGGGGGGTGGGGGCAGGGGTTTGGTCCAGCGGGACCAGGTGGGTTGGAGGGTGTAGCCGGCGGCGGTCCAGGTGGGGTGGGCTTCGGTGTTGGTGTCGAGGACCATGGCGTCGGCTCGGGTGCCGCCGAGGGTGGTGAGGCGGTGCTGGGCTTCGGCGATGAGGGCGGCGGCGATACCGCGGCGGCGGTGGGTGGGGGCGATGGCGAGGCGGTAGAGGTGGCAGCGCCAGCCGTCCCAGCCGGCGATGATCGAGCCGACGATCTCGGGGCCGTCGAGAGCGAGGACGAGGGCGTCGGGATCGCGGAGGATGAGGCGGCGGACGGCGGCGGGGGTGTCGGCCGGGCGGTCGGCGTCCTCGGCCGATCGGGCCCAGAACTCGAGTATCTGGTCGGTCTCGTCCGCGAGGGCCGGACGGAACTCGATCTGGTGGTCAGAGTCGTGCGGCTGCGAGTTCATGGGTGGCGGCTCCTTGTGCGGGGCGTAGGACGACGGGAATGAGGAGGGCTGCGAGGGCGAAGAAGGCGGCGGTGAGTAGCCAGCCGAGGGGGCCTAGGGGGAGGGCCACGGTGGTGATCAGGACCGGGCCGATGAGGTCGCCCAGGCCGCGGCCCATGGCTTGGGCGCCCTGGTATTGGCCGACTTGGCCGGGTGGGGCGAGGGCGAAGCTGATACCCCAGCCGCTGGCTGACTCGAGGATCTCGCCGACGACGTGGAAGAGCGTTGCCGCGAGGAGTAGCGCGATGGTGAGTGCGGCTGAGGTTTGAGTGGTGCAGGCGAGGATGACGCAGGCGAGGCTGAGCAGGAGGCCCGAGCGGCGGCCTGCGCGGGCAGCGCCGGCGAGGTGGTCGGTGCCGCGGCTCAGGCGAACCTGGAAGACGATGACGACCGCGCTGTTCACGATCAGCATGACCGAGACGAGCCAGTGCGGGGCGTCGGTGCGGGTGACCATCCACAGCGGGATGCCGACTTTGATCATCGAGTTGTGGATGTTGAGGACGCCGTCCAGCCCGACGAAGCTGACGAACGGACGATCGCGCAGGACCGCCCACGGCCCGGCTGCCCGGCTGTGAACGCGGGCTACCCGCGGCAGCCGGAATGTGAGGAGACCGGCAGCCGCGATCAGCAGCGCACTACCGATCAGCCCGATCCGGTACGCCATCGGTGCGCCGGAGGCCAGTGCGAGCCCCGCGAGTCCGGCGCCGCCCGCGAAACCGACGTTCGAGGCGACCCGCGCCTTGGCCCGGATCGGGAGTCGCTCGGCAGGTTCGACCACGGCGAACACGACCGCGCCGTACGCGCTGCGGTAGCCGAGGTCGGCCAAGGCGAGGGTGAGCGCGACGACGGCGTACGCCGCGAGGTCGTGTACGAGCAGAGTGCCGGCGGTCGCGAGGGCCTGGAGGCCGGCCATCGCGGCAAAGACCTCGCGAGCGCCGAGCCGGTCGGCCAGATGACCGAGCCAAATGCTGCCCACGACGGCGACCGCGGCCGCGGCGGTCAGCGTGATGCCGACGGCGGCGACGGGCAGGCCGATGACTTGGGTCAGATAGAGCACCGACAGGCCCGCCGTCAGGCCGAGCCCGCAGCGGCCGACGAGAGCGAGCAGGAGCAAGGTCGAGTACTTCACGTGTGTCAACGCTAGTCGCGACTTGACCCGGAGATTTGGTCCAAGTATCGCCTAGAATTGTGGGCCATGTCGGAACTGCATCTGATCGTCGACCGCAGTCGCGGAGTCCGCGCCGGGGTGGAGCGAGCACTGCGGACCGCGATCCGGGAGCTCCCGGTGGGCACGCGGCTGCCGTCCTCGCGGGCCTTGGCGATCGACCTCGGCGTTGCGCGCAACACGGTCGCCGAGGTCTACAGCCAGCTGGTGCTGGAGGGGTACCTCAGCAGCGAGCGCGGCGCGGGTACGCGAACGGCGGCGGTCGCACCGGCCGCGGCTCCGGCGTCCGGCGGGGTTGGCGAGGCGGCTGTGGTGCACGACCTGCGGCCGGGGCGGCCGGATATTTCGAGCTTCCCGGTTCCGGCGTGGAATGCGGCGGTGCGTCGGGTGCTCGGGTCGCGGCGCGCGGAGGCGTTGCAGTACGACGAGCCGCGGGGTCCGGCGTACGCGCGGCAGGTGCTCGCTGGGTACTTGTATCGGGCGCGTGGGGTGCAGGCGCAACCCGAGAACATCGTGCTGTGTAGTGGGTTTCGGCAGGCTTCGGCATTGGTCGCGGGGGCGATGGCGAGGTTGGGGGCGACGTCGTTCGGGCATGAACATCCTGGGCAGCCGGCCATTCCGCGGCAGTTGCAGCGGGCTGGGCTGGAGGCGCGGGCGATTCCGGTTGATGCTTGTGGGGCGATGGTTGGGGAGTTGGGTGACGCCGCGGGCGTGGTGTTGACGCCGGCGCATCAGTTTCCGACCGGGGTGCCGTTGGCGCCGCATCGGCGTACCGAGGTGTTGGCTTGGGCGCGGGCGAGTGGCGGGTTCGTTCTCGAGGACGACTACGACGGTGAGTTTCGGTACGACCGGCAGCCGATCGGTGCGTTACAAGGGTTGGCGCCGGATGTCGTCGCCTACGCCGGGTCGGCCAGTAAGACGCTGGCGCCTGGACTCCGGCTCGCGTGGCTCGTGCTGCCGCCGCGGCTGGTGGACGCGGTGATCGAGGAGAAGACGTGGAGTGATCGGCACAGTGACTCGCTGAGTCAGATGGCGCTCGCCGCGTTGATCGACTCCGGGGCGTACGACCGGCATGTGCGGGCCGCTCGGCTGCGCTATCGGCGGCGGCGGGACGACCTCATCCGTGCTCTGGGCAACCACTCCGTCCGCGGGATCGCCGCCGGGCTTCAGCTCACGCTTGATCTGCCGACTGTGGACGAGGGCTCGGCGCTGGAGCTGCTGGGCGCGCACGATATCGTCACGTACGGGTTGTCGCGCTTCGGTGCGGGGCTGCCGCCGGCGCTCGTACTCGGGTACGGCGCGCCGCCGCAGCACGCGTGGAGCCAAGCCCTGGCAGCATTGACCGCTGCGCTGGCCGCTGGGAATCTCTGACCACTTGGCTAGTTGTTGCGGCAGGCAACTTATCGACGCTGTGTAGTTGGAGAAGTACTCAGCGTTGCCTTGTTCAAAGGCAATGCAAATGTTTGATGCCGATCATGGCCTCGCCCTGTGCTCCCATGACAACGTTCAGTTGTCGGCGACGGACGGGTCGCTGACAAAGGCTCCAGGTGGATCGCTGTACTCCCGTCCGCGACCGGACTGCACCTCCCCTGCCGGTTACGGAATGAGACGGTGACCGCCCTCCTTCGGGCCGACTGCCCTCTCGGGGCAACAGCAGGACGCCGGCTGCGCCGTATGCGGTGCCGGTCGCCAGTGAGGTGGCGACCGACACCGGGCGCGGCCGGCGTTTCTTGTGCGGGCGCGGGTGTGACTGGGGACCTGCGACCGCGCTCTGCTGTTCGGGCCGACTGCCCTCTCGGGGCAACAGCAGGACGCCGGCTGCGCCGTATGCGGTGCCGGTCGCCAGTGAGGTGGCGACCGACACCGGGCGCGGCCGGCGTTTCTTGTGCGGGCGCGGGTGTGAC
>NZ_JABJRC010000034.1 GCF_013131805.1 Kribbella sandramycini | reverse complement strand
TCGACGTGCACGACCTTGTTGAGCTTCTCGACCATGTGGACGGGGATGCGGATGGTCCGCCCCTTGTCCGCGATGGCGCGCGTGACCGCCTGGCGGATCCACCACGTCGCGTAGGTGGAGAACTTGTAGCCGCGCCGGTAGTCGAACTTCTCGACGGCCCGGATCAGGCCCAGGCTGCCCTCCTGGATGAGGTCGAGGAACGAGAGGCCGCGCCCGAGGTAGCCCTTGGCGATGCTGACCACGAGCCGCAGGTTGGCCTCGACCATCGCGGCCTTGGCCACCAGGTCGCCGCGCTCGATGCGCTTCGCGAGGGCGACCTCCTCGCCGGCCGTGAGCAGCGGGACGCGGCCGATCTCCCGGAGGTAGAGGCGAAGGCTGTCGAGGCTCGGCTCCACCGTGAGGTCGAGCTCCGGGGGGCGCTCGGTCTGGGTCGCCGCGTCCTTCGCGATGACCTCGCCGTCGGCGTCCAGCACCTCCACCCCGACCTCGAGCAGGTGCGAGTAGAAGTCCTCGATCTGGTCCTTGGTGA
>NZ_JABJRC010000033.1 GCF_013131805.1 Kribbella sandramycini | reverse complement strand
TGCAGGTTGGTCGAGCGCGAGTAGCCCAGGTAGGTCTCCGGGGTGGTGCCCTTGGCGCCGATCGTGTCGGCCTGCACGGTGCCGTCCACGCGTGCGGGGAGCTGGACCGCCGGGTTCGCCTCCTTGAGCAGCTGCCGGATCTGGTCCTCGACCTGGCCGTAGCTGCCCTCGCCGAACTTGATCGCCCGGACGGTGCCGCCGGCATCGACGAGGTACTTGGCCGGCCAGTACTGGTTGCGGTACTCGGTCCAGGTGGCGAGGTTGTTGTCCTGGCCGACCGGGTAGGTGATGCCTTCCTTGCGGATGGCGGACTCGACGTTGCCGGCGCTCTTCTCGAACGCGAACTCCGGCGAGTGGATGCCGACGATCTCCAGCCCCAGCGGTTTGTACGCCTTGTCCCACGCGAGCAGGTGCGGAGTGGCGCGCTGGCAGTTGATACAGGAGTAGGCCCAGAAGTCGACCAGGATCACTTTGCCCTTGAGCCCGGCGATCGTCGCCGGTTTGCCGCCCGGGGTGTTGAACCACTTCTGCGTCCCGGTGAACTCCGGCGCGGCGCCGCA
>NZ_JABJRC010000032.1 GCF_013131805.1 Kribbella sandramycini | reverse complement strand
GGCAACATCACCGTGGTCGGCGACGAGGACCAGTCCATCTACTCGTGACGGGGCGCCGACATCAACAACATCCTCGACTTCGAGAAGGACTTCCCGGGGGCGCGGGTGCTGCGCCTGGAGGAGAACTACCGCTCCACGCAGAGCATCCTCGACCTCGCGGGCGCGCTGGGTCTCCTGCAGGAGTTCGCGGAACCCGCCTCCGTCGTCGTCAAGCACACCAACCCGTGCGGGGCCGCCGTCGGATCCGACGTCGGCGCCGCGTTCGAGCGCGCCCGCGCGTCCGACCCGGTCTCGATCTACGGCGGAATCGTCGGCGTGAACCGGCCCGTCGACCGGCGCCTCGCGGATGCCTTGTCGGGGATCCTGCTCGAGATCCTCTTCGCGCCGGCGTTCGAGGCGGACGCGCTCGAGGAGCTCCGGCGCGCGAAGAAGAAGCTGCGCGTGCTCGAGGTGCCCGTCGGGCGGCCGCTGGCCGGCGCGTCGCCCCTCGAGATTCGCAGCGTCCCCGGCGGCGTCCTGGTCCAGGAAGCGGACCTGGCCGGCCTCGACCCCGTCACCCTGCGCGTGG
>NZ_JABJRC010000031.1 GCF_013131805.1 Kribbella sandramycini | reverse complement strand
AGTTGTACGAGCTGGACGCGATCGCGGCGGTGGTGATCGGCGGCACCTTGCTGTCCGGTGGTCGCGGCACGATCGTCGGCACGGTGTTCGGCGTCCTGATCTTCACCACGCTCAACAACGTGTTCACCCTGAACAACCTGAGCATCTCCGCTCAGTCGGTGGCGAAGGGGCTGATCATCGTGATCGCGGTCCTTCTCCAGCAGCGCTTGGCCAGTCGCACTACCAGTTCATAGGAGACACCGATGTCCCGTTCCGCCCGAACGATCGCAATCGCCGGCCTCGGCGTACTCGCCCTGGCGGCGTGTACGAGTAACACCCCGGAGGCCGAGAAGAACAACGCGCCCGCCACCCAGGCGGTTGCCGCCGGCAAGAACGACGAGCCCGGTAAGAAGGTGAAGATCGGCTTCTCCGCGCCGGCTGCCGACCATGGCTGGATGGGCGCGATCACGAAGGCGACCCAGGCCGAGGCGAAGAAGTACTCCGACGTCGAGCTGCTGGTTGCTGAAGGCACCAATGATGTGAACCTGCAGATCAGCCAGGTCGAGACGTTCATCAACCAGAAGGTTGATGCGATCG
>NZ_JABJRC010000030.1 GCF_013131805.1 Kribbella sandramycini | reverse complement strand
GCGTTGGCGGTCTTGACGCCGCCGCAGACGACGTTGGCGTCGTTGACCTTGAGGGCGTCGCCGGAGCCGCTGACGGTGACGTCCTGCTTCTCGACGGTGGTCTGCTTGCCGACGACCGCGGTCGGGTCGAGCTGGCCGGGGACGACGTGGTAGGTCAGGATCTTGGTGAGCAGCGCGTCGTCCTTCTTGAGGACCTCGATGGTCTTGGCGTCGATCTTGGCGAACGCGGTGTCGACCGGGGCGAAGACGGTGAACTCGCCGCCGTTGAGGGTCGAGACGAGGTTGACCTTCGGGTTCAGTTTGCCGGAGACGGCGGCGACCAGGGTCTTGAGCAGCGGGTTGCCGGAGGCGGCGGTGGCCAGGGGTGCGGCGGCCATGCCGTCGATGGAGCCGGCGCCGCTGGGGTTGGCCTTGGCGTAGTCGGCGCAGCCGGGGCCGACGAGGCCGGCGGCGTTGTCCATGGAGGTCTCGCTGGAGGGGGCGCTGGTCGGCGCGGAGGTCGGCTGGGACGCGGGGGTGTCGCTGGAGTTGCTGTCGCCACCGCCACAGGCCGCCGTCGCGAGGACGAGGACCACGGCAGACGCGGCGAGGCCGGCGCGAACGAACTTCTTGGACATGACGATCTCT